>CAWFDD010000002.1:0-2274173 GCA_963814605.1 uncultured Acidobacteriota bacterium | reverse complement strand
GCGCGCCCTTCTGGATAGGATTTCGAGCGAGCGTAAGCGGAGACCCCCGGCTTTGCCGGGTGGCGGTCAGCAGTTTGACGTTTAGGGCGGTCCCATCAGCGGAGTTCGCAACGTCGAGCAGCCACTCACACGAAAGGAACTCCACCGATGGACGAGTACGAGAGCCTAAGCCACACCACATGGGACTGCAAATATCATGTGGTTTTCATTCCGAAATGTCGGCGCAGGACGTTGTATCAGGAGCTACGGCGTCATCTGGGCGAGGTTTTCCGCCGGCTTGCGCTCCAGAAGGAGTTGAAGGTCGAAGAAGGGCACTTGATGCCCGATCACGTGCACATGCTGCTGTCGATCCCGCCGAAACATGCGGTGTCGCAGGTCGTCGGGTACATCAAGGGCAAGAGCGCGATCCACATGGCTCGGGTTTATGGAGAGCGCAAACGCAATTTCGTCGGACAGCACTTTTGGGCCCGAGGTTTCTTCGTCAACACGGTCGGGCGGGACGAGGAGGCGATCCGCGCCTACATTCGCAACCAAGAGAAGAGGATCAGAGGCTCGAACAGTATGAATACTCTGGCGCTGAAAAACGCCACCTTCAGGTGGCGCCAACCTCAAGGGGGCGCCTCAGCGACCCCTCCTACCGCTTTGAGCGGTTCACACCATAAAGCCCCCGGCTTTGCCGGGAAGACTACACCCAGCCTGGAGCATCCTCCTCCGTCGAGATGGATGTTCTGTCCCGAAACATAGCCGGCGTGGATGCTGCAGAGGAAAGCGCACATCGCGCCGAGCTCCTCCGGGCGTCCCAGACGCTTGGCGGCGATGGATGCAGCTGCTGCCTCCGCGCTCGCTATAGCTGATGTACCGGCGAGTTGTGGTGCTCAGTGAATGAGCGCGATGCCCTGGGGGACAACCTCGTCCCGGACTACATCACGCACGTGCAAGAAGGAGGGTTCTACGGCTGGCCGTGGTGGTACATGGGCGCTCATCAGGATCCGCGGCATCAGGGCAAGCACCCGGAGCTGAAAGACAAAGTCATCGTGCCGGATGTGCTGTTGCAGCCGCACCAAGCGTCGCTGGAATTTACTTTTTATCAAGGTCAGCAGTTTCCTGCCGGGTACAAGGGAGACATCTTCGCGTCCGAGCACGGCTCCTGGAACAAATCGGTGCGCGTGGGCTATGAAGTGATCCGAGTGCCGCTGCATCAGAGCGGCCACGCCAGCGGCGAGTATGAAGACTTCCTCACTGGCTTTGTGCTGCCGGATGGCAAGGTGTGGGGACGTCCGGTCGGCGTGACGGGGCTCCCGATGGATCGCTGCTGGTAAGCGACGACGGATCAAACTCCGTATGGAGAGTTAGCTACGCAGGGAAGTGACGGAAATCCTACGGCCACACATGCCTGTAGACGTTCTACCTGCTTAAGATGTAGAGTGTCTACACTGCGACACCGGAAGGTTGAGGATCTCCATGCGTTTGTGGAACCGCATATTTCGACCGGAGAGCGCTAAATCGGACCTCGCCGCCGAGATCGAGGCGCATCTCGCTCTGGCGGCCGCCGACAAGCGCGATCGGGGCGCCGACCCAGAGATGGCGCGTCTCGAGGCGGAAAGGGAATTTGGAAAGCAGCGCTAGTGAAAGATGCAGTGCGCCGCATGTGGGGATGGGTTTGGCTCGATTCGCTTCAGCAGGACTTAACCAGCGCTCTGCGTCAGCTGCGGAGAACCCCTAGATTTTCTATCACCGTAATCGCAACGCTCGCGCTCGGTGTTGGAGCGGCGACCGCCATGTTCACGGTGGTCGATCAGGTTCTGCTCAGGCCGCTGCCGTTTGCCCATCCGGAACGGCTGGTGACGATTGACGAGGCCGGTATCCATGGAAAACCGGGCCTCAATCGCGGCTCGGCGTATCTCGACCTCCGAGCGTGGCAACAGCAGAACAAGACATTCGATCAGATTGCCTATTACGTCGAGGGCTCTAAAGGAAATTTCCTGGATGGTAAGACGGGATCTCTGGAAGTCTATCTCACCAATGTCAGCCCCAATTTCTTTCTAACGCTGGATGTTCGACCGCGATTCGGCCACGGCTTTGACGAGGATGTAGACCCTTTTGCTGATGGGAAGAATGCGAACACGATCGTGCTGAGCGACGCCGCCTGGCGGCAGATGTATGGCAGCGATCCGGGTATCCTCGGGAAAAGTGTGCTGCTCGATGGACAACCCTATACCGTCGTTAGCGTAATGCCGAGGGGATTTTCATTCGGAGGCCAGCGGATGGGAATCAAGTCTGGACAGCGGTCCGGCTCGAGGAGGCCGATAAGGAACCAGGAAGATCGGCCGCGAAATTACTCTGTCATCGGCCGCCTAAGGGCGGGCGTTTCGCTCGTGCAGCGGAAGCAGACTTGAAGACACTGCAAGCACAGATTGCGAAAAGCTACACGGATCCCGATGTTCGTGAAAGCCGGGACAGTGTCATCGTTCAGCGCTATGCTGACACCGTTGTAGACGCGAGCCTCAAAAAAGGGCTCCTCGCCCTGCTGGCGGCGGCCGGCGTTCTCTGGCTCATTGCCTGCGTCAACGTGACCAACCTTTTCCTGGTTCGTGCAACCACACGGCAGCGAGAGATTGCCGTGCGCGGCGCGCTCGGCGCGAGCCGGTTAAGGATCATGCAACAGCTACTTTTTGAGGGCCTGATTCTCAGCGGAGTCAGCTTCACTGCTGGGAAGCCTCCTGGCGATGGGGGCGATCTGGATCTTCGAGAAGCAGATCCCTGCTCACCTCCGGCTTCATCATATCGGCGAGCGCGAACGTTACCAGTTCTGCTGGCCCTGGTGGCGCTCACGCTGCTTACCACCCTCGTTCTCTTCGGCCTGGCCCTCATTCCTCGCCGTGCATACGCCCATCGAAGCCTGCACTCAAGCAAGGCGGACTGCAGAGTGGAACGAACCGCACACAGCATCGGGCCGCGTAGTGCCCTGGTGATTGCGGAAATTGCCATGTCGCTCACCCTTGCTCGCAGGTTGCGGCCTGCTTTTGCGCACCATCTATGCCTTGCGCCACGTGCCCCTCGGCTTTCGGACCGATCACATCATGGTCGCGAACCTGACCATTCCGGCTTACCGGTTCGCGAACCGCAACATGACGACGGAACTCTACCAGCCCTTGCTGGAGCGGGTGCAGCATCTGCCCGGAGTGCAAGCTGCGACGCTCATCACAGAGGTCCCGCTCGGCCAGACCTTCCGCATGCAGTTGTCTTTAATAGGGAAGGGCTATGGTGCTCACGGGGGTGAGAATAACCCAATCACTTCGAATATAAGAGGCGTGACCCCTGATGCTCAGCAGGTCTTCGGGTTTAGCATGCTCGCCGGCCGCTACTTCAACCAGCAAGATACGCCGGGATCGCAGCCGGTTGCGGTGGTGAATCCGTCGTTTGCGCGGCTTTACGCCCCGAATCAGCAGGATCCGCACTCGGTTCTCGGCATGCACCTTTTGAGATGCGGAAGAACGAGCCGGTAGAGGTGGTGGGGGTTCTGGAAGACGCGCGACAAAGCTCGATCACACAACCCGAGCCTGAGGTAGTGGTCTGTCTTTCACAGATGGCGCCGACAGCGTCTCCTACCTCGCTTTCGAAGGCAAGGCTATGGACCTTGCTCTTCGTACCGGGCGATCATTGGCGTCCATCACTCCGGAATTGCGGACCGTGCTTCGCCAGGCGAGTCCCTGAACTTGCCAATGCAACCTTCACCAGCATGGACGAGGTGGTTGCAGATTCCTATGGAAGTCAAAGGCTGGCGGCTCATCTGCTGGAACTTTTCGGGGGAACAGCGCTGCTGCTCTGCGTGACCGGGCTATACGGCTTGCTTGCCTACGTGTTTGCCCAGCGCACTCGCGAGATTGGCTTGCGCATCGCGTTGGGCGCACAAAGGCGACAGGCATTGTGGCTTGTTTTCCGCCAGGCAGGCGGCTTGGTGCTAAGTGGAGTGGGCATCGGCATGGTCCTGGCGGCCGCGACCGGTCGATTCGTGCGTGTCTTTCTGTATGGAGTCGCCGAACACGACGTTTGGACCCTGGTGATCGTTGCCCTGGTCCTGATCATGAGCGGCAGCCTGGCGGCCTTCTTTCCTGCGCGAAGAGCCGCAAACGTAAACCCCATGGAAGCTCTCCGCGCGGAGTGAACGCTTTCGCCTCGTTCGGGGTGGTCTACCCGATGTCCACATGGAGAAAAAGACTATTCGTGGCCGTGGCCGCAAGCCTGCTCGCGGCGTGCACGGGTTGTGCTTTGAGGCGGCCACAGGGCGGCTATCTCCTCAGCAAAATTGATTCTCAGTACTTCTTGCTTTCGCCGGATGATGCCGGTTCGCACAAAGATCAGCAGACGATTCGTATCCCAATCGCCCAGGCGGGCAACGCCTCGGTCGATTGTTCTATCAAAGGCTCCTGGTTTTCGTTTGGCCGATCTTCTGAGAAACAGGGCTATTGGAGAGCAGACACGCCGAGTGCTGCGTCATGGGGAGCGAGCGAAGGCGCCGTCGACATGAAAGAAGAGTGGCGAAGCTTCGAAAAAGCCCTTTATGGATTGCAACAGAAACAGTGTTTTTCCTCAGTGGATGAATATCTCACGTCAAGCAGCGAATTGCGACAAGCCTCTCTGCTCCGGTCGAAGACACGCTGTTCTATCGCTACAGCTATGGGCCCGGCGGGTACATCGACATGGCGCCTAAGATGCAGTTGAGAATAGAACGCGATTTCATTGACCCCAGGGTGGCGGCCATAGCTCAAGCGACTATCGAGGCACGACCATCACTTATTACGATGTTTTGGGGAGTACTGGAACGAGCCTTAAGTTCGTTCGGGTGGAGAAGAAATCAGCAGGATCCACAGCCTTTGACTCGGACTCTTCGGATGCGGCGCTGGCAACGCAGTTCGCGACCACTTCCCGGCAACGCCTCTTCCTACAGGATCTGGCTGTCTCCGGCGATGCGAAGACTCCCGCCATCCTGATTGGAGGCGCACTCGATCAAGACCTGAATGGGGCAACGCAGGCGATCGAAAATGACCCACGTATCTCCTGCAAGGCACTGCTCTCTTGGCAGATAACCTGTGCACTTTTTGATGGAGCCGTGACTGTCAGTCCGATGCTCGAAGTCTTTATCAATAGTGCACGAACCTACGTCCCGATAGGCACCAAATTGCAGTTCATCCTTCCCCATGTGAGCACTTCAGAACGGGCTACTTTCATCCAAACGCTGCGCGTCGAGCGTTCGTTTCAGGGCAAGGCCATTCGGGTGCAACTGCCCCCTGATCCCGATGCTGGTTCGCAGTTGCTTCTTTTCGGGGAAGATCGAGTCTCGTGGTCGAAGGCCCTTAGAGATAGAAAGTAGGGAACTAGCGGGCCAGCATTTCCTGGGTGAGTTTCGGCGACAGGCGGTTGGTTTACGGGTTCCAGTCGCCGAAGCTCATCCATCCCATAGGCTCTTAGACCTCTGTGCTACCGAGCTGAGGCCTTGGAAGCATCGATCGCGAGACTCAGCTCGCGCTCTGCAGCCTGGAGGTGTTCCTCGGCTTTGGCGCCGTGGCCCATCATGTCGAAGTGATTCGCGGCGCGTGCGCGGTCCATCTCATTAATGGATTCAATGACATGCTTGTGCACAGCGTCAAGATCATGCCAATCGTGGACTTGTGCGGACAATACCGCACCTGCCGAAAACGCCAATGTAAGAGCAAAAGCCGAAGCAAGCCTCTTCATCATAACTTTCTCCGTTCAAAGTAGGTCTGGTTTAAAAACCCAACTTAACCTAAACGAATGAGTGAACCTCGGAAAGTTACCTTTTGGGGAGTTGTACCAGGATGTGCAATGAGGTTGTCAAGAGATACTGAACGCCGGCCGAAATTTCCATCTAAGTTTTAAGCAACTGTAATAGTTTCTATTGCGACGAAACGGGGGCTCATTGTGGCCGAACTTCCACCAGCAAGTCTCCGTCGAACTCGACCGGCAGATGTGCGCTGTGTCCTGTCACAGTTCCCAGGTTTTTTCCTGTGACGTAGTCCACGACACTGTAGTTGCGGTCTTCCAGGCCGCGCAGTTCGACTGGTCCCTTCCACTGCTTGGCAAAAAAGGCGTAGTACATTGTCTGGTCCTTGCGGATTACATGCGTCTCAGGCAGATCGAAGCCGATGTCATAGAGCTGCCCGAGATATTGTCCTCTCGACAACATCTTCTCGCGATAGATGCGAAGCCATTTTTCGAAGTCCTTCTCGCGCTCCGGAGTCAGAACAGATTTGCTCTTCTTTTGAACTTCAGAAGGAAGAACGAACTGCGTTCCCACCACCCCGCCAACCCCGATCGTGGACGCAAAGTCGTTGCCACCATCGCTTAGTTCGACGTGATCGCCGAAGAAGGGAACGTTGTCTCCCATCAGACCTTTTAAGGTTTTCGCCTTGGACCGAACTTGAAAAGAACTTTCCGGATCGGAGGCCACCGACATATTGAAGTGCGGCATGGTGAAAAAGGAATAGCCTGTGCCGCAAGGGCAGAACTCCACCAATGCCCCTGGCTTTACCGCCTGTGCGGTGTCGTAAATGGCGCGGAAGAAATCCGGCAGAGCTTCGACCGAGTCCTCCGGTTGCGCGTGATGGTGAGCACGGTTGTAGCAGGCTGGAACTCCGTTCATGTCCTGGCCATCGAGCTTCAGTCCATCAAATCCCCAATCCACCAAAATTTTCCGCACCAGTGCCTTGTGGTATTCCACGACGTTGCGGTCCGCTGGGCACAAGTAGTAGGAGTTCCACCAGGAAACTTTTCTCGCGGAGCCATCACGGTTCAGTAACTCATAGTCGGGATGATCGCGAAGCAGTTCTGAGCTTGGTACGGCGCTCATCGGTGACCACCACAGCTGGGCCTTGAATCCTTCCTGGTGAATGCGATCAACCAGGGCCTTCATGTCAGCGTCGCCGTTGGGGAACTTCTTGGGGTCAAGCTTCCAATCGCCCACATTGTTCTGCCAACCGTCGTCCAGGGTGACCCACTTGAATCCCAAGCGCTTTGCCGTCGGAAGCGTGTCGTAGACCTGCTTAGGCTGCACCGATCGGCCATATCCCCAGGCGCACCAAATTGCCCCGAAACCATCCGCGGGAGCAGTGGCCATTTGAAACCCTTGTTTCATCATGAAGCGGCGGTAGTCGATGAGTGTGCGAAAGTAATCTCCTTGGTGGACGGCGACGAAAGTGCGAAACGTATGAAAGCTTTCCCCTGGGCCCAACTCGATTTCTTTGGCAAAGCGTACGGCGATCTTGGCGTGCGCGGCATCGGGCATGGATACGGGGAGGGAAACCAGCTTCGGCCGCGTCTCGACGTGTCCTACGGCCATGCCAACGTCACGCCGCCAGACGTCGACGATCGGCGTACCGCCGCCGTAGTCGCTGGCATTCATGCCCTGATAATTCTCCTGCTGAAAATTGGCGTGCAGCGGTAAGACCCAGTTGGGACGTTTCTCGTAGGAGCCGCTCTGGTAAGACCAAAAGGCGGGCTGACCCGCCTTGGGTTGCGCATCGATCGTGTACGCGTTGTTCGTCCAACTCTTGACCGCGAGTGGAGTTTTTCCGGTATTGGTGTACTGGACCTCGAAAAACGCCATCGTGGGGAAGTTGTCGTATACGGTGACGGAGACCAGCTTTGTGAGGGTTCCAGCCTTTCCCTCGACGGTGAGCCGTTCACCCTCCCCGAAAGCGTCTTTTGTACGCGCGTGTTTTTGCGAGGTGAGCAGAAATCCCGTCCATAGCTTGCCGGCGGTGGTTACAGTCTCAGAGGCAGTGAACGGCCCCAACACCGTCTCCGTCTTGTCGAAACGGGCAACCACCCGGCTCTGCAAGCGGTTATCAAATTCAATGCGGAGATTGCCGCCCTGAATCTGAGGCCCGACGGTGGGGATTTCCGCAGGTGCTGGGAGTAAACAGAACATCAACACGGCGGTCAAAATGAACCAGGCCTTTGTGGCCGCCGGCGGTCGAAGGAGGTTACGGTCAAGTCGCAAAGTCGTTTTCATGCTTGGAAACTGAAGATGATTGGCTGGTGGAATTGACCGCAAGCATTCGTAATACAAGGAAAGATTTCGAAAGTCAAATGATTTGATGGAGGACTTGCAGGAAAGCGAAGGGAAGCGAGCGTGACCTGGTGTCATGGGCGTGGTCTAGACGGACAACCGCGCAGGCTCCGGACTAGAAAGTGGTGCCGGTCTCAACCAGTACGGGACTACCCCCAACCTCCAAATTGCCTCGAGGCAACGGCCGTACATTGCCCATGAGATCACGGAGGTCGGTATATTGCCCTGGGACTTGATAGCTCACCGTTTTGCCGGAGTTCCAAAGGACGAGTGCCTGATATCCGCCGGGCCGGCTCAGAGCGCAGCTCCAGGTACCGCTTGAATCAGGCATGCAACCTGAGGCCATCCACGGCCCTAGCATCCATTGTTGAAGGATGTTGTACGCTGCAACGACCGGGTCAGCACCAGTGGCCGGACTCCATAGTCCGCCCCAGGAGCCGCCGTCGTAGGCGTACCAAACGAAGCGACTTACCCCGGCAGACCATTGCAGCAAATAGAACTTGGCCATGAAGGCTGCCTGGTTTCCGCTTCCCTCAAGCACATCATCAGCGTCGCCCGCCCAGTCAGCTTCGGTGTCCCATAGAGGCTTAGCGCTCTGATCGTGTGCCGCCATTACTTTCTGGTACCGCGACACCACGGGGTTAACGGACTCAGCCTCGTCGTTGCAGTAGCCATGGAAGGAGATGATGTCGGCGTAGTTCCCACCGCCCTTGGAGAGATATGCATCGAGCCATGCGGGGCCGCCTGACGCCGAAACGGTGGGTGTAATTACCTGCGCGGCCGGGTTGATTGATTTGATGATTTGATAGGCATGCTGTGCCATCGTAAGCAGCGTTTGCATGTCGCCGCAGTAGTACTCCGGATCCTGTGGCTCGTTCCACAGTTCCCAATAAGTGATGCGGGGTCCGGCATGAGAAGCAATCGCCGTCACATAGTTATCCCAGTTGCGCAGATCGGACGGCGGGGCACACTGTCCGGGCCCGTAGGGACCGGGAGCCTGCGGTTGCGAGGACGCCCAGCGAGGCGTTCTTCCAAATGTGTAAATGACATCGGCGCCCCGCGCCTGGTTCAGTTGGAGGAAGGCATCCAGGTCTTGAAATTGGTACACGCCGGCGGAGGAGTTGATGTCCGCCCAGTCGAGCATAGGAAAAGAGTCCCAGGTCCTCGTAGTTCCGTAGTTCAGTGCGGGGGTTACATGCTGGGAATCGAGTACCGTCATACCAAAGAACGCGCGCGGAATGACGGCGGAATCTCCGTTAACAAAAGCAGTACCACAGGACGTTAAGACGCTGGACAGTGCGACAACGGACAACGAGACACGTAGTTGTCTGAGTGCGCAAGCAATGTTCAACCAGGCTCCGATTCGCCTGCTCAGACTACAGCACGGGCGATCGCGCAAAAATCCCACCAGGGTGGATGGATAGGTTCGCTCAGGGCCACACCGGTACCCTAATCGTTCCTTTGGACAACTCTCGGGCGTCCCTTCCGGGTCGGTGTCATAGCAAGAGGGCGGGTGCCCTCTTGAAAATATCTGTTATCTTATGCAAAAAACGAAATGAAACGATATAAATGGAAACAGTTCGATGGTCCGGATACTCGCCCCCCCTGCTTCCGTTCCAGCCAACTCACCTAAAGCCTTACCGAACGATGAGGGATCATTCCGATGCAGCGTAGAGATTTTCTAAAAAGTACCGTTGCTGTTGCCGTAGCGGCGGAACTTGGAATCGGGAAGGCGCAGGGGAAAGTCGCCGCCCACAACTGGATAAACTACGACTTCGGCTCTGGTCCGCCGGTGCCCGATCGCCTCAATCAGGGTCCGTTCCCTCAATACCCACCTGATGCCCTCATTCCCACGGACGATGTGGTGATGACCACTACTCCTTCAGAAGATGTGGTGCCGAATTATGGCAAGGGGCTCGTCACCTATATCACGGCAGACAGTGGGACGGAGGAAATCAAGTCAGACAATATTCAGCAGGCAATCGAAGACCTGGTTCAATTTCCCTTGGGCGAGCAGCTTTATATTCGTCCGACCTGGAGGGAAATTCAGCCGCGGCCTGGCCGCCTGGAGCTGCCCGATTATGTGAAGCTGGTTTTTGCATTGGCGAAGACCCACAACAAGCGGGTCGGATTCCGCGTGCAGATGTGCGCTCCAGACTATACACACCAGGCGGCCCTTCCGGATTTTGTGCTCGACAAAGTGCCCAAAGTAGATCTGGTGCTTAGCGATCAGGAAAACGCCGCCGAGTCGAAAAGATACTTGCAGAACCCCCATTCGCGTTATCAGCCGCGGTATGACGATCCGTTTTTTCAGCGGGCATTCAAGGAACTGGTGGGCCTGTTGGGAGCGGAATTTGATGGCAATCCGCAGATCGAGTTTATGGATACCTTCATGTATGGCTTCTGGGGTGAAGGGCACACCTGGCCATTCGGCAACAATCCTTTCCCTGATTACCAGACAGCAGAGCGCACCTGGACCGATATGCTCGAAGTCCAACTCGAGCACTTTGCCAAGACTCCTCTGCTGACCAATACGCAACCGGACTTTAGCCGGGTCGGCAATTCAGAACTGTTAGACCGCACGGTCCGCAGCAACAATTGGATTCGCAGCGATACCATCTTTATTGAGAACGAGCAGATTGAGGCGCTCAGCAATCGTCCGCCCTGGATCGCGGCCTTGCTGGAGCAGGGGCTTCCGGGTAAACCTCCCGATCCACGTCTCGCATATGAAGGAGTATCTCCGGCGGAAAACGTGATCGCTCATGTGATGGATGTTGGTGTCAATTACTGGTCGCTCTGGAACTTTCACCAGATCAGCGCAAAGAATCTGGTGAACTACTACCAGGCTTATCCTGCGGCGATTTGACCGGATCAGTCGCCGGATTGGCTATCGGGTGAGGCCGTCCTTCCTCTGGAGCTATAAGGACGCTGGTTGCCTCGGCCTCATCGTCGGCTTTGCCAATGACGGCATAGCGGGTGTGCCCGGCGTATTGCGGGTGACCGTCGAGAGCCAGGACGGAAAAGTGCTGAAGAGCGGTTGTCTTGACGCCGGTTACCCGTTACCGGGGAAGATTCGGCAGGCACAGTTTGTGCTTCCGAACGTCACAGATTGGAAAGGATTGAAACTTCGAGCCGAGATTGAGGTGAAAGGGATGCGCTATCCCGTGCGCTGGGCTTGTCACCAGAAGCTGAATGATGACGGCTCGCTGACCCTGCGTCCGAACCTCCGCCAGCAGGTCTAGAGCTTCGCCTCGTCAGCCCAATCTCTCTCCATCATTTCGGCATCGGAATCGACACTGCCTTGCCGGCGCCGCGTTCGGCGATCCAGATCGTGTCGCCCGCGGGCTCGACTGCGGTTGGTGTCTTGAGTCCTTCCTTGATTACCGTGACGCTGGCCTTATCGCCATTGACAGTAATGACGGAAATCTTGCCGCTGCCATTCTCAGCAAGGAGCAGCTTGCCATTGGCTGCGCGCATGCCATCCGGCCCTTTCACGGGCTGATCCATCCAGATATCGACAGGTTGTCCGGCCTTGCCCGCAGCGTCCACCGGGATGCGGTAGAGATTGTTCGAGAACACATTGTTCACGTACAGCGTGCCGTTCAGAAAGGTGATCCCGTCGATGCCGTAGAGCGCGCGATCTTCCAGGAAAAGTTCGGCAGTGGAAGCACCGGCCGGCAGCTTGTAGATTTTGCTGTTGGCGGTGTCGGTGATGTAGAGCGCCTTGTCCGGTCCGATCGAGAAATCGTTGCAGGTACTGTTGTCGCCAGGCAGGTTCCAACGAAGCTTTTGGGCGCCTGTGGAGAGATCAAAGCCCCTCAGCGCGGTGTGACGCTTCACCGGCGTTGTGCCTGGCACCGGGGTTAGCTGACACGTCCACAACGTGTTGGTAGCGGCATCGGCAAGCATGCCGAAGAAAAAGGTGCCGGCGCCTTCAGCGCTGGCATCGACGAACTTCTCGGCAGTGGTCGAGCCCGGGCGCACCTTGTAGACGAACGGAGTGCTCGCGCTACCGACGATCAGTATCCCACCCGGCGCGACGGTCAAACTCTCTGGCTGGGATTTCGCGTCGACGATAAGAATTTCAGCGGCAGACGCAGCCTGCGCAAGGCCCGTCAATAATGCGATGCAAGCGGCAAGCCGTCGTGCACTTAAATTGGGCATAGTCAAATCTCCTTACTTTTGGCCTTCCATGCCGAACCGATACGAATCGATACATTTTTTATACAGGACCGCCGTCTCGTATACCTGCGGTACAGGTTACTAGCCTTGAGACTGCGTGAGAACTGTCGGTTCAGAGTTGAGTCCCGGAGCGATAGATGGAAATTCCCGAGGACGCCAGTCCTGGGTTTTGCTTGATTTTGCAGGATGAGGACTGCGTCCTCGATGATTTCAGTCTGACTTGTCCAAATTGCTGGTGGGAGCCCCCGCATTTATGCGGGGAAGGAGCGCTTTAGCGCTCCGTGAAAGAGTCTCGGCTCTGATCAGGCGCTTTAGCGCTGGCAATGCCAATGGGGGACGATCGGTAACCATTTTTCAATGCTACTTGACCGCAGCCATGCCAGGTTCAAGCCAGGAAAAAAGAAAACCGCTGACCTCGGGAAACTGGGAAGCGACAAACCCAACCAGCGGAATGCCCACCAACGACGCTGTCTTGAGATAGAAGTCTAGATCCAGGCGGCCTGGAGTCTGGTTCGTTGTTCTGCTGAGAATAGGGTCCCGGTTGATCGAAGCATAGATGAGAATCACGGTAAACGACAGGAGGCCAAGTAAAGCAGCCAACGCAATCAGCAGAACATGGCGGTTGAGATACGGGTAGCAAGTTGCCGCCCAGATGAGAAACAGGTAAAGTGCCGCGCCCATGACTAGGCGGCTTCGCACCTGCAGGAGCACCATACGAATGTAGTGAATATAGACAAGAGCCACCCACTCTTCCCAGATCAGCTGCTCGGCCGAAATCGGTTCTTCTGGTTTCACAGCAGACGGTTGTGTCTTTTTGTCTTCGTCACCGTTCGCATCGCAAGCGGTGATCGTTCCTTTTTCCTTGATCCACGCCGCCTTTAGCTTGCCCAGAAGGCGGCCCGCAAGAGCCGCAATCTGTTTCTGTACTGCTCCGAATTCCTGGGTGATTATTGGCAAACAGCTGTTGGCGGAAATCGCCGCGTAAAGCCTCTTGACACTCTCCTCCAGGTTGTCGCCATCCTTGGGCCGGGCAAGCCTCGGCGTAGAGCACGCCGCGGCCCGTCTGCTCTAGCAACCGCTGAATCACGCGGTATCGTGAAGGAAGGCTCCCGCGGAAGATCCACAAAGATCTCCAGGTCAATCCACTGATGGAGCTGAAGCCGCGCCGTAGAGACGACGACTCGAGGCGCTCCAGGCACAACGATTTCAGCCGATGCCACACAATGGTTGCCATAGCTAGTTCCCACAGCATCGCGACGACGAGGAGAAACATCGCCAACCCCAACGACCTCTGAATAGTAGATCCATCGAACATGCGCGGCCGCAGGTGCAGCGCCTCGATGCACGTCCAAATGAGAACCACCACAACCACAAGCAGTGCCGACTTGTGGAGGATGGTACGAGGCGCTGGCGGCGACATGAGGAGATCCGTCATCGGTTTGAGATCACAGTCCGCCGGGCAGTTAGCGAGGTGATCCACTTTGTTGGGGAGCCGAGGCGGAGTACTGTCGGTGAACGCTATGCGATCAAGGTGGCTGTAAAGGAAGACGCAAAAGGCGACAATAGTGAGAACAAGAGGAAAGACGGGAGAAACGCCGCGCAGCGGATAGCTAGCTCTGTATTCAAAGAAATCAGGAAAACCAGACTGACTCGAAATCCATACCAGAGTTGATTCCAAGACACAAACCAGTTGAGAGCGATTACTCCCGCGAGCAGGCAGATAATGAGAACGGATGTGAACTCCGTTAGGTTCCCGATCGGTCCTTGGGTTATCAGCATAGGCAACCGCCGACTAGGAGCCAGGGAAATTACAAGGCAGATGAGATGCGCAGAAGCAAAGCAAAGGGCGATGGCTGCAATATAGCACGTGTTCTTGGCCACCGGCGAGTCATAGGACGGACTGATGCTGAGCTGAGTTGCGGCCAGAAGCAGAAGCGTTATTCCTAGCTGAAGAAAAAGCTTCGGTGCGCGGACGGTCCTTATCGTTGATAGCGTAGCAGAAAGAGAAATCTTTCATGGCGCGAAGGCCGAAACTCTTCGCCGTGTGATAAAGCGCAATCAAGCATAGTAGAAGCATGATGAGATTCACAGACAGATGCGGGAAGTCGGTCAGTCGCCCACCTGTGCTCGGAACCTCGTTGGCAAAGGACGGCAAATGGAAGCCACTTTACGTTTGCTATCCGGGAGCTTCGAAGCAAGGCGACCGGCCAGTAGGCTCCGTGCCTCACTATTCAAAGCCAGAGGGGCGGCCTATTCATGGGTGAACCTCAGCCCGATGTGGTTCTCGATGAGAAGTGCCCGCTGGATGAAGGCGTTCTGCTGCGACGCGCGGGCCGCTTCGGGGATTTCATCGGCTGCCAGAACTATCCGAAGTGCAAGTACACGCGGCCGATCACGCTGGGGATCAAGTGCCCGAAGTGCAACGAAGGAGAATTCGTGCGGCGCGGGACGGCGAAGGGGCGCGGCGCAGGGCGCATTTTCTACGGTTGCAGCCGCTATCCGGATTGCGATTTCACCACGCCTCACGAGCCCATCGCCGAGGCTTGTCCGAAATGCGGAGCGCCATTTGTGGTGGAGAAGCGCACGAAGCAGGGCAATTTCCGCGCCTGCATCAACGAAAAGTGCGATTGGGAAGTGGCGGCGCCGGAGCCACCGCCCCCAGCGCCCTTTGTCCACCCGCAGAATTTGCCGGCGCCAGAGCCTGTGGGCGCAGTTCCCGCAAAATCCTGATCGTTTGTCCCGCGTTCTGAATTTGTTCGCTGCTGGTCTCGCTGGCGGGCCGGGCCTGCTTCCATCCCCACGCTCTTCGGTGGTCAACCTCTATCTCTTATCTCTCCGTGAACTCGTCGTTGTGCACGATGAACTCCGGATAAGCGCCAGCGCCCAATTCGAAGAGGTCCATGCCCTGGCGCTCGCCTTCGGCCGCCACTCGCTGCGGATAGACGCGATCGAGCAGCCAGTTCAGACCGTAGGTCAGCGGCAGGACAAAACCGATCAACGTGGCAACGCCCACGACTTGCGCAAGCCACTGTCCCGGCGCGGCGAACGTTGCGAAAATCCCCACCGAGAACACGCCCCACAGGCCACCCATCGCATGGGCTGAAATCGATCCGCCCGGATCGTCGAGCGACATGCGCGATTCGAACCATTCCACGGACAACGTGACCAGAGCACCGGCGACGACGCCGATAGCCACAGCCTCTCCCGGACTGACGAACGCGCAAGCACCGCTGCTGGCCGCTAGCCCGCCGATCCAGCCATTGGCGGTCAGCGACGCGTCCGGCTTGCCGAAACGCGCGTGCGTGATAACTGCGGCCGCCAAAGCGGCCGTTGCCGCGGACAAACTCGTGTTGATCGCGACCAATACGATCTGGCCCGGCGCCGCGTCGGTATAGAGAATCGCGCCAGCGGAGTTCAATCCCAGCCAGCCCACGAGCGCAAACAAGCAGCCGAGCATCACCAGGACGCCGTTGTGTCCGGGAATAGCGGTCGGCATGCCGTCGTGCGTATATTTGCCGCGGCGCGCGCCGAGAAGCCAGGCAACCGACAACGCGGTCAGTCCTCCGACGGCTTGAATTGTGCCGGAGCCTCCGGTGTCCACATATCCGCGCCCGAGGCCGTAATTCGCCCCGAGCTGAGCCAGCCAACCGCCGCCCCAGGCCCAATGCGCGAACAGTGGATAGGTCCATCCGGCGAGCAGCGCGGTTGAAACGCAGCAAGCTCCCAGCCTCCAGCGGTCCGCGCCGCTGCCCAGGGGAATCAGCGCGGCGATTCCCACGCTGAAGATTCCGAGCAACGCCGCGAGCGATGCGGGCGATCCATCAAGCGACTGATGGCGCAGAAAAAACGGCTGGCTGCCGATCCAGCTCCAATCCTTGCCGCCCACAGAGGCAACGTGCGCCGCGCCGCCGGCGAATCCCTGCCAAGCGAAGCCGCACACGAAATACGCGAGCGCCGCCACGGCCAGCACGCACAACGAGGACATCATGGAATGTGCGGCGCTGCGGGAACGCCCGAGTCCCGTGCCGAGCAACGCAAGTCCCGCGGCCGCGCAGGGAACCAGGAAAATGCACGCGATGCAGAGCGCAATCGAAGAGTCCGGAAGCGCGGTGGGAGACGAGGTCACTCGTGGGCGCTCCGTCGAATGGGATGCGCGCGAATCACCAGGACCAGTCCGACGATTTCGACGCCGACGCCGGCCAGCACAAACGCGGCTCGTGATGTCTCCGTCGCGAGCAGCGCGAGGGCGGAGAGCACGATTCCCCAACCCGCCAAAAGCAGCAGAAAACCAAAGAGTCTCAAGCGACAAACCCCCGGCCGATGCGGTGACATCCCGCGCGAACGATTGTCAGGTTGTTAAAATATCATTCTTGTGGCAAACGGAGGGACAACAAAGAGTTTCCGAACGAGCGGGTGATCGCGCCGCTTAAGGAATCGATTCGCGCGAAATCCAAAACCGCATATTCCCGCGCTTCCGCGCCTCGCGGCGAACAAAAGGGAAACTGCGGATCTTGTTTTCCTGCCGAAGGCTTCTCGAAAAAATCCGTTCCCCGCCGGAAAACATCCAAAACTTTTTTTCAGACCGTGGGTTTGACGTTCAGCAGCCGAAATAGCGTTATCGGCTACCGGCAGTCATAAATCATCTTGGGGTGAAGGAGAATGGGCATGCGAATTCTCAAAGCTACGGGTGTGTTCCTTTCATTTCTCGCGATACTCGGCCTGTGCAGCTGCAGCGGCGGACCGTCCGGTGTTCCAGATCCGGCGCCGCAGACCCAGGGTTCCATTTTCACGATTGGCACGGATGCTCCGTTGCCGAGCGTAGTCTCCTGCCAGCTCATGGTCAGCTCGGTAACTCTCTTTAACGGCACGACCAACGTGCCGGTGATGAACACGCCGCAAGTGGTAGATTTCGCGCAATTGAGCGGCTTGCATCAACTCCTGGATTTGACGCCTGTGCCGACCGGAACGTACACGTCCGCAACGGTAATGCTTTCGAATCCGGTTATCAGTTTTATTGACACCACTCAAAACCCGCCGATCGTGAACACGATCCAGGGATCGGTCTCGCCGAACATGGTGACGGTAAACCTGTCATCGCCGTTTGTGCTGACCGACGCCCAACTCGTCGGGCTGCGTATGGAGTTCGACCTGCGACAATCGCTGGCGACCGACGCGAACGGACAAGTGACCGGCGCGATCAACCCGGTTTTCCATATGCAATTGCTCGCCGCGGATGATGCCACGGTCTCGATTGACGATTTTTACGGCGGCTTCGTCGGCAGCACGGGCGCCAACAGCTTCATGATTCAAGGGCCGAAGGGGCGTCAGTGGACCGTGCAGACGAGTGCAAGCACAGTCTTCGACGATCCGACTGTGCCGGTCAGCTCATTCACAACGGACACGATCGTCGAGGTGTCGGGCACGCTTGATCCCGTCACGCATGACATTGATGCGACGGAGGTTGAGGTCGTTTCGAACGACGGTTTCTTCCTGGCCGGATTGTTTACCAGCATACGTCCGCCGTCCGGTCCGGCGACGGCCGCAGACTTGTTCGTCCGCGCGGAACTCCCCGACATCAACGGAGTTGAAGACGGCCAAATTGAGACACTCAGCCTGAATCCCAATCAGCAGTACCGCATTGCAAATATCCAGAACCCGATCACGACTTTGCTTTTCAACAACTCCGCGCTGGCGGCCGGGCAGTCGGTCGGCGTGGGAGGCAAGCTGACAACCACGAACGGCGTGTCGAGCCTGACCGTCCATCGCGTGGTGTTGCGACGGCAGGGTCAGGAGGGCACGCTGGTTCCCGGGCAGACGATGGTGCAATCCGGCAACTCCGGCAGCTTCGAGTTGACGGACGAGTGGACCGCCGGCATTTTGTTGCCGAGTCCTCTTACCGTGCTGACGACGAACGCCACGAACTTCATCAATCTCACCGGGCTTTCGGGACTGACAGGGACGCAAGCCATCCCACTGCGTGTCGTTGGATTTATTCTCATCGATCCGCAGACTGGCTCACCGGTGATGGTGGCGCGCAGCGTGGAACAACTGACGTCCGATTAGCTCTGCATCATGGAACGGCACTGGCGCCACGGCCTCGCTCGCGGTGAAGCGGGGCCGTGGCGTACGTGTTTGTGGCGCGTCGCTGTCGGCTATTTTCTTGAGGCGGTTCAGGCTGCTGGCGGAGTGTGAGGAGACGCTACTCTTCTCTTGCCGCAATAATATTCTTTCCTTCGGCACGAATCTCGATCGCCATGGGCGGGCGTACGCCCGATCCCTGAACGATCACGCCGCGGACTACTTCGTCGTTGGAGGCTCCGGCGCCATAACGCAGAAGATCGTAGACCGTGTGGTTGCAGGGATCCACAACCATGGGATGGTCGGCGCGGTAATGGTAATCGGTTCGCAGCTTATCCAGATCGGTGATGAAATCCAGCTCGCAGCTACCAAATGGTTCGCGCAGCGAGAATCCCCAGTATTCTCCCCGAGGCAGACGCACCACCATGGCCGGTTCCGGTTGGCCGGAGACGAAGTTCCGATACTGAAAGCGCTTGGACGACCAGGTCTTGGGCAGCTCGTCCGCCGTGGCAATCACGCCGGGACCCATGGGTAGATTGGAAGCGGGCTTGGCTTCAACAGGCCGTGCGGCGGAGGCTGCGGGAGCGGCGGACGAATCGACGGCTGGCGGCACGGCGTGCGCTGAGAAGCTCCGGCCCCAGTGTATGAGTACTGCAATCATGATGAGCGCGCCCAATCCAGCGGCGGCGATCATCGGAATGAAGACGGGACTTTTGTCCGGCGGCGCCTCCGGCAATTCCGGCGGTGGAGCTTCCCCGGGTGCGTCCTTCGGGGCGGCCGGCACCACCCCCGGAATGCTGGGCTGCTGGGGCTTGAAAGGATCGATTTTTTTTCCGTCGGGCATGCGGGGATATCCGGAAAAGCACCTTCAGATTGAATCGGTCGTTACGGAAATGCAAGATGCCCGCATGAAGGAGGTGTTGTCACTTTCGCATGCGAGGCTGGCGGCCGCAGGATCAGGCAGGTCTGTCGAGGCGAATCGAATGGTGGGCCACATATTCGTGCAGGTTGGCCAGCTTCAGCAGCAGTTCGAGCATGCGGTCGCGTTGCTGCGGATGGGGATCGCTCGCTTTTTCTTCCAGGTTCTTGACGATCGCCAGGGCGTCCGAGAGCAGCCATTCGACATCCGCGGGATTCATGGCGCGACCCTCGCGGCAGCGGCCGAATGTCTGGTCGGTGCGCAGAAACGCATCGTCCAGAAAGTGTTCAAGGCAGAGTTGTTCGTTGGCGAGAGCCGATGGAATCGAACTCGCGCAGCCCGCCCGCCGGCAGCCCGTAGAAAGAGGCGCGTTCATAACCGACCCCAATCACCCGAAACAAGTTTTTCCAACGTCCGTGCGGCAGAGACTATCACAACTTTTCTGCAAGGGCGGAAGTATCCGAGGCACGATTGGCGTTGGAACCAACCGAATATTAGTTACAATCCTTCGGCGAGTTTCGCGGAGAGAATGCGGCGCTATTCAATGGGGGAAAAATCAAGATGAGCCGGATCGGCGCGGTTCTACTGATGGCAACCTGCATGAGTTTTGCGGCGTGCGGCGGAGGTTCCGGAACAGGACCGGCGCAGGCGATCCAGCTCTCAAAAACGGCGCTGTCCTTCGGCGCGAATTTTGGCCTCCCTTACAATTCCGTGGTCGTGGATGTGAATGTAAGCAGCTCGGGTGGAGGCGCGCTCAATTTTACGGCCGAGAGCGACTCGCCGTGGCTCATCGTCAGCCCCGGGAATGGAACGGCTCCTCAAATGTTGGGCGTAAATGTGGTCCTGGGAAATCTGACGGTGGGTGTCTACACCGGGCACATAACGGTTACGCCCTCAGGCGCGCAGGGGGCGCCGGCCATCGTCACGGTCACATTCGCCGTCGCGACCGCGCCTGCGAACATGCCTTTCTGGCCGCAATGGGGGTCGAACCCGCAGCACTCCGGCATGGTCGGCGTCGCCGGTCAGAACGCTGCGAAACAGCTTGCGGATATTGTCTACGAGCCGTTCGTCGCGCAAGAGCAAGCCGAAAGTGCCAGTGGAGATCTGACGGTCCATTACCAGGTGCCGATTGCGGACGGCGACGACATTTACATGATGACCAAGACCGGCACTTACACGTCCTGCAGCCCAGCCGGCTCGTGGACCAACGGATCAGCCTGCGGGCCGAACACCTGGTCAACCGAACAGTGGAACGAAGTGCGATATAGCTGGATAAGCGGGAGTCTGGTGCCCATCTGGACGTTCGCCAGCGACTGGAAGCCGGAGCCGAATGGTTCCGGGCTGCACGGATGGGAACCCGTGTTTCATCCCATAGACGCGAATGGATTCATTTACGTGCCCGGCGCAGGCGGCACGGTCTGGAAGGTCAATCAGGCAGACGGAAGCGTCGCCACGCAAATCAATCCATTTTCGGGAATGAACGTCACCGCCGCGGATACATACGTTGCCGGGCCGCTTACCGCCGATTCGTCCGGCAATGTCTATTACAACGCGATTGAGCTGGCCGATCCGACCGTGGGCGATCCCTGGGAGAACGATATACAGGGCGCATGGCTGGTGAAGATAACTTCCGCTGATGTGGCCAGCGTTCTCTCATTTGCGGCTCTGGTTCCCGGGGCGCCGGCCGGCACTGCGACCACGTGCCCGGGAGAGTTTTCCAGCGCCTCCACGCTTCCATGGCCGCCGGCAAACGTCGTGGGAACAGCCCAACCAGCGCCAACTGTTGCATGCGGCTCGCAGCGGCCGGGTTTGAACATCGCTCCCGCGGTGGCCCCCGACGGAACCATCTTTACCGCGAGCCGGGCTCATTTCGACAACATGCAGGCTTACCTGATCGCGGTGAAGCCGGATTTTTCGGGCGCTAAGTGGGTGGCGTCGCTGCAGAATTTATTGAACGATGGATGCGGCGTCCTGGTGGCGATTGGCCCCACGAACACCACGCCGAACGCATGCCGCTTGGGCGCGACAATGGGAGTGGATCCAACCACGAACGCGCCTGGCTCAGGCGTGATCCTCGATCTTGCATCGTCGTCGCCGACGGTGCTGCCCGATGGCTCGGTGATTTTCGGCGCGATCACGAACTACAACGGCTTTCGCGGGCACATGTTCAAATTTGATTCCGGCGGGAATTTCACCGGCGCCTATGATTTCGGATGGGATTCGACTCCCGCGGTTTACACCCACGGCGGGACGTATTCGATCGTGCTCAAGGACAATCACTACGACACGGGACTTTACTGCAATCTGAGCAGCCCGAGCTGCCAGACGCTGCCGCAGGGGCCTTATTACATCACCCAGCTCGACCCCAACCTCAATATCGAGTGGCAATTCCAGAGCACCAATACGCAGAGCTGCAGCCGCAACGCAAATGGCAAGCTGACCTGCAAAACCACGAATCCGAATGGCTTTGAATGGTGCATCAACATGCCTGCGGTGGACGTGAACGGCAACGTCTACGTGACCAGCGAGGACGGCAATCTCTACGTGCTCCCGCAGGGGAATACGGACGTCTTCACCAAGCCGCTGGCAAATCTCTTTTTGAATCTGGCTGTGGGATCTGCCTACACGCCGCTTTCCATTGGGCCGGACGGGACGATTTATACGCAGAACGACGGGCACATGTTTGCGGTCGGCAATTAGAAGATAATCTCGGCGCCAAAAAAGGGAGGGCCGGCAGACAAGAACCGGCCCTGAAAAGGCAGTTTACCACTTCCCCGGCGTTACCAGCGGAGTGTGACTCCCGTGGAGATGCGGGCGTTGTTCTGCGTGAAGGTAAAGAAGCGCGTCATAACGTATTCGGCCTGGATCAAACGGATGCCGAGGTGAGTCGTGGCGTTCCAATCCAGTCCGCCGCCGATTGCCAGGGCGAAAGTGTTCGCGTCGGTGCTCCCCGACTCGCACCCCCCGCCTTGACTGTGCACCCTTGCGTCGTCGCAAATAGTCTCGGTAAACCCTCCATGCACTCCGCCGAACAGAGCTTGGGCGAACGGCGCCAGCTTGCCATGATGTAGTGTAACCCTGGGACCGAAAAGGTAAGTGACGAGGGCGACGTCCAAGGATCCGTCCGAGGCCGGCCCGTTGAAGTGATAACCGCCGAAGTCACCCACGACAGCAAACATGGGCGTAAAATTGAACGCCAAGGAGCCGCTGCCGCCGTTGAAGTTCTCGCTCGATTCGCCTGCACCCGGGTTGACGTGCAAGTACGAGTATCCTGCGAACGCTTCCCACCTTGCATTGTCCTGGGCCGACGCGACCCCGGCGAAAATCAAAAAAGCCGCGCACATCAATCCGAATTTGTTCATATGTTTCTCCTCGGTTCCATTGTTCGGGCCCGACTAAGTTGCGAGATAGATGTAGCGCTAGGCACGCCGCGTTATGACGCGAGGTTAGCGCATTTGGATGCCCCAGCTTGGTTTGTACCATTATGGGAACTCAGCGCCAAGCGCATATTTTTGAGCGCTTTGTGCGCTTCGATTGAGATATCAGGACGCCAATGTCTGCCGACAGAATGAGAGGTAGCGGCACGCCGGCGTCAACTAATCAAATTCCTCAAGCCCAAAAAGAAAAGGCCGGCGGAAAACCGCCGGCCTCCAAAAACACCGCTTGTTGGTTCCAGGTATTACCAGCGGATTGTGACACCCGTGGAAATGCGGGCGTTGTTTTGCGTGGTGTTAAGGAATTGCGTGAACAGGTATTCCGCCTGAATCAGACGGATGCCGATGTGAGTTGTGGCGTTCCAATCCACGCCGCCGCCAACTGCCAAGGAGAAACTGTTGTCGGACGTGCTTCCACTGCCACAATCGCCTTGACCGCGTACCCGCGCGTCGCATACTTCAGTCTCGCTAAATGACCCATGCGCTCCGCCGAACAGAGCCTGCGCGAACGGAGTGAATTTGCCGTGCCGAAGCGAAACCTTGGGACCGAAAAGGTACGACACCACGTTGATGGTCTCGTTTCCGCCGTCGAAGCCCTGGCTCCAGTGATAACCGCCAAAATCAGCCACGACTCCGAGGACGGAATTAAAGTTATACGCCAAGGAGCCGCTGCCGCCGTTGAAGTTGTCTCCGACACCGTTCTCGCTGACGTGCAGGTACGAGTAGCCGCCAAACGCTTCGAACTTTGGATAATCCTGCGCCGAGGCAGCTCCCGCGAAAATCAGCAAGGCCCCGCACAACAATGCCAATCTGTTCATTTATTTCTCCTGTGTTTGATTTCTCGCGCCAGACTATGGTGCGAGTGGAATGTGAAGCTAGCCACCCCGTACGATCGCGCTAGCTTAGCACATCCGTACACCCCGCGACCTACGCCCTACTTTGTACCATTACGGGAGGTACGCGCCAAGCACATATTACTTCCTCTGTGTTCGGTGATTAAACCCTGCAAACCGCTGTTAATAAATGGGATAGGGAATGTGTGAATGCCCGCAAGAAAATGAAACTCAGGTTGGGAAGCCCGTTGTGGGAATTTATGCTGCGGCCCCATGGCACTTCTTATACTTCTTGCCTGAACCGCACGGGCAGGGATCATTCCGGCCCACCTTGACGCCTGCGCGGACCGGCTTCGGCGCCTCGGCCTGCGCGGGCCCGGTCTGAAACTGCAGATTCTGCTGCTGACGGCGCTGGCGCTGCTCGATCTGCCTGGCGATGGCGGAAGCGGGAGTTGCGGATTCGGAGGCCGGAGGTCCAGCTGGGCTCGGACGCGCCGGAGCTGGCGCCGCCGCGGCACCCTGGGTTCCCTCAGCGGGGCGAACAAGAAACAAAAACCGGACTGACTCGTTGTCAATCCGGTCCATCAGTTCCTCGAACAGACTGAAAGCGTCCTTCTTGAATTCGACCAGGGGATCCTTCTGCCCGTAGCCGCGCAAGCCGATGCCTTCCTTGAGGTGATCGAGGGTGAGCAGGTGGTCCTTCCACTGGGCGTCCACGATATCGAGCAGGACGTGCCGCTCGAGCCAGCGCATCGTCGGAGTGCCGAAAAGCTTCTCCTTTTCTTCGTAGCGCTCCTTGATTTTGTCCAGGAGCACCACCGCCAGCTCGTCGTGGCCGAGGGCGGCCGGATCCACGCCCGCGGTCTTCAGGTCAAGGCCGAATTGATTGAAGATCTCGTTGGTGAACTGCGTGACGTTCCACTGATCGGGATGCTGTTCGCGCGGGCAGTAGGTGGCGACAAGCTCGTCGGCGATCATCTCGGCCTTATCTATGACAAATTCCTTCTGGTCGCGGCCTTCCAGAAACGAGCGGCGCAGCGAGTAGATCGTTTCCCGCTGCTTGTTCATCACATCGTCGTATTCCAGGAGATGTTTACGGGCCTCGAAGTTCTGCGCCTCGACGGCCTTCTGCGCATTTTCGATCCGCTTGCTGATCAGCCGCGATTCGATGGGCACGCCCTCGGTCATTCCCAGCCGGTACATGATGGCCTGCATGCGCTCTCCGCCGAAAATTCGCAGCAGGTCGTCCTCGAGGGATAGATAAAATCGCGATGAGCCGGGATCGCCCTGACGGCCGGCGCGTCCGCGGAGCTGATTATCAATGCGGCGCGCCTCGTGGCGTTCCGTGCCGAGGATATGAAGCCCGCCCATGGCCACCACTTCGTCGTGCTCCGCCTTGCACTGCGCTGCAAATTGGTCGTAGAGCGGTTTCCACTGATCGAGAGGCACCTGAAAAATCTTGCCTTCCTGCTGGAACAGCACCATCGCCGCATTCCCCGAACCATTTCCTGAGGCGCCGCCCGCGGTAGCGTCGGCCTGCCCCGGAGTTTCCGTTCCCGGCGGCGCGCCGATTACGGCCCCGGCAGGCAAGTACGGCATCGCCAGTTTTTCCTTCAGGCAGTGATCGCGCGTCATGGCTTCGGGATTGCCGCCCAGCAGGATGTCGGTTCCGCGCCCGGCCATGTTGGTGGAGACGGTCACAGCGCCTTTGCGCCCGGCCTGCGCGATCACCTTTGCTTCGCGTTCGTGCTGTTTGGCGTTCAAGACCTGGTGAGGAATGCCGTGCCGCTTCAGCAGCTCGGCAATCTTCTCCGATTTTTCGATGGAGATGCTGCCGACGAGCACCGGCTGGCCGCTTTCGTGGTATTGGCGGATGCCGCCGGCTTTTGTGCCGTCCTCTTGAATGATGCCGTTGACCGCCGCTTCGAACTTTTCAATTTCGGTACGGTAAACCACATCCGGATTTTCGATTCGGATCAGCGTCTTGTTGGTCGGAATGGCCACCACTTCCAGCTTGTAGATTTTGTCAAATTCCGGCGCTTCCGTTTCGGCCGTTCCGGTCATGCCGGAGAGTTTCTTGTACATCCGAAAGTAGTTCTGGAAAGTGATGGTGGCGAGGGTCTGATTTTCGCGCTCGATCTTTACGCCTTCTTTGGCTTCAATGGCCTGATGCAACCCGTCCGACCATCGCCGGCCGGGCATCTGCCGCCCGGTGAATTCATCCACGATCACCACTTCACCGTCTTTCACGACGTAATCGACATCCTTCTCAAACAGGGTGTGCGCGCGCAGCGCCTGATAGACGTGGTGATTGATCTCCATATTCGCCGGATCGTAGAGGTTGCCAAGATTCAGCAGCCGCTCGCATTTCGCTACGCCTTCTTCCGTCGGCGTCGCGGTGCGCAATTTTTCGTCGAGCGTGTAGTCAATGTCGCGGATCAGCTTGGGAATGATCTTGTCAATGCGGTAGTACTTGTCGGTGGACTCCTCGGCGGGTCCGGAAATAATCAGCGGCGTGCGCGCTTCGTCAATCAGGATCGAATCTACTTCGTCCACAATCGCGAACTGGTGGCCGCGCTGAACGCAATCCCTTAAGTCGTACTTCATGTTGTCACGCAGGTAATCGAACCCGAATTCGTTGTTCGTGCCGTAGGTGATGTCCGCGGCGTAAGCGGCGCGGCGTTGCACGTCGTCCAAATCGTGCACGATGACGCCGACGGTCAGCCCGAGCATCTTGAAGATGGGGCCCATCCATTCGGCGTCGCGGCGGGCCAGGTAATCGTTCACGGTCACGATGTGCACGCCCTTGCCGGTCAGCGAATTCAGATAGGCGCCCAGTGTGGCGACGAGCGTTTTTCCTTCGCCCGTCTTCATTTCGGCGATTTTGCCCTGATGCAGAACGATTCCGCCGATCAGCTGCACGTCGAAATGACGCATGCTCAGTGTGCGGCGGCCCGCCTCGCGCGCCGCGGCAAAAGCGGGCACGATGGCCGGCTCAATCGCCTCCTGCAGCTTGCGCTTATAGTCCGGATCGTCCGATTCCACGCCCTCGAGGCGCTCCTGCACCTCGGCCTTTAGCGTAAGCGTGCGCGCTCCCAGCTGTTCGTCGGAGAGCTGCTTCATCTCCGGTTCCAGCTCATTGATTGCGTCAACGAGAGGTTGGATCCGTTTGACGTCGCGTTCGTGCTTCGTCCCAATGAAGCGCGCTACGACGTTGTCTATGACCTTTTCGACGTTCATATGTCCTGGATTCGATGCTTCCTAGAGGCCATTCTCAATTTTAGATGCGTGCAATTCCATTGTAGCCGCTCGCGCAACTTCCTGCAAAGCGCGGACACGATCAGGATTCGCGTCCCGAACGAGTCCGCCGCGACGAACGAGCCGAGTCACCTCTGTCCGGCATTCGCGTCCCATCCCGGCTGCCGCCAAAACGAACTGCATCCTTCCGCTGACCCTCTCATCTAATCATGGACTGCAAGATTCGCACTGGCGCGATCAGCCGGCGCAAAATTCGACGCCCGCTGGGGCGGAGGCGGAAATGAAAAGACTGGAAGGCAAAGTAGCGGTGGTCACTGGTGGAAACAGCGGAATCGGGCTGGCCGCGGCGAAGAGGCTTCACGACGAAGGCGCGCGCGTGGCGATTTCCGGGCGCAGCCAGAAAACGCTCGACGAGGCTGTGGCGCAGCTCGGGAAAGACGTGCTGGCGGTTCAATCGGACGTCTCTAAACTTCCCGAGATTGATAAGTTTTTCGCCGCGGTCACGCAGAAATTCGGAAAAATCGATGTGTTGTTCGCCAACGCCGGAATCGGGCA
Source organism: uncultured Acidobacteriota bacterium (assembly GCA_963814605.1). Classification (GTDB taxonomy): domain Bacteria; phylum Acidobacteriota; class Terriglobia; order Acidiferrales; family UBA7541; genus Palsa-295. The sequence goes on along the minus strand of CAWFDD010000002.1, from coordinate 2,246,825 downwards.
ATTCGTACCGCTTGAGGCGACGACGGAGCAGGTTTACGACAACATGTTCGACATCAACGCCAAGGGCGCTTATTTCACCATCCAGAAAGCCCTGCCGCATTTGAACGACGGCGCCTCGGTAATTCTCAATACCAGTGTTGTGAGCCACGAAGGCATCGCGAACGGCACCGTATACGCGGGAACAAAGGCGGCGATGCGCTCGTTTACCCGTTCCATGGCCGCGGAACTGGTAGGCCGCAATATCCGCGTGAATGCCGTGGCGCCCGGCCCCATCGCCACTCCGATCATCAGCCGGTCGGGAATATCCAAGGATGCTTTGGACGCAATCAATGCGAGACTACTTGCCACGGTCCCGATGAAACGCATTGGAGCACCGGAAGAAGTGGCCGGAGCCGTCGCTTTTCTGGCGTCTTCGGATGCTTCGTTCATAACGGGTATCGAAATTGATGTGGACGGCGGGCGGGGACAAATTTAGATCCTGTTCTCGCTCGCTGGTAACAAACGAGCGCGACGTTCTGCGAAGTGTCGCTTAGCGAGGCGCTGCGGTAGCCTGCTGCGCGGCGGGAAGACGCACAAGGCGCACGTCGGTGACCGACGGCAGCGCGCGAATGTGCTGCACGATCGATGCGTCCACGTTCCCGTCGAGGCCCACAAGCGCCAAGGCCTCGCCGCCTCCGCCTGCGGTGCGCCGGCCCAGTGCAAACGTCCCGATATTCACTCCGAGTTTGCCAAGCTCCGTTCCCATTCGGCCGATCACGCCCGGAACGTCCACGTTGCGCGAGAGCAGCATGGTGCCTTCGAGAGGCGCTTCGAGGCTCATGCCGTCAAGGGACACGGTTCGCGGCGATCCGTCCTGCCCAACTGTTCCTTCCAGAGCGAACTCGTGAGCACCATCCTGCACGCCGACTTCGATGGTGTTGGGAAAGCCACGCTCGCGGCGACGGGTTTTCTCCTCCACTTGCAGGCCGCGCGATGCAGCTTCCGCGGACGCGTTGACGAGATTTACGCTCTCGTCGTGCACCGCATTCAAGACACCGATCAACACCGCGCTGCGAATCATGTGCGAGCCCAGTTCCGCTGGCTCCCCCGCATACCGTATGCGGATGCTGGTGAAACTCCGCGACGGCGCGGCCTGCGCGACGAATGCGCCCAGCCGCTCGCCCAGCTCCAGATAGGGTTTCAGGCGTTGATACTGATCAGGCGAAAGCGCCGGCATGTTGACGGCGTTGCGGATGATTCCTTCGGCGAGATAGTCGCGCACCTGCAGCGCGATCGCCGTTCCCACTTCTTCCTGCGCCTCCGCCGTGGAGCCGGCGATGTGCGGCGTGGCGATTAAATTCGGCAGGCCGACCAGCGGAGAATTCTTGGGCGGCTCGTTCGCGAACGTGTCCACAGCGGCTCCGGCGAGTTGCCCCGACTTCAGGGCCTCAGCGAGCGCGGGCTCGTCAATCAACTCTCCGCGTGCGCAGTTGATCAGCCGCGCGCCTTTCTTCATTTTCGCGATGGCCGCAGCGTCAATCATCTTCTCGGTTGAACCGCTCAGCGACGTGTGCAGCGAAACCACATCCGACTGCTGCAGCACTTCATCGAGCGGGAGCAACTCTACCTCGACTTCGCGCGCGGCCGCCGGCGTCACGAAAGGATCGTAGGCGACGACTTTCATTTCGAGCCCTCGAGCCCGCCGCGCGACTTCTGTGCCTACCCGGCCCAACCCCACTAAGCCAAGCGTTTTGCCGCGCATTTCCGTGCCCGAAAACGCAGATTTTTCCCAGCGGCCGGCCTGAATCGAAGCGTTCGCCTGCGGTACGGCGCGCGCCAGGCCGAGCATCAGCGCGATGGTGTGTTCGGCGACGCTCACGGCGTTTCCGCCAGGAGTGTTCATCACCAGCACACCGCGCTTGGTGGCCGCCTCCACATCCACGTTGTCGACGCCCACGCCCGCCCTGCCGATCACGCGCAACTTCGGAGCTTTTTCCAGCAACGCTGCCGTCGCCTTGGTCGCGCTGCGAATCACCAGCGCGTCTGCGTTGGCCAGTTCGCTCGGCAGCGCGGCGGCCGCCGGCAGGACGACTTCCCATCCTGTTTCACGAAGGAGCGCGATGCCGCGGTCGCTGATCTTGTCCGCAATGATAATTTTCATGGGGCACAAGATTATCGGTCGTGCACGCGTGTGTCAAATGCGCGCGCCGCTCGCAACGCGTGTGCTATGATTTTTCGCCGGAGGAAGCGCAGGAATGAGCTATCTGGAACGCATCGAAAAAGATCTGACCGCGGCGATGAGGGAGAAGAGCGAGCTGCGGCTGAGCGTCCTCCGCATGGTCAAAAGCGCGCTGAAGTACAAGGAAGTCGAGAAAATCCACGCGCTGGACGACATGGAATCGCTTCAGGTGCTTCAGACGCTGGTCAAGCAGCGCCGCGAATCCATCGATCAATTCACGAAGGGCGGACGGAAAGATCTGGCCGAAAAGGAAGCCAAAGAAATCGCCATCATCGAGGAATATCTGCCTGCCGCACCCAATGACGCCGAAATTCAGCGCGCCGTAGAGGAAGCCATCGCTGAATCGGGCGCCGACTCACTGAAGCAGATGGGCGCAGTGGTCAAGGCCGCCAAGGCTCGCCTCGAGGGAAAAAATGTGGACGGCAAAGTTCTCAGCGATCGCGTCCGCGAGCGCCTCAGCGGAAAATCGTGAAGAGAGAGTCGTGTGGTGATTCTCTGAAAAGCCAGGGATGGCCGGGTTCCCACTCATCTTCTGATTCGCGGTACTCACCGGTTTCTCAAGCACCTTGCTTGGATGTACTTCTGATGCTACCTTGCCCGCTCGACTGCGGCGAATTCGGCTGACGACCCGAATCGCGCGCGGCAAGATGACCGGGGAGGTACTGCGTGGCCACGAAGCTCTGGAGCTCGACCGCACCGCCGGGCGAGTTTCGCCCGTTTGTGCAAGCGGGCGAGAACCTCCGCGAATTCAGCCTGCGCGCGATCGTGCTGGGCGCGCTGTTTGGAATCCTGTTCGGCGCTGTTTCGGTCTACGTGGGCCTGCGCGCCGGCCTCACCGTTTCCGCGTCGATCCCCATCGCCGTTTTGTCCATCAGCATCCTGCGCGCCTTCGGCCGTTCCACAATTCTCGAGAACAACATCGTGCAGACGACCGGCTCGGCGGGAGAATCCGCCGCGGCAGGCGTGATCTTTACGATGCCCGCGCTCATTTTTCTCGGCTACTCGCTCAACACGGAATATTGGCGCATTTTTTTCCTGGCGCTGCTCGGCGGAACGCTCGGCGTGCTGTTCATGATTCCGTTGCGGCGGCAGCTGATCGTCAAGGAACACGGCAATCTGACGTTTCCCGAGGGCACGGCGTGCGCCGATGTGCTGGTGGCCGGCGAGCGCGGCGGATCGTTTGCCGGGCGCGTTTTTTGGGGGCTGGGCCTCGGCGGCGTGTACACGTTCTGCATGAATACGCTGGGGCTATGGCCCGGCCAGCCGGACTACCAGCCGAAATGGCTGCCTGGCGCGTCCATGCGTTGCACGATCACCTCCGAATATCTCGGCGTGGGTTACATCATCGGGCCGCGCGTGGCGGGCACGCTTTTTGCGGGCGGCGTGATTTCCTGGCTGGTGATGATGCCGGCGATCCGGTTCTTTGGCTCGCTGGCGCCGGGCGTGCCGCTCTATCCGAGCACGATTCCAATTCCGCAGATGAGTCCCGACCAGCTCTGGGGCACGTACATTCGCCCGATGGGCGCGGGAGCGGTCGCGGCTTCCGGACTGATTACGCTGATAAAAACAATGCCGACCATCTTCGCGGCGCTGACGGCGGGGCTGAAGGACGTGCGCGCGCAGCACGCGGAGATGCCCGCGGCGAGCCGCACCGAGCGCGACCTCTCGATGCGAGTGGTGATCGTAGGTTCGATCGTGATCATGGCTATGGTCTGGGCGCTGCTGAAATTCAAGCCGATTCCCGGTGCGCAGAGCGGGGCGTTTGCGGATTCGATGGCGGCACTGTTCATCATCGTCTTCGGGTTTCTGTTCGTAACGGTGGCGTCGCGAATCAGCGGGCTGATCGGCAATTCATCGAATCCGATCAGCGGCATGACGATTGCGACGCTGATGGCCACCTGCGCCGTGTTTCTGGTGGTGCACTGGACTGCGAACTCCTACGCCGTGCTGGCGCTGACGATCGGGGGCGTGGTGTGCATCGCCGCGGCAATCGCAGGCGCGACGTCGCAGGATCTGAAGACGGGCTATCTGGTGGGCGCAACGCCGGCGAAGCAGCAGATCGCGCTGGTGATCGGCGTGCTCGTTTCGTCGTTTGCCATCGGCGGCACGCTGATCCTGATGAACGTCGGCCTCGCGCAGTACAAGCCGATGCAGATCGCTCTGGACATCAATCATCTGCCGACAGGTGTCGAAGACCAGCAAGACAACTACGTGCACGATGGCAAAACCTACGTGCTGGTGAACGCCATCGGTTCAGGCGAAATCCCCGATGGAAAGTATTTGTACGATCCTGGGACGAAGCAAATCGAGGTTCAATGGGAGCAGGGAATCGGCAGCGCCAAAGCGGCGGCGCCGCAAGCCCGGCTGATGGCCACAGTGATCAGCGGCATCCTGAACCGGCGGCTGCCGTGGCGTCTGGTTTTTCTGGGAGTGTTCCTGGTGATCGCCATCGAGATTCTAGGCGTGCGCTCGCTCCCCTTCGCTGTAGGATCGTACATTTCAATCGGCACGACGATGGCGATGTTCGCGGGGGGCCTGGTGCGCTGGCTCGCCGAACGCGGCGTCGAGAAGAAGGAAGGCGCGGAAAGTGAAGTCAGTCCCGGCTCGCTCTACTCGAGCGGGTTGATCGCGGCCGGTGGTGTTTTCGGTTTGCTGGCAATCGTGATCAACTTGCTTCAGGATCAGGAGTTGAGTGAGCACGTGCCGCACTGGCTGATTCGCGCGCTCAACCTGCCGTGGCGTACCGATCTATTCAGCGCCTGGGGAGACAAGCACATTCCGAACCTGCACAACGCGCAGTGGTTCGGCCTGGCGCTGTTTGTACTGCTGGCGATTTCCTTGTTCGTTTCCGCGCGGAAAAAGCTGAAACAATCTTAGCGAGAGTTTCTTACCGGGGTGTCGCTTCACGCAGAAACCGCGCTGCTTCTTCGGGCGGCGTGGGATTGATGTAGAAGCCGGTGCCCCACTCGAATCCCGCCACTTTCGTCAGCTTGGGCATCATCTCGATGTGCCAGTGGTAATGGTCGTTGATTTCCTCGCCGATGGGCGACGTGTGGACCACGTAGTTGTATGACGGGAAGGCCAGCGCGGCGTCGAGCCGTCCCAGGAAGTTGCGCAGAACTTTCGCCAGCGCGCCGTAGTAGGGCGTCGGCATGTTTTCGAACGCCGAGCTGTGCTGCCGGGGCAGGATCCACGTCTCGAACGGGAATCGCGGGGCGTATGGGGCGAGCGCGATGAAATGATCGTCGTTTAGAATCACGCGCGATTCGGTTTCGATTTCCTGGTGGATCATGTCGCAGAAAATGCAGCGCTCTTTTTCATCGTAGTACCGCTTGGAGCTGTCCACTTCCTCGCGCACGCGCTTGGGAACGATCGGCAGTGCGATGAGCTGCGAGTGCGTGTGCTCGAGCGATGCGCCGGCGGGCTCACCGTGGTTCTTGAAAAGCAGGATGTAGCGAAAACGGCGGTCGTTCTTAAGATCGAGCATCCGGTCGCGATACGCCCACAGCGCTTCCTCGACCGCTTTCTCCGGCATGGATGCGAGGGTGAGTTGGTGGTCGGGCGTTTCCACGATCACTTCGTGTGCGCCGACGCCGTTCATCCGGTCGAACATGCCTTCGCCTTCGCGATCGAGCCCGCCTTCGATGCCGAGCGCCGGGAATTTATTGGGCACCACGCGCAGCGACCATCCGGGCGTGTCCTTCCCGCTGCCGTTGCGCCCGTATGCAAGAACCTCCGGCGGTGTCTTACCTTCGTTCCCCGCGCAGAAGGGACAGACCCCGACATTCTTGATCCGCACGCTCTCGCGCACAAAGTCCGTCGGGCGCCTGAGCCGGTCCGAGGAAATGATGACCCAGCGGCCAGTGATGGGGTCCCTACGAAGCTCGGGCAAATCTCCTCCTCAATTCCATGCGGTCCCCTGCGGGTACAAGCGAGTAATCCTGTGAGCCATTCTACTACGGACGGCGCGCACTAGAGGGACGGCGTTCCTTAGGAAAGTTCGGGGGTGAACGCGCCCTTGTGGAGGCGCACTTGGGGACGCTTACCGGCGCGCGTTTCGATGGCCAGCACGTCGAAGCGGTACGGCGTCGATTCGGCGCGCCGCGTACGAAGAAATTGCCTCGCCATCCGGCCGATGTAGCGTCGCTTGTCTGCGTTCACCGCTTCTTCCGGCGAGGGCTGCTTCCGGTCGGCGACCGCGCGCGTCTTCACCTCGACGAATGCGAGCACAGGTCCGTCGTAGCCGACCATGTCGAGCTCGCCTTTGATTCCCGGCGAGGTGTAATTGCGCGCGACGAGCAGGTAGCCGTGGCGGCGGAGATACCAGTAGGCGTAGGTTTCACCGCGGACGCCGGTGCGGCGCGCCCGTTGCTTGCTGGAGAGGTCCGGCGAGTCTGCGAGCTTCGCTTCGGCCAGACCCTTGCGGGCTGCGAAGTCCACGATGGCGAACATCAAACGAGCCAACATGCAAATTCCCGCCAACCAGATGCGGCGATCGTTCTCACGGGTGAACCCAATCCACGCGCCCGGCGAAGGCTAGAGCAACCGCTCCGCTTCGCTGATGCACTCATCGAGCGTGCGCAACGCGAAATCGGCTTGTTCTTCGTCAATCACCAGCGGCGGAGCGAGCCGCAGCGAGTTTTCCCCCGCGCCGAGCACCAGCAGCCCCTTGTGGAACGCCGCGTCCATGACGCGGTTGCGCAGGTCCGGAGCTTTTTCCTTGGTTTTCTGGTCGCGCACGAATTCAATGCCAATCATCAATCCCTTCCCGCGAATATCGCCGACGCTCTTGTGCCGCTCGCGCCATCCGCTCGTTTGCCGGAAAATAAATTCGCTAATGTGCGCCGCGTTGGCCATGGCATTTTGTTCGAGTACGCCAATGGTCGCAAGCGAAGCCGCGATGGCGACCGGGTTGCCGCCGAAGGTGGAAGCGTGCGCTCCCGGCTTCCAATCCATGACCTCGGCTTTCGCGATCATGGCGCAGAGCGGCATTCCCGAGGCGATTCCTTTGGCGGTGCAAATAATGTCCGGCTCTATTCCGGCGTGGTCCACAGCCCACCATTTGCCCGTGCGCCCCATTCCCGACTGCACCTCGTCGGCCACGAGCAGGATGCCGTGCTTGCGGCAGAGCCGCTCGAGTCCCTGCAGGAATTCCGCAGGGGCCGTGATATATCCGCCCTCGCCTTGAATCGGCTCGACGAAGACCGCCGCGACTTCCTCGGGATCGCAGAGCCTCTTGAAAAGCTCGGTTTCAATATACGCCAAGGCATCGGCCGCGGCGTTTTCCGGGCGGACTCCATAAGCACCGCGATAGGTGTTCGGATAGGGCGCGTGGAACACTCCGCCGAGCAACGGGCCGAAGCCCTTTCGCTGGACGGCCTTGCTCGCGGTCAGCGATAGCGCTCCGAGGGTGCGCCCGTGAAAGCAGCCGTGGAAGGCGATGAACATGTCGCGCTTGGTGTGGTACCGCGCAAGCTTCATCGCCGCTTCGAGGGCCTCGGTGCCCGAATTTCCAAAATAGACGCGCTTGGCACTCTTGCCCGGTGCGATCGAAGCGAGCTTTTCGGCCAGCGCCACGGTGCCTTCATAATAGAAATCCGTACAGGACATATGGATCAGCTCGGCCGCCTGCGCCTGGATGGCAGCGACCACTTTCGGATGGCAATGTCCTGTGGCGACGACGGCGATCCCCGCCGCGAAATCGAGGAACGTATTTCCGTCCACGTCCTCCACCATCGCTCCGCGGCCCGACTTCGCCACCAGCGGATAGTCGCGCGTGTAGGACGGCGAGACGATCTTAAGGTCGCGTTCGACGATCTGCTTTGCCTTCGGGCCGGGCAATGCGGTGATGAGCTGCGGAAACTTTCTCTCGGCGGCCTGCATGGGTACCTGCATGTTTTCCTCCCGGAATTGCACTGGTCCCGTGCCCGCAATACGGTTTCCACCGTCGCGTGCCGGGCAGATTCTCAGAGGAAAGGGAATTAATCGACGCCGAAGAGGTTGGGCCGGTCCTGCGAAGGTTCGCTATGAAGCGAATGCGCCAGTTTTGCGGAGAATTTCATTTGTATTTCCAACGGACGCTTCCGTCCTTGGCATCTTCCAACAGGATACCAGAATCCGCGAGTTTCTGCCGGATCTCATCGGCGCGTTTGAAGTCGCGCCGCTTCTTGGCGGCCTGGCGCTCCTCGATCAGCGCGTCCACTTCCGCCGCCGGCAGGCGCGGCCTCTGGGGAGAGAATCCCAGCTTGGCGAGCTTGTCGTCGTCATCGTCCGCGAGCAGCGCCAGAACAGCATCGAATTTTTCCATGGCAGCCACGGCGCGCGGCGCGTCCTGCTGCAGGAATGTGCCGCGATCCATCGCCGTGTTGATGTCGCGAACCAGATCGAACACCGCCGCGAGCGCGATCGCTGTATTGATGTCATCCGCCAGGCCCGCGTCGAAATCGCTTTCCGCCTTGCCAATGCGCGTTTCCGTTTCCGAGTTCGAGCCCGGGGGGAATTGTTGCGTCTTCAGGCGCGCCACGAAATTCCGCAACCGCTCGGTCGAGTTCCGCGCCTGCACCAAACCTTCCTCCGTGAAATTCAGCTGGCGCCGGTAGGGCACCGAAAGCAGCAGATAGCGGATCGTCGAAGGCTTGTGGCCGCGGGCGAAAAGATCGCGCAGCGTGTAGAAGTTGCCGAGCGATTTCGACATTTTCTGCCCCTCAATAATCAGGTGTTCTGCGTGCAGCCAGGTGCGCACGAATTGCTTTCCCGTGGCCGCTTCGCTTTGGGCGATTTCATTTTCGTGGTGCGGAAACGCGAGGTCCACGCCGCCGGTATGAATATCGAGTGTCTCGCCGAGGTATTTCATGGCCATGGCCGAACATTCGATGTGCCACCCCGGACGTCCCGGCCCGATCCGCGTCTCCCAGAAATGCTCGCCCGGCTTTGGAGCCTTCCACAGCGCAAAATCGCGCGCGTCATCCTTCTCGTACTGGTCCACGTCCACGCGCGCCCCGGCCTGCATGCCGGCCACGTCAATCCTGGAGAGTCTTCCGTAAGCGGGAAACTTCGAAATACGGAAATAGATCGAGCCTTCGCTGTTGTAGGTAAAGCCTTTTTCCTGCAGCTTCTCGATCAGCGCAACCATGTCTTCGATATGATCGGTCGCGCGGACCAGCTCCTCGGGCATCTGGATATGAAGCGCGTTAATATCCTCGAGGAAAGCCTGGATATATTTGTCGGTGTATTCGCGAATGCCGATTCCGGCAGCCGCGGCGGACTGGATGATGCGGTCGTCCACGTCGGTGACGTTCATTACCTGCATCACGCGCAGGCCCTGCGAAAGCAGGAATCGCCGCAGTACGTCCTGAAACATGAACGTGCGGAAATTTCCGATATGCGCGGAGGCGTAAACCGTGGGGCCGCACGTATAGATGCGCACTTCGCCCGGATGCACCGGATCGAGCGGCTGCAAGCCGTTCGTCAGCGTGTTGTGGAGGCGTATCTGGATCATATTTGTGCCAAACGCAAAACGACAATTGTATCCGAGGGGTCGGCCGGCGGCAAACGCCCCATATCGCGCTCTGCTTCGCAGTTCGATTCGAGCCGGACCCTCAATTGTCGAAAACTGATTTCCTGCGAGGGATTACGATTTCACTTAAGAGCCGGGGTCGACTGAATCGGGGCCCTGGAGCCCAAATGCGTTGAGCACATCGGGCAGCACCACAATTCCAAGCAGTTCATGAATATCCGCCCGGCTCACCACCGGCAATACATCCAGTTTCGCCGTGCCCATGCGCTCCAGAGCCACGTAAAGCGGATGGTCCGCGTGCACGTGCGGGAATCCGCGTGAATCGATCAAATCGTCCAGCGTTTTGTTCCCTTCACTGTTGCCCACAGCTTTGTCAATCTGCGCCTGACTGACGATACCCTGCACGCCTTCTCCATCCGTCACGAGCCACGCGTGAAACGGGCTGCTACGCTTTTTCTCGGAGACTTCTTTCACCGTCGTCTTTCGGTGTAATACTTCCGTTGCGGCTCGCATCACCTGAGCTACCTGGCGCTGGTCGTAACGCCGGCGCGTTTGTTCGCTCGGCAAGTGAATGCCGTCCTGAATCGCCAGTGCTTCGTAGATGGGAATCGGCTGCAGCCGCGAAGAAATGAAAAAGCTCACCATGTTGGAAATCATCAGCGGTACGATAACCGCGTAATCGTGCGTCGTCTCGAAAATCATCAGCACGGAAGTCATGGGCGCGCGCAATATGCCAGCGAAGAGCGTGCCCATGCCGACCAGGGCATATGCTCCTGGCGCTGCAGTATAGGCCGGCCACAAATGGTGCACCACGCTTCCGAGCGTTCCTCCGAGCATTGCCCCGATGAACAAACTGGGGCCGAAGATTCCGCCGGCGTTGCCCGAGGCATAGCTTGTAACCACGGCAATCAGCTTGAAGACAACCAACAGGGCCATAAGCTTGAGCGCCATATTGTTGTTCAGGGCATCGCCGACATACTGGTAGCCCACACCAAGCACTTGCGGAATGCGCCATCCGATCAGTCCGGCAACTACTCCGCCCGCCACCGGCTGGAACCATCGCGTCCATCGAGGGAACATCCAAAATCGTTCGCGCATTCCCAGCAGAGATTTGGTGAACGCCACGGAGACAAAACCGCCCACCACTCCGAGCACCGCATAGACCGCAAACTCGCCTGGATGAACCAGCTGGTATTGCGGCACCTGAAATAACGGGTTGTTGCCCAGCAACACTCGCAGGACGAGCCAGGAGGTTGCCGACGCCAGCACCACCGAACCCAGCACCGGCGCGTTGAGATCTCCGACGATTTCCTCAAGCGCAAACATCACAGCCGCGAGCGGCGTATTGAACGCCGCAGCGATTGCGGCCGCCGCTCCCACCGGGATGAGCGCCTTCACATTTTCGGGGCGCAATCCCAGCCGGCGCCCGAGAAGCGAGGCAATCCCGCCGCCCACCTGTACGGACGGTCCCTCGCGTCCCAGCGGAATGCCGCTGGCGAGCGTGGCGGCAGTGCAAAAAAACTTTCCGACGACGGTGCGCAGCGTGATGACGCCGCCGCGCGCATAAAGCGCTGCCTTCGTCTGCGGCACTCCGCTGCCGCGCGCGTCGGGGAAAAAGCGGAATAGCAGATAGCCCATGCCGAGCGAGCCCGCTATGGGAATCAACACACGGCGCCACGCCGCGCCGCCTGCCGGATACAGGCGCATCCCCAGCCGCTCAGTCAACAGAATGAAGGCCACCACGGCCAAGCCTGTCAGCGCGCCGATCAAAATGCTCAATGCCAGCAGCACGCGCTCCTGGCGCTGCGCGAAGTGCTGACCCCACCAGCTCAGCGGGGTCCTCCACCACGAAACGACCGGCAGTTTCTGCGCCTCACTCAAACTCGCACGCTCCTGTCGCAGAAGACATCATATCGAATTACTGGAGGAGTGTGCGCGGGCTGATCGGCGTTGTTGCGAGGCGGCTGACGAGCCTTGCAGCGCTGGAATGTTGGCTATGGCAAGAGTTGTATGCGGCGCCTGACGATCGCGGTGTCGCCATCCTGCGAAGGAGTCGCAGTAAGTGGTCTCGAGTTCGCCAGGAACGCGCCATCGGGCGGCAAGCCGTAACTTTGATCGAGCGCCCAAACTTCGACGGTCTTTCCCGTGGGCACCGAAAAACTGAACTCCACACCACCCGCAGGCATCGCCGGGCACGCATACGCCGACCAGCCGTTGTAGTAACTGCGATACCGCGGCGTCTCGGGCGGCAGCGGCAGCCCTCCCATGCGAACGGATTCCACTCCAGAGTCGGGCGGAAAGAATATGGCGGCAGAGGGGGCGCCACGCTCGGATCGCAGCAGAGCTCGATAGCTCCGCCGGCCGTCCCCTTGCGACGATTCCAGAATCGTGAATGTTGGAGGCGCCAAGTCGAGATGAGGAGCGTCGGCCGCGAATGTCGGCCGGGTGGACCATGGAAAGGCTCCGCGATCGATGCTGCGGAACGCGGCCGCCAGGCGTATCGGCTCCGGCAACCTGCCGGAGTCGGGACGAGCAATCCACTGGGCGTTCCCTGTGTCGGCATCCTGAGAAAAATCGATGTTCACGCGCTCGGGCGCCTTGGCTGAGTATGCCGGCACAACCACCGCGGCGAATAGCGCGAGCGCCGTCACCAGAATTGGAATCCAGGGAATTGCCAGACTGCGCAAACCGGGCAATCCGCGTAGATCGTCACACAGCGGGGCCAGCGGTGTGCACATCAGACCTACCAGGATGGAGACAACTACCAGGCCGCGATTACCGAGTGCGCTGTAAAGCAGCAGGACCGGAGCAAATCCCACGATTCCGACGGCCGCTAGCGGAAGAATGGACGCGAAGGCGACGCCGACCGCCGATTCGCTGCGACCCAGCGTTGCCGCCAGTCCTGCAAGCGCCGCAACGGCTACAGGCACGAGGAAAAAGTAACTGAGCCCCGGCATCTGCCATGAGATTAAGACGGACAAAAGCGCCCACCATATCCAACCTCCGGCCCATAAGCCCCAAAATCCGGCGCGGCGCGCGAAGAGGATGGCATGCGTGGTAACCACCGCCACGGCCAGCGACCAGAACGCAATCTCAATTGCCAGCGGATACGCGACCCAGTTGATGGGCGCGCCGCCCGCAATGTGAACGAGTCGCTCGATGATAAATGCGAGCAGGCCCGTCACGACCATGGTTACCAGCCAACCGATCATCCCCCACAGCAATTCCCGCAGCGTCAGCCGGCCGTTTCGAATCAGCCAGCCGATTTGCGCGAGCAACAGGATCGCCGCGACGAGCGCCACCTCGATGGATCGCCGCGCCTCCCAGTGAATCAGCCAGCGCCCGAACAGGTCGAAGAAAACGGCTTCGCGTTGCGGCGGATTCGCGACGTCGGAATTCGCCAGCGCGATGATTGACGGCATCGCGTTCTCGCCGTGGTGCTGCAGACTTGCCAGGGTCACGTTGGCGGAATTGTCCAGCGGCGTGTGGTAATGCACCACCCCGCCGATGTATGCGAAATTCAGTCCTTGATAACCCGCCGCTTTGAAGACCGTGAAGTCCGTGTCGTTCGGAAGCTGCTTGTAGAGAGTGTAGGCGATTGAAGTTGTGGCGGGATGCGCCGCATGCTGCGCGTAGAGTCGGACCGCCCAGTCGTTCGCGCTGCCGGTCTCGAACATCAAGCTGGGGCCGGACGTGCCGCGGGCGTCGAGATTCACGGCTGCGCGCACACTTTTCGCCAGCGGGTTGGAATCCACGAACGCGTGTGCACCCAAGAGCCCCGCTTCCTCGCCTTCATCGATCAGCAGGATGATGGAATGCCGCGGCGCCGGAAGCGTCTTCAGGGCACGAGCGATCTCAAGGACGGTGGCCACGCCGGTTCCGTCGTCGGAGTCCCCCGGGCCGGCGGGAACCGAATCGTAATGCGCCGCAAGCAGGACCATATCGCCTGAGGCTGCATTTGTTTCGGAGCCTGCGAGCACCGCCACCACATTGTTCACCGTGGCGCAGACTTCGAACTGATCGCAGGCGAAGGCCGTCTGGATTTCGGGTTGGTAACCGAGCCGGGCCAGCTCATCGGCGATGCGACCGCGCACCGCTTCGTCCGCCGGGCTTCCCACGGGATGCGGCGTGTCGTCCTTAAGAACGCGGTCGAGTGTTGCGAGAGCGCGCGCCGCCGAAAATTCCGTAGCCGGCGCGTCCGCCGGTTTAGGGCCCGGCGGCCGCAAGCCCATCACCGACAGCGCGAAGATCGCCGCCAGGATCACCACGCTCGACAGTATGCGGCCCACTCTCGGACTGCTGGGCGAGTCCAAGCGTCCCTCCCGTGCGCGCCATGCTAGGCCGCGGCCTGCCGCAAGTCAACGCGCAAAACCTCCGCGCCGGCCTGGCGGGTTTCCTGCATTCGCGCGAGGCCCGATATTACAGGTGTATGAAGACTTGGTGTCCCGTGCGCGATAGCGCTTTCCCATTCCAATTCATCACCTTCCGAATTACCCTAGGCCCGAATTTTGGCGAATCTCGGAGGGGAAATGTCCGTACTGGATATTGTGCTCGGAAAGGCGCTCGCCACTTCGGACGAGCGCGCTGAGCAAATCGGAACTTCGGCTGGAATCCCCATCTTCGGCCTGGACGCTCTCAGCTCGGCGGCATACGGGCCGGAGGCTGCGCTGACGCTGCTCATTCCGCTGGGCGCAGCCGGGATCGCGCATATCGTCCCTATAAGCGCCAGCATCATCGTGCTTCTGACAATTGTTTATTTCTCCTATCGGCAGACAATTGCGGCGTATCCCGGCGGCGGCGGTTCATACACCGTGGCGTCGGAAAATCTGGGAACGTATCCGGGCCTGCTGGCCGCCGCAGCCCTGATGATTGACTACATCCTCGTCGTGGCCGTGGGTATCTCCGCTGGAGTCGGCGCGCTGGTATCCGCGGCGCCGAGTCTCCAGCCGCATACGGTACTAATTTGCCTTGGCATCCTGGTGGTCATCACCGTCGTGAATCTGCGCGGAGTTCGCGAGGCAGGAATCATCTTCATGATTCCCACTTATTTGTTCGTCGGCAGTCTGCTGATCGCAATTCTGATCGGCACTTTCAAGACCGTGCTCGCCGGTGGACATCCGGTGCCAGTGGTGCCGCCCCCGGCAGCGCCGGGCGCCGCTGTCGCAGTCGCAAGCGTGTGGCTGTTGCTGCAGGTTTTCTCGAACGGCTGCACGGCGATGACCGGCGTCGAAGCCGTCAGCAACGGCGTTCGCGCGTTTCGCGAACCAACCGTCAAGAATGCGCAGCGCACCTTGACCGTGATCATCGGACTGCTGATTGTCATGCTGGCGGGCATCGCCTTCCTGATCCGCGCCTATGGCATCGCGGCGACCGATCCCGGCCGTCCCGGATATCAGAGCGTGCTCTCGATGCTCGTGGCGGCGGTCGCCGGCCGCGGCTGGTTCTACTACATCACCATCGGCTCCGTGCTGGTTATCCTTTCCCTTTCTGCGAACACCGCGTTTGCCGATTTTCCCCGGCTCTGCAAAGCGGTCGCGCAAAATGGGCTCCTGCCTCACTCGTTCGGGTTCCGAGGACGGCGGCTGGTCTATTCGCAAGGCATCCTGGTACTCGCCTTCCTTGCCGGGATACTGATCTTCTTGTTTGGCGGAGTCGCCGACAATCTGATTCCGCTTTTTGCCATCGGTGCGTTCCTTGCCTTTACGCTATCGCAGGCCGGCATGGTGGCTCACTGGAGAAGGGTGAAAGGTCCGGGGGCGGTTCGCAGCATTTTTGTGAATGGCCTCGGAGCGGTAGCTACGGGAATCACGCTCCTGGTGGTGCTCGTCGCGAAATTTACTTCGGGAGCCTGGGTCAGCGCTCTCCTGATCGCGGGCCTGGTCGCTTTGATGCTCTGGGTGCGGAACCACTACCGTGAGGTTGCCAGGGAAACGTCCAGTTCCGCTCCGCTGGATGTCGAGAGCCTGGGACCGCCCATCGTGATTGTGCCCATTCAAGGGTGGGGAAAGATTGCCCAGCGAGCGCTGCAGTTCGCCCTCACGCTCTCCCCCGATATTCATGCTCTCCACGTGGCCACGGAGGACGAGAACAACGCCCTTCGCGATGAATGGAGCCGCGTCGTGGTAGCGCCATTGCAGCAGGTGGGACGCAAACCTCCCGACCTCGTTACCTTACCGTCGCCCTACCGGCTGATCATGAAGCCGGTTTTGGAGTTCGTGCTTCAAACCGAGAAAGATAATCCGGGTCGCCAGATCGCGGTGATCGTTCCCGAGCTGGTCGAACAGCATTGGTACCACTACCCCCTGCACAATCAGCGAGCGGAGATACTGAAGGCTTTTCTGCTCTTGCACGGCAGTGAGCGAATCGTGCTCATCAACGTTCCCTGGTACATCGAGGTCTGACGACAGTCTCGATTTGGCGACGCCGGTCGAGTGAATTTGATATGATCCGCCTTCGAGCGGTCCAGGAGTCGCCCAATGTCACGAGCTGCCATCCGCACCACCTTCGCGCTACTTGCTCTGCTTTCGCTGCTGCTTACCGCGGGCCCGGCCGTTTACGCTCGTCCGCACGCCGCGCATGGTCCCGACGAGCACGTCGGCAACGTGAATTTTCCCACCTCATGTTCGCCGCAAGTCCAGGGCGCCCTGGAAAAGGGACTCGCCCTGCTGCACTCGTTTCAATATCAGGAGTCCGGGCAGGCGTTTGGCGACGCTGCGAAACAGGACGGGCAGTGCGCCATAGCCTATTGGGGAAAAGCGATGGCGCTCGACCATCAACTGTGGGACTTTCCCAGTGTCGCCACTCTCGCGGAAGGGCGGAAGGACATTGAGGAAGCCCAGAAGGCGGGCGCAGCGTCCGGCCGCGAGCGCGAATATATCGCCGCCGCGGCGGCGTTCTACCAGGACGATCCGAAGCTAAGCCACACCGATCGCGTGCAGGCGTATTCGACGGCCATGCAAAAGCTCTACAGCGACAATCCCAAGGATGTGGAGGCCGGCGCATTCTACGCGTTGTCTCTGGTCGCTCTCGCGGAGGACGGCGTGGACGACCTCGCAAATCGCCGGAAGGCCATCGCCATCCTGAATCCTCTTTTCGCGCAACAGCCGAACAATCCGGGCGTGGCCCACTATCTGATTCATGCCGCCGATGTTCCGGAGCTTGCTTCCGAAGGACTTCCTGCTGCTCGGGCCTACGCGAAAATCGCTCCCGATTCCGCGCACGCCACGCACATGCCGTCGCATATTTTCCGGCGCCTCGGGTACTGGCAGGAAATGATTGATTCAAACATCGCGGCGATCGCTGCCGCTGCGGAAGCGACTACAGCGCACCGGGGCGACGCCAGCTACCAGTTCCATCCCATGGATTTCCTGGATTACGCCTATCTGCAAAGCGGTCAGGAGGCCAAGGCGCGGCAATTGGTTGAGGAAGCCAAACTCGTGCCGGGCGCGAAGCCGGAGAGCATCGCCAATCATCAAGCGATGTTTGCCGCCGTCAACGCCATCGAGCTGCACCGCTGGAAGGAAGCGGCGTCACTCGATATTCCCGATGAGCGGCTCATCTGGCAGGATGCCACCTACTGGGCGCGCGCCATCGGCTCCGCACGCAGCGGCGATTTGAGCGGCGCGCGCGCGGCTTCTCAGAAACTGGCTGAGGTCATGAAAGCGCAGGAAGCTCATATGCGGGAAGACGGCGACAAAGTTACCCCTGGTGAGAGTGTCGAAGAACGCGAAGTGGACGCGTGGATCGCCTACGCCGAGGGAAAATCGGACGATGCCGTAGCCGCCATGCGCGGAGCCGTCAAGCGCGAAGAAGATAACCGCGAAGACCCGATTTCCATGCCTGCCCGCGAGATGCTCGCCGATCTGCTGCTCGAACTGAAGCGGCCCTCGGAAGCCCTCACGGAGTATCAGGCGGTTTTGAAGGACTACCCAAATCGCTTCGACGCGGTGTACGGCGCCGCGCGTTCGTCCGAAGCGGCCGCGAATCCACAGCAGGCGCGGAAATTCTACGCTCAGCTGGTCTCGATCTCACTACCCGGTGCCGACCGCCCCGAACTCCGGGATGCGCGGTCGTTTGCATACAATCAGTAAACGCTCCTCGATTGCTTTCAACGGGGAAGGACGAGGCTTCGGCGCCGCCGTCATCGTCTACATTTGGAGGGGCTTTAGCCCCTGAAGTCCGGCCTGCATATTTTCACGGCAGCCCCGCGCCGGGAACCTCCACGCGCACCACTTCAATCTTGCCTGCGCGCTGCTCCTTGGCGACGGTGGGCAAATGATCCCGGGCAGTGCAAATATAAAGATCGCGCCGGTCGGCGCCCCCCAGCATGCAAGCGTAGGCGTGGCGTCCCGGCAGCGGGATCGTATCCGCGATTTCGCCGCCCTTCCTGACACGGATGATCTTGTTCCCGCCAGCCCAAGCGACCCACACCGCGCCTTCTACGTCCAGGCAAATCCCATCCGCTCGCATCCCTTCGACTGCCGCGAAAACACGCCGGTTGGTCAGTGCGCCATCCTGCTGAATATCGAACGCGGTCAAGCGCGCCGCAAACGTCTCGGCGATGATGAGAGTCTTTCCATCAGGCGTAATCACAGTGCCATTCGGGAAATGAAGGTCTTCCGCCGCCACAACCACGCTGCCATTCGGCGCCACGCAGAGCAGAACCGTCGGACGCGGAGTCTCGCCCTTGATCAGGTCGAAGCCGAAGTTGCCGATGTATGCGCGGCCCTTTCTATCAACCACCATGTCGTTGATGGGACTCGAGACGAAGGAACTCAGATCGGCGGCCATTAATACGCCTTGCGGATCGAGCCGCAGCAAATGCCGGTCCATCATCGATACGACCAGCATGGTTCCATCCGGCAGCCACCCGAGTCCGGAAACATTGCCGGGAAACTCGTGGATTTTTCCGGCAACCCCTTCCGGAGTAAGCCGCCACACAATTCCGGCGTGCATATCCGAAAAGTAGAACGCGCCGTCATGCCAGCGCGGGCCTTCGGGGAATATCAAGCCATCGAGTAACACCTTTGTCGTGGTTGGCATGCGCCCAAAAGTACGCCCGGAGCGCTTGCGTGGCAATCCATTTTGGCCGGACCGGCGCAAATCGAGCCGCGAGATTTGGATGGTTGCCTGCCGCGTCCGAAACCATATTCAAGAAACAGCGCACGATCCTCGAAACTCGCTTTACACCTCCCGCGCGCCATGCTAGTTTCTATTCGCGTAACCGCCGATCCGCAAGCGCCAGGCGGCAGGGCCATCCATATCGACCCTCCGAACGTTTTTGTCTCGATAGACCTCCGACATAAAATCAGAACGTACCTCCTTCTGCGGACACCGCATCGGGAGCGTAGCGTGCGAGGGACCGGGTGCTAAAACTTCGTAAAGTCGAGCTGCTGGGCTTCAAGTCGTTCTGCGAGAAGACGCCGATCACCTTCAGCGGCAGCGGGATCACCTGCATTGTCGGGCCGAATGGCTGCGGCAAGTCCAACGTGGTGGATGCCATCTCCTGGGTTCTCGGCGAGCAGAGCCATAAAATGCTCCGCGCCGAGCGCATGTCCGACTGCATTTTCAACGGCACAGCCAAGCGCCCGCCCATGGGCATATCCGAAGTCACTCTCACGCTGATTGATCCGGAACTCACCGACGCCGTCGCCAAAGTGCTTGGTCCCGAGCCCGAAGCTTCCGCTGACGCGGCCCTGGACCCCTCGGATTCCGCAACGGTGGCAGCCGACGATGCGCCGGAATCGCCGGAGACCGAAATTTCCGCGGAAGAAGGCGCCATCAACCGCAAACATTGGAAGAAGCGCGCGACGGAAAAACCCGCTGTGACGGTGCGCCCCGGCGAAATCGTCGTCGGCCGCCGCCTCTATCGTTCCGGCCAGAGCGAATACCTAATTAACGGCCGCGTGGCGCGTCTTCGCGACGTCCAGGAAATCTTCATGGGCATCGGCCTCGGCCCGGACAGTTACGCCATCATCGAGCAGGGCCGCATCGGCCAGATCCTGAATTCCAAACCGATGGACCGCCGCGCCATCATCGAGGAAGCCGCCGGCATTACCATGTACAAGACGAAGAAGCGGCTCGCGGAAACCAAGCTCGAAGCGGCGAAGATCAATCTCTCGCGCGTCAACGACATTCTCGTCGAGGTCGAAAAACAGCTCGCCTCGCTCAAGCGCCAGGCCTCCAAGGCGCGGCGTTACGCCGAGCTGCGCGAACAAATGCGCGGGCTGCTGCGCATCGTGCTCGCCAGCCGCGCCGAGCATCTCGATATCGAAGCCGCGCGCCTGGAAAAACTTCTCCGCGATATGGACGCCGCCGAGGAGCGCGAATCCCGCTCCGTGCACGATCTGGAAGCCGAACAGGAGCGCTTGAGCGCGCGCACCTTCGATCTCGACGGCGAGCTGCGCCAGACGCAAAACTTCCTCGGACAGACCGCTCTCGATCTCGATCGCGCCGAAAATCGCATCACCTTCAATCGCGAGCAGGTCGCGCAGCTTGAATCGCGCGCCGCGCGCCTGGCCATCGAAATCGAGCAGGCCCTTCGACAAGCGGCCGAACTCGCCGCGCGCCTCGACGCCCAGCGCGAGGCCCTGGTCGCCGTCCGCGCCCAAGCCGCGTTGCTCGAAACGGTTTTGCGCGAATCCACCGAGCATGTCTCGGTCAGCTCCGCCGAGCAGGGCCGCTTGGAATCGCGCATGGCAGAGCTTCGCCATTTGGCGAGCACTCTCGTCGAAGAGTCCGCGCGCGGACAGGCCGAATCGCAGCAAGCCGAGGAAACCGCCGCGCGCCACAGCGCTGCCGAAGAACAGCGCGCTGCAGCCATGCGCGCGATTGAACAGGAGTGCGCCGCGCTTCAGTCGCGGGTGGAGTCCGCGGACGCGGCCTTCGAGCAGGCTGAGCACCGCGCCCGGGCCATTGGCGCAGAAGTCCGCGATTCCCAGGCTCGCCTTGCGGGGCTTCGCCAAACGCAGCAGGAAACCGGCCACCAACTCGAACAGGTTCGCCAGGATTTGTCCGCGGAACGCGCGCGGCACGCCTCCATCGAGCAGATTTTGCGCGAGCGCGCCTACACCGCCGACGCCGTGCAGAAACTTTTTTCCGCGAATGGCGATGCCGAATCGCGCGGCTTCCGCGCCCTCGGCTTGCTCGCCGACTACGCCGAAGTCCAGGAAGAATACGAAACCGCCGTCGAACAATTTCTCCGCGAAGAGCTCGAATACGTTGTCGTTGAATCGTTCGACCAGGCGCGCGCCGGCGTGACCCTGCTGCGCGAAAACTTGGGAGGCCGCGCCACTTTCTTTGTGGATTCCGCAAGCACCCTCGACGTGGACAAAATGGAGAATAGCGCCTCCATGCCCGGCAATTTCATCGCGCGGCTCGATCGTCTGGTCGAATTTCGCGAACCGCTCGGGCCCGCCACGAAATACTTCCTGAAAAAGCTACGTACCGCTTACATCGTCGAAACGGTCGCGATTGCCGAACAGATGGCACACGACAATCCGCACAGCTACTTCCTCACGCTGGACGGTACCTGCTATCACGGCCGAACCGTCACCGGCGGCCGAAAAAGCGAAGCCGGGCCGCTCGCGCTCAAGCGAGAACTTCGCCATCGCGAAGCCGAAACTTCGCGCCTTGAGGATGCCGCCGCGGAACAGCAGGCGCATCTCGCCCGCCTCGAGGGAGAAACCGCTGCGGCCGAGGCGCAGCTTTCCACAGCCACGGCGCAGCAAATGGAAGCCGAAAAATCTCTCGTCTCAGCCGCGCACCAGCGCGACGAAGCGCGCCGTGAATTCTTGCGCGTGGATCTGCAGCTGGATGGAGAGCGCCGCGAAATCGCGCGCCTTCACGGGGAAGCCGAAGCCGCCCGCGCCCGCGCCGCGCAGGCGCGATTCGAACACGCCGAGGCGGTTCGCGTCCGTGCCGCCGCCGATGCCGAAGCAGCCCACGCCGCCGAAAAGCTCGCGGACCTTCGCCGCGATTTTCAGCAATTGCAGGAGCGCGTCGTCGCCCGGCGCGAGGAGCTCGCAGCCATCACCGAGCGCCTGGCCAGCGCCGAGGGCATCGAGCAAAGCCTTGCGGCCGAGATCGCGCAGGCAAACGAACGCATCGAATCGCTTCGCCATCAGCACCTCGCGCTCTCCAACGAGAAGACCGAGATCGATTCCTCCTCCGAGCAGCTTGCCATTCAGGCGGAGGATCTGCGTCGCGAGAAAATCCGTCTCGAAGAGCTCAAAGCCGGTCTCGATTCCGAATGGACCGAAGCGCGTTCGCGCACCGGGCAAATTGACGAAACCTTGCGCGGCCGCCGTCAATCGCTCGATGAACTGCGCGCCGAACGCAGCCAGCGCCAGATCGAAAAAGCCCGCAACGACGCCGACCGCGACTACCTCCGCCAGAGCTGCGTCGCGGAATTGAACGCGCAGCCCGAGGAATTGATCGCTCAGGAATCGCAGCTTCTCATCGGCGAGGAACTGGTCGCCGCCGAAACGAACTACAACGAGATGAAGGCTCGCGTCGAAGCCATGGGCCCCGTCAATATGATGGCCCTCGAGGAGTTTCAGGAATGCGAGCAGCGCGAGGGTTTCTTGCGCCGCGAGCGCGACGATCTCGTGCAGTCCATTCAGAATACCCAGCTTACGATCCACGAGCTCGACGAAGTGTCGCGCAAGAAATTCGAGGACGCCTTCACCTTCATCAACGCGCAGTTCGCCGTCGCATTTCAGTCGCTCTTCGGCGGCGGACACGGCGAGATGCGCCTCAGCGAGCCGGATAGCTCCGGTGACTGCGGGATCGATATCGTCGCCCAGCCGCCGGGCAAGCGGCTCCAGAATATTCTTCTTCTCTCCGGCGGAGAAAAAGCGCTCACCGCGCTGGCGCTGCTCATCGCCGTCTTCCGCTATCAGCCGAGCCCGTTCTGCATCCTGGACGAAGTGGACGCTCCGCTGGATGAGGCAAACGTCGGCCGCTTCAACAAAATGCTCGCCGAAATGTGCGGTCAGACGCAGTTCATCGTCGTCACCCACAACCGCAAGACCATGGAAATGGGATCAGTGCTCTATGGCGTCACCATGCAGGAGCCTGGCGTTTCAAAGCTCGTCTCCGTCAAGTGGGAAGAAGACGCTGTGGCTGCCGCACCAGCCGCCGCAAGCGCCGCCAGCAACGCTGCATAGCGATCGGCTTTCCGTAGGGGCACAGCATGCCCTGCCCGGCACTATTTCTTGGCTGCGCCTATCTACGCCGGTACGCCGTATCCTCAGCGCCGGAGGCGCGATTCTAATTAGCCCGGCACGCAGCGAAGCGAAGTGCCGGGAAAGAGGGCGAAAAGGGAAACAAAAGTCCCGGAGGGACGATTGAGCCTTTCGCGCCGAGCAGGAACCATCTCAGCACCTGAAACACCCAACGATTTAATCCCCTATAATTCCCACATGCTCTCGCTCGTACTGCTCCCCGGCATGGACGGCACCGGCGTACTCTTCAAGGATTTCGCCGAGACCGTGCAGCCTGAATTCAATCCCGTCATCGTCACGTATCGCAACGACCCGACGCTCGGCTACCCGGAACTGGAATCCCATGCCCGCAGAGCTCTCCCCCAAGATGGACCATTTCTGCTCCTCGGCGAATCCATGTCGGGTCCAATCGCCATTTCAATTGCCGCCTCGCAACCGCCCGGCCTGCGCGGGCTGATTCTCTGCTGCACGTTTGCGCGCAATCCTCATCCGCTGCTCCCGCTGGTGTGCGCGATCCTCAGGCCGTTCCCCGCGGCGCGCCTCCCCGCATTCATTCAACACAAAAATCTTTTCGGCAAGCACGATTCGCCGCGGCTCCGCGCTCAACTTCGCGAACTCCGCGATCTCGTCTCCGCAAAGACGCTGAAGGCCCGGCTCGAGGCGGTCGCCTCCATCGACGTTTCCGAAAAACTTCGCCGCGTTGCTGTCCCCGTTCTCGACCTGCGAGCGAAAAATGATCGGGTCGTCTCGCGTGCGTCTGGCCGGCATGTGCAGAAAGTGCTCCCGGCAGTCGATGTCGTGGAGCTCGATACCTCCCATCTGCTTCTGCAAACCGTTCCGCATGAGGCGCTCGCCGCGATAAGCGATTTCGTTCGCCGACGAATCGAAAATTAGAATCGATCTCCGCTTTCTTACAGGTTGACAACCTCTCACTCTGCGCTAGAATACCCGCCTCTCTGGACTGAGGACTCACAGCTCGTGGCTTCATCGCAAATGCGCGCCGTTATTTCGCAAACAGAATTTCCGGGGCTCAAACTTCTTGGGCGCGGAAAAGTTCGCGACATCTACGACCTTGGCGATCAACTCTTGATCGTGGCGACGGACCGCCTGTCGGCATTCGATGTCGTCCTACCGACGCCGATTCCCGATAAGGGACGCGTCCTCACGCAGCTTTCCCTGTTTTGGTTCGACAAATTGGCGGACGTCGTCCCCCACCACGTCATCGAGGCGAAGAACTTCACGGGCGAGCTCGCTCCCTACGCCGATTCTCTTGTCGGCCGCGCCATGCTTGTCCGCCGGACTGAACCCGCTCCCATCGAGTGCGTGGTGCGCGGATATATCTCCGGATCGGGTTGGAAGGACTATCAGAAAACCGGCGCCATCTGCGGAATTCCTCTTCCCGCAGGGTTGCGCGAATCGGATCGCCTGCCTGAGCCGATTTTTACGCCTTCAACCAAAGCCACCACGGGTCACGACGAAAACATTTCCTTCGACGAAACAGTTTCACGCATCGGGCGCCCCCTCGCCGAGCGACTTCGCGACGTCAGCCTCACGCTCTATCGCCGGGCTGCCGAGCACGCCGCCGCCCGCGGCATCATTATTGCCGACACAAAATTCGAATTCGGCCTCCGCGGCAATGAACTCATCTGGATTGACGAGGCGCTCACGCCGGATTCCTCGCGCTTCTGGCCTGCCGACCAGTATTCACCCGGCAAGGCGCAGCCTTCGTTTGATAAGCAGTTTGTCCGCGACTATCTCGAGCGCATCGGCTGGAACAAGCAGCCTCCTGCCCCTCCGCTGCCTCCGGACGTCGTCGCGGGTACGCAGCAGAAGTATCGGGACGCCTATCAACGCATCACCGGCCACGCACTCGATTAATTTGCGGAAGATTCTCTCGAAGCTTCGCTGCGGAGCATGCACACGTGAAAGAACAACTGGATTCTCTGGTCGGAATGATGGTCGATCGCGGCATTCTGCTCGAAGAAGCCATGACGGAGTTCGAGAAGAAATTCATCCGGCGCGTTTTGGAACACTCCCGCGGCAATCAATGTCGCGCGGCCAGAATCCTGGGAATTCACCGCAATACGCTGAGCCGCAAGATCACCGAATACCATCTTGACCACCCGCTCCGCCGCCGTTGACGATCCGATCAGGATGGTCACCTTGAGGGGGTCCGCCTGGGCGGGCGACCGAAGGGTTCATCCAATTGCGCACAACCCACTTGCCGAGCCGGTGTTCTCGCGCCTCGCCCAATGAAAAAGGCCGGCCCGTTTCCGGACCGGCCGTTAAATCGCTCAACCTGAGTACGCCGATTGCAGTTTTGCCGCTAGGACTTTGGCGCCGGCCTGTGCGCAGCCGGCTTCTTAGCGCCGCCCTTATCCGGAATCGTGCTCGGATCCACCTTCACCGAGTCCCAGTGCAGCACGAAAGGTGAAGGATCGTAGCTCACCAGCGTCCCCGAAAATTGAATCTCATCGTCCTTCTGCACCCGCACCACATCGGGTTGCGGCGTGATTTGCGCCGTTGTGGATCCGGCTGGCGGTGCGGTCGTCCAGACTTTCACATCCATGTTGGCCGTGGTCGCCGCCGCAATTTCATCCGGGCTGGCGCTGGTGAACGTCATGATGTCCACGAAGTTGTCCGATTTCTTCACTTCGATGATTTTGCCGATCACCTGCGGAAATTCCGCGCCACAGATCGCCAGCCAGGTCAGCTTCGCCTTGTCTCCGCCGCCGCTCAGATCTCCGATTACGGTGATGATGGTGCTGGCCTGCGCAACCTTCTGGATGTCCGCCGCGCTGGGTATCGAATAAGTCGCCGGCCGCTCCGGCGCATTCGCCGCCAGTTGCAGCAATTCACTCAACTGCGCGTCCACCAGCGTGTCGCAGTTCGGCTGTTGATAATTCACAATCGTCTTGCGCAGGTAATCCTTGATCTTGTCGGTTTCCGGGATCTTCAGGTCAACAGCGCGGGCCAGCGCCCAGAATCCGTCGAGCGACTGCGGAGGAGTGGATTGCAGGTAGGCCAGCCCCAGGCGGTAGCTCGCCACGGGATCGTTCGGATTGAGCGCCAATTGAGCTTTGTAGGCGTCTTCGGCGGCCGGGTAGTCTTTCAGCATCACGTCCACTGCTCCCGCGGCTCCCTCGAAATCATGCCGGAAGACTTTCAGCTGATCGTCGGTCAGCTTCGGATTACATGTCTTAAGATCCGGAAGTAACTTTACGCCCAGCAACGCGGCGTCCCTCTGTTTTGTCAACTGATCGCGGGCGTCCGGGCCTGTCGGGGCAGGTTGCAAGCCGAAGAGTTGCATGCGGGCCTGAAGCGCCTGCACCCGCGAGCAGACATCCGCCTTGTCGCCGAGCGCGACCAGTTTGTCCGTGTATTCGATCGCCTTGGGGATGTTTTTCGATTTGTAGTACGCCGTGTAATACATCTGATAAATATATTGCAGCAGCGTTGAGTTCGGGTACTGCTGCACGAAGCTGTCGAGCTGTCTGATCTGCGCCTGCGGATCCTTTTCCGCCTGTGCCGCCTGCAGGGAGTTGTATTCCGGCAGCGTGTAGGTCGGTTGTTGGCTCGACGTAGCCGCTTGTCCTACCGCAGCCCGTGGAGAAAGCGACGCGAGGACGAGCGCAGCGAGAATAAATGCCGACCGGTTCAGATGCCTTCGCATGATCACTTTCCTGCCTCCTGGATTATGGCCTGTATTCGGCTGGGTTCAGACTCGCAAACGCGATGCCTGCGGGACCTTCACGCAACATAACGAAATCTCCGGGATTATAGGGAAACCATTCTACCCGCGCAAGTGTAAAACCTTCCGTGTCATTCGATTCCGCCATGTTTGCCCGTTCGCGCATGGGGGGAGGCCGACTCCTGCGTGATAGGATGATGCGTCCCGGGCCGCGTGTCG
Organism: uncultured Acidobacteriota bacterium; assembly: GCA_963814605.1. GTDB lineage: Bacteria > Acidobacteriota > Terriglobia > Acidiferrales > UBA7541 > Palsa-295. The sequence goes on along the minus strand of CAWFDD010000002.1, from coordinate 2,219,955 downwards.
CCTGATGGAGATCGCTTATGTCTCACGCCAAGCCTCTCGAAGCAAAAGTCGCCTTGATCACCGGCGCCAGCCGCGGCATCGGACTCGCCATCGCCCGAAGCCTGGCAACGATGGGGGCGAAGCTAGCCCTCTGTGCACGCGACCCCGGTAGACTCATCGCCGTGGCCGCGGAATTCGAACGTCGCGGTGTCCCGGTGCTCGCAGTCCCGGCGGACGTCTCCCGTCCGGGCGATATTGCCTCTCTCGTCCAGAAGACCGAGCAGTCGCTCGGCCCCATCGAAATACTCGTCAACAACGCCGGCATCGGCGTCTTCGGCCCGATCCAGGACGCCACCGAAGCGAGTTGGGACGCGGTATTAGACACCAATTTGAAATCGGTGTTCCTGCTCAGCCACTCGGTCGCGCCCGGAATGATCGCCCGTCAAGCCGGACACATCATCAACATCGCCTCGCTCGCGGGCAAGAACGCCTTTGCCGGCGGCGCCATCTATTGCGCATCGAAGTGGGGCTTGCTCGGCCTAACCGAATGCATGGCCGAGGATCTCCGCGCTCACGGCATCCGGGTTAGCGCCGTCTGCCCCGGTTCGGTGGCCACCGATTTTTCACCCCACTCAAAGAAAGACCCGCGCAAAATGCTCCAGCCCGAGGACATCGCTCACGCCGTCGAGATGATTCTCACCCAGGCGCCGCAGAGCTTTATCAGCGAAGTACTTCTCCGCCCCACGCAGAAACCGTAACAGGCGGAACGCCGCGCGCCGGCGAATCGTTCCACCACGTCCAGCATCCAAGTTGTAGTTAAAATGTTGCGCTAATCTAAGGAGGATGATTCCTCATGTCCGATCATAAGAAGCCGGCACCCACCGCAGTACCCATCAATCATCTGATTGCCAATCGCTGGAGTCCGCGCGCATTCGAGGCCCGCGCCGTCGAGCCCGAAAAATTGCGCGGCCTGTTCGAAGCGGCGCGCTGGGCCGCATCTTCCTACAACGCCCAGCCCTGGTATTTCATCGTGGCCACCAAGGACGATCCCGAGAATTTCGCCAAAGTTCTCAGCACTTTCGTGGAGTTCAATCAGGGCTGGGCAAAAAATGCGCCGGTGATCGCGCTCAGCGTGGCCGGGCTCAAGATGCCGCACGACCGTTCCCAGAATCGCCACGCATTTCACGACGTGGGCCAAGCCGCCGCCACGCTCTCTCTCGAAGCGACGTCCCTCGGACTACAAGTTCACCAGATGGCCGGCATCGACCCCGAAAAAGCGCGCGAAGTTTTCGGCATCCCGGAGCACTTCGAAGCCGTCGCGGGCATGGCGCTCGGTTATCCCGGCACTCCCGAAGCTCTCGGTGACCCACTCCGCGAGCGCGAGCTCGCTCCTCGCGAACGCAAGCCGGTGTCGTCGTTCGTTTTCACCGGCAAATGGGGCCAGGTCTCGCCGTTCGTCAGCTAAACTTGTCTCGGTATTAATCTGCAGTGTGCCGGATCTTTGGCTCCGACACACAAAGGATCCCGAAGTAGGGTTTTAGCCTCTGAGGGCTGTTCAAGCGCTCAAGAATTTCGTCAGTTCCACCAGCACGTCCTGCGGCTTTTCTTCCACCATGAAATGCCCCGCGGGAATCGTTTTCCCGCTCACGTTTGTCCCGAATTCCTTCCACACCGCGACCACGTCGTACAGCCGGTTCATCGGCCCTTTTTCCGCCCACAGAGTCAGCAGCGGGCACGTAATCTTGTTTGAAAGATCGGCGGCATCATGTTCAAGGTCAATGGACGCGCCCGCGCGATAATCCTCGCAGCACGCGTGAACGCCGGCGGGCTCGCGAAACGTCCGCAGGTATTCCGCAAACACGTCCGGCTCGATCGCCTGCGGCACCAGCGCCCCCAGCGACCGCTGCATGAAAAATTCCACGCTGTTGCCGATCAGCGTTTCCGGAAACGGCGCCGGCTGGATCAGGAAAAACCAGTGGTAGTAAGCCGTCGCAAATTCCCGCGTCACTGAGTGGTAAAGCGTGTAGGTCGGCACGATGTCGAGCACTGCGATTCTGGTCACCGCCTCGCGGTGGTCGCGCGCCATGCGATGTCCTACGCGCCCTCCGCGGTCGTGCCCCACCACCGCGAAGCTCGGAAAACCCAGGCTGCGCATCAGTTCCACTTGATCCTGCGCCATGGCCCGCTTCGAATAGTCGGCATGATCGCCGCCGCCGGCCGGCTTGCTGCTGTCGCCGTATCCCCGCAGGTCCGCCGCAATCACGGTGTGGCTTTTGGCAAGTTCCGGCGCGACCTTCCGCCACATCAAATGATTTTCCGGATAGCCGTGCATCATTAGGACCGGCGATCCGCTCCCGCCAATCACGTAATTGATGGTGGCGCCGGTAGCGGCAAATTTCCCCGGCTTGAATCCCGGGAAAAATGCAGCGCCGCCGGATGCCGCTCCCTGCCCGGCCGCGCTCTTCCCCGACCCAGCCAGCGCGTCGGCTGCCACGGCTCCCACTCCCAGACTCACCGCCGACTTCAGCACTTCACGACGCGTATGCGTGAACATGAATCACCTCTGCCGATCCGACCTGGAGCGGCGCCCTGCCTGCCCTGAGGCCGTGCGACGCGGCCAAAGGGAGCGACCAGCGGGAGCCGAAGGGTCGTCAATCGCATTCGAAATCGGCCGCCCTCAGGAATGACGGCCAACTTGAAATCGTCGTGCCGCGTCACGGCGCCTTGCACGCAAAATTCCCCGCTTCGTCGGTGCTGCCCGATCCCTTGTACGCCGCAATTTGCGGATACGGGCACAGCGGCCGCGTGCGATCGGTCACGCCGTTCGTCACGTGCGCCGCTACCACCTGCTGCGGCGCCACGCCGTGCTCCACCCATTGCTCGAGCACGCTGAGCATATCGAACCTGCTGGGGCCCGGACCGCCGGTGCAATGCTGCATGCCCGGCGACCATGAACAGCCGGAAAAAATCCTGCGTGTCGCTCAGCGCCTGCTCCCGGCTTTTCGTTCCGCCGACGCGCGTGACCACGCTCTCGTAATAGTTGATCGAATTCAACGGAGAAATGTCCGGGTCGCTCCAGCCGTGATACACGATCAGCTTGGCGCCGCGCTGCTTCAGCGGCAGCAGATTCGGATCAACCGCGTCGAGCGCTTGCCCGGCTTTCTTTACCGCCAGTTTCGCGTCCATGTCGTAGTTCGACGCGCGAAAGTCCCAGTTCGGATCGTCGTACACGATGTATTTGAAGAATCCGTCCGCGGATGTCCAGTGAAGTCCGCTGTAGGGAGCCGAGCCGGTCAGCCAGGTCGCCCATCCTGCCGGTCCTGCCTCGCCGCCCGGCACGAGCCCCGGAAAAATCAGTTGCCCCGATGAATCGCGCGCGCCGGCCCATATGTCCTTGATCGCCTTCACCTGCTTCGGTGTAAAACAGCTCGCCGGATCCTGGCCCGCCTTGCACGTCAGCACGTCAGGATTGAACTTGCACTGCCGGGGATCGTTCAGCACACCGTCCTTGATTCCGTCGAGCGCGTCGCACGACGCGTTGACGGCATCGGTCAGAATCGAAACCTTATTCGCGGGAATATAACTTTCGGGATCCTTCTCGGTGGCCAGCGAGTACCACAGGTGGCCGCCCGTATAGAGCCCCGTCATATTGTTGGCCGGGTCGCCGGCGATCAATCCGTCGTAGTCTTCCGGAAATCGCTGCGCTTCCATCAACCCTTGTTGGCCGCCCTTCGAGCAGCCCACGTAGTAGGAGTGTTCGAGCGGCCGGCTGTAAAACGTGCGCGCAATCTCTTTTCCATTGACCGTGGTCACATGCAGTCCGCGGTAACCGAAATCCGCGACGAGTTCGGGGTGCCCAAGCGCCCAACTGGCATCAAAGACTCCCTTGCTCACGTGCCCAGTGTCCGTGCTCGCCGTCGCGTAGCCTCGATTCAATGCCGTCGCCATCGCCGCGTAGCTGATCACACCGGCCATGCCCCCGTTTCCCACGCCTTCGAATTTCCCGTTCCAGTTCTCGAGCGGTAGCCACACCTCGAATTGAATCGCCGGCTTGGTTGTCCCCACCACGCGGCAAAACGCCGGCAATGTCATTGGCTGGCCCCCGCCGGGCGAAGTAAACGGACCCGCCGCCACGGACATTGCCGACGTGATCGTCGTGTCCGCCAACTTGATCGAAGCGAGGCTCTCGCAGGACGCAGGCGCCGCGATTGTCCGGCTGGCGCCAACCGTCGTAAGCGCGACCGCCACAACGAGGGTGGAAACGATGGCGTGTTTCATAAAGCCTCCGGCGTATGTAACTAAGTTTTGTCCCGCGTTTCGCCAGCCAACTTCAGGGGAACTATATTCGCACCGCCTCTTACTGGCAACGATTTCTCATCCCATGCTTCCGCCTGCCACGATGCTTCCGTCTCCTCCGCAAAAGTCCACAGGCGCCACTCGACAAATCAAATTCTGTTCGGTGCTAGCCTCGATCGAGGGCGCAGTCGGCCTGAAAGGACGCGTTCGGCCGCCAAGGCGGCCTCGGTACAGGAAGGACGTGAAATGAAACGGCGCTCGAATTCGACGCAGGCCATGCAAAAGGGCACCACCCTGTGCAAAATCAATCGACACAAGGTGTCAATTAAATTTCAGCCTAACTCGCTGAAAACAAAGAAAAATGGCACACGCCAATCGTCACACTTTTTCAAGCTCGAATCTTCCAGAAATTTCGCGACCGCAGTGCCCGCGTCGTCAAATCTTCGGGAGGACAATTCCTTGCTGCGACTGATACTTTCCCTTTTTGTCTTTGTAGGAGACTTCGCACTGCTCGTCGGATTCGAAAAAGACCACCTGGGCGAGTCCTTCGTTGGCGTAGATCTTGGCGGGCAGCGGAGTGGTGTTGCTAATCTCGAGCGTGACGAACCCTTCCCATTCCGGCTCGAACGGCGTGACGTTCACGATGATCCCGCATCGCGCGTACGTGGATTTTCCCACGCACAGCGTCAGCACGTTGCGCGGGATCCGGAAAAACTCCACCGAGCGCGCCAGGGCGAACGAATTCGGCGGCACGATGCACACGTCGCCGGTGAACTCGACGAAGGATTTTGCATCAAAATGTTTCGGGTCCACGATCGTGGAATTCACGTTGGTGAAAATCCGGAACTCATTGGCCACGCGCATGTCGTAGCCGTAGGACGAAACGCCGTAGCTGATCACTCCGTCGCGCACCTGGCGGTCGGCAAAGGGCTCGATCATGCCGTGCTCGCGCGCCATCCTGCGAATCCACTTGTCCGACTTCACCGCCATCAAGGCCTCCTTTGGAATCGCGCAGTGTATTATACGGCGCCGCGCTTGACAACCCGCAAACCCCTGTCTAGCATAGGTTTCCGGCCAAAGCAGGTCATTCCCGGAGGCATTCGTGATCAAGCTCGACATCGTAAACGCCATCGTTCAGAAAACCAATATTACCCGCACCAAGGCCGAACAGGCGGTCGAAACCGTTTTCGAGGCCATGAAGAATTCGCTCGGCCGCGGACGCCGCATCGAACTGCGCCGCTTCGGCGTATTCAATGTGAAGCCGCGCAAGACCGGAATCGGCCGCAACCCGCGCACTGGCCAGCAGGTGAAAATCCCTCCGGGCAAGGCCGTGCGGTTCAAGCCCGGCAAGGAACTTCAGTCGCTCCCGTCGCCCGCCGCAAAGTCCTGAGCGCTCGCGCGGCTAGGCGCCGGTTGGGCGAGTCAGCGAGCGAAACATTTTCGAAGGCGCACCCGCATGCCGCGCCGCCGCATCCAAATTCGTATTCACACCATGAGCATACGCACATGAGCGAGGGAAGCGGCTACGGCAAGACGCCGTTCGAAGTCCTCGACGTCCATTACCCTCCGCCCATTGATTTGCGTCCGCCCCGGCCCCCTCGCGACCCGCTCTGGCCCGCGCTGATTCTCTTCTTGCTTACTGTCGTCTCCACGCTTGCCGTCGGCGCGGAATTTGGACTCTCCTACGCACAGAACCGCGAGCCGTTTTCCGGCTACCAGGATCCCTTCGCGCTGATGCTCCTGCCGTTCCAGCATCCCCGCCTGCTCGCGCTCGGCATTCCGTTTTCCTTCACGCTGCTGCTGATTCTGTTCACCCACGAGATGGGGCACTACATCGCCTGCCGGATTTACGGAATCAACGCCAGCTATCCCTATTTCATTCCCGCGCCGACGCTGTTCGGAACCTTCGGCGCGTTCATCCGCATCCGCTCGCCGATCACCACGCGTCGCGCGCTTTTTGACGTGGGACTTGGGGGTCCGGTCGCGGGATTTCTTGTCGCGCTGCCCGCGCTGGCCTATGGTGTTGCCAATTCGCGCATCGTGCCGGGCGCGGAAGAAAGCTCGGCAGTCGTCTTCGGCCACCCGCTGCTGGTTCGATTGCTGAGCGCGGAATTTCATCCGCACGTTGACGTGACCTGGCTGCTGCTGAATCCGGTGGGCCGCGCCGCGTCCATCGGACTGCTGGTGACCGCGCTGAATCTTCTGCCGGCATGGCAACTGGACGGCGGGCACATCATGTACAGCCTCACCAGCGATCGGCACGCCAGAATTTCTCTGGGGGTATCGCTCGGATTAATCGGGCTGGGCATCTGGGCGTGGCACGGGTGGGCCACTTGGGGAATTATCCTGCTGCTTCTCTCGCTGCGCTTCAAGCATCCGCCGGTGTACGACCCCTGGCAGCCGCTCGAACCCGCCCGGCGATTGTGGGCCGTCGGGGCCCTCGCGATTTTTCTTCTGTGCTTCACTCCCTGGCCGGTGACCCTGCACTAGCGAAGCGGCCGCGCTAGACTTCGGCGTCGGAGGCTTTTCGCCAGCGCTGCACAAGGTTTTGAGCTGCGGCCAGCCACTCCGGGAACTCGAACTTGAATCCGTGAACGAGCATCCGACGGGGAACCACGCGGCGGCTCTTCAATATCAATTCTGTTTCGGTCCGAAGAAAAATCGCGCCAACCTCTAACATCCATTCGGTGGCAGGCAGTCCGATGCGTGTCCCCCAAGCTTTTCGCAGAGCGGCCATGAACTCCGCGTTGGGAAGCGGATTGGGCGACGCGAGATTGATCGCGCCGTCAAGGTCATCATGGACAAGCAAGTAGTCGATCGACGCCAGAAAATCGCGGTCGTGAATCCAGGAGACGAATTGCCTTCCTGATCCGGAAGCCCCTCCCATGCCGAATCGAACCAGTCGCAGGAGCGTGTCGAACACGCCGCCGCGATCCGGACTCATAATCATCGCGCTGCGCAAGAGCGATCTTACGCGTTGCGGGCGCAGGCGACGAGAAGAATGCGTTCCTCCCAACTCGGTAGCGACGTCAATGCTGAAGCGCCACGTATCCGGGGCGTTCGGTTCGTGGCCGCCGATCTCGCCCGTGAGTTCGTCCATCGGGCAGTCGAACTCGTGGCGATAAATCGTGGCGGTACTCGCGTTCATCCATACGCTAGGGGGATGCTGCGTACCTGACGGATGGCTTCGCCGATGATTCTCGTCGAATGCGTTCGCGAGTCTTTGATCTCGCGACGATTTCGCGGCTGTGTAACGGCAGTTGACGCTGCGCCCGGCGAGGTTGATCACAACGTCTGCATTTTCGAGTTCGTCGCACCAGCGGCCCGTCGTTACGGCGTCCCACGGGACAACTTTCCATGGCGCAGGCGTCACACGTCGCGCGAGAACCACCACGCCGTGGCCCCGGCTATGAAAGTGTCTGGCCAGAATCGTTCCGACTTGGCCCGATCCGCCCGGCAAGACGATTCGCAGTGCACGGGGTTTCATGTCGGTGAATTGTGCCACGAACGCTTGTCGCGGCCTACGACAAATTGACGGGATCGACGTCAACGAGGACGGCGGTTTCGGGGATTTCTTTTGCGGCGCAGAAATCGAGCGCGCCCGCGAGAACCTTTCCGAGCGCTGCGCGGTGCGGCGATTTCAGCACGAATTGAAAGCGATAGTCGCGGCGCAGGCGCGCCAGCGGCGCGGCCGCGGGACCGAGAATCTTCACGCCCTGATTTTCAAACGGCGCGAAATATCCGGCCAGCGCCCGCGACCAGCGAATGGCGTTCTCGACTCTGCGGTCGCGGACGAGAACCGTCGCCAGCGCGGTGAACGGCGGATAGTGCAGGACGCGACGGAAGTGCGCCTCTTTCTCGTAGAAAGAGACGTAGTCCTGCTGCGCGGCGTACTGGATGGCGTAGTGCTCGGGATAGTAGGTTTCAACGAGCACTTCGCCGGCGAGCTCGCCACGGCCGGCGCGGCCGGCGACCTGCGTGAGCAGCTGGAAGGTGCGCTCGGCGGCGCGAAAATCCGGGCGGCCGAGCGCCAGATCGGCGGCCACCACCCCGACCAGAGTCACGCGCTCGAAATCGTGGCCCTTGGCCACCATTTGCGTGCCGACGAGAACATCAATCTCGCCTTTGGCGAACGCGCCGAGCACCTGCTGGTACTCGCGCTTGGTGCGCACCGTGTCGCGATCCAGGCGCGCGACGCGCGCGGCGGGGAATTGCTCCCGCAGATACTCGTCCACGCGCTCCGCGCCATCGCCGACGAAGTACATGTACTCGGCGCGGCATTTCGGGCACTGCTTCGGCGGGCGCATGGAATAGCCGCAGTAGTGGCATTCCAGGCGCTGGCGGCTTTTGTGATAGGTGAGCGCGATGCTGCAATTCTGGCACTGCACCATCGCTCCGCAGCTGCGGCACATCAGCGACCATGAGTAGCCGCGGCGGTTGATGAGCACCATGGCCTGGGTGTGTTCCTCGAGGCGCAAGGCGATGGCTGCACGCAACGCTTCGGAAATCGGCGAGGCGCGGTGCTGGCGGCGAAAATCTTCGCGCAGATCCACGATGCGCACATCGGCGAGCGGACGATTTTCGACGCGCGAGGTCAGCTTGAGCAGATGGTATTTTCCGGCGCGGGCGTTGTGGTAGGTCTCCAGCGACGGCGTGGCCGAGCCGAGCAGGACGGCCGCGCCCTCCAGACGCGCGCGATAGACGGCGGTGTCGCGGCCGTTGTAGCGCGGCGTTTCTTCCTGCTTGTAGCTCGCTTCCTGCTCCTCGTCCACGATGATCAGACCCAGATTTTCGAGCGGCGCGAAAACAGCGGAGCGCGTGCCGACGACGACCTTGGCCTCGCCGCGGCGAACGCGCCACCATTCGCGCGCGCGCTCGATGTCCGGCAGGCCGCTGTGCAGCACGGCGACGCCTTCGCCGAATCGCGCGCGAACCAGGCGCCCGACCCAGAGCGTGAGAGCAATTTCAGGGACGAGGACGATGGCGGTTTTGCCGCGCGACAGCGCCGCTTCGATCGCGCCGAGATAAACCTCCGTTTTTCCGCTGCCGGTGACGCCGTGAAGCAGGCCGGCCGAAAATTTCCCGGCCACGAGCCAGCGCCAAATTTCCCCGAGCGCTTCCTTCTGCTCGGCGTTCAGAACATTCGCCGGCGGAACGAAATCGGTGTCCCACGGATCTTCACCGGGCGTGATCGGTTCTTCCCAGGTGACCAGCATGCCCGCTGTTTCCAGCCTTTTGATAACCAGCGGAGTGACAGCCGCCTTTTTAATGAGCAATTCAAGCGGCAGCGGAGCTCCCGCGTCCGCCAATACTTCGCGAACGCGCTTTTCGGGCTGACCTACGGATTGCTCATCGGAGTTTCGATTCCAGGACACGATTTTCTGCATCCGTGTTTTCCGCTGGCGCAGAACATCGCGCGCGGAAAGATAGCCCCGGCGGACGAGCGCTTCCGCAGCCGCTTCGTCGATCCGTTTTCGGCGTTTGCTCACGCCGGAGTTGTCGACGTGCTGCAGCAGCGCGAGCTCCGACTGCTCCTGATCGGTCAATTCGTCGGTGGCGGCAAGTTCGCGGAGATAAGCGCTGCCTGCGTCGGTGAGCGAATACTCGCGGTCGTGCCGCAGCTCGATCTCGGGGGGCAGCATGGCGCGGAATGCCTCGCCGACAGGCGCGAGATAGTAGCGGCTGATCCAGTGGCCGAGTTCCAGGAGCTTCGGCGGAAGCGCGGGAACGGAGTCCATCACCTGTGCGATTTCTTTCACGCGCGGGATGTCCGGCGGGCGGTCGGATTCCGAGAGGCCCACGCCAATCATCGCGCGGCGGCCAAAGGGCACGACGACGCGGCGGCCTACGAGGGGCTCGCCGTCAAGCGACGCAGGCACGGCGTACGTAAACGTCGAGCGGAGAGGAACAGGGAGCGCGACCTCGCAATAGCGTGGAGCCATGGCAGCGCAATAGTGTAGCAGCCTGCGAGAAAGGTTTTGGAGCGGGCTGGTGTGGAGAATCTCTAGAGGCTGACGAGGACGATGCCGACGAAAATCAGGAAGATGCCGAACCACTGGCTGCGTTCCATGCGCTCGCGGAGGAAGATTCGCGCGAGCAGCACGGTGACGGCGCCGTAGAGAGATGCGAGCACGCTGACGACGGCGACGTGGCCGGAGCCGAGACCGGTGTTATTGGCGACGAAAGCGGAGGTGTCCGTCAGGCCGGTGAGGAGGAGTAGCCACCAGACGTTGCCGCGCGGGAGCGGAAGAGCTTTGCCGGTGGGCAAGCCGACCAATAGCAACGTGCTGAGCGTGGTGAGGCGAATGACCCACACCGAGACAACGCCGCCCACGAGCGGAACGACGTGAAAGCCCAGCCACCAGAACATTACGCCGTAGCCGGTGGCGGCGACGATGGCGAAAGCTGCGCCCTTCGACAGATGCGCGTGGGCGTGATGCGTGTGCGGGTCAATGGCGTGTTTTTCGTCGGGCGCGAAGGTGAGCGCGGCGAGAATCATTCCGATGAAGGTGAGCGCAAGGCCAGCGCCCCGAAGAGCGTGGATGCGTTCGCCGCTTGCGACCGCGAGCGCGACGGTTAGCGCCGGGTAGGAAGAGGAGACCGGGCCGGCGATGCTGATGGCTCCGACTTCGAAGGAGCGATAGAGACAGAGCCCCGCAAGGGTATTGATCAGGCCGGCGATGGCGGCGAAGAGCCAGGGTGTCCAACCGGGAGCGAAGCTGCGGGAGAATCCTCCGGTGAGCCAGAGGAAAGCGCTGAGGGCAGTAAAGCCGAAGAACTGGATGACCATGAGCGTGCGGAAGGCGCCGATGCGCCGCGAGGCAAAGCGCGCGGAAAAATCCGCCACGCCCCAGCCGAGTGCCGCCGATATTCCGAGGAGGATGTCCAAGGGTGTTCCCTATAATTTACGCGACGCGGGTCTTCGGCGGCAGAAGAGCGATCATTGTAGGAGTGTAATCTCCGAGGCTAAAGCCCGATCTTTCGCCGGCGATTTCTTGCGGGGCGAAAGCCCCACGCTTTCACCTTCGTGGTTTCGCTTGCGCGGTCCAGCGTGAGCCGCGCAAAATGTGCCGCACCTACGGCGCTCAAGATTCGACGGCTTTGTTCCCCAGCCCTGCCGGGCTGGGCTAGATACTGCCGCGCCGACGGCGCTTATCCGAACATTTCGTCGAGGATGACTGACGTTTGCGAGACGGTCATTTTTTCTTTGGGAGTTCGAGGCCGAGGACGGCCATGATTTTCTGCAAATCCTTCCAGACCTCGCTTTTCGCCGGCGGATTGCGCAGCAGGTAGGCCGGGTGATAGGTGGCGATCAATTTCGAGCCGTGGTAATCGAACCATTCGCCGCGGAACCGCGAGATGCCCTGCGTGGTCTGCAGCATGGTCTGCGCGGAGCAGCTGCCGAGGCAGCAGATTACTTTCGGTTGAATCACGCCGAGCTGGCGAACGAGATAAGGCGAGCAGGTCGCGATTTCGTCCTTTTCCGGCAGCCGATTTTCAGGCGGGCGGCATTTGACGACGTTGCAGATGTAAACGTCCTGGCGGCGCAAGCCCATGGCTTCGATCATTTGGGTGAGAAGTTTTCCGGCGCGACCGACGAACGGCTCGCCCTGCATGTCTTCATCGCGGCCGGGACCTTCGCCGACGAAGACGAGTTGCGCTTTGGGATTTCCGACGCCGAAGACGATGTTGGTGCGGCCCTCGTGCAATTTGCAACGCGTGCAGTTGGGGCCGATGTCCTGACGGATGCGCTCGAGCGAGTCGTTTTCGATTTTTTCCTCGAAGAGCGACGGGCTGGCGACAGCCGGGATGACGACTGGCGCGGGTTTGGGCGCCTCCGCGAAAGTTTGTCGGCCGGCAGCAGTGGCCGCAGCGGCGATGGCGCGCGAGGGCGGCGTGGCGGAAGCCACGATCTCAGCCTCGGTGAGTGGCTGCGCGGATTGCCCGACAGATTCTTGCGTTGCACGATCGCGATAGTACGGGCCGAGGCGGAGATCTTCGGCGTAGCGGAGCCACGCTTCCATGCGTGCGCGATTCGAGGGATCCATGAGCCTCCCGTTCTATTGAGCCGCAAGAAATTCAAGCGCGCTCGGACTACATCTTCGGTTTCACGAGCGCCTGATAAACGGGCGGCCGGCTGAGATCCTCCACATTAGGCTGTCCAACGCCGAACAGATGCTGGGTCATGCCAACGAAAATCAGGTCGTTGGTCGGATCGACCCAGAACCAGGTGTCCGCCGCGCCGAGCCAGTAAAAGGTACCGTTGCCGACGATTTCGTCGGCTTCCGCCGGGTCTGTGAAAACCGCGCAGTCATAGCCCCAGCCCATGCCGGGCCGTATGTGCTCAAAACCAATCGAGAATTCGCCAGTCATCAAGCTGGGCGGTAGATGGTTGGAGGTCATGAGGTGCACGCTCGAGGGCGCGAGGATGCGCACGCCGTTGAGTTCGCCATCGTTGAGCAGCATCTGCGCGAAACGCAAATAATCCTGCGCGGTCGAAACCATTCCCCCGCCGCCCGAAGGCATGGCCGGCTGATGGTCGTAGCCCGCGCCGGGAGGGCCGGGAGCCGGGACGACCTGGCCGTGAGCGTCGCCCACGTACAGAGTGGCGAAGCGATCCCATTTGTCCTTGGGCACGTAAAAGCCGGAGTCCTTCATGCCCAGCGGGCCGAGAATGTGCTGCTGGAAGAAATCAGGCAGCGTCTGGCCCGAGAGCTTTTCAATGATGTAGCCCTGCACATCCATCGAGACGCTGTAAACCCACTTGGTGCCCGGCTGGTAGAGCAGCGGAATATTCGCGAGCTTGTCGACCATGTCCTGCAGCGACTTCGACTGCAATATGCCCTGGGCCTGATACATTTTGTCCACCGGCGTATTGCCGAAGGCACCATAGGTGAATCCGGCGGTGTGGGTCATCAGCTCGTGCATCGTCGGCGGATGAACGGGATCCTCGAGAATCATTTTGCCGTCCGCGTCCATGCCCTTGTAGACCTTGAGGTGGGCGAATTCGGGAATGTATTTGGAGATGGGATCCTCGGGATGCCATTTGCCTTGCTCATAGAGAATCATCATGGCGACGCCAGTGACGGGCTTGGTCATCGAGAAAATGCGGAAAATGGTGTCGGTGGTCATGGGCGTGCCGGCGGCGATGTCTTTCTTGCCGTAGGCCTTCAGCTCGACGACCTTGCCGTGACGCGCGAGCAGAGTGACGACGCCGGCGAGATATTTCTGGTCCACTTGATCCTGGATCGCTTTGTGGAGAACGTCGAGCCGTTCGGATGAGAAGCCGAGCGATTCCGGCTTGTTCGCCGCAGGCTCGGCGGCTTTGTCCTTGGCCTGTTGGGCCCGGACCATCGGCGCGCCGAAGGCGAGCAACAGGGCGGCCAGCAGCGCACACGCACAGCGCAATCGTCGTACGTTTTCCATTTGTTTTGTCCAGTCCGATCCACGGGGTTTCTGTGGAACGCAAAAAAGTCCGTCGAAGGTTTGTAACTCACTACGGCAGGGGTGTCAACGTGCCGACGCAAACCGTTAGTGCTTTTGTATTTCGAGGACGCGGTCGAGGATGCGGTTGGCGACTTCGAACTTGGTGAGTTTCGGAAGAGGAAGCTCACGGCCGTCGCGCAGAAAGAGGGTGACGATGTTGGTGTCGGTGTCGAAGCCGGCGCCTTCCTGGGTGACGTCGTTGGCGACGATCATGTCCGCGCCTTTGCGCGCGAGTTTGCCGCGGGCATTGTCGGCGAGGCGATCCGTTTCGGCGGCGAAGCCGACCAGCACGCGCCGGCCGCTTTGCTGAACGGAGTCGCGGCCAAGCTCGGCGAGAATATCCGGCGTAGGCTCGAGCTCGAGCGTCAGCCCGCCGTCGCCGCGCTTGAGTTTTTGCGATTGCGCGGCAGCGGGACGATAATCCGCCACGGCCGCGGCCATGATGACGACGTTTGCGTCCGCGGCGCGCTCGCGGACGGCGTTGCGCATTTCTTCAGTTGAGCGCACGGGAACCCAATCCACACCGTCGGGAGCCGCGAGGTCCGTGGGGCCGCTGACGAGCACGACATGCGCGCCGCGGCGCGCGGCCGCTTCCGCCAGCGCGTAACCCATTTTGCCCGAGGAGCGATTGGTCAGGAAGCGCACCGGATCGAGATCTTCGCGCGTGGGGCCGGCGGTGACGAGGACGGACTGGCCCTCGAGATCGCGGCGCAGCCCCAGCACGAAGCAGACTTTTTCGGCGATTGCATCGGTTGCGGCGAGGCGTCCGGCGCCGGTCATGCCGCAGGCGAGATAGCCTTCATCGGGATCCACGACGTGAACGCCGCGGGCGCGAAGCTTTTGCAGATTCTCCTGCGTCGCGGGATGCTCCCACATATTGACGTTCATCGCCGGCGCGACCACGACCGGCGCTTTCGTCGCGAGATAGAGAGTCGAGAGGAAATCGCGGGCGATGCCTTGCGCGAAATGGGCGAGGATGTCGGCGGTGGCCGGAGCGACGAGCAAGAGATCGATTCGCTGGGCGACGGCGATGTGCTCGATGGCGCTCTCGACGTTGGCGGCCTCCGCGCCACCCGCGCCGAACATTTCGGTGATGACTTTTTTCCCGGTGAGCGCGGCGAAGGTGAGCGGGGTGATAAATTCCTGCGCCGAGCGGGTCATCACCACCTGCACGTCGAGCTTTTCCTGCTGCAGGCGGCGGACAAGCTCCGCGGCTTTGTAAGCTGCGACTCCGCCGGTGACGCCGAGAGCGATCTTCATGATCTTTTCAAAGCGGCGCCGCTATTTGCGGCGCTTGCCGTCTCTCTCTTCCGCCTCGGGCACTTCCGGCAAAGAGTATTCCAGGAGCCCCAGCTGCAGCTCCTCCTCGGCAATGCGCGAGGTCTTGCGCGACTTGGGGTTATCAATCATGGGCCGGCCGCCGATCATCAACTGGCGCGCGCGGCGCGACACGACTACCACGTAGGCGAACTGGCTATCCGGTATTCCTGTAAGTGCAGCCATTAGGACATCAACCTCCAAAAGTTTTCAAAATCTCCAGAATGTTTTCTTCGGTCCGCGCCACCAGACAGCGCGAGCCCAGCGCGATGGCCTGAACTTCACGGCCGGCGCGCTCGAGATCGTCGTTGACCACGGCGAAATCGTAACTCTTGTAACTGAGCATTTCCTGCCGCGCGCGGTCGAGCCGGCGGCGAATTTCATCTTCCGAATCCTGGCCGCGTTCCCGGATGCGACGTTCCAGATCCTGGCGCGAAGGAGGAATCACGAAGATCGCGACAGCGCCCGGCATCTTCTGCTTTTACCTGCAGCGCGCCCTGAACGTCAATTTCCAGGACCAGATCTTTTTTTTGCTCGAGCGCTTCGTTCAGCGCCTTTCGCGGAGTTCCGTACCAGTTCTTTCCGAAGACCTGGGCGTATTCCAGAAACTCGCCCCGCTCGATCATGATCCGGAATTCCGCTTCGGAGATGAAATTGTACCATTTGCCGTTGCTTTCCGTCTTGCGCGGCGGGCGCGTGGTGGACGAAACAGCCAGCATGGTGCCGGGCAGCTCCAGAATTTTTTGCACCAGCGTGGATTTTCCGGAACCGGAAGGTCCGGAAACGATGAGCACCAATGGCTGCCGCCGGCTCATTCGATGTTCTGCACCTGTTCGCGGAGTTTTTCGATCTCGGATTTGATTTCGAGCGCGAGCGTGGTGATTTCGATGCTCTCGGCTTCGTTGCCGGGAGTCTTCGACAAGAGCGTGTTGGCTTCGCGCTGCATTTCCTGAAGCAGGAAGTCCAGCTTCTTGCCGACGTCGGATGCGCCGGCGAGCAGCGACTCGAATTGATGCACGTGGCTGGCCAGCCGCGCGAGCTCCTCGGACACGTCGCTGCGTTCGGCGGCCAGCGCCGCCTCCTGCGCCAGTCGCGCCGGATCGATCGAAACTTCGCCCAGCAATTCCTTCAATCGCAATTCGAGGCGGCGGGCGAAGGCGGGACGGGCGCGCTCGGCGAGAACTTCGACGCGGGCGGCAAGGCCGGCGATGCTGGCGAGGCGGGCCGACATATCGTCGCGCAGGGCGCCGGCTTCCAGTTCGCGCATGCGGTCGAGGTTGTCCAGCGCCTCGGTGAGGCATCGAGCGACGACCGATTCCAGGCGCGCGATTTCGTCGTCAAGCGACGCGGCAGGAGTGCCGATCACGCCGGGCAAGCGCAGGATGGAAGCGAGGTCCGGTTCGGCGGTCATGCCGAATTGCGTCCGCAGATCCGAGACGGCGCGCAAATAAGCCGCGGCGACTTCCTGATTCACGGCGACGGCAGCGGGGCCGGCGAGCTCGTAGCGCAGCGTAACGTCGAGATGGCCGCGGCGGACGCGCTCACGCACGATCTGGCGAATGCGCGGTTCGAGCGGCTCGAATCCCTCGGGCACGCGCAGGTGCAGATCGAGGAACCGGTGATTGACGCTGCGCACGGAGACGCGGAGACCGAAGCCGCTCTCGGTGGCGTGCGCCTGCGCGTAGCCGGTCATGGACTTCAGGCCCTTCGACGCGGGCTTGGACGCATTCGCGAGTTGTGATTTTGCGCCGGACATTTCTTATTCGAGCCCTGCAACGCGCGTAACGGGTTCGGCGTCGCGGAATTGGATCTCGTAGAGCCGCGCGTAAATGCCATTGCGCGCGAGAAGCTCTTCGTGCGTGCCGCGCTCGCGGATCGCGCCGTCGTCGAGGACGGCAATCATGTCCGCGCGGCGAATGGTCGAGAGGCGGTGCGCGATGACGAACACCGTGCGGCCGGTCATCAGGTTGTTCAGGGCGCTTTGCACCAGCATCTCGGACTCGGAATCGAGTTCCGAGGTCGCTTCGTCCAAAATCAGAATTGGCGCGTTCTTCAGCAGGGCGCGGGCGATGGCCAGGCGCTGCCGCTGGCCTCCGGACAAGCGCTGACCACGGTCGCCGATCACCGTATGATAGCCCTGCGGCATCTGAATGATGAAATCGTGCGCCATGGCCGCCTGGGCTGCGGCCATTATTTTGTCGTCGGTCATGTCCGGACGGCCGTAGCAGAGATTGTTGCGCACGGTATCGTTGAATAGAATCGTTTCCTGGGTGACGATGGCCATCTGCTCGCGCAGCGAGCGAAGAGTGACGTCGTTCACGGAATATCCATCGATTCGTACCACACCCGTGGTCACGTCGTGAAAGCGCGGCAGGAGATTCACCAGCGTGGTCTTGCCCGCGCCGCTGGAGCCCACAATGGCGACCACCGCGCCGGCGGGAACTTTCAAGTCGATGTTTTTCAGAATCAGCGGGCCGCTATCGTAGGCGAAGCTGGCGCGATCGAATTCAACGGACTTCGAGAACGGCGGCAACACCCTGGCGCCGGGCACTTCCATTCTTTCTCGCGGCATGTCTATGAAGGCGAAGACCTGCTTGGAGACTCCCGCGGCCTGCAGGAAGAGCTGATAGACGTTGCTCAGGCGTTTAATGGGCTCGTACGCCTTGAACAAGGCGTAGGCGAAGGACACGAAAAGGCCGACGCTCATGCGCCCGGCTTTGATCTCGTCGCGCGCAAAAAGCAAAATCAGGGCGACAACCACCGCGCCGAGAAGATCCATCACCGGAGAAGTGGCGGCGAAAGCCCTGATCCAGCGCATGTTTTCACGCAGCAGATCGCGCGCCGCCTGGCGGAACTTGCGGATCTCGAACCCTTCCATTCCAAACGCTTTCACCACGCGGTTTCCCGTGACCGTCTCCTGCAGGATCTGGCTCAAATCCGCCAGGCGCGAGCGGCTCTTTTCGGACGAACGTCGAATCCGGCGGCCGAACTTGCTGACCGGCCACACCACCAGAGGAATCAAAATGGCGGCGCCGACCGCCATCCGCCAGTTGATGACCAGCAGGACGGCGACGAATGCGACGAGCGCGAATATCTGGCGGAAAAACTCCGCGAACCAGTCCGAGAAGGCGTTGCGAATCTGCTCGATATCGGCAATCACCGCGGACATCACCCGGCCGACTGGATTGTGCTGGAAGAAGCCGATGGGCTGCTGCACGAGCTGGGTGTAAACCTGGTTGCGGATATCGGTGACGGCGGAAAGCCCCACGTGCTGGATCAGCATGCTGCCGATGTATTCGGCCGCTCCCTTGACGAGCGTGAGCAGCAACAGGGCGACGGCGAACACCGTCCACACGTTGTGAAAGTGGCGAGGCACAAACGCGTGCAGGTCGAGCACGCGGGCGGTGAAAGGTATCTGAAACAGCGTCAAAGCCTGGGAAGTGGAGTGCGGATTCAATATCACGTCGAACGCGGGGCGCAGCGCGAAGGCGATAAGAAACTCGACGACTCCCATCACGGCGATCAGGACGATACCCGCGGCGAGACGCGGCGCGTAAGGCCGCAGATACCGCAGGAGCCGCCGGATTTCGTCGTGCGCGGTCACGCCCGCGAGACCGTCGATGGTTTTGGTCGCCAAAGTTTTATGCAGGAAACTGCCCTAGCCTAAGCATCGCCCCGATATCTTGCAAGCCGTAATCGCAAAACGGGTGCCACCGCGGAATCAGGAAGCGGACTTGTCGAGATCGCGGTGCACGACTTTGGCCGCGTACCCTTTGCGCTGCAGCGAGCGGCGAATCACCTCCGCGAGCGCCACGGAGCGGTGCCGCCCGCCCGTGCAACCCAGCGCGACCGTAAGGTAGCTTTTGCCTTCCCGGATGTAATGCGGAATTAAATACGCCAAAAGGCTTTCGATGCGGCGCAGAAATTCTCCGGTCTGCGGAAACGAGCGAATGTAGCGCGCGACGCGGGGATCTTTGCCGCTGAACGGGCGCAGACGCGGAACGAAATGCGGGTTGGGCAGGAAGCGCACGTCGAAAACCAGGTCCGCATCCGCGGGAATCCCGTAACGAAAGCCGAAACTCACGACCGATACCAGCAAAGGCCGGCGGCCCGGATTCTGAAAACGGTCGATGATGAGCTGGCGCAGCTCGTGCACGTTGAATTTCGTGGTGTCAATGATGACATCGGCGAGGCGGCGAATCGGAGCCATGCGCCGGCGCTCCTCGCGAATTCCCTCGGCGATGGAAACCCCCTGGCCGAGCGGATGCGGGCGGCGGGTTTCGCTGAAGCGGCGCTGCAGAGCGCCGTCGCTCGCCTCGATGAAGACCAGCGTAGCGGCGCGTTCGCTGCTCAGTTTGCGATAAATTCCCGGCAAGCGGTCAATCTGCGCGCCCTCGCGGGCGTCCACCAGCAGGGCGGCGCGTTCCACTTCGCCGCGGCCGCCTTCGTACAGCTCGCTGAACATGGGAATCAGCGCGACGGGCAAATTATCCACGCAGTAGTAGCCGAGATCTTCGAAGGTATTCAGGACCGAACGCTTGCCCGAACCGGACAGCCCGGTGAGGATGACGAGTTGGTGAGGGTTCGGCTTCCGGTCGGGGCGCGGCACGGGGACGGGGTCAAGCCTTGACCCGGCGGCGGTGGGTGCTCGGGATGCGCAGATCTTCGCGGTATTTCGCCACGGTACGACGGGTGACGTGGATGCCCTCGTCGCTGAGCTTTTTGGTGATCTGTTCGTCGGTCAGCGGATGGGAGGTGTCCTCTTCTTCGATCATCTGTTTGACGCGCCGCTTCAAAGACAACAGCGACATTTCACCGCCCTGCGGGCCGTTCACCGATTCCGAAAAGAAGCTGCGCAGCTCGAGAACGCCCTGCGGCGTGTGCACGTATTTGTTGGCGACGGCGCGGCTGACGGTCGAGGGATGCACGCCGACTTCCTCGGCGACTTCCTTGATCATCATGGGCTTCAGGTGATCGGGGCCATAGTCGAGGAAATCTCCCTGGCGGCGCAGGATGGAATTGCAGACCCGCAGGATGGTGTGCTTGCGCTGCTCGATATTCTTCATCAACTGAATGGCGGCAGTGAAGCGTTCCTTGACGTAGTTGCGAACGTCGCGATCGGCCGCGTCGCGCGCCAGCAGGCGGCGATACGTGGGGCTCAAGCGAAGCTGCGGCACGTCGTCGTCGTTCATGAAGACTTGCCATTCGCCGTCCACCTTGCGGAACTGAACGTCCGGCTCGACCAGGCGGGGCTCGATCTTGTTGTAGCGCAGACCGGGTTTTGGATCGAGGCGCTTGATCAGATCCACGGCGCGCTTGACGAGCTCAATGGGGCGGTTCAGCGCCCGGGCGACTTCCTTCAGCTGGTTATTCTGCAGAAGCTTCAGATGTTCGGCGATGATCTGCTGCGCGAGCGTGTTCTGGGGATCGATCAATTTGACCTGCATGATCAGGCACTCCTCCAGATTGCGCGCGGCCACTCCCGGCGGATCGAATTCCTGAACCACGGCCAGGGCTTCTTCCACGTCCTCCATCGAATAGTTTCCGGACTGCGCGATTTCATCGAGGGTCGCGGTCAGGTAGCCGCTTTCGTCGAGATTGCCGATGATGGTGTCGGCGATCTTGCGGACCGTCTCGCTGCAGATGCTGACGCTCAACTGCCAGGTGAGGTGATCGGTGAGGCTGGCCGGCGAAGAAAGAAACTTGTCGAACGACGGTCTTTCGATTTCCTCGTGCTCGGCGCTGGCCGCGCGTTCCGAGCCGGTATCGAGATATTGCGAAAAGAAAGAGCCGAAATCGAATTCATCGAATGGATTGGCTGCCGGGGTCTCCGGAAGTTTTTCAGTTTCTTTCTTCAGGAAGGCTTCGTCGGTGTAGCTATCGGCGGTGGCGCCCTCTTCGGAGAGCTCTTCGAGAACCGGATTCGCCATGATCTCCTGGTTGATCATCTCGCGCAGCTCGAGACGATTCAGCGCCAGCACGCTGACCATCTGCACGAGCCCCGGCGTCAGAATCTGCTTCTGTGCCAGCCGGAGATGCAATTTGGGTGCGAGCCAGTTCATGGTTTTCAGTTCAGCCGGAAACCCTCTCCCAGATAAATGCGGCGAACGTCAGCGTTGGCGGAAAGCTCCGCGGGAGTGCCCGCCGCCAAAATTTTGCCGTCGCTGATGATGTAGGCGCGGTTGGTGACCGCGAGCGTGTCGCGGACATTGTGATCGGTCATCAAAACGCCGATGCCGGCCTGGCTCAGATCCCCGATGATCTTCTGAATATCCACCACGGTTAAGGGATCAATTCCGGCGAAGGGCTCGTCGAGCAGCACAAAGGCAGGCGAAAGCACCAGCGAGCGCGCGATTTCCAGGCGTCTGCGCTCCCCGCCGGATAGCACGTGCGCCTGACTGTAGCGAACTCCTTCAAGACCCATTTGCGCCAGAAGCTCCTCGACCCGGTCGCGCCTCTGCTCGGGAGAGATTGAAAGCGTCTCCAGAACGGCGAGCAGGTTCTGTTCAACTGTCAGCTTACGAAAGACCGAAGGTTCCTGGGGGAGGTAGCTGATGCCGCTGCGGGCCCGTAGGTACATGGGAAGGTCGGTAATATCCTCGCCGTCCAGCATGACACGCCCGTAGTCCGGACGCGCGAGTCCGACCAGTATGTAGAACGTCGTGGTCTTTCCTGCGCCGTTCGGCCCGAGCAGCCCAACCACTTCACCCTGTTGAATCTCCAAATTGATGTCGTTAACGACCTTCCGACCCCGGTAAGACTTCCTGAGATCGGCGGCTTGGAGTTTCAACATACCGGTTCATTTCTCAACCCGGTGCTTGGTCAGTGTGCGCGAACCTTCCTGCGAATCAATCAAAATCGTATCACTGGCTACAAAGAAGGTCAACGAATGGCCCGTGGTTGTGTCGCTGGAAGCATCTGCAATTGTGGGCTGGCCGCCGGAAAGAACGAATTTTCCGTCCGCTGCGGTGTACAGTGCCTGTTCCGCCGTGGCACGGCGATCCCCTTGGCGGACGATCACGTTCCCTTGAGCCAGCGCCCTTTCCAATTGCCGTCCTCCGGGGGCACTGGGCGCCGCGGAAGCAGCCTTCGGCGCGGCAGCTGAAGGGCCGCCATGGGCCGCAGCGGGCGCGAGCGGACTGAGAAATACGTCCAGGGTACGGGACTCGAGAACGCCCTGATCCGAACTGGCACTGACCCCACCCTCGAGGTGCGCCTTGCCCTGGTCGCTCCAATAGGTCAGCGTGGGTGCCAGGATTTTCCATAGCGTGGGACCGGAGCTGGGAGCCGGAGTTGCGCTGGAACCGGAGGCCGCTGCGGAACTCGGGGCGGAGCGTTTTCCAGGCACGGGTGCGAAGGAACCGGAAGCCTGCGAGAAAACTGCGACCACGTGTCCGGTCGCCTGCAATTTCTTGTCGTCCTGCCAGAGCTGGATCTGATCGCTGTCGAGAACCGAATCTCCCTGCCACAGGCGCGCGTGTCCGGTGTAGGTGACCGTCGCGTGGTTCGAACCGACCGTGCCGGCGAGCGAGTCCGCGGAGATATGCGCGCTGCCGGAGCCGAGACTTAACGCGTCGGCTTGCGCGGACGGTACATAGGTCGAAACTACGCCGCCGGTGGCGCGCAGCTCTCCCGATTTCTGATTCACCAACACATTCGCGGCGGTGGTGCGGCTGGTGGCATCGGTAATCACGGGCGAACCCTCCAGCGCGATCGTGTCCGTGGAGCTGATGATGGTGGCGTGGTCGGCGGTCGCCTGGCGGTCGGCTTGCTGAAACCGCACGTTCCCGCGCTCATCGAGAGTGTCCCATTCGCCGTGAGCGCCAAACGTGGCGATCAGCTCGGCGGAGGAAAGCAACTGTGGCGCGGAATTGCCGCTCTTCCTGCGGACTTCGACGCCCCCGTGTCCGAGTAGTTTGTCGAGGTGGCCTCCGGCACCGAGTTGCGCCACGAATTTCCTGGCGCGCAGCGTCGTTGTTTCAGCGCTGGTGGCGGATTCAATGGTCGCCGGCGCAAGAGTCTCGGCGCTTTCGATCCGTTGCTGCTCTGCCTTGGCCGGCGCCTGGCCGGGGCGCGCACCGGCGGAGCCGCTCGAAAATGTCATGCGCAACGCGTCCGTTTTCAAGGCGTGCGAATTTCCGCCTTGATGCGATTCCGCCACCACGTTTCCGGTGGCGGTCATGTCCTGGATGAGATTTTTCTGCGGAACCATTACGAATTCCACGTGCGTCGCGGAGAATCTGTCGGTGCCGGAGGCGGTCTGGCGCGTGCCGGTGATATTTCCATCGGCGGCAACATGCTCGACCCAGCCCTCCGGGTTCAGGATTGCCTGAAACTGCGTTGCGGAAACGAAGATCTTTCCGCTGCCCTCCGTGGTGTGAATCTGCGGATGGCCAGTGGCGACCATGCGCCGCGCGTGATAATCGGCGTCGAGTTCCACCGAAAAGGAATCGGCCGAAAGTTCGCGCGCTCCCTCGCGCACCATCGCCGGCCCGGCGAGCACTACGGTGTGGTCCGCGCGGCGAATTTCGAGGCTGCTCCCAGTGGCGGTGACGGGAAGGCCGCCGGTCTGGTCCGACGCGGTGAGATCGAATTCGACCGCGTGCGCGACGCGTACCACGGAATTGGCGGTGCTGTAGGACACTCCCACGCCATGCCCCTGGCCGGTGGGAAAACGGAATTGGACGGGAGCGGGAGTTGACGCTTCGCCGGTATTGCGATTGAACGAGAGATCGCTGGTTTTTACTTCGAGAGTGCCCGCGGGCCGCGCAAGCGATTGGCCGGGCGCGAGCTGCGCGTTCGCGAGGTCCATCTCGACGTCTCCCTGGCAGTGGACGTCGCCATTGCCCTCGTAGCTGCATTCGCGCGTGTGAATGTTGTCGTTGCGGCTGCCGTCGCGGCCGTAGAGCGTGATCCACACGTCTTCGAGGACGGCGCGATTCTGTTCTTTGTACTGGGTGGCCCGGGAGGCGCGAACCGTGAAGATGGTGCGATTCTGCTCGACCTTGGAAAACGAGAATTGCGACGATTGTTGCTGCACCGCGATGGAAACCGCGGCCGGCGCATTGCGCAGTGCGCGAGCCCGCCGGTAGGCGCGCTCGGCGTACACGCCGGCAACGACCAGCGCGATCAGCCCGGCAGTAATTGCCGCCCAGCGCGCGTAACGTGCCGCGTCCCGGTTGCGCAAAGAAGAATCCCCCTCGCTTGGTTAGAAGCCGAGTATAGGCGAGTGGTTTTCGCCCCACAACACGCGTTGAAGGCAGGCTGAGGCGGACATGCACCGGCAGATCTTCGAATGGAGCGTCGAACGGAGGCCGGGACTTCGGAGTATGATTTGCGTGGTTATGGGTGGAGCGACCTAACCGGCGTGACGAACTTCCGATTCGCCGCGTGTTCACAGATTCGTTGCCATCGTTCAGGGGAGCCGAAACGACTTGCCGCTCATCAACCAGCCGTACATAGGATTCGAGGGGCCGATCGGCGCGGGCAAAACTACCCTCGCGCAGTTGCTGGCCTTGCATCTCGGCGCAACTCTTATCCTGGAAGATGTGGACGGCAACGCGTTTCTTCCCGATTTCTATAAGGACCGGGAGCGTTGGGCGCTGGGAGCGCAGCTGGCATTCTTGATTTCCCGGTACGAACAATTGAGAACAATTCCACCGTCGCGAACCAAGCCGGTCGTTTCCGACTACACGCAGGCTAAAGATCCCATTTTTGCTCGGGCGCTGCTGCACGATCGCGAAGTGGAATTGTACGAGCGAATGAGCGTCGGACTGGATGCCAGCATTTTCCGGCCCGACCTCACGGTCTATGTGGACGCTACGGACGCCGTGCTTCTCGATCGAATTCGGCGGCGGAATCGGCCCTACGAGATGTCCATCGACGCGGACTACCTGGATGCGCTGCGGGAAGCCTATGCCCGCCATCACGAATCCACAGGAGGGCTGCAGGTCTTGCGCATCGACACTTCCACCTTGAACCTACGTTCCGAATCGCAACTCAACAGCCTCTACAAGAAAATCCAGGCGGCGGCTTCATTGCAATGATCCGGAATTCTTTATTTTCACCAGAAGTCCGCGGACTCCAAGGTCCGTGGGGCTTGTTTCCGATCGATTTTTCAGTGGGTGGGAAGCATGCCGACGCCGGCGGCGGCGACGCTATCGCGCGAAGTGTTCTTGACGAGATACATTGCCTCGTCGGCGAGGTGCAGCAACTCCGCTTTGGTGCGTGAATCGGTGGGATACGCCGCCACGCCGACGCTCGCCGTCAGGCGGACGGGCGTACCGCTGTTCTTCAGCCACTCCGTCTCGCGGATCAGCTTGTGGAGGCGGTGCGCCACGCCGAGCGCATTTTCCTTGGACGTTTGCGGCAGCAGGACCACAAACTCGTCGCCGCCATAGCGGAACGCCAGGTCAATCAGCCGGCACTTTTCCTTGACCGCTTCGCCGATTTCAGCGAGCAGTTTTGAGCCGACCAGGTGGCCGTGCGTGTCGTTGACGCTCTTGAAGTGGTCGAGGTCGATGAAGATCAGCGAGAACTCAAACGCGTAGCGGTGCGAGCGGTAAATCTCCGTATCGAGCATGAAATTGAGATGCCGCGCGTTGTAGAGGCTGGTGCAATCGTCGGTAATCGTGAGTTCATGAATCCGCTGCACGTGCCGTGCATTCTCAATGGCGATCGCGGCGTAATCGGCCAGCGCCTCCAGCAGCGCCAGATCCCGCGCGCTGAATCCCTCGGGTCCGATACAATTGATCAGCTCGATGACGCCGAGGCACTGATCGCGGAAGCGCACAGGAACGGCCACGATCGAGCGCGTGGCCATCTTTGTTTTTTCGTCCACCTGGCCGAAGAATCGCGAGTCCTTGCTGGTGTCCGCGACCACCACGGCTTCGCCGGACTCCGCCACCCAGCCCGCGAGTCCCTGTCCGACCCTGATGCGCACGTCCTTGAGCGCTTCGGCGCCGGCGCCGGTCGCAATCTGGAAATACAGCTCGCGCTTTTCGAGGTCCATCAACAGCAACGACCAGGTGTCCGGTCGCAGCACCTCGTTGATTTTTTCCATGATGGTGCGCAGGACCTGATCGAGCTGCAGGGAAGACGTGAGCGCCTTGCCAAGTTCGTGGAAGACGTTGACTTCGGTGGCTTCGACAGCGGGAAGCTCGATATCGGGATTGCGGCGCCGTTCCACGCCGTCAAATGGCTTTGCGTCGGCGGCTCTGCGCATCCGTTGGGCGGGACTACGCGGCTTGGCGTCTTGTGGTTCGGGAGGCAACATTCGCATTATAGTTAACCATTTTCACCCGCCGCAACGGGCATTCCGGCTCGATTGCCGAAAGGCCAATGGGCCGGCCTTCTCGCATGGCTGGCGTGCGTCATTGACACCCCTTCAACCGACGCCTATATTTTTGTCGGCCTCCGCGAATGTCATCGACTTCCTTCGGCGAGCACCTTAGACGCGAGCGCGAAATGCGCGGCGTTTCGCTCGAGGAGATTTCGGCCGCCACCCGCATCAGCACCCGTTTTCTGGAAGCCATCGAGAAGGATCAGTGGGACCAGCTGCCCGGCGGCGTCTTCAACCGCGGATTCATTCGCTCCATCGCCCGATTTCTGGGCCTCGATGAGGACAGCCTGGTGGCCGAGTATGCGCTGGGTAGAACCAGCGATGCGCAAGTCCACGCGGGCAAGGACCGTCCGGCAGAGATGCCGCGGAACTGGCGTCCGGCCGCTGTCGCTGTACTCGTCATCGCCCTGATCGTTGCCGGCGGAATCGCCGGATTCCATTTCTACGGCGCGGGAATCGCTTCGCGTCTCCATGCAAGATTTCAGGCGGCCCGCATCGCCAATCGCATCTCACCACCCTCCACCCAGCCGGTCGCGCCGGACGCCGCAACGCCACCCTCAAGCGATTCGGCGCCGGCCCGGCTCACTCTAAAAATGCAAGCCGGCAAGCCCGCCGATGTGAAAGTGATCGCCGACGGCAAAGTTATCTTTGCGGGCGCTGTGCAGCCGGACGACGTGAAGCAATTCGACGCGCGTGATACCTTTGAAATCACGTCGAGCGAATCGAGCGCGCTGGTGCTCGAACTCAACGGCCAGGCGGTGCCGCCGATTGGAACACCGGGGCAGCCCGGGAACGTCACGCTGACGCGGAACGATCTGATTGCTACTTCGGGAGGATCCCATTAGCGCTGAATTGCGCACCCAAATCTGCACCGGCCACGCGCGTCCCGAACAAAAGCTCGCTGTCTGTGCGGGAAGCGTGGCCCTCGAACCGGAGGATCGCGTGGAATTGCTCGCGGTTCTGGCGGCAGATGCCGATCCCTCGATTTCCGAGCGCGCGCAAAATGCGCTGCTCACTCAGGCCCTGGAGTACATTCTCGCGGCTTGTGTCCGCGCCGATGCGGACGCGCGGCTGTTCACCTATTGCACCGATAACCTCGGCGATAAGCCCGGAGTCGCCGACACGCTTGCGAAAAGCACGGCGTGCCCCACGGCCAACGTCGCGCGCCTGGCGAATCATCTGACCGGGACCGGCGTTCAGAGCCTGCTCGACAATCTCGACAGGTTCGTTTCCGATCCGCAGCTGGTTATCGCCGTGGCGAACTGTCCGGGCGCCACCGCCGAGCAGCGCGACCTGCTTTCCAATATGGAGAAGCGCGCCGTCATATCCGCCGAAATGGCCGAGGCGGCGGCGGAAGCCGAGCCGGACCCGGTGAAGCGCGAAACGCTCGTGCAACGGGTCACCCACATGAACGTGGTCCAGCGCCTCACGCTCGCCCTCAAAGGCGGCAAACCGGAGCGAATGCTGTTGATCAAGGATCCCAACAAGCTGGTGCAACGGTGCGTGCTGCAGTCGCCGCGGCTGACCGATTCGGAGGTAGAGGCTTTCGCCGCGATGACCAATCTGACCGGGGAAATCCTCCGGGCCATCGCGCTCACCCGTAGTTTTATGAAGAACTATTCGATTGTGCGCAACCTCATCAACAATCCGAAAACTCCGCTCGACGTGTCGCTGCACCTGTTTCCGCGGCTGACCGCATCCGACCTCGTGAAGCTCACAGCTAACAAGAATGTGCCCGAGACGCTGCGGACGTCCGCGATCAAACTCCACCGGAAGCGCAAAATGGGTGCTCCGGGCGCCTGATTCGCGGCCGCGGCAGCGGAATAAACCCATAGAAGTAGCGATGGACAAAGCCCAGCCCAGTTAGGTCCAATAGGCCCTTCAGGCTCCCATCCATGGCAACAGCCAGGCCGGTAACGGAAGGATCGGTAGTGATCACCCCCCGGGGCGTCGAACGCCTTCGCTCCGGTCACCTGTGGGTCTATCGCAGCGACGTCCGCTCGGCGCAGGCCGAACCGGGCGCCGTGGTACGGCTCACAGACGAGCGCGGCAATTTCTTCGGCCGCGCCTTCTATAGCGACAAGTCGCAGATTTCCATTCGGCTGCTCACCCGGGAGGATGTTCCCATTGACCGGACATTTCTCGCCGCGCGGATTCGCCGGGCGGCCGCCTACCGCAAGCTGGTGGTCGAGAATTCCGACGCCTGCCGCCTGGTCTATAGCGAAGCCGACCTCCTGCCATCCGTGATCCTCGACCAATACGGCGACTATCTCGTTCTGCAGACACTCAGCCAATCGAGCGACCGCCTGAAGGGCCTTCTCGTCGAGATCCTCGTGGAGCTTTATTCACCCAAGGGAATTGTCGAGCGCAATGACCCCAAGGTGCGCTTGCTCGAAGGTCTCGACCAGCGCGTCAGTGTGCTTCACGGCGAAATCCCGCCGGAATTGCTGGCGAAGGAAAACGGCATCGCGTTCGTTTGCGATCTCGTCAAAGGGCAGAAGACCGGCTCCTTCCTCGACCAGCGCGAAAACCATTGGGCGGCGCGGCGCTACGCCTCCGGAGAGGTGCTGGATTGTTTCAGCTATCAGGGTGGATTTGCTCTCACGGTTGCGGATAAATGCGTCCACGTGGAAGGGATTGACATGGCGCCCGCGGCCGTCGAATCGGCGCGGCGGAATCAGCAGCTGAATTCGATTTCTAACGCGCACTTCCGCGAGGGCAACACCTTCGACCTTCTCAAGGAATATGACGAAGCCGGACGGCGCTTCGAAATGGTCATCCTCGATCCCCCAGCGTTCGCCAAGAATCGCGACAGCGTCCCGGCGGCTCGCCGGGGATACAAGGAGATTAATCTCCGGGCTCTCAAGTTGCTGAAGCCGGGCGGCTATCTGCTGACGTGCTCCTGCTCCTACCATATCACCGAGCCGCTGTTCCTACAGATATTGGCAGAGGCCGCCAACGACGCGCGCAAGAACATTGTCGTTGTCGAGAGGCGGACGCAGGCTCAGGATCACCCGATTCTCCTCACCATGCCAGAGACGCACTACCTCAAGTGCCTGATAGCTAAGGTTTTAGAGTAAAACCACCCAGCGCTAATCGGACGCATAGGTTTGCTCGTAAATAGTTGACAGCAAGGCGCTAATATAATATTATTCACATGCGCTAATCATGAGCGCCAAACCTTTCAGGAGGAATACGACAGTGAGTTCAATCACCCGTTTTAACACCTTTCACGGCCTCTCCGGCTTACAGGAGCAGGTCAACCGGCTTTTCGACACTTCGTTCCCCGGGCGTGGGGATAATTCTGCGCTGACGACCTGGGCCCCGGCTGTGGACATCTACGAGACCGAAAACGAGTTGGTTGTGAAGTCGGATTTGCCGGACGTTGACGAGAAGGATTTGGACGTCCGCATCGAGAACAACACCCTGACCATCCGCGGCGAGCGGAAGTTCGAAAAGAAGGTGGCGGAAGAGAACTACCTGCGGGTCGAGCGCACCTATGGCTCGTTCAGCCGGAGCTTCAGCCTGCCCAGCACGGTGAACAGCGAAGCGATCAAGGCGGAGTACAAGAACGGCGTTCTGACCGTCGAGCTGCCGAAGCGAGCCGAGTCGAAGCCCAAGCAGATCAAAGTGAACGTGAACAACAGCAAGAACTAAGGATGATTCGGCAGGGGGCTGGAACGCTTGCTTCCGGCCCCCGGCTGTTTCCTACGTCCACAAAAAGTGAGAAAATCCGGCCATGCTGCGATTTGACAAATTTACGGTGAAGGCTCAGGAGGCGCTCCAGGCCGCCCAGGAAATGGGGGCGCGCTCGGGACAGCAGCAGATCGAGCCGCTGCACCTGCTCTGGGCGCTCGCGGCGCAGGGCGACGGCGTGGTGCCGCCGTTGCTTGAAAAGCTGGGCGTGTCGCCCGTCGCGCTCGGTTCTGAAGCCGAGAAACAGATCGAACGCCTTCCGAAAGTTTCCGGAGTCTCCGAACATTCGCTGAGCCGCGCGTCCAATACCGTTCTTGAAAAAGCCTTTGACGAAGCGCAGCGCCTGAAGGACGAGTACGTCTCAACCGAACACATTCTGCTAGCCATCGCCGGCGCGGACCGCGACCCCGCGGGGCAGCTGCTCGCGCGTCATGGCGCGAGCCACGATGCCATCCTGCAAGCAATGGCCACGATTCGCGGCAGCCATCGCGTCACCTCTCAAAATCCTGAGTCCACCTATCGCGCGATCGAGCAGTACGCGCGCGACCTGACCGAAGTCGCCCGCCGCGGCAAACTCGATCCCGTGATTGGACGCGATGAAGAAATTCGCCGGGTGATGCAGATCCTCGCGCGGCGCACCAAGAACAATCCGGTACTGATCGGCGAGCCCGGCGTGGGCAAAACTGCGATCGTCGAGGGTCTCGCCCAGCGGATTATTGCCGGTGATGTTCCCGAGGTGCTGAAGCCCAAGCGCATTGTGGCGCTCGACCTGGCCGCACTGGTGGCGGGCGCGAAATATCGCGGAGAATTTGAGGACCGGCTCAAGGCCGTGCTGAAGGAAGTCACCGAATCCGAGGGCCAGATCATTCTGTTTATTGACGAGCTGCACACGCTGGTCGGAGCGGGAGCGGCTGAAGGCTCGATGGACGCTTCAAACATGCTGAAGCCGGCGCTGGCGCGCGGGGAACTGCGGGCCATCGGCGCGACTACCATCAACGAATATCGCAAGTACATTGAAAAGGATCCGGCACTGGAGCGCCGTTTCCAGCCGGTGCAGGTCGGCGAGCCTTCCGTCGAGGATACCATCGCGATCTTGCGGGGCCTCAAGGAGCGCTATGAGGTGCATCACGGCGTGCGCATCAAGGACGCCGCGATTGTAGCCGCGGCGATCCTGTCGCAGCGTTACATCACTGATCGTTTCCTTCCCGACAAGGCCATCGACCTGGTGGACGAGGCCGCCGCCGGACTGCGCATGGAGATCGATTCACTGCCGACGGAGATTGACGAAATCGAGCGGCACATCATGCAGCTGGAAATCGAGCGGCAGGCGTTGCGCAAGGAATCGGACGCCCACTCGCGCGAGCGCACCGGCCAGCTGGAAAAAGAATTGAGCACCTTGCGCGAACAATCCAATGGCCTGAAGGCGCACTGGCAGACCGAAAAAGACGCCATCGGCCGAATCCGCAAGCAAAAGGAAGAAATCGAGCGGCTGAAGGCCGAAGAGCAGCGCTACGAGCGCGCGGGCGACCTGTCCAAAGTCGCTGAAATCCGTTACGGCAAGCTTTCCGCGGCGGAAAAGCAGTTGAAGGCCGCGCAGGATCATCTCGCCGAAATGCAGAAAGACCACCCGATGCTCAAGGAAGAGGTGGGCGAGGAAGAAGTTGCGAAGATCGTCAGCAAATGGACCGGGATTCCCGTAGGGCGGCTGCTCGAAGGCGAAGTGCAAAAGCTCATCCACATGGAGGAGCGTCTGCGCCTTCGCGTCGTCGGCCAGGACGCCGCTCTTGCCAGCGTGGCCAACGCCATTCGCCGCAGCCGTTCGGGATTAAGCGATCCGAACCGGCCGATTGGTTCGTTCCTGTTTCTTGGGCCGACCGGGGTGGGAAAAACCGAGCTCGCGCGGGCGCTTGCCGAATTTCTGTTCGATGACGAACGCGCCATCGTGCGTCTCGATATGTCCGAGTACATGGAGAAACACTCCGTGGCGCGGATGATCGGCGCGCCTCCGGGATACGTCGGTTATGAAGAGGGCGGCCAGCTCACCGAACAGGTCCGGCGGAGGCCCTACTGCGTCGTGTTGCTCGACGAAATCGAGAAAGCGCATCCGGATGTGTTCAACGTACTGCTACAGATTCTCGACGACGGGCGTCTAACGGATGGGAAGGGCCGAAAGGTGGACTTCCGCAACGCCGTGATCATCATGACGTCCAACGTAGGATCGAACGCGATTTTCGAGCTGGCGGGCAAAGACCCGAAGAAAGCGCGCGAAGAAGCTATGAACGCGCTGCGAGCGACTTTCCGCCCGGAGTTTCTGAACCGCATCGATGACATCGTAATGTTCAGCCCGCTCGGCAAGGATCAGATCGAGCGCATCATTGATCTGCAGATGAGTTCGTTCATGAAGCGCGTCGCCGAAAAGAAGGTGACCATCACTCTCACGGCGGCGGCCAAGGCGCTGCTGTTCCGCGAGGGCTTCGACCCGGCCTATGGCGCTCGGCCCATGAAGCGAGCCATCCAGCGGCTGATCCAGGATCCGCTGGCGCTGAAAATACTCGACGGCGAGGTGAAGCCGGGCGATACCGTCCTGGTGGACGCCGATTCGAAGGCCGGCGAAATGAAATTCAATCGCGAACACGCAAAGGCAGGCGTCGCCTGAACTGGCGCCGGGGAAACTGGCCATGAAAACATTCAAGACTGCATTCTTACTTACAGCTTTGACGCTGCTGCTTCTGTTCATCGGCGCGGCGTTTGGCGGCCGTAACGGCGTGACCATGGCGCTCGTCTTTGCAGTCATTATGAACGGCGGCGCATATTTCTTTTCGGACAAGATCGCGTTGATATCCAGCGGGGCGCAGCCGATCAGCCGCGAGCAATCG
Organism: uncultured Acidobacteriota bacterium; assembly: GCA_963814605.1. GTDB lineage: Bacteria > Acidobacteriota > Terriglobia > Acidiferrales > UBA7541 > Palsa-295. The sequence continues at coordinate 2,186,964 of CAWFDD010000002.1, read as the reverse complement.
CCGCGCCTCTACGCGGTGATGGAGCGCCTGGCCGCGAAGGCGAATCTGCCGGTGCCCAAGCTGTACATGATTCCGCAAGCCGCGCCAAACGCGTTTGCCACCGGACGGAATCCGAGCCACGCTTCCGTCGCCGTCACCCAAGGCCTGATGGAATTGATGGACGACGAAGAACTCGAAGGCGTGATCGCCCATGAACTCTCGCACGTCCGCAACTACGATATCCTTACTTCTTCGATTGCCGCCACGATTGCCGGCGCCATCACCTGGCTTGGCTATATGGGTCGATGGGGCATGATTTTCGGCGGAATGGGCGGCGGGAGCGGCGACGAGCGCAGAGGCAACGGAATCGCCGCCCTGCTCGCGTTGATTCTGGCTCCGATCGCCGCGACATTGCTTCAACTGGGGATTTCCCGTCAGCGCGAGTATCAGGCGGACGCCTCGGGCGCGAAGATGGTCGGGCACCCCTACGGTTTGATGCGCGCCCTTGAAAAGCTCGGCGCTTACAACAAAAGAATTCCCATGGATATCCCGCCGTCCACTGCCGCGCTGTGCATCGTCGCGCCCTTCACCGGCGGCCAATTCCTCGCGAGCTTGTTCAGCACTCATCCGCCCCTCGCGGATCGAATCGCGCGGTTGCAGAGCATGACCATCACCCGCTAAGCTCGCCGCGCATCGATTTTGCCACCGCGCAGAAATCATTAACGCCACGTAAAATTTGCAGGGTCAGCTCGATTTCCGGGCGACAGACTCTGTCTCTCCTTCTCCGTATCCGATTGATAAATAGATACTTATGGGCCATACCCCGGCGCGAATCATTTGGCTCCGGGCGTGCTTCTACTAGTTCCAGCAAGGGGTTCCCACGGAGGAAACCAAAATGATCGACGAAAAACCAGTAATCGTAGAACAGGAAGGGTCCGCGCCGCGATGGATCGGTGTTGTCGTGGTGGTGCTGGCGATCGTATCGCTGGCAGCGCTTGGCGTGGGCTGGACAGCTTCGAACCGCGCCGCCGCGCTACAGCAATCCATGACGACGCAGACGCGGCAATTCACGCAGAATGACGACGTGATGAGCCAGCGCCTGGCGAAGGCCGAAGACACCAACGCGCAGCTTCAGGGCGAACTCAGCGTGGTGACTGACAAGATGAAGCTCACGCAGTCCGAGCTCAGCCGCGCACGCACGCAGGCCAAGCAGATTAAGGAAGATGACGCCAAGGAGCTGAGCGATCTCACGAACAACGTGAACGGTCAATTGGCCACCAAGGCGAGCGTTGATGACGTCAACAAGCTGGGCACGGACGTCACCGGCGTGAAGACCGATCTCGATGCGACGAAAAGCAGCCTGAACATGACTCGCGGCGAATTCGGCACCCTGATCGCGAAGAATCACGACGAAGTGGAAGAGCTCCGCCGCCTCGGCGAGCGCGACTACTACGAGTTCACCATCGACCACAAGAATACGAAGGAAAAAGTGGGCAGCCTGATGGTCGAACTCCGCAACGTCAACGCGAAGAAGAGCCAGTATTCGGTGAGCATCTTCGTGGACGATCAGCTCCATGAAAAGAGGAATCTATCGGCCAACGAGCCGCTCTATTTCTTCCAGAATGGCAGCCGCGCGCCGCTCGAGTTCGTCGTGAATTCGATCGGCAAAGATAAGATCGTCGGCTACCTGAGCGTGCCCAAGGCTGGTGCGGCGCACGCGCAGGCCTCCGGATATTAAATCAACCGGCTGCCAGGCCCCTGGCGGGGGTGGCGGCAAGGAAACAGAAGGGCGTCCGCCGCGGTGGACGCCCTTTCTTTTTGTCCCGGAGTTATTCGGCTTTGCTGAGCGCGCGCATTTTGCGCGTCAGAAACTTCTTGGCGAGCGCTGGAAGCTTGTCGTGCGGCAGTTTTCCCTGCTCGTAGAGCTTCACCTTGGCCTTGGCGGTCTTGCGCCGGCGGCGCTGGCGCTTCTGCGCGACGTAACGCTTGTCGTATGACATTCCAATCTCCTCCCAAATGAGTGACACACGATTGTAACGAAGAAGCACACGTATGCAAGCTCCGCTGTGATTTCGCGGCCGGCTTCAAGTAGCATTCTCGAGTAACCTTTTCCCAGCCCCGTTCGAGTCGCGGCGCGGGATGTTGGTTCCGCGAACAAACGGCGTTTCCATACCGGGCTTCAGCCCTGGAGAGGGTTCCACGCACAATGCAGACCACGGTAATTCATGCCGGCCGGATCCTGACGCCCGAAGAGGAAATCAGCGACGGCATCATCCTGGTTGAAGGCAGCCGCATCGCCGCGCTCGGGCATCGCGACGAGATACGCGTTCCGCCCGATGCGCTCGATTACGTGGCCGCGGAGATGACCGTGGTTCCCGGATTCGTGGACGTGCACATCCACGGCGCCGGCGGGCACGACGTGATGGAAGCGAACGCACGTTCGCTCGACCGCATCGCCGCCACGGTGGCGCGCTACGGCACCACGTCGCTGGTCGCCACCACCGTCACCGCGCCGATCGAAGAGACCTGCCACAGTCTCGAAGGCATCGCGCGCTACATTCGCAGCCACGAGAAGCCCAAGGAGCCTCAGGAAAACAGCCGTCTCGCCGCCGAATTTCTCGGCATCCATCTCGAGGGGCCGTTCATCAGCAAGGCGCGCCGCGGCGTGCATCCCCCGGACGCGATCGCCCGCCCGTCGGTTGAGGTCTTGCAGCAGTTTCTCGACGCAGCCGATGGCCTGGTGAAAATCGTCACGATCGCTCCGGAAATTCCCGGCGCCCAGGCGCTGATCGAATACGCCGTTGCGGCCAAAATCCTCGCCGCCATCGGCCACACCGACGCGGACTACGATCAAGCGCGCGCGGCGATACAAGCGGGAGCGCGCCACGCCGTGCATATGTTCAACGCCATGCGGCCGTTCACGCACCGCGATCCCGGGGTCGTCGGCGCGATTCTCACTGATCCGGAAATCACGGCCGAAGTGATCGCTGATGGCGTCCACGTCGCCGGCCCCGCGATCCAGGTTCTGCTTGGTTGCAAAGGCTTCGACGCCGTGCTGCTGGCGAGCGACGGCATCGCTGCCACGGGGATGCCGGACGGGAACTATCGGCTGGGGAATTTCGAAGTTACCGTGAAAGACGGCGTGGCACGAAATTCGGAGGGGAAGCTTGCCGGCAGCACGCTCACTCTGGATCGCGCGCTGCGCTACGTCGTAGCGCTGGGCGTGCCGCTGAAGGAAGCCGTGCGCATGGCCACAATTCTCCCCGCGCGCCGGCTCGGTCTCGCGGGCAAGAAGGGCATCATCGCCGTGGGCGCGGATGCCGATCTCGTCGCTCTTACGCCCGATCTGCGCGTCGCCGGCGTGATGACTCGCGGCGCAGGCTTGATCTAGTCACGGAAGAATTATCGATGAGCTCCATACGGTTTCAATATGAAATTCCGGCCGACGAATTTGTCAGCGCGCAGCTTATGTATTTCAAACTGCGCCGTAGTGAACGCAGTCGCGGTTGGGCCGCAGTGTGGATTCTCTTGGGCGTGATTCTCGTCGTCATGGCCGTAAACGCAAGACCCCCGGTGTGGGCCAGTTACGAAAGTTCAGTTGGGCTGCCCCTTATTCTGCTTGCGTGTGTTGGGATCTATTGGATATTCGCTGGTCAGCGCATGCTATTCCCGGCGGGCTACTTCCGGCGCGCCTATAGTTCGTTTCCATTTGCAGGTAAATCCTTTACTGCGGAAGTGGATCAGACTGGCTTTCAAGTCGAAGGCGAATATCACAAGTGGCGTGTCGAATGGCCGGGCGTCAGTCTAAAAGCCGAGGACAAGCGGGTCTTCATTTTCGTTTCGGGCGGAACAATATTCATCTTTGGGAAGAAGTTTCTGACTCGCGAACAACAAGAAGACCTTCGGAAACTAAGTGGATTGCCGCAGGCATAGCTACTTCCGTGGGTTCAGCGGGATCTTCAATTCGTCGGCAAGCTTGTGGGGGTCAAACGGGCTGCACGCGAAATAGTGGCCGTTCAGTTCGAGAGTAGGCACCTTGCGCTTGCCGTTGTTCGCGCGCAGGACAATTTCCTCCGCATCCGGTGCATCGTCAATATTCACTTCGCGGAATGCGATGCCCCGCTCGCGCAGGAATTGCTTCGCGCGCCTGCAGTCGCAGCACCAGTTGGTGGAGTAAATCGTAACGTCAGCCATTTCCGCCTTTTCCGCCGTCGTGAAACCAGACAGGATATGAGTACATCCTGCCAATTATTAGATGCGAAGGGAAGCGGGGAGATGCCATACGGGTTAACCAGATGCGGACGTCGGCGTGAAGGGATGAGACCATTCTATCGGTGTGTGCCGCTCGCCGATCCGCCCGTTCGAGCGGCGGCCTGCATGCGTACCAGAGCGCGGTCGAGCGCGAGTTTCTCGCGCTGCCAGTGGTCGCTGCCCACGCCAGTCTTGGCAAGTTCGGCCTGCGCCCGATCCTGGGCCGCGCGGCTGCGCGCCACGTCGATTTCCTCGGCGCGCTCGGAAACTTCGGCGAGGACGATCACGCGGTCCGGCAGCACTTCGGCGTAGCCGTTTATGATCGTGAGGAAGCGGTTCTCGGAGCCCTTGCGATACGCCAGGATTCCCACGCCGAGTTCGGTGATCAACGGTGCGTGGCCGGGCAGAACGCCGAGATAGCCCTCCTTGCCGGGTATCTCGACCGACTGCACGGTTTCCTGCAGCACGTGCCGCTGGGGCGTTACGATTTGCAGTTCGATGGCTTCAGGTAGCATGGTTCGTGTCGGATGCGGCGCGCGCGAAAACTACGCGGTCGCCGCCATTTTTGCCGCCTTCTCCCGCACTTCCTCGATTCCGCCCACCATGTAAAATGCCTGCTCCGGAAGATCGTCGTGCTTGCCTTCGACGATCTCCTTGAATCCACGAATGGTGTCCTCGATCTTCACGTACTTGCCTTCGATGCCGGTGAATTGCGCGGCCACAAAGAACGGCTGCGACAGGAAATTTTGGATCTTCCGCGCGCGCGCCACGGTCTGCTTGTCGTCATCGGAAAGCTCTTCGATTCCCAGAATGGCGATAATGTCCTGCAGTTCCTTGTAGCGCTGCAGCACCGACTTCACCGCGCGCGCCACGGTGTAATGCTCCTGGCCCAGAATGCGCGGGTCGAGAATGCGCGAGAAGCTCGCCAGCGGATCAACCGCGGGATAAATTCCGCGCTCCACGATTTGGCGGCTGAGGTTTGTCGTGGCGTCCAGGTGCGTGAACGTTCCTGCCGGCGCCGGATCGGTGTAGTCGTCCGCCGGCACGTAAATCGCCTGCACCGAGGTGATCGAACCGCTTTTGGTGGAGGTAATGCGCTCCTGCAATTCTCCGATTTCGGTATTGAGGTTCGGCTGGTAACCCACGGCGGATGGCATGCGGCCCAGTAGCGCAGACACTTCGGATCCTGCCTGCACGAACCGGAAAATGTTGTCAATGAAGAGCAGCACGTCGAGATGTTCTTCGTCGCGGAAATACTCGGCCACCGTCAATCCAGTCAGGCCGACACGAAGTCGCGCCCCGGGCGGCTCCGTCATCTGGCCGTAGATCAGCGCGCAGCGCGATTTCTCCGAATTGCCCGGAATGATGACGCCCGATTCCTGAAATTCGAGCCACAGGTCGTTGCCCTCGCGGGTGCGCTCGCCGACTCCGGCGAACACCGAAACTCCGCCGTGCTTCATGGCGACGTTGTTGATCAGCTCCTGAATCAGCACGGTTTTTCCAACGCCCGCGCCGCCGAACAAACCGATCTTGCCGCCCTTCAGGTAGGGCTCGAGCAAATCCACCACCTTGATCCCGGTTTCAAACATTTCCAGGGTTGTGGACTGGTCTTCCAGCGAAGGCGCGTGTCGATGGATTGGATAGCGCTTTTCCGTTGTCACCGGGCCCAGGCCGTCCACCGGCTCACCCACGACGTTGAGCACGCGGCCCAGCGTCCCACGGCCAACCGGCACGGAAATCGGCGCGCCGAGATCTTCGGCCTTCATGCCGCGGACCAACCCTTCGCTTGGCTTCATGGCCACGCAGCGGACGCGGCCTTCTCCGAGGTGCTGCTCCACTTCCGCGATGATGTCGAGCGGCTCGGGAATATCGAACCCTTCGCTTACGATGCGAACCGCGTTGTGAATCAGCGGCAGGTGGCCCTCTTCGAACTGTACGTCCACCACCGGGCCAATGACTTCGGTCACGTGCCCGATTTTATTCTTGTCCGTTGCCATTCTGACTTTCTCCTGAAAACTGTGAGTAGTGATTGGTGACTGGTGATTAGTGAACCTTCAGTCGCCGCCCATATTCACGTTCGCTGTACTCGTTTCTTCAATGACCCCGCTAGCGCGTTAATCAATTTTCCGACGGTGTCGCAATGTGCAAAGCCAGCTTCGAAGTCAGCATGGTTCGTGAAGCCCAAGTCCTTGCTCAGAATCAGAAAATATCGCGTCTCTTCAACTTCTCCTCTGGCAATTTGCAAAGACCGCAACAACTCTCCCGTTGTGCGCCGGCCGAATCCCTCGGCAATGTTTGCCGGCGGCGAAGCCGCGGCACGTCGAATCTGCGACGTGATTCCGAATTTTTCGCGCGCCGGAAATCTCTCAGTCAGCTTGTACACGAACAAGGCCAGCTCATGCGCCTTTTGCCAAACCGTTAAATCGGTGAACCTCTCTATCTTCACAGAACGCTGCTCGCAATCTACGAATTGCTACCCATCAACCGCCGCGCGTCCGTCATCATCCACTAATCACTAATCACCACTCACTAATCACGATGTTGCCGATGCTGCTCCGCTAACGATCTCGATCAGCTCCTTCGTGATGCCGGCCTGCCGAATCTTATTCATGTCCAATGTTAAGGTATCGATTAATTCGGACGCATTCCGGGTGGCCGAATCCATCGCCGTCATCCGCGCTGCGTGCTCCGCCGCCGCCGATTCCAGCAGGATGCGGAACACCTCCGCCTCCAGATAGCGCGGCACCAACCCGCTGAATATTTCCTCGACCGGTTCCTCGTAGATGTAGTCGACCAGCTGAGATTTTCCGCTCGCGGACAGATCGTGGGGCAGTGACTCATCGCTCCCCGCGTCGCTTGTCGCCGGCATTCCAGCCGTCTCCGCGGTTTTCTCGTCGAGAATTCCTGGATCGATGGGCAACAGCTTTGCAGTGCGCAGCTTCTGCACCATCACATTCTTGAATTCGTTGTACACCGCGTAGACCGCGTCCACTTCTCGCGCCGCATACATTTCCGCGATCTTTGCGGCGATTTCCTTGGCGATCGAAAAGTCGACTTTGTTCGAAACGTTGAGATACTCGCCGGCAATCGTCCATCCGCGCTTGCGCAGCTGATCCCGGCCCTTCTTGCCGATGGCTATCATTTGCGACTTTTTCGATGAATTTTCGTGGACGAACAAAATCGCGCGGCGGATCACGTTGGTATTGAAAGCGCCCGCCAGGCTGCGATCGCCCGTCAGAACCACGACCAGAATTCTCTCCTCCCGACGCCGTTCGAGCAGCGGGTGCGCCGCGGACTCCATGCGCGCCGCGGCCGAGCGCATCACGCGCAGAATCTCTCCGGCGTAGGGCCGCGCCGCGAACACGCCTTCCTGCGCGCGGCGCAATTTTGCCGCAGAAATAAATTTCATCGCCCGGGTGATCTGCTGCGTGCTCTTCACCGAGCGGATGCGGCGGCGATAATCGAGAAGTGTGGGCATGGGAAGACTTCAGCGCGCCTCAGCTCGCCGCGGCAGCGGACACTCCTGCGCTCAGCATGAATTCCTGCTTGAAGGCGTCGAGCGCCGTCTTCATCTCCGCCCGCAACGGATCATCGAGAGCCTTTTTCTCGCGGATGGTCTTCAGCACGCCGCCGTAATTCGCCTCGATAAAGGGATACAGCTCGCGTTCGAATCGGTCGCATTCGGAGACGGCGATATCATCGAGGTATTTATTGGCGCTGGCGAAAATCAGCAGCACCTGCTTTTCCACCGCAAGCGGCTGGTACTGATCCTGCTTCAAGATTTCCATCAGCCGCTGGCCGCGCGCCAGCTGCGCTTGCGTGGTCTTGTCGAGCTGGTCGGTGCCGAACTGCGCGAATGCCGCGAGATCGCGATACTGCGCCATATCCAGCCGCAGCGTACCGGCGACCTGCCGCATGGCCTTGATCTGCGCGTTGCCGCCGACGCGGCTCACGGAAATGCCGGCGTTAATCGCGGGACGAATTCCAGAATTGAAAAGGTCCGCTTCCAGGTAAATTTGCCCGTCGGTGATGGAGATCACGTTCGTGGGAATGTAGGCCGAAACGTCGCCCGCCTGCGTTTCAATCACCGGCAGCGCCGTCAGCGAGCCCGCGCCCAGCTTGTCGTTCAACTTCGCGGCGCGTTCCAGCAACCGCGAGTGCAGAAAGAAAACGTCTCCCGGGAACGCCTCGCGGCCGGGCGGCCGGCGCAAGAGAAGCGAGATTTCGCGGTAGGACTGCGCGTGCTTGGAAAGATCGTCGTAGAAGCAAATGGCGTGGCGCTTGCTGTCGCGGAAATATTCGCCCATGGCGGCTGCGGCGAAGGGCGCGATGTATTGCATGGTGGCCGGCTCGCTGGCCGTGGCCGCGACCACGATGCTGTACTCCATGGCGCCGTAGTCCGTCAGCGTCTTCACCACCTGCGCAACCGTCGAGCGCTTTTGCCCGATCGCGCAGTAGATGCAAATCATGTCCCCGCCCTTTTGGTTCAGAATCGTGTCGAGGATGATGGCAGTCTTGCCTGTCTGGCGGTCGCCGATGATCAATTCGCGCTGGCCGCGTCCGATGGGAATCATCGAATCAATGGCTTTGATGCCGGTCTGCACCGGCTCGCGCACCGGCTGGCGATCCACCACGCCCGGCGCGATGCGCTCGAGCGGATTGCGGTGATCGGTCTGCACCGGGCCTTTGCCGTCCAGCGGTTGCCCCAGAGGATCCACCACGCGCCCGATCATTCCCTCGCCCACCGGCACCGACATAATCCGGTTCGTCCGCTTGACCGTGTCGCCTTCGCGGATCAGCGTGTAATCGCCCAGCAGCACCGTGCCGACCTGATCCTCTTCCAGGTTCAGCGCGATGCCGAAAACGCCTTGCGGAAATTCGAGCATTTCGCCGGACATGCAGCGGTCCAGCCCGTGCACGCGCGCGATGCCGTCGCCGACGGAAATGACCGAGCCGACTTCCTCGACCGCGACCGTCTGTTGATAATTCTCGATCTGCTCGCGCAGTATCTTGGTGATCTCGTCTGCCTTGATATTCGCCATCCGTGGCTCCTATTCCGATTCCAGCTGTTCGCGCAGCCGGGATAATTGCTCGCGCACCGAACCGTCGTACACGGTTGAGCCGACGCGCACCACGGCGCCGCCCACGAGCGATTCGTCCTCGTGGAAACGCGCCTCAATTTTCTTGCCGGTTCGCCCTTCCAGCGCCGCAGTCAGTTGCTTGCGCTCCGCGGCGCTCAATTCCCTCGATGAGGTCACCACGGCCTCCGCGATACCGAGCCGCGCATTTAGTTCCACGTGGAACATTTCCTGAATCTCGCCGAGCATTTCCGTCCGGCGGTTGTCCACCAGCACGCACAGGAAATTGCGGACCGCCGGCGTAAGGTCCATGCGCTCAGCGATTTTCCGGACCACGTGCAGTTTCTCTTCGCGCCCGATCGCCGGGGTTTCAAGCGAATTTCGCAGCTCCGCCGAGGAGCCGTAGGCCTCCGCAAACGCATCGAGGTCGCGCTTCACGCGGTCCGCGCTCTTTTGCTCCAGCGCCACGTCCGCCAGCGCCGCCGCATACCGGGAAGAAACCGCGCCGTTCAATTCGCGCCTCCTTCAAGTTCCGCGACGAACGCATGAAAGCGCTCCCCTTCAACCTTCGGCGTCAGTTCAGTCCGCAAAAGCGCTTCGGCGCGATCCATGGCCATCCGCGCAGCCAGCATCCTCAATTCCAGGCGCGCGGCCCGCTCGGTCGCGGCGATTTCCGCTTGCGCGGCGCGCTCGATGGTATCCGCTTCCGCCCGCGCCGATGCGCGAATACGCTCGGCCTCCAGCACCGCGACGCGCTCCGCCTCCTGGCGCATTTCGGCGACGTCCGCGCCGATGTTCGCGAGTTTCGCTTGGGCTTCATTGCGCCGCTGTTCCGCGGCCTGGCGCGCCCGCGCGCCTTCGGCGATCTTCTGGGAAATTTCGTCGGAATGCGTGCGGAAATAGGGAAGCGCTTTGCGGAAGCCGTAGATCAGCAGGCCGAGAACGATCGCGAAATTAATCCAGCGGAAGACCTGGCCGACGGGAGCATCGGCGGGAGAGGGCTTGCCATCGTCGGCGAGTGTCGGCGCGGCGATGAAAATAAAAAATAGTCCGAAGCGTGCCATTGGCCGGCACAGATTCCGGACGGCGCGAATCATCTTCCGGAACCTCGGCCGGAACCGCCGCGCAGCGTTGACGGCTTTTCCAGTATGGCGCGGGCGATCTGGCCGGCCAGAATCGGCGCGTCGAGTTCGACTTCCGCGCGGGCGGCCGCGAGCTCTCCAGCGACTCTCTTCTTGGCGGCGTTCACATCTTCCAGCGCGCGGGAGCGCATGGCCTTGATCAGTTTCGCGCGATTTTCGAGCGCTTCCTGGCGCCTAAGTTCCTGCTCGGCGTAGATTTCCGCGCGCGCCTTGCGCAGCGCTTCATGATAGGAATCGAGTTCCTGTTTGGCGCCGGCTTCGGCGGCCGCCGCTTCCGCGCGCGCGCCCTCTATGCGGGCGTTGCGCTCCGCCATGGCCTTCTGAATGGGGCCGAAGAACGCCCAGCGCATGAAAAAATAGAAAAGCAGGACGACGATGACCGTCGGCACAGAACCGAGGAACAGTTTGCCGAGCTGGTGGGCGATTTCCATCGTCGCGGAAAGGTACTGCGGCCAATCTCCTGGTTGTTTTTACGATTCCCGGCGTGCTGCCCGCCGCTGCGAGCACAGCCTGCAACGGCAAAACTAGGGCGAGAAATTATTGCATCGGCTGTCCGAAAGCGCAAGCCCCGATAGAATGGGCCGAATTACAATCTGGTGTCCACGAGGTGTCCACGAAACAGACTCAACACGATGAAAACTTTCTGATTAAGAATCCGCATGGCAGCCTACCTGCTGGCCCCCGCCGCACCGTTTGCTGGTTCGGTGAGTACGGCATTCAACTTTTCGGGAGCGGCGACTGGCGGATAGCAGGTGGTTTCGACGCAGACGAAAGCCTGGGGCACGGCCGCGTCTATATGCGGCAGGGTTTCGCTGAGCGCGGCAGGAAGAGCGGCGTCCGCCAATTGTTCCGGCGTGACGCGCAGGACCGCCTTTCCGTAGCGATAAATTCCGTGCGCGGCTTTTTCGAGCGCGGCCGCTTTGGGATCGCCCGCCGCGCCGGTGATGACCACTTGCATCGGGTGGCGCGCATGAAGCAAAGCCGCGAGGCCATAGGTCGCGGCGAAAAGTCCCAATTGCGGGATCAGCCCGGCGAAGGCTTCGAGTGTTTTCTCCGCCCAATCGCGATAGAGGCGCTCGCCGGTAAAGCCGTAGAGACGCTCGAGGACAATCGCGGCGACCGAATTTCCCGCGGGCGTGGGCGAATCCTGCAGCGGTTTGCGGCGCACGTCGAGGCCGCCCATCGGGGCGCTGTCCTTGGCTCGATCGTAGAATCCGCCACCGTCGGGATCGCCGAATCGCTCGATGGCGAGCAACATGGTCCGTTCCGCAATGTCGAAATAGCGCCGGTCGAGCGTGGACTCATAGGCATCGAGAAGCGCAGCGGCAGCGAAAACCTGATCGTCGAGCGAACCTTCCAGGCGAGGCCCGCCGACGCGATGCAGAAAGCCCTTCGATTTGTCCCATGCTTCGGCAAGAATGCGCTCGAGGGTATTCAGCGCGAATTCGCGGCAACCGGGCCGATCGAGAACGTGCGCGGCCTCGAGATACGCGGAAATGAACATCGAGTTCCAGCCGACGTAGAGCGTCTGGTCAATGGTCGGAATGGGCCGGCGCTCGCGGCGCGCGGCGAGCAATTTCCCTTTTGCGCGCGCGAGCAGAATGCGCGCATTCGCTTCATCCATACCGAGTTTTTTCGCCACTTCGCCGATATTTGCGCCGATCCACAAGACATTCTTTTCCAGATTGTGGTGCATCTCGCCGTGCGGGCCGATGTCGTAGTAAAGCTCGGCTACGCGCGCTTCTTCCGGCGCGAGGACCGCGCGCTCTTCTCCCTGCGTCCAGGTGAAATAATCGCCGTCGTCGTCGAGAGTCTGATCGGCATCCTGGCTCGAATAGAACCCCCCGCGCAGCGGATCGGACAGGACCTCGCCGATCCAGGCGATGATTCCTTCAGCCGTTTCGCGAAACAGCGGTTTTCCCGTTGCCTGGTATCCGTGCAGAAAATTCCGCAGCAGCTCGGAATTGTCGTAGGACATTTTCTCGAAGTGCGGCACGCACCAGCGTTCGTCCACCGAGTAACGGTGGAATCCGCCGCCGATCTGATCGTAGACGCCTCCCAGCGCCATACCCTCGAGCGTTCGTTCAGCGATATGCAGCAACTGCGGGTCGCGCGCCGACTGGTAGCGTTCGAGGAGCAAATCCACGGTGCCTGCGTGTGGAAATTTTGGCGCGTGGCCGAATCCGCCGTGCGTCGCGTCGAATTGTTTCCGCGCCGATTCGATGACGGATTCAATCACGCGCGCGTCGAAGGCGCCGCGCGCGCCCTGAAAAACTTCTGCTTTGGAGACGGCGTCGGCCAGCGCGTTCGCGGTGTTGTCCACTTCCGCGCGGCGTGCTTTGAACGCTTCGGAAATCGCGAGCAGAATGCGCTTGAATCCCGGCCTGCCGCCGGCGTCATCGGGCGGAAAATAGGTGCCACCGAAGAACGGTTTGCCGTCCGGGGTGAGGAACGCGGTCAGCGGCCAGCCGCCTTGGCCGGAAATCGCGCTGACGGCGGATTGATAGCGGGCGTCCACGTCGGGGCGCTCGTCGCGGTCCACCTTCACGGGAATGTAAAGGCTGTTGATCATCGCCGCGATCTCGGGGTTTTCGTAGCTTTCGCGGTCAATCACGTGGCACCAGTGGCACCACACCGCGCCGATATCGAGCAGCACCGGCTTTCCTTCGGCGCGCGCTTTGGCGAACGCTTCCTCGCCCCATTCGTTCCAGTCAATCGGCTGGTGCGCGGCCGAGCGAAGATAGGGACTCGCGGAATTTTTCAGGCGGTTTTCAGGTGTGTGGGTCATCGCATTGGACCCTCAAAAGGTGTGTCGAGTAAAACTGTGACTCGCGGTTCATACCTTGTGACCCGCCACTCGTCGCTTGCGGCTCGCGCGAGGCTCTGGCCCAGAAGCGCGCCGGCCACGGCTCCGAATCGCGGCGCTGAACTTGTCCGAGCTGTGCGTTCGTAATCCATTCTCGTGCACATTCTCCCGCACATTCTCGTGCATAACCACCTTAGCAGGAACGCGGGGAAATTAAACTTCTGAATCGGTGTAGAGAGGACAGGTCTGCAGCTGCACGATGGGGATTGATTCTCGCCGCACCGGCGCTCGTCGGGGTTGAGTCTGTGGTAATTTAGCGAACATGATGAGATTGTTGCGTCAACGACGGCTGGCGACGGCGGCTGCCCTGGTGTGCCTGCTCGGTCTTTCATTGGCGGCGCTGTCGCTGTCCTGCCCGCACGATTTGCGCGCGCGGGCGAACAGATTTGCGGGGACCGATCAGGAGAAATCCATCCTCGGACAAATCGCGACACTGCGCGGTTTGCCGGACGACGTGAGGGCGCGGACGACCAAGCAGCTTGCGCTGCAGATCCGGCAATTGCCGGCGTCGCCGAATAAACTGGTCCTGGCGCTCGGCCTCGCAAACCTTTCGACCGAAGGAGACTTCGGCCGCGATACGTTGCAGGAGGTGACCACGACTCTGGCGGACGCACTCGGCGAGCTAAGCCCTACGCCGAACGCCAATCAGCCCAACTCCGCGTACGTCGAACTCGCCGAGCTCGTGCACTACGAGCATATGGAGGGGTCCTCGGACAATCCGCAATTTGCGGCCGCGATGGCCATGCTCGCGGCGGATGACGCGCGCCGCCAGCAAATTGATTTCACGCTCCCAGACTTGCAGGGAAGAAACTGGAGCTTAAAGGACCTGCGCGGCAAAAAAGTGGTGCTGGTGAACTTCTGGGCCACGTGGTGCCCGCCATGCCGCAAGGAGATGCCCGACCTGGAGACCCTCTACAATCGGTTCAAGGGCCAGGGGCTGGTGATCTTGGCAATCTCCGACGAGGAAGCGTCCAAGGTGCGGCCATTCATCGCGCAGCGGAACTTCACCTATCCCATCCTGCTCGATCCGGGGAGAAAGGTGAACGGGCTATTCCGCGTGGAAGGAATTCCGAAGACGTTCGTATACGACCGCGACGGCAAACTGGTAGCGCAGTCGATTGATATGCGTACGCAGCGCCAATTTCTGCAAATGCTGGCGGAAGCGGGACTCCGCTAGCGCAAGTTAGAACTGCGTGCCAGACCCTTACCCGGGAACGCGAGCGATAGGTGAGGCTTCATGAAAAACTTCCGTGGCACGATTACCGTTCCAATGTTGCTGTTTCTCGCGGCGTTTTTTGCGGTCCGCTGTGGTCCAGGGTACCAGACCGCACGTGCTCAAGGCTCAGCACATTCGACTCAGAGTCGTGAGATTCCGCAGGCCGCTCCCGAGACGGCGCGCATGGAGCAAGTGATCCAGTCGTTTGTGACCGCGAAGCAGTTCATGGGCTCGGTGCTTGTGGCGCGCGGGGACGACGTGCTGCTCGACAAGGGCTATGGCTTTGCAGATCTCGAGTGGGACATTCCGAATACGCCGACCACGAAATTCCGGCTGGGATCAGTGACAAAACAGTTCACGGCTGCTTCGATTCTGTTGCTCGAAGAACGCGGGAAATTAAGCGTGAACGATACAGTGAAGAAGTACATGCGGGACGCGCCGCCGGCCTGGGACAAGATTACGATCTTCAACTTGCTGACGCACACCTCGGGGATTCCCAACTTCACGAGCTTTCCGGACTACGCGTCCCTTGAGCCTTTCCCGGCAACGCCAGAGCAACTCGTGGCGCGCTTTCGCGACAAGCCGTTGGATTTCCAGCCTGGCGAGAAATGGAGCTACAGCAACTCGGGCTACGTGTTGCTGGGTTATTTGATCGAGAAGATCAGCGGAGAAAGCTACGCAGAGTTCGTGCAAGAGAGTATTTTCACGCCGTTGGGGATGAAAGATTCGGGGTACGACTCGAATTCGGCCATCGTCGCCCATCGTGCAAAGGGATACCAACTGGGGCCTGAGGGACCCGTCCACGCCGGCTACCTCGACATGAGCATTCTGCTTTCGGCCGGCGGGCTTTACTCGACGACGGAAGACCTGCTGCGGTGGGTGCAGGGGCTTTTTGGAGGAAAGCTGCTGTCGGCGGCGTCGCTCGAGAAAATGACCACACCTTACAAGGACGATTACGCGTTCGGGCTACAGGCGCATACCGTTGGTGGGCATAAAGTCGTCGAGCACACCGGCGGGTTAGAGGGATTCAACACGATCGTGCAGTACTTTCCCGAAGACAAGCTGACGGTCATCGTCCTATCGAATTTCAACGGACCGCCGACGGATATAGCGAGGAAGCTTTCCGCCGTTGCTCACGGGGGAAAGGTGACACTCATTTCGGAACGGAAGGAGGTTGCCGTCGACGCGAAGTTGTTCGACACCTTCGCGGGACGTTACGAGCTGGGACCCAACGCAATTATGACGGTTACCCGGGACGGCGATCGATTGATGGTCCAACTAACCGGGCAGCCGAAAATTCAGATTTTCCCCGAAAGCGAACGCGATTATTTCTACAAGGTTGTGGACGCGCAGATCACTTTTGTTACGGATGCACAGGGCCGCGCGACCGAGCTGATCCTGCACCAGAACGGCGACCGTCACGCCAAGCGGATCGAAGGCGAGGCTCCGCCGCCGAAAGAGCATAAGGAAGTAGCGGTTGACCCGAAACTGTTCGATGGCTATGTGGGAAGCTATCAGCTTGCGCCGAGCTTCATTTTGACCGTAACGCGCCAAGGGGATCACCTGTTCGTGCAGGCGACCGGACAGGCAAATTTTGAAGTCTTTGCAGAAGGCGAACGAGATTACTTCTACAAAGTTGTTGACGCGCAGATTACGTTCGTGACGAACGCCGAAGGCCGGGCGACCGGGCTGATTTTGCATCAGAACGGACGCGACCTGCCGGCCAAGCGAACGGAATAGGGCTACTGAATGGGATTGCGGTAATCGGCGTCGCGCGGGTCAATCGGCTTGCGGCCTGCAAAGCCCTCGTCCTGGTTGTGGTAGAAACGGATGCGGTCCTCGCCGAGCTTCCAGCAGAGATACACGGCTTCGCCATTGATCCGCGCTGGAAAATCGAGCAGGCCGACTTCGAGGTCCTTGACCACGCAGCCGGTGGAATGAATGCGCTCGAGCGCCGATTCAACGGACTCCGCCAAGCGATTGTGTTCCAGGCGCTGGCTCGCCGCCTTCTCGTGAGAAACCATCAAGCCGCCGGTTTGCTGGACGCGGTCGGCCAGGCGCGCGAGCTGCTCCTCCAGCTCAGCCAGTTTGCGGCGCGCCTCGATCGCCTCGATCAGGATCGGTTCGAGCTGCACGCGCAGACGTTCCGCATCGCGCAGAGAGAATATCTTGGATTCGTCGTCAGCCATTTTTTCGGGATGTTACCCGCCGATTGACACCATGGTGCGCGACGGCGGCACAAAATCGGGCTCGTTGATGCGATGTCCTTTTTCCTTCTGCGCGACGATGGCGTGAATCTCGTCGCCAATCTCGCGGTCGGTCGCGTCGCCTCGCAGCAGGAAACGCAAATCGTGATCTTCCTTGCTGAACAGGCAGGTGCGGAGCTTTCCGTCGGCAGTGAGCCGCAGGCGCGAGCAGTGTCCGCAGAAGGGCTGCGAGACGGGCGAGATCAGGCCGATTTCGCCGCGGCCGTCGGCGAAGCGGAATTTGCGCGCCGTTTCGCTGCGCTCGTGCACCACCGGCACGAGCGGCCAGCGCGCCTCGATCCGAGCTTGCACCTCCGCGCCGGTGACGACCATTTCGCGCGTCCAAGAACGGTCGGCGTCCAGCGGCATGAATTCGATGAAGCGCATGATCAGGTTGCGGTCGCGCGCGAAGCCGGCGAAGGCTTCGACTTCGTCATCGTTTATGCCGCGGACGAGCACCGCGTTTACTTTCACCGGGCGCAGTGGCGACGCCTGCGCTGCGTCGATTCCGGCGATCACCTGATCGAAAGTCTTGGTGCGCGTGATGCGCTCGAATTTGCCGCGATCGAGCGAATCGAGGCTGATGTTGATGCGGTTCAATCCCGCGGAGACGAGGCGGTCGCAACGCTCGGCCAGCAATTGGCCGTTGGTGGTGATCGAGAGATCGTGAACGCCAAGCGCTTTCAGGCGCGCGATAAAACCCTCGATGCCCGGGCGCACCAGGGGTTCGCCGCCCGTCACGCGGATCTTGCGAATGCCCATGCCCACCAGAACGCGTGCGAGGCGCTCGTACTCCTCCCAAGTGAGCAGGTTATCCGAGGGCATGTGCGTTTCCGGATCGGCGGAGCGGCAATATACGCAGCGGAAATTGCATCGGTCGGTGACTGAGATGCGCAGGTCGGTGATGTGGCGGCCGAATTTGTCGGTGAGCGGCATTTCTAGACCCAAAAACACGAACGCCCAAATCCGCATTGGGACCTGGGCGACACGTCCAGCGCGATCAGATGGCGCCGAACATTCCCCTTTCCAAATGCAGGGAGGAGCGGGCGTTTCCACCCGAACCCTCAGCCCTCGAATTGCGAGGGCGTCGCCTCCGGACCATGGGATTTCTCTCCGTTAGGCCGTGGAGGTCGGAGAACTCAAAGCAGAGTCTACGCTTAGGCTCCCCGCGACGCAAATCGCACACGAACGACGAATGTAGTCGAATCGTTTCGAGAATTATGTGCGATTCGGAGCGACGCCTTGGGGCGCCTAGGCGCGGCCGCGGCTCATGTTGCGGATTTCCTTGCGGTAGTCGGGGGCAAAAATCTCCACGGTGCGGCACATTTCATAGAGGCGCGAGCGAATGCGCTTGCCGACGCGCTCGGTGAGGGAATCCTCGATCGCGGGCGCGCGCATGCCGACCACGCGCGGACTGGGCGCCGGGGCCGCGCCATTCGCGGCGGTTTCCGAATCGAGGAAATTCGTGGTCAGCAGGGTGACGCGCTTTTCGTTGTAGCGCGTGTTGAGAACGTGGCCGACGGTTTCGAGCGCCCAGAGCGACGGCTTGCTCGATCCGATATCGTCGAGAACCAGAATTTCCGCACGCAGCACGGGTTCGAGGACGCCCATCTCGGTCGCCTGATTTTCGGGATTGTAGCTATCCTGGATTTCCTTGAGCAGCTCGCGATAATCGTAAAAAAGCCCGCTGTGGCCGCGAAGAATGATTTCCTTGAGCGCCGCGACGGCGAGGTGCGTCTTGCCCACACCGCACGGACCCATCAGCAGCAGGCCGTGCTCGCTGCCCACGGGGAATTCTCCGGCGAAACGCTGGACGACGAGCTTGGCCTGCGCGAGGCTGCGGCCCCACGCGGCGAGCTGCTCGCGCGAGATGTTTTCGATTTCGTTGTCCGTCTCGTAGTTTTCGAAGTCGCAGTGGAGATAACGTTCGGGAACGCGCGCCCGCCCGAGCACGTGGCCGGCGCGGTCGGCCGTGGTGCAATCGCAGGGAACCGCCCAAACCATTTTCGGTTCGCCGGCAGCAGAACCGGAACGATCCGCGGCAAGCGCCTTCGCGCCCGCAGTCGTGCGCTCGACAACTTTCCAGCCGCTGCCCTGGCAGATGGGACAATCCGCTCGCGCCATGAAGGAAGCATATGCGGGCTAATCGCGGAGCGCAAGCACAGGAGCGCTTGTGCAAATTACGGGGACTTGTGGATTTGTGCGGACGTTAGAACTAAGAGAGATCCCTCGGTCACTTCGTTCCCTGGGGATGACGATCCTGATCGGATTGTCATTTCTCGACGCGAATCGCGTGGCGCGGGAACGCGCGCACGATGGCGTTGCGCGAGGGGCGAACGGTGCCGGCGATGAAGTCGCGCGCGACTTCGTTGCGAACGAATTTGATGAACGCTTCCATCTGCGACTGCATCTCGCCCATTTTGTCGCGCATGTTGAGGATGATTTCGATGCCCGCGAGGTTGACGCCCAATTCGCGCGTGAGATTCAGGATGACCTCCAGGCGCTCCAGGTCCGAATCCGTGTAGAGCCGCGTGTTGCCCTGGGAGCGCGAAGGTTTTAATAGCCCAACCCGCTCGTACAACCGCAATGTCTGGGGATGCAGCTGGTATAGCTCGGCGACGGCGCTGATCATGTAGCCGGCTTTTGCTTTTTTTCTGGGCCGCGTGGGCATCGCCTTTTCCTTTCCCTGTTCTAGACCGCAGCGCGCGCAAAAATTTCCTGGCGCGGATCTTCGTGGTCAATCTTGTCGAGTTCCTTCAGCAGGTTGCGCACGCGCTCGTCCTCCGGTTTCGGCACCACTACCTGCACCTCGACAATCTGGTCGCCGCGCTTGCCCGGATGACGCGCGGAGGGCGCGCCCTTTTCGCGCAGGCGGAGCCTCTTGCCGCTGTCGGTACCCGGCGGAATGCGCACCTGCGCGCGGCCGTCGATGGTTGGGACTTCGACCTTCGCTCCGAGCGAGGCTTCCGTCACGGTGATGGGCACCGTGGTGTATAGATCGTCGCCGCGGCGATCGAAAAACGGGTGCGGCTCCACTTTGGTAATGATGTAGAGATCGCCCGGAGGGCCGCCCAGCACTCCGGCGTTGCCGCGGCCGGCCACGCGCACGCGCGATCCGGTATGCGCCCCGGGAGGAATGCGCACATCGAGAGTCTCGACGCGCTGCACGCGACCTTCGCCGCCGCAGTTGCGGCACATGTTGCGCAGGCGTCCGCTGCCGCCGCATTGCGAGCAGGTGACTTGAAACCGCATCTTGTTGCTCACTTGCGTCACGTGGCCCGAGCCGCCGCAGGTGGGGCAGACTTTTTCGTCGCCCGGCGCCGCGCCGGTGCCGTGGCATACGTTGCAGACGTCGAGGCGCGTGAAGCTGAGCTTCTTGACCGTGCCGCGCATCGCCTCCGCAAAGGTAATCTCGATCTGATATTCGAGATCGCTGCCCGGCTCGCGATCGTGCTCGTGTCCAGACTGCGCAGCCGTCGCGCCGCGAAAAAACTGGCTGAAAAGATCCTTGAAACTGGCTCCTCCGCCGGCGCCGCCCGGAGCGCCTCCGCCGCCGAAGTCGAAGCCGCCGAAATCGAAGTGAATGTCGTCGGGTGATGCGCCGCCATAACTCGCGCCCGCGCCTGGGCCGCCGCCCGCGCCCGGGACGTTGAAGCCGAATTGGTCGTACATCTGGCGTTTTTTCGTATCGGAGAGAACTTCGTAGGCTTCCTGGATCTGCTTGAATTTCTCCTCGGCGGATTTGTCGCCGGGATTCAGATCAGGATGATATTTGCGGGCGAGCTTCCGGTAAGCCGCGCGAATGTCCTTTACCGCTGCTTTGCGCGGGACCCCCAACAGCTCGTAGTAGTCGGTTTTGTTTGTGGTGGCGGCCATGTGATCGTGCGGCGCTCACCAATCGGTGGGCGCATTTCCCATCCAACATGCGTAGGGGCGGGAATTAAACCCGCCCCTACGCGTTTTCGAAACACACTCTTCGAGCCGACACCGCCGGCTCTCCGCGTGAAATCCCGTTTTACGGGATTTCATTTCAATTCGGCTTCTTCGAGTCGTCCACGTCGACGAACTCGGCGTCCACCACGTCGCCGCCCTGCGGAGGCGTGTGCTGGCCGCCGGACGAACCGCCTTCGGCTCCGTGCGCTCCGGCCCCTGCTGCGCCGGCCGCGCCCGCGGCGCTTTGCTGCGCCTTGTAGAGCGCTTCGCCGATGCGGCTAAGCGCCTTGGTGACGCTATCCGACGCGGCGTTCAGCTTTTCGACTCCACCTTCCTTCAACGCGCTCTGGGCTTCCGCGACCGCCGATTCGGCGGCCTTCACATCGCCCTCGCTCAGCTTTTCACGGTTCTCCCGAATCAGCTTTTCGCCCTGATAGATCAGGCTGTCCAGCTTGTTGCGCGCTTCGACTTCCGACAGGCGCGTCTTGTCTTCGGAGGCGTGCTCGTCGGCTTCCTTCTTCATGCGCTCGGCTTCTTCCTTGCTGAGGCCGGTGGAAGCGGTGATGGTGATTTTCTGTTCCTTGTTTGTCGCGTTGTCCTTGGCCGAGACGTTCAAGATGCCGTTCGCGTCGATGTCAAAGGTGACTTCGATTTGCGGCATGCCGCGCGGCGCAGGAGGAATTCCGATTAAATGGAATTTCCCGAGAGAGCGGTTGCCGCTGGCAACCGGCCGCTCGCCCTGCAGCACGTGGATTTCAACCGAGGTCTGGCTATCCGCGGCCGTTGAAAATGTCTCCGATTTGCGCGTCGGAATCGTCGTATTGCGCGGTATCAGCACGGTCATCACGCCGCCAAGCGTTTCCACGCCGAGCGAAAGCGGAGTCACGTCCAGCAACAAAATGTCCTTCACCTCGCCGCCGAGCACGCCGCCCTGAATTGCCGCGCCGACCGCGACCACTTCGTCGGGATTGACTCCCTTGTGAGGTTCTTTCCCGTTGAAGAGGCCCTTGACGATTTCCACCACGCGCGGAATGCGAGTCGAGCCGCCGACAAGAACCACTTCGTCGATTTTGTCCGGCGTCAGACCTGCGTCGGTGAGCGCCTGCTTCACCGGACCGACGGTCCGCTGCAGCAGGTCTTCCATCAATTGCTCGAGCTTCGCGCGGGTCAGCTTGGTCTGCATGTGCTTCGGCCCGGAAGCGTCCGCCGTCAGGAAGGGAAGGTTGATTTCCGTTTCCTGCAATTGCGAAAGCTCAATCTTGGCTTTTTCGGCCGCTTCCTTCAGGCGCTGGATGGCCATGCGGTCTTTGCTGACGTCAATGCCCTGATCGCGCTTGAATTCTCCGACCATCCACTCGACGATGCGCTGGTCAATGTCGTCGCCGCCGAGGTGCGTGTCGCCGTTCGTGGATTTCACTTCGACCACGCCTTCGCCCACTTCGAGGTCCGAGATATCGAACGTGCCGCCGCCCAGGTCGTACACGGCGATGGTCTCTTCCTTTTTCTTGTCGAGGCCGTAGGCCAGCGCCGCAGCGGTCGGCTCGTTGATGATGCGCAGCACTTCCAGGCCGGCGATCTCGCCCGCCTGCTTCGTGGCTTGCCGCTGGCTGTCGTTGAAATAGGCCGGAACGGTGATGACGGCCTTGGTCACTTTTTCGCCGAGAAAATCTTCCGCGGCGCTCTTCAGTTTCTGCAGAATCATGGCCGAGATTTCCGGCGGGCTGTAGGACTTGCCGGAGATCTCCACGCGCGCGTCGTCGTGCGGGCCCTTGGTCACTTTGTAGGGCACGCGCTTGGCTTCTTCCTGCACTTCGTCGTAGCGGCGGCCCATGAACCGCTTGATCGAATACACCGTGTTTTCGGGGTTGGTAATCGCCTGGCGCTTGGCCACCTGGCCCACGAGGCGCTCCCCGGATTTCGTGATAGCCACAACCGAAGGAGTCGTGCGCGCCCCTTCCTGGTTGGGAATGACAACGGGCTCTCCACCCTGCATGACGGAGACGACTGAATTGGTCGTGCCCAAATCAATGCCAATGATCTTGCTCATGGAATGCGCTCCTGTTAGCGTCTACGCAGCTCAATGAAAAATTGCTGCGCTGAAACAACGTCATACTACACGTTGAGCGTGTCGTTGTCAAGTTTCTTGTGCGTCTGTAATGCAATGTTGCGGTTGGACTTACAAGCATAATTCCGCACAAATCGCTCCCGAAGGCCTCTGGAGTCCTTGCGGACGCAAATCTCCGTCAAGCCCCGGCGAACCCTCAGCCCACAGAGCGCATCCCACGGTCGTAATGAAGGCCGCACATCGAGCGGGCATCGCTTAATCATACCCGGCGGATTTCGCGCTACAATAAGTCGGCGGGCAGCGATTCGAAGGTGAGGGAGGCAGAAGTGATTCACGGAACAAAGGTATGGTTGGCGCTGATTTCCTTGGGACTGAGCTTTGCGACCGGCGCGGGCGCTCAAACTGCGCCGGCAGCCGCGAAACCCGCTACGTCCACGCACGCTAGCGCAGCGGCGAAGCCGGCAGCGCCGCAGGCCGCGCCCGTCAAGGCGTATGGCTCGAGCAGCGCTCCCATCACCATGGAAGTTTTCAGCGACTACGAGTGCCCCTCCTGCCGCAACCTGTACGAGCAGACGTTGCGCCCGATGATCGCCGACTACGTCGCCAGCGGAAAGGTGTACCTGGTCCATCGCGATTTTCCCCTGCCCATGCACAAGTACGGCTATGAAGCGGCTCGCTGGCTGAACGCCTCGGCGCGCGCGGGACAATTTCAGAACGTGGAAGCGGCGCTCTACGACAACCAGAATTTCTGGGCGGCCGACGGCAACATTGAGAAGTACGTTTCCGGAGCGATGTCCGCCGCCGACTTCAAGCGCGTGCAAGCCATCATGCACGGCTGCGGGTTCGAGACCGCGGCGTCTGTAAAGCCGGCTGGCCTGGCGCTGGGCGCGCAGGCAGCCGACACCTGTTCGGTTGACACCTACATCGAGCAGGATCGAGCGCTGGGCATCAAAATCCCTGTGCAGGCGACGCCGACATACGTGATCATCTACAAGGGCCACAGTTTGCCGGCAGGCTCGGGGCTGGTCAGCTGGCCTATCCTGAAGCAGTTTTTCGATTCGTTGCTGAGCCAGTAGAATTGATGGACCGCCCTTTCACGATATCACCACGATGACCAACGAAACGCGGCGCCGCTGGGGACGAATTCTTCTGGTCGTGGGACGAATCGCGCTGGCGGTGATCTTCATTTATGCGGCTTACGCGAAAATGAAGCCGCAGCCAGGGATGCCAAATACCCTCGGGTCAGTCAAAACCTCGCTCTCCATGTTCGCGATGGGCGTGGATTCCTACCAGATGTTGCCGCCGTGGGCGGTCAGCCCGTTCGCTCATCTGCTTCCGCCGTTTGAGCTGCTGTTGGGGCTGTGGCTGCTCAGCGGAATCGGGCTGCGCATATCAGGGTTGATCTCCACTGCGCTGATCTGCGCATTCGTCGCCGCGATGTATTCGGCGTACGAGCGCGGCCTGACCATCAGCTGCGGATGTTTTGGTCCGGGCGCTCAGATCGGGCCGAAGGATTTGATTCGCGATGGGCTGTTATTTCTCCCTCTGGCTCTGGCGGTTACCATCGGCGCATTTCTGATTCATCGCAAGCGTGGCGCTGCAACACTTCCCGAAGCGGCCCCTTCCGCGACTCACGCGGATTAGTTTTCCGGCTGCGCTGGCGCGGCGCTGCGAAGATATTCCCCCAGGCGGCGGCTGAACTGCTGCGATCCGTCATAGCTGAGATGGAGCGGATCGGCGAACGCCGCTTGATCCGGCATCCAGTGGCTGGCATCAATGTACGACGCCCCGAGTTCGCTCAGCATTCCCTGCAGGTGCACGCGGTAGCCCGACCACTCCGGCTGGTCGTAGAACAATTGCACGTGCTCCGGGGGCATGGGCATTTCCACGAAATAGACTTCGCTCCCAGCCGCCTCGGCTTGCAACGCAATCTCGCGTACCGAGGGGATCAGGGGATTGCGGCTGGCGCGGCCGCATTCCGCAATGAACGCGGGCGCGTTTGGATACTCGAGCAAGCCGAAATCAATCGCTCGTCCGAGCGAATTGGCTTGTTCCGACGGCATGCCCTGCTGCGCCAGCTTTCGCCGCAAGAGTTCGATGCGCCCCCAAACCTCGCCGCGGTCCACGAAAATCTCAAAGTGCCGCATGATTTGGAATTCGGCGCGATCGTGAAGGGAAAGATGGTAGAGAGTCCGCGCGTATTCAGGCTCCAGGTAATAAAGCATGGCGCGATTCCCGATCAGGTCGCGCGTGTCGAACTCGAGCGGGTGAGTCAGCTGAAAATCGAAGAAGCCGAAAACCACCACGCGCGGGCGCAGGCCCTGCCGCAGCGCGTAGCGCAGCATCAGCAACTGCTCGAGGGCGCTCGACCCGCTCATGCCGAAGTTGATGGCCCCATCGCGATTGCCGAGGCCCATCCCCGCGTCGAACGCGGGCTCGACAAATCCCACGCCAATCAGGGAGTTCCCCAGCGCCACGGCTTTCGCGCCGGCCGACTCCCGAGCGCGCGCCATCAGCGATCGCGGAACGCTATTCTGGGCCGAGCGCGCGACCGCGTGATCGAGCACGATCAACACGATCAGTATCCCGGCCAGCGCCAGAAAGAATATGCGTCTCGGTGCGTGCAATTGATCGCCCCTCCCGGGGGCAAGTCCTGCGCTTCTACCTGCGTCAACAGCTCAGAAATCGATGTAAATGAATTTCGAGCTTTGGCCCGAGAAAAAGTAAATGGTCAATACCAGCACTCCCCACCACACGGCCCAGAACCACCAGTGGCCCAGCTGAATTGGAAAGCCGGGGGGAGGATCGTCCTGCGCGCCGCCGACGTAGTCGAACGCATGCTTGATCCATTCGAAGGTGGTCATCGTGTTATCCAAGCAGCAGCCTCCGGAAAAAGAAGAGTGCGGTATGCACATCCATGCAGAAAAAAGCCCACGCCAGATTCACGGCCACGTAAGTGAGCAACCAGGAAGACACGCCCGACCACCGTGGTGCTTCAAGCGGCATGGGACGCAGCGCGCGCCAGGCGCGCCGGATGGCGAGCATGATTCCGTGCAGCAATCCCCAAACGATGAAATTGATTCCCGCGCCATGCCATATGCCGCTGATCAGCATGGTCACCAGAATATTCGCGTAGACCTGCCCCTCGCGCCCGCGTGATCCGCCCAGCGGGATATAGATGTAATCAATCAGCCAGTTGGTGAGCGACATGTGCCAGTGCCGCCAGAAATCGGTGATGTTGGTGCGCAGATACGGCCAGTCGAAATTTTCCGGAACGCGTATGCCGAACAATCGCGCCGAGCCGATGGCGATATCGGAATATGCCGAGAAGTCCACATAGATCTTGATGCCGTAGGCGAAAAGCCACAGCGGCAAAATGGCCCGCTGCGCCCGGCTGATGTCCATCCAGTTCAGGTGGTTCGTGTACGCTGTGAGCACGTCGGCGATCGCGAATTTCTTCACCAGGCCCGTGAGGATGCGGGTGACGCCGCGCTGCCAGTCGAGGACCCATTCCCGGGTAACGCTGCGCAGTTTGGGCAGAAAATCCTGGTAACGCTTGATCGGGCCCGCCACCATGGTGGGAAAAAACAGGATGAAGGCAAGGTACTCCGTAACCGATCCTTCTTCGGTTTTGTTTTTGTAGCGATCCACCGCGTAGTGAATGAACTCGAACGTGAAAAAAGAAATGCCCAGCGGCAGGAACGCGTTCTTCCAGTACAGCGGATTGTGCGCCGGGACCGCCCAGAAGAGCCCGCTCAGAAAATTGCGATACTTGAAGAGCGCCAGGAAAACGACTGTCTGCGTGACGCCGAACCAGCAAAACCACGAGGCCGGCTTGTAGAAACGGCTCACGAACGATTCCCACAGGAAAATTCCAAGGCAGGCGACGCCGACGAGACCTCCAAACTGCGTGTAGGAAAAATAACAGAAGAAAAGGCCGCCGCTCGCGAAGATGACCCAGGGGCGGATTCGCGGACTGGCCACGCGGCAGAAAATGGCGCTGGGGATCAGGAACAGAAGGTAGTAGTCCCAGGTGTTGAATATCATCTGTCGCCGATCGGCGTAGCCTGCGGCTGAAGTGAATTCGACTCTAACCGACAATCAGGGGCATTTCAATCTAGCGGGGAGGGAATTGAAACAGAGGGAACTAGTCGCCGTTTGAGGCCGGCGCGGTTGTCGCAGCAACCGTCGCGTTCGGTGAAACATTGCGAAGGTAACGCCAGGGATTCACGGGCGTGTTGTAGATGCGTACCTCGTAGTGCAGGTGCGGGCCGGTCGAGCGGCCGCTGGCGCCTTCGTAGCCGATCACGTCGCCCGATTTCACGTGCATGCCGCCCTGAACGTTGAAGCCCGAAAGATGCCCGTACCAGGTGGTGACGCCGAAGCCATGATCAATAACGATCAGCCGTCCGTAGCCCGCGCGTTGATCCACTTCCTGGATCACCCCGTCCGCAGTGGCGCGTATCTCGTCGCCATAGTGCGAAGCAATATCCAGCCCGGCGTGGAAAGCGCCCTCACCGCTGAACGGGTCAAGCCGTTCGCCAAAGTGCCCAGTAATCTGGCCGACCACTGGCCAGAGCGACGGCACGATACCCAGGCTGCTCAATTGCGCGGCCGGCAGCAGCCGCATTCCCGCGCTCGACATGGCCACGGCAGCCGCGTTCTTCTCGAGGTAGCTGAATTCGTCCACGGAATTCTGGAAATCGACGTCCGGCTCGGCCGGTTCGTCGGTCAAACCGAAGGGAGTCTGGCGGAACCGCGCGATGCCGTAGGCCATGGCGACTTCACCGGCTAGCGACTGCAGGGAATTCAAGCGCTGGTTCGTGTCTTTTACTTCGGTCTGCAGCTGGACGTACTGCTGTTTGAGGTTGTCCTGCTGGCGGCGCAGGGAGTTGTAATTGGTCGCCTTCCAGAGCATGCGGGAGTAGGAACCCATACCTGCGGCGATGGTGATGCCTCCCACAACCGCAAGGATTGCCAGCACATGCAGGACGTACCACGGCAGACGCACCCGTCTCACACCGCCCGAGGCGTTCGAAGCAATAAAAAACGTGTAGGAGGACTTGCCCTTCATCGTTTTCTTTTCGTCCGGTTATTTCTTACTTCGGCCGGCATGAAACCGCTCGCCCCGCGCAACGGTTGGCCGCTTTCCTCAGTGCCAGTGCGAACATGAGTCTGAACCGAGAGCCTTGGTCCGAAACCCGCCCGAATTGTAGCCACCGCGCCCGGTGACGTCAACCCTAGATCCACGGTTTTGCACAGCGGCCCCTGCTCGCTTCTACGACGTGTGCACTTTATACTTCGTGGGCCGCTTGCCTCTAACTCTACCTTAGTGGGGGGACACGCCACAACTGTACGGAGGTACAGGTTGGATTCCGAAGCCCAACTGATCGAACGGATAGCCCGAGTGGTTCCCTCCGGCCGAGGTGCCGGCCAAGGTGCCGGACTGCGCCTGGGGATCGGCGACGACGCGGCTATCCTGGAGCCGAGCGGGCGCACCGAGTGGGTATTGAGCTGCGACGCGTTTATGGAGGGAGTCCACTTCCTGGCGGAGCGGCATCCGCCCGACTCTATCGGCTATAAATCGCTCGCCCGCGCCGCAAGCGACCTTGCCGCCATGGGCGCTACGCCGCAACTCTTCTTGATGACGCTCGGCCTGCCCGCCAGCCGCACAAGCAAGTGGCTCGACGGGTTCCTGCGAGGCATGGGACGCGCGGCTCGCCTGCTGGGGATGCGCCTCGCCGGCGGTGACACGACGAAGAGCTCTGCTGTGGCGATCAGCATCACGGTACTCGGAGAAGTGCCGCGCGGTCTGGCCCTAAAACGCTCGGGCGCGCGGCCGGGAGACGTCTTATACGTGAGCGGCAGGCTGGGGCGCGCGGCGTTGGGATTGGCGCTGATGAAATCTGCCGCCCCCCGGTCGCTGCAGAGGGTTTTTCGAAGCCAAGCACAGCTCCTGCAGCCGCATCTCTATCCGAGAATTCGGGTCGAGCTGGGTGCGTGGCTTGCGCGGCACAAGATGGCGTCAGCCATGATGGATATTTCCGACGGGCTTTCAACCGACCTCGCACGCTTGTGCACGGTGAGTGGGGTCGGGGCGCGCCTGTGGTCCGAGCGCATCCCATGCGTAAAGATTCCGGCCGCGCGAACCGGCGCGGGACGAAAGCGAGCGCTCGATCCACTGCAGATGGCACTGCACGGCGGCGAGGATTACGAACTGCTTTTCACTGTTCCGCGCAAGCACCTGAAACGGCTGCGAAACGCGCCGGGTTTTGCAGAGCTTGCCGCAATCGGCGAGATTGAGCGCGGCCGAAAAATCACGCTCGTCGATGCCGCCGGCCGCACCTCGCGCTTCGATCCCGGCGGCTGGGATCCCTTCCGCAGAAAATAATGGAACGAAGCAGCCTAGTGAGCTGCAGCCGGGGCTTCCGCGGCCGGAGCTTCCAGCGGTTTGGGGGGCGCCTTCGGCGCGGCTTCAGCCGTGGGCTGCGCCGCAAGGCCCTGCTCGGCGGGATCGGCGGTCGGAGCGGTGTCGGGAGTGTCCACCTGCACGAGATGCTGGGCCGCAAGCCTTTCGAGCCGAACCACGTTCGGGAAATCCTCCACCGGCATTCCCTGCATGCCTTGCTGCATGAACTCGATCCAAATCGGAAGCGCCGCGCGCGCACCGGTTTCTTTCTTGCCGAGCGAGACGTGCGCGTCGTTGCCGACCCACACACCCGCGGTGATCTGCGGTGTGAAGCCGATGTACCAGGCGTCGGTGAAATCGTTCGTCGTCCCCGTCTTGCCTCCGGAGGGGCGGCCAATCTCCTTGGCGCGAACGCCGGTGCCGAACTGCACCACGTCTTCGAGCATGGCCACCATGGTGCGCGCCACGTCGGGCGGAATCACGTCGGTGACATTCGGGCGCAACTCTTCCATCACCGCTCCGTCGTAGGACGTCACGCGCCGCAGGTAGTGCGGCTCGATGTGAATGCCGTCGTCGGGGAACACCGTGAATGCGGATGTGTGCTCGATGAGCGTGAGATCGGCAGAACCAAGCGCGAGCGGCAGCACCGGCGGCAGCGGGCTGGTCAGCCCGAATTTTCGCGCCAGTTCGACCGTGTTCTCGATGCCGACCTTGTCGAGCAGCCGCACCGCCGGCACGTTGCGCGAATCGGCCAGCGCGCGGCGCAAGGTGATGCGGCCTTCGAATTTCTCGTCGTAGTTGTGGGGCGAATAGTTCTCGCTGCCGGTGTGGAAGGTGATCGGCTCGTCCACCACCGTATCGAAGGGCGACGCCCCTTGCGCCAGCGCCTCCGCATAAACGTAAACCTTGAACGAGCTGCCTGTCTGCCGCATGGCCTGCGTGGCGCGGTCGAATTTCGATCCTTCGAAATCGTAGCCCCCGACCATGGCTTTGATTTCGCCGGTGGCGTTGTCGATGGCGATCAGCGCCGCCTGCGCCACCGGCACCTGCTCGAGTTCGACTTCCGCCGCGGTGCCATTCAACAATTTGATCTGCACGCTGACCAGATCGCCCGGCTTCAAAATTTCCGCCGCCGATTTGTGCGCGGTCCACGCGAAATCGGCCGGCGTCAGCAGCGCGCGGTAAGGCCCGATCTTGATGTACGCGAAAGTCGGCTGCACGGAGGTCACCAAGCCCGTGACGTAGTCGCCCTTCTGGATCGGGGCTTTCCAATCGTCGTTCTGGTAGGTGTCCACCGAGCCCAGATTGTCGCGGAGAATATTCGGCAGATTGCCGCGCCAGCCGTGGCGGCGATCGTAGGCGTGCAGGCCGTCGCGAACGGCCTGATCCGCCGCCTTTTGCATCGAAACGTTCAGAGTGGTGTAGGCGCGCAGGCCCTGTTCGTGCACTGCGGCCGTGCCATAGGTGTGCTCGAGATACTGGCGAATCTCTTCGACGTAATACGGCGCCAGATTATTGCGCAGCGATTCCACGTGCAGCCCGAGCGGCTGCTTGCTGGTGCTGTTGGCTAGCGCCTGCGAGATTTTGCCGTTGTGCGCCAACAGCGACAACACCAGATTCCGTCGCGCGAGAGCGCGCTCAGGATGCGTGATCGGCGAATAAATCGGCCCGCGAATGATGGCGGCAAGCGTCGCGGCCTCGGCCAGCGTCAACTGGCCCACCGGCTTGCTGAAGTAGTATTCGGACGCCGCCTCGAAGCCGTAGTTTCCTGAGCCTAGATAAATCTGATTGCAGTACATCGTGAAAATTTGTTCCTTGGTGTAATGCCGCTCGATCTGCAAGGCGAGAATCGTCTCCTGCAGCTTGCGATGGAGGCTCCGGTCGGAGCGATTGAGGAAAAGTCCGCCGGCCAGTTGCATGGTCAGCGTGCTGGCGCCCTCCGCCGGGCGGCGGCTGACCGCATCGCGCCACGCCGCCTCGAGCACCCGCGGAAAATCCACGCCCCAGTGCTGCTCGAAGTGCTGGTCCTCCGTGCTGATGATGGCGTCGCGCAGGACGGTTGGAATCTGCCCGTAAGTAATCAGGATGCGCCGCTGCAAGGCGAAAGTGCCGACGGATTGCCCGTCGTCCGCGTACAGTTCCGTGACGATGACCGGGCGATAATCCTCCAGCGCGTGTATTTCCGGCAGGTCGCTCGAGTAAACGAACAGCAGCCCGATGGCCGCGCCGAGCGCAATCGAGCAAATGATCAGAAAGGAAAACGCCAGCCGCCCGAGCAGCGTCCCGCCGCCGATCTTCATCGTCGCGCGATAGAACCGTTCATCCATCGTGCAGCCATTCTATCGCATGGAGCGTGGCTGTGCCGGAATGGGAATTCGGCGCGTGTATCCAGGAATGCGACGGCCGCGCCGGCATTCGGAGGGTTTACTGGCTGGCTTTAGCGGCCGCCGGCGCGCAGATGCGATCGAACGCCCGCGTCAGATTCGCCGCGATGGAGAATGGATCGCTGCCCTCGATGTCGCGCCGCTCCATCATGAAGGCAACCTTCCCGTCGCGCAGCAGTGCGATCGATGGTGACGAAGGCGCATAGCCGGTGAAGTAACTTCGCGCCCGCTCGGTGGCCTCCAGATCCTGCCCCGCGAACACCGTCGCCAGAACATCCGGTCGCGCTTTGTTTGAAAGCGCCTGGGCAATCGCCGGTCGCGCTTTGCCGGCAGCGCATCCGCAGACCGAGTTCACCACCACCAGCACGGTTCCCTTCTCCTGCTTCAGCAGGGAGTCCACCTCCGCCGCGGTCCGCAATTCGCGAAACCCGACTCTGGTAAGTTCCTCGCGCATGCCATGAACCATTTCTTCAGGGAACATCGTCGCTCCTTCGCTGCTCTGCGATTTCGATTTGAACGCGATCCATCTACCAGACTATATCATGACCGATTTCGCGCGTGGGCGAGATCGCACCCACTGGTGCGCGATCGCGCTCACTGCTGATTGATCATGAACGTAGACATCTGCTCGAAAAACGCGCGCAGGAATTGTTCGGCTTCGCCTGGCAGGGCAGCTTTCGCGAGAGCTTGGTTCATCAACTGCATCCACCGGTCGCGGGCTTCTTGATCAATGCGGAACGGAAGATGCCTCGCCCGCAGGCGGGGATGGCCTCGCTCCTCGATGTACCGCTGCGGACCTCCGAAGCGGTAGATCAGGAAATCGCGCAGGCGCACTTCGGCCGCCGCAAGTTCGCCGGGCGGATACATTTTCCCAAGAATCGCATCCGCGGGCACCTGGCCGTAAAAAGCCGCTACCAGACGGATGAAACCATCCTCCCCGATCATTGAATATATTGCCGTCTCGTCCATAAGCGTAGGGCCCAGTCTAGCATCGCTGAGTTCTTGGCGGCTTGACCGGCCCGCGCGTCGAACGTATTCTTTTGGGCGCGGCGCGCCCCGTCCCAACATTCGGACGGCGTAACTTCCAAGGAGATGGACATGAAAAAATTGCGTAAGGTACATCCGCTGAGC
The DNA here is from genome assembly GCA_963814605.1 of uncultured Acidobacteriota bacterium. GTDB lineage: Bacteria > Acidobacteriota > Terriglobia > Acidiferrales > UBA7541 > Palsa-295. The sequence goes on along the minus strand of CAWFDD010000002.1, from coordinate 2,154,264 downwards.
TATTTTCTTGCAGGGGCGCTCACTCTGATGGTGGCGGCCGGCGCATACGCGGCATCGAACATTTACGATTTTACCCTGCCGTTGCTCAACGGCAGGGACGCGCCGCTCGCGAACTACAAGGGCAAGGTCGTCCTGGTCGTCAACGTGGCCAGCCGCTGCGGATTCACTCCGCAATATTCGGCGCTTGAGTCCATCTACGAGAAATACAAGGACCAGGGCTTCGTGATCATCGGCTTTCCCGCGAATAATTTCGCCGGACAGGAGCCCGGCACCAACGAGGAGATCGCCAAGTTCTGCAGCGGAAAGTACAACGTTCAATTCCCGGTGTACGGAAAAATCTCCGTGAAGGGCGACGATCAGGCGCCGCTCTACACCTACCTCACCAAGGAAGCGAATCCCGCGCTGGCCGGCGACATCAAGTGGAATTTCACCAAATTCCTCGTGGATCGCAACGGAAACGTGGTCCAGCGCTTCGAACCGGCCACGACGCCCGATTCGCCGCAGGTGATCGCGGCGATTGAAGCGCAGCTCAAGAAGTAACTGAGTCGCGCGGCACAGCCCGCCATTCGTTTACAAGACCCGTCGGAGAAGCAACGGTCTTCTCCGGCGGTTTCATGTTTTTAGCGCCCTTTCGCATTCCGCACACTCTGCAGTGCCCTCGGCAACCGGAAGCGCCGAGTGGCCGTCTTATCGTTGCAGTCAGGCCAGAGTAAACAAGTTACGATACGCGGAGGTGAATATGCTGAAGATCCTGGCACTGGCGGTTCTGTTCGGAGCGCCGCTCTTCACTCAGGCCCAGGCCCCCGACGATCACACTGCCGGCGGATGCGGCCCGAGCAAAGCCGGATTCGACGTCAAGACCGACAGCAAGCAAAGGCCCCTGCCCGCGAAGCCCGACGATGGGAAGGCGCTGGTGTACGTTCTCCAGACGGCGTGGGAACAGCCCGGCATCGTCATCGGCAGCCAGAAACCAATCACCCGAGTCGGTGTGGACGGCGCGTGGGTCGGCGCGAACCACGGTGATTCGTATTTTTTCTTTTCGGTTGAACCGGGCCAGCACAGTGTCTGCACCGACTGGCAATCTGCTTTCTACGAGCGCTCCGGGCTTGCATCCGCCGTGGACCTGAACGCCCAGGTTGGCGCCATCTATTATTTTCGAGTCAAAGTCCGCGATTCAATCGAGGGGCGTCCGGGAGAAGTGAGAATCGAGCCGGTGGACAGGTCCGAGTGGAACCTCCTCTTTGGTTCTTCGTCATTCGCCACTTCCCATCTCAAAAAATGATCGGTGTAGAAAACCGCCGAAACATTCTTTGAACACGCCCCGGCTGTGCGATCCGGATTCTGCTTACCATCCGTCTTCTGATAGCATCTGCTCGAAGCATCTCCCTGAGGAGAACCCCGAGCCTCCTTGCCCAACGCCGCTCAACTCGACCGCTTGCGCATCGTTCTGGTCTCCACGCGCAACCCGCTCAATATCGGCGCGGCCGCCCGCGCCATGAGCAATTTCGGATTTCGCCATCTGCGCGTGGTGAATCCCTACCAACCGGCGTTTCGCGAAGCGCGCTCCGCCGTCGGCGCGTCGGACGTGCTCAAAAGCGCTGAACAGTTCAAGACCGTCGCCGAAGCAGTCGCCGACTGCACGCTCGTCGTCGGAACCACCGCGGTCCGCCACCGGAATCTGCACCATCCCCTCCGGCGTCTGGAAGACGGCGCACGCCTGATTCAAAAACGCGTCGCATCGAGTGGCGTCGCGCTTCTGTTCGGCTCGGAAAAAGTCGGCCTCTCAAATGACGATCTCAGCCATTGCCACTGGCTGATGCGCGTGCCCACCGCGGACGCAAATATCTCCATGAATCTGGGCCAGGCCGTCGCGGTATGTCTCTACGAGTTGATTCGCGACCCGAAAGCGCCGCGCTTGCCCGCGAAACTGGTTCTGGCATCGGCCGGCGAAGTCGAGCGCATCACTGCCATGCTGCTCGACGCACTCCGCTTGAGCGGTTTTCTCGATCTGCGCCGCGTCGCGGATTCCGGCCAGCGAATTCGCCGCCTGGTTCGCCGCATGAATCTTCCCGCGCAGGATGCCGTGATTTGGCTCGGCATGATGCGCCAGATCGTCTGGAAAATGCGTTCCGGCCAGAATTCGACTCCGCAGAGCGGCTGACCGTCGTTGCGATTGCTGGTATAGTTTCGCGTGTAGGAATTCACATGGGAACCGCGCGTCGCGCCGCACTCTCCACTCTCCTGCTGTTCGGCTTGTCCATATTTGCGTTTCCGGCGTCGGCCCAATCAGCCATCGGCCAGTGGGAAGGAACCGTCCAGGTGGACGGCATGAACGTTCCTTTTCGCCTCGATATTTCCGGCAAAGGCGAAAAGCGCGAAGGCGCGTTCATCAATGGCGATGAGCGTGTCACCTCCACCGGCGGACGCCAGGTGCACGACGCCCTCGAACTTGACTTCGGCCAATATGCGGAAAAGCTGCGAGCGAATATACAAGGGGGCGAATTGACCGGCACCATCGAAGGAAAATTCGGCCCGGAGCCGCTGGTCGCGGTGCCGTTTCAGGCCAAGCGCTTCGTTCCCGAGCCCAATCCGCCGGCGGGCAGCGTTCCTGCAATCGGCGGCCTATGGGAAATCGAAGTGAAGAGCGCCAAGGGCGAATCCGCGTGGCGATTTATCGTGCGCCAGTCGGGCGCGGATATCTCCGCTGCGATTCTGCGCGTGGATGGCGACACCGGCACGCTCACGGGACGCTACGGCGACGGCAAATTTATCCTCAGCCATTTTTCCGGCGAGCGCCCCTACGTTCTGGAAGCCTCGCTGGAGCCGGATGGCAGCCTCGCTATCACCTTGAACGATCACAGCGGCAAGCGGGAGCTCGTCGCCTATCGCCCGACGGACGCGCGCGCCAAAGGATTGCCTGAGCCGGCCGATCCCGCGCAGCACACGCACGTCGCGGACGCGAACGCGCCATTTCAGTTCAGTTTTCCCGACCTCACCGGCCGAACCGTCTCCAGTTCCGACGCGCGCTTTCTGGGCAAGGTTTTGCTCGTCGAAATCACCGGCAGCTGGTGCCCCAATTGCCACGACGAGGCTCCGTTCCTTGCCGAGCTGTACCGGAAGTATCGCGAACGCGGCCTGGAAATCGTGGCGCTCGATTTTGAGGAGCCCGCGCAGATCGCCGATCTCCTGCGCTTGCGCTTCTTCGTCTACCACTACGGCATTCAGTACACGGTGCTCGTCGGCGGCGATCCCGACGACGTCAGCAAGAAAATTCCGCAACTGGTCAACCTCGATTCCTGGCCGACCACGGTCTTCATCGGGCGCGACGGCCTGGTCAAAAGCGTCCATGCTGGATTCGCCGGCCCCGCCAGCGGCGATTTCAACAGCCAGCTCAAGGCCGAGTTCACCGCCCGCGTCGAAGCCCTGCTCGCCGAGAAGCAATAACCTTGATCTGAAATCGGTCGCGGCTGACTCCGATCACGGAAATACTTTGATCTGCGGATCGAGCGTTTTGCCGTTCACGTCGATCGTGTATTCGTAAGTCCGGAATTCGCTGGAAAGGACGCCGCGGCGGACGAGCCCGCTGCGATGATTCTTCTCGTTGAACTGATCCTCATAGAACGGCGAGACATTCTTGAAATCGATGCGAAATGGCAGGTTCGACACCCAATTCACCTCTTCGTCCTTGGTTCGGTCAATTGTCACGCAATGGCTGTCTGCGGCGATCTTCGGTTTCTTGTGCTCGTCGAGCGTAATTACAATGGTTTTCACGCGGTCTTCGCTCATCGCTGGTTGGGCTGGCATGGCCCCTCCTTTTCAACTCTATTTAGGCCGAAACATCTCCTGCACGCGGGGATCGCTTTGTAGCTGATCGAAAATTGGCGTGTCGCGCGCCAGCTTGGCGGAATAACCGGCGGCGAGCGCTTCGCCCAGGCGCTGCACGGCCTGGTCCTTGTCGTGAAGCTGAGTGTACACAAGCGCCGCTTTGAAACTCAACTCCGCGTCCACGGGCCCCAGCGCGAACGCTTTCTGCATTAAGTCGAGTGCGTTCTTCCGGTCGTTCAGCATGGCGTGGCACACGGCCAGAACTCCCATCGCTTCCACGTCGCGCGGATCCACCTTCAGTTGCGTCTCGCCCAGTGAAACGCACTGCCGGTAGGCGTGTTCTGCTTGCGCCTTCTTCGCCGGAATCCACGAATTGGCCTCGCCCAGATTCCACCAGACTTCGAAATCATTGCCGTCAAGCTTCAGAGACTGCTCGTAATTCGCGGCCGCGTCGTCGAATCGGCGCATATAGAAATATGCCGTTCCGACGTTCGAGTATGCGTAGGCCGTCGGACGCAACGCAATGGACTGCTTGAAAGTATCAATCGCCTCCGCATATTCGCCCTGTCCGAGATACGCCGCGCCCAGATTGTCATAGCCGTGAAAGCTGTCCGGCACCAGAGCGATCACCTTGCTGAACATCTCCGCCGCCCGCGCGTATTGCATCTGTCGAAAATAATAAGTCCCCAGCGAATTGTATCCGCCCCAGTATTGCGGCCGCAGATCAATTGCCCGGCGGTAGGTTTTCTCCGCCGCCTCCGGCTGTCCCAGCAGTTCGTAGGCGCGAGCGAGCCCCGTGTACGCGTCATTGTTCGTCGGTTCGGATTCGATCGCCCGCTCGAATTCCTTTACCGCTTCTTCGTAATGCCCGGTTCCGGCCGCCACGGTTCCCAGGCATTCATGTGCGGCCGAAAGGTGCTCGTCCAGATGCAGCGCCTGGTTGCAGGGTGCTTGCGTTCCTTCGATCAGCCGAACATCCTTGGTGTGCAGATATTTTTTCCAGTACGCGTCGCCGAGGCTTGCGTAGGCCAGCGCGTAAGTCGGGTCCAGTTGCAGCGCCTGTTGGAACAGGTTGGCGGCGGCGTCAATGTTGTCGGGCTTGTCGTAGTCGTCCAGATACCCTCGGCCCCGTAAATACAACGTGTACGCTCCCGGCACCTGCGTCCCGTGCGGCCGCAGCGCCTCGCGTTCCGCCGTGGGAATTTGCAGCTCGAGCATGTCCACCGCGCCGTTTACAATCTGATCCTGGACTGCGAAAGGATCGGCCGCCGCCAGCGTCACGCTTCGCGCGCTCAATTGCCGCCTCGACCGCGCGTCCACCAGCGCGTAATTCACGCGCACCTGATCGCCGGATTTGTGCAAGCTGCCTTCGAGCACCAGATTCACGCCGAAATCTCGGCGCGCCTGCTCCGCCGTAGTCACGTGGCGCTCCCGCAGGTCTCGCGCCGGCACCACCTGCAGCGAACGGTCGCTGGTAAGCTGTGTGAGTTTCGTGGTCACCGTGTCTGTCAGCCCGGCCGTGAACGACGCGTCCTCCGGGCTTCCGTCCACCGCCTGAAATTCGAGCACCGCGAGCTGTTTTTGTTTCGGCAGGCTGCCGATCCCCAGCCACGATCTGACCTGCTGGCGCGCAGCGGGAACCGCCGCGATCAGCGCCAGCGCAACGATCACCAGGGCCACGGGAACGACGATAGCCGTCCGCGCGATCCATTTCGACTTCGGCCGCGCCGTCGCCCGCGCGACCGCCACCGGCGCCAGCGAACGCCGCAGCGCGCGCAGGTCGGTGGCCAGATCGGCCGCGGACGCGTATCGGTCCTCCGGATTCTTCGCCAGCATTTTCGCCACGATGCGTTCGAGCTCCGCGGGTACGTCCGGATTCAGCCCACGCAGCGATGCCGGCTGTTCGTGCAGAATTCGCTCGTAGATTTCAACGAAGCTCGCGCCCCGCGCTTTGAACGGATGCCGCCTGCCGAGCGCTTCGTGAAAAACGACTCCCAGCGAAAAAATGTCGGCGCGTTCATCCGTCTGCTTTTCCTGCAGCGACTCGGGGGACATGTACGCGAACGTGCCTTCGAATTTCGCGCTGCCCACGGATTCCAGCGTCGTCCCGTCCTCGCACAGCAGGCTGCGCGCCAGGCCGAAATCGAGAACCTTCAGCTCGCCCGCAGCGGTCAGCATCAGGTTTTCGGGCTTGATGTCGCGATGCTGCACGCCGCCTTTGTGCGCCGCGGCCAGCGCGAGGGCGCACTGCTCCGCGATGGCCAGAAATTCGGCGACGGAGAGCGGCTGCTCCAGGCGCCGCCGCAGCGTCTGTCCCTCGACGTATTCCATCACCAGAAAAATATCGTCGCCCGACTCGAATACGTCGAAGATCGCCGCGATGTGCGGATCGTTCAGCCGCGACGCGCACTTGGCTTCCTGCCACAGCCGCTTGCGGTTGTCTTCGTTGTTGCGAATCGCCGGCGCGATCCGTTTGAGCGCCACCAGCCGCTTCAGGCGCGTGTCTTCGGCGCGATACACCTCGCCCATTCCGCCCGCTCCCAGCAGATTGCGAATCTCGAAGCGCCCTTCGATCGTTCCGCTCAGCGTGGTGGATGTTGGCGGGGCTTTCGGTTCCGTTCGGGGATCTGCCATGGGGAGGCACTCGCTCGCAACTGCAGCTTCGCCGGTCGCGTGTCGCCGATCTCGAGTCTGCGTAGCACGATATGCCGCCCATCCGCGAGTGTCAATCGCAGCCCGGCACGCGCCCGGGAGGCTTTCGCGTCCCCCACCAATTCGTGTCGATTAGACTTGGCCGCCATCGTTTATTTTCAGAGGGTTACGTTGATTTCTAATCGCCACTGTGTCGATTAGAAATACGGCGGCTCGCAATGGTTAAAGGTTCAGTTACCAAGTCGAATCATAATCTCGGGCAAGGCGCTTGTCGAAGCGTTTGTTACGACCGCCAAAAGTCCAGAGGGATCCACGCTTGCACTATCGCGGGCGTGTACTAAGATAGTGGCCACATTGAGAGGCGCATCAGGAGGAACGACATGCGATTGAACGAATACGTCACGCTGGGCCGCACCGGGCTGCGTGTCAGCCCGCTTTGCTTCGGCGCCATGACTTTCGGCAAGGAGTGGGGATGGGGCGCGGACGAGGCCACGTCCAAGCAGATGTTCGACCGCTATGTCGCGGCGGGCGGCAATTTTATTGATACCGCCGACGCCTATACCAACGGTCACAGCGAACAGCTGGTCGGACAATTTGTCGCCGAAGCCAATTTGCGCGACGCCATGGTCATCGCCACGAAGTTCACCTTCAACGGGACGCCCGGCAATCCGAATTCCGGAGGCAACGGCCGCAAGAATATCTATCGCGCGCTGGAGGCGTCGCTGCGCCGGCTGAAAATGGATTACGTGGATCTCTATTATCTGCACGCGTGGGACATCGTCACGCCGGTCGAGGAGGTTGTCTCCACGCTCACCGACCTGATCCGCGAAGGGAAAATCCGCTACTACGGACTGTCGGATTGTCCAGCGTGGTACGTGGCGCGCGCGCAGACCATCGCCGAAATGGAAGGCAAGGAGCGCATCGCCACTCTGCAGCACGAGTATTCGCTGATCGAGCGCACTCTCGAACGCGAGCACATCCCCGCCGCGCAGGAGCTGGGCATCGGCATCTGCCCGTGGGGCGCGATCGGCGGAGGGTTCCTGAGCGGCAAGTACAAGCGCGAAGGCAACACCGGAAAAGGCGACGGGCGACTGACTGCGCCGAACAATATCTTCAACAGGTTCGTCGAGCGCAATTGGAACGTGCTCGATGCGGTGCTCGACGCGGCGAAGCAGATCGGCAAGACCCCGGCGCAAGTCGGGTTGAATTGGGTCGCCACTCAGCCGGGCGTGACGTCGACAATTCTCGGCGCCACCAAAGTCGCGCAGCTCGAGGACAATTTGGGGGCGATCGAATTCGAAATTCCCGCGGAGCTGCGCAAGAGAATTGACGACGCAAGCGCGCTCGAACCGGTGCACCCGTACATGTTCTTCGCGCCGATGACCCAGGGACGGATCAGCGGCGGCACCACCGTGCAGCCCTGGAAGCGGGCGCACCTCTACACCGGAGCGGTCGCGCCGCCACCGGAGAAAAAAGCCAGCGCCAGCTAGGCCGCGAGCGATTCGCGCGCTAGCCGACCGGCGCTGGAATTTTTCGCTCGCTTTCCGCGGAGGGAAGCCGGTCGAGCTTTCGCAGCTCGGGAAACAGCGCGGCGGCTGAGGCGGTCACGATCAGCGTGCCGATCCCGCCGACTACGACGGCGACGACGGTTCCGAGCCATTGCGCCGTCGCGCCGGATTCGAATCCGCCGAGTTCGTTCGACGTTCCGATAAAAATCATGTCCACCGCGTTGACGCGGCCGCGCATGTCGTTCGGCGTGGCGAGCTGAATCAGGATTCCGCGAACCACCACGCTGACCATGTCCGTCGCGCCGACGAGAATCAGCGCGATCATCGAAAGCACCATGCTGTGCGAGAGGCCGAACAGAATCGTGGACACGCCGAAGCCGGCGACGCACCAGAGCATCTTCGCGCCGGCGTTGCGGCCGAGCGGACGATGCGCGAGCAGGATGGCCATCGCCGCGGCGCCGATTGCCGGCGCGCAGCGCAACAGGCCGAGTCCCCACGGTCCGGTGTGCAGGATGTCCCGCGCGTACACCGGCAGCAGCGCGACGGCGCCGCCGAGCAGCACCGCGAACATGTCGAGCGAGATCGATCCGAGCACGAGTTTCTCGCGCCAGATGTAGTGCAGGCCGGCGAGGACGGTTTTTCGGCTGAATGGTTCTCGTGGCCGCGGCCGGAGTTGCAGTTTCACGCGCAGCATCGAGAGAGACGCAGCAGCTGCGGCGATCATGGCCGAGGCATAGACCGCCGAGGGTCCGCGGAAGATCGCGTAAATCAGTCCGCCCCCCGCAGGGCCGAGAATTGTCGCGGCTTCAAAGATGGTCGCGCCCCAGGTGAACGCGTTGTGAAAATGTTCGTCAGGGACGAGCAGCGGAAGAATCGCGCGGCTGGCTGGCGCGTTGAACGAGCGCACCATGCCGACGAGCGCGATGACGCCATAAATCAGATTGACCGAACGTGTGCCGTGGACGCTGATCGCGAGCAGCAGCGCCGAACACATCGCGAATCCGGCGTAGCCGAAGGTGAGAATTTTGCGGCGGTCGTAGCGGTCGGCGGTGTGGCCGGAAACGAGAAAGAAAAGCATTCCGGGAAGAAATTGCGCGAGTCCCACGAAACCGAGGTCGAGCGGCTTTCTGGTGATTTCATAGACCTGCCAGCCGACGGCGACGGACTGCATTTCGGTGGCGAGCACGATGAAAAATCGCGCCGCCTGGAAAAGTTTGTAGGAGGGATAGGCGAACGCGACGGATCCCGCGCTCTGGAGATTCCCGGAATCGGCCATCGCCATTTACTTTGCCACAGAATTTGCGATTGCACGACAGGCGCCGCGAAGAGAAGCTCAGAGCCCTGCCGGAATTATCGGGTGGGCTTGGTCCCGAGGACGGCATCGAAAAATATTCCGAGCAAGTGGCGGATGTCATGGTCCGTCGCCATGGTGGGATCTACCAGGTGTTCAAGGAACAGGGCGTTCGAGAGCGCGCCGAGTCCGGTGGCGGCGGTGGTGCTGGAGATGGGAAGGGTGCGCCCGGCGATTCGGGCAATGCGCCGCAGGAGGTCGCCGCCGGAAACGCGGAGACGGCGCTGGCGGGCGCGCAACCGCGCGTGGGCCTCCGGATGGCGAATGGCAAAGAGCTTGAATTCAAGCGCAAGCAGACCGAGGCGGCGGTCCTTGGTGATTTGGGCGTAGTGCTGGCGCAGAGAGCGCAGGCGTTTGGCGGGACTTTCCCTTTGCGCGAGCAGCGACTCGACTTCGGAGATGCGCTGCGCCATCCAGCGCTCCAGCAGCGCGAAGAAAATGTCCTCCTTGCTCTGGAAATTGGCGTAGAACGCGCCGCGGGTATAGCCGGCGAGCGCGGCGATGTCCTCCAGGCGCGCGGCTTCGAATCCGTCCCGCGCGAATATTTTTTCCGCGGCCAGCAGCAGCTTTCTGCGCGTGGCGTCCCTGCGCGACTGCTGGCGGGATGCAACCGCCTTCGGCGGGCGGCGAAAAGGAGCTTGGGACGGGCGGGAGAGTGCCGAATTCATGGGCGTGGCGTCGTCCCGCGGCCTTTACAGTATACATACATGCATGTATATTAATTAAGAATTCAGCGCATTACAACAGGGAATCATGGCCACCGCAACCGCAGTGATGGATCACGCCCTTTGGCGCCCGAGCTATAACCCCTGGCTGGTGGCGGTGACCGTGACGCTGGCCACGTTCATGGAAGTGCTGGACACTTCCATCGCCAATATCGCGCTGCCGCACATTGCCGGAAGCTTCGGCGCGAGCACGAACGAATCCACCTGGGTGCTGACCAGCTATCTGGTGTCAAACGGCATTGTGTTGCCGGTCAGCGCCTGGCTGGCGACGCGAATCGGTCGAAAACGCTACTACATGTCCTGCGTGGTGCTTTTTGCAGGAAGCAGCTTTTTGTGCGGACTGGCGCCGACGCTCGGCGCACTGGTGTTCTTCCGCGTTCTCCAGGGAATCGGCGGCGGAGGGCTGCAACCAAGCGAACAATCCATACTGGCGGATACGTTCAGGCCGGAACAGCGGGGCATGGCGTTCTCGGTCTATGCGATGGCGATCGTATTCGCTCCCGCGATCGGGCCAACGATCGGCGGATTCATAACCGATAATTTCAGCTGGCGCTGGATTTTCTACATCAATGTGCCGATCAGCATCGTGTCGCTTTTTATGAGTTACCGATATGTGGAGGATCCGCCGTACCTGAAGGAGGAGCAGGTCAAGGCGAAAAAGGGAGGGATCGACTTTACCGGCCTTGGTCTGGTGGCGCTGGGAGTCGGCTGCCTGCAAGTGGTGATGGATAAGGGGCAGGAGCTGGATTGGTTCGGATCGCGCTGGATTGTCTGGGGCTCGATTTCGGCGGTGGCCATTTTGACATTCTGGGTGATCTGGGAATTGCGGCAGTCGCACCCGATTGTGGAGCTGAGGCTCCTGAAGCGCAGAAATTTTGCGACGGCGATGACTTCCATGGTCGTTCTCGGCGCAGTCCTTTATGGCACGACGGTCATCCTTCCGGAGTTTTTGCAGACTTTGCTGGGCTATACCGCGACGCAGGCTGGAGAATGCATGGCCCTGGGCGGATTTCTGATGATGTTCACCATGCCGATTTCCGGTTTTCTCAGCGGAAAGCTCGATCCCCGGTACATGATGGCCTTCGGATTCGCGGCGGTGGCGGCGGGTCTGTATCACATGGCCACGCATTTGAGCCTGACCATCGACTTCGGGACGGCCGCGATGTTGCGCACCTATCAGGTGGCGGGCCTGGCGTTTATTTTCATTCCGTCCAATGTGCTTTGCTACGAAGGCGTGCCCCGCGAGAAGAACAATCAAGTGGCCAGCATGATGAATTTCGTCCGCAACATCGGTGGCAGCGTGGGCATCGCCCTGGTCAGCACGTTCCTGACCCGAACCACGCAAACTCGGCAGAACTATCTGACGGGCCACATGCAGAGTGGCAATCCTCGTTTTCGAGAAATGCTGGAGGGCATGACCGCCACGCTGCGCAGCCAGGGAGTGAACGCGGCGCAGGCAACTCAGCAGGCCTACGGACGGATGGAAATGCTGGTGCAGCAGCAGGCGGCGGCGCTGGCGTTCAAGGATGTGGTGGCGTCGTTGGCGATCATCGTGTTCTGCCTGATCCCGCTGGCGTTCATCATGAAGAAGCCCCGCCGCGCGGGGCAGGGCGCGGCACCGCCGCCGCATTAAGCGACGGAGAAATGTGCTTCTGCGGCCGAAGGGGTATCGGAGATAATGGCTGCGGCAGGTTCACCTCAGAGGGCTCATGGCGGAAGTCAGCACACTATTCTGGGACAACGGCGGCGTCATCCTTACCAATGGCTGGGACCGCGAGTCGCGGAAGAAGGCGGTGGAGAAGTTTCAACTCGACTGGGCGGATTTCGAGGATCGCCACGAGCTGCTGCTGAACGCGTTCGAATGCGGCAAGGCGACACTTGACGACTACGTGCGGCGGACGGTTTTCTACCGCGAGCGGCCGTTTACGCAGGAGCAGTTCAAGCAGTTTATGTTCGAGCAGTCGCAGGCGCTGCCCGAGTCGCTCGAATTTTTCAGGCGATTGGCGAAGACGGGGCCATACATGCACGCGGCGCTGAACAACGAGTCGCTCGAGATCAATGAGTACCGCATACGGACGTTTCGTCTGCGCGATAGTTTTCGGGCGTTTTTCAGCTCGTGCTATCTGGGGGTGCGCAAGCCGGATCGCGAAATTTACCACCTGGCGCTGAAAATCACGCAGAGCGAGCCGACGGAGTGCGTGCTGATTGACGACCGCGGATTGAACCTGGAATGCGCGCGCGAAATGGGCATGCACACGATCCAGTTCAAGGATGTGGCGCAATTGCGGGGGGAATTGGCGCGGTTGGGAGTGACGGCGGGAGCGTGACCACAGGACGAAATTCGAAAGTCGAAACTCGAAACTCGAAACTCGAATGTTTGCCGCGATGATTCGTCGCTAAGGGCCGATGCGCCCGTTTCTGGATAACGCTGCGGAGGGTTGAAAAGCCGGGACTTGCAGGAAACTTCAGGCCGCCTGACGCGTCTAATTCATGACGCCTTCGGAGCATGCAGTGCCTTCGGCAAACCGCCGATAGGACTTCTGACGTTTGGAGCAAGCAGCATCAACCACGCAACCTCCGCGTGGCACTCAACAGGCCGGCATTTGCGGGTCCGGACAGCGGATAATTTGAACGGGCAAGTTACGACAAACGGGGACACTACCACAGATGAATAGGGCCCATACCCAGCGAAGCATTCTGCTAGGCGCGCTGGCGGCGCTCGCGTTCGCGGGCGGCTGCACCACCAGATCGGCACAGACTGCGCCGATGTTTGCGGCGCGCGTGGTGGTCGCCAAAGCCGTCAAGAAATCGGTGCCGATTAATCTGACGGCGATCGGGTCAGCGGAATCGTTCACCAACGTTTCGATCAAGGCGCAGGTGAACGCGGTCCTCGAGCAGGTGCATATCAAGGAAGGGCAGTTCGTCAAGAAAGGCGACCTGCTTTTCACGCTGGACGCGCGGCCGTTCGAAGCGGCGCTGGCGCAGGCTCAGGCGATGCTGGCGCGCGACAAGGCGCAGGCGGAACTGAACCGCGTCGAGGCGGAGCGCTACGCGGCGCTCTACAAAGCGGGAGTGGCGGCCAAGGAAACGCTCGACCAGATGCAGGCTAACGCGGATGCGCAGCAAGCCGCGGTGCGCGCGGATGAAGCGGCGGTGCAATCCGCGCAGTTGCAACTGGATTACTGCAAGATTTATGCGCCCACCGACGGGCGGCTTGGGGCGATCCAGGTCTATCCGGGAAATATCGTGAAGCAAAACGACGTGCCGATCCTGATCGTCATCAATCAGATTTCGCCGATATTCGTGGATTTCTCGGTGCCGGAACAATATTTCGCGCCGATAGAGAATTTCATGGGGAAGGGAACGCTGCGCGTGGAAGCGACTCCCTACGGCGACAGCACGACGGAAGTGGGGACGCTGACGTTTGTGGACAATACCGTGGACAACACCACGGGAACCATCAAGTTGAAAGCGCAGTTTGAAAACAGCGATCACCGGCTGTGGCCCGGCCAGTTTTCGACGGTGACGCTGCGTCTGGCGCAGGACGAGGACGCTACGGTGGTACCGTCGCAGGCGGTACAGACCGGGACGCAGGGAGACTTCATCTACGTGGTGAAATCGGATTCGACGGTGGAGCAGCGTCCGGTGAAGGTGGCGCGCACGGTCGGCGGTGAGACGGTGATCTCGAGCGGAATTCTGCCCGGCGAAACCGTGGTTACCGATGGCCAGCTGCGGCTGATTCAGAACATGAAGGTTGAGATTGTAAACCAACCCTCGGGCAGTTGAAACGCGCACGAACATGACCATTGCCGAACCATTCATAAAGCGGCCGATCATGACCACGCTGGTCATGGCGGCAATTCTGCTTTTTGGCGCGCTCGGCTACCGTTCGCTGGCGGTGAGCGACCTGCCCAATGTGGATTTCCCCACAATCCAGGTGGGCGCCACTTTGCCCGGCGCGAATCCGGACACCATGGCCGCAGCGGTGGCTACGCCGCTCGAGAAGCAATTTTCGACCATCGCGGGCATCGATTCGATGACCTCGACGAGCCAGCTCGGCAGCACGAGCATCACGCTGCAATTCGATCTGAGCCGCAACATAGACGGCGCCGCGCAGGACGTGCAGGCGGCGATTTCGCGCGCGTCGGGCCAGCTGCCGCCGAACATGCCGAGCCCGCCGACATTTCAGAAGGTGAATCCGGCGGACCAGCCCGTTTATTTCATGGCGCTGAGCTCGTCCACGCAGCCGGTCTACGTTGTGGACCAATATGCGGAGACGCTGCTGGGGCAGCGTATTTCCATGGTCAAAGGCGTGGCGCAGGTGCAGGTGTTCGGCGCGCAGAAATACGCGGTGCGCATTCAGCTGGACCCACGGGCGCTAGCGTCGCGGCAAATCGGAATCGACGAAGTAAACACCGCCGTGCAGAACGCCAACGTGAACCTGCCGACGGGCACGCTGTACGGCGCGCAGCAGGCTTTCGCGGTGCAGGCCAATGGCCAGTTGACGCGCGCCTCAGTCTACCGGCCGCTGATCGTCGCCTACCGCAATGGCTCGCCGGTGCGGCTGGACGAACTCGGCAACGTGATGGACAGCGTGCAGAACGACAAGATTTCGAACCTCTACGACAACCAGACAGCCGTGATCCTCGCAATCCAGCGGCAGCCGGGGACGAATACGGTGGACGTGGTGGCGGGCGTCAAGAAAATTCTGCCGCAGTTCCGGGCGATTCTGCCTCCTTCGATCACGCTGACGGACATTTACGACCGCGCCGCGCTGATTCAGGAATCGGTGAATGATGTGAAGTCCACGCTGTTCCTGGCGATTTGCCTGGTCGTCATGGTGATCTTTATTTTCCTGCGCAATCTTTCGGCGACGGTCATTCCCAGCATCGCCCTGCCGATGTCCATCGCCGGCACGTTTGCGGTGATGTACCTGCTCAATTACACGGTGGACAACCTGTCGCTGATGGCGCTGACGCTCTCGGTCGGCTTCGTGGTGGACGACGCCATCGTGATGCTGGAAAACATCGTGCGGCATATGGAAATGGGCGAGACCGCGATGGAGGCGGCGCTCAAGGGATCGAAAGAGATCGGCTTCACCATCGTTTCGATGACGCTATCGCTCGCGGCGGTGTTCATTCCGGTGCTGTTCATGGGCGGGATCATTGGGCGGCTGCTCCATGAATTCTCCGTGGTCATCATGATGGCCGTGCTGGTCTCCGGATTTGTCTCGTTGACGCTGACGCCGATGTTGTGCAGCCGTTTCGTCCGGCCGCAGCACGGCCAGAAACACAGCCGGGTCTACATGGCGCTGGAGCGGTTCTTCGAGCGGCTGCTGCGGAGATACGACGTGTCGCTGCAGTGGGCGCTGCGCCATCGGCTGGTTGTGATCGCGGTTGCGGTCATCATTCTGGCGATCACGACCTGGCAATTCGTGGGCATTCCGAAGGGATTTCTGCCCGAAGTGGACGCCAACAACGTGCAGGGTTACATGCTGGCAGCGCAGGGCATTTCTTTCGATGCCATGAAGGAACATCAGAAAGCGTTGAATGCGATTCTGATGGCCGACCCGAACCGGAAGGGTTTTTTTTCGAGCCTCGGCTCGATCACCGGCAGCGGCAATTCGGGCTTCATGTTCATGCATCTGCTGCCGCCGGAGGAGCGCCCGAAAGTCGCGAGCATCACGATGTTGCGGCTCGACGCCAAGTACGCGAACACTCCGGTGGTGGGAAGCACGCTGCGCGCGATTACTCCGCTGTTCATGCATCACCCGGATGTCAATGAAGTGATTCAGGAGCTTCGAACGAAGCTGGCGACGGTTCCGGGCATTTCGGTGTATCTGCGGAATCCCCCGCCGATTCAGATCGGCGGGCAGGTGACCAACAGCCCGTATCAGGTGACGCTGCAGAGTCCGGACACCGAGGAGCTCTACCGGGTGGCGACGGACTTCGAGCAGAAGATGGAAACTCTGCCGGCGCTGCAGGACGTGACCAGCGATCTGCAGATCAAGAATCCGCAGGTGAACGTCAACATTGATCGAGACAAGGCATCCGCGCTCGGCGTGACGGCGGCGCAGGTCGAGGACGCGCTCTATACCGCTTACGGGCAGCGCCAGGTCTCCACGATTTATGCGCCGAACGACGAATTCTGGGTGGTGATGGAGCTGGAAGACCAGTATCAGCGGGATCCATCCGCTCTTTCATTGCTGTATGTGCGTTCGAGCACCGGGAATCTGGTGCCGCTGAACGCCGTGGCAAACCTGACGACCAACTTGGGCCCGCTCAGCGTGAATCACCTGGGCCAGCTCCCGGCCGTTACGGTCTCGTTCAACCTGAAACCAGGCAGACAGATCGGAGACGCGGTCACCGAGGTGAACGAGCTGGCGCGGTCCTTACCGGCCTCGATCTCGACCCAATTTCAGGGCAATGCGCAGGCGTTCGAATCCTCGGTGAGCGGGCTGGGAATTCTGCTGGGGATTGCCATACTGGTGATTTATCTGGTGCTTGGAATTCTCTACGAGAGCTTCATTCATCCGCTGACGATTCTTTCGGGGCTGCCTTCGGCGGCGTTCGGGGCGCTGCTGACGCTGCAAATTTGCGGCTACGGACTGGATCTTTATGGATTCGTCGGCGTGATCATGCTGATCGGCATCGTGAAGAAGAACGCCATCATGATGGTGGACTTCGCCATCGCGCGGGAACGCGAGGGGCACACCACCGCCGCCGAAGCGATCTATCAGGGATGCTTAATTCGCTTCCGGCCGATCATGATGACTACCATGGCGGCTTTGATGGGCACGCTGCCGATCGCTCTGGGGACAGGTTCCGGCGCGAATTCGCGGCGCCCGCTGGGTCTGGCGGTTTGCGGCGGACTGATTTTCTCGCAGTTGGTGACGCTCTATTTGACGCCTGTTTTTTACACCTACATGGACACGTTCCAGAGCTGGCTGGAACGACGCTTCGGAAGAATCGCCGGGATCGCCAAGCCCAGCCTGGCCAGCGGCCCCAGCTCCGCCGACTGATCGTCGCATACCACGGCGTCGTTCCATCCGCCACTAGCGGCACCAATACCTTCGCTTGTACCGACGTACAAGCGAAGAGTCCTGTCTCTGCGTACCATTGACCCCTAAATCTGTCCTGCCTAGCATGCTTTTGGACGCCTGGAAGCGTTTTTTTGAAATACGGGAGTCCTGACCTCCGGCGTCTCGCCGGACCCCTCAGGAGATCGAATGAGCATGCTTTTCGCGGAAGACCTTCCCAGAGATATCCGCACGAGAAGCAAACGCCGCGGACCGCGCATGAACTCACGTGTCCCGGTGACTATCGAATGGAAAGGCAACCGAGGGCCACTGCGTTTCGAGGCGGGTTTTACGCGCGTGGTGAACAATTACGGCTGCCTGCTGGTGAGTCCAAGAGAAATCAACGTACAGGAACGGGTCAAGGTGACCAATCTTGCCACGCGACAGACGGCCAACGGCGTGGTGGTGTGGAAGGGAACGCAGCGATCCGACGGCTGGGATCTGGGTGTGGAGCTGCTCACAGCCGATCTGAATTTCTGGGGGGTGGAACTTTGAAAATAACCTCGTTGAACGTCCCGGCGCCAAAGAAAACCGCGGCACCGGCGAAGGCGAATGCCGGTCCGGCAAGTCCGGTCTCACCCTACGCAAAATCACCGGCGGTAGCGGTGTCCGCGAAAGCGGCGATCGCCAGCCAGGAGCGCAAGCGCGGCCAGCGCGTGCTGCTGCGCATTCGCGCCAACATTCACGTGGCCTTGCAGGGGAAGGCCATCACGCTTGACGCAGCAACGTTGAGCGTGACTCCGCAGGGCGCAGTGGTGGTGATGAAACAGAGCCTTCCCGCCGAAACGCACATCGTCTTGGAACACGACGGCACCAAAGAACGCGTGGCTTGCAAGGTGGCCCGACCGTCGCGGGAGACCCCCGAAGGGTTTCATATTCCCGTGGAATTCGACGCACCTGCGCCCGGATTCTGGAAGATCGATTTCCCGCCATCAGACTGGCGTCCTGACGACGTATAACCCGCTGTCGGGTTCGCAAACAGCCAACATTAGAAATGTTGACCGGCATCGGACCCGGTGACATTCTCGACAAACCCCTTCCGGAAGCACTCCACGATTCAAACGGCAACGGTTTGTGAGGAGGACGACATGTCAGGCAGAGAACGCCGAACTTCGCCCCGGAAGGAATGCGTAGTCCCGCTTCGCTTTCGCGTGGTCACCAATGACCGCAACGCCGGGGCGGAGTACTCTGCGGGCAGGTATGGAATGAGAGAGTCGAAGGCGTTGGCTAACGCGATCCTGATGGACGGCGAAGCGCTCAACCTATCCGAACGCGGAGTCTATTTCACCTCGCGTGAGAGGGTGCAAGTGGGCGAGCCGCTGGAAATGTTCTTCACACTTCCGCGGGAATTGACGGGACGCGGCCCCGAACAGGTGCGCTGCAGGGCGCGAGTGGTTCACGTAGACGATCGGACCGACCCGCGGGGCGCGCGGGGGATCGGCGCGACCGTGGACCGATTTGAGCCGGTGCTGCCGCCGCGCAACTGGGCCAACTGACGTTTTCCCGAACGGCGCGGTTATTTGCCGCCCGCTGCGCGCGGCTGAACGGTGAATGTGGTCTTGGCGGTGGCGGTGTTGTTAAAATCGTCCGCGACCTGCACCGCCAGCGTATGTTCGCCGGCAGACAGGCCGGAAAGTTCGATCGAGTAGCTTTCCTTCGGTGCGTCCGAGAGCACTCCTGCAGGAAAGATCAGCTGCCAATCGCCGGCGTCAACGCTGTACTGCGCACGGGCAATGGCACTCGATGCGGCGATGGCGTCGAAGGACGCCTTGGTGCTGAGCTGGCCCGCAGACGCGCGCAGATTTTCAATTCGCGGCGGCGTGTTGGCCACGATCCAGCGGTCGCTCTCGCGCGCATCCGAGAGAGCCTGATCGGCTGGATTCGACGGGGAATCGGACGCGACGATCTTTAAATAATAGGCGCCATCCGGCATGGACGACGTGTCCCAGGAATAATATCGCTGCGTGAGCTTGTCCTTCAGGACGCGCCAGTCCTTCTCGGCTTCGCCCCGAAAATATATGGTGAAAACGAGATCGTCGTCGTTGTCGTCGTGCGCGCTCCAGAGCACGCTCTGATAGCCCTTCTGCTGGAATCCCTGCGGGGGAGGCTCCATCCGCGAGCCACCGGAGGAGTTGTCGGCGCCCTGGATTTGCAGAGCGGGATTCGATCCGAAACTGCGGGGATTCCTGAGCGGCGCAGTGGAGGCACTGCCCGGACCAGCCGGCTGGATCGGAAATCCCGCAGCGCGAATCCCCGGGTCCTGCACCACAACATCGTCAACCACCGGTGCGACGTTTTTCGGCTGGTAAGCCAGGCTAACCCAGGAAACACTCGGCGTTCCGGCGTGGTCCGAATCCAGGAAGACCGCCTTCCATTGGACGAACCGCGCCGGCGGGCAAGCGACCGCCTCTCCAGCGGAGTTCTTGTACGGCCCGGCCCACGGACTCCAGTTATCTTCGGGGCTCGAAGTGTTGCCCGAGCGGACATAAAATTCGACTTTGTCCTGCACCGCGCCGTTGTCGCCCCACCAGGTCAGGCGTCCCCAACGCGAAAAAATCTTGGCGTCGAACGTGTCGGACTCGAAGGTTCCGTTCGGTTCAAATCCGGGTCCGAGCGTAAACACTTTTCCGGAGTTGGCCGTGGCCACAAAAATCTTGCCGGACGGACCCGCCAGCACGCTGGTCACCTGCTCGGAGGCGGTGCTGGCGATGTTCGAAAACACACCGCTGTCGTCCAACTCGATCAGTTTCCCGTTGTCTCCCGTTCCAAGAAGCAGCTTTCCCCTGGAAGAGAGTCCCATTGCAAGCACAAGTTCGTCGCGCGACGTCCAGAGCGTTTTTGGAGAGCCATCGGCCGCAATCTTGACGACTTCCGCACCGCCGCCCGATGCGATGCCCGAAAGAGGGAAGAAAATCCCGGTTTGGGGCGACGGTTGCGACGTTGGGGAGATCACGGCGCCCGGAGCGGTAATGTTGACCACCGGAGCCTGAGGCGTCGGCGCTTGCGGCACGCGGGGAATTCCCGGTATGCGCACTTTGTCCCCGATGGACGCGGCGTAAATATTTCCGTCCGCATCGGCAATCAGTGAAGTCGTCTCCGCCTTGTTCGTCTCATAGACGACGAACGAGGAGCCGGCTTCGGGCGCGGCGTTCGGGCTTTTTCGCGAAATCTCCACGCGCACGATCAGTCCATCGGGCTCTGTGCCGATCAGGAGATTGCCCTTGGAATCGAACGCCAGCGATCGCGCGTGGCGCTCGCGGCTCTGATAGAAAACCTGGCCCTTACCATCGGGCGTGACCACGAATACCTTGCCCGTATCGCCGGTGGCCACGTACAGCGCGCCCTGCGAATCAACAGCCAGCGCCCAGATGTATTTCGTTTTCGGCTCGAAGAAGACGCTTTTGCGGCCGTCGGGCGTGACCTGATAGATTCTGCCGTCCGGCGAAGTTCCCACATACAGATTGTCCGCGGCGTCGAAGGCGATCGCCTGTGCTGCGAGCTCCGGGGATTCGAACACCGTGGTGGGCTTGCCGGCGTCGTCGAATCGCAGGACTTTGGCATCGGACCCGCCCGCGGCATAGAGCTGGCCGTGCGAATTCAGGCGCAGTGCCCAGACATAAGCGAGGTTGGGGTCGGCAAATGAAGCGAATTTCAAGGATGGCTGAAGCTTTCCGTCGCTGCGAATGGCTACTCCCTTGGCGGTGCCTTTCTGGAATTCGGAGAAATCCGTTTGCCGCCAGTAGCGTGTGTGTTCGGCGTGCGCGGCCAGGGGCAGAAGGATTGCCACCGCCAGCAGGCACACCAGATTCTTTCGCCGCATCATCAACGAGAAGCTCCTTTTCGGGCGGGATCTCACTTAACCGTAATCGTCACCGCGCGCTGGCCGGCAATCACCTGATGCATCTCCACCGACCATTCCCCCGCAGTGGATTCCATCAGCAGCCTGGCGTTCCCGGGATTTTGGCGCTGGTTGAGAACATTGATCGCCGAGGCCGGGAGATTCGGCATTTCCTTGTCTCCAACGAGCATGGTGGGCGTGGATTGAAGCAGGGTAGCGTACAGGCGGTCGTTATGGCGCTCGCGGTTGGTCAACTGGATCAGCTCTTCGAGGCCGGGAAGTTGTCCCTGGGAGGTGACCGCCAGCGACTGCACATTTCGATTCAGATAATCCGCGCCGCTGATAACCAGCTGCAGCGCGCCGCGCGTGGTTTGCGCCGGGATCGTCACCGGTATTTCTTGAATGAACGGTGCGCCGCGGTAGGGCCGCAGCAGCACTTTCACGGCAACCGACTCGCCCGGCTCGACCGAGCTTTTTTCCACCCAGGCGTTGTCAATGGTCGCCCAGCGCTTCTCGGAGAGCGACTTCACGTGCAGGTCAATGCGCTCGATATCCGGCAGCTCGTAAGGATTGGAATAGATTCGCGCGAAGTCGGCCATCACCGTCGTCGCCACGTAAAATGCGGCAGGTGTGGTCTGATCGGTCGGCGCGAAAAGATCCTGGAGCTGAACGGAGGTGTGGCCCTTCAGGGCGATCGTGCCGTCCATTTGCAGAGTGGAGCCTTCGCCATAGGCCGGGCTGCCGACAATTCCGTTGAACGCCGCGGTCGCGACAAGCGTGGGCGTCAATTGCGCGCTTTCGATCACTTTGAAGTGATATTGCTTTTGCTCCGTCGGAGTGTCGAGCGTCAAATCGAGCGGGATCATCGCCGGTCCCGCGCCCAGCGTGCCCATCACGGCGGTTTGGCGGTCTTGCGTCAACGTGCCGATTGTCCCGCCGGTGCTGATAATCTTGGTCGAGGACGCGGCGGAGGCGAGCGTCATAATCACATGGGCCCGCGAGAGCGGCATTTGGACCGCGCCAAATCCAAAGATGGGATGGCCGCAGGCGAGAATCCGGTCGCCGACCACCATAGTCACCGAGCAGCCCGAGCTGATCGAAAGGTCTCCCTCGATCAAATCAATGCCCACCATATCGCCCGGCTGGAGCTTCGCGTCGTCCGGTAAAGGAGCCGCGCTGCCGCCGGCCATCGCCGTCATGCCCCAGGCGGCGAATTCCTTGCCGAAGCGAGAAAGAGTCTCGGGATAAAGCCCGGACGTAACCAGCGGAGTCTCAATCGGCACCAGAAATTCGCCGGAGCCGGCCGCCGTGCGTACGGCGAATTCCTCCGGTACGGCAAGCCGCGGCGAAATTGCGGCGCTTGCCGGCGCCGGTTGCGCCGCCGGGGCTTGCTCGATTTCGAGCATGTCGGCAATCGGCGTCACTCCGCCGATGGCTTCTTTCGTAAAGCTTCCGAGCTTGAGGGACAGCGCGCCGGCAAGCTTCCCGTCGAAATAAACGGGGCTGCCGCTCATACCCGCGACGACGCCGGTCTGCTGGACTTTGTCGCCGAGCAGCCGCACCAGAATCACGTCGAGCTTGGGACCCACGGCGTTATGCAGCACGCCGATCACCTCAAGGTCAATCTTCTCAATCTGGTCGCCATCGAAGATCGTGTAGGCCACGCCTTTCAGGCCAGGCTTCACGTCACTCAGGGGGAAAATCGCGGGTCCGTCCGCCGCGCCAACCGGCCGCGAGCAGATAAGCAGAACGACAGCCAGGACGGCCAGAAGCAGTTTCCGCATCGTCTGGGGCATGGGATATCCATGATACCTGCCGGGATAACGGGAGGCAAACTTCGCAGGGGCTGGGCGGCCGTGGATGAAACCCGGCATATTCATTTGCCGCCTAGCGGCACTTCGAAGAACATCAGCGCCTTGTTGGATGGAATGATAGTGATATCCGGCACATAGAGGCTGGCGTTTCCGGCGACCTTGAGGTCGCCATTCACGTCGAAAAACACGAAGCCGTGAATGGTGGCCATCGGCGGCACGATATCCGCGTCCAGCGCCAGCGGCCCTAGAGTTTCCATCATCTTGTCCGTCTTTTTGTCTGAGATGGATCCGATCCCCACGGGAAAGCGGCGCGCTTGCGGCGAAGGCGGACCGTTGGGATGGGCGACGGCAGACGCGACGGCGCTGGCGGCCAGGGAGTCAACGTCCTGGTGGCGCCCGCTGGGGAAATGCACGGAGAGCTGGATGGTGCTTGTGTCTATGCGCATGGGCTGCAGCGTTTCGTTGTGTAGAAAAACTTCGACGGGGAGGATGCCCACCGCCAGGGGATCCGCCTTGCCGAATTTTTCCTTGGCGCGCGCCGGATCGGCGAATGAATTCACCGAGACGGTCAGGCCCTCGTGCTTGTCCTGAGGCAGCGACGCAGCGGGGGGATTCGCGGGAGCATTGTCTTTCGCTGGCGTGGAACCGGACTGCGCCAAAGCGCCCGCGCACACCAGCAATGCGGCCGCCAGGAATGCCATGGTCCGCATGGTGGTGCGCCTCATGTCCGGATTGTCAGATGCTGCGAAATCAAGGCCAGTTGTGTGCCTTTGGCGACCGCCACTATAGCGCGGATTTGCGCTTTTGAAATCGCCGCGAGTCGGTGAGATGCCACACTCTCTCGCGCTCCGGGGCGGCAGGGAATGGCGCTTCCGACGCAGCCGGCCGCATAAATCACGAGTATCGCGCTATAATCCCGCCTTGCGCGCCGCAAAATAATTCATAGCTCCGAGCATCACGGTGCGCGCTTCGCCTACCCATGTATTTCTTCTATCGCATACTGACCGCGGTGGGCATGCTGCTTCTCGCGCCATATTATGCACTGCGCGGATGGCGCCGGGGCGAACCAGCGAGCGCGCTGGGCGAACGCCTGGGCAGCGTGCCGCCCGAGATCATGGCGCGGGCCGCGGCGTCGCGCGCGGCGGATGGATCTGCCTCCGGCGCGATATGGATTCACGCGGTTTCCGTGGGAGAAGTCCTGGCCGCCAAGCCGCTCGCCGAAGGACTGCAGCACCGGTTTCCGGGCCACCCTGTTTTCGTCTCGACCACCACCGAGACGGGTCGGCGCCTGGCGCGCGAGCGCTTGCAATCCGTGGATGGAATTTTCTATTTTCCGCTCGACTGGGTAATCCCGGTTCGACGCGCGCTGCGATCCATTCGGCCCGCGCTGGTGATCGTCATGGAAACGGAGATCTGGCCGAACTTTCTGCGCGAAGCGCGGCGCCGGAACGTGCCCGTGATTTTTGCCAATGCGCGTATCTCTGAAAAATCCTTCGCGCGGTTCAAGCGCTGGGAATTCCTGATCGGCGAATTTTTCAAGCAGACGCTGCAGGACGCGGAGCTGTTCCTCGCGCAGACGCCGGAGGATGCCGCGCGCCTGCGTGAAATGGGCGCGCCCGAGGATCGCGTCGAAGTGACCGGCAACCTGAAATACGATGGCGAGCCTCCGGCCGCCAGCCGGTTCGGAGCGTGGCTCGAAAATCAGATTCGCACGCAGGAGCGCTGGCCGGTTTTCGTTGCGGGGAGCGTGGTGGCTGAGGAAGAGCAGGCCGTGCTCGCCGCGTACGATATCGTCCAGCGACAATGGCGCCACGCGCTGCTGGTCCTCGCGCCGCGCAAGCCCGACCGCTTCGATGCGGCGGCGGGCATCGCGGCTTCCGCCGGGTGGAATGTCGTGCGCCGAAGCGGCCTGGACCTGCATTCGCCGCTCGACGAAAATGCGGATGTGCTGGTGCTCGATTCCATCGGCGAGCTGGCGGGCATCTACGCGCTGGCCGATGCCGTTTTCGTCGGCGGCTCGCTGGTCGCCGCCGGCGGCCATAACATTCTTGAGCCGGCCTGGTTTTCGAAGCCGCCCGTGTTCGGGCGGTCCATGGAAAATTTTCGCGAAATGGCCGCGCAATTTCTTGCTGCGAAATCCGGAGTCGAGGTGAGCAGCGGGCAGGAGCTCGGGAAAGTGTGGGTGCAGCTCATCGAGGACAACACCATCCGCGAACGTATGGGCGAAGCTGCGCGCGGGCTTTCCGAGCGCAATCGCGGCGCCACGGCGCGGTCGCTCGAGCGGATCGCCGCGGTTTTCGGCGCGCAGGAGCGCCCGGCGTGAGGCTGACCGAATCGCTGCTTTGGCCGCTGACTCTGCCCTATGGTGCGGTGGTCCATCTGCGCGCGCGCGCCTACCGCGCCGGCGTGCTGAAGCCGAAGCGGCTCGACGGCGTGGTCATCAGCGTGGGAAATCTTACGACCGGGGGCACGGGCAAGACGCCGATGGTCCTGTGGATCGCCGAGCGATTGCTGGCGGAGGGAAAAGGCACCGGCATCCTTACGCGAGGCTATCTCGGTGATTCGAATGCGACGGGCGCGACGAGCGACGAAGTGCGTTTGCTGCAAGCGCGCCTGGGCGAGCGCGTGGCGTTTGGGGTGGGCGTTCATCGGCTGGCGCACGGACGGGAGTTAGCGAGGCGCGGCGTGCAGTGGTTTATTCTCGATGACGGTTTCCAGCACATGCAGCTCGCGCGCGACGTGGACATCGTCCTGATTGATGCGACGAATCCATTCGGCGGAGGCCATCTGCTGCCCGCCGGACGGTTGCGCGAGCCGCGATCGGCGCTCTCTCGCGCCGACATCGTGGTGATCACCCGCAGCGATCACGCTCCTGCCGTTGAAGCAGCCATCCGCCTCGATTCCGACGCTCCGATTTTCTACGCGCGGGCTCGGCTCGAATCCGTTCGCGCGTGTCAGGGCGAATACCCAGGCGCGGAAGCGACCGAGTCTCGTGCGCGCAAACTGTTCGCGTTCAGCGGCATCGGCAATGCCGCCGGCTTTCGCGCCGATTTGCGGGAGTGGGGTTTCCAGATCGCCGGTCACAAGGATTTTTCCGATCACCATCGCTACACTCCGCAGGACGTGCGAGAGATCGAAGCGGAGGCTCGCGCGTCGGGCGCGGGCGGCGTGATCTGCACGGAAAAAGATATCTTCAATCTATCCGGCGTCCAATTTTCGGGGTGCGATCTATTCTACTGCCGGATATCGCTGCAGGTCGCGGGTGAAGGTGAATTCTGGCGAACCGTACTGGCAACCGCGGAATCACGCTTGCGGCGTCGGACGTGAATCCGCGCGAAGAGCCGCCTCCGTTTTCTCCCCTGCCTCGCTGGTTTGCCGCTGTCGGCGCGGCTGTGATACTTTCTCGCCCGGCGTCGCGAACCTACCGCGCGGCGCTTAATAACTAATGGATACGCGCACCAAAATTCTCTCCCGCGGCGGTCTGCACGGAGTTCTCGAGGAGCATCGTCGCACGGGACAGAGAATCGTGTTTGCGAACGGCGTTTTCGATCTTCTCCAGGCCGGGCACGTTCGCTATCTCCGCGCGGCGCGCGCCGAGGGCGATCTGTTGGTCGTGGCGATTTATTCCGATGCGAAGGCGCGAGAACTGAAAGGCGAAGGCCGGCCCATCCTTACCGAGCGAGCCCGCGCGGCGCTGGTCGCGGCGCTGGCGGCGGTGGATTACGTGATCATTGTGGACGACGCGGACATGAGATCGCTGCTTCGCGAATTCCAGCCGGAGGTGCACGCCTGCGGCGCCGATCGGGCTGCACACGAGCCCGCGGACGCCGAGCTTGCGGTGCTTCTGGGGATTCGCGTCGCTTTCGTCGGGAACGGACAGGAGCACTCGGCCAGTGAACTCGTGGCCCGTCTGCGCCGGGGCAATAATGACTGACGCGCGTTCGCTGGCCATCAAGCAGTCCAGAAAATTCTGGATGCGCTGGCGCGTGCGCCTCGGCTATCCCGTCGCCCTGATTTTCTGCGTGCTTGCAACGCCCACGCTGCGCTCGATTGGAATCGGCGGAATCGTCGCCGCTTTAGGACTCTTCGTTCGCGGTATCGCCGCCGGGCATCTGCGCAAGGACGAGGAATTGGCCACCACCGGGCCCTACGCGGTCACGCGGAATCCGCTCTATTTTGGCAGCGCGTTTCTCGCCGCCGGATTCATCATCGCGGGACATTCCTGGTGGGCCGGCTTGATCGTGGGCGCGTATTTCGCCGTCTTTTACTACGCCGTGATGCGAGCCGAGGAGGAAGATCTGCGAAAGCGCTTCGGCGCGACATTTGAAGCGTACGCCGCGCGCGTGCCGCTGTTCCTTCCCGGCTTCAGCGGTGGGGGCGTGGAATCGCCGCAGCCGGGAAAATCGCACGACAACATGTTTTCCTGGAAGCAGTACACGCGCAATCGTGAATATCAGGCGCTGCTGGGAACGATTGCGGCGCTGGGAATCGTGTGGCTGCGAATGTGGATTCGACAGCGGTTTGGTTACTGACCCGCCGGAATCTACTGCAGCCGGTAAATGGCGTGCATCACGCGCTGAAATTGCGGCCGGTAAATCAGATCGAACGCGCGTTCCTTGCCGGGAAACATTTCCAGCGCCACACGCCGCGTGGCTGCAATCATGCCTGCGGCTTCTTCGGCAGTGAGGCCGCCTTCGGCGATCGTTTCCACCGTCAGGCGGACCAAAATGCGCAGCCGCCGGATGCGCCGGCTCTCGTCGTCAATCTCGTCTTGCGTGGGTGCCAGCTTCGCGCCGTCTTCTGCCGTTTCCATGGTCTGGTTTGCAGCTTGAGTCACCATCATGCACGCTGCCGCAGTGGGCAGCAATAGTACTCGGGGCCAGCCTGACCTATTTTGCCAGCTCATGGTGCGTTTGGTCTGGCGAAAGTGCGTACCGAGAGGGCCGTTCCGTCGGTGGACGCCGTAATGGCGCCGTCGCGATCGGTGCGCAAAAGCTGCACGCCCATTTCGCCGTAACGCTCGAGCACGCTTTCCGAGGGGTGCCCGAAGGGGTTTGCTTCGCCGACCGAAACGCAAGCGAAGCGCGGCGCGACGGCAGCCAGGAAAGGCTCCGTCGAAGACGTCTTGCTGCCGTGATGCGGCGATTTCAGGAAATCGGCGCCGACCGGCGCATTTTCCTCGACAAGTTTTTCTTCTGTGCGTTTTTCGATGTCTCCCGTGAGCAGGAAGCGCACCTGCCCGTCCACCATCCGCAGTACCAGCGACGCGTCGTTCGGCGAGAGACGATCGGTCACATCGCCCGGCGGCCAAAGCACCTCGGCCTGGGCTCCATGCCAATCGTGCTCGGCGCCCTGGGATTGATACACCACGGAAACCGCGCTTGAGCGCGCCTCCGCGAGCAGCTGCTGAAACGCAGGCCTCTGGTCGTCGCGCCCGACCCACAATTCGCCCACGCGAAAATTCGCGAATACGGCGTTCAAGCCGTCGAGATGGTCGTGGTCGGCGTGCGTAAGCGCGACGACGTCGAGCCGCTTCAGTCCTCGCGACCAGAGATACGGCGATACGACTTCTTCGCCGACGTCGGTTCCGGAGCGGGATCCGCCGACCCATTCCGAGCCGGCGAGGCCGCCGCCGTCTATCAGCATGGTGTGGCCATCGGGAAAGGCCGCGAAGATCGAATCGCCCTGGCCCACGTCGAGGACGGTTACCTCCAGCCGCCCGCGCACGAGATTCGGCGCGAACGGATGCGACGCCACCAGGATGGTCAGTGTTGCGAGCGCCAGAGCTGAGATCCATTCTGCCGCCGCAATCGGCCGCGGGAGTTGACGCCTGGCGATCCGGCCCGTTCTTTGCGAGGCGGCTGCGCGCGCGACTGCGGCAAGCACAATCAACGCCGCAAAAAACAGAAGCACGAGCCAGACCGGCGGGCCGGGAATGCGATAAGAAACGCGCGGCAGGCGACTGAACCAGCCGACCGTCCCGAGCAGCAGCCCCGCGCAGAATCCGGTTATTTTTGCGATGGCGATCGCAAGCCTGGTCCAGGCGAAGGTGAAAAGCAGCGCCAGGAATCCGAGCGGCACGATGAACCCCGTCAAGATGACCGCGGGAATATTGCTGAGCGGGCCGGCCAGGCTCACGCGGTGAAAATCCTGCGCCAGCAGCGGCATCATTCCCCACTGAATTACCGCGGACAGCAGCACGATCTCCCAGAGCCGGAGCCCGGCGCGGACCGGCAGAGTGAGAAACATGCTCGCGCGCGACACCAGCGGCTGCGGCAATCGCCGCGCGAGCCATTGGGTCGCGGCGCGCATTTCGATGCGGAACTGCGCGATCTTCGGGGGATGGGCGCCATCGCGCGTGACGTCGCCAAGATGGCGAAGGCCGGCGCGGTACGGTGCGCTCGAGCGGTCCATCCAAGGCAGCGCGAGTCCGGCGATTACGCCCGCGGCGAGAAAGGAGAGCTGGAAACTCGAGTCCACCAAGGACGACGGTTTCCAGATGAGAAGGGCTAAAGCGGCGAGCGCAATGGTGTTGAGCAACTCGATCCGCCGAAACAGCGGGCGGGCGCAGAGATAAAATGCGGCCATCAGCGCGGCGCGCAGAATCGGCGGGCGGTCCTGCACCACGCCAACGTAGGCAGCGAGGACGCATAGCGTCACCGCGGTCGTCACGCCGATTGGCAGACGCAGCATGCGGCACAGAAAGAAGAGGAATATCACCAGCGCGCCGACGTGCAGACCGGCGACGACGAGGACGTGATACGCAGCGGTCTTTTGAAATGCGGTGACGACATCGGAATCGACGAAGCTGCGGTCGCCGAGAAGCATGGCGCGCAGCACGGCCGCGCGCGCGGGCTGATCCTGAAACAGCGCGTCCAGCCGAGTCAACAAAGCGCCGCGGGCTCGAGCGAGGCGCTGCAGGAAAGTCGGGCGCGGGCGGTCAATCAATTGCAGCAATTCGCCGCTGCGCAGTGAACCGGTCAGATCGATTTGCTGCCGCGCCAGGAAGCCGCGGAGATCGAACGCGCCGGGATCGAGAAAATTGCGCGGCGGGCGCGCCTTCATCAGGGCTTCGACGCGATCGCCCGCGCGCAGCGTCTGGAGTTTATCCGCCGCGTGCGCATCGCCGTACAAATTCGCACGGAGGCCGCCGCTCACCGGCACCGCTTCGCCGGATTCTTCGACCTGTTCGAGGTCAATTTCAAAGCGCCGTCCCCAGGGAAGCGCCATGGGGTTCTCGCGCAGACGCCCGCGCCAGCGGACCGGATCGCTGATGTCCAGCCGGCCCGCAGCGAGAAGGCGGGTGACGTGATTTGCCGGCACGGCGGCGCGCTCGACGCCGGTTGCGACGGCGCCAACGGAAGTCCACGCGAGGAGTGCGACGACACACGCCGCGGCGTGCTGCCGCCGCCAAAGTAAAATTCCGCCGAGAAGAATCGCAAGGACAGCGGAAGCAATCCACATCCGGAGCGAGCCCGGCCAGCGGTCCGCAAGCTCGATGCCGGCTGCAAACGCCGCAACGAGCCACAGCGCCGGGAGCTTCACGGACGCCGGCGGAGACCCACCACCGCCTCCATGTGAAATGTCTGGGGGAAGAGGTCGAACAGGTGAACGGCAGAAATTTCGTAGCCGGATTTCAGGAATGCCCCGAGATCGCGCGCGAGAGTGGGCGGATCGCAGGAAATATAGGTGATGCGGGCGGGTGCGACGCGGGCGAGATGCTTGATCGTCCCGGGCGTCAAGCCGGCGCGCGGCGGATCGAGCAGGACCAGCTCGGGCTTCTCTTTGTACTTTGCGAGGAACTGTTCGACATCAGCGGCGCGCACTTCGATGACCCGTCCGCTGCGGGCGACGTTGCCAGCAGTATTCGCTTCCAGATCGCGCGCCGCGGCAGGATTGGCTTCAACCGCGACGACACGCGCGAAACGCTTCGCCAGCGGCCGGGAGAAAAGTCCCACTCCGGCGAACAGATCGAGCGCCAGTCGTCCCTCGGGTTCGCCTTCGACAACGGTGCGCACAAGCTCGTCGGCAAGGAAGCGGTTCACCTGAAAAAACGAGAAATGCCCGACGCGGTAGGTCAAGCCGGCCGCTTCAGTTTCGACATACCCCGGTCCGTCGAGTTCCATGCGCTCGCGCGTGGGATCGTGGAAGAGCAGGCTTTCCGTTTCCGGCAGAGTTGCGCGCAATTCATCGGCGAACGCCTGCACGCGTGCAGGGAATCCGGCAAATGTAGCGGTGACGAGGAGCTTCGAGTCGTTCGCGCCGGCAAACGCCTCGATTTCGCGCAGCTCGCGGGGAAGCATTCCGGCGGCGGCCGCGGCACGCAGCGCGAGAAGGGATTTCAGAAGAAGCGGCGAAAGAATCGAGCAGTCCTCCACGGCGCAGAGCGCTGTGGAATTCGCGCGAAAGTATCCGATGCCCATGCCGCCCGCGCCGTCTTCGCCCAGCGGGCGGACCTTCCACTGGGCGCGATTGCGGTAGGCCCACGGCGGCGAGGCGTGCGCGGCAATCTCACCGGTCCATTCGACGCGCCCGATGCGCCGGAGCGTCTCGCGCAGGATTTCGGTTTTGTAGCGGAGCTGCAGTTCGTATGGAATATGCTGATAATCGCAGCCGCCGCAGACTGCAAAATGAGGGCATCGGGCCACCGCACGTTCGGGTGAAGGATCGAGCAGACGCTCCATCCGCGCGCGAATGAATTTCTTTTTTTGCTCAACCGTCGCAGCGGAGACCTTCTCAGCGGGGAGAACGAAGGGCACGAAAACGGTTGAGCCGTCGTGGTGGGCCAGGCCCTCTCCGCCGTATATCAATTTTTCGATGGTGATTTCCATGGCAATGGCGTCCGGCACCCCGGATGGGTGTCGAGTAGAGTGTGCACGGATCTCAATATTCTCCTAGGAGAAAATCCATACGATCCAGCCGAAGACGGTGAACGCCGCCGCTCAACGGGACTCGCAGCTCCTTGTCTGGGATGATCTCACTCATTTCCTGCCCATCCGAAGCTTTCGCAATGAATCTCGCAATCCTTTGGAGCTCTGTAGAGGGCTGTAATTCTGTCGATCTCTGGGCTCAGGACCGGCTTCGTGCGACCCTAGCATGCTCGCGTGTGTGCGAATAGATCGTAAAAGTACGAGGACTAGAACCTGCGAAGGGGAAGCTTCGGCGGCTCTGGGCGAATTACCACACTTCGGGCGGCGGACTGCTACGTCAAATAAAAAAGGCTGAGGCGGGGGATATCGAAGTGTTCGAAGAGCCGCTTCTGGGTGTACTGGCGCTCGAGCTGCGCCAATTGTTCCGCGGACATCTTGCGGCGGTAGGGCGCGAGCGAGCGGTCCATTTCGCGGCGGATGGCAAGGAGTGACTCTTCGTCGGCGTCCGCGGAAAGGGCGGCCGTGAGTTTCTCCTCGAGGACGGTGAGGCGGCGCTCGAGATCTTCGAGGTTGAGGGAGCCAGGTGAATCAATCAGCGGCAGGGCTTCCTCGAGGCGCTTCGCCGTTTCGTCGAGCCGCGCGGCCATTGCGGCCTGCGCCGAGCGATATTTTTTGGCTCCGGCGTGCAGGCGCGCCATGTTGCGCTCGAGATATTTCTTCAGCTCGTCGCGCGAGAAGGGTTCGGCGGCGGGCCGCGCCTTAATTTCCGGGCCGCTGCCCGCGGCGGCTTCCTGCGCTTCGGCGGCGGCGTCGAGAACGGCGTCCACGCAATAGGCGAGGCTCTTCAGCTGGCGGCCTCCGGCTGCGCGGCGGGAGCGTCCCCAGCTTTCAAACGCGCGGTCAATACCCTTCAGCACCGCGTTGAGCGGAATGCCGGCCTTCTGCCAGGTCTCGACGATGGCCCAGTCGAGGGGGGATACGAGCAGGTGCGCGCCGCGCTTGCGCCAGAAGTGCTCCTCAATTTCGGTGAAATAGTTGAAGTAGTTGAAGGGTTCCATCGCGCCAGCGCTCAGGATTTCGCGCCGGGCTGATTGCGTTCCCAGATAATACGCAGGCCATCGAGCGTGAGGAACTCGTCGGTGTGCTGAATATGTTTCGAGCCGCCGGCGATGAGGCCGGCGAGTCCGCCGGTGGCGATCACTTTCAGGGGCGAGCCGAACTCGGCTTTGGTACGCGAGAGCAGGCCATCTATCTGGTCAATGGCGCCGTAATACAGGCCCGCCTGCATCTGTTCTACGGTGTTGCGACCGATGACTTTGCCGGGGTCCTTCACTTCGACGCGTTGCAGCTTGGCCGCGCGTGAAAAGAGCGCCTCGGCGGAGATTCCGACGCCGGCCACGATCATACCGCCCAGATATTCGCCGCGCGCGGAAATCACGTCGATGGTGGTGGCCGTGCCGAAGTCCACGACGATGCAGGGGCCGCCGTATTTTTCGAATGCGGCGACGCCATTGACGATGCGATCGGCGCCGACTTCGAGCGGGTTATCCACGAGCACGGCCATGCCGGTCTTGACGCCCGGTTCGACGAAGAGCGCCTTGCGGTGGAAATAGCGGTCGGCCATACCCGCGAGCGTGGAGTTCAGGGGCGGCACCACCGAACTGATGATGATGCCTCCGATTTCGCGAGGCTCGAGTTCAGCGAGAGTGAAGAGGTCGCGCGTTAGAATCCCGTACTCGTCAACGGTCTGATCGCGCGCGGTGGTAAGGCGCCAATTGGCGACGAGCTTTTTTTCGTGGAACACACCCAGGACGGTGTTGGTGTTGCCGGCATCAAGCGCCAGAAGCATCAGGGAGCCTCCATCACGTCGCCAGAGAGCACGGGTTCGACGCCGCGGCCGTCGTCGCGGGCGACGCGCAGGACGCCGCTGGGCTCGAGTCCGGCGGTGACGCCGGTGAAGGATTCCGTGGCGGTGGTGATGCGCACGCGCTTGCCCTCGAAATAGCTGGACACCTGAGCGAACCGCCGGAGGATCGGACGCGGGCCCTCGGCGAGAAACTGATTGTAGTAGCGGTCGAGGTGGCGCAGCAACCGGATCAGCAATTCGAGACGGGAATGAAATTTGCCCGTCTCCATGCGCAGCGACGTGGCGACATCCTCGATTTCCCCGGGCATCTTGGTCTGGTTGACGTTGATGCCGATGCCGACGACGGCGTAGTGCACGCGATCGGGTTCGGCCTGCATTTCGGTGAGGATGCCGCAGAATTTCAGGCTGGCGTCGCGGTCGCCGTTGCCCGTGTGGCGGATGATCAGATCGTTCGGCCAGCGAATGTCGGGGAGCGAGTCGAGATCTTCGGCGGCAGCGTCGCGCGCGGCGAGCCCGGCGAGCAGCGTGAGAAGAGGCGCGTGCGCGGGGGAAATCGGCGGGCGCAGCAGGACGCTGCAATAGATCCCGGCCGACTTTTCCGAGCTCCAGGAGCGCCCGGCGCGGCCGCGGCCGGCCGTTTGCTCCTCGGCGAGGACGATGGCGCCGTGGGGCTCGCCCGCTTCGCCCAGGCGCATGGCAACGGAGTTCGTCGAATCGGTTTTGAAGAAGTGGTAGATGCGGCGCGCGAATGGGGTGCCGTAGAGACGGTGGCTGAGCATCTGCGGCGCGAGAATGTCCGGCATGCGTTCGATGTGATAGCCAGAGCGCGCGTGGCCCTGGACTTTCACGCCGACTGCGCGCAATTTTTCGATCCAGCGCCAGACCTGCTGGCGGGTGACGCCGATTTCCTTGGCGATCTTTGCCCCGCTGATCACGATGGTCGAATTTTCGGCGAGCAGCGTGAGTAGCGCGTCAACACGCCGGTCGGTTGTGCCCGGAAGGCTTGCCATTCGCTTCGTGGCCATTGTTTTGGAGAACGAAGGATACGCGACCGCAGGGCGGCGAACAAGCCGAAGGCCCGCGAGCAGGGGAGCTTCGAACGCTAAGGCTGATTTTGATTGCGGCTCCAAACGTCGCGACGGAAGCGGCGACCCACAAAGCGGAATGCAGCGGGTCACTCGCCGAGTTGGGCCAGACGGTGGAGGGCCTTCCGGAGTTCGATCTGGCGTTCCATCAGGGTGGCGCGCAGTGCGTCCACGACCTTGCCGGGAGCTTTGCTGGTGAAGCTGTCGTCCGCGAGGCGTTTTTGTTTCGACTCGATGTCTTTTTCGAGACGTTCCTTGTCTTTGCGCAGTCGCGCGATCTCGGCGGCCTGATCCACCGCGTCGCCATAGGCGATGCGCAGATCGAATGCCGAGGTCGAGCGAATGGCGCCGCCGGTGGGATCAAGATGGCCGGTTGCGATGCGCAATTCCGATAGCGCGGCAAGGCGCAGCAGCGGATCCATATTTTCCTTGACGAGATTGCGGCGCATGGGGCCAGTGGTCCAGAAATCCGCCGCAACTTTGCGCTTCGGGTCGAGCTTCATCTCGGCGCGAATGTTGCGGGCCGCGATGACGATTTCCTGCAGGATGGCCATGGCGTCGTCGGAGCCGGCGTCGGCCCAGTGGGGCAGCGGCTCGGGGAATTTATCCAGGGCGATGGAGCGCGCGCCCTCGGGTTGCGGCAGTTTGTGCCAAAGTTCCTCGGTGAGGAAGGGCATCACGGGATGGAGCAGGCGCAGGGCGTTATCGAGCGCGGCGAAGATGTTGCGCCACGCGGCGAGCGCGATTTCGCGGTCGGTTGACGCCAGTTGCGGCTTGACCCACTCGATGTACCAGTCGCAGAAATCGCCCCAGAAAAACTGGTAGATGGTCTGGCAGGCTTCGTGAAAGCGAAAGTTTTCGAGCGCGTCGTTGACTTGCGCGGTGACCGCCGCGAGGCGCGAAAAAATCCAGGCGTGCGCGAGCGCACCTTCGCCCTTGACCGGGTACGGCGCCTGGGCGCGGATTTCCG
This sequence comes from uncultured Acidobacteriota bacterium, assembly GCA_963814605.1. Classification (GTDB taxonomy): domain Bacteria; phylum Acidobacteriota; class Terriglobia; order Acidiferrales; family UBA7541; genus Palsa-295. Next base: position 2,118,681 of record CAWFDD010000002.1, on the reverse strand, counting down.
GAGCGGCCAGTTCCTCGAGAGTGAGGCCGCTTGATTCGACTTTTTCGAGGTTGACGAACAGGAAGCGCGCGGCATTCCAGATTTTGTTGGCGAAGTTCCGCCCGCCCTCGATGCGATCGCTGGTGAGGGCGATATCGGTGCCGGGTGCGGCCATGCTGGCGAGCATGTAGCGGAGCGCGTCGGTGCCGTACTTCTGCGTCAACTCGAGCGGGTCGACGCCGGTGCCCTTGGTCTTGGACATCTTGGCGCCTTCGGCGGTGCGCACGAGCGAATGCAGGTAGAGGCGCTTGAAGGGAATGCGTTCCTTGGGGCTCGCGCCACCAGTGAGATGCAAGCCCATCATGATCATGCGCGAATCCCAGAAAAATAAAATGTCGTAGCCGCTGATGAGCAGGCTGGTGGGATAAAACGTGCGCAGATCGTGCGTATCGTCCGGCCAGCCGAGCGTCGAGAATGGCCAGAGAGACGAGCTGAACCAGGTGTCGAGAACGTCGGTATCCTGCGTGAGCTTCACGCCGCCGCACTTGGGACACTTCGTGGGAATGCCCGCGGCGCGGGCGTGGCCTTCGAAAAGCTCGACGCGCGAATCGGTGGCCGGGATCATCTCTTTGCATCCATCGCAATGCCAGATGGGGATGCGGTGGCCCCACCAGAGCTGGCGCGAGATGCACCAGTCGCGGATGTTATCGAGCCAGTTGAGCAGAATGGTGCGCTGGTTGTCCGGAACGACCTCGATCAGGCCGCCGAGGACGGTTTCCTTGGCCGGCGCGGCGAGCGGCTTCATTTTCATGAACCACTGCGTGGAAATTCGCGGCTCGACTTCGGATTTGCAGCGGTCGCAGACGCCCACGGCGTGCGAAATGTCCTCGATTTTTTCGAGCAGGCCCAGCGCTTCGAGGTCCGCGACAATCTGCTTCCGCGCTTCAAAACGGTCGAGGCCTGCATACTTGCCGGCGGCGGCGCTCATGTGCGCGTCGTTGGTCATCACGTCAATTTCGGGGAGGTTGTGGCGCTTGCCGACCTCGAAGTCGTTGGGATCGTGCGCGGGCGTGATCTTGACCACGCCGGTGCCGAATTCGCGGTCCACGTAGGAGTCCGCGATCACGGGAATCTCGCGATCCATCAGCGGAAGCATGACGTGCTTGCCGACGAAGCGCCGGTAGCGTTCGTCTTCGGGGTTCACGGCGACGGCCGTATCGCCGAGCATGGTCTCCGGGCGCGTGGTGGCGACGACGAGAAATTCCTTGGAGCCGACAACGGGATAACGCAGGTGCCAGAGCTTGCCGGGGCGCTCGGCGTGGACGACTTCCAGGTCGCTGATGGCCGTCTGGCATCGCGGGCACCAGTTGACGATGTAACGCCCGCGATAGATCAAGTCTTCGCGATAGAGCCGCAGAAAAGCCTCGATCACCGCGCGATAGAGCGCCGGCTCGAGCGTGAAGCGCTCGCGCGTCCAATCGCAGGATGCGCCCAGGCGAATCATCTGTTCCTTGATCACGCCGCCGCTCTCCGTCCTCCAATGCCAGACGCGGCGCTCGAATTCCTCGCGGCCCAGGTCCTGGCGGCGGATTTTTTCCTTGGCGAGCTGGCGTTCGACGACGAACTGCGTGGCGATTCCGGCGTGGTCCATGCCTGGTAGCCACAGAGTGCGATGGCCGCGCATGCGGTGCCAGCGAACGACCATGTCAATCTGGGTGTGCTCCAGCATGTGGCCGATGTGGATCGAGCCGGTGATATTAGGAGGCGGAAGCACGATCGAGAACGCGGGACCGTCGGCGGAGTTCTCGGCGCGGAAAAGTTTGTCTTCGAACCAGGACTTAGCCCAGCGCGCTTCGATCTCCTGCGGCTCGTAAGCCTTGGGAATTTCTCGGGGCATGAAGGCCTTATGTTCTTGAATTTCGTGCTGAGGTGAAGCAGTTAATGATAAGCGGCGAATGTGCAGGGCGTCAAATGGGCGGCAAACGAGAATCTGCTACGGGTGTCCGACCGTTCTCGAGCGTGCGGCATTCGATTTCACCGCGGAGATCACAGACATCTCGCAAAGATCGCGCAGAAAGAAAGTTGCGGTTATCGCAGCGGCGCCGAGGAAAGGGAGAAGCACTATTTGTCTTTCTTGGCCAGTTCGCTCTGGAGGAGATTCTCCACCAGGGGCTTCAACACGCCCTGCGAGAGCAGGTCGTGAATCTGGGGTTCGAGTCGTGCCAGGACCTTGCGCACGACTTCATCCACAGTTTCGGTGCTGCTGGCAGCCGATGCAGGAGCGCCCGCGTGAAAATCCGGAGGAGGCATCAGGAAAGGAATTCCGGACAGAGCTTCGCGGTTCGGCGGCGGTCCGGTGGGTACGCGGTCGCTCGCATCGTTTGATGGCGAATCAAATGACGGCACGGGAGGCTCTTCGCGCGCGAAAGGCTCCGCCGATGCGGGCTCTTCGACATACGGATCTCCCGAGGCCGGCGCAAAGAAGGAGTGCAGCGGAGGAATCTCCTGCTTGCGCGTCCCGTATTCGGAAGGTCCGTGCGATTCTTCGCTCTCGACGAGCAGAGGCTCAGGAGTCACGTGGACGGCGGGCGACACCACCAAGGCCGGATCGCGCATGGCGATCGCGGGTTCGGGTTCTGCGGCGTCCAGCTCGAGTTCTCGATCGGGCTCGGAATGCGCGACTGCCACAGGCTCGGAGCTGAGATCGCGATCCGAATCGAAAACCGAGGGAGTGGGCGCAAACCACGATTCAGCCGGCTCGGTTGCGGGCGGCGTGTGATCGAAAGTGGCCTCGTGTTGAATGGTATCGGAGACCGGGAAAAGATCTTCGGAGGCCGGAGCGTCCACCGCGGCGTGCACTTCGGGCGCGGCTCCGAATGATTCCGTGGGCGCGGATTCCTGCTCGTGCGATTCCGCGGGCTCATCAGCAGTCGCCGAAATGGGCATCGGCTCGGCTTCGCGCGATTCCCGGGAAAGAGAGTCCATCCATCCGCTGGTCGGATATACCGACTGCGTGGGCGCCAGAGCGTCCATCCAGTGAGCGGCCGCAGGCGATGAGCTCGGCTCGGATTTCGATTCGGGTTCGGCTGCGGGCGCCTCGTGGATCTCAGGCTCAGGTTCCGCTAGCGCGGAAACAGAGGGCTCGGGCGACGCAACCGGCGCGCTGAAAAACTCCGATCCGGAAGACTCCGCAATTGCAGATTGCGCTTCCGCCGATGCAATCGGCGCGTCCTCGACGACCGGGGCCGCTTCTTCGACAGAATCGGGAACTCGAACGCGGCGGGGGGGATACTCGCTCTCCGAAGGGAAAGTCGTCGGCTCCAAATTTTCGTCGCCGGAAAATGCGGGCTTGTTGGCGGATTCAGCCGGGACTTCGAAGTCCATGGCGTTGCGGCGCCAATCGCGCGAAGTAGACGCGCCGTCGAATTCGGCGTCATCCTCTTCTTCGGCTTCGCCGACGGGAGCCTTCGCTTCATTTACTGCTTCGGGTTGCTCATCGTCGAGCGTGCGCACCCCTTTGCCGAAACCGTAGACCAGCGCGGCTTCCTCGGGAGTGGGCTCGGGAAAATCAGGCAGCGGCTTGGGTTCGGCCCGCGAGGGAAGTTCCAGGTGTGGCATCGGTTCAGCAGGCAGAACTTCCTTGGCTTCCTTCGCCTTGGCCATCTCCGCGGCAACCTTGGGATTCTTTTCGAGCGCGGACATTACCATCGCGATCAGCGGATCGGGAGGAACAAAGGGTTTTTTCAGCACACCATCGGCGCCCACGCGGCGAGCCTCTTTTTCGTCAAGGGGATCGAACGCCCCGACCAGCAGAATCACGGGAACGTGCGCGAAGCGCTCATCTTTTTTTACGAATTCGCACACCTCATAGCCGTTGCGCACGGGCATGAAGATATCGGCGAGAACCAGATCGGGATTCAGGTCCGGAATGCGGCGAACGGCTGCTTCGCCATTGCCGACGGTGACGACCTGGATGCCGCGCTCTTCAAACGCCAGCACCACCATCTTCTGAATATTGGCGTTGTCGTCGGCTACCAAAATCTTGGGCACTGGAATCCCCTGGAGGCGCGTCCACAAGGCGCTGCGCCTACCCCTGTCTACACCTATTCCAGCATTACCGGAAGGGAGCGTCAACGAACTCGAAGGACAGGGGTGCTACAGTTGTCAGCAGGGGGTAAACGCCGGATTTAGAAAGGAATGATCTTGTGTATCCCCTTCTTTTTCTTACTGGTGGATTCGGTGGCAGGGTCGCTCTTGTCGGTCGCGGCCTGCGCGCCAGTTGTCGAATTCTGCGATCCAGCCGCTTTAGAAGTTTGCGAGGATGATGATCCGGTCTGAGGCGCCGTAGAAGCGACTGCCCCAGTCGCCGGGACAGCCTCGGGCGAAGCGGAAGTCTTCGCGGAGGTGCTCTCCGTCGCGGCGGGTGCGGAATCGTCCGGCGGATTTGCAGGCGTCGGAGACGACGTCACCGGCGCAGGATTTTCCGGCGCTGCTGAGGTTGGCGCATCGAGAATCTGTACACCGGCAGTCGTAGCCGGAGCGGTGGTGATCGGAGCGGGGGTCGAGGAACTCGGTGGCTCGGTTTCGACCGACTCCGTATCACCGGTTTCCGCCTTGTCGCTGCCACCCCCTGCGCCTCCCACCGCTACCACGCTGAACCCGGTTCCCTTCGTGCCCGGATTCAAGACTTCCGTGGCGGAAACTGCGTCGTCCGGCGGATTCAAATTCGGCGTCCCGCTGTGCGCTGCCATGGAAACATCCGGCCCGGTCTTGATCATGTTCATCGGGCGTTTGATCACCGTCGGCTGGTGGTGCTGTTTTGCATAGAGCTGCTGTTCCTTCATCCTGGCGAGGGCATCGGGGCTGGGAGTGGGGATAGGCATGTTCATTGCCTTGAGCTGCGCTTTGGCCCCCGGGACCAGCGTGGACTGCGGATAGTCCCGCACAATTCGGGCGTAGCACTTGGCCGCAAGGTCGGTCATCTGATTCTTGTAGTCTTCATTCTTTATCGTCTGTTTGGCGCGCTGGTAAACGTCTCCCAGCATCCACAGAGCTTCGTCGCTCTGGCTGAAGAGCGGGTATCGATTCGTCACTTCCACCAGGCGCGCTGCGGACGCGCGATAATCCTTCTTCACGTAATAGAATCTTGCGATTCCGAACTCGCCGCCGGCCAAAATTTCCTGCACATTGCGCAGACTCTGCTCCGCCTGAGGCACATACGGGCTCTGGGGATATTTCAGGAGGAACGCGCGGAATTCATCTTCGGCGGCTTCGGCGTGGCTGTTGTCGCGATCCGCTTTCTCCATCATCTTGTAGTGCGCCATGCCCACCTGCATTTGGGCATACGCGGCTTCGTCGAGGAAGGGGAAGAAGACGATAAAGTTTTTATACTCTTCGACCGCCTGCGTCAGGCTCGAAGTCCCGCCCTCCTTGTAGAAAGAATCGGCGACGCCGAGTTTGGCCTTGGCCAGATATTCGCTGTCCGGGTAGGTGTTGATCAGGGTCTGAAAGTCGAGGCGCGCCTCGATGTACTTGGAATCCTTCACCGCTTTCATTGCTTTTTGGTAAAGGACTTTGTCGGGCTCAGCCGATTGCGAAGTGTCGTCTTTTTTCGCGGGAGTCGGTTTCACCTTGATGATCTTGGGCTTGCTCTGCCCGTAGGTTCCGGTGCCCACCGATCCGGCGAGCGACAAAGCGATCCCGGCAATCAACAGGTGACGCTTTTTCATCAGGTTCAGACTCATCCAATGCTCTCTCACACCCGCTGGCTTAGCGCTTCGCTCGCGAGCTTGCGAATTTGGCGCACCGCTGCTGCTGGATCGGGCGTGTGGAAGATCGAAGTCCCAGCGACGAACGTGTTTGTCCCGGCCTTCGCCAACTCGGCTGTGTTTTCAGCCTCCACGCCGCCGTCGACTTCGATCCGGAAGCCGCCATTATACTGTGCGCGCCACCGATTCAGTTGACGTATTTTTTCAAACGCCCCGGGGATAAATTTCTGGCCGCCGAACCCCGGATTCACGGACATCACCAGCACCGTATCCACCTTGTCAAACACGTCGGTTAGGGTCGCCACCGGCGTCGCCGGATTGATCACCGCGCCGGCCTGCGCTCCCAGCTCCCGAATCATGGTCAGCGCGCGATCAAGATGCACCGTGGCTTCTTGATGAATCAGCACACGGCTCGCTCCCGCCTGGACAAACCGCTCGATGTACTCCTCAGGACGCTCGATCATCAGATGCACTTCGAGCGGCAGGCGGGTTGCCTTGTGCAGCGAGGCCACCACGGGCAACCCAATCGAGATGTTAGGCACAAAGTGGCCGTCCATGACGTCCAAGTGGAGCAAATCGGCGCCGCCCTGCTCCACGGCGCGAACGTCCTCGCCCAATTTGGCAAAATTGGAGGCCAGAATGGATGGCGCAATTTCAATTTTTGCGTAGGCCATGGGAACCTCGGGGATTTTAGCACAGGCCGAAAGGAGGAGCGCGGAACCTCGACCTACTGCGCCACCTGCAATTCGATGCTGGAGTCTGCGTCCACGCGCTGGCCGCGCACAGGTGTCTGTCCGACGACCGTGCCGGGGAGTGCGTCCGCTACCGGCGCGGGAGAAATCTTCGAGACCTTCAAGCCCGCTGCACCGAGTTTCGATTGCGCTTCGGCGAGCGGGAGCCCGGCGAGCTCAGGCATCACGTACGCCGCTGGACGGGGCCCGAGCGAAACGAGCAGGTTGACGTGCGGTCCGGTGACGTCCGAGGTCCCCGGCATCGGATCCTGCTGGGTCACATTGTCGGCCACATCGCCGGGAAGGTACGCGCTCGAAACTTCGCCCAGTTGCATTCCGCCGCGCAGCAGTTCCACCTGTGCCGCGCGGAGGGTCCGGTCCTGGAGCTGCGGGATGGTCACCTTTTGCGGACCGAGGCTGAGAACCACATGCGCGCTCTGGCCCGTCTTTACGCGCACTCCGGGCGGAGGACTTTGGCGCACCACAGTGTCAACGGGAAGATTGCTGAAGATGCGATCTTCCACCTTCAGGCCCACGCTTCGCGCCCGCAGAATCTGCTGCGCCGTGAAAGCTTTCTTGCCGACCACGTCCGGCATGGCCACTTCGCGGCCCTGTACGGCGAAGCGCATCGCCGTCAGTGCGCTCAGAAACGCGACCGACGACAAAATGAACAGCAGCAGCGCCATCCGCAAAACCCACTGCAGGCGTTCCGCCATGGTCATTCGCCGGCTCCTCCCATGGGGAGACTAGCACGAGTGGCGAAAATCGTGCGTGCCCTGCGACTAGAAACTAAAGCGCGCCGCGAGCTGGATGATCCTCGGGCGTGCGTCTCCGGGTACGCCGGTGTTCAAGATCTGGCCGAACGTGGGGCTGGTCGGATTCGTGTCCGGATTGGCGAACTCGGCGTGGTTCAGGATGTTGAAAAAATCGCCGCGGATTTCCAGATTGAGTTTCTCCGTAAGCGCGGTGATCTTCGACACGCTGAAGTCGAGATTCACCAGCCCCGGACCGCTCAGTGAGTTCCGCCGGTATGTGCCGTAGGTGCGCAGCTGAGGGCAGAGCACCGCTTGGGTATCCGACGGAAACGTACCCGGAGGCTCGTCGGCAAGCTCGGAGCAGAGGTTGGGATCCGCAGGGTTATTGTCCGCGCTCTGGTTAATGCTAAAGCTTCCCGGGTTAAACCAATAGTTTCCGCACGAGTTTGGGTTTCCGGGAAGGAGCTGGCAGGAAGTCAGCGAACTGCCATTGACGGTCCGCTGTTGCCGCGGGTCGAGCAAGGGCGTTGGCCCTATCACGTTGGCATTCGCAACGATGAAGTCGCCTGCTCCCGACGGTCCTTCTGAAAAGGACCCGCTGTCGGCGGCCAAATCGGCGAACACGTTGAGCGGGAATCCCGATCTCAAAGTAAGGATGGGAAAAACCGACCAACCCTGCGTCAGGCGCTTTGGTCCGGATGCCCAGGCGTGGTCAAACGGAAGATTCCACGCGCCGCTGAACGTCAGCCGGTTCCGTATATCCGTGTCGCTCGAAGCGCGCAACAGTTCAGGATCGTACGACGGGACCTGGTCGCTGCGCTGGCGGAAGCCGGACGCGTTGTCAATGTTGTGGGCATAGGTATAGCCAAGGGTGAAGTACATAACACCAAGCGATGTGCTGCCCGTCTGCTTGGTCAGGCTGGCCGTCAGTGAGTTGTAATTTGCGTTCACGGCGTTTTTGAATTCGTCCAGAGCGCCGTAGGTGCAGGTTGTGTCGAAGGAGCCGGAGGTGCTGTTCCCGGAAGCATCGGGGCAGGAGCTGGTGCCGGGCAAGAGATTGAGAACGTGATCCGTGGTGCCGAGAACGAATGGATTTATATCCTGCAGCGCGGTAAGTCCGTGCGAGCTGCTGCCGAGATAGTTCACTTCGAGAACCAGCGTGGGAACAATTTCACGCTGCACGCTCAGGTTGTACTGGTAGGTATAGGGCGTCTTCAGGTGCGGATCGACGAAAAAGAGCTGCGACCCAAACGGCAGGCTCCCGGGTGTCGAGAAGTACTGCGTTCCGCTCAATTGCGGCACCGACGGAAACGTGTTTGGATTTCCCGTCGAGCCGAAAGGATCGCTGAAGTAGTTCACGCAAGCGGCGGGAGGAGCCGCGACGCAACTGTTCGGCAAGCTGGTCGGGAACGAGAAGTTCGCCAGACTGAAAAACGGCGGCTGGCCGTTGAACTGGAAATTGTCCTCGGCCTTCAGGATGTCGTAGAAAATCCCGAATCCGCCGCGGACGCTGGTCTTGCCGTGGCCGTCGGGATTCCAGGCGAAGCCGAAACGCGGCGCCCAGTTCTTGGTGTCCGGGAAATTGACGCCGTTCGGCGCGCCTTTGTCGCCGGGAAAGACGAGTCCCGGAGGAGCATTGGGAAATCGCGTGGACTGAAGGCCGGGAATAATGGAAAACGTGCGGCCGAGCGTATCGGACTTGGGAGAGTTGTATTCATAGCGCAGGCCCATGGTCAGCGTGAATCGTTTGCTGACGCGCCACTCATCCTGGAAAAATGCATCCGTGGACTTGGTGCGAATGTTGGACGGCGCCGCGGCACCCTGCAGATAGTCGGTGGGAGCGCCGAGCAGAAAGTCGGCGAAGCCGTTGCCGGTGAACGTGCCGTCGAAATCAAAGAGGCCGTTGGTGAGGAAATCGAATAATTGGTTGTTCTGATACGCGGATATTCCCCCGCCCATTTTCCAGGTGTGCTTGCCGCGAATCCAGGTAAACGTGTCGGAAACTCCAAAAGTGTTATTGGCCAGCGATGACGGCCCCGAGAACGTGTAGCCGACATTTGTGGCTTCGTTGTCTATGTCAAAGAGCGGCGGGCCGGTGGGATTGTCCGGCGTCAAATTCGTGAACCCGAGGGCTTGCGCAGTGAACTGCGTGTTCGCGCCCAGGGGAACCCCTTGCAACTGGAATTGCCGCTGAGTGCCGAATCGCAACTCGTTGAGCATGTTTACGGAAATCGTCCGGGTGTATGCCACGTTCACGAAATAGTCGTTGCTGTTAGTGGTCGTGGAAAATCCCGGGACATTCGCCCAGGGCACCTGATCCGATTCCGTGATGAATGGACTCAATTGCGGATTGCGTTCGCCGCCGATGGTGGTCGTCAATTGATCCTTCGGCGTGATCAAGAAATCGAATCGCATGGTCAGCTCGTTGTCGTTGTTTGTGGCGGCGCTGGTCGGCGTGATTACCCCGGTGGGGGTGACGGGCATCAGCCCCTTGTTGATGTATTCGAGCGAGATCGGATTGAACTTCGTGGGATCGAGCGCGCAGGCTAATACCGCGCAGGCGGCAGGTTGCGCGGCCGCTTGAAAGAACGGGTGCGGCGTCCCGGGAGCGGCAACCATCGTGATCGGATTGACGATGCCGCATCCGCTGCCGTCCGGCTCCGACGGCACGCCCGTGTTCTGCCAGAATCCGGTGAGGAAACAGGTCACGTTGGGATCCGGGCCTCCGTTCGGCCCGGCCTGTGAAAAGTCCCCGTTCACTTCTGCAGGGGTGAGGACATCGATCAGGGACTCCGGCGGCGTTGCCAGATCGGATTGGCGTTGACCCTGGTAGCCGACGAAAAAGAAGAACCGGTCTTTGCCGTTGACCACATGAGGAATCGTGATCGGTCCGCCGAGCGTGCCGCCGAATTGGTTGCGGCGTAGGGGATCGCGAGGAATAGGCGTCTCATTGACGATGCTGTTCAGGTGGTTGAAATACGAATTCGCATCCAGGTCGCCGTTGCGCAAGAAATCGAATGCGCTGCCGTGCCAGGCGTTGGTTCCGGATTTGGTCACCTCGCTGATGATGCCGCCGCCGTTGCGGCCGTATTCCGCGGTGTAATTGCTTTCCAGCACGCGGAATTCTTCGATCGTGTCGGGGTTGGGATTGAACACCACTCCGTTGTCGAGAAGGTTGTTGTTCAAGCTGCCGTCCAGCAGAAACGTTACCGAATCCGTGCGTCCGCCGGCGACGCTGTACCCGCCGACTCCGTTGCTGTAGCCGCCCGCACCCGTGTTATCGGGGTTTGATTCAGTCACGCCCGGCTGCAATAGCGCCAGGCTCAGCACGTTGCGCCCATTGAGCGGAGCCTGCTGAATTTCCTCGCCGGTGACGGTAGCGCCCACGGTTGGATTCGCCGTCTCCACCCGTGAGGATTGGGCTTCGACCGTGACCGTCTGGTTGACGGCGCCTAACTTCAAAGCCACGTCGAACCGCAGCGTCTGATTAATCTCCAGCCGGTTTTCCTTCGTGGACACTTTATTGAATCCTTCGTGCTCGACGTCCACTCGGTACGGTCCGATCGGGAGATTGAGCACCGTGAAAGTCCCATCGCCGCCCGTCACGGTAGTATTTGCAATGTGCGTGGCCGTGTTCGTGACCGTAACTTTGGCGCCGGGGACCGCCGCGCCCTGCTGGTCTGTGATCGTCCCGATCACCCGGCCGGTCGCATCTTGCGCGAACGCCGCGCCCGCGAACTGCGTCAAGAATCCCAAAACACATACACCTACCAATAATAGGACGGATCGTTTCATGACCTAGCCCCCTAAACGCCCGAAATCCCTTTGAATATCAACGAATCTCAACGAAGCGGCCGCCCAACGCTCCAACTTGGACGCGCGCGCCTGAAGTAGCAAAGCAATACGGTAACCACACGATTGCCAACCGGTGAGCCGCCGGCGAAGACGAATGCGTATGCGATGCTTCTAAATTTTTTCGAGCAGGGCGGCGAAAAATCCGTCGGTGCGATGCGCGGGCGGAAAAGTGCGGAAATAACCGTCCGCGGCGAACAGCGTCGAAGATTCGACTTTAGGCGCGAGATGTGGTTCAAGCGCTCGCGCGGGTTCGCTGGCCGGCACGCTCCGCACCGACGGAGTGGCCTTCAAAACCTCAGCGATGACGTCCTCGTTTTCTTCCGGCTCGATCGAGCACGTGGAATAGACCAGCCTGCCGCCCCGCGCCAAACGCGCAAGCGCCGCAACCAACATGCGCGCTTGTTCCTCGTGAAATTCGGCCAACTGCCCGGCACCGAGCCTCCAGCGAATTTCCGGATGTCGCGCCAGCGTGCCGGTGCCCGAGCACGGCGCGTCCACCAGAATTCTGTCGAACTCGCCGCCGAAGGGGAGCGCGTTCGTCGCGTCGAGCTCCACGAGCTTCGCGCTGCCGAGTCGCAACCGCTTGAATTGCGTCTGCATCGCCCTCAACCGGTGCGCGTGGCGATCGGCGGCAATGACGAAACCTTCGGTGCCTGCAGCGCGCATGAGTGCGGGCGTTTTGCCTCCCGGTGCGGCGCACAGATCGAGCACCCGGTCGCCGGAGCGGACGCTCAGCAGCAGAGGAATTGCCTGAGAGGCCTCATCCTGAATCGAAATCTGACCCGCACGAAACGCTTCCGTGCGCGCCGGGCTGCCGCCGCTGACAGCGAACGCGGATTTCAGCAGCGTGCCCGGCTCCACGCACATTCCGGCCTGCTCGAGTGCGCGTACGATTTCTTCGCGTTCGTCGGAATGATGCAGCGCGCAGCTCAATCGCGGCGCGCGGTTGTCTACTTCCAGCAGTGCGACCGTGCGCGCCTCGCCCAAGCGCGTGAGCCAGCGCTCAACCATCCAGGTCGGATGCGAGTGCAGAATTCCGAGGCGTTCGGCCGGCGCGGTGTTCGCCGGCAGATATTCCTCAGCCGGGGATTTTGAGTGGTCCGCGATCCGGCGCAAGACCGCGTTTACCAGCGATGCCGCTGACGCCTTCCGCGCTCTCTTGACCAGCTCGACCGATTCGTTCACCGCCGCGCGAGCCGGAATTTTTTCGAGATACCGAAGCTGGTAGGCGCCCATGCGCAGCGCCAGCGCCACGGCCAGATCGAGCCGCTCGACGGGCTTCTTCAACTGGCGCTCCAGCAGAAAATCCAGCAGGCGCCGCCAGCGCAGGACGCCCATGGTGACTTCGGTTGCCAGCGCGGCGTCCGCTGGTTTCACGCTCGCGCCCAGCTCCGCGTGCAGCGCGTCGCTCGCGTACGCGCCATCGGCCTCGACGCGGCGCAGCACCTCGAATGCGATTTGTCGGGATTTGGAGACGGCCATGGCCCTGCTCTATGCGCCGAAGCGCTCGCCTGGCTTGACGCGCGCCCCGTTCATGAACTCGCGGTCGGTGACGCGGGCGCGGCCTTCAAGCTGAACCTGTTCAACGCGCAGGACGCTGGCACCGCCGCAGATCACCAGCAAGCCGTCCTCTTGCGTCGCCAGGATAATGCCGGGCGCGCCGCCGGTTGCCACTGGCCTCAGCGGCTTGCCCCAAATCTGGCAATTCTTTCCACGAAAGGTCGTGAACGCGCCGGGCCAGGGCTGGAGGCCGCGAATGCGGTTCTGGATTTTCAGCGCGTCGAGCGACCAGTCAATCCGCCCGTCCTCTTTCTTCAGCGGCGGCGCCAGAGACATCTTCGAATTGTCCTGCGGTGTGGGCGTGATTTCGCCGCGATCGAGTTTCTCGAGCGTTTCCACAATCAGCGGTGCGGCTGCATTCGCCAGGCGCGCCGTCAGCTCCGGTGCGGTTTCATCCGCGCCGATTTCGGTCTCGTAATTCAGCAGCATGGGCCCTGTGTCCAGGCCCGCATCAATTCGCATGGTTGTGAGCCCGGTTTGTTTTTCGCCATTCGCGACGGCCCAATTGATTGGCGCCGCGCCGCGATATTTCGGCAGCAGCGACGCGTGCACATTGATCCAGCCCAGCCGCGGAATATCGATCAGCCGCTGCGAAATGATCTGTCCGTAAGCGATGATGACCACGGCATCGGGCGCGAGCCGTTTGAAATACTCGAATCCCTCGTCCAATTTGATCTTTGCGGGCTGGTAAACGGGAATTCCGGCAGCTACGGCCGCCTCTTTCACGGGCGATCCGTGAACTTCCCGGCCCCGGCCGCGCGGACGGTCGGGCTGCGTGACCACTCCGGCGATTTCAAATTCCGGTTCCGCGATCAGCCGTTCGAGCGACGGCACGGCGAACGCCGGAGTACCGCAGAAGATTATTCGCAGCGCCACGCCGCGCCTACCAGTCGCCGGCTTTTCGTAGTTTGCGGATTTTCCGCTTGATCATGTCCCGCTTGAGCAGGCTGAGGTGGGTGATGAAGAGGATTCCGTTGAGGTGGTCAATCTCGTGGCAGAACGCGCGAGCCAGCAATCCCTCGCCGCGCATCTCGAATTCTTTTCCCGAAGCGTCCTGTGCGCGCACGGTCACGTACTGCGGCCGCGCCACGTGTCCGCGGAAACCCGGCACCGAAAGGCAGCCTTCCTCTTCGCGCTGCTCTCCTTCGGCGTGAATGATTTCCGGATTCGCGCAGACGATTTTCGCCTCCGCGTTTTTCCCGTTGCTCACGTCAATCACCGCCACGCGCCTGCTGATGCCGATCTGCGGCGCGGCCAGCCCCACGCCGTTCGCCGCATACATGGATTCGAACATGTCATCCACCAGCGCCTGCAGTTCCGCGTCGAATTTGTCCACCGATTTGCCGGGCGTCTCCAGCACCGGATCGCCGTATTTCACAATGGGATGGATCATCGCGCCTTTTCCCGCCAGCCTTCCTGAAACAACGCCGCTAGAAATTATCGAGTTGCCGCTGATATCCGTCGAAATTCCTGCGGGTCTCTTCCAGCGAGTCCCCGCCGAACTTTTCCATGAACGCGCCCGCCAGCGTGAACGCCACCATGGCCTCGCCGGCCAGACCGCCGGCCGGAACCACGCAGACGTCCGAGCGCTCGTAGGCCGCCTTTACTTCCTCCTTGGTGTTCATGTCCGCGGTCAGCAGCGCCCGTCGCAGCGTCGAAATCGGTTTCAGGTATCCGCGCACCACCACGTCCTGACCATTCGTGATGCCGCCTTCGAGCCCGCCGGCGCGATTCGACAACCGGTCGAATCGCTTTCTCGCTGCGTCGTAGCGGATCTCGTCCTGCACTTCCGAGCCATAACTTCCTGAATTCGAAACGCCCGTGGCGATCTCAACCGCTTTCACCGCCTGAATCGACATCACCGCTTGCGCCAGCCGGCCATCGAGCTTTTCGTCCCACTGCGCGTGCGTTCCCAGCCCCGGCGGAAGGCCTCGCGCCACGACTTCGAAAATTCCTCCGACCGAATCGCCGGCGCGCAGAACGTGATCCACTTCGGCTTTCATGCGCGCCTCCGTTTCGGGGTCGACGCAACGCAGCGGCGACTCCAGATTTTCGCAGACCGCTACGATTTCCTCCCACGTCGCCGCGCGTTCCAGCCGCACATGGCCCACCGCGATGGTGTGGCTCAGAATCGAAATGCCGAACTCGCGCAGCAGCGATTTGGCCAGCGCCCCGGCCGCCACGCGGGCGGCCGTTTCGCGCGCGGAAGCGCGCTCGAGCACGTAGCGCGCGTCGTGAAAATTGAACTTTTGCGACCCGGCGAGATCGGCATGTCCCGGGCGCGGCGCGGTCAGGCGGCGCTGCGCGTCGTCCGCGCCTTCGCTGTCCTCGACCGGCATCGCTTTTTCCCAATTCTTCCAGTCGCGGTTTTCGATGCGCAGAGCGATGGGCGCGCCGATCGTCTTTCCGTGACGCACCCCGGCCAGAAAATCCGCCTGATCCTTTTCGATGCGCTGGCGCCCCCCGCGTCCGTAGCCCAGCTGCCGACGGTGCAGCTCGCGTCCCATGAACTCGAGGTCCACCGGCACTCCGGCGGGCAAACCGGATATCCAGGCGACCAGCGCCTGACCGTGGGACTCTCCGGCAGTTACGAATCGCAGCATGTTGGGTGATGCCTTGCCTTTCGAGACAGACGAAGAATTCTACCGGAGGCACTCGCGCCCGTAAAGGTCGCGCCGTCCGCAAATTGCAACCGGAATCGCCGTTTCCGAACATGTTGCGCCGACATCCGCGGGCGCAAATGCTCGGCTGCGATTCGCCGTAGTTTCCATCTATAATCCCAGCATGCCGCACCCGTCCCGCCCGGCGCCGCTGCTCGACCGCGCCACCATCGATCCCGGCAAGCCCCTTATCGAGTTCAAGGATGTGCGCATGGGTTTCGAGGAGGGCGACGTGCTCCGCGGCGTTTCCTTCACGGTGCTGCCCGGTGAGACGAAAGTGTTTCTCGGGGAGAGCGGTTCCGGAAAAACGCTGATCATGAAACTGGCTGCGGGCCTGATGCGCGCCGACCAGGGGCACATCTGGGTGATGGGCCACAATGTCGACCAGATGAACGAAGACGAACTGCTGGATTTCCGGCGCCAGCTCGGCTTTGTCTTTCAGGAGGGCGCGCTTTTCGATTCGATGACCGTCGACCAAAACGTCGCGTTTCGCCTGCGCGAAGAAAAAGTTCCGGAAGAGGAGGTCGAACAGCGCGTGCTGGAGACTTTGCGGTTCGTGGAGCTGGAAGCCGCAATCGAGAAATATCCCGCCGAACTTTCCGGAGGCATGCGCCGCCGCGTTTCCATCGCGCGGGCGCTGATAGACCATCCGCCGGTCGTATTTTACGATTCACCGACCGCCGGACTCGATCCGTTGACTTCGCAAACGATCATCACGCTGATTCTGCGCGGCCGCGATCTGCAGGGAGTCACCTCGCTGCTTGCGACGCATCGCGTCCAGGACGCTTTCGGCCTGGCGCATTATCGTTTCGACAAGGCCGCCAATCGCGTCGTGTCCCTCGATGGGAATGGCGCGCGGCCTATAGCCCGGGAGAGCGTGTGCGGAACCGATGCCCCGACCAATGTCATCGTTATACGCGAAGGGCAGGTCTATTTCGAAGGTTCGACCGACGACGTGTTGCACTCGTCCGACGATTATTTGAAGAAATTCTTGGCTTCCGCAGAGTAGGGTTCGCAATCGTGATTACCGAGGAGGGATGGGAATGGCACAACGAAAGCAGTTGACCTGGACGGATTTGCGCGTCGGACTTTTCGTGGCGGTGGCGCTGCTGATCATTATGGTGGGAATCTTCTATGTCACTGGCGCGGGATCGTTCGGGCCGAAGTACCACCTAATCACCTATCTGCCCGAGGTCGACGAGCTCCAGACGGGCGCGCCCGTCACACTCGACGGTATTGAGGTCGGCAGTGTCGAATCGCTGCGACTTACGCCGAACCCGCCGGACCATCTTCACAACATCACACTGGGGCTGAGCATTGGCAAGAAATTCGAGGACCAGATTCGCACCGACTCATCCGCGACCCTGGTTACTGCGGGTTTGCTTGGCGACCGCTACGTCACCATCACCCGCGGCATTACCGGCACCGTGATTCCTCCTGGCGGCGTGCTGCCACAGTCGAACGTACCGGGGATGAAGGAAGCGGTGCAGCGTGGCTCCGATCTCATGGCGAAACTGAGCTCTCTCTCGGATGAGTTGACGGGAGTCGTTGGTCAAATTCACAACGGGAATGGCACGCTCGCCAAGCTCCTGAACGATCCGCAGCTGTATAACCACCTCGACAGCACAGTCGGCAAGCTCGACTCGGTGGTGAGCTCGATTCAGCAGGGACACGGAAGCATCGGCAAATTGGTCGAGTCGGACGAGATGTACAACAAGTTTGATGATGTTCTCTCGGCCGTGCACGACCAGAAGGGCACCGTGGGCAAATTGGTTTACGACCCGAGCGCCTACAACAGCATCAAGAGTCTCGCGGACAATGGCAATGCGGTGCTCGGCGACGTGAGAGCCGGCAAAGGCACGCTCGGCAAACTCGCCACCGACGACACGCTGTACTCGAACATGAGGGAAGCGACCGCCAACGTTCGCGATGCCACCGCGAAAATGAATTCCAATCAGGGCACCGTGGGGAAGATGTTCACCGACCCGGCGCTGTACGACAACATGACCGGGTTGACGGGCGATCTGCGGTCGCTCGTCGGCGAATTCCGGCAGAACCCGAAGAAATTCCTGCACATCAAGATCGGAATTTTCTAGAACCTGCCATGCGCGAGCAATCGGAGCGCCCCTCGGCAATCAAGGGACGCTCCGTTTACTGCGATCGCAAGCCGATCCAGTTGTCGGCTAGTCTTCGGTTTCGGGCTCTCAATCGGCAGATCGCCTCACTTATGAAAACCCGCAGCAGTCGAAAAAGTAGATGCGTGAGCAAGACCGCGAGCAGTACCATTTCTTTCACATGTCATTGCTTCCCGAGCGCCGGGCCGAGGCGGGATTCCGGCCGCGCGACTGGCTAGCACCTACTACGTCGCGGACCGTGAACCCCCACCCCAAAGGGCTTGCCTCGGCCAGGTCGTTCGAGAACTTGTCGGCAGTCAAATTCGTCCATCCCTTCACGCTGACAGCCTGATGCGGCGTGTGAATGACTTCGACCAAATCGGCGTGCGCCGCTGTGACGGCTTCGGCGCGCGCTGCTATTTTCAAGCAAGTGTTACTCGCTTTTATCAAGCTCGATCTCGATCTGGTGCTCTTCCGGAATGTCGCCCGGACGAACGAAGCCGGTAACGCGCTTTCCGTCTCTCGGCATCAGCACCCAGGCCATTTCTTCCATCTGCTTCAATGTCTGGCGCTTCATTTCCGCGTAGTCGTTGCATTTGCGCACAGGAACCGGACGCGATGATTGGGCCAGGTGAAGGTGCAGATCACCTGCTCCTCGCTCTCGCTGAAACCGCTCTCCAGATGCGCGTGCATGCACGATTCGCACAACGAAGGGCCGTGCATCGGCGTGCCGTTTCTCACGTGTATGCCCATGGCATCACCTTTCTAGGGAGGCGGAATGCGTCCCGGGCTGGCGCGCCGGAGAAAAAAAGCGCGCGTGAGGATGGAACGGCTCAGGAATTTGAGTGGATTGCCTTGGAAAGGATTGCGCTGCTTAGAGTTACTTACTTCGCGGGACCGGAGCTAAGTCGGCCACAATCCCGGCGCAGCGATACGATCGCTTGCCACGGCAACGAATTGTGTTTGTCGCTTATGTTCATGCCGAATACTCTCCAGCGTCGCCGATTTTAGCGAACGCGATCAGGACACGCAAGAAAATACTCGCGAATGGCGAAAAATAAGATTGAACGGTTTTCGGGCGACGGCGAAATGCGAATTCCGACGGTCGGGCGCATTCAGGCCGGCGCCTTCTCCGCGGGCGAGAGCTCGAGGGCCATTTCACGGACGCGGCGCAGGTCGAGTTTGCCCGTGCCGAGGTGCGGCATTTCTTCGACCGCGAAAAATTGATTGGGGCGCGGCGTCCACAGATTCGGCAGTCCCAATTCGCCCAGCCGCTCGAGCACGGGCTGCAGTTCCGCGGGCGGCAGCGTGTGCAGAACGACGAGGCGCTCGCCCTTTTTTCCGTCGGGCACCGCGGTCACTACGAATCTCTGGTCGGTTGCGCCCGCAAGCTCTTGCAGCTTTTCCTCTACTTTGATGTGCGGCACCATCTCGCCGCCGATCTTGCTGAAACGGCTCAGGCGGTCGGTGATGGTCAGAAAGCCATCTTCGTCTTCCGCAGCAATATCGCCGGTGACGTACCAGCCGTCCTCGAGAACCTCCGCGGTTTTCTCCGGTTTGCCGAGATAGCCGAGCATGATATTGGGCCCACGGACGAGCAGCAGGCCCGGCGTGCCGGCGGGGAGCGGCTCGCGCGTGTCCGGGTCCACGACGCGCACGCTGATGCCCGGAAGCGGATGACCGATGCGTCCACGTTTGGCGCCCACCTGCCGAAAACCGGGGGCGCGAAAGTCGTGCGTATTGACGGAGATGACAGGCGAGCACTCCGTAGCGCCATAACCTTCGAGCGGGCGGATGCCGAAGCGGTCCTCGAAGGCCAGCGCGAGCCGCTCCGGAAGCTTTTCCGCGCCGACAACCACGTATTGCAGGCTGCCGAAATCTTCGGGCGAGCAACGGCGCGCGTAGGCTTGCAGAAAAGTCGGCGTGGAGAGCATGAACGTGACGCGATAGTCGCGCACGATTTCGCTGACGGCGGCGAGGTCGAGAGGACTCGGGTGGTAGGCGACACTGACACCCAACGCCGGGGGCAGCCATAGCGTCACCGTGAACCCGAACGAGTGGAAGAACGGGAGCACACCGAGCAGGCAATCCTTGCGGTTGAACATGAAAAGTTGGCCCATCTGCTGGATGTTCGAGGCGATGTTGTAGTGCGTGAGCATCACGCCCTTGGGCTCGCCGGTGCTGCCGCTCGAAAAAATGATGGTGGCGAGATCATCAAGCGATTTGTTTTTTCCACCGGCGAGGATTCGTTCGAGCGCGGCCCCGGGGAAAAACCACAGGAGCAGCGCCACCAGGCGCTCGCCGAAGCCGTGTCCGGAAGCGACTTCCTCGAGCAGGATTGTTTTTCCCGGCACCTTCAGCGGAATCCGATCGAGCAATTGTTTCGTGGTGACGACGGTTTCCAGCTTGCACTGCGCGGCGCATGAGGCGAGCGTCTCATCCGACGACGTGTAGTTCAAATTCACCGGCACTTTTCCCGCGAGCGTGGCGGCGTAGTTGACCAGCGCGCCGGGGACGGACGGGGGCAGCAGGATGCCGACCATTTCCTGCCCCGCCCAGGTGGTGCGCAGCCTGCGCGCCAGAAAAATCGCGCCCAGCAGCGCACTGCCCCACGACATCCGCGGACGTCGCTTGTCTCCCATCGCGAAACGGAGCGGATGGCGATGCGCGGTATGAATCAGCGAGCGATGCAGCTTGCGCAGCCGCTTCCGATGATGGCGGTAGGCCTCGGTCTGCAGATTCTGCACCGCGCGGCGCACTTCGAAGGGGGGCGTCGCGGACGGCAGGGGCGTGCCGAAACTCACGGTGACGGGATAGGGGATCGACTGCGGCATTTTCCAGACGAAACGTCCGCGCTCGAAACTAAAGATGCTGCCCCACACGCCGTCCAGGTTCACCGGAACGATCGGCGCGTCCACGCCCTTCATGATGCGCTCCATGCCGCGGCGGAAGGGGAGCAACTGCCCGATGCGCGTGATCTGCCCCTCGGCAAAGATGCAGACCACTTCGCCGTTCTTGATTGCGTTGGTGGCTTCGCGCAGCGAATGGAGCATTTCGCGCGGGCGTTGTTCGGACGAGATGGGAATGGCGCGAATGATTTTCGCGAAGGGTTTCACGTAGGGCAGATCGTAGATCGCTTTGTAGATGAGAAAGCGGACGGGCCGGTCGGTGGACGCGATGAGCAGAAGTCCGTCCACGAACGACATGTGGTTGGCGACGAGAAGCGCGCCGCCGGTTTCGGGAATGTTTTCGCGCCCTTCGACGCGGATGCGGTAGATGGTGTGCGTTGCCGCCCACAACACGAATCGCACGAGGGAATCCGGTAACAGGTAGATCGCATAGACCGTGGTGAGCAGCGTGAGAATGGCGCCATCGAGGAACATCGTGCGCGGCGATTGATGAAACACATCGGCAAAGACGTAATAAGCACCCGACGCGACCGCAATTCCAACGAACGAGATAAGATTCGCGGCAGCGATTACGCCGCCCTTGTTTTCAGGCCGGGGGCGATGCTGAATCAAGGCGCCAAGCGGAACGGCGAACATTCCGCCGAAGAATCCGAGAAACGACAGATGGGTTCCAACCGCCACGAGCGAATGGCCGGGACTGTAGAGCAGAGCGGCGAAGACGGACATGCCCACGGCGCCGAGCGGGATGAGACCGTATTCGATTTTTCCTCCAGAAAGATATCCGGCTGCCACGCTGCCGAGACCGATGCCGACGGCCAAAGCTGAGGTGAGGTAAGTCGTGTGCACGTCATCAATGCGAAGAATGTCGTGCCCGTAAATCACGATGACGGTCTGAAGCAGCGCCGCCAGGAAAAACAGATAGGTGTACCCAAGAACCGCCCAGTTGAGGACCTTGTCCGCGCGGATTATTTTCATCTGGTCGGCGAGATCTCCAACGGGATTCCAGCGAAATTTCTTGGCCGGATTCGCGGCCGGAACGCGCGAGATGCCAAGGCTCGTTGCCAGGCCGATGCACGAACAAGCCAGAAGAATGAAGCCGGCGACGGCCTCGCGACCGAAGTAACGCTGCGCCAGACCACCTGCGGCTATCTGGCCGGCGATCGCAGCCAGGAACGTGCCGAACTCGATGATGCCGTTGCCCCACGAGAGCCGCGATTCGGGCAGCAGCTCCGGGAGAAGCCCATACTTCGATGGGCCGAATACCGCTCCTTCCACGCTGATCAGAAAGACGCCGGCGCATTCCATGGGCAGGCTGCGCATGGCGAGAGCGACGATAAAGAAGCCCATCACGGCCATTTCGAAGAACTTCGTTCCGATCGTGGCGCTGCGCTTGCTGAACCGGTCGGCGAAGTAGCCGCCGGCCATGGAAAACAGAATGAACGGCACGGCGAACATCGCCCCGACGACCGGAACGAGGCGGTCGCGCTCCGCGTGGGGCAAATTCATGCCGATCACGATGTAGGTGACCAGAAACTTCAAACCGTTGTCGTTGAAGCCGGTCTGGAACTGGGTGACGATCAGGCTCCAGAAGCCGCGGCGCCAGTTTGGTGGCGGCTGCGATGGCGCGGTGGGCGAGAATGTTGAATTTTCCATCGTCAGCGGCCGGGTTCGTGCATGCGGCTTACCCCGCGATTCTGTGACGGGTAGACTGAGTCGTCGACGTGTATTTTCAGAGGGTTACGGCGATTTTCAATCGGCACCTTGTGTCGATTGGAAACGAGCAGAATCGGCAATTTTTCAACACCGAGTTGCATTGCGCGACATGCGGCGGCAATCATCCGATTCACCTTTTTGCGGCGTGTACCGAAATGCGACATGGCCACAAGCGTATCTTATGCCGAGCGGGGCGGGACGCAAGGGTGAGGTTGTGTGGACTTTCGGAATCGCGCTGTGGGTGATGGTCCGGCAGTACGGTGATATTAGAAGCCGGGAGCGCTTAGACCTTTACGGGTTCGCGCTTGTGGTATTTCGTGGAGACGTAGTCGTTGACGAGGGCTTGGAAGGCGGCGGAAAGTTCGTCGTAAGTGCCTTCGAGGGTGGTGAATTTCTGGCCGTCGATGTACACGGGGCAGCGCGGAGCTTCGCCGGTGCCGGGAAGGCTGATGCCGATATTGGAGGCTTTGGATTCGCCGGGGCCGTTGACGATGCAGCCCATCACCGCGAGTCTCAATTCCTCCACGCCTTCGTAGTGCTGCTTCCATTCCGGCATTTTGTCGCGGATGTAGCCCTGGATGCTTTCAGCGAGTTCCTGAAACGTGGAACTGGTGGTGCGGCCGCAGCCGGGGCAGGCGGTGACGCTGGGCGCAAAGGTGCGCAGGCCGAGAGACTGAAGCAACTCGCAGGCGGCGTAGACTTCGTCGCGGCGATCGCCGCCGGGACGCGGAGTGAGCGAAACACGAACGGTGTCGCCGATACCTTCATCGAGCAGAATTCCCATGGATGCGGCGGACCAGACGAGACCCTTGGCGCCCATGCCCGCTTCGGTCAATCCGAGATGGAGAGGCTGATCGGTTTTCTCGGCGAGATCGCGGTAGATGGCGAGCAAATCTCCGGGGCGCGAAACTTTGCAGGAGATGATGATCTGGTCCTTGCGCAATCCGCATTCGAGCGCGAGGTCGGTGGATTGCAGGGCCGACAGAACCATGCACTCGTTGATGATCTCTTCGGATGTCTTGCCCAGGTCTTTGTCGGTGTTTTCTTGCATTTTCTGCATGACCAGCTCTTGATTGAGCGAGCCGCCGTTCACGCCGATGCGCACGGGCTTGCCGTTGTCGCGCGCGACCTTGCAGATGGTGGCGAACTGCTCATCGCGGCGTTGGCCGTGGCCAACGTTCCCGGGATTGATGCGGTATTTATCGAGCGCGCGGGCGCAATCGGGATATTTCGTCAGCAAAACGTGGCCGTTGTAGTGAAAGTCACCGATGATCGGAGCATCGCAGCCGGCATCGAGCAGGCGTTTTTTGATTTCGGGAAACGCCGCGGCTGCTTCGGGCATGTTGACCGTGACGCGGACAAGTTCAGAGCCGGCTTGCGCGAGTTCGAGGCATTGCTGGGTGGTTGAGGCGACGTCGGCTGTGTCCGTGTTGGTCATGGACTGCACGACGATGGGCGCGCCTCCGCCCACCCGGATCTTGCCGACCATTACGCCGATCGTGTTGTGACGCTTGCGTTGCATGTCGAGGCCATTGTAGCGAATCGGGGCAGCGAGGCGCTAGGGGAGGGACGCGGGGTAGGCCACAGATGAACACTGATGAACCCGCCTTCGCCAAGGCTTCGGCGGGCAGGCACAGATAAACGCTGATTGAAAACGAAGGCGGCGACTCATCGCAGAGCCCCGCCAGCAGTCAGCGCGGCAAGCGCAGAGCGCGCAGCGAGGGAAAAGAGCAACGCGAACATAGAAAAGGGGAAAACAGAAAATTGAAAAACCCATCTGCGAACCGAGAAAATCTAATTTTAGAGTTCGGCGCGATGGGCGGCGACGGCGGATTTGCCGTTGCGCGCGGGCGGAACGATGGTGGCCATTTTGCGGATCATGGCCAGAACGAGCCGCTTATCGTCGTCGGAGAGACTGGTGGAGTATTTCTTGATGTCCGCGAGGAAGCGAATTTCTTCTTCGGAGAGTTCGCCGAGCATCTTGCGAGTTTCGCGATCCTGCGGCGTGTCCGTGCCGGGGAAGAAGTCCGCCAGGCTGATTTCCATGGCCTCGGCAATCTTTGCCAGAGTTTCGAGCGATGGAACGGTGTGGCCGTTCTCCACACGGGACAGATAGCAGCGGAGAAGTCCGGTGCGGCGTTCGATATCACCTTGCGACAGGCCTCGGTCGCTCCGGTAGGACCGGATGACTTCGCCGATGTTTACCTTCGGTTTTTCTTTGGGCATGGTATCTCTTCCTACAACAAGGCCGTATCTTACGAGTCACCTCTGAGCGGCGCAAGAAAATTATCGGTGGATGTTCCTGACAGGAACTTCCTGTCGCAGGGCTAGTTGGAAAGTCCAGCCAGCGGCGCCGAGACGTCGTGTCCCAGCTTGAATTCGAGCAAAGTCTCGCTCGGGATATGCAGCCGATCGCCGTGCGTCATCACCTGCACGGCTGTGCCCGTGCCCGCGCCAAGAGTTGCGCCGACCGCGGCGCCTCTGCCGCCGCCAATGATTCCACCGATGATGGCTCCTGCAACCGCGCCCCCGCCGATGCGCTCGGCGCTTTGCGCGCCGCGCGACTTGCCGGCGAGCTCGTAGGTGGTCGAGTCAAGCGGCACGATTTTTCCTCTGATACGGATGCCCGTGAGCGCGAGCGTCAACTGCGGTGCGCCGGAAATTTTTCCAGCGGATTTCACCTGCTGGAGTTCGCCGAACACATCCGCGCCTTTCGGCGCGACGATCGTGTCCCCCACCATGAGCGGGCTGTCCAGGCTGGCTTGAAATGGGTCGCCGATCTTGCTGGTTGACGAATCCACTTCGTCAATCATGCGAATGAGCACGGAGGTGCCAGCGGGGATAGTAATGACCGGTGCGCCGGGAGGAGGACTTTGCTGAGCGGATGAATTTGGAGCTGCATCCGCCGTCGGCGGCGCCGCAGGTTCGGGCGGAGGGCCGGAATCGGGCGGAGGCGCCGGCTGGGCTGATGAAGCGTCTTGATTGGGAGGCGGCGGGGGAGGTGCTGGCGGCGGGGCGCCATCGGACGCGTCGCCGGGTTCGCTGAATCCGATGTTGAGCACGTCTTTGGTCGCGAATACCTGTTCCTTGCCGTCGACTTCGAAGCGGATGTTCAGCGGCGAGCCGCCCAAGAAACGGCCCTGCACGATCTGGCCGTTGCGCAATTCGAGAATGTCGGCGCGCGCGGATGGAACGAGGGCCGTGCCGGAAATGGCCGCAGCGGCAACAGCGAGCGCGAGAAGATTAAGAATACGTTTTATCAATTTGAATTTCTGGCGCGTGGTCATGTCCAAGTTCTCCCAGCGTGTCGGAACCCTTGAAATGGATGCCGATACCAGAATTCTATCGCCACGAACTGGGTGCGCGGCGATCACGATCATGATACAGCAATGCGCATAGCAGCGGAGCCAGCGAGAACACACGGAGCAAATCGCAGGCCAGTATGTTTGATGCCGGTTCGATGAACGTTGTTGTGCGGGAGCTTACCGCGTGGGCTGCGGGACAGAGCTGGATGAAGAAGGCTCGGCGGATTTCTTGCCGGAGCGCTTGTCCGCGTAGAGGGCCTCATCGCCGCGACGCAAGAATTCCTCGGCCGTTTCGCCGAGCTTGTAGTCCGTCCAGCCGCGAGAAAACTTGCAGGGAATGGTCGTGCCTTCGTATTCGACTTCCAGGCCATAGACACGGCTGAGCACATGCTTCACTTCGTCGGCGCGGCATTCCGGCAGCAGGACCATGAATTCGTCGCCGCCCAGCCGCACGGCGAGATCGGAACCGCGAATCGCGCGTCGGAGGCGCTCGGAGAAACTCTTCAAGACAAGATCACCTGCGGCGTGGCCAAGCCGGTCGTTGATTTGCTTCAAGCCGTCTAGGTCAATGAGCAGGATGGTCAGCGGGCGTTCGTGGCGCATGGCACGGCTGATTTCTTCGGCGAGGCGCTGTTCGCCGGAACGGCGGTTGTAGAGGCCGGTCAATTGATCGAGAGCGGCGAGCTTGTAGACCTCGTTCGTGAGGGACTGGACTTTGGCGAGTGACTGGATCTGATCGGCCAGCTGATTCCGCATGCGCATGATCATGGTCTGCTGGTAGACGACGTAGACAGCAAAGACGAGGACGATACCGACCAGCGCGCGCACGGCCTGGTTCAGGTAGAAGGAATAGTATGTCGTTTCCTCAGCCTTGAGCATCGCCGGAAACGCAAAGGAGGCGACGGCGATTGTCAGCAGAACGAGAATCAGCACGGTGGAGGACCATAGCCACCATTGGCGACGGTCGAGCTTCCGCAAATGTTCGCGGACAGCCTCCGGCTGAATGCTCGCAGTGTCCCGAGAGGGAGTGATGTCAACCATCGCTATCACCGACACAAAGTGCCTGAATAACTTTAGTACCGCGATTGAGCGTCGAACACCATAAGTAACTTCCGCAGAGTTTCCAATCTCGTTAGCGGCGGATTCGCAACGCTCTGCAAAACGTCCTGCCGGGCGGAAACTGGGCGCCAGCCTCGCTGCGGCGCGCGGATATCGCTGCGATCCCTCCCATTAACTATAAGATAACCCATCCTTTGCTCGGCCATGTGAGCGCACCTGGGCCGTTCGCCGCCTGACTCGCGCAGCCATCTACATTGAGCATGCCGTTTTGGGTTCCATCACACACACAGGAGAAAACAATGAAACTTGCGAAACCCGTTTGGGTTACCGCCTTGGCCATTGCGACGGTCGCGGTGGTATCAATCGGTCAGGCCCCAAGTACCGTGCCTCAGGAGCTGGCTTTTCAGGGGACACGCCCTCCGAGCCAGCCGCCAGGGGGAGGAGTTGCGTTCCAGGGGACACGCCCTCCGAGCCAGCCGCCAGGGGGAGGAGTTGCGTTCCAGGGGACACGCCCTCCGAGCCAGCCGCCAGGGGGAGGAGCAGCGTTCCAAGGGACACGTCCGCCGAGCCAGCCGCCAGGGGGAGGAGTTGCGTTCCAGGGGACACGCCCTCCGAGCCAGCCGCCAGGGGGCGGAGCGGCGTTCCAAGGGACGCGTCCGCCGAGCCAGCCACCCGGAGGAGGGCTAGAAATATAGTCGGTGCTCTTTCGAGCGATACGAACGGCAGGCGAAACCGCCTCGCAAGAACAGGCATTCGCGCGAGTTACGGCCGTCGACCGAAAATGTCCGCCTGTTGAGTGCTAAACCAAGCAGGGGAGAATCTCTGAAGTGCCCCCTGGTTTTCTGTGCTAGCATTTAACTTGTTGGTGACGGGTGTAGCTCGATGCTGACTATGACAATGTGGTGTTGCGGCGTCGTCCTAGAGGCACTGCTCCTCTACCGTGGCATACGCTCGAAGCTGCTTTCCAGGTATTCCTTCTTCTACGTCTATTCTCTGGTCTTGTTTTTGTCGGACGCTTTGCTTTACCCCCTGTACGCATCAAAATCGCCCGCGTATGCCAAGTGGAACTGGTATGCCGGATTCCTGATTCTCTTCCTTGGATGCGGAATTATTCTGGAGGTGTTCCGGCACGCACTCTCTGCGTATCCCGGCGCGGAACGGTTCGCGCGGACAGCGGGAACTATCGTCTTCGGAGCGATCTTCGGTTTTGCGATTCTATATCCGATATGGCAGCCCGCGCCGTCGGTGGCTGAGGCGTTGTACCTCGTGGTCCAACGGGATTTCTTGTTCGTGCAGGCCATTTTGTTGATCGTTCTGCTTCAGGTTATTTCTTACTACAGTATCGCGACCGGAAGAAACCTGAAGGGCATGCTTCTCGGCTTCGGACAGATCGTTGGCACGACCCTGATGGTTGTTGCGCTGCGGGCGCACCTTGGACCGGCGTTTCAGGGGACCTGGAGCGTGCTCCAGCAGATTTCCTACCTTGCCGCGGACGCGATTTGGGTAGTGGCGATGTGGTCCTATCATGGAAATCCCGCGCCCAATTCGGGGATCGGGCCTGACGCGGACTACGATGAGCTTGCGGCAAGAACCAGGGCCATGGTGAACGTTGCTGGAACGCAACTGGTCAAGGTGGAACGCCTGTGATCCAGCTGATTTCATTTCTGCTGATCGGAGCGCTGCTCCTTGTCTCGCTGTATTTCTTCGCGAGGCGCGGCAAACGCGCGGAGGGCGGTTCCGGCGCGTTGGTGGAAGCGCGGCAGGCGCTGAACACTTTACGCGGGGGACTGCTGCCGGCGGAGCTAGTGGGCCGGATATTCGCTCGAGATGACCTGGAATATGTTGAGTCCCAGGCTTCGAAGGAAGTCCGCGACCTGTTTCTGGAAGAGCGGACGAAGGTGGCACTTTTCTGGGTGAGCCGGGTTCGCAAGCAAGTGCTGAGCCTGCGGCGCTTTCATCTGGGATCGGCGAGGTTTTATGCGCGGCTGAACCTGCGAACGGAAATGGCACTCGCCATGGATTTCGCGGCGATTTTGCTTGCCTGCCGCGCGCTGCAGGTATTTCTATACGTACGCGGGCCCTATGCCGCGCCCCGAATTGTGGGTTCCACGGCGGCGTCCGCAGCAAGGGTTTGCAAGATCTCCGAAGAGTCTCTGGCATTCCTGACGCCGGCATACGCAGGCCAGGTGGCCGATCACACGACCAGATCGGCTCGTCCATAGGGCCGCCCGCGTGGTTTCCTTTCCAAGACGAATGGATGTGCAGCAGGCGGCGGAGGACTTCCGGCGACGCTCACTGTCAAATATGGGGCCGCTGGATCGGCTCATCTACCTGGCATCCATGCGGGACTACAACACCGGCCTGTACTACCACGATGGCCTAGCGTCGCGCTTCAGCGCGGAAGTGGCCTGTGAGGCGCTTTCCGATTGTCATCGCGAGGCGTTTCGTGAATTGGTGGGGTGCTCGCTAGAGGAGCTGGTAACGCAGATGGAAGCGTATATGGCTTCGACGCACACCAGCCCGGCTGATTTTCTTACCGCGTGGAGAGGGCTGGAGCCCTATCGGGTGGCAGTGCCGGTGGAAAGCGATCCGCTGGCGGCACAGTTCCTATTTTCCAGCTTCAAGATCGCTTTGGCAATCTTGGAGTCTCATCTGAATCCGCGCCCTGCGGAACTAAGCGCATAGCCACGCCGGTCACTTGTCCGACGATTTCCGCTTCCGAGGGATACGCGAATTGGCGGATCGGGCAGCCGGAAAGCGGGTGTGGAATCAGTGTAAGCTGGGATCCCCGTACCTCGCACCACGAGCAAGCGTAACCGTCCCGCAGTTCAACGAAAAAGATCGGGCGATCGAATTCCGTGCGCCATTCCGAAGTCTGCATTCGGCTGGGGAGGCTGTCTATTTGGACGAATGAGCCGGGACGCAGCAAGGGATACATCGAATAGTCCTCGATTCCGATGTAACCGTACTGGCAGTGCCGCACATCCAGCTTCTGAATCAGCGCGATGGGGACCTCTCCCCAGACCTCGACCATGCGTGAAATCAGGCTCGTGGAGTCCAGGCTGAAGCTTTTGTCGAAGCGCACCGGGAAGGTGACCCCCTTTTCGGGGTCGAGAGACTCGAACGCAGTCAGGTGCGTGTTCTGCAGCGGCAAAGCGAGTTGATAGCGAGAGGTCGCGCCAAGATCTATGCCGAAGACGGTCAACAGATCGTTGAACTTCGTCCGGTAAATGACGCTGAGACTATAGAGCTTGTAGATACTGGGAATGGAGTTCTTGTTCTCGAGTTGGGTCAGCCAGGCGTTGGAGATGTAAAACTCTTCATTCTGGCGATCTTCGGCAATGGTGCGGCTGAATTCTTCTACTTCGCGTGTCGTAACCCCGAGCCGATTTCGTAGCTCGCGGAGCTGTTCCCCTGGCCGCATGCATGACACCGTTGGACGATACCGAAATGGTACTTGATTGCTCGACTTTTGGCGCTGATATTACGATAGAGCTTTCGCTATCCCGAATCAACTGATTTGAGAGCGCTTGTGCCCAAAGCGGGCCCGTTGGGACGTGTACTGGCACCGCGGAACGGGCCAAAATCTCGCCTGAACCAAGTATGTCGTCAAAGAGGCAAAACTGGATTCTAGTACTACGCTGCTTGCTATTGAAAGCAGGTGCCGGAACCTCACTGCAATACGTGCGTGCGTTCCAAACTCAGAGGGTTTTGCCGAAATGGGCTTTCGCCGGCCTTTCGACCCGGTCTTGGGGCGGTTTTGGGGGACAAATTCAGCGCGGGTCGCCGGCGCCTCGGGTCCGAAAAGACCGCGAATCGGTTGGTGCTGCGCGCTAGGGCGTGTGCCAGTCGGCAGGCGGCGAGCTGAGCGGCCAGAATTCCGGGGACGGTTTCGAGAATTCGACGGCGACCTGCGACAGGCCGGCATGGATCGGTCCGCGGTAGGCGATGCGGCCTTCGAGTTCATCGCCTTTGAGCGGATTGATTACCACGATCTTCTGTCCGAGAGACACGTTGGCAGCCAACATCACGAGCGCACCATGAGCACTCACGGTTACCGTGAACGTTTCTTCCCGGAACGATCGGTGGTCGGCGGACTCGCCGCGGATTACGACCGGCACATCCGCCAGCACGCGCGCGCTTCGCCGTTGTCCGGTCTGGGTCACCGAATCCTCGCTTGGCCTGCTGGGCTGGTTCTCCACTATCGCTGAATTCGGCGATCAGCGGAGCCAAATTCCTTCCTCGACACCGTCGGAGTAACCTTCGCTAATCATTCGCAGGGGCCCATATCTCCGCGACTTGACATTAGACAAGATATCTGACAAGACAGTAGGGGTATGAAGGCAACGAACGTATCGCGGAAGGCGAAAAAGGCGACCGGCGTGCGGCCGGATTCGGCTGAACTGCGCCGCTGGCGGATCCTGGCGTGGATACAGACGCATGGCGCGCCGATTCGGGGCGGGGAACTGGCCAAGCACTTTCGCGTGAGCCGCCAGTGTCTGGTGCAGGACGTAGCGATTTTGAGGGCCAGCGGCGAGGAGATCGAAGCGACGCCGCGAGGTTACCGTCTGCCGAGGGAAACGGGCCGCGCGCATCGCGAGGTTCTGGCGTGCCGCCATGCTCCGGAGCGGACCGAAGAGGAGCTTCAAATCCTGGTGGATCACGGCGTGAAAATCCTGGATGTGGTCGTGGAGCACCCCGTATACGGAGAGCTGCGCGGCTCGCTGATGCTCGAATCGCGCGCGGACGTGCAGGATTTTCTGGGGCAGGTGGCCTCTTCACACGCGCAGCTTCTTTCGTCGCTGACCGGCGGCGTGCATCTGCACACGGTCGAGGCTTCGCGTCCGGAAATGATTTCGCGCGCCAAGGCGCGTCTGCGCGCGCGCGGATTTCTCCTGAAGTAGCTGACGGGGACGGAGCTTGGGATGAACGCGACACGAGGGCAACGAATCGAGCAGGCCCTTTTTCGAGGCGGCACGCTAACGCTCGAAAATCCGGAGTACTGCCGCTCGGTGCGCACGCTGACGGAGCTGCTGGTGCAGATAGACATCACCCCGCACGATTTGACGGCGAGAGCGCTGGGAATGAAGGAACGGCATGCTTCGGCTGCCATCCTGGCTCGCGAGGGGGGAGTGGCTGCGGGTCTCGAGGAATTTGCGTTCCTGCTAGGAGCGCACGGCGTGGAAGTTGGGTTCGACAAGCAGGACGGCGATGCGATCAAGCCGGGCGATATTTTGCTGCGTCTGGAAGGCGAGGAATCGAGGCTGCTTTCGCTCGAGCGCGTCGGCTTGAATCTTTTGCAGAGAATGAGCGGCATCGCTTCTGCGTCGCGCTGCCTGCAAGAACGGGCGCGAAGGCGCTCTGCGGCGACACGGATTGTGGGCACGCGAAAAACGCCGTGGGGACTGCTCGACAAGCGCGCTCTGCATCTCGGAAGCGGCGGAACCCACCGACTGGGGCTGGGCGACGCAATGGTGATCAAGAACAATCATCTCGCGCTGCTGGCGAGCCGCGAAGAGGATGCGGCGCCGATGGCGATCGAGAGGGCCTGGAAGTGTCGCGTCGAGTCCGCGTTTATCGAAGTCGAAGTGCGCGGGGAGGCGGCGGCTCGCGCGGCGGCGCAAACTTTTCGCCGGTTGCAGGAACAAGCAGCGGAGGAGTATCCGTGCCTGCTGATGCTCGACAACATGCGGCCGGATGAGATCGAGACGATTCTCGAAGTGTTGCGCCGCGAAAACCTGTGGGATCACACGCTGATCGAAGCCAGCGGCGGTATTTCAGAAGCGAACCTGGAAGCGTACGCCGATCGCGGAGTGGACGCCATTTCCATCGGCGCTCTTACGCATTCAGCCCGCGCTCTCGATATTTGCCAAAGGATTTCATAACTCCATCGAACGAGGGAACCCGTCATGCCAGAAGCCGCGATGCAGGAAAGTTTCGAGGGGCGTTACACGCTACCGATCGTCGAGACCGTAGCGGACACGGCGGAGGAGATTCGCCGGAAGCAGGAACGCGTGCGCGCGCTGTGCAAGGAGCGCAACGCCATTTTGCTGGCGCACCACTATCAGCGGCCCGAGGTGCAGGAAGTGGCCGACGCGGTTGCCGATTCGCTGAAACTTTCGCAGGCCGCGGCAAAAACGAATGCGGATGTGATTGTTTTCTGCGGCGTGCACTTCATGGCGGAAACGGCGGCGATTCTGCTGCCGGATAAAATCGTGTTGCTGCCGGACCTGCGCGCCGGGTGCTCGCTGGCGGCTTCGATCACTCCCGAAGAACTGCGCAAGTGGAAAGCGAAGCTTCCGGATGCGGTGGTGGTCTCCTACATCAACACATCGGCTGCGGTGAAGGCCGAGAGCGACTACTGCTGCACGTCGGCGAACGCAGCGAAGGTGGTCCGGGCCATTCCCGCTGAGCGCACCATTCTGTTTCTGCCCGATAAATTTCTGGCGGAGGTAGTGGCGCGGCAGACGGGGCGGAGCAACATCGTCGCCTATCCCGGCTATTGCCACGTGCACAAGACGATCCGGCCTGAACAGGTGGTCGAGATCATGGACCAGCATCCGGACATCGAGCTGCTGCTGCATCCGGAATGCGGGTGCGTGAGTTCGTGCATGTCCAAGGCGCTGGATGGCACGCTGCCGCAGGACCGCACGTTCTTCCTTTCGACCGAAGGAATGCTGCGGCACATCGGGGAATCATCGGGCAGCGAATTCGCGGTGGGAACCGAGCTCGGCATCATGCACCAGCTCAACAAAAAGTATCCGGAAAAGACGTTTCATCCGGTGAATCCTAACGCGGTCTGCGCGTTCATGAAGACGATCACGCTGGACAGAGTCATCCGGTCGCTCGAGACGCTGTCGCCGCAGATCACCGTGCCGTCAGAAATTGCGCAGAAGGCGAAGCGTGCCATCGATCGCATGCTCGAACTCGCGTGAGAGCGGCGCTTACATGCTGAAAATCGGGATACTCGGCGTCGGAGCGATCGGCCGCGTGATTGCCGCGGCTCTCGACGAGAAGCAACTGGATGCGGAGCTTGTAGCGCTGGCGGACCAGGACCGCGCGCGAGCAGAGGCATTGTCGCGGGAACTGTTCAGCCACCCACCGGTAGTTTCGATCGAGGAGATGATCGAGCGCTGCGATCTATCCGTGGAAGCGGCGAGCCAGGCGGCACTGCCCGAATTTGTGCCCAAGGCGCTGGCGCGCGGGCGCGACATGCTGATCATGAGCGTGGGCGGGCTGCTGGGCAGGGATGAATGGTTTCGCCAGGCCGGCGAAAAAAATTGCCGGATATATGTTCCCAGCGGAGCGATCGCCGGGCTCGACGGGATCAAGTCCGCTTCCATTGGCCGCATCGAACTGGCGCAGCTGACGAGCAGGAAGCCGATCGCGGCACTGCAGGGATCGAAATACGTGGTGGAGCGCGGGCTGCAGCTCGAGGGGTTCAAAGAAGAGGCGGTAATTTTCGAGGGGTCGGCCGAAGAAGCTGCGCGCGCGTTTCCGGCGACGTCGAATGTGGCTGCGTCCTTGCGCCTGGCCGTCGATCCCGCCGTACCCGTGCGCGTGCGTGTCGTCGCGGTGCCGGGCGGGAGCGAAAACGTGCACGAAATTCGCGTTCAGGGCGAATTTGGGAAGCTGACCATGAAGGTTGAAAATGTTCCGTCGAAATCGAATCCGCGGACATCTCAGCTTGCGGCGTTCTCCGCCGTCGCAACGCTCAAGAATCTCACGCGCGCACTGCGCGTGGGAACCTAGTTCGAACAAAATTGGATTGTGGGCCCTGCCGCGTGCCTTCACCAGTCCGAAACCCAGATTGCGAAATTCAGACTCGCCCTTGGCGCCTCGCTATGGCACTTTCTCCGAGGTTTAGGGCTTCGCGGATGTAGCGCGCGTCGTCGTAAGACCAAGAGCATGAGCGGGCTACGGTTTGCAGCGCCGCTTAACGCATTTCGCCGTTAGACCTACGCCTTTCATTGTATGGCGCAAGCAGCGGCGGCTGCGTATTCTCGCGCTCGAAGGGCTCGTTACGGCTTACGAAGAAGGAGGGCCGAACTCATGCCGCTGCTACAGATAGTGTTGGTTTTAATGGTTGTGGGAATTTTACTTTGGCTGGTCAATCGCTTCATACCCATGCAGGGAACGATCAAGTCCATACTGAACGCTGTCGTGGTGATCTGCGTCGTGCTTTGGCTGCTGAACGTTTTTGGGCTGTTTAGTGCGCTGCCTCACATTCGCGTTGGGTCGTAGCCGAATGAAGGCGCATGCGGCGAAGAGGTGTTGCGTGTCGTGATGGTGCCGGAGGAGGGAGTCGAACCCACACGGCCTTGCGACCAACGGATTTTGAGTCCGCCGCGTCTGCCATTCCGCCACTCCGGCTTGCAAATATCTTAGCAGGTTGGCGGGAAAGTCTAAACCGGGGCCTCCGGGACCAGTCTGCCGGTGGGCGGGCTGAAGTTCCGATCTTGAATCCGGCGCGGGCGTGGACTAGGATGCGCCAGCCACGATGATCGCGCGCCTTCGCCGTTTTCTCCGCCGAGCGTTTCGCAACCCCGTCTTTCTGGTCGGCCTGGCGGCGTTTCTGACGGCGTTTCTGGTGCAGTCCGGCGAGCTCGGTTCGAGCGATACCGACCACCGGCTGCAGGCCACGCATTCATTCTGGACATCCGCGCCGGAAGTGGACCCCGCCGATTATCCCGATTTTGGCATCCACGGCCGCGATGGCAAATTGCACGGCTGGTATGGCATCGGCCAATCGCTGCTGATGCTGCCCTCGGACATCATTGGCTCACACATCGAGTATTTGCCGACGTTCGACAAATACGATGCCGACCCGGCCCCGCGAAATATCATCGTCAGCTACAGCACGAACATTTTGCTCTGCGTTCTCGGCGCGCTAATGTGCTTCCGGCTACTGGGGCTTTTCGGGTTCAGCATCAAACAGCGGATCGCGGGAGTGCTGGCGCTGATGTTTTGCACCACGTGTCTTCACTACACGCAGAACTTGATGGAGAACAACTACATCCTGCTGCTCACTCTCATCGGCCTGACATTTCAGTACGAATGGCTTTGCAACGGCAGCGACCGCGCGCTGCTGATCGGCTCGCTGGCGCTCGGCGCAAATCTGCTGACCCGTCTGACCACCGGATTGGATTTGCTGGCGGTTTTCTTTT
This sequence comes from uncultured Acidobacteriota bacterium, assembly GCA_963814605.1. Classification (GTDB taxonomy): domain Bacteria; phylum Acidobacteriota; class Terriglobia; order Acidiferrales; family UBA7541; genus Palsa-295. The sequence continues at coordinate 2,083,106 of CAWFDD010000002.1, read as the reverse complement.
TTCTGGCGCTGGTGTCGTGGTTCGCAGGAGTGCGCGGGGCGGAGTTGGGCGCGCGATTCACGCGTTACGTGAAGGTGACGCTGCCGGTGTATGCGATCTTCGTGGTGCTCGATCGCCTGTACCAATACCATCGGTTCGGCTCGTTCTTCACGACATACCTTGGAGAATTCGCCCGCGAGCAAAAGATGCTGAATCCCGCGCTGCCCGCAGCGTATCCGTTCGAAACTCCCTTCCACGTAGGATTTTTCGGCGCATTGTTTGCGCCGGAGAAGTCCATCTTCCAGTTCGATCCGCTGCTGTTGCTTACGGTGATTCTCGCGTTGGTTATGTGGCGGCGATTTCGGCCCGAAATCCGCGCTTACCTGATCGCCTTTGGCGTGCTCCTTCTCGCGTACATTTGCTTCTATGCCAAATACACGGTGTGGAGCGGCGACTTCGCCTGGGGCGACCGCTACGTCTCGACTTCGGCGCAACTGGTCGCGTTCATTTCCGTGCCGCTGCTGATGCGCCATCGCGGGGAGGCCGGCAGGGCCGTCTGGGCAATTGGAATGGCGCTGATTGCAGTGAGTGTCGCCGTCCAGTTGGCGTCGGTGATGTTCTGGTGCCCGCTGGAGATTTATCAAATGGATACGCTCGGTCATCCCACGTTTGTCGTCGCATTGCGCATGAAAAATATCGTAGCCTTCAGTCTGGGGAAGATGGATCAGTGGGGACTCACGAACGATTCGATGACCTACGATCCGTGGGATTACGCGCACATCACGGCATTCAACTTCTTGCCTTTCCTGTTGGCGCGGGTCGGGAAAGCTGCACGCTGGGTGATTCATCTGGCTTTCGCAATCTGGTATACGGCGTTGGCCGCGTTGATTTCGCTGTTGATTTTCATTCGACAGCGGGCTGCGACAAATGGATTTGAAGCCGTGGCGCGCTAGCGGATCTCGAAGTCCGGCGGGGAAGCCATTTTGGGCCCGGTTACGTCTAGAATGGGAGAGTCGGAAGCCGAGGAGAAAACATGCGAACCAATTTCGTGGTCCTTTGCATACTGATGGCGCTGGCTGCCGCCAGCGCGACGCCGAGCCGCGCTCAAATCCTGAGCCCGCCGGCGAAGGCCGATTGTAAATTTTCGGACGGCAAGACGATTCGCGTGGATTATTCGAGCCCGCGGATGAGGGGGCGCAAGATTTTCGGGGGACTGGTTCCCTACGGCGAGCCGTGGCGCGCCGGCGCGAATCCGGCGACGACATTCGTGATTAGCGCAGACATGAACGTGGGAGAGAAAACGGTGCCCGCGGGAAGCTACACCCTTTTCGCGCTACCGACACCGGACGCCTGGACGCTGATCATCAGCAAGCAGACGGGCGAGTGGGGCATTCCGTACCCCGGGGAATCGGACGACTTCGCGCGCGTGCCGATGAAAGTATCGAAGCTGAACTCGCCGCTCGAAAATTTCACGATTGCGTTCGATCAGAGCGGAACGGCGTGCACGCTGCGCCTGGAATGGGAAACCACGCGGGCGTCGGTGCAGATTACGGAGAAGAAGTAGCGGGTGCTTGCTGCTGCACGCGGGCCTGCGCCTTGGCGCCGTGCTCTTCGGGATGAACGATGGCGCGAAACACGCGGCCGCGCCCGATCAAGTGCTCGCCGGAACGCGACTCGACCTCGAAAACGAGGAAGCGCCCTTCATATTTCACCAGCCGCGCCCAGGAGCGGACGGTGGCGCCGGGTCCGACGGCCTTCAGGTGATCCACTTCGATTCGCGTTCCCACTGAAATGGCGCCGGGCGGCAACTCCGGGGCCAGGGCCTTCACGGAAGCACGCTCCATCAGGCCGATCATCATGGGAGTCGAAAAAACGGCGGGCAATTTCGGATTGAAGGACTGAATCGTCCATTCGAATTTCACCACTTGGTCGAAGTATGCCTCAAGCCCGATGCGCGGGCGGAGCTCGGGCGGCGCGGCGGCCGATTCCTGGGAGGGTTTCTTCGGCGCGGTTTTCGCGGCGCGCCTCGATTTATGCGCTTTACGCCCAGCTTTTCGCGGCTTCATGGCATCGGCTCCCGGCGCGCCTGGCGCGAGGTGGTGGTGATCGCGCGCGGGTCGAGGTAGTTGCGCACGAACTGCAAAAGCGTGATCCCGAGCTGGTCCCACAGCCGGCGTTTCAGGCTGCGATAATCCTGCGAGCCGCTGAAGATATCGCGGACGACCTCGCGGAACGCCGGCGAGTAATTCAGCATTTGCACCATGCGCGTGGTGATCGCGCCGCCCAGAAAATTGCCGCGGAAAAGTTTTCGCGCGATATTCGCGGCGATTTCCAGATCGGCGGAAAAAGCGGTGCGCAGCCTTTCGGGATATGCCTGCGGCTGTCCGTCCATCAGCGCCTGCGCCAGCAGGTCGCCCGAACGCAGCGCGTAGTAAAGGCCTTCGCCCGTGACCGGATCCACACACGCGGCCGCGTCGCCGGCCATTGCCCAGTTTCTGCCGGCGATGCGACGGCCGCGAATGGTTCGCGCTTCCGGTGAAGGCAGCACGTGGCTGTAAAATTGTGCGCCGTCCATGCGGATATTTTCTTCCTGGACGAATTCGTCGAGATGGCGTCGCAGCTGCTGCGTGGGATTCTGGCCCATTTTCGCGCAGATGCCGACGGAGAGATGATCGGCGCGCGGAAAGGACCACAAGTAGCCCTCGAACTCCTTCAGGAATTTCACCTTGATCACATCTTCCTCGGTGGGCACGAAATAGCCGAGGGTTACTTCCAGATCGAGCGCGCCGAGCGCGGTCGTCTCTGGCAGCAATTGGTTGCGCGCGCCGGCAGCGAGCACCACGAAATCCGACCGGCGTTCTTCTCCGCCGGCCATCAGGCGCACCTGCGCGCTGTCTGTATCCACGCTGGTCACGCGCGAACGCACTGCGGTGCAGCCCGCAGCGACGGCGCGGTCAAGCAACAGGCCATTGAGAACCTTGCGCGCGTAGATGACGATGGGATGGCTCATCTCGAACCGCGCGCGATGCCCGCCGCCGGAAATCAGCTCCGCAGTGCGCACGATTTTTTTTGGCTGAGGCCCGTCGAGCAGGAACGGATAGGCTTCGATGGCCTTATGGGTGAGGCCGCCGCCGCAGGGTTTCTCCCAGGCGAGGCGCTCGTCGAAAATGGTGACGCGGAAACCGCTGCTGGCAAGGCGCTCCCCGCAAAGCGCGCCGGCGGGTCCGCCTCCGACAATTGCGATGTCTTTCATGGCCCTGGTGACGATCCTATGATGACTCGAATGCGTTCAGCGGAAATGCGCCTGCATTGAAACCGGCGGAAATTATAGCACTGAAAATCCTGGCCGCAGGCCGACGCTGATGCCCAGAGCCGCAAGGGATCAATGTTACCGCGGCCGGCAGTCCGTCGGCGACACGGGCGGGGCCGAGGACGCGCATGGTAGAATTGTCTCTTCGGCGGTTCCCACGGGAGCAGGCCGACGAGCAGACGTTTGGGACAAGTCGTATCGCAGAGTGAGCTGATTTTCCGCCGGGGCCAGTGGAAACGCGCCAGGCAGGGAGTAGTGTGCGCGAGCGGCTGTTTCGACCTGCTGCACCCCGGTCACATCCGGCTCCTCGAGCACGCGCGGTCGCTCGGCGACATCCTGGTTGTTGCCGTTGAGAGCGACGCAGCAGTTCGGGCGCGGTCGGCTTCGGGCGGGCAGCCGGCGAATGGCGGGCCCGCGCGGCCGATCACTCCCGCCTCGGAGCGCGCCGAAATCCTCGCAGCCCTCGCCGCAATTGATTACGTCGTCGAATCCCAAGACTCGTCGCCGCGGGAATTTTTCGCGCAACTCCTGCCCGATGTCATCGTACTCGGCGGCGCCGGGCCGGATCCATCCGCGCTTCGCGAAGTTGCCGAGCTCGAAGCTCTCGGGAGCAAGGTGGTGCGCGTGCCGCTCGAGCCAGGCTATTCGACCGCGCGCCTGATCGAACGCATCCTGGGGATGCGCGCGTGATACTGCCGCTCGTTTCCGAGCTTCTCGCGCGGATCGCGCGCCGGCCGGCTGTTGAAGAGGCCTGCGATAAGTTGCGCCGGCTGGGAGGCGAGGTTCGCCTCGCGGGGCTGACCGATTCGGCGAAGGCGCTGCTCGTTCCGCTGGCGCTGGCCGAACTGGGGCGCCCCGCGATTTATCTGGTCGAGTCGAATCAGCGCGCCGAAGCGCTTGTTGAGCCGCTGCGCTGGTTTTACAGCGCGGTCACCGGGAAGCCGGGAAGACGCGTGGCGCATCTTCCCGCGCACGACGTGTTGCCGTACGAAAATCGTTCGCCTCATGCGGAAATTTCCGAAGACCGCGCGGTTGCGCTTTGGCGGCTGGCGACGGGCGAGGCCGACCTGCTGATTGCGCCGGTGCAGGCCGCGCTGTGGAGAATGCGCGAGCCGGCGTTCTACCGGCGGCTTGCCCGCGTGATCGAGCGCGACGAATCCATCGCCCACGAGGAACTGATCGGCTTTCTGGCGGCGGCGGGCTACGAAAGACACGTGACCTGCGAGATGCCGGGACAGTATGCGGTGCGCGGCGGGATTATCGATGTGTATTCACCGGAAACGCCGCAGCCCGTGCGCATCGAGCTGCTGGGCGACACGATCGAATCCATTCGCGCGTTTGATCCCAATACGCAGCGTTCGACCAATCCGGTGGAGCGCGCGGCGTTGCTTCCGCTCACGGAAGTTTTACGCCGCTCGGAGGTGCTTGAGCGGCAGCACGTGGGCTCGGCGTCCGGCCGCGAGGATGACGCCGCGCCCGCCGGCTTCTACGCCGGGTGGGAATTTCGCGAGATGCCTCTTGAGGATCGCCCGGGCGTGCTATTCGATCTTGCCGCGGAGCCGTTCCTCGTACTCGACGAGCCTTCGCTGCTCGTGCCAGCCGTGGAAAAATATCGCGCGCGGCTTGCGGAGGCATTCGACCAGGCGGAAGATCCGCTCGCCGAGCCTCCCGGCCGCTATATTTTTGGCGAAGAGGAATGGTCGCTTGCGCTTGAGCTTTTCCCGCGCTTGGCCCTTGAACACTTGGGACTCGCTCAAGAGGGAGCCGCGGCGTTGGCGCTCGAATCGCAGCCCACGACGCGCTACCACGGCAACGTCGCGGCATTCATGGCCGAAGTGCGCGGCCGGCTTGGCGCGGGCGAGCACGTGATCGTCTCCGCCGCCAGCACCGGAGAGCTTGAGCGCTTCGCCGATATCTGCCACGAGTACGAAATTCCGTATAGCCTCGGCGAGCTTGAGGAAAGTGTCACCGTTACGCGCCTGGCGGAGGAATCGAGCGGCAGCAGCGCGCCGGCGATGGTGCTGGTCAAGGCGCCGCTCAGCGAGGGCGTCGTGTTTCCGGAAGCGCAGCTCGCGATTTACGGCGACGCCGATCTCTTCGAGACGCTTCCGCCGCAGCGGCCGCGCTCGCGGCCGAAAACCGCGAGCTTCTTCAGCGACTTCTCGGACCTCAAGCCGGGCGACTACGTGGTGCACGTGGACCACGGCATCGGCCAGTTCGAGGGCTTGCGGCAAGTGGAGGTCGAGGGCGCGACAGGCGAATTCATGTTTCTGCGCTACGCGGGAGACGCGAAGCTATACGTTCCGCTCGCGCGCATTGACCTGGTGCAGAAATATCAATCGCTCGGCGGCGTGGAGCCGACGCTTGACCGTCTGGGGACCATCGTCTGGGAAGCGCGCAAGACGCGCGTGCGCAAATCCGTCAGCGACATGGCGGAGCAGCTTCTAGCGCTCTACGCCGAGCGCAAAACTGCGCCGGGACACGCGTTTCCAGTGGATTCGAACTGGCAGCGCGAGTTCGAAGACGCTTTCGAATTCCAGGAAACCCCGGACCAGCACCGCGCCATCGAAGATGTGAAGCGCGACATGGAATCGAGTCTACCGATGGACAGGCTGCTGTGCGGCGACGTCGGTTACGGCAAGACGGAAGTCGCCATGCGGGCCGCGTTCAAGGCTCTCGCGGACGGAAAACAGGTCGCCGTACTCGCGCCGACCACAGTGCTTGCGTTTCAGCATCTGGAAACCTTCAAGCGGCGCTTCGCCGCGTTTCCGATGCGCATCGAAATGCTCAGCCGGTTTCGCACCGATAAGGAACAAAAGAAAACTCTCGAAGAGCTGGAAGCCGGAAAGATGGACGTGGTGATCGGGACGCACCGGCTGCTGTCCAAGGACGTGAAATTTCACGACCTGGGCCTGCTGGTGGTGGACGAGGAGCAGCGCTTCGGCGTGGCGCACAAGGAGCGCCTGAAGGAGATGCGCAAGAACGTGGATGTGCTGACGATGTCGGCGACACCCATCCCGCGGACGCTGCACATGTCTCTTGTGGGGCTGCGCGACATGAGTCTGATCGAGACGCCGCCGAAGGATCGCCTGGCGATTCAGACCACGGTCGCGCCCTTCAGCGAGACGCTGGTGCAGCGCGTGATCGAGGAAGAGATGGCGCGCGAAGGCCAGGTGTTTTTCGTGCACAACCGCGTCGAATCGATCGCCTCGCTGGCCAGCATGGTGAAGCGTCTGGTGCCGCGCGCGCGCGTGGTGGTCGGACACGGGCAGATGCGCGAAGCGGAGCTTGAAAAAGTGATGTTGAAATTCATACGCAACGAAGCGGACGTGCTGGTCTCAACCACCATCGTCGAGAACGGCTTGGACATTCCGCGCGCGAACACGATTCTGATCAACCGCGCCGACCGCATGGGACTCGCCGAGCTTTACCAGCTTCGCGGCCGCGTGGGCCGGTCGAATCAGCGCGCCTACGCTTACTTGCTTGTTCCGACCGAAGGCTCTTTGACGTCGATCGCGCGGCAGCGGCTGGCTGCGCTTAAGGAATTCAGCGATCTGGGCGCGGGTTTCCGCATAGCCGCGCTCGACCTTGAATTGCGCGGGGCGGGGAACCTGCTTGGCCGCGAGCAGCACGGCCACATCGAAGCGGTCGGGTTCGATATGTATTGCCAGATGATGGAGCGCGCCGTAGCCGAACGGAAGGGCGAAGCGGTCGCGCCCGAGCGCCGCGCCACGCTGAACCTCGGGCAGGAAATTCGCATCCCGCCGGAATACATCGAGAGCGAAAACCTTCGCTTGCGAATTTATAAGCGCATCGCCGGCGTTTCCTCCGAAGCGGAGCGCGTCGAGGTCAACCGTGAACTCGAGGATCGCTTCGGGCCGCCGCCTCCGGCGGTCGTCAATCTGCTCGAGTACGCGGTGCTGAAGGCGCTGGCGGAAAAACTTCTGGTCGCGACAGTGGACCGTCGCGGCGATCAGGTGGCGATCAAGTTCTATGACGATACGCCGCTGCGTCCGGAGCGGATCGTGAAGCTGATCCACAAGCGGCGCGATATGCGGCTCGATCCGTCGGGCGTGCTGTGGATCGGCTGGAAGGCAGGTAAAAGCTCCGCCATGGACGCGGTGAGAAACGTGTTGCTACAACTACAATCGTAGGGATAAACTTTTCGAGTGAAAACTATGAAAAATCGAACCCCCGTTCGTTTAGCGCTTCTGACCCTGTGCAGCACATTTATGCTGCTGGCCCCCGAGGGCGCCCAAGCCCAAACCAAAGGCGCCGTCGTGGACGAAATCGTCGCGCGCGTGAACAATCAAATCATCTCGCTATCCGAATATCAGAAGGCCTCGGCGAGCTTAGGCCAGGAGGCTGCGCAGGATTGCCAAAATTGTTCGCAGATGCAGATTCAGGCATCCGTGGCGGAGCGGCAGAAGAATCTGTTGCGCGACATGATTGACCAGCAGCTCCTGATCGAGCGGGCCAAGGATATGGACATTTCCGTCGAGACCGATCTGGTCAAGCGACTGGACGAAGTGCGCAAGCAGAACAATTTGTCGAGCCTGGAAGATCTCGAGAAGGCCGTCGAGTCGCAGGGAATCGTCTGGGAAGATTACAAAACTCAATTGCGGAACAGCATGTTGACTCAGGAAGTGATTCGCCGCGAAGTCGGCGGGCGCATGAACATCGGCAGCGATGAAGTGAAGGCGTATTACGAGGCCCACAAGCAGGAATTTAACCGGCCCGAGCAAGTGTCGCTCGCCGAGCTTTTCCTGAGCACCGAGGGAAAGAGCCCGGAGGAAATCGCCGCGGTGCGCACCAAGGCGGACGATCTGCACAACCGGCTGGTGAAGGGCGAGCAGTTCGACGTGCTGGTGAAGCGCTATTCGGAGGGTTCCACGGCCCAGCAAAACGGAGATCTGGGTGAGTTCGAGCGCGGGCAGCTGGACAAGCAGCTCGAGGCTGCCGTTTTCACCATGGACAAAAATCAGTTCACGGACGTGATTCAAACCAAGACCGGATTTGAAATTCTGAAGGTGCTGGATCACTTTCAAGCCGGATTGCAGCCGCTCGACAAAGTGGAAGGCGAAATCACGAATATTCTCTACCGCCAGAAGATGGATCCGGCCATGCGCGTGTATCTGGCGCAGTTGCGCGAAGAGAGTTACGTCCTGGTGAAGCCCGGCTACACGGACACGGCGGCGGTGCCGGGCGCGACGGTGATCCAGGAAGTTGCTCCCACACCAGACACGTCCGACAAGAAAAAGGACAAGAAGAAAGTGCCGCTGCCGAAAGCCAACAGCTGATGAAGTCTCCGTGTGTCAGCGACCTTGCGGACGGCCAGCTGGTGGTCTCTCTGTTTCTGGTCCGCGAAAAAGAGATCCGCACTTCGGCGCGCAGCGGCAAATCCTGGCTGGAACTCAGCCTGGGCGACCGCACCGGCTCGATTCCCGCGAAAATGTGGGACAACTTCGACGCCATCGCCAAGACATTCGAGCGCGACGACGTGATCCGCATTCGCGGGCGCGTGAAGCTCTACAATAACCAGAAGGAACTGACCCTCGAGCAGATTATTCCGGCCGCGGAGCGCGATTACGATCTCGGCGATTTCCTGCCGCACACGAAGTATGACGTGGAAAAGCTTTACGCCGATCTGCGCGGCGCGATCGCCGGCATGAAGAATCCCTGGCTCCAGAAACTGCTCGCGAGCGTGGTGGACGATCCGGAAATCGCGCCTCGCCTGAAGCGTGCGCCGGCTGCGATGACCATGCACCACGCCTATCTCGGCGGCCTGCTCGAGCATGTCGTCAGTCTTATGGGTCTTGCGGCCGACGTGGCGAAGCACTATCCGGAGCTTGACTCTGATTTGCTATTGGCCGGCGTGGTGCTGCATGACATCGGAAAAATTCACGAGCTGCGCTACACGCGAGGAATCGATTACTCCGACTCCGGGCGGCTGCTGGGACACATCACCATCGGCGCAGGAATGGTTCGCGACAAATGCAAGGCGATCGCCGGATTTCCCGCTCCGCTTGCCGTCTTGGTGGAACACATGATTCTGAGCCATCACGGCACACACGAATTTGGCTCGCCGTCGCTGCCCCAGATTCCCGAAGCCGTGGCGCTGAATTTCATCGACGATATTGATTCGAAGATGGCCGCGATGCGGAAGTCGCTTGAGCAACCATCCGGCAGCGCGAGCGCGGATCTGTGGACGGAACGCAATCCGGCGCTGCGCCGTCCGCTGCTTCGCGCGGACAAATTTCTTGGCGGCGAGCCGAGCGGGACGAAGAACTCGGAATCCGCTGCGGGCAAGGCCGCGGCTGCCGGGGTTCCGAAGGCACCTGCGCAAAAAGGATAGCGCCAGCAAATGGCTGACAAGACCCAATCGCCGCGTCGCAGGCTGCTCGAGCTGGCCCCGCTCGAGCTCGATTGCATGAACACGCTTTGGCCGATCGGCGAGGGCACCGTACGCGAGATTCGCGACCTGCTCGCGGCGCGGCGGCCGCGCGCCTACACCACGATCATGACCATCATGGACAGGCTCGCGCGGAAAGGAGTGGTCGAGCGCGTGAAAGCGGGCCGCGCGTACGTGTATCGGCCGCGGCTGACCGCCGAGGACGCTCGCGCGCAGGCGCTTGGCCAGGTGCTTGAGAGCTTTTTTGGCGGCTCGCAGGAAGCCCTGCTCGCGCAGCTCGGCAAGCGCACGTCCCTTCGTCGCGCGGCGGCCGCGGCGGAAATCGCGCCCGCATCAGGTTCTGCGGCCGAGGGCGAGCGACGCACGGACGCCGTGCTGGGGCGCGTTGGGGGAACCGACTAAATGTTTCCCGTCGAATTGAAAATTCGCGATCTGGCGATTTGCCCCGCGACCATCCTTGCTCCTATGGCTGGAGTCACCGACACGGTTTTCCGCCGCGTGATCCGTTCGCTCGGGGCGTGCGGCCTGATCATGACCGAGTTCACCAGCGCCGAAGGCATGTCGCGCAACTCCGCGCGCACGCTGCGCTATCTTTATTTCGACGAGGACGAGCACCCCATCGCTGGACAGATTTTCGGCTCCGATCCCAAGGTCATGGCCTCGGCCGCGGCACTGATCGAGGACCTCGGCTTCGATCACGCGGACATCAATCTCGGCTGCCCGGTGAAAAAGGTGGTGAAGTGCGGCGGCTCGGGGCTGCTGCGCGATCTGCCGCATCTGGAAAAGCTGTTGCGCGAGGTGCGCGCGGCGGTTCGGATCCCTCTGACCATCAAAATTCGCTCTGGCTGGGACGAAAACAACATCGTCGCCGTGGATGTGGCGCGCATGGCCGAAGACATCGGAATCGAGGCGATCGCGGTCCATCCGCGCACGCGCATGCAGGGCTACGCCGGCTCGGCGGACTGGAGCGTGATTCGCGCGGTGAAGCAGGCCGTGCGCATTCCGGTGATCGGCAACGGCGATATTCGCGTGCCGCAGGACGCCCTGCGCATGATCGCGGAGACCGGATGCGACGCAGTAATGATCGGCCGCGCTGCGTCGTCCAATCCCTGGATATTCCGGCAAATTGCCGACTATATTGCGACCGGCCGTTTCCACGAGCCGAGCGAAGAGGATCGCTACAAATTGCTTGCGGGATATTTCCAGAGTTTGATCGCTGCGGAGATGCCCGATGCCGTCGGCAAGATGAAGCAGTTCGCCACTTTATTTACGCACGGCGTGCGCAACGGCGGGGAGTTGCGCCAGGCCGTGCACCACGCCCACACCGCCCTCGAAATCCTCGAACGCGTGGACGCCTTTTTCGCACGCCCCGTCAATTCTTAACTATTCCGGCTTGGCGAGGCCGCGAGCGAACGCATCATCGAGCAGCTCCTTGAGCTGCCGCTGTGCTTCGCTCGCGCTCTCGATTTGCTGGCGTGCAAGCTCCGCCTGCTGGCGCGCAAACTCGCCGAGTTGCCGCCCCATTTCCCCCTCTTTTTGCGCAAAATCGCGCCGCCCCTGGTCGAGCCAGCCGCTTGCCTGGACCTCTGCGATGCGGCTCTGCAACTCGGCCATTTCCCCCTGCAGCTTTCCAATATCGGCCATCGTTCCGCCGTCCGCCTGGAGCTTCTTCATGGTTTCTTCCAGTTTTTGCATGTCCGCGGTGAAATCGGGCAGTTTTACGCGCGTTTCCTGGAACTGATGAACCGCGTCCTGAATTTGCTTTTGGAGCGCCTCTCGCTGTTTCGCGGCATCCTCCCGTGCTTTGCCCAGGTTGTTTTCAGGCTCGAACAGCTTCTTCACGCGATCCACGGTCGCCTGGTCGCTGATGACATAGGACTTTCCATCGCGCTCAAACCAGATGAAGTCGCCCTGGATTTTAGTTTGCAGCGACTTAACGCGCTCGGCGTATTGGGTGTCTCCCGAAACGGTCACCCCATCTGAATCCTTCGTCACGATCACGATCGGCGGCCCCCAAGCGTCGTAAAGGCCCGCAAAACCTGCGCCGCGGAAAGTTTTGTAGATATCCAGGTCGCGCACCATGGCGGATACGTCCGGCATCGCCGGCATCGCCGGCACGACAATATGAATCGGGGGGACGGTCACCTGAGGGAGATTCAGCGCAGGCACAACGATCCGAATCTCGCCAGGGACAGAAGGCTGCACGGGAGCCGGCGCGGGAGGTGGCGCCGGACTCGGACTTGGGCTTGGAGCTGGCTCGGCGGCCGGAGCAGGAGGAGCTGGAGGCACCGGAGGCGCTATAGGCTTCGGCGCATCCTGCACATCGTAGGCCGATAGCCGGACAGCCGCCGCGAGCGCGACGACCGGCACCGCGACGGCTATCAGAACGATCACGAGTGACTTCTTCAGTTGCCTCGACATTGCACCCCTCCACGCAAGAATTCGATCCACCCTTTTTTCCGCCTGCCCCGCTTTGGCCATGGAAACGCCCTGCCACCAGACGCGCTCCGGCCCTGCTTCGAGTTCAGCGAAAAATCCGAGTAGCGTCTCCGCGTACCGCGTGCGGTCCGCGCCTGCCGCGAGCGCCGCTTCATCGCTCGCCTGTTCGGCGAGTTCGTCGAGATGGCGCTCGAGCCACCAGGCCAGCGGGCTGAACCAGAAAATCGCGCGATGAATCAGGGCGAGGCGCTGGGCCAGCGCATCGTTGCGCTCCACGTGCGAAACCTCGTGCGCCAGCACCGCCCCCAGTTCGCCGTCCTCCCATTTGCGCCAGTCTGAAGGAAGCAGAATCGCCGGCCGAAGCACGCCGAGCATGAGTGGAACGCAGAGCGCATCCGACTCGCGAAGCTCCGGATCGCGCGGCAGTCCGGTTGTCCGCGAAGTGGCCGAAAGAAGCAGCAGCGCCTCGGCATCCGATACCAGCGTTGCACTGCTTGCGAGTCTGGTCCCGAAGCGCATGCCCACGAAAACCCTCGTCAGCAACGCGAGAGCGACCGCGCCGTACGCGCACAGAACTAGCAGCAGCCACGGAATTCTGCGATGTGGAGCGGGCGATGCGAGAGCGGCCGGTTGCGTGGCCGCGACGCGAGCTTGCACTCGATCCGAGTGGCTCTGTTTGGCCAGGCGCGGCGCCGATTCCGCGATCCTTTGGGACGCGCCCGCGGGCTCAACCGCGAAAGCCCGCGTCGTTGCCATAGTGGCGGCCTTGGCGCGATGCTCCGGCAGACTGGGGACCGGCACCGCAACCGGAATCGCGGGAGCCAGCAGAATCAGAAACGGCATCGCCAACGAAATCGCCAGCAATCCCTTCCACGCGAGAAGCTTGATTCGAACATTCCTCACCCGAAACGCGCCGAGCGCCGCCGCCACGAAGCCCGCGAGCACCAGCGAACGTACCGCCGCGTTTCCAACATCGGCCAGAAAGCTCCAGCTTGCGTGAATCGTTGCAGGCGACATGGTTAGCTTCCTTTCCTGTCCGGACGTGGCCGCGGCTTCGGTTCCGATTTTTCCCCCGCTTTTCCACCAGCCACTTTGCGCGCCAGCCGTTCGAGCTGGCCGCGATCAATCACCGCGCTATTGACCATGCCGAGGACCAGCTCCTCCGCAGAGCCGCCGCAAAATCGGTCGATAATGCTTTTCACCGCACGCACCGCCACGTTCTGCCGCGCCTCGGCCGCGCGATAGAAGAAGGTGCGGCCCTCGACCGCGTGGGCGACAAAGCCTTTCTGCTCGAGCCGCCGAAGGACGGTGCGCACGGTGGAATCCTTCATGGGGCGCGTTGCTGCCAGCGCCTCGCGGCAGGACTCCGCGGTGCATGGGCCGTGCGTCCATACGAAATCCATCACCATCTGTTCGACTTCGCCGAGGCCTTTTGGGCGCTTCTTGTAAGTGTTAGTCATTGTAGCGTTACAGTCTGTAACGTACATTCAGACGCGTGTCAAGCAGAAAGGTTAGCGGTGGGTTTACGTCGGGGTGGAGTAAGTCAACCAACTGCGGCTCGGCGCCCCAGGTTGCCTAGACTTTACAAGTTACTCGTCGCGGGTGATGAGGAGCTGCTTGTAAGCTTCCCGGCGAGTGAGTCCACGCTCGCGTGCGGCCTGTTTCAAGGCGGCCTTGCGATCGACGCCGCGCTCGATCATGATTTCCTCGACGTGGCGCGCCAGCGGCACCGCGTTGCGCGGGTTGGCGCTTTCCGCGGCGTGCTGCGCCTGGCCGTCGGGCGGGCCGATGAGCACGGTAATTTCTCCGCGCGGCGCTTTCTTGCGTGCGGTCGCTACAAGATCCTCGAGGTGCCCGCGGACGAATTCCTCATATACTTTGGTTACCTCGCGCGCGATCACCGCGGGACGGTTGCCGAGAATTTCGAGCGCATCCTCGAGCGTATCGAGCAGCCGGTGCGGCGCTTCGTAGAGCGCGAACGTTCGCCGCTCCGTCGCCAGCTCGCGCAGCGCCTTGCGCCGCTCGGTTGGCCGCGCCGGCAAGAATCCCGCGAACACAAACTGCTCGATGGGCATCCCCGAAGCGGCCAGCGCCGCCACCAGCGCCGACGCGCCCGGTATGGGCACCACCTGAATTTCGTGCCGGAGGCATAGGCTCACCAGACGGTAGCCGGGGTCGGAGATGGCCGGCGTGCCCGCATCGCTGACCAGCGCAACTTTCGCGCCCTGCTCGAGCTCGATCACGATCTCCGGCGCGCGCGTGATTTCGTTGTGCTCATGGTAGCTGACCAGGCGCTTGGGAATATCGAAGTGCGAAAGCAACTTCATCGTTTGCCGCGTGTCTTCGCAGGCGATCAGGTCCGCTTCCTTCAGGACCCGCAACGCGCGCAGGGAAATATCTTCGAGGTTGCCGATGGGCGTTGAGACCACATAGAGGCAGCCCGCGCCCGCGTCGACTGGCGCCGTTTTCGAGTTTTTCTTCTTGGCCATTTCGCCATTCGCCGCCGATCCGTGGCCCATTGAGCGTAAGCTCTGCTGCCCTACAATTGCAAGGCGCGGAAGCGCGAATCATCTCGCTCAAATTGACAGGGCCTCGGCGGTCGGATACTCTGGATCATCCGAAATCAAACGCGAAGGAGCATTGAATGGCTCAGGGCAATCCGGTCAAGCACAAGAAGAAGACGAAATCGGTACTGAAGAACATCCGCCAGACGGAGCATCGCGCGGCGGTCAATCGCATGAATCGGACCCGAGTGCGCACGGCCATCCGGCGGATGCGCGCAGCGCTCTCCGCCGCCGATGCGGCGGGCGCGGCCAAGCTTGTCTCCGAGACGCATTCCGAGCTCGACAAGGCCATTCGCAAGCGTACGCTTTCAGAGAACACCGCCAACCGCTACAAGTCGCGTCTGGCACTGGCGCTGAACGCCGTCAAGGCGAAGAAGTAGGATTTCAATCCGCGCAGGCTTTCCAACAGGCGCCCCGAGGTTCGGGGCGCCTGTTGCTTTTGGCGCAGAGAAAACGCTGTGGGGAGTCAGGCAGCCGAAGACGTCAGCCGCGCAATCAGGAATTCCATCATCGCCCGCGGATTCGGATTCGCGGACCTCAATTGGCTGTCGGCCTCGGCCAGCGCAGCGAGTCCGGCGAGCAAATCCTTCTTCGGAATGCGATGAGCCTGCCGCACGGCGGTTTCGGCGGCCTCGGGCCGCATGCCCAGCTGCCGCGAGGCTTGAAATCCGCTAGTCTGCGCGGGCAGGTCGCGTGCCTCGATCAATTTGCGGTAGGTCCAGGCGAGCGCGCCCACGATCATCGCCGGCTGTTCACCGTCCCGCAGAAGATTGTCGAGAAATGCAAAAGCGACGCTGCGCTTGCGGCCGGCCAGCATCTCCGTGAACTGCCAAACCGTATTCTTGCGCGCCGCGACGACGAGCGTTTCGACGTCCGCTGCCGTGATTCGGCCGCGTCCCTGTGCGTAAGCCGCGAGCTTTTCAAGCTCGATGCGCATCCTCGCCGGCGCGCCGTTCAAGATTTCGGCCAGCAGCGCCGCAGCCTCGCGGTCAATTTCCGCGCCCAGATCCTTGGCCATCTGCGTCGCCAGAGCCGCCGCTGATTCGAGGCCGATGGTCAGCTCCGCGATCAACGCTTTTTCGCTGAGCAACTTGAAAAATCTCTGGCGGCCGTCGAGCGACGCGGCTTCGAGCAGCAGAACCGTGAACGGAGCAGGCGACTCGAAATATGTCCCAAGGCTCTCGAGAACTTCGGCCCGCGCTTTTTCGCCGAGTTTTTCGACGGACTCCGCTTCTTCGACCACGATCACCTGCCGCGGGGCCATCATCGGCAGTGTCTGCGCGCGGCCGAGAATCTCGTCCCACCCATCGTGACGAGCGGAAAGCCGCGTTACAGCCCAGTCGCGCGCGGATTCCGGAACGCATGTTTCGATGATTTTGTTGCGGCACATCTCGCGCAAATAGTAATCGGTGCCGAGCAGCACCACTGCGGCGACCGGCTTGCCGCCGGCGAGCCGTTCAATCAATTTTTCGGGCGAGACGCCGGCCATCAGAAACTCTCCACCACATTCGCAACCAGGCGCGACGCCAGATCGCGGGACATGCGGTCGAGCGCGGGGTCCTCTTCCTGGAAGAACGATTTCACGTCCGATGAAATCTGATACTGGTCGCGGAAGACCATATCGTCGTTCTTGTAGACGATCTTCTCCGTTTTGTTGTCGATCAACTCCACTTTGGTGTGCACGGTGACGAGCATGGCGGTCACTTCGCCGGTAGTCGCTTGAAACAGGATGGGGTCGGTTTCGATCGAAAGCACTTCGCCGTGCAACACGGCGTCGGCTGATTTGGGATCCTGCACCACGCGGTATTTCGTCCGCGTGATGAACTCGCGGATCACCGCTTGCGTCATTCGCTGCTCGATGCGATAGGTGGTTGTGTCGTTCTTGAATGCCGGAATCGCGATGTCCTTCCATTCGGACGGCAGCTGTGAAGCGTGGCCCGCCACATGATAGCCGCAGCCCGCGACGGCCAGCGGAGCGACCAGGATCGCGAGCCACAGCACCAGGCTTCTCGCGTTGCGTGCCGTTTTACTCGCTCGATTTGGCAACAACTCCTCCGCGATGCGCACGGCGTTCGTCGCCGCAACATGCAAATTGTCGGCGACGCCCCAGAGCCACACGCCAGCCGCAATATTCGGGTCGGCCTCAATCCTCGCCATGTGAATCTCGCCTTCACCCGCCACGCTCACGTTACTCGGCGGCGCGTCGTCCGGCGCCGCGATCCTCACTCCAAGGTTCGTCAACGCCGCATGGAGTTGCTCGGGCGATACGGCCGAGGAAAACTCCGCGTACGCGGCGAAAGCATACCCGTAAAACACCGGCGCCTGCACCAACTGAATCGCGGGCATCGGCGCGCGGCCCCCGAGATACGCGGCCACATCGCGCGCGATTGCTCCGCGCATGTCCGCCAAACGCGGCTTGGCCTCCGGCCCGTAACCCGCCAGCAGATTAAATGCGACCTGCGCGTCGAACACCGGCTTGGCGATTTCGTGAAAAGAAAGCAGGCCGGCCGTTTGGCTCTCGAGTTCCTCCACCCCGGCCCGGTCGCGTTCGGAGACGGGCGGGAAAAATATCACCGAAAACCGCAAAGGCTGGAATGTTTTCAACCCCGCGGCCAGCGTGCATGCGACGATCACCGCCGTCGAAGGAGCGGAATACGCCGACCGCCGCGACGCGCCATTTCCGCGCGCGCCGGACGAGACGGGAAAAACTCCATCGAGCGACGGAATCCAGCCGCCGGCGTCCGCCGCATGTCCGGAGGCTGCAAGCGCGCCGGTCAAATCGATCACCGTCGCACCCGACTCTTGCGCCACGAGCCAGTTCTGTTCGGCGTCCCGGGCCGTGCCGGCGAAGAATGCGAAGCGCGCGGTTTCGAAGCTATCTTTGTCCAGTGCGCGGATGAATGTCGGCTCGCCCGCCGCTTCCGTCAGCGTACCGGCCAGGACGCTTTCGTCGAGCAGGACGATGTCGCTCGCGGGAAAATGGCGGTCCTCGAGAACCTGTTTCAATTCCTTGCCGCGCAGCGAGGAGGCGCCCACGATGGCAACGCGATGGGATTTGGAACGCCCGGAGGGCATGGCTCAGGCGTGGCGGGACGCGATGCGATGCCGCACGGTGCGCACGACGTACAGAGTGATGCCGGTGAGGAGATACAGGCTGGAAATCAGCATCAAGGTGATTTCGGAGAACAGCACGATGGCGCCGATGAGCAGCACCAGGACGACGACCAGCAGCGACGGCCGGCGCCGCGCCCATTCAATGTCCTTGAAACTCGAATAGCGGACGGTGCTGGACATCAGAAGTCCGAGCACCAGCAGCAGGCCCAGCCACAGCACCGAGACGCGCGGATCCTCGATCGGATTCTTGAAGGCGTGAACCGACGCAGCGATCATTCCGGCTGCTGCAGGAGTGGGCATTCCCACAAAATAACGATTGCCGCCCGGCGCCATTCCCTGAATGTTGAAACGCGCGAGGCGCCACGCACAGCAGCCGAGAAAGACGAAGCCAAATAGCCAGCCGAGCTGCGTGAGATGCCACGACTCTGGCGCGGCTGCAACCGCGAACGCGCGCACGCCCCATGCATATGCCAGAAATGCCGGCGCCATGCCGAAGCTGACGATGTCGGCGAGCGAATCGAACTGTTTTCCGAATTCGCTGTTGGTCCCCATGGCGCGCGCCACGCGCCCGTCGAGAGAATCGAACACGATCGCAATTCCTATCGCCACGGCGGCGTGGTCGAAGTCGACGGTTCGCCCGTCAAGCGTGGCGAGAATGGCGTAGTAGCCGCACAGCAGGTTGGCAACGGTAAAGGCACTCGGAAGGATATAAATCCCGCGGCGAAGGCGATGATTGCGGAACAGTCGCCGGGGTTCTTCCTCGTGGCCGATCGGATCTAGGTCGTTGAATTCCATTTCGCCAGGATGCTTTCTCCGCCTTTGACCATCTGGCCTTGCTTGACCACCACTTCCGAATCCATGGGGAGCCAAACATCAACGCGCGAACCGAATCGAATCATTCCCACGCGTTCGCCGAGAGCCACGATTTCGCCCTCTCGCTTCCAGCATAGCACGCGTCTCGCGATGTATCCGGCGATTTGTTTGAAGACCAACTGGCCCCGCGGTGTCTGAATGTAGATTATGTTTTGCTCGTTTTCGCGCGACGCGGCGGAGCGAAACGCCGCATAGAATTTCCCCGGGCGATAGACCACGTCCGCAACTCGGCCCGCGGCGGGCGCGCGCTGCACGTGGACATCCCAGATCGAGAGAAAAATGCTGATGCGGTGGCCCATGGTGGAATCGAGCAACTCGTCAACGATCGCCACCACGTGGCCATCGGCGGGTGAAACAATCACACCCGGATCGGAAGGAATCTCCCGCTCGGGATCGCGAAAAAAGTAGAAAACGAAGAGGCCCAGAAAAATCAGCACTCCCGCCGCCCATTTCCAGCCGGGAATCAGACACGCGGCGCCCGCGACGAGCGGCGGAATCGCGAATTTGTAGGCTTCCTTGACCATGTGGTAGGGAGAGTTGCTGCCTCAGCCGGGCGAACTCAGCAATCTTACAGGAGGGATTGGCCAACGCGTCGCCTGGTTCACGATCGGGCGCCCTGCTCGAATGCAGTTGTATTGTACGACAGAAGTGCGAGCGCCACTCGGCCCTAGTGACTGACCATCTGCTGATGGCGTGCGAGAATCAATTCCATGCGGTCCCGTAATCGCAGCTTGAGCTTCTTCAACTCCACTTCCCGGATTAGATCTTCGGAGCTGAGGTAGGAAGACTTTACGATTTGCTCTAGCTGGGATTCACAGCGGGAGTGTTCTTCAGCGAGGTTCCGAAATTCTGAATCTGATGCCAACAGGGACTGCCGTATGTCCTGGCCGTTGCTCGGCATTCGTTCCCTCCTGGTTGGTGCAGCTTTCACATGGGAGTAACAATTACCACAAAGCGGGCGCGGAGCCAATAGGGTGATGTATGAATAATCCACAGCTGTCGTCCGGTCTCGAGGCCAAGCCGGCCTAAGCAACCGCGCAACCTCAGAAAGAGTTGATGAGTTCGACCGATAGCAGGCGTGCCTTCTGGGCCAGATTCTGCGCGCGGGCCCAGTCGCCGTCTTTGCTGGCATCGCGCGACTGGGAAAGGAAGCTGCTAATTTTCCCGACCAGGTCCTGCTGGGTGGCATTCAACTGTTTGCCGCTGGTTTCCTGCAAATTCTTTTCCGCAACGGAGGTATCTTCTCCGGTCTTGCGCCGGTAGCTCTCCTGGTCGCCCGGCGAGAGCTGTGGAGAAATCTGCGGAGCCGGCGGATGCGAGTTTTGCTCGGATTCGGTTTCCGCCTGCTGCTCTCCCGCAGGTCGGCGCGGCGGCGCCGGTTTGGGAGGTGAAATCGTGACTGTCGCCGGAGGCGGAGCGGCCGCAGGGGGCAAGGTCGGAGGAGTGGCGAGCGTTTCGTTTGGCGGAGTAGCGTCCGTGTCGGGCGCCACGTTCATCGGTCGCGCTGCATCGGCCGCCAACGGCGCGGCCGCAGTTGGAGCCGCCGCATGCACGGTCTTCCGCGCGCATCCCGCCGCGCCAAATGAAACCGCGCAGGCCAGCAGAGCAATGGCCACTCGCGCGTCGCTGGGACCTTTGGGCATCTACCGTTTTTCCGCCGCAATGGGCCGGTCCGAAGTGCGCGGCTTTCCGGCCGGCGCATCCACGAGTCGCGCCAGCGGAAATTTCACCCGAAATATCGTGCCCCGGCCCGTTTCCGATTCGAATTCGATCCGGCCATTGTGCAGCTGCACAAAACGAAACGTGTTCGCCAGACCGATTCCGGTGCCGCCCGGCCTGGTGGTGAAGAAGAGCTGGAAAATTTTCTTCTGGTCGCCGGCTGGAATTCCCCTGCCGGAATCCTGCACGGAAATCTCCGCGAACTCGCCCGCGCGGCGCAGCGCAAGCATGATCGCGCCGCCGGAGTCGGTGAATTCGCTCGCATTGATCAGCAGATTCAGCACTGCCTGGTGGACAAGCTGGCGGTCCACCAGCACGGGCGGGCAATCCGAGGCCAAATCCGCTCGCAACTCCACGCTCGCTTTCGCAATGGACGGCCGCGCCGCATCCAATACCTCTTCCAGCAGGACGCGCAGATCGGTTTCCTCCAGATTCAATTCCACCGGTTTGGTGAAATTGAGGAATGTTTTCACCGCGCGGTCCAGCCGGTCGATTTCGCTATCGAGCATCTTCACCGCTTGCTGCGGCTCGGGTTCCACGGGCATGTTGGCTTTCAGGACTTCCAGCCACAACCGCATGGAATTGAGCGGATTCTTCACTTCATGCGCCACGCCTGCGGTGACCCGTCCCAGAGCCGCCAGCCGCTCGGAAACCTGTAGCTGACTGCCGATGCGCTCGAGCGATTCCACGTCGCGCAGCGTCACCAGCGTGCCCATGCGCGTGCCTTGCTCGCGAATCACCTGCACGCTCACGCCGACCCGCTGCGGCCCGGACGCTCCCACCAGCGTCACTTCCTTTCCTTCGGCGGGCTCGATCTGATCGCCCTCGATTTTCAGTATGCCCCGAAGAGGATGGCGCGCCGGAAATATTTCCGCCACGCTGCGGCCACGCAGCTCGTCGGACCGCCCTCCGAGGAATCTCTCCGTGGACGGGCTGACCAGCACGGCGCGCCCCTGCCCATTGAATAGCAGCAGTCCGTCCTCGAGCCCGCTCATCACCTGATCGAGGTTTTCGCGCAGCGTGCTGAAAATTTCGCGAACGTCGCGCAGCTGCTTTCCAATTCCCATGATCTTCGTGCTGACCGTGCCCAGTTCGTCGCCTCTCGCTACGACCGGTTCTGCGTCGAACTGGCCCGCCGAGATGCGGTCGAGCTGCTTGGAAATCCGTTCGATCGGCGCAAGCGCGATGGTGCTGACCAGCAGCGCCAGCAGCGTTGAGAAGACCACCGACCCCAGCGCCCAGTATCCGGCCGATATCAATCCCGGCGAAATTTGATCGCGGAGCAGCGCCGAGGAAAGTCCTACGCGAATGTCACCGAAAGGCGCCTGTTGCAGCTGAAAGGGGAATGAGAACTCGTATGTCTGCGGCGGCCCGTAGAGCTCACGCAGTTGTTGGAAGAATCCGGCGCGCACGAGCGAACTTACCGGCAGGCGCCTCGCCAGCTTGAGGTCCCGCAACCGCGCGTCGCTCGACACCAGCACCGTGCCGTCCGCGTCGCTGATGGTGATCTCGTAGATGGTCGGGGAAATTCCCACGTCCGACTCGATCAGCGAATTCAGCGTAGTGCTGCTGTCGAACGCGTGGCGCACATACGCGCGAAGGTCGGCCGGATCGAGCGATGCGGGTGTCTCTCCGCGCTCCGCTGCGTCTTTGAGCGCGTCCACGCACGCGCCGTAAACCTGCTGCGCGACGAAGCTGGACGTATCATTCGCCTGCCGCAGCGTCTGCCGCATCAGCCGTCCCAGGTACAGGCTCGACACGACGGCCACGACCGCGAGTACCAGCAGCGACGTGGCGAGCGTGAATTTAGTTTTCAGGCTGAGACGCATGGCTTCGCCCCGCCTCGTATTCTTTCAGCTTGTTGTGCAGCGTCTTCAAGCTGATGCCCAGAAGTTCCGCGGCGCGCGTCTTGTTCTGGTTCGTAGACGCCAGTGTTTGAACGATCAGCTCGCGTTCGGCGTCGTCCACCGTGGTGCCGATCGGAAAGCGGATACCTCCCAGTCCATCACCGCCCACCGCCGGAGAGTGACCGAAATCCGGGGGCAGATGCTGCCGTCCGATGGTTCCGCGGTCCGACGCGATGGCCGCGCGCTCCAGCACGTTGCGCAGTTCGCGGACGTTTCCCGGCCAGGGATACGATTTGAAGAGGTCCATGGTGTCCGCGCTCGCGCCGGATACTTTCTTTCCGTGTTTTTCCGAGATCTCCGCCAGCAGGTGTTCGGTCAGCAGCGGCAGATCCTCTTTATGTTCGCGCAGCGGCGGCAGATGGATGTGAAACACATTGAGCCGGAAATAAAGGTCCTGGCGCAGGTGTCCGCTGGCCACGGCCTGTTCGGGATTCTTGTTTGTGGCCGCCAGCACCCGTACGTCCACCGGCGTCTCGACTTTGCTCCCCAGCCGCCGGATATGGTGGTCCTCGAGCACGCGCAACAATTTTGCCTGCGTGGGCGCGGGCATCTCGCCGATTTCATCCAGCAGCAGGGTGCCGCCGTGCGCCAGCTCGAAACAGCCGATGCGCCGCTCGGCCGCGCCCGTGAACGCGCCCTTCTCGTGGCCGAAGATTTCGCTCTCCATCAGCGATTCGGGAATCGCCGAACAGTTGATGGCCACAAACGGCCGGTCGGCGCGCGGCGAAAGCATGTGGATCGAACGCGCCACCATCTCTTTTCCGGACCCGGTTTCGCCGGTAATCAGAACTGATGCCGTCGAGGGCGCGGCCATCTCCACCTGCCGCATTACTTCCTGCATCGCCGGCGACGCTCCGATCAGCGATCCCAGCTTGCCCGCTTCTCGCAGTTGCCGCGTCAGCGCCGCGACCGCCTGCTGATCGCGCACGCGGCCGAGCGCGCGGTCCAGAAGCGCCCGCAGCACCGGCGGCTTCAACGGTTTTTCGATGTACCAGAAGGCGCCCGCGTCAATCGCCTGCACGACCCGCTCGTCGCTCCCGCGCCCGGTGATGATGATCACTGGCGTTCGGTGAACCTCCTCGCCCAGTTGGCGCAGCAGATCGAGACCGTTCATTCCTGGCAGCTCGACGTCCGCGAGGATCACCTGAGGGTGGAACTCCGCGAGCTTGGCCAGCGCATCCTCGCCGCTTGCCACGCCCAGTACCTCGCAGTTCCACTTGTGCAGCAGGGCTTCGTAGCCTTTGCGGGCGTTTTCCTCGTCTTCGACGATCAGTATGCGCTGTAGTGATGAATGTTCGGGCGCCATCGAGAGTTTGAATCTACCAGCAGTCTACGGGATTTCCAAGCGAAGGGGGCCACAGCAGGGGCGACGGTACTGCGCGGTTAGGACGCGTGCAGCGCCGTCCCCGCGGAAGGCGCTGCACATCAATCCGCAAAATCAGGTTCGGGGAAAGAGCAGCGATCTCTCGAGGATCAGCTCGAGTTTGGTGCTTTTCTCAAGCGTTACCTCCTGCCCAAGTCCTGCCGCGACCATATACGCCGCGGCCGCGGCCGCCGCCGCTCCCATGGCCGCTTCCTTCTCGTTCTTGGAGACCATTCCCGGCGTGGCCCCTACCAGAGCGCCCGCCGCCGCGGCCTGCAGCGCTTCCTGCCGCTTGACGGTGCTCGCTTCGATTTCTCCTTCGCGGTTGTAGTTCACGCGAATCGAATGGACGCCCGGCACATCGTCCACCATGGCGATAAGCGGCATCCACCCGTCCGGCGTCTTGATGTCGTCAAACGCCAGCCACATGCGCGCGCGGCCGGTCTTGCCGGCGGCTTCGACTTTGTCCACGTGACCACGCACTTCGGTCCCGGCCGGCAAACCGGTTCCGTCGGCGGCCACCAACGGCACGAGCGTACGAACCGTGAATGCGTCGCCCGCCTTGGAGTCTTTCGTGCTCAGAACATTGTCCAGCCCGACCAGAAAACGTGTTCCCTGAGCAACCTCGTTGGGCGCGGCTGAGCTCGCCGTTGCCGTTCCTGCTGCGGGTCGATCTTGGGCGAACATCGGCACGGTCGCAGCGAGCGGGAGAGTCAGCAGGGCTGCCATGGCCGGAAGCGTAGTGACACGTTTCATGTGCTGCTCCTTTTGCAAGTTTGCTCGGCGCCTTCCGCTGGATAGAAAGCGGTCGAACAATTCAGGTTACTCAGATGTTGCCGCAGTCCGCAGGGTGGCCCGAGTCGCCGGCGGCCACGGCCCTCCGAACGCCGCGATTATAGACGCAATTAGGAGCGCAATTTCAAACTGGAATTTCTACCGTTCCCATAATTGCATTCAACTGAGTAGTAGGGGCTTACCTCTCTGCGTAGATTTGCGATCTTGTCTTTGGTTCTGTTTTGGAACTAGAGTTCCGTCTGTCACCGAGCGATGTGAATAGCTAAGTGCTGTGTTTTCAGCGATAGACTGATCATCCATTGGCTTTCGCTTTGCTTTTGCCATTGGCGCAGTGGAAAGGGAGTGCTGCATGCCAGCTTCTGGCACCCAGTCGGCATCTGTGGTCGATCGGCCGGCCGCCATATCAATACTAATCGTCGACGACGAGGACGCGACTCGCGATCTCTGCCGCAACGTCGTCTCGGATTCCGGTTTCCGCGCCCGAACCGCCGCTACCACTGAGCAAGCCGCGGAAATTCTGGCACAGTGTCCTATTGATGTTGTCATTACCGACTTGCGCGTTCCTCAGATAGGCGGATTTGAACTGTTGAAACGCATCCGGGAGACTTACCCGCAGACGGCGGTGATCGTGCTGACCCAGTACGGCACGATTGAGAGCGCCGTCGAAGCCACGCGCCACGGAGCGGCCGATTACGTCACCAAGCCTTTTCATGTTTCAGAGCTTCGCGCGAAGCTCGACCGCGTCATCCGTTTGCTGGAAATTGACCAGGAAAACCGCATACTTCGCGAACAGCTTCGCACCCGCCCCGGTTTCGGCGGATTAATCGGCGTTTCACCCAAGATGCAGCGCGTCTACCGCTTGATCGAAAAGGTGAGCCAGCACGGCTATCCCGTCCTGATTCTCGGCGAGAGCGGTACGGGCAAGGAACTCGTGGCGCGCTCCATTCACTTCTCGGGTGTTCGCCAGAACGAACCCTTCGTTCCCGTGGACTGCTCGGCGCTGGTGCCCACGCTAATCGAATCCGAGCTATTCGGGTACGTGAAGGGCGCTTTCACCGGAGCGCTGCAGTCCAAGATCGGATTGATGCAATCCGCCGGACAAGGCACGCTCTTGTTGGACGAGATTGGGGACATGCCCGTGGACTTGCAGGCCAAGCTTCTGCGTGCATTGCAGGAAAAGGAAGTGAAGCCGGTGGGCTCGAACGACCGGGTTCCCATCGCCACACGTGTGATTGCCGCCACGCATCGCGATCTCGAGACCGCCGTGCGCCTGGGGCAGTTTCGTCAGGACCTCTTTTTCCGGCTGAACGTCGTGCAGATCAAGCTGCCGCCGCTGCGCGAACGCAAGAGCGACATACCCATCCTCGTCAATTCATTTCTCGAAAAGTTCGGCGACTCCCATGGCAACCTGCAGGGAATCTCCGAGGATGCCATGGCTCGTCTGATCGCCTATGACTGGCCGGGCAATGTCCGGGAGCTGGAGAATGCCGTCGAGCGCGCCGTGGCTCTCGGCTCCGGCTCCATGCTGCATGTCGGTGACCTGCCCTCCAACCTGCAATACGGCTCGGGCGATCGCCTGCCGCAGAGCGATGAAGTTATGCCGCTGGAAGAACTCGAACGCCGGGCCATCTTGCGCGCTCTGCGCGAGTCCGGCGGCGACAAGCTCGCTGCCGCGCGCCTCCTCGGCATCGGTAAAACCACTCTCTACCGCAAACTCAAGCAGTATGACGCTCCCGCGCATCCTGAACCGAACTGAAATTATCACTGTAGACTTTCGATCACATCAGTGGCCGCGTCCGGCACTCTCTCTCGACGTGCGACTGTCTCGTTCGTCTCCTCCGCTGCCACCGCAAGAAAATCCAGTCGAGCCATTCCTAGAGAGGGAACTGCGCGTCGCCGTGCGTATCGAAGTGGGAAGCGCGTCGCGTGTCATCTCTCCGGATCGCATGCCAAATCCCTGATAAACCGCGACTTACTTTGACCATGCCACTTGGTCAACGTAATGCAATGTTCCCAGCATGCGTCACGTGTGGATCTTCGCACCGCCAATCCGCCGGATCTCCACTTTGCGACGCGGACTGGAATACGCAGCCGCGATCGGTCTGGCGATTTTTTCCAGCTACTGGATCGTGCGGGGCCGCTGGTAGACGACGCGATGGAACAAACGAAGGGGACCGTTCTTCTGGACATGTCGGATCCAATTCGCGCCGTACGCCATCCTGCTGCCCGTTCACCCGCACATCTCCCCAGGTCGCTCGCTGCCAATGCCGACTTCTGTGCCGTTTTCGATTCCAGCGCCGAAGCGCTGATCGTCATCGATGCCGGTGGCGTGATTCAGATGGCCAATCCGCGCGCCCGCGACCTGCTTCGCCTGAGGGAATCTGCCAACCCGCGCACCGGTCTGGGAGATTTGTTGGCGGAGACTCCCGCGGATAAACTGGCGTTCCTCTGGGGCGATTCGAGTCCATCCGCGGCCGCGCGCAGTCTGGACGCTTCGCTGCAAAGCGGCACCCCCATCCGCATCGTCCTCCGCACCATCCTTCCTGGGTCCCGGCTCCTGCTTCTTTGCATCGAGGACGGGCCAATCGTCGGTCGAGCCGAGGCCGAATGGCGACAAGTGGAAGCCGAGCTTCGCGGCGTGCTCGATTCTGTCCAGGTCGGCGTGATTCTTCTGGATCCTTCCGGCCGCATTCGTTTTTCGAACGCGCGATTTGGGCAGCTCTTCGGACTAGGCGTGCGCCAACTGAGGGAGACCTCGAATTTTGAACAGCTCCCGGATTTGATCGGCAAGCGCTTTCGCAATCCCGACGCGTTTCTGGCGCCCTGGAAATCGTATGGCACTGGTGCGGGCGGGCCGGAGCACGACGAACTGGAACTGACGCGTCCGGTACGCCGCGTCATCGAAAGATTTTCCCGCCCGATCCTCGATGCACGCGGACGCCCGATGGGATGGTGCGAGCTTTACTCCGATGTCACCGGCGAGCGCCAGATTCAAGCCAAGCTCCTGCAAACCGAAAAAGCCGCCGCGCTGGGTCAACTCGTTTCCGGCATCGCCCATGAGCTGAACAACCCGCTCACGGCGATCATGGGTTACGCGCAGCTGCTCCTCGGCCGCGACCTAGGACCGGCGCAGCTCTCGGAAGCCGAAAAGGTTTACGAGCAGGCCGAGCGCGCCCGCCGCATCGTTAAGAACCTGCTGTGCTTCGCGCGCGAAAACAAGTCCGAGCGCACCCGCGTCAACCTCAACGAAGTCGTCGAGCGCACCGTGGCGCTGCGCAGCTACGAATTCAAGATCGAAAACATTCAGGTCGAATCCGAGCTCGATCCCAATCTGCCGTTCACCATGGCCGATCCCTATCAGCTTCAGCAGGTCGTCCTGAATCTGCTCATCAACGCTGAGCAGGCGCTGCTTGAGGAGCGCGGCAGCGGGCGCGTGCGCATCCGCACGAGCCATCTGGCTTGTCGCTCGGCCAAGCGCCCGGGAGGCCGCATTTTCCTGGAAGTGTCTGACGACGGCCCCGGCGTTCCTCGCGCCATCGCCTCGCGGATCTTCGATCCGTTCTTCACCACGAAACCGCCGGGCGTAGGTACGGGTCTGGGTCTTTCCATCGTCTATGGAATCGTGCAGCAGCACGACGGGGAAGTCACCTTCGATAACCAGCCCGGCGCGGGCGCCAAATTCACGGTGGAGCTGCCCGTCGTGCCGGTGCCGCAGGCCGATCGCTCCGCGACGTCGGCTCATCCGCCGGACCGGCCGTTAGCCGTTTCGGCGGGCCGCATTCTCGTGGTTGAGGACGAACCGACGGTTGCCCAGCTCGTCGTCGATGTACTCCGCGAAGAAGGCCATCACGCCGAAGCGGTCCTCGACAGCCAGGAGGGCCTCACTCGCATTTCACGCAGCGAATACGATCTGGTGATTTGCGACCTGCGCATGCCGCGCCTGGACGGCCCCGCCTTCTATGACGCGCTGGTGCAGGCAGGCAGCCCGGCGCGCGAGAAAATCCTGTTCATCACCGGCGATACGCTTGCGCCTCGCACCCTGGAGTTTCTCGAGCCGAACGGCTTTCCCTATCTTGCGAAGCCGTTTCTGGTGGAGGAATTGAAGCTCGCGGTGAACCGTTTGCTTGTCGCCGGCCGGACCCCAGCCCCGAACGGTCCGGTTTCAGTGCGCTGACGTGCCGGCCCAGAGCTCAAGGAGCTGTCCACCATGAAAGTTGGTGTGAAGAAAGTGATGAGTGTGCCCGACCACAGCGCGTTGCTGGGAATTGCCGACGCATCCGTCGCTCAGCGCCTCGCCCGCGAAATCGAAGGTCTGACGTGGGCGCCCCGCGTGGCGATCGCTCCGACGCTGCTGCAACTGGATCTGCATGCCAGCCGCACCGCTCCCGCAGTGATCCTCCTCGATTCCGAACTTCTGGGAGGCAAGCCGCCGGGTGAATCGCTCAACCTGCTTCGCGCGATCGCTCCCGTCATCGTGCTCGCGCCGCTCATTCGGCAAGTGGAGATCGCGCCCTATGTTGCTGCGGGAGACGTGGAATTCGTGGCGCGCGCCGGGGATTTCGTCCCCATCGCCGCCGCTCTTATCGAACGCCGTTTGCGCTGGGCCAAGACGTCGAAATCCAACACGGGACCGCGGCTGGCAGTTGAGCCGGACGATCTTGCTGCAATTTTCCGCCACGAGATCAATAACCCGCTCACCGGAATCCTCGGCAACGCCGAGCTGCTTCTCGCTCGCCGCGAGCAGTTCTCCGCCTTGGACACGCAGCGTCTGCAGACCGTCGTGGACCTCGCCGTCCGCCTCCGCGAAACCATCCGCCGCCTCACCAACTCCTGGGACAGCCGCCCGCCTTCGCTGAAGTCCGCCTAGATTTGCCGACGCACTGGTGCTGCCGCCGCTCATTTATTTCGCCGGCGCCGGAGGACAATCCAGCTTGCCTGTGCGCGTACAGTACGTTGCCCACGACCTGACTGTGCGACGCAGTTGAGGAACGGCGAGAATAAATGGATAATCGCGTGCCGAGTTGAATCACCTTTGCCGATCGGCGAATCGAATCGAAATGGGGGTCTCCAGTGGGGAATGAAAAACGCATGGATGCGGATCGCCTGACCGCGATTGACGTGCACGTGCACATCGAGCACGAAGGCGAAGGAACCGCGGCGGACGAAGCCGCGAAGAAATATTTCGGCGAAGGCGCGCCGCGCGGGCGCCAGGGATTGGCGGACTACTATCGCTCGCGCAACCTCGGCTGCGTGGTGTTCACTGTGGACGAACGCCTCTCCGGCCGTCCGCAGGTGTCGAACGACAGCGTCCTCGAATTCGCCGCCGCGAATTCCGACATCATGATGGCTTTCATCAGCATTGATCCCACGCGCGGCGCCGAGGGCGTGCGCGAAGCCAAGCGCTTGCTCGCGACTGGCCAGGTGCGAGGATTGAAACTTCACCCGCCGATTCAGGGATTTTTTCCGAGCGACCGCATCGCCTATCCGCTCTACGAACTCTTTGCCGAGGCGCAACTACCGGTGCTGTTCCACACCGGGCACAGCGGAATCGGCACGGGCATGCCCGGCGGCGGCGGAATCCGGCTGAAGTACGGCAACCCGATGTACATTGACGACGTCGCCGTGGATTTCCCGAACTTGCCGATCATCATGGCGCACCCGTCGTTCCCCTGGCAGGACGAGGCGATCTCCATCTGCCTGCACAAGCCCGAGGTGTACATCGACCTATCGGGCTGGTCGCCGAAATATTTTTCGCCGAACCTGGTGCAGTATTCGAACTCGCTGCTCAAGACCAAGGTGCTTTTTGGGTCGGACTATCCGCTGATTACACCGGACCGCTGGATGGCGGATTTCGCCAAGGTCGCGTTCAAAGATGAGGTGCGTCCGCTGATCCTGAAGGAAAACGCCGCCAAGCTCTTCGGGCTCGGCTCGACGCCGGCCACGGCGAAGTAGGCGGCCGCGGCGCCGGCGCGAAGTCGAATGAACGAGAGTTGTAGCACGTGACAGTGAGAAGAGACTTACGGACGATGTCGTACGATTTAGCGCCGGTTCGCGCAAGCGCTAAAGGAGAGAGAATCCGTGAAAACGAACCCCAAACTCGCGCTGGCTGTGCTGGCTGGACTTTCGATGGGCGTTGCCGGAGCCAGGTTGATTTATGCGCAGCAAGCTAAGGCGCCGCCCGCCTACGTGATCGCGGAGGTCGACGTAACGGACCCCGATAACATGGCTGTGTACGGCAAGAAGGTCCCAGAAACGTTGGCGCCTTTCAACCACCGCTATCTCGTCATTGGTGGCAAGACCCAGTCTCTCGAGGGCGAACCTCCCAAGACCATCGTGGTGATTGCTTTCGACAGCGCGGAGAAGGCGAGAGCCTGGTATGACTCGCCAGCCTATGAGGCCGTCAGGCCGATCAGGCAACGCTCAGCGAAGAGCCGCGTATTTATCGTCGAAGGCGTCGCGCCCCAGTAACGGTAAAGGCATCCACAAATCCCGTATCGTCGGGTTACCGGGCATCTTCCTTACGAATACCCTAGCCGCCGGCGATGGCCCCGATGATCATGAAAGGCTCTTTGCCGGAGCAGACCGCTTCCGGCAGCGGCGTGTCCGGCGATTGGTGCGACAAATCCTCCTGGCAGGCGAAAAATCGCACAAAAGGGCGGCGCTGCAGGGTGACGTGGTCACGAATCGTCCCGCGCAGCATCGGATAACTGGATTCGAGCGCGTCGAGGATGGCGCGCGTGGTGACCGGGCCCGAGACCTCGATCGAAACTTCGCTGCCCACGCGCGCCAGCGTTCGCAGATGCGCGGGGAGGACGACCTGGATCATGGCAGCCACCAAAGAATTCTTTCAAACCAAATGCGCCCATCTGAAATGCGGCCGCTACAAAGGCAACGGCGAACTGCAAAGGCTGCCGCGCTGAAGACCGCGGCGCTACATTTAAACCTACGGCAACAGCAAAGGCGGCCGCTACAAACCAACAGCAAGAGCGAGATTACTCAAATCATTGCAGCGTCTGCACTTCGACGGAAAACACCGCCGGAAGATCGTGGACGATGGGCGCCCAACTGTCGCCTGCATCTTTCGAGCAGTAAACTTGGCCGCCGGTGGTGCCGAAATAGATGCCGCAGGAATCGAGCGTATCCACGGCCATGGCATCGCGAAGCACGTTGACGTAGCAGTCGCTCTGGGGCAGCCCTTTGGTGAGCGGTTCCCATTCGTTTCCGCCGCTTCGGCTGCGGTACACGCGCAGCTTGCCATCCAGCGGATAATGTTCCGAGTCGCTCTTGATCGGCACCACGTAAATTGTTTCCGGCTCGTGCGAGTGCACGTCAATCGCGAAACCGAAGTCCGTGGGCAAATTTCCACTGACCTCGCGCCACAAATCGCCGCCGTCGTCGCTGCGCATTACGTCCCAGTGCTTCTGCATGAATAGCACACCCGGCCGCTTCGGATTCATGGCGATGTGGTGGACGCAGTGGCCCACCTCGGCGGTCGGGTCGGGAATGTATTCGGAACGCAGCCCGCGGTTGATGGTCCGCCAGGTCTTGCCGCCGTCGTCGGTGCGGAATGCGCCCGCGGACGAAATGGCAATGTAGATTCGCTGGGGATTGCTGGGATCGAGAATGATCGTGTGCAGGCCCAAGCCGCCGGCGCCGGGCTGCCAGCTGGGTCCCGTGCCGTGGCCTCGCAGCGCGGCAACTTC
This sequence comes from uncultured Acidobacteriota bacterium, assembly GCA_963814605.1. Lineage (GTDB taxonomy): Bacteria > Acidobacteriota > Terriglobia > Acidiferrales > UBA7541 > Palsa-295. Next base: position 2,050,928 of record CAWFDD010000002.1, on the reverse strand, counting down.
CTGCCAGGTCGTCGCTCCGTCTGTCGTGCGGAACAAGGCTGCGTCTTCGACGCCCGCATAAACCGTATCCCGATCGGTGAGCGAAGGTTCCAGATGCCAGACGCGCTTGAATTCCCAGGGATGCTGCGTGCCGTCGTACCACTGATGCGTGGTCAGGGGCTTGCCGGTCGCGGCTGAAGTGTCGTACGCGAACTTATTGCTCTCGCCAGAAGGCGGAGCGCCTGGCGCCGGCATCTTTTCGCCGCCGGGAGTCTCCCAGGTTTTTCCGCCGTCGCTCGATCGCTGGATGATTTGCCCGAACCAGCCGCTGGTTTGCGAGGCATACAGGCGATTGGGGTCTGCCGGCGATCCCTTCATGTGATAAATCTCCCAGCCCGCGAAATGCGGGCCGCTGACTTCCCACTTATCGCGCTTTCCGTCCGAATTAATGACAAACGCGCCCTTGTGGGTGCCGACCAGCACGCGAACTTTGCTCATCGCTCTCTCCTGCTCCGGCTCGGGGTCTCACCGATTATATCAATCGGAGATCATCGAGCGAAATATCGGGTAGTGTCCCACCCGGTGCCTACGCTAACTGCGCAGCGGAATGAGCGCGCGCAAGCGCTGGTCGCGGAGGTAAAGCCCGACCCAAACGAGTATGCCAAAGATTATCGGGAAAATCGTGTCGAACACCGGATCATGGACGCGAAAGTGCGTGGCCACGGCTCCGCCCAGATAACCCGTCAGGAGGATCGCTCCCAGGATTGACGTGCCCGGATACATATAGGCGAGCACGCAGACGAGCAGCATGGAGCCGACGCCCACAACAGTATCCGCGGGATATCCCAGCCTGGCGGACGCGTCCATCACGTGATGCTCCTTGATCACTTTGGTGATGCCGTCGAAAAGCAGGCACAACACAACCAGAGTGCTGATGACGCGACCGGTCCACAGCGCTGCTTTCGAATCAGGAGCACCTTGCACGCTGAATGACATTCGTTCCCCCCGTGTTTTAGATTACTGGAGACCATTGCTTGCCGGCATGATTCCGCCGAATCCGGGATGCCTCCGATCCAAATTGGCCCGCCGCGGAAAGTTACGCTTTCGCAAGTCAATCGGCAAGCGGGTCGGAAACTTCACTCGAGACTGCGTGCCACTATCTTCGCGAATGGCTCGCCTTGAGGACAATGGCGATGGCCACCAGCACCGCCGTTGCCGCGTTGGCCCAGATGACGGCCGCGGCGCGCAACATCAGCCCGTAAACCAGCCAGAGAACGATGCCGGTGAGATACAGCAGCAGCATCGGGTAGGAGAGGTCGCCGCCGCCCTGCTTGCGGATCTTGACGATCTGCGGAATGAAGGCGCATGTGGTGCACACCGCCGCGACGCCTCCGACCAACGCCAGGAGTTCCATTTGTGCCCTCAGGAAGTCTAATGGAAGCGGCGTTTGCCGCAAAAATCATTATGGGGATTTGATGCCGCGATTCCAGGAATTCGCGGAAAAAAACCTGACCGTCCGGCCTACGCGTCCATGGGTATTCCATGCGACCTCAGGAACGAAAGCTTGTCCCAATATCCCCGCTGAAATGCGATTCGGTCGTGCCGCACGTGAAAAAATCCGCAGCCGCGCAAACCCCTTGGATCGCGCCATTCCAGAATGGCCCATTCGCCGTCCTGAAAAATGTTTTCCACGATGCAAATCATTTCCGCGGTTGCAAAACCCTTGCGAAACATTTCGCGAATCGCGCCGCGTCCCTTTACGGGATCTTCGGCGACCTGATGGTTGATAGCATCCTCCTCGTAAAGGGACGCAAGAGTTTCCACATCTGCCCGGTTAAACGCTTCCACCCACCTGCGCACGAGCTCCCTAGGTTCCATGGGAATAGGCTAGCCGATCTTGCCGGAGCAGTTCAAATGGATGGGCCGCCGAAAAATGGGATTGTATTGAACCGCCAAAGCCATCGTGTTAAGTTCCGCGCTGGGGGAGGTCATTCCTATGTTTGAAACACCTCAAACGAAGGGCGAGACCAGCGGTACAGGTTTGTGGGTCGGCATTGCCGTGGTAGTGGTGGTCATCGTCGGCGGCATCGTATTTTATATGAGCCAGAAAGGCGGCACGCAAAGCGCGACGCCCGCAGCCGCAACCGTCGCGGCGACTCCGCAGTCAAACGCCGATGCGGTGAAGGACCTGCGCGTGGTGAGCAAGAAGATGGACAAGGATTACACCGGCACCACCGCTTCGTGGTCGGTCGAGTTGCGCAATCTTTCGCAGACCTACACGTACAGCAACATCCAGTACCAGACGACCTACATCGGACGGGACGGCACGGTGCTGGCGAACAACAGCGGAACGATTCCGTCGCTTTCCCTCGACCCCGGCGATTCGCAGAGCGCCCAGTTCCGTGACGCGCTTTACCCCAGCGGCACGGTGCTGTTCAATTTCAAGGTCACCGGCGCGACTGCCACGAAATAACAGTATCGGATTGCCACGTAACGAACCGCAAACCCGCGAATAAGAAGGGCGCGCTGGCGCGCGCTATGAGCCCGACGACATTTATTTGGCTACTACCGTCTCTCTATGGTATATGTTCCGCCGACCGGACGGGCTCAAAACCTGATTCCGATCACCCGCGAGGGGGCCATCGTTGCCGGGGGGCAGCGATGCACCGCACGCCGAGCGCGGTTTTTATCCCAGACAAGCCCGAGTCTCGCCGGTTGGAGCAAGTATGAAACCGAGGCGGAGACCCCTGCGTACCCATCCCGGAAAGCGGAAACAAAAGGCTGCGCGAGCAGGGCTAGCGGTATTTCCGGTGGTCGCCGTCGGCGCCTCGGCGGGCGGCCTGGAGGCCGTGACCCAGCTTCTTTCGAGCATTCCTGCGAAGAGCGGAATTGCGATCGTCCTGCTGCAACACCTGGCGGCGAAACAGGATAGTTCGCTCGTGTCCCTGCTATCGCGCGTCAGCAAGATACCGGTGTCGGAAGTGGCGAAGACTACGGCGGTAGAAGCGAACCACGTGTACGTGATTCCACCCGGTAAGGACCTGATCTATGAGCGCGGGACGCTGCTACTGAGGCCCCGCGGCCAGAGCCACGGGCTGCACATGCCCGTTGACCGATTCATGGAATCGCTGGCCCAGGAGGAAGGCCACCGGGCTATCGGCGTGGTGCTCTCTGGCACAGGCTCGGACGGCGCTCTGGGATTGCAGGCGATCAAGGTCCAGGGCGGGATCGCGTTTGCGCAAAGCGAAGAATCCGCAAAATACGACGGCATGCCGCATGCCGCGATCGCCACCGGATGCGTTGATTTTGTCCTGCCGCCACCGCAGATCGGCGAAAAATTAATTCAGATTGCCCGTCATCCCTATGTGGTTCGCGCGGCCACGCGTCCCGTGGAAGAGTCCATGGATGGGGACGTGTTGGGAGGAATTTTGCAGCGGCTTCGGTCGAGCACGGGTTCCGATTTCACGCAGTATAAGAAGGGCACTGTCGTGCGTCGCATCCGCCGCCGCATGGTGCTACACAAGAGCCGGAACCTGCTGGACTATGCGAAATTCCTGGCGAACCATCCCGAAGAAGTCAGCGCCCTGCACGAAGACATCCTGATTCACGTCACCGGATTTTTCCGCGACGCCCCTGCATTTGAAATCCTGAAGAAGAAGGTGTTTCCACAGATATTGAAGGTGCGCCAGCCCTCGGCGCCGATCCGGATTTGGGTTCCGGGCTGCGCCACAGGTGAAGAGGTCTACTCGATCGCGATCTGCCTGCTGGAGTGTGCAAAGGGCAGCACCGACGACGTTCCCATACAAATCTTTGGGACCGATCTGAACGAGCCGTCGCTCGAGAAGGCGCGGGCCGGCGTGTATACGCCGAATCAAGTGAAGGAGGTTTCGCCCCGGCGGTTGAAGCAATTCTTCGTGAAGCTGGACCGTGGATACCAGATCAGGAAAGACATCCGCGAAAGATGCGTCTTCGCGAGACAAAACGTGTTTCAGGACCCTCCCTTCTCGCGAGTGGACCTGATCAGCTGCCGCAATGTCTTGATCTACCTGGGGGCTGAGCTGCAGGACCGCGTGATTCCAATCTTTCATTACGCGCTCAAAACGGACGGGATGCTTCTCCTCGGCCGGGCCGAGAGCATTGCATCGCATTCCGACCTCTTCGCTCCATTGGATCGGAGCTACCGAATTTATACGCGAAAGACTGGTCCGAGCCGGCTGGTCTTTGAACGAAGAGCGGCGGCGCAGGAGGCGCAGGTCGCGCGCATCACACCGCTTCCGTCGGCGGGCGAGGAATCGCTGGCGAAATCCGCCGGGGCCGAAAGCGTTCTGATGGCGCGGCACGGCCCGGCGGCGGTTCTGGTGAATTCAAATCTGGAGATCATGCAGTTCAGTGGGCGCACATCCGCCTATCTGGAACCGGTCGCAGGGCCGGCGAGCCTGAGCCTGGTGAAAATGGCCCGCGAGAGCCTGCTCTGGGAAATTCGCTCGGCAATCCAGAAAAGCAAGAAAACGGGCATGCCCGTTCGGAGAGAGCGCATTCCCATCGCAGCGAACGGAAAGACAAGGGAAGCGGCGGTGGAAGTGATCCCGTTGTCGCCGCGCCAGGGCGGTGACCGAAATTTCTGGGTCGTATTCAAGGACGACGGCGAGAATCCAACTCACGGAGGGCCGTCCACAGTAACAGAGAAGAGCTCGGCGCGCGGACGCGAGGTGCCTCAACGCCAGGCCCTGGCGCGACTGGAACGGGAGCTCGAAGAAACGCGGGCGCGGATGGATGAGATCATCCGTTCACAGGAAACCGCGAACGAGGAACTGCAGTCCGCCAACGAGGAAATTCTGTCCAGGAACGAGGAGTTGCAAAGCATCAACGAAGAGATGGAAACGGCCAAGGAGGAGCTCCAGTCCTCCAACGAGGAACTGACGACGCTCAACGACGAGCTCGAGCACCGCCATTCGGAATTGAGCGAGCTCAACAGCGACCTGACGAATCTTTTCAGCAGCCTGGATATTCCGGTCCTCATTCTGGGGAGGGACTTGCGCATACGGCGCTTTTCCCCCGCGGCGGAGAGCCTGTTTAATCTGATGCCCAGCGACATCGGGAGACCCGTAAGCGACATGCGCTTGAGCGCCACGATTCCGGAATTGAGGCACGACTGCGCCGCGGTCATGGACTCGGGAAAAAGTCGCGAGCGCCAGCTAACTGACGTCGGCGGAAACCCGCGATCGCTGAGAATTCATCCCTACCGCGTAGCCGAGGGCGAAATCGACGGTGCCGTGGTCGCTCTTTTGGACATCAGTGCTCTGAAGCGCGCGAGCGATGCGGTCGAGGATGCGCGCCAGTACGCCGAAGCGATTGTCGAAGCCGTCCAGGAGTCCTTGCTGGTGCTCGACTCCGACCTCCGTGTGGTGACCGCGAATCGTTCCTTCTACACAACCTTTCAGGTTATCCCCAAGGCTACGGTGGGAACTCTCATCTACGATCTTGGGAACGGGCAATGGAACATCCCGGAGTTGCGGGAGTTGCTCGAGAAGGTCCATTCTCGCAACACGACAGTATCGAATTTCGAGGTGGAGCACGATTTCCTGGCGATCGGCCGCAAGTCCATGATGCTGCAGGGCCGCCAGTTCCGCAGTCCCAAGGGCGGCGCTCCGTTGATTCTACTTTCCATTCAGGATGAAACCGAGCGCCGGGCCGCCGAGGTTGCTGCCGCGCGCTCCGGAGTGATGTCCACGCGCCTGATGCACGTGCAGGACGAAGAACGCAGGCGCGTGGCCCGCGAGCTCCACGACAGTACCGCGCAGTCCCTGGCCGGCTTGATGATGAATATGAACAGCCTCAGCCGCATGCTTCACAAATCCGACCCGAAGATTCTGGCGACGCTCGCCGAAAGCCGGTCTCTGGCGGACGAGAGCATTCGCGAAATTCGCACCATATCCTACCTGCTGCACCCGCCGCTGCTCGAAGATGCCGGGCTCGCTTCTGCGATGCGCTGGTTCGCCGATGGCTTCGGAAGCCGAAGCGGGATCGCAGTGAAATTGGTCTTGCCCGCGGAGCTGCCACGACTCGTGGGTCACCTCGAACTCGCGCTGTTTCGCATCGCGCAAGAAGCTCTCACCAACGTCCATCATCATTCCGGCAGCAAGTCCGCTCGCGTACAGATTTCTGGCACCTCGAGCAAGATCATTCTCACAGTCAGCGACAGGGGTAAGGGCCTCCCTTCTGACGTGTGGAAGCCCGACGGCGGAATTTCCAAATCCGCGGGAGTCGGCATAGCCAGCATGCGCGAACGCGCCAGACAGCTCGGCGGGACCCTCGAATTCGATTCCAGCAGCGGCGGAACCACGCTTCGGGCCGTCCTGCCCCTCATTAAGCGCTAGCGCCGGCGAATCGTCGACCTGCTCTCGAAATCAATTTTGCGATGGCGGCGTAGGCGCGCGCCGAATTTGGTAGTAGAATCCCGGCGAACCCGCTAACTGCTGCGTTCGATTGCGATCCGTCCCGGGAGAGTCCGAATGGAAATTCTCTGGCCGGCGCTGGGCATAGCCGTAATCGTCGTTTTTGTATTCTACGTGCTGGCCCAGCACTGGCAGCGGCTGCTGCGCCAGCAAAACTGGACCATCCGCCGCCTCTTCGAGCGCGTCCAGAGCCTCGAAGAAATGAACGATCCGGAATGGCGCCGCCGGCTGAGCGATGCCGCCCCGGTGCCGCTCGAGCAAGTCTTCACCCTCTCTTTCCGCCTTGGCGACCGCTTCTGGCGCGAAGCGCTCCGCGCCTCGGAGGACGACCAGAAATTCATTCGTGAGTACGGCACCTTCGTTGGCGCGGTGAAACTTGAACGCTGGCGCAGCCATACCGTGGCCACCATCTCCGAAGTTCTGCCGGACCGCAAAGCAACGGGCTGGCAGACGCGTTGTCTCGATTACTATCCTGATTCCGCGAAGAGCGGCGAAGCGTTCTCGCTCTGGGAGCTGGCTCTCGCGCGACCGGGTCTTTCGGCCGAGCGCCCGCCTTCGCTCGAGCTGCTGTTGCGCGCGAATTCTCTGGAACTCCGCGGCCATCGCCTCAACGCAATTCCGGAAAATTCGGGCAACGGATACGGTCCCGCCGTGGACGACGGCGACGTGACATTTTTTCGGCTTCCCCTCGACACCGCCGGCCTCGCCGAATTCCGCAGCCACGATCCTGCCGACGCAGGCGGCAACGGCGGTGGGAACGCCGGCGCCGCCGAGAACGGAGTCAACGGCAGCTCCTGGCAGGCCTTCTATTCCCATCACGACGCGGAGCTGGGCATCGAATGGCAGCTTCGACTACGCGATCTGACGCGCAAATCCGAATGGGAGCGCTGGAAAATTCTCGAGCCCGCCGCCATTCCGCTGGCAACGCGAGAATAGGCACGACGGAATTTCAGGCGCGCGAAACATCGCGGGTGGCGAACATCGCAGGACGCTCTGCTAGACCTGCGGCCTTACTGGAAGACCCAGCCACGCGTTCATCAATCCCAGGATTTCCCGGAACACCGCATACGTGTCGCGCGTGTCGCGCCACCAGTGATCGGCGTCGAACCCGTCCTGCGGCGCGCCTCGCACAATCAACCGCAGGTCATTTCCCGCCAGTTTTCGCCACAGCACCCTCACGCGGCGCGTGTGCTGCAAAGACGTCACGATAATTACGCTTGTCTTTCCCTCGCGCCGCATCTGGCCGCAAATCTCTTCGATTTCCTGCTCGGTGTTCAAAATCGGCTTGGGGAAGACGCTGACGTCCGCCTCTGGCACGCCCTCATGAATCAAAGCCTGGCGATTGAAATCCTCCTCACCGAGATAGCGGATGCCCATCGCCTCCAACTCTTCACCGGGACCAACAGGCCGGCTGACCCACACTTCCTTTGCGTAGCCCATGCGAAAAAGTCTGGCAGCCTCTTCCGCTCGCGCGGGCATGCTCCCGCTGAGGACCACGATCGCATCAGCGGGGGCCAGCGAATCCTCACGAACCAGCCAGCGCCCGGCTCCGCGAAACGCAACCACCGCCGCCGCGCACACGACCAGGATGAGAATCAACGCGACGACGCGGACGGATTTCCGGCGGCCCATGAAATTTGCTACCTGCGCGGTCGGGCGTTCGCGTCCGGCGTGACGCGAGGCTCATCAATCGAACGGTGATGCATCAGCAGGCCGCGCAGGCCGAGCAACACCAGCCGCGGCTGTCTCAAGCACACTCGCCAGAGCATCTTCCACGCTTCATCGCGCGAATATTCGCCCAGCGATTTCTTGGCGGGGTCGTTCAGGAGGTCCACCAGATGGCTGTAGTCCGATTGCTGGAAGTGGTGCAGTGAACGGCGCAACAGCAGATGAAAATCAAGTTCGCGGCGCAACGTGCGCAGTTCGCGGCTGCTGCCGCCGTTCAGGATCGCCTCGGCGACGCCGAGGGCTCCGCGAAATCCGGTGACGATGCCGCCTACCGTGGACACCTTTACTTGCGCAGCGGCGTCACCCACCAGATAGACCCATCCACCGCCCAGTTTTCGCCGCACCGGAATCCAGCGCTTGTAGACTGGAATCCGCGCGCCTTGGAACTCAATCGCCTCGAATTTCCGTTTCTCGAGGAATTGTTCCAGGCTGCGCTTTGTCTCCGGGCCTGTTTCTCCGATCATGCCGAGCGCTCCGCGCGTCGGCGACTCCGGAATCAGCCAGTAAAAATAGGGCGTGTCCTGCGGAACGAACCACACGCGCACCGTGTCCGGCGACATGTCCTTCGGCAGCGCCACCATCGCCTGCAACAGAGGCACGGTTTCCAGCGGCGCCCAACCGGCGGCCTTCGCCACTCGGCTCGCGGCGCCGTCTCCGCCCACCACATCATCGGTGTGAATCTCTTCGCTGCTCCCGTTGGCGCAACGTTCGACCTCGACTGTCAAACCGCGGCCGTTTACGCGCAATCCTTGAAAACGCCGCCCCAATTCAATTTTTGCGCCGGCGCCCCGCGCCTCTTCGGCCAGACTCTGAATCAGTGCGCGCCGCTCGACGATCAGGTCGGGGCGATTCAGCGAAATCGTCGCAGCCCTTCCGTCGGTGAATAGCTCAAACCGACGAATCTCGTTGACGACGCTGCCTTCGGCGGCGCGGCCCAGCAGCCCGCGCATGCGATCGGTCACGATCAGCGTGCGCGCCTCGGGCTCGAGCCTTTCGATGCGTTCAAACACGCGCACTTCCGCGCCCTGGCGCGCGAGCAGAGACGCCGTGAACAATCCCGCCGCCGATCCGCCGATCACCGCGACACTTCGGCGTGCCGTCCCAGCCGTGCGAACCGGTCCGGTCATCGTTGCGTGCTCTGCAGTCGTGTTGGACAAAGGACCCCGTGCTTGAAATTGTGCAGATGGAATCTGTGCGCGCGCCGAGCGCGCGGACAAAGCGGCCCCGCGCAATCGGCTGAGTGTGGAAGTATATCCTACGCCCATTATCTCGCCAACGCCGCCTGACTTCTCGAGCGCCCCCGCGCGCAGCGGCGCGCTGAATATGTCTACGCCGTCGTTTGACACCTGGCTGCGTTGAATCGCTCCGATTCTGCTAAGATTTTGCCATGACCATCGAGCGCGAAACTCTCGAAGCAGACGTTCTGATCATCGGCGCGGGGCCCGCGGGCCTCTCCTGCGCGCTGCATCTCTCCAATCTCATCGAGCAGCATAACGCCGCGAAAAAATCACCCGCACTTTCGGCCGAGAACATCTACGTGCTCGAAAAGGCCCGGGAACTGGGCGCTCACTCACTTTCCGGCGCCATCATGGACCCGCGCGCGCTCCGCGAACTCGTCCCCGATTTCGAAAAATCCGCGCCACTCGATACGCCTGTCACCGGCGACGCCGTCTACTACCTGACTGAAGGCGGCAGCTGGAAATTCCCGATTACTCCGCCGCCCTTTAAGAATCACGGAAACTATGTTGTCTCGGTGAACAAGATCGTGAAGTGGCTGGGAGGACTTGTTGAGAAAAAAGGCGTGAACCTGTTCACACAGTTCGCGGGCAGGGAACTTCTCTATGAGAAAAACGGGATTGCCGGCGTCCTCACCGAAGATAAGGGCGTGGACAAAAATGGCAAGCACAAGGACAACTTTACGCCAGGCTATGAGCTTCGCGCCAAGGTCACGGTCCTGGCGGAAGGAGCGCGCGGATCGCTGACCAAGGACCTGGTCAACAAATTAAAGCTCGACGGCCTCAATCCCCAGACCTACGGCATCGGCATCAAGGAATTGTGGGATGTGCAGCCCGGACGAATTGAAACCGGCTACGTCGCGCATACGGCCGGCTGGCCGCTTGCGTCCGACATCTATGGAGGAGGCTGGATCTACGGCATGTGTAACAACCGCGTGTCGGTCGGGATGGTTGTCGCGCTCGAATACCACAATCCGTTATTCGACCCGCACGCTGCATTCCAGAAATACAAGACCCATCCTTACATTCGCCGCGTTCTCGAGGGCGGAAAACTCGTCCGCTACGGCGCGAAGACCGTCCCCTACGGCGGCTGGTACTCCATGCCGCGCAATTATGTGGACGGCGGCCTGATCGCAGGCGATTCTGCGAGCCTGCTGAACTCGCAGCGACTGAAGGGTATTCATACCGCGATCAAGAGCGGCATGCTCGCCGCAGAAACTATCTATGATGCGCTGTGCGCCGGAGATACGTCCGCCGCAAAACTTTCCGCGTACCAGCAGAAAATCGAGAAGAGCTGGATCAAGAAAGAACTATGGGCGGTGCGGAACGTTCATCAGGGATTCCACGACGGATTTTTGATGGGCATGGTCAACACCGCGCTGCAGATGGTCAGCGGCGGACGCGGACTAGTGGATCCCATGCGCTCCGAAGCGGGCTACAAGGAATATGAAAACCTTCATCGTGAACGCGTGCTGGTGGATCAATCGACGCGATTCAAGGGCGATGGCAAACTCACCTTCGACCGGCTCACCGACGTCTATCACTCCGGTACGCGCCACGACGAAGACCAGCCCTGCCACCTCCTTGTTCTCGAACCGAACATCTGCGGCGACCGTTGCGTCCGCGAATTCGGCAATCCCTGTCAGTATTTTTGTCCGGCAGCAGTTTACGAAATGGTCGCCGACAAGGGCGCTCCAAAACTAAAGATCAACGCCGCGAATTGCGTCCACTGCAAGACTTGCGATATCGCCGATCCCTACCAGATTATTCGGTGGGTTCCGCCGGAGGGCGGTGGCGGGCCAAACTACGAAGGAATGTGACGATTCGATAGGGACCGTCACACCGGGAAGTGTTTCTTGAAGTTTGCCATCCGAACGTGTGTTTATTCGATCCTCGTCTTCCGCGCTTAGCCCAATCCTAAGTGCTTCCTCCGCCGCCTCCGAAGGCTCTCTTGAGCGACGCCCAGAATCCGCCCTTCTTTTTCGCGGGCGCAGTTGCCGGCGGATTCTCCGCCGCCGATTGCGTTTGCGGCGTCGCCGCCTTTTCTCCCAGTGCCTGCTGCATGGCCTGTGCGAATTCTGGTGCGGCTACATGGCCCGTGAATTCCCAATCCGGCGAGACTTGCGCTTCGCGGATCAGCAGCACCATATCCGGGGTGGGATCGGGCGGCCGAATAGGCATCCCGGCCATGTACGTCAGCGGCGGCAGAACCGCCGTGTACAACGGCGCGGAAGTCGGCGGCGCAGCGGGAACAATATTTTTCGGCGCAGGAGCAACCGGATGCGTCTCGTTCGCTGCTGCCAGCACGCCGACTTCGATATTCGGCCTCGTCTCGGGTTCAGGTTCGGCAGCAAACTGCGAGGGCGGGGGCACAGCCACGGGCGTTGCCCGCGGCATCACCGAGGCAGCATAGTCCGGAGTCGGCGCGTGGGGAGGCGCCACCGGACTCGTCTCAGTCGCCGTGCACTGGCAACTTCCGGGCGTTCCCGCTACCGGGAGCAGGCGACCCGCGCTCAGGAAAAATTCTCCCGCTTGCGGAACAATCAGTTTCTCACCTGTGAATTGATGTTCCAGTTGGATCGCGCCGCTCGTTGCCAGCACGCACAGCGAATCGTCCAGGCTCAAGCCCACGGTCACATCGCGCGCTCCGCCGCTAATGTCAATCGGCGTGCCGATAATCGTCGGCGTGAAAATCCGCAGCGCCGTTTTCGCCGGCAATTCCACGCGCACGCGTCCGAAATTCAGCGCCAGGGTGACAGCATCGCCCGACAAGAGCATTGTAAATTTTGCCGGGCCGCAGACTTCCACTTGTCCTCCCGCGTACAGGGTCATCACCGCTTGGCCCGAATGCACGGTCACTACGCTGCCGTTCGAAACATAAAGGCTGGACCCAACCGTCGTCGTCCCGCCGTTCGTCGGCGTGCCGTTCTCGCAAGATATGTCCCTGCCTTCGATTCGCCCAATCGCGTCGGCAGGCGCACTCTGGGCGCGCGCGGCGGTCGGAACGCCCACGAGTACACACAGCAGGAAACCAATCAGCTTCCCGCGCGCAAATCCGGAGACACGTCCGGGGCGTGGCACGAATTGGAGCCGAAGGTTCATCGAGTCCGCCTATACTATACCGCAGTGAACGCCACCTCTAGCTCCGGCGCGCCCGCTACTCCGGCAACGGCATCCGGCATTGCCATGCCGCAGCTTTCGCGCTGGCGTCGGATGCAGATTCCCGTGATCGCCTGGGCGGCGTACTGGATGATTCGCCTGCTGGGCCCCACGCTGCGCGTGGAAATCGTCGGCATTCACAACGCCATACAAATTCGAAGTGGGGACGAACCGGGAATCGGGGCGTTCTGGCACCGCTGCATACTTTCCGCCGCGTGGATCTGGCGCCAGCGGGGCATCGTCGTGCTCAACACCGTAAATTTCGACGGCCAGTGGACGCGCCGCGTAATCGAACGCCTCGGGTTCGGGACGGCGCAGGGAAGTTCATCGCGCGGCGCTGTCGAAGGGCTGGCGGCGATGGCCCAAAGCCTGGAAGCGGGCCGCCACGTAGGCTTCACCATCGACGGCCCGCGAGGACCGCGCTACGTCGCCAAGCCGGGGCCCGTGATCCTCGCGCGACGCACCGGAAGCCCGATATCCGTGTTTCACATCGCGGTCCAGCACGCGCATACATTCCAGAAGTCGTGGGACCTGTTTCAGATTCCATATCCCTTTTCGCGCGTGGTGATGTTCGTGGCGCCGCCCATTCGCGTCCCCACGAATGCCGATGGCGACATGATGAAATCCAAGCAGGATGAAATGCAAGCCGCGCTCGAGAGCGTCCGCGATGCCGCTGAATCGTGGTTTGGATTGACCGCAGAAGAGCGCGACCGCGTCCGCGACGAATGGCGAGAAAAAATTCCGTGGTAGCCGACGGCCAGCCGACTAACCGTCTCCCAGCTTTACGGGGACATCCATTTTCTTGCCGTCCCGGTAAATCGTCAGCGTCATCGTGTCTCCCGGCCACGCGCGGTTCAGCAGAAGATTCAGGTCCATTTGGCTGGTGATCTCCTTTCCGTTCACCGCCACGAGCACATCCCCGCCCACCCGCAACTCTTGCAGGCCCGCGAGCACCGATCGCGTGCCGCCGCGTATGCCGGCCTGCGCTGCGGGACCGCCGGGCACTACGCGTTCGATTAAAATGCCCTGCTGCACGCCCAGATGCAGCGCGTCCGCCAGATTCGGCCAGATCGCCCGGCCCTCTGCGCCCAGCGACGCGCGACGCACGCGGCCCGTCGAGATCAGATCCTCCGCCGCTCGCCGCGCCGTATTGATGGGAATCGCGAATCCGATTCCGGCGGTCGTTCCCGTCGGCGCATAGATTGCGCTGTTGATCCCGATCACTTCTCCGCGCGTATTCAGCAGCGGGCCGCCGGAATTTCCCCGATTAATCGCTGCATCGGTCTGGATCGCCTCGTCAATAAATGTGTTTTCGCCGGTCTGCACAGTGCGCCCGAGCGAGCTCACCACTCCTGTCGTCAGCGTGCTCTGGAATCCGAATGGATTGCCTATTGCCAGCACGCGCTGGCCCACCAGCAGATTGCGCGAATCCCCCAGCGGCAGGGCCGTGATTTTTCGCCCTTTCGGATCAATCTGGATCAGCGCGATATCGTTGCGCGTGTCCGCGCCGATGTATTTCGCCTTGTAGCGCGATTGGTCGCCAAGTGTGACTTCAATCGTTTCCGCGCCCTGCACCACGTGATAATTCGTCAGGATGTGCCCGTCGGTATCAATCACGAATCCGGAGCCCGCGCCCTCCACCGGCACGGCGTCCATGAAGAAATCATATTGCACCGCGCGCGTCACGATGTTGGCAATCGCCGGAGACGACTGCTTGTAGATTTGAACGTTTTCCTGCTCGGTGGCGTCCAACGTAATCGGGCGTTCGTCCGCCGGCAGGTTCGCGGGCACCGCTTGGACGGAGCCTGGTGCGTGCTGCCCGTAGCGCGAGCCCGCCCAATATGCGGCGAGGCCGATGATCAGCCCGAGGACCAGCAGCCGAACTGCGGTTCCTTGATTTTGAGATCGTGCCATTGCGCGATTTCCTTCTGACAAGTGATACGCAACCGCTTCACGATTTGTTTCTTCCCGCAGCGGCGAATTCCTTCAGTTTGCCTATCACCGCGTTCACTTGCCGCCGCGTTTCCTCGATCGAGCGGGAACAATCAATCACTTCATCGGCCAGTCGCCGCTTTTCATCGAGCGGCATCTGAGCCGCAATTCGGAGCTTCGCGTCCGCCGCGGAAAGTCCGCGCTGCTGCAGGCGCTCGAATTGCTGGTCCGGCGTGCACCAGCAGACCACCACGCGGTCGAGGTTCTTCCTGGCGCCTCCTTCCAGGATAAGCGCCGCGTCCTCGAACGCCATGTCCGGCCCGCCCCGACGATCGAGCGCCGCGAACCACTTCGTCACCACCTCATGGATGCGCGGATGCAGGATTTGGTTGAGCCGCGCGCGCTTCGGCGCGTCTGAAAAGACAATCGCTCCGAGCTTCGTCCGGTCCACGGCGCCGCCCTTACTCAGGACGCCGTCGCCGAATTCGCGGACGACGTCGTTGTAAGCGTCCTGGCCGGGTTCGAGCAGCTCGTGCGCGATCGTGTCGGCATCGAGCACGGGATATTCCAAATCAAGCAGCATGCCGGCTACCGTGGACTTTCCCGAAGCAATTCCGCCAGTGAGTCCAATGCGCAGCATCAGCGATGGGAGAACGCGGCAACCGGAACGCGCGCCCCGCGCCGCATGCGGGCCGCCTTCACCGTATTGCTCATCAGCATGGCGATGGTCAGCGGACCTACGCCGCCGGGCACCGGTGTGTACGCGCCGGCTACCTCCATCACGTCGGGATGAACGTCTCCCGCGAGGACCGAGCCCTTCTGGCGGAATGATTCGAGCTTCGCCGGAAATCTCGCGAAGATACGCTCCGCCTCGGCGGCGTCCTTGATCACAATCTGGCCCACATCAATCACCGTCGCGCCCGGCCGCACGAAATCCGGCGTCACCATCGCGGGTTTGCCGATCGCCGCGACGATGATATCTGCGCGCCGTGCGATGCCCGGCAAATCCTTGCTCTTCGAATGGCATACCGTCACCGTTGCATTCGCGTGCAACAGCAGCAACGCCATCGGCTTGCCGACGATGTCGCTGCGCCCGATCACCACGGCGTTCGCGCCCTCGATCGGAATATCGCTGCGCCGCAGAATTTCCATCACTCCTGCGGGTGTGCACGCCACGAGCGCGGGACGTCCCGCCACCAGCCGGCCGACGTTCACGGGATTAAATCCATCCACGTCCTTCGCTGGAATCACCGCATCCAAAATTTTCTTCGAGTCAATCTGCTTGGGCAGCGGCGTCTGCACCAGAATTCCGTCCACGTCCTCGCGGTCGTTCAATTCGCTGACGATGGCCAGCAATTCCTCGGTAGTGATCGAAGCGGGCGGCGTCAGATGAAAGCTCGCGAGCCCCAGCTTTTCGCACGCCGCGACTTTGCTATTTACATAAAGCTTCGACGCGGGATCCTCACCCACCCGCACGGCCGCCAGGCCTGGACGAATTCCCGCCGACGCCAGCGCCGCGATCTCCGGTTGCAGTTCGGCGTAGATTTGGTCCCGAATTACGTTGCCGTTGAGAATACGCGCGGTCAAATGCGGCTCCCTGTGCGCAATCGCGATGCTTTCGATCGCGCCATGATAGCACACGCGATTCCGCTCCGTGTTTGAAGCACGTCCCGCGCGTCACTTTGTTCTTCGTGTTTAGCTCGGACGATAGGGCTTTCCGCAGGGATATTCCGCGCCACAATGGTTGATTGCCGATGGTTAACACCTTGCGCTCTCCGCCGTCGGTTCGGATTCGTCCGATGTACAATGGTGTCTGCGATTGACTCAATCGAAGGGGAAAGCATAAATGTTCTTCGGCGGAAACTCGGAACGAAAGCAGCTCGAACGCGCCATGCGCGACGCCGGCCGTCTGCCTCCCGGACAATCAGCCACGCTGAAGTGGCCCGTGCTCCACGAAGGCTCAGTGCCTCGTTTCGATCCGCAAACATGGGACTTCCGCATCGCGGGATTGGTCGAGCAACCGGTCCGCCTCACCTGGGACGAGTTCGCGCACTTGCCCATGAAGCAGGTCACTGCGGACATGCATTGCGTCACGCGTTGGAGCCGATTCGACGTTCGCTGGGAAGGCGTGCCGTTCACGGAAGTGCTGAAGCTCGCCGGCGCGAAGCCGGAAGCAAAATACGTGATGGTCGTCGCCGAGCAGGGCTACAAATCGAATGTACCGCTCGAAGATCTAATGCTCCCGGCGACGATCTTCGCGCTGAAACACAATGGCGAACCGCTCCCTGCCGAGCACGGCTATCCGGTGCGTCTCGTGGTGCCCAACCTCTATGCGTGGAAAAGCGTGAAGTGGGTCCGCGGACTCGAATTTATGGCCCACGACGCCCCCGGCTTTTGGGAAGAGAACGGTTACAACATGCACGGCGACCCGTTCAAGGAGCAGCGCTTCAGCAGCTAAACGTGCATGGCCTGGCATTCGGTAGAACACGTACCAGACGAAAAGCCCCGCGCCGGAGACAATCGCGGCGGCTGCGAGAAGGTAAATGAAGCTGTTGGCGCTGAGCTTTTCGCCGATGCTGGTTTTCCATAGGATCAGCCCCACCGCAACGAATAGGACTACATCGGCGATTCCTTGCCGAAGCCGCTAGTAGATGTCGTACTGCTCCCAATGCAGGGTGGGATCAGCCTGGATGATCACCGTCTTTTTCGTCCATTGTTCGAGCTCGTCAATCAGCGACGACTCGCGCGTCTTGAGCGCCTTGCCGATTTCCGGATGAACGCGAAGGGTGATGCTGCCGGAGCTCAGCTCCGCGGCCATCTTGTGCGCCTCGGTTTGAATTTCGTAGCAAAGCGTGGAGATGGACTTCACCATGCCCGAGCCGGTGCAGTACGGGCAGGGCTGCGAGAGCATGCGCTCGAGCGCCTGTTTTGTGCGCTTGCGCGTGATTGCTACCAGTCCGAATTCATTGAAGCGCAGGACCTTCGACGGCGCGCGGTCGGCGCGCAACGCGTCTTCCAGTGCCGCCATTACTTTGTCGCGATTGCGCCTCTCCTCCATGTCGATGAAGTCAACCACGATGATGCCGCCGAGATCGCGGAGGCGCATCTGGCGCACAATTTCTTTCGCTGCCTCCGTGTTCGTGCGCACGATCGTGTCTTCCAGCCGATTGGAGCCTTTGCCCACGAACTTGCCGGTGTTCACGTCAATGGCCACCAGCGCCTCGGTGTGATTGATGACGATATATCCGCCCGATTTCAGCCAGACCTTCGGCCGCAGGCCCTTGTCAATTTCCTGCTGGATGCCGAATTCCTCGAAAACCGGATTGTCCTTGGTGTAAAGCTTCACGCGATTCACGAGCGCCGGCTGGAAGCGGCTCATGAAATCCACAACCTTTGTGTATTCCTCCTCCGAGTCCACCCAGATCGCCGTGTAATCGGAGCTCATGTGGTCGCGCAGCAATCGCTGAACGAGATTGAGGTCGCGATGCAGAAGCGAGGGCGCCTTCTTTTGTTCCGAGCGCGCCTTAATTTCGGACCAGGTGCGCGTCAGAAATTCAACGTCAGCGCGCACTTCCTCCGGCGCTGCGGCTCCGGCGGCGGTGCGCACGATAAACCCTCCGCCGGCGGTGCCTTTCGCGTCGTTCACCAGGTGACGCAAGCGCGCGCGTTCTTCGGCTGAAGCGATTTTGCGCGACACGCCGGTGTGGTCCAGGGTGGGCATGTAAACGAGAAAGCGGCCCGGCAAAGCAACGTGGCTGGTGATCCGCGCACCCTTCTTGCCAAGCGGTTCCTTGGCGATCTGGACGATAATCTCCTGGCCCTGCTTCAGCATGTCGGCGATGAGTTGCGGGCGGCGCGGCGCCGA
The DNA here is from genome assembly GCA_963814605.1 of uncultured Acidobacteriota bacterium. Lineage (GTDB taxonomy): Bacteria > Acidobacteriota > Terriglobia > Acidiferrales > UBA7541 > Palsa-295. The sequence continues at coordinate 2,032,575 of CAWFDD010000002.1, read as the reverse complement.
GTGATGATGGCTGTGCCCGCCGCTGCGCCCGTGCTGCGGACGGCGTCCGCGATCGTCCCGACGGCCGCGGTCGCGTCCTCCACGGCGCGCCGGATTCTGCATTCGCGCGCGGAAATCGTCCCGCACTTGCGCCTTCCAGGGCTGTTGCGCTGGCGCGATCTCTCCGGAAATCGAGGGCTCGCTTTCGGCGGAAATTGTTTCAGGTTCCTGCTCGGGCTCGGATTCAGCGGGAGGAGCAATCATCCCTTCCGTCTCGGCGTCCGCTTCTTCCTCCTCGAGTTCGTGTTCTTCCGCTTCGGCAGTCTCTTCGGCTTCGATGGCTGCTTCACGTTCGGCCGCGGCTTCCCGCATCTCGCGGTGTTCTTCACCTTCGACCTCGTCGTGTACCGCGCCGGCAGCGTCGTCGGCAGCGGCAAAACTCCGCTCTTCGGCGTCGCGTTCCGCCTCTTCCTGCTGGGCCTCGGCCACATGCTCCGCCACTGTTGCAGCCTCGTCTTCGGTCAGCTCCGCCACGGGGTGATGTTCGTGGGCGGGTTGGGCGGCGTGAAACTCGGCTCCTTCATGCTCGATCCGCGGCGCCAATTCTCGGTGGAACGTGGGGGCCCCACCCGCGGTGTCAGGAGCAGCTGCTTCTACTTGCTGCTCGCTCGTCGTGGTGGGCACAACCGTTGGGACGGGTTCAATCGGAGCCTCGCGCTGCTTCCACTTTGAGAGCGATTCGCCAGGCAGCGGTTCGAGGCCCGTCGACAATGGTCGTGGAGATTCCGTGCGAGGCGTGCCGCGGAAATCAGGCCGCGGCTCAAATGGGCGCGGGGCGGGCGATTCGTGAATCTGTTCGGCCTGCTCGATGGGTGCCGCGGTACTCGCGCTTGCGTCAAATTCCACCGGCTCGTGATGCCCGCCTGGCGCAGCTGCCGAGGTGGCCTCGTCATGCGCCGGCTTTAGATTTTCGCTCGCCGGTTTTTCGCGGAACTTTGCCAGAGATTCTCCCGGCAAGATGATGTCAACGTGTCCTTCTCGCGTCGAAGTGTCGCCGGGGACATCGTCGTGCGAGTGCGGCGAAGCGTATTTCGAAGATGGAAGTTCACGGCCGAAACGCCGGTCGCCGCCGCGTCCGCGATCGCGTCCACCACCGCCCCGATTGAATCGTCCACTGCGCCCTCGGCCGCCGCCGCCGCGGCGGCCAAAATCGCGGCCCGAGCGGCTGCGATTGTCAAAGCGCCCGCGGTCGTGCGGGGCCGAGGGACTCGCAGGCGATGCGTTCGTTGAGTAAGGCGCAACCGAAGGTACGGCCGCGTTTCCTGGTTCGATGGGGGAATCTTCGTGCGCGGCGCCGGAAAATTCCGACGCGGATTCAGCGGCGCCTGGTTCAAACGACGTGGGACCGGCGCTGGACGCGGCGCCTGACGGTGTGCCGGCCGTCGTCACAGACGGAACGGCGAGTTCCGGCGCTTTCAAGCCCTTGTCGTCCGTGGCGATGTGTTCGTCGAGCTCCTCAATTCCTTCGAGGAAGTCGGTGACGTACAGGAAGGCGTCGCTATCGAGTCCGATATCCACGAAGGACGACTGCATGCCTGGCAGCACGCGCGTCACACGCCCTTTGTAGATGCTGCCTACAAGCGCAAACTCTTTCTCTCGTTCAACGTAGTACTCACAGAGCAGGCCTTCTTCCATAATGGCGACCCGCGTCTCGTGGGGGTTCGCCGAAATAACCATTTCCTTCGACATTTGAAAACTCCTCGTGGCGCATCGGACCGGCGCAGGGCGCAGGAACAGCGCGCGCAGTTCGGCCGGCGGAGCGGCGGGCGATGGCGAAGAAATGCCAGGGCAGGCTGCTCGGGAAAGAACTCAAATTGTGCGGATTGCCTTTCCTCACCCGATGCGTTCCTCAAATCAAAATTGGAATCCGAATTCCGGCTCCGAATTTTCGGGGCACGGACAATGCTGAATCTTGTTACGGGCTCTCACAGCCGGGGTTCAGTTGACGAAGCGCCGCATGCGGACGTTCATCACGAGTCCCAAAGCCAAAAACACGAAGGCCGTTGCCGACCCTCCATAGCTCATCAGCGGCAGTGGAATGCCGGTGACCGGCATGTATCCGATCACCATCGAAGCGTTGACTAGAACGTGGAAACCCAGGATAGCGGTGACTCCCATCACGACATACATCCCGGCACGATCTTTCGCTTTCTGCGCGTTGTCCACCAGCCGCAGAATCAGGCCCAAGTACAACAGCAAAACGAGACAAACGCCAATGAAACCTTGTTCCTCAGCAAAAGCCGCCAAAATAAAATCCGAATACCGGATGGGTACGAAACCCAACTGGTTCTGGCTGCCCTTGCCGAAGCCCTTACCCCAAAATCCACCGGAGCCGACAGCGATCTTGGACTGCGTGATCTGATATCCGGCGCCCCGCTGATCCTCTTCCGGATGCAGAAACGTATTAATGCGCTGCTGCTGGTACGGCTTTAAATGCCTGCGCATGTTCCAGCCAAGCGGCACAAGCAGCGCGATGATCACCAAGCCGACCGCCAAGTGCTTCCACTGAATGCCGGCGCAGAGCGCTCCTACCACAGCAACGGGAACCAAAACCATGGCGGTTCCCAAATCGGGTTGCTTCAAGATCAAGCCTACGGGAATCAGAGTCAAAATGCCAATCTTTAGCAGATCGGTCAGCGACAAGCGATCCGTGCGAACCTCCGCGAGGTAGCGCGCAAGCACGATGATTATAATCAACTTCATCAGTTCGGACACTTGCAAAGTCTGGCCGCCAAGTGAAATCCAGCGTTTTGCGCCCAAGCGAGAGTAGCCGATCGCCAGGACGACGAAAAGGCCGGCCAGCCCGATGAGATACAACGCGGGAGCCCGGTCCAACAGAGTGTGATAGTCAATGCGCGAGATCAGGAACATTCCCGCCACGCCAATACCGATCCACATCAACTGCTTCCATTGCAGTCCGGCCATAGGACTCGCATGTGTGGAAGAATAAATTTCGAGCACGCCAAGCACGCTGATGGCGCCGGCGATGGCGAGCAGGGGCCAGTCGAAATCCTGAACGCGGGGGCGATCCTTCATTGTTGTTCCGCTCTTGCGTTCACGCTTGCCGGATGTATCGCGGCCGACGGCGGAATGTTATCCGCCGTGGAAGGCTGCTGCGGAAGGTGTCCGTTCTTCTTGTCGTAGTAGGCTTTCACCACATCGCGCACGATCGGCGCGGCCGAAGTACTGCCCCATCCCCCGCTCTGGACGAGCGCTGCCACAACGATGTCCGGATGGCGCCGCGGAGCATAGCCGACGAACCAGCCATTTTCCTTTAACTTCTTGCCCAGTTTATTTTGCAGCTCGAAGCTTTCGACCTGCGCTGTGCCGGTCTTGCCGGAAAAGTCTATGTTCTGCAGCTTTACCTGTCCGGAAGTGGTTCCGTCGGGCTCGTTGACCACGCCCCACATGCCGTCCGTCACCTGCTGGACCGTGTCGTCCGAGATTGGAAACGATTCCGATTTCAGATCCGTGGCGTTTTTCATGAGATGCGGAGGGAGTAGCGTGCCGCCGTTGGCGATGGCCGAGATCATGCGAGCGAGCTGTATCGGCGTGACCATCACGGCGCCTTGTCCGATGGACACAGAGATTGTGGAGCCCGGATACCACTTGTGGTGATCCACGCGCTCGACCCAGTCTTCCGACGGCATCAGGCCGGGCTCTTCGCTGGGCAGATCAATTCCCGTGCGACGGCCGAGGCCGAGACCGGTGGCGTACTGGTCTATGCGGTCAATGCCGAGCAGTTTTCCAACGTTGTAAAAATAGACGTCGCAGGAAGCGACGATGCCTTTATGGAGATCCACGCTGCCGTGGGCGTGGTCGCAATGGAATAGCCGTCCGTAGAACGTGGCGTAACCGGGACAATTCACGGTGTAGTTCGCGGGAATCGCTTTGGATTCGAGCATCGCTGTGGCCATCACGACTTTGAAAACGGAGCCGGGGGCGAGCTGGGCCTGAATCGCGCGATTGAGGAGCGGCGTTTTTGGGTCGGTATTCAGCTGGGCCCATTCCTGATTGGGAATGCGGACGGCGAAATCGTTGGGATCGAATGTGGGCCGGCTGACCATGGCCAGAACCTCGCCCGTTCGGCCATCCATGGCAACGAGAGCGCCTTCTTTATTGGCGAAGTCTGCCTCGGCGATCTGCTGCAAATCCTCGTCGATGGTGAGTTGGATGGGCTTGCCCGGGATGGCCTCGACATTGTCGAGCGTGCGCATTACTTTGCCGACGCTATTGACCACCACGCGGCGCATGCCGTCGGTGCCAACGATCTGATCGTTGTATTGTTTTTCGAGTCCAGCTTTTCCGACGATGTCGCCGGGGCGATAGCGGTCCGGATTTTTTTCCATGTCCTGTACGGAAACTTCACCGACGTAGCCAATGGTGTTGGCGAGCATCTCGTTGTGCGGATAGCGGCGCCGCTGCACCATCATCAAATCGAGAACGGGCAGATCGGCGCGGTGCGAATCCACAAACGCGATATCTGCCTCGCTGGCCGCGGGCTTGATGATCACTGGTAGGAATTTGGGCACTAATTTCGCGGCGTCGAGCTGCTGATCGAGATCTTCCTTGGCAATTCCCAGCCCTTCCTCAATTTGGGGAAGGCTTTTTTCCAGCAGTTTAGGATTGTCGCGGAGCAACAGGATGCTGAAAGAAGGATAGCTATCTACCAGCACTCGACCCTCGCGATCGAGCATGGCCCCGCGCGGAGCGATGATGGAAATGGAGCGGATGCCGTTCTTTTCGGCGAGATCGGAAAAGTGCTCCGACTGCATGACCTGCAATTTCCAGAAGCCGACCAGAAGCAATACGACCAGGGTCGCAGAAAGGTAGGAAAACACGGCCAGGCGGCCCTGCGGAATCCTCTGATCGTTAACGTTCCACGATGGCAACGAAACTCCTGCGCGGCGGGCCACGCTCGGCCCGGATGCGATCCGGTCCCAAGGCGCCGAAAATTAGGCGAATCCGCGCCAAGACTGTAAGGGACTTGAACTGTCCACGCTAGCACTTGGGTGTGCGGGCCGCAAGCTGGCCATGTCCTTTCGGTCAACGCAACGTGAGAGTTTGCGTGGCAGCCGAAGGCCGACTTTACGCCTAAGAGGTGTCCGACAGAGTGTTCTGCGTCGCGGCGCTCCCGGCGCGCGAACTTGAATCAAGTCGTAAACGGGCGGCATCGGACAGCTCTACCTTTTCCGATAGAGGTAACTCTTTCGCGCTTTGTGCGCGTGAGCTGCGGTATTACACAACGATTACATTCAGCCACCGATTCGGCTGTTACGCTCATGGTGGGAAAGCAAACGGCTGCCAGAAGGGTGCGTGATGCGAGTCCAGAGCACCAAGAAGCGGGAAGCGATGAAGTACGGAGTGAACTGGTTCACAGCCTCGATTATGGTGATTTTTCATTTGGGGGCTGTCGCAGCCCTGTTCTGCTTCTCATGGAAGGCGCTTCTGGTCGCTGTTTTTCTGTGGTGGGTTTCGATGAGCCTGGGAATCGGGATGGGCTACCATCGTCTGCTCGTTCATCGCGGATATAAGACTCCCAAGTGGGTTGAGTATTTTCTAACCATTTGCGCGACGCTGACTCTGGAAGGCGGTCCGATTTTTTGGGTGGCAACGCACCGCATGCACCACAAGTACGCCGACGAGGAAGGCGATCCGCACTCGCCGGTAGACGGTGCGTGGTGGTCGCACATGGGTTGGATCGTGATGGGCCAATCCTTACATCAGGATACGAGAACCCTCGCTAAATTCGTACCTGACCTCGCCAAAGACAGGTTTCACGTGTGGATCACGAAATACAATTACGTCCCCGTCATTGTGCTGGGGCTTCTGCTCGCGCTGGCTGGTGGCCTCCCTTTCCTCCTCTGGGGAATTTTCCTGCGGACCGTGTTCGGGTTGCATGCCACATGGCTCGTAAACTCCGCGACTCATTCATGGGGTTCGCGGCGATTCCTCACCCGCGATCACTCGACCAATAGCTGGTGGGTGGCGCTGCTGACGTGGGGTGAAGGCTGGCATAATAATCATCACGCACACCCTGTGTCGGCGCGCCACGGGCTGAAGTGGTACGAAATCGATTTCAATTGGTATGGGATATGGGCGCTGAAGAAGATCGGGTTGGCCCACGATGTCTACGTGGCGACGATTCCCGCTCCTGCCGGTGCAACGGCTCTTGCACCCATTCGGCCGTAAATCATACATTCCTTCAGTCCGCGGCTTCATTTCACGAAGCGCTTCAGCGACGCTCTCGAAATCGTTCCAACCTCGCCGTGTGAAGACCGGTTGCCATACCCCTGGGTCCGCGAGTACATTGTGACCACGCGCGCAGATCGGGTGTTGAGTTTGACAAAGCGCTGAAATGAAAGGCGGCAGATGATGAAGAATCGCAGGATAGCCAAGCTGGCTGCTGCTTTTGCCGCCGTCACACTTGTAGCATCGTTTGGAATCGTGAAGCGGCCCCTGGCTCAGGCTCCCGCTGGAACGGCGACGCAATCGAGGGCGGTCATCTCAGGGCAGGTGGGTCCGAGCCCGTATGATGTGATTCGAGGCTGGCAGAAACCGTTTGCGTCGCATGGATTCGCGTTCGGCGGAAATTCGGGCGTGTTCGCCGATTCACCCAACCGCATCATCGTCGCGCAACGGGGAGAGACAAAGCTTCCCGATCCGATTCCCCCAGCGTTCGCGGGATTTGCCGGCTCAATCGGCATCAACGTGCTGACGCCCGCGAATGCCGGCCTCCGCGTCTGGCAGAACTGCTTCTACACACTCGACGCGAACGGTAACGTCAAGGAGCGGTGGACCCAGTGGGACAAACTCTGTGAGGGCCTGAACGGCCCGGGATTCCATCGCGTAAGAATCAGCCCCTACGATCCGGAGCGCCGGATTTGGCTGGTCAACGAGACGTCGGATGAGATCTACATTTTCTCGAATGATGGCAGCAAGCTTCTACGAACGCTCGGTGAGAGGAACGTCCCGGGTAAGGACGGAACACATTTCGCGAAGCCACAGGACGTCGCGTTTCTGCCCGACGGTAGAGTCCTGATCGCGGATGGCCTGGACAACCATCGAGTGATGATCATGGACCGAAACCTCAATTACCTGGGAGAGTTCGGCGGGTTCGGGACAGGTCCGGGGCAGTTCAATGGCGTTCACGCGGTCGCCGTTGGTCCCGGCGGAAGAATTTACGCGCTCGACCGCTCGAATGGACGGATCAACGTGTTTAAGACCACTGCTGACCCCGCGAAAGTCGAATATGTGGACACGTGGACGGGGTTCCAGTTGCCGCTGGATATCATCGTCAATGAGGATTGTCTCTGGATGACGGACCTTGCGCCGCTGCGATTTACAAAGCTCGACTTCAAGGGCAACCATCTTTACACATGGATGGTCTCAAACGACTTGCCGGACGGCTTTCTGGAGGTCCACGCCTTTACCGTGGATTCGCAGGGAAATCTGTATGCGGGAGACAACCAGTACGGTCGCTCCCAGAAGCTCGTGCCTAAAAAGGGCGTTGATCCAGCGCTGCTAGTCGGCATGCCGTGGGTTGCTCGCTAGGTCCGGCCGTCTCGCTCTGTGCTGAGCCGAAAAACTTTTCTTCACTGGGCAATGGCGCAGTCCTGGATATTCCGCCTCGGCCGCGGTTTAAGCGGGAGTCGTTGTAGGTAAGGGAAGGCCGACGCGCTGCAGCAGATCCTGGAAACGCGGGTCGGATCGCAACGCGTCCATGCTCGGATCAAGGTGGAGATAGATCAGCCAGTGGGAGCGCTCCTCGTAGGATTTCTCAAGGTATTCGATGGCGCGGTCGTCTTCTCCCAAGCCCACGTAGATTCCAGCGAAGAAGTAAGAAGCAACATAGCTTTGCTTGGCTAGGTTTGCCAGTTCATCATGAATTTGGATCGCCGCTTCTTTCTTGCCGGCGGCTCCGAATGATTGTGCTAGCGCCGCGCGCATCAGCGAACTTCCGCCCGACAAGCTCACGCCCTTTTCACCTTCAGAGATGGCTTGATCGTAGCGGCCCATTTTCCGAAGCGTCAGACCCAAGATCCAGTAGGTAACGGGGTAGTTCGGATCCAGTTGTATCGTTCGCCTCAATTGTTCGACGGCGTCGTCGTATCGCCGGGCCATATAGAGGGACCATCCGATGGAGACGCTGATGATAAGGGACAGGGGATCGAGCTCCTGGCTTTTTTTCACCGTCGCGAGAGCTTCTTCGTGGCGTCCCATGGTCATCAAATATTCGCCGTACCACCAATTGGCAGTCGGATAAACGGGATTGAGCGCGAGGCTGCGATTGAACTCCGTCTGAGCCTCCCGCCACTTCCAATCGTGAAGCCACACTACGGCGGCCAGAGGATTGTGTGCTTCGCCAAGGTCGGGGTCGAGCCGCAACGCCGCCATGGCGGCCACTTTGGCTTTTGGGAACGCATTCTTCGGCGGCAGATAGCCATTCCATCCCAGAAGCACGTAAGAATCGGCTATGCCAGCATGCGCGAGCGCATAGGCCGAGTCTTTCTCGACGGCCTGCTGAAAGTAATCGATCGCCTTATAGAATCCGTCTTCGGTCCACTGATCCCAGTGATAGCGGCCTCTCAGGTAAAGCCTGTAAGCTTCGTCATCGTGAGTTTGGCGTTTGGTCAGCCGCTTTTTGTCTGCGCGTGTGAGCTTTAACCGCAATTTTTCCGAGATTTCGCTGGAAATCTCGTCTTGAATCGCAAAGATATCGCCGGGCTTGCGATCGTATTGCGCACCCCACAATTGAGATCCGGTGACCACATCAACCAATTCGCTCCCGATGCGCAACGAGCCACCGCTTTGCATGAGTCTGCCGGTGAGCACGGCGCGCACATTCAGCTCATGGCCGACGGCCAGAGGATCCATTGCCCGGCCCTTGTAGCGGAACATGGTGCTCTGGGCCATCACTCGCAGTTTCGGGACCGTCGCTAGAATATTGATAAGACTGGCCGCGATACCGTCGCTGAGATATTCGTGCTCCGGATCGCGACTCGAGTTTTCGAATGGCAACACAGCAAGAGAGTCGATGATCTTGGAGACCCGCACCGGACGGACGGTGCCTGTTTGCGGCGAAGTGTTCCGCGCGCTGAATTCGCCAGTCGGGTGTAAACCGCTAGCGGCTGATAAGGAGCCCGATTCCGCGCCTCGCTGCAGCCGCTGAAGATCGGCGCGTATATCGGCAGCGCGCTGATAGCGCTGGTCCCGATCTTTGTGGAGCGCCTTGTTGAGGATTTCCTCGAGCGCCGGAGGGATGTCCGGATTCACGCTTCGCGCAGGAACGGGGGAGCGCGTCAGAACGGCCTCGATAATCACGCCACCCGTCCCGCCGCTGAATGCCTGGCGACCTGTCGCCATCTCGTAGAGCACCAAGCCGAACGAGAAAATATCCGAGCGCAAGTCCAGATTGTCTCCGCGGATTTGCTCCGGCGACATGTAGGAAGGCGTGCCGCTTATGATTCCGACAATCGAAGTGGAATCCGAACCTTCGCCACCGATGTCCGCGCCCGCACCGGCAATTCCTTTGGGCACAAGTTTTGCAAGGCCAAAATCCAACACTTTCGCCTGATCGTGTTTGGTTACGAAAATATTCGCGGGTTTGACATCGCGGTGAATGATTCCTTGGGCGTGCGCCACATCCAAAGCGTCCGCGATCTGAATTCCAAGCTTCAGTAATTCGTCGAGAGCAAGCGGCTTCCCATGAATGTGAGTGCGCAGCGTCTCGCCGTCGAGAAACTCCATAGCGATGAATGCACGGCCGTCCTCTTCGCCGATGTCGTAGATGGTGCAGATAGCCGAATGGTTTAGAGCGGACGCGGCTCGAGCCTCGCGTCGAAAGCGCTCCAGCGCCTGAGGCTGTCGCGCCAGTTCTTCAGGAAGGAATTTGAGGGCGACGGCGCGGTCCAGCCGGCTGTCGTGAGCCTTGAAAACGATACCCATCCCGCCAGCGCCAAGTTGCTCCAGGATCCGGTAATGCGAAATGGTCTGGCCAATCATTGGCGGGTGAAATTTCGCGTGCGCCGTAATTCAAGCTAAAGCGTTGGATCGTCGGGACCGGCTTCGGTGAACGATTTTTTTCTTTCTGTTTTTGGCGGCTTGGGCGATCCAATCAGACTCAAGACATTCGAGCCTTCGCCGAAGCTGTTGGCGGCCGCGAGAGATTCCTGCTCGAGTGTGATGTTCTTGTTGCACACCGTACAAACGAGCACTGCGTACGACGAGCCGTTCGCCTGTCGGAACGTGTTGCAGCGCATGACGCGCTCACAACACACGGGAACCCAGATCGTGGAAGCTTCGCCCGCAGCCATGAGTCTCCTTGCCGGATGCGAATGCCGGGGATTATACACCGGAATCTGCTCGCTGCGATTCGTCCGATGCCCTGGAAGCGATCTCTCGCGAGCCTCGCAGTCGCGGAACCCCCATTTCTTGCTGACAGGCCCGACCAATCGAGCCTATATTCACCCGTATGCGACTCGCCTTCGTCTCGCTGTTGGCGTCCATTTTGCTTCCGTTCACTGTTCGGGCGCAGACTCCGGCAGGAATTCCTGTTTTTGAAGTCACACCGTTGCATAGCTCGATCAAGTTCTTTGTAAAGGCCTCGGTCGCGATCGGGGGTAAATTCGACAAGTGGGATGCCGCGCTAACATTTCAATCCCCAGACGTCACGACAGGCGCTCTGCAGATAAACATTCAGGCGGACAGCGTGGACACCGGGAGCGGCATGAAGAACGGAAAACTGAAGAGCAAGGATTTTTTCGATGTAGACAGCAATCCGTTGATCGTCTTCCAGTCCACCAAGTTCACGCAGACGGGACCCGACACCATCGAGGTGGATGGCAACTTTACGATAAGGGGAGTGTCAAATCCGGAGGAGTTGACCCTGATGGTCTCCCAGAAGGAAGGACACTTAGCGGAGATTGAAGGGAAAATGATTTTCAACCGCAAGAATTACGGGATGAACAAAGGCATTCCTTTCGTAAAGATCGGAGATCATGTGGAGGTAAATTTTCACCTGATGGTGAGGCATTCCGGCGGCCCTCCACTGGCGCTGAGTGGGCGCAACAGTTCCTGAACGTCAGATAACCCGATACTCCCCAATCCTGCTGTGCAAGAACAGCACATATCAAGAGCGCGCGCGGCCTCCGGGGGCTGCCGCCGGCGCCTCCACAGGGACCGGAAGTCTTAACCGGGCCGTCACACGCCATTCACACAGACTCGTTACCGTCGCCCGCCTCAGCCCAAAACCTGAGTCCGAGGAGGGCCCATGTCAAAACAAGCGGCAGAACACCATCACCAGGCAGCTGAACATCACGAACACGCGGCTCGACATCATCGCGAAGCCGCCAAACATCACGAGGCTGGCGATCACTTGTCGGCGGCGCATCATGCGCACACCGCGCAGGGGCACCTGCACCACGCAACGCATCACGCAACAGAAGCAGCAAAAGCACACGTCGAGCACCACGGTCACAAGGCGGCCAAGGCAGTAGCGCACTAGCGCGAGGCTGGGGGGCGTTGCGCAGTGTTTACGCGATAAAAGTCAAAAGGGAGACGAGAGATGGCGACGGCAGCGGGAACAAACGTACTTGATTCAAAAATGACGTCGAAGCCGGGTAAGATCGGCGTCCTGATATTCGGAATCGCGCTGATTATCGGCTTCATCTACGCGGGATCGCATCTGATCGGCGATCTGCAAGGTGTTCATCCTGCTAGCGCGATGCCCTTCATTCTACTCGGCATCGCGCTGCTGACCGCGCTCGGGTTTGAATTCGTTAACGGATTCCACGACACAGCGAACGCTGTCGCGACGGTAATCTACACACACTCGCTGGAACCGCATATTGCAGTGGTCTGGTCGGGAGCATGGAACTTCATCGGCGTGCTGCTTTCGAGCGGCGCGGTGGCGTTCTCCATCGTGTCGCTGCTGCCGGTCGAATTGATTCTGCAGGTCGGGAGCAACGCGGGATTCGCCATGGTGTTCGCACTGCTGATCGCTGCGATCATCTGGAACATGGGAACTTGGTACTTCGGTCTGCCGGCGTCGAGTTCGCACACGTTGGTCGGGTCGATTATCGGAGTGGGCATCGCCAATCAGCTGATGTCCGTGAAGACCGGAACCAGTGGGGTGGATTGGGGCCAGGCGACGAATATCGGGAAGTCTCTGCTGTTGTCGCCGATCGTCGGATTCGTCTGCGCGGCGCTGCTTCTGCTCCTTTGCAAAGCCTTGATTCCCAACAAGGCGCTCTATCAGGCTCCAGTGGGGACGGAACCGCCGCCGTTCTGGATTCGCGGGCTGCTGATCCTGACGTGCACAGGCGTGAGTTTCTTCCACGGCTCAAACGACGGACAGAAGGGCATGGGGCTGATCATGCTGATTTTGATCGGAACCGTGCCGACCGCGTACGCCGTCAATCACGCCGTGACGACGTCTCAAACGGCGGACTTCGTCGCCGTCTCGACGCAGACGGCGGACATGCTGGGCAAATACGTTTCGCCATCGGCGGTCATCGGCGACTCCCGAGAAGAAGTGACGGACTACATTCGCACCAAGCAGTTTACGCCGAATACGATGTTGGCTTTGCGGGAAGAAGTGAACGGAATAGGCACGGAAATGGCGCAGTACAAGGAATTAAAGGCAGTGCCGCAGGATAAGGTCAGGAACTTCCGGAACGATATGTACGTGGTGAGCGAGGCGCTGCGACTAATGCAGAAGTCGCACAAGCCGGAATTTTCGACGGCGGACGCAGCCGTGTTGAAAAACTACAAGACGCACATCGACAACGCGACGAAGTTCATTCCGGCGTGGGTGAAAGTAGCGGTCGCTCTAGCGCTGGGCATGGGCACCATGATTGGATGGAAGCGTATCGTGGTGACCGTGGGCGAGAAAATCGGCAAGGATCATTTGACGTACGGACAGGGCGCCGCTGCAGAAATCACGGCAATGGCCACCATCGGCGCGGCGGATTGGTTCGGCCTCCCCGTCAGTACGACGCACGTGTTGTCTTCCGGAGTCGCAGGCACGATGATGGCCAACAAATCCGGTCTGCAATGGGGCACCGTGCGAAACCTGTTGATGGCCTGGGTGCTCACCCTGCCCGTAGCGATGTGCCTTTCCGGAGTGCTTTTCTGGGCGTTCCGATCGATGGCGAAATAACTGGGCGGATCAGATCGACGGCTCGAATAAAAATGGAGACAATATGCTGCCACCAAAACTGATTCTTTCTCCCCTCGATTTCAGCGATCCGTCGCATGAAGCGCTCGATACTGCGGCGGGGCTTGCGTCCAAGTTCGGGGCGGAGATGCTGCTGGTTCACGTAGTGCCCATGCTGCCGAGGCTGCCTTCGCCGGCCGCAGTATTTAATGAAGCGGAGTTCGAGCAAGCGTTGCACAAGGACGCCGTACGTCGCCTGAACGAGCTCTCGCAGAAGTTGGCCGCCAAAGGACTCAAGGTGCGGTCAGAGGTAGGAACCGCGAATGACGTGGGCATGGAGATTATTCGTATTGCCGAGACCAACGGCGCGGACCTGATTGTAATCGCCACGCATGGAATGACCGGTTGGCACAGACTGGCGTTCGGCTCGGTCACGGAGAAAGTGGTGCGACTTGCACCAGGCCCAGTGCTGGTACTGCGGGCGGAGACGGTCGGGAAACCCGCGTCTTCCGCCGAGGACAAGGTAACCGCAGCATCGCACTAAGACTTACGGAGACGGTCGAGCGCCGCGAAAAGGACGACGCCAAACGCAGCGGTAACCACGGAACTGAGCAGCAGCCGCAGCGTGAAAAATGGCTCGGGACGATTGAGCAGCACCCGCTCGGTGATGGCAAAAATCAATTGGTGGAAGTGGAAGAAGAGAAATATCAGTGCAAGCCGACTGATGGGATGTTGCGTGTCAATGCGCGCGCCGACGGTTGACGCCAGGTAACCGACGATCGTCTTCGCGATACCGAATAGACCGATCGGATTGTCGTGGCTGAGCGCGTCCTGCAGGATGCCGATGGTTCCCCCGAGAAACATGCCGGTGACCGGATTGCGCCGGCTCACGCCAAAATAGATCGTCACCAGCAAAGGCAGATCCACCAACTCCGCCCAGCGGCCGTATTTGTGTAGAAATGCCTGGAGCACCAGCGCCAGAAACGCGGTCAGGAGTACGGTGCCGCCGTAATACTTGTGGACCTCGATATTCGATTCGGAATGCAAACCCGAATTGAGCGTATATGACATTTCAGTTCTTGGGAGCAGCGGGCATAGATGCCGCGGGCTGCGGCCCGGGCAACGCTGCGGGAGACTTGGTGCTCGGTGGAGGTGCGGATTCTCGCTGCACAATTCCGGGCGAATTCGACGATGCGCCGTTGGCATCTGCCGATTCGCTGGGTTTCTTGAGCTCCTGCGGGGAAAGCAGAATGAGAACGTCTTCCAGCCGGTCAAGCCGTGCGGCGGGCCGCACGTGAATCACCTGGAACGGATTGCCCGGGTTCGCGACCACAACCGTGCCGATCAGAAGATCCTTGGGGAAAATGCGGTCCTCGCCGGAAGTGAGTACCATTTCGCCCGCGTGTACCGGCTCGTCGTTCACCACGTAGTCAAGCCGCGGGTCGGGATCGCCGCTGCCCTTGACGACGCCATGAGTGCGCGTCTCCGAGAGAAGGGCGCCGGCGCCGCTGTCTTTGTCGTTGATCAGGAGCACCTGCGACGTGGTGGGGAAAACCTCGACGATTTTTCCGACGATGCCATCCGGGGTGATGACCGCGAGATTGCGGCGCACATGGTCGCGGTCGCCGCGATTTAGAAAGAGAGTGTGCGACGCGGGGTCGGCGCTCGCACCGATCACCTGCGCGGCGAGCATTTGCACTTCCACGTGGGCGTCGCGGAAATTCAGCAAAGTGCTTAGGCGCTGCGCCTCGCTCGCCTGGCCTTCGAGTTCGCGGTTGCGTAAACGCAGCTGGTCAAGTTCGCTGCGCAGGCGCGCATTTTCCGCGCGGGTACCGCGGAGGCTGATGTAGTCGGACCAGACGCCGCCGGTATGCGATACGGCGTCGGTGCCACCGCGTTCGAAGGGCATCACGATGGCGGCAGCCCAGTAGCGGATCAGGCGCACGTCGTGATCGCGCTTGATCTGGAACGCGAGCAGCAGGACCTGGCCCAGCACGAGGGCGGCCAGCAGGAACAGCGGACGTTGACGAAGGGGCGTGTCTATCATGGTTAGGACGCAACGCCTCGCGTGTTAGAGGTTTTTGAGCCACGCCATCGAAACACTTCGTAAATCAGTATAGCCAAACCGAACGGAACCAGAGCGAATGCAATCCACATAACGTAGTCTTGCGCCACCAACAAATATCTAAAGTGCGACTCACGAACGAAAATATCTTCGTAGTGAGCAACTCTATACCGATTCAGGATTGCCCACGTCACGGGCAAAGCAGCAAATAACGAAAACAGCCCCCAGTAAGCCATGAGAATTCGCTTCCTGGTCATATTCAAAACTTCCTAAAAGATTCCTCAATCAATCGAAACCAGACGCAGTAGCCGGAAATCGCTGAGCATCTTCCCGGTGCCGAGCACCACCGACGCCAGCGGATCGTCGGCGATCGAAACGGGCAAGCCGGTTTCCTCACGGATGCGCTTATCGAGATTCTTGATCAGCGCGCCGCCGCCGGTCAGCACGATGCCGCGGTCGCTGATATCGGCCGAAAGCTCGGGAGGTGTGCGCTCCAGAGCCACGCGAATGGCGTTGACGATCGTGGATATATTTTCGGAAAGCGCTTCGCGGATTTCGCTGTCGTCAATTGTCACGGTTCGCGGCACGCCCTCGATCAGGTTGCGGCCCTTCACTTCGAGAGTCATGGGCTTCTCAAGCGGATACGCCGAGCCGATTTCGATCTTGATCTGTTCGGCGGTGCGCTCGCCGACCAGCAGGTTGTATTTGCGCTTCAGGTAGTGCATCACGGATTCGTCCATTTCGTTTCCGGCCACGCGCACCGAACGGGAATAGACGATGCCGCTCATGGAAATCACGGCAATATCCGTGGTGCCTCCGCCGATGTCCACAACCATGTTTCCGGAAGGCTCCTCGATGGGCAACCCCGCGCCGATCGCGGCAGCCATGGCCTGTTCGACGAGATAGACTTCGCTCGCTCGCGCACGATAGGCCGAGTCCTGCACGGCGCGTTTTTCAACGGGCGTAATCTCGCTGGGGACTCCAATTACGATTCGGGGATGAACGAGAACCCGGCGGTTGTGAGCCTTCTGGATGAAGTAGGTGAGCATCTTTTCGGTCACCTTGAAATCGGCGATCACGCCGTCCTTCATCGGTTTGATGGCCACCACGTTTCCCGGGGTGCGGCCAAGCATTTCTTTGGCCTCGCGGCCGACCGCGACCACTTCGCCATTGTTCTTGTTGATGGCAACGATGGAGGGTTCGTTGACGACGATGCCCTTGCCGCGCGCGAAGACCAAGGTATTAGCGGTCCCCAGATCAATAGCCAGGTCGGACGAGAACAGGCTGAAAACCGACCGCATGTTGTAGCCGTTTTTGTTCACCAAGTGCTTTCCTCTCAGGGCTTAAGCGAGTGCCGCCGCGGCGGCGCTCCGGCTGGGGTTCCACCATCTCACGGAATCACCACATCCACGCGTTTAATCGCCGTCCCGCCCCGGCGATTCTGACCGGTGATGACAATGGTGTGGCTGCCCCGCGTCATGGGGTCGGTGAAATACCGGAAATTGCCGTCCGGCTTGATGTCCGCCACGGCTGCGCCGTTGATGATCAGGGCAGCGCCCGGTTCGGTGCGCCCAATCACCTCGACCACGTTTCCTTGTAATTCGGTGTCGTCCACTTCGAGGAGCATGTCCTGCTCCTTGCCAGCGGTCACCAGCGTAAATTTGTAGGATTCACTTTCGTCACTGATGTTGTTCTTTTCGTCGATTGCACGCACTCGCCAAAAATAGTCGCCAGGTTCGAGGCCCGGAATATCCACGCTCGTCGACGCCGTCTTCCTCTCCATCACGATGTGATTGAACATCGTCGTGGTGCTCACTTGCAAATCGTACATCTTCGCTGTGGCCGCCGCCTTCCACGAAAAGCGAATGGGATCGTGCCTGGGATCGGCGACGATAATGGGCTGTAGGTTAAGCGGCTCGATCAGCTGGGGCGGTGCCAGCACCTGGGTCTTGGTTATGGTACCGCTGCCAACGTTGGAAGGGAACGTCGCGCGTTCGTACTGGCCGATGTCCACGTGTTCGGTGCCGCGATTCAGTTCCGCGCTACCGGAATCCACCGTGATTTGTCCTTCCTTGGCGTCCGGATCGCTGCGCACGGCCGCACGGCTATTGGCGCGGAGCGATGCGACCGCGTTCTCGAAGGAAACTTCCGCTTTCGATCCCGGAACCTGCCAGGTGGAAGTTTGCAAATCTACCTGTCCCGAACTGATGTGCACGCCCACCTGGGAAGCGCGGTCCTGCTCGACGATGTTTTCCTCGACGGTGACGAGCGTATCGCCCTTCACGGTATAAGTTGTACCGTCGGCGAACGCGATGCGCGCCACCCCTTCGGAAGTGGTTTGGATCAGATCTCCCTTGTCGAGCGTGACTTGGTAGTCGGCGTTCACCCATTGCACCGAATTGACCTTCTTAACCTGCACCTTGCCGTCGAGATTCACGAAACGCGCCTGGCGCGACGACGGATTGGCCACGCCTCCGTCGGGCGGACCTCCCGCGGCCGAGATGCGGTGCATTACGGCGCTGGAGAAATCCGGGAAAATGAGGTAGACCATCGAGAGCGCAATCGCAGTCAGGACGATAGCGTACAGCACGACCGTGCGATATTTCACGGTGTGCCAATACACCTCCACGCGGCTGACTTTCGGCTTAGGAGCGGCGGTTGTTTTTGCGTCCATGGTCATTGAAAGGGGTCAATTCAAAAATCTAGCATAGGGGTATAGGCCTTTCAACACGGCGAAAAACCAGTTGCGCAACCGCTAAACCCCTCGATCCAGCGATTTACGGGCGTCGCCCGGCAAGCCCCGGAATCTGGGGCGCGCCTGACGATCTCGCCATGCGGAACCATTTTGGAGGTTGACCACAATGGCCCGATTTAGGGAGACTAGAGCCCGGGCTCACGATACATTTCGTTCTCCGATCGCCTGCCGCACGATTCCACAGTCGGTCCGCGATGGCGCAAAAGGATTTCTCGGCTGCGAAGAAGGGCAACATGGCTGACCGCGAACAGAAACTAATTGGCGAACTTCTACCGCCGCAACGCCTGCTCATGACGCCGGGCCCGTCCTGCATTGACCCGCGCGTGTATCGAGCGATGGCCGCGCCGATCGTGGGCCACATGGATCCGTGGTTCGCGGAATTAATGGACGACGTGCAGGTGATGCTGCGCCGCGTGTTTCAGACCGATAATCGCATCACGTTTCCGATCTCTGCGTCCGGCTCTGGCGGCATCGAAGCAGCGGTGATGAATCCGCTGGATGCCGGCGATGAGTGCATCGTGTGCATTAACGGCGCGTTTTCGGAGCGCATGGCTATCATCGCAGAGAGAATTCCCGCGAAAGTGATTCGTGTTGAGGTGCCCTACGGTCATACGGTTGATCCCCGGGATGTGCTTCGCGCCGGCAAGGGCAAGAAAATCAAATTCGTGGGCCTTGCGCATGGCGAGACGTCCTCGGGAGTCATTCAGCGGATCGAGGATTACCGCAAAGTCGCCGATGAACTGGGCGCGTTGCTGGTGGTGGACGCCGTGGCGACCCTGGCGGGAGTTCCGTTGGATGTTGCCAAGCTGGGAATTGACATCTGCTTCAGCGGCTCGCAGAAAGCGATCAGCGCGCCGCCGGGCATGGCGCCGATTACCGTGAATGCGCGCGCGGAAGAGGTTTTCCACGCGCGGAAAGAGCCGGTGCGCAGCTGGTACTTTGACCTTACGTCCGCAATGAATTACTGGGGCCGCGATCGCCTGTATCATCACACTCCGCCGGTCACGCTGATTTACGCCATGCGCGAGGCGCTGCGGGCCGTGCTGGACGAAGGTCTTGAAGCGCGCTGGGAGCGCCACGCCCGCTGTCAGCAAGCGCTGATCGCCGGAGTCGAGGCAATGGGCCTATCGCTTTTTATCAGCAACCCGGCAGATCGTCTGGTCACGGTTACGGCCATCAACATTCCATCGGGAATCGAAGATTCCAAAGTGCGGCTGCAATTGCTGAATGAGTTCAGCATTGAAATCGCCGGAGGCCTGGGCCCGGCGAAGGGTAAAATCTGGCGCGTCGGATTGATGGGCTATTCATGCCAGGAGCCGAATGTGTTGCTGCTCCTCGCGGCGCTCGAAAAGACTTTGCTCGACCAGGGATTCCGGCTGCCCGCGGGAGCAGGCGTCTCCGCTGCGGTGCGGAGTTTCCAGCAAGTCAGCCAGCCCGCGGCCGTGGGAGCAAGAAAGTGAGCTCAACTGTGCCGAAGTCCGCTGCACCGCCCACGTTTCGCAACGTCGGCTCGATGAGCGAATTCATCGGAGCGTTCGATGTGCCATCGAAGGTCACTGACTTCGTCTACCGCTGCCGGTTTTCGCACTGTTGGAACGGCATCGCCACGCGCCACAGCGACACGATGGACTGCAAATTTTTCGTCGACGGCAAGGGAGTCGTGCTCGGCCTCGCACATACGGGATTCGTGAAATTCCGGGAGCGCGCTGGACGGAACCTCTCGGATCGCGAAGCGAGCTACATCGCGGCGGAGTATTTGCGCGGGCGATTGGAGCAGGAAGACGAACACTCCCTCTACGACGTCTCCTCGGCCGACGTCCTCCGTATGATCGAAAAGCTCGGCATCAGTTAGCCACATTTTTTCCCCGCACAAGTTTCCTCGAAACACGTCAGCGGATCCGATCAGGAGCAACCGGAGAAACGCGGATTCTCGGGCTGACGAGGCGGGCCTACGGTAACAAGCGAGGAAGAAATGCGGGCACACGGCGCGCGTAGTCCTCAAATTTCGGGCCAAAGGCCTGGCGCAAGAGCTTTTCCTCCGTGCGGATGCGAATGGCGGTTCCCACCGCGAACACCATCGCCGCGACGACGAGCGCCTGCCAGCGGCTGACGGCGAGGCCGGTGGCGAGCAGCATGCCGAGCATCGCCAGGTAGATCGGATTGCGCACGACCGCGTAGGGACCCTGGCTGATCAATTCGTGGCCTTCAATCACCCTCGCCATGAGCGCCCACTGCTTCCCAAGCGCTCGCGCCGCGGCATAGCAGAACCAGACGGACCCGATGGAGAACGCAATCGTGAAGCCAGCCAAAATCAATTCGCCGGACAGCGACATGGGCACCAGCGCCGAGAAATAGGGGCGAAAAAACGCGAAGCAGATCGCATAAGCGACGCATTGAAGCAGAAAGCCGAGGCTGGATTTCAGGTCGCGCTTGGCAGCACCCTTCGCAGCGCCTCGCTTGCCGAGCGCCAGGATCACGCCAAAGCCGGCCCAGCCCGCGGCCATCACGAACGCGGCAATCTCGGACGGCTGCCCTGCACGCAAGGTCATTTGCATCGCGCGGGCGCTTTCACGAGAGGGCTTTCTTGAGCATTACGATCTGTCCCGCGTGATAAAGATCGTGCTGCACCACGCCCTGCAGTACGACATAGCAGGTATAGTCCGGACCGGTGGCCTTCGTTTCGAGTTGTTCGTCGCTAAATCCCTTTACCGATTCGCGTAAGCGCCTACGACTTTCGACCAGATCCTCAAGCGCGCGCTTCCATGCCGTTTCGCTGACCTCCCACACAGGCGGCCAGTCTCGCTCCGGAGTGACCTTGACGTCCTCGCCCGCCAGCCGGTGCTGCGAGATGGTGTTCCACGAGCCGATGTGATGCACCAGCTCCCAGATGGAATGCGCACCACGGATCGGGTGTTTCGACGCGTCTTCCGCGGAAACACCATCGAGCACCGTCATCAGACTGGGGCCATGCCATGCGTCTCCGGAAAATGCGCGGTCCATCTGATCGAGAATCCTGTGAATTTCGCTCATCGGCATGCTCCCAGAAAAGCGTAGGGCACTCACTGCGAGATAGCAAGCTGCGACGAGTCAGAAGAGCTTGTCGGAATCGAGCAGGATCGTGACCGGGCCGTCGTTAACGATTTCGACGGACATATGTGCCTGAAATACTCCGGTCTCAACCCGCACGTTCAGCGCTTGCAGCGCGCGGACGAATTCCTCGTAGCCGGTCCTGCCCTCGTCGGGCGGAGCGGCCCCCATGAAACTTGGACGCCGCTGGCCGCGCGCGTCCCCATACAGTGTGAATTGCGACACGGCGAGAATCGCGCCGCCAGTATCGAGAAGCGAGCGATTCATTTTTCCCAGATCGTCGTTGAAGATCCGCAGGTTCACAATTCTTTCTGCCATCGATGCCGGAGTGGTCGTGAGATCCTCGCGCCCCACGGCTACCAGGACCACGAGGCCGGCGTCAATTTCGCCCGTGACTCGGCCTTCAACCACCGCTTTCGCGTGAGTGACCCGTTGAACCACGGCTCGCATGCGCTAGATTCTACCTTGTCGCAACCTCCGTTGTGTTGACCGCACTACGCGCATGCGATAAGACTGACGGCGCGCCCTCATGAGCCAAATCAACGCCGCAGACTCGCCTTCGAAACGCTGGCTCACGCGGGGCGTGCTGGGCATCGGCCTCGCGAGCCTCTTCTCCGATTGGGGACACGAAGCCGCGACCGCAATTCTACCCGCGTTTCTTGCAAGTCTCGGCGCGCCAGCCGTGGCGCTCGGCGTAATTGAAGGCGTGTCGGACGGACTTTCGAGTTTCGCAAAGCTTGCTGGCGGTTTCATTGCGGATCGCCCGCGATGGAGGCGCCCAACCGGGATCGTTGGCTATTTCGCGACGGCGATCACCACATTCGGTTACGCCTACGCGCCATCCTGGCCGGCGGTGCTGGCGTTGCGCGCGTTGGGTTGGATGGGGCGCGGCAGCCGCGGGCCCTCGCGCGATGCGCTGCTTGCGGAAAGCGTGGCGCCAGGTCAGACCGGCCGCGCGTTCGGGTTCGAGCGCGCCATGGATACGCTGGGCGCCGTGCTCGGACCACTTTGCGCCGCCGCGCTGCTCGGCACACTCGGTCTGCGCGGCATTCTGCGCTGGACGGTCCTGCCCGGTATGGCCGCCGTGCTCGCTTTCGCATTCTTGGCGCCGCGAAATAAGAAGGCGGAGCCGCACGCCGCGTCCGAGACTCCGGCGACGATTGCTTCGAGGTTTGCGCAATTCCCAGGGAATTACTGGCGCTACCTGGCAGGGGTCTTCGCGCACGGAATCGGCGCTTTTGCGCCCACGCTATTGATATTGCGCGCGAGCCAGATCCTGGCGCCGCGGATCGGCGTGGGCCGCGCGGCCGCGATCTCGGTCGCCCTCTATACATTTCACAACTTCATTGACGCGGCAGCATCGTATCCCGCCGGCGCGCTGGGCGACCGCATCGGCAAACGAGGCCTGCTTGCGATTGGATACTTGATTGGCGTCGTCAGCTACGCTGGATTCATATTCGAGCAGCCGACAATACCCGTGCTGGCGGCTCTCTTCGGACTCGCCGGCGTCCACGACGCGTTCCAGCAGTCGCTCGAAAAATCACTGGCGGCCGAGTTGCTGCCCGCGAGCGTACGCGGGACGGGCTTCGGCGTGCTCGCCACGGCCAATGGCATCGGAGATTTCGTGTCCAGTATCGCGGTCGGCGCGCTGTGGTCGCTGGTGAGTCCGTTTGCCGGGTTCTTGTACGCGGCGGTCTTTGCGGCGCTGGGGGCGCTGCTGGTCTATTTGTCGCGCAGGAGCGCGGCCGACAAACCCCTATAGTTGAAGCGGCGTGCCGTGCTCTTGGTTAATCTGCACGGTCGCGTCGGAATTCAAATCGGCGGCGGCGATGGTCCGCCGGCTGCCGTCCGCGGTGATATAGACGATGAGGTCTTTCATGCGCGTAAACGCCACGGCCTCAAGCTGAGTCCCATTCTGCAGCACCAGTATGAATTGGCCGACGTCCGCCGGCTCCTCCGATTGATCTGGAGCGGGTTGTTCCTCGGTTTGCCCCGAAGGCGGGACCTCCTGGTCGCTCGCATCCTGCGGCTGTTGCGCGGACTGATCCGCCGATGTCGAATCGGCCGAAGTCGGGCCATCCGCAACGCCGTACGAGCCTCCTCCAACCGGCAAATAAAAAATGGTGCCCGCGAAGGGCGGCGGATTATGCGGGAATCGTTTCGCGGACCGGAGCCGCCAGTCGGGAATTGGACCTGTCGTGGCTTCGATTCGCGGATCTCGACCCAACACGGAGGTGCTGTAATAACTCGAGCCCACACTCGGACCGGCGTTGAGCACCTCCTGCAGCGAGACGAAAGAGCCGTCGGCTGCTACGAACGATTTGGTAGCGGGGTTGAAGTGCACGCCGCGGCGCGCCACGGAAGGATTTCGGCGGCCCACGAGGGAGCGCGTCGAAGCTCCGCGCCCAGAGACACCTTGCGCATGGGCCATCTGGGAGACGGCGGTCCCGGAACCAGCGACCGGCGCCATCCGCTGTGCTTCCGCGATGTTTGATCCAGCCACAGAAACCGTGAATAGGATCGCACCGGCCAGCCCCACTTGGCACTTACCCATGATGTTCGCCTCCAAGTTATGGGACGCTTTACGACGTTGCGCGGTTGCAAAGATAGTCCTACTTTTCAGCGGCCCAGCCTCCTCGAAATACGTCGTCCGATCCGGTCGGGCGCAAGCGGCCTTTGCTTTGTCCGCTGCGCGGGATGTGCTATAAACGTCGGGCTGAGAAACGGATGATGAGCCAACGGGAATCGGTCTTCGGGTCAGCAGAGCAGGCCGAAAGTTCGCCGGCGGAGTTGAATCAGGCGGCCGCGGGATTGCGCCGGGAATCGGAGTTGGCTATGCATTACTGCCCGCGGTGCTCTGCGCGCCTCGCGGCGCAGAGTTGCAAGCTGATATGCCCGGGCTGCGGATATTACATGTCCTGCTCGGATTTTTATTGAGAAGAGAGCACGCCCGGCCAAAACGCGGGAAGCGATTTTTTCAAAGTAAAAATACCACATCGAATTTTGAGCTCTTCAGGAGGCGTAAACGTGGCACTGCGAATGACGGACCGGGAAGTGAATGGAGTCAGCGTGCTCGACATTGAAGGACGCATAGTCCTCGGCGAAGAGAGCAACGCGTTTCGCGAAAAAGTGAAGGGCCTGCTGGCGGCGGGCAAGAAGAAGATTGTGCTGAATCTCGCACAGGTCGGCTACATCGACAGCGCGGGTCTCGGCACGCTCGTGGCGACGTTTCATAGCGCGCGCTCGCAGGGCGCCACGCTTAAGCTCGTGAATCTCGGCTCGAAATTCAAGGAAGTGCTGCAGGTTACGAAGTTGATGACTGTCTTCGACACATACGACAACGAAGCCGCGGCGATAGCCAGCTTCCCCAAGTAGGCGTCGTGAAGACTACGCCGCCGTTCCCCGGCGGCGGTTGAATCTCCATTTGTGGTGCTAAGAACTCTGGATGCGCGACTCGGGAATGGCCCTGGGACGCGCAACGGCGTTTCCGGCCGTTCGTCGCCTCATCGATTCGGCATTAATCTTCGATCCGTCCTTCAACTCTGAAGATCGCGACTCCGCTCAAAAGCTTGGGATAGAAGTCCGTGGACTTTTGCGGCATCACATCGCCGCCGAGGGCGATTTTTGTTACCTGTTCGACGCGCACAGGGTTCAGCAGAAACGCGAGCTGCGCCTCGCCGCGGTCCACGGCCGCGATAGCCACGTCCATCTCTCGCTCGTAGCTCAGATTTTTCTCGGTGGCCACAGCCTCTAAGGTGATTCCCAGCCCCTTTTCAAGAATCAAGCGATGCAGCAGCACAACGTCCAGCCCGCGCTGCGCCTCGGAAACATCGGGCAGCAGAGTCTCCAGGTCCGCGTGGCGCTGCAGCGCGAAAAGATAGAATGCGCCGGCACCAGAATGAATCGCCCCGGGATACACGCCAAAGGCGCGTCGGCCGTGATTCGGCCGCTCCAGATCCTTGCGGAACTCTTCGTATGCCGTAGCGCGCTCCTCGGCGTTTGCAAAGGGGTACGAATACCAGTCGAACAGCGGCGTGAGGTTCGCGCGGAACCGATCGAAATCGAAATGCGCAAGCCGCGAGACCAGCCGATGCGTCGGCAGAATCGTCAGGCCGCGCGAATGTGTGTTGATGAACGTGGCCATGGCGAACTCGGATGCCGCCTGCGGGTCGGTCTTGCCGGCGCGCGCCCGGCATTCATTGCGAAAGTTCAGAGCTGTCTCGTAGCGATGATGGCCGTCGGCGATCACCAGCTTCTTTTCCAACATCGCCACTTGAATTCGTTTGACGAAAGCTCGATCGGAAACTGGCCATAGACGGTGCATAACGCCGAATTCGTCGAGCAGCTCACTCGGAGCGCTGGTGCGCGCAATTTGTTCAAGCCAGGTGTCGATTTGGCGCGCGCGGTCGTCGTAGAGGAAAAACAGCTGGCCGGTCTGGGCGCGCGTCTGGCGCAGCAATTCGATGCGGTCGGCCTTGGGCCCGGAAAGCGTGTGTTCGTGGCGGAAGACGACCTCCGCATCGTAGTTTTCGACCCGCGTCAGGGCAATGAAGCCGATGCGCGTGCGGCGCGTATGCGTTCCCGGGACAAGAAACTCCTGCGAGTAAACGTAGATGTTAGGCACGGCATCCTGCGCCAGGATTCTTGCGGCAATCCATTCTTCGATCTTGCTGGCGGCTCGGCTGTAGACATTATTTCCGGGCTCGTCTGCGGGAAGCACGCGGCCCTTCTCGATGGCGATCAAATTATAAGGGCTCGCCGCGTAGTAGCTTTCCTGCATCGCTGGAGTGATTTTGTCGTAGGGCTGGGTGAGCACGTCCCTTAGCGCGACGCGGTTCGTGTCGTAGCGATATGCGCGAAATGGTTGGATCTCAGCCATGAGGGCCTCGGGATGAAATTATGCACGGCGCAGAACAGCACATTGTAGCAGCGGAGCGAGCCTGCACCAAAGGATGGTCGAATTCAGGATGCGTAACTCACGAGAGAGCGTGAAGCGAAATTTACGCCGGTCGCCAGAATTGTGCGCTGGGCGCGACGAATTCGATTCCCACGCGCGCCTTACCGCGCACCCGCCTGCCAACGTGGACTACGTGGCACTCCTGTTCGGCTTGGTTGCGCATGTTGGTCAAGAAAAGCCGTTGGCCGTGGACCACGATGGTTTCGAGAATGAGCGAGCACCCCTTCTCGTGTGCGTCGATCGTCTCCGCCTCTTCGTGGAATGGCTGTTTCTCCGAGTCCGAGCCATAAATGAGCAGGGAAACGTTGTGGACGTGGCGCAGACCCTCGCGGCGATCGGCGTCGCCTTGCAGACGATCGGCCGCCGGAGCACGCTCCTCCGTGCGGGACCTTTGCTTTTCCGCCTGCCTCAATGCCTCCCAGATACGGCTCAATGCAATCTCCCAAGTAACCGCGGGCGCCTGGACTGTTGGCCAACAATAGCCTTCGAGGCATTGCATGAGTGAAATAGCCGCACGCCGGGTTTCCATTCGGTTACCGGTATCGCCGCCAGAGATTCGCCGTGCGTCGTGACTTCGATGGCAGCGCCGCTTACAATTGAGAAATCAACCACGGATGATGGAGAGAATGGCGGATAGCACAGACAAGCAAAACGGCAGGTTCGCCGGCGTGCGGGCGCTGGTGTTCGATCTTGATGGCACTCTCATTGATTCAAAGCTCGACCTGGCGCTCTCGATTGACGCGACCTTGAAGCGCATGGGCCGAGCATCATTGCCCCACGAGCAGATCTACAGCTACGTCGGGAATGGCGCCCTGATGCTGGTACGGCGCGCGCTGGGTGACAGCGTGACCGATGCTGAGGCCGCGGAAGGACATCGCTATTTTCTGTCCTATTACCGCGAACACATGCTGGACAACACGGTTACTTATCCCGGCGTGCGCGAGGCACTCGATCTGCTGTCCGGCCATTCGATGGCTGTGCTGACGAACAAGCCGGTGCGGTTCAGCGAAGGCATTCTTGCGGGCCTTGGCATTTCGCATTATTTCCGGTATGTCTACGGCGGCAACAGCTTCGAAACGAAAAAGCCCGATCCCGAGGGAATGAATATTCTCCTGCGTGACCTTTCCGTCGCGCCGCGCGAAGCAATGATCGTAGGCGATTCCGATGTCGATGTGCGCACCGCGCGGAACGCCGGCACGTGGTCCTGCGGCGTCAGTTATGGCTTGGGATCGGAAGGGCTGCGTGCGTGTCCGCCGGACCTGATGCTCGACAATCTCGCCGAGTTACCTGCGCGGCTCAATGGCCGCCGTGACGCCACCTAGGCGCTTATTCCGAACAAACTGTGAAGAGTTGAAACGCGAAGCACGTATTCAGATGAGAGGGAGTTTGCCCGCACAGCGGCGTACTGCCGGATTCCATCCATCCGCTTCGGAAAGGGCAGTGTAGAATTCTGGACGGTCCCATATGAGCGGGACTTGGGAGCTGAGGAATGAAAATCATTCGAATTCTGGCCGTGATAGCCCTGCTAGCGGGAACCATCGCAACCGGGCGCGCGCAGGAGAATCAAATTTGGACCGGATCCCTGGTGGACGCGAGCTGCTATCTGACGGACAACTCGCAATCTGGCGACGACCACGTGGGCATGAAGCAATGCGGCAAGGCCTGCCTGAAGATGGGCCGCCCGGCGGGAATCTTGACGCCCGACAAGAAATTTTTCATGTTGGTCGCACCAGCGCCCGATCTCGCGGACTACGTCGGACAGCCCATTCGCGTCACGGGAAAATTGAGGAACGGCTCAATCCTGGTTGACAAGTTCGAGGTGAAGAAGCCCTCCGGTTGGGTAGCGGTGAAGATCAGCGCGATGATGTAATCCGCAAGCCGCGATTCGCAGTGACTCGAAATGGAATAGGGAGAGCATGGATGAGCTTGCGCGGCAAATTTCTTTGGGCGTTTGCACTGTTCGTCATCGCGATCGCCTGCGTGGTGTTGTACTTTCGCTTCGTCAGGATCCCGGGCAACATCGCCTACGTCAGCGAAGAAGATGGCGGCATCGTCGTCATTGATCTGAACACTCTGGAAATTAAGAAGCGAATCCATCCGAAGGACGCCGCGCCGCGGGGAATCGCCGTTACCTTCGACGGAAAGTATCTGGTGACCGCCAACAAGGACACCGGTGATGCGAGCGTGTTCGACACACGCGGCCTCCGGCAAGTCCGGCGCATTCTCGTCGGAGACAATCCGGAATTCGTCAAGCTGAACCCGAGCGGCACGTCGGTTTTCATCTCCTATGAGCCGGGTTCTTCCGCTGGTCCACCGGTCGAAAACGCAGCGGGCGCAGAGGAGGACGACGACGCAGACGAGCCGCCGGCTCAGATTATGCAGTTCAACGTGCGCGATTGGTCGCGGGTGCAGAGCTTCGTCGCCGGGAAAGAGACCGAAGGACTGGAATTCTCGCCAGACGGGAAATCTCTGATCGTTGCAAACGAAGCGCAGGACTCGCTCGGCGAATACGACGTGGCGACCGGAAAACTCCAGCGTGAAATCAAACTCGGTTCCTACGGCAAGCGCCCCCGTGGAGTGAAAGTGTCGCCGAAGGGGAATTCGTACGCGGTCACCATGGAGGGATCAGGCACGTTGCTTTCGCTGGACCTGAATCTCAACGTGATTCGCTCGGTGGCCACGGCCGCCAAGCCTTATGGCCTAGCCTTCGACCGGCAGGGGAGCCGCATTTTCGTGGCTGCGGCCGCGGCGCGAAAATTGCAGGTCTACGCGGCCGACAACTTACAACTCGAGGGCGAAGCTCCCATCGGCCAGCGCTGCTGGCATTTTACTTTCACGCCGGACGACTCGAAGCTGCTGTTGGCCTGCGGGCGTTCGAACAATATTCACGTGATCGACGCCAGAACGTATCAGCCGATTCGAACAATCGAGGGCTTTCATCTTCCGTGGGGCATCGTCACCTATCCCCGTGCGTTCGGCAGCCTCGGCCTGCCCTGATCTCAATGCGTCGAAGGCGTGCAACTCTTGACGCCGCGAAATTCGGTGTGATAATCGGCATCGAATAGACCCCGGTCCGGGAGAATTTTCGTGAAAGCAATCCTGTCGTTGTGTATCGCCGGGCTTGCGTTACTGCTCGTCAGCGAACCGCCAGCCCGCGCGCGAGCCACGGGCGATATCGAATTGAAGTCCGTCGAGCCGAAGGACATCAAGGATCTGGTCGCGCAGAACAAGGGTAATGTCGTAGTGCTCAATTTTTTCGCCACCTGGTGCGTACCGTGCCATACAGAATTTCCGGACATCGTCAAACTCCAGACTAAATATCAAGCGCAGGGGCTGCGCGTCATCGAAGTCTCCATGAATGACGTCACCGATAGGGACGACATGCAGAAGTTCCTCAACGAAACGAAGCCGCCCTTCGCCGTCTATATCGCCACCAATACAGAAGATCAGTTTTACAAGGACGTGGACCCGCGCTGGGATATGGTGCTGCCCATGACCAAGATCTACGACCGGGACGGCAAGAACGTCCGTTTCTACAAGGAAGCCCGATCATTCGAGCAATTCGATAAGGACGTTGCGCCACTGCTTGCGGTGCGCGCCGCGCAATAGCCTTCGGACGGCCACCGACCAGCCGAATTTAATCCAAACGTTTGGCCAAATGAGCCGTCTGAAGGAGAATGCGTCCGGTCACCGGACAATCGAAGGAGCAAAAACATGAAGAACTGGATGATCCTGACAGCTCTGGTCCTGTCCGCGGGGTTGATGGCGGGACCCGCACGGGCACAAGCAGCGGCGCAGAAAGCGCAATTAAAACCGGCTCCCAGCCCATCGCAAGCCGTGCTCGATTCGTGGAACGAAATTGGGCGAAAGTTGATCGCAATCGCCGAAGACTTGCCGGAAAATAAGTACGACTACAAACCGCATCCGGATTCGCGGACGTTTGTGGAGAATCTGCTGCACGCCGCGGCTTCAATGTATTACTTCACGGACACCGCGCAGGGGCGTAAGGCGCGCTATGGCGACGATCCGAAGCGGGACGACCTGAAGACGAAGGCGCAAGTCGTCGCCTTCGTCAAGAAAAGCGTGCAGGACGGCGCGGACCTGATCAAAGCCAAAGGCGACCAGGGAATGAGTGAAACTGTCAACGACGGCAGTGGGCAGCTAATCCGGCTTTACGATCTGGCTTACGGTCTAATCGAACACTCCGGCGAACACTATGGTCAGATGGTGGCGTATTACCGCATCAACGGCATCGTGCCGCCGGAATCCAGGCCGAAGAAGTAGCGAGAACGGCGGAATCCGTTGCTCCGTTCAGGCAGGCGCGTTGCCCTTGCCCCGCCCCTGCCACGCGTGCCAGCCGACACCTGCCGCTAAATAGAGCAGGAAAAGATAGGGTAGCCAATTCTTGGGCGGATCGGGCACCGGGTAGAGCGTCCCGGCAAGCACGATCACCATCGCGGCCACAGCCAGAATTGCCAAAAGCGCCACGCTGAACGTCAGGCTCCCCAATCGCCGCAGGTGCCACGGCAGCGCGACAGCCACGAGCGCATACGTGACAATGAATCCATACGTGGCCAGCGAACCCATCCAGTCGTAGATCGTCTCGCCGCTTATCTTCGCCGCCGCCATCGCCACCGGGAGCAGCATGGTGGCGGCGCCCGTGACGAGCACCGCAAGATAGGGCGTCTCGTTGCGCGGGTGCGCCTTCCCGAGCCTGCGATCCACCAGCCCGTTGTAAGCCATGAGTAACAGCACGCGCGCTGCCGCCGTTACGCAGGCCAGCGTGCATGCGAACATGCTCACCATCGCGCAGATATCGATAACCGGGCCGAGGCGCCGGATCCCGGCCGCGGTCGAAAGCACGCTCATCGGCGCTGCGCTCTGGTCCAGCGTCCCCGCGGACGCAGGAAACCCGAGCACTTCGGTGTAAGACGCAGCGACGAAAAATATTCCCGAAAAAACTACGCTCTGGATCACCGCGCGGGGAATGTTCTTCAACGGATGCTTCGCTTCCTCTCCCAGCGTGGTGGCGCTTTCGAATCCTACAAAGCTGAACATGGCTAGGATCACGCCCAGCCGCACACCCGAAAAACGCACCCCATGCAGCGAGAATTGCACGGGATCGAAATGCAGGCCGCTCCGCCACAGCAAAATCACGAACACCGCGCCGATCAACGCGACCGAGATCAGTTCGATATAGACCATTAGTCGCGCGGACACCTTCACGTCGCGATACGCGATCCAGATGGACACGAAGACCGCAAAGATTGCCAGAGGAATGGCAGGCGCGGAGACGTTGAAAAAATCATCCAGCACGACGTTGGCATAATGAACGAATCCACCCGTCACCGACGCGCCGGTCGTCACATACGCAAGCAGCAACGCCCATGCCGCCACGCTGCCGCACACCGGCGGTAGCGAAATCGTGGCGTAGATGTAGAGCGATCCCGGTGACGCCGACTCCTGCGCAAATCGCGCGATGCACAGCCCCACCAGAAGCGTGCAGACCATCGCCAATAGATACGCCAGCCAGGTCCCATTCCCCGCGCTGGCAAACACCAGCGGAACCGTCAGCGTCGCCGTGGCTGTGGGTGCCATGGTCGAAATCGACTGCGCCAGGGTTTCCAGTGGATCGAGGACGTGCCTCTGCAATCCAAAATGTGGCTGGCTGGCTTCGGCTTTGCTTTCAACTTCGTTCGTATGCAATCGAGTGTAGCCCTCTGGCAGCAGTTTCTCCGTGCGCCCTGAATTCCTCTGTGTTCTCTGTGTTGAAAACGGCCCCACCACCGGCCCCGCACAGCCCCTTAGCCGTGACCGCGACGCATCCATACTCGTGAACCGGGCTCGACAGCGAGCGCCCAGTCTGCTTGCCCACTTCCATTGAGTCAACCGTTTTGCGGGTGCTACACTCTGCCGCTTATGAATACCGCACTAGGCGCGAAGGGCATGCTGGCGGTGGCGCTCGAACAGGCACGCATCGGGCTCGCCGAGGGAGGCATACCCGTCGGCGGAGCGATTTTTCGCACCGATGGCACACTGGTAAGCGTCGGCCGCAATCGCCTGGTGCAGAATGGCGATCCGTCCATGCACGGTGAGACCGACGCGTTTCGCGCCGCCGGCCGCCAACCGCATTTCCGCGACTTGATTCTGGTGACCACGCTCGCTCCCTGCTGGTACTGCACGGGTCTCATCAACCAGTTCCGCTTCAAGCAGGTGATCGTCGGCGATAGCGTCAACGCGCAGGGCGGTGTCGCCTGGCTCCGCGAAAAGGGATTCGACATCCTCGACGTCGCCTCGCCGGAGTGCATTGAGATGATGGGTGCGTTTAAGCGCGCGCATCCAGATCTCTGGGACGAGTGCATCGGCGACGGCTGAAGCCGCAGGTGGACGCTCCCTCAGCGGAGCGCGGCGTGGTTGGAATCGCTGGGCCCGAGCATTTCCGGCGTCACGGTCAGCGTCAGGCGAACCCAGCGGTCCTGATGAGTCACTTTCACCTGACTCACCAGCGCCGCGAGAAACGCAGCCTGCTCTTTGCTCATCTGGCGGCGCATTTTCGGATCGCTCAGCGCCACGGAGCCGAACAGGCGAAGTGTGTCAATGAATGTCGCCACCTCTGCGGCGTGCGTGAGCGAGTCGCACTCACCGTCGAGCGCCATGTCAATGCGATCCCCTTGTGGCTGGCCCGCGAGCGTCAATCCCGTGACGGTGCGCGCGAGTGCTTCGAGCTGCGGGGCATTCTTGAAATTGTCATAGAAGCTTTTGGGAAGAGTGTCTGTTCGCGCCGCCGCGAAGATCGGAGCTCCAGCCACGCGATTGATGCGCGCTTGCATCGTTGGGTCTCCGGATTCGTTCCTCGGCAGCGGTGTATTGATAGCCATCCCTTTCCCGCTGAGCAGCAACATTTGCGTCGGCGAATTGTAGCCAAAGAGAATGGGCGGATCGCCGGGGATGGAATAGAACGTTTGAGGCCCATGCGATGCAGCCTGACCGATTCTCAGCGCGTACGCCTTGATTTTCTCCCGATCGAAGCGGCCATTGGCAATTGCCACGGCCTGGTTTACGGCGAGTCCGCCGTTTGGGGTCAGCAGGCCCTCAGGCCAGATCGCGATGGCGACCGTGTCCAGATCGCGGGTGTAATCAAAACCCGTGTCGCGCACGAACTCCTGGTAATCGCGATCTTCTTTGGGGTCCGCCGCGACAAGCCCGAGCATTGCCGCAAGCGGCGACCCCTGCAACTTTCGCAGCGCGGCGACATCTATATAGGCTACGACTGGCGCGCCCGGTGGAAGCAGGCTCATGATTGCGGGCGCCGTTCCCGCGCTGGGCCCGGAGAGCGGGCGATGCTGCCGGTATAGGTAGGTCCCGATACCAAGCGCAGCCACGCCAACGAGGACGCACACGACAATCCAGGCGCGTTTAATGTTGGACGCAGGCATCGGCTGAGTTTTCTCGCCTCTCGATAAGTCAGTGTAATGTCCCGGCTGCGGAATTAGAATTGGAAAGATGCCGCGGCAACCCTGGGTGCGTTGTGCGCGTCAAAATGTAGTAAGGTTGCGCAGCGCAGCGTCTCCAACTTTCATTAGGGAGTTTCGGTCATCAAGAACGTCATCCATTCAAGGGTGCGACGAGTCGTTCCGGTTGTAGCCGCTCTGTTAGTTACGGGCGTCGCGCCACTCGCGCCCGCTCAGTCGGCGGCTCCCCGTGATGTGCAGGAGTCGCAAACGGCAGCGACTCCGTCGGCGCCGCCGGCGACCTCTGCGGCTCCGGTATTGCCGCAAAAGGTTGATCCGATTCTCGAAAGCTATGCGAGAGCCATCGGCGGCCGTCAGGCGTGGGAGAAATTCACGTCGCAGGTTCTGATGGGCACGATCGAGGTTCCGTCCATGGGTCTCACCGGCACGATCTTGATTCACGAGAAGGCGCCGAACAAATTCATGAGCGCGGTCATCGTCAACGGTGCGGTGTTCCGCCAGGGATTCGATGGCACACAAGGTTGGACCGACGATCCCAAGAACGGCCTGCGCGACCAAACCGGTGCGGAACTCGCGGAATCCAAGCGCGGCGCCGATTTTCTTCACGCCT
Source organism: uncultured Acidobacteriota bacterium (assembly GCA_963814605.1). Taxonomy (GTDB): domain Bacteria; phylum Acidobacteriota; class Terriglobia; order Acidiferrales; family UBA7541; genus Palsa-295. The sequence continues at coordinate 1,998,431 of CAWFDD010000002.1, read as the reverse complement.
TCAGGATGGGCCGGGCCTACACGAAGATCGAGGTGACCGGAGCGGAAAAAATCGGCGACCGCGATACCTGGATAGTCGAGGCCACCGCTCCGGAAGGCGGCGAGCCCACCAAAATGTATTTCGACACGCAGACCGGATTGATGCTGCGCGTCATCAGCCAGAATCATGACGCCGACGGCGTCTCACAATTGCAGGAAGATTTTGAGGATTATCGCGTGGTGGACAGCGTGAGGATTCCGTTCGTGTGGCGCCAGACGAACGGCGATACGACGTACACGCTAAAGTTCAGCGAAGTACACCACAACGTCGAGCTGCCTGATTCCGAATTCGCGAAGCCCGCTGCACAATAGGGCATCGCGGAGGCGGAAGGTGTCAACATAAGTGGCGTGCTGGCAATGGTTTTGCTGGATGCCGGAAACCCACTTGCAATTTGATTGCCGCTGCGATATATTTGCTCGGTTTGCGCAGGGCTGGCGTAGCTCAGTTGGTAGAGCATCTGATTTGTAATCAGAGGGTCGGGGGTTCAACTCCCTCCGCCAGCTGAGTTTGAGGGGACCAGGATTCGGCGGTCAGGTATAAGGACGGATTCCTCGCGAAAAAAGCGAACAGGGCTGGTGTGTCCACACACGAGCCCTTTCTGCATTTCGGAGTACCCCGTACAGCAGTCCGGTAAAGTTCTGGTTCGATTTGCGGGAGACGATAGCTGTGTCCCGAACGCGTTTCGCCGGACGGGTGGGTGAGTGGCTAAAACCAGCAGACTGTAAATCTGCCGCTCCTTGCGGGCTACGGAGGTTCGAATCCTCCCCCGTCCACCAGCGTCTCACGCGCCTCCGAGCGGCTGGTCCCGTAGGCGTGATGAAGTTCTCGGCGAGGGCATCGCGAGAGAATTCGAAAGCAGTCTTGTTGCTGCTGAGTTTTCAGCGCGAAGCCGGCGTCGGATTTAAAGAACCGGTTCGGGCCTGGGTAGCTCAGTTGGTAGAGCGCGTCCTTGGTAAGGACGAGGTCACCGGTTCAATCCCGGTCCCAGGCTCCATGTTGTAGCGAGCGAGGCATGAGCGGGGGTAACTCAGTGGTAGAGTCTCTGCCTTCCAAGCAGATGGTCGCGGGTTCGAGCCCCGTCCCCCGCTCCATAGTACGTGCGGCGGCAGGCGTTCCGCAGTCGAGTTGAACAGCACCAGCGCGGCAGTGGCCGCGCAACCTCAAGGCGAGAGGGTGACGCGAGATGTCGAAGGAGAAATTCGAGCGCAGCAAGCCGCACCTGAACGTGGGGACGATCGGGCACATCGACCACGGGAAGACGACATTGACGGCAGCGATCACCAAGGTGCTGTCGAAGAACAACCCGAAGGTGTCGTTCCGGGCGTTTGATTCGATTGACAACGCACCGGAAGAGCGGGAGCGGGGCATCACGATAGCGGTGTCGCACGTGGAGTATGAGACGGCGAACCGACACTATGCGCACATCGATTGTCCGGGCCACGCGGATTACGTGAAGAACATGATCACCGGGGCGGCGCAGATGGACGGGGCCATCCTGGTGGTGGCGGCGACGGACGGGCCGATGCCGCAGACGCGGGAGCACATCTTGCTGGCGCGGCAGGTGGGCGTGCCATCGATCGTGGTGTTTCTGAACAAGTGCGACATGGTGGACGATCCGGAGCTGCTGGAGCTGGTGGAACTGGAGGTGCGGGAACTTCTGAAGACGTACGAGTTTCCGGGAGACACGATACCGGTGGTGAAGGGGTCGGCGCTGAAGGCGCTGGAGGGCGACGAGAAGTGGGAGAAGTCGATATTGGAATTGATGGAAGCGGTGGACAAGCACATACCGCTGCCGCCGCGGGACGTGGACAAGCCGTTCGCCATGCCGATCGAGGATATCTTTTCGATCTCGGGGCGGGGAACAGTGGTGACGGGAAGAATCGAGCGGGGCAAGGTGAAGGTGGGAGAGGAAATCGAGATCGTGGGCTTCCGACCGACGATGAAGAAGACGGTGACGGGCGTGGAGATGTTCCGGAAGCTTTTGGATGAGGGGATGGCGGGAGACAACGTGGGGCTGCTGCTGCGCGGGACGGAGAAGGATGAGGTGGAGCGTGGGCAGGTGCTGTGCAAGCCGGGGTCAATCACGCCGCACACGAAGTTCAAGGCGCAGGCGTACGTGCTGACGAAGGAAGAGGGAGGGCGGCACACGCCGTTCTTCACGGGGTATCGGCCGCAATTTTATTTTCGGACGACGGATGTGACGGGAGACGTGAAGCTGCCAGCGGGAGTGGAGATGGTGATGCCGGGAGACAACGTATCCACGGAGATCACGCTGATCACGCCGGTGGCGCTGGAAAAGGGATTGCGGTTCGCGATCCGCGAAGGCGGCCACACGGTTGGTTCCGGCGCCGTCGCTGAGATTATCGAATAACGAACATCGGGTGAACGACCATGAGAGAAATCATCACGTTGCAATGCAGCGATTGTAAGAACCGGAACTACACGACGACCAAGAACCGCAAAAAGCATACGGAACGCTTGGAGACGCAGAAATTCTGCAACACGTGCCGTAAGCACACCGCGCATAAGGAAGTTAAATAGGCGCGAGCGGAAATTAGGGGAGTAGGTTCAACGGTAGACCATCGGTCTCCAAAACCGAGAGTGGGGGTTCGAATCCCTCCTCCCCTGCCAGTTTATTGGTGGCGGGGATAGCGGACGGCAAAGGGCAGCAGAATGGCAGACGCGATACGAACAAATCGGGAAGAACGGGAAAACGACCGCAACGTCAGCGGGTTTTCGCTTATGGAGCCGGTGGGGAAGCTGGGCGGTTACCCGAAGCGGTTGCGCAGCTACCTACACGACGTGCGCGTGGAGATGCGGCAGGTCAACTGGCCGTCGCGCCTGGATGTTTGGTCCACCACGATCGTAGTCACGGTGACCGTGGCTTTTTTTGGCGTTTATTTTTGGTTGACCGATCTGGTTTTCAGCCGTTTGTATGTGCTCGTGAACGGGTATTTCAAGAAACTCTAAAATGAACGACGTCATGGCAAAACAGTGGTACATCGTCCACACCTACTCGGGCTTCGAGAAGAAGGTCAAGGAGAGTCTTGAAGGCCGCGTGCAAGCGTTCGGCCTGACGGACAAAATCGGCCAGGTGGTGATTCCCACCGAATCGGTGGTCGAGGTGCGCGGCGGCAAGAAAGTCGTATCCCCGCGGATGTGTTATCCCGGCTACGTGCTGGTCGAGATGGACATGGACGACTACACCTGGCACGTGGTGCGCTCCACGCCGAAGGTGACCGGATTCGTGGGTTCCGGGCAGATGCCTTCGCCGCTTACCGAAGAGGAAGTGCAGAACATTCTGAACCGGGCGACGACCACGGCGGAAAAGCCCAAGCCGAAGCTGTCCTTTGAGCGCGGCGAGAAGGTGCGCATCGGTGAGGGTCCGTTCGCGAATTTCACGGGTGAGGTCGAGGAAGTGAACGCGGATCGCAGCACGCTGAAAGTTTCCGTCACGATTTTCGGCCGAGCGACGCCGGTGGAACTCGATTTTGCGCAGGTTGAAAAAGTAGCCTAAGGAACAGCTTAAGGAAGAGAGATGGCGAAAAAAGTTCAAGCGATGGTCAAGCTGCAGTTGCCGGCAACCAAGGCCACTCCGGCGCCGCCGGTGGGCACCGCCCTTGGGCCGCACGGCGTGAACATCATGGATTTCTGCAAGCAGTTCAATTCCAAGACGTCAAAAGAACCGGACGGCATGATCATTCCGGTTCTCGTCACGATCTATAGCGACCGCACGTTCACGTTCATTCTGAAGACGCCGCCGGCCTCCGAGCTTTTGAAGCGCGCCGCGGGAATTGTGAAGGGCTCGCCGGAGCCGAACCGCAACAAAGTCGCCAAGCTTTCGCGCAAGCAGGTAGCGGAAATCGCGAAGCAGAAGCTGCCCGACCTGAACACCACGAATCTTGATTCCGCGATACGCTCGATCATGGGCACGGCCCGCAATATGGGCATCGAAGTGACGGAGTAAGGGGAAACATTCATGGGTCGCAGCGCAAGAGTCGGCGGGAAAAATATTGATAAGGCGCGAAAGCTGGTGGAGGCGCGTCCGTACAAGCTGGAGGAGGCCGCGGAGCTTCTGCGCAAGGCGCACTTCGTGAAGTTCGACGAGACGGTCGAGCTGGTCCTCAATCTGGGCGTGGATTCGAAGCAGTCGGACCAGATGGTGCGTGGCACGGTGGTGCTGCCGCACGGCCTGGGTAAATCGAAGCGCGTGCTGGTGATCGCCAGCGGCGAAAAAGTGAAAGAAGCGCAAGACGCTGGCGCTGATTTCGTCGGCGGCGAAGACATGGTCCAGAAAATCACCGAGGGCTGGACGGATTATGAAGCCGTAATCGCCACGCCGGACATGATGAAGTCCGCCGGACGCCTGGGAAAGGTACTCGGTCCGCGCGGCCTGATGCCGAATCCGAAGACCGGCACCGTCACCTTTGAAGTCGCCAAGGCCGTGAAGGAAATCAAGGCCGGCAAAGTGGAATTCCGCCTGGACAAAACAGGACTGATCCATTCGCCGATCGGCAAGATCAGTTTCCCTGCGAAAAGCCTGGCGGAAAACGCGCAGGCATTGCTCAACGCGGTGGTCAAGGCCAAGCCGTCCGCCGCCAAGGGCAAGTACATCAAGAAAATCACGCTGACCTCGACCATGGGTCCGGGAATTCTGATTGACCACACCGAGGCGGAAACCGCCACGGCGGTCGCGGCGTAGCAGGATTACGTAAAGAGTTTACGAGGGGGAGTTCGGCATCATGAAGAAGAAAGCCGAAAAGGTTACGCAGGCCGATGAGCTTCGCGCGCAGCTCGCGACGGTTTCAACCGTAATTCTGTCCACGTTTCAGGGCATCACCGTCGAACAGGACACCAAGCTGCGGCGCTCGGTCGAAGCGGCGGGCGGCCACTATCAGGTGGTGAAGAATACGGTTGCGGAACGCGCCGGTGAAGGCACGCCGGCCGAAGGCTTGCTCAAGGGACTCAAGGGCACGAACTCCATCGCCTACACCAAAACCGATCCTGTGGCGCTTGCCAAGATTCTCACGAAAGTCGCCAAGGACGTTCCGGCGTTCCAATTCCGCGCCGGATGGGTGGAGGGGCGCGTCATCTCGATTCAGGAGATCAACCAACTCGCCCTGCTTCCGAGCAAGGAAGAGCTGATCAGCAAGATCATGTTCATGCTGAACGCTCCGGCGCAGCGCATCGCCACGGCGATGGCAGCTCTGCCGCGCAATATGGCGGTGGTGGTGAGCGAAGCGGTGAAAGCCAACAAATTTGCAGGGGGCGGCGCAGCACCGGAACCAGCGCCCGCGCCTGAAGCGGCTCAGTAGAATTTTTTTGTCTTTATCGGTTTTTCATCTTGAGGAGGATAGAAACGGCGATGGCTAGCAAAGTGGAAACAATTCTGGAAGAAATCAAGGGTCTGACGCTGCTCGAGGCTTCCGACCTGGTCAAGAAAATGGAAGAGGCCTTCGGAGTCTCGGCGGCTGCTGCGGCGCCAGTGATGGTGGCGGGCGGACCGGCGGGCGCGGGCGCGGCAGGCGGCGCGGCCGAGGAGAAGACGGAGTTTACCGTCGTCCTCACCGAAGTCGGCGCGAACAAAATCAACGTGATCAAGGCTGTCCGCGAAGTCACCAGCCTGGGCTTGAAGGAAGCCAAGGACCTGGTGGATGGCGCCCCCAAGACGGTCAAAGAGGGCATCAACAAGGACGAGGCGGCCACGATCAAGAAGAAGTTCGAAGACGCCGGAGCCAAGGTCGAAGTCAAGTAGCGGCAGCCTGTAAACGGCCATGTGCCGGGCTGCAAAGGGATTCGCCCGCTGCGCGGCGGGCACGCAATTCTTTGATTACAGAACCTCAAATGTTGTCCTTCCCGGACCAACGGGGCGGGTGTCTATCCGCGCTGTTGGCTTCGGCGTAGCCCTGAAGGGGATGGTCCATGAGTCATCGGAACGGTAATCGCGTTATGCGGGAACGGGAACGCCTGGACTTTGCCAAAATCAAGACCACCGTCCAGATTCCCAACCTGATTGATGTCCAGAAGAAGTCCTACCAGCGCTTCCTGCAGATGGATCTGTTGCCGAGCGAGCGGGAAGACACGGGCTTGCAGTCCGTGTTCTCTTCCGTTTTCCCGATCCAGGATTTCCGCGGGCTGTCGCAGCTGGATTTCGTGGATTACGCCATCGGCAACTGGGAGTGCAAGTGCGGCCACCTGCGCGGCCTGCACCACCTGCGCGCCACCTGCCGCAGCTGCGGCGCCTCTGTGGTCACCAATCCGTACAAGACGGGCGACGTGCTCTGCGCCAAGTGCGGCACGTTCAACAAAAACACGCCCACGTTTTGCAACAAGTGCGGCGACCCGGTCACCCTGCAGCTGAAGTACGACGTGAACGAGTGCCAGGAACGCGGCATGACCTATTCCGCGCCGCTCAAGGTCACCATTCGCCTCACCATTTACGACAAGGATCCCGACACTGGCGCCAAGTCCATCCGCGATATCAAGGAACAGGAAGTTTTCTTTGGCGACATCCCGCTGATGACGGAGAACGGCACGTTCATCATCAACGGCACCGAGCGCGTCATCGTCAGCCAGCTGCATCGTTCGCCCGGAGTGTTCTTCGAGACCGCCAACAATCGCAGCTATTTCCTGGGGAAGATTATTCCCTACCGCGGCTCATGGGTGGAATTCGAGTACGACACAAAGAACATTCTGTACGTGCGCATTGACCGCAAGCGCAAATTCCTCGGCTCGATTTTCCTGCGCGCCCTGGGAATCAAGTCGAATGAGGACGTGCTGCGCACCTTCTTCCAGGTCGAGCGCATTGCCCTGCGCGAGGGCGATCTCTACTGGAATGCCTCGGAAGGCCTGATTGACCGCAAGCTTTCCAAGGAAATCAAACACCCGAAGTCCGGCGAAGCGCTGGTCGGCGCGCACAAGCGCATCACCGAGGCGCTCTACAAGGAGCTGGCCAAGGCGCGTGTCACGCAGGTCGAAGTTGGCGTGACGGATCTCGAAGGCGCGGTCACGGTCGGCGAGCTGGTCAACCGCCAGACCGGCGAAGTGCTGCTCGAAGCCAACAAGCCGCTGACGCCCGAAATGTGGACGGCCATCGGCGAAGCGGGCATCACCGAAGTGGACGTCTGTTTCCCGGATCGCGACGACGTCGGCATCATCGTCTCGCGCACCCTCGAAAAGGACACGATCCACACGCCGAAGGAAGCGCTGATCGAAATTTACCGCAAGCTGCGTCCCGGCGATCCGCCGACGCTCGAAACGGCGACGGCGCTGTTCAATGGCATGTTCTTCGACGCCCGCAAGTACGATTTCAGCAAAGTCGGCCGGCTGAAATTCAATATCAAGCTGGGGCTCGAGACGCCGCTCGAAAAGCGCACACTCGACCCCTCCGATTTCGTCGCCGCGATCAAGTACCTGCTGAGGCTGCGCAAGAACATCGGCTCGGTGGACGACATCGACCATCTCGGCAATCGCCGCGTCCGCGCGGTGGGTGAGCTTCTCGAAAACCAGTTCCGCATCGGGCTGGTGCGCATGGAGCGCGCCATCAAGGAAAAGATGTCCGTGTACCAGGAAATGTCCACGGCCATGCCGCACGACTTGGTGAACGCCAAGCCCGTGATGGCTGCGATCCGGGAATTCTTCGGCAGCTCACAGCTGTCGCAGTTTATGGACCAGACCAATCCGTTGAGCGAAATTACCCACAAGCGCCGCCTTTCGGCTCTTGGTCCGGGCGGTTTGTCGCGCGAACGCGCGGGATTCGAAGTCCGCGACGTGCACCCCACGCACTACGGGCGCATCTGCCCGATCGAAACGCCGGAAGGCCCGAACATCGGATTGATCAGCTCGCTTTCCTGCTACGCGCGGATCAACGAGTTCGGCTTCATCGAGTCGCCCTACCGCAAGGTCAAGGGCGGCCGCGTAATTGACTTCGTGCAGGTCGTCAACTCGGGCGACAGCGAATTCAAGGCCGGCGAAATCGTCGAAAAGGACAAAGTCGAAGAAACCAACGAGGAGCTGAAGCGCAAGCGCATCGTCGTCGAGCCGCATTGCTTCTATCTTTCGGCATGGGAAGAGGACCGCTACGTGGTCGCGCAGGCCAACGCCTCGCTCGACGACAAGCTGCGCATCACCACCGACCTGGTCAACTGCCGCCAGGCGGGCAACTTCGTTCTCAAGAGCCGCGAAGAAGTGGACTACATCGACGTGTCGCCGAAGCAGCTCGTGTCCGTGGCCGCGAGCTTGATTCCATTCCTTGAAAACGACGACGCCAACCGCGCCTTGATGGGCTCGAACATGCAGCGCCAGGCCGTACCGCTGATCAAGGGCGAAGCGCCGCTGGTCGGCACCGGCATGGAACGGGTCACCGCGCGCGATTCCGGCGCCGTCATCGTCTGTCGGCGCGATGGCATCGTCGATCAAGTCGATTCCGAGCGCGTCATCGTCCGCGTGGAATCGGACCAGTCCGGCGTGCTCAGCCGCGAAGTTGGGTCCGACATCTACCTGCTCACGAAGTTCAAGCGCTCCAACCAGAATACCTGCATCAGCCAGAAGCCGCTGGTTCGCGCGGGAGACCGCGTGAAGCAGGGTCAGGTGCTGGCGGACGGTCCCTGCACCGACCGCGGCGAGTTGGCGCTGGGACGCAACGTCCTGGTCGCTTTCGTGCCGTGGCGCGGATACAACTTTGAGGACGCTATCCTGGTCAGCGAAAAGCTGGTCAAGGAGGATTACTACACCTCGATTCACATCGAAGAATACGAAATCGAGGCCCGCGATACCAAACTCGGCCCCGAGGAAATCACCCGCGACATTCCCAATATCAACGAGAGCTTTCTCCGCAATCTGGACGAAAGCGGTGTGATCCGCATCGGCGCGACCGTCAAGCCAGGCGACATCCTCGTCGGCAAGGTGACGCCGAAGGGCGAAACCACGCTGACCCCTGAGGAAAAACTTCTCCGCGCGATTTTCGGCGAGAAGGCCGGTGACGTTCGCGACGCTTCGCTCTATTGCCCTCCGGGCATTGAGGGAACCATCGTGGACGTGAAGATCTTCTGCCGCAAGGGTGCGGAGAAGGACGAGCGCCACAAGGCCATCGAGGCGGCGCACGTCGCCAAGCTCGAAAAAAACCTCGCCGATGAGATCCGCATTCTCACCGACGAGCGCCTGAAGCGCTTGAACGATTTGCTCGGCGGGCAGAAGCTGGTCGCCGACCTTCACGACGAACGCACCAACAAGCGCCTGCTCACCAAGGGCACCGAGCTGACGCGCGATATCTTGGAAAAGATTTCCACGCGCAACTTGAAGCGCCTGCGCCTGAACGACAAAGACCCGCTGCTCATCGAGAAAATCGACGAGGTCGAGGAAATGACCTCGCGGCAGATCGATGTGCTGCGGAAAATCACCGACGAGCGCATCGCCAAGCTCAAGAAGGGCGATGAACTGCCGCCTGGCGTCATCAAGCTGGTCAAGGCCTATATCGCCATGAAGCGCAAGCTTTCCGTCGGCGACAAAATGGCCGGTCGCCACGGCAACAAGGGCGTCATCGCGCGGATCGTTCCGCAGGAAGACATGCCCTACATGCCCGACGGCACGCCTGTCGAGATCGTGCTGAATCCACTGGGCGTTCCTTCGCGCATGAACGTCGGCCAGATCCTCGAAACGCATCTCGGCTGGGCTTCCAAGGAGCTCGGCGAGCGTATCGGCAAGCTGCTCGATGCCGACGCGCGCGTCGAGGCAGTGCGCAAATACTTCAAGGATGCATTTGGGCCCACCTCGGTCTGGAAGACGATCGTGGATCTCGACGACGACGCCATTCTCGACCTGGCGCAGAGTTTCCGCGAAGGCGTTCCGTTCGCCACGCCGGTTTTCGACGGCGCCCGCGAAGCGGACATCCGCCATCTGCTCCAGTTCACCGAACTGCCGGAGAGCGGCAAGATCACGCTTTTCGACGGCATGACCGGCGACGAATTCGCGCAAAACGTAACCGTCGGCTACATCTACATGCTCAAACTTTCGCACTTGGTGGACGACAAGATTCACGCTCGCTCCATCGGGCCGTATTCGCTGATCACCCAGCAGCCCCTCGGCGGAAAGGCGCAGTTCGGAGGCCAGCGCTTCGGGGAAATGGAAGTTTGGGCGCTCGAAGCCTACGGTGCGGCGCATATCCTGCAGGAGCTGCTGACCGCGAAATCGGACGATGTCTACGGTCGCGCGAAAATTTACGAGGCCATCGTCAAGGGCGAGCCGGGCATTGAGCCGGGCGTGCCCGAATCGTTCAACGTTCTGGTGCGCGAGCTGCAATCGCTGTGCCTGGACGTCGAATTGATGAAGCGCCAGAAACCTCAACTCGAGAAAGCGGAAGCAGCGGACTAATTGCGCGTCCCGGTTAAAACCGGGACGCGTCTGATTATTTTTGTTAACGGATTTTTGTTCCGGGTAAACCGGGACGGGAGGATCATCCCTTGTATCGATCGAGCCCTTATGACCGCGCCAGCCAGATTGCCGATTTTGATTCGATTCGCATCAGCCTTGCGAGTCCGGAAAAGATCCGCTCCTGGTCGCACGGCGAAGTAACCAAGCCGGAGACCATCAATTACCGCACCTTTAAGCCGGAGCGCGACGGGCTGTTCTGCGCCAAGATTTTCGGCCCCGTCACCGACTGGGAGTGCCTCTGCGGCAAATACAAGCGCATGAAGCACCGCGGAGTCATCTGCGACAAGTGCGGGGTCGAAGTGACCCTCAGCAAAGTCCGCCGCGAGCGCCTTGGCCACATTGAGCTGGCTTCGCCCTGCTCGCACGTGTGGTTTTTCAAGGGGCTGCCCAGCCGCATCGGCTACCTGCTGGATATCACCATGCGCGATCTCGAGCACATTCTCTACTTCGAGACGTTCGTCTGCGTGGATCCAGGAGAAGTTCCCGGTCTCAAGGAAAAGGACATTCTGCCCGAGGATAAATTCCGCGAAATTCAGCGCGAATTCCCCGGTAAGTGCGACGTTCGCATGGGCGCCGAAGCCATCAAGGAACTTCTGCGCCGCGTGGATGTGGAGAAGCTTTCGACCGAACTCCGCGAAAAGATGAAGATCGATCCCAGCCTGCAGAAGCGGATCAAGTTCGCCAAGCGCCTCAAGGTCCTCGAGGCGTTCCGCAAGAGCGGTAACAAGCCGGAGTGGATGATTCTGGACGTGATTCCCGTCCTGCCGCCCGAGCTGCGCCCGCTGGTGCCTCTCGACGGCGGCCGCTTTGCCACCTCGGACCTGAACGATTTGTATCGCCGCGTGATCAACCGCAATAACCGCTTGAAGAAGCTCATGGAGCTGCACGCTCCTGACGTGATCGTCCGCAACGAAAAGCGCATGCTGCAGGAGGCTGTTGACGCGCTGTTCGACAACGGACGCCGTGGCCGCGTCCTGCGCGGCACGAACAACCGCCCGCTCAAATCGCTCTCCGACACCCTCAAGGGCAAGCAGGGCCGCTTCCGCCAGAACCTTCTCGGCAAGCGCGTGGACTATTCGGGCCGCTCCGTGATCGTCGTCGGTCCCGAACTGAAGCTGCACCAGTGCGGCCTGCCGAAGAAGATGGCGCTCGAGCTGTTCAAGCCGTTCATCTATCACCGCCTGGAAGCCGCGGGCCACTGCACCACGATCAAGCAGGCCAAGGAGCTCGTCGAGGCGCAGGAAGCGACCGTCTGGGACATTCTCGAGGACGTCATCCGCGAGCATCCCGTGCTGCTCAACCGCGCTCCCACGCTTCACCGCCTCGGCATCCAGGCTTTCGAGCCGGTGTTGGTCGAGGGCAAAGCGATCCGCATCCATCCCCTGGTTTGCACCGCATTCAACGCGGACTTCGACGGCGACCAGATGGCCGTGCATATTCCGCTCTCACCCGAAGCGCAGGTGGAAGCTTCGGTGCTGATGCTTAGCTCGCACAACATTCTCTCGCCGGCCAATGGCTACCCGCTCGCCGTTCCGACGCAGGACATGGTGCTGGGCATCTACTACATGACCAAGGCGAAGCCGAAAGCCAAGGGCGAGGGCCGCGCTTTTGGCTCGGCTGAGGAAGTAATCATGGCGCTCGAAGCAGGCGAAGTCGAGTTGCTCACCCCGATCCGCATGCGCTACACCGGCGAGGTCATTGATCTCACCAACGCCTACGACGATCAGGATGTCTCGCACACCGAGCCCGTGAATCTCGCCAAGCAGTTCCTGCAGACCACGGTCGGCCGCGTGATCTTCAACGATCATCTGCCGTCGGACATGCCGTTCATCAACGGATTGCTCAAGAAGAAGGGCGTGCAGGCTCTGGTGCTCTACGCCTATCTGCGCTTCGGCCTTGAAAAGACCGTGGTGATGCTCGACCGGCTGAAAGAGCTCGGCTTCCTCTACGCCACGAAGTCCGGCATCTCCATCGGCATCAGCGACATGGTCATCCCCAGCGTGAAATTCAAGCTGGTGGACGCCGCCGAACACGAGGTGGTCAAAGTCCAGCAGCAATATCTCGACGGCGCCATCACCAACGGCGAGCGCTACAACAAAGTCATCGCCATCTGGAGCGACATCACCGAAAAAGTCGCCGACGAAATGTTCAAGGCCCTCGAGGCCCAGGACAAGGAAGGCGTGATCAATCCGGTCTACGTCATGGCTGACTCCGGCGCGCGCGGATCGAAGCAGCAAATTCGCCAGCTTTCCGGAATGCGCGGCTTGATGGCCAAGCCCTCGGGCGAGGTCATCGAGACGCCGATCACCTCGAACTTCCGCGAAGGCCTCACCGTGCTGCAGTACTTCATCTCCACGCACGGTGCCCGCAAGGGTCTGGCCGATACCGCGCTCAAGACCGCCGATTCCGGCTACCTCACCCGGCGTCTGGTGGACGTGGCGCAGGACGTAATCATCAACGAATTCGATTGCGGCACGGCCGACGGAATTTACGTCGAGCCCATTCTCGAAGCCGGCGTCGAAGTCGAGCCTCTCCGCGATCGCGTCATCGGCCGCGTGTCTCTTGAAAAGATCAAGGACTACGAAGGCAACGTGATCGTCGAGATCAACCAGGAAATCACCGAGGAACTCGCCAACGCGATTCAGGCCGCGGGCATCGAGCGGGTCAACATCCGCTCCGTGCTCACCTGCGAATCCCGCCGCGGAGTTTGCGCGCGTTGCTATGGCCGCAACTTGGCCACCGGGCGCTTTGTCGAAATGGGCGAGGCGGTCGGCGTCATCGCCGCGCAGTCCATCGGCGAGCCCGGCACGCAGCTCACCATGCGCACCTTCCACATCGGCGGCACGGCCACCCGCGTCACTGAACAGTCAAAGGTCGAGGCCCGCAACAACGGCTTCGTGAAATATATCGACCTGAAGGTCGTCGAGGGCCGCGGCAAGACCCTGATCGCCATGAACCGCTCCGGCTTGATCGCCGTGGTGGACGAAAAGGGCCGTGAAAAGGAACGCCACCATGTCGTCTACGGTGCGCGTTTCAAGGTCGAAGACGGCCAGCCGGTCACCCTCGGCCAGACCATGGTCGAGTGGGATCCGTACACCTTCTCCATCCTCACGGAAACGGGCGGCACCGTCGAGTTCAAGGATTTGCAGCCCGGCATCACCATCGAAGAGCAGGTGGACGAAGTCACCGGCCTCTCCCAGCTTGTCGTCACGCTTCCCCCGGGTGACGAAAAGCACCAGCCCACGATTTTGGTCCGCGATTCCGCCGGCCGCGCCAAGAAAAAGTACCTGATGCCGTCACGCGCCCACCTGATGGTCGTGGATGGCGATGAAGTCCAGCCCGGCGACGTCCTCGCGAAGATTCCTCGCGAGACCACCAAGACCAAGGACATCACCGGCGGTCTGCCGCGCGTCGTGGAGCTCTTCGAAACGCGTAAGCCCCGCGACCCGGCGGTCATCAGCGAAATCGACGGCGTCGTGAAGTACGGCGAAATCGCCAAGGGCCAGCGCAAGACCTACGTCGAGAGCGAGGATGGCAAGACGGTGAAGGAATACTCCATCCCCCGCGGCGTGCACATCAACGTGCAGGAAGGCGAGCATGTGCGCGCTGGCGAGCCGTTGATCGACGGCCCGCTCAACCCGCACGACTTGCTGGCCGTCCTCGGCGAAAAGTACACGCAGGCCTACCTGGTCAATTCGGTTCAGGAGGTCTACCGGCTGCAGGGCGTCAACATTAACGACAAACACATCGAAACCATCGTCCGCCAGATGATGCGCTGGGTGAAGGTCGAGGACGTGGGCGACACCACCTTCCTCCTCGAGGAGCAAGTGGACAAGTTCCGCTTCCGCGAGGAAAACGACCGCATCATCAGCGATGGTGGCCGTCCGGCGACCGGCCGTCCGCTGCTCCTTGGCATCACCAAGGCGTCGCTCTCGACCGATTCTTTCATCTCCGCGGCGAGCTTTCAGGAGACCACCCGCGTCCTTACCGAAGCGGCCATCTCCGGAAAAGTGGACTACCTCCGCGGCCTGAAGGAAAACGTCATCATGGGCCGTTTGATTCCCGCGGGCACGGGTCTCGAGCGCTACCGCAATATCCAGCTCCTCACCGAAATTCCCAAGGAGGAGCCGCAAGCCATGGAGCCCGAGCTCACGCCGGAAGAGGCGGCGGCGCTCGACTTCCTGCGCAAGGATACGGACGCGATCGCGGAAAGTTAAGGCGCGCTTTGCGATGCAATGCAATGCGCTTGTCACAAATCAAGGGCTGGCTCGCCGCAAGGCGGGACAGCCCTTTTTTTCTTGCTGGCGTCGCCGCATCGGCACGCAAATCTCAATCGTGCATCAATCCCCAATGAACCCGCGCGCTCAAGCCGGGCTGGAGTGAACCAATGACTCGAAAACTCTTCTACCTTGCAGCCGCATTCCTTTTCCTGGCTGCGCCGAATTTCGCTGCGAAGCGCGCGTTTACCATCGAGGATCTCTACCGCTTTCCCCACGTCGAGGACACGCACCTCTCGCCGGACGGCCGCACCATCGTCATCGCCGTCTCCACGGATGACCTCGGCAAAGCGAAGCGTTCGCGGCACATCTGGCTGATGGATGCGGACGGCGGAAATGTGCGCCAGTTCACCTTTGGCGACGCCACCGACTCCTCGCCCGTTTTTTCGCCCGACGGCAAATGGATCGCGTTCGTCCGCTCCGCTGGCGGCGAGGAACAGATCTATCTCATGCCGCTCGGCGGCGGCGAGCCGCGCCAATTGACCAAAGTCTCGACCGGCGTTGCCGATCCGATCTGGTCGCCCGACGGCAAGTCCATCGCGTTTTCAAGCGACGTCTATCCGGAATGCGGCGCGGACGACGCCTGCAACAAAAAGATCAAAGACCGCTGGACCAAGGGTCCCCTCCATGCGCACATGGCCGATGCGCTGTTCTATCGCCATTGGACCCAGTGGAAGGACGGCCAGCGAACCCACGTTCTGCTGGCTGACGTGCCTGGCGGCGCGGTTCGCGATCTCACCCCCGGAGATTTCGATTCGCCTCGTTTTCAGCTCGCCGGGCCGCTGCAATACGATTTCTCGCCCGACGGCGAAGGAACTCGTCGTTGATTCCGATCACGGCAGCCATCCGGAAACCTCCACCAACAGCGATCTGTGGATCGTTTCGGTTTCCGGTGCCGCTCCGGCGCGCAATGTGACTGCCTCCAATCCCGCATTCGACGGCAATCCGCGCTACTCGCCGGACGGAAAATACATCGCCTACCTGCTTCAGAAACAGCCCGGCTATGAATCGGACCTTTTCCGGCTGGCTCTGTACGACCGCTCCGCCGGCACTTCTCGCGTCCTGACTGAATCGTTCCGCAACTGGGTGCAGGACTTCCAGTGGGCTTCCGATTCGAAGTCCATCTATTTCACCGCCCCAGTCGAAGGCGACAATCCCATTTTCCAGGTCGCCGTGGACACCGGTGCGATCACCAAGCTCCTGACCGACAAGACCATAGACTCGTTTGAGATTTCGCGGGACAACCGCCGCATGATCTACGTGCAGCGTTCCGTGGGCGCGCCGGCTGAGGTTTTCGCGGTGAATCTAGCCGGCGGCAGCGCATCCGCTCCGCAGCGCCTTTCGCACTTTACCGACGACTTCATGAACGAAGTGGACGTCCGTCCGGCCGAAAGGATGTGGGTCGCGGGCACCGGCGGCGCGAAAATCGAAGTCTTCATCGTCAAGCCCCACGATTTCGATCCCTCGAAGAAATATCCCCTGATTCTCAACGTGCACGGCGGCCCGCAATCCCAGTGGGCGGATGCCTTCCGCGGCGATTGGCAGGTTTATCCCGGCGCAGGCTACGTGGTCGCGTTCGCCAATCCCCACGGTTCCACCGGTTACGGCCAGGATTTCACTGCTGAAATATCCGGCGACTGGGGTGGCGAGCCTTTCGACGACCTGATGAAAGTCACCGACGAGCTGGCCAAGCTGCCCTACGTGGATCCCGATCGCATGGGAGCGATGGGTTGGTCCTACGGCGGCTACATGATGGATTGGTTCGAGGGTCATACCAACCGCTTCAAGGCCATCGCTTCCATGATGGGAGTCTTCGACCTGCGCTCGATGTACGGCTCAACCGAGGAGCTGTGGTTCCCGGAGTGGGATCTCAAGGGTCAGCCCTGGAACTCCGCGCAGTACGACAAGTTCTCGCCTTCCTCCTACGTCACCAATTTCAAGATGCCCTGCCTGGTCATTTCCGGCGAACTCGATTACCGCGTGCCTTATACCCAGTCCCTTGAATTTTTCACCTCGCTTCAAAAAATGAACGTCCCCTCGCGCCTGATCATCTATTCCCGCGCCGGCCATTGGCCCAGCTGGTACGAGATGGCGCTCTATTACACCGCCCACCTCGAATGGTTTCACGGGTACCTGGGTGGGGATGCGCCGCCCTGGACCACCGAGCAGTTCCTGCGCAACGCCGTGTTTGATCCTGCCACCGGCAAGCGCCTGCCCTGAACGTGTGCGCCGCCGCCTTGCGCCTGTTAAGCATCTTGAAATAGCCGGCAGCTTTCTTTTCCCCTCGGGAGACCTGCGTCTGTAGAATTTTAGGCTGGACCCCCACGCCGCCAACGGGCGATCGTTTCAAAAAGAGAGTAAGGGCGAACGCGTTCATGTCTAACGACCCATCGCAGCTCGACCAGGCGCACTCCGTCTCCGCCCCGGCCTCGGAGAACCAGGTCGAGAAGCTCACCGAGGCGATTGCCCGCTCGCAGCACAACTACCGCGAGCTGATTGACAATCTCGATCAGGCGCTATTTACGCTTTCTCTGAAGGGGGAAGTGCGCGTCGCCAATCTTCGCCTCTCCGAAATTCTGGGCACTTCCTTTCAGGAGCTCATCGGCCGCCCTCTCGCCGATTTCGTCGAATCGCCCACCATGGCCGAAGCCCAGCGCGCGCTACCCGATCTTCTGAAGACCGGTGTCTGGTCCGGCACCATCCCGGTCTGGCTCAAGAAAGACAAACTGCCTCGCTACTTTGACTGCTGGCTCCAGTCGGCGGTCGAGGATGGAGTCACGTCCATCATCGGTTGGGCAAGGGACATTACTCGGCAGCAGGAATCGGAAATCCGTTTCAAGGAGCTGTTCGAGTCCTTCCGGGAGGGAATCCTGGTTGCCGCCCCCGGCGGCCAGCTGCTGGACGCCAATCCCGCTCTGGTCAGAATCCTCGGCTATGGCAGCAAGGAGGAGTTGCAGGCCCACAACTTCCGGGAAATGTACGCCGACCCCGCCGATCGCGACGCTCTCATCAGGGACCTCGAAGCCAAGGGCTCCATGCAGGATCGCGAGATTGTCATGCGCCGTAAGGACGGCACGCATATCCATTGCCTCGCGTCCGGGATCGCCATACGCGATGCCTCTGGGCGTGCGTTCCGCTTTCAAGGAACGCTGATTGATATCACCGAGCGCCGCGAGATGGAAAAGCGCCTCCATCAGGAACAAAGTTTCATCCGCCGCATGGTGGCCAGCTTCCCCGATTTGATTGGCGTCCTCGATCGCGACGAACGCTTCATCTATATCAGCGATCACGTCGAAAAAGTCCTGGGTTTTCCTGCCAGCCAGTATGTCGGGCGCGTGTTTGGCGCCCCGGTAGGGGAAGAAGACAAGGCCAGGCTCCACGACATGTTCCAGCGCATCGTTCGTGGCGAACTAAGCCAGGGACAGATCGAGTTCCGCTCGCCCCATGCCGACGGCTCCTGGCGCGACCTCCTGCTCATGGCCCGGCCTTTCTTCGACGAGGATGGAAAAATCAACGGACTCGTGACCTCCGCGCGCGATATCACCGAGCGCAAGCGCATGGAACAGGCGCTTCGCGAAAGCGAAGAGCGGGTGCGCCTGATGGTCGAAGGAGTAGTTGATTACGCTATCTTCATGCTGGATACCGACGGCCGCGTGGCCAGTTGGAGCCGCGGCGCGGAACGCATCAAGGGATATCAGGCGAACGAAATCATCGGCAAGCATTTCTCGGTGTTCTATCCTCCGGAAGATATCCAACGCGGCAAACCAGCTCGGGAATTGGAAATCGCCACCGCCGAAGGCCAGTCACTGGACGAAGGCTGGCGCCTCCGGCGCGACGGGTCTAGATTCCTGGCCAATACCGTTACCACGGCCGTGCGCGACCAGGAAGGAACGCTGCGCGGCTTCTCCAAAATTACCCGCGACGTCACCGCCCGTCACGAGATGGAACGGAAACTTCAGCAAGAGCAGGAATTTGCCCGCCGCCTGATCGAATGTTTTCCCGACCTCATCATCGTCATCGGTTCCGACGGCCACTACAAGTTTGTGAGCGAGCGCGTCAAGGACGTCCTCGGTGTGTCGCCCGAAGAGTACGTGGGCAAGTCCATCGGCCAGCGCGTGGGTCCCGAAGACGGATTGAAGCTCACCCAGATGTTCCAAAACTTGGTTTCCGGCCGGAAAAGCCAGGATCAGGTCGAAATGCGCGTCCAGCACGTGGATGGCAGCTGGAAAATACTGCGCGTCATCGGCAGTCCACTGTTCGACGAGAAGGGTCAAATCGTCGGCATCGTTTCCTCCGGCCGCGACGTCACCGAATCCAAGCAACTGGAGCAGCAGCTCGCTGAAAAAGAGAAGTTCGCGGCCATGGGCCAGATGATGGCCGGCGCAGCCCATGAGTTGAACAATCCGCTCACCGCCATTCTCGGTGTCAGCGATCTGCTTCGCGAGCGCGCCGTGGACGACGCCACCCGCCGCCACGTGGATCTGGTGCTGCAGCAGGCGCGTCGCGCCGCCGCGATCGTCCAGAATCTTCTCGCCTTCTCGCGTCCGCTTTCTCACGGCCGCGACAAACTGCGGCTCGATGAAATCCTGCAGGAGGCCTTGCGCTTCGAGCAGGGCAACTTCGTAAAGAAGAATATCAGCGTGAAATTCGCGGCGCCCGCCGATCTCCCGCCCGTCGACGGCGATCGCAAGCTTCTCCAGCAGGTGTTCCTCAATATTATCGCCAACGCCGAGCAGTCCATCTCTCCGGCCCGCGATCAAGGGACGCTCGATGTCTCCATGACCCGCGTCGGCGACAAGATTCGCGTGTCCTTCGTGGACAACGGCCCAGGCATTCCCGCCGAGATTATTTCCAAGATCTTCGATCCGTTTTTCACCACCAAACGGCCCGGCGGAGGAAGCGGCCTCGGCCTCACGATATGCCTGGCCATCGTCAAGGAACACGGTGGAACGATCGAGGTTGAATCCACGGGCGGAGCGGGCGCTGCAATCCATGTCGTCCTGCCTGCAATGCTCGAACACCGCCCAGCGGAAGCGTCCCCCGCTTCCGTCGCCAAGCCCGCTCAGCCGCTCGCCGGTGCCGCGGCGTTGCAGGGGCATTCGGTGCTGATTGTGGACGACGAGGAAGGCATTCGCGAGATCGTGCAGGAAAGTCTCTTGTCGCGCGGCATGCTGGTTCACGCCGCCGGAAGCTCCGAAGCCGCGCTCGCCTACCTCGCGAAAAACTCCTGCGAAACCATCGTCTGCGATTTCAATCTTCCGGGAATGAGCGGGGAGAAACTCTTCGAGGAGCTGCGGACTCGTTTAGGCAGCGCGTTGCCGCGATTCGTATTCGTCACCGGCGAGTTGGTCAGCCCCGATATCGAGGAGCACTTTCGCAAGAAGGGCGCTCGCATCCTGCAAAAACCCTTCCAGATCGCGTCGCTGGTGGCCCTTCTGACGGAGCTTCTGCAGACCCAGCCAATCGCCGCCAGGTAACGCCGCGCTTTGTTGTCCCTCAATCGCAAGATTTATTTCGGGGCCGTTGGTCCGGTGCTCGCGTCTACGCCGAAATCCCAGACGTACAGGCTTGCCCCTCCGTCCCGAACCATTTCCGCGATGGCGTATTCTCCCGGTGCGAGTTCCCGGCCCAGCGTAAAGCGATAAACGCCCGGGGCGACCTCCCACGGCTGCATCGGAACCGCGTCTCGCCTTTCCGCCTGCTCTCCGTACATCTCGTCAAGATTTTCCACGTGCCGGGTATTGCCCTGAATCTTGGTGCGGACCAGCACCAGTTCGGGCCCATGACTCTCGGCCACGCGAATGTAGAACTCCGGCCGCGCGTTGCTGATGCGCAGCTTGGCGTGCGTTCCCTGTATCGAAATCGAATGCCGCGTGGGCACGATGGGAATCGGCACCATCACCTGCTCGATGAAATGGCCCTTCGAGAATTTTGAATCCGTCTCCGCTTGCGGAAGAAGCTGCACAGCCTTGCCGTCGAAGACCCACAAATGGACGCCCGCCGGCAGGAAAATTCCCGGTGCGACCTCCAGGCTCGCATCAATATCCAGCGGCGCGGCCGCACGCGCGGTTTCTTGCTTGTGAACTTTGGCCACCATGGCCGCGTCCCGCTCCGCCTCTTCCGCCTCTACCTTTTTGGTCGCGTCCCAGTCCACTAGAGAAACGGGCATCTGCTCCCATTGGGAGCTGTCCAGGCTGTAATACCTTACGCGGTCCCCATCGATCGTGTATTCACGAACCAGTTGGAAGCTGCCATCCTTCAGCATGAGTTTCTTGCCCCGAGGCAGCCGACGGCTGGGGGTTTCAGGAGTTGGTTGGTCGCTCGAAGAAGCCGCGGCCGGCGAGCTGGTCTGGCCCTGAGCGCCAGAGATCGGCACTCGCGAAGCGATACCCAGGATTAGTGCCAGCGCCGACGACGCCAGCGCTAACCCCCGGCAAATCCAAGCATGCTTCCCCGCCACGGCTTTCGCCCCTCTGCGACCCTAGGATGCATGGCAATGCCAATCGGTTGATCTGAATCGCAGTCAACTAGGGGGAGAATACGCTGGTCAGGCGTCGCGTAACAACAGGCTTCCGGAGGTGCGCTCGCCGAGCGAATTCTAGTGCTGGCAGCGCGGATGGAGCACGTTCATGATCATCAAATCCGTGTTGCTGAAGAGCCACTTCTCGGCGCCGGCCGCAGCTTCGGCCACACCGGCCAGCTTGCCCAGGTGCTTGTTCCGCGCCAGGCCGCGCAGGTGATCGCGGCAGATGCCCGTCAGGCTGGCGACTTCTTCCTCGGTGAAAACCTTCTGGCTCGATTTGATTCGCACCATCCCCGTGGCCTCCAAACTACTTCGATGCTTCCAGTAGACTATTTGTTCACGCCATCCCTAGCAATAGTCGTTCCGTACTAGCGGGCTGGAACTCGCCGTTTAGTATTCGCAACAAAAGCCAATACATTCCGACGCTTAGATGCAATTGCACGGAAGGGGTTTCATTAAGAAGGGCGCAGTCTGTTTCCCTGGAGTGGAAAAAAGAGTGCGACTTTGGAATTCTTCTACCGTATTTCGTATTTGTTTCGCAGCCGGAATGGAGCGCCGCCCGAGCCTAAATCGTGGACCCGCCGGCCCGCTCGACTGCCTGAGCGATTTGTAGCACGGTACTTTCCCTGAAATGCGGGCCGAAGACTTGCATACCCACCGGAAGCCCGGCCTTGGTTCTGCCGCAAGGGACAGAGATACCCGGAACCCCCGCAAGCGATCCCGTAACCGTATAAATATCCGCCAGGTACATCTGCAACGGATCCGACGTTTTTTCGCCCAGCCGGAAAGCGGGCGTCGGCGCCGTGGGAGTAACGATCGCGTCCACCTTCTGAAACGCGTCCTCGAAATCCCGCGCGATCAGCGTCCGCACGCTCTGCGCCCGCAGGTAATACGCATCGTAGTAGCCCGCCGAGAGTGCATACGTCCCCAGCATGATTCTGCATTTTACCTCGGGGCCGAATCCGCGCTCCCGTGTCTGGCGATACATCTCGGTCAAAGTCGCGCCCGGCACCCGCAGGCCGTAGCGCACGCCGTCAAACCGCGCCAGATTGGAGCTGGCCTCCGCCGTCGCCAAAATGTAATACGTGGCGATGGCATAATCCGTGTGCGGCATGCGCAGCGGAATCCTCCGGCAGCCCAGCCGCTCCAGCAGCGCGATTCCCGCCTCAACCTTCTCCCTGACCTCCGCGTCGAGTCCCGCCCCGAAATAGTCTTCCGGCACGCCGATTCGCAATCCGCTTACTGGCTTCTCCACATCCGCCGCGTAGTCCGGCACCGGCACCGGAGCCGACGTGGAATCGTTCTCGTCGTGCCCTGCAATCACCGACAGCACCGCCGTCGCGTCGGCCACATTCCCGGCCAGCGGTCCAATCTTGTCGAGCGACGATGCGAATGCCACCAGTCCGTACCGCGACACCCGCCCGTACGTGGGCATCAGCCCGGGAACTCCGCAGAACGATCCGGGCTGACGTATCGATCCGCCCGTATCGGTGCCCAGCGCCGCGACGGCCAGGCCCGCCGCCACGGCCGCCGCCGATCCGCCGCTCGATCCTCCGGGAACGCGATCGGGTGCGGCCGGATTGCGCACCGGCCCGTAGGCGGAGTTTTCGTTCGAGCCGCCCATGGCGAATTCGTCGCAGTTCGTCTTGCCGAGAAAAACGGCGCCCGCCTTCTCCAGCCGCTCGACCGCCGTCGCGTCGTAGGGCGGCACGTAGGTTTCCAGGATCTTCGACGCGCACGTGGTGCGCACGCCGCGCGTGCTGATCACGTCCTTGATCGCGATCGGCACGCCCGCCAGCGGCGGCAGCGCCTCGCCGCGCGCGATCAACGCGTCCACGCGGTCCGCTTGTGCGTAGGCGCGCTCGGGCGCAAGCGTCAGATAGGCGTTGAGCTGCGCGTTGCGGCTTTCGATCCGGCTGTAGAAATCCGCCGTTAGCTCCCGCGCCGAAATCCTTTTTGCCGCGAGCGCCGCGCGCACCCCCGCGATCGTCCACGTGGTGGCGGCGCTCACCGGCAAGCCTCTTTCCGCTTCATCGCTCAATCACCTTGGGGACGCGGAAAAATGGCTTGGCGGCGTCCGGCGCCTCGGAAAGGACGGCGTCGCCAAAATCGCACGGTCGCACAATATCCTCGCGAAGTTCCGGATGACTTCCGCCGGCCCCGGGCTTCGCGGGCGTGTAAATCACCTGCGCCATGGGCTGGACATTGGTGATGTCCAGCTCCTTCAATTTATCAATGTACGAGAGAATCCCGTCGAGCTGTCCGCGGTACGTCTCAACCTCCTCGGGCGTCAACCCGAGGTGCGCCAGCTCGGCCACTCTCATCACGTCTTCCCGGCTGATCTTCATGGTTGCCCGTTTCGTCCGAATTTAACGGAATGAATTATCATATTCATCTTAGTGGAATCGCGAACCAATGCAAGTGCGTGCCCGCGCAGTCCTTCTCGGTGAACTCTGCGCCTACACTGTATGCTCTGTGTTTAGCTGGGAGTTTGCAGCCTGCTTGACGAAGATTCGGAAGCCCTATGCGCGCCGCCGCCGAATAAACGGCTTGTGCGCGTTGTCGTTCTCGTGCGAAATGTACTTCGGCCCGGGTTTCGCGGCGACGAACTGCACTTCGCGGACCAGATTGCCGCCCCATGCCAGATTGATCCGGTCGCGCAGTTCGCGCTTCATCCCTTCAATCTGCTGCTGCCATGCCTTGGCATCCGTGGCGACTTCCAGGTACGCCCCGTCGCAGCGTACCGGCCGCGTGTGGGCCGCCAGCGCTGCACCCGCGATCTCCAGCCACGCGCTCTCAAGCCACGCGAGCGTCGCTTCCGGCCGTTCGAAACGCCGCACCACTTTCCCCAAAAATTCTCCCGCTTTTTGCATGGAAGACCGATTCTAGCACGGAGCAGCGCGCAAGTTTTGCACAGCTGGCTACGCCCGCCGCGCCCTTGCACCGATGATTTAAGCGTGCGAAAATTGCCCTCACGCGTTCGCAGATCTTCCTCGCGTTTCCTGCCGCTTTCTGTGGCGGCGGCAAGCGCGGCGTGGGGCGATATCGTCTAAGGGTTAGGACGGTGCCCTCTCAAGGCACAAATCCGGGTTCGATTCCCGGTATCGCTACCAAATTCAATCGCTAAGATCTCGACTTCCCGCTTCAAACCCATAAAAGTACAGGCGGTACTAGTTCTTGTACCAATTCCGTACGTTCGACCAGTAAAGTCCCCTGTGCCCACCTGCTAGCCTATCCGTGTAGTTCAAAAGGTGAATGCACATGACAGACGATGCACAAAACGATGGTCTACCCAACGCCGAAGGAAAATCTCGCGTCCCGGTCGCCCGCGTCGATCCCCAACGAGCGGCCCGTACCGCACCCCAGCCTGCTCCCCGCCGGCGATTCACCCGCAAGCGAAAATCCCGGCCGCCCAGCGAACCTGATCCCACCTGCGATCGGCACGGGCGCAAGTGCGGTATCTGCGCTAACCCCTACTGCGATGAAATCGAAGAACTGTTCCTCGACTGGCGCGAGCCTTCCTACATCGCATCCGAGATGGGCGTGCCACTCCGCAGCCTCTATCGCCACGCCCACGCCACCGGACTCTACGCCAAACGCCAGGGAAAAGTGCGCAGAGTCCTCGACCGCATCCTGGAAGGCGTGGAGAGCGCCCAGATCAACGGTGACTGCGTCATTCGCGCTGTCCGCGCCTATTGCTGCCTCGGCCGCAACAACAAATGGACCGAGCCGGCCGCCAACGTCGCTTTTTCTTCTCAGAAGTTACTCAAATCGGCCAACGCGACCTCCTCGATCGGCGAGAAGCCGAAAATCAAACTCCTGCCGCGCGCGGCTCGGCGCCGCGGCAAAATTCGCGATCGAAAATCGCGAGTTCTAATCGACACAAAGGCGATTAGAAATCAACGTAAACCACTGAAAACACGGAGTCGGCGATGATTCTAATCGACACGGTTTGGGCTCCGCGCTTTTCATGCCCGCGGCCGATAGATATAATGTTCTTATCTCTCGCAGATAACTCGTTTATGCTGTTCGCGCGCAATTTGACCGCCGCACAGCCTGCTGCGCTCTTAGAGGGTAATGGACAGCAATCCCAACGGCTCTTCGTTCATGCAGTCCGCCCGGCCCGTCGCCAAAGTGCTGGTCGCCACCACGGCGATGCTGGCGTTCATTTCCTACTGGCGCGCGGCGGCAATCGTCCTGAACGACCTGGCATCCTCCGCCTATTACGCCGGCGGCGAAGCCGAGCAGTTCATCGGCAAGGCGGCTCCCTGGTTCATTCTCGCGACCATGCTGCTTTCCTACGCCGTCTCTCAGGTGTACGTGGAAAGCTGCAGCATGTTCGTCCGCGGCGGCGTCTATCGCGTGGTCAAGGAAGCCATGGGCGGGACGCTCGCGAAATTTTCCGTTTCCGCCCTGATGTTCGACTACGTGCTCACCGGCCCGATCAGCGGCGTCTCCGCGGGCCAATATCTGGCGGGCCTGCTGAACGAGCTGTTCGCTTACGCCCACGTGAGCATCGTCTTGAACGGAGGCGCCACGGCGGCGGCGTTCGCCATCCTGGTGACGATTTATTTCTGGTGGCAAAACATCAAGGGCATCTCCGAATCGAGCGAAAAAGCGCTGTGGATCATGCAGCTCACCACTGTCATGGTGGTCGCGCTGATCGCCTGGTGCGGCTACACCCTGTTCGTTCGCGGATTTCATCTCCCTCCGGCGCCCATCCCGCGAAATATGATTCTGGACAGGCATTCGCTCGGATGGCTCTCCGGCAGGCAATGGGCGCACACGCTGACACTCGTTGCCGTCTTTGTGGGGCTGGGACATTCCGTGCTGGCAATGAGCGGAGAAGAATCGCTCGCGCAGGTGTACCGCGAAATCGAGCATCCCAAGCTGCCCAATCTGAAAAAAGCCGCGTTCGTAATTTTCATCTACAGCATGGTGTTCACCTCGCTGGTTTCCTTCTTCGCGGTGATGATCATTCCCGACAAGACCCGCCCGCAATTCTTCGAAAACCTCATCGGCGGACTGGCCATGAGCCTGACCGGACCGTTCGTGGCGAGGCTGATATTTCACGTCTTCGTGGTTGTCGTCGGGACGCTGATCCTTTCCGGCGCGGTCAACACCGCGATCGTGGGTTCGAATGGCGTGCTCAATCGCGTGTCGGAAGACGGAGTGCTCACCGACTGGTTTCGCCAGCCGCATCCGAAATTCGGCACTTCGCACCGCATCATCAACACCATCGTGGTGCTGCAAATCGGGACCATTCTGATCAGCCGCGGAGACGTGACCTTTCTCGCCAACCTTTACGCCTTTGGCGTGATCTGGAGTTTTGCGTTGAAGGGAATCGCCGTGCTGGTGCTGCGCTATACCCACCCGCAGGACCGCGATTTCCGGGTGCCGCTGAATTTCCGCGTCGCCGGTGTGGAGATTCCCCTCGGGCTGGGATTGATCACGCTCACCCTGCTGGGCATCGCCATCGTCAACCTGTTCACCAAGCCGGCCGCAACCGTATCGGGAGTTGTTTTTTCCGGCCTGCTCTTCCTGGCATTCGAAATTTCCGAGAAGCGCATACAGAAAGCGCAGCGCAGCCGCGGTCAGGGGCGAGTGGAGCTCGATCAGTTCAATCTGGCGCAGGACGCCGACCTGACGCTGGAAAACGTCGGCGTCCAGCCCGGAAATATTCTCGTTCCGGTGAGCACGCAGTACGCGCTCTATCCCCTCGAAGCGGCGCTCCGGCGCGCCAAGCGCCGCGAGGCAGAGATCGTGGTCCTGCATGTGCGCATTCTGCGGCGCGCGTCCTCCGGCGAATACGATCTGGCGCCGGACCAACTCTTCAGCACCATCGAGCAACTTCTCTTCACCAAGGTGCTGTCCATGGCGGAGAAGGAAGGCAAACCTGTCAGGCTCGCCGTGGCCGCGGCGAATGATCTATGGGAAGGCGTCTTGCGCACGGCGGAGAATTTGAAGTCCAGCGCCGTGGTCGCCGGAAGCTCATCGAAAACATCCATCACCGAACAAGCCCACGATATTGGACTGGCGTGGGAGCGCATGCCCGAGCCGCGGCCCCGCGTCGCGCTGGAGCTGTTCACGCCATCGGGACAGGAGCAGATTTTCTATCTTGGTCCGCACGCCCCGCGCATGACGCCCAAGGAAATAGACCTATTGCACAAGATCTGGCTGCAACTGGGCGAGAAGCTTCCGGGCAAGGAAATTCACCACCACGACATCGTTCATTTCGCGCTGACCGAAGTTGAGAGGGAACTCGGCAACGGAGAGAGTGAGGAAGTTCTCGCGCGACTGCGCGAACACATCGCCGACATCGAAGATCGCCGGCAGGATCCCTGAGAATCGGGCCGCCGCAATCGCTTCGGCCGAGGTCTTCGCAGGCCCTCCCTGATGTTCCGTCCTACTGATTGGGTTCGGGCCGCCACCGCAGAATCGGTTTCCGCGCTGCGGTGACTTCGTCGAGACGCCCGATGCGCGTGGAATGCGGCGCGTGCCTCACGATATCCGGATTGCCGGCGGCTTCTTCGGCGATGGCGCGCATGGCGCCAATGAAGAAATCGCATTCTTCCTTCGATTCCGATTCCGTTGGCTCGATCATCAGCGCCCCGTGCACAATCAAAGGAAACGCCGTGGTGTACGGGTGAAAGCCATAATCAATCAGGCGCTTGGCGATGTCCATGGTGTTCACATTGTGCTGCTTCTGAAGCTCGTCGCTGAAGACCACTTCGTGCATGGATGGCAATGAATAAGGCAGCTCGAAAACCCCCTCGAGCTGCTTGCGGATGTAATTCGCATTGACGACCGCGTCTTCCGTGGCCTGGCGAATGCCCGGGCCGTACGCCAGAATGTAAGCCAGAGCGCGGACGAGCACGCCGAAATTTCCGGCGAACGCTTTGACTCTGCCGATCGAGTCCGGTCCGGCGGGTTCGAGCGCCAGACTTCCATCTTTCTTTTCGGCCAGGATCGGGCCGGGCCGGAACGGCGCCAGGATTTTCTTCATCGTCACCGGTCCCGCGCCCGGACCTCCGCCGCCATGGGGCGTCGAGAACGTTTTATGCAGATTCAGATGCATCACGTCCACGCCGAAATCTCCGGGGCGCGCGACGCCGGCGAGCGCGTTCATATTTGCGCCGTCCATATAGAGCAGGGCGCCCTTGGCGTGCAGGATCTCCGCAATCTCGGCGATGCGCTTCTCGAAGATTCCCAGCGTGGACGGGTTGGTGATCATCAGGCCCGCGACATCCTCGGTCACCAGCCCGGCGAGCTTTTCCACGTCAATCTGTCCCTGCGAATCGGAGGGAATGTTTTCGACGTCGTAGCCCGCGATCACCGCGGTCGCCGGATTTGTGCCGTGCGCCGAATCCGGAATCAGCACTTTCTTGCGCGGGTTGCCTTTTTTTTCGAGGTAGGCGCGGATCAGCAGGATGCCGGTCAATTCTCCCTGCGCACCGGCCGCGGGCTGCAGCGAAGCCGCGTCCATTCCGGTGATTTCAAGCAAGCAGCGCTCGAGCAGCCGCATGATTTTCAGGCAGCCCTGGGAAAGCTCCTGAGGCTGAAGAGGATGTTCGGTTGCAATTCCGTCGAGCCGCGCGACGAGTTCGTTGACGCGGGGATTGTATTTCATCGTGCAGGAACCCAGCGGATACATGCCCAGATCGATGGCGTAGTTCCACGTGGAAAGCCGCGTGTAATGGCGGAGAACTTCGATCTCGCTGACTTCGGGGAAGCCTTCGACGCCTTCGCTGCGGTGATTCGCGCCGAGCAGTTTCCGGGCGTCCACCTCCGGAACATCCAGGTGCGGCAGATCGAACGCTCGCTTGCCGGAAGACGAGTGTTCGAAAATCAGCCCTTCGTTCTGGCTGACGTGACGCGATGCTTTTTTGATTTTGTCGGTCATCGTACTTTTTCCTGATGCGCGGCGAGCGCGGCGCGCAGGCTCTCCGCAAATTTGGCGATGTCCGCGCCGGTGATGGTCTCGGTGACGCAAACCAGCGCATGCCGGCGCAGCTCCGGATACCAGGCTTCGAGCGCGAGAGGGCCGATAATCTTGTCGCGGAGAAGTTGGTGATTCAGCTGCTCGACCGGGCCCGGCAGCTCGATGGTGAATTCGTTGAAAAACGGTGAGTGAAACGCACTCCGCACTCCCGGAATCTTGACCAACTCACCGCGGGCGAATTGCGCCTTCGCCAGATTCTGCTCGGCCATCTCGCGCAGTCCTTCTTTGCCGAGCAGCGTGAGATGTACGGTGGCAGCGAGCGCGCAGAGCGCCTGGTTGGTGCAGATGTTCGAGGTGGCTTTTTCGCGACGTATATGTTGCTCGCGCGTGGCAAGGGTCAGCACGAATCCGCGCCGGCCGGCTGCGTCAACGGTCTGTCCCGCCAGCCGTCCGGGCATCTGGCGCACGAATTTTTGGCGCGTGGCGACGACACCTACGAACGGGCCGCCGTAGCTTGGCGGCAGACCGAAGCTCTGGCCTTCGAACGCCACGATGTCGGCTTCGGCCGGTGGACGCAGGATGCCGAGCGAAACGCCTTCGGTAATCGCGACGACCAGCAGCGCTCCCGACGCATGCGCCAATTCCGCGAGTGCGGGGTCATATTCGATCACGCCGAAAAAGTTCGGGGACTGCACGACGATCGCGGCAACATCGTCAGACATGGCGGACTCCAGCGCCTTGCGGTCGAGCGTGCCGTCGGCGCCAAACGGAATCTCTTCGACGAGGAGGCCGGAGTTCTTTGCGTACGTTTTCAGCACTTCGCGATATTCCGGATGCACGGATCGCGCTACCAGGACTCTCCGCCTTCCCGTGACCCTTTCGGCCATCAGCACGGCTTCGGTGGTCGCGGTCGAGCCGTCCCACATCGAAGCATTGGCGACTTCCTGTCCAGTGAGCTGGCACATCAACGTCTGAAATTCGAAGATGGCCTGCAGCGTTCCTTGCGAGATTTCCGCCTGGTACGGAGTGTATGAGGTGAGGAACTCGCCCCGCTGGATGATGGTGTCCGTGACGACCGATCGGAGATGGTTGTAAACGCCCGCGCCCAGAAAACTCGTGTAGCCGACCGAATTTTCGGCGGCGCGCTCCTTGAAATAGGAAATGATTTCGGATTCCGACAAAGGTCCCGGCAGGTTCAGCGCCTCTTTCAGACGGAACCGCTCCGGGATGCGGGAAAAGAGTTCCTCGACCGACTTGACGCCGATGGCGGCCAGCAGTTCGCGCCGCTCGGCGGGACTCTTGGGGAGGTAGCGCATCTGGTTTAGGCGCACCCGTCCGGGGCAAACGTTTCGTAGGCCGGCGCGTCCATCAATTCCTTAAGCTCCGCGGGATTCGCGACGCGCAGTTTTGCAAACCACGCCGCGCCGTGCGGGTCAGCGTTTACTTTTTCGGGTTCCGTCTGCAGGGCCAGGTTGGTTTCGAGGATTTCGCCCGAGACCGGAGCGAAGATTTCGAAGACCGCCTTCACCGATTCGATGGTGGCGAACGCCTGGCCGGCGATCACCTTCATGCCTATCTTCGGCAATTCCACGAACACGACTTCACCGACCTGGACTTGCGCGAAGTTGGTGATGCCAACGGTTCCCACGTCGCCCTTCACGTCAATCCATTCATGCTGTTTGGTGTAGCGATAATTTGCCGGATAGGCCATACGCATGCTCCCTGGTATTTAGTTGAGCGGCGGGCGACGAGCGCTTCGCCGGTCTAGAATCACGTCGCTCTGGCTGATGAGCTGCCACTGGCTGCATCGGACTTCTTGGCGCGCTTATAGAACGGAGTCGCCACCACACCCGCCTTGTATTTCTGGCCGCGAATCTCCACGTAGATTGCCGTTCCCAGCACGGCCATCGCCGGCGGGACGCAGGCCAGCGCGATATTTTTCTGGAGTGTGGGCGAAGGCGAGCCGCTCGTCACCGTCCCGATCAACTCACCCGACTCATTGAAACAGCGGTAGCCGTCACGCGCGATGCCGCGATCAATCATTTCGAGTCCCACGAGCGTGCGGCTCAAGCCAGCCGTGCGGGCGCGCTCAAGCGCGGCGCGCCCGATGAAGTCGCCCTTCTCCATTTTGCAAAAGCGGTCCAGGCCTGCTTCCCAGACGTTGATGTCGTCGCTGATTTCGTGGCCGTAGAGCGACATTCTGGATTCGAGTCGCAGCGTATTTCGCGCGCCCAAGCCGCACGGAAGAATGCCGAACTCACGGCCTGCATTCATCGCTTGCTCCCACACTTCTTCGCTCGTCTTCTGGTCCGACGGGACATAGATTTCAAATCCGTCCTCTCCGGTATAGCCGGTTCGCGCGATCAGGATATTCTCGAGGCCGCACATCTTGCCGTGGGTGAACCAATAATTCCTGATGGAGCCGAGGTTCGCATCGGTCAGTTTCTGGACGACATCCGCGGCGCGCGGACCCTGAATGGCGATCTGCGTGTAGGCGTCGCTCAAATCAACGACTTCGCACGGGAATCCTTTCGTGTTGTCGCGCACCCAGTTGACGTCTTTTTCGCGCGTACCGGCATTGATCACCAGCAGGAAATCCTGATCGCCCAGACGGTGCACGATCACATCGTCAACAAACGTTCCTTGCGGGTAGAGCATGGCGGAGTAATGAGCCTGGCCGAGCTGCAGTCGCGAAGCGTCGTTCATAGAGATGTGCTGTACCGCGGCCAGCGCCGCTCCGGGCGTCTGCAGATCATGGACCCGAATGTCGCCCATGTGGCTGACGTCGAAGACGCCCACGCTATTACGCACAGCCTTGTGTTCGGCAACCAGGCCGCCGGTCGCGGGATACTCAACGGGCATGTCCCAACCGCCGAAATCCACCATTTTCGCGCCCAGCTTGCGATGCATGGCATTCAGCGGCGTCTTGCGAAGCACGGCTGCCTGCGAATCGGCCAAATCTCCTCCGGTTACACAGTATTGAATCGAAGTGCGCGCACGTCCAGCGAGTACAATTTGCGGCGCAAAACACGAAACACAACCTTTAACTGTAACAGACTTGCACGCCGCGAGTCTTTCGAGATTGAAGCGTTTTTTTGCTGCCAATCAGCGCACGCGATGAAGTTTGTGAGGGCCCTTAAGCAGGACTTTCGGCATGCTTCACCGGAAACTTGACTTGGTTTCGCTGGTTGCTAACATCGGCTAATGATCGAGCCCGCGACGAACTTCTCGAGCATTAGGGATTAAGTAAGCCGGGCTGAGCGGTGATTGCGAGAACGAGGAACGTGCGCCCGATGAGCCGGTTTGAATTCATTGCAAGTAAGAATCTGGCGGCGTTCTTTGTCGTCATTTTACTCTGCTGGTTTTGCGTTCCGGCGCAGGGCCACGATTTGGTAACCACGAAACTGACCTGGAACGGCGAAATCTCAAGAATCGTCTACGCCCGTTGTGCGACTTGCCACCGCCCGGGCGGCACATCTTTTTCATTGATGAATTATCAGGAGGCGCGCCCGTGGGTTGCGGCCATCGAAGGAGAAGTGCTCGAGCGCAGGATGCCACCGTGGGGTGCGGTGAAAGGATTTGGCGAATTTCGCAACGATCAGGCGCTGACGCAGGAGCAGCTTGAGCTGATCGCGGATTGGGTTGCCGGCGGAGCGCCTGAAGGCGATCCCAATGACCTGCCTGCGCCTCCGAAGTTCCCGGCCACACCTGCTGAAGTACATCGCGCCGGAGAAATCGTGGTGAGCGGCGACTATAAATTAGCCGTCCCGTTCAGACTCGACGGCCTGTGGCCGAAAGCAATTTCGGATACAGCGTCATTGCAGATCACCGTAGAGCTGCCCGATGGCCGCATCGAACCGCTCGTCTGGCTGCATGATTACAAAGTCGAATTCGGCCATCCCTTTCTGCTGCGCACTCCGCTCAATCTGCCGGCTGGCTCGATCATACGCGGCGTGCCCGCCGGATCGAGCGTGGTAATGCTCCCGGCGAACACCTCGACGGCGCCGGGCCGCCAAACCGCCCGCAATGCAGGTTCGCGTTGAGCCGCTGATATTGAAGCGGTCACGGCGCCGCGGAGGAAATTCGCCGCGACCGGTACGCCCACACCGCAAATGCTGCGGCCGCTGCCACGGCCATCAGAATTGTCGCCAGATTCGTCGACTGGAAAGCTCATCGGCGAGAGGCTCAGCGCGTGGGCCCGGGCGAGCATTCGATGCCAGGAGATGTGCAGCGCGACGGCGGCGGCGATGATCAGCGCCGCGCGCGGAGCGCTCGAAATGCGGCGCAATGCTCTCGCCGCGCCGAAAAGCAATAGCAGCGCGGACGCGTAGCTGACCAAAATCGCCGCTTCAAACGCGAAAACAGAAGCAAGGCGGTGCGCTCCTCCAAACTGGATCATCGGTCTTAGGGCAAAGCAAAATCCCGACCCGAAGAGAAGTCCTGCAACAATCGCAAAGCCCCAGCGTTCATTTCCGTCTGCGCCGCCTACAATCGCCTCGATGCCCGCGTACACCGTCGCCGCGGAGATCAGAACGCCCCAAAGTGAAATCCATTGCTCGGAGGGCGCCAAGCCGAATGCGAAACCAATCAACGCCAGGAATTGCGCCGCGGCAAACGCCGTCGCGAACAGGGCCAGCGGTCGAAAACGGTCGAATAGAATCGCGATACAGAGAAGAAACAACAGGTAATCCGCCTGGTCGAAGTAGTGCGCGAAGCCGACTTGCATCAAGCGCGTGAATGCCTGAATCCCGTTCGGATCCAGATGGAATGTCCTGGCGTCGCCTTCATATACAAACTGGCGGATTCCGCCGTCCGCAGGAAGAAATTCGAGCGTGGTGGTGACGCGCACGCCCACACGCGCAAAACGAGGTTCGAACGAGAAATCGGAATGCGGCGAGCGGATCGGCGTTTCCAGCAGCGCGTCAACCGCGGCCTGATCCTGGCCAAGGAGCGTGTCGGAGGGCATTCGGTCTCCATTCACATGCGCCAGAGCGCTTTGAAACGTGTCGAACGACGAGCTATTTGTTCGAGCGATACGCACTCCGATCACGTTTGGCTCGGGAAGCGGATTGCCGTCTTCGTAGATGCTGAGCAGATCGGCGACCCAGACCTTGGCGCCTTCCCTTGCGTAGCCGTCGATTTGGCTCAAATCCAGCCAGTCGCTTTCCGGGCGCGTCGGGAAAACGATGTCGATCAACGCATTCGCGGGAATGCGCACCAGAATCAACATGCGGCCGGCTTCGGGCTTCAGGAAAATTTTGAGTTTCACGTCGTCGGGCACATCGTGAGCCGCGGCGGCCGACGGCCAGAGGAGGAGAGCGCCGAGAGCAGCAAGGAGGACGCGCTTCATGAAGCCGTACCCTCCTTGTCCTTCGCGGAAAAATCGGCGGGCGAAAACTGGCGAGATTTCAGGTAGCCGTCCGCGAACCACAGCGCGCCGCCGAATAAGACCAGAACCGTGAGGCACCGGAGCGTTAGAACGAGCAGACGCGCATCGAAGGGCGGAACGAGGAAAGGAATCTTGCTGAGTTGGCTCCAGCGTTCGACAAGCCAACCCCAGGCGGTATCGGCAACGAGAGCGGAGAAGACAATTATCTCCAGGCGCTCCGCTTTCGCCGATCTCGCGAGCAACGACAATACGGGAACGAGCAGCGCGACCAGTAACGCCACGGCGGCGACGGCGCCAACGTCAAAAGCAAACGCGGAAAGGACGCCGTGCGAGCCGCCAAACTGAACCTTCGCGCTGAAATCGAACAGGCAGATGAACCCGAAAACCAGCCCGGAGCTCAGCGCGAAAAGAGCGCGGCGGCGCGGCGTCACGTGCCCGACAATATTGGCAAAGGCGATCAAAAGTATGGCGACGGCGCTGAGCGTTTCGACCAGCGGGCGCAGCCAGATGGCGTCGGGCGTTATTCCGAACGCGCCAGCCAGCATGGGAACCGAGATGGCCGCAGCGAAGGCAATCGCCGAAGGCGCGACCTCCCGGTAGCGGTGGAGAGCCAGCGCGAGGCAAAAAAGAAAAAGCAGAAAATCGGCACTGCGCAGGATGAAACGGAATCCCCATCGCAGGAATTGCTGCGCGGCATCCCGCGAGCGAGCATCGAGAAAGATCCAACCGGGATCGCCGTCGAACGAAAAATCGCGGACGCTGCCGTCAGGGCGCACATACTTCATGTCGGTCGCCACACGCAGGCCGAGAGCGGCCACATGCGGCCGGACGGAGATGACCGGCCTGTCCGAGTGCAGCGGATATTCGAAAATTATGTCGAGCCAGACCTGTTCCGGCGCAACGTTGGTTTCCGGCGGAAGATCGGGAGCATTCATGTGAGCGATGGCGTCGTCGTATGAATCAAACGAGTTGTCCGAGATCAGCGAGAGGCGCGTCTTCACCACTTGGGGTTCAGCCGACACGACGCCGTCTTCCTGCACCTCGAAGCAGCCGGCAATCCAGTACTTGGCCACGCCCGGCAGCATGGATTTGACCGCGTTCAAATCAAGTTCGCCATTGTTCCCGCGAGTGGGGAACTGAATGTCCTTCACGGCCGTCAGAGGAACGCGGACCAGCAGTTCGAGCCGCCCAGGGTCCTGCCTGGCGATGGCCTGGATGTTGACATCCTCGGGGAAGGGACGGTTCGCGGGATAAGCCGATGGAACTAAAAGGAAAAGACTTGCAAGCGCCACAGCGAATGGGCGGGCTCCAACCGACGGCATTTTTGAAGTTTACATTTGAAAATTAATAATGTATAGACAGTCTCGCCGTAGCAGATTCTATCGTCCTCGTTGGGGATGCAAAGGTGCGAGGACATATGAGGATATCAATGACGAAACGACGTATCTATGTTGGCGGTACCATTCTGGCCCTGGCTGCGGTTCTGGGCATTGGGTCCATGATCGTCAACAAGCGCACCGTGGTTCAGGCCGGCGGCATGACGGCCCCGAAATTCGAGGTGGATCCCTTCTGGCCCAAGCCCCTGCCGAATCACTGGGTTATCGGCCAGACGATTGGCCTGTCGGTGGATTCGAATGACAACGTGTGGATCATTCACCGGCCGGGATCGCTTGAGCCCAAGGAATCGTATCTCGCGACCAACAGCGCGGAGTGCTGCATCGCAGCGCCAGATGTGCTGGAATTCGATCCGGCTGGCAATCTGATCAAGTCCTGGGGCGCGGCCGCGGGGCACGACTGGCCGAGCTCCAATCATGGCATTACTGTGGATGGGAAAGGCAATGTGTGGCTTGGCGGAAACGGGTTCCGTGCACCGGGCGCTCCCCCCGGGCCTCCACCGGCTGCCAGCGCTTCCGAAGCGGGTGTCGCCCAAGGTGTGCCGGCCTACCATGACAGTTTCATTCTCAAATTCACCATGGATGGCAAGTTTGTCGGGGAAATCGGCAAGGCCAACGCCAGCAAGGGCAGCAACGACACCGAGAACGTCCGCGGCGTCGCCACCATCAAGATCAATCCGAAGACCAACGAGCTATTTGCCGCAGATGGCTACGGCAACAAGCGCGTTTCCGTCTGGGACCCCGATACGCTGGCCTACAAGCGTCATTGGGGCGCCTTTGGCAACAAGCCGGACGACGTGAATCCCGGGCCCTATGACCCCAATGCGCCGGAAGATCAGCAATTCCGCAACCCGGTACACTGCGCCATTCCCTCCGATGACGGCCTGCTTTATGTCTGCGACCGCGTGAACGATCGCATCCAGATCTTCAAGCAGGACGGGACATACGTGAAGGAAGTTTTCGTTTTGAAGAATACTCGGGGCGACGGCTCGGCGTGGGAGATCGCGTTTTCGAAGGATCCGAAGCAGAAGTTCCTCTATCTCGCTGACGGCGCCAACGAGAAGGTCCACGTATTCGATCGCGAGTCAATGACCGAAATCTACAGCTTTGGAGACGGCGGACGCCAGCCGGGCCAGTTCTACGCTCTGCACAGCATCGCCACCGACTCCAAGGGCAACATCTACACCACCGAAACCTACCGCGGCCAGCGCGTGCAGAAGTTCATCTACAAGGGGCTGGGCCCGGTGAACGGTCCGAACGCGGGCGTTCCATGGCCCAGCAAGGACAAGTAACGTCACAGCTCTGGAGGTCTTCCATCGCACGGCCAGTGCTTGATCGCGCTGGCCGTGTTTTATTTTTATGAGCGCAATCATCAGAATGTCCGTAATTCTCGCGGCGGTGGTGTTTTGCGTAGTCCGTGCGCCCGCGCCCGATCCCAGGATCGTTGCCGCCATCACTGCGGCCGCGGATTCCAAGCTGCCGGTGCCGGATTATGCCGAGGGCAAGTTTTATTGCCCGATGGATTCGGACGTTCATTCCTCGGCGCCAGGTTTTTGTCCTAAATGCGGGATGAAGCTGGTCGAGGGCGTCAAGGACACCTCGGAATATCGCCTCAGTCTTGCCGCCGATCCCGAGGCACCGCGGGCCGCGGAGACTACACGGCTCACCTTTGCAGTTGCCGATCCGGACACCGGAAGCCCGGTGCGCAATTTCGAAGTCGTTCACGAGAAGCTTTTCCACGTGTTTGTGGTCAGCCAGGATCTCTCATTTTTCCTGCACACCCATCCGGAACGCAACGGAGACGAGGATTTCCATCTGGACGTACGCTTCCCGAAGCCGGGGATGTACCGGGTACTGAGCGATTTTTATCCCGTCGGAGGAACGCCGCAGCTGATCACCAACACGGTGATCGTGCCCGGAAAAGGGTTCGCGCTCCAGCCCGCGCAGATCGCCGCCGATTTGTCGCCGCGGCAAACGGAGAATTCCAGGGTCGAGCTGGCCATGCCGCAACGCATCGCGGCCAGGGAGAAAACGCCGTTGTCTTTTCGGGTGACGCCCGACGACGGAATCGAACCGTATCTTGGCGTGATGGCTCACATGCTGGCGGCGAGTTCGGATTTGATTGACATGATGCATGAGCACCCGGTTCAGGCCCTGGACAAGGACAACCATGCCGCGAAGGAGCTGGCCTTCAGCGTGATATTCCCTCGTCCGGGGATTTACCGGGTTTGGGTGCAATTTCAACGCAAGGGAATCGTGAATACGGCCGCGTTCGATTTACCGGTAGGGGAATCTCGATAACAGGCGTTAAAGAGCTTGAACCGCGGCCCTAGGCTTGTTCAGCCGAAGCGGCGTGTTCCGCCGAGGACTGCTGCAGCTTGGCGATTTCATCAATCAGAAAAAGATCCGTCAGCAGGGCGCGCAGGTGGATCGAAGCGTTCAGATTATCGATCAGCTGCGAACTGATCGCCGATTGCGCCGCCACCAATTCCACCGCGGCGAGGGCGTCAGCGGCGTCGCGGCGAAGCACCGCAAGAAACGCGCGATGCGGCGCGGCAGGCTGCAGATTTGCCTGCGCGATGGCCGCTTCGTATGTGGCGGGCAGGTCCGAGAGCGCCTTTGCCGCTCGGGAGAGCAAGGGGCGAAGCTTTTCGCCGGAGGAGCTGCCTTTATCCGCCGGCAGTCCCTGGGCCGCATAGGCGAGCATGAATTCGTAGCATTCTTCGACTGCGTCGCACTGGTCCCTGAGGTTTTGAAGCATTTCTACTTGCCCGGCGTGATCAATCAATCCGCGCTGCTTCCCGCCGGTCGCGTGGGGGCAGGACCTTCGGATACATTCCAGCGCGCCGGATCGTGCTCCTCAAGATAATGTTTGCGGGTGATCGAGCCCACGAACATCGATCGCGTGATGGCGAGCTTTTCAGGCCGCACGGCAAAATAAATATGCGCCATGATCAGCGCGATTAATCCCACGCCGGCCAGCCCGTGAAGAACGTACATCATTCCCCAGGTCATGTCGCCGAACAGGTAGGGGTTGCGCGGTAGAAAGGGCGTGCGCACGCGGAAGATCATGAAGCCGCCGGTAATCGCGACGGACAGACCGGCGAGGACGATGGTGAGGTGATACATCTTATTCTCGAAGGGATACTTCGCGAAGCGATGCGGCTTGGGCGCCGACTTACCCATCATCAGCTTGCTGCGATTCAAGGCGTCCCGGATATCCATCTTGTCCGGCCAGATGGACCAGAAATCCATAAAGAAGGTGGCGTGCACGATATGGAAAAGAATGGAGGCGATCAAAACCAGGCCTGCGATCCAGTGATAGGTGACCCAGGGAAACTGGTAGCCGACCTTGGGAGCGAACGCCGTGAACAGCAGCGTGAACATGGCGGCAGCCATGGTCCAGTGAAACAGGCGCGCCGCGAGCGAGTGCCTTTTGACCTCGGCGGGGATTCCCGCGATCACCGCGGGTGAGGCTGTCGTTTCCTGGAATTCCTCGGGTTTGGCGAAAAAGCCCACCCAGATCGCGTGCACGATCAAGAAGGCGAGTCCCGCAATGGCGCAAACCCAAATCAGATACCAGGCGATGTGGATAGGGACGTTCTGCCCCCAGGGATTTATTGCCCACTGAATCGGGTTCACTTAGGCCTCCTGTGTCCCGCGAATTGCACGCTTCACCAAATTGCGAAGCAAAGGCAGCTTGTAGCCGTTGTAGCGCAGCGGCTGGGCGCCCTCGATGGCGATTTTTCCGGCCATTTCTGCGGTGGCTTCGTTGGCCGGCTTGCCGGCGACGGCATCTTCCACCTTTGTCATCCGCCAGGGGTGGGCAGCCACACCATTGGCCACGATGCGCATGCGGTCAATATTGCCGCCGTTCACGACCTTTACGGCCGCGATGTTGATCAGCGGGAAATCCCAGACCGGCCGGTCGCGAACTTTTTCGAAGTAATACTGCGTATTCGCCCAGGTCGAGGGAATGCGAATGGCGGTGAGCAGATCGCCGTGCCGGAGGACCGTCATGCGCGTGATATCAATCCCGGGTCCGATGAAGTAATCCTCGGCATTGACCACGCGTTCGCCGCGCGAGTTGCGAATCACCATCTTGGCGTCAAGCGCGACCAGCGCCGGAGCGGAATCCGACGGGCTTACGGCGACGCAGCGGTCGGCTCCCAGTATGGCGTGCTCGCGATTGACGGCGCTCGGTGTATCCGCGTAGCAGATGTTGCCGCCAGCGCGGTAGCACGGGAAACCGCTGCGGTAATACCAGCAGCGCGTGTCCTGCGAAATATTGCCGCCGATGGTGCCCTGGTTGCGAATTTGCGGCGAGGCGGCCGCTTCCGCGGCCTGGGTAAGGATTTTGTATTTGCTGATGATGATCGGGTTGCGCACCACTTCGGTCAGCGTGGTCAACGCGCCGATTTCGACGCCGTCGCCGGTTTCGCGCACCCCGCGCATCTCTTGCATCTGGCTCAGGTCCACGACGACCTTGGGGCGCTTGATGCGGTCCTTGAGCCAGTCGAAGCTGTCGAGCCCGCCGGCCATCACCCACGCGTCGCCGCCGTACTGCGACAGCAACGAAACTGCGTCGTCCGTTGACGCCGGTTGAAAGAGTTCGAAAGCCGGCATTACATCGCGAATCACAGCCATGTTTCGTTCTCCTGAATTCCCAATGCCCGAATGACCTAAATGTGTGCCGTCAGCGTCTCAGTGACCGGCTTGCCGGCCTCGAGAGACGTCAGAATCACGTCCGCATTCACCGGAGCGCGTCTGAAAACCATATCCCCCAGCGCATCGGAGAGCGCGTTCAGTACCGCGCAGCAGCCCCCGCCTACGGGCGGCTCGCCAATTCCGCGCGCGCCAACCGGAGTCTCCGGATCGGGAATGTCCAGCGCCGCCCATTCCATGTTGACCGGCGCATCCAGAATCGTCGGAGGTTTGTTGTTGTAGAAACGCTTAGCCAGCGGCGCTCCCAGATGCTGGTCAAACACCCACTTCTGATTGATGGCGTGCGCAATTCCCAGCATGGACCGGCCCATGATCTGGCCGCCAAGAGCCTTCGGATGGATCACCGTTCCCACGTCTGCCACAGCCAGGAAGTCGAGAATCTTGTAGCTTCCCGTTTCGACATCAACTTCCACTTCCGCGAAAGACGCTACGAATGAGAAGACCTGACCGTCGGACGGGAAATTGTCGCGCGCCACGCCCATCAACCCTTGGCCCGCCAGCGCTTTTGCCGAAGCGATGGTCATCTTGTTGACGTCTGTCGGCGGCTCGGTCCCGTCGTACTTGCCACCGAGCTTAATCGCCGCCTGCGCGGCCTGGGCCAGCGTCATGCTCGCGCCGCCGCCCTTGCGATAGACGCGCTCGCCGCCCACTTCGTATTGCTCCGGCTTTCCGCCGTGCGTTTTCGCGGCAATTTCCTGCAGCTTGCCCTTGGCATCCATGCCTGCGGCGTAGGCTGCTCGGGTCATGGCATGGGTTGTCTGGCTGCCGCCTGATGCACAGCTCCACGGCAGATTCTTGGTGGTGTTGCCCCAGGTGAGTTCCACTTTCTCCCAAGGCATGCCGACAATCTCAGCAGCCACGCGCTGCGCATCGCTGAAATTTTCGGTGCCCAGATTGCCGATGCCCGTCTGGATGTACATCTTGCCGTCGGGGCGAATCACAAAAAGGCCGTCGTAGCCCTTGGAGCCGGCGACAAAGGTGCTGCTGGAGACGCCGACGCCGCGCACCTTGGTCCCCACGCGCTTGCCGCTGTTCGCAAGTCGCTCGTTCCAGTTGAATTTTTCCGCGCCTTTGGTCAGCGCCTGCTTGATGAAACAGCTGGTGGTGTAACCGCGCTTGCCGTTCGGGAAAGGAGGTCCCCACGGCGCCTTATCCTCAGGCGCGTTGATCTTGTGAAGCTCCACTTGATCGATATTCAGCTTGCGCGCCGCCTTGGCCATCACCGGCTCCATGATGGCGATGCCCTGGAATCCGCCGGGCGAACTCTGCGCGGATCGCGGAGTCGTATTGGTCAGCACGGAAATGCCGCGCCAGCGCATCGCGGGCGGCTGGTACAGCAGCGAGACAATGCGCCCGGACATATTGGCGTCGCCCGCCTGATCGTACGGCCCGTTGTCGAGCACCGAGTACATATCGATCGCGGTGATGCGGCCGTCCTTGGTGAATCCGCATTTGATCCGGCCGCAGATGCTGGGCCGGCCGCGGCCGATAAAGTGCTCTTCCTCGCGCGATATCCGCATCATCACCGGCGCATTGCACTTCTTGGAAAGAAGCGCGGGAATGATCACGTGAATCGAGGCGGTGATCTTGCTTCCGAACCCGCCGCCGGTGTATTCGCTGACGAGCACCACGTTATCGGGGCTCATGTTCATCCAGCGGGCGATGGCGGGAATCGTTTGAACGGTGCTCTGCGTCCCTGCGTGCACAAACAATTTGGGGCCCTGCCAGTAAGCCATCACCGTGCGAGTTTCGAGGCACTGGTGGCTGGTATTCGGCGTCAAGAATGTCTCGTCCAGCACCAGCGCTGCCTTCTTGAATCCGCCCTCTACATCACCGAAACTCCATTGATCGGCCGGCTCGCCCATGGGCATCTTGCCCTGGTCGTAATCCTTGAAATCGTCATGAGTCCATTTAACTGAGGTGACTTCGAGTGGCGGCGGCGGGCCTCCCTTAACCGTTGACGCAGGACGCTTCCAGGTGTTGCCCTGCGTGCGAGCATTCGGGCCGCCCGGACGCAGGCTCACAAATGGATCAACGACGAAAGGTAGAGGTTCGTAAGTAATCTTGATTTTTTCGATCGCATCGGCGGCGGTAAGCTCGTCCACCGCAGCCAACGCGAGTACCGGTTCGCCCATGTAAACAGGTTCCATAGCGAGCCCGCGTTCCCCGAGTTTGTTCGCTTTGATCACCACGCCCAGGTCGGTCACCGAATCCGCCGGAGCCGGCAGATCGTCCATGGTAAGGATGGCTTTGACGCCGGGCATTGCAAGTGCTTTGCTCGCGTCAATGTGCGTGATGCGCGCGTGCGGGTAGGGACTGAGCAGCAGCTTGGTGAAGAGCATGCCGTCCGCGCGATAATCTTCCGCATATTTCGACCGTCCGGTCACCTTCGCGATCATGTCCGGAGTGACGTAGTTCTGGCCGATGAGCTTCTTCTTGTCGGGAGGTGTCTGCGCAGTTACCAGCGGTTTGTCGGGAATCGGTTTGGCCGCCGGTTTCGTTGCGGCGCTCGCGCCGGCTTGCTGCTTGGCTGCGGCTGCTGCGGAGGCAGCGCCCTCACCCGTCTGCTGATTGCCGTTTTTCTTGACGTCGTTTGAATCAAACACTTTTCACCCCCCGCGAAAGCTCGGCGCTATGCATTAACGAGGTCAGGATTTTTTCGTAGTCCTGGCATCTGCACAGGTTGCCCGAAATGCCGTGCGCCAGCTCCGCTCGCGTAGGATTGGGATTCACCTTCAGGTATCCGACCGTCGCCATAATGAACCCGGACATGCAGAAGGCGCACTGAAAGCCTTGTTCTTCGACCACGCCCTGCTGCACGGGATGCAGCGTGCCATCGGCGGCGGCCAGTCCCTCGATGGTCACGATCTTCTTGCCGCGCGTCGCGTGGGTGAGGATGGAGCAGGAGTAATGCGGCACATCGTCAATCAACACGGTGCACGCGCCGCATTCCGACCGATCGCAGCCGAGTTTTGTTCCGGTAAGCCCCAGCTTGTAGCGCAAAGTCATCGCCAGCGTCTCTTGCTTCATCACGTCCACCGGGCGTTGCTGGCCGTTCACGTTCAGCGTGATCAATCGTTCCACGGAGCCGGGCGCCGACGCGAAAACGTGCCGGATGCTCCCGCGGAAAAGGTAGCTCGCGGAGGACACCGCGCCAGCGGCGATCACTCCCTTGATGACCTCCCGCCTGGTCAGGTTCCCGAGTTTAACTGGCGGCTCGTGATTATCGGACATACGCGATCACCTCAATCTTCCAGCTTCTAGCACCCTACGGAGCGGCCTAATTCCGCTCCTATACATGATCCTTGTATACCACCCCTGCACCCGCCGTCAATGTCCTTGCACCCCCGGCGACGGCCCATGGGCGCAGGTAGGTGGACCTATTCCTCCGCAACAACTCCTTCTTCGACGGCCACTTTCCAATCCACGCCGCTCGATTCGATCTCAAGGAAGAACGACCGCGGATCCTCGGAGACGTAAGCCAGGCCGCTTCCCGCGCCGTGATGCTCGACCGCTACTTCCACGAATCGTCCGCTAACCGTGCTATGGACGATCACTCGAAATTTGCCGCTGTCCGAAGGCGGCCGATCGGTCGTGGCCCACCGAATGCGCCATTGGCCGCTTCCCATGCTGAAGGAATCGGTCTGCGTATTTCCGCGGCCTGACCATGACGCTACCGGGCGCCATCCGATGGTGGGCTGTGTTTGCGCCGGCTTGGACGGCGGCCCGCAGCCGCCGATCGCCAAAGCGATCAGGACCGGAAGAATCGTCTTTGCCGAAGGCAATCGGATGAATGCTCTCATGGCGGCCCGCGCCCTGACTGGGTTGCCCGAAATCGAGGTTGCGGGGAACTCTTCCTCGCTTGTCAGAGCACGGCAAGTCAGGTTACAGGACATTTTCCGCTGTCGCAAATGACGTCGCGA
The DNA here is from genome assembly GCA_963814605.1 of uncultured Acidobacteriota bacterium. Classification (GTDB taxonomy): domain Bacteria; phylum Acidobacteriota; class Terriglobia; order Acidiferrales; family UBA7541; genus Palsa-295. The sequence continues at coordinate 1,953,791 of CAWFDD010000002.1, read as the reverse complement.
GAGAGGAGCAGGCCCGAGATCCGGTGGGTTCTAGAGTGGCGCGCCCGGAGGGATTCGAACCCCCGACCCTCTGCTTAGAAGGCAGACGCTCTTTCCAACTGAGCTACGGGCGCATCCTTGGCTACTCTTTGATTCTACTGCGCTTGCAATTCTAATTCGAGTTCCAGTTCTCCGCAATTTCTTGGAGCATTTGGAGCAAATGGAATTTCGAATCCAACGCCCATCGTCTCCGCTTCCGCCAAACGAAGTTCAAGTTCTTCGTCCAGCCGGGAGTAAAGCTCTGACATCGTCTTTGGCTTATGCCCCATCCAAAAGTTGTTGATGTCCTCTTGGACTCGTTTGCCCCGCAACCAAGTCTTGCGGAAGCGCCGAAAGCCGTGCCAACCCAATCCCCGCTCGTCGAGTCCCATTGCCTTGAGACGGGGGATGAGCCAACGCACCTTGAGGCTGTTGTGCAAATAGGGAGTGCCGTTTCGGGTCTGGAACAGCAATCCATCCTTGCCTTCGAGGAAGGCCCGCAAGTACATTGCGACTTCTTCGCTTATATCAACTTCACGGTAAGCCGCATCGGTCTTGAGATATTCGACGATGCGGGGATTGTCACGGTCAACCTGTTGTTGGATTCGGATGGTGCGGCAGTTGTTGATGAAGTGCTTCTTCTCAAGAGCGAGTGCCTCCGAGATTCGCATCCCGGCTGCGCCCTCGATTACATACAACCCCTGCTCATCACCTTTGCTATCCTGAACAAGCTGATTGACAGCTTTCGCCTTGAGAGCCGGACGGCGCTGTTCTTTTTGTTTTACGACGGGCAGGTCCATCACCGACGGGTCCCACTTGCGATGATGAATAGGCTCGCCGGTTTCGCCGTCCTTAAATGAGGCGACAATTTGCTGCACGTACTGGATGTACTTGTTGACCGTGCAAGCCGAGAGTGACTTCTTCATCTTCGTCACCAATGGCTTCACGGTTACGTTGTTAACATTTGCCAAGGGTAGGTCGCCGATTTCGGGAAGAATCCACTTATTCAGGGCAGCTTCGATTCCCGAACTGTCCTTAATGGGTTCCCGGTCCCGATTCTCGACCCACAGCAGGTAAGACTTGGCTTGCTCTCGGAACGGAATTCCTCCGAGAACCACACGGTTAAACAGCTCTGGCGAATTTGCACCGGAACGCTCGACGATGTTCCGAGCCATCCGCCGTATCGCTTGGGACGGTGGCTTGGGGTTGCCTTCTTTATCGAACCCGACCGGGGCGATTTTCTCTGACATATTGATTCGTTGCTTCTGACCTTCGACATCCATCCGCCAGCGAACCCGATACCAGCCTGATTGGATGACGACAGTTCCGTTCTGACCGCTTCGACGACTCATGGACTTTCGTCCTCTCCGTCGTCGCTGCGGTTGCGCTTCGGAAATGACGCTGACCTTAGTATTACTGGTGACGATTTGCAACAGGCTGGGTTGCGACTCCCCAACTGGGGTCAGGGACTCGACCGTGTTGGGAGAAACATACGTCTTGGCCTGCGTGCCTACCGGCGAGAATGCGGCGACGGAGAGGACAGTCCCGGCAAGGGCGAAGGGTAGCAGCGCCCGGTCCAACGTCGAAATTTGGAAGATACCCACCGTGAATAGTACTGGTCTGGCTGGCTCGACCAGACCTCTTTTTTGCGTCTTGGACAGGAGATGGCGTCGAAAGGCAGCAATTTTCGGCAAGTCTTCGGGACAAATGGTCCCTTCGCCCAGCGGAACGACCGAAGCCCCGCATCGCTCCCTCCCCACGGTTTTCGCAAGTTAGATTGAAGGAATGAAATATGAGGCTTTTCTATGGAGGGTCTGATGAGACGACCACTGAAAGAACTGGCACCGAGCACGGTCCAGACGTACAGAACCCGTATACGGAAGCTCTATCTCAAGGCTCAATCAGGCGACGCCACGAACGCCGACCGGCTGGAATTAGCCGAACTAGAAGCTCTGCTTGGGGTGCGGGGTAGCGACATACCTTCACCCGGACGACCTCGGAAGTATCGCTAGGTTATGTCTCTCCCCTTGCTTAGAAGCGGGTTTATGCCAGTGCCGCAGCGGGAATCCAAACTTGCGGCATTAGAAGTCAGTGCCGGAACCACGAATCTTGGTTCGAATCACTTTCCCGCAAAGTTTTTCCGAAACCGTTCGTATTATGTCCACGAAGGTCGCCATCCCTGCTGGCAGTCCAAATCTCTTGACGGGGACAACCTGTCACGGTGCGCTTGGCGACCTTTCAAATCTGTCCCCGTCAACCAGCCACAAACGATTCAAGGTGGGGGCACATGGGGTACTCCATGAACCAGACCACCATCTCACGCCAAGACATTGACACCTTGCGGACCATCTGGTCCGACCACATCGGTAGTGCGGTACCGAAACCGTCGCAGTTCGCCATTTGGATGCGAATGTACAGCATTGACATTTGCGCCGCAGGGTTCAAGGCGGGAAGCCGCTGGCTCACACGCAAAGGCGACCAAGACCTTGCCGACGTAATCCGCTACGTGTCGGCCTGTATGCGGAACATCAAGGAACTTCAAGACTTTGATGCCGAGGTCGGCGATGAGTAGAGAACACGCCAAGGTCGCCAGCAAGATTCCGAAGTCGGTGGTGCGGTGCGGTCCCCGCCGTATGCTGCAACACCTGTGCGAGAAGTGTGGGTCCGGGAAGCCGTTCACAACCAAGAACGGCAAGACCATGACTGTTCCCGTTGGTGAGTATCAAGTCACCGATAAGGAACTCATGAAGGTGTTCGGCACCGACCGCCCCAAGACAATAGGCGACTGGCGCAGAGCGATAGTAGCCGCCACGAACGGTGCCGTAACTGTCACCAAGAAGTACAAGAACCGTATGCCTTGGCCCGTGAATGTCTACCAGATAGACCTCAAAAAGTTGGATGAACTCAAGGGCGAAATCGCCCTCCACTCACGGGCGGAAAGTGACCTCGACTCGGGGGCGAAAATCGCCCTTGAGACTATAAACTCACGGGCGAAAACCGCTGCACTACTTGGTGTTCCTTCGGAACGTATTGTCGGCACCAAGGCTTACGACGCCTTTGACGGTGCCGTTGGGGGTAAGGTGGCTACGCCACCAACAACGCAGCGCAGCGCTGCGCTTCGCATCGTCGGTGATGACGTAGATTCACTACAAGACAAAACCAACCCCTACGAGCAAGGTGAGATTGAATCCATACAACAACACATGGATGACTTGGAAGGTTACGAAGGTAAAACCACACCCGAACTTGCTATCCGAGTCCGAAAGGCGCTGGAAGCGCATGATGCTTTGGATTGGCCCATCCTGTTCACCGAATACCTTCCGAAAGTGGTCTGGCTCCGAAACAAAACCCAAGGTCGTCTTGACTGGCTCGTGGACAGAATCGAATCCAAGGGCGAGCGTTCATTGCTCGCCCAATTCAAACTGTTCTACGCCAAGCGCAAACCTGTAGAAGATTACGCCGCACAGGTTGCAGAGTACGTTGCCGAACTCTCGTGGCATCCATACGTGCATGAGAAAGCAAAAGGGAATTGTTGCGATGTGTGTGGACTCTCACGTTTTGTTGGTAATCACCAGAAATCTTACGAACCTCCGGATAAGACTTACCTCGAAGGTGAGATTGACTTGAGCGAGAAAGAGTTTGAACCCAAGTCCGGCGAGGGGCCTGCACCCAAACCAAAGCTCATCCCGCCTTCATACCCTTGCGAGTGTGGGGAGACCTTCCCCATGATGTCCCGGCTGCAATACCACCAAGAAGTGCATTGCAAGAACAAGAAGAAGTCCGTGCTGGTGGATGTTTAACCATGAGCAACCCATTCCTATGCGATCTTTGCGGCAAGGATTTTATCGGTTGCCGCTGCTACGACGTTCCGGCAGTTATTCCGCCTTATGACTCGGAAGCAGATTGGGCGCAGTTCCAAGAGTCGGAACGCCGATTCCACATCCGCAACATGGAATAGGAAGACATCGAAAGCCTGTTTGAAAATGGCTGGACACCCTCGATGGTAAAAACGTCGAAGCCGAAGTGGGAGATGCCACAAATCAAAGAAATCCACGAACGAGTGAAGCAACGAGAGAAACTTTTTGACTATTCACGCCATGTATCGGGAGTGATTCACATGAACAAAGAAGACCTATGCAAACTGTGCGGTGACCGATTGCCGGGGCCACAGTCTACCTAAGTGACCTGACGAATTCCGCTGCCTTTTCGACAAACCCCGGCCTCACCCACCGTGGCGGACTTCGCTGGATGCTCACATGCCCGTCGAAATCGCTGAAAATCTTCCGCATCGCCGGTGACAGTACTTTCAGAGGCCGATCTTTGATGTCCTTGCCCATGGCACTTATCAGCACGGCCTTCTTGAGGAGTCTGCTTCTCTCTCCTCCCTTGACGAGCACGAGTTCCGTTTTTTGGCGTCTGAGGACATTGCGGTGGTGAACGTGGAAGTTCCTTCCGAAGTCTTTCGCCAGTTCGGCTGGAGAGAAGTCTGTGGCAAGCCCGGCCTTTGCCACTTCGAAGTAGCCGATGATGTAGAGACCTGCGCCCGTTCGCTGTGGCCAGTTTTCCAGTCCAGCGTAGAACACAAGGAGCGAGCCGGGCCTTAAACTTCGCAATCCTCTCTTTGGTCGTGTTGGGTCACCATACGTGAATGTGCGGAATTCAGGGTCAGAGTGTATGGATTGGTTTCGAACTTTGTCTTTTAGGCGGGAGGGGAAGTATTCGATGAGTTTCCGACCATGGACACCTTTGGTATTCCCATAGGTCTGCAAACTGTCTCCACGCCGATCATCTATCGGGATGAACTCAAAGGACTCATCCTCAAATAGAGGCCCCTGAATTCCGCCTCGGCCAGAATCAATCCCAACACGGAGCAGTACTATTTGCACGTTCGATCTCCGTGGGAACCAACTTTCTTGAGCCGTTCGATTTCGTGGATGCATTTGGTACGGATGTTCTTGGCGGGGTCCAGATGCTCCCGAATAAGAGAGGTCTCTCGTTCGTCGAATGTTTTCATTCGCCAGTGCTTAGCACGAGGGCCGAATTTGGAGAGATTAAAGGCGGCCTCAAATGGGACGATTTTGGTGAATCCTTGGACCGCATAGTGAATTCCTTGCGGTGTTCGTCTCCTCAGCCATCTCTCCTTGATGATGTAACCAACGACGAGGCGTTGGCCGTAGAACTTTCTCAGCGCAGGCTCTCGGCTCGAACACGTGGTGAAGAGGAACAGATACTTCTCACGGCTCTTGAGGAAGCCTTGAATATTGTTCTGGTAGCACTCACGACAGTAGTTTTCGGCGTTTCGTTCGATATGAGGTTCCTTCTTTTTCTTGCCGATGACATCTCTAATCGGGAGGGCAGAATGGGGGCAGTGGTAGAAGAATTGGAGACGGCCCTCGGGCTTGAGACCAGTAACTCGGAACTTCTCTTCCAGACTTTGGAGTCTGTCTCGCCGATATGGAGTGGGCTGGCAGGACAATGTGCACTCCTCAGATGCCGTCGTTAGCCGCCGCTGGCTCAGAAAAGCAACTTCTTGATGATGTAGGGAGCAGATACTTCCGCTCGTTGGTCGCTGCAAGCTGCATCATGGTTCTCCTCAGCCACTTTCTCAGCGTTCGGTCTGAGCATGAAACATTTGCAACGATTTTCGAGACAACCTCTTGGATACAAACTCTCTGCCACATTCCGTTATCGCATAGCCCCGAGCCGTCTCCCAAGTCAACCTGTCCTTCGGCTTAGAAGGAATGTCTTTCGTGAATCTGTGCCCATCATCTGTGCTGTGGTTAAGGTAGAAGGCCGCTCTTGCACGGGGAGCGACCTCATAGGGCCACTGGCTTTCATGGAGTTGAGAATCTCTATTGAGCAGGGGCTTCCCGAACTGGTAGTACTTTTTGTCAATCTTCAAGCCCACATTGCAAACTCTGAGCGGAAATGCGCTTTGATTCCGCACTACGATTCCCGGCCAGTCATCACCCAAAGCAGGTTTGCCTTCGATGGTCCTCCAAAATACTGGGCTGAGGAGAACTTCGAGCCTTGGCTTTACCTGCCTTCTTTGGCTTATCAATGCCCAGACTGAAATAATTGTAGCTGGGACAACAGCGGCAATCGTCTTGAGCAGGTCAAATTTGTGTTCAGGAGTCATCGGAAGTCCACCCAAGTTCATGGTGAGCCAATGAAACAGCAGCTTGCCAGTTTGTTGATAAGATGAGTGCTCAGAGAATTAACGATGTGCAGGTCTTGGGTAAGCCGACTACTGGAGAATGGCCGTGCCAGACTGGATTGAGCGGGTGACCGAGTCACATGCGAAGGCAAGGATGCAGCTTCCCGAAATACTTCTGGCGTGGGAAGCCACAACCGTCCCCAAATTGCCGGAATCAATTGTTTCGCTTCCGATTGATGCCAAATTGAGCGTCACCGTGGACGCCATTCAGGTGTATGCGAGGCGAGTGGGCTACCTCACTGATGAGAGCGTAGAGGAGATTCACTTTCATTTTCGCAAGGAAGACATAGTCGGGGTTGACATCATCTTCATGCCTGAAATTGCGGACGGCACGGACATGCAGTATGTGACCGTCAGTAACTTTTCCAGAGCCATCATTCGCCATCGTGACCCGTTCGAGGTTGTACCATTCTTTGAGAGCACGTTTACAGCTATCAACCCGTACTGGCTAAAAGCATTGGCAAAGGCGGTGAAAGAGCGTCTAGGAATTGAAGCCTCGATTACTGAGGGTGGGGCCAAGGCGTAGACACCGCTTTGGATCGGATACCGACTGATATGGGGAAACTGGAAGTCATTTTCAGAATTCGCCTTGCGTACCCTCTTCTGCTTCACTTGGGCACAGGCGAACCGCCCGCCGTTGTCCACTTCGCAGACACCGGAAACACAGTCCGTCTCGAAGCGCCACAGCACGGCCCGGCTCCAGTCCAGCCCGCCGTCGAAGGATTCGAGCAAATGACCCTGCACGTCGAGCGAGAGTGCGCAGACGAACGGGGAAGGGATACTTCGAAGGGGAACTCCGACCGGCTGCAAATCGGACAAGATGCCGCAAAAGCATTCTGGCAACTATTTGAAGCGATTCGAGAGACCGCATTGCGCAACGACAACACAGTCTTCATGTACCCCGTCGTTCCCTCGGAAGACATCCGGCTAAATCCATTAGTGAGAGACTGCGAACGAGAGTGGATTTACGAGGGCGAACGTCTCGAACGGTCAAGCATTGGCAAAGGTATCCCTGCGATTGAAATCACCGACGACAGGTGGGCTGCTGCGGTCAAACGACTCGGCGAAGGAAGCCCGGTTCCTGTCTACACACGCTTCGCACTCGACGCCATCTACTTCGCTGAGCGTGACCCACCTCGTGGAATAATCATGGCCTGCGCCGCTTGGGAAACAGCACTGCGCTATTACTTGGCCGTCGTAGCATCGAAGCGAGACCCGGCCTACATTGTCGCCTCGAAGGGCGGAAATATCCCAAGGCTCTATGAGTTCGCCAAGACAGCCAGAGGTGGTCCGCTCTTCTACGACTGGATTGACAAGGCAAGTGGCCTTGAGCGGTACGCTCTGGAGAGTTATCGAGAGCGAATGAACGAACTGGCAGGAATGAGAAACAAACTTCTCCACGAAGGGGAAGCCAAGTTCCCCGAGATGGCTGCGACCGACTCTGCATTGGCTGTCCTGAGCGCAATCGAATGGCTGTTCGCAGGCACTTAATCGTGGCCGCAAGAGTTTTCTCGCCCCCCCACTTGCGTAAGATTTAGCGATTCCGTTGACGTTCAAAAATCCCATTCGACTTCCGCACCGAGACAGTTCGCTATGTGCTGTGTTCGGGCTACTCTACGAGTGGGCAGTTTGGGCGATTCGTTGTTCGGGATACATCTGTTTAATGAAGGGGTTTACAGAACCACACAAAAATCAGCGGGTTGGGGATTAGTGCCGTTTCACCGGCGCATCTAACTCAAGGCTAGTTATGGAACTAAGAGTTCATTGACTCCGTGAGTACTTTTCCGTAGTTTAGCGATGCGGGACACCCGGCTGTTGAAGCAGCCGGATGCCCCTAACCACCGACCCTGTCTAAGAGGAACCGATGGCTAAGACACATCCTACAACACGCCCGGCGTGTCCCGCATATCCCAACGTGCGAGGTTCACGCTGATGTTTCCATTCTCTCCGCCACCTGAAATATGCGCTTCCCCGCCCGGCTCCACCGAGTTGTTCCTCGACTGTTTTCTCCTCGTGCTGTTGTCGGTCGAGATGCTCCCGTTTGTCCTACCGAGAAAGTGGGCCGACAAGCTCATTGAAGTTGCTTTTCATCTACGCCCGAGGGAATCAGACGGCTCTGACCTTTTAGACTAAATCTGGATAGGAGAAATGGATGAGAAAATTTGCAATGCTCATGGCTCTGTTCGTTGCCGGATGTTCAAAGAATCCTCAGCCAACCACGCTATCGCCTGCGTCGCAGGAAGCCGCTCCTGTTGCTACAGCGCCAGCCGCTCCACCGCAGCCCACTGCTTCTCCCGAGGTAGGTATCGCAGGGAAGTATGTCGAATACGAATGCAACCTTCCGGCTTACGGCAATTTGCTACACGTTAGGCGGGTTGAGTTCAGCGGCACCGATGATGACCCGAGGATGAAAGTGGGTGAAACGCTAGACGGGTTGGGGCTGATGGCAACCAACAAAACCCTCACTGGCGTGTATGCCGCCGATGGCAAGGAAGGCAAGGAAGGTATGTACATGTTTACCGAGAACGTGGCAGGTGACAAGGTTCCGAGTCTCGTCTATGTTCAGCGCCGCTCCAGTCCCTATGGTGACGGCAAACCGGAATTTCTCAAGGGCTATGTTGCGGGGGATGTAGGGGGTATTCTGCCCGAAATCCTTTACAGGGACACCGGCGTGCCGCTCAGTATGGAGTACTCCCCGTGCCCGGTGCTGTACACGGGAGCGACTCAGTGACCAAGACTGAGTCCAACGACTCCGAGGTTCTTCGCAAGGAAATCGGCGCTGTTCTCGACAAAGTGACGAACCGAGGCTCGCTGCTTTTCTTCCAATGGTTGATAACTAACATCTCTAAGAACGAGAAACTCCCTCCGCCCGACGAACTCAAGAAACTACACGGTGCTTTCACCCGTGTCGTTGACGCCTTCCAGCAGACGAAGAGAATCAGCGCCGACGATTGGAACCTGATGTTCAAGTATGTGGGTGAAATCGGGAAGATAGACATCTCACGGCATCTCGCAGCGGCGGTGAAATTTTACAGGAAGAAAGCGGGAATGACCCGGCTCCAACTGGCGAAGAAATGTGGTTTGAAACTCAAGACTGTCCTCGCCCTCGAACGTGGTGGAATCAAAGACATGACTTTGCCGTGGGTCTACCAACTGGCGGATGGGTTGGGTGTGGAGGCTGGTGAGTTCACGGACAAAATCATGAAATTCGAAATGGCGACCTCAATGGAGAAGCCGAAATGACTTTATTGGGAATGGGTCATCAGCAAAGAGGACTAAGACCGCTCGACGGACCTAACCGCAAAACTGAACGGTATGACTTTGAGGTCACCGTCAAACTGATCCCGCCAGAAATCCACAGCAATGAAAAATGGACCACCCACGGGAATCGCCGCTGGCTTGCCCTGCAACCCACGGAAAAATCCGGCGCTGTCTTCCTTCGAAAACGTATCGTCGTCCGCAAAGTTGATTCGAACCTCGCTAGCGCCGCCCCGCAGTCGGACATAGTCCGGCCCGGCTTCCTCAATGTTCAGAACTTCGACAGTGGTCACTGAGCTAGCTCCCTAATTTCTTCATCCACCGAGTCGAGTTCCTCTTGCAGTTGAGCGAGAGCGTCCTCAGCGGTCTCGGACGTGCCCGTCCATCTAGTCTCATGTCCCCTTCTGTGAGCGCCGATTTGCCAGACGGGTTCTTGAGTGGCAGGACGGACATTCCGAATCGAAATCTTTTGACCCACCGGCAGACCTTCGACTTCATACAGCATGACTGGGCCAATTCCGTACTCTACGCCGGTACGAGAACGGGCGACCGGCTTGAGGCTGAGTGTGCACTTCATGGCTTGGCTCTTCCACTTGGAAGAGTATCATGGAGGGTGGCAAACAAAAAGCGAAGACCGAACCCCCACACTGACTGACTCCATGCCGTTCTCGCATCTGTCCGAATCCCTCTTTGGATACGTATCGAATCACTATAATGCTAGTCTCTTGGGGTCGTTACGATGGAAGCTAAGGCACCTACACTGGGGCAAGCGGCCCATCTCGGTCGCAGGGAATTTGCGAAATGCCAGAGGTCATTACATTTCGACAGGCGCTTGACAGAGCAACAGGGAAAAAGCATGCGTTGCTCGGCAACGGTTTCAGTCGAGCCTGCCAAGACGACATCTTTTCTTACGACGCTCTCTTTGGCCAAGCGAGCTTTGAAGGGTTGTCGCCCGCTTCCCGCAATGCCTTCGAGGCTTTGAATACGACCGACTTCGAGGTCGTTATCCGAGCACTGCGACAAACTGCTCTCTTGGCGAGAGTGTACCTTGAGGCCAATCCCGAAGTTGTCGCAACATTGAATGCGGACGCAGATGGACTGCGAGAACTGCTTGCGAGGACTATAGCCGCCACGCATCCCAATCGGCCAGCAGATATTCCTGTTGAACGTTATGCTGCGTGTCGGACCTTTCTAAGTAGCTTCGAGGATATCTACACCCTCAATTACGACTTACTGTTGTACTGGGCACTGATGCAAGAAGAAATTGAGCCGCAGATTGAGTTCGACGACGGTTTTCGAAAGCCAGATGACGAGCCAGCCGAGTACGTCACGTGGGATGTCCAAAAAACTGACAAACAAAACATCTTCTATCTCCACGGGGGATTGCACATATTTGATGCGGGGCCAGAAGTGCAAAAATTTACGTGGTGCAACACGGGCATTGCACTTATTGACCAGACTAGGGAGGCCCTTGAGACCAATCGCTTTCCGCTGTTTGTCGCCGAAGGCAGCCATTCCTCCAAACTTGACCGGATTCAACACGCCGCAATTCTAAGTCGAGCCTATCGAAGTTTTGCCGCAATCGGCGGTAGCTTGTACATATTCGGGCTTTCGTTTGGAGAGTCGGACGAACACATCTTGAAATTGCTCGATAAGGGGAAACCGAAGCAGGCTTTCATTAGTTTGCACGGCGACCCCGATTCCGCAGGAAATTCGAGGATAGTGGACAGAGCCGAACTGATGAGGACTCGGAGACCGGCGAATCGTCCTCTGGCCGTAGAGTTCTTCGATGCGAACTCAGCGCAGGCTTGGGGTTAAGATGTCAAAATGCGGTACTTCCAGCCCTAGCTCGCCCAGTTCCCAAAGGTCCAGCGCAATGGTGGTTCCGTTCGTTTGAGTTCCTGTGTCAGTCAACTCAGGAGAGGAAGGATGACTAGCCAGTACCGAGTCCCCCCAATTTCGGTGACCCGGATACAATAATCCATTAAGTTAACAACATGAACTTGCAATCCACGCAACTGGAGTCTCCACCAGAACGCAACCCCTTGCTGTTCATCAAGGAGGTCGCCAAGTACTTCATGGATTTCCTTGAGACTGACTTTCATAAGCAACGAGCACCAAAACGTGTGATTCATTCCAAGGATTCAAACAGTCTTTTGGTCGGCGTGAGCCTAAGAAAATATCCGACTTTCGGCCCTAAGATGTGGCACTTAATTTCCCACACTTTCCCCCGCTCCCTTCTCAATGAAATCAGCCGGGGTGCCTACCGGACTGAGATACCACGTGGCCTACTCGAACTCGTCCGACTCCAGACTGAACGACTTTCGGAGGAAGAGATTTCGAAAATAGTTTCGGCAATTGCCAGAGAAATCAAACATGTTGCAGTTTCGCTGTCAAAGGAATACGACCGGGCGCTTTCACTTGCGACCGATGAGGCAACTCGTGCCATTCAACGTGAATTGGTATTTCCTCTTATAAGCAACCTAGAAAAGCCGCTCCTGAACCTAGAGTTGGGCGATGAGAACCGTGTTTTTCTGATGCAGGAGGAACTCACTGGAGTTTTGACCGAACTGTTGACCAACAAGATTTCTGAGTTGCTTAGGCTTGCACTCGGCGAGCAGCAGGCGGACGTGGAGAGCGAATTGCGCTCTGTCTTTGAATTAGATGAGGTCAAAGCCGAAATCTTCACTTTCTTTGAATCATTCAAGGTCGGGGATTTATTTCTAGAACTGTACGAAATGGAACGCAATCAAAAGATTCTCGACAAGCAGGAGTTGTACCTCTATTTTTGTGACATCTCGTACGACAACTCCAAGTATCCACTTTTCTACATCCCGTTTGCTCTCGCACACCGTGATGATGTGCTGGTCATGGAGTTTGACGCACAGGTCTATATAAACAAACGTGCCGTTGAGTTTGTGGTGCAAGAGGTAAATCAGAAAGAAGACCGACGAGGCACGCTCAGGTCTTGTTCGGAGCGAATTCTCTACTTGGCGGAACACGAGACCGACTTCCCGAGCGTCATATCGACGGTGTTGCAGGAACTGATAAATGTTCTCCAGCTTGACGGGACCATCAATATTGGAAACCCTGCTCATCAAGTTGCAAAGAGCCAATCGGTCAAAGTATCCAACGATTGCTCCTTTGCCCTCTTTGATAAGGCGGATGAAGCACTCGTGAACGACTATGAGGAGATACTCAGGCTACTTTCACTGGGCAAAGACAATCCTTTGGCGGTTGCATTTCAGAAGTTGATTGATGATTTCATCCATCGGAACCCCGAATCATTCACTTTGCGGGTGGAAGATGAGTGGGATGAATCAACTGCGAGCGACAGGTTGGTCTTCAATAGCCCCGTTCCCCTTAACAGCGAACAACGACAGATTCTCTCGGCGCTTAACAAGGACGGCTGTCGCTACATAACCGTCGAAGGCCCTCCGGGGACCGGCAAAAGTCACACCATTACAGCAGTCGTCTTTGATGCGATTCAGAAGGACCAGTCCGTCCTCGTCTTGTCAGACAAGAAAGAGGCCCTCGATGTCGTCGAGGACAAGATTACCGATACGATGAACCGAGTCCGGTTCGACAAGAAGTTTCAAAATCCCATTCTTCGCCTTGGTCGAACTGGAAGCACGTACAGTGAAATTCTCTCTACTTCTTCTATCGACAACATCAAGACTCACTACCGAGCGGTGAAGAAAGAATACGAACACGTTGAGGATGACATCACAAAAACCGCCAATACTCTGAAAGAAGACATAGATGCGGAAATCGTCTCTTACAGTGATGTGGACCTAGTTGAAGTCCGTGAACTAATCGAGCTTGAACAGGTCTACGCACAATCCATTCCGCCAATCGAACTCACGGAGTTCTTGGCCCAACCCGATGGAGCACTGCATTTCGAAGAAATCCGAAATGCCTATACCCGACTAGCCGAGGTTTTCAGACCCTCAGGGGCCGGGGTGCCTGAGATGGCAAAGGCTCTTAGAATACTCGGATGGCGAAACGCTCCTACGCCGTCTTCCTCCGCAATTGATGACATCTTGGACCGTGCACGGCGAGTGAGCACCACCGTGAGCAAATTACAGACTCTTCCAGAGAACAATCGAAGGGCCATTGGAATTTTTCAGTCATTTTCGAGCGTGCAACTCGCCACACTTCGCAGCACCATCCAAACTTATGATGACTGTAGGAGTCCTCTGTTTGGCTATCTCTTCAAGCGTCGGAAAGTTCAGGCGAATGATAATCAGGCGCAGCGATTGTTCCGGCTCAATTCTACAGAGAAGCCCCATGTAATCCTGCCTGAACTCCGAGAGGCGTTTGGGACCTTCTCCTCGATAAGCGTACTGGCAGGAGACGGAGGCACTGGTCGAAGTGATGGTTTTGATGTCTTGACGGCCATTCACCAGTTCTTGATCCAACCTGAACTCCGACCGTTTCTAGACACGCTAAACGCTCTAGCCGATGAGTACGCTTACATGCGGACGAATGTCTTACCGCACTATCCGAAGAGCTTGGAGCGAATGGGTATTCGAGGAGATTCGATTGTTTCATGGCTCGATTGCTCGCTCAACAAACTAAAGCACGCTGAGTGCGATAAATTGATTCGATATTTGAGTCTGCACCAGAAACTTGGCAAGGCATTCACCGATATACCGTCAGTGAATTTTGGACAGCAACAGTCATCCATCCAAGACCTCGCCACAATCCAGATGACATATTTTCTGGATGGTCGGGTAATCGAATTTTACGAAAACAACAGAGCTACGGCGAAGACGCTGCGAGACATAATTCGCACGAAACGCCGATTTCCGAGGGATGAATTCGCCACGCTCAGGAAGGCGTTTCCTTGCATTTTGGCTGGCATTAGAGATTATGCCGAGTACATCCCACTCGAAGCAGACCTGTTCGATGTGCTAATCATTGATGAAGCCTCTCAAGTCAGCATCGCTCAAGCATTCCCTGCACTGCTGCGCTCCAAGAAAGTCCTAATCCTTGGAGACAGAAAGCAATTTAGCAACGTGAAGGCCGCGCAAGCACGAAGCGACACAAACCGTGAATATGTAAATCAACTTCGAGAAGTGTTTGTCCGCAATGTGTCCGAAGAACAAGCAAAACTCGTAAGGCTAGAGAAGTTCAACATCAAAGCCTCAATTCTTGATTTCTTCGAACTCATCACCAATTATCAGATTCAGTTGTCCAAATATTTCAGAGGGTACAAAGAAATCATTTCCTTTTCGAATACCAACTTCTACAAAGACAGCCTTCAAGTGATGAAGATAAGGGGCAAGCCGATAGATGAGGTCTTGAAGTTTACGTTTCTGCCTGAGGATGGGAAGAGCGAAGCAGTTTCAAAAACAAATACAAACGAAGTTGATTTCATCGTTTCTGAACTACGCAAGCTCAAAGAGAGCAATTCGTCTGTGTCTGTTGGAATTATCACTCCACACACCAACCAACAGAAGCTATTGATTGAGATAATCAATAAGATGCCCGAGCGGAATTATCTCTTCGAGAATCTCAAATTGAAAATTATGACTTTCGATACCTGCCAAGGCGAAGAGCGTGACCTCGTTTATTACTCCATGGTCGCAACACGGTCGGATGACCGGCTGTGGGGTGTTTTCATCAAGGATTTGAAGAACGTTCAAGTTGAGGAAGAGGGCCAGATTAAGGCGCAGCGGCTAAACGTCGGGCTTAGCAGGGCCAAAGAGTGTATGCACTTTGTTCTTAGCAAAGAGCTTGACGAATACAAGGGTTCAATTGGGGAAGCCCTTCGGCATTACGATTACGTGCTGGACGAGGCCAAGAAAGAGCGCAGCGTATCAGAGTTGGACAAGAAGTCAGCCATGGAGCCAGCCGTATTAAATTGGTTCTATCAGACGCCGTTTTGGCGTACAAACAAGTCGAACCTAGAATTGATACCGCAATTTGAACTTGGAAAGTATTTGAAGCAGCTTGACAAAACTTATGAGCACCCGCTCTACAGGGTGGATTTCCTATTGATTTTCAGAGAGGGAGGGAATGCCGAAAGAAAAGTCATACTTGAGTACGACGGCTTTCTCGAACACTTCGCCGACCTTCCCGGCATCAATGAGACGAATTACACCAAATACTATTCGGAAGAGCACGTCTACCGGCAAAAGGTTCTAGAGAGCTACGGTTATAGCTTCCTGCGAATTAACAGGTTCAATGTGGGCAAGAATCCTGTGGAGACGCTGAACCAGCGATTGATAGAGTTGCTTGGAAATGAGAAAAAGAAAAATCAATCAATCGAAGGCATTCAAACCGCTATTGAGGGTCTTCAAAACGGCGAACTGAAAGAGTGTCCGAAGTGCAAGCAACTTCGTCCATTGAGCGATTTCCAGAATAAATCTCTGGCTTCTGGAGTTAGCAGATTCTGCATCGGCTGTAAGCCGAAGGCTGCATCTCGCCGTGAGGCAACCAAGGCAGTCCCCTCGACAACGACCACAGGGATTGATGTACGAGATTGCCCTCGTTGTGGCTCACGGATGGTAATGAGAAGTGGTCGTTACGGCAGATTCTTAGGTTGCTCCAAGTATCCCTACTGCAAGGCGACGGCCAAAGTGTAAGGCACCGGCTAGCCTGTCAGTAGGAGTTCACATCGCCTGCCTCCGCTTCTGACCATCGGTATCACCGCAGATGGGCCGTGTTCGCCGATATGTTTTTTGCTCTGAGCCATTCGAAAACCGCCCAAGTCGCCTCAAGGTCTTCTTTGTTGTAGGCGAGGATTTTATCCATTAGTTCTTTCCGCCTCCCTTCGTCGCTGGTCTCTGTGGCCTCGATGAAGGTCGCCATCGCCCATTGACCACCAAATTCAGCTTCCTTGCGTTTGAACCCGATGTAGTCCTCGACAACTTTGAGGCTAAAACTTGGCAACGGCAGAACGACCGAATCTCTTGTCACCGTCAAGAGGTCCAGCAGGTTTGCCTCCACACGGGCAGCGATGCCTTCGGCGTCACCGAAACGCTCGACGTACCGACGCAGATAGGTCCGCTCGTAGGGTGCCCAATGTACGAAGGGAATGTCACCATAGCTCTCGAAAAGATGTTGAGCATTCGCTAGGAAGCTGAGCCAACCCTCTCTGTCGCCATCCGGCCCGAAGCCAGACAATGCAGCAATGAACTCGCTTGGTTTATCGCCGTAGACTTGCATTCCCCAAAGATAAATCTTGTCGAGTTCGTCCAACTGAGGAGGCATCCCTTCCAAA
The DNA here is from genome assembly GCA_963814605.1 of uncultured Acidobacteriota bacterium. Taxonomy (GTDB): domain Bacteria; phylum Acidobacteriota; class Terriglobia; order Acidiferrales; family UBA7541; genus Palsa-295. The sequence continues at coordinate 1,937,067 of CAWFDD010000002.1, read as the reverse complement.
TCAAACATGACGTAATTGTGATGTGGCGGGATGGCCGGAATGGCAAGAACTTTTTCCTTGCCGCTCTCCATGGCATCTGCAAATTGCAGTATTGTTTCGGCTGCCTTTCCGACACGTTGCTCTCGCTTGCCGTATGGACGCTTGAAATCGCTCAGGCTAGCGACATCGAACTTGGCCAGTAATTCCTTTCGAGAACGAATCCCTTGCCCGTTGAGTGTTCGAGCAAGACTTTGGTCCACACGATAGACCAGTGCGACATCGGCATTTCCCTCGGCCTTTAGCCAACAACGTTCGGTGAATCCACATCCGAGGCACTTTGACCACCCGACCGGCTCATATGGCTCTGCGGCCAATTGCTTAATAGCCAAGAGCCGCCCCAACTCTTGCAAAGCCGATACCCCGCCGTCATAGGGGATGTTTACGATTTCTCCTGTGCCGCTGTGGACTTGCAATTCTTTGGGAGCGGCTTCGCAGCTTTTCTCGAAGAGCCATCCATAAAGCTGAATTTGGAGCAGTATCTCCGGGTGGTTTTCCTCGTCAATGCGCCGGGCCATCTTCGAGTCCCGAATCAAGTACTCGTTGCCGTCGAGGATGAGGAAATCGGGGACTCCCACAATCTCGACCTCGGATTCGCCGATCTTCTCAGTCACAAGAAATGCGGCCTGATACAGGACCGGCACTTTCTTGGCGATGGCATCTGCCGTCTTCTTAACGTGCTCTTGAAAGGAAGCGTCGCTCACATCGGCGAATTCCCCGAGAGTCGCCAGATGCTCCTTCTCGTGTCTCAGTCCGAGCCGTTGCAAGACCTCATCGAACGGACTGGGAGCTTCCTCCTCTACTCTCCGGTGCCGCAAGAGGACCCGCAGGTCACACTGCGATGGTCGGTGACTTGAAACGAAATCGGAAGCTGTCAGGCGCATAGGCGGTTCGGGCGCTCGGTTTTGCGTTGGGTGCGACCGGCAGCGTGCACAGTACCCACCGAAAGACCCAGCGTTCGAGCTATTGTGCGCCAAGAATGCCCGGAAGCCCTCAGCGATTCAATTTGAGTCATGTCTACGTCTACCTTCGGTCTTCCTAACGTCTTGCCTTTCGCTCGGGCGTTACGGAGTCCGGCCCGCACTCGTTCCGCAATCAGATTGCGCTCCCCCTCAGAGACCGCACCGAGAACCGTGAATACTAGCTTTCCTGTGGGCGTACTCGTGTCCACCTGTTCGCAAAGCGAGACGAACTGGATACCAAGCGCATTGAAGGTTTCGAGGGCACGGAGCAGATGCGAGACGGAACGGCAAAAACGGTCGAACCGCCAAACCACGACCACATCAAAACGACGGGCGTGAGCATCCTCCATCATTCGGTTCAGTTGCGGCCTCGAATCCTTCTTTCCTGATACGCCCTTGTCAACATAGCAGTCGAATATTTCCCAACCTCTCCGTTGACTGTACTCGGTGAGTTCTCGTGTTTGCATCGTCGGGTCTTGCCCGCCGTTCAGAGTCGAGACCCTCGCATAAATCGCAACGACAACCTTGCGGGGGACAGACTCACTGGTTCGGACAATTTCAAATCCCATTTAGACCTCCTAGAGTTGTCGAAGCCTTGCCAGCGACCCGTTCAGAAAATGCCTGCGGGCGGTTTCAGGCGATTTTCTGTGCTCTGGTTGACTCAGCCTACCGGATGGCCTAATGCGTCTGCCTTAGGAGCCGGTGCGATGCAACGGTGGGCCGTCAGGGGGTCGTCTTGATATAGGTGGTCGTCGTCACCTTGCCGGTCTGCTTGCAAACTTCGGTGTACATTTGAATCGGTCCACATTGATTGAAGGTCACAATCTTGTCCTTCGACACGAAAACCTGCGGCACTGGGGCATGTTCATTCTTCATGGATACTCCTCTCTAACGAACTGAACGAATGCTTTGTAAGCGGCTTTTTTCTCCGACTCGTTTTTCGCTTCTAGGCAGGCTTCGTACAGCGCTCGAAGCCTGCGGTCCCGAGCGATTCCAATCGGGGTCAGGTCGCAACCTGTCTCCTCGGAAATCCGCTGGAGTAATGTCTTACGCATCCAAGTCCTCCAAAATCTCCTCGAAACCTGTCCACGCTCGCTCCATCGCCTGTGCAAGTTCCAGATGCAGGGCCGCTGCGGACTCGTAAAAAGCGTGACGCCTATAGCTCTCGGCTGCATCCAGTAGGCCACGCAGGCGACTGACGACTGCCTCGATGTCGTCGCAAGCAATCATGGGTTCGAGTTTTGAGATGCTGCCGTCTCCGTACCTCAACGCTGGGACTCCGCTAAAGCCTTCTTCGTTGCCCTCTCGAAGCGAAAAAGAGCTATCACCAACTCCATCTCGGATTTCCGGGACTCACGTCGTAACTCGTGGAAGGATTCTCTGAATGCTGGGTAGCTGTAGATTTCGGCGTCGGCTATTAGTTTCCGAGTCTTCGACAACCAGTAGCCCACCTCGTCGAATAGAACAAAGCAGTCCCGTTGGCTAAGCCTTCTGCCGTGTCTGGAAGACGTTGCCATAATGCGCTCCGCTGAGGGATGGCGATATCGGCCCACTGTAGGTATACCACCGGAATTTTGGGGAAAACCACACTTCGGAGGAAAAGTTGAGAGCACTCTAGCCTTCTGAGTCTCCCTCCCGTCCTCACCGGAACGAATACTCATCCACAATGCGATACCTGAAATGAGATCATAGCCGCCGCTGGCTCAGGTCTCGGCAAACGGGTTTAACGGTCAACAATCGCCGTCGTATCTGCACCGTTTCGCCTTGGATGACATCGGCAAACAGGAGCCGAGAACAGTGGGTATACGGAACGATACAAGCATCGAAGCACTAAAACTATTGGCCGAGCAACTTAAGTTGACCCGCACATTCCTAGGCAGAAACTCTCCAGTCGAGGCCAAGGTCACAATCATTCTTTTGGACAACTTGGCAGATTCATTGATGTATCGCCGTTGCTGTCACGAGTTTGAAGAAGACAGTTTTCTTGCGGTCGTCAAACGCCCGAGATTCTCACAAATCAAACGAAACGAAGCTTTACGAGATTTCAAAGCGAAAGTGAATCTTCTATGCAGCATCGGCTTTCTAACGAGTGAAGATTCGACTGTGCTCAAGATTGGTCACTCTTATCGCAACGCTGCTTACCATCGGGATATTCACAACCCTCAAGTCACCCACGAAATAGGAAGACTCCTGTTCATGTCCGTCTGCAATCTCGTCAAATCCTATTACAAGAACGGGGTATCAGCAGGGGGGTTCCAGCCGCATTTGTGGTTGGCTGATTACGGCTTACGAACTGATTTCATCGAGTTTGAATCGGCAGCACGAACGATCGTCACGCAATTGATGGAGGGCGTCTCGATAACCCTCCCGACCGCCCGCACTGCGTTCCAAGAAGACATCAACTTACGACTGAGCGGAATCGAGCAAAGTATTCAAGAACTTCCGACTTGGTGTGTAGACGCTAAGCTGGATGAAGGTCTCAAATGGGCAGAGTTTTCGGATGAGCATCCTGAGGAACGATTCTCTGAGGAACTTTGGGAGATGAACTACAAGATTGCGATGGGGAACCAGTCGGTTGTGAATCGCACCGATTATAGGCTTGCCGAATCGAAAGCAAAGATGCTGAGAGAGGAAGCGTTCGGGAGTTTCGTGCCGATATGTTCAAGAAAGCTTCTTAAACAATTGAAAGGCATCAGCGCCGTGGAAAAAGCGACAAGCATACCTGCCTTGTTATCTGCGTACCAGAATCTCGACTCGAAACTCTCTCGCTTTGAAGCATCCGTTGAGCAGATTGCCTCCTCAATCGAGAGGGCCACGCAAATTGAGGATGACATCAGACGAGGAAAATAGCGCCATGCCCGGCGTAACGCTCTTCCCCTAGCTCGGCGACCTTGGTGTTCTTGACAAGACGTTGCCATCAGATATCGAGTAGGGCTTGCTCGAACTCTCCAGCTTACAAAGTCCATGCTTCCACGATATTCACTAGCTCTTCTAAAGCCTGAATCGCTTCTTCGAACTGAACGTTTCTACCCTCATAGATACCGTCCGCTGTGTGCTTCAACTCATTAACCTCCCTGTGCAGTTTCGCAAGGTTTGTGTTTGTCCACACTTTGCCCCGCCGACGCTGGTGCAGCTTTTCGGCGATTGGTCGCAGCGCTTCTACGTAATCCCTCGAACCCTCTCGGCCAGCAACTATTTTCAGCGCACGGTGATAGACCGCAGAAATTCTGAAAAGAGCATTGTTAAAATAGAACCCTGCCGTCCACTTTCCTTCCGTCCGCACCCTGCCAGCGGATATGTCCTTTGCCCGAACAGTAACAGCTTGAATGTCCTTTGGGCTGAGGGCCTGTTGTCTGTCGTCATACTCATGAGCCTTTGCGTAAATCAAGCTATAAACCGCACCGAGCAAATCGTCGAGGGATGCTTGCATCGAGGGATGCGACAGGACTTTTTGTGACTCCAACAGGCCAGCAATCCTGCCCGCAAGTTCAAATAACTTCTGACAAGCTGCCGCTTTCTCAATAGAAAGCGGCAGATATTCTGGCGTGGGCATAATCTGTGTTCCTCGATCTAGAGCAAATGCACCGGCCAAAGCTTCTCGATTTGCGAATAGACTTCGAGAATTATGAATTTCTCACGCCCAATCTCATCCTTGAGAGGCTTTGGGAATTTCGCAACGGCCTGATAGTCAGGCACAATCACAAATTCTACTTGCGGCCAACCAAATGTGAAGTCATGAGGTACACGCCATTCCCGCTCGTGGCTGTAGTCAACAGGGCCTTTATTCCAGTGTTTGTCCCTGTATGGTTTCGGGGCGTAAGGTGGGCAGAAGGGCGTAACAAAAGCGTATAGCTCGGGATGAAACCCTCTCCATTCCGGCTTAGACTCCGACCGAAAATCCATTTGATTCTCGTGGAGGTGCGGGCGGAGGTAGATTGCCGGGCCACCGCCAGCGGCGAACAAATGAGCCTTCTTGAAACCGAGTCCATACGGCGAGTATTGCTTGGCGTGGTCGAGTAGGGAACCCCATGGACATTCAGTAAAGGCTACAGCTTGTCTATTTGTCCAAGGCATCGGGGTAGCCAGTATTTTCTTCGAGTTTAGAATTGAAATGAGTCTTTGGCATGAGTCACCCTTGGCAGCCTTCACGGATTTATCATCCGGATGTTCCTTACTGCCAAACGGGGGCGAGTCTTTCGTGAAATGGGCAACGTAATCAGAGAAATCCGGGCGGGGCATGGGAAACCTCTTTCATTAAGTGCCAACACGCTCCGGATTATCTGCTCAAGACGGGAGGGACGCCAGACAAAGCCGAATTGGAATCGGTATCTTCATCAAGCGCTTGTCGGTGACTCAGAGGAGGAGTTCATTTAGCGTTTGCCGCACATCAGCACGGTCGAGAACTTCCACACAAGCGATTTCCCCGGCGACAACGTCTAGGATTAGCATCCCTTCGCTCGGCATCAGGCGCACATTCCGATGACCGGGGCCGAAGCCACCCTGCGGCGTGGGCTGCGTGTAAAGCGTAGCGCAGGCGGCGTCTCCGCAGCGGCATCGGTCTCGAATCATCAATCCCGGCACCTGAGAAGCCAATTCGAGTTCGCCCTGCTCTTCGAGTAGTTGCCGAAGCTCGGTTGCGAACGATGGCAGAGCTTCTGTGAGGAGCGTTCGTGATTTGTTCTGTTGGTTCATGTGTACCTGCTGCTTTGCGTTAGGAAGTCATGTTTCGGAGCAAACAGTGGAATAGCACAAGGATGGCTCGGAACCCGTAAGCGCAACCGAAGCAACGACTTGGATTGAATTTGCGACGCCTTAGAAGGCAGACGCTCTTTCCAACTGAGCTACGGGCGCGTCGAATTTCTCCTTCTATTTTAACTACTTACGGACGCCTCGGCAGCTTCTTTCTCCGCTTCCGACGCACCGTAGTAAGAACGTAGTAACTTCTGTCCTTCGTACGCCTTTTTGTTGGCTTGTTCGATGCCCTCACGAACTTGGTCAACCATTCCAAGCTGATAGTGGCGTTTCGTCTCTGGACTACTGTGCCGCATCGCCCGTTGCACCACGGCGTCTGGCGCGACCCAACTGAGACGCGTGCAGAATACGTGACGCAGATTGTAGATCGGGAAATACGATACGCCAGCTTTGTCGAGAGCTGTGCGCCATACTCGCCTGACACTCCGTATTGGCTTGCCCGGACAATGCGAACTCGGAAACACGTACAGGCTTTCCGGGTCTTGTTCTTTCTTCCACTCCTTGAGGACATCGCAAGCCAACCGGCTCAACGGTAACGGTTGAGCCGAGTCGGTTGTCTTCACAGTACCGCCAAGATGAAGGACGCCATGGACGAGATCCACTTGGTCCCATCTAAGCGACAGTCCCTCACTGTACGTTCGACCACCGGTCTGAACCAGCAACACAATCGCCACCCGGAGGTGGGGCGGTGCCGCCGCAAGAATCCGATGTTCGTCTTCAACCGTGAGCATTCTCTTGGATGGCCTCTCGTGGCGCTCATCGAAATGCCTCACACCGGAGGTTGGATTCTCTCCGATGTACTTTCGCTTGAGCGCGAACTGGAAGACGCAGTGCAGGCACGCCAGTTCTCGGTTGACCGTAGCCCCTTTCACTGTTCGCTTGGGATTCCACATTAACGGCTGCCGACGCCGAAAGTTTCGATACTCCACGACACTTCGCTCATCGATCTCCGTCAATTTGCGGTCCCCAAAATGCGCTCGCAGATTCTTCAAAAACATTTGGTGGTTGATCTGGCTTTTTGGAGAAAGCGTTGAACTGTGCGAGCGGAAAAACGCTTCGGATAACTCTCCAAAGGTCATTCGCTCGCCAGGCCAGCCGACCTGGAAACGACCCAGCGCAATCTCGCCCTCGCGTTTCTTCCAGATTTTCTTTGCGAGATTTTTGCTGGAGGTTTTGGTCGACTCGCACCTTTGTTCACCCTTCGCCGTATAGCCCATCCACCAGAACCGCGAGTCTTTCCTCTTGTATAGTCCCACTAGCGCTCCTCTCACTTGCCGGAGCCGAGCGCCACTGCCATTATACTCCGCCGAGAAAACCAACGGTGGGCAGGACGGATTTGCTGGTCTTTGAACTGATCGAGAGTCGCTCGTCGGTATTCAAGACGGCCACCTAACTTTCGGCACTCAATCTTCTGTTGGCAGGCGTATTGGTAGAGAGTGCTTTTCGAGATCCCGAGATATTCGGCGGCCTCGGCGTGCTTAAACCACCGATCATCGGAATCGCTTTGAAGCGGAAGTGTCTGAGCCGCCGACGGCGCTGCCGGGGAATGATCGGCAATCCCCGTCAGTGCTTGCCGCAGCATCTGAACGAGCTCCTCGGGGTCTCGTGTTTGGAACACCACGCAGGCAACGACAGTGGGATCACCACTGTTTCCCTTCCCCGTTGGATCCTTGCCGTTGGCCATCTCGCCTCGAATCGTCTCGCTGACCGCAACCTCGCGTGCGGTCCATGGGCTGACGATTCTAGGACACGGGCAGACCGTGTCAATTTGCAGCATCGCGAGACTGGGGGTTGGCTTGGTGAAACACACTCTCGGAGTCTCACCATAAACGAATACAAACAATTGGGCGGCTATGATTTAGATCGCCACACCGATGAGGGGCGACACAAGCGGCCGTTTCTTTGCTTCGCTCACGCCTTTTTCGCCAATGCGTAGTTTCATGGCTAACATTCGCTCCCTAGCCGACGGAAGCCTCCGCGTAATCAAGAGGCTCGCCGACGCGCGCTTTCAGATCCTTCAGCCAAGCACCCGGCTTAAGACCGTGGATCAGACGGCCCAAGAAACCGAGCCTTTCAGCCACGTTGCTGCGGTTTCGAAGAATGTCTTCCCTGGCGACTTTGCTGTAGATTGCCAAGAACTCGGACATGTTGGCAGGCCTGGAAAAGAGATATGTGGCATGGCCGAGTTGGGGTGTCTCGACTACTACCATTCTCTCGAGGTCAAAGATGTATTCGGACCGGAAGAGATAGAGACAACGGGCACGCCTGCAGAGCTGCTTGTAGAAGAAGGCGTCGTAGTCGGGCTTCCAGGTGATCAAAGCAACGTCGAAATCGCCCGGCATGCCCAGACGAGAGCAGAGTTTCTGGAGTTCACCCCTCTCGATCGGTACAGATTCCAGGCGCGCTCGAATTCGATCAAGGGCTTCGGCAAACTCGCCAAACCGATGATGGGTTGTTTGGGCTTCGGCGACTTGTTCGGCAATGTTTGACGGCAGCGCGACTTCGAGGCGGCTTGGAAGCGCAGTTTCCCACTTCACTAGGTGCCATGCACCCGCCCGGTGTTGATACTTACCGCTCTGAATGAAGGGGGCGTTGACTCCTACCTTGGCGCCTAGCAAATGTTTCCACTGGTTCCAACTCGAGTCCCACGACAGCGGCAATGCTGCTTGGTCGAAGTGAACTTCGATCCGGTGCCGTGACTCCCGGAAGATTGCGTGGTCCCCATAAAAGGTGATCTTTCGCATGGGCGCTTGGAGCTGTTTGAAGTCTTGCTCGGGTCGAAAGGACAGGATGCGAGAAGCGTAAAAGGTCTTCCCGTCTCTTGAGAGATCTCCGGCAACAAGCAACGAACCAAAGCCACCATATGGGAAGAGTGCAGGGGATGCGGAATCATTCCGAATCGCGTCGTAGCAAGCGCGCAATTCTGGTTGCGCGAGAGTGTTGAAGGCGCGCTCCAACGCATGAAGGTGTTCAGTTGCTGCGTGTGCTGTGCGCAGTTCGAGGCTGCGCAATTTGAAAGCAATGCGCAGCTCTGCCGGCGATACGCTGGGATCGACGCGCAAGAGTTCGTACAACGAGGGCTGACGGTTCCAAGAGCGGCGGCGATTGCCAACGTAGAAGTAATCCCTCAGCGCCTCACAAGGAAGATTAATGGCTGATACACCCAGGCGCGAGCCGCGGACTTCGGCGGCAACGAAGAGGTTGTCCCGCCTGTCTTTCTTGGGTTGTGTGACGTAGCCGATCTCTGCCTGGAAAATGTCCCTCCTTCTTTCCTCAGGATTCGTATTGCGAATGTAGATCTGTGTGCCCGCGTCCGTCGTGTCCAGCTCTAGGGGAAATCGCAATTCGTCGCGCACGTGAATCACAGACGCCAAGAAATTGGAGACCAAGATGGCGGTGCCATCGGTGAAAACGCATTCCGTCTTGGTGCCTTTTGGGTTCGTTCTCAGAACCAGTCGCTGGCACACATTAGGTGGCGGGTTGATTCTGGTCTGGATTGCGACACCCATAGCGGCGCGGACTCTAGCACCAGCCCGTCGTCTTGCCAAATAAGTGGGCTATTCACCAATCCTCTGATGCATCGGCTTACGGGATGTCGGGCACACTCGGCTCCAACCCGTGGTCCGCCTAGTGCTTCCGTCGCGGGCTCGAAATTTCAGGACAGTTTTGAAACGCGCAAGCCATAGGAGGCTTCCCATGCGCCTCGCCGGTCGTGAACGTTTGGGCTTCTACCCTCTTCCAATTGCGGAGGCCAAACGAATTCGCAAGTTTCTTCAATTCCCCGAGCACGTCAGCTCGGCTCTTGACCCATGCATAGGAGAGGGCGTCGCGTTCACAGAGATCACCCGCGATGCAAGGGCACTCCGGTATGGGGTTGAGCTCGATGCACAGAGAGCAACACTCGCCCTGTCATCGGCCGACGAGGTCATTCATGGCAACTGCTTTGATGTGCAGTGCCCGGTCGAGTCCTTCTCGCTGATCTACTTGAATCCCCCCTACGATTTCGAAGTCAGCGAGGAAAGATCGCAGCGCATGGAGAGGCTGTTTCTCGATCACGTGTATCGTTGGCTGAAGCGCACTGGCATTCTGGTGATGGTCATCCCGTCGGACTACATCCGCGACTGCAGCCAGGTCCTGTCGTTCCAATTCAAGGATGTCCACATCTATCGGCTTACCGAACCCGAAAGCGTCAAATACAAGCAAGTGGTCGTGTTCGGAGTCCGCCGCACCCGGCAAGAGAGGGACCGTGTGCAGGATGGCGAGATAACCCGGGCGCGGCTCTGGTATGAAGCTGTGGCGAGAGACCCAGGGAAGCTTTCTCCACTTCCTTCGGAGTCCGACCGTCACTACGCTGTTCCGCGCGCTGCAGCGGTGCGGCTGGTGTACCGGGGCCTTCCTCTAGACCAAATTGAAGACCTTCTTCCGAAGTCATCCGCTTATCGTCAAGCCTCTGCCGTGCTTTTCGCCCAACCGTCAGACGTCAACGGGCGTCCACTGACGCCCTTACACGGCGGGCACGTCGGCCTGCTCTGCACGGCAGGAATGCTCAATGGGATCTTCGGGGAGGGTGAAGCGCGGCATATCGCGCATTGGCAATCGGTCAAACTCGTTGACAAGTCCGAGGAGGAAGAAGACGGAACCACAGTCATTCGAGAGAAAGAGCGATTCTCGAACGAACTGACGGTGGTCTTCAGCACAGGGGAGATTGCCAGCCTGAAGTAAATCCTCAACGGAGAAAGGACGCGCACTATGAGCGACCGGTGTTATTCAACCCTCGTTTGTGCGGAGCGAGACAAAGATGTTTTCGAGAAGATGGGCTACAAACTACAAGAATCACAGGCCCTGTCGGTGGACGGCGGCGAAATTCCGGGTGCGGTGGTGATGGCCGCAGAGGAAGCCAACAACGGAAACTACGATGAATTCACGGCTCTTACCGGTATTCCTTTCATCGTGTGCAACGGATCGTGTCCGGGCGCCTTCGGAGATCACCTCATTGTTTCAGATGGCAAGGAATGCCACTACTCCGAAGCTCTCCATGAAAGCAACTACCCAGCAGTTCGGGTGGAAGCTGGCGGTGATGTCCAGGCCGCGGAAGTGAACGACGCGCGCACGTATTGGAGAGTCTACGAATCTGCGGTGGCTGTCATCAAGACTGCAGCGGTGAGGAAACCCAATCGACCATTCAATAGACCAGGTGCACGAACTTCTTAGTGCGAGCTGCGTGGGCCTCATATTCCGTAGCTGACCAAATTCATCGTTTCGCGCCTGCTTCGGAGATTGGCGGCACGAGATACTTCCCAGAGGAGACCGGAATGCAGAACGCACACGAACGCTTCGGAACCCTCGAATTCACAAAGCAGATGAAGGACACAACGACCCGCGTCCGCGTCCACTTTGACCGAGCGGTCGTCGATCCGCCCAAAGATGAGCGCAGTCAGGCAAGCGCCCATTTGATCTCCCTGATCGGGGGAGATTCCGAGATCGGTGCCCTATGGGCAGGAGTAACCGAAGGAGCCCTGTTTCAGATTAATCTGCCGAGCCGTTCGCCGATGGCGGTGTCTCTTGGTCCCGAGGCCCAATGCTTTCGCGGCAGCGCTGTAGTCTCGAACCGAGAACGGCCCGTTCGCCACTTGGTGGCCATTTCGTCAGAGCTTGCCAAGACGAAGCCCGGAGTTGATCGAGAGGGCGCGCGGACGGTTCTGTGCGATGACGATCCCATTTTCGTGCTCTACCGGGTGGCCAACCGATTTGGCCTGCCAGTAGTGCCGATGTGGGCGCCGTGGTTTATGCGAGAACTCAAGGCTCGGAAGGCAATCCGGCCGTTGCTGGGGCTGGGATGCTCACCCGTCGTGGTGAGTGGAAACAAAGGTACCTTCCTCAAATGGATCGGGAAGGCGCTGAAGGAAGGCTCGATCCGCATTCCGGAAGAGAATGGCTCGATTACTTGGAAGCTGCCGAGGAGTTTCTTGGAGCGCCCAATATTAGACGGCCACTTCGGATGCAGGTGCCACCACATAGAATCGGTGCGCAAGAACGCGAGGAAGGAGGGATTTGTGCAAATTGTTCTCAAGGCTTGGAGCAGCGATCCGCATTACAGCGGCGGATGCGATTACGCCGTCGTCGAAGTCGGCGAAGTGTTCTTGAAGCTCGCTCTCCGGCGAATCAGTGTGCTTCGCGAGCAGAAAATTCTCGATTCTTCCTTGAGCGAGACGTACTACTGGGATTCTTCAGCCCAGTATTTCAGTCCCTGGCTCAACCGGGCGTCGCAGTCTGGAGCGGCCCTGGAAGCATGCTTCAAGTTGGAGGAATCGATTGAAGCCCTCGAAATCGACACGAGAGAAGCAGTGATTGCTGAGGCCGACTTCGGTCTACCAGAAAGCCAGATTGGGGCAGTGGAGTGTTCCCAGATGATCATCCGCGACGGGGGAATCGCATTCAACGCCCTCCTAAAGCACAGCGATACCTACGTGACCACCGCCGAGATTTCGAAACAAATGATTGAATCCGCTCTCTCATCCGCCACCAATTAGACCTCTCCGTCTTCGATCGATACATCTCGTCTTACCCGAAAAAGTCATGAGGACAAAAACATGCAACTCCCCAAGGACCTTAACGAATACCTGCGCGCGCGCGCCTCCGAACTGGCCGAGCGGATTCTTCGGACTTACCCACCACTTCATGGCATCGATGACCCTGCATCACCTCTCATCGGGCATCTCCTCCGCAAGCCTTTCCCCGCACAGGTTCTCGCGATGATGGGAGTGGTCAAACGTTGGCACGAGGCGCGGGGGGCAGCAGTGATTGCGGAATGCGGAACCGGAAAGACATTGATTTCTCTGGGAGCTGTTCATGTGCACAGCGACCGAAGGCCCTTCACTGCCCTTGCCATGGTCCCACCGCAGTTGGTGGAGAAGTGGGCGAGAGAGGCGCTCCTGACGCTACCCCGCGTGCGGGTTTTCTTCATCGATGGCCTCCGCGGCCCGACGAGTTCCGCGGCCCACGCGGGCGTCAACGAAGTCAGGTTGCGGCATGGCCGTATCGTTCGGGAAGGGCTGCGAACGACACTGACGGAGTTGCGGCAGCGGAAGACCTCTCGCACAGCGCGCGCCCGATGGGAATCGATCTGCGGACTGCCGGCTCTTTTCATCGTCGGACGTGATCGCGGGAAGCTCAGTTATTTCTGGCGACACGCGTATGGCTTAGCTCGTTGCGGGCGGTACCAAGGGAGTGTGGTGAACGCCGACAGCGGCTGTCCCATTTACCTGAATGAAGACGGGGAGCGGCTTCTGTCCGACCGACTTCACGAAGGCCAAGTTAAGTGAAATGTTAGGCGGTGCGAATGGCGAGGAACTCCGCCAAATTGCGGAGGGCTTTGTACAGCGCGTTGTGGCAGGCGGACGGGAAGAAGGTCCGGCGCTTCGCTCCGGTGGACTTTATCGGGCGCTACATGCCCGACTTCTTCGACTACGCAATCGCCGACGAGGTGCATGAGCTGAAAGGCGACACAGCTCAGGGGAATGCGCTCGGCACACTGGCGGGATGTGCGCAACGCACCGTCGTGCTTACCGGGACGCTGCTCGGAGGGTACGCCGATGAGACTGTTCAACATTCTCTTTCGCTTGCAACCGGCAAAGATGGTGGGGGAAGGGTTCGAGTGTGGCGAAGCGGGACTGCGCTCTTTCACGGAAACCTATGGGTTGCTCGAAAAGATCACCGTCATTGAGCCATCGGATAACGCCTGCTCGGACGGCTCGCGTAACCAAACGCATTCGCCGGCGCCCCGGTGCCTCGCCGCTTCTCTTCGGCCGCTTCCTCATGAGTCTGGGAGCATTCATTTCGCTGGAAGATATTTCCGACGCGCTGCCACCCTATCGCGAAGAAGTCATCAGCGTGGAGATGGATCCTCCGCTGCGCGATGCCTACAAAAAGCTGGAAGAGGACATCAAGAAGGCGCTGCAGGAGCATCGGCGGAATCCAACGGTGATGAGTGTGGCGCTGAACGCGTTACTCCTCTATCCGGACCGTCCGTTTGGCCTCGGTGACCTTTATGGGTACGAATACGATCCCGAGACCAGAAAGCGCGAACGGTTTCTCATAGCGGAGACGCAAGATCTGAACCAGAACCACGTCTATGCGAAGGAGCGCCGCCTCGTTGAGGAAGTGAAAGTCAGAACTTCGCGCGCGGCCGTCGTTGCCAGATCTATGCCGTCTACACGCAGAAGCGCGACGTGACTCGTAGGCTCGAGCGAATTCTCGCCAATGAAGGAATCCGAGTCGCAGTGCTCACGACTGAAGTGCCGCCTGAGGCGCGGGAAGCTTGGTATGAACGCCAACTCCGCGCAGGAGTGCAAGCCGTCATCTGCCACCCGAAACTCGTCCAGACCGGCCTCGACCTGATCGAGTTTCCAACGATCTTGTTTTACGAGACCGGCTACTCGATCTACGTCCTCCGACAAGCAAGCCGAAGGAGTTGGAGGATTGGCCAGCGCCTTCCCGTAAAAGTGAAATTCCTGCACTACGCCGAAACGATGCAGGAGACCTGCCTTCGGCTGATGGGCAAGAAGCTGCTGGTCTCTCTGGCGATGGAGGGCAAGTTCTCCTCGGAAGGATTGCAGTCGATCAACGACGAAGACGACATCCTGATGGCCATGGCCCGCGAACTCGTCACGGAAAAAGGGATCGGCGAACGAGCCGACGCTGTGTGGGCAACACTTCAAAAGAAGCAAGAGGAGATGCTCCCTGCACGAGTGGCTGAGGATTTGGAAACGGAGGCCGACCGAAGCGTACCGGAGATTCCGTTGATCGAAGCGACCTCCGCTCCAGCCGACCAATTGTCACCACTCAGACCGGCGATGGAATCGTCCGGTCGGAAAAGTTCCCGGCGGTCAACCTCGACCATGCCAGACGAACAGCTCACTCTGTTCTGAACAGCACGTAACAAGAGAAGGAGAGACGCGATGGGGATTCTCGGACTAACACATGATGAGAAGGGCGCGGCCCTCGAGAAACTTCCGGTGGCGATTAAGGTTGCCATCGGCGAGGGCCCCGACCCTGACGATGAGAACAGCAATCCGCGAGCGCTTTTTCATTTCGTTTTCAAGCGGAAAGTCATGCGTGGGGGATCCGTGTATTGGGAGTCCGCGGCGGATATCGCAGAAGTCTATGGCGAGAAGCCGACTAAATTGGGAGTCATCTTCCTCCATGACGACCCGAGAGAGGTGTTCCCGTCGGAATACGCGCTATGGACGCGGAGAGGCCGCTTCTGCCACGGAGAGCTTGTGCAGATCGTGAACGGCAGTGGGGCACATTACAAAATGCAGGCGATTCGAAGGACAAGGGAGCACCCGGAGGGGGAGCCCTGGCCGGGCGTACGCAAGTACTTGGATGGGCCGCAGAAGGGCCAACCGGTCGAAGGTTGTGGAGCTGGTTGCCCGGAACTTGAAAGCGGCAATTGTGGGCCTTCCGGAGACCTGTACTTCATCCTGGAACGATTTCCTAGCTTGGGCGCCATCTGCCGACTGCACACGGGAGGCAAAACGTCGGTCCCCAACCTGTCGAATGCGGTAGCGCAACTGCACAGTTGGAATCGGGGCCGCTTGAAAGGCGTCAAAGCCACCCTTAAGGTCACGCCAGAGATGCGCTGGCACCCCGGAAGAATCGGAGGGTGGGAAACCACAGTTGTCCCGATTCTGAGCTTGGAGATTGGAGGTACGACACTGGAAAGCCTCATCACCGATATGACAGAGCCCGCAAGACTCCTTCAAAAAGCGCAGAGTGCGTGTGCCGGCGAACAGTGGGGACATTGTGTTGTGCGGGAAAGCGAAGAGGAACGGGCATCGGAGATTGCCGACGAGTTTTATCCGCAGAACAGAGATCTTGTAGAGGAGCAGACTTGCGCGGCGGTTGGATCCCCTGAGCACGCGGAGCAGTACACGACGATCTGTGACTTGGCGCGGCAGCTTGGGTTCAGCGAGGCCAAGATAAAGATGCTGCTGGGGCGGAGGGCAAGGGATCCTGTCTGTCTTGAGCGAAGGTTGCGGAACCAACTGGACGAACGACCTGAGAATGCAATCTCCCGGGGAAGGCAATAGTGGCCTGGCAGCTGATTTACTGCTGCCGCCGCGAGGATACCCGTCCTAGGCCCTTACACCATGATGCATTCTCAGCGCTACGCGACTTTCTGGATTGATTCGCCTGTTCCGCTGACTCGCCAATTGAGCCGTATGGAGGGCCCCCGTGAGGTCATTCCCTCAAACAGATGGGCCACAACCGAAACATCCTTTTGAATGGGCATCGATCGACTGAACATTAGCTCTGCAAAGTTTTGATTACCGGTAGCCACGACGATCTGCCGCTTTCTGGCACTCTGCAATAGAACCCAGCAAAGTTCAGCGATTCTCATATCGTCCATAGCTTGCACCGGATCATCTAGGAGCAGAGCTGGGAGGACCTCTCCTCGACGCTGTTGAGCTAGGGCCAGCACTAACGAAATGGCAAACAGATTCAACTGCCCGGTGCTGAAGCCGTACCTTATATTCAACGAGCTCGATGCCTCCAAAACGTCTACTTCTGAGGTTGGCGCGACATACCCTCTACGGGCAGACATTTGGAGCTGAGCCCTACCGCCGCGCGAAGTCCCGCTGTCGACATCGATTTCCAGCTTAGACCAAAGTGGATGGGGATAAATTCGATTGTAATAGTTCTCGGTGAGCGCACTGCAAGAGGACAAGATGCGTTTCATTCTAGACTGCCCGGCTGCCCGTATGCTGTCCGCCAACTCGCGAGACAGGTTTTGGGCTTGTTCGATCGTTTCGAGTTCCGATTTTCGCCTACTCTCCTCGTGTTCAGCTTCGCCCAGCGCTGCTTTGTCATCGTCAAGTCTAAGGCTCTTCCTACCCGCTTCCACGGAAGCACTGAGACTCTCACACGCTTTCTTGGCCTCACGGAGCGAAGCCGCGTCCTGAATGGCACGTTCCGTCAGATCGCGGATCTTAGGCAAGACCTCAGGGCCAAGAGCAACCCCAAACGAGACCAGCCTCTCCCGGCACGCCGCTTGCATCCCCAGAAACTCCGCGTCCAGTCTGGCCAAGTCCTGACGTTGCTTTATGTAAGGCGATATTTCCCTCTGGACGACTTCCAGTTGGCTTCGCGCGTTGCTCAGATCCGTGATCAACTTCTTTAGTCTGGCCTCAGCCTGATCTTTTGACTCGCCAAGTTCCCGTTTCCTTTCGGAGAAAGTTTGTGGGCTCAAATCCGCGATAGCAACGGTGCGCGCTAGTTTGTCGAATCTTGCATGAAGTGTGTCGGCCTCGTGCTGAGTTTGCACGCTGGAATCGTGGACCGACGCGCGCTTCCTGATAGTTTCACTCAGTGCCGATGAGGTGCTCTCCAACTGCCCCCGTCGCTGCCGGAGGGTGGTCTCCAGCGTCGCAACCGTTAGGTCAACTCCCTGGATTTGTTTCTCTATGTCGCTAACCCGTTCCGCCAGAAACTTAGAGTCATCCCCCAAACTGGAACTGAGCGCGAAGCCCAGCGCGGTCGCCTTCTGCCGCGCTTGGTAAAGCAACGCTTCAAACCTCGTAGCCCTGCTGGTTCCGCTTTGCACCGCCGAGTCAAGATCCCCTCTCTTCGACGATAGCGTCCCCCGTCGCTTCTTGAGCTGCTCCGCTTTATCGGAAAGCGAGCGCAGCTCATCCGTCGCCGCCTGTAAGCGAGGATCAACGGCAGATAGATTCGCATCGAGTCGAATCAAAAGCGCATCGTTACTTTCAAATACGGTTGAGCAAACAGGGCATCGATTTGTCTGTACGTATTTCCTCAATTCGGCAAGCAGCTGTTGGCTTGCCTGGCCCTCTCGACCAATCTGTTGTAATCGCCCATTCGCTTCTGCACGAGCGTCCTCCATTGCCGTGAGTTCACGCTCAATCTCATCTAGTTCCTTCGCAGCCTGCGTCTGTTCAGATCGAAGAGCCTCAAGCTTTTGCAGTCCGTCAGATACAGCCACCTGCTCGGATTTCAGGGAGTCTATAGCGGCCGCCACTTCCCGCGTCGAAACCAAGACTCTCTGTAGATCGACTTGCAATTGTTGTGACGATAGCAATTCGGAATTGACGCGAGCAACCTCGGACTCACGATCTCTTTTCTGGGCACTTATTTCGTCGACAGACCTCGCGAGAACCTCTTCCTGAGCCTGGAGTTCCTGTTGACGAATAGACAGCTTGTCAATCGCCTCCTTTAGCTGAATCAAATGCGTGATTCCTTCAAGATTCCTAGCCAGCCCCTCCACCTCCTGGCTGGCAGCAGTCGCCTGTGCGTCAATATCGCGAACTTGCTGTTCTCGTTCCCGGACTCTCTCTTGGAGCGCGTTGAGCTTTCCTTCGGAACTCTTGACTGTGCGTCGCAACTCCTCTAGAGCACCTTGTTTTTCAAATAAGTATCCGATTTCTCTGGCCGAAGCCTGGAGCGACTCGACTATTTGCTCACACTCCCGATCCCTTGCAGATAGCCAAAAGAACGCATTAGGTAGGACTTGTTCCAGCGTCGAAAGCAGTTCGTTAGTGGTAGAAGGCATTTTGTTCGGTAGCTCGGCTACCAACGCGCTCGGAAGTCGCTCCCGTAATTGTGCATACTGCCGTATGAGCCATTCAGATAAGACCGTGCCCCCGAAGGGATCGTCCCCTAGAGACCGGACTAGTTGATCGTGCTGTCCACGAAGAACACTTACCCGAGTGGTTTGATTCGACAACGCCTCTTTCGCTCTGACCTGCTGATCACCCAATCTCCGAGCGGTTTGAAGCAACATCTCGGTCAGTCGGACATAGCGATCGACTCCGATAATCGGGGCGAGCTTCTCGTAGCGCTTGCGAGGGTCAGACTGAACGAAGTCTCGTATGGTTTGTTGACCCAGCAGATGGTAAGAGATGAAGTCACTTGAGAATACATAAGTTCTTGCTGACTCCTTGGAAATATCAGGGTCCATCCTTTGGAGAAACACATCAGCTTCAGTCGACGTAAACCATTTGTCGGCATCGTACCGAACTCGCAGTTCGCTTTTCTCGCGCGACACCCGCTGGCGCTGCATAGTCACTTCCCGGCCATCGAGGACGAAGGACGCCTCCACCAGGGGATCGTTCCGTGCGTCGACATGACGGATGTAGTCCTCCCGTCTTCCCTCCTCCGATCCTATGTACCGGTCAAGCTGGCCCGTCAGGAGCCATTCGAGTGCATCGATGACTGTCGATTTGCCAAATCCGTTAGGACCAACGAGTATTGTTACGTGAGGCCCGAACGATATACTTTGATGATTCAGGAAGCCCCTGAAATTCTCTGCGCTGATGCTACTTATTTTCATCGTTCTTCTGCCTTCGGACATCCATAAGTAGGGATGACAGCACGTCGTCCTCGACGGGCAATCGCGTCTTTAGCGACTCCCTAACTGTGTCCAGCGAAACAAGACCTTGCTGAGTCGCTGTCTCCTCCACAATTTTCTCGATGTCGTCCTCGACTGTATTCAACTCCGGCGTTGTTGACCCTGAGTCATCGAGCCATTCCATCAGCAGAGCTGATAACTTTCGTCGCAGTAGTGCTTCGGGGTCGTCAGGTTCTAGCGAAATTACGAACCTCGCGAACGACGACGGTTCCTCCTGAAACTGAGACAATGGGGCAATCAATTCTTCTCTGACCGGCTCCGCGACTACAATCAAAAGAGTAAGATTCCATTTTTCCTCTGGGGCCGCGACCTCCATCAATACATTCACGACCTTCGCCTCGTTATCGCTGGGCAATGTCCACAGACGAATAAACTCGTCGAACGATTTCAGTATCTCAACTGCCCACACCATTCCCTTTCCCGCATATACGCTACTGACGAGCCCGCCGTCATCCTTTCGATCGCAATTACGAAAGCCAGCACCAGCGAAAACGGAGCTTACAATCCGTTCAATCGCTGTTGTCTCTAGCGCAATTGCTCCTGCATGTTCTCTTTCCATGCATCCGCCGCCAAAAACGGTGTCCTGTCGATAGTATCGCCGCTGGTAGTAATCTTCCAATTTGGTGGAATGTCCGAAGTGACGTTAGCCCGACTCAAAGAACTAATTGCTCGTGTCCGGTTCAGCGGCGGAAGCTTCCGAATATCCGCTGCCGAAGCATTGGCACGAACAAGCAATACTGTCAATCGCTGGGGTAGCGTCGGACCATATGCCTCCAAGAGTTTTGCGAATAGCTCTTCCCGAATCTGCATAGCCGAGAAGGCGCGGCAATGGATAATCAACAGATGCACGCCGTCACAAATCCGGGCTGAGAGGGTCGTCTGGTCCGGGTCGATCCCACAGTCCTCCGCGAACAGCCGCAGCATGCTGAGACACTCCCACAAGTCGCTGACCAGATTTTCATTGAGGCCAATAGAGACATAATATGATGCCAGTTGTACCGGCGAGAGGTTTCTCGCCCACAAGAGAGACCTCTTCAGAAATTTTTGCAACAGCTCGAGATCGTCGCGGAAAAACGAGCCTACCTCATGGATACTCGCCTTGATATTCGCCGACTCTAGTTTCGTCACTGACCCGAGGACGGCGTAGCTTTCTGCCTGCGTGGCCTTTTCTATCAGAGCAACCTCTATTTTGTTTAGGCGTTTTCTGCAGACGACTCCGTGCAAATCCTTCAGGAAGTCCGCGCCGCTCATTGGGCAATATGTCTGCTCGGTGATATTCGCAGAGGCGAGTAAGGATGGATTCCTGACTGTCGAATAATCGGTGAACTGGTCGAGTGACACCAAATACGACGCGACTTTGCGCGGCGCCGTCTCTCGCCCACGTTTTATCGAATCGTTCAAATAGGCAACCGGCGAACCGCAACCAACGATGAGGAGTACGTGTTGTTGGATGTCAGCCTCAAAGCCAGGTCTGGCCCAAACAGCCACGGCCGGCCATTCCGCACTGGCTAACTCTCTTGCAGACCAGACCGTGTTCTCAGGATCGCGAACAATGCAACCGTGGATCTTGTTCAGTCTTGGAGCACCTATACCCTCAGTTCCCCCTGCGGACCACCTCACTGCCAATCCATGGCTGCTGGAATTTCCACGGATATCTCTCGAATCTTGCCACCCGGCAGGAAGTATGCAGTCTTGAGCAGACTTTTCGATCAAGTTGTCAAGGTTCAGCGTATAAATGGCTTCTACGGTGTCCTCAAGGAAAAGCTTCACAATCCCTATATGCCCGGCATTCTCGGGATAATAGGCTGGGCCCAGATCTTGGAACGTCCGGAGAAAGATCTCTACACCTTGCAAGCCGTGCTCTGCCTTGAGCTGGTCATATATGGCACCCAAGTCATCGCTAATCGGGAATTGCGGATAGTGGCCCCTAACAGCTTGAGCGATTCTTTGCGCCAATTGGCGCGCCCCATCCAGCTCCGTCGGTACGGCCATCGAGAGCCCGGCCCCAAGGAGAACCGTAATCTTGCCATCCATCAGAAGGTGGACAGCAATTTCTTCGATGAGAGGATGTGCCAATTCTAAGGTCTCCAGAGCTGTGACATTATCACAAGAAAAATTATCCCTCTAGGAATACCGAGAACTTCATATAGCCTTTACCCTTGCCCGTCATAGATTGTAAGGTCCGCCAATCAAACACTTTGCCCGCGATTCACTGAGTCACACCATTTTCGACAGCAGTTTTGGTGCTACTTGGCCGGTACAATGACATATGGTATTCCTCGTTTAAGCTGATCCGGAACCCCCTGAGTAGATCCTTAAAGATGGGAGAGATCGCTCAGGCGCGACAGTCGGCAAGTCTGAGAATTGGAGCACCTGCCGCGAGGTAATCGCGTTCACGACAGGTGAAGATGAGGATCTGCGTCTTCTCGGCAGCCTTCCGCAGAATGTGTATCATGCGTGTGAAGCGGTCGTCGTCTGCAAAAACTATCGCGTCGTCGAGTAGCACTGCAGCCGGTTGCCCGTTCTCTCTCAAAAGATCGGCAAAGGCTAAGCGAGTGAGCACCGCGAGCTGTTCCCGGGTGCCAATGCTCAGCGACGCAAACTTTTCCTCAACCTCACCACGCCGCAAACCAGTGATTTCCATTTCTTCGCTCAGTTGCAATTCGGAACCCGGTAAGAGCAGCTTCAGGTATGGTTGCACTCGACTGGTGACTGGTCGAAGAAAGCTTTCCTTCGCCTTCTTCTCCGCTTCGCCGAGGACGTGATGGAGCAGCTCCACGGCCTTCGCGCGACGCTCAAGCGTGGAGACTACCGCGGTCGCTACCTCCAATTCACCTTCGAGTTGTTGACTGCGCTCTCCCAAGCCCTGAGCGCCAGAAGCACGAAGGTCGGATTCGACGCGGATGACGCGATCACTAAGAGCACGCATACTTTCCACGAGTTGTTTGAGGGCGTCTCGAGCCGCCTCCAGCTCCAGCATGGCGGACTCCGGATTCGCATCTTCGAGCACCATACGCGCTGCGACCGCTGTCTGTTCAGCAGTTACCACCCTTTGCGATGCATCCACAACCGCACTGTTCAAGTCGCTATCTGAAACCTTCTTCCGATCCTCAGCCAATCTTTCTTCCAGCTCGTGCAAGCGATGTTCCTCGGCTTCGAAGGACGCTTTGCATCCGGCCTCGTCGGTTTGGGCAGCAGCCAACTCCTCCCGGACCTGCTTAACTCGCCTTTCTAACCGCTTGTGCTCTCCCGCGACCGCGTCGAGCTCTCGTTGTGCATCTTTGACAGCAGAGACTGAATCCTTCAACGATTTCGGTTTGGCACCCACCTGTACTGTGAGACCTTTTATTTCGCCGCGCAGCTCAGCGGTGGCACCCTGGAGCACCTCCAAGCCTTCCGGAGCGTGGGCGTCGACTAATGCCTGGTACTTCCTGGCTTCGTTGAGAAGATTCTGGCGGTCTTCCAGTCTGGCTTCTGCTTCCGCGAACTTGGACACACCTAGTTCATTTAAGGCCCGTTGCAACTTGTCCTGGGCGTTCTTGGACTCGGCGAGTGGATCAGCGATGTCCCCACCCGGAACAATCTTGATGTGTGCGTACTCCTGGATGTCTATGATAGTCGCTTCGGTGATGCGGTTCTCTGCGCCTGATACGACAGCGGCGCGCCCAATCCGTGCTTTCACCCCAGTTTCCAAGTGGATCCTCACGTTGGTCGCGAGTGCTTCTATTCGCGCTCGGGCTTTCGTGACTTCATCGTTCAGATGCTTGAGTTGCGTTATGTCTTTCTTCTGAAGGCCAATTCTACCGGCTGCTTCCAGCGAATGCTCCGCTTTGACCTTTGCCCGGAGTGCATCACTCTCCCGAGCCAGAAGTTTCTGGAGTTCATCCTGTGATCTTGCCAGATGTTCGGACGCTGTCGCCAACGAATGAGCTGCGGCTGCCTCCTCAAAGCGCTTTGCAGCATGCGACAGTTGTTTCTCTCCGCTTTCTACATGTTGGCGGGCCTTAGCGAGGGAATCCCGTCTTGTATCCCAAGTGGTTTGGAGCTGCTCGACCTTGCGCTTAGTCGAATCAACCTCCGACACGAGCCTGTTTCGTTGACTGGCTCGGTTTGCAGCCAAATTATGCTCGGCAGTGGTCCTTGCCAGTTCGGTCTCGGCCTGCTGCAGAGTTCTCTGCAACGCAGCAATGCGGTCGAACGTTTCGTGCGCCTGCTGTAGACGTCCTTCAGCGTGCTCCAGAGTGTGTTCAGCCTCATATCGTCTCTGGCGCGCGCGGCAACGCTCCAAATCCTCCAGTTTGCGACCATAATCATTCAGCGCCGTCTCGACAGTCGCAAGCTCCTCTTGGACATCTAACAGTCTGTCGGTTGCCTTAGCGTAATCGCCTTTCGGCCTTCCGGTGGCCGTCAGCAGTTCGTTACGCATACTAGTTACTTCCGCCAGAATCTTCTGGCCGCGTTTCCCTCCCAGCACGTCCCCAACTTCCAGCTGGAGTGCTTGCTGAATCGTACTGCGCCCGTCTGCGGTCGGTTGCAAACCAGTATACGACTTCCCCTGTTCAACCCAAAACATGCCAAAGATTCCCTCATGTTCGTGGTCGCTGGCGCTACGAGATGCACGCTGCTGCGCCGTGAAGCGAAGTATTCGCGCGAGCTCTTCTTCCGCGGCGGAACCCAGCAGGACACCGGTAGGTGTGGTCAATTCCGCCTGCGGTCTATAGCAAAAAGCCTTGAACAGCTTATAAAGCTTTCCGTTGATCTCGAACTCCACGCGCACTTCCGGTCGCGTCGATGAGTTGTATGGTTGAAAGCTCTGTGCGCGTTCTCCCGTCATGTTGTGCTTGTCGAAGAAGCAGCTACGAATTGCCTGGAGCAGGGTAGATTTCCCTTCTTCGTTGTCGCCCACTATGATTACAAGTTTGTCGGAAAGATTCTCGATCACGACTGGCTCATCAAGCTTTCGGAAGTGTTGAACAGCAATCCGCCGGAGGATCATGTGTGTTCGACCTCCGCGGTGTGGATCTGGTACAGCAGGCGCAGTGCTTCAATGGCGAATTCACGATTTGGATCGCTGGGGTTTGCATCAACAGCCCGCAGCCGGTCCACTGTTGTTCGAACAAAGCCGGCGATGTCGATGCGATCCAGGTCCGCCTCGGTCGGCTGTGCAACCAAGCGTGAGCAATCCGCGCCCAGCCAAGTGAGTCTTCCACGCCACTTGCTCAGGATGCGGTCCAATTGTTCTCTTGTGCTGAAGTCTACTGTGCCGGAAATCGTCAGCATGAGGATATGCTGACTCAAAGGTTCGACCAGCGAGGCGAGTCGGGCTTCCAGTCCGGTCAAATCGTTGGCGTCGGTCAAAGCGGTTTCGACCTCAATCCACACGTAGTGAGCGGACCGAACGCGCTCAATCACTGGCTCAGCTCCAGGCCCGCTGACTGTCACTATCAGGACGTTGCCGGGATCGTTGTCCTTGAACCGGTCTGGCTCTGGTGTGCCCGAATACCAAGTTCGCTTAGAAACGTTGTACGTTCCGTGCCAGTCGCCAAGTGCCAGGTATTCTAAGCGCGCGCGCATCTCGCGGTCCGCAGCAATGGGATTATTAGCCTCGCTAGCGCCTGGCAACCGTCCCTCCAAGGAGCCGTGCGCTAATCCAACACGCACCACTCCGTCGGGCGTGGGGATTGCATCCCAGCCAGCCGTCAAGTCTTCGATTTCGTGCCGGCGCCGTAAGACCGAAGGCAATACCGTTAGTCGGCCGTCAGCCAATGTGATTGGGTTGGGTTCCAGAGCGATATAAACGTTCTTGGGACATCCGAGGGGTTCCATACGCTGCCACACCGATTCAGCGACAGCAGGATCATGATTGCCCGGAATGAGTACCCACGGGCCTGTGAAACCCGCCATTGCGTGGACCAGCGCGTGGATGGTCTCATTGCTGACAAGATTGTTCTCGAAGACGTCCCCTGCAACGAGGACGGCATCGACGCGCCGCTCCGTCGCTAGTTGCGCTATGCGCTGAACGGTTTTGACTCGTTGGGTCTTGAGCAGAACGGCTGCATCACCGCCGATCGTGCTAAACACTTTTCCGATCTGCCAGTCGGCAGTGTGAATAAATGATATCGCCACAGCATCCCCCGCACCGCGGTCAGAGAGTTTTTCTGTTGCTCAAGTGGAATTTCCTACTCGCCAAACCTTCTGCCAATCTGTCCCAAGCCGGCCAGCGCGAACCTCGGCCCCAATCATCCGGTTAATCGTGCTCCTGATGTTGTGACCTAGTTTTGAGTATCCGAGTTTTCGAGCGACGTCCCGGAGTAATTCCTCTCTCGGAACTGAGTTCCCATCCGGGATGCAGGCATGTAAAACGGTTCTGACTTGTTCCCGAGGAATCTCTCGAATGCTGGCGGTCGGGTCTTCGGCGCGAGTGAACAAGTTTTCCCGCGCTGGCTTGTCGATCAGCATCGGTTGCACCGACCGGAGAATAAGGGGATCCGCCCCTTGAGTTGAATTGGAGGTACTGACCACAGTCTCCCGGCGAGTGAGATCCCATGGTTCGATCCTCATTTCAGATAGTTTTCTCCACAGTGGATCGAGCGCTGCTAAATGATTCCTATAAAATTCGGAACCTCGAATTCGCCAGAAAACTAAGCCAGCCCTCTCCAATTGCCGCTGGCGAAACATGTCCTTTTCATATTCGTCCGGACCGTGCCACCGATCCCCGTCGCATTCGATTGCAAGTCGGGTCTGCTCTCCTTCGACGACCAGATCGACTCTCTTCCCACCAATCCCCAGAGGTTCGAACTGAACCACCACGCGGTATCCTCTGGCAGTGATTTGTTGCCCCACATCTCTTTCGAATCGACTCTCGCAGCGATTCCAGTCGGGGGCTCCCAGTGGCGACTGTCCCGGATTCTGGTAATACGAGAGGAGCTTGAATCTTAGGTCCTCGTGATTAAGATCATTGAGAGTCGCCGTATGGAATAGCCAAACCTGGTCTCTGGGCCGACTTGCCGCCACGTTGAATCGCCTCTTGTCCGTCTCCTTCGTTAGTGCGCCAATCCGTTCGTTGGGAGCTGCCACCATACTCATGAAGACAACGTCGCGCTCGTCTCCCTGAAAGGCGTATGCATCACCGCAGATGATTTCGCGCCTCAGCATCTCCTGCTCGCCAAGTCGATCTTTCAATAGGCGCTGGATTAGGCCGGCTTGGTAACCTCCCTGAAGAGAAATGACACCCATGCTCTTGCCTTCGTATGCCGGATTTGCACAGCAATCGCAAATGGATTCGACCAGTGCTTCCGCCTCGGGCTGATTTCGAGCAGATTGTGAACCACCCTCACGAAACCCTTCCGCCACAGATCGAACAATGATCGGGTCAAGTCGTTTGGGTGGATACTGCCTCAGCGGGACCAGCGGATTCGCTGTGTAGCAGAGATCATTCGAGAATCGAATGATTTCTGGCATGCAACGGAAATGCTCGCGCAATGGTATGCGGTTTCCATACCGGATTTCGGCCTGGGCAAAAAGGCTATATCCCGTCCCGAAAGTTTCTTTCAAACCGAAGTCGTGCAGGTACCTTTGCTGCAACGCATGCACTTGTGATTGATCGATGCCGACATCCTCGGGACTGATCTGTTGGTCGTCGCCAACGATTACAATCTGCTTCGCAAGGTACTGCAATAGAAGTGCCTCAGGTCCGCTCTGGCTAGCCTCATCAATAATAACAACGTCAAAGCACTCTTTTTTGGGTTGCACGGTCTCCGCAACGCGATAGAAGGGCATAATCCAAGCTGGGATAGCTTCGCGGCATTTGTTCATGTACTTCTGAGCGGTGCGCCGGTGCGCCTCGGCATACTTGCCTGTTGCCTTTCCGATTCCTTGAATCTCCTTTCTCCAAGCCTCCAAATAGCTCCGGTGTTCGTCGGTCATTCTTTCAAAACAATGACGCCATGCCTTTGCGGCAGCTAGCGAAGCAATTTCATGGCTGAGGTGACTCTCAACATCCTGACGTTCCACCTCTAGAGCACGGACATCGTGTTCTCTCTCATACTTTTTTAGCCACGCATCCGCCCTGGCCCAGTTCCATGTTTCATCGATTCCAGAGATGCGGTCGTCCCACGTCGACTCTGTGGCTGACTCTCTTAGGAGACGAGGCAAACGGGGCGCAAATTCGGCCAGCTCAGATTGTTTGGTGACTCGCCACGCGTGCAATTCCTGGTTTCTTTTCAGATTCTCGATTTCGGTGACAACACTTCCCCATTCCTTCGAGTTCCTGCCTTCCAATGCTTCGATTGCCCTGTGTACGACAGGATGTGCTTCTGGGTGAGCTGCGTACGTCTTCAAAGCTCCGCAATACTTGTCGATTTCTTCACGGCATTTCCGAAGCTCATCCTCAGCGAGACTCGCGTCAAGGATGGAAATCAGTTGAGCAATCGAGGGTGTGTCGTACCACTTTGGCTCTGGGAGATCACCGAGAGCCGCCATTGCCATTTTTGCGCCCTTCAGTTTCGGTTCCAACATCAAGACAGCAGTCAAACTGTCATGTAGTTCCGAGAGCTGGCCCACTTGCCGGGGAATGGGCCCTGCGTTTCTTTCGCCAAGCCCCCGCCACGCGTCCCACAAAAGGTTAATCGTCGATTCCACTTCTAGCCTGTGTAGCAACTCCTCCAGCACCTGAGGTGCCTTGCATGCCCGTCCGTTGACCCTCACTTCGTTGACGATATAGAGGGCTTGTTTAACGACATCTTTCCGAAACGGACCCCACCCAAGCGATCCGCCTGCCTTCAAATGACTGTACAAGTCGGTCGCGTCAGCTCGGAGCTTCCGTCTGTCAACAGTGGAGGGAACCTCGATAGTAATTGAGTGGGAGATCTGCGCCCGTTCAGTCAGGCCTTTCAGATGCTGGCCAGATAATTCATGTAACTGCCGCAGACTTCGATCCTGCCCGGCCAGGAAAGACTTCAGAGCTGAAGGTAACCAACTCACTGGCCTACTTAAAATAGACTCAACGCCTGCAAGGAAGTCCTTCACACACCGCAGGGCAAGTTGTCGAGCTTCTGAACTCGCAACAGAGATGGGGGAAAACAATGAATCCCGGCACGCCTTTTCGAATTGCCTAAGAGTGGTTGCCGCCCTACCTTCATTCTCAAGAAGTTGCAGGAATTCACGGATGCTAGGTACTTCTTCTAAGGAGGGAAGCTTCATTTTAAGTTCTTCTACTCGGGGCATGTCCAACACCCTGTTTGCTTCAAGAAGCCGCCTTAGTTCATCTTTCGTGAGTGGCGGCTCACTCTCCGGAGCGATCTGATCTGGCAACCAATCGTGCAGTGCAGATTGGTCCGATATTTGCTGGGCGATCTGCAATGCAGTCCCGTGATACGCTCCATTCGCAACCGTAAAGATGAATGTGTCCTTCTCTCTTAGCTCACGCAACTGACCGTCAATAAGGGCACGACGCTTTTTCAGCTCGTACACGTTCTTATGGGATTTGTCTATTTCCGTCTCATTGGCTTTCGGATTCCAACGGTGGTATTGATTCGTGATTCCGTGGACCGAATCCTCGAGCCCTCTAAGAGATTCCCGATCGTTCCCCAGAAGACTCACGCCGAGCGGCAGAAGATCCTTAGGAATCTTGCCGCGCAGAACTTTCAGGGCGCGTGGCGTGTGGCTAGTTATAAGAATTCGCTTGCCCGCAGCGAGAAGATGACAGATTAGGTTTGCTATCGTGTGGCTTTTTCCTGTGCCCGGTGGCCCCTGAACAAGGACTCCCTGATCGCGTGTCATTCGTTCAACTATTTCCCGTTGCTCGTCGTTTGCGGGCAATGGGAAATGAATGAGGTCTTCACCGTCCCCGCCTTTCCACTCGGTCGGTTCTGGTTCTTCGACTTTCCACTCGGTCGAGCTATTCTCGACTTCAAGCAGCCTTTTGACGCCGAACGGAATCTCTTCCCCACGTTTCAATTGTTCGATCACTGCTCTGAATGCTCCCACCAGACTTCGCCCGGTCCGCCTGCGAAGAAATATAGCAGGTGCGTAAACCAGCCTAGGTACGCGGTCAGGTGTAATTGGCATCTCGTCAGCCGGTTCGTAAATTCCCTCCGAATGGAGCGAATGTACCCAACCACGCAAGACTGGTTCGATGCACGCGCGGTCCCAGGGAGACTCAGCGGTCTGCTCCAAGGCACGTTCAAGCGCTAGAAGTTGTTCTGCGTTTGGTCGCTCACTAGGTTCAAGCATCTCCATTTCGAAGCCGAGCTTTACCCCATCGGCGGCAGGCCGGACAGACAACATTCCTGTGTTCGAGTCAAATTCCAAGCTCGCCTGCCCTGCCAGGATATGCCTTCGAACCATCTGACCTGATGGCGTGACCCAACATAGAAGGCCGAGCCCGAGCATGAATTCATAACTCTCGCCCAAACCCCTCTGCAATTGAAAGACCGTGAATAGGCGTCCGTAAATCGACTGCACAGAATTCCAGCGTTTATGCTTATCCGCCCAAGGACGCCATTTTTCGTTCAGATAGTTCTGCCAGTCTAATGACACCTCAGGGCGGTCAACCAGCGAAATCCACTCGCTGTCGCTTTCTTCGGTATTGGAAATATGGGAGTCCGAGTTCTGACTGCGCTCCTGTTTCTTGGGAACGAAGATTCGTTCCATCAAAGCGGGCTCGACTTCGCTCTTGCATAAGGCGCTGGATTCAACCCAATCTTTGCAGCTTGCCGGTGGATCTGGGCAGCCCGGTTCCTTTCTCTTTCTAACTTCAAGCCAAATGTCACTGTCTTCTAGAGGTGCTCCCCACGAAATACTGTAGCAACCCTCCTCGTGGGGCATCTCTGAGAACCAGATGACGGCCTCATAGCTTTCGACATCACGAACTTGAGGCGCGCGAAGTTGCACCAACTCCTGAAGGTAGGTGAATAGCCGAATCGCTCTGTCTTGAATTTGTTCTCGATTCTCGGCCAGGGGCATCCGATGCTCCGTGACGATGATTGGGCTTGAGCTAAGAGTCTCCCGCTTTATTCAGTGTCGCCCTTGTCTGAACCCGCGTGTTCCCGTTGTTAAACGGCCAGCGCCGGCGCACGGAAGCAGCCTCGGTATTCTGCGCGTTGGCCTGGATTCGGAGCCCGCGAGGGAAGCACCATCACCATGCTATTCCTAAAGAGGGCCTGCCGGAAGCATATCTAACCTGACTATTAATTATTCGCAAACCCCATTGCTCGTCTGACGGGTTTCAGTGTCGACATTTTAATTCATCTGCCCGAGTTTCTGTCGAGGGATGCGGGGATCCCGGGCCCATTGATAGGAGATACGCACAATGCGTTGTCCATATTGCGGAGACAGACGAACGGCGGTGCTCAAGACGGTTTACCGCGGCCACAACTCGTATCGCCACCGGCGATGCGTTCATTGCGGGTCCCGCTTCAGTACCCAAGAGAGGCCAGTGCGCTGGAGCCGCGTGGAACTGAAGTGGCCGGGACCGCAGCCATCTCGCAAGGGATGGCGGCGAGGGAGGACAGCAGCCTTACGTGGAAAGTGCGAGGTAGAATCGTGCGGAGCGGATTTCAAGCAGGCTGGCATCAGACGCCATGTCGACCACGTTGTTCCGGCGAGACTCATCCGGAGATTAAGAGCTGGCAATCCAGACCGCCGGGAAAACCTTCAGTGCATCTGCGGGAGCTGCCACGGATACAAGCTCCAGGCCGACCATAGGCTATGTTTGGGGGACAAACTGGGGTACCTGGAAGTTCTTCGGATCCACAACTTCGATCTTACACGCGCGGAACGCGCGCTTGCTCTATATGGGCTATAGTTCTATCGAGACGGCGGCTCGTTTTCAGCCGGGCTCCCGATCAGCAAGGCTTGCCAGGGTTGTGAGAGACGCAAAAACCCACATCGAACTGACGTGAGATTCATGGGTCAAGGCGCGATCGCAAAAGCATTCTTCCGGCCAGCCGAAGATGAGGTTCAGGGTCGCACTTCCAATAGGCACGCGAAAGTATTCAGGATGGTTACTTCCGCATGTCATCCAAGAATTCTGACGCTGGAGCGACGCTTGTAATCAGCAAGTGGTCACGGGCGCGTGTGCAGGCAACATAAAGTAAATGCCGCTCGCTGTTGTAAACCTCTTCGAGATCGGAATCATCCGCGACCGTTTCAATTCGCTCCTGTAGAGGAATTATCCCGTCGTCGCAAGCCATCACAACGACTGTGCGAAATTCTAACCCTTTGGCAAGATGCATGGTGCTGATCGACATTTTCCCGTGCAACGTCTCGACGTTCTCGTCGAGCACCTTGAAGGGAATGTTTGCACCCTCTGCCGCCGCCGTCGCTCTCTTTAGCTCGGCCGAAGAGCGGACGAAAATCGCAATTTCATGTGGCAGAATGCCCTCACTCGTCCTGGCCTTCAACCAATCGCTGACAGTGCTCGTTTCCTTCTCAATTGAATCCAGCGTTTGGATTGTAGGAGGCGGCCCGTTGAACAGAGAAATAGTCGATTTCCGCTCTTCGGAGTTTCCATCCACGTCCGAAAGTTCTGGCCCTAGTAGTCTGTCGGCCTGCGATCGGATTTGATGAGAGGTCCGATAATTAACCTTGAGGGTTGTGGACCGCCCTCGCACATCCACGCCGAGAACTTTCCAGGAAAATGGTTGCTGGAATATCCGCTGGCCCAAATCCCCCGCGAAAAACAGGGCGTCTACCCGATATTTACCCAGTGCAGCTAGGAAGCGGATCTGGGCGACACTCAGGTCTTGTGCTTCATCTACAACCAAGAAATCAAAAGGCACAGAAACATTGGTTGCGTAAAATGAGGCCAGGTGAGTGAACATTTCAGAGCGTGTAATCAGTTCGCGGGACTTAAGGGCTGCCCTTACTCGCTCGAAGATTGACCAAATTATGGCCCGCTGCGGCTCTTTCAGCCGAGTCTTGCGCCCTAATCGCATCACATCACGGTACGATTCCCAAGTGTCCAATTGCCATGCATCAACAATCTGTTCCCATTCCATGATTAGGAACGGTAGCGAGAATCTATTCTCGCTGGTCTCCTGAGCTGCTTTCTGGATTAACTCTCGGATTGTCTCAGCGCCTGCGAATTTGGGTTTCCCAATGTTGGCTTCGTATAGCCGCTTGCCGATAGAGTTCATCGCGTGTATTTCGATGTGTTCTCCCAGACGTGGTGTATTCCCTATCAGAAGCCTGAGTTTTGTTCTCAGCGCATTCGAGAGAGGATCGGAAAACGTTGTGAGCAAAAGACGGGCGTCCGGGTTCGTCCGAGCAAGAAAAACTACCCGATGGATTGCGACGATAGTCTTGCCCGTGCCGGCGGAACCGGAAACCCTAGCGGGACCATTGTATTCGGCTTCCACGAGTTCGCGTTGCGCGGGATGCAGGAAGACGGTCCATTTCTCCCAAGGATAGTCGAGCGCCCGCTCCAACTCTTCTATATTGTTAATTAGACGGAAACGCCGCTTGGCATCTGGATGTTCAAACGATTCTGTTAAAGCGGCGGCTGACTCCGCCCCCAGTGGCACTAAGGCTGGCCGTGCAACTTGAGGGGCAGCCCCCGTCGCAAGATCGAGTAGCGCCTCCGCTGCCTCTTTCGGAAGGTGATCAGCGAGGTCCAGAAGAGTTTCTTCGTTTGCGGTGCGAACATCGGACAGCCACTCAGCAGGGACACCGTAGCTAAGCAATTCGCTATCGGGCAGACTCGCGAACAATGGCGGCATCGGTGCCGGTTGAGGCTCGACGTATTTCGGGATGGTGATTTCCTGCACCCTTTCGCGGATTTCAACCAACTGCGCAGCCCCGGTTTTTGGGTGCGTTTCCAGCTTCCGACGTTCTGCCCATTCGTACGCTTCGTCGTGGTGGCCGACGTAACATAGCAACAAGCTCGTCCCTGTCTTGTGCACAATCAATCTGAGGTTGCTGCTCACCCGCACCGACCAGAAATTGTGGTCCTTTGCCTTGTCGAGCTTGTGAAATTGCAGCCCCGGATGGGCTGGGTTCATCTGTAGGTCAAACGCCGTTGTCTTCACAGCCTTCTGCTCCTCGCCCGTTAATCGGGCAAGGCTGTCGGTAAAGGTGTCCGCAATGCGGAATTGAGCGGCTCCTATCATTCGTCATGCTTCGCGGAGTCCAAAAAGAGCAGCTTTTCCCGCTCCTCGTCGTTCTTAAACCGAAAGTCCCAACGAGTCTCCATGAACTTAAGAAGATGGATACCACGCGATTCTATTTGCACAGGCCCCCAGGAATCGTTGCTCGAAACCTCAATCTCCGAGTGAGAGCCATCCGAATAGCCATTGCGGATCTTGTTCCCCCGGGAGTCGAGCTTTACACGTTTCTTCTCTTCAAAACTGTCATTCTGGAGCGCCGAGTTGATCGACATCGAAAGGAGTAGCAGGTTTCCTAGAGTCGCAGTGTAACGTTTACGATCCCCTCGTTCGACACCCATAAAAGGCTTCTTCCATTCGCCCGTTGCCGTCTGGGGATAGATATGCTCGATAGATACCTTATCGCCTTCGGTTTTGAGTAGATCAGCCCAGTCCACCTTCTTTTGGCGACTCTTCGAGAGCAGACTGAGTTCATACTCATAAAGAAAGTAGCGCAGACCGGACCAGCCGTAGTATCCGCCTCCTTCCTTAAACTTTTTGAAGAGGAGGTTATAAAAGTCATCGATCCGAAAGCTCCCGTCGTCGTTTATTGTGTAGGCAAGATCGGCTGTCAACTTTGAGGAAATCTCCTCCAGATCGAGTTCGCCCTGGTCAAGTTTCCTCGCGGCCTTATAGAATTCGCTATTCCCATAGGTCGCCCGCACCGCGTTCAAGCGAAATACGATGAAAATGAAACGTTCAATCCTCTTGAAAATCTGGATGCGTTCCTGGGAACCGCCTACGTTCTTGAGAATCGCCATGACCAAAGGCCTGAAATAGGCTATGCCAATCCGGTTGAGGCGGTCGATCCATTTACGCTCCTCGTCTGACATGTTGGCATCCAACTCAGGATAAAAGGACCGAAACCAATGAACTGCAGATTCTTTCAAGCTTAGGACGAAATCCCGGATATCCGTTGGCTGGAGTTGGGCGGATGACTGAACGGTTGCCTCCTCGGCACCTTCGTCATCATCCGCAGACTCATCGGGTGCCGTCTCCGAACGTTGCTCCTCTGGAGTCTCTAGTAGGACCTCTCTTTCGATTTTCTTATGAACCCTTTTGGGAGTGAACTGCTCATCCAGCAAGAACCGGATGTAGTCTTTTCCAGTTTTTCGGGAATATTTGAAATACATTGTCCAGTGGGCTCTCAGGAAGTCGTCATCGTTCAGCGGACGGGCCCTATTTCTGCCGAGCTGGTGATAAACCTCTTTCCACGCATCATTGATAGTGTCCCGAAGGCTTTTACGGGACGCAGCGTCCAGTTCTTCCTCGCCGTAAAGCGTGGTCAGGTATATCAGCCGATTCTTGAGAAGTTCGAGATCGGAGAGCTTCCTTCCCCGGTTGTTCATTGTCTCGAAGGCAACAAAGACGTCGAATTCGTCCTTGATCAGGTATTCATTGAAGAGGAACCGCTTGGTGAGCTTTTTGTAGGTGCGTTGAAGCCCTTCAAAACCCTCTTGCTGGTGCAATTCTCGAAGCTGCTCTGTGAAGTATTTCTTGGCGTTACTCAGATTCAGAGTGTAAAAGGTTTCCTGAACAGCACCGCCGCCTTCCTCGCCAAGAATTCGGAACCGCAAGTACTCGTAGCTGGGATTGTCCTTCGTGTACCCGAACTTGTAGGTGCGGAATTGGTCGCCTGTAGGTTTTACCTTGAACAGATAACTGGATTGAACCACCGCCACGTTGAGGCTGTCAGTGAGGTAGATGTCGGCGTCCGGCTTGTCTTTGGACTCGGGCAGCATTTTGATGAAGTCCACAAACGCCTGAAGGAAGATGATGAACGTCGTAAGCCGCTGTTGGCCATCAACGACGTGATAGACCTCGTACGAATGATCCTCTACAAGCCAATATTCCTTGTCAGCAGTAGCGAGCGTGGGGATTTGTTTCAAGGTGAGCACGCCAGTGTAGTGCGAGCGGCCTTCGGAAAGATTGATCAAGTCCTCCCAGAAATCTTTGAGCTGGTCGTGCTGCCATGCATAGCCCCTCTGGTAATCAGGGATACGGAAGATCTTCTGCTTAAATAGGCTGTCGAGTGATTTAGGCTCGTCCATACTTAGATTCTCCGCGGTCGAATGGCTGCTAAACTGTGAAAACTTTCATCACTTCATCGCCAAGATGGTTGATGACTTTCACAGCGATTCGGCCAGATTTCGGTTTATCGAATGGGCGGGAAGTGTCGCTGTGGAGCGTGGCCCAGGCTTCTTCGTTGATCTCAGCCTTTAACGTTGCCTTGAGTGATTTGTACGGGTCATTCGCACCGAGGAAATAAGCTTGGCGAACGAAGAAGCTTTCTTCATTGTAGTCGGTGTCAATGAACCAGCACGCGATGCCCTCGGCTCCATCGCTGCGAACTTCGCCCGTATTCGGATGGAACACGTCCACACCATTGATTTTGACTTGAATCTGGTCATTCTTCACTTTGATGATGTCGATGTCTGGCTCGCCAAAGATCACGAAGAGATTGCCCTTACCCGTGTTCTTCAAGTCGT
Organism: uncultured Acidobacteriota bacterium; assembly: GCA_963814605.1. Classification (GTDB taxonomy): domain Bacteria; phylum Acidobacteriota; class Terriglobia; order Acidiferrales; family UBA7541; genus Palsa-295. Next base: position 1,901,255 of record CAWFDD010000002.1, on the reverse strand, counting down.
CGGCCATATGCAAATCAGCATTCATGTGGGCTTTCAGGACAGGTATCCGTCCGAGCTTGTTGAATTCTGAAGAGTGTGCGTCGTAATTGAAGGCGCAGGTGATAAGCACGTCGAAACCAGCATCTCCCGCTTCCCGGGCGGCGGCGACAAGGTCGGGGCGGGACACTGTTCCGAACTCTGGCCCGATGAAGATGGCAGCTCGTTTCTCAGCACCTGATTTGGAATTACCTTCGACATATATCCCCTCGGCGGAGACAAGAGCACCCGGCCAAGGAGCGATCGATACGAATGCCAGCTTGTCGTCCTTGTGCGCCTGCTGCACGCCCGCGATCTTGAGATTTTCGAGGATCATTTGGACAAAGTCCAACTCCTCTGTACTACCGTTGCCATTTGTTGACCCATGAATCAGCTCATCATTTTCATCCACTGACATCACGCGATGCGGCGACAAACTTTCCACTGTGAAAGGCCCGGCAACACGAACCTTTTTATTGTCTTCGTACGGCTTGTCGTAGAGATATTCAAACTCTGCCTTGGCGGCAATCGAAGCATCCATTGCTTTCTGACGTGCGATTCGATTACCCCACCACTCCAAATGAAGATCCTTCGCTTTCTTCGGCCACCTCTCGTCGGCGTCCCGAGGAATCTCCCATTCCTCATAGTTCGTCTTCAGAGTTTCGTTGAGTTGTTGGCGCAGAGGCTCAAGCACGGCCTGGTATTCGTCCCAGATCACGTCAATCTCGGCATTGTTGGCAATCGATTTGAGCGTGACGTGTGGGACACGTTCGTAGACAAAACCCTGCCGGACATCACTGTGCGTCGGAGCTTCGGAAGGTACCTTCTTCGCAACCTCAGCTTCTTTCATTTGCCCGTCCCTGCTGTCGGCAAGCAGATAGTATGGGTAACGAGCACCCATGATGCGGGCGCGGGCCAATGCAAGTGCGACCCGTGAAGTATCAATGGTTATCCAGCGACGGCCCCATTGCTCTGCAACATATGCGGTCGTCCCAGAACCACAGGTGGGGTCGAGCACGAGGTCGCTGGGGTCTGTCGTCATTAGGAGACATCTCTGAATCGCCGCAGTAGCCGTTTGCACGACGTAGGTTGGAAACTTCTCGCCATGCATATCTGCCCAGATGTTTGACTTCGCGACTTGATTCCAATCCTCCCAGAACACAACGCCACCCAGGGAGGTACCCCCTCCGTCAAATAGACGATCTGCCTTCTCCAGCCGTGGCATTCCATCGTCTGGGCCAAATCGCCACTGCTTATTGGTCCCGCAGATTTTAGCTTCGCCGCGAAAGGTATAATCGACGCTACGTGTATCGCTGGGGTGCTGGCTTACGATGGGATAGTTAACCCGCGCCCATTTCCCTCCATTTTCTAGCAACTTCGCTATCTCCTCGTCGGAGGGCTTCGAGACATTGTGAAATATAAGGTCGGGAGTTACGATGGTATTGAACTTCGTTTCTTCCTCCGGTGCTGACCGGGCTTCGTATAAGTCACGGACCTTCACATGCTCCCTATCGCGGGCGTACCACACAAGGTAGTCGAAAACGGTTTCGGTTGAGTAGGTCGCACTCTTCTTCTTAAAGACAATGGTGTTAACGAAATTCCGTTCTCCAAAGACTTCGTCCAATACGGCACGCACACGATGCACATTCTCGTCACTGATCTGCACAAAGATCGAGCCGAACTCCGAGAGCAAATCACGGGCTACGGTGAAACGATCGCGCAGGTAGGTGAGGTAGCTGTGGACTCCGTCGCGCCAGGTGTCACGGAAGGCTTTTACCTGTTCTGGCTCGCGAGTGATGTGTTCTGGGGTCCTCTTTGACATCCCTGCTCGTCGTGGACCATTGGAAGTTGGAATTGAACTTGATGCCGTAGGGCGGGTCAATGTAGATGCATTGGACTTTGCTGCGCAACCCCTCACGTTCCGCTAGAGAAGCCATCACTTGGAGACCGTCGCCGAGTATCATCCGGTTAGCCCAATGGGCGTCATGTTGGTAAAACTCCGTCTTGGCTGCCTCGCTTGGTAGTCCGTTGAAATTGGCGAACAGGTCGATCTGAGGCTCCGCAACCTTCGCATTTGCCTCGCTTCGACGACGCAAGTCGTCGATCAGCACCTTGGGGTGCACTTTTTCCTGGATGTAGAGAGGCGGCGCGGGAACAACTAGATCGGACCAATCCTGCTCGTCTTTTCCTCGCCAGACCAGTTGCGGATCGAGGTCTCGGTTCCGTCGCTCGTAAGCCACACGGATCGGGCTTTGGTCCTCGGTGCGCATGACGGACTGATACTCAGCGGTGGGGATGTTCTTACGCGAAGCTCTCTCGTGCGTAAGTGTTTCGATCTTCTTTTTCGCTTTTTGTTTCAAGGGATTCTTCGCCATTTTGATTCCTTATGCTGGCTGCGGCACGGTCACTGACTCAATCATTTTGTTGAATTCGGATTCGACCTTCGATTTGAAGTCGGCCTCAATCTGATAGACCTCAGTGAATTCAGCGAACGCCCATCGCCCATATTGGCCCGCGTTGTTCACACCGGGCACCCAATATGTGTCCATGGTGGATTTCTTCTCTTTGGCGTCTTCACGGCGGTAACCCTTAATCTCAACCACCAAGTGAAGGAGATCACCTTCACCGTGACCGTCGTCGACGAGGACAATGAAGTCCGGTCGGTACTTGCGATTCTCGGAACCATAGCGATAAGGCACTTCGAATCCGAGGTTGTGGTTCTTCACATAGGCCCTTACGCGAGGATGAGACTCGGCGACGCGGCAGAACTCAGCCTCCCAATCGCTATCGAGAATCACATAATTGATGTGACAGCGGCGTGCGTCCGTCTGCCAGCGGTCAGTCCTGGAAGTATTGAACTTGACGTGGCTGGTGGAGCCAATCGGGTTGTAAGGATCAGGAATCACTTTGATTGGTGACTTCCCCAACGTCGTGCGTGTGATCGCTGCCGTAATGCGCTCACACGCCATGTCGGCTAATTCTTGGTACATTAACTGAGCCGGGTACGTACCGCCTTTGCAGACGAGACAGGTATCCAGCCAATCCTTGGTGATGCGCTTGAGTTGTCCAAAGAGATGGAGTTTTGGTTCCTCTCCTGGGTCGCGCCATTTCGTATAGAGCAATCGCTTCGCGACATGAAAAATCAGGGTTGATCGCCTCATATCACCGAGGTGTTCGAGACTCAGATCAACTTGCTCACCGATAATGCCGGAATTCCGGGTGATGGAAGGGCCGACGAGATCAGGGGTCAACTCAAGCACGGAGTCAGCATTGAATTCCGCAGTAAGCCGTTCCGCAGGCAATTCAACTCGATAACCAGCGACACGTGGGAATGTAATCTCCAGAGCATCACGCTCGGGCCGGACTGCTTTGACCTGGATTGTCTCGCGAGGTGGCTGTGGGGGAGCGATGACTGGCTTAGCTGTGAAGTCAAACGGAATCCCGAGGACATCTGCGTACTCTACGTTGAAGAGACCCTTATTGGGGCCATCTTCATTGAGTTCATACGACTGGCGGCGCAACGCTCTTCCGATGACTTGTTCGCACAAGAGCTGTGTACCAAAGGCGCGCACGCCGAGCACATGCGTAACGGTGTTGGTGTCCCAGCCTTCCGTGAGCATCGAAACTGATACAACGCAGCGTATTGACTCACCAAGTCGGCCCTCTTTTCCGACTGTATTCATCGCTTCGCGCAGCAAATCCTCGTCGGTGATCTTTTCCGCTTGCTGGCGATCTCCCGTGCGTTCGACAATCTCCCGGCGGAAACGCTCGATTTCGTCGCTAGCCATGTCTCGGAACTTTTCGTCAAGGGCCTCGCCAGAATCGATCTGCTCACTATCGATTAGAAGCGTCCGAGGCCGTGCGAGCTGATTGCCGTGCTCGTTGAAATTGCGGAACAGCGCGAGGCGTCCATTTTCCAGCGTAGTCGAACCGTCTTCATTCTCCCTATGAAAGCCGGAGACATAGTCGTAGACGAGCTTAGAAGTCGATGTGTTGTTGCAGACCACGATGAAACAAGGCGGAACCTTGATGCCGCTCTTAGACCATAAATCGTAGGTTTTTACATAATGGCCGTACAGAGCCTCTAATGCGGTCTGCAACTCAACGGGGAGGCTGAGTGGATCAAGTACTGCCGATTTACCCCGGCCTTTCTTGGGCATTTTCGCTCGGATATGCTCCCAGAGATTGCGGAACACCGGAGCCTCTTCGCCGGGAATGTTGTCAGCGACGGGCACGCGAGGCAGCTTAACGATGCCGCATTCGATAGCGTCCATCAGCGAAAAATCGCTCACCGTCCAGGGAAACAGGGTTCCCTCGGCATAACCTGATCCGCTAAGAAAAAAAGGCGTCGCGGAAAGATCGATGATGTGCGTTATTCCGAGTTTACGCTTGACAGCCTCAAGGCCATTGATCCAAAGACGAGCGGCCTCATTGTTTTTCTCTGCCTCCTGCTTATCCTCAGCGATGAGGTCGGTTTCGTCAGGTTCCCCCGGTTTCTCGCGATAGCAGTGATGAGCCTCGTCATTTAGAACCAGGATGTTTTTCAAACCCATGAGATCGGGCATTACCCGCTGAATCATCTGGCCGTCGGTTTCGAGTGTCTCCAGTTCTGGCCCTCTTCCCTGAAGAAGTGAGCGGCCTCCCTTGGAAAGCTCCAGCCGGTCTCGTAGCTTGAACGCATGGTAGTTGGTGATCACAATCTTCGCTCGTTCGAGATCACCCAACATTTCCTCTGGTACCAATTCCAGGTTGCCGTAGTAGCTGTCGGGGTCGTTGGGCTGCAAGACACGGAGCCTAGCGCGAATCGTGAGACCAGGTGCAACGACCAGAAACCCACGGGTGAAGTGCGAGCTGTTCGGCCGTCGGACAGCATTTATGGTCTGCCAGGCGATGAGCATTGCCATCACTGTCGTCTTGCCCGCGCCTGTTGCCAGTTTCAAGGCGAAGCGCAACAGTTCAGGATTTGCGTCTCGGTTCGCGTTTGCCAAGTTCTCGATAAAACCTTTTCCAATCTTTCCCAGCTTCGGAGCGACTTCGGTCAGCCAGATAGCTGTCTCGACGGCTTCAACTTGGCAGAAGAACGGCCGAAAGCTGTTGAAATTGTGGTGACGCCAGTGCTGAAGGAGTCGTTCGGTCTCGGGCGTCACAAGCCAGTCGGTCGGACTCGGAAGCTTTCGCCACTGGTCTACCTGAAAGCGAAGATCGTTAATGATTGAAGTCGGGTCGTACTGTTGCTTTTGGGTGGAAAGCCCCTTGCCTTCGTCAAAAATCAGCGCGTCTTGGTTCGGCTTTCGCTTTTGCTTTTTGGATTTCGGGATCGGAGTGATGAACTCTGCGCGACGCCGAGTCGCGACAATCTTTTGGGTGGGCTGCCCTTCGCTATCAAGCTCCCAATGACGCTCCGGGTAGCTGTACGGCGAGTTCAGAATGGGGCGTTCAAAGAAGTGGTTATCCATATCTCAACTTCAAAGCCCTCGCCCCCGGAGAGATCGGCATCAGATGGAAACAAGAGAGCGCAATCAGACTATCGCTGGGATACTATCATCAAAAGTGACGCCAATAATGCCGTCGATCTCACAACTAGACGGGCCTTTCGGTCTGCCTTTGACCAGATCCGCGTAACTGAATGTGGTTCCTTAGGAATGGGGACCATGCCGACTAAATTCTGAGTCTGAAGCCCATCTATCAACGGGACCCTTTGCTTGAAGGCCCACCTGATTCCAGCGGTTTTTCGCTGACAATTCTCATCGCTACGCCGGTCACCCTACCTATGATTTCTGCTTGAGACGGGTAGTCAAATCGCCGGATATCCCGGTCGGAGTGGGGATGGGGAATGACGATCAGCTGCCCCCGATCCACCTGGCACCAACTGCAAACGTAGCCATTTCGGAGCTCGACAAAATAGATCGGACGGTCGAATTCTGTCTTCCATCTCTCAGCACTGACCTTCCTTTGGCTTGCGTCAATCTGCACAAGCGAACCGGGGCGAATCAACGGATAGAGCGTAAAGTCCTCGAGGCCGATATAGCCATAGACGGACTTGTGCAGGTCGAGATGTTGCAGGAAGCCAACGGGGATCCGGTCCCATTTCTCCACCACCTGCGCAAGCAGGTTCGTTTTCTCTAGTTGAAACTCCGGCTTAAAGCTGACCGGTAGGGACACCTTCTCCGTTTCGATATCGGCTCCGCCACCCAATAGATGTGTTTTGGGAATGCCGATCGAAGTACGGTAGCGCCCAAGGTCGCCGATCGGCAAACCGAAACACGATAGGACCTCCGTGTACCCGATATGATAGATGGCGCTGAGGCTGTAGAGCTTGTAAATGGTCGGCGTGAATTTGCCGTTCTCGATGTCGGTCACCCAAGCGTGGGAAATATAATATTCGCGGTTGTGCCTCTCGTCCGCGATTTGCTGACTTCTCGCCTCGACATCGCGTGTAGTCAGCCCCAGACGCGCGCGCAACTCCTTTAGCTTTTCTCCAGCACTCGGACTCGGCCTGCGGACCACCATTTGCGGGAATCCTACGCTCGTGACCCCTTTTATGTCCAGCCACGTGAATCTTTGCTTATCTATACACGCGCTGTGGCCATCCTGCTGAAAATCTTCGAATTGGTCGCAATTGCAGCCAAAGCCACGATTGTTCCCCCATCGCACGGTGTCTTCGATATACACCGAGGGAATTTGGGGTGTGCCTTCAAATGGACAGGGCGCTACAAGTGCGTAGGATCCTCGCGACGCGAGGCTTGACTCTCTACAGCCTATCTCGGAAGTCCGCCGCCATCTTTGGCCACTCTTCGCATTTCTATGTCCCGCACAACTTGTATTACGACCTCGCACCCCCCACTTCGAAGCCCACGATTTACCAAATCCTTGCCCTGAGTCACATCACAGACTATCGACTGTCCGACTGGCTCGCGGTATTCGGCTTCGACCTCAACGTAATTTCCCGGCTACAGTTGCTGATTCCAAGGCAACAGACGACCGTTGTGGACTCGACAGTCTACGACACGAACGCGTGGATTCCCTGGTTCGCTGAGAGGCCGGAGACCGATCCGGCTCCTTCGATTGCTCCGCTGGGGCACTTCCTAAAGTCGGCGCCACCCAAACGGGCTAGGGACCTGTTCGGCTTGAATAACGGAAAGTTTCTCTATGCCAAGGTTGGCGAACAGGACTTGTATGCCCTTCCGTATTTTGCCCCTGGGAGCATCGTCAGAGTGGATACGCGACGCCTGGAAGAACTGCCCATCAACCGTAACACCAACGGCGAAGGGCCCTTTTTCCTAGTGGAGCACGACTTCCGATGGATATGCTCGCGGCTCATTCTGCTCGCAAAGGACCGGGTCCTGCTGCATTGTCCGCAACGGCCGTGCAAAGAGCGCGAGTTACAGATCGGAAGGGATGCCAGAGTCCTCGGGATAATCGACGCCGAAATTCGCCCGGTCGTCGCTCATCGTTCAAGGCTAGCGACGTCGAAATCGGCGGCTCTCCGCAAGCCGCGACTCGATCCACCAAACGAACGCACAAGTCTCAAGGGTCTTCTCCGGAGTTCGCGCATGCGCGTAGGACTATCCTTTCGTGAGGCATCGTCGACCAGCCGCTTGATCGCGGATACCCTCTCGGATGAGCTGTACTTTGCCGCGGCTAGCACGCTCTCGGATTACGAAGCGCTTTCCGCACCTCCGCGGCACATCGAGAAGATCATCACACTTTGTGTTCTGAACTGCATTGGACTCCACCAATTTCTGCGCGCATCTGGTTTTCCCCTCGACGAAGCCGGGCGCGAGCCGATCCCGGGCGATCTCATCCCCAGGCAGATGCCTAGCCGAAATCGCGGCCTCTGGGTCGCCAGCCAGGACGCCGTCCGCGAACCGAGCGGCTTCCTCGCTGCTCTCTTGAAACAATGGGAAGAATTCCCGCTCTTCCTCGAATTTTCGCTCGACGAAATCACCGGCCTCAAGGGTTTCTCACTTTCGGATGTGTTTTGGGTGGGAGGCGATAAAGCACCGTGGCATCCTCTGCTCATCAATGCTGCATTCGTTGTCGTCAACCGCAGAGCCAGGAAACCCTCCCCGCTCACGGAGGATGCCGTCTGTGAGGAACCGCTTTATTTGATTCTCAGACGGGACGGCAATTATCTATGTGGTCGCTGCACCCTCGATGAAGGCAATCTCGTCGTTCATGGCTATCCAAGAGGCGCAGTTGGCGCGCAACTATTCAGGGATGGCACCGATGCCGAGGTCGTCGGACGGGTCACCACGATTTTGAGGCGGCTTCTTTGACAGGCCGTGTCTCTTGGGAAATCCGTTCTGCGCCGAACTCTTAGGTTCATAGGCGTCCGTCGCGTAAATCTCTAATTTCCTTGACGTTCCGAAGAAGACCGGCTGCTCCGCCGGTCTCTTATGTCTGCGATGCGAACACTCGAAGCCCGAGCCCAACCCTAGGTGGTGCCCTATATGCAGCATTCTCAGCAGGTTAGCAAGTTAGCTGTCCCGATACGAATAAAACGGCCCGCTTCTGGAATTCGTTCTTGCCAAGTGCGAGAGTTCCCTTTGCAAGCGGCGCGATTCAGTTTCGATAGTTTCGACACTCCAGAACAATGTTCCGAATATCCGACACAATTCGGCGAACCGAAACAGCGGATGGTGGAATTTTGCTGGACGTTCACCACGGTCAGATGTTCTGCCTGAATGTCGTCGGGGCCAAAGTCCTTGAATTGATGCAACGAGGCTATGACGAGCCGCGCATTGCAGACGAGATCAGCCGAGGTTACGGAATGAACGGAGAGGTTGTGCGCGCAGACGTCATCGAGTTCATCGAGATTCTGCGCAAGCATCACATCCTGCAGCCAACCCGATCCGCCAAGGCAACTTGACGGTTCAAGAAAGAAGTCCCTGTGTATTCGTCACACAGCTCCGAGCGGGACAGCTACCGACCGATTGTCACCCGGCGGAACGCCGCGGAGATTTTGCTCCTGGGGAGCGGCTCCGATTGGTCGCTACCTCACGTTGAAATCGTCCCGAGACAAAGGATCGCAGAGCAACTGATGATAGAGGTGTGGAAGAAGTTGGAGCTCCAAGCTTATTGCCTGTTCATTCCAACCCTTCCGGCACCCGTCCGGACCGGGCATGAAGCGAATTACGCCGTCATGGAGTCGTTCAACGACGACGGCAAGACTCCAGCCGGCACTCAGTGGATGCCGGTTGCAACGACGGCGTGCTGCAGCACCGACAAGGAAGCCGAGGCGATCAAAGCATCGCTTCACGAACTCGAGACCTACTCATCAGGCGATAGGTTTGGGCCATTTGCGAGACCTGGCTGGTTGAGAGAACTGCTCCAGTGGACTCAACAGCAGATCGGGCCGCTGGGCCTTCGATTGACCGGTGGCTTCCGGCAGTTGAACTCGAGCCCGACTTTCAGCCTTGTCAGACTCGAAACCGACGGCCCCGCAATCTGGTTTAAGGCCACCGGCGAACCCAACTCACATGAGTTGCCTGTTTCTGTGTCCCTGGCTCGCCTTTTTCCAAGGTGTGTCCCTGCGATCCTTGGAGTCCACGCATCTTGGAACGGCTGGCTCTCGCCGGAAGTTCCTGGCACCTCGCTCGACGAAATCACGCAGTGGTCCACATGGGAGCAAGTGGCAGAGGAACTTGCCGAACTACAGATTGCGTCCGTTGGGAAGAGCGCCGAACTGCTCGAATGTAAATGTAAGGATCTGCGAATTTCGAAGCTCGTAGCGCTCACCGGTCCTTTTCTCGCTCGGATGAGCGAATTGATGGCCGAGCAGAAAAAACCGTCTCCTGCGGCCCTCACGAATGTGGAACTTGCTTTTCTTGGTGACCAACTGAGAGAGGCATGTTCGCTGCTTCAGGGTCTTGGTCTGCCGGATACCTTGGGGCACATCGACTTCAATCCTGGAAACATTGTGGTATCGGCACATGGTTGCGTCTTTCTTGACTGGGCCGAAGGTTGCGTCACACAGCCACTCATCACGTTTGACTATCTCCGTGAGCACCTGAAGCGGAGCCAGACCCAAGAAGCGGCGGCCATCGAGAAGATCACGGCCGCTTATGCCCGCCCTTGGCGGTGTTTCTACTCTCCGGATGATCTAAGGCGCGCGATGGATGTCTCTCCGCTCGTCGCTGTCTTCGCCTATGCGCTTGCCTGCAAGACCTGGAGTTCTTCCAACGCGGTAGAGAACCTGCAGGGAAACGCGTACCTCCGCAGCCTAACGCGCCGAATGTATCGAGAGGCGATGGGCATCGCGGGAAGGAGCGAACGATGCTTGGCCTGAGTGTTGCTCCGCCCCCAACGCCAATAGAGCTTGTTAACGACGTTATCCATGGGGTAACGATAGCGGACCCGTACCGCTGGCTCGAAGATCAGAACTCTCCCCAAACTCGCCAATGGGTTGAGGAGCAAACGCGATACGCGCGTAGCTATTTGGATCACATCCCGGGGCGAGAACGCATTCGAGAGCGCATCCGCGAGTTCCTTGCCGTTGAAACCTACGACTCGCTGCAGAAGGCTGGCCAGCGGTACTTCTTCCGAAAGCGACTTCCTGACCAGGAGCAGCCATGCATTTACATGCGGGAAAGTGCCAGTAGTGAAGACGAACTTCTCCTTGACCCTGCCGCGAACAACACCGGGAAGTACACAGCCCTTAAGCCACTGCGGGTTTCGTCCGACGGGCGAGTTCTATTGTACGAAATCAAGCAAGGAGGGGAACGCACGGGCACCTTTGCCCTCTTCGACGTGGAAGCACGCAGAAGACTTCCGGACGTCCTACCGCGAGGCTATCTGCGCGGTTTTGCTTTCGCTCCCGACGGGAAGAGCTTCTACTACATTCACGAAGCGTTGGATTCAAAGCGGCCTTTCTATCGCGCTGTCTATCGTCGTTTTCTAGGCACGGAGTTCGCTGAGGACCAGGAGGTCTTCTGCGCCGGTGAAAGCGAAAAACTCCGGCTGTGCCTGACGGCTGATTTGAGCCGGCTGGGGTTTCTGGTCTACAAAAGTCTTGAGAAAACGCTCACCAGCTTTTATCTCAAACCGCTCGACGGAGACGGCGTCCCGCAGTGTGTCGTGGCCGATGCGCCATTCAGGTTTGGTCCACTGTTGATCGGGGACAAAATCGTCGCGATCACTGACCGCGGTGCACCAAATCTTCGAATCGTGGAGATACGCCCTCGCGGTAATCAGGATGTCGACTGGATCGACATCGTTCCCGAGAACGACAGTCGAATTCATCAGTGGATTGTAGCTGGCGATCGCCTCCTCGTTTCCTACGTTCGCGAATCTGTAACTCGTGTATCTGTCTTTGACCTAGCGGGGAACAAGACCGATGAATGGCCGGTTCGAACCGGCGGACGAACGGTCCGCTTTATCGCAGCGTCACCAGACACCGACGAACTGGTTATGGAGACCGAGTCGTTCACGCTGCCGCCCGCCACGCTTTTGTGCTCCGTCCGCAGCAATCGCTTCAAGCTCTGGGCGAAAAAGGACATCCCGTTTCGCTCGGAGAACTATGGTCACAGACAGGTCTGGTACGCCTCTAAGGACGGCACTCAGATTCCGATGTTCCTCATGGGGCGCCAGGATGTGCTCAAGGGCGGATGCCATCCGGCGATCATGACTTCCTACGGCGGGTACGGGGTTTCGATGACGCCGCGGTTCAGCGTCTTTGTCGCGTTTCTCGTCGAGCGGGGATGCGTGTTCGCGCTACCCAATATCCGGGGCGGATCGGAGTTTGGCGCCGAATGGCACAACGCCGCCAGGGGGCGGAACCGTCAGACTGCCTACGACGATTTCCTCGCTGCAGCTGAATGGCTGATCGGGACAGGCACGACTACGGCGGACAGACTCGCAATCTTCGGTGGCTCCAATTCCGGCTTGCTGGTGGGCGCGGCGCTCACGCAGCGACCGGATCTGTTTCGCGCTGTTGTATGCATGGTCCCGATGCTCGACATGCTTCGCTACCATCTGTTCGACAACGCACATGTTTGGCGCGACGAGTTCGGCACGGCGGATGACCCAGACGATTTCGCCGCTCTCGTTCGGTATTCGCCTTACCACCAAGTCCGCGGCGGAGCCGCGTACCCCGCGACGCTATTCGTTTCAGGCGACGCGGACCAAAACTGTAACCCACTTCACGCAAGGAAAATGACCGCACGCCTTCAGGCGGCGAACTCGTCCCGAAATCCTATTGTGCTCGACTACAGCCACTTTCGTGGCCATTCTCCGGTTCTTCCGTTGAGCGACAGAATCGAGGCGCTGACCGATCGAATGGCATTTCTTTGTGACCAGCTGCAGGTGCCTGTGTGACGTCGGAGGTCGTGTGATGTCGTTTCTTGTCCTGAAAGCGTACTGGAATCTAATGTTTTTCGATTTGTACCTCGCACGGGATAACTTTGGCGACCTCTACAGCAAGGTCCGCAACTGCCCGATCGACCGTAGGCCGCCTCACCCTGATGCAGTCGAACGTATCTGCTCCGCAGTCAACATGGCCTGCATCTGGTACTGGAAAGAAGTTCTGTGCCTCCAGCGATCCGCGGCCACAACCTGCTTGCTCAAGCGACACGGCGTAGCCGCGCAGATGGTGATCGGCGCTCAGCAGTTGCCATTCAAAGCTCACGCGTGGGTTGAAATCGACTGCCGCGTGGTCAACGACAAGCCGTATACGCCTGAAATGTATGTAGTTCTCGATCGGTGCTGAATACGTCGGTGGCAGCAGTGAGGTAACGAACATGAGTGTGCAGTTCGGCAGATGGAGTTTCGATGGGATGCCGGCCGCTCCGGAATATCTTGCAAAGGTGCGCAAGATTCTTTCTCCGTATGGACCAGATGGGGGAACGTCATATTCCAGCGGAGGTGTGGACCTTCTCTATTCCGCTCTTCACACTACCAAAGAGTCCCGCCGCGAGATTCAACCGCATGTTTTCAGATCAGGCTCGGTCATCACGTGGGATGGGCGGCTGGACAACCGTGCCGAACTCATCGGCATGCTGAATTGTCCGCTTTCGATTGACTCCACTGATGTTTCGATTGTAGCTGCGGCATATCAACGCTGGGGCACCGACTGCTTCGCCAAACTGATTGGCGACTGGGCTCTCTCCATCTGGAATCCAAATGACCGTGCGCTGCTTTTGGCCAAAGACCCGATCGGCACGCGCCATCTCTCTTACGCAGTCGACAAATACTGCATTACCTGGTGCAGCGTCCTGGATCCTCTCGTGCTCCTTGCCGGAAGGAGACTTGAACCGGACGAAGAATACATTGCCGGCTGGTTCTCGACTTTCCCTGCCACTCATCTGACACCATACGTTGGCATTCATTCGGTACCTCCGTCTTCTTTTGCGCAATTGAGCCAAGGGAAATGCGCAATCCAACGATATTGGGACTTCGACCCTGCCAAGAGAATTCGCTATCACACGGACTTCGAATACGAAGAACACTTTCGTAGCGTCTTCGCGGAAGCCGTCTCCCGCAGACTTCGCAGCGACACCCCCGTTCTCGCCGAACTGAGCGGAGGAATGGACTCTTCCGCCATCGTGTGCATGGCTGATGAGATCGTCTCCCGCGGAGCCGCTGACGTCCCACGGCTCGATACGATCTCCTATTACGATGACTCCGAACCCAACTGGAACGAGCGCCCCTATTTCACGAAGGTCGAAGAAAAACGCGGCCGCGCCGGGTGTCACATCGATGTCAGCGCCCAAGAATCCCTCGAATTCGACTTCGAAGACGAACGATTTGCCCTTACTCCAGCGGCGGTCGCCCGTACCAGCGAGCCTGCCAAACAATTCGCGGCGTGCATAGCCTCGCAAGGGAACCGTGTCTTGTTGTCTGGCGTCGGTGGCGACGAAGTTATGGGAGGCGTGCCTACACCAATTCCTGAGCTCGAGAACCTTCTCGCACGAGGCCAATTCCGAGAGCTTGCTCATGAACTGAAAGTCTGGGCATTGAACAAAAGAAAACCCTGGTTTCACCTCCTATTGGAGGCCGCCCGCGGATTCTTTCCTCCAGCCCTTTTGGGAATCCCGAAACATAAGCAGCCGCCGCCTTGGCTTAATCCTGCTTTCGTCCGACGAAATCATGCAGCTCTGCGAGGCTATGAGAACAGGTTGAGGCTGCTGGGTCCGCTGCCAAGCTTTCAGGACAACTTAGCTACCCTGGACGGATTGCGGCGGCAACTTGGATGTTCCGTGGTAACCCCGCCCGCCATTCATGAAAGACGCTATCCCTATCTTGACCGCGATCTGTTGACATTCCTCTACGCGGTGCCGCGGGAGCAATTGGTTCGCCCAGGCCAGCGGCGCTCTTTGATGCGCCGCGCACTGATTGGGATTGTCCCAAACGAGCTTCTGGAAAGGAAACGAAAGGCTTTCGTGTCCCGGTCGCCGATGAAGAGCATCGCCGCACATGGGGTCAACGTCATCAACACGACCCTCGATATCCCCGGCGCCTCTCTCGGAATCCTCGATGCGAATGCATTGTGCGAAGCGATACAAAGAGCCAGGCAGAGCCAGGGAATTCCGCTGCGTTCTTTGATGCGCACGCTGGGGTTTCAAGCATGGCTGAAGGGGATTCACGATCACGGACTTTGTCGAGCAGATCTCCGATGATTCCGAGCAATTTACTGCTGCTGGGCAGGCTCGATTGCGCCAACCGAGTTGCTCAACTGAGGAGAGTTCAGCTAGCTGCGTAACTAATCTCAAAAGAAAGGAGGCAAACACGATGAAATACGAGAAGCCGGAAGTTGTTCAGATCGGGCCTGCGATCAACGCAGTCCAGAGCTCAATGAACAAGGCCACGCAAGTGTTTGACTACGATCGCATTCTCGCAACAAGCTCCGCGTACGAAGCCGACGAGTAGCGGCCAAGACGAATGCTGATTCCACAAAAGACCCTTCACGTTCGCGAGCGCCTATTCTGCATCGTGCAACCCGAGCAGCAGCGGCTACCGCGAAACAAAAGCACAGCTAGCTGTGCAACAAAAATCCACACCGGAAGGAGGTGACCACCATGAAATACGAAAAGCCAGAACTTCTTCAACTCGCTTCTGCGATGAAGGCAGTCCAGAACCCGGACGACAAGAGCGAGCAAGAAATACTGGACAGCGCACATCCACCGCTGTTGGCCTCAGCCGCGGCATACGCAGCGGACGAGTAAACCACAAAGGTGACGGCTAGTTCTCCAGGAGAGACGCTCCCGAAGTCGTGATCGTCTCTCCTGGTTTATTCCGCCCTCCTCGAGAACTCATCGCCCAAGACTGGCCGAATCCTTGCCGACTCACTGCCGGATTCTCCCGCTGGGGTGTGGTCCAACGCACTCTTTGCGTTCCCGCACGCCCACGGCGAGGATGCTCTATCGTTGCAGACTCTTGAGTTGGCGCCAGCGGATATACTGATCGGACTTGGACGGATTCGCATCTTCTTCGCTTTTCAGCCAGAAGCGAAACCAGTCCACGGTCCCACCTTGAGACGCGAGCCGCTGAGCTGGATTCTGCAAGACGTGAGTGCCATGTTGAATATCAGGAATGACAAACAATTCGACGGGTTTTTGCAAATATCGCAGATTGCTAAACATCTCCCACTGCCAAAGAATGGAATCGAGGGGTCCAGAGTCTATTTCCATACGCAAAGGTGTGTGAACTTTGTCCGCATTGAAACCAGGCGCCGAGTTCACCCAGGTCTCGACCCCATCCCCTATGGGGAGTGCACCGTTGTCAGCCTCGAACTCTGACCTCTCCGCGGTGTCCGACAAAATATATTGAAAATAACTGCCGTCCATGTTGTCTGCTACTTCAGCCGCAGCCAACTGATAGTGCGAATGCGTAAGCATGTACTCAACGTACCACCCGGTCCTGCTGAAACCAACGATTCCGACCTTTTCTTGATTCACCACGCCGCTCGCAACAAAATGCTCGATTGCACCTTCAAAACCAGCCATGCAGACCTGAGGTTCCTTAGAGCTGACTATGAAGTCTTCAGTTCCGCCATCAGGTACCCCTAACTGTAAGACAGCGATATCGTGATTTGCGAGGGCTTGTGCCGCAAACGCAGTCGTAAAAGCACCGTCGAGCAGGAACCGATTTGCTGAATATCCGTGAGTCTGAATAACCAGTGGAAACTCGCGCCCGGCTTCATAGTGCACCGGATAGTAAAGAACGCCGGTCCAGGGCCTCCCGTCAGTTGCCTTCCAATGCACGAGTTCGACGCGGCCGAGCATACGATCTTTGAGCTGCGGGTTGGGATCCAGAATCAATTCATCAGTGTGGGTCACTGGATCAACGGCATACAAGGCTGGTGGAGTATTCAAATCCTCTCGCACCTCGATTCGCACCTTCGGCGTTTGTTCTTCGTCCGCACTTTCCGCGACGACACGCGTCCACTTGCGTCGGATTTTCCTAAACTTCAGTTGAGCTAAATTCGCTCCTTGCGCTTCGACAGCAGAAAGGTCCAAGACGCCGTCTTCGGCCCACCGTGCGGGACTGTATCGAGTTGCTCCCAATTTGTCGGGGAGCGGAATGGAGACGTAATGGCCGGTGGCTGCATCCACTTCGACTATCGCATTCCCCGCCAGTCCGGCAGGGTCCTCTGATGGCACTGGCAAGAAGGTCGGTCCGATCACCAAAGCCCTGCTATCTGGCGACCATATTACCCGTGCCGACGAGTTCTCAGGTGCGTTCCAAAGCGGGCGGGCCGTCCCGTTCCCAACGTCCGTAATAAAATACTGTCGAATAAGATTTGGCTCGCTGGGATTACGCCGGGCTGCGGGAAGGGATGACTCCTTGAAGATGTGGTCCGTGTAGCTATTCCACTCCGTCGGCACAGCACCTGCGGGCTCTACCGCTATCGCGTAGCGCCCATCAGGCGACAACTGCAATAAATCTGGAGATGTATACCAGGCGCGCCTCGATTCGCGAATTTTCTGCAGGAGCCCTGTCGGGCGATGCAGAACAAACGTGTCGTAGTATAGTCTTGGAGTCCAACCATCAAGACTTCCTTCCAGGATAGACATTACCGATTGATTGCTGATGGCAAAGCCTCTCCGTTCCAAGGACGTCCCTTCCGATACATTGTGTCGTCCCTGCGCCACGAAGATCACTGTTCGACCATCTCGGCTGATGTCGTATGCTGCGATCGGGGTGCTGTATTGGGCCAACGTTTCGATCTTGCCATCCCGTACATCGACGCTGACAATTCTGCGCGGCTTCTGTCCGTCGTCCCACAAAAGCGTCACGTGCTTGCTGTCATCGAGCCAGCGGACGTTCTTGGCAAGGTCGGTCGCCCAAGCCGTGGATTTCGAAAAGAGCCGCGCCACGACAGTCGCTCTGCGCGCGGCATCCATCGAGACCGTGCTTCCCGAAAGCATCTCGATCCAAGCCCCGTTCTTCGCAACGTCACCTCGTTCGAGGACGACTAGATACTTCTTCCTGTCCGGTGAGATCAGCACGGGACTGCTGCCGTAGGGCTGTAGGAATTGAGTTGTTTCGATCGAATCCTTCACCGTTAGCGGCCTCTTCTGGTCGGGTGCGCTTGCGTATGATGAGCTCAGGATCATCCAAGCAGCCAAACCGAAAATAGCGACTGTGCGCAGAATCATCGTCTTCCATTTTCCAATTCGTAAGGTTGAGACACACCTTCACAGTCCTGCGATCACAGCGCTTGTTCAGAAGGTCTAAAACATTAGTTTCAGAGCGAACTGCATCGAACGTGGACCGCCCGTTTGGTAGATCGGGCTTAGAATTCCCAACGTACTTGCCAGCGTTCCGGTCGCCTGACCAAATGTGCTTTGGCCGAAGATCGGGTTGACGTAGCCGAAATTGGGATGATTAAAAATGTTGAATGCTTCCGCGCGGAATTGCAGTTTCAGATTGTCGTGGATTGGGAAGTCTCGCCGAATGGCCAGGTCCATTTGCCAAGCCCCGAAACCGCGTACAAAATTGCGCGGTGCATTCCCAAGGCCAGAGGAGGGGGCGGTGAAAGCTCCAGGATTGATTGCACGCCCTCCGGGGCATTCCTTGCCCGGTGGAAGGTCTCCCAATTCCTGAAGAACAGAAGCACAGTTCGCACCGTAGAGGTAGATGGGTTGGCCAGGCACAAGGTTTAGGCCGCTGTAGAATTCCTCGCCAGTAGTGGGATCAAACGCCGTGTTGCCAGTCAAGGTTACCGGAAAGCCCGTCCGCGCCGTGAATCGATCATCTAGACCCCAGTTGTTAAGGACAGCCTTTAACACCCGACCTTTTTCCACATTGGGTGTGTCGTAGGAAAAGGCGGCCGATACATTGTGGCGCACATCGAAGTCGCAGCTACCGCGCTGGTACCCGAGAAAGAAATTTTGAGAGCCGTAATCAATACAATGTGACCAAGTATAGGAACCTAGTGCCGTCAGACCTTGGCTCAATCTCCGCCTGAACTGAACCTGCAGCGCATTGTAGTCTGCGGTCAATCCATTCCCATAAAACAGGAACGAATCTGCGTTTGGATTGTCAATTTCGCTCCCGGAAAATTCTTGAGCCTGCAAGAGTCTTGCTGCATGCGAGCCGACATAGGACACAGTCAACGCTTGGGACTTGCCCAACGATTGCTCGATGGTGGCGTTCCATTGAGTTGTATATGGAAGTTGCAGATGCGAAGGAAAAGCCAGCACGATCGTGTAAGGTGGAACGGGAGGATTGATTATCGGGAAGGTCGCCTCTGATGCCGGGATAGGAAACGAAGACGAGGGGAGAACATGGAGCAAGGAAAAACCTGGTCCCTGCACACCCGCCGATCCGGCTTGCTGACCGGTGTCGTAGAAAATACCTAGTCCTCCACGTACAACAGTTTCGGAATTGGGTGCGTCGCGTAGTACGTACGCCAGGCTGACGCGTGGTGCGAAGTTGTACCACGCCGTTTTCCAAAGTGGAGTGCCCTGAGGAGCCAGTGTCCACGTGCTGGGACTAGATCCTTCGATCGCATAGGGTTTTAACCCTTGGGTCACCCCAGGAGCCGGGTTCAGTTCCCATCGTAGACCCAGAGAGACACTGAGTCGGGATGTAGCCTTCCATTCATCCTGGGCAAATGCGGAGAAATTCAGATATAGAGGATAAACCGCTGCATAGTTGGCTGCGACCGCGAGGGCGCTGTTGGATTGAACCGCAGATTCACTGAAGTACAAGTACTCCTCAAAAGGACTAAATGGAATCGAAGCCGGCGTCAATCTGCGATAATCCACACCAAATTTGAATTGGTGGCGTCCTTGAGAGAGGCTGGCAGTATCTACCAGATTCCACTGCCTCTGAACTCCCGACGAGTGACCTTGCGAAATACCAAGTTCATATCCACCGTACAGTAGGGCCGCGACGAGCTGTGCATTGGAACCCAATCCTGCTACCTGTGCCATATCGATGGGCGTACTGTCTCCAAAACTACCTATTGTCGTCGCGCTTACGACCCGATTGGACGTGTAGTTGAGCCGGAACTCGTTGCTCAGGCGATTTGTAAAAACGGTGTTGGCGCCACCAGTGTAGGTGCGCGACGCGTAGTTGGATGTCTCTTGCATCGTGGGTGTGGCAAAGTTTCCATTCCCGCGACTCGCCACGCGAGATGGCGTGTCACTGAACCTAAAGAACAGTCTCAACTTTTCGCCCACAACATGGTCTAAGCGGACGCTCGTGGAATTGAGTGAACTTGGGTTGGACCAACTCGAAAGGAATTCGGCGATTCCGCTTCCCACGTCTGGCCCGTTGGCAACCGGAAAGGCATTGAGTACAGGTTGAAGAGAGGCAGGAGCGCTTGTACGCAGGCCGCCATCCGGAACGTAGTTCACCGTGGCCTCCTGGGGCTGAATCAAGCGCAAGCCCTCATAGGACACGAAAAAGAAAGTCTTGTCCTTCCCATCGTAGACGCCCGGAATTCCCACTGGGCCACCGAGGGTTCCGCCAAAATCGTTCTGCCGCAATGCGAGCTGCTTGACGCCCAAGTAGTCGTTGAACCAATCGTTAGCGTCGAAGACGCCGTTTCGCAGGTAATCGTATGCGCTGCCATGCCACTGATTGGCACCTGACTTCGTCTCAAACGCAAATTGGCCTCCTGGATTTCTGCCATATTCTGCTGAGTAGGTCGAACTTTGGACGCGAAACTCTTGGAGGTCATCCACGGAAACCAGGGCCTGGGTAGTTCCCAAAGCACTTGCGGTGGGAACGGAGCCACTTCCTCCGGCCGACGAAAGCATGAATACACCTGGCGCAGCGCCGGCATTCGCACCCACACCATCAACCGTATAGTAGTTTGACTCTGTGCGCTGGCCGTTCACGCTGAATTCGCCAGTCTCGCCCAGCTGCGAGTTGGGGCTGTTCTGAGGTGACTGCGTAACTGTTCCGGGAGTCAGCAAAATCAAATCTTGAAAACTCCGCCCGTTGAGCGGCATGTTCTTTATGTAGTTCTTGTCAACGATCGTGCTCACAGAGCCGTCCGTCGTATTGACCATCGGTGCTCCGGCTGTTACCGTCACTACCTCAGATATGGCACCGACCGGCAGCGTGAAGTTGATGGCCAGGGCATCCTGAACATTCAGAACGATATCGGGCTTAATGAGTGTCTTAAAGCCGATCTTTGACACCTGAAGGCGGTATGTTCCCGGTGGAAGGCTGGATACCAAGTAAATCCCACCCCCGTTTGTCTTAGCGGAATACTGAACCCCCGTCGCATCGTTGGCGGCCAGAATATCCGCCCCGACAATTATCGCGCCGGTTGGATCAACAATGAGCCCGCTGATGGTTCCATTCGGAGATTGGCCATAGACACGTGCAATGATGACAAGGCTCAAAAAGGAAACGAAGAGGATGTGACGCACTCGCACGTTGGCTCTCCTGTAACCGAGGGATTGAAACAAACTCTCTCGACCTACGCAGGAGAATTCCCAGTTGTATCAATCAGACTTCATCAAAAGCTGAGGCGAGCTAGGATGTCTGCCAAGATGTCGAGCTACGGATGATTTGGCTCGATCCTCAAGGAGGCAAAAAGCAGAGACCTCCCGCTCGGCTTACGACTGCCCCCCTGAGGCTCAACCGTCACGAAGACAGCGTTGATCTGGTCGAGCGTGCGAGGGTCGTCGACCTTGAGCACCCAGCGTTTCTTGGCCACACTGTCCTGGTAGAAGATGCCAAGATTTAGGACCTGTTGTCGGTCCGGACCGTTCTGCCCCCATGCTTGAAAAGTGCTGGCGTTTTTTGCACCCGACTGCTCATCCAGATCGTAAGCATAGAAGACGAGGGATTTGCCCTTGGTGTAGAAGACTCGGCCGTACGGCTTCTGCGTAGCGCCGTCGCGAGCCACGTCGTAGACTTCCGCAATATAGAGATCGCGGGCTCCCATCAAGTCGCGGATGTCTCGGTCTTCGGCGAGCAAGTCTTCCTGCTTGCCGGCCATCTGTTGGCTCTGCCTCAGCTGTCCATTGAGCTCCTTGATCTGTGCTTCCAGGCTCCCGGCTCGCACTTCGTTTTGGTCCCGCTGTTGTCGCACGGAGTCGAGGTCTGCCTGCATCTTCTTTAGTGACGCCTCGGCAGCATCGAGGCTTTGGTTCGCACTGCTTTGTTGTTGCGCAATTTGCTGTTTCTCGTTTACCGCATCCTGGAGTGAACGCTCCAGATTGGCCTGCGCGCTCTTCGCGTCGGTTAGAGCCGCGGATTCGTCCTCAATCTGGCGCTGCAGTTCCCGGATCATTCGATCCCGTTCTGCGACCTGCGCCTTAAGCACTTCCCGGTCGTGGCCCGCGTCGCTCAATTTCTGTTCAAGGGCGTTCACGTTGCCGTCAGCAGGTGTGGATGTCACGCGAACCACTGGGGAGGCGTGGCGCCGTCCTACTTGGTACGCGTAGATACCCAAAGCGACCGTAAGCACGACGGCGGCAGCAAACGGCATCCAGACGTAATTCCAATTCACTTCGCTGCGATGATGACCATTTCGGTGCGCAAGGACCGAGCCTGTGCCGTGTTCAGCAAGATCGTGATCTGACTCTGATTCTTCGATTTTCAGGTTGGAGGCCGCGATCGGTGTAGGAATTTCCGCGGCTATCGAGGTGCGCTCCGGCAGATTCGGTGCCGCCAATTCCGCCGACAAGAGGGGCACGCCGACATCGGCTGCCGTCTCGAACTCCCGTAAGACCTGCCGGCACTCTGAACAGACTGCGAGGTGTCCCCGCAATTCCATCTGTTCATCTTCGGTTAGCTCGCCCGTAGTCGAAATCGCGCAGAGTTCGAGAAACTCTTCGTGCGGTCGCTTCTGCGACCACTTCCCTTCTTCGCGATGATTTCCGTTTCCCACCATGTGGCTCAAATGCCCCGAACCTTATCCCCAAACATTTGCTTCCGCAACTTGTCTAAACCTCGATAGTAGTGATTCCTCACATTTCCGAGTGGCTGCCCAATCCTCGCGCCGATTTCCGTCAGAGTATAGCCCTCGAAAAAGAACAGGCGCAGGGTCTCGCGCTGATCCTCCGACAGGGCGCCGAGTAGCTTCTCTAGTCCATTACGTCCAAACACCGCCTCTGGGGAATAATCGTGCTCCGTGGTCGGTATACCGACCACGCGGCTTGCGCTGCTTTGAAGGTCCTCGCGTTTGTAGAAGTGCCGGATTGCTAGGCGACGTCGTCGCTCAATCGCTCTCTGATACGCCATCTGAACAATCCAAGAGCCCGCCCCGCTTTTTGAACTGTCAAAGATCGCGGCTTTCTTCTGAATGAAGATGAACAGGTCTTGGACAAGATCCTCTGCCTCTGATGTATTTCTGAGGATGCGGGAAGCGATGCTTTGAGCGATTCGAACGTACCGCTGAAATAGACATCCTAAGGCCGCTTGGTCACCCTCCGCTATTCTCTTAATCAACATCTCGTCAGAAGGCCGGGCGGCATCGGATTGAGCACTTTCCAGAGATTCGCTCGCTGACGTGGGGGACGTAAGGCGGGCCGTGATAGGTGAGATCACAACAGTTCACACGTGCAAGCGGCGGTCCAGGGGAGAGACACCAAACGGGCTTCGACAGCCTTGCTCACTGGGCAAGCTCATTCAACTCTTTAGTGTTTAGAACTACATAGATATAACGCTATAGAGTGTCTTTTACAAGATAAATACATGCCATAGATTGTGGTGCCAGGCCCCATTCACCTCTATCGTTTGCGGAATGGCAGATGTCAACTATCGCGAGATGTTTGCGAACCGACTCCGAGCGCTTCGGAACGCCGCAGACCTTACCATCGAACAAGCGAGCGAACGAGGCGGACTCTCGCCAAACTTTTGGGGAACCGTGGAGCGAAATGAGCAGGAACCTTGCCTTGATTCGCTTTTTGGCTTCGCTGAAGGAATCGGGGTTACTCCGCCCACGCTGCTGACGTTTGAAAATCAGCATGTCAGGAGTGAGCACCGCAAGGAATTGAATGAGCTCCTCGATTTGTTCACTTCCGAGCAGTTGCACCTTGTACTCCAGATATCGAAGGTCATTCGAGGATATCGGTTAGAGAGTCATTCCTAGTGGTTCGGGGCTCTTCATTGTTCGCCCGATGCACACGAGGAGCCAGGCGTCGCGAACGCCAACTCAGGGGTGGGCTCGATTCGCCATGGACCTCTATAGAGTTTCTTTCTGACTTGATTCCATCCTATGGGAAGTGTTCTGTGCCTTTTGCCCCCGCTATGGTCTGCGTGGGTGAAGAGGCGTGAAACACAGGGATTTATTTGCGCAACGAGTTCGCAAGCTTCGGAAGGCGGCGAAGCTCAGCCTCGAGAAGGCTGCAGAAAGAGGGAATATCACGGGGAATTTTTGGGGCGATGTCGAACGATCGCAGAAGGTGCCGAGCCTAGACACGATCGTGGCCATGGCAAAGGGCTTAGACGTCTCCCCCAGCACGCTTCTGTTACTCGAAAGAGAGGAAGATCCGCGAGACCTGCGAAAACGCATGGATTCGCTGTTAAATAAGTGTAGTCCCCAACAGCTTGAGCTCATACACCGCATTGCTAAGGTGATCGTCGAGCCGTAACGAGACGCTGCAATTCGGCGTGACAGAAATTCGCGCTTCCTGAAGAGCCGTTGATTCCATGCACATTGACTCGCGATAGCCCACGCGCGTAGCATCCTGCTTGAAGAGCAACGGCATTAGGATCTTATTCGACCGTTACTGCGATTTCGTTTTCGATCGTTACAGTCCTTTGATCCGTGTTCTGCTAAGGCAGCGGTGATATGCAGATGCCTGGCTCAGACTTCTCAAGGGCAAAGTCGCAACGTTGGCTGCGTGCTGGCGCGGTTCTCATCGGCTTCGCGGCCGTAACTTTGCTGGCTACTGCATTTGGAGCCCACCTCTATAGCGGTCCTCTGTCCTCAGTTTTACTCACTCTCGTCCTGATCGCTCTTGCCATTGCTATAGGCCTTCACGTTCGCTTTCTGCTTCTCGCGCGGCGCGAGCATCGACAGACCGCAAACGCGCTTGACGCGACCGAACGCGAATACAAATCCGTGTTCGACAACACCCTGGACGGCATTCTGATACTTGACGATCAGGGCGTGTGTCTCGAAGCCAATCCGGCAGCGCTGACACTCTTAGGAACCGACCACGATAGGTTAATGGGTAAGTCGATTGACAAATTCTTCGCGAGAGATGACTTCAACGTGGCCTGGAAGCGATTCCTCGACCGCACGTACGAACACAGCGAGACGCGCGTTTCGCGTGGTGACGGCCGGACTATCTTCGTTGAATACACTGCAAAAGCCAATTTTCTTCCGGGCCGGCATGTGACCGTGCTTCGTGATATCTCCCAGAGGAAGCAGGCAGAAGCTGCCCTGCGCGAAAGCGAAGAACGCTTTCAACAGATGGCCAATAACATCCAAGAAATCTTCTGGATGCTCGACGCGGAGAACATGAAGGTCCTCTACGTCAACCCTGCCTATGAAACGATCACCGGCCGCTCCTGCCAATCGCTAAGCGAAGATCCCAAGTCATACGAAGATGTTATACACGCTGAGGATCGGGTCCGGGTGCTTTCGCGATTGGACGAATCGGTTCGAACGGGCCAGTTCGATGAGGAATTCCGAATCGTCAGGCCCGACAATACGAATCACTGGGTCTGGGTGCGCGGATTTCCTGTCAGGGATCCTGCTGGAATTGTTCGGCGCCTTGTAGGTACCGCCCAGGACGTCACAGCGCGGAAATCCGCAGAAGAGCAGATGGCGCGGAATTTGGATATGGCCGAAGCGGCACGAGCGGAAGCCGAGGCATTCCGCAAGACGAGCCTCGCGCTCACGCAGGACCTGAGCATGGACTATGTGCTCGACACCCTTCTTCAATCGCTCCTGAATCTAGTTCCGTGCGAATTGGCGCAAGTCATCCTGGTGGAGGTTGATACTCGCCTGTTTCTTGCTCGCGAGGTTCAGAAGTGCGAACCGAATCGGCGCCTCCCGCGTTCTCTGGCAACCCTCGATGCACGGGACAGCCGGTTCCTAATGGAGATACTTGCTACGAAGCAGAGCCTTTTGATCACGAATACAGCTCAAGAGGGGGAATGGGTAAGCTTCAAAGGCTTCTCTCATCTGCGTTCCTGGCTCTGCGTACCGCTTGTTGCATCCCAGCGAGTTCTTGGCTTTCTCTCGCTCGGCGATACGCGCGGTCACACATTTACCCACGAGCATTTGCGGCTTGCCAAGTCACTTGCCATTCCCGCGGCCGTAGCCATTCAGAATGCGCGACTCTATGAGCAGGCTGAAATCTTTCGGGGAGAGCTCGAGCAACGATTGGCGGAATTGCAACAGGCGGACGAGGCTCTCGGAAAAATACGGCAGGGCCGGCAACTTTCCTAAGCCCGCCCAGAATTTGTGATAGTTGCGCTTGGCGCGATGCGAGTGAGGGAGAGTTGACACACAATCCGCAACAGGTCTTCCAGAAGCGTTAGGCCACTCATGCAGGATCGGGCCAGACGTATAGCTGTCTGATACCGCTCAGTTTGTGGAATGTTTGCACCATCCCCTGTGCAGTCCTGCATCCCCAACGGGCGCATTCGAGATTTAGCACCTGCGAAGTCCAGTCAGATGTACCCTCATGCGTGAACGCGAACCGCTGCTTGTACTCATCGATTTTGGTTAGCGGATATTCGCTGGTTGTCCTGAATCCTGCGGAATAGTGAACGAGCTTATTTCGCAGCGTCAACAACAGGTCGAATGACAAGTATGGCTCCGCGTTCATGTCGATTGCCTTGCCGCCAAGAATCTCTGGGGCATGAACCCACTTCTCTCTCAATTTCTTTTCTCTCAGTTCCGCGATTCTCAGTTGTTTGGCCGGTTCCATCAGATGGTGGAACGCAAGAGTCTCGTTTATGTACGCGTCGAGTGAAGTGCTTACCAGGACGATCACCGCTGCTGGATATCTGATGAGCTTGTGTAGCCTTCCACAGGCCATCCCCTCCGTGAATTCAAGCGCCGTCTCGTAGAAAGGAAGCGCGAGTCCGGTCATTACTCTTGTTGGCATAGACTGATTCCAAAGGATTTCAGGGCGCCACGCCAGCCACCTTGAGCGCATGCTTTAGGCGGTCGCCACAGTGTCAAGGCGTGCCAGCATGGTAATCTGTACCTTCCATCGTCTTCAAGTCGTCGTTGCCGTGTCCGATTGTGAGGACAAGTTCTCCCTGTGGCATGAGTCGAGTACGTACAAAGCCCTATTTGACACGTACGGCGATTCGCCGTACAATGGCTTAGGAAGTGGAGGCATGTTATGAAGCGAGCTGCGACAATCGGTCGCCGGTCCCTGAAAGAGGAACGTCTGGAAGCTCGAGTAACGCCGGAACAGAAGAAGTTAATCGCCCAAGCGGCAGCTCTGCGCGGCACCTCGGTAACGGAGTTTGTCGTCGCGAGCGCCCAGGAGGCTGCGACCGCGGCAATCAAGGACCACGATCTCTTGACCTTGCATGGCGAGGCCCGCGAAGTCTTTGTGAATGCAGTCTTGAATCCCCCGGCGCCGAACGAAGCCGCACGTAAGGCTGCCCGGCGGTATAGGCAACAGATGGGGCTCTGATTGTCCAGCGATTCTGAACAACGTAGGTTCGTGATAGAGCCGCTCGGTCCGAAACACGACCGGGCGACTTTTTCATGCGGAGTTCAGATTCTGGATGATTATCTTCACAAACAGGCGATACAGGATCTCAGGAAGCACGTAGCCGTTCCGTTTGTGCTCACGTCTGACGGAGTCACGATCGCCGGGTACTACACTTTGTCTCAATATGCGGTGCACCTCGACGTCATCCCTCCGGAAGTCGCGAAGAAGCTGCCCAAATATCCGATGGTGCCGACCACGCTACTCGGTCGTCTCGCCGTAAGTATTGAATTTCGCGGACAGGGCCACGGTGCAACACTCTTGATGGACGCACTCCACCGCAGTCTTAGTTATAGTAGGGAGATAGCGTCGGCTGGAGTGATCGTCGACGCAAAAAATCCCGCGGCCGCTGCTTTTTATAGGAAATATGGATTTCTTGAGCTCCCCAAGATCGAGCGAAGGTTCTTCTTGCCGATGGGCACAATAGAAGAGCTATTTCGGTAGTTTTCGATGCTTGAGTAACCTGGGAGAATCAACGCAAATCCTCCTTCGGTCGCAATACCTACCACGCGCCGACTCGCCGAGCTTCCTTCCTGAAAGATGCACAGGCCGTGCGACCCTAATTCCGCTGCCGATTTCGAATTCCCGCCATTAGCTGGCCATTGTTCCGACCAGAATCAAGTTATTCCACCGCTTCTCCGCCACTGAAAGGCACGATCTGGCCCTCGCGCACTGGCCGCTTTTCCGAGCAACGATGAAGAGCACCCGAGTGCGAGAGAGTGTTGGGATGCAGCCATAGAAAGTACATGGGCCACTCTGGGTAGTACACCGCTTTCGATGAACAAACCTCGAGTGAGCCTTTGCGGAGTACTTATCGTCTCCCGGCTGAATAGACCAAGGTGTTTTCTTCCATGGCGGACCGTTGGGAACACACAACGGGTGGCTATTCCTTCCGGTTTTTCTCTCCGGAACAAGTGGACGAAATACTGCGCAACGGATCGAAGCGAGGTCGCGAAGGTTCTCACGCGGCGATCGAAAGGATATTGAGGCATGAACCAGGGTTGCAAAGGGTGCAGCTGTGGCAACGCATTCGGCGACTAAAAAATCCAGCGCGACAGCCGTATCAATTCCGCTCAGTCTGGACTCCTGAAGATGAAAGGATCCTGCGCGAGGGGTACCAAGCCGGATGGCAAGGTAAGCGGGAAGCCGTCCGCCGACTTCTAAAACACCATCCGGAGTGGCGGCCTCACGCAATCTGGCAGCACGCAGGAAAAAGCGGGCTCGTTCAAAGAACTTCCAAACGTGGCCAGGAGCGCGCTAGCCTTGCCTGGACCCAAGAAGACAACAGAATGCTCCTCGACCTTGCAGGTTATAAGAGTGTTCGCGTGATTGCGAAAGTGTTGCATCGCTCCGAAGCCGCCATTCGATATCACCTCACCACGCTTGGCAAGAGCAGCCGTGCCCACGTAGAAGGATTCGCCCGATCTGCTCTCGCAACTGAACTGCATATTTCCACGGGCGCGATCCAGCGGTTTATTGTCGAAGGTCTATTAGAAGTGCGGGATCCTCGTATAACTCGCGAATCGCTCGATTGTTTGCGCCAGTCCGACCCATTGCAGGCAATTCGAAGCAATGAGGTTCCCCCTACGCCTAACGCTGCACAAGAACCGCGTAGTGAGATGGCCCTTTCGGCGGCGGGCAACTCAAATAATCGAAGTTTGGTCGAGTGTTCCGTCACACCACCAGCCAAACCGTCGCGCGGCAAACGAGTGTGGGCGGAGGTTGCGGCATCGCTTGGGATACCTATGAAGAGAGTGGAGACGCTGATTGCGAGCGGTGTCCTGAGATTTTATGACCCGACGATTACGGAAATCTCTCTGAGACATTTCTGCCGGCGCTACGGATCTTTCATTGAGCAAGACCGTCTTTCTCGAGAGACCCGAGAATGGCTTACCAGCTCGATGGATTGGGTTCCGACATCCGGTGAACCGGCGTCTCGCCGGTTAGTGCCCCTGCGCAAGCATGCACGAATCGTGCGGCGATGTGAGAAATGTGGTCGCTCAATTCGAGGTAATGCATTCTTCAGACATTCCGAGATCTGTATGTAGGTGAAGTCGCTTCGCAGGCGTGAACCTGTAAGCCGGATTCCGAAGAAACTCATCTAAATAACCAAGTTACGCCGAATCAATCTAAAAATCTACGTCCATAACTTGTGTGGACGGGATTTTGTCAGGGATGTATTCCCTGCTGTCATGTTTCTGTCATGTCGGGAATGCGAAGTGACTACTGAATGGCGGGAAGTGTAGTCGGAATAGTGGTTGGAAACGTCTGCCATCCGCTCGGGAGCACGATTGGAGTCCCGTTTCCAATGATTGTCGGACTTGCTAGCTGGAAACTGCTTGTGCTCGGAACGCCAGTCAGTATCCCGCTGTTTGCAGGCATTTGAAGACTTGCGGTTTGAGCAGTCCCGATTTGCGACGCACCGACGCCCGAGGCATCCATCAATGTTTTCATCCGATCTATGGTGGACGCAGAAATCATTTTCGACGGATCAAACGACGACGCCGGAAACGGCTGCCCCGTCAGTGGAGGAAGCGCTGTTTCGGAGGCAGTCTTGTTCATCGCTGCCACTGCATCGGAAAGGGATTGCCCGGGCCACGAAAAAGCAGGCACCCCAAGACGGAGTTTGGATCGATTCCGTTGACAATTTCGGTAGCGGCTGGCGTTGCTCTGGTGACAGCGACGGTCAGCGTATCCGAATGGGATAAATTCTCTTGCAAACGAGACGGATCGACTGTCCACGCTGTTGCTTTCAAATTGCCGACTGGACCCGGCGGCAATAGTTCTACCGTGGTCACGGCAGGCGACTGAGGGGAACTCTTGAATGCAACCACCGCATCTTTGGTGAGGGACGGCACACTCAATACAAACGTCGCCATAAGGATCGCTACCGTGTGCTCCAAGATGTTTTTGAACCTGTGACTACGTTGCTTTGGACGGGGCGCTCGCTTACGGGACTTGTTGTTTGGGCCGTGCACGTGACAGTGCCCCGGATTCTTGCACGGTGTTCCATCTGCGTTCAGGTAGTCACACATCCCACGCCTCCACCTAGCTAGATACAAACTAAAGTATAACATGGCGGTTAAATGCGATTTCCACCCGGAGCGGTTTCGATCACGACGAAGATGCGCGTTCTAACCTTGCTGTTGGAACGACCTAGGTATCAGACTTCGGATCGGGCCAAAGTGCGTTGATGATTTCGGCGGTCAACATCAAACCATCGAACGCCATGCCGGGCGGCATGATCGATTGCATTTTGGGATGCGCAAAATCGTTTCGGACTTTCGGAAGCCATCTGATTAGGGTTTCCACATACGGTTCCGGGAGCTCAACCACAGCTTGAACGCCAACAGTTTCGGCCATGGCGCGACTAAGTTCGTCTGAATGTGCACGACGATTCTTGAGACTTGGGAAATCTTCGTCGCGCAACAATCCGTTCTGCTGGGCCTCCCTGAGCAATTCTCCCACAAATCTTGAATCCCTTCCCTTCTTGCTCAGCTTTTTCGCAGGCAAACGATCTCTCAAAGCCATCTCAACTATGAAGGTGCTGAGGAAACCCGCCGTGGTGAAGAAAGGATAGTAAAGCCAGCCGTGCAGATAGAGCATGACCAGTGAGTTGAAGTAGTTCCGAACATCTTCTGGAACGCCAGCGTGGAGAACACAATACTGCGACACCATTTCATAATGCTTGTCCAGCGATAGACCGGGAAAGGCTGCATTGGTTGGATCAGGCTCGAAAAACTGCGCTTTGCTTTTGATCGGGGCCACGGAGATTCAGTTCTGTTCAGAAACGGCCCTGCGGATCGACGCCGGGAGTACATCGTCAAGCAAATGGCTCATAAACTGATTCAGGCTTTGCATCTGCTTTTTGCACGTCGGACACCCGGAAACGACAACGCCTCGACCGCCTTGTGCCATCGATGGGGGATTGCTCACAAACGTGTCGAAGGTGTGGCGCTGTAGTTCGGCGTGAACTGCTGAAATGATCGAATCGGCATTCATCGGTCAGATACCCAACGTTTTCCGTTTTTCAGTGACGCGCTTGATGATGTCATCCATCGGCCTACCCGCTTTAATCTCTTTCGGTACATCTATGCCGCACCGATAAGCCACGGTGACAAAATCGATCAGAATGCGGTCTCGTTGTTTCTGTTCGATTTCTTCTATTTCATCGAATATTTGTTGCTGGAATTTGTCGTAGTCGTTGACGTTTGAAGTCACGGCTTCCGCTCCTGATCGAAGACGGCTTTGGCTTCGCGCCGGAAGGCTCTGCCATTCGAAGTGGCTGGAAACGGTTTAGGGCCTAAAACCCTTCGGGCGACTTCATCGAAGGACAGTTTCGGGTAATCGAAGGAATAGTCAGCAAACTGCGCGGCAATCTCGGCCTGCGCGACAGAGAGTTTTGCGGGCGTTTTTCGTGCTGGCACGGAGGCATTATACATCGGCAAGCATGAGAGCCGTAGCGAGTGCCAACGGTGCTAGAATCCCCGCCATGTGGGTTTGGAACGCGCTCGGATTACTGGTCGGTATCCTGACACTTATTGGTGTCTATTACACGAAAAAACAGGTTGACCTGTTAAGGGAAGATAGCCGCGAAAAGAAACTTTGGTCTACGAAACATGCCGAAGCCGTGAGCCTCGTGATAAAAACTCACAACTGGATCACGATGAATGGCGCTCAAACGATTGCCTATTCGCATGTGTTCAACGATCCCGCTATCCGACAATGGGTTGAGACCTACATCGTTCACATGGATTGGCCGAGAAGCACTATGACTCCTCGTGTGCTCGAAGCTGACCAGTTTGCGTTGCCGATTGTTCAGGACACCATTAAGAACGCCATCGAAACCGTTCAGCGGTTCAAGAGAGATCATCCCGCAGACGCAGCCAAGTTGAACCTGTAAGATCTTTCAATGACCGAGCTACGAATCGGCACATCTGCGTTTACAGCCAAGGGCTGGGAAAACTCCTTCTACCCTGCTGGCATGAAGCCCGGCGACTACCTGACTTACTACGCCACGAAGTTCAGCACAGTCGAAATCGACTCGACGTTCTACCGGACGCCAGCTAGAAAGGTTGCGCAGGGATGGGCAGATAAGACTCCCGAGGGGTTTCTAATCGCTGCTAAGGTCCCGCAGGAAATCACTCACGAAAAATGTTTGGTCGATTGCGACGGTGCTTTTGGCACGTTCATCGACACGATGGACTTGCTCGGTGACAAACTCGGGCCGCTTCTTTTTCAGTTCCCCTACTTCAATTCAGACACATTCAAGTCCGGGGATGAATTTCTTGCCCGGTTGATTCCGTTCCTAACAAAGCTGCCAAAGGGACACAGGTTCGCAATCGAGATTCGAAATAAATATTGGCTGAACGCTCAGTTCGCCGATTTGTTGCGCGAACATGGCGTCGCTCTGGTTTTACAGGACCAATCATGGATGCCTCTGCCCGCTCGGATGTCTTTCGACTATCTGACGGCTGACTTCACTTACATCCGGCTGCTGGGAGATCGCAAAGGGATTGAGAAACAGACGCAGGTTTGGGACAAAGTTATCGTGGATCGAACTCGGGAACTGCACAGTTGGGTTGACGTTTGCCAGCGTGCGGTGAAGCGTGGAGTTTCGAGCTTCGTGTACGTCAACAACCATTTTTCAGGTCACGCACCTAAGACAGTCGCCGATTTTCTGGCGTTTTGGGACCAAACGAAATAGTCGTGGGCCAACCTCTCGCATATTGGGAGACAAACTGATGCCACTCAAATCAGACATTTACCGTGTACTGATAGCCTCGCCATCTGATCTGACCGAAGAACGGCACGCTGCGACGGAAGCAGTCAACGAATGGAACGCGCAACATGCCGTCTCCGAGTCAGTCGTCCTTTTGCCCGTCAAGTGGGAGACCCACGCCACACCGCAAACCGGAGTCAAGCCTCAAGAGGCTATTAACCGCCAACTCGTTCGAGATTGTGACTTCTTAGTGGGAATGTTCTGGACAAGGATCGGTGCCAGCACAGGGGTCGCTGAGTCGGGCACGGTTGAGGAAATCGATCAGTTCGTGGCCGCCGGAAAACCCGCACTACTTTACTTTTCGAGTCGCCCCGTCGATCCAAACAAAATCGACCTAAACCAGCATGAGAAGCTGCGAAAGTTCAAGCAGACCACCTACAAGAAAGCCTTCGTTGGAAGTTTCAGCACGGTCGATGGGCTCCGTCAAATGCTTCTCCGTGATCTGTTACGACAAGTTCGGAGCATCAAAGCTAGTAAGCCTGTTCGCCCCGGCAAATTGGACCGAGCCTTTGCGATCACCGAACTTTACCGCATGCACCGCAAGCACAAAATCAAGCCGGAGCAGTTTCAACGATTCAGTCAGGACGTTTTGGGGTTGAGGCGGATGTCGAATGCCGGAACACACGATCCAGTCGAACAGGGTGAACTCGGGCCAAACGGATACCCGGTGGGGTACAACAAACAAGGAGACAAAGTGGAGTGGCTGCCCGACGAAGAACATCCCGGTAAGAACTGGGGAATGATCCTTCGGCGAAGCGACAAAGCAATTCACGCAGCACACGGAGAATTTTGGGACAAAGTATGGTGGAACCGCCATCAAAACTGGCTTTATCGAATCCAGTCTGGCAAGGAACCGCTAACTAAGGAACAAAAACCGATTCTGGCGACCGCGAAAAAAGCCGCTCGAAAGATCGAACGAAAATATGGGAAGAAGAATCTTGGGTGGGACGACTTTGAGTGGGGCATGGTCAGTGGCAAATTGTCCGCTCTGGCATGGGTGACAGGTGCCGAGTGGAACGAGTCCCTAGACACTTAGTTCGTAAGCCGAGGGAGGAACTGTGAACGGCGACGATTGGGAGGACGAGGCGAGATGGGAAGCCGCACAGGAGGCTGCTGCGGAGGAAAATTTCGAGAAACAAGCCCGCGAGTGGGTGCGTGACAACGCGGCTGAGTTCGCGCGGGAGTTCTTCGAGGACAACTACGAAGAGGCCATACAAGTATTTACGGCGGAGCGCCTGCAATCCTACTACGTAGAACATCCAGATGTAGCGTTTCCGGCGTTCGAAACACTCGGTTACGCACGCAGTCTTATGCCGACCCATCCTCGTGCAGCCTTTGTGTTCGGAGTGGCTTCGACTGAACTGATAATCAAAAATGTTCTACTCAGACCACTGATTTCAGGTCTCGTACACATAGAAGACCTTGCCCTGTTGATTGTGGAGCAGAGCATGAATCAGACGAGCGTGGGCCGCTACCACAAGATACTGGCCGGAATCGTCGCGGAATTTAGCTCATTCGATTTGAGCAACTTCAAGCGATCCGGTTCCAATCAGACGTTGTGGGAGGAAATACAGAACATTCAAGTAGCCCGAAACGGTGTGGTTCACCAAGGCGAAACTGTCGAGACGGAAATGGCGACTCGAAGTATCGAGATCGCGGACACGCTCTTGAACGTCATGCTGCCCGACATTTTGTCAAAACTCAAACTTCATATCCATCCACCAATAACAATTTGCGACAAAACCCACCCGAAGCCCCAGTCACCGCCGCCGAACATCTGATATTCATTTTACCGTGCGGTCACGTTGGTCCTCCGAGCCGATCCTGCCATTTTCTGCGCCATGAACAGCAACATCCGTTGGTTCTTTTCGTCTGTCTTGCTCAGCAGGCGACGGAACTTTGCCAGCAGTTCCCCGTCTTTGGCTGAACTACCCCATGCGGCCCAGCCTGACTTGCAGTGCCCGTTCCAATTCTTCCGGCGTCGATGAAATTAGACGCAGCACCGTATCGATCTCGGCTTCTTCTACCCGCGATTCGCCTTTGAATCCAGTACGGTCAATCCACAAATATTCAGGATGGCGGTTCCCTTCCTTGTCGATGTAAAGCGTTAGATGACTGTAAAAAGCGAGCAGAAGATGCAGCCAGTGTTTGAGTGGTAGGCCGACAGAGCGGGTGAGCCTGTAAGCCGGATTCTGACATCGCGCCCTTGCAATCGGAATGTTGCATGGGCTCACTTTAACATTTGCGCCGGAAACAACGAAAACTTCGACAAAGTCACCACTTACGATTAGACGGTCGTTAGAAGAGCTCGTAGAGTCTGATATGCAACTCACACAACGCGCGAACAGCTCATCCATAGCCCTTTGGGCTTTGCTTCCGTGTACTGATCAGCAGTTTGGTTCCACTGGCGCAATGACGGGTAGTATCGCACTCGTTTCTCAGGTTGCTCTTTTGTCCAGAGCTTCCCCCAAACCATGAGGCGAACCTGCCGGGGATGAGAGCGTACCCATTCCATAAAACCATCGAGGCAGCCTTCCGCTTTTGCGTCGCGCAGAACGCCTTGCTTGGCTGCCCTGATCACGGATCGCCAGTCTCTAGACCTTATCTCACCCTTTTCCTTCGACG
Organism: uncultured Acidobacteriota bacterium; assembly: GCA_963814605.1. GTDB lineage: Bacteria > Acidobacteriota > Terriglobia > Acidiferrales > UBA7541 > Palsa-295. Next base: position 1,865,729 of record CAWFDD010000002.1, on the reverse strand, counting down.
TAAACCCTGGGCGGTAGCATGCACGTGAGAGCCTGCGTTCTAGTTCGGTTACAACATGCGTCGGCAGTTTGATACCGCCAGTGAGTAAAGGGCGGACCCACTGAGCCGCTGCTTCCCAATCGATGTAGTTTTCAACGGCCAGCGCCATGTCTGAATAAGTGACCTGGCCACAGATTTTCGTTTCCCAGGCACGCTGTCGCCACTCGTCGAAGGAAGGAACTGCTTTCGGCGGGACTCTGCTCCACTCATTTTCGCAATGTTCCCAAAAAGCCCAAACCGCCTGAGATCGGAGATGCCTGACTCCATAAAAAGTAAGCGCATCGAGCCACCCCTGTCGTTTGGCGTGGTCAAATATCCGGCTGTGAACCCATTCCAGAAGGTGAAAAGCCAGTAGGTTTGGTTCGCGTATGGATTCTTCACTCTCGAGAAAGCCAGGGCAACGCTCTCTGAGGGTCTTAAAGATTTCGGTAGAACCGTGGCCTTGCGCGGTAACGACAGCCCTACTCCAAAGCGATAGGCCCAGCCACTGAGGATATTCCTCGTAAGCCTTGCGAAATCGTTTCCATGGGATTTGCAGCAACTGTTTCTTGGCTTGGCGGTTGGCGAGAGCCTGGGCCCTCAGTTCGACTCTTGAAAACCGCCCTTGCTGCGTGGTTTGCGGTGTTGCGTGCACGCGCTGCTCCAGATAGCAATCCGTGAGAATCGCCAAACGAGCTGAGACTACCGAGAATCACGGGACCGATCAAGATGCGATCCGGACTGAGAACTAGCCATGAGACGTCAGATTGGCGCGATTTTCTGTTGCGTTAGGTGTGACCGGGCACCGAACACGCCCCCAGAATCGAAATGCCGAAATCTTTGCCAAGGCTAGCCATGAAACGAGACACTGGCGAATGAAAGTTCCGGCGCGCCTCGATGGCAGAAACCGCGAAATCCGGACAGGCCTCGTAAGCCCGAAGAGCTCGCAGCGCCAGCTAGCCATGAGAGCTTCAACTGCCAAGATTCCCTGGCTTTCCCGGCTATGCCGGTAAGCTAGTCATGAAGCCTCCAATTGGCTGAAAAATTCCAGGCCAATAGAGCCCCTCTGCAGAGTACGACTTTCAACTATCCGCTCAAGTTCAGCGCATCGTTCGTTGAACGAAGCACTTAGAAGCGATTTTGCAAATCTAATTCGCAGTCGATATCGGTGCGAATTCGATGTTGCTGCGGGCTTCATCCTCTGATCTCAAGTGCTGATGGCGAACGTCGGCCGAGTGCACACCACAAATTCTTGGGTTATGTTCCCGCCGCCTCAGGGAGGCGGAATCCGTGTTTGCATCGACGGAAAAACTCGCGAACGGACTGCGCGATGCGCAGTACGTGGTCGATCCCGTAACTCTCGAAGTCGTGTATCTCGCGGCGAAAATGCAAAAGCCGCTGCTAGTCGAGGGACCGCCTGGCTGCGGAAAGACAGAACTGGCTTATGCCGTCGCTGCCGCAGCAGGCTACCACCGTAGAGCGCCTGCAATGTTACGAAGGGATCACGGAAGAAAAGGCCATCGGGAAGTTCGATGAGTCCTTGCAACGGCTGTTCCTCGAAACTCAGAAGGAACGATTGGGCCAGGAGTGGGATCTCATTCGGAACCAGCTGCACTCTCTGGACTTCTTTGCGCAGGGACCTTTGCTGCGAGCGCTACGGAACAAGACAAAGCCCTGCGTGTTGCTGATCGACGAACTCGACAAGGTCGACCACGCCTTCGAGGCGCTGCTTCTCGAGATTTTGAGCGCGTGGCAGATCACGATCCCGAAACTGGGGACGATCAAGGCAGAAACGATTCCGTTCGTCGTGCTCAGTTCCAATGAAGAGCGCCGGTTAGGCGACCCCTTACGCAGACGGTGCCTCTATCTCCGGTTTGAATACCCCGGAGTCGACCGCGAAGTCGAGATCCTTGCCGCGCGGAGTGCGAATCAAGATGCGGGGCTACTCGGGCAGATGGCTGGCCTGGCGCACGCGCTCCGTGGCTGGAATATGGAGAAGCCTCCCTCCATCGCCGAAATGCTGGTCCTCGCAGCAAGCACTGGAGATTCTCGGAGTCAAAGAAATCATGCCGGAACAAAGAGACATCCTGCTGCCATTACTGGCGAAGACCGAAGGAGATCGAGGACGGCTGCTGCTCCGAGAGGGTTTCGAAGGTCTGGTCGTGGATTCGAAGATCTATCGGGACAAGCTGAAACGCGCGGCGGCAAAGGGCTCCGGCAGCTGCCTGAGGGGTTTGACCAGTGAAAGATGCTTGTAAAGGCGATCCTTTTCACCGTTGCGCTTGTGGCCCCAGCCGCGCATGCAGCTGAACCGCCAGATGTCGAGCAGTTTTCCGTGAAATGCGCCGCGTCCTATGCCTCAGCGTTCGACGTGCCGGTGGAACTTGTCGATGCCGTCATCCAGGTCGAATCGGGTTGGAACCCTTACGCAGTTTCGAATAAAGGGGCTGCAGGACTGATGCAGCTCATGCCCGCCACTGCCATCCGTTTTGGCGTGCGAAACCGATTCGACATTGAAGACAACATTCGCGGCGGAGTGGCCTACCTGGCGTGGCTGATTCGCCTGTTCCGCGGGGACCTGCGTCTGGCTCTCGCGGCCTATAACGCGGGAGAGTCCTTGATCCTTTTGCGGGGGCTAGCATATTCCTCTCCAGAGGTTTTTATCTACGTGACTCGGGTGGCGCGGGTCTACCGGGCCTTGCGCATTCAGGCCGGACGGAGTCAGGCGATCTTGAGTGTCTCGACAGCATCGGGAGGCGAACGATGAAGATGGCTCGTGGGCTTTGCGTGTTGTGCTTCTCATTCGGGGCGAGCGTCGCGTTGGCACAGGTCCCTCAAGTCGAGCCGCGAGTACTGATCAAAGACCGAAGTGGAAGGGAAAGTGACGGTCGTCGAGGTCGCGGCGCGATTCGTCACCACAATCCGTTTGCCCGATGCGGTCAACTCGGTGGTGGTCGGTGATCCGACCGAGTTTCAAGTCGAGCATTCCGATCGAGAACCCAAACTTGTTTTCGTCAAGGCCATCTCGAAAAAACCGAGCGAAACGAATCTTCTGATTTCGACAGCGACCGGACACCAAGTAAGCCTGTTGTTGGTCAATCGAGGAGACAGCTCCCCGGATCTTGGAACCATCGATTTTCTCGTGAAATACGAGGCTTCCAATGGTTTTTTTGTGGGTCCGTCTGGCTTTCCCTTTCGCTCTGGTCGGAGCGACCGTTCCTCTGACGCAAGACGCAGGATTTGCGACCCGACGCAACGACGCGGACGTTCCAAAACCCGCTACTCGCGCTAGGACGGTGTCTGCCATCACGGGAGGTTCAGCGCCGGCGTTTCCGTGACGTCTGCTCGAAGCGACGTTCCAGAATGCCAATCTGGACAAACTTCTCGAAGCAGCAAGAAAACGCTCCGTTGCCGGCTTTGTATGGCGAGCACATCGGTGAAGAATCGACCTCGGGAGACCGGGTGCGCGCGGGCGTGAGCCGCGTGATTGATGGAGGCGAGCAAGTCATTGTCCTGTTCTCGGTCGTCAATCCGACCAAACACGCGATCCTGCTGATGCCGCCACAGGTGCAACTCGGCGGAAGAACGACCTCGGGAAAGTCGTGCACCACAAGAAGTGGTCGACTGCGGAACAGCTTCCGATCGAAGATTTTCGTCTGAATCGGCGCCGTCTTGGTCTTGGAGAACGCGCGGACGGCGTTGTAGTGTTCGTGCGTCCGCCGTACAAGCAGTCGAACGAGACGCTTTTGTTGCAGGTGGCGGAATCGGGGGCTGTGGATCGTCCGGCCCTGGCGCCGATCGGATTTGGAGTGAGCACGTCGTGGGAGGAGCAGAATGGCCGAGGAAAATGAACGCAGCAATAGCAGCAGCCGCCGAGGAAGAGCCGGCGGAACAAGCACTGCCCGTTGAGACGGCGAGACTCGTCCCGGATGGCGGGAGATCTTTCGTCAGGCGTTCGAGAAGGCGCGACGCGAGAATCGGCCAGCCGAACCGAAGCGGACTAGGCCGCGACCGCAGCCGTTCTCTGTTTCTGCTTGCAGGAGCCGCCATCGCGGTGTTGCTGCTGTTTCTAGGCGTGTTCTCGTCTCCCAACCACTCTCGGAAACCGGCAAATGCGAGGCCAGCCGGGACGCCGGACTTGGGACAGCGGGCGACTCCAGGCCAGCAAGCGGCCGGACAGACAGGATCGGCGACGCCACTGCTGAGCGCGCAGATCGGCACAAGCGGAGACCGCGGAAGCACAAGGAGTCACTGCCGAGGATGTCGATAAGACGGCCCGTCCAATCCGTATGCCGGCAGTCCAGCCGAAAGCCCTCGCCGCGCACAAGCTCCGGGAAGGCCGGCCCCTACGCCCTGGGGCAGATCGATTTTTCGGACGCGGCGGCACGCGAGCGCGCACCTGAACCTGCTTCGTCCGCGAAATCGGAGTCAGACGATCTTCGCAAGCCGTCTCTGGTCTTTGTGCGAAACGTGCCAAAATGCTTCAATCGGGCAATGGGACGAGAGTCGCTTCGACGGAAACGGAGGAAGGTCCGGTCACATTGGCATTGCCCGCGGGAACGAAATTGATCGCCCGGCTTGAATCGGTTGTGACGAGCGCGGTCAAAGAGCCGGTCGTGGCAGCCATCGAATACAACTACGAACGAGATGGCGAAATCGTCGTGCCCGCAGGGGCGAAAGCGCTGGGCAGTCTCCAGCAGGCCGACCGGTCGGGAAACGTGGGGATTCGCTTTAGTTCCATTCAAATGCCGGATGGAACCACGGAAAAGATTGACGCCACGGCGATGAGCTTGACCTACGGGCCTCTGAAAGGCACGGTGAGCGGGAAAAAGACGGGAACGAATTTCCTGGTGCGAACATTCACGGGTCTCGGACAAGCGGCCACCTATCTTGTTGGGTCGGGCGGCATGAGCGCGCCGCTTTCGGAGAGCGCATTTTTGCGGGACCGGATCGCAACGAATATCGGGATTGCCGGCGATCAGGAATTGAACAACCTGACGTTCAACCAAAACATCGTGGTTACCGTCCCGGGCAACACTCGATTTTACATCGTCATGGAACACGGCGCGGCGCTGCCCGAAGGCCAAGCGCACAGCAGCCGCAACGCAGCAGGTCGAGCAACGCGCCTCCGCCCTCGATGGAAGAGCTTCGCCAGCTCTTGCAGCTCCGGCAGGAGATGAGCGCGATGTACCAGCAAGCGGGCAGCACGCAAAGCGACGGCACAACAAGTGCCGCAGCAGTGAGGTTGATCGAGGAATGGAACCGAATTGGAAGCCGTTGATCGATAAGCTCGGTGAGAAGCGTTGTGCCGGGTTTATGTTCATGGGGAGGATGAACGGGATCAACATGTACAAGCACGGCATCGCCCGGATTTATCTGAATCTGGACGATCAAGGCCGCTGCTACCTGTGCCGGGAAAAGTGGCGCTTCCAAGCAGACGGACTTCGCTGTCGAACTCGCCAGGACTCGAAGCGGCTCTCGCAGAACTCGGGGAGACCTTGGAAAGCGCCTACGATGAAGCGTATATCGAGCGAAAAGAGAAGGCTTTGCAAAAGGCCGGCATTGCGCACGAGCGAATCGAGATCGATGCCGAAAGATTTCCATAAACTAGACGCTCGCCTTTCTCGTCAGAGAACTTCCTGCCTAGACAAGCCAGTCCGTAGCTCCCCTTAACAACTTGATTCGTGACACCTTGAACAGAAGTGTAAGTCCTCGTCTTCGAGGGACAGCCCTCTTCGCTTTATCACGGCACCTCAGAGCTTCATTCGTGCATTCGATCGCAATTGCGATCCTCTCACTTTTTTGACAAACAAACAAACTGGTCTTAGGGTTCCCGCACTTGGCTCGCTCTTCGACGGCGTCATTCGCCGGAGAGAAGCGGCGAAGCAGAAAGGAGAATGCACTCTATGAAGGTAAGCGTAGACGAGGCATGGAAACGAGCACTGGCCGTGTCCGCTATCTGTTTCATCTTGGGAGGCCAGTTTCTCTGGGCGCAAAACCTCGGAACCCAGCCGGCATCGGGCGTGGCCGTTCAGGGGCAGACGGCGGCTCAGCCGGAAGGCGCCTTCCTGAACTTCATCAACTGGATCGGGAACGTCATTGCCCCGGTAGGAGCGGGCGGCGCCGTCGTCGGCGCCGTTGTTTCCTGGCTGCACGGGCGAGGAGTTGGCCGATGGCTGGCCGCAGCCGCGGGACTCCTGGCGGTTTCCGGAATCACCCGGTTGATCGAGTTCTGGATCACCAACGGAACCGGAGGCGTGAACTAAGGGAGGCAGCACACCTCCAGCGCGGAGGCGGCGGGCAGTTCGGGAAAGGAGAAGCAAGGAACCGGGCCGCCCGCCCACCTCCGCTTTCAGATCGGACTGCTTCGAGGAACTAAGGCAGAAAGGAGAGAAGAGAGGAAGCAATGGCTATTCCGCAACTATTGAACGACATCATCCAAGTGCTCTTGCACCTCGCGCCGGCGGCGTCTCTGGTCGCTCTGGTTCTGGCGGGAATCAGCTTGAGGCGCGAGGGAGGGACCACATTCTCGATTGGCGGCGGCTTCACGAAATGGATGTTCTGGGCCGTCGCTGTTCGTAACGCTGGTGCCGCTGCTCGGATGGTTCTCCTCGTTTGGAGTCGCGACACCGATGCCGTCGGGTGGAATTGGAACCGGTTGGCTGAGCTCGTTTCAGTCGGATGTGTCGAGTTTCGTGACGAATTTCATCGTGGGCCGGATCGTAACGACGCTCGCTGCCTATTTCGTTCTGCGCGCCATCCTGGACACCGCCTCGGGGGGACATCCTCTGCCGTCGTTTTGGCCGCGATGTTTCTGCTGGGCACGCAAGCAACGTACACCTTGATCGCAGAGCTACAACAGCGGAACGCAGTTCGCCCCGGCGGACGTCCTCGACAGCCTTTGGAATTATCTGGCCGGCACGATCATGCCGATCGCGGCAGGGCTCGCGATCGTCGGCGCCATCCTGAACTTTGCTACGAAGCGGCCGGCCATGCGCCTGGTTGCGGTAGCCCTCGCCATGCTGTGCGTTTCGGGAATCTGGAAATTGGTTCTTTCGATGGAGGCATAGGAAGAGCGATGTCGTTCACCAACGGAATTCTGAATCTGACGAACTGGGCGGGAAACGTGATTCTGCCGACGCTGGCGGGTCTGTTTTTCGCCATCGCGATTCTGCGGTTTGCGCGCTCGGAGTCCTACGTCGGCCGCGATGTATGGAGGTTTTCTCTGCCTCATGGCTTCGGGTCTGCTGCGCGCGATGGAAACCTTTGCCTCGCAGCGAGCTTGGAACGATCCCGACGTGTACTGGATGTCGCTCGTGAGCCTGGTCGATTGGATTTGCAACGTGCTGATGCCGGTGTATGCGGGCTTGCAGGTCGCCGCGGGCGCTCTGCGCATGGGAATCGTCACGCGCGTCCATCCCACCGAAGGATGGCTGAGGCACTTCGTTGTAGCGGGACTGTGCTTGCTTTTGTCGGGACTTGTGCGGCTGGCGGAGTTCTTCGTCGCGCATGGAACGGCGGGAATTCCAGTAGGAGGACGAGGAGATGGCTCTTGAAGTGACACCCGTATACCGCAACCTTCGGACGCGCGTCACGTTCTTCGGCCTCGAAGCCGAAGACCTGTTTGCCATTCTGGCGCTCGCGGTCGTCGCAAACATTCTGGGACGGTTTCTGCACCGCGAGATGTTTGGGCTGCCGATGAACATGGTTCTCGAGTACGTCGTCCCGGTGCTGAGCATTCCCGCACTCATGCTGTTCAAGTACGGCAAGCAGCGCGGGTACATCCAGGACTGGGTGATGTTTCATGCCAAGCCGCATGTGTACTCGGCGCTCGAACGGGACCGGGAACTCACACGGGACTACCTGCGGTGGGGAGAATCGTGATGCCGCTGACAGCCGAACGGTACGAGCAATCGCTCGAGCGCGCCGCCTCTGTGCGAGCAACTCCGCATCCGCGATCTTGCTCGACAACGTGGCGGTGCAGGTCGATGGCTCGTCTGGTCGCGGGATACGAGGTGGGCGGCATTCAGTCGTATTACGCGAGCGACGAGGGAAGGAATCGCATCAAGGGGCTGCTCGAAGCTCTGGTGCGATCGCTGCCCGAGCGGTCCATGCGGATGCAGGTGCGGTTTGAGATTGCCGAAGGCACCGGAGATCTGATATCGCGCTACATCCGCGAGCGGCGCAGCGAGAGTCCTGTGCTCCGCGAACTCGACCGGCTCCACGTGGAACTCTGGCGAAGCCGCGAGGCCGCGGGTTTCTACCTGCAACACTTTCTGCACCTGTACTTCATCTGGAATCCGCGGATTCACCACGAGTCACCCGACTTCGAGTGGAAACGAAAGATGAAGTCGAGCGGAAGTTCAAGCCTTTCGGCCAAGAAGTGCATTGAGCGCTCGCGGCGGGAGCACGAGGAACTGCTTGCGGAGTTCAACAGCCTTCTGTGCGGGCGTCGAAGCGACGCTCGGCGCCACCGGCATGACCATGCGCCGCATGAGCCACCAGGACATTTTTCTTGAAATCAAGCGGGCCCTCCATCCGCTGGGGAATGACACCTTGCCCTATCGCCCGACCGATGAGTCGCTCTGGTATGAAAGCGCCCGGAGCCAGATGGCAAACGTCAACGTCGAGGATGAGCAGGACGACTACCTCAAGGTCGGCGGCCTGCTCTATTCCTGGATCAGCTTGAAGGACCTTCCGGACGCCACTTTCCCCGGAATTCTCCGTGAACTCGTGGTGATGGACTGCCCGCTCGTAGTCAATGCGGAAGTCACGCTCCCCGACCAGAGCAAGTCGATCAAGCAATACAAGAGCCGGCTGCGCAAGATGCTCGCGGCGCAGAAGGATTTTCACGGCGGCTTCCGGATCAACGTGGATGCCCAGGTGGCGGAACATCAACTCGTCAAGGTTCTGCAGGATTTGATTTCCAGTTCGCTGAAGGCCTGCCAGATGAGCCTGATCGTGACCACGCGGACGTCCCAGCCGAGCCGGAACCGGATGGAACGGGAAGAGGCGGAGCGCATCCTTTCGGACCGGCGCCAGCGCCTGTTGCACGCGATCGCGCGGATGAACGGAGGGCGAGGAATTCCGGAGACGCTGGCGCAAAAGCGCCTCTTCTTCACGGGCCTTCCCGCCATGGGAGGAGAGAACCGGCGGGAGCTCGATCTGCTCACCCTCAACGCCGCCGACCTCTTGCCTGTCGAGATGCCCTGGCGCGGAACCCAGCACTCGCCGCTCATGCTCTTTGAAACGCCCTACCGGCAACTCGTGCCGTTCTCCCCGTTCGATTCGAGTCTCGGGGACGCGAACATGCTGATCATGGCGAAGAGCGGCGGCGGGAAAACGTTCATGGCGCAGTTGTTTCTGCTCATGATGGCGCGCGCCAATCCCCAAATCTCAATCATCGAGCGCGGCGATTCCTACCAGCCTCTGGTGGATTTGATGGGCGGGCGCGTCATCGACGTGAAGCTCGATGGAGCGGAGACGCTCAATCCCTGGGACCTGCCGGCGGGAGAAACGACCCCGAGCAAGGAGAAGATCGCGTTTCTCAAGAACCTGACGCGCCACATGATCGGCGACAGTCCGGGCTCGGACAACTCGCTCGTCGACAACCTGCTGAGCGACGCGATCGGTCGCACCTACAAGCGGTGCGCCATTCGCTATTCGAATCCCATTCCGACCTTCAACGATCTCCGGGAGGAACTGGCTCAATGGCGCGACGAGGAGAGGATGCAGCGCACGATCGACGAGGCGCGCTTGGCCGCGATCAAGCTGCGCTCCTGGACGGGAGAAAAGGGGATTTACGCGAAGCTGTTCGACGCGCACACAACCATGCGGCTCGACAGCAACTGGCTTTTCTTCAATGTCGAGGGATTGAGTTCGGACCCCAAGCTCGAGACCGCCATGAGCATGCTGATTGCGAACGCCGTCGCATCGCGCGCCGGCGGAAAGACGGGGCAGCCGAGCATCACGGTCCTCGATGAGTGCTGGTTCCTGCTCGATTCCCCGACACTCGCTCCCGAAGTCGTTCAACTCTTCCGGACCGCGCGAAAGAGAAACGCAAGTGTCTGGGGCATCAGCCAGACGGTCGAGGACTTCGTGGGAACGGAGTTTCAGCCGCGAGAGCACGGACCCGGAATCCTCAAGAATGCGAGTACCAAGATCATCGGGCAGCAGCCGGGGGACATGACGCCGCTCGTCAATCACCTGTTCTTGAATCCGGTCGCACTGAATGAAGTAAAGCGCTTCAGCGCGCCGCGCAAAGGGGAAAGCGCCGACGCGCTGCTTGGTCCTGGGCGAGAAGGCCGAGACGACCCAGACGATCCGGATCGCTCCAACGGCAGTCGACTACTGGGTCTGCACGACATTCCCGAGAGAACGACGCTACCGCGCTTGGGTCCTGAAGAAGTTGGCGGACCGCCCGCTGCTCGACGCGTATCAGGAATTGGCCCGAAAGTTTCCTCGCGGCTTAGCCGAGGTTCCGCCGTTGCCGGAAGAGATTTCGGGTGCAGTAACGGGAGAAGTGTCATGAAAGCGCTCGCTGTCGACGATCTCTCCTCGCTCGCGGAAGTTGCTCCGTCTTGCTGGGCTGCGGTGTGCTTGTCAGTCCTGCTCTTGGCCACCCTGCCGTTCCTCGTCGATGCGTTCGAGTCGGGCGCTCGATTGGTTCACAGGCTTGTTTCCCCATCCAAGCGGATTGTGGGAGGAGTCTCTATGGTTATATTGACGGAACGTTCTTGTTCGGATTTTTCTTCGTCTTGTTCTCCTACGGGATGATCGTCGCGAGAACCCGGCGACAAGTGCTGGCTCTGTCGCTGGCGGGCGTGCTTGTCGTGACGCTCGTGAGTCCACCACCCGCACAGGCGCAAGCGAGCCTGGTGGCGGCCATTCAATCGGTGCTCAAGCGTGATCAACGGCAAGATCCAGACCGCACTGACGGCAATCAACAAGGTCCGGAGCGCGATCAACAAGTACTACCAGGACGTGGTCTGGCCGGTCGCCCTGATCAATCAGGCGAGGGCTCTCGTGACGCAGATGATCGGCCAGTATCGAGGTCTGATGCAAAGCATCTTCAGCATCAATCTCAAGAGCGCCACGTTGCCGAACCCGATCGGGCTCGAGAACATCATGCGGAATCACGCAACCGGCGATTTCGCGAGCCTGGCTACATCGTTCGGCAAACACGTACGGAAGCGTGCCGGCAACCACCGCAGCCAGCCCTGCCGATCGCACGATGATGGATATGGACGATGCGTTGGCGATGGACAACTTCAAGACGCTGAAGGAGAGCGACTCGGCAGATGATCTCACGCTCCAAGCGGCCGACAACATCGAGGACCAAGCCAGCCAGGCAGCTCCGGGCTCGGCGCCTTTCCTGACGGCAACGGCCGTGGCAGCCAGCATCGAAAGTCAGGCGCTCACGCAGAAAATGCTCGCGGCCGAATTGCGGCAAGAGGCGGCCAGGCTGGCGCACGAGAACGCCCTTCGGAAACGCGGAGCCTCGATCACAGGGCGACGTAAATTCACAGATTCTGAATCTTCTGCAGAAGCACTGAGAGAGGGGATGGCTATGAAGAGAGTTATGCAAGGTGCGAGGCGATGCTTCGCGTGGGCCTGGCGGCACAAGGTGCGCACCGTCGCGTTGGTGGTTGTTTTGGTCCTCATAGCGCCGAAACCGGTCAAGAGCCAATTCATCGATCCCTGCTGCGCAATCATGGCGGCCGGACTCAACACGATCGGCAGCACGTTGAGCAGCGTCATTGGCGGTGGACTCAACGACATTCAGTCGATCGAGCAGGACATCTCGAAGTTCGAGCAAACGGCTGTCTGGCCGCAGAACCTGATCAATCAGGCGCGGTCGCTCGTGGCCAGCATGCAAGGAATCTTCACCCAGATGGAAGGAGTCATGCGCATTCCGGTGAACAGCGCGACGCTATCCGCGACCCAGCAGTTCGAGCAGAATCTGCTCTCGAGCGATCCGAATCAGATCGCCCAAACCGGGCACCCAGTATCTGGCTGTTTATGGAGCCGTCCCGGACGCGACTGCGGCCTCCCCTCAGGTGCGGGACATGGTGGACATGACCGACGCCGCAGCGCAGGCCGCGATGAAAAGAGCGATTGAGATTGACGCGCTCGCGGATCTGGAGCTTCAGGCAGCCGACCAGATCAACCAAAACATCGCAACCGCCGCTCCCGGCAGTGCGCCGATCATCGAAGCGCAGGCCGATGCGTGGCTCGTCCGGGCGAATGCGTACACACAGTCTGCGACCGCAGACTTGATGCGCGTGCGGGCCGTCGATCTCGCCAATGCGAGCGCCAACGTGAAGAACGGAGCTGCGAATTCGACCGCGATCCAGCAGCAGATTTACAACATCCTGAAGAGGCCGTGAGCCGTGTTCTACTTCGAGCAACTGTTCCAAACAGCTCTGAACGGGATCGACAGCGCGAGTGTAACGCAGCGCTGTGCTCAGCGTTGCCGGAACGATCCTTCTTCTCAGTTTTCTCTACAGCGCCTATGAGGCGTTCGCGGCCGGCGGCGACGTCAGGATGCTCGCGGTCTCGGGAATCAAGTACCTCATCCTGGGCCTGGTGTTTGCGAGCTACGGCACCGTTTTTCGCGACGTCAATGGGATGTTCAATTCCGTTGCGGACTTCATTTACAACTCAACCGGCGTTGGGGATGTCTTCTCGAACTGGATGACTCAGCTGGCGCAGTACTGGCAGTCCAACGGAAACACATCTATGTGGAATCTGGTCACGGGCCTGGCGTCGGGGGTCATCAGTCTCTGGCTGATTCTTGGCGCCTTCATCATCTTTCCGGTGTGCTATCTCATTTTTACGATCTTTTATGCCATGTATGGCGCCGTGCTCTACGTGACGGGCCCGTTCATTCTCGCTTTGTTGCCGACGCGGAGCCTCGGCCAGCTGTCACGAACCTATCTCGTGAACCTGATGACGTTCCAAGCCTGGGGGCTGATTTACGCAATTCTTCAAGTCCTTATGTCGGCCGTGAATCTATCGAGCATTGATTCCGTACTGAACGCCAATGGTGTCCTGAATAGCTTTGTCGGTTCGAGCCAAATGATTCTTCTTGCGCTTACGGCCAGTATCTTTTCGTTCTCGATCGTGCTTATTCCTTTCATCGCCAGCCGTATTGTGCGCGGTGATGTAGGCAGCACGATGATGACCCTCGTCAGCGCGATGACGACGACGGCGACCACGGTGGCGGGCATGGCGGCTGCCTCATTTGTAGGCGCAGGAGAAGGGGCCGTCGCGGGAGCCAGCTGGCGGAGCATCTCCAGCACCGCCCCCTTCTCCTGCAGGCGCGCCAGCCGTTCAGCTCTCTCGGGCAATCGGCCGCGCCAATGCCCGTGGGCGCAAATGGATCGTCGGGAACTTCATCAGCCGCGGCTGACATCCACGTCGATGTCTCCAACCCCGCCATCCGGCGAAACGAGCGCTACAGCGGCGAGCAATGGAACGGGTAGCGATCCTTCCGGGGCTGTCACACCCGCGCCTTCTTCTGCGTCGCCGCCGCGTTCCTCCTCGAGTCCTGGACGCTATCGTGCGTTTAACGCGCCGCATGCTATGGCTTGGTACGTCGGCTACTCCCTCGGTTCGGCTTATCGGGGATTGAAAGGAGGCGAATAGCATATGAGAACGGACGATCGGGCTCGCCAGCTTCCCGAGATCACTCGATACACGAAGTACTACGAACATGACGGCATGATTCGCGCGTACGCCAACCGAAGCATGCTGCTAGCCATGATTTTTGGAGTGCTCGCCTTGGCTTCGCTCGGATTTGCTATCTATCGTCCGGGTGCAACCGCCCACGGTCATCCGCGTGGATAACAGACGGCAATGCTTTCGCCGTGAGCGGGCCTCGTTCCGCTAGAGTGACTGCGCTTAGCCTGTCTGCCGATGCATCCTCCTCAGATCCGTCTCCTGGTGTTGCGCCTACCGATCTCGAAGGACGGGCCGTCGTGCGCCAATTTCTCACCCGCTATCTCGCCTACACGCCGGACTCGGTCGATCGAAACGTCGCCGAGGCTCTGAACATGATGACCGCGAACCTGCGCTGATACACGATGAACAAACTTCGCGACGACGACACCGTCGGGAAAATTCGGGCGGACCACGTGATTTCCGACTTCGAGATTCGCTCGATCGAGCACGTGAAGGGCACGCCGTGGACGTACACGGTTTTCGGCGTAAAGGAGATTCACCGAGTGAAGAACCAGGCGGAGGCGACCGACCAGATCGTCGGGAAATATAACGTGCGCCTGGTCGAAACGAGCCGTTCGGAAACCAACCCCAGCGGGCTTCTAGTAGCCGAGTACGGGGAGGAACAGATGGTGGGGGATCGGGAGATCGGATTGCTGCAAAACAGCGAGCTCGACAAAGACAGGCACGTGACCATAGCGGCAGGTCGAAAGGAAGGGAGGATCCGATCGTGACAGCAAGTGCGACAGAAACCCTAACTGAGGGAAAGGATGCGCAAGTGAGCCGCACCGCGCGTGGCACTCGGAAGGCGCGAGTGACCGCGCCGGATGGACGGGGAGACGCAGCGATTCTTTCTCGCCAAGCCGGGAAGCGGCATGGAACTCCTGAGTTGGGCAAGGAGTTCTCGGGCGAGCCAGAGGCGATGGTCGAATCGCTGAAAACAGGTTTGAACTACTTCGTTGTTTCCGAGTGGCGGGGAGTTGCGGATTTCTCGGGCAAGAAACCGCAGCTCGGGCGAGAAGCCGCTCGCAGCGCGCCGAAGGCGGGATAGCCAAGAGTTTCTTTACAGACTGAAGCAGGTCTGTCGAGAGCTGTCCACAAGCTCCAACGATTGTGGATCAGTGCTCGGCTCGCTGGAAGTGTGTCCAACCGGACTCACGGAAAGGGAGCCAGCAAACTCCTGGTTTGTGGTTGCCGAACAAACAAAGGAGCAAGAAGCGCAGCAACGAAGAGGTGAAGACGTTGAACTGCCCATGAACAACTGAGCTGGTCCGGTTCTTCGCGAACCTGACCGGAAACCTTACCTCGTTTTCGGCCCAGGACAGCGAAGAGACCGGCGGCAACGGCCTCCTAGTCTGTCCTTTGCCGGACGGAAATAAGGAGAAGAAATGCCAACTCAAGTCAGCAGTGGAATGCCTGTGATTACGATCGACATCAACGAGATGGGACAGATGAAGCAGCGATTGCCGAGGTTGACCCAACAGGAGCAGCTCGAGAACACGCTCCTGCAGGGCCTCTATCCCGGCATTCGCGTAGCACGTCTCAATGTCCCACCCGGAAAGCTCGAAGATCACCAGGAGAACGAAGTCCAGAAATCGATGAGGTCCTTCGATTTCGAAGGCGTGCGGTTCAGGCTCGTCGGCGCAAGCGCCTCGGCAAAGAGCGGAAAGTTCTACGCCGTGGACGAGCGTTACGAGCCGGCCATTGCGGAGCGTTTCCGCAAATGGCCGGAAGCAGCCATCACCTACTTCGGAATTCTGGTCTCGCCATGCAAACAGCGAGTCCAGATGCCCGACGCACGAGTGATGGTCGTCAAGGATCGCACGTTGGGAACGAACGACTGCCGGGGCTGGATCTCGCAGTCGGTGTTCGAGCGTTTTCATCTGCCCGGGCACCGGCTTTATCAGTTCCGTCTGGCATTCGAGAACACGCAAGCCAAGGGAGGATGCAAGGTGATGCCGGACGATGTCGCTCAGAAGCTCGGGGCGGACATCATCTTGCCGGAATCGTGCGTGAAACCCGAGTACAAGCAATCCTCACGATTCCTCGACTTCCTCCACTGGCGAAAGCCAAAGATCGAGGTTCGAACCTACCGGGGACCTGTCGTATTTGGTATCCGGGAGGTTTCAAGAACGCTCGAACTGCAAAGCAGCTACACGTTGATCGAACACGCGCCGTGGGAGTCCGATTCAACTCGAAATCGTCCCGTTCGCGATGGAGCAAGCACGCAAACTGCGAGCGGCGTGCGAGGACGGGAAGTATGACGAAGTCATCGAACTCCTGGGCACGTCGCACGCACAAGGTGCATGGGAAGAAACCAACGACGACTCCGAATACACCTCCTTCGAGCATACCGTTGTGGAGGCCGTGCTCAAGGTGGATTCGAGCGGCTATCTCATCAAGCATCCCTACATCAACAACGCGTTGAACCGCTTGCTGGCAAAGTGGGCATTCAAGCTTTGCACGGCTGGCGGTTTCAAAATCCCAGGCTTTGCCCTTGCCGATGACGGCTTTCTCGCTCTGTATCAAGGTCAAGTCGTTGCCGCGTCGGACTGGCTGCCTCAGGACCGGGCCATCAGTTCGGTTCCGTGCACGAAGGGTCTGGTTGTGCGCTACCCAATCCGCATGTTCGAGGATTTGCTTCCTTTCACGCGGGTCTCGACCGAAGAGGCGGTAGCCCTCGTCGACGCAAGTCGATCGAAGAGCAAAACGGTTGCTCGATGGACGATGAGGCAGCCGTGGATTTGGTGGAGAAGCAGATCAAACTCGACGGAACCTTCACCCTGCACAGCGAAACAGCGGCCAAGAACGGAGGAGACTTCGATTTCGACCTGGTAGCCGTGGTCGAAGGCGATCGTTTCCCCCGCTTCGTTGAAAGCCGTTTCGCGCATCAGGATTGGCACGAAAAAGGGAAAACCAAACGCACCAAGAAACAGAGTCCCTGGTGGAACCTCGCGCTGGTGGCGAATCAGGCAAAAGGAAATCAGATCGGCTCCATCACCGACCTGAAAACCTCCTGCTATGCCGCCGGTTTCCGAGGCGAAGCCTACCAACTCGTCGATGAACTGCAGCATGCCTTGGACAGCCTCAAATGGGGCACCGAGGTGAACCAGCAGCTCGTCGCCGAGATCCGCCAAAAGGTGCCGCTCGCGCCTTGGTTGCAGTTGAAGGACAAGGAGCGGGTCAGCGATATGCCGGTGCACCTCGATGTTCTGCCCACCGACAAGATCGGCTACCTCTACAACCTGGCGAGAAAGGAAGTTGAAGACTTTTTCTCCGCGAAGCTGCCAATCGCCGACTTTCACGGGTTGATTTCGGGCGAGCATTTCACGGGCGAAATGTCCCAGGAATGCCGGTTAGTCAACCGCATCTACGCGGAGGAAATCGGGAAACTCATTAAGGAAAAGCAGGCCTTGGACGAAGCCCTGGCAAAAGCCGTGGCGGAATACGAGGCTCAACGCAACGATCCAGCAACCAGGAATGCAGCACGCGGCCGGCGCAATGCCGCCCGGAGTGCCGTGCATGCCAACAAAGAGCGGTCCCGCGAGGAGTTTCAGGCCTTGCGTTCGATCGTTCGAGCATGGGGAGACGGAAAACAGCAGAACCGGCGAGGCTGGTGCCAATGCCTGCACGCGGTCATCTGTGCGGGCAAAGGAAACGGCTCGCTTCTCTTCCATGCCTTTCCGCAGGAAATCATCGATAAGGTCGCGGAGGAGACGGGCAGCAATCCCGTCGAGGTCTTCGTTCCCGATCTTGTGGATGGGGAAATCGAGTTCGACGATGAAGGCCGCGTCTTCCTCGTCGAACAATTTCCCAACGGTGACGGAAGCACCCACGAGCGCAAGATCTTCCTACTTCAGATCTCAAGGAAGGGCGAAGTGCTTGTGGACGGGAAGACCCGTCGATCGCGTGCAGCCATTTCCGATGCGGTATGGGTCGGGCACGATCCGCGACGGCAAGCTGGTGTTCAACGACATTCGCCAGCACACAACCGTAAAACGATCAACCACACCTGTAGGCAAACCGTCTGCCGAAACTCGGGAGCAAGTGGCTTCACCGGGCAATGACAGCGCGGGTTGCACACACGGAGAAACTCAAACCTGAACAAAACACTGTCCAGAGGGTCTGAGCTTCAGACCCCCTGGGCGGTGCCTATATATAAGGATGGGAAGGAGAATGGAAGTGAACAAGATTTGCGTTTCCTTTTTCGCAGTTGCAGTTCTTTCGTGGCCGGCCTGGGGGCAGAAGGTCGAAGTCCAGAAGCCGGATCGCGTACAAATCGTCCACGTCGAAACATCGCTGAATCATTTGACCGTTCTTGAGATGAGCGAGCCGGTCATCACGGTTGCGGTGGGGAGTACCGCATTCAAAGTGGAGTGGCGGGAAAACAAGGTCTTCATCGAGCCGACCGATACGAACGTGGCCACGAACCTTTTTGTTTGGACGGCGTCGGGCCGCTTCAACTACGAACTCGACCCGGCAGGAGCCGTGCCGCAGATGGATTTCGCGATCGATCAGCCCATTATCGATCCACCCACTGTCAATATTCCTGCGAAGACGGGCGTAGGACCAAGTGATCCGTCGCCAGCAGACGTTCTCATCGAAGCGAAGCCCATCCGCTTATATGGGTCGATGTCCGAAAAGAATCGAGTCGCTGTTTACCTGACGGATTCGCTCGAGCATGACGGGCAAGTCCTCATCCGGTACACGATTCGGAACCAGACAAAAAGAGCCTATGTGCCCGGGGACCCGCAGGTAGTGGTACTCAACGTACCGCGTTATCGTGAGTCGCTCTACCCTCTCGCCAACTTTCAACTAAGCCCGGACGCGGCGGCACGGTTGAAGTGGAGCGGCGCCGTCACGGCCATCGAGGTGACGAAAGACGAGATACGTTCCCCACGAATCCAGCCCGGCGAGGAAACGACGGGAATCGTCGCGATAAAGCTGCCCGAAGGTCACGCGGAGCCCACGGTTCTTCGATTGATATTCCTTGCGGACCCTAAGGGCCCGATTAGCGCAACACTGGTGCTGTGAGATGCCGCCGCCTGTTTCATCTCGCGAGATGCACGCCTGGATCGAGGAGTCCTTGCGACAACGGTCCGACATCGGCATTGGGACAGCAATCGTCAACATGCTTTTTGAGGCCCCCAACCCCTTCGATGCGAGAGCGTGGCGCAAGCCCAAGGCCGGATTCGTGGTTGGCGCGATCCTGGCCACCGTAGCCGCTGGCTGCTTTTGCTATTTCAACTTTGCCCGTTAGTGGTTGTGGCCCAATGAATTCGTTAGTCCAGTCGAGAACCTGGCAGCCGGGACGTGACTTTCTGCCCGAAACGCGGAAGTCGCAGCCCGTCGAGCACGGAAGCGCACTCATCAGATTATGAATCCGGCATATCCACCACCGCGTGAGCATCCACCTCTTGTCGAGACGTACGAGGTTGTGGTCGCCGGAATCATATTCGCCGCCGGCTGTTTGGCCTGGTACATCGCGCGGGAGCGATACCACCTCACGGGCCGACAAGTCGCGGAGTTGGCCTGCTATCTCGCGATCGGAATCACCGCTTTCTATTCCGCTGCCTTTCTGCTTCTGACAGCACGGTCGCGCCGAGAGAGGCAGTGGCCTCATCCGCCGCTGGTTGTCCGCCCCAAAAGAGACGAGCGCGCGACGCGAGAAGCCTGGGGGCAGGATTCCGTTGTGCTCGGCTACGACGTGCACGGCAAGCCTTGGCTCTGGCCCGATCGTGTTCGGGTGATGCAAGGAATCGTGTTGGGCATGACTGGTATCAGGAAAGACAACTCTACTCCGCAACATCATCACACAGGATTTGTGCCGTGTTGTCGGGCCTCCCGAGGACCGGCATCGCATACCGATGGTGATTTTCGACGGCAAGGGCGACATGGAATTCTTTCGTAGCCTTCTGCCCCACATCCACCGAGCTGGCCGCCTAAGTCAGCTGCGCGTTCTCAATCCTGGCCGCCCGGACATATCGGTGCGGTACAACCCTTTCCATTGCAGTGGCGAGGATTACATGCCGGTGGTGAACATGGTGTTTGGTTCCTTCAACCTGCACGATGAGTTCTTCGGCAAGCACCAGTTGAATTACCTCGCAGACATTGTTCGGGTGCTCGTATACACGGGCCTAAAGTTCAACTTCTACGACGTCCTCGTCATGGCGATCGATGAACAGGTATTGCGGGAACAGGTCGGCGAAGGCTTCGCGGCAGCTCGAACAAGATACGAGGGCTACCGCACCAGCGAAGACTGAACTTTGAGATGTCCGTGAAGAACCTATACCAGTCGTTTCAGGACCGGGAACGGGTTCCGAAGATTCAGGGACTGCTGAACGAGTGCATGACGTTTCTCGACGATGAGTTGAGTGTCATCACCGGGCCCTATGAGGATCTGCTTTCGCTGGACGAAGTGATCGAGCAGGAACTCATTCTGTTCGTGACGCTGAATGTGAATAAGAACACAGAGCCGGTGCGCGCCTTGGGCAAGATGCTCTTGCAGAACCTTCAGCTCGTTGTCGGCAAGCGGTACGAAAGCGAAGAGCAGCGGCGCAAGGTCGAACCGGCCGCTCTTCAGCGTCGTGCTCGACGAATTCGCTCCATTTGGATACCGAAACTTTCCGCACATCCTGCAAACAGCACGAGGTACCAACACGGCATTTCTATTCTCGATGCAGAGTCTTCCCCAGCTCATGCATGTTGGCCGCGGCTTCCAGGAGGATGTTGCCTCCGCGCCAAACACGACCATGACCCTGCGAACCCGCGACGAGGAAACGGCGAGCTATTTTCTGAGGGCCTCGGCGGAGCATCGTGTAACGCGACGGAACCTGTCCATGGAGAGATGGAAGCTCTTCGGATTCGAAAGATACGAGGAAACAGGTCGGGCAGTTGATATTCAGGCGACTGAAACACGCGCCCTTGACGAACACGTCAAGAATCTGCCGAAAGGCCAACTGCAGATTCTGATGACCGATGACACGCGCGGCACACTGCACGCCCACCTGCACGTGCGTCCTCCAGCCGACGTTAGAGTGCCTCACTTCGCGCCTGCTCTCTATCCGCGGCTCAAACAATCCCGCGCGGAGTCCGTGGGTGCAAATCTCCGCTTCAAGAGTGCCGAATTTTCACAGACGAGGCACGCGAGGCGCGCGCACTAAGAACGGGGAATATGAAGCGAGCGATTGTTGTTTGCCGAGTGATGTTCCTTCTTTCCTTCGCAGCTTCGGGTGTCCGCGCGCAGACCCCGCACCAGCCACACGCCGGCCGGGACACATGGTACGAACTATTGCTGAAGCAATTCAACCCGAGCAACAGCGACTACGGAGCTTGGCTTGAGAAACGGCGCCAGTCGTTTCTCGAATCCACGGTGGCTCAACCGTATTTTTGGTACAGCGCAACAGTCACGGCGGGGATGCTGGTCATCATGGTTGCCTACACCAAGCTGTATCTGGACCATCGTCGCACCATGCGGATCACCGCGGAGATGATGGCGGACGTCTACAGCCACGACCTCTATTCACGGCAGGCCGCAACCGAGGCAGTCGACAAATACAACCGGCATATCGAGCAGTGCAATCGCGTGATCGAATCCGCAGAGTCGGGCGATGGCCGGCCGGGCTGGGGCAGTACGGAGACGGAAGGTCTGAAGGCGGAACTGCAGCGCGTCGTGGGTCAACTCGAAGCGACGACGCAAGACAGGAACAGGCTTCAGGAGGAGCTCCGGCAGAAAGCGCTTGTCGTCGCGGACCTTTCGCTGCGACTCGACGCGCTCTCTAAGAAGGTGAACGGCGCGGGACACAACGGCGGCAGTGCAGATCAGCCCCAAACTACGGCAGAGAACGGGGACGGCGTGCGATTGGTCGGGCACATCAACCGGCTGCAGGAAGAGTTGTATGCCGAGCGGCAAAAGAACAAGCGGTTGAAAGGTTCGTGACAGCGATGCTCGTTACACTCACTGGCTTTGGCAGCATTTGGCGTCGGCGGTTTGGCGCAAATCCAAGCGATCCGAAGAGATTCGCGCGCGCCGTCTATTTCAATACAACAGGTGTGCCTGTCCACGGAAAGATCCGCACACGGCCAAAGATCGTGGGCCATGCGCGATTCAATGGAGTCGGAGGTTTTGATCCCAACGCTCCTCTGCGGATGCTGAACAGTGTCTTTGAATGCGCGGAGCCCTGCACCTGGCAGGGACAGATCAAGGTTCTCTTCAAGCGCATCCTGCCCGCCCCGCAACAACCGGACTACCTGCTGGTTGTCGCGAGATCACGTGAGGTCGGACATGTGGATGTCGGATCAACGGCGTGGAGGTCGGAAGGGACACTGCTGATTTCTTTCAGTGCGTGCGGTAGGCAACAGGAGGCAATGCTGTTGATGCCCTTCGGAAGTTGGCTGCGCACGGATGTTGGCAAATTCGTCCTCCGTCCGTTCATCTCCTGGCCTTGGAGTGCGAGGCTTCATTTCGAGTCCGCGAATGGAGATAGCTAAGCGATGCGCTACCCAAAAGACTCCATTCAGCTCAACCAATCCCGGGACATTCCACTCTTGCGCCAGATTCTGCGCTCGGAGTTCGTCACGCACTCGCAACTGTTCGAACTTCATGCGCCTGAACCACTATGAGCGCAGTCGCAAGTCTTTCGATTGGAGGCTGCGAAGATTGGTTGACCGCGAGCTTGTTCGGCGGCAGACAACGCCGGGTTGCACGGGTGAGTTTGTGTATTCCCTCGCGAGCGCCGCTGCGGTCCTGCTGCAGGGGATGGGAGAGTACTGCTTGGTTGGCCGTGACCGATTCAACGGGAAAGAAGCTGAGCGGAGTGTTCAACATGCCATCGGGCTCAACGAGATTCATCTGAGCGTGCTTCGGGCAGGGTTACTTGTCCGCTGGGTTAGCTCGATCGAGATCCGCTCACAGAATGAGCTGACCGGGTTTGGTTTCGCGAAAGACTACGATGCCGTCCTGACGGTTCGCACCGAGGTCGGCGAGCAGCGCTTCGCACTCGAATATGAACGGAGCCCCAAACCAATGCGGTACTACAGGGACGTTGCTACTTCGCTGAATCGAGAAGCGCATGTGGACCGGGTGCTCTACCTAGTCTGCAATTATGACCTGCTGAGGTTCGTTTCCGGTTTCTTTGCGAATAGCCAGCGCCGCATATTCTTCGGTCTAGTAAAGGACTGGCACGATCGGCTTCTGGACATGCCAGTTTCTTGTAGTTCCGCGACCCGCTACTTCCGATTCAGAGACATTCTCGACACCCCTGGGACGCAGCTCGAGTTGGCAACGATTTCTGCGTGAATGGTTTGCCCTTCCATTGGCCTTTCTTTGGCGCGATATTAAATCAACATTGCCCTTCCTCGACTCGTCGCAAATGATTGAGTGAGCAGAGCTTCGGTATTTACTATTCTCGATTCTGGTGGTGTCTTCGGAGCGCGTGACGGTGTAGGTGATTGCGAGTGCCTTGTGTGCCGGTTTTGCGTTGGAAGGTGCCACCGAGCTTGGAGCTGGAAACGTCGACATCCAAAGATCGACGGGGATTCGCCCCGAATGCAGCCTACGTCCACACAGAATCCGCCATGTGCAACTCCTCTTGCGGCGCAGCTAGCTTTTCCCAAGTAGCGAGAAGGAAGATATTCCCGCTCGCCGGCGACACGTGGATGTAGTAAACGGTTGATCCGTCTTCGACCTCATAGAAACCTTTGCGCTTGAGGTCCGGCATGATATTCACGGTACCGGCCAGCAGAATCCCCAGGCTGATCACGGTCGCCGCAGAGTGGTTTCCCAAATCCTCGATTTTGAGCACCTCACCGAAGTTCATTCGCATGAGTCTCTAGGCCTTGGGCTCAGCGGTTCGCGATCCAAACACTCCGCAGCGGCCCTTCATCCCTGCCCGGAACTTTTCCCGCTCCTCAGGAGTCATCTTCTCCCAGCGCTCCATCATGCGTCCCCTCCAGTGCATGTGCGCGCCGCGCGGTCCGCGGAATCCCCCGAACAGAATCTTGCCCAGGAGCAAGAGACCGAGCGCCTGCCAGAAACTGATCCGGTGCAGCGCGAACAGCCCCGGCATCAGCCAGTTCCACAGGCCCATGACCACGAAACTCAGCACGGCCGCAGCGAGCAGCACGAGCAATGCGATTTTCAATCCCCTCAATATCCATCTTCCCTTCATATTTTCCTCACGTTCTTAGGAATTCTTCGTAGATCGCTTCCAGACGTTCGCGCAGTTGAACCACCGCATAATGCTTCCGCAAAACGAGCGTGTTCACGTTCAGGCCGGTTGCATGAGCAAGCTCTTTGAAGCTCCGGCCCTCCATCTCGTGCGCGACGAATACCTGGCGCTGCTCTTCGGGCAGCTCATCGAGAGCGGCATCGAGCTCTTCGAGCAGTACACTCCGGGTATAAACCGCCTCCGGCCCCGCATCGGGAGAAGGGAGGAGATCCTCAAGTAGGAGCGACTCTCCGTCCGCAGTGACCGCCACGGGATCACTGGCGAGTGCCTCAGGTCTTTTCTTGCGAAAGAGATCGGTGATCCGGTTCCGTGCCACGCGGTAGAGCCACGCACTCACGCGCTCGATCGGCTCCATCATCCGGTAGGCTTCGACGAGTTCGTAGAAGACATCTTGCAGGATGTCCTCGGCGTCCCGCTCATCGGGCACACGCCTGCGGATGAAATTCTTAAGTCTCGCTCGTTCGAGCTTGACCACCTCCGAGATCCGTTGGTCTTGCTCGTGAGCCATTCCCTCTACGCTCAACGCCTCACTCATCTACCTTTGTAAACGGATGAACGGCCGACATATTTCAACGAGAATGGAAAATACCTCAGTGGGAGTCAGCGAGATGTGGGGTACCGGCTTAGGCAAGCAAGTGCATCACTTCCGGGCACGCCGTAATCCGACCAGAATCAGTCGCAAGCGTCACTGAAGTTTGTAGCTTCCCAGAAGCGGACTTCTGGCCCAGGATTACTTCCGAATAGCCCATGATCCAGGAGCAATCCGGAAATCACGTTCGACAAGCCGACTTATCAGGGCATTACATCCGTCCGTTCCAAGGTCGCTTCTGAACGTGGGCCTTAGTCCCATTCAACGGTGTAATGATATGCCTCATCGAACATTCGGCTGCCTCGCAGGCGCAGGAAGATGCTCATGATGAAGTTGCGGATTCTGGCCTCGCCAGACGTTCGAGCATGTTTCGCGTCGCCGCGTTTGCGGGCCTCGGCTACAAGTTTGCCGACTCGAATCTGACGCTCTCGTTGATAAGCCGCAAACGCGTCGGCGTAGGATGCCTTACGCAGATGTTTTGCAAGGCATATTGCATCCTCAAGTGCGAGCGAGACGCCCTGGCCCGCGTGAGGACTGATCGCATGCGCGGCATCGCCGACGAGAACCATGCGTTCTTTCGACCAGGTCTTCAGATCCGGCAAGTCATGGATGGGCCCCCAGAGAATACGCTGGGCGCTACGCAGTATTGTCGGGACGGGGTCGGCCCAGCTGCGATGCCGTTCGATCAGTTGCTCGCGAAGACTCTCGGAATCAACAGCGTGTAGTTCCTCTCGCGATGGTTCCGGCATCCGCTGCTGATGACTCCACCACATTACGGCTGTGGGATCGCCCGGATCGTAATAGCCATAGCCGAAGAAGCCGTTCACGCCATAGATCATGTGTGCCCGAGACTGGAGTCTGCTGATCGCCGGTTGCAGCGCCGGATCCCGTGCGAATCCACCGACGACCATGAGGCCCGTGTAAAAAGGAGGCGGAGTATCAGGGAAGACAGCTCGGCGCGTTTGAGAGTGGATCCCGTCCGCGCCGACGAGAATCGACCCTTCGGCGTGCGAGCCATCCGAAAACTCCGCCGTGACACAGCTGCCGCTGGAGGAGACTCCCTGAAGCCGTTTCGCGTAGTGAATCGGGATATCCTGCCTTTCTAGTTCTTGAAGAATAGTCGCGTGCAGTACAGAGCGGCTGATAAAGATCGCCGGCAAGCCATAGATCGAGGAAGGGCCGTTCGGAAGGCAAGCCAGCTCTTTGCCGGCCTCGTCCTCGAAACAGAATTCATTACTCTCTACGCCCGACGCACGCAGTGATTCGGCAAGGTCGAGTTGGCTCAGTACCCGCATACCGTTGGGGGCGATCTGCAATCCGCCGCCGATATCGGAGACACGCTCGTAGGCTTCGAATACCACCGGTTGGAAGCCAGCCTTCTTCAGGAACAGGGCGATGGCGGGACCCGCGATGCCGCCCCCGATTATGAGTACGCTGGGTTTTGTCATTGCATACACTCCATGGTGCGCAGGGATATTATTTACCTAGGCTGTTAAATATCTTAGGAGCTAAGATAATGTCAAGCTCGAATTCGACGCGTGCCAAGCAATCCAAAAGGAGCGCCCTGTTGCGCCGTGTCGGGCACGAACTCGGCCGTGAACTGGCAACGACAAGCATCTTCTTCCATACCCTGATAGCGGGGAAGGTCGGCCTCAATGCGACCGATACGCGATGTCTGGATATCCTGGCCCGGTCGCGGCCAGGTTGCATGACTGCTGGAGGGCTCACAGAGGCATCCGGTCTGACGACCGGGGCAATCACGGGAATTCTCGACAGATTGGAGCGCGCTGGTTTCGTGAAACGGACGAAGGACGGGAGCGATCGGCGCAAGGTCCTGATCGAGCTGGTGCCGGGTGAAATGGCAAAACTGACCAGACTCTACGATGGTTTAGGAAGCAGCATGGAGTCACTTGCGGCGCGATATTCCATAACAGAGCTTCAGATGATCGAGAGTTTCCTCAGCGCCAATCTAAGTATCTTGAATCAGGAGATTGCTCGTCTGACTGGCTTGGAGTCAGCAATGCACCGCTGAAAGGGTCCAATCCGAAGCATGCTGGGCGGGGCTGGCATCGAAAGTTGTCATAAACGCGCTTGTATTGACTGATCAGGCCAACTTCCGTGTTGTCGGCAATTCGTAAGTTGGCCTGAAACGGGGTTCTGGGAAGTTCCCTGTCCCTCAGCGAATGCGGCGATTCCGGGCGGATGGTCGGCAAGTCGGAACCGATCCGCAGGTTCCCATAAGAATCTTAGCCGCTCTCGTAACTCAATGCCTTAGGCGCGATGGGACCTAGTTAGCAGCACAGTGGAAGTCAAATGGTTGGCCAGCTTCGAACGGAAGCCAATTAAGAATCTAATAGTAGGTGTTCTTGTGCTTTGCCATCCTCTGAGCCATGGATAGGAGCAGGTTTCTGTCCCTTTGATTAACGCGGCTGAGAAGGCGGCGAAGCCTGAACAGAAGGCGCTCTTCTTTCCCCGAACTCCCCCACGCAGTATTGGCCGCCGTCTTTCTCTTGGGAATGTTCGGAAGTTTCGGGGGCTCTTCGCCGTCATAGAAGAGTTGATAGAGCGGCAGCTCCAGCGCGCGCGCAAACTTCTCAAGCGTTTCTACGGCAGGAGTAGTGTGGCCGTTTTCAACTCGAGAGATGTAGCAGCGCAACAAACCTGTCCGCTTCTCAACCTCGCCCTGGGAGATGTTCTTTTCTTCGCGTACAGCGCGCAAGCGGTCGCCAATCATCATGCTGGTTTCCTCGAACCACGTAGCGTTCTGTGTGACCAGAAACTATAAACCGAAATCTAAGTGGCAGCTAGGGAGCGATTCCTTTATCGGAACGGTCGTCACCCGTTAACGCAGCAGCACTGAACCATGTCTTAGGATACACGGCACAGTTGTGGAGTTTGTTTAATTCAGACTTCAAGGAGGGAGTCCATGTTTGGAGAAATGAACGTGGTTCCGATCATCAACCTCTGGCATGCGCCGGAGGAAGTGGGAGGTTCGGTCAATGGAGCAGTGGCTCGGTTGCTCGATGCGACCGAGCATCCCGACCATCGCCAAATGGATGCAGTTGCCGAAGGCCTTGTTCGTCTTCCTCATGGTTCCCGGAGACCCGGAATCCGGCGCTTTCTACGTGTACGACCGAGTTTCAAGAGTTTGGCTTTGGGTGGACTTTGACGACGAGAAATTCGGCGGCTATACGGTGGGAGACTTCGACCAGCTCGTACGCGAGTGCCACTTCCTCGACATCGTTGAGCACCCTCAATTCCTCCCATGCAGAGATCGCTGGGTCATTCAGCCAGGTGTTCAGCCCCGCCGAGCCACAGAGTTGAAAATGGAAAAGCGTCCTGCCTGAGTCCCGCATGATGAAAGTCTCGCCTTCCGCAACTCACGTCATATCAATTCGTTAGGCGCTCCGACTCCACTTATTTGACAAACAAGAGGCTCGGGTTTAGGTAGGTCACGCGCGCGTGCAATCTTGCGTCGCGGCACGCGGGAGGAACCATGAGCGGACCCATTCGAGCGAGCCCGGCGATTGTCGCAGATTACGAACGGCTGTTCGTCAATCGAGGGGCATACACGTTGCAATCCTTCCGGCCGAGTCCGGACAGCGGTCGTCACTACTATTTTCGACCGAAAGCAAAGGGAACAGGCCAAGAGTTGGCCTTGACGGCACGCACCATTCGCCGTCACCTCCAAGGAGAGCTCACGATTGGCCTGTACGCCATTAACCCTACGACACAGCGATCCAAGTGGGTTGCCATTGACGCCGACTACGCTGGGGCGATGGAGGATCTTCTCAAACTCCAATACTTCCTCCAGCAGGACCAAGTGCAAGCCGCGCTGGAAATGAGCCGTCGTGGAGGTCACCTCTGGATTTTCATGGAGAAGCCTGCGTTGGCTCGCGAGTGCCGAATCTACATTTATAACCTGGCATTACAGCTCGGGATGCGAATCAAGGGCGCTGGCTTGGTGGAGGGGATTGAGGTCTTCCCAAAGCACGACGAACTGCGCAAGGGAGAATTTGGGAACGCCATGCGCGGACCGCTTGGGATTCATCGCGGCGCCAATCGCCGGTATTGGTTCTACGGGGCAGATTACGACTTGGAGAAGCAGATCGAGTATCTGAACCGGCTCCAGAAGTTGAGTGAAGATCAGCTCCGTAGCTTCATTGCAGGCAAAGTAATGCCGCCGGAGTTTGCGAGAAGTCGCCCGCCCGCAGATCAAGCTGCTCCTTCCGTTCACACGTCAGGTCGCGAGTTCCGAATTCTCGACCACGTGGGAAAGGTTAGGACAATTGGCCGGAACTACGTAACGCAATGTCCATCCTGCGCCGAGGCTGGCCAGGACACAAGTGGCGACAATTTGGCCGTCTCAGTCGACGATCCGCGGAAGTACATCTGCTGGGCCGGTTGCACGAAGGAGATGATCCGCAGGGCGGTGGGTTGTCCGATCCCCGCTCGACAGTCAGCGTGAGGAGGTGTCGATATGCAAAGCAATCAGGAACTTCTGGCGCGTCGAGGTCTCACGCTGTCCCGCCAAGTGCTGAAGCGCCTCAATAGCGTAGGCATTCTTGCCCAGTCCGGCGTCAGTCTCGAACATCAACACTTCCCGGGGCGGTACGTCATGCGCGGCATCGAATCGGGCGGGGCCGTCAACGACTTGGGCCGGTACGTAACTTTCTGTGGTCCCGATGGTGGAGCGCTCCCGTACCTCCATCCAATCGATGCCATCGCGGTAAATGGAGTTCATGCAGTAGTAGTCGCACCCGTTCTTGTGAGGATCGAACTGTTTCGCTCTGGTCGCACCTGTCAACTCCTAATCACGAACCATCAACCAGGAAAATCCGAGAATGGTCGTCGCCCTGCAATCGAGAGCAGTCTCCTGTTCCGGGGAGTAAACGGCTTCACGGAATTGAAACTCTCGAGCAACGAAAGCGATTCAAGCGGATCGCCGGTGCCACGTTTTTGGTCACGCTCTGGCGAGGAGCTCGCGATTCCACCAGTCTTCGGCGAGGCGGTCGCGGCGGTGACCCGTGGAGCAAATTGCGTAGGTTGCTCTCACCCCCACTTCTTGACGCTGCCGGCCGCCCTCGCGGTCGGTGCTGCAGCCGTGTGATCGAGTGCCAGTGGAGGGAAAGATGCCAGCAGGAGACGCAACCGATCGACGGTCGTCGGCGGAAACCCTAGCGATGGAACCGGACAGCGGGCACAAGACCAAGACCGGTGATGTTGAGGTGCCGGAACAGCGCGCCCTGTTTGTTCGCGCCCAACGGCGCAAGCTTCCCGATGAGAGAAAATCCATCACACACAAATTTGCGATCGGCGGTCACGAGGGTTACATCATCGTCGGGATGTACACGGAAGGAGCGCCAGGCGAAATCTTCATCAAGATGGCGAAGGAGGGCTCCACGCTGTCGGGCTTCATGGATGGCCTCGCGCTGTCGATCTCCATCGGCCTGCAATATGGAGTGCCCCTCAAGGCGATTGTGGACAAGCTGACGAATACTCGCTTTGAGCCATCCGGTTTCACGGAAAATCCCGACATTCGCTACTCCACTTCAGTGCTCGACTATATTGCCCGTTGGCTCGGCGGCAAGTTCCTCTCGCCGGAATACCTCAAACCGAGGACGATCTTGGAAGAGGACAGCTTGCAGGCACCCGGCAGACTGGCCGCGACCACCGCAGGAGCGACGTCTCCCGATAAACAGCCCCCTGCTCGCGGAGATGCGCCTTCCTGCTCTATCTGCGGGATGCTCATGGTGCCCAACGGCAGTTGTTACAAGTGCGCGAATTGCGGCAGCACCAGCGGTTGTTCTTAGCGATCCCCTCCGATCGTCAGTTATTCAGCGAGTTGCAGGCGCCTTGCAGCGGGCTATCTTCTGGAACTCGATTCTCGGCCATCGCCACCCACATTCGTTAGCTGAGCACTTTGCCCAGCCGACAAAAGGGACTCGAGAAGTCTCGCCTGTGGATTGCTCCGCAGTCTCGGACTTCTGAGTAGATTCAACGCTTTGAAAGGAGAATTACGTATATGGAGCAGTCTCAACTCATTGCTCACTGCGGCAGTTCGAAGATCACACGGGAAGAATTGAAGGTGATCCCAACCCCGGCAGCGAGCGCAACCCATCAACCACTTCCGCATTTCGAGATTGTCGGGGCGCTTGTCGAAACCTTGAGCTTCCGCCAGATCTCTGTGGTGCGGGATGAGTACGCGGTTTCAAGCGACGGCATGAAAATGTTCGGTGTCCTCGACCTTGAAACCACATTCGACGGATGCCGATTCTCAATCGGTGTTCGGAACTCCAACGACAAATCCATGCGGCTGGCACTCACGGTCGGCTACAGAGTGCTGGTGTGCGACAACATGGCGTTTCACGGGGATTTCACGCCCGTACTTGCCAAGCACACCAAACACCTGAGCCTTGTGGACACTCTTTCGGTGGGCGTGGACCGCATGCAGCGGAATTTCGAGCCAATGAAGCAACAAGTTGAAGGTTGGAAAGCGGCACGGATTCCTGACGAAACGGCGAAGCTGGTCATCTACCGAGCATTCGTCGAGGGCGAATTGGATGTCCCCAAGCATTTGGCTCGCCGCATCCATGATCTGTATTTCAATCCGTACGTCGAGGAATTCGCTCCCCGAACGATGTGGAGTCTCTCGAATGCGTTCACAAGCGCATTCAAAGACCTCGATGGCATCGCGCAGTTCAAGGCGACCGCGAAACTTGGTCCCTTCCTCGAACTGGCAACAGCCTCCTCCCGTTGATCGCATTGAGGAGCAGCAAAGGAGGCAGCCCTTCTGGCTGCCTCCGAGTTCATCCGATTTTTGTTCAAATCGAGTAGCACACTGGGAGAAGAAGCACATGGACACATTGAAATCGGCTACGAACGAGGGTGGATTCCTGGTGGATTGTGACGCTGGCCGGGCCGGCCGCTTTCGTGCGACTGCCGGCTCAGCCTGGATCAAGGTCGGCCAACGCGTTCGGCGTCACGGGGCCCAGGAAATGTGGGAGTCCGTCGCAGTTGAAGGCAAGGAGGAGGAAGACGGCACCCTGGTCGTGCGAGTGATCGTTTTCAATCCTGACTGGGACGAGCCGTTGCAAATCGCTTCTATTCGCTCCCGCCCTCACGATCTGGACTCCCTCAGCGCACTCGGCTGCAATCTGAACCACGTCCATATCTAGATTGCTCCAAAACTGCGGCAGCTTGACTTCTTGAAATGGCCCCCAAAGTTTGGCGTTCTGAGTCAGGGCTTGCAGGAGCTAGCCCGGATCTTACCTAGCCTCGATAGCCGCTTCAGTTTTTCCCGCGTTCCCCACCCCTCGGCAGCTGCCCCTGAATCCTTCACGCGCCGCTTCACCCAAAGGACACCCATGAAACTAGCTGACATTCCGCCCGGCAGCGACACTGCGTATCGCTGCGCTGCAAAACTGATTGCCGAGCAAGTTGAATTTGAACTTGAGACCTGCCGCCGACTCCTGGGCACCGAACCGGAAAGGGTCCTGGAGCTTCTTGCGAACACGCCTGATTGGACGGTTTTCCTCGACGACGACGAGCAGTAACTGTCGCGCACGTTTATTTGCTCTCCAGTTAGTCCTGACCTGACTTCGTCCGAGCACAAACCGCCAAGGAGAATAATGATGGCCAAGCTGAAGTACACATGGCGGCCGGAATACGATGCCTATCTCAAAGCGCACTATTTCGGCGGGCTAAACCGTCGCTTCCAAGTGCTCAACCGGATGGTTCATCTCACAGGCTTGCCGCGGTGGTACATCAAACGGCAAGCTGCACGATTGGGTCTGACCATGAAGATGGATCGGAGCCCTTGGACGCAAGCAGAGTTGAAGCTTGTGGAACACCTGGTAGGTCGCGTGTCGGCGGCGACGATCGCAAAACATTTGCACCGCCCTGAGAGTTCCGTCGTGAACAAGCTGCGTCGCCTTGGAACCTCCCGGCGCGTCCGAGAGGGCTATACGATGCGTGACCTCGAGCAGTGCCTGGGCGAAGATCACCACAAAATTTCAGTTTGGATCGCGAACGGCTGGCTTCGTGATCGACCTCAAGGTACGAATCGGCATGGTGGGAACGGCAATGACATACACCGTATCCGGGAGAAGGATGTCTTGCACTTCATCAAGAACCACCCTCAGGAAATCAATCTCGGCAAGGTGGACCAGGTGTGGTTTTTGGATTTGGTTTTACTGCGAGGGCGGGAAGTGCCCGAGGCAGTAACTTCACGCGTTGAAAAGACCGATGAGAACGTTGTGGCAGCGTGACCCCGTCGTCAGAATCGGTCAAATACTCGGGGTCCACGTCGAAATGACTCTACTTAACGCGTGACTGGCATACCGAGAATTGCCCTGATTCTGAGCCGTTCGCTCATTTCCCGCGGAGATCCGCTCGTTCTCTCCAGCCATTTCGTAAAGTCCCCGAGTTTGACCTCGTGTTCCACGCGAACATCCGCGACTGAGACTCGCACCAGATTGAAGCCCTCGGCGATGCCCGCTACCCATTCATTGCCCCGGAGGGCCGCGAGACCCTGGGCCACAGCTTCGTACAGAGTGGCGGCCGTCACTTCAATGGTATGCGATATCCCATCCATATCTTGAATCGTGACTCGGCAGGATCGGACGGGCATGGGCAGGAAAATATCATATTCGCCTTTTGTTCGCCATACAGGTAGCCATCCCACGCAACGGCTTGGCGGGTCCTACGCCTGGTTGCTTTTGACGAGGACTGGCCTGACGGCTTAATCAAAAAGAAAGGAAAAGCAATGAGCACCACAATCACAGGTAGTGCAGCGAAGGCTGCTTCCCCAACAGCTTCGTTTGTTCGGGATATTCCACTAGATCGAATCCGAGAATCCAACAGCAACCCGCGTCGAGCCTTTGATGAAGCGAAGCTCCGGGAGTTAGCCCAGAACATCAAGTTGCATGGTGTCCTGCAAGCGATTCTCGTCCGGCCCGCTCCCGATGGCGCTGATGGGACGTACGAGTTGGTTGCTGGCGCCCGCCGCTTTCGTGCTTCGAAATTGGCTGGTAAAGCCGCGATTCCTGGAACCGTGCGGGACCTCACCGACGCCGAGTGTCGCGAGATTCAGCTCATCGAGAATCTACAGCGCGCCGATATTCACGAATTGGACGAGGGGATTGGCTATCGCTCATTGATGGAGCTGAAGCCGGATCACTATACCGTGGAAACAGTCGCCGCACAGGTTGCTAAGAGCCCGTCATACGTAAAAGGTCGCATTTCTCTCACGGATCTGATTTCGGCCGTGCAAACGGCGTTCTACGAGGGCAAGCTCACCGTGGCTCACGCCTTGGAACTCGCGCGGCTACAACCGAGAGATCAGGAACGTGCCCTCATGGAGTGCTTTCCTGGCCACCGCAGCACCAATTCGATTCTCAAGGATCGCAAAGCAGAAGCGCTGACCGTGAGACAGCTTCGTGAATGGATCGAACGCGAAATTCAGCTCGACTTGAAGAACGCGCCATTCGATACAGAGAATGCAAGTCTGCTGCCGGCCGCAGGCGCATGTTCGGCATGCCCGAAACGAACAGGGAATAATCCTCTGCTCTTCCCAGAGATCCGCAACAAGTCTCTGTGCACGGATCCAGCCTGTTACCAGGCGAAGGTCCAAGCGCTCGTTCAACTGCGGGTAGAGCCTTTGGTGAAGGAGGGGAAAACACCCGTTCAGATATCCGAGAGTCCTTCCTGGCAGGTGCGATCCAAGGCTCCGAACACTCTGTACGACGGTCAGTATCGTCGTGCAGAACGCGAGGGAGAATGTCCGCAGACACAGGCTGCAATCATCGTAGACGGTCGCAAGGCGGGGACCATCCTGCACATTTGTGCGGATGAGAACTGCAAGACACATCAACAATTCTCTCACTACGAGATTTCACCACAGGAGCGTGAGCAGCGCAGAAAGCTCGCGCTTGCGATACGGGTTCAGAAGGAATCGCGTTCTCGGATTCTGCAGGCCGTCCGGCAGAAGCTTCCTCCTGCACTGGCCCGCGCAGATTTTGAAATGATTGCACTCGACTATTTCCGGCGGCTGGGTCATGACAATCATCATCGGCTGTTCCATGTCTATGGTTGGGAAGAGAAGAAGACGAAGACATCTTGGGGCGGCATCTCGGTGGACCATGAGAAGCTGGCCGGGGCTCAAATACGTGGAATGACTATCGCCGACCTCAATCGCTTCCTCGTGACATGCGCGCTCGTGCCCGATCTGTACTGCCCGGGCTACAGTTCCTCGGAGGCTCTGTCGAAAGAAGCCAATCTCATCAAAGCATCTGCCCGCTACAAGGTGGACGCGCCGAAGGTCACTGCGAAGGTTGCTGCGGAGCTGTCCAGAAACCGGAAAATCCGCAAGGAGTTACGGGCGCGCAGGTGAGCGCCTCGGTAATTAGTTCGATAGCTGACGAGAGCGGCATTGGTGTATATTGACCGGACTTTCGCGAGCAGTCTAGGCCGGGTTAAGTAGCGCACCTTATCGGAGGGTTCGTATGGCCATAGTTCTTTTCAGCTCTTACCGCCGCCTTGCACTCTTTGGCGCACTACTCGCGGCCTTGTTCGTCGCCATTCCATCGGCAAGAGCGCAAGCGCCCAAAGCAGATAAAAACAAACCCGCCAAAGTGAAGAGCGGGCCGACGCCCGAATGCTCTCTCTCGAAAACAAATCAGAAATGCGTACTGATAATAGACCGCTCGAATCCAGTGGCGCCGTCGGCAATACAGATGTACTCGGGCGAATACGTGACTGTAGTCGTCAAGAACCCCAAGAGCTTTGAAAGATATTTTCTGGATTTCCAGACCGGCCAGGCGACTCTTTCGCCTGATGTTGCGTCCAGTGTCGTGCAAGGGCTGTTTCCGGCACTGGCAAAACTTCAGATTTCCGCCCATGTCGCGGGGGCAGCTGCGCTTCCACATCCGTGTGCTGTGGCGGAATTCTCAGATCCCCAATGGCCGAAAGCGAAAGAAGTCAAGGCATCGGAAACCCTGTTCTCAGCGTGCCTCGACTATCTAGCGCACAACGCGGTGGGTATTTATCATGAGCTTGAGCCGTTCGTAGCACCCGATTCCCGCACGCCAGGAGGAATCACCGGAGCCACCGAGATCGACGACGCTCACAAGGCTCAAATTCACAGTGACATTAAGACATTCCTCGATGCGGAAACTGCAATGTCAGGCAAGATCGCATCGATTTCAGGTGATACGAAATACAAAATTCCTGAGGACGCCCCCGCAGTCGCGGAACTGGTTGACATCCAAAAACTTATTGATGCTGTTGCAGCCGACCTGCTCGGATATGACCAACGGATCAAAGACATCGGTAACGGCTACGAGGTTGGGTGGGTAGAGTGCGAAAAACTGATTGACGTCACGACAGATGAAAAACAGAAAAAGATTATGTGTGTGAGCATCGACTCAGGGACGGATGACCCGAAGATCTACCGCAATATGGTGACGAGGACAATCACCTACTCACTGAACACTCTCAATTTGGTGTCGAACTCTCAGGAGACGGTTCCCGATCCGACAAAGAAGAAACCATTAGCAAGCGTCGCGATCAACTTTGCCGACACCCGAACTGATTTTCATTCTGCGTTCCGGATAGAGGCGTCGGCTGGGGTTTTCTTTTCGGGGCTTCCAATCCGATCATTCTCCGCTTCTCCTGTATTTACAAACGGCGTGATAACCGACAAGAAGATCGTCGATAACGTTATACATCCCACAGTTGTCCCTTTCGGGGCGGCAAATTATCGACTGACCAATGACCTTCCTTGGTCTCGATGGAAATCCAATTTCTATTTGACCGGCGCCATTGGCATAAATCCGAATACCGTCTCTGCCGATTTTGCCACCGGCGTTACATATGCCTATAGAGCGTTGATGGTGAGCGCGCTTTGTCACTTCGGGCACGAGGTTCGGCTGACGCAGGGTCTGACGGTTGGCGAAAGCCTGGGTCCGACCTTCAACGGAAGCATCCCGACGCAAACATTCTGGACGGAGTCATTCGCGATCGGGGTCAGCGTGCGAATCCCGTCCCTGGTTGGAAGGTGATGCGTGCATCTTTTGAATGATATATAAGTGGATATCTGAACTAAAAGTTCGCGAGGTGGCGAATGATCAGCGCGCAAGACGTCGAACATCTGGTTATTGCGTATGAAGAGGCCAACCGGGCCTTAGAAAGAAAAGCACCCAGGAAAGCGGCAAAAATTCTCTGTGAAGAATTCAATTGGCTGATTAAAGGGCATAGCTCGTTTTTTGCCGACGTGCGGGATGCGACACTCACTCTGGCGGAACACCAAAAACAGGAAGAAAAAGTCTTCAGGAATATCGTGGCCCTCTTGGATAAGGAGCAGCAGATATTCGCCGAGCTTGGAATTGATCCGGCTCGAACGGGTCCGATTGTCGGGGACGTCTACGGCGCGCTAAGACTGAATGAAGATTTGGGCAAGGGACCCACATCTGACAGTCTCAAGGTTATCCAGGAGAGCCTGGCAAAGGCCACTGAATTGATATGTCGTGAAACCAAAGGCCCTATCCGACGCGGTTTCGATTGGGTTTTCAGCCGCAAGGGTGCAACGGTCCTCGGCGGAGCGGCGGTAGTCGGGGGGAACATTGCGATCATGGTCGCCCCCCATCACGCGCCAGTTTCATGGGTATCGGTGAAGGCGGGGCTTAAAGTGATGAGTGGTGACATAGCCGGGATACTGGAACTTTTCGGTCATGGCTAAAGCGTCAAACGTCGTAGCGTTGCTAGGCAGCAGGAGAACCAGGATGAGACGGTCCAATCCTCGGCCCATGCTCCCGTGCCCAGTGGGTAGATAGTGACGCTCCCGGCGCGCTCGCTGTGCTGGACTCAAAACAGTAGTCCTTTATAACACTCTCTTCGAGAGACCTATGGACGCTCAGGTTACGGAAAAAACCGCCTCCACGCCGAGCCTTGACCTAAACGACCCGACCGAAGCGCGGCTTGCCGGTTGCGCCCGCCGCATCAGCCAGCTCCTGGCCGTACCGGCCGTCACGGCCAACGCCGACGTTGAAAGCTCGCTCGATGATTTCCTCGGCGCAGTCTACGCGCTCATCCGTGCAAAGCAAAAGAACTTTCAGGACCGCCCAGGCCGGCGCATCAAGATCAAGCCCGTCGCGCAGCGCGCCGCGCGGATCGCGGCCGGCCACGTCAAGACTGATGGCCTCTGGATCGCGGGTTTTTCCTTCAACAATGCTTTGTTCCGAACCGCGGCCGTCTACCACCGCTTCCTGAAGGTCGCCACCGGCACGCACGGCCGCGTGCCCGCGTTGCAGCTCGACGCTCTCCGCCGCTACGCCGGTTGGAACAGCATCCGGCTTTATAAGATTCACAACCAGGTCAATGAACTGAAGCACGAGCCGCAAGGCGTTTATCACGGCCGCCTCGTCAGCTACGACGACGCGCTGACCGCGGCTTGCGATCTTTTAGACCTAATCGAAGCCTGGATGGCCGCACAGACTCCGCCCGCACCCACACCATGAACCTACTCTCATGCCAACCATAAAACACTGCTGCATGTAATCATGTAAACTGGCAATCCAGCGCGCCCTACCAGGGCAGCAGCCTCCTCCCCATGGGGGAGCGGCTGCCGGCGGTTCCGGCTTTGGGGGCATCGCTTCCCCCTCGTTGTCGGTGCTGTAATACTTGTCTTTCGCGCGGCGATCATGCGCGCGGTTGGCATCGACGCGCGCGTGCGACCAATTTTCCGCCCATATCGCCCGGTCGTTCCTGACGCAATAGTGCGATCGGCACATGAAGCCCCAATTGCCGATCGATAAACCGAACCTTTTCTACCACGGCGAATGGGAGAGTGCACATCACGTACGTCTGACTCCTCTCCGACAGTCGTGTTTACTTCGCTTTACTTCTCTAGTTAACCTCACGTTAACATATGTGCTCTGGAGACGTACAGGACGATGCGCACCACCCTTACCAGATCAGTCTTTTTGGGTTTGCTTTTGTCTCTTAATCCTACGGTCGCACTCCCGCAGGGAGAAACCACCAGTGCAATTGTTGGCCAGGTGACCGATGCGACCAACGCGGCCATTCCTGGCGCTACGGTCACGATCACAAATCGCGAGACCGCCCTACAGCGCAGTGCCAAGACCGACGATGAGGGCCGATTCAATTTTCCACAGCTAAAACCTGGCGCCTACTCGGTCAAGGTGGAAGCACAAGGCTTCGATCCCCAGCAGAATGACAATGTGTTTTCGGGTCTGGGACAAAAGCAGACGGTCAATTTCACGCTTAAGGTGGCTCAATCAAATCAGACGGTTGAGGTAAGTGGCACAGCTCCTCTCATCAACCCAGAAAACCCGAACACATCCACGAATCTGAATGCACCGGCGCTGGAGAACCTTCCCAATCCAGGAGGCGATTTGACCTACCCTCTTCAGTTTGCCGCAGGCGCGCTGATCAACACGGCGGGCAGCGGCAATGACTTCGTCGGCGGAACGAATGGGTACGGCAACGTGGAGTTCAACGGACTGCCCGCCCTCTCAAACGGCTATATCGTCGACGGCTTGGAAACGAATGATCCGCTGACGAATCTGAACAGCGGCCTCTCGACCAACCTTGTTCTCGGATTGAACTCGATATCGGAAGTGACGGTCAACACGCTTTCTTATGCCGTCGACCAGGGGCGGTACGGCGCGTCGCAGGTCAACTACGTCACCAAATCCGGGACAAACCAGTTCCACGGAAACCTATATGAACTCTGGAATGGCTCGAGGTTCAACGCGGCCGACTATTTCACGAATGCCACGCCCGGGAAGTCACAAACCGCGCTCCACGGTCAACCACTTTGGCGGAAGCGTTGGAGGCCCGATTGTTCGCAACAAGCTGTTCTTCTTCTTCGATAGCGAGTGGGTTCGGATTGCGCTTCCCATTGTCACAGCCACTACCGTTCCAACTGCCGGCATTTCAAGAATTACGTCTCTGCAGCAGCTCCCAGCTCCCCTTGGGCGGGACCGATTCCGTCACGGGGTCAGTCTATCAGCCATCACCGCAGTCGGTGCCGTTCTATCAGAAAATGTTTTCGCTCTACGGCAATACGAGCGGAACGCCTCTCGCGGTTCTCGGTTGTCCATTCGATGTTGGCGGAGGTTCGCCCGCCATCGCGAACGATGGAAACGGTTGCGCGAATCGCCAGAGCGTCTCTCATTCGAGCGACGATCACGAACAGGTCCAGACGGCTCGCATCGATTACAACATCGACGAGAGAAACACCACCTGGTTCCGCTTTCAGACCGACAACGGACTCCAGGCTGCCTACACCGATCCCATCAACGCTTTGTTCAACGCTCTTTCTCCGCAACCCCTGTACTCGTTTGCGGCGGGATATACGCACGTCTTTTCGCAGAATCTTGTGAATTATTTCAACCCGGCGTTTTCCTGGTATGGAAGCCTGTTTGGTCCCAGCGATTTTCAGAAAACGCTCGCCGCGTTCCCGATCGTTTTGCAAGGCAGCGGCGCGAATGCCCCTTTCACGACGGTCGGCGGACTGGACAACACCTGGGTCCAGGGCAGGCGCGCCTCCCGGTTTTTCATCAACGACAACCTGGCCTGGAGCCACGGCGCGCACGAACTCCGCTTTGGAACCAATACCCGAATCCTCCGATTGAATGACTACGACTTCGGAGAGGGCTCGGTCCCGACCGTCACGTACACCACCCTGCCGCAATATATTTATGGAGTCGCATCCACGGCGACAGAGACTTTCCCCACGTCTGCGAACGAACCGTATAACTTCCTGAATCTCGACCTGTATGCGCAGGACACCTGGAAGGTGACCAAGACGCTGACGTGGACCTTCGGGATCAGAGACACGCTGAATTCCAATCCGCTTGAATCCGCATCAGCATATTGCTCGTCTGAGCGGCTCTTTCGATTCCATCTCGCATGATGTGAATCAGCCTTTGAACGCCGCCATTCGAACCGGTCTCGGCAATGTGTTTTCTTCGACACCCCTCGCGATCCTGCAACCAAGAACCGCGATCGCATGGCAATTTGAGTCCAAGTCGGTGCTGCGTGCCGGCTTCGGCGTTTTCAGCGACATTTTGCCCGGCAGCATCGCCGATGTGGTCGGCGTCAATCCACCCTACGTCAAATCTTTCCAGGGCGGCCTTCTTGGCACTGTCGGCGGCACAGCGATTGCGCCGGGAGTTCCCAACAGCGCGATTGACGCAGCCGTGGCCGCCAATGAAACCTTCAGCTTCGGGATTTCCGCAGGGCCAGCTTTCCTGCGCGTCCGCGCAAGCGAATCCTGCAACTTGTCTTCCTCCCGTCGCGATCACGGCCGTACCGGATGGAGAGCTCCATGCGCCGTACTTCATGGAGTGGAGTCTTGGCCTGGAACATCAATTCGGGGCCACGGGCAGCGTCCACGCGCAATACGTGGGCACCCGCGCGGTAAACCAGCCGTATCTGACGCAGGTGAACGGCTATCAAACGGTCTGCGACGGCTGCTTTGCGCCGTTTCCGTACGCTCGCTCGACTGATCCACGATTCGGGGCCGTGACGCAATTTTCCACCGGCGCAAACAGTCACTACAACGGACTGCAGTTGACCGCGATGAAGCGCATGGGGCGCGGCCTGATGGGACAAATCAACTACACCTGGAGCCGCTGCATGGACACCGTCTCAAACGGCGGATTCCTGCAGTTCTCGGCGGGAGGAATCCTTTCCCCGCTCCCGGGAGATTTAGCGCGCGACTACGGTCCCTGCGACTACGACATCCGGAACAATCTCAATGCTCAATATGTCTATCAATTGCCTGCCAAGGTCCAAAATCGGCTTCTTGGCTACGCACTGAACGGCTGGCAGGTTTCGGGAACCGTGTTTTGGCATAGCGGGATTCCGTTCTCCGTCCTAAGCACGCCCTATTCCGCACCATGCCAACAGAACCCGCAACAGACGTGCGGCATCGTGAACGGCAGTGGACCCCAATTCGCAAGTGTTGTTCCCGGCGTTCCGCTCTACGAACACAATCCCATTCCAGGCGTCACACAACCGGGCACGGTTCAGTGGCTCAATCCCGATGCCTTTGTCTCAACTGTTGACCCGAGCACTGGGGCATGCTTGGGAGGCGACAGCCCCACGAACTGCCAATTCGGGAATCTCGGTCGTAACGCGCTGCGCGGCCCCAATTTTGCGTGGAGTGACTTCTACCTGTCGAAACTCGTTTCCCTTGACCGAGCAGATGAAGCTCCGTTTCGACGTTCAGTTCTTCAACGTATTCAACCATCCGAATTTCGGACTTCCGAGCATGGTGCTGGCTGGCATTCCGGGGAAGCCTACTACGCAGACAGGGTTTGGAGCGCTTACCTACGCGACCTCTCCGCCGACTGGCTTGCTCGGCGTTGGTTTGGGCGGTGATAGCACGCCACGCATGATCGCGTTCCAATTGCGCCTGGAGTTCTGAGATTGCGATCACGAGATGTTTGCGTGCCTTGGGCTTCGTTGGCCCAGCGGTTGTGTCTGAAGTTGATGACGATGAACGCTCCGATGGCCAACCGGTACAAAACCTCCTCCGGCGCTATCGACTCTCGGTAGTAACATACGAGATCAAATGGCCACTGCAGCGGCACCTACGGCTCCAGATTTACTGCATCGTGTGGTCCGCCTCCAGGTGTTAACAATTGCCTGGATGACCGTTGAAGCCATCGTAGCGCTTGGTGCGGCTTGGACGGCGCGAAGCCCCGCTCTCCTGGGATTCGGCGGGGACAGCGCCATTGAACTATTTTCGGCGATCATTGTCCTTTGGCGGTTCCGTTCCAAATCCGATTCTGCGGACGCCGAGAAGTTGGCTGCTCGTGTGGCCGGAGGTTTGCTCTTCATCGTCGCAGCCTTCGTCGTCGTTAGTTCTGGATTGTCTCTCCTTGGTTATCGCCAACCCCAACCCAGCCTCGCCGGGATCATCCTATTGATTGTCGCAGCCATCGGTATGCCGTGGCTGGCAAGTCAGAAGCGGAAACTCGCAACTCGGATTGCGAGTGCGTCCTTGAGCGCGGACGCAGCCGAATCGGCCCTCTGCGGTTATCTGTCATGGATCACTCTCGCCGGATTGCTGACCAATGCAGTCTTTCAGAAATCGTGGGCGGACCCGTCGCCGCGCTCCTTCTTGTACCGCTCATAGTGAAAGAGGGATGGAACGCAATTCGTGGCTCTCGACTGGGCTGTCAATGTTGCTGAACTTCTTGTCAATCAGATCGAAGTGCTTAACAGCACCTCGCCGCAGCCGCAGTCACGCAAGACCGCGATGACAGAGGGCCCCTTCGTACGCCGCAAGAGAATTCCGAACTCCTGACCGTCTGCTTCGTTGACAGACGGTCTCTTTAGTCAGCGTTGATCGCATTTAATCGCGGCTGCAAATCCTTTTCTGTCTGTGATCTGCGATCATGGGGCCAGCACTGTGGAGCTCTTGCAGCGCGAAAACACTCAAAGTTTGAACATTAGCGACTACGAAGTATTACGTTTTTATGACGGCGACAAATTGCAATCCGGGTGAAGTGGCGCCCGCGCAACTGCATGTAAATGAACGGGAAGGAGTAAGTGGCGCGCCCGGAGGGATTCGAACCCCCGACCCTCTGCTTAGAAGTCGCGTGACCACTTTAATCAAAACTTGCCGGAGCGAGCGCAAAGCAGAGGACTATCAGCAAGTTGCAAGCACTGCTGATCAACTACTTGCTCCTTCTTTATCAACTTTAAGCAGCCGTTTTGCCACGATTTGTCACCATTACTATTACGTTTTTATGACAGCAGATCATGTGGTGCGCCAGCATCGCGATCATGCTCCAGCCGGACGCCCCAGGAATCTAATCCGCGAAAGCCCGGCATACCCACGCTTCCTAAAAGCGGACTTCTGGCCCGCATAACTTTTAGATGCGTCGCTCGTCACGCAAACCGCCTGCCTACTTTACGTTATCAAAATATCGGCCTCTGTGGGCTGGGACAATGTCGTCCTTAGTAAGGACGCCGGGGCGATTCGACGTACCGATAAAATAATCGG
Organism: uncultured Acidobacteriota bacterium; assembly: GCA_963814605.1. Lineage (GTDB taxonomy): Bacteria > Acidobacteriota > Terriglobia > Acidiferrales > UBA7541 > Palsa-295. Next base: position 1,822,126 of record CAWFDD010000002.1, on the reverse strand, counting down.
TTGTCAGATGCCTCAGAGTGGTCAGGTCCTCGGCGGCTTTTGCGACCAGCAACGTTGATACTAACGATGACGGTCGTGAAAGCTTCTAGCTACCAAGGTTAAGAACCTCAACCACGGTAATCGATTGCTCCTCAAACAGAGGGTACCGGTCGCTATCAACCATCGTGTTCCGCCACCGGTAGAGCACAACCGAAAAGCCAAGCACCGCAGGAACAAACGCGATAAACCAAAGCGGATCGGCGAGCGCCCAAGCCTCCACCGTTGCCGTCACCGAAGTAAATGCAAAATAACCGAGAATCAGCAACAACGCGCTCACAATCACATGGCTCTTGAACTTCGGAAGCGAGCAGGTGAAGGGGATTTTCCGGAACCTCGCGAGTAGTCCCTCCATCAAGAGCACGCACCAGACTGCAACCAGCGCCGTGTGCGTCATGCCAACCCGCCATCCCCAGAAATACGAGTACACGGGCAGACAAATCGCCAGCGCCGGCACGACGAACGTGAGAACGATTTTCCCCGCCAGTGGCACGCACTCGCGAGATCGAGGATTGATGTGGAATCTGAAAACCCAGTTCGCTCGCAGAGGCGCCGGGATCGCGCAAGCCGACGACAGGCCAAGGATCAAGAAAAACCCAACAATCAGAGGAACGCTCAGAATTTCCGGTGACGGTACTGCGCCGCTCATCGTGGGCAATGGTTTTTTGTTCATGGCCGACAACATTGTTTGCGAGGCGATCACAATCCCCAGACTCAGGAACCCTCCAATCGCAAACGCCTGCTCTTCACTCCGAAAGATCGTCCGAAAAGCGAATCGATAGCAGGCGCGCTGGAATACACTCCTCAAAAGCAGGGCGTCGAGCAAGCGGAAAACCATGGAAGCCCGCGCCGAGCGCCCGGCGGGCAGATTCGCCATGGTTTCCGCGCTTTGCACAAAACATCGCGCGTAGCACAAGGAATACGCGACGAGGGACACCAGGAGCACGCAAAGCAACCCCACGATCGCCGCGCTGCCGAGCGAGGTCCAAGCCGCGCTCTTCTGCCCGCGTAAAACCTGACACAGCCCGAGAAACCAAGCCGGTGGCGGCAGGTGCACCCACGCGCGAGGATCATGCCCAAGATGCTGCATCTTGCGCGGCACGGAAAAGCTTGTCGTAAAGAGCGCCATCAGCACAAAGACGATCGCGCAGCGCGCATAAATCGACGTCTTGCGAAAAACACGGTAGGGAAGCAGCGCCATGAAAGTGCCGAGCAGCGCAAAAACTGCCAGAAATCCGAACGCGCTCGCCGCGACAATTGTCAGCGTGTGAGTAGCAAAGAACACCTCGAACACGTGAGGCGTCTCCTGCGCGCAAACAACCAGCGGAAACAAAAACGACGACACCGCGTTCACGTCGAGCGAGAGAACGACCGCCAGCACCGAAAGCGCCGCCAAATTCGCCAGAAAAATGCGACTGCTCGAAATGGGAAGCGGCGCTAAATTCGAATAATCGCGGCGATCCGGCACCAATCGGTCCCACTTCCAGACCGCGACCGCGCCGGCCACTACCATCGCGAGCACAATGAAAAAGTACTCGTCGCCTGCAGACGCCGCGTACGGATCGAATCGAACCGATTGACCGCGCAAGAAAAGTATCAAGGACCCGTAGTGGTCCAGGCAGAACAGCGAAATGAAAGCGCCGGGAGTTGCGAGCAACGCCAGAATTGTCGCGATGCTGAGATCTAATTCGCCGGGTTCCGTGCCCTCGCTGCCTGAGAAAATGCGGTCCACGCAGTGGCGCATGAGCCGCAGAAACGGCCCATGCGAAAGTCTCTCCCAATGTTGCTTCACCGATTCCATCGCGATCCGTCGAATACGAGCTTACGCCGCGCCGGCGCTCATCACTTCCACAATCTCGCTCGCGGTCTGCTCGGCGTCCCGATCCGCCACCAGATGGACGAATGCCTGCTCAAGCGAACCCTGCCCGACCATCCGGTGCAATTCAGTCATGGGCGCGTGCGCGATCACCTTGCCCTTGCTCAGGATCATCACGTGCGAGCAGACTTTCTCCACCACTTCGAGTACGTGCGAGCAATAGAAGATCGCCTTGCCGCGCTTGCCGAGCGTCTTGATCAGGCTCTTGACGATCATCGCAGACACCACGTCGAGCCCCGAGAGCGGCTCATCGAGAATCAGAATTTCCGGATCGTGCAGCAGCGCCATGATCAGCAGGATGCGCTGGCGCATCCCCTTCGAATATGAGCCGATCGACGAATGCCTGTACGGCGCGAGCGAGAAAAGCGCGAGCAGCGCGTCAATTTTCTTCGTCATCTGCGCGCGTTCCATTCCGCGCAGCGTGCCCACCATCTCCACATACTCCCAGCCGGAAAGGTACGCGTAGAGCTCCGGCTCCTCAGGCACGTATCCGAGCCGCCGCCTGTAGGCCACAAGATCCTTGTGAATGCTCGCGCCGAACGACAGCACCTGCCCGCGTGTCGGCTGGGACAATCCCGTGAGCATCTTAACGATCGTGCTTTTTCCGGCGCCGTTCACGCCGAGGCACCCGAGCACTTCGCCGGCGTGCAAGCCGAACGTGACCTCGCTCACGGCCGGCGTCGCCGTGTAGCATTTCCTAAGTCCTCGGGCTTCGAGCGCGGCCGCCATCGTCAGTCTTTGTTTGCGCGAGCGCTGCTGAAAGGATTGCCCGCGGAACGCGGGGCATCGTGCGGCTGCGCGTGCCGCTTTTGCGCTTCCGCCTTGCGGATCCGGGCGAGGATGGCTACCGCCTGCGCCGCCTCGCGCTCGAATTCGGACTTGTCGAGTGGCGCTTCGCTGTCGCCAAGCCACGACTTCATAGCCAGCCGATCGTGCCACCGGTTTCCTTGAGCCAGCGACAGGTCCACGCCGCGGGCCGTCGAGTTTCCCCACGCGAAGAGCAGCAAACTGCTGATGACCGCGCCGCTGGCCATTTTCCAGAGGTTCGAACGCAGCAGCCACTGGCGCAGCAGAGAAACCACGGCATCGGCAAACAATCGCGGCGCGCGGTCGCCCCCCGCTTCGTCGAAAACGCAGAGCATCTCGTCGCCGAAGCGGTCCCGAAACCGCGCCGGGTGCAGCTCAATTAGAGCGCGATACAGAGATCGCCTCATGTCGATTCGCTCGATTTGATCGGCGACATTGCCGCCTTCGCTTCTTTCAGCACGGCGCGAAGACGTTCCAGGTCGGCCGAAAGCACGCGCCGGCCAAACCCACTCAGCCGGTAATAACGCCGCCTCGGGTCCTCGTTCGCGGGTCGCCGCGGCGCTTCGTTCACCAGCCCCCGGTGCATCAGTTTTTCGAGATTGTCGTACAGCGTGCCCGGGCCCAGCTCGTATTGCCGCTGCGATTGCCGCGCCACCTCCAGCATGATCCCGTAGCCGTGGCGATCCTCCGACGCCAGCGCGAGCAGGATGTGCAGCGTCGCCGGAGAAAGCGGCAGGAGCGATTTCAGTTCGTCTTTCACGGGTCGCATACTCGGAGTCCGATATATCAGACTCCGAGTATTATGTCAAGACGCCGACGTATAGCGTTAGACCGATTGCGTAACGATATAGAATGGAATCCATGACCAAGAAAGCGATCTCACATGGTGCGGTGCACAGCGTACCGGCGGATTTACGAAAAGTTCTCATTTCTGACCCGGCCGCGCGGGCAAAATGGGAGGATATTACGCCCCTCGCGCGCAATGAGTGGATCTGCTGGGTTACCTCCGTCAAGAAACCGGAAACCAGAAGGCAGCACATTGAGCGTGTACGCACGGAACTTAAAGAAGGAATGCGCCGGCCTTGTTGCTGGCCCGGCTGTCCTCACCGCTGAAATAAAAACGGCGTACCTGTATTCGACATCGTCCTCTTCCCGCTCTCAGGCAGCGGCTCCTCTCTTTCAATACCGAAGAGTAGAGCGTCTGCTCACCAGGCAGGTGTGTTAGCTTTCCAACAAGCCTCGCGCGCGGATGTGCCCAAGGCAGGCGCCATTTCTCTCGGAAGTCCTTCCCTTTCAATTTCGTTTCTGAAAAACAAGGCGGTTAACAGAAAATCTAGTAGTGCCAACATGTACGAAAATGTGGCTTCGCATGCATGGAGTCCCCCGAATTTCCCCCTTAGCAAACAAGAGGCGAAAGCACGGCCCCGCGCGTTCAAACGCCGAACTCTCAGGTCGGGTAACTCCTGATTAGTTTGAATGTATAGGTCGAAGGAGGAGCGCTTGGTGTAGAAAAGCTGAACTCAGCGACGACGCTGATTCAGAAACACCAAGGAGGCTCCCCCATGCAACCTATGTATTACATCGGACTGGATGTGCACAAGAGGACGATCAGCTACTGCGTGAAGGATGGCAGTGGCAAGATCTACGCCGAAGGCTCGATTCCCGCCACGCGCACTGGATCTGGACCACTGGATGAAGACTCTGCCGCAGCCGTGGACCGCGGCGATGGAAGCCACCATGTTTACCGGGTGGATCTACGATCACCTGCAAGCCGCATGCCGCCGCGCTGAAAGTGGCGCATCCGTTGATGCTGCGGGCCATCGCGGCCGCGAAAAAGAAGAACGACCGCATCGACGCCAGCAAGATTTGCGACTGCCTGCGCTGCGATTTTCTGCCGGAGTGCTACATGGCTTCGACGGCGATTCGCGAGCGGCGGCGCACGCTGCGCTACCGCAACCTGCTGGTGCGGCAGATGGTGCAGATGAAGAACAAGATCAGCATGCTGCTGATGGAAGCCGGCGTGAGCTACAACAAGCAGCGGCTGCACAAGGCCGGCTACTTCCGTGAGCTGCTGGCAACCAACCCGGATATCGATGAAGGGCTGCGGTCGCTGCTGCGCGTATGCCGCGAAACGGTGGTGCGGCTGCAGAAAATCGAGAGCGCTCTGGTGCGCTCGCTGGAGCGCGATCGGCTTGCTGGCAGAACGCGTCGAGCGGCTGATGACGATTCCCGCCGTCGGCCCGATCACGGCGCTGACCTGGGCGCTGGAAGTGGGGGAGGTGCAGCGATTTTCTTCGATCAAGAAAGCCATCAGCTACTGCGGGTTGTGCGGCGCCGAGAAGAGTTCAGGCAACACGGTGCAACGCACGCCGCTGTCCAAACAACGCAACAAGCATCTGCAGACGACGCTGATCGAAGCGGCCAAGATGGCGCCACGCTACAGCCCGGCGCTGGCCCTGCTCTACGACAGGGAAAAGCAGAAAGGCAATGCCAATCGCGCCACGCTGGCAGTGGCACGAAAGCTGGTGGCCTATCTGATGGCCGTGGATCGTGGGCAGCGCAATTTTCTGGTGATGGAGCGCGAGACGTGCACAGCCGCGTAAGCTGACGGTCGGAACAAGGAGGATTTCTTCGAGCGCGCGGCCTGCCAGGTCTTGCCGTTAAGCCGACTGGGCGAAGGAGCGCAAGCTCCCGATGCTCCCGTTGATTAGTTTCGAGACTGGCAGGAGATCACAAACTCAATCTTCTGGGCAGCCCGAAGGCTGCGCCAGCAAATGGAAGTCTGGTTCTTCTACTGAGAAGGAACCGCGGCCGAGAGGCCAACACACGCGGCGAAGGAATCGAAAAGAATTTACACCCGCGCTCCTCCGAAGCGCGTCGGGAGAGCTTTTGCCCTCTTGACAAAGACCTATCATGGAAGTCGGATAATCGGTAACTTGGGTACCGGGACCCAGATGTACGGTTAGCGCGGTGGTCTCAATGGGTCGACGCGACACTCAAATCGAACCCGACTAACATTGAAAACAAAGGCTAAATCGCTCGCTAGGGTTAGGCCAGGCGGAACACCACCCTGGCTAGGTTTTGACCGACCGCAGCCAACAGATCATTTCTTCCGGGGAAGCATCGTCGCATCAACACGATTGGATGGTGTTGCATCGACCGGTTGAGCTGGCAGCGTTAATCAGGAGTTACGCTGGTGTTCATGTAAGAACGCAAGCGCGTCAGCACATGGAAGGAGATTATTTGCTCCGTATTGCGACCATGAACGGTTCAAGAACAAGCGGCAACTCGAATGCAATTGCTTCTGGCGGCTCACATACAGTGTCGCTGCATTGCTGAAAACTCACCCGACCGGACAGCATGAGCTTCCCGGCATCAAGCGGAAACTTCAGCAGCAGCGAACCTAAGCATTGGAATGAGCCGCTGTGCACGAGAATCGTTTCCTCAAGGAAATTCACCCGCATCGGCACGTCTGGCGGAAGCTCGAAGGACTGACGGACAATGGTTGGACCGTCGAACGTTACCGACGTCGTCCTGTAACCCTCTGGCAGCGGAGCACCGTACACGTGCCATCCGGGCTCGAGCGTGAACTTGGCAAAGAAGCTGATTTCCTGGCCCGCGAACGCTCTTGCAGTAGAAAGTCCTATGACTATGGTAAGCGCGCCGCTTTGCAGAGTGACAGTCGGGGCCTCCTCGCTCACAACTCCGAATTCGCGAAAAGCCACAGACGATGCTGTTACCCGATGCTGGTAATTCGGCACGAAATACTTGCGGATGACCAGCCCGTCCGGGGAGACAAGATACTCGACGGGATGTGGAACGCCATGTGCGCGCAGGCCGGGAGCGATGTTGGTGTTCAAGATGCCAAAGCTCCGGATGACCGCGCTATCCCGATCAGACAGCAGCGGGATCTGGATCTGGTATTTCTCTGCAAAATGCCGGAGGGTTTCCACCGAGTCGTAGCTAATCGCAGCGATGTGGAGACCTTTCCCTTCGAGCATCGGGCGTGACTGTTCCAACTCGACCAGTTGGGATCGGCAGTACTGTCACCAATCGGCGCTTCGGTAAAAAACAAGGAGCAAGCCGTTGGGACCGGAGAGATTCGCGACAGAGCGCAGCACGCCTTCCTGGTCTGGGAGGGAGAAATCAGGTATGCGCTCGCCAGCCTCCGGGCCAGTGGCGTAGCGATCGTTGGTGGCATTCACGTGCTTCGCCTGCAACTCGGCGGGAACTGGTTGTCCGGCGGCACGAAGCCGACCGAACTCTTGCATGATCGCGGCCTTTTCCTGCAGGTCTTCCGGAATGTTGTTCGCCATCGGCGATCCTCGACGGCCACTATACCACCGCTTAGAAAGTCGCGGTCGTGACACACGCAGGCTCGTCGAAAGGTTTCGTTTAACTGCGCTTCGGCCGGTAGGTAGGCGTATCGCCGGACGTATTCCGGAACAGCTTTGAGGAACTTGTCCCGTTAGCGCGTTGATCAGGACTTGAGCATTCGACCGACGTCCCAGAACCGCGTTTCTGGACAGTCAGAGGTGTGATCGGGCGAGTGAAAGGAAATCGGCAAACACAAGCGCGTTTATGGGGACCAATCCTGAAAACGAAGCACAACCCAAGGTCAATGAGTGCATTGCTCTCAATGGGCCATCAGGCCGCCCATTCATCGAATCGGCGCATAATCTCCATGAGCTTGCATCCCATCAGAATGACAGAGCCCCACAATATGAAGGGAACGCCATAGAGTAGGAGATGCTTGCGCGAACGGGCTAACTCAAACACTCCTACCTTGACGATGGCGTATGTATTCGCTGCGAGATAAGCAACCGCCAAAGAACTCACTACTAGGTTGTGCATCTTCTTAGTCCTCCTTTTACCGGCCTGCATCTCCGCGCCGATACTCATCGGTTGCTGTACAGGAGCGGCAGTAATCCTCTGAGGTGTGGCTCATGCTGTGCCCTCCCGTGGGAGTTCCGCGCCGGTCGTGAAGGTCGCGCCGAACACGATGTTTCCTCTTGGGCGGAGCGCGCAGTGGCGACGACCGAGCCGCCGCCACTGCGTTCGCTATTGCATCAAGTGCGCAATGGTATGCGAGTCATTGAAGACCGTTCTCGATGCCAGCTTACCCTCCCGGACGGTCCGCACCTTAGAGTTGAGACCATCCTCCGTCGACCGGAAGTTCGGCGCCGGTCGTGAAGGTCGCATCGAACGCGAGGAAGAGGACGGCCTTCGCGATTTCCTCCGACGTCCCCCAGCGCTTCATGGGAACCATGCCGATCATCTTCTCCCTAAGCTGGGCGGCCGCGTCTTTATCGGGGAACATCTTGCCCAAGATAGGCGTGTCGATGGGGCCGGGCGTCACCGCGTTGACGCGAATCTCGCGAGGAAGCAGCTCAGCGGCGAGCGTCCGAGCGAATGATCGCAGCGCGGCCTTGGCGGCTCCGTATGTGGCGTTGCCGGCCATTCCCTTGACGTTGGCGATCGAGGTCGTGAGGACGACAGACCCTCCCCGGTTTATCAGCGGCGCGAACTTCTGCACTGCGAAAAGCGGTCCCTTGGCGTTCAGGTTGAACATCTCGTCGTAGATGGCTTCGGTGATGCTCTCCAGAGGCGCTCGGGTGCTGAACCCGGCATTGACGAACAGCAGGTCGAGGGTGTCGAACTCGGCCTTCGATCGAGAGGCGAGTGCGTCGAGGTCCGTCAACGAACGCGCGTCGCTCGAAACCACGATGGCCTGATTTCCAAGCTCTTTCTGCGCCGATTCCAGTCCTTCCTTCGAGCGACCCGTCACCAGAACGCGCGCGCCTCCATCAAGAAGCATCTTCGCCGTAGCGAGCCCCATGCCGCTCGTGCCGCCGATGATTACGACCTTTTTACCTTCGTACCGTTTCATATGAATTCTCCTTGAGAATGGTTGTTGCTCGTTCTGTCGCCGTGATTCAGGCCGGGTCGGGATTGAACTATTTATTTCAAATTAGCCCCGTGGACGACAGTGCCGCAATGTTGCTTTGCATCCAGTGACGTTCGCCGATCAGCGCTCCTTCAGGACCTAGCGTTCAAGGATGCTGGGTTAAGACAAGTCCACGCCGGAGACCTTGACGACGGCCTGCCACGCGGCTTCTTGGCTGGCGCGATCGTGGAGGTGTGGGTGGCGCTGCGCCTCAATTGGGCCTGAGAACTTCCCTTGAGCCGAGGCGAAGAATTGCCCTGAGACGTCGGTTCCGAACCCCGACGCCTGGAGGTACCGACGGGCCGCGGTCTCCGGCGTCTGATTCATGCCGGGAATGAGGTTCACGATTGGGATAAACAGATACTTCAACAACGGGCCAGCGTTTCGCACCACCTTGGTGTCGGTCGCCCCACCGGGCGATACGGCGTACACGGCCATGCCGGAGGGCAGCCGGCGGGCCAGCGACGCGGTCCACCAAGCGATGATGAGCTTCGCGTCAGCATACGCATTGTTGGGCACGTACTTCACGTTCGGCCCGTTGCGCAGCAGGGCTTCAACAGCCGCGGTTTGGTCGCCCCGGTAGTATTTGGCCGCGAAGGCTGGCACGTCGGTGTACTTGAACATGGGTACGCCCCCGCGGGCAGGCTCCGCGCCGGCGATAACAATCCGCGCGTTAGGGCTAAGAAGGTTGGCGCGAAGCAACCCGACAGCCAGTTGATGATGGCCGATCAGCGGGGCCTGAGAAGCCTCAACGCCTGCCGCAGTGATCACGCGCCTCTTGGTTGGGACCAATCCGGCATTGAGCAGTAGAAAATCGATCGGCCGCTCTCGCTTGACCAGCGAGGCGAGGGCGGCCTGAACGCTGGCTGGCGCGTTCAGATCCAACTCCAGCGGCGTGAAGATCTTCGTTTTGGTCTCCGCCGCGAGCTGAGCGACTGTTTCCTGGATCCGGGCCAGGCTGCGCCCGGTGACGATGACCTCGCGGTAGCCCTTGGCGGCGAGCAAGCGGGCCGCCGCATAACCGAGCCCGGAGGTGGCGCCGGTGACGAGTGCGATCGAATGTTCCATGTGTGTCTCCGTGGTGAAGGGTGAAGGCCGAGTCGTGAGGCCCCGCGAGGCCAGAGCCAGCTTGCTAATTTCGAACTATTCAGTTATATATTGGTGGATGACCGTTGTCAATGAGTTTTGAACCAAATGATTCAAAATACAGCTAGGCCGCGGGGACGACCGCGCAGCTTCGACGAGACGGGGGCGCTGGAAAAGGCGACTCAGGTGTTCTGGTCGAAAGGCTACGACGGAGTGACGATTGACGATCTCGTCGCCGGGATGGGTGTGGGACGGCCAAGCCTGTATGCCGTCTTTGGGGACAAGCGGGCGATATTCTTGCGCGTCCTTAGGGCGTACGCAGAACGGAAGGGCGCATCAGCCGCGAAGGCACTCCTCTCGCCACAGATTCTTCGCGACTCGATCGCGGGCTTTCTGAGGTACGCCGTCGAAAGTGCGACCGAGAAAGGGTCCGCCCGGGGCTGCCTTCTGGTGTGCGTCGCGCCGCTTGTGAACGACGCTGAGGTTCAGCGGTTCCTGCAGAACGCGGTCGCGGGCGGCGCGGCGCTGGTGGAAGGTCGTTTCCGGGACGGCATCACCGCTGGAGAAATCCCATCTGACTTTCCCGTAGCCACGCGCGCAACCCAAGTCACGGATTTAGCACGTGGCCTGACCATGCGTGCGCAGTTAGGCTCGCCGCGCAAGACGCTTCTCAGGGATGCCGAGGAAGCGGCCGACTTGGTGCTCCTGCCGCGCCTGAAGGCCATCGGCAAGCAGAAGCTATAACTTTCTCTCGCCGGCGCTTGAGCCGAGTCCTGGACCTGGGTAATGGCCGCCTACGCGAAGTTCAAAGCACTTCAGGGCCAATCCTCTAAGAAATCTGCTCTCAACATAGTCTGGGGATGTTGAACTTCGGCGAGCCCCGCTCTGAAGGCTTCATATAGATAGTGAGCACGCAAGCATTTGGAGATCGCTATGTCACTCATCGAGCCCGGATTGGTATTGATATGTCGGCTAGTGTAGAGCTATCCGGGATGCTGGGTTCGGTTCGGTGTATTCAGAGTCTCCTCGCTGTCCCGAAGTCCGCTTCTGGGAAGTTCCAGCGTGCCAAGTCCTGATTAGTCGGCTATCCGACTTATCGGGACCTAGAATCACTCTTGGAGTGTGCACGCCCAGTTCCAGCGGAGGGCAACGCGCAATTTGACGTGTTACCGTTTTTGCGTTTCCACGGGAACATCCAACGATGTAGCATCGTGCGTATTAGCCATGAGGGCTGCGGTGCGAATAGCGGTTTTGACTACGCTGGTAACGTTCGGCATTCTCGGAATCGTCCCGCTGATTCCGTCGGTAGAGCTTGTCACGAGCAAGGCTCCGCAGGTGGAAAGAGCGGGCGGAAATCCGGAATCGCGTCCTGCGCCCCTTGCCAACCCCGTGATCGTCGAACTGTTTACTTCGGAGGGCTGCTCGGACTGCCCTCCTGCCGACCGTCTCCTGTACCGCCTAGAACAGACGCAACCCGTGTCCGGCGCTGAGATTATCCCGCTCGAGCAGCACGTCGATTACTGGGACAACGAGGGCTGGCGCGATCCGTTTTCCTCTTCGCAGTTCACATTGCGACAACGGAATTACACCTACACCTTCAATCTTCCCACCGCTTACACGCCTGAAATGGTGGTCGACGGCGAGGCAGAATTTGTGGGTAGCGACGCTCACCGCGCACTCGCGGCCATTGCGCAAGCCGCGCGAACTCCGAAAGCGAATCTCCAAATTGAGCAACTAGCGGACGCGGCGACCCGCCCGCGAACCGTGTCTTTGCGCGTAAGCTTGGCAGCCTTCAGCGGCTGGAACGCCAAACATGGCGCCGACGTTCTTCTCGCAATCACGGAAGACAATCTCCCGTCAAATGTAACTGCCGGCGAGAATGCCGGTGCGCACATGGACCATCGCGGTGTCGTGCGCGAACTTCGGGTGCTGGGCCGCGTGGACTCCGCCGGGGTTTTCGCCGCCGCGCCTGATTTGAGCCTCGCCGGCAATTGGAGACGCGAGAACCTGCACGTCGTCGTCTTCGTGCAGGACCGCTCGACGAGGCGAATCCTGGGCGCGTCCATGATTTCTCTGTCCGCGGCAGCCAAGTAAGGTCGAGTCCTCACGATTCGCCTTGCGCCGTATTGCCCATTCCTCGATGAAGCAGGAGTATTTCCCCGTCTATCGTGGCGATCGGAATAACCCGATCGATTAAGCACGCTCTAAGTCGATCAGTAACTTGCGGCTGCGAGCTTTCATCGCAGGCGTACCGCTCCGACTGGCCTCGCGTAGGACCTCCACCACTCTGGATCGAATACTTGGCTCTTGCCGGGCCAAGTCGGCCAGTCCCTGAAGAGCGAAGGTCTTGACAATGGAACTGCGGTCTTCCAGATAACTGGTCAACGAAGATATCGCTACTCGCCGTTCCTTGGCGTTCAGCAGGAGCCGTGGAACCATGACCGCCAGATGCCAGCGCAATTCTTGTTGCTGGGCCTCGGTCATCAAGCCTAGAAGTTCCTTCTTGTAGGGTTGGAGGAGCTCACCATGCATTCGCGTGACCTTCTCTATTGCGTCTGCCGCCCGCATTCGTACGAGTGGATGTGCGGACCACAGACCTGCGATCAGCTTCGGAAAGAGTTTTGGATGGGCAGACACAATTGTCGCCACTTGATCCGAGCGGCCGATGGTCCGTCGATCCCCTCCTTCCAACAGACGAAGGATGTTTCTTCGCATCATTGAGAGGGGTCTGGAGCAAGATGATATACCGCTCGAGGTTTGTTCCGATCCGCGTCTTACGGTCGATCGATTGATGCCGCCGCGTACGATGCCATGTTGGAGGACGTCTGCTGGAGTACCACTAGACTCTGGTCATCGGAATCCGGACAAGCACCTCGAAAGGCATTCACTGCTGACAGCAGAGCTTGACCCGCTGCGCGGGGTGACTTGAAGGTTTGCGAGGGCAAGATCCTTGCCAGCCTGAGCAGTCCGTCGTACCCGAGTTCTTCACCCTCTTCGTTCGTCGATTCGCTGATTCCGTCGGTGTATAGGACCAAGAGGTCACCCTCTCCGAGGCGCACCGCGCTCTGGAGATACTCGGTGCCAGGGATCAGCCCGAGCGGCACGCCATCCATTGCCGTCTGTCTGTATGGAGTTCCGTCGTGCAGCCAGTCCCATGTCTCTTCTGCTGCGTGATACCAAAGAGCGGAAGGATGACCCGCGTTGGTAAAAACCAGTTCGCCGGTCTTACAGAAATAACCGAACACTGCCGCGGTGGCGTACTGCACATCCGGTGGATCGTCATCGCGCCGGAATGCTTCGTTCATCTCCCTCATGAGAACGCCCTGATCCAGCGCGTTCATGTGTTTGTGCAATAAATGGCGCAACGTCGCCGCCGTTGCGCTGACGGCTTGTCCATGGCCGGCGACATCGGCCAAGACAATCCGCGAAAGTAGACCCTTCGAGCAGACTGCCAGGTAGTAGACATCGCCTCCCGAAGTTGCAGGCTGCAGCGGCCTAGAATTGAGCCAGGCGATGAATCCCGGGACCTCCAGCGTCAGCTCCACCACGGTGTTTCCACCCCATACTTCCGTACAGATCAAACTGTGGACGGCGTCCCCGCCAAGACCCATGGTTGCACCGGTATTCGAAACGGCGTCCCTTTCTTCGTTGGACTCGGGCTCACGACCTGACCTTGGACGATTCACCAATAGCCTCTTTCAGGACCTTGTCGTTGCGTGTGATTCACGACGCGGCAAAAAGTTCCCGAAGGGAAGACACAATCTATCGCTTCCACCGCGCTCGCAGGTTTCTGGGTCCGTGTGGAGGGGCGGTCGACAAACACACCCTAAGCCGGCGATAGACACGTTTGCTAAATCCCCTGGGTACCGGAAAGGCGCGTGGGTCCGCCACAAGCATGATGACGTTCCGCACGCCTTCGACAATCGCCTTGCACGATCGGCACCCCGCAATGTGCGATTGAATCTGACGGCGGATGGCCAATGTGACGTCGTCGTCCAAGAAGTCAGAAACCAAGCGCCAAACTTGACTGCACGGAATGGGTCTGACATCGCGCAAAAGAACCAATTCCTTTCGTTGCAAAACGGTTGGCCTTGACAGGAAATCACGCATCTGCAGGCGAGCCCGAAGCAATCGAGTCTTAACTGTTCCCTCTGTCATCCCGGTCAATCTGGCGGTTTGCTTGATGCTAAGGCCCTGAACGTCTCGCAACACGAAAATCTCGCGATAGATTTTCGGCAGTGCACCGAAAGCCTCCAGAAGTGCCTTTCGAAGACGCTTGCTCTCCAGCGCATGCGAAGGGATGTTCTTCCAATCTATGAGTTCGCGGGGCACGTAGAGACCTGTCTGATTCTCCGCGTGCGCGTCGATCGACCGGAACCGGTACTTCTTATCCCGTCGCAGTTTCAAACGGGCCTCATTTAAGGCGATCTGAGTGAGCCAAGTCGAAAATCGCGATTCCATTCGAAACCGGCTGATTCCCGCCCAAGCCTCCGCGATAGCCTCTTGCGTGATCTCTTCCGCATCGCCCTCGTTTCGCAAAACGGAGAAAGCAGTTAGATAGACAGGCCGGTAACACGTCCGCACCAGTTCGTGGAAGTATTCCGATTGCCCGCTTCTGATTCGCCGCAGCATCTCCTTCTCATCTAGCACCCCACCAGAAATCTCTTCGGCCAATCGCCCTCCCGTTGTCGAATTCTTCGCAACTACCTGATGCAGAAATCGCCTGGATGTTTCAGAAAATCGCCTGCACATGTGCTTGGAACTTTCTCAGGGCTTTTGCATCGAACCTGAGTTGCAAAACTGACGATGAGGTGACGGATGAACCGCACAAAGACGAATCACAAGCTCCCCTCCAGTACGGAATCTTCGACAAGCGGACTTGCCGCTGGAGATGGAGAAGACCTGTCGGTCGAAGTCCAAAAGCAAATCCGAAGGCGGGCCTACGAACTATACGAACAAGACGGCATGCAGGACGGTAGAGACGAAGAACACTGGCTGGCAGCCGAGCGCGAGATTCTCGGAGCACTCCCGCCAGAGTAGAGAGGCGCATAGGAGCGCCGCCCTCATTCTGAGCTGTGCCCTGGAAGCCTCACGCGTCAAGAAGGTGCCAGACGCGCAGGACCTCGGCTACGCTCCAGGCTTGCGCAATACAACCGCGCGGTGTAAACGGAGCGTCACCGTCGAAGATCTCGCTCAACGTTCCGAGGCCGTGCGTCGCGAGCTGCTTTTCGAACGGCTCCAGGAATTTCGCGGCGGCCTTGGTGTCCTTGTGAACGCGAAGATGTGCAAGCACGAAAGGACCAATCAGCCAGCCCCAGACAGTGCCCTGATGGTAAGCGCCATCGCGTTGCCAAGGGCTGCCACCGTACTTGGCTTGATAACCGGGTTCCTCTCGCGCAAGGCTGCGAAGCCCATGCGACGTCAACAAGCGCCGCGCGCATGTGTCCACGACTGCTTGCTGCTGCTCGGGGCCTAGAGGGCTTTTCGGCAGCGAGACGGCGAAGATTTGGTTCGGACGCACGGACGCGTCGTTCCCGATCCCCAAAGAGTCGATTACGTCGTAGCAACATCCTCCCTGATCATTCCAAAACTTCCCGAAACTTTCCTTCACCTGGGTGGCCATCGTTGTAAATTCCGTTCCTGGTTTTCCGAGCATCGCAGCAAACTCCGCCATCGTTTCAAGAGCGTTGTACCAGAGTGCATTTACTTCGACAGGCTTCCCGATTCGCGGAGTCACCACCCAATCGCCCACCTTCGCGTCCATCCAGGTAAGCTGCACACCAGGCTCACCGGAATACAGCAGGCCGTCGGTTTCATCCGTATGGATTCCGTAGCGCGTGCCAGTGCGGTAGGAATCTATGATTTCGACGAGGATGCCATAGAGCTTCCCCAGCGTCGCCACGTCCTTGGTTGCCGCCACATACTGCCGAACGGCTTCAAAGTACCAAAGAGCGGCGTCGACGGTGTTGTATTCAGGCCGCCCCCCGGCATCGGGGAAGTTATTAGGCAACATTCCCTGATCAACGAATTCCGAAAATGCCAGGAGGATTTCGCGCGCGACCTCGGATCGACCGGTTGTGAGCGTCAGTCCAGGCAACGCGATCATGGTGTCGCGGCCCCAATCCCCAAACCAGTGATAGCCCGCGATGATGGATCGCCCCTCGGGCCTGTTCGGCAAACGCCGCTGGACGATGAACTGGTCGGCGGAAAAAATGAGTTGGCGAATCCATGATGGAGTTTCCGCTGATGCGGCCGCTTTCTGATTCTGAGCGGTCCACGCGGAGACAATCTTTCCTTTGTGGCTTATTTCGCTCGCTCTCGCCCGTAAGCCATCAATCTCTCCACCCCGTTCGGTCGTAAGGACGACAGTCAATGTCTGCTTGGCGCATAGCTCCACGCGGAAGAGCGCGGCTTGCAGATGATCCTCGCGGTCCTCCAGTCCCCTATATCTTTCTTGGAACAGGAAGCAGTCTCTGTGCCAGTCATGTCGCGCTTCGCACTGCGCTTCACAACTAAGCAGGTAGAACGGCACGGCACCATCAAACGCTACGATCTCCATTCCGTGCGGCACACGATTGATCCGCATCTGCCAGTCACCCGCGTGCGTGGCAGCATGAAAATCGCGATAGTTGACCAGAGCTTTGAGTTCCAGCGCCATGGGACGGCTGGCGCGCAAAAGCGTGTACTGAATATAGGTTGTGTTTTCCCCCTGGAGCATCCAGATTCGTTTTTCAAGAAGAGCGTCCCCCAACGCGAATTGCCACACAGGCGTTGTTCCGTCGAGCCGAAAGCTCTCGATGTTCACATACCCTTTGGGTTCAACTGCGCCGCTGGCCCAACGGTTAGTGCCGAGATCGTAGCCAGTGCCATCGTAGAGAGCGCGCTCATCTAGTTTGGCAACAAGCTGCTTCCGGCCCACGGGGGGCTCGAGCGCTGCAACCAATAGACCGTGGTAACGACGAGTGAGATTCCCGCTTACAGTTCCCGATGCGTAGCCACCAATCCCATTTGTGACCAGCCACTCGCGCTGCTCGGCGGCTTCGAGAGTTCCACAGATTTCGCGCCCAAATTCGACGACCAAAACGTCCTCTCCGGCTACGGCCGTCGACTTCGCTTTGGTGGTGCCCGTGGAGTCATCCACTGCCTTCATCCCAGCGCTCATTTCGGCACACCAGCTCCGGGGATGTTGACCGTTATGCGATAAATTCCCGTCTGCGCGGCAAGATACAGAGTCTTGTGATCTTCACCACCCCAGGCCAGATTGTGTGGATGTTCCGGGCCGACGATCGTCCCTAGATGCTTGCCGTCCGGCGAGATGATCCACAATCCCCCTGGGCCTGAGAGATAAAGGTTTCCCTTCTGATCTACCTTCATGCCGTCCCAGGCGTCTTCTCCCGGCTCACTCGTCGCATCGAAAAATACCTGGCCGTTCGACAGCGTGCCGTCGGGTTGCGCTTCGTAGCGCATGATCACTTTGCGTTTTACATCCCAGTTATCCACGTAGAGATATTTCTCATCAGGCGAGAACGCAAGACCGTTGGGACCATTGAGATCTGAGGTGACGAGCTTCAGCTGTCCTTGAATTAGACAAAAAACGCCGCTGAAACTAAGTTCCTTTCGAGGATCGTCGAAAAACTGCGGTAGGCCGAAGGGTGGATCCGTGAAATACAAAGCTCCGTCAGAACGGTACACCAGATCGTTGGGACTGTTCAGACGTTTCCCCTGGTATCGATCTGCAAGAATCGTGAGTTGCCCGTTTTTTTCTAGTCGTGTGACGCGACGGTTGCCATGCTCGTTGATGGTAAGACGGCCCTGGGAATCAAGCGTCAAACCGTTTGATCCCGGTTGGCCGTATTCTCCGATATTCTGGCCGGTGTATCCGCTATGTGTGCGATAAACCGACACTCCTTCATCAGGCGACCAGCGATAGATGAGATTATCGTTTGGGTCGCTGAATAGCAGGTAGCCTCCATCGCTCACCCAAATCGGCCCTTCGGTAAACTGGAAGCCGCCTGCGACCTTTTCGATCTTCGTACCAGGCGCCACAATCGAGTCGAGCGCAGAATCGTTGCGAATGATTTTCGTTTCAACTTCCTGAACCCCCGAGCCGTGGCCCGGTTTGTAGAAATCGAGGGTAGCGGATCTAACCCAGATGAAATTCTCGGGACTTTTCGATATCGGGCCGTTAAAACCGAACACGGCCAGCTGAAAGCTTTGCCCTGGCCGCGCGTCGTGCGTGAGTATCACTTTGTTCGGCGCGTTGAAGCCCTTGACCACGGAACCACCAGTTTGACCCAGCACGGCCGGCAGTTTCCCGTCGACCCAAATCTCTGCGTAATCGTCGATGACGATCTCGAACGACACGGTGGTTCCTGTCACATCCATGCCTGCTACTTTTTCGGGAAGAGTTACCCGAATTCGATACCAATTGAAACAGACCTTTCCCCCCGCCCGACGGGCATCCAACGTCATCGGATCGATCGCTTGCCATTTCGAATCGTCAAAATCCGCGACTCCAGCATGAGGGCTATAATCGTAGGTTCTGTTCGGGTCACCAGAGGGCTTGAGATCAGCTCCCGGTCCACGCGAATCAACCTCTTCGATTTTGATGTCGCTGTAGCGCCACTGACCTCGTACCAGTTGCGCACCTTCGGCTGTACGCAGGTCCACGGTCGCATCGGGCCGTCCGTACGGCGGAGCTTGCGCAGCCCAGTTCTGAGCAAACACAATGGCTGGCGCAAAGCTGAGAGCTGCACTTATGACGAGAGCAAATCGAAACGATTTCATAGTCGGCACCACGGCTCCTATCGAACTTTGACCACGTAATATACAAAGGGCGGGCTCACTTCCTTGAACCAGTGCGGGACGCCGTTTGGAATGATCATCACGTCTCCCGGCACCAATGAGCGCGTCTCCCCGCCATTGATTTCGCGGCCGCGGATTTCGTCGGGTGCCGTGGACTTGCCGTCGATCATCGTGCCGCCCGTCACAACCGTCGCCGAACCTTTGAGAACGTAAAGAATGTCGGTGTCCTTCGTGTGTACCTCAACCATTCCTGGCGCCTCGCGACGGCTCGCGTGCACCATGTAATTGCGTCCCCCGCTTCCGTCAAACAGAACGGCTCCCTTTGAAAAGGCATCCTCGACCTGCTGGCGTGGAAAATATGTCACTGGAAGATCCGCGGTTGGCGTGGGATTGACGTCAAAGCCTTTCGCGGCGTCGGCACCCGCAATTGCCAGTTCCTCATCTTGGGCGGCGGTGGAAGCGCCGCTCACCCCTACGCCGCCGACGATCTGGCCGCTGTACACGACGGGAATTCCGCCCTGCAGAGGAGTAAAGAAGCTGTCGGGCAATGCGGCCATGGCCGTGCGCCCCTTGTTGATAATGTCTTCAAACACTTTCGTGGGTTTTTGGAATAAAACAGCCGTGCGCGCCTTGCCGATCGAAATACTCGCGCCGGCGGCGAACGTGCCGTCCAAGCGCTCCAGTGCCATCAGGTTCCCGCCAGCATCCACGACGGCGATCACGCCCCCGGGCGCGTTCACTTGCTTCGCATGCGCTTTGGCGGCTGCGATGATCTGCTCGGCCCCTGCAAGCGTGAGGGTTCTGTTCTCAGTAGTCTGGCCCAAAGCGGCAAAACTGGTTGTCAGGACAAGGACCAATGCCCAGCAGCCATGAAGGAATTGCCTTTTCATTTCCACTCCCTTCTATTTTTTGTTTCAGGGACCGCTTTTCGCACGACGCGTAAAGCGGCCCCCGTAGAGCATCAAAGCCGCTTCCTTACTTCACTGGCGAGCTGAATGCCGCTTCACCGAGGTTCACTTCAGCGTACGCGCACCAGATTTGGACCTTGGCCACGTTCTTCACATAGCTGGGCAGCGTAATTTCCTTCTTGTACGAGTCACCGATGAAAGCTTTGGTCTTGAGTTTGTCGAGCAGGTAGACGTTTCCACTTGAATCGACCACCTGCCAATGCGGGTCCGGCGTATCGGGCACAACAAAATCATCCGAAAGCGTCAGCACCGCCTTGCCATCCTTGTGGCTGATCGTTACGGTTCCCTTGTTGGCCTTCGGTCCCTGGAACTGCGAGGATGTTTGCGGGGCCTTCTGCGCGTGAAGAACCGAGAACGATCCTCCTACGACGCTTGCGAGCAACACGAGAACAACTGCTTTGAGAATCCGATCTATTTTCATGTCATAGCCTCTTTTGTTAAATTCCACACGCGATCGGGGCAGAAGCTTCGGATCCTCGTTCAATCCGGATCGGGGCGACGATCCACGATCTTTCTGGTGCTCCCACAATCCCGCTGTGTGCCTGGTGTGATACGAAAACCAACGGAATGTTTCAGGAATCTTACTGATCTGCCCGTTACGACGAGTTTTCGCTTGTGGACACGTTTACTGAAGGAGACGAACCACCGATTGCCGCGCGAGCGCGGCCGCTTGTTTGCGACCGATATATCCCTCGATCGCCTCGCCGAAGCAAACGCGGCCGTCGATGCGTTCTTTCGTGAGTAGTTTCACAAGATGCGGAAAGAAGACCATGTCGCCCCAATAACAGATATCTCGCTCGACCGAACCACCTTTCAACTGGTAGGAAATGCATGCCGGCGTCACAACCGCGCCAAGCTGGATAGCCGGCTCAATCATGGGAGAACGAAATGGAAGTACTGAACTACCGCCCGAACTAGTACCTTCCGCAAATAGAACCACGGGAGTACCATCGCGAAGGCTGTGTTCGAGTTGGCCATTGGCTACGCGGGCGCCTTGAATCCTCTTGCGCTCCACAAAAATGGCGCCCGCAGTTCGAGCCGCCATTCCCACCACCGGCCAATTCCTTACTTCGGACTTTGCTACGAATGTACAAGGCACGACCGAGCTAAACAGTAAGACGTCCAGGTAGCTTAGGTGGTTCGAGACAATCAGCCCCGACTGTGGAAATCGGCCCTCGCAGTGCACCGTAATTCCCCAGTCACGCAGTAACCTGCGCGACCACCGGTGCAGCCACGCAGCCCTCTCGACGGTCGTTAGTTTTCCGCGAGCCGAAATCATCAGCCCAACGAAATCTAACGCAGCCACACATAAGGCTACACAAAAAGCGACCAACCGAACCGACGCCCTAGCAATCTGTCTCATCATCGCCGGACTCTAACGCAGTAGGCGTGCTAGATAACTGGGACCAAGCTGCTCTAGGTCGAGTAATGTCAAGAAATCGATGGTCCCAAACTCGCGGTCAATCGCTGGCGGTCCGCAGATCTGCGCTCCCACCGAGAGATAAGCGCGCAGGAGTCGCGGCGGTTTGGCGCGCATCGCCTCTGGGCTGGCCGTCGGCGCAACGCATGCGAACTTCGGCAGTGGAACGGTCCGCAAACAGGGTTTGACCTGAAAGTCCCGCAGTCGACAAAACATGTCCCAGCCTTCTTGCGGCGATTGAGAGGTAAGGGACGAACATCCAATCAAATAGCGCGCCTTATTCGCCACAGCAAACCGGCAAATCGCACGCCACAGGAGCCTCACCACCTCAAATGACCGATGGTTCCGATGAATGGCGGCGCGTCCCAACTCCACCACCGAGTCGCGCAGGCGCTCATACGGACTGAAGTCAAACTCGCGAGCGCTGTAAAATCCCAATCCGCTCCTGCCCGCGACTTGTCCCGTCTGAAGGCGGTAGGTTCCGACCACTTGGTGGGACGGCCGGTGCTCCACCAGAAGATGCTCGCAAACCTGGTCGAACGAGTCAATGTCGTAACCGTTTTCGTAGGCCGATTCGAGACCTTCCCGCAATTCAAGGTTGAAGACCAGAAAACGCAGACGGAAAACTGCCAAGAGGTCAGCATTCCCACGGGCCATCCTCACACCATACGCACCGCACTCCAGCAGGAAGGGCGAATCATGGTCCCGAATGGCAGGTCCAGCGCACTCACGGGGGCTCAACGCCCCGATTGCATCCACGCCCCCCGTTTCAAGCTTCATTCAGCTACGCCTCTCTAACCTACGATTCAGACCAGGCCAAAAAGAAACACCCCCCCGTTGAAACCTTTCGCAAGAAAGTGAATCTCAGCCTGTGCAGCAGTTTGAGAGCGACTCAGCGGGACTAACTCCAGTGGCGCGCGTGGGACAGATGGTTATTGTGGTGTAGCGGCCAAGACCAGGGATGCAAACTCGGTTGGAGCCTCTGGCATGCGAACACGGCCGATCAGAACTGTAGGGAGGCGAATTTGGCCAGCACAATCGTAAGTTGGATTCTAAGAATTATCGCGGCCGTTATTCTGTTGCAGACCCTGTTCTTTAAGTTTACCGCGGCGCCTGAGTCCGTATACATCTTTACGAAGGTGGGTGCGGAACCATGGGGACGCATCGGCTCCGGCATTATCGAGCTGATAGCCGCCATCCTGCTGTTGACCCCGCGCTATACTTGGCTCGGCTCAATCCTTGCGATTGGCATGATGGCAGGCGCCATTGTCAGCCATCTCACCGTGCTCGGGATTGAAGTGCAGGGTGACAAAGGACTGCTTTTCGGACTGGCGGTTACCATCCTTCTCGCGTCGTCGATTAACTTGGTCATACACCGTGCCGAGATTCCGGTAATAGGGAGAAAGATTGCATGAGCCCGCCCGAAGCGTTGCGCCCGGCGACCGATTCCGTTGCTCCGGTGAAATCCGCGGCGCGCCCGTCGGAGATAGTCGAAGACGCACTCGACATTGTTCAGCAGGGTTTGAGTCTACTCGTCGATCTAAACGATCGATCCTATTCGAAGGCGCAGGCCGCTCCCTTTCACGCGTCCGTCGGACAGCACTACCGCCATGTCATGGAACACTTTCAGTGCTTAATACGCGGCCTTCCGAGAAACGAAATCAACTACGACGCTCGCGAACGCAATGTGCGGCTTGAAACCGAAGTAAGCTATGCCAGCGTTTCTAGCTGTCAACTTCTGGCCGATCTGAAACGTTTGACGGATGAGGTTTTAGAGAGCGAATGCATCGTGATTGCAAGTGCCGGCTATAAGTCCGACAATCCGCATCGCCTCCGGTCCAACGGTAATCGCGAATTGGCCTATTGTGTGGGACATGCCATCCACCATTACGCCATTGTGAAGTTCATCTGCAGCGACATCGGAGTATCGCTGCCCGATGGGTTTGGGCTTGCGCCTTCAACTTTGAAACACCTGTCGTCGACTGCGGCGAGATGAGTCACTGGCATGCCGCCGTGGCGGGCGGCCACAACTCGTTTCTTGGTTCATCAAACGTTCCCGCAGAACTCCAAATCTACGGATCCTAGTGGGAGATATGAACAGTAGAGTGATTTTCATAACCGGCGCGAAAGGTGGCCTGGGAACCTTTGTAACGCGGCGGTTTCTGTCCTCTGGCGCGACCGTCATTGGCGCCTCCCGAAGCATTTCCAAAGAAGACTTCCCGGACCCCCACTTCACTCCGGTGGCCGTCGACTTTACAAGCCCAAGCGCGGTGTACGACGCCATCGATTCCGCGGCGCGACAATTTGGACGACTGGACGTATTGGTGCATGTCCTTGGTGGATTTGCTGGAGGCCAGACGGTGGCTGCTACCGATGACACCACTTGGGATCGGATGCAGAACCTGAACCTTACCTCCGCGTTCTATGTCCTCCGGGCCTCGATTCCGCACCTGAGAAAGACAGGAAGGGGACGTATTGTCGTCGTTGGCAGCCTTGCGGCCGTCGAACCGCGCGCGGGCCTTGGCGCCTACGTTACGTTCAAAACCGCGCTGACAACGCTGGTTCGCACGGTCGCGCTCGAGAATCAGGACGCCGGGCTGACGGCCAACGTTGTGCTACCGGGCACGATGGACACCCCCACAAATCGTAAAGAGATGCCTGACTCCGATTTCTCGAAGTGGGTCCAGCCCGGCGACGTGGCGGACGCCATCGCGTGGTTCGCGGACGAAAACGCCGGACATGTATCCGGGACAGTGGTCCCAATCGATAGCCCACATGCCTGAGAAAGTTTGGGCCTTCATCGTAGTTGTGTTCTACACATACGCCCTGCTCGGTGCTGTCTTCGGGATTACGTTTGTCACGGCCGGCGTACAACGCGTTGACCGAGCAGCGAAGGGTAGCAGCCTGGGATTTCGCCTTCTGATTATTCCGGGAACAATTGCTTTCTGGCCGCTGATGCTAGAGCGATGGATTTCGGGTCGAACCTCGCCTCCAGAGCAGAGGAACCCGAACCGGTGATCCAACCCCTGCGTTCTCTGCATCGCAACACATTTCTGGTGTTAGCGGTTTCTCTTCCACTTCTCGTGATCAGCGGGCTTCTTGCCCGGCATTCGTGGCCCACGTCGGAATCAAATGAACAAGCCTCTCTTCCAGGCAATTTTGTTAGCGAGCAGACTGTCGATGTCGACGGTCGCAAGGTCGCAGTCGATGTCTACAGCGATGCGGCCAACCCCGGGGCTTTTCGTTTCGTAACTACCGAACCTCTGGCGGCGCCGGACGTGCTTGTGTATTGGTCCGAGGTTGGCTCGAGCTCCAGCCTTCCGGGTGACGCCCTCCTGGTTGGCCCGTTCGGCACACATACTCGCTACCGCCCTCCCGTTCACAACCCCACTCACGGATATTTGATTCTCTACAGCGTGGCGCGGCAACAACTCCTCGCAGCCTTTTCCGTCGAGGCCCGCCCGTGAGCTACGCGTACCAGGCCGTCAGTTGGAACCGGCAGAAGCGGTTCTACGACCTGACGGTCGCTGCCGGCGTGATCCTTTATGTTGGTTTGTTCATCGTCCTCGGTGCATTGATTTTTCCCTTTGCCACCGCTGAAACGTTGATCATCCGCGCATCCGGCTCCGCCGCCTTCATTCTCTTGCACGTGGTGCTGTGCATCGGCCCGCTCTGCAGACTTGATTACAGGTTCTTGCCGTTGCTGTACAACCGGCGCCATCTGGGTGTGACCACTTTCGCCCTGGCCGCAATACACGGGATTTTTTCGCTTTTCCAGTTTCACGCCCTCGGAAATGCAAATCCGCTTGCGAGCGTGCTCACTTCGAATCGCCGTTTCCTGAGCCTGGCCGATTTTCCGTTTCAGCAACTCGGTTTCGTGGCACTACTGATCCTGTTCTTGATGGCGGCCACCAGCCACGACTTCTGGCTGAACAACCTCACCCCACGCGTTTGGAAGCTCCTGCACATGCTGGTTTACGTCGCGTACGCACTGCTGGTTGCGCATGTGACGCTTGGCGTGCTGCAATCGGAGACAAGCCCTATCTACGTTGCCGCTCTCGCTTTGGGAATGGGCACCGTCCTAGGTTTGCACCTGGCTGCAGCACGCCGCGAACGCGTCATTGATACGCGACAGTTACAATCCGTTGGGGATGGGTTTCTCGATGCCTGCGCGGTCGATTCCATCCGCGAGAACTGTGCCGTGGTGGTATCTGTGCGCGGTGAACGTGTAGCTATTTTCCGGTTTGACGGCAAGATATGTGCCATCTCCAATGTCTGCCGCCATCAGAACGGGCCTCTGGGAGAGGGTCGGATCATCGATGGATGCGTTACCTGTCCGTGGCATGGATATCAATACCTGCCTGGGACCGGAGCCGCGCCACCACCTTTTACTGAGAAGGTCTCGACATTTCGGACGCGCGTCGTGAACGGGAGAGTGCGGCTCGACCCCAAGCCAAATCCCCCTGGAACCGCGGTTGAGCCCTCCAGGATCCCCTCTGCCGGGGGAGCGGGATGAGCGAATTCTATCTAGGCTACGGGCTGAAAACGCCTCCTGGTATCCACCGGCGTATCCTCGCGGCGGTGGTTTTCTTGATCATTTTGGTTGTAACTTGTGCCATTTTGTTTGCACGGTCTCAGGCGGCGTTTGCTCCGTCGGTTTTCGAATTTGGCAACGAGCGCACGTTCGAGGGCACGATCGAGGCGAGTCCTTATCCGCTACTGATCGTCAAACGCCCAGGCGCGACTCCCGAAGGAGCTTCAGACTCACGATATCTCCTGGTGGCCGCGGGCAAACACGGCGCGGACTCAGAGGTTGCGCATTACGACGGAAAGTCCGTGCGGTTGAGGGGATCGCTGATCTACCGCGACAATCAAACCATGATCCAGCTGACGAGCGATTCGATCTCGGAAATCGCTGAAGGCAGCCGTCCTACCGACCCTCCCGCCGATCTCGGTACCCTTGAACTGACAGGCGAGATTGTTGACAGCAAGTGCTACTTGGGTGTCATGAACCCCGGCCATGGCAAAGTCCACCGGGACTGTGCCGTACGCTGCATCAGCGGAGGAATTCCGCCAGCGTTGGCCGCCATAGCCCCCGATGGAACTCCGTCACTTTTCCTCCTGACCGATGACCAAGACAAGCCGCTCGGGAAGGATGCGATTCTCGACCTGGTTGGCCAACCGGTGCGGATTCGGGGCCATGTCCTGAAATCCGGCAGCACGCTTTATCTGGAAACAAATTCTGCTAATATCACTCCGCTGCCATAGCGGCTTTCGGTGTTTTCGGCGTGGCTGGCACATTCCCCAACGGAGAATCTCCTGCTGTGGACGATCTCTACCGCATCAACGTAGCCAAAACCGAATTTCGCGAAGCCTATAACACGGGTGACGTGGATCGACTTGTTTCTCTTTACGACGAAGACGGTTTTACGGACATGTCCCATGAAGGCTTCACCACTTACCACCAGGATTCGGTCGCGCGAGTGCGCGAGATCGCTACAGCTCTCTTCGACGAATACTTTGTCCATGTCTCGATGTCCGTGACCGCCATCGTCGTCCAGGGCCATATGGCCTACGACTTCGGATGGCATGAGTTTACCTTGCGAAGTAAGAGTGGCGGGGATCCCATTCGCAAACGAGAGCGGTATCTGGAACTGTGGCGCAGGAAAAGCGGAGACTCGTGGAAAATCGCGCTAGTCATCAGCAACCCCGACGTAAGGGACCACCTCGGTGGTCTAGAGACGCAGTGGTTTCTGAGTGAGAATCTTCCTACCGCTTAGGCCCGCGAGAACTCGGATCCGTTCGAATCACAAACAGGATGAATCCTAATTCGCAGGGTTACTTCGTTTCGATCTTTTGGTAGAGGCGGCTGCTGAATCCCGCCGGCAGGTCGTATTCCACTCCATCGGCGATTAATTTGATGATGTTTTGGGTGCCATCCAAGACGGCTTTGCAATGTGCACACCCCCTTAAGTGCGCCTCCAGTCGCAGGCGCAGTTCTGCGTCGATGTCGTCTTCCGCGTAGTTGGAGATTTCTCTCCAGACCTCTACGCAGCTGATTTCAATCACGGTCACGCGATACGGCTTCCCATCTACCATGGCCGAACCTTCTGGTACTGCGTTTTTCCAGTGATCCAACTTCCGTCGAATCCCGGCGCTAGAGCATCTCGCATCTGCAAGCGGGCCCGCAAAAGCCGCGTTTTTACCGATCCTACGGTAATGCCCAACACTTGCGCGGTCTCCTGAATGCTTAGATGCTGAACGTCCCTCATAACGAACACTTCCCGGTATTTCTGAGACAAAGACTCAAGCCCTTTTCTCAAAGCTTCGCGCAGCTCTTTTCTCTCGAGCGCCTCCGACGGCACTTCCCTCCAATCGGCAAAGTCCTTCGGCAAATAATCTCCTTCGTCATCGCGCCGTGACTCCTCGACGGACTCGTACAAATGCCGACGGTCTTTTCGGATCTTCAAACGCGCTTCGTTGATCGTGATTTGGATGATCCAGGTGCTGAACTTCGACTCGCCCCGGAAATTCGCCAAGTTTGTGAAAGCCTTCAGTACTGCTTCCTGGGCGACTTCCTCAGCGTCGGCAGGATTATTCAAGATCAACATTGCAGCCGTGAAGATGGCTCGCTCGCACGGACGTACGAGCACATAGAAGGCTTCTTTCTCGCCTCGGCACACTCGCTGGATGAGGTCTATCTGCTGCGCATCGAGGAAGGGTTTGGATGCACCAGTCACGACGTCTTAAGCGCCTCAATAGACTTGAAACTGGGTACTTAGGCCCGAAGAGGAAGTTCGAGCCCTATGTCTTAGCTGTGAATGATTCCAAACTTCGCTCGACATGATGTCTTATCGATTGAAAGATCGCAACTATTTGTGGTCATCGGCTGGCCGTCGAGCCTCCATTTTCGCCTCAAGATTATTTGACCAAGGTTGTTTCTTATTTGACCTTCCTGAATCACACCGCCCATGGAAGGGGCTCGTCTCCACATGGCGGACGGAACCGAATGCGCCACAACTCAGCTGCCGTCGGCGGTGCGGGTTCCGGCGCGCCGTGCTTTCTGGCGCCCAGCGGCCGTGGCGCTAAGAAGCCACTGGCCCGAGTATCTGATGGAGGCAGCTGAACTGGGGATTTTCATGGTGTCGGCGTGCGCTTTTACCGTTGCTTTCGAGCATCCGGCGTCACCGCTGCACCACATGATTCGCGACCCTTTCGTTCGGCGGTTTCTTGTCGGCTTGGCAATGGCCTGCACGGCCGCGGCATTGATCTACTCCGCTTGGGGCCAGCGTTCCGGCGCGCACATGAATCCCGCAGTCACCCTCACTTTTCTACGCCTGAAGAAAGTGGCTCCCTGGGATGCTGCCTTTTACGTCCTATCCCAATTTGTAGGAGCCATCGCCGGAGTGATGATCGCCGCGGCAGCCATCGGTAGCCCTGTGGGACATCCCGCAGTGAACTACGCAGCGACGCTTCCCGGCTCGCATGGTTCAGCCATCGCCTTCGCCGCGGAACTGCTCATTTCGTTTTTCTTGTTTCTGACTGTACTAACCACTTCAAACAATCGAAGGTTGGGGCGTTTCACCGGACTGTTCGCCGCAGTGCTGATCGCCTGCTACATCGCTTTTGAGGCCCCGTTCTCCGGGATGAGCATGAATCCGGCCCGAACGTTCGGCTCCGCCCTCTCGGCGCACGCCTTCGGAAGTTTGTGGATTTATTTCATTGCCCCACCCGTGGGAATGCTGCTCGCCGCGGAGCTTTATGTGAGGCTGCGCTCGGCTCAATCCGTTTATTGCGCGAAATTAAACCACCACAATTCCAAGAGATGCATCTTCGCCTGCCACTTCGCGGAGTTACTAGGAGCGCCAGATCCGGCGGCGCGGTCGTGAAACCGATGCTGATGATCCAGCAACCAAACCCATGACTCGCGATACGCACTACGACGTAGTTATCATTGGCAGCGGTGCAGGCGGAGGGACGCTCGCTCATGCGCTCGCACCGACCGGCAAGAAGATCTTGTTGATCGAGCGCGGCGATTATGTTCCCCGCGAGAAGGCAAACTGGGAACCGCGCGCCGTCAATCTCGAAGGAAGATATCAAACCAAGGAGGAATGGAGGGATGGCGACGGCAAGCCCCTTCATCCGCATACGAATTATTATGTCGGAGGAAACACGAAGTTCTACGGCGCCGCCCTTTTTAGGATGCGCCAGCAAGATTTTGACGAAGTCCATCACTACGGAGGTGTGTCGCCCGCATGGCCCATCTCCTATGACGAAATGGAGCCGTATTACCTCAAGGCCGAACTCCTCTACAAGGTCCACGGGGCCCGGGGAGAAGACCCGACGGAGCCCTCGGCAAGCGGACCATACCCCTATCCGGCTGTCAGCCACGAACCGCGCATGCAGCAGCTGAGCGAAGACTTTTCACGCGCAGGACTGAAGCCATTCCACGTCCCCTTGGGTGTGCAACTTGACGAGAAAAACCCGCACGCCAGCAAATGCATTCGCTGCAACACCTGCGACGGATTTCCATGTCTGTTGTACGCAAAATCGGATGCCCAGACGCTCTGCGTCGACCCCGCGCTCGACTACCCCAACGTCTCGCTGATCACCAACGCCTATGTCGAACGGCTGGAAACCAGCGACTCGGGCCGCGAAATAACTCGTGTCGTGCTGAAACAAGCTGCGCAGGCTACCTCGTTCTCCGCAGACATCGTTGTTGTCTCTTGTGGTGCGATCAACTCTGCCGCGCTTCTGTTGCGCTCGGCAAATAACAAGCATCCCCGCGGCCTCGCCAACAGCTCTGATGTCGTGGGCCGTCACTACATGGGCCACGTCAATTCGGTGGTGATGGCCATTTCCAAATGTCCGAATCCAACGGTTTTTCAGAAAACGCTGGCCGTCAACGATTTCTATTTCGGATCGATCGACTGGAAGTATCCCATGGGCCACATCTCCTTCGTTGGCAAGCTCGATGGCGAGACGCTTAAAGCCGGCGCGCCGGCCATCGCTCCAGGCTTCACGCTCGATTTGATGGCGAATCACTCGCTCGATTTCTGGCTTACGTCCGAGGATCTACCCGATTCGAATAACCGCGTTTCGCTTGATAGAGAAGGCAAAATCGTCCTCACGTACACACCCAATAACCAGGAGGCCCACAAGCGCCTCACGGCCAAACTGAAGGACCTGATGAACCAGCAGACAACCTGCCCGATTCATGGCAAAGCCTGCCACGTCGGCCTTTTCGGCCGCAATCTTTACGTCGGCCAAAGAATTCCGCTGGCGGGTGTAGCCCACCAGAACGGCACGATTCGTTTTGGCAAGGACCCCGCGACCTCGGTCCTCGATCGGAATTGTAAAGCCCACGACCTCGACAACCTGTATGTCGTCGACGGCAGCTTTTTCCCTTCGAGTTCCGCGGTGAACCCGGCGTTGACCATCATCGCCAATGCGCTGCGAGTGAGCGATCACCTGCGGGAGCGATTGGGCATGAAGACCGAAGCCAAGCCCGCGCCGTCATCATTTGGGAAGATGCAAGATGTCGCCTAAGAGAATTCGTCTCCTTCTACTGACACTGGCTCTGGCGGTGCCCTGGGCACCCGCGGTCATCTCACAGGCCGACCGCCCCGCGGGAATTACCGCAACAGCGGAAGTGCGCTCGGTTTCATCCATCCTGATCACAGTTGCCGACGTGGATCGTTCCGTTGACTTCTATTCACGTGTGCTCACGTTTCAGAAAATCTCGGATAGCGAGGTTTCGGGCGATGAAATAGAACACTTCTTCGGTGTCTTCGGGGCTCGCGTCCGCATCGTGCGCATGAAGCTAGGCGACGAGTCAATTGACCTCGCGCAATTCCTTGCGCCGAAGGGCCGCCCTATTCCCGCCGATTCGCGCAGTAACGACGTCTGGTTTCAGCATATTGCCATCATCGTGAGCGATATGGGCCAGGCATATCAGGTTCTCCGTCAGAACAAGGTTGAATACGCTTCGCCGGAGCCGCAGCGCCTCCCGGTCTGGAACAAGAACGCGGGCGGCATCGAAGCGTTCTACTTCAAGGACCCTGACGAACATCCCATCGAGATTCTGCACTTTCCATCCGACAAGGGCGACGCGAAATGGCATCGACCGACTGACCGGCTGTTCCTGGGCATCGACCACACCGCCATCGTCATATCCGACACCGATGCGAGCGTGCACTTCTATAAGGATGTGCTCGGTTTCCGCGTGGCTGGTGAAAGCGATAACTACGGGACCGAGCAAGAACATCTGAACAACGTATTTGGCGCCCACCTTCGCATCACCTCGCTTCGTGCGCCGTCGGGCCCCGGAATTGAACTTCTGGAGTACTTGAGTCCCCGCGACGGCCGGCCCATCGCACGCGACGAGCACGCCGATGACCTCGTCCACCGGCAGACAGAACTCGAAGTAGATCACGCCGACGCTGCGATCGCAGCGTTGCGTGCGGCTCGATCGCCTTTTGTTTCTTCCGGCGATGTTTCCTTCCGGGGCGGGACCATCGGCTTCGCGCGGGGTTTCGTGGTCCGCGATCCAGACGGCCATGCCGTCGGTATCCTTCAGGGAATTGGGAGTGAGTGAGGCGAAGATGACAGCGGAAGAGAAGCGTCTTGAAGAATCCAGGGCCCGCAAAGCGCACTGGAAGCGCTGGGGACCTTACGTGAGCGACCGCGCCTGGGGCACGGTGCGCGAGGACTACAGCGCGACGGGAGAGGCCTGGGAGTATTTTCCTCACGACCACGCGCGTTCCCGCGCG
Source organism: uncultured Acidobacteriota bacterium (assembly GCA_963814605.1). GTDB lineage: Bacteria > Acidobacteriota > Terriglobia > Acidiferrales > UBA7541 > Palsa-295. Next base: position 1,790,409 of record CAWFDD010000002.1, on the reverse strand, counting down.
TACCGCTGGAATGAAGACGGGCTCGCGGCGATCTGTGATCGCCATCAGTTCATTTGCTTTGGCCTCTCGCTGTGGAATGAGACCGACCCGATTCTGAAAGAGCGGCTTTTCGGTTTGACCGGCAACGAAGGGAATCACGGCGAGGACGTGAAGGAGTATTACTTCCATCTCGACAGCACACCCACCCACTCGTACATGAAATTTCTGTATAAGTATCCGCAGCGCGCGTTTCCCTACGGGCAGCTGGTAGAACAGAATCGCCGACGGTCCAAGGAAGATCCCGAATTCGAACTGCTCGATACCGGGGTCTTTGAGGAAAATCGCTACTTCGATCTCATCGTCGAATACGCGAAGGCCGGCCCCGAAGACATCCTCATCCGCGTGACCGCGCACAACCGCGGCCCGGAGGCGGCGCCGATTCACTTGCTTCCCACAATTTGGTTTCGCAACACGTGGTCGTGGCAGCAAGGCACAGTTCGGCCAATCATGCGGAAAGCCAGTTCGTCTGGAAAGAGAGCAGCGATCTCTCTGGAGCATCCGGAATGCAAGAAACTCTGGCTCTACTGCCAGTCTGCTCCGGAGATGCTCTTTACCGAGAATGAAACCAATTCGCAGCGCCTGTACGGGGTGCCGGGTCCGGCACACGCCAAAGACGGCATCAATGACTACATCGTCGACAAGAGGCTCGATGCCATCAATCCCGAACTCACCGGTACCAAGGCCGCGGCACACTATTCAGCGGTTGTTCCAGCGGGCAAGAGCTTCGAGATCAAGCTGCGATTAACCCACGAAGAATGGTCCGCCAAAAAGAATCCGTTCAACGGCGAGTTTGACCGGATTTTCGCCCTGCGCCAGGGCGAGGCGGACGAATTCTTTGATTCCCTCGCGCCCTCCACTCTTTCAGCCGATGGCCGCAACGTCCTGCGGCAAGCACTCGCCGGGCTGCTTTGGTCCAAGCAGTTCTATCACTACGTACAACGCGATTGGCTGGCAGGTGACCCCAGCCAACCCACGCCACCCGAAGGACGCAAGCACGGCCGCAACTCCGAGTGGTCGCATGTGTACAACTCGGATGTGATTTCGATGCCGGACAAATGGGAATACCCCTGGTACGCCGCCTGGGATCTGGCATTTCACTGCATACCGATGGCTCTAGTCGACCCGGAGTTCGCGAAAGAGCAGCTGATTCTTTTTCTCCGTGAATGGTACATGCACCCGAACGGCCAGCTCCCTGCTTATGAATGGGCGCTTGGTGACGTGAATCCGCCAGTGCATGCATGGGCCGCTTGGCGCGTGTATAAGATCGACAAGAAGCGCAATGGCAATGGCGACCGCGCTTTCCTCGAGCGGGTTTTCCAGAAGCTGCTCCTGAACTTCACGTGGTGGGTAAATCGCAAGGACGCGGAGGGCATGAATGTTTTCCAGGGCGGATTCCTGGGACTAGACAACATTGGCGTGTTTGACCGCAGCGCACCTCTCCCAACCGGGGGCCACATCGAGCAGTCCGATGGCACGGCGTGGATGGCCATGTACACCCTGAACATGCTGGCCATTGCCCTGGAACTCGCCAGCGAGAATCCCGTGTACGAGGATGTGGCCAGCAAATTCTGGGAACACTTCCTCTACATCGCGCGCGCCATGAATCATCGCGGAGATGGCGGCGAATCCATGTGGAACGAGCAGGACGGCTTTTTCTACGATGTGCTGCATCTGCCGGACGGCCAGCGGATGCCGATGAAAGTCCGCTCCATGGTGGGGCTGATTCCGCTCTTCGCCGTGCAGACTCTCGAACCCGAACTGCTTGAACGGCTGCCCGGATTCAAACGACGACTGGATTGGTTTGTCGAGAACCGGCCCGACCTCATGGAAAACGCCGCCTGCATGGAAACGCCGGGCAAAGGTGAGCGCAGACTGCTCTCGATCGTGGATGGGGAGCAACTTCGCCTCGTGCTTCGCTACATGCTGGACGAGAGTGAATTCCTTTCACCTCACGGGATTCGTGCCCTTTCCAGATTTCATCACGATTGTCCGTACGTTCTGAACGTGCACGGCATGGAGCACCGCGTCGACTATCAGCCCGCGGAATCGAAGACCGGACTCTTTGGCGGCAATTCGAACTGGCGCGGGCCCATCTGGTTCCCCATGAATTTCCTGCTCATCGAATCGCTGCAGAAGTTCCATCACTACCTCGGCGATGATTTCAAAGTCGAATTTCCTACCGGCAGCGGAACCATGCTGAGCCTCGCGGAGATTAGTGGTGAACTTTCGCGCCGGTTGAACCGAATATTTCTCCAAGGAGACGACGGGCGCCGGCCCGTCGCCGGCAAGCTGGAGATGTTTCAGAGGGACCCGCACTGGAAGGATCTGATTCTCTTCCACGAGTATTTTCATGGAGATAACGGAAGCGGAGTCGGAGCAAATCATCAGACGGGATGGACCGCCCTCGTCGCCAAGCTCCTGACGCAGAGCGGCGAAGTCCGCGAGCCGAAAGCCGCTCCTATAGTGAAGGTGGCGTTACGGTAGCGAAAGAGGAGATATCCATGAAAGCGGTCGCGGTAATACCAGGAAAGCCTGGCACGATTCATCTGCGCGAAGTGCCCAAACCTGAACTCGAAGACGTACCCAATGGACGTGGTGTGCTCATCAAGATTCTTCGCGTCGGAGTGGACGGTACGGACAAGGAAATCAATGCCGCCGAATACGGCGCCGCGCCGGTCGGAGACGATTTCCTGATCATTGGTCACGAGAGCTTCGGTCGCGTGGAGGCCGTGGGCCCGAACGTCACCGAATTCAACGCCCGGGATTACGTCGCGCTTACCGTGCGCCGTCCCGGGTCCAGCATCTACGACTTGATCGGCACGTACGACATGACCACCGACGATACATACTTTGAACGCGGCATCAATTTACGTCACGGATTTCTCACGGAATATGTCGTCGATACACCGGAATACATCATTCGCGTTCCCGAGAACCTCAAGGATGTGGGCGTACTCATGGAGCCCATGAGCGTGGCGCAGAAGGCCATTGAACAAGCCTACCGGATCCAACAGAGGCTTCGCGTATGGAATCCCAAGCGCGCCGCGGTCATGGGCGCGGGCACACTCGGACTGCTTGCGACTCTAGTGCTGCGGCTGCGCGGTCTCGACGTATCCACGTTTGGCAACACCATGGCACCTTTCCTGAATTCGAAACTGATTGAGGAATTGGGCGCTCGCTATATCAGCACCAAAGAAATGTCTCTCACCAATGCAGCCGCAGCATACGGACCCTTCGACTTGATCTTGGAAGGAACCGGATACTCGCCGCTCGTGTTTGAGGCCATGGACGTACTTGCCAAGAACGGCGTGCTGGCTATGGTCAGCGTCACAGGCGGGTCGCGCAATGTGGAAGTCCCGGCTGACAAGATCAACCTTGGATTCGTGCTCGGCAATAAAGTCGCTTTTGGCAGCGTGAACGCAAATCGTGAATATTTCGAAACGGGAGTGAAGGATCTCTCGACGGCCGCGCTGCAATATCCGGGCTGGCTTGAAAAACTGCTGACAGATCAGGTGAAGGGTCTGGAGAATTACGCTGACTTGATTCGGATCCTCACTGAATCGAAGGGTCCGATCAAGGTCTACTGCGAAGTCGCAGCTATCGATGGCGCGCAAACCGCAACGGCGCCCGGCTAGGTTATTTCCGCCTTTTTCCGAAGCGGCATAACCTTCCGGACACGATGAGTGTGATTAACCGCATGCCGGTCTGGAAGCAAGACGACGCGAACTGTTGCCCGACTGATGGTGTGGTTAACATGAGATTCCAGCTTTACTGTAGGCGCATCAAGATCATGAGCAAGCATTTTAGCCCCTTGGCGAGGCCCGTCGAATAAGTCGGAATAACGAGTTTCGGATTCCACGACGCCTGTGTGCTCATTCAGGAAAGCTTCGATGTCAGGTGCGCGCTAGCGCTTCGGCCTGCACTCTAGTTACCTTTGGAGGCGCGCCCTCGGAATGTGGGTGCCCCGAGGAATCTCTTCGTAGATTGATTGGGTTAGTCGCCGCAATCCTTCCGGGATTGCTGACTCGAGAAGTTCACCCTTCACGGGACGACAAAGTGCGAAAACGAAGTGCGAGTGCCGAACTCGGAGTAGCCTCAATCCTGTTTCTCTGCGCTTCCTTATTCGCGTGCCCATCCGGATATGCCGCAGGCCGACATGACGACCCAAGACAGAAGGAAGTCGCTGGGATACTCACGGAGGAAGTGGCCGCATCTTATCCTCAACTGCAAGGCAGCCAAATTAAGATCCACGATATGACCAGCGACTTTGTCTATCTCGAGGCGCGCTTCACCCTCGGCAGCTTCTTTTTCCTGCCTCGCCTTCACTACCAGATCAGGTTTAATCCGCAGCTGACCGAGCGTCAGGTTCCTCCGGAAGCGCTTCGCGGCATCATGGCTCATGAACTCGCTCACACCGATTATTTCCATCGCCGTCACCGCATTGCCCTCGTGGGCTTGGTGCGCCTTGTTTCCACTTCGTATCGTGTGCGTTTCGAGAGGCGCGCCGACCTCGAAGCGATTGATTTAGGCTACGCGCAGGGCTTGATGCTCTATCGACTCTGGCTCTATCAAAACGTGCCCGCGAACCGGGTGTCGGAGAAGAAACGCGACTACTTCGGGCCCGATGAGATCGACGCCATCGAACGGGCTCGAACCGAGCATCCCGATATCATGCCGACTTTGCGACGTTGCGTCCCGCTCAATCTTGGACAGCTTAATCGCGAACTGAGCGATCCTGCACACGCCTGCTCTGCAACTAATCACTGACCGGTATGTTCGCTGCACCCCGCCGATAATTCATCCAATCCACCCAGACCGCTTTCCAGGCGGCCGGTTTCAGGCCGCCTTTCCGGTTCCGGTCCCCAATCTCGAAAACAATCTCCCATTGGCGAAACAGTGTGCGATAGGCGGACCACACGCTATTTTGCGGATCGTAGACATTTGTCGCTTCCGACGACGCGCCATTTAACTCGATGATGGTGAACCCGACACCTTCGCGAATGGTTTCGTCTGACTCGAACCGCACGTCGTAACGTCCGGCGAAAAAGCCCTCTACGGAACCGGAAATTTCCTCGATTTTGTCTTCGAGCTTCCCCGTTGCCAGATCGCCACCTTCGAGGAAGATTGCTCCCTGGCAATGATTACCCGCCTCCACTAGCCGTACGGATTCGCCGGCCTTCGGCACATATTCGGTGCGTTCGCCGAACCTTTTCAAATAGACGCTCGCGATGATCGACGCCCGTGCATCCCCGCGGATCAACTGTTCTAGTGTCTGCGTTCCATCTCCTATAACCACGGGGAATATCTTTCGCGTAATGCCAAAAATCCGCCCGCGGCTCTGCCCGGGCAACCTGTAGTAGAAAATCCCCGCCTCGGCTGGACCGCGAACGTACTCCTGGACCAAGACCGCCCGCCTGAAGCGCGAAACGTAGGAGTCCGCGTCCTCGGCTGAGCGAATCAGTTTGAACCCGTCTCCGCGCTGACCGACGTCGGGTTTGAAAACACACGGGAAGTTCATCCGACCCTCGGCGAAAATCGCGCGCACGCTGTCCTGCTGCTGTGCCACGGATTCATAAGGCACCAGAAGCGTTTGAGCCACGAACCCCGGATGGGCGCTGGCTAGATCCGCCAACGTCTCGTATTTCGATTCGCCAATCAGCCCGCCCAAATGCATGCCGGGATTCGATATCGTCGGCAGGCTGAGGGAACGATAGCGGAGCGCCAGAAATAGATACTTCACTGCGACCGGAACATAAAAAATGTACGGCGGCCAGAACTCCCATCTCCAAATCCTCTTGGATTTTGCTACCCAATTACGCGAAATCTTTTGTAGCGCCTTTCTCAATATCCAACCGAGTATCGCAGCCAGCACGACGCAGGCGAGCGCCTTCGTCAGCTCCGATCGGAACATGCTGAAAACGGAAATCACCATCATGCCAACGTGGTATGACAGGAAGAATAGGGCCGTCACCCAGACTGCGCAGGCCGCCGCCGTTACGATGACAAACCGCCACGCGGGAACCTTCACGAACCCCGCGGCCAAATATGTTGGCAGTCGCGTTCCGGGGATCGCACGACTGATTACGATTGCCAGCGTTCCGTGACTCTGAAACCACGCTTCGCTTTTGTGGAGGTCCACCTTGCCCATGAATTTCTGAAACCAGCGATTGTTGAGGACCGGCCTGCCGAGACGGTAGGCAAGTACGTACAGCCCAATATCTCCCAGCCAGATCCCGGCGAATGCCGCTCCCGCTGCCCATGGAAACCCAACCATCCGATTCACCACCAAAAGGGCCGCCCCCAGGACCGCAATATCCTCCAGAACAAACGTCAACCCAAAAATGAGGAGCGCATGTGCCAGGTCGGACATCGGCATAGCAATCAGACTCCCCTTTTCATGCGCGTGAACGTTCCCGCTGATACCACGCATGGCGCGTTAGGGACGTAGTAGTAGAAGATGTCCTCGCGCGTCACCTGGATACGCGTGAAACTCACAGTCTCGGCATCGTCGCGGTGCATGCAAATGGAGTAGGGGCCGCGCGTCGGTTCATGGCTCTTATGCAAGAGCTCTAAAGCCTTCAGATCGGGTCCGTTTGTCGTTGCTCGAACCCGTTCGTACGCTTCCGTCCGGGTCCCCACCACCCCGGCTGGGTCAAAGGAGGATGTCGTTATGAAAAACATCTGTTCCTCTACTTCCCGGCTCTCCAGTCTTGCCCCGTTCCATCGGGCAATCCACGCGTTCGCGCCGGGCTCAAGAAGCAGCAGTACAAACGCTCGAAAACACTTCAACTCCATTGCGTGCAATCCTGCGCGCGTGCTTTCCACCGAAGGGACTGCGATCAGATCCCTAATCAACAAGCCGCGGCTCCGCATTCCGTGCTTGTGGGTCTCTTCGGGACCGTTCAGCAGACAGAGTGAGACGCCGAATTCATTGGTCGCGATCCACGTTCCACCAAAATCTGGATCGGTTGGTGCAATGTAGTGGACGCCTTCTCGTGCTTGCAGCGTAGGAGGGAACGCCGTCCCTCTCGTAGGTGTCTCATCGCGGTTGGAAAACAATTCGTAACCGTCTTGCCGCCGAACTCCGGTCACCGTGCACATCAGGCCAACCCGTCTTGAGACACAAGTGGCGTTGCGAGGTTGTATCGCGGAAACACCAATCGATCATTGCCCAACTGGCCCGATGCCGCCACGTAAGTCCAATCAGCACACCGCCGCAAGCGACTGGGACCGCATTCGCCCGCTCGCGGTGCAAGTGCGACCACCTACCCGACCCCCCGCGTCAAACTCCACGAAGCAAGCGTCATGCGCAACCGCGTAGGCCACTCATCGAGGTATCTTTCTGTCCAGGATACTTAGAGTCTCTAACAGTTCAGAAGTTACAGAATCGCCAACGAGCGCGGAGCGACAATTTGAAACTTTTCGCCATAGTCGGACATCACAGCGACTGGAGCGGGTTGCTGATATCCGGGGGGTGTGTTACTTAAGAACGCTCGGATTCTTCACTCGGCTGGATGGGGATTCGAAATGTCCGATAATTCGAAGCCTTCGAAGACAGCCGCGGCAAACCGCCGCGAACTTCTAAAACTATTGCCCTTGCTCGCGGTGGGTGTCTTTGCGATTCCACAATTCCAGGTCCCTCTATTAAGGTCCGGGGTAGCATTCACGGACTGGGCATCGTCGAAATGGTTTCGGAGGAACCATAGGGCACCTACGTTTGCCGATAGCGAGCTTACCCCGCTCGATAAGTTCTATGTGAACACATACGACGTCGATGACCCCGGCGTCAATCTAGATGCATGGACACTCAAGGTAAGCGGTGACGTACGGTATCCCGGTGAATACACACTCGCGCAGATCCGGTCTTTGCCGAGGCTTGCGCAAAACACGCGGCACGTCTGTGTAGAAGGCTGGGATGCGGTTGTTCGATTCGGAGGCGTCCGAATTGCTGATTTCTTGAGTCATGTCGGAGCGAATCTAGGTGCCAAGTTTCTCTACGTCGAGTGTGCGGACGCCTATTACGAATCCCTCGACATGCCGACCGCGCTGCATCCGCAGTCTTTGCTCGCGTATGAAATGTACGACCAGCCACTAACCAGGGAGCACGGCGCTCCCCTGCGATTCAGCTTGCCGACGAAAATCGGATACAAATCCGCGAAATACCTAACGAGTCTGATGGTGACCGATATCGTCCCGAAGGTAGGTTACTGGGAGGATCAAGGCTACCCTGCATACTACGACCTATAGACCAAGGACTGTCCATGTCAGAAACGAACCTTTCGCCTCCCGGACCAGTGCTTGCTGCCTCACGCCGAGAAGGTATCCGGGAAGTGTACGAACACCCTTGGCCGATTCGATTCTGCCACTGGCTAAATACAATTTCGCTACTTGTAATGGCCGCGAGCGGATTGCGAATTTTTCTCGCATTCCCGAGTTTTGGGGCGAAGGTCCCGCAAAACAATTTCGTCAATATTCCTCCGGCCTTAACCTTGGGCGGTTGGCTGGGGGGAGCATTGCAATGGCACTTCACTTTCGCGTGGATTTACCTGGCCACTGGGGCTGCGTACGTCGGGTATCAAGCGTTCTCTGGAAATTTTCGCCAGGTCCTATTCCTTCCTCGCGACATTCCCGGAACCTGGCCGATGATACGGTACTACTTTTTCTTTGGCCGGAAGCCGCCCGAGACCGGGACGTACAATCCGTTGCAGAAACTTGCCTATACGTCCGCAATCCTGCTAGGCGTGCTTTCTCTCCTGACAGGAATGGTTCTGTTCAACCCTGTCCAATTCTCAGTCCTCGCCTCGCTGATGGGAGGCTTCCACTGGGCCAGGGTCTGGCATTTCGGAGTTCTGTGCGCGCTGGTGCTTTTCGTCTTGGGCCATCTTGTAATGGTCGCCTTGCACGGGTGGAGCAACTTCATGTCCATGCTCAGCGGTTGGAAGCGTGATCCGCAAGGTTCGCGGTAGGGATTAAGGCTCTGAAAGGCGAGTGCGCTTGAATTGCCGTGCGATTTCTAACAAGAACAGAAATACTTCCAAGGGCGCAAAACCATGGACCTAAGATGCGACGAGGTGTGGCGCGAAATTTCAAACTATATCGACAACGATATCGATCCAGCGCTTCGACTCGTCATGACCAAGCATTTCGGTGAGTGCAAGCGGTGCAAAGCTGTGCTGGATGGCATGCGGAATGTCGTCTCAGTTTATGGAGACGAGAGAATATTTACGCCTCCAAGAGACTTTCATATTCGCTTATACGGCCGGCTTGCCGATCAAGTGGAGGGTCCCAAAGGGTCTTGGCGAGGATGGCTGATCGCGATTGGGCTTTCCGGAGCGATGGCTGCTTCGTTTTATCTAGTCGCATCGCACGCTCCGTCCGAACCGCGCGTCCGGGCCGAGATGAGCCAACCCGCCCGCCAAATTCAACAACAGCTGGTGGCGGTCGTAGACTCAGGCAAGCTATTCCACGATCCACGGTGCCCTCTAATACAACGCAAGTACCACCTAGTGACTCCGGAAGAGGCCATCCGCGAAGGCTACACCCCGTGCACGCGTTGTCTCGGTGACGACCTACGAAGGGCACAGAACCCCAGATCCAACACTGAAGTTGCGAAAAGCCAATAACTATTCGCGTATTTCTTTGCCATGCGACTGCCGCACCACCCAGCCAGAAGTTATCGAGCCGGATTTGACCGAGCGGCGCCTTTATAGCTCAGATGATAAACGCTCACAAAGTCGTCGGCTAAATCCCTCGGGAAGCTCGATGATGTTCGCACCGCGAACGAGCCGAATGACCTTCACTAGGCCGTCATAGATCGTCCGGCAGCCGTCGCACTCCATAAGGTGAACCTCGATCCGAAACCTCAATTCCGACGTATTGTCTTCCTCCATGTAGTTCGCCAGTTCGTTCCACACCTCGTGGCACGTAATCCAGACCGGGTCCGTGTGGTTCGACACTCGCGCGTCTCCCGTCGGCGATTCCCTTCAAGCAATCAGATACGAGCGCAAATAGGAAGTGACACACTAATTGCGCGCGATTGGGTTAAGAAACATTGAAACATTCTCGCACCCGCCGTATCCCACCAAGCACACGGCAAGCTCTTGGGCGCGCGTGGAATTCAAGAAAACACATGGGGTTACAAGCGAACACGAATCGCATTTCAAATGTGGATAATTTTTCCCCTATCGAGGGATAACGGGTTCATCTTTGGATCTGTCTGAAACCCGAGACGCTTTCTCACCGACACTCAGCGCGTGATACGGTCCCAGTGCAAACTAGAATAAAAGGATGCTTTCGAAAGGAGGCAAACAGCGGTGGTGAAACTCCCTTCCTTCCTTAGACGAATTCGCCGAAGGACCGCATCTGCCAGAACTGTCGTGCCGCTCTTCCACAGTCACGAGCATTGCATCACCTTCTCCGCCCTAATTCGGGAGCACTGGAATGAGATGGAGGATCTGACGCGAGGGATTGCCTTCGAACGGAATACTACCATCTACGCAATTGGAGACCCTGCCTCGACGATTTATTCGATCCTGATGGGGCGCGTGAAACTTGTCCGCTTGTCACCGTTGGGAAAAGAACAGACCCTCGGGATATACGTGAAAAACGACATATTCGGCGAAGTTTGCCTCTGTGGGGGTACACGCCGCGAGGAACAAGCCGTCGCTATGGAATCGACCGACGCCGTTCGCTTCAACATCGATGAGCTGTTGGAATTGATGAAATCTCGCCCGGAGTTGCTGATCGAACTCTGCATGATCCTGTGCTCTCGCCTTCACGAATCCCAAGAGCACCTCGCCCGCCTCGTATTCGACGATACCCGGCAACGCCTTGCAAAACAACTTCTCTTGCTGAATCGGTCCTTCAATGCTGATGAAGAATCGATTACGCGGCCGATCACCCTGACCCATGAAGAGCTGGCCCACATTATTAACACGACTCGAGAAAGAGTTACGTTGCTGCTGAACGAATTCCGCCGAATCGGGTTAGTGGAATACGGCACTGCCAGCATTCGCGTGCATCCAGACCGGATGGAAAGCTACCTTCGACGAAACGCGGTCGAGTCTTAACTCTCTCTCGATAGTCGAACTGAGTTACGCATCGCGATCCCTTTCGCGCGGCTCCATACCCCCCTTTTCTTCCGCGCACAACGCCAGGCCTTCGGCGTTCTTCGAACCCTCAGCACGCTCTGTATCCTGGAATACATCTTTGCTTTTCCCATTGTGCGAGATTCCGACTGCGATCCGCCGCGCTACCGCGGCCGCGGACACAGCGCCGGGTTCCGGCCGGCCTTAGGCCTAACCGCAAACAATTCCAAATTGAGGAGATTCCGATGGCGTCCGAGCGCGATGAAGGAAAGAAGCGTACTTCCACAAAAACACAGCCTGCATCCGGCGCCCCGTCTCATGAGGCCGTTGCTAAGAGAGCATTTGAAATCCATCTGCAGAACGGCGGTAAGCACGGGACTGATTTGCAGGATTGGTTGCAGGCCGAAAGCGAGCTTCTTGACGGGCGGGACCAGGATCGCGAGTAGGCATTTGGGACCCCACCAGATTCACGGATTGAATTCCATGCCATCGCAGGTCTGTTTGGACGCCGTGCAACTGTCGATCGGTGCGCACAAATCACCGCTGTCCGCCCAAGAAGCTGAACTCATTCACCGAATTTGCAGAGGAGAAAGAGAATCATTCTACGTTTTGGTTCAACCCTACGAGCGAGCCGTTTTCACGGCCGCGATGTCGATCCTCCGGAACCCTGCCGATGCAGAAGAGGTAGCGCAAGAAGCGATCCTCAAGGCGCTCTCACACCTGTCAGGCTTCCGCGGCGAATCCAAGTTCAGTACGTGGCTGATCCAAATCACAGTCAACGAAGCTCGTCTCAGGCTCAGAAATGATAGGCGGCATCTGTACGAATCCGTAGACGAACCGAGAACGGACCTGGAGGGTGGGCGTTCCTCAAGGGACTTCGCGGACTGGCGGGAAGTACCCTCTGACGCACTGGAACGAAAGGAACTTCGCGAGGCACTCCGACGCGGTCTTGCTTCTCTGCCGCCAAAACACCGCGAAGTGTTTGTACTACGTGATGTTCAGCACATGACCATCCGGGAGACCTCTGAGGTCCTTCAAATAACCGAAGGAAGCGTCAAGACGCGCCTGCTGCGCGCCCGCCTCCAAATGCGGGACGCACTGCGCCCACGATTTGACGGAAAGTGGCGCACTCGAAGGCTTAGGAAAAAAGGAAAGACGTGAGGCAACGCCCCCCACGCGAAACTTCGTTTCGCTTGGGGGAGGCTACGCGCGATCATGCGGAAATACGAATAGTGGTGTGGAGCAACATCCTTTCGCTTATTCCGCCATAGATGCCTTCGCGACAGAGCCGCTCATCTGATGAAGCATCAGGCCTCGTGTAGCGATAAAAACGGGAATTTCGATATAAACTCTCTGGAGTTGGCCGAGGAGGGCCACACATGAAGCGAAGTTGGAATCCGCGGATGTGGATCGGTTTTGCCCTTTCTCTCGCTGCCATGGTCAGCTATCCCACCGTTTTCGCCCGATACCCATTTACACGTGATTTCCCGTGGGCCACTCTGCTCCTGATAGCTTTGGCGGTATTTCTGGTGGCCAGCGGCGTCGCGCGCGCCTTTCGGCGCCCAGACACGTACCGTGGAAAGATCAGCGGCAGCATCCTCGGAGTTCTCACGGTCCTACTGGTCGGATTCTTTTTGGTCGAGATTTTCTATGTGAGCAGGCGAATTCCCGCGTCGCACGGGGCTCCCCGCGTGGGCGAGACCGCCCCGGATTTCACGCTGCCGGATTCGCAGGGCAGCAACGTGACACTTTCGAGCTTACTGAACTCGTCCTTTGACACGGACGATCCGCACACTGCGGGACCGGCATACGGTAAGACCGCCGCTGTCGTCCTGATTTTCTACCGAGGATACTGGTGACCCTTCTGCAACTCCGAGTTGCGGAGCTTCGAAAAACACCTGCCAGATTTCAATGCCCGCAAGATTCGAGTCATCGCTATTAGCGTGGATACTCCCCAAGAGTCCGAGCATCTGCGGGAGACGGCTGGATATACGTTCCCGATTCTCTCCGACGCAAGGGACAACTTGATTCGCCGGTGGGATTTGGTGCATGCGCACGGAGGAATTGACGGAGCCGATATCGCGCGCCCGGCTGAGTTCTTGATCGATGCCAGCGAGAAGGTTCGCTGGGTGAATCTCACCGAAGATTATCGTGTTCGGACGCGGCCGGAACAGGTGTTGCAGGCATTTGACGCGGCGGATATGTCAAACCAATAGGCAGTCCCGAGTTCCGAACTGCCGACCTTCTGCTTCGTTGGCAGACGCTCTTACCGTAGTGGAATCGTAGTAAAAGTCACCGCAAATCGCCACAAATCGCGAAGGTAAAGCGAACAAAAACACGAAAACTGGTCTCATTCTTTTTGCAACAAGTTGCGACTTTTTATGATGTTGCGTCGGCTCCGGCAAGATTTAGTGAATTTGGTTTCCCGCTTAGAAGGCAGACGCTCTTTCCAACTGAGCTACGGGCGCGTCGCCGGCTACCGCAATCTTATCACTGAGTTAGCTGCCTTTGGAGCGCCCGTGTCGGCGCTGGCGATTCTTCGCTGCGCCCAGATTTGTGCCTACCTAGCCGCGACATTGCGGCGAGCACCGCGTCATCGGACGGATGGACATACCGCGAAGAGATACCGATCCAACTATGCCCGGCGATCCGAGCTAATGTCCACGAGTCGCAGCCCGATTCGCCCAGGCGCGTTAGAAATGTGTGACGCAGGGAGTACAGTACAAACGGACGGACTGGTTTCAGTTCGTTTTCCTTCGCTTGCGCCGCAATTGCGTCAAACGTTTTTGCATCGTGCTTTCGGATACTAGACGGGGCTCCATGTGGCCGCCACGCGTCGCGGCGGGCCAAATCCAGCCTGTAACGGGCCTACCAGCGGCTTCCCATCGGCTTGCCAGGATGTTCCTAACCCTTGGCGTCATCGGCAGTACGCGCCGCGCAGACGCAGTCTTACCGTGCGTTATAAGCAGAGTGCCGTGTCGTCCGTTGATTCAGGCAATCGCCTCCCAGCGTAGCCGAAAACATTCTTCCGGGCGCATGCCGGAATCGCCCAAAACCGAAGCGATAGAGGCAAGCGGTTCAGGAGCAGCGACCAAATACCTTGCTTCCTCGCCGTAACTCACGACGCGCTCCCGACGGCGCTCGCCGGATAGTCGCTTGATCTTAGGAGCAGCTTCGACCACATCCCATTCCAGCGCCAAATTCAGGGTCCTGCGCAGCACGCGCAAGCCACCATTCACGGTTGAAACTTGATAGTCGTCATTGAGACGACGCGCAGCGAATTCCGAGACAAGCTCGCCTTTGATCTCATTGATTGGACGATCTGCGAGCGGCTTGTATGATTTCAACGCCCGCATTCCGGTGCGATACCAGAGCCATGATTTTCGAGTCGTATTCTCGAAACTCGCCTTCGCCCAGGGCTCCACTCGCGCATCACGGAAGTCTTTCAGCGTAGGCACGGGCTTCTTCTCACGGATGCCGACTTCGCCTTTCGCAAGCGAAGCGCGATGAGCGGATTCGATGTTTCGTGCTATTTTGTCGTTTCCCTGCCTGGTGGATTCGCGAATCAGTTTTCCCTGCCACAAAAACTTGTACCAATACACGCCGCCGCGTTTGTAGGTGCTCATCTCCTGTTCCGGGAGCATGCGTACATTCAGCGGCCTCATGTGAAGCTGTTCTAAATGGAACAGTACCGCCCATTCCCACGTGAGATCGTGATTGTTGTTGGGCACCCGAAGGCCCCTTGGGCGCTCGGTGGTCCGGTCAGCAACCATCACAAGCGTATTTCGTGACGAGGAGATGCAAAATGATTCAAGCTATCCACAAAGGCGTCGAAATCGAATTGGAGAGTCATCAACAGTTGCACGGCCTATGGAAGTGCGATTACGTTTTGATAACGCACCCCGACAGATCTCGAA
Source organism: uncultured Acidobacteriota bacterium (assembly GCA_963814605.1). Classification (GTDB taxonomy): domain Bacteria; phylum Acidobacteriota; class Terriglobia; order Acidiferrales; family UBA7541; genus Palsa-295. The sequence continues at coordinate 1,775,366 of CAWFDD010000002.1, read as the reverse complement.
CGGCGCATCCCGGGGAGGCGGAATTCCCCACGAAGGACCTGGCTGATGAACATGCGTTACAAGAAGCTCGCGACGCAATAGATCGGGACAATAAAGGCAAGCCTGAAGAAAAAATAGTAGATCCGCCGAGGCAGGTGCGCATTTGATGCGAAAGGGCACTTCTCCTTAGCGTGAGCTGTTCGGAATTGCCGTCCGGATCGGTCGATCGCCCTCAATCTCTTTCGAAAGCTATCTGGAACGTTTCTAAGGCTTCATTCGATGATCCAGATCGTGAACCCTTTTCCTTGCCGGACGAACTCTTCTGCAGGGTCTCCATCAATGAGCTTGCCTAGCCACGAAAGTGACGCTCTGCCGATAACTACTGTGTCGCACTTGCGGGTCCTCGCGAGTTTCAAGATTTCCTGGGTCGCCCGGCTCCCATCCACCAGATAGCAAAAATGGGCTTCGATGGATCCGTGTGCCACGCCGCCGCGGCGGAGAACTGCATTGGCGCGGGCCAAGGCGCGCTGTTCGGTAATCTCGCCCGCGGTAATCCATCGGGATTTGTAGGCTCGGAGACGCGTTTTTTCCGCTCCCCTGAACTCGACGAGTTGAGGAGGGGGTGAAAGAAGACTGTGCGCCAGGCACACTCGAATATTCGGTCGTCCCGCGGCGATCCGGGCCACGTATTTCAACGCCTTTGTGGTCGCCGGCGACTCATCTACAACTATAAGCAGTTTGCTGTTCTTCATTTTGGGCTAGATCCCCGACAGCGAGATTAGACAGAAACCATCTTACTGGCGCCATTATTGCTTTTGAGTTCGGTTTCCTTTTCCTTGTTCGCGCGCTCTTGATCCAGTCTCATCGTGAGCGCCGTCAACCCCGCAAGACCGCCCAGTTGCATAGATTCGACGGCGGTACTGGGGACAATGACGATCGTCGAATTCTGCTTCAAACCTTCATAGAGCATGTTCATGGCCCTGAGATGAAGCGCGACCGGATCGTTGGCATACGTCTTGGCTGCTTCGCCAAACTTCTCTGCCACCTGTCGCTCAGAGTCTCCCAAAATCACACGGGCCTGGCGTTCCCGTTCAGCCTGGGCTTGCATCGACATAGCGTTCTCCAAGGCGGGAGGAATCAACACGTCTTTCACCTCAACCGAGATGATGTTGATGCCCCATGGTTCGGTGCGCTCATCAATGATCTTCTGTAGCGCGCCACTAATCTTGTCCCTGCCTTCGAGCATATCCGAAAGCATCGTCTTTCCGATGACATCGCGCAGTGCGGTTTGGGAGGCCCAGTTGACAGCGCTTTGGTAGTCGGCGACGTCGAGGGCCGCTTTCTTGGGATCGACGATCTTCCAAAATAAGACCGCATCGACGTCTACGGGCACGGTGTCCTTCGTTAAAGTTTTCTCCGCCTTGAACGAATTCGTAAGGACACGGATGTCGATCCAATAAGGAATGGTGTCGATGAGCGGAATGATTAGGAACAGACCCGGTCCCTGCAGGGAGCGGAACTTGCCTAGTCGCAAGACAACCGCCTTGCTCCATTGATCGGCAACTTGAATTGCGGAGGAGGCGACAAAGGCAAGAACAATTGCGCTCCCCAGAACGCATATCGCCGCGACGTCAGCCGAAGCTCGGTACAGTGCGTAGGCCGATGCCGCGCCTATGCCCAGAACCACGACGAATATCAACATCGGGAACGAACTGTTTTTTTTCATTTGCATTACCTCTCTCTTTTCTCACTTGTCCATTTACCCGGAATTCCGCGATAGCCTCCCTTGCAATCTACCCCGAGGCCATTGCATCCGTCTGCTTCCGACGGTCCGGTTATCGCCGGCGGTTTCGCCGTGAATCGCGCGACGGCTGGCGTTGGTCACGGCAAGAAAAGCGATCGAAGGATCCCTTCCTTTTTAGGCTTTGTTTTCGAAGGGGTGACTGCTGCACACCGTACCGTTGCGGCTGGTGCAGGCGGGGCCGCAGCACCAGAAGGTGGTGTCGCTCGGGAGGTGGCTGATGTTCCCCCGAGGCTGTTCACGTAGGAAACCAGAGCTTTCATATCACCAGCATTCACCGTAAGCGGGACCATACCGGCAGCTTTCATCTTGGCAGTGGGCGCTTTCAGAACTGCTGTCAACTGAGCGGGAGGGTATTGGCTGGCAGTGTGAGTCAGCGCTGGCCCGGAGCCACCACTTCCAGCCTCTCCATGGCATTCACTACAATGTTGAGAATCGAAAATGGCTTTCCCTCGGCTGGCGGTTGCATCGCTTGCCGAACTCCCATTTGGTGCTTTCGACGGGGCAGCTGCCGTAGCCGTCCCCGCAGCGGCTGGCCTTGGAGCGGGCGACGTACCAGCCGGGGGCGCCGTCGCAGGTGCTACCGACGCTCCCGGGACGCTGCTCACGTAGCAAGCCAGAGCTTCCATATCGGCAGAATTCAGGCTCAGCGGGACCATGCCGCCAGCTCTCATCTCGGCAGTGGGTGCTGTCAGAACTGCAGTGATGCCTTTCTGAACTGCTGCGATTTGAGCTGGCGAATACTGACTGGAAATATGAGCCAGCGCAGGCCCGGTACCGCCCTCCCCGCTCTCTCCATGACATCCGTCACAGCCTTTAGAATCAAAAATGATCTTCCCTCGGGCGGTGGTTGCATCGCCTTCCGAATTTCCAGCTGGTACTTTCGATGCTGTTGCTGTTGCTGATGGTTCCGCTGCGGCTGGGCGGGGCGAAATGGAACCAGTAGACGGCGGTGTCACCGCAGCAGCTGATTTCCCTCCTAGGCCGCTTACGTAGGAAACCAGAGCTTCCATATCACCAGCATTCACAGTTAGCGGGACCATACCGGCAGCTTTCATCTTGGCAGTGGGCGCTTTCAGAACTGCTGTCAACTGAGCGGGAGAGTATCGGCTGGCAGTGTGAGTCAGCGCTGGGCCAGAGCCGCCAGCTCCGCTCTCCCCATGACATCCACTGCAGTTTTGAGAATCGTAAATATCCTTCCCCCGAACGGTGGTTGCGTTGCTTGCCGAACTACCAGCGGGCGCTTTCGATGGTCCGGATGTCGCAGCTGGCTCCACTTTGGCCGCGGCGGGTGCCGGAGGCGTTGCTGCAGAAGCGGCCGATGTTCCCCCGAGGCTGCTGACGTAGGAAACCAGGGCTTTCATATCAGCAGTATTTAGCGTCAGCGGGACCATGCCGGCAGCTTTCATCTGGGTAGTGGGCGCTTTCAAAACGGCTGTCAATTGGGCGGGCGGATATTGACTGGCAGTGTGAATCAGCGCTGGCCCGGAGCCACCACGTCCAGCTTCTCCGTGGCATCCGCTGCAGCCTTGGGAATCAAAAACGCTCTTTCCCTGAGCGGTGGTCGCGTTGCCTGCCGAGCTTCCGGAGGGTGCTTTCGATGGTCCGGCTGTCGCGGCTGCCCCCGCTTGAGTTGGCGCAGACGAGGGGGACCCCGCAGCGGGCGAAGCTGGCACATCGCCATCGATCCACATTTTCAGGTGACCTACTTCGGAAGCGTTGTGAATCGTATCGTGGCAAGAGATACAGGATATCTGATTCGTTTTGAGCGACCCCATAATCGCGGTGTGAGTCGGATTTTCGTCGAAGCTGCGCATGCCCGCGTGGCAGTGCAGGCACTGCAAGTTGCTATATTGGCCGTCCAAGCGGATCGTCTTGGGCGGTGTGCTCACATACTCCATGTAGAGATACCTGAGCCCTTTGAGCTTGTCCTTCAGAGGGCCGTACATGGTGTAGTCAGTATGGCAGGTATAGCAGGCCTGGTTCGGCGGCACGAGGTGGTTCTGAAAATGTTGCGCAGGGATGTAGCTCGTATTCAGCACGTACAGACTTTGTCCGTGGCTTTCCATGCTGTGGCACGAAATGCAGTATGCCGTCTGTTGGGAACGCCGCATGTGAACGGACATACCTGCGCCGATGCACAGTGTCGGAAGTACGCATAGGGCCATAAAGGCGAGAATCTTGCCCATGGGCTCCACAGTGATCGAGGAACGCACGAGAAATACCCCGGCCAGTAAGATCGTCAGTACGATCAATGCCATGAGAACCCCGGTTAACCCCAACACCAACCCTCCTTGCTTTTCACAGTGATATCGATCAATTTTTCAGGGCCGTCCCCGATTTTCATCCGCAATAATCGGTTGGCGAGAGACAGAGAAGACCAACGACCCAAGGTAGACCACGACTCCCAGTCCGATTAGGAGTGTGCCAACGAAGATAAAAAGCACAAACGAGAGGGGATGAAACCAGAGGAGGCTTGCGATTTCCACGAGCAAGCCCAGAATAATCAAGCCGCTCGACGCTTGCAGAAACCGGCGAATTCCGATTGCACGGAGTTTCATTGATCGAGCCTCCCCACTCCGAGGTTTTCTCCTTCGGTTGCGCTCGGTACGAGATTCAAATTAGGGCTAAGGGATGAATCCGACGAATGATGTGTCACTGTCCCTTCTTTCTGTACAAGGACAACCTGCTCCCGTGCTCGAAGAGCGAGAGAATCTTTTCCTTTGGCCCGTTCTCGGAGCGGGCTATGCGATCGAAGCCCTGCTAGGGGCTAATTGATCGGCCTTCCGGCAGCCAGAGACTGGGCCAGTTCCTCGAGTACGCTCGCAAACTCCGCGGGCCGGAGAGCTGGCAATCCGAGGCATTCTTTTCCCGCATCAACAGCGGGCAGCCAAAAGCAGCTATTTTCGACCGGTAAGCATAGGAAGGCGGTAACCGGCAGGCCCGCCACAGCCATCAATAGACCGAAGCCACTCCCATCGGACAGATGCGTATTGACGAGCAGCAGATCAACGGGGCGGGAGCTCAACAGATCGAAGGCGGCTCGTAGATCGCCGGCAAGATGGCATCGGAATCCCCATCGATTCAACCGTTCTGACAGGGCGTGGGCACTTTGAAAACTACGGCCGACCAAAAGCACGTCCCTCCCGGAGAGTGTCATCTGTCACCTCCCAGATACTGACAATCCATTTGGAATTGCTCGGATGCCAACCAGCGGACGCTGTTCAGCGGGTCTCACCGGGTAGTCTCCGCTATGGGCTGATAGAACCGTTCCGATCGACCCAGCCACCTCTAAAGAAGCGGTGGTGCACCATGTCCTGGGCGAGCAGAAAAATTACGATTGCCAAGACGACTACAAACAGCAAGCTGCCAACTCCGAATCGGGGCGGCCGGCGCCCCGAAGGGTCCGACGTATTGGAATCGGTCGTCATCACAGATGAATCTCCGCCGCCGGAGAGAGCCAATCAGCTCCTGCTGTTCAATCGCGACTTGGAACTGCAATGGCAAGTCGCCGGCAAATTACAACCCGCCCGTCGGAAGTTCAGGATCCCGCTTTGGCTTCCTGCACGTAGGCGTGAAGTTCGTGCAACAGCTCTCGTGCCGAAGCCGGAACTGCGACCTTGCCGCTCAGGATTTCATGACGGTCGACATTGTCGCCATACATGGCCTGGTCTCCACTCTTGTCGGCCTGCACCACGGCACCATCCAGGCTGACTCCGGCGAAAACGCCCTTGGCTCGCGAATACGAGAGAATCTCCGCTGTCAGCTTAAGGTCGGTGCCAGCGGCGGCATTCCGGCCAACCGGACCGGCCGCGACAGAGGCGTCGGCTCCGAGCTTGAATTTGTCGCTCAGCAGACTTTTCAAGGCGTGGTCGTTCATGAAGAGCATCACGAGATCCGTGGACGAGCCGCCGATCTGATAACCGACGCTCCCGCCGTCTATGGCCAAATACATCGGAGCGCTCCAGCCATGCTCGGTGCGACAAGTCACTAGTCCCCGGCCGTAGCTGCCGCCAAAGATGAAGGCGAATTTCACATCACCTGGAACGATGGCGATACATTTCGCCGATTCCAACAGATCCTGGGGAATGCCCTGATCCGGAGCGTTCATGATCTCCTGGAAGACTTGGGCAGCCTTGTGGGTGCGATTCACGTCATCCTCGCGGTCCGAGGAGGCGACAGCAGTCATAGTTACGAGCAAAGCCAGCGTGGTGCCGATCAGAATATGTTTCAACATTTTGATATCCCCCTAAGTGTTAACTCGCTAACGAAAATGCACTCCCAATCGAGCTGATTAGGAAGTCTTGCCTTTGCAGGCGGAGTGATTGCACGAACAATCGATGTCGGGCGTCTTCTCCATGGCCTCGCACTGTGTGCTGCAGTACTTGCCCGAAGTTGTTACGCAGGAACAAACCGGATGCGCGCACTTCTGTGTCTTTGCAGGCGCCATTGCTTTTCTCCTAGTCTCGGATCAACGGCAACGATCCGACACGGCACAGCTTAGGTGCTGTCGGAAAGCAATTCTGTCCGGTAAGGGACACATCCCAATCTTTATCGCGGAATCACAAAGGGAGAAAGCTAGATGGTAAGTTCGATGGCTGTTTTGGCCGCGCGTGTTCCTCGCGAGTGAAGCGACGACTTTCTACAGCGGGTTAAGACGGGCATGGATTCTCAATTCAAACTGTTCCTTATAGGACAGTTTCCGTGCTAGCGCGGTGTCATATTTCGGGTTGGGAGTTCGTTTGATGGCCAAAGAGGAAGGACGAGTACCCGAGGAGAGTATGAAATGTCCACCCAAAATTCTGTTGTCGCGGTGTACCGCAGTCATACGGAAGCGGATCAAGCACTGAAGGAGCTTCAGAGCGGCGGAGTCGATATGCGCAAGTTGTCGATCGTTGGCAAAGGCTACCACACCGAAGAGCACGCGGTGGGCTACTACAATGCCGGCGATCGCATGAAGTATTGGGGCAAAGTTGGGGCGTTCTGGGGAGGTTTCTGGGCCCTTCTGTTCGGCTCGGCCATTTTCATGATTCCTGGCCTGGGCCCGATCCTGGCGGCGGGACCGGTGGTGGCATGGATCGTGGCGGGATTGGAAGGTGCGGTGGAGGTGGGAGCACTGGGCGTTTTGGGAGCCGGCCTTTTCAGCATGGGAATTCCCAAGGACAGCATTGTGAAGTACGAAACCGCGCTCAAGACAGATCAGTTTCTGTTAATCGCGAACGGAACGGCTGAAGAGGTTGCGAAGGCAAAGGATATTCTGGCAACCACTCATCCAGTTTCCTTTTCAACTCATGGGAGCGAAGCACTAGCTGCGACCGCTGTTTAGCATCCCATCGAGTTGACCGGACAGGGATCCCTCGCGCCTTGCCACAACCTTTCCCTTAAGACGGTTCTCAGGCCATAAGGGTCGCTGGTGTCCTTAGGCTGAAAGCGCGGGGCCGGAAAGTTAAGAGGCGACGAGCCAATGAACAGTACCGTGAGAAGGAAAGCCTCAATATTGAATTTAAGAATCGAGTTCGTGTCAAATTCGGAGCGGCAGCGAAGACCAACGAAACGTACGTCAGCCACCCGGGACGCAGTTCGAGTCATCCGCAAGGGCGAAGAACGCGAGATCGGGAAAACGATTTTTCGCGTACTGGGCCTTCCCTGGAAACGGAGCATCGAGCCATGCAGACAGAAACAATTTCACTGGAATTTTCCACCGATCCTTCCCCGGAACTGCTCCGCAAATTAAACGCCTACTGGCGCGCCGCCAACTATCTGTCGGTCGGACAAATCTATCTCTACGACAATCCACTGCTGAAGGAGCCACTTAAGCTGTCGCACGTGAAGCCGCTCGTGGTTGGACATTGGGGCACGACTCCCGGCCAGAATTTCATCTACGTGCATCTGAACCGCGTCATCAAGAGGTATGACCTCGATATGTTCTACATTGCGGGTCCCGGACACGGCGGCCCTGCGATTGTCGGCAACGTATACCTCGAAGGTACTTGGACTGATATCTACCCGAACGTCACGCAGGACGAAGCCGGAATGAAGGAGTTGTTCAAGCAGTTTTCGTTTCCCGGCGGGATTTCGAGTCACGTCGCGCCGACGACGCCCGGGTCGATTCACGAAGGTGGCGAGCTGGGATATTCGCTCAGCCATGCGTTCGGGGCGGCGTTCGACAATCCGGATTTGATCGTTGCCTGCGTCATTGGCGACGGTGAGGCGGAAACGGCCTCCCTTGCAACTGCATGGCAGTCCAACAAGTTTCTCAACCCAATCACGGATGGGGCGGTGCTGCCAATCCTGCATCTGAATGGCTACAAGATCAGTAATCCGACAGTCATGGCCCGGATCGAGCATGAGGAACTGGAGCAATTTCTGCGTGGCTGCGGTTGGACGCCCCTCTTTGTCGAAGGTGATGAGCCCGAAAAAATGCACAAGCTCATGGCTGCCACAATGGAAAAGGCCATCGAGGACATCCGCAAAATCCAAAACAACGCGCGAAGCAATAACGACACCACCCGGCCGCGCTGGCCCATGATCGTCCTCAAATCACCCAAGGGCTGGACGGGACCGAAATTCGTCGATGGGCTGCAAATCGAGGGCACTTTCCGGGCGCACCAGGTACCGCTCTTGGTCGATTCCGACCATCCCGATCACGTGAAACAGCTTGAAAGCTGGATGAAGAGCTACAAACCCGAGGAGTTGTTCGATGGGAACGGCCGGCTTATGCCGGAATTGGCGGAGCTAGCGCCGAAGGGCGACCGACGGATGGGCGCCAACCCACACACCAACGGGGGCATTCTACTTCGCGATTTGCGCATGCCAGACTTCCATGTCCACGCGGTGAATGTGCCTACGCCTGGCGGGGTCAACGGTCAAGATACGCTCGTTCTGGGCAACTTCCTGCGGGATGTTGCCAAACTGAATCAGGATCAACGTAATTTTCGAATCTTCGGTCCTGATGAAACCGTCTCGAATCTTCTGGGTGCGGTCTTTGAAGTCACGAATCGTCAGTGGGATGCCCGGGAAGTAGGAAATGACGAATTCCTCGCACCCGCGGGACGGGTGCTCGACTCGATGCTCAGCGAGAACCAGTGTGAGGGGTGGCTCGAAGGATATCTTCTGACAGGCCGGCACGGGCTGTTCAACAGTTATGAGGCTTTTATTCGCATCATCGACTCGATGTTCAGCCAGCACGCCAAGTGGCTGAAGGTATGCCTGGAACTTCCCTGGCGACGTGAGATTTCGTCGCTGAACTATCTGCTGGCTTCCCACGTCTGGCAGCAGGATCACAATGGCTTCACGCATCAAGATCCGGGCTTTCTCGACCACGTCATCAATAAGAAGGCTGATATCGTGCGCGTTTACCTTCCGCCCGACGCCAACTGCCTGTTGTCGGTCTTTGATCACTGCTTGCGCAGCCGGAATTACGTCAATGTCGTTGTTGCGGGCAAGCATGCCCTGCCGCAGTGGCTGACCATGGACGCGGCAGTCGTGCACTGCACGGAGGGAATTGGCATCTGGCAATGGGCCAGCAACGACCAGGGCGCCGAGCCGGACGTCGTCATGGCCTGCTGTGGCGACACGCCCACACTGGAAATTCTGGCTGCCGTCTCCATACTCCGCCAGCATTTGGCTGAGTTGAAAATCCGGGTAATCAATGTCGTTGATCTTATGAAGCTGCAGTCTTCAAGCGAGCACCCGCACGGATTGACAGAAGCGGACTACGATTCACTTTTCACCAAAGATAAGCACATCATCTTCGGCTTTCATGGCTACCCAACGCTCGTCCACCGACTGACCTACCGTCGCGCCAACCGCAACCTCCACGTCCGCGGATACAAAGAAGAGGGCACGATCACGACCGCTTTTGACATGAGGGTACAAAACGATTTGGACCGTTTTCACCTCGTGCAGGACGTGGTTGATCGGCTGCCGCACTTGGGCACTAAGGGGGCCTATCTAAAGCAATTGGTGCAGGACAAGCTCATCGAGCACAAGCGGTACATCGACACGCACGGCCAGGACATGCCGGAAATCCGGAACTGGAAGTGGAGCACTACCAAATGAATGCGCAGGAATCTACGGACGCCGCGAGATTGACGGCTGCTCAGCGACAAAGCCCCGCTGGTGATGGATCACGTTCGAGCTGCAAGCCATCCCCGATGCCATGCCACGCTCGAGAAGTTATGGCTATGACGACCGTCATGTCGCAATTCAAGAAACCGGCGCCACTACCAAGACAGGAGGCATAACTATTATGAAACCGGTAGCCGACGAGCCAAAGGCTTCCGCATCGAAGCCGGCGCCAAACGCGAAGACTTCGGAATCGAAACCAGTGTCGAAGTCCGACGCGAAGCCTGATCCGAAAGACGAACTGAAAACCCTTCCTGTGCCGGAAGTGGAGAAAAGATTGGGCTCGTCGGCAAAAGGTCTCAGCGAAGCCGAGGCGCAGAAACGACTGGCACAATATGGGCCGAACGAAATCAAGGAAAAGAAAGACAATCCGTTCCTAAAGTTTTTGACCTATTTCTGGGGACCCATACCGTGGATGATCGAAGGCGCGGTCATTCTCTCGGGAGTGGTCCGGCATTGGCTGGATTTTTTTATCATTCTCTTCCTGCTTTTTTCCAACGCCTTGGTCGCGTTCTGGGAGGAACATCAGGCGGGAAACGAAATTGCCGCATTGCGAGCCAAGCTTGCGACCAAGGCCCGGGTGCTGCGAGACGGAAAGTGGGCCACGCCAAAGGTGTCTGAACTGGTACCCGGCGACGTCATTCGACTGCGCCTAGGGGACATCGTGCCGGCGGATGCGCGCTTGTTGGACGGCGATCCAGTGCAAGTTGATCAGTCCGCGCTAACTGGTGAGTCCTTGCCTGCGACCCGCAAGACTGGCGAGGCAGTGTTTTCGGGTTCGATTATCAAGCGGGGCGAAATCGACGCACTGGTGTACGCCACCGGTACCAAAACCTACTTCGGTAAGACTGCGGAGCTAGTGCAGGACGCACATACCGTCAGTCATTTCCAGCGAGCCGTGCTCAAGATTGGCGATTACCTGATCATTCTCGCAGTGGCTCTCGTGGCGGTGATCGTTGCCATAGCTCTCTTTCGCCACGACCCGATCCTAAGCACGCTGGAATTCGCCCTGGTGCTTCTGGTGGCCGCGATCCCTGTGGCCATGCCCACCGTGTTGTCCGTGACCATGGCAGTTGGCGCGCGCCTGCTGGCGAAAAAGCAAGCGATTGTGACCAAACTGTCGGCCATCGAGGAACTGGCTGGCGTCGATGTGCTGTGCTCGGATAAGACGGGCACCCTCACTCAGAATAAGCTGACGCTGGGCGATCCGTTCTGCGTCAGCGGCATCCCTGCCGATCAAATCATACTTTGGGCCGCACTAGCTTCCCGTGCCGAAGACAAGGACACCATCGACCTCGCAGTGATCGGCGGCGTGAAGGACGATAAAGCGCTAAAGGCCTTTCAAGTGCTTCATTTCCAGCCGTTCGATCCGGTGCATAAGCGCACGGAAGCTACTGTCAAAACCCCGGATGGAAAACAGTTTTTTGTGGCCAAGGGTGCGCCTCAGGTGATTCTAGGGATGGCTTCCAACGCCGGTGAGGTAAAGACCGCGGTTGAGAAAGCCGTCAATGAGTTTGCGGGACGCGGCTTCCGTTCCTTAGGCGTCGCCCGGGCCGATCAGGAAAATAAGTGGCAGTTTGTTGGCGTGTTGCCAATGTTTGACCCGCCGCGAGAACAGGCCAAAGCAACCATCGCGAGCGCGCGACAAATGGGCCTGGAAGTCAAAATGGTTACCGGCGACCAGTTGGCCATTGCCCAGGAAACCGCCCGCCAACTGGGAATGGGCACGAACATACTGGACGCAACCGTTTTGCGCGGTTCGAAGAACGAACAATCGGCACAGTCAGTGAAGTCCATCGAGAAAGCGGACGGTTTCGCTCAGGTATTTCCGGAAGACAAATACAACATCGTGGACGTCCTCCAGAAGCACGGCCACATTGTCGGCATGACCGGCGACGGCGTGAATGACGCCCCGGCGCTCAAGAAAGCAGACTGCGGCATCGCCGTTTCCGGCGCGACGGACGCGGCTCGTGCGGCTGCTTCTATCGTGCTGCTCGCATCCGGCCTGTCCGTAATTATCGACGCGATCAAAGAAAGCCGCCGCATCTTCCAGCGGATGAACAGCTATTCCATATACCGCATCGCCGAAACACTGCGCGTGCTGTTCTTCATGACGCTTGCAATCCTGGTTTTTAACTTTTACCCCGTGACTGCAGTGATGATCGTGATGATTGCCGTACTCAACGACGGAGCCATTCTTTCCATCGCGTATGACAACGTTCACTACAAGGACAAACCCGAAGCCTGGAATATGCGCTTGGTGCTGGGAATCTCCACGGTGCTGGGCGTCATCGGGGTCGTGGCCGCCTTCGGCCTTTTTTATCTTGCGGAGCGCGTGTTTCACATCGACCACGCCCACGTCCAAACGTTGATGTACCTCAAGCTATCCGTGGCCGGACATCTGACGATTTTCCTGACGCGCACGCGCGGCCCGTTCTGGTCCATTCGCCCCGCGCGGATTTTGTGGATTGCAGTGCTCGGAACACAAACTGTGGCGACACTGATTGCGGTCTATGGTCTGTTTATGACTCCGCTCGGCTGGCGCTGGGCTGGGTTCGTTTGGGTCTACGCCCTGGCGTGGTTCCTCGTGAATGACTGCGTGAAACTGCTCGCGTACAAGATTTTCGATCCCCTCAAGGCCGAGGCAAAGACCGAAACCAAAACAGAACCGAAGCTCCAAGCCAAAGCCGCATTGGAGCCTGAGACTAAAGTCGAGCCGAGGCCTAACGCCCACGCCGAGCCTAAGCCCAAAGCCGAGACGAAGCCCGATCTAATGCCGCGGATTGCCACGCGAGCCTTCGAGCTCTACCAGCAACGAGTCCACGGCGAAAGCCAAGCAGATCAAGACTGGCGTGAGGCGGAACGCGAGATTACGAAAGATGACGCCCAAGGGGGAGCAAAGCCTAAAGCCGAGGCTGAGCCGAGGCCCGAAGTCGCGCACGAAGCCAAGCCCGAGCCGAAGCCCGAAGTCACGCACGAAGGCAAGCCCGAGCCGAAGCTCCAAGCCAAAGCTGAGCCCAAGACTGAAACAAAGCCCGAGTCCAAACCGCCAGCGGAAGCCGAGCCAAAGCCGGAAGTCAAGACTGACCCGCCTGCCGATTTGAAACTGCACATCGTCAAACGAGTCCATGAACTCTACGAGGAGTTGGGACGTGAGGATGTGCGCGCAGTCGAGGAATGGGAGAGAGCGGAGCGGGAGACTCGGGAAAATGAACCCCACAAGTAACATCACGAGAGCTCTGCGCCGGACATCGGCAAAGGGATGGAAATGAAAATCGATTCAAAGGATTTCCGTGTGCGGCCAAGAGAAAAGGTCAAACTCAAAAAGTGGCCGACACTCATAAAGCCGTTTTGCAAGTCGAAGAAGCAGTATCAAAAACTCCTGGACAAACATGTGGAAGAGCTGAGCTCGCTGCAACAACTTCACTACGCATCCGCTCACTTTGCGCTTCTGCTGATTTTTCAGGCATTGGACGCTGCCGGCAAGGACGGCTCGATCCGGCACGTCATGTCCGGTGTAAATCCGGAAGGCTGCGAGGTCTTCAGTTTCAAACAACCGAGTGCGGAAGAACTGAAACATGATTTTCTCTGGCGAACTACCTGCCGCTTACCCGAACGCGGACGGATAGGGATATTTAATCGTTCTTACTACGAGGAGGTGCTCGTCGTTCGAGTGCATCCGGAGATTCTCCGCAACCAGGACCTTCCGGAAGCGTTGCGCGACGAGAAGAGCATTTGGAAGGAGCGCTATCGTTCCATCGTGGATTTGGAGGAGCATCTCCACCGTAATGGCACCCGCATCGTCAAGATCTTCCTCCACCTTTCGAAAAACGAGCAGCGAAAGCGCTTCCTAGAGCGCATTGACGAGCAGGACAAGAACTGGAAATTCAGCCTCGCGGATATTCATGAGAGGAAATACTGGAAGCATTACACGAAGGCTTATGAGGAGTGCCTGCACGCGACAAGCACCCATCACACACCCTGGTATGTCGTGCCCGCCGATGATAAGGAGAACGCCCGCCTGATCGTTTCCCGGATTGTTCTTGATGCCCTCAAGGATCTGAAAATGGCATATCCCAGGACCACCCCGAAACATCGGCGGGAGTTGAGATCGATCGGCAGGCAGCTCGCGAAGTGAACGGTCCAATTGTGAGAGCTCTCAAGATGGCCTCGAAACCCCGTGACTGTAGCCCGAACCTGTCGAAGTTTGCCGGCCGATCCTCGGACCCAGGCGAAGGACGCTGGACGATCAAGGCGGCTATCGACGAATCCGTTCCAGCCCCTGTCCTCAGTGCCGCACTCTACGAACGCTTCAGTTCGCGCGGCGAGGTTGACTTCGCCGACAAGGCCTTATCGGCTCCCCTTTACGAGTTCGGCGGCCGTGAGGAAAAAGCTGCCACCAAGAAAACGAGTCCCTTATGACTTCCTCCCGCTCGGATGCGTTGGTGCTCTTCGGTGTAACGGGCGATCTTGCCCACAAAATGATTTTCCCGGCACTTTACGCGATGGCGAAGCATGGCACTCTCAAGGTTCCGGTAATCGGCGTCGCTTTTCCGAAGTGGAGTCTGGCTCGTCTTCGCAATCGCGTGACGGATAGCATAAAGCGATCTGGCGGGATCGATGATAAGGGTGCCTTGCGCCGTCTTCTGTCGCAATTCAGTTACATCAACGGGGATTATAAGGACCCGGCCACGTTCACGGCGCTAAAAAGAGCCTTAGGCAAGGCTCGCCGCCCAGCTCACTATCTCGCCATCCCGCCCTCGCTTTTTGAAACCGTGATCAAAGGCCTTGGCGCCGCGAAATTGGCTGAGCAGGCGCGTGTGATTGTCGAAAAACCGTTCGGACGCGACTTAGCTTCCGCCCGGGAGCTCAATCACGTGGCGCGATCAGTGTTCCCAGAAGACTCGATCTTTCGCATTGATCACTTCCTCGGCAAGGAAGCGATCATGAATATTCTCTATTTCCGCTTTGCCAATTCGTTTCTGGAGCCGATCTGGAACCGCAACTATGTGGCCAGCGTCCAAATAACTCTTGCCGAGAATTTTGGTGTGAAAGGCCGAGGCGCGTTTTACGAAACCGCCGGCTGCCTGCGCGACGTGATCGAGAACCACCTTTTCCAGATCGTTGCGCTGCTGGCCATGGAGCCGCCGGCCGATAGGGATTTTGGAGCCGTCCACAACGAGACAACAAAGGTATTTCAAGCCATGCGCCCTCTGATATCCGACGATCTGGTACGCGGTCAGTACGCTGGCTACCGGAAGGAGCCAGACGTGTCCAGAAGTTCCGACGTCGAGACTTTCTGTGCACTGCGTCTTTTCATCGACTCGTGGCGCTGGCAGGGGGTGCCGTGGTACGTGCGTTCCGGTAAATACCTGGCCGAAAGCGAGACGGAGATCCTCGTGGAGCTGAAACCGCCACCGCAGAAGCTCTTCGCCGACTCAACGCCGACGACTGGCCCTGGCAATTATCTGCGATTCCAGCTTTCCCCAAAATCGGCCATTGCCCTTGCCGCGCGCGTCAAGCGCGACGGCAAGGAGTTCGTCGGTGAACAGAGAGAACTCTATTTGGTCGACGAACAGCCGGGAGAAGAATCACCCTACGAGCGGCTCTTGGGAGACGCCATGGTCGGAGATGGAGCTCTTTTCACTCGTGAGGACGCGGTTGAAGCAGCATGGGCCGTCGTCGATCCAGTCCTCAAGAAACATCACAGTGTTCTTCCGTACAAGCGTCACAGCTGGGGACCGAAAGAGTCCGACGCGCTCATCGCGCCAGACGGCCATTGGCACAACCCCACACGAACGCTACAGCGATGACCGGGACAAATCCCGCGCAGAAAGAGAGCATGAATGAATAAGATTCTTCTTCCGCTTGATTTCTCAAAAGTCTCATTGCGGGTAATACATCAGGCGGCGTTTTTGGCCCAGCATTTTCATTCCGAGATCATACTGCTGCATGTGGTGGCGCCATTGAGCTATCCAGCCGACGTACTTCCAGGCGGGAACAACGAACTCGCCGGGCTGGATCTGCACGCGGAAATCGTCAAGCAAGCCCAGAAAGAGCTGGATCAATCCTTGCGTCCGGAGCCCGCTGGCATTGTGGTCAAACGCTTGTTGCTCAGAGGTGACCCGGCCCGCGAGATTTCGCAGACAGCTCGCGACCAGAACGTTGACCTGATCGTGATGTCGACGCATGGCCATGGGCTGTTCTACCGTTTTCTGATTGGCTCTGTTGCGGCGAAAGTGTTGCACGAGAGCGTTTGTCACGTTTGGACGGTCCCTCACCTGGAAGAAACGGCAACTCGTGAGTTCGCTATTCGCAACGTTCTTTGTGCGGTTGACTTGAGCCCCCACAGCCCCGGTACCGTGGCGCGTGCCGCACAGATGGCCGCTGAGTTTGGCGCTCGGCTCACTCTCGTTCATATCACCGGCGGAGTGGAAATGTACGGTCCTGGTGGATCTCGTGTGATTCCCGAGTTGAAAGAAGAGTTCGTCGGCTACGCCGCGAAGGAAATCGCTAAACTTCAGCAGGAAGCAGGTACGACCGCCGAAGTGATCATTGATAGTGGCGATGTCCAAAACCTGTTGAACCGAGCGGCTAAACAAACGCAGGCTGACCTCCTGGTCATCGGGCATATGCCTTCCGGCGGCCATTTGGGCGCCAACGGCAGTGGCTACGCGATCATTCGCGAGTCGCACATCCCGGTTCTGAGCGTGTGAAGACAGATGCCGAAAGGTTTGCGATGCCCCCTGCGCATGGTAGCGCGCTGCCAATAGCGTCATGACGGGCACGAAATTAACCGTCGAAGCCCAGCTCGAGAAGCTGCAGCGCGACTCTTTTTCCTACTTTTTGCATGAGACGAATCCAGCCAACGGGCTGGTCATCGACAAGACCGAAGCGAATTGGCCTGCCAGCATCGCCGCTACCGGCCTTGCGTTGGCATCGTATCCGGTGGCTGTCGAACGCGGATTTATGCCGCGCCCCGCGGCGGTAGAACGGACGCTGACCACGCTGCGTTTTTTCTGGAACAGCCCGCAAGGCCCCGAACCCGATACGACGGGCTATCGAGGCTTCTACTATCATTTTCTTGATATGCGGACCGGACAGCGCGCTTGGCAATGCGAGCTTTCAACCGTAGACAGCGCTTTTCTGCTCGCGGGCGCGCTAGCGGCAGCAGCGTATTTTGCCACCGACAGGCCCGACGAAAATGAAATCCGCCGGCTCGCGGATGCGCTCTATCTACGCGCAGATTGGCAGTGGGCGCAAAACAGCGGCGCAACGGTTACGCACGGCTGGAAGCCCGAAAGCGGATTTATCAAGTACCGTTGGGAAGGCTACGACGAGGCCATGCTGTTGTATATCCTGGCGCTAGGCTCGCCGACACATCCTCTACCCGAGAATAGCTACGTCGCGTGGGCTTCCACCTACAAATGGGAGCACTGCTGCGGACAAGACTATCTTTACGCAGGACCGCTGTTCACCCACCAGCTTTCGCATGTGTGGATCGATTTTCGCGGCATTCAGGACGCCTTCATGCGCGATAAAGGCATCGACTATTTCGAAAACAGCCGCCGCGCAACTTATGCGCAGCAACAGTACGCGATCGACAACCCACTCAAGTTCCAAGACTATGCGCGCCAGTGTTGGGGAATTACCGCGGGCGACGGTCCGGGCCCCGCCATTATGGAAGTGAATGGTATTAGACGCCAATTCTTCAGCTACGTCGGACGTGGCGTACCTTATGGGCCTGACGACGGAACTCTCGCGCCTTGGGCTGTAGTGGCATCGCTGCCGTTCGCTCCCGAAATCGTTTTGCCTGCGCTCGACTACTACATTTACGAGGCCAAACTGACCAAGAGAAACCCTTACGGTTTCAAAGCGTCCTTCAACGCAACGTACCCAGGAAAGCTCGGCAATCCACACGGCTGGGTGTCGCCCTGGCACTACGGACTAAATCAAGGGCCTATCGTGCTGATGATCGAAAACTATCGGAGCGGATTGTTATGGCAATTGATGCGACAGTGCCCATGCATCGCCAGCGGCTTGCGCCGGGCGGCTTTTCGCGGGGGATGGTTGTAACCTTCGCTGCCGCACTTCGCTGCGCCTTATGGCGAAGTGGGTTGCCGCGATTTTGGGCCACCCGCCGTATGCCATTCCGCCGCCAGAGCAACTCGGTTACAAACTGTGCCAAGTTTTGTGCCCACCCCTGAACTAGCGGAAGCGAGCAGTAGAATCGCTGCGCCAGCGCAGAGCCCTGTAAGCACAGCGCCCCGCTTACTTGCGCTCACTTCAGCGACGACCAGCTAAGTTATTGAATCTTTGTACCGAAAGACTTAGAAGGCAGATGCTCTTTCCAACTGAGCTACGGGCGCGTCGTTTGTGCTATGCCGAATTTTGTGTCCAGCCGGCTTTGGGTTTCCCTCGACGAACGCGCACGCCAATCCATTGAAACTCAATACGCTGCGCTATCCGTCGTAGCGCTCGGGCCAGGGGCATCTGAATGTGGTCAACACGAGTCGCGATTCGGAACTGCGACGAAGTAGAAACTTGCGGCTCAAGTCTGATCAGGAATTGTGGAGCGGTCTCGAACACGGGTAATGGTTCCAGCCGCTGAACTGCTGTCCCTAGTACGCGAGTACTATAACCTCATAAGCCATATAGACCGGACGAACTATCGACCGGAGCCTGCCTGCTCGCTAGCCTATAAACTGACGGCAAATCCCTCGTCCTGGGTCATTTGCGGGCGAGGGGCGCTCGAGAACGCGAGTTTGCGCGTGACACTCGCGGGCGCGGAGATGCCTCATGGGCAGGCTGCGCGCCGAAGGGGAGTAATGGAGAGTCTGCTCCAAGTCAGAAAATTGACAATCAGCTATCCGGGCCCGGAGCCAAGCCCGGCGGTCGATGGAGTGAGCTTTCGAATTGCCGTTGGCGAAACACTGGGGATCATGGGCGAGTCGGGCTGCGGGAAGACGAGCATTGCGTTGGCCTTGCTCGGGTTGCTCTCCAAAGATGACGCGACCGTATCAGGCTCCATTGAATTCCGCGGCGAAAATTTGCTTTCTATGGACGAGAGCGAGCTTCGCGAAATTCGCGGAACGGGAATCTCGATGCTCTATCAGGACCCGGGAATCGCTCTGAGCCCGGTGATGCGCGTCGGCGAACAGGTCGCCGAGGTTATTCGCGCGCACAAGACGTGGAGCTGGGGAAAATGCCGCGAGGAGTCTCATTCCATCCTCGCCCGCGTCGGCCTGTTCCCCACGGAGCGAGTTTATTCGGCGTATGCGCATCAGTTAAGCGGTGGGCAGCTGCAGCGCGTGGTGCTGGCTCAGGCGTTGGTTTGTGGGCCCGCCCTGTTGGTCGCCGATGAGCCCACCGCATCGCTCGACGCACGAAGCCAGGCCAACTTCATCGCGCTGTTGCGCGAGCTGAAGAAGGGATCGCGGATGTCCCTGCTGCTGATCAGCCACACTCCCGAGATTCAAGCCAGCCTGGCGGATCGGCTGATGGTGATGAAGGACGGCCGAATTGTCGAGGAGGGCGATTTTGACCGGTTGTATGCGAATCCGTCGCACGCCTATACGAAGGCGTTGCTGCGTGGAAGCCATTCCGTCCGCGTAGATGGAGGCCGCGAAGTCGAGTGGATTGACGAAAAGCAGGCCGCGCGGTGAGTGACGCGTGAAAATGGAAACAAAACAACAGTGCAGGCTCGGCCAATTGGAAGCGCTCGTGCGAATCGAGCATTTGAGCAAGAGCTATGTCCAGCGCCGCCCCCTTACGCGGTCGGAGTTCACGCTTCAGGCCCTTGATGACGTGAACTTGACGATTCGCCGAGGAGTGACTTTGGCAATCGTCGGGGATTCGGGCTCGGGAAAATCCACGCTGGCTCGGTGCCTGGCGCTCTTGGAACCGCCGTCCGGCGGCGAAATCTGGTTTGAGGGCAAAAATCTGCTCGCGCTGGAGCGGAGTGAACTCTCCGTTGCGCGGCGCGATTTTCAACTCATCTTTCAAGATACGGCTTCTGCGCTGAATCCGCGCCTGACCGCGGTAGAAATCGTCGCTGAGCCGCTAAGGATTCAACGCGCAGGGACGAAGGAATGGCGGCGCGAGAGGGCGCTCGAATTGATGAACCAGGTCCGGTTGCCGGCACATCTGGAAGGGAAGCGCCCGCTGGAGATGAGCGGCGGCCAACGACAACGGCTGGCAATTGCGCGAGCGCTGGCCCTCGAGCCCAAACTGCTGATTCTCGACGAAGCCCTCTCCAGTCTTGACCTCGCCAACCAGGAAATGATCCTGAAACTGCTGGCCGATCTGCAGGCGGCGCATTCGCTGACATACGTTCACATCTCTCACGATCTTCGCCAGATGTCTCGATTCGCTGACGAGGTAGCGGTCATGAACGATCGGACCATCGTGGAACACAAGTCGGCCGCGGAATTGTTTGCTCATCCGGAGAATCCGTACACGCAGGAGCTCTTGATCGCGCTGCCGTCTCTGGAGACTATTTGTGCGGATCGCGCCTCCCAGGAAGTCAGATGAGATATGTGAGCCGGCGATTCCTCCACGCCACATTGCTGCTGATGGCGATCTCAATTTTTTCGTTTGCGTTGCTGCAGATGGCGCCGGGCGACTATTTCGATTCGATGCGTCTTAATCCGCAGGTTTCGAGACAAACGGTCGAAAATATCCGCGCGGAATACGGACTGAACCGGCCGCTTCCCGTCCGCTACGGACTCTGGCTGCGATCCGTATCGCGAGGGGAGCTGGGATTCTCGCTGGCGTCGAATGGTCCGGTGGCTCCGTTGCTCGGAGCGCGCGCCAGAAACACGTTGCTGTTATCTGGCACGGCGACGCTCTTGGCGTGGGTTCTCGCCCTGCCAATTGGAATTTGGAGCGCAGCAAAACGAGGGGGGTGGGCAGACCGCGTCTGGGGCGTGGCTACGTCCACCCTGTTGACCGTTCCCGATTTGCTGCTTTTCCTCGCGTTGCTTCTTTTCGCGGTGCGCACGGGCTGGTTTCCGACCGGCGGAATGACCTCGTCCGCCCACGATGAACTAAATCTCTGGGGCGGACTCAAAGACATCGCGTTTCATCTTGTGATGCCCGCGTTCGGGCTGGCGATCGCCATGCTCCCCGTATTGGTCAGGCACATACGAGCGGCGATGGTTGAGGTTCTGGGATCGCCGTTTATTCGCGCAGCCCGCGGGCACGGGATCCCCGGTGCGCGGCTACTTTTCCGATTCGCGCTCCCGGAAGCTTCCAATCCGCTGATCACATTGCTCGGTTTCTCGGTGGCCACAATGTTGAGTACGTCGGTGTTGGCGGAGGTGGTTCTGAGCTGGCCGGGACTTGGCGCCCTGCTGGTGGAATCGATCTTTTCCCGGGACGTGTATGTAGTTGTGGCGATCGTGATGCTGTCGTCCATATTTCTGGTGGCCGGCAATCTGCTGGCGGATCTGCTGCTTTTTGCGAGCGATCCGCGAATTCGAACGGAGCGATAGCGTGATACGCCCGCACAGATTATTGGGAGCGGTGATTTTGCTGGCGGTGTTTCACGCGCTGGTATTGTTCGCCGGTTTCTTTGCACCGTACAACTTTGCGGCTCAAAATCGCGAGCTGGCGTTTGCGCCGCCCGCGCACATTCATTTCGTAGACGCGCTGGGCAAATTTCACGTACGTCCGTTTGTGTATGGGTTGCGGAGCAATCCATCCGACCCGAACGCTTATGAAATCGATCCGGCGCAAATCTATCCGCTCCATTTTCTGGCGCGAGGCTCGAGCTACAAGATAGCCGGGATTTTCGCGTCTCGTTTGCACTTCGTCGAGGCGGAGGAGCCCGGCAGGCTATTCTTGATGGGCACCGATGGTTATGGGCGCGACCAATTCTCGCGGTTTCTGTACGGCGGCCAGATTTCCTTGCTGGCAGGTTTACTTGCCGCGGCGTTGTCGGTGTCGCTGGGAATCGTCGTCGGCGGTCTCGCAGGATTTTACGGCGGATGGATCGACGAAATTCTGATGCGCGGCGGAGAACTCTTTCTGGCCTTGCCATGGCTATATCTCCTCTTCGCAGTTCGCGCTGTCCTGCCGTTGCACATCGCCGGGTGGCAGGTCTTTTTACTGCTTGTGTCCGTCATGGGGCTTATCGGCTGGACGCGACCCGCGCGGCTGATTCGGGGCGTGGTTCTGAGTGCGAAAGAACGCAATTTCGTTCTTGCGGCCCGGGCGTTCGGCGCGTCCGACGGATATTTGCTCTGGCGCCACGTGCTCCCACAAACGTCTGGCGTGGTGCTTACGCAGATGACGCTTCTGATTCCGCAGTTCGTGCTCGCCGAGGTCACCCTGAGCTTCCTGGGACTGGGCGTTAGCGAACCGATGCCGAGCTGGGGCACGCTTCTTTCGTCCTTGCAGCAGTACTATGTTCTTTCGTCCTACTGGTGGATGTTCCTGCCGGCGCTGCTTCTGATTCCCCTGTTCCTGCTATACAACGCCACTGCCGATGCTCTGCAGGAACGCCTGCGGTCCGTGCAGCTATAAAAACAGGTCAATCTTTGCTAAGAATTTAAACCATGGGGAAACTCTCCTCTTGGCGGCACTTTCTCGTACTGATCGCCGCGATCGTGTGCGCGTGCTCGACATCGCTGGCAAATCCGGGACAAGCGGGCGAAGAACGCATGGTAGTGGACGCCGGTGCGGGCCATCCTGGCGGCAAGCTCGTGATCGCCCTGCGTTCGGAACCCAAGACGCTGAACCCGGTTCTCGCCGAGGATGCTCCCTCGCGTGACGTGATTCGCTGTCTGACCGCCGATCTGATTGACATCAATCGTGAGTCGCAGAAGACCGAGCCGGCTCTGGCAAAATCCTGGACGGCATCGCCCGATGGCAGGCAGTACACGCTGCACCTGCGGCGCGGCCTTCGTTTTTCAGATGGACAGCCTCTCGACGCAGACGACGTCGTTTTCAGCTTTCAGGTTTATCTCGACGAAAAGATCGATTCTCCGCAACGCGACCTGCTGGTGGTGGGCGGAAAACCGCTGGCTGTAAAGAAACTTGATCCATATACGGTTCGCGTCGAACTGGCGCAGCCTTACGCGGCGGCCGAACGACTTTTCGACGGAATCGCCATTCTTCCCCGGCATCTGCTCGAGAGCGCGTATCGAAGCGGCGGTTTTTCCGATGCCTGGAGCGTCTCGATGGCGCCGGGCCAATTCGCGGGGCTCGGGCCATTCAAACTGAAGGAATATGACCCGGGGCAGCGGATCGTGCTGGAGCGCAATCCTTATTATTGGAAGCAGGACCGTGGCGGGCGGCGCTTGCCTTACCTCGACGAAGTCGTGTTTCTGTTTGTTTCGAGCGAAGATGCGCAGGCAATTCGTTTTCAAGCGGGAGATACGGACCTGCTCACGCATTTCAGCGCCGAGAATTTTGCGGTGCTCGAAAAACAGCAAGCGGCGAAGCACTACCACCTCGACGACCTTGGCGCGGGTCTCGAATACAATTTTCTTTTCTTTAATCTGAACGACCTTTCTTCGAAATCGCTGCCGGAGATGGCGCGAAAACAGGCCTGGTTTCAGGACGTTCGTTTTCGTCAGGCCGTATCGGCGGCAATCGATCGCGACAGTCTGGTGCGCCTGGTGTACAACGGACGCGCCACGCCTCTCTGGGCCCAGGTCACGCCCGGTAACAAACAATGGATTGATCCGGGAATTCCCCGCGCGCCGCGGTCTCTGGCGCATGCGCGCGAACTGCTGACCTCGGCCGGCTTCTCCTGGAAAAGCGACGGTACTCTGCTGGACAGCCGTGGCAGCCCGGTCGAATTCTCCATCCTCACCAGCTCTTCGAATGCGCAGCGCGTGAAAATCGCAACGCTGATTCAAGACGACTTGAGCCAATTGGGCATGAACGCGCACGTCGTGTCGCTTGAGTTTCATTCCATGGTGGAGCGCCTGCTCAAAGCCCATGATTACGAGGCTGCCGTGATGGGTCTGGTGAGCGGAGACGCCGATCCAACTTCGGAAATGAACGTATGGATGTCCAACGGAGAAACCCACCTGTGGCATCCAAACCAGACGCAGCCCGCGACTCCTTGGGAAGCGGAAATGGACCGGTTGATGCAGGAGCAACTCGTCACCCTGAACTACGCGAGGCGGAAACATTTGTATGATCGCGTCCAGGAAATTGTTGCTGAAGACCTGCCAGTGATATGCCTGGTGAGCCCGAACATCCTGGTAGGAGCGAGCGATCGGATTGGCAACCTGCAGCCGGCGATTATGGACCCTTACACGCTGTGGAATATTGACGTGCTGTACATCCGGTGAGAACAGCGGGCAATCATTCCATGGCGATCCGGCGCGATTCAACACAAGACGAAAAATCGAAAGCGTGGCCGGATCGGCGGCTCGTCGCGGAATGCCTCAACGGAAACGACGAGGCCTGGTCGGCGTTGATCGAGAAATACAAGAGGCTGATCTTTTCCATTCCGGTCAAGTACGGCTTCTCGACCGATGATTCGACGGATATTTTTCAGGCCGTATGCCTGGAGCTGCTTTCGGAACTGCCCAAACTGCGAAAACCCGAAGCCCTGCCAAAGTGGATTATTCAGGTTACGGCGCACAAATGCCTCCATGGAAAGCGGCGGCAGCAGCGCACGGATGTCTCCGACCCCCACGATGCCGTGTTCGAGCAGAGCACGCCGCCTCGCGCGGAGGGAATTCTCCGCGAGGCTGAAGAAGAACAAATGTTGCGGCAGACGATAGCGGATCTGCCGGCGCGCTGCCAGGAGCTGATTCGCATGCTGTTTTTCGAGGAGCCGTCGCGCCCATACGACGAAGTTGCGCGCACCCTCGGTATCGCCACGGGCTCGATCGGTTTTATACGTCAACGCTGCCTTGAGAAACTGCGCAAGGGGCTGGCGGAAGCAGGATTTTCGTGACGCTGCGAATCAAGAAACCGGCCCTCTCCGAGAAATTGATCGGCGAGCTTGCCAGCCTGAAGAACATTGCCGTCCGCAAGCGGTTTCTCGCGCGGCGAAAACTCTACCGCGAAGGCGTGGTTCGGCAGCTGAACGATATTGTGCGGGCCAGGCTGCGCGTGAATACTCGCGAAGCCCTCGCTCTTGTGGAATCGGCGATCGTAATTGCCCGCCGGCTGCGCAATCCGGAAGCGCTGGGCCGCAGTTTGCGATCCAAAGGCAGCGCCCTGAATATTTTGGGCGACAATCAGAAGGCACTGGGGTTTCACGAGCGCGCGATGCGCGTCTTCCGGCAGATTCCCAACCACGCAGAAGAAGCCCGCACGCTGATTGCCTACATTCAACCACTGATTCTCCTCGGCCGATACGACGACGCGTTCCAGGCGGCTGAATGCGCCAGGAACATTTTCTTGAGGCTGGATGAACGGCAGCGACTCGCGCATCTCGAGATCAACGTCGGAAATATCTACCACCGCCAGGACCGCTTTGAGGAAGGGCTCGCCTGTTACGAGCGGGCGTACGAAGCGCTGCTTCCTTTTCACGATTCCGAAGGGCTCGCGGTGGCGCTCTACAACATGGCGGTGTGTCTGATTACGCTGAACGACTTTCCGCGCGCGCTGGCCTCCTACCAACGAGCGAGGGCCATGTGTGTGGAGCACGGGATGACGCTGCTCGTCACCCAGGCCGATTACAACATTGCGTATCTCTACTACCTTCGCGGCGAATACGGTAGAGCGATTGAGATGTTGCGATCCACGCGCGAAGCGTGCGAGAAGAATGGAGATGCCTACGTACTGGCGCTCTGCGATTTCGACCTGTCGGAAATCCACCTGGAGCTCAATCTGAGCATCGAGGCCAAAGACACCGCTCATGAAGGCTATCTTCGTTTCCAGAAGCTGGGGATGGGCTACGAAGAAGCGAAGTGCCAAGCCAATGAAGCCATGGCCTTGAGCCAGTTGGGCAAGCGCCTGCCCGCGCTGGAGCTTTTTGCCGAAGCTCGCCCGAAGTTCGTGCGCGAGAAAAATCTGGTGTGGCCGTGGCTGATTGATCTCTATCAGGCGGTCGTGCTGCACGACGAAGGGCGGCTGTTCGAAGCGCGACGGCTCGGGTCCGCTGCAGCGCGATTCTTCGACACATCTTTCTTGCCCGGCAAAGCCGTGTTATGCCACCTGCTTCTGGCACGCATAGGCCTGCGGTCGGGCGATCTGGCAGTAGCCGAAGCGGAGTGCCAGCGCGCGCTTGACCGGTTGGCCGATCTCGAAGCGCCCGTGCTGCGTTATCAAGGCCAGTTCCTTATGGGCCAGGTGCGGCAGGCGTCTGGAGATCTTGCAGGAGCCTACGCTTCGTTCCAGAAGGCCCGCGAAGCCCTGGAAACTTTGCGGAGCAGTCTGCGCGGCGAAGAGCTCAAGATTGCATTCATGAAAAACCGGCTGGATGTTTATGAATGTCTCGTGGAACTTTGCCTGAGCGGCGGCGTGCGTCCGGATTCCGCAGAGGAGACGTTCGGATACATGGAATTGGCCAAGTCCCGCAGCATGGCCGAACTGCTCGTGCAGCACGGTCACGCGTTGCCCGAGGATGACTCGGGGCACAGCGGCCTGGTGCGGCGAATTCGCGAAATGCGAGAGGACCTAAACTGGTATTACCGCCGGATTGAAATCGAGCAGTTGCGCACCGAGGATCCCTCGCCTAAGCGGATCGACGAACTCCAGAAACAAGCGTTGGCTCACGAGAACGAATTGCTTCGAGCGCTTCGCGAAGTGCCATCATCTCAACCGGAGATGGCAAACGCCCTTGGTCCGGCGATCGCGTCGCTCAAGTCCGTTCGTGATAGCTTGCCTGAGCGGACCGCACTCATTGAATATTTCAGCGTCAAGGATCACTTCGTCGCTGCTGTTCTGACGCCGGAGAGTTTCGAAATCGTACCGATCACTCCCGTTTCCCGCGTGGTCAATTTGCTGCGGATGCTGCAATTTCAGTTGTCCAAGTTTCGCCTGGGCAGCGAATATACTCGAACATTCGAAAAATCGTTGCTCGGTGCGGTACAGGCTCACCTCGGTCAGCTCTACGAAGAGGTTCTGGGGCCGTTGCGCGATCGCCTTCGCGCGCAACATCTTGTGATCGTGCCGCACGGCGTGCTGCACTATCTGCCGTTCCACGCGTTGTTCGACGGTTCGCAGTACGTCATCGACTCGTTCACGGTTTCCTACGCGCCGAGTTCCACCATCTTTGCGTTGTGCCAGCGCAAACCATCGCGTTCGTCCGGTTCCTCGCTGATTCTTGGAGTCCCGGATGCCCGGGCTCCGCTGATTTTGGATGAAGTGCGCGCGGTCGCCGGAGTCTTGCCGGGAGCCGAGCTGATCGTCGGCGCCGCGGCTGACGAAAGAGCCCTTCGTGAAAAGGGTGCGCACAGCCGGTTGATCCACATCGCCACGCACGGCAGTTTTCGCCAGGATAATCCAATGTTTTCAGGGATTCGTCTGGGCGGCGCGTACTTGAATCTCTACGATCTCTATCAGCTCAACCTCGAAGCAGAGCTGGTGACATTGAGTGGATGCGCGACGGGCATGAACGTGGTCAGTCCTGGGGACGAGTTGCTGGGTCTGGTCCGCGGCTTACTTTACGCGGGTGCTCATTCATTGTTGCTGACCCTTTGGGACGTCCACGACAGGAGTACGGCCGAATTCATGACTTACTTTTACCGCCGTCTTGCCGGCGGCGAGGAAAAGGCCGCTTCCGTCCAGGGCGCCATGAAGGATCTGCGTCAGCATTATCCACATCCTTACCATTGGGCCCCTTTTCTATTGATAGGAAAGGTGTTACAGGCCTAGGTCCCCCCCCGTCAGATTTCCCTATCCCCCCTATATTTTTTCTGTCCCTGCATTCCCTTATGAGTGGGAGATGAAACAGGCCGGTGCTGGCGTTTCATCAGTGGCGCTGAGGCTAGTTAACTGAGGGGGGAGACCATGGAGCACTTTTCGATGGAGAAGTGGATTGATTTTGCTCGCAATCTCGTAGGAGCGCGGGAAAAGACTGCCATGCAGAGCCATCTGGGATCCGGGTGCAAGCAATGCACGAAGGTTCTTAATCTTTGGCAGCACGTGCACGAAATCGCGCGACACGAGCGCAGCTTCGAGCCGCCCGCAAGCGTCGTCAGCACCGTCAAGGGCAATTTCGCGATACATGGACTCCGGAAGGCCCATAGGGGTGTTCGCGCGATGGCCGAATTGCTGTTCGATAGTTCGCTGAGTCCGCAGCCTCTCGGCGTGAGATCAAACGCGACCCCCGCGCGCCAGCTGCTATTCGGCACGGGGAACTACCGAATTGACGTCCGAATCGAGCCGCAGGCCGGTTCCAACAGGGTGACCGTAATCGGGCAAGTCCTTCACTTCGCCGATCCAGCCGAGGGAATCGCTTCGGTTCCTGTCGCACTGACGCAGGGTCGCAAGACGCTGGCGAAGGCTGTGACGAATCGATTCGGCGAGTTCACCATGGAGTGCGATCTGCTACTCACCCGCCTTCATTTGAGGGTCAACCTTCCGTTGGAGGAACTCCAACTTCCATTGATTGTACCGGTATCCGCGCCAAATGTGAGCGCTCTCTTAAGCGCTCATTCTAAAGACGTTAGTATGAGAAAAAGTGGAAGGAAGAAACGTACTAGGAAGAAGGTTTAATGCGTAAACCATCGAAATTAGCCGCCCGTACCATGGCTGCAATCTACTCTGGCCAGCGAAACTATAACGGTCGGAGGCCTTCATCGGCAGGGCTGCTAGAGGGTTTCGCAAAAGGAGCAGTCAAGATTATGCGACGTCGAATCTGGCTCTCATCGATACTTTTTGTCAGCCTATGTGGTCAACCGGCTGCGGCACAGGGCTTACTAGGCACCACACTCTCGAACCTCGGAAACTCCCTCTCAAGCCTGACCACGCCACAGCCCGGTGTCATCGTCCGGACGAATTTGGGACTTGGCGGATTGCAGACCATCTGCCTGCTGCACGGGTGCACGGTCGTCGGTAATCTGGACGGAAATCTCAATCAAGTTTTCCTAGTTCGACCGATGCAGGGGCTCCTGCCGAGTCTCCTGGCGAATGTGTTGAAACTTGTCACTGGGATAATCGACGCCGAACCCGATCAGACTGTCGCGGTTCCGCCAAACCCAACGAATCAAACTGCGCCGAGTACGCCGCCGGCCGGACTTTGGGATAACACGCCGGTCAACTACTACGGCACGACCGCCACGGACGGATACGTCAATCAGCCTGCCGCCCAGATCATTCAGATTTCTCAAGCGCACAGCGTTTTCAACGTGAGCGGAGCCGGAATCGTAGCGGATATCGATACCGGCGTGGACCCGAATCAACCAGTGCTCCAGGGCGTGTTGCTTCAGGGCTACGACTTTACGCGCAACCAGCCGGGCGGTTCGGAGATGAACGATATATCGATGAGTGCGCCCCCACCCTGCGAATCCTGCGCGGCGGCGTATGTGAATCAGCATACCGCCGCGATGCTCGATCAGCACACCGCTCACATGCTCGATAGCACCGCCTATGAGGCATTCGGGCACGGGACGATGGTGATGGGCATTCTTCACCTCGTCGCTCCAACCGCGAAGCTGCTGCCGGTGAAGGCCTTCAGCGCGAATGGCAACGCCTCGCTCTCGAACATTCTGGCCGGCATTTACTACGCGGTGCAGAACAATGCCAACGTCATCAACATGAGCTTCGACATGACGCAGAGTTCGACCGAGCTGACAAACGCGATTAGCTACGCCAACAGCAATCACGTCATCTGCGTGGCATCCTCGGGCAACGACGGCGTGAATGAGATGGTCTATCCCGCTGGGCTGCCGAACGTCATGGGCGTCGCTTCGACGAATAACCAGGACCAGCGTTCGACCTTCTCCAATTACGGCAACCAAATCGTGTGGGTCGCCGCACCCGGTGAAGGCGTGATTACCACTTATCCGTTCGGACTCTATGCCGCGGGCTGGGGCACTTCGTTCAGTTCACCGATGGTCGCCGGGACCGCTTCGCTGATACTGAACATGCAGCCGAACGACAACCCGAACCTAGCCGCCTGGGGCATTGCTCACGCGCAGTTCGTTGGTGTGAACATGGGCAACGGACGCTTGAATGTAAACTGGTCGCTGTCTGCCCTGAACCCGATCCAGGGGCTTCTGCAATAGCGCGCTCGACAACCTCCCATGGTCACGATTGCCAATCCAATGGCGGGCGCTTTCGAATCAGCCGGGTCTACCGGCGGCGTCGGGAAAGCGCCCGACATTAGCAGCAAACTGTCTGCGAAGCTCCCTCAGCTTTGGTCCCCTGCAGCTGTGCAGGTTAAAGCCGTGGAGGAACAACTCACGGCTCTGCGCACGTCCTTGATCTGCGCTTTCAATCAACTCCTCGATCTCAAGGATCTGAACACGGGGGTCCACAGCACGCGCCTGGCGGAATGGGCCCTCCACGTGGCTGGTGAGCTTGGTTTGGATGAAAACTTTCGCTCCGATATTGAAGTCGCCGCGCTCCTCCACGACATCGGGAAAATCGGCATTCCGGATGCGATTCTCCAGAAGCCAGCTAAACTTTCGTCCGAAGAATACGGCCTGATGAAGAAACATCCCGAGTATGGCTGGGCCGTTTTGCGCCACGTACCGAGGATGGAGCGCGCCAGCCTGATGATTTTGCATCATCACGAAAGCTTCGACGGCAAAGGCTATCCGGCGGGACTCGAAGGAGAGGAAATTCCAATCGGATCGCGCATCGTTTCTGTCATCGACGCCTTTGACGCCATGGTTTCTTCGCGCCCTTATCGGGAGGGCCTGCCTTTCGAGGAAGCCGAGCGCCGATTGTTGCAAGCGCGCGGCACGCAATTCGATTCGCGGGTCATTGATATCTTCCTGCCGCTCGCTCGAGCAGAAATGACCTCCGTGTTTGCCGCTGCCGGAACCTCGGTCTCCGCCGCTCTTTAGTTTGGCCGCAGGAAATGCAAGAACAGCGTGAGATGGCGCCGCACGTCGCTGGTGATCAGGAAATGCTCGCGGACATGCTCGTGGCCGTTCTCGCCAAGCTTTTGCGCGATTCCCGGGTTCGAGAGCAGAAAGCGAACCTGATACGCTGTCCCCTCGATCGAGTGGGCGAGCATCCCGGTATGCTTGTGAATCACCTGTGATGGAATTCCGCCTACGGCTGAGGCCACAACAGGTTTCTTCTTCCACAAACCCTCGGTGACCGTCAAACCGAATCCCTCACGCAGGCTTTTCTGAACGATGATCGTCGAACCGCGCTGCAATGCGTTAATTTCCACGGCGCTGGTAGCCGGCAGGTCCAGGATGTGAATGTCGTGGTCTGTACCCGCGGCCTCGCGCACCTCGGCCAACACTGCATCGCCCTCGGGGTCGTCGGATGCGCCTCCTCCGGCGAGCACCAGTTGGCAATCCGTGTAGCGCTTCACGATCTGATAGGCGCGCACCACGCCGACAGGATCCTTGAGCCGGTCGAATCGTGAAATTTGGGTGATGATCGGGCGAAGGGGATCAATTTCGAATCGCGCGAGCGTCTGTTCGACAAAATCAGCATCGAGCTCTCGATTTTTCTCCGAGAGCGGATCGATCGAGGGGTAGAACAGGTACTGCGGAATGGGCAACCGGCGCGCGAACGCGGGCGAAGAGAAGATGGCGCTATCGAACTTGTTCACGAACGGCGCGAGGAAGTTCCACACCTTCAGGTTTGGCTGTGATAAGTCAATGTGGCAGCGCCAAGTCCAGTGGCCGCCCTCGCCCCGCCGCGCGTCAATCAGTACCACCGGCTGAGGATCGTGAATCATGGTGAAATCGCAATCGAAATGCATTCGGGAACGATTCTGTTCCGCGTTTGCCAGAAACGTCTTGAAGCTATCGTCCGAGAGTCGGTAACTTTCGCCGTGCAGCGCGTTATGGAACGCTTTCGTGACCGCGAAGAAGTCCTCGCCTCCGGTAATTACATCCCAGCGAACGCCTATTCCCAGCTCGTTCATAAGCGGAACCATGCGGTTCAGAATCTCGGCCACGCCTCCTCCGACTGCCGTGGAGTTCACCATCTGGACCGTGCGCCCGCGCAGGCGTTGTGCCAACGTCCGCAGCTCGGCGACCTCGGCCGTTCCAATCACCGAGCCATAGTCATCGAGTGTGTTCGGGTGCGTCTCTAGTTGGGTCTGCGTCATTGAGCGAGCTCCCTTTCGACAAGATGAAGTATGGTCGAGCGGGCGCTATCGAGCGTGGTCGTGTAAATGTCGATCTGATCAACCTTGCGCGCCAACTCGGTGAGACCCAGCTCTTTCGAAAACCAGCGCGAAAAATCGTTGGTTCGCAATTGCAGGCGCAGGCGCGACGTAACGAAGTGAAATTGAAGTGAACCATGAGCCAGGTCCTGGAGGACATCGCGAAAATCCTCCAACGTCCACGCCTCTCGCCCCAGCGGCACCTTTTCCTCGACCGTCTCGCAGAAAAAGAATGCTTCGAACGCGACCTGCGACGCGGTGTTTGAATTTCCCCGGCAATATTCTTCGACGACCTTTCGCAAGTCGTTCCGCAAGTCCACTACCGAAACGTAGTCGCGGATATCCACCGACGCCATCTGTTCGGCCAGCACCGGGCGGTTGCAGGAACCCAATACCCACTGCGCGAAGTCGTTCGAAAAACCTTCGGTCAAGAAATGATGCCGGCCGAGGCTCTGAAAGGTGTGGTAGAAGATCGAAGCATCGCTGCAGTCGGCGAGCCCCTGTTCGAATTCCTGCAGATTCGTGGCCACCTGATTTCCGATACGGACGAGATAGGACGCTGTCGCAAACTGAAACGCTTCGGTAGCTTTCACGGAAGCTCCTTTTCGACGCGCGCCAGGAACCTCAGCGCGTCTTTCGGGTTGCGCACAAGATATCGGGCGCGAGTGTCCGATTCGCGTCCTACCCGCACGGTGATCTGGTCAGACAGGACCGAGAACGCCATCTCGTCAGTCCCGTCGTCGCCGAGGTAGACGACGGCAGCGGGAGCGGATCGCTGGCCGAGCACCTCTTCAACGACAGCGGCCTTTCCGGGAATCTCCTTTGGTAAGACTTCCCACACCCGGCTGCCGTTTAAGATGTGCAAATGATCCCGCCACGGCGCGAGAAGGCCTCTCAGAACAGCGCCGGCAGCCTCCGCGGCGGCCTCATCTGCGTCGCGATGATGCACGGAAAAGCTGAGACCCTTGTCCTCAATCCAGATTCCTCGGATGGCGCCGAGCCGAGCTTGCGCTTCGCGCACGGCGTGGTCGATTGAGACTCGCGATTTCGGACTGAGCTTGGCCGACTCGCCATCGCGCTCCGCGCCGTGCAGCCCAAAATAGTGGAGGCCCTCCACCGCGACCAGGCCTCGGAGCGCCTGAACGCTTCGACCGCTGACAATCGCGACGTAGACATCGGTGCGCCGGACGAGGCGCTGGAGCAGGCGCTTTGCCTGAGCCGGCAATCGAACGTCGCTCGGTCGCCGACGGAGATTCACGAGAGTGCCATCGAAATCCAGGAAGAAGGCCCAGTGATTCGCGGCCAGGAACTGGGCGCGAATTTCCGGCCACGCGCGAAACGCGGAACGAGGGACTTCACCTGGCGCGGAGCCCGTCCGGGAGGGCGCGGTCGGCTGCGGACGGTTGCGCGTCGCCTTCGCCAGCGGCGTGTCGTTCTCGTCGAAAGACCTCGCCGACGAACTCCTTGTTGACGCGAAACTTCGCGTGTCACGCAT
Source organism: uncultured Acidobacteriota bacterium (assembly GCA_963814605.1). Classification (GTDB taxonomy): domain Bacteria; phylum Acidobacteriota; class Terriglobia; order Acidiferrales; family UBA7541; genus Palsa-295. The sequence goes on along the minus strand of CAWFDD010000002.1, from coordinate 1,741,745 downwards.
AGCGACGGGACCTTTCCGCCAGAGCGGGCTCAACCTCGCCAATGCGGATTTCCGAAAGCTCGGAGATCAGATTTCCCGCCCAGCGGTAGACGTTGTGTTCCCGGACGTTGAGCCGCATGCGCCGCATGCGATCGTGGCGGTCATCCGGGTCCATCTCAAGTGCGAGACGGATCGCGTCGCTGACCTGGTCGGTGTCATAAGGATTGAGGATGAGCGCATCGCGCAGCTCGCGGGCCGCACCTGTGAACTGACTGAGGATGAGGGCGCCTTCCTCGTCGTCGCGCGCCGCCACGAATTCCTTGGCGACCAGGTTCATGCCGTCGTGTAGCGACGTCACCATGCAGAAGTCGGCCGCGCGGTAGTACGGCAAAATCTCCTCATGACTGTGATGGCGGGTAAGCAGGACGATTGGTTTCCAGTTCGCTTCGGCGAAACGCAGATTGATGCGTGCCGCTTCGGCCTCGACCTCCGCCAAAAAATCGTGATAGCGGGCGATATTCGTGCGGCTGGGCGCTCCGATTTGAACGAACGTGAATTTCCGGCGGTATGACGGACACTTTTCCAGAAATCGCTCGATACCGTGGAATCGCTCGATAATTCCCTTGGTGTAGTCGACGCGGTCCACGCCAACGCCCAGAAAACTGGCATCGATGCCCAGTTTCTTCAGCAGAGAGGCGCGCACGTCGTACGTTGAGGCTGCGACTGCCCCCGGTTCGTATTGCGATTCGCGAAAATCAACGCTAATGGGGAACGGGCGTACCAGGGTGATGTGTTCGCGGCGCTTGACGGCAAAACGCTCCCATTCGATCCGCGATTCGAGCGCCGCATCCACCGTCTCGAGAAAATTGTTGCAGTGCGCCTGCGTGTGGAAACCGACCAGGTCCGCGCCGAGCAGGCCGTCCAGAAGCTCCCGCTGCCAGGGGCAAATTCCGAACGCCTCCGGATTGGGCCAGGGTATGTGCCAGAAGATCGCTACGCGGACATCCGGACGCGCGTCCTTCACCATCCGTGGGAGCAGGGCGAAGTGATAGTCCTGCACGAGAAGCAAGGCGTGTTCCGCGCCTTCCATTTCTTCAAGGATAGCGTCGGCAAACTTGCGGTTGGCATCCTGGTAACTTTGCCAGTCCGACGTGCGGAAGATCGGGCGCGTATGCGCGATGTGGCACAACGGCCAGAGTCCTTCGTTTGCAAAGCCATAGTAGTAACCGTCTTCCTCCTCCTTCGTCAGCCAGACGCGGCGCAGCGCGTACTCCGGCCGATCGGGAGGAACGCGCAAACGATCCTGATTGTCCACGGTCTCGCGGTCGGCATCGCCCGAGCCGTGGGCCACCCATGTGCCATCGCAGGCGCGCAGAATGGGCTCAAGGGCGGTGACCAAGCCGCTGGCAGGAACGAAGACCTCAATGTTCTTGCCACGCCGGACGTGCATATAGGGCTCGCGATTGGAAACCACAAACAGCGAACCGTGAACTTTGTTCTGTATGCTGGCCCGCAGACGCTCCGGAGTCCACAGTGACTCGCCGGTCTCGCGCAGACGCGCCTCCTCCTCGGCCGCCGCTCTGGCTTCCGACAAACTGCGGGCAAAGTTGACAACCTCCTGCGAAAACGGAGCCAGGAAATCTTCCTTCGGCAATTTAGGACGCGGGAGGACGCGCCCGCCACGAAGATCCTTCATCCACTGCGCCGTGCGCGAGATGGGCAGTACGATGGTCCAGCGGATGATCAGGACGGTGACGAAAACGATGAGAAGCACCTGGGCAATTACGTGCCAGACGGTTTCCTGCCAGATGCGCTTGCTCTGCGCCTCGATATAACTCGCATCGTGGAAAATCGCCAGGACGCCGGAAATCGACGATCCATCATCGCGCAACGGCATGTAATACGCGTGGATCGGCTTGTCTGCCAGCCGCAGGAACTCACTGACGGGCTGCCCATCCTTCTTCACCTGATCCAAAGGGACGGGCGGCGGCGTAAATTGATTGGCGAGGCTGGAGCTTTCAGCCAGTACGTTGCCTGCGGAGTCGTAGACAATCACGCCGGCGAGCTGCTGCTGGTTCTCAAACCGTTCCACGATGCGGCGAAGTTGGCCGCGCGAATCATGTTCGATGGCAGGTTCGATAATCTCCTGGAGGCTTTCACCGAGTATTTCCGCCCGGTGCTCCAGGTCAACGCGAAGCCCGCGCTTCTCCGAGCGGACTTCGTTTCTTGAAATGAAGAATGTGACCAGCGTTATGCCGATGACGAGAAAAAGGATCAACCGGAGGCTGAGTCTCACGATATCCCCCTCGTGAATTGCGATTTAAAGGCGAGTTCAGTTGCCCCGGAGATGAGAGACGAACTCACCTATCGCTCTCTCTTCCAACCGTCGGCAGACAGGTCAGGCGTCGGCTTTGATGCTCTGGACGCGGATGATAAAGTTGGCCGCGGCGACGATCCAACGAGTTCCGTCCATAGCTCACCTCGATTGCGAGTGCGGCTCGCACTGAGAGCCGGAGCACGAGCTGTTCCATCGGGCGCGCCTTTATTCCTTTTCGTATCAGCGTGTTAGGGTGCGCAATCCGGCGAGGCGCCGGAAGAAACGTCCGAGAGCTTGAAGATTTTGCCCCGTCGCCAAGACAAGAGCTGGGATGGCGTCTCTAGGTTAGTCGGGACCGCCCTGCTAGGGAATCGGGCGAATCATGTAGCGTCGCAGACTCGTGAGGAAGCGCCGCGCGTTACTCTGGCCAAGGTAGGGAGTATGGTGGTGACCAGCCCGCGGGAGGTCCGCAATTCTTGTTCGAGGACAGCGGCGACCAGGAGGCCCGAGGCGGCGAAAGCACGAGTCATCTCGGCGTGGGCCAGCGGACGGAAAACTTCGATCACGAAATGTCTTTCGTGTCGACCCACTGACGCCGACACACCGCCCACGCAATCAGCGCCTATTTTGATTACGCGCTATTCGCCGGGCTTGAGTCCGGGACGCTCGACAAGCTCGATTTTCGCGCCAGCTGGCCCAGCCACATAGGAGAAGTTGATCGCAGGGCCGTTCGGGAGTGGCAGCCGGCGCGGTTCAGTCAAGACGGTGACCCCTTTGGCGCGCAGTCCGTCGATCGTCGCCGCCAAGGGACCCACCGAGCGCCAGCCGATGTGGTCAATGGCGTGGCCTTCGCTTGGCTCCGAATCACCGCGCTGAACCAGGATCCACATGTCGCTGAATCCGGGCGAGCTGTACTTGATTCCGTCGATGCGACCTTTGAGCTTTCCGCGCTCCCCACCGAACTTGGCCAGCAGCCAGGTGAAGACTTCCTCCGGGTCCGGCGCCACCAGGTGCACGTGGTGCAGCCCGAGCATGTCCGGATCCTGTACGACTTCGATGCGCGTGCCCCAGGGGTCTTCAATGAATGCGAGCTTGAAGAGCCCGGGTACGTCACGCGCGGGCGTGACGATTTTGACGCCTCCGGCTTCGAATTCCTTCATCTTCGCGTCGAGATCCGCGACCGAGAAGCCCACGTGATCAATTACGCTTCCATGGCTCGGCTTCGCATCCGCTTTGGGGAGAAACAAAAATCGCGTACTGCCGTACATCAACCGGTTCGGGGCTTCCGTAATCCGCTTCCCGCCGAAATACTTTTCGTACCAATTGGCGGCCGCTGCCGGGTCGGGCACGTTCAGGTGGATATGGTCGTAGGGAAACGTTTGTGCCGAGGTGAACCGCGCGAATCCCCCCAACGCGAAACAAATCAGGACAGCCGCAATCATGACGCGTCTCATCAAAAACTCCTTTTCAACGATTGGTCGCCAGTGTTTGGACCGCGCGACAGCCTACCACAGGTGCCCGCGAGCCAGTGATCCCGGTCGTCGCAGCGCTAAGCGTCGAAGGCTTGGCTACGAGTAGCGGAATAATGCTTTGAAGCCGTAATCCATGTGCTGCTGGATGTGGCAATGAAAGAGAGTAAGTCCCGGCTGGTCCGCCAACAAGTCTGCGGAAATGCGGCCATAGAGAGGAATAACGACAGTGTCCTTCACGATTCCAGCGGTGGTCTTCCCGTTTACATCAACGAGCTCAAAAAGGTGGCGATGCAAATGCAGGGGATGGGAATCGTCGGTTCGATTTCGAAATACGAGCCGATAGCGGGTGCCTTGATGAAGAACGAACTCACGGTCGTGCGGATACGGCTTGCCGTTGATGTGCCAGATGTTGAATTGGCCGCTGCCGCTGGGAACTTTCTCGAAGATCATGTCAATCGTTTGATCGGGAGCGGGGCGGGGAGCATTAGCGCCGAAGATCGTGTAATCCCAAACGGCTCTCGAAGGCGGGATCCATTGCGGCTCGCGGTGCTGGTTCTCGTACTCGACCACGATTCCCAGTCCGGCGTTGCGGACCATGTCGTCCGTCGAGCCGAGAATCCACACGCCCGGTTGGTTCATTTCGATGAACGCGTCAACTCGTTCGCCGGGCCCGAGTGCGAGCACGTTCACGGACTGGGGTGAAGGCACCTTGTTTCCATCCATCGCCAGGACGTGAAATTGATGGCCCGGCAAAGCGATCTCGCGGTTCTCGACCGCGCTTGCATTGAGCACGTGAACGAGGATACGCTGGCCCGGGCGAACGCGAATGGGATCGCCCGCGCCAAGAGCCTTGTCGTTGATCGAGAAAAGCTGGGAAGTAACTTCGAGTCCGTTGGGACGCGTGTCCAGAACAGCGGGCCTTTCAGGCTGCGGACCCGATGCATTGCCTTCCGCGGCTTCGTTTTCGGGTTGATCGGTGAAATACGGTTCCCAGTCGCGCAAAGCAAGAAAGATTTCCTGGTCGTAGTGTCCCGGATCGTCTCCCGCGTCAATCATTAGAAATCCGTACTGCCCGGTATAGGTGCCGCGGTGAAGGTCGGCGCCGGCCATCGCGTGCGAATGATACCAACGCGTTCCGGCAGGCCTCGGAGTGAATTGATAGCGGCGGCGGCCGCCCGGCGCCACTGTCGGCGTGCCCTCTTCGTCCGAGCCGTCAACCTCCGATGGAACGAACAATCCGTGCCAATGAACAAGCTCCGCGGCGTCTGTATCATTGATCACGTCCACTGCAACCGGGCGGCCTTCGCGCATCCGCAGCACCGGCCCCGGCGAGGTGCCGTTGTAGGCGATGGTGCTGATGAAGCGGCTTGGCGCGATTTCGATCGCAACGGGCGCGATGCGAAGCGTAAAGTCCGCGGGTGTTTCCTGCGCTTTTCCCGCGGAAGCACCGGCCTGAGACTCTGGCATGGGCGTGGAACCCTGAGCCTCGACAGGCGCGGAGCGCCCGGCAGCCGCGGAAAGCAGCGCAGCGCCTCCCAAACCGATGAAGTCTCTTCGCTTCACAATTCCTCGAGCCGAAATCGTCTCACGGGGCATCGGCAGCGGCAAGTGGGGCAGCAAGCACCGCACCAACTGTGCTCTCCAAAGCAACGAAACGCAGCCGATTTGATTCACATCTAATCTGTTGATGGGCGGCCGCGGTTGAGGACGGTGAGCCCAATCTGTTACGCTGTGAATCGCGAAAAGGATCGATGAGATTTCTTCGACGGCTCTGGGTAGTACTTCCTCTGTTGGGTGTCGCCACCAGTGTGGTCGCTCTGCAGTTCGGCGGGTCGCAGTGGTACCAGCAGGAAGGTCCCGGTTACTCGTCCGCGTTGAACGAACCGTCAGAATTCTATTGGTCACGACTACGGTATACAGCCCGTACCGACGAATACGGGGGCCGCGGCTACGGGTACGGCTATGGATATGGAGCCAGTTGGGTACGGGATTATCCCAAGGCCGACCGGCAATTCTTGATGGCGCTAAAACGGCTCACGAGGATCGAAGCCCGCCCGACGGAGCAGGTGGTTGATCTCGACACTGACGGCCCGAAGGCTATCGAAAACTATCCGTGGGTTTACGCCGTTCAGGTAGCCAATTGGACTTTCACGGACGCGGAAGCAAAGCGCCTGCGCGAGTATTTGCTGAAGGGCGGATTTCTGATGGTTGACGATTTCCATGGCACTGCCGATTGGGACAGATTCCTCACCGGCATGCGCATGGTCTTTCCCGACCGCCCCATCGAAGATCTCAAGGACAACGATGAGATTTTCCACGTGCTTTACGACATCGGCGCGCGGTTTCAGGTCCCCGGCGAACAATATGTCTCGACCGGCAGGACCTACGAAAAAGACGGATACGTGCCCAAGTGGCGCGCCATTCGCGACGACAAGGGGCGCATCATGGTGGCGATCTGCCACAACATGCATCTAGGGGACGCCTGGGAGTGGGCGGACACGCCCGAGTATCCGGAGCGCTTCGCATCCATGGCGTTTCGCGTGGGTCTCGACTACATCATGTACGGCATGACGCACTAACAGGCGGGCTCGGGACCGCGATCGGGCTCGCGGTTGTACAAATGATGTTTGAACTATTTTTCAAATATCCATTCGCGGTATTTTCGAAGGGGCAATTCGTCCTTCTAGGCACGTGGCCGAAATGGATTCTGTTCCTTCTGGTTCTGGGGGCCGCGGCTGCCCTGGCGTGGCGAATCCGTTCACGGCTGGCGCGCACATCGCATAACCTGAAGAACTGGCAAGCTGGCGTCATCTGGCTCCTCGAAACCCTGCTCATTTCACTTCTGCTCGTTTTATTATGGCAGCCGGCCGTCCTAATCGCTCAGCTAGCGCCTGAACAAAACATCATTGCCGTCCTGGTGGACGACTCCCGCAGCATGGGCATCTCCGGGAATGGCGGCACTCGGGAGGCGCAGGCGGTAAAGGCTCTCCGTGACGGAACTCTCGCTCAGCTGGGAGAAAAATTCCAAACGCGCCTCTACAAGCTCGATCGCACTCTGACTCGCGTCTCGGATTTGAGGGAATTCGGCGATCCTGCTGCGCCGTCCACGCATATCGGAGACAGTTTGAAACAGCTGGTCGCCGATACCAGCGATTTGCCGATCGGCGCGGTCGTCCTGCTCAGCGACGGGTCCGACAACTCCGGCGGAGTTGATCTGGACACAATTGCGGCGCTCCGCAACAGGCACATTCCGGTGCACACGGTCGGATTCGGCGAGGACGCCATTTCGCCGGATGTTGAGATCGAGGATGCCGTCGTGCCGCCTCGGGCGCTCGCCGATTCGCGGCTTTCCGCGACAGTCAGCCTGCATCAGCACGGCTACGCAGGACGGAAGGGCACACTCGCGGTTCGCGACGGGGACAAAACTCTTGTGTCTCGCCAGATCACCTTCGCCAACGATGGCAAGGTACAAACCGAGGATCTACTTTTCGACGCTGGGGCGGCCGGGGCCAAAGCGCTGTCGTTCTCCGTTGATCCGCTGCCCGACGAGCGCAACCGGCTAAATAATAGTGTCACGCGCCTGGTCAACGTGAGTTCGGACAAACGGCGCATCCTCTATGTTGAAGGCGAACCACGCTGGGAATACAAATTCATTCGGCGTGCTGTAGATGACGACCAGATCGTCCAAATCGTTTCGATGTTGCGCACCACGGAAAACAAAATTTACCGCCAGGGGATCAGCGACCCCGCAGAACTGGCTGACGGATTTCCCACGCGCCCGGAAGATCTGTTTCGTTATCAGGGAATCATCGTCGGTTCGGTCGAGGCCGGTTATTTCACTCCAGCGCAGCAAGATTTGATGCGCGAGTTCGTAGACCGGCGCGGCGGCGGCCTGTTGTGGCTTGGCGGCCATTCGTCTTTGGCTGATGGGGTCTGGGGCGGATCGAACTTGGTTGATCTCCTCCCCGTGGTCCTGCCGAACCAGAAAACCACCTTCCATCGTGCGCCGGCGACGGCTCAGCTTACGCCGGTTGGCGCCGACAGTGCGATTTGCCGGCTCGTGGACGATCCCCAGGCGAATATGCAGCGCTGGAAGAAGCTCCCCTACCTCATGGACTACCAGGACGCGGGCACGCCTAAGCCCGGCGCTGCTGTCCTCGCGGAAATGATGGCGGGCAATCGCAAGTTGCCCATGCTGATCACCGAGAATTACGGGCGCGGGAGGACGGCGATCCTGGCGACCTCCGGCACCTGGCGTTGGAAGATGAGCCAGCCCTTGGGAGACACCACGCACGACATGTTCTGGCAGCAGCTCCTGCACTGGCTGGTGTCCGATACACCGGGGCACGTCGTCGCCTCCGTGCCGAATCAGATCTTGTTTGACGACGGGCATATTCGATTCTCCGCCGATGTTCGCGGCACAGATTTTTCTGCCGCGCCGGAAGCGCAGGTGCGCGCCCGCATCATCGGTCCGGACGGCACGACTTCGGTTGTTGACATGACCCCGGCCCCTGACAAACCGGGAGCGTTTCAAGCGGATTGGACTGCGGAGAAACAGGGAAGCTATGTCGTTGAGGTCATCGCTCAAAAGGGCCAGGACGAAATCGGCCGCGATGTCTTGAGCTTTCAGCGAATGGATGGAGTGGCTGAAAACTTTCACACCGAACAGAATCGCGAGCTTCTGGAAAGCTTGGCGACGCAAACCGGCGGACGTTATTGGCGTCCGGAAGAGCTTTCGAAACTGGCCGAGCAGATTCCCTACTCCGAAGCGGGGATTACCGTGCGCGAGACCAAGGAACTGTGGAATTTGCCGCTGGTATTTCTTGTGCTGATACTGCTGCGTTCCGCGGAGTGGTTGTTGCGACGCCGGTGGGGAATCGTATGAGGGGAGCCTTACTGGCGGCGCTCATCGCAAGTTTGCTTTCGCTGGCCGCACCGGCGCGAGCCGGCACGTACTGGGTGACTGTAGCCGGACTGGGCGGAGAACCCGATTACGACCAGCGCTTCACTGCCGCAGCGAACGCCATTGACAAAATCATGAAGGCATCCGGCGGCGATATTCACGTCTTCACCCTGACCGGCGCCGGCGCCACGCGCGCGCATCTGGAAGAAACGCTCGGCGCCGTCGCACGCCAGGCGAAGCCAGACGACGATTTTGTCCTGATTCTGATCGGGCATGGCTCATTCGACGGCGTCGAATACAAATTCAATCTCCCCGGCCCCGATATTTCTGCCCAGGATATGGCAGCTCTCTGCGACCGCATTCCCGCGAAGCGCCAACTGATCGTGAATACGACCAGTGCGAGCGGAGGCTCCATCGCGGCTTTCGAGAAGCCCGGGCGAGGTGTTATCGCGGCGACCAAAAGTGGCACGGAGAAAAACGCCACGGTGTTTGCGCGTTATTGGGTGGACTCCCTGAGAGATACGACCGCGGACGCAAACAAGAACGATGCAATCAGCGCGCTCGAGGCGTTCGATTACGCATCGAACAAAACCGCCGTGTTCTACGACTCGCAAAAACGCCTCGCCACCGAACACGCTGTGTTCGAGGATACTGGCAAGCACGATGCCGTGCGCGCGCCCTCCACGGAGAGCGGCGAAGGCCTGTTTCTTTCGAGCTTCACCCTGATTCGCATCGGCGCGGCGCAGAAAGCATATTCCGATCCTGCCAAGCGCGAATTGCTGGCGAAAAAAGAGGAGCTGGAACAAAAAATCGACGAACTCAAATATCAAAAGGCGGCCATGTCCCAGGACGATTATAAGCAGCAGCTCACGGCCGCACTCCTGGAACTGGCGCGCGTGCAGGAGGAATTGGACAAGTGAGTCGCATCGTCCACGCCTCGATCTTGTGCGCGATGCTCGCGGCTGCGGCGAGTGTGGCATCGGCGGCCTCGCCAAGCGACTGCCAGGAGCAGCGCAAACATGGGCGTCGCGCCGAGGCTCACGCGTGTTTTGAAGCGTTGACGCAGGAGCGCGATGCCTATTTGCGAGCGGAGGGCTACTGGGGCCTCGAAATGTATCGCGAGGCGAACGATCAGTTTCGCGCCGCCGTTTTGCAGGCCGACCACAACGCGGTGTACCGCGTGCGCTGGGGACGCCTGTTGCACGAACGATTCAACAACGCCGAGGCCGAAGACCTCTTCAAGGAAGCACTCGCCAGAGATCCGAAAAACGCGCAAGCCTATCTCGGTCTCGCACTGGTGAGCGCCGATGGTTTCGACAGCCAGGCTGTCGACTGGGGCAAGAAGGCGCTGGAACTCGATCCCAAGCTCGTCGAAGCCCACGAACTGATGGCCAACCTCGCTCTGGAGGATTCGGACACTAAGGAAGCGCTTCGGCAAGCCGATGAGGCCATCGAGCTGTCCGGCGATGCGCTGAACGCCATGGCCATTCACGCGGCGGTGGAGATTCTTGCGGACCGCTCGCCAGATGCCTGGCTCGATAAAACTCGCGCCGTGAATCCGACCTACGGCGAAGGTTACGCGCTGGTGGCTCACCACTTGGTGCTAAACCGCAGATACGAGGAAGGCGTGGCGTATTACCGCAAGGCGATCGAGGCCGATCCCCAGCTGTGTTCCGCGCGTTCGGAACTCGGGATCAATTTAATGCGCCTGGGTCAGGAGGAGGAGCCGCGCCGCCAGCTCCAAATGTGTTACGACAGCGGCTACCGCGATGCCGCCACCGTCAACAGCCTGCGGTTGCTCGATAGCTACAAGAATTTCGTCACCTTCAAGGACGAAACCACGATCCTCAAGCTTCAGAAGAAGGAAGCGGACTTGCTTTACCCGTATTTCGAAACCGAGCTCAAGCGAGCGATGGCCACCTACGAAAAAAAATACAAGATGAAGCTTTCCGGTCCGGTGCAGGTCGAGGTTTACGCCGATCACGAGGACTTCGCGGTGCGCACCATGGGCATGCCCGGGCTCGGAGCCCTGGGAGTGACCTTTGGGCAAGTCGTGGCCATGGACAGCCCATCGGGCCGCAAGGCGGGCGAGTTCAACTGGGCGAGCACTCTGTGGCACGAGATGAGCCACGTGTACATCCTGACGGCAACGAATCATCGCGTGCCGCGATGGTTCACCGAAGGGCTGGCCGTGCATGAGGAAACCCAGGCCTCCCCGGAATGGGGCGACCGCATCACGCCGGACGTGCTGGCGGCGATTCGTGAAAAGCGGCTGCTTCCCGTGGTGGAGCTCGACCGCGGTTTCGTCCGCCCGCAGTACGAAGCCCAAGTAATCGTTTCCTACTATCAGGCGGGGCAGATCTGCGACTTCATTCAGGATCGCTGGGGAGCGGACAAATTGCTCGATATGGTCCACTCGTTTGCCAAGGTCGAGACGACGTCGGACGTCATTCGGCACGATCTCGGCATGACGCCGGAGGAATTCGACCGGGCATTCATGGCCTGGCTCGACAAGAACAATGTAGGCGAGGAGGCGGCCAACTTCGATCAGTGGACCAAGCTTCTGAAGGATGTCGCCATGCATGCCAGGAATCATGAATACGACGATGTGATTCGAGAAGGCGAGGAAGCCCGGCGTCTCTACCCCGACTATATATATGATGCGAACGTCTACGAGTTCCTGGCCGAGGCGCAGCTGGCCAAGGGAAACAAGCCGGCGGCAATCGCAGCGCTTACGGAATATGAAAAGATGGGCGGAGAAAACCCGGCAACTCTCGAGCAACTCGCCACTCTTGAGGAAGGCGCCGGCGACCCCAAAGAAGCGGCGGCAACGTTGGACCGGATCAACTATATTTATCCAGTCAACGATGAGCAGCTTCACCGGCATCTAGGTAGTTTGTGGCTCGCGCAAAAGAATTATGCAGGTGCGATCCGCGAATACCGGGCGGTCGTGGCGATGCAGCCGCTCGATAAGGCTTCCGCTCAGTTCGAATTGGCGCAGGCATATTTCGCGGCCGGCCAGTCGGACAAGGCTGAAGAAAATGTCTTGCAGGCCCTGGAGACCGCGCCCGATTACCGCCCGGCCCAGAAGCTGCTGTTGCAGCTCCAAGACTCCAAGAAAGGGAAATGACTGATGGCCACACCCTCTGAAGCCAAGCTGGAGTCCGCGGAGCTGCAAAAGCGCGTCGCGCGTTTCCAGACGGTCCGCGACGGCATCCTTTCCCAGGTCCGGCAGGTTATCGTCGGCCAGGACGAAGTCCTGGACCAGATTCTCATCGCGCTCTTTGTCGGCGGGCACTGCTTGATCACCGGCCTGCCGGGCACGGCGAAGACATTGATGGTCCGGACAATTTCTCAGACCCTTGGCCTGGTTTTCCGCCGGATTCAATTCACGCCCGATCTGATGCCCTCCGATATCACCGGAACGGACATCATCGAGGAAGATCCGGGCACCGGCCGCCGCCGCTGGACGTTTGTTCAGGGCCCCATCTTCGGCAATATCCTGCTGGCCGATGAGATCAACCGCACCCCGCCCAAAACGCAATCCGCGCTGCTCGAAGCCATGCAGGAACTCTCCTGCACCGTGCGCGGCAATCACTACCAATTGCCGCTTCCTTTCTTCGTGCTCGCCACCCAGAATCCCATCGAACTCGAAGGGACCTATCCGCTACCCGAAGCGCAACTCGACCGCTTCCTGTTCAATACCGTCCTTGACTATCTGAATGCGGAGGACGAAGCAAAAGTCGTGGGCCTTACCACCACCACGCACGTTGCGGAGGTGCAGGCGGTCACCAACGCCCAGGAGATCCTCGATTTTCAGGAGCTGGTGCGCATGGTGCCGATTGCCGATTCGCTCGCCAAGTATGTCGTGAACCTGGTTCGCTGCACGCGGCCGAAGAACTCCGAGGCGCCGGACATCGTGAAAAAATACGTGAACTATGGAGCGAGCGTCCGCGCGGCGCAGTTTATCGTGCTGGCCGCCAAGGCCCGCGCCCTCTCGCGCCGCCGTTACCACGTGACCTATGAGGACATCACCTCGCTCGCGACGCCCGTGATGCGCCACCGCATTTTGCTGAACTTCCATGCGGAGTCCGACCGCGTTGATTCCGACGAAGTCCTTCGCCGTCTGCTTGAGCAACTGCCTCTTCCGAAAGGGGCCTGACCTTGCAGCGCTTTCTCAATCCGTCGGTGCTGGCCGGGATTTCGAGTCTCGACCTCATCGCCAAGACGGTAGTGGATGGATTCGTTGCCGGCCTGCATCGTTCGCCGGATTTTGGTTTCAGCCAGGAATTTGCCGAGTACCGCGCCTATTCTCCCGGCGACGATCTCCGCCACGTGGATTGGAACGTCTTCGCCCGCACGGAGCGCGCCTACCTGAAGCGGTACCGCGGAGAAACCAACAGTCTGCTCACGGTCCTGCTCGACGCCAGTAATTCGATGAACTTCGCTTCCCATAGCGTCAACAAAATGGACTACGCGCGCTTTGCCGCGGCTTCGTTGTTCTATTTGGCGATTCACAATCAGCGCGATGCCGCGGGCTTGATCGTCTTCGACGACGAGGTGCGCAACTATATACGGCCCTCGACCCGGCAGGGACAAATTAGCCGGCTGTTGCACGGCCTGGAACTCGCCGAACCGCGCGCTCGCACCGATTTCGCCAAGCCTCTTCATCATTTTCAGGAGTTCCTGCGCCGCCGGGGACTGGTCCTCATCATTTCCGATTTCTACGAAACTCCCGAGAAGATTATCCGTAACGTTGAGCCGCTGCAGTTCCACGGAAATGAAGTCGTGTTATTTCACGTTCTCGATCCGCAGGAAATCCGGCCTGATCTCGGCGAGCCGGCCGTGTTTATTGACCTCGAAACGCGCGAAGAGATGGAGATTACGCCCGAGTACACGCGCAACGACTATCGCCAGAAAATCGCGGCGCACATGGGTGAGTTGCGCGATCGGGCCCGCGGCGCGGGGATGGATTACCACCTGCTCGTGACCGATCAGCCCCTCGACGGCGCTCTGCGAGAATATCTTTCGATCCGCCAGGGGAGAAACTGATGGGCTTTCTCTCGCCCTGGTTTCTGGCCGGCGCCGCCCTTGTCGGCCTGCCGCTCTATCTCCATCTGCTCCGCCGCCATACGACCACGCCGCGCTCATTCAGCTCCTTGATGTTTTTCGAGCGGCGCACCCAGAGTTCGGTTCGGCATCGCCGACTGCGCTACCTCTTATTGTTGGCATTCCGGCTCGCGCTGCTGGCGCTGCTGGCGCTGGCGTTTGCGAATCCCTACATCAAGCGCACGGCGGCGAGCGCCTCGGGCAATAAACTCATGCTTCTCGTGATCGACAACTCCTTCAGCATGCGCGCCGGCTCGCGCCTGGTTGACGCCAAACGTGCCGCGGTGTCGGTGTTGAGCTCGCGCCCGGCGCCCGTTCCTGCGCAGATCGCAGTGCTCGGCTCCCAGATGCAAATGCTGACGCAGCCGATTCAGGATTCGTCCGCATTGCGCTCGGCCGTGGAAAGCATTGTACCCGGCGACTCTCGAGGCAGCTTCGGCGAACTCGCTCGCGCCGTGCGTTCGATGCGTCAGAACACGCGCGTCCCCGTCGAGCTGCATGTTTTCAGCGACATGCAGAAGTCCGAGATGCCCGCAAGCTTCGCGGAGATGGCGCTGCCGCCCGGCGTCACTCTGGTGCTTCATCCGGTGATCCAGTCCGCGCAACCGAATTGGGCCGTCGAAAGCGTCAGCGCTCCGAGCCAGGTCTGGGACCCCAAGAAGGCGCATGTCACCGCCGTCATTGCGGGTTACGGCACGCCCGCGGCGACGCGCGCGGTGTCTCTGCTCGTCAATGGCAAGACCACTGACACGCGCATGTTGCCAATTCCCGCAGACGGGCGCTCGAGCGTCGAATTTCAATCGCTGAATGTTCCCTACGGGTTCAGCCGCTGTGAAGTGCGCATCGATTCTGCGGACTCGTTGCCCGCTGACGATTCCTACCTGTTCGCGGTCGAGCGGTCCGACCCTCAGCACGTTTTATTCGTTCGCGAATTGAGCGACTCTCACTCCGCCCTGTTTTTCGGCGCCGCGCTGGCGTCGGCCGCCGAGTCGTATTTCACTCTCGATCCAATCACCGTTGAGCGCCTGCCCGGTACCGATCTCTCCAAATACCCTTTTGTGGTTCTCTCGGACGTGATCTCGCTATCTTCGCGATCCGAGGAAGATTTGGTGACCTACATCAAAGGAGGCGGAAGCGTCTTGGTCGCTGCGGGCACTTCCACGGCTCGCCGTGGGCGCGTTCCTGTCTTTGGCGCCAATGTCGTCGCAACCCACGATTACTCCCGCGACGGCGAACGATTCCTCACCGTCGGTGACTCCGATCCTTCGCATCCTTCGATGCAGAGCAGCGGCAACTGGGCAGGCGTCAAATTCTATTACGCCGTCGGAGTCGATCCGGCAAACTCGCGCGTCGTCGCCCGCCTTACCGACCAGACGCCGCTGCTCCTGGACAAATCCATCGGCGAGGGACACGCGCTCCTCTTTGCTTCCGGTTTCGACAATCTGACGAACGACTTGCCCACCCAGCCGGTTTTCGTTCCCTTCGTCAACCAGACCGCGCGCTACCTCTCGGGAATCGAGAATCGCGCCGGCTCCCGCTTGGTGGATTCTTTTCTGGAATTGCGCACCGCCAAGGAACAGGCCGTCAGCGTGGAAGTCATCGATCCGGCCGGCCGTCGGCCGCTCTCGCTAACCGAAGCCACCTCCGCCCAGTCCTATAAGTTGAGCAGCGCCGGTTTCTACGAAATCCGCTTGGCCAATGGCCGCGAAGAACTTGTCGGCGTCAATGCGGATCGCCGCGAATCGAACCTCGCGCTGATGGACGACGACGTCCTTGCGCTGTGGCGCGGCACGAGCGGGCGCGATTCGCAACAAGCTTCGCTGGCGGTGGCGCAGCAAGAGCCCGCGAAACCTTTCAGCCTTTGGTGGTACGCTATGCTTCTGGTGCTGCTGGCCGCGGCCGGTGAGTCGTTCGTTGCGGGCCGCCACCTTACTTCGCGGACGGAAGAGCCATGACCGCGCGCGCGCAGCTCGACGCATACATCGAACAGTTGGAGCGCCGTTTCCGGCTTCGGGCGCTTCTGCGCGGCTCGGCAGTGGTGGCGTTGTCAGCGTTGGTCACCACGGTTGTTTTGGTGCTTATCACCAACGCCCTCGCATTCTCGCGGCCCAGTCTGATGGGGGCTCGCGCGCTGCTTTTCGTCATCCTTGCCTGCGGCATTGTCTTCGGCTGCGCCTTTCCGCTGTTGCGCCTCAATCGCTGGCGCGCGGCCTCGCAGACCGAGGCGGCGTTTCCGAATTTCCAGCAACGCCTTGTCACTCTCGCGGAGCGTGGCGAGAGCGAGCCATTCGCCGAGCTCCTCGCCGCCGACACGTTGGCTATGGCTCGCGATGCCGAGCCTGCGATCGTCGTGCCAAATAGAAGGCTCCTGGCTTCGCTGGGCGTGGCTCTCGGTTCGCTGGGAGTTCTGCTCTGGATGATTCTCGCCGGGCCCGGGTTTCTGGGCTATGGCGCAGCGCTCCTATGGGCGGGCGATGCCGGCGCCGCTCCTCTCTACGACATACGCGTCAATCCCGGCGACGCCACCGTGCGCCGCAATGCCGACCAGCTCGTCACCGCGCAGCCGCGCGGCATTCAGGCCGGCGCCGTCCACATCTACGCGCGCTATGACAGCACTTCCAAGTGGGAAGAACTTTCGATGCAGCCGCAGGCGGGAAGCTCCGCTTATCAGTTCGTTTTCGCCGGGCTTCCGGAAAGCGTCGAATACTACGTCCAGGCTGGGCCGCTGCGTTCGCGGCATTTCAATCTTCGCGTCATGGACCTGCCCTCAGTAAAACAGGTCCGCGTCACCTATCATTTTCCTTCCTGGACCGGCATGCAGCCGGCCATCGAGGAACATGGCGGTGATCTGCGCGCCGTGGAAGGCACGGAAGCGAGTCTCGAGATTCTGACGGATCGGCCATTGCCGGGCGGCGTCCTCGTCCTCGATAACGATCAACAGATTTCTCTTTCGGGCGGCGCGGGGAATCTTTACAAGGGCGTTGTCACCGTGCAAAAGGACGGCACGTATCACGTCGCCGCGCTGGATCGCGGCCAGCCCGTCCGCATCTCCGAGGATTTTTTCATCGAGGCCAATAAAGCCGATCCGCCGGAGGTAGTCATCTCGCGGCCGGGCCACGATTATCAGGCCAGTCCGATTGAAGAGGTCACCCTGGAAGTCAAGGCCAACGACGCCTTCGGCCTCGGCGAATTTAACCTCCATTACTCCGTCAACGGAGGCGCCGAGCAAACGGTCAGCCTGCTGAAACAAAAGGGCGAAAAAACCGCCGACGGCTCCACCATGATCAGGCTCGAGGACTTCAAGCTCGTGCCGGGCGATATCGTCAGCGTTTACGCCAGCGCCAAGGACGCGCGGACCGAAACCAAGACGGACATGCTCTTCATTCAGGCCGAACCCTTCGAGCGCGAGTTTTCCCAGTCCCAGCAGTCGGGAGGTGGTGGTGGCGGCGGCGGAGGCAACGCGCCGGATGAAATTTCGCAGCGGGAGAAAGAGATCATCGCTTCAACCTGGAAGCAGCTAAGCGGCACCGACCCATCGGCCGCACAAAAGGCTGCCGAGAACGCCAAGTTTTTGTCCGGAGTGCAATCCAAGCTCCGCGACCAGGCTCTCTCGCTCGCCGGGCGTCTCGAAATGCGCGATTTGACCGGCCAGAACGAGGAATTCAACAGCTTTCAAAGTGACATGAATGCCGCCGCCGCTGCCATGGGCCCGGCGTCCCAAAAGCTTCAACAATTGAAGTGGAAGGACGCCATACCCGACGAGCAGAAAGCATTGCAGAACCTGCTTCGTGCCGAGGCTACCTTTCGTCAGATTCAAGTGGCGTTTGGTGGCGCACGAGGCTCGGGCGGCGGAAGTTCCGGACGCGACCTCGCCAGTCTGTTCGATCTGGAACTCGACACCCAAAAAAACCAGTATGAGACGGCGCAGACAGCCGAGTCCGCCGACCAGCGCGCCAAGGAGATTGACGAAGCACTGCGCAAACTCGATGAACTGGCGCGCCGCCAGGAGGAACTCGCGTCGCAGAACAACAATGCTCAGACGCCCGAGCAACGTTGGCAGCAGGAGATGCTGCGCCGCGAGGCCGAGGAGCTGCAGCGCCAGATCGAGCAGATGGCGAAAAACAATCAAGCGCAGGCGAATTCATCAAGCGGGCAGTCGTCTGGACAATCCTCCAGCCCGTCCTCGAGTCAATCTTCCGGCCAGTCTCAGGGCGGGCAGAATTCCGCCGATCCCCGCGTCCAGCAGGCTCTCAATCAACTCCGTCAGGCCAATGAAGATATGCGCCGCGCTTCTTCGCAATCGCAGGGACACGCTGACGCCCGGCGCGCCGCCGAGCAACTTCGCGAAGCCGTGAATCAGCTGGGCGGCGAACAGCATCAGCAGAACTCCGGGCGAGTCGGAGCGCTGGCGGGAGAGGTCGATCGGCTGGCGAACGAGCAACAGAATCAGGCGAAACGAATTCAGGATATGTCCAGCGGCCAATCTTCGGCGAGCAACGATTCACCCTCGAAACTCGCCGGCGACCGCCAGCAATTGACGGACGATCTTTCCGGTCTTGAGAAACAGATGCGCGATGCCGTCCGCGATCTTTCCTCGAGCGATCGCGCAGTCGCCTCGAAACTTCGCGACGCCCTCCGCCAATTGGATGAGTCGGATCTCGATACGCGCATGCAGAGAAGCGCCGATCGTCTCCGCCGCGGCGTGAATCCGGACGAGAATGGCAGCGAGTCCAAAATGTCTGCCGACCTGCAGCACCTGAGCCAGCAGGCGCACGAGGCGGGCCAGGCCATGGGAAATGGAGCGCCAGGGAAGGGACAGGATTCTCAGAACGCGCTCGACCAGGTGGCGGGACTCCGCAATCGCCTAGAGACTTTGGATCGCAACTTTGGCGCTAATAATCCCGCGGGGAACCAGCAGACCGGAGGGGAAGGTAAGGTCGGAGAGTTCGTCAATCGCGGTGGAGGCGGTCAGCAAAACGGCCCGGTTTACGGAGGCATGAACACCGGCAACGACTCGCCGGCGCCAAGAAACGGCTCGGCAGGCGCTGCGCCGTCGTCGCCCGACGGTGCGTATCGGGATTATCAGGACAGCGTCGCTCAGCTCGATCGGCTTCGCCAGTCCGTGCAGGGCGATCCCGAAGCGCTTCGCCAGGTTCAGGAACTGATTCAGGAAATGCAACGCCTCGATCCCCGGCGCTTTCCGGGAAATCCCGCGCTCGAGGCGCAGTTGCACGGTCAGGTGCTCGCCGATGTGGACAAGCTGGAGCTGCAGTTGCAGCGCGAGGCAAATGGCAAATCTTCCGGCACGGCTAGAAACGGCGAATCTCTTCCGATACCGCCCGGCTATGAAGACGCGGTCGCCGAATATTTCCGCCGCTTAAGTAAGAATCAGTAGCTGACCGCAACCCTTGCTTGTCTTGCCCTGCGATCAAGCCTCAAGAATCTTCCGGACCTCGCCTTCCAGATCATCAACCACCTTGCACTCCGTGTTGAAGGTCATCGTGGCGCGCCGTTGCGAATCGTAGCCGGGCCAGTGCGGCAGCCCGGAATGATTCGGATTACCCGTCCGCGCGAACGCCACCCACGTGTCGCTCACTACGTCGGCCAGCTTCTGCGTTGCTGGATCCGTGCCGAGAAACAATGGACCCTTCGCGAGATTGTCGAACGCAAATGGAATCTCCATGGTGTGCGGCGCCCTCATGATCCCATTGCCGACCGGCGAGCCCCACTGGAATGCGTAAAAGTAAGCGGGCGCGCCGTTCTGCGCTGCCTTCCGCTCCGCCAGCCGAATCGAGCCAATAAACGCCCCCGCTGCGCTCGTGGTATCCGTGTAGAGATAGCTCGGTGAGTCACCCGGCCGGAGTTTGCGGAAGGCGGCAATCAAAGCATCGGCGTTGCCGCCCACCCCAGGAACGGTTTTCAGCTTCTCGGAGAGTTCCGCGTCGGTCAGCTTGCCCCACCACGGCTGGCCAATGTTATAGAGCGTTTGCTCATCCTTCGTGCAGCCGACCATTACCGGGATCTGCGCTGACTGCGCCGGCCCGACTGGATCGAATGGATTCGCGGGCAGTGCAATGCCGTCAACCACAGGTCCGAAACGCAGTCCTCCCAGGCCTCCCGCTCCTCCCATTTTCCCCTGCGCCGCAATCGCGGCGGACAGCAGCTTGTCGGCCGGCACAGACTGAAGCGTCTTCGCGTCGCCAACGCTAATCTGCAGCTCCGCGAGGATGGCCTTCGCCGTGTCCGTCGCCACGTCCTTCGGCACGCCGCGCAAGCCAGGCCCGCTTTCGATGATTGCTCGGTGGAACAGATTTTTCGCGCCAGGCATCGCCAGCAAAGTGCTGACTTTTGCTCCCCCGCCCGATTGGCCGAAGATCGTCACGTGGCCGGGATCGCCGCCGAATTCGGCAATGTTGTCGCGCACCCATTCCAGCACGGCGATCAAGTCCAGCTGTCCCGCGTTGCCCGACGTGGCGTAGGCGTCGCCCGCGACTCCTCCCAGATAGAGATAACCGAATGCGTTCAACCGGTGGTTCACGGTCACCAGCACCACATCGTGACGGCTCGCGAGATTGTGCCCGTCGTAGGCGGGCCAGCTTCCGGAGCCGTAGTTGTAGCCGCCGCCGTGAAACCAGACCATCACCGGCCGCTTCCGCGCGCCGCCGAGCTGCGGCGTCCACACGTTCAGGAAAAGGCAGTCCTCGTTTTGCCGGGCTATATCGTCGCTGGTGGTGAAGACCTGATTCAGCGCTTGGCCCACCTCGGCGGGAAACGAGGCCGCCGCTCCGCCGCTGCGCATTTGCATGGAAGACGCGCCGAGTTTGGCAGCCTCCGCGACTTGCGTCCACGGCTTCAGCTTTTGCGGCGGCATGAATCGCAGCGAGCCGAGCGGCGCCTCCGCATAACGCAAACCTCTGAAAGTCTGCACGCCGTCTTCAACCGTGCCTTGCACCGGTCCGTTAGTGGTCTTCACCACAGCGGAGCTGCCGGAGGGCAGCGCCCAGGCGACCCGACCGAGTCCCGCGCTGAGACAAATTCCTGCGCCCATACCCAGCACCAGGCGACGGCTCATCATCGTTTCGTCCCCGCGCCAATTTCCGCTGGATTCTTTCTTGCCTTTCATCGGTCCCCCTTCTGACCACGACCGCTGCACACCGCGCTCTCGCGTTCTCTCTGCGCTCGGTACAGTACGCCCAACCGCGTTTGCACGCAACGTGCCGCGTTTCGGTGATTTCACTTGTGCCTGCGGATTAGTTGCGAAAGCGGTCAGCCCTGGCCCAACAGAATCGCGCCGTCGCACATAAACAAAAGCGCCCGCCGTAGGGCGGGCGCCTCGAGATAAATGTCGGCGGGGGGTTCGCCAAATATCGCCAAACGAACCCGGATCCTTCAACGCATCTACGATTCGGGCATGATCACGATTTCGTTTCGCGGAATCGCGTCCAGCGTCGCCCGGTCAATGTTGAGGTGCGCCATCACCAGCTCCGGCGGCGTGTGCGTAATCCATTCCGAAAGCGCCAGGTCCTGATAGACGTTGCTCTTGAACATCTCCAAAAATTTCAGGTCCGTGTCGCCCGTGTTCTCAATGTAATGCGGCAACGTCTTCTGCACGTAGCCGACGTCCCCGGACTGAAAGTCCATGGTTCGTGCGCGGCCGCCGGTCGCAAACACCGTCATTCGGCCTTTTCCCCCGAAGTAGTATTGCCATTCGTCGGCGTTCTGATGCCAGTGCAGTTCGCGGATACCTCCCGGATGCACAGTTACGATCGCCGCTGCCATCGTCGTGGACACCTTGAATTTGCTCGAGTCCACGATACGCACCTCACCGCCCGCCGTGCGCTTGGTGATCGGAAGCTCGCTGGTGCGAAACGCGAAATCCTGGGAGGACAGCCCTCGCGTCCCCGCGGCAGCCTTCTTGTCGGCGTCGAGCGAACCGGGAACGTCTGCCTGAAAAATGAACAGCTCCTTCTTGGGCAGATTGTCAAAAGCCTTCTGCGGAACTCCGCAGTTCTTCGCCAGGACGTCTTTCGGCGTATGCGCCATCCAGTCCGTAAGCAGCACGGTTTCAAACTCCGAAAAGTTGCCGTCGTCGAAGACCAGCAAAAACTCCGCGCCATCGGGATTCAATCCCTGAATCGAGTGCGGGATTCCCGTCGGGAAATACCACAGGTCGTTTTCCTTCACGTCGGCGACGAAGCTCTTGCCATCGTTATCGATGGCCGTGATTCGCGCGCTTCCATAGAGCATGAACGCCCACTCCGCAGCGGTGTGCCAGTGGAGTTCCCGCACTCCGCCGGCGGTAAGCCTCATGTTTACTCCGGCAATGGACTTGGAGATTGCCATTTCGCGTATGGTCACCTCGCGCGACCATCCGCCCTTCTGCATTCGCTTGTGGCCGAAAGCGAAAGGATACTTGAACGTTTGCACTCCGCCGGCATCGGTCGGCGGTGGGTCGCCGCCGGCGGTATTCTGCGCGTCGAGCATGGGGTTCGTCGGACCGGGCTCGCTCTTGCTCCGGTCGGCGTCTGATTTCGCGGATCCTTCTTGCGGCACGAGGTTCGCCATCGAATTTACGCCCGCGGCTGCCAGCGCGCCGGAGCTCACTTCCAAGAATCCTCGCCGCGAGAATTTCCCGCCGTTCAGTTCATCAGCCATGATTGTTCCCCCTGGCGGAGCATTCTACGCCAAGACCAGCCGCTTGAGAAGCAAACGACGCACAGATAGAGGAAGAAACTGATCGCGACGACGGCACTCCATGTAGCTTACCGCGCACAAAGCAGCCTTCGCGTTAGATGCCTCGAAACTTTGGCGCCCGTTTTTGCATGAACGCGGTTCGTCCCTCGCGATAGTCGTCGCTGTTGATGCAAGCGGCGCTGGCGCGCTCCATCGCGGCCGGCTCGCGATCGCCAGGATCCCGCAGTGTCTCGTTGATGGTCAGTTTCGTCGCGCGCACGGCGAGCGGAGCGTTGTCCGCGATGGAGCGCGCCAGCGCAGCCACCGCGTCGGAGAGCTGATCGCTTTTCACCACCTGATTTACCAGCCCGATCCGCAACGCCTCCGCCGAGACGATCCGCGCGCCGGTTAGAAGCATCATCCGTGCATGCGCCGGTCCCACCAACGAAACCAGCATTTGTACTTCATGGAAACTATAGGCGATGCCCAGTCGCGTCGCCGGAATGCCGAATTCTGAGTCTTCCGCGGCGATCCGCAGATCCGCGGCCATCGCAATCGCCAGTCCTCCTCCCACGCAGTAGCCGCGGATGCGCGCGATCACGGGTTGGGGAACAGCGGTGATCTTCGCGTAGGCTGCGCTCGTGGCGCGATCGTATTCGCGCTGCGTGTCCACGTCACTACGCATTTCGTCAAACTGACTGATATCTGCGCCGGACGCGAACGCCTTGTCTCCCGCGCCCGTAAGCACGACCACACGCACACTGTCGTCGCGCTCCCACTCATCCAGGATTTCCGCCAGTCTCGTCCACATCTCCAGCGACATGGCGTTGCGCTTCTCCGGCCGGTTGATGGTGATCAGCCCGACTTCATTGTTCACTTCGGCCAGGAGCTTTCCGCCGGCCCACTGCTTTTGCGGTACGCTCATTCGATGTCGCCTTTCGCGCGCCTGCCGCGACCGAAATTGTGATCCGTCCCAGATGGCTCTCGTTGCCGAAAATTGCGGAGGCCATAGTAAGACACCGCCAAACTGGCAATCCAGCTTGAACTGCGAGCATCCAGATCGCCGCAGCCCCGGATTGACCTCCAGCCCCGCCTTCCGCCGGCTCGCCTTCGCTAACTACAGCAGAATCAGGTTAGTACCTTTGTTGCCGCTCTCCGGGGTCGCTCCTACGGTCACCCGCGCAAACGGACGCCTGGTCGCGCCGCGAGCCCCGATTGGTCTGTAACGCATATTTAACATTAGCGTCACAGCCGGTTCACCCGGAACGCTTAACGTGCAGCCGCCGAAACAAAGACTCGGGGGTCTTTGGGCGCAGTCGGGTGGTGGACGAGAGCGTTTCCTGCTCAGCCGGATTCTTGTAGTTTCTCGTACGCTTTTAAGACCAAATCGTGCGGTTAATTTTAAGGAGGAATGAATGCGAGCACTTGCATCGTGTGTTCTAGCCCTTGGACTCTTCGCGTCGACGGCATTCGCTGCGACGGGTGACAAGGACAGTCCGGCGGCGAATACAACGCCGGCGGCGGCGACGCAGCCTGCCAATGCGGCTCCGGCCGTCGCGAATACCGCCTCGGCTCCGAACGCCGCGGCGTCGAGTTCCGAGATCTCCGCCGAGCTGCAACAGCTGCGGGATCTCCTGGAGTCGCAGGCGAAGCAGCTTCAGGAACAGCAGCAGAAGATGCAATTGCTCGAAGAGCAGCTGAATGCTGCGACTGCGGCGCACGCCGCTCTGGCGTCGGCTCCGGCCACCGCAGACCCTGGATCCGCCGGAACCGCTGCGGTAGCCAGCACCAGTCCCCTGAGTGTCAAGTCGGGCGATGACAAGGACAATCCGGTCTCCCTCGTCTACAAAGGCGTCACCATCACTCCCGGCGGTTTCATGGCGGCTGAAACAGTTTGGCGGCAGAAGGCTCTCAGCGCCGACGTCAACACCCCGTTCAACTCCGCACCGTTCAGCGGTTCTTCCGCGGCGCACATTTCGGAGTTCAACGCATCCGGTCGCCAGTCGCGTTTCAGCCTGTTGACCGAGGGCAAGCTCGACGGCGTGAAAATTGGCGGCTACTACGAAACGGACTTCCTCTCCGCCGGTACCACTTCCAACGACAATCAAAGCAACAGCTACACGCTCCGCGTCCGCCAATTCTATGGCCAGGCGGCATTCACCAACGGCATCACGGTTACCGGCGGCCAGCAGTGGAGCTTGCTCACCGAAACCACCCATGGCATGGATAACCGCACCGAAGCGTTGCCGCTGACGATAGATGCGAATTATAGCGTCGGATTCAGCTGGGCGCGGCAGTTCGGCTTCCGCGTAACCAAGAATTTCGGCGACAAGTTGTGGGTCGGTATGGCAGTGGAAGAGGCGCAGACGAACGCAGTAACCGTCCACGGCAATCCCACCGCCCAGGCGCCTGGCACCACAGTGGCCTGCACTCCGGCCGGCGTGGGAACCTGCAGCGCAGCCGGCACACTCACGATCGACACCAGCGCGGTTTATAACAATTTCCTTGTCGGTCAATTTGGAAATAGCGGAGGTCTCTACAGCCCGACCTCCAATTATGCTTATAACCTCGCTCCCGATCTGGTCTTCAAGGCCGTCTTGGAGCCTGGATTCGGACACTATGAGCTCTTCGGAGTCGTCGCCCAGTTCCGCGACCGCGCCTTCCCGTGCGTTCCGCTCACTGGCAGTGTCGCTCCGGTGGGCTGTCCTTCCACCACCTCCGGCGATTTCGCATTCAACAACTCTGCCGTGGGCGGCGGTATTGGTGGCAACGCTCGATGGAGCCTTTTGCAGAAGAAGGTTGACGTCGGCATTCACTTCCTGGGCGGTAACGGCACCGGTCGCTACGGCTCGGGTGGATTGCCGGACGCAACCGTTCGGCCCGACGGAACAATCGTTCCGCTCCGCAACTATCAAGCGCTCGGCACGCTCCAGTTCCATCCCGTGCCGAAGCTTGACATTTACATGAACGTCGGCGGCGAATATTCGAACCGCGCCCAGTACGCAAAGACCGTAGGCGGAGCCTTAAATGAGGGTTACGGCCTGATCACCTCCAACAACTCCGGTTGCACGACGGAAGTTCTGCCGGTTACCGGTCCGGCCACCAACACGAACACAGGCGTCCCGACGGGCGTCGGCGGATCAACCGGATTCATTCCCGGTCCGCTAAACAACTGCACTGGCGACACCCGTAACCTCATTGAAGGCACGCTCGGGTTCTGGTATCGCTTCTACAGCGGCCCGAAGGGCAGAGTGCAATACGGTATGCAGTACTCCAACTTCATCCGTAACACCTGGAGGGGTTTACCCGGTCCTGGAAACGCGATCGGCCAATCTCCGAGCTCGGACGAGAACATG
The DNA here is from genome assembly GCA_963814605.1 of uncultured Acidobacteriota bacterium. GTDB lineage: Bacteria > Acidobacteriota > Terriglobia > Acidiferrales > UBA7541 > Palsa-295. The sequence continues at coordinate 1,715,936 of CAWFDD010000002.1, read as the reverse complement.
GTCATGACGTCCTTCCGTTACTACTTGCCGTAGCACGCGGTTCAATCGCGGGGAGCTAACACCCCCCTCCCCGCACCACCCCCACAGAACGGGCGCCGGATTCCTTCGGCGCCCGTTCTGTTTTCCTAAGTGCTGCGGTTGATCCCGCCGTCGGAAACTGCCCGCACTCCATCGCCTGGGAAGCCTGCGCCTCCACCCGAGTCGAATTGATTCAATTTGACATATCGAAACAAAACGCGTAAATTCGCACTCCGCCGCCGGTTTTCGGGCGGTCCAATCGAAAAAAACAGGAGAACTTGTGACCCACCGTTCAGCTGGCCTTGCATACCTGGTTGTTTTTCTCTGCGTCAGTGGCGCTGCTGTTTTCTTCTTTTGTCCGTCCATGACTCAGGCACAAACCGCCTCTACCGGTGCTATCACCGGAAAGGTGACCGACCCGTCCGGCGGCCCGGTGGCGAACGTCTCCGTCACGGCCACCAGGAAGGGCTCGAGCCAGGCGCAGGAGGAAAAGACCGGCCCGGATGGCGTCTACAGGTTTTCGCTGCTGCCGCCCGGCGATTATCGTCTGAAGTTTGCGGCCGCCGGCTTCAAGACCGCCAACATCGATTCGATCACCCTAAATGCCACCGAGACGGCAGTTCTCAGCCAAGTCCAGGCCCCCGAACCCGGTCGGGCAGCTCCGCCTGCCCCCGACCCCTGCACCAGCGGCCATGAGTTTGTCACCACCGATTGCACGCTGACCTGGCACGGCATCACTCTGTACGGCGCGTATGACGTCGGCATCGGCTGGGTCAGCCACGGCTTGCCGGAAAACGCCTATAACTATGAAGGCGCATCTCTGATCAACCGGAACGGCTCTCATAATCGGTTCCTCATCGCTCCGAACAACCTGCAGCAGACCGGCCTGGGAGTCAGGGGCAGGGAACAGTTCGCGCCTGGCTGGTCCATCGTGTTCAACGCTTCCTCGGGCATCAATCCGCAGTCCGGCCAGCTCGCCAACGCCTCGGCCACCGACTTCATCAACAACGGCCTTCCCAGGAGCGCCTATTCGTACGCCATCGACGGTGCGCGTGCCGGCCAGCCCTTCAATGACGAAATCTACGGGGGTATATCGTCCACCCAATTCGGCACGCTAACCTTCGGCCGTCAGCGCTCTCTCGGCACCGATGCCATGCTCCAATACGACCCGGCAGGCGGCTCCTATGCCTTTTCGTACATCGGATACAACGGTACGATGGCCGGCGGCGGCGACACCGAGGACAGCCGTTGGGACACTGCCCTGAAATATCGCCTCTCCGTTGGTCCGCTCCACTTCGGCGCGATGTATAAATTCGCCGATGGTTCTGGCGGCTGCTACTCGCCGTTGGCAGGCTGGAGTGCCGCCACCTGTGTCGGGGAGCCGGCGCATAACAACGCTTATGGCTTCGACATCGGTGGAGAGCACGGCAAGTTCTTCGCCGATATCGTCTACCAGCACTACAACCAGGCCATCAGCGTATTGAACCCCTTGCTCGGACCTCAGAGTCCGACGCAGCCATATCAGTCCACCGTCAACAGCATCAATCAAAACCAGATCGTGGGGCTCAATTTGATCGCACCGACCAACACCCTGTATGGCATCGTGACCGACAACACCGCCATCATGGGCGCCGCCAAATACACCTGGAATCAATTCAGGTTCTTTGGCGGCTACGAATTCATCGCGCAAAATAACCCGCAGGATCCCTTGGGCGTCGGCGCCTCGGATCAAGGCGGTTATCTCTTGAGCGGCGTCGAAGACAACAATCTTGATTCCACTAAGCTCGTGAACCTCTGGTGGATGGGCGCGAAATACGCTTACGACAAGAAAACCGACATCACTCTCGCCTGGTATCAGCAGCACCAGAATACCTTCCGTGTTCCGGCGGTCTGTTCGCCGGAAGCCGGTTTCCGCAGTTCCTGCGCAGGCACTCTCTACGAGGTGTCGCTCTATACCGATCATCACTTCACCCCGCGTTTCGACGGTTTCGCCGGAATTGCGTATTCCGCCGTGAGCGGCGGTCTGGATATCGCCATTCCTCACGGCCCGGGCGTCCCCTATCTCCATCCCAGCAACCTTGCTCCGACCGTGGGTGCTCGTTTCGCCTTCTGATCGTTTCCGCAGCGGGCTCACCTGCATCTCCCGCGATGGCCCCCCAACCATCGCGGGTCCCTCCTCCGATAGCCCCGCCGTCGTCTGGCCCGTGCCCCGGATGGAAACTCGATCACTTTCTGTTCACAATCGGAATCGATTAGGTGCACCTGGATGTATGGAAGAGGCGCGGCCGAACAGCGGGCCGCCGGAACATTCGTGGCATCCTTCGCGCGGATTTCTACCGCTCGGTCCACGCTCGGAAGGTAGGGGTCGGCGCCGCGCGTTATTGGAAACTATCCAGCGCGGATTCTTCGTCGGAGAAGTCTTCGAAAATTTTATAGAGGCTGGTTACTTCCATCAAATATTGAACCTGCTTGCTCAGGTGCACCATTTTCAGCTCCCCGCCCGCCTTCCTTACGGTTACATAGGCCCAGGCCAGTGCGCCGATCCCGGAGCTGTCCAGGTGTTTGACGCTGCTCAAATTGAGCAGAATTCGCTTCTGGCCCTTGGCCAGCAGGTCGCGAAACATTTCGTGCAGGGCCTCCGCCTCGGCCCACATCACCGACCCCGTGATGGTGACCAGCGTTACCGCATCAACCTGACGAACGGACACGTTAAAACCCATGATTCCACCCTTTCGAGTTGAGGAGGGTGGCTGGGCGCCCCGAAGTGTAATTGTCCACATAAAGATCATAAGCCCTGGACATCCCTCATGGAAGGCTTCAGCACGTCAAAATGCGCCCAATTCCGGGTTTACAGCCGCAGAGGGCGCATGTAGTATGGCGAGTTCGCTATCAGGAATCGTATTCAAGAGGGTGATTTGTCGTTGCCCGCGCTCCGTCTGAACTGGTGGTTTCGTGCTGCGATCGTTCTTATCGTGATCGTCGTTGGGGGCGCGATCTTGAGCCGGACCATGCCCGCGGAGGACTCCGGCACGGTGTCTCCGGCCTCCTGGCAGTCGTCGCCGGTTTTCACGCCTGCGCATCGCACCGTGGGCGACGCGGTCCGTGAGTTCTTCGCTGCGCGCCCAAAACCCGTCCAGCCCATTGCCTACACCCACAAAGTGCATCTCGCGAACGGCATGCAGTGCACGGATTGCCATGTCGGCGTGGATCAGGGCCCGGACGCTCGCATTCCCAGCGTCAATTTCTGCATGACCTGCCATCAGGTGATCGCCGTGGACAACCCGGAGATCAAGAAGCTCGCGGCCTATCGCGCGCGCGGTGAGGACATTCCCTGGCAGCGCGTTTACGGATTCGAGCCTTCCGCTCACGTCAAGTTCAATCACGCGCCGCATATTCGCGCCGGAGTGGACTGCACCAAATGTCATGGCGACATGCGCACGCAGACGGTGGCCGAACGTAAAGTCGACCCGACCATGGGCTTTTGCGTCGAATGTCACAAGCAGCAGAATGCGCCGGTAGATTGCCTCACCTGTCATTTCTGATTGTGCCAAGCCGCGGAGCGGCGATTGAAATTAGCCCGGCAAGTAGCGAAGCGGATTGCCGGGCACGAGACGTCAAACGAACCACAAGTCCCGGAGGGACGATTGAATCTGAGTCGCGGCGCCAATTCACAAGATTGTTGAGGGTCGCGTCTCTAGCGCAGAAAAAAGTCCACAGGCGCGGGTGCTTCTTTCTCTTGACAGCGAACGCTAGGATCGAGGCCATGAAGCAAGAGCTTGAATTCGTTGGGAACGCAGTCGCCGAAGCGGCGGAACTGAATCTCCGCTCCAAGGGCGCCGGTCTGCGTCAAGTCAATCGACACAAGGTGCCGATTGAATTTTTGCCTAAGTCATTGAAAACAAATGATCGGCACACCCATCAAGTGTCACACTTTTTCGAGGTCAGGCAACTCGTCTTTTTCCGTTTTTCAGCCTTGATTCGCAGCGCGCAGGGAACCCATGCAGCGTAGAGACTTTCTGAAAATCTCGGCGGCCACGGGAGCCGCAGCCGCTCTCGAAGGCTGCGGAAACCCGGACCACCAGCTCATCCGCTTCATTCCAGAAGAGGATCTGATTCCCGGCGTGGCCACCTGGAAGCCCAGCATTTGCACGCTCTGCCCCGCCGGCTGCGGCACGCTCGTGCGCGTGATGCAGGGAGAAGCGGAAGTCGTCCGCAACGGCCAACTCGGCATTTTGAAAATGGGCCTGGCGAAAAAAATCGAAGGGAATCCCGCGCACCCGATCAATCAGGGCAAGCTCTGCCCGCGCGGCCACGCCGCCTTGCAGGTCACCTATCATCCCGATCGCATCAAGACTCCGTTGCAACGCACCGGCGAGCGCGGTTCCGGCCAGTTCAAGGAAATCACCTGGGACGACGCCATCAAACAGCTCGTCGCGCAGCTTTCGCCCGTGTTGGCCGCGAAACAAACCGGCCAGCTCGCCATTTTCACCGGGCCGCTGAAAGGTCAGCGTCGCACGGTCGTCTCGAACTTCGCCGCTGCGTTCAAGGCCGCCACGGTCGAATTCGAATTCTTCGACAATGACAATAGGGTGGTGAAGGCCGCGAACCAGCAGAGTTTTGGTGTCGCCGGGCTTCCCACCGTCGATCTCGGCGGATCCGATTATGTAATTTCGTTCGGCGCCGATTTCCTGGGCACGTGGAATTCTCCTGTCGCACAATCGATCGGGTACGGCGAGATGCGCAAGGGCCGTCCCGGCCAGCGCGGCAAGTTCGTTCAGTTCGAATCGCGCGTCTCACAAACCGGCGCGAACGCCGACGAATGGATCGCCTGCCCGCCGGGGTCCGAAGGCGCTGTCGCGCTAAGCCTCGCGTACGCGATCGTCGACGAAAAGCTGCGGCCTGCTGTGGCGGGGCTCGATCTGGCCGACTATGTGCCTGACAAAGTCGAGAGGCAGTTTGGCGTGAAAGCAGCAACGATTACGAGCATCGCTCGCGAAGCCGCTGGCAGCTCCGCCGCGGTCGTCCTGATCGGCGGCGCGGCTGCGGCCCAAACGAACGGCCTCTTCAATGCCCGGGCCGCGAATGCACTGAACTCGTTGCTGGGGAGCGTGGGCAAGCCCGGCGGTATTTCTTTCACACCGGCCTGGAACGTGAAGCACGACTTTCCCTCGGTTTCACCTCTTGAATCACCGGTCGCGACAATGCTCACCGCTGCACCGCGTGTTCTACTGCTTCACAATGCGAATTCCATATTCACTACTCCGGCCGGCTTGGGCACGCGCGGCGCTCTCGAAAGGATCCCGTTCATCGCCAGCTTTGGCAGCTTCATCGACGAGACCAGCGCCCTCGCCGACCTGATCCTGCCAGATCATTCGCCGCTCGAATCCTGGCTCGACGATTCACCCGAATCCGGTTCGACGCGCACAGTCTTGAGCCTCGCGCCTCCGGTGATGGCTCCCCTCCACAACACGCGCTCTATGCCGGACGTGCTACTCGATGTCGCGCACCACCTCGGCGGCGATGTCGCCAAAGCTCTGCCGTGGAAAACCTACGACGAAGCGGTGAAAGCCTCGTTCGTCGCGCTTTACAAAGAAAAGGGAAGCAAGAGCGCGAAGGACGCTGACGAGTTTTGGTCGAACGCGCAAGCGCAGGGCGGCTGGTGGAGCGCGGATGAAAAAGCGGCCGCTGTCACCGCGAAGTCGGCCGTGCCGGCGAAGTACTCGGAGGCGCAATTCGATGGGAGCCCCAACCAGTTCCCGTTCCACTTCCTCCCGTTCGCGTCGCAGATGTTTTACGACGGCTCGCTCGCGCACCTGCCCTGGATGCAGGAGGCGCCCGACCCGCTCTCGAGCGTCATGTGGGGCACGTGGGTTGAGATCAACACACGCACGGCCGAAAAACTCGGCGTGAAAACGGGCGACACGGTCGAAGTCGCTTCGCAACATGGCACGCTTCGCGCGCCTGCGCTGGTCACGCCCGCGATTGCGCCTGACGTGATCGCCATGCCCATTGGCCAGGGTCATACGAACTTCACGCGCTACGCTACCGGCCGCGGCGCGAATCCGATTTCTATCCTCGCGCCGATGAAAGTCGAAGGAACAGAGTCGCTCGCCTGGGCCGCCACGCGCGTCAAGCTGTCGCGAGTCGGCGAAGGCAAACTTGTAATGTTCGGCGCCAGCATGACCGAACAATTGCCCGAACTGAAGCATCGCTGAGAGAGGCATAGGAACCAATGGCGCATCAATGGGGCATGGTGATTGATCTCGACCGCTGTACGGGCTGCGAGGCCTGCGTCGTGGCGTGCCACGCGGAGAACAACATTTCGACCGTCGGCGAGGATCAGGCCGCGCGCGGCCGGGCCATTCACTGGATCCGCGTGGAGCGTTACTTTGAAGGCGAATTCCCCGACGTGAAGACGAAGTTCATGCCCGTCCTTTGCCAGCAGTGCGATGCCGCGCCCTGCGAACCGGTCTGTCCCACGTTTGCAAGCTATCACACCATCGAAGGCTTGAACGGCCAGGTCTACAATCGCTGCATCGGCACGCGCTACTGCGCCAATGCTTGTCCATACAATGTTCGCTTTTTCAATTTCTATAATCCTGCTTGGGACAAGCCGCTCAACCTGCAGCTCAATCCCGATGTTTCGGTGCGCGAAGTCGGCGTGATGGAAAAATGCACATTCTGCGTGCAACGCATCAAGGCCTCGGAAGTTCAAGCGGCGGCCGAAAAACGCGACGTGAGGGACGGCGAAATCCAGCCGGCCTGCGTGCAGTCCTGCCCCACAAAAGCGATGGTGTTCGGAGATCTGAGCGATCCGCACAGCGAAGTTTCGCGCCTGGCGCATTCCAATCGCGCCACAAAGCTTCTCGGCGAGCTCGGTACGCTACCGAAGGTCACTTACCTTCAACGGGATTCATGGCATGGCGGCGAAGACTCCTGAACAGATTACCGACGATTTGCTGCGCCCGCTCTCCGGAGTCTCGGCGCGCTATCTGACGGCGCTCGCGTTCCTGGCGGGCGTGATCGTTGCGGCATTTTGCGCGTTCGGCTGGCAGATGTATGCGGGTATCGGCGTCGCCGGAATTCAACGTCCCGTTTTCTGGGGCTTCTACATTACCAATTTCGTTTTCTGGATCGGGCTGAGCCACGCCGGAACGCTGATTTCCGCCATTCTCCGCCTGGCCAACGCCACCTGGCGCCGTCCGGTGACGCGCTGCGCGGAGGTCATCACCGTCTTCGCGCTTTCCATTGGCGCGACGTTTCCGGTAATTCATCTCGGCAAGCCGTGGCTCGCTTTCTGGATGTTTCCGTATCCGAACGAGCGCGGCATCTGGCCCAATATTCGCTCGCCGCTGGTGTGGGATTTTTTCGCCATCGCTACCTACCTCGTCAGCAGCGTGACGTTTCTGTTGCTTCCGATGCTTCCCGACATGGCGCTCATTCGCGATCGCGCCACCGGCCTGCGCCAGAAAATCTACTCGGTCGCCGCCCTGGGCTGGCGCGGCACTTCAAAGCAATGGCACCGGCTCGAGTCCGCCATGCAGATTATGGCTGTTGCGGTGATACCCGTAGCGGTTTCCGTGCACAGTATTGTTTCCTGGGATTTCGCCATGGCGCCCGTTCCAATGTGGCATTCAACTATCTTCGCGCCCTACTTTGTCGCCGGTGCGATATTCAGCGGCATCGCCGCGCTGATCATCGCCATGGCGCTGCTGCGGAAATTCCTCCATCTCGAGGCATATCTGCTCCGCGAGCACTTTGAGAATCTCGGAAAACTGCTGCTGGTGATGAGTCTGCTCTGGTTCTACTTCGTCTTTGCCGAGCGGCTGACGGTCTGGTATGGCAACGAGACCCCGGATATGCCCGTGTTTTGGGCCACGCTCACCGGTTCCTATTCGCCGCTGTTTTGGATCATGGTTTTCTGCAATTTCCTGCTGCCGTTCCCGATCCTGGCGATCAAGAAGCTGCGGACCATCACCGGCACGGTGATTGCGTCCACCGGCGTGGTTATCGGAATGTGGCTCGAGCGCTTTCTAATCATCGTGCCTTCGCTTTCGAATAAATATTTGCCGTACAGCTTCGGTAGCTACCGGCCCACGTGGGTCGAGATCACCATCACCGCCGGTACGTTTGCCGGCATGGCGGTCCTCTATATGTTGTTTGCGAAGACGGTTCCCATTATCTCGGTCTGGGAACTGAAGGCGGCGGAGCACCTCGCCGCCGATCGCCCGCCCGCATGGGAACGCGCCGCTCAGGAAGGGGCCGACTGATATGTCCGCCGTGAACTCAATCTACGGTCTCTTCCCAGGTCCCGACGCAGCGGAGAAGGGCATGAGCGCATTGCGCGCGGCGGGAATCGCTCCCGAGAAAATCATCATCATGTCCAGCGAGCCGTTTGACCGGTACCATTTCACGGAAGCCGACCGCAAGACAGCGATGCCCTGGCTCGCCGTGTTCGGCGGCTTGGTCGGCGGCATTTGCGGATTCCTGCTCGCCCGTTACACGCAACTGGCCTATCCGATCACTGTCGGAAATATGCCGCCCGTGTCGCCCTGGCCCACGGCGATCGTTACATACGAAATGACCATGTTCGGCGCCGTGATGACTACGATCATCACCCTGCTAATCACTGCGCGCCTCGCCAGGCGGAGGCCCGCGCTGTACGATCCCGAGATCTCAAACGGCATGGTCCTGATTGGCGTGATCGATCCGTCGGATGCGGCGCGGGCCGATCTCGACAATCGGCTGCGGGCCGCCGGCGCCGCGCAGGTGAAGGTCACCAATCTTGCGTCTGGCTGATTTCCCTCTGGACTCGGAAACGTCGCGCTTGATCCAGTCAAACGGCTCGCGGTGGACGCCCCGGGCAAATCGCCTCATACTGGTTGAGGCTTGCCATGAATCGTGTTCAGTTCATCGAGCTCCATGAACAACCCTGGTTCCCCGCGTTTCTTCGCAACGACATCACCGACATCCTGCAATACGCGCTGAATCTCTCGAAGGCCTACGGTTCCATCGTTCCTTTGCTTCAACGCGCGCTCACGTCCGCGGGAAACCCTTCGATTGTGGATTTGTGCTCCGGCGGCGGCGGCCCGTGGTTGAATCTTTCACGGAGACTCAAGGGAGCAACGGGCGGCGTTCAGGTCTCGCTGACGGATAAATATCCGAACCACGCCGCATTCACAAACGCCCGGTCTCGAGCCCCCGTCTCGATCAACTTCTACGAGCATTCAGTTGACGCCAGAAACGTCCCCGCCGAATTGCTCGGATTTCGGACCATCTTTACGTCGTTTCACCATTTCTCGCCGGACGAAGCGCGCGCGATCATACAGGACACCGTGGACGCGCGGCAGGGAATCGGCATATTTGAAATCACGCGGCGCACGGCGTCGGCGATGCTGCTCATCGTACTCTGGTCCCTAGCGCCCTTCGTTCTCACTCCATTTGTCAGGCCGTTCCGTTGGTCGCGGCTGTTTTGCACGTATCTCCTGCCGGTGATTCCATTCGTCCTGCTGTTCGACGGCGTGGTTTCCTGCCTGCGAACCTATCGGCCGGGCGAGTTGCGCGATTTGGTCAGCGGGCTGAGCGCCAACGGATATCAATGGCAGGCGGGCGAATTTCGCAATCCCGGCCTCAAAATTCCAATCACCTATTTGATCGGGTATCCTTGCGACCTTTGAGGCGTGTGTCAAGTCGGATGGCGCGCATTTCCTTCGAACAACCGCATACAGTAAATCCTGTATGGCCCTAATAAGTTGCCTGTATTGTTCGCCCTAACCAGACAGCGCAATATGTTCCTGCACTTCGGAATTTGGAATTGAAGAATCGGCACTTGCGCCGTTTTCCAGTCTTGGAGGAAGGGTAACGCTAATGATGCCATCAGAGATTCGCGGAATCAGACCCGTACCAGCGGAATCGCCGCGCTTAAATTCCGCCAGGTCCGTGAGGCCGTCCGTTTTGATCGCGACCGTCGATCCGGAGATTCGGAAGATCATGGGCGAACTTCTGCAGGGATTTGCGGTCAGCACAACGTGGGTGAGCGGGATCGGCGAGGTTCGCTCCGCACTTGCGCAAGACGACGTGATGGCGTGCTTCTGCGGTTTCTGGCTGGTTGATGGGACTTACCGGGACGTCGTCAGGCACCTGAAACGCCAGCGTGCTGACGTTCCGATGATCGTCGTTTGCGCGCCGACGTGCCCTCAGGAGTACAGGGACTATCTGGCGGCGCTGAACATCCGCGCTTTTGATTTCATCAGCTATCCCTATCACCGTTTTGATCTGGAAAGAATTCTCGACTCCGCAATGGCATCGCGCGGAAGCGGTTTCCAGCCAGCGGCATCCGTGACGCATTCTTCCGAGCGTTCCTTGGATTCCCCAGGGCTGCGCCGAGCCAGCTGACAGCGGGATCTGGACACTTCGGACGAGATCAAGCGTCAATGGATGAGAGAATGGGATGGTGCCGCCCAACTTCGCAGCAGCTCTGCCCGGGGTCCTTGCTTCTACCCAGTGAATTAACCGTGCATCGTGTAGAAATATGTCGCGCGCCAGTTGAGCGGGCGGCTCCAGAAACAGCACTACGAGGTGGAAATGAGCGTTGCGCCGCCCATAAGCGTCTTTGCGGAGCACGACGAGCCGATTCCCGGCGAGCTCTTCAGCGTCGATCGCCTGGAGCAGCATGCGGAAAGCCTTGCCGCAGCGCAGACGGTCACGTCCGATCCGGCATCCGGGAAATCGCTGATCGGGAGCGTCGCCGAGAACGGCCGAGCGCTACTCGAGTACTACCGCGCAACCGCTCGCGCCGTCCAGCAAGACGAGACGATAACGCCCGCGGCTCAGTGGCTGCTCGACAATTTCTTTATCGTTGAGGAACAGCTTCGCGAAATCCGCGACGACCTGCCCCCGAGTTACTACCGGAAACTGCCCAAACTCGCCACTGGACATTTGAAGGGTTACCCGCGCGTTTACGGTGTCGCCTGGGCCTTCGTAGCGCACACGGACAGCAGCTTCGATCCCGAAGTGCTGCGCCGTTTCGTGACGGCCTATCAGCGCGTACAGCCGCTGTCGATCGGGGAACTGTGGGCTGTCGCGATCACACTGCGAGTTGTCCTGGTGGAGAACCTGCGGAGGCTGGCAGCGCGAATTGTGTTGACTCGCGACGCGCGAAATGAAGCGGACGTCCTGGCGGACCGGCTTCTAGGCGCCGGCGGACAGGTGCTTGTGGCGCCCGCGACCGTGCTTCGCGAATTCGAAAAGAAACCGCTCGACCGCGCGTTCGCGGTGCAGCTGATTCAGCGCCTGCGCGACCTGGATCCCAAGGTCGGGCCGATCCTGGTTTGGCTCGACGATCGTCTGGCGGCGCAAGGAACGAGCGCAGACGAAATCGTACGCGCGGAACACCAACAGCAGGCGGCCATGAGCGTCACGGTACGCAACGTCATCACCAGCATGCGCCTGGCTTCCGCCTTCGACTGGCAGACATTTTTCGAGAGTGTGAGTCTGGTTGACCAAACTCTGCGGAGCGGCAGCAATTTCGGCGCGATGGACTTCGCCACACGCGATACCTACCGGCACGCGATTGAAGAACTGGCCCTCGGTTCGAAGCGGTCGGAGCTGGAAATTGCCGAGCACGCGCTGAATTGCGCCCGGCAAGGCGCTCCGAGCGCGGCGACCGAATCCGGGCAGGAAAAATTCTCGGATCCGGGATATTACCTGATTTCCGACGGGCGCAATTCGTTCGAGCGCGATATCGGCTTTCGCGTTCCCATGCGGCGCAAGTTTGTGCGGTTCTACGTTCGTTCCGCCGTGCCCGGCTATCTGGGGACGATTGCGCTGCTGACCTTCGCGATTCTGGCCCTTCCGCTGCTGCGTTGCTGGGAATTGGGGGTGAAGGACTGGCAGCTCGCGCTGCTCGCCGTGGTGGCGTTGATTCCCGCGTCCGATCTCGCCATCGCGCTGATCAATCGAATGGTGACGGATTTGCTCGGGCCACGTACCTTGCCGCGGCTGGAGATAAAGAGCATTCCGGAGAATCTGCGTACCATTGTCGTGGTTCCAACATTGCTGACCTCCGTCGCTGACGTCAGCGAACAAATCGAACGGCTGGAAATCCACTATCTTGCGAATTCCGACGGGGATCTTCGATTCGCGTTGCTCACCGACTGGGTCGACGCGCCAACGGAAACCTTGCCCAGCGATGAGGTTCTGCTCGCCGCGGCGGCGCATGGCATCGCCGAGCTGAACAAGCGCCACGGGCCGGCGGCCGGAAGCGACAATCTTTTCTTTCTTTATCATCGGAAGCGCGTCTGGAATCCGTCCGAAGAAAAATGGATGGGGTGGGAGCGCAAGCGCGGCAAGCTGCATGAATTGAACCTGCTTCTTCGAGGATGCCAGAACACCACATTCATCGCCGTCGCCGGAAATCCCCCGGAACCGGTCCCCGGCGTTCGCTACGTGATCACGCTGGACGCAGACACCCGCATGCCGCGCGGCGCAGCGGCGCGGCTGGTTGGCACGATGGCCCATCCACTCAATCGGCCGACATTCAGCGCCGAAGAAGGGCGAGTCGTAAGCGGCTACGCAATCGTTCAACCGCGAATCACGCCCTCGCTGCCGACGGACCAGGACGGCTCCCGCTATCAAAAGGTTTTTTCGGGCCCCTGCGGAGTCGATCCCTATGCTTCAGCGGTCTCCGATGTTTACCAGGACCTTTTCCATGAAGGCTCTTACACGGGTAAGGGAATTTACGATCTGGATATCTTCGAGGCGGCTCTTGCCGGAAAAATTCCAGACAACATTCTGCTGAGCCATGACCTGTTTGAGGGAATTTTTGCACGCAGCGCTCTGGCAACGGATATTGAGTTCTTCGACGAATTTCCCTCTCATTACGAAGCTGGTGCCGCACGCACTTACCGCTGGGCGCGCGGGGATTGGCAACTCCTGCCATGGATCCTCGGAGGAACTGCCGGGCCGCCGGGCGGGCGCAGATTTAAGATTCCGACCATCGGCCGCTGGAAGATGCTGGACAACCTCCGGCGATCGCTCCTGGCGCCCAGCATGTTTCTAACGCTGGTCGCCGGGTGGCTGATTCCGGAAATGTCTCCGTGGCTTTGGACTTGCTTGATAGTTGCAGTGATTGCACTTCCGACGCTGATGCCATTTTGGGCCGGAATCAATGCGTCGTGGGTAGGAATCTCAAAACGGAGCCACTTCCGCGGCATCGCATCAGATTTTTCAGTTGGCATTTCCCAAGCCGCCCTCACCGCGACGTTTCTCGCTTACCAGGCCTGGCTCATGGCCGACGCAATCGTCCGCACGCTCATCCGGATGCTGATAACCCGCAAACACCTGCTCAAATGGGTGACCGCTGCGCAAGCGAGCGGCCGGGTCGATCTGAAATTGGTGGGTATCTTCCGGCGCATGGCCGGCGGAGTGGCGTTGGCACTGGCCGCGGTTGCCGCCGTTTCACTGGAAGGCCATCGATCGATGTTCGCCGCGATCCCGTTTGTGGCGGTGTGGGTTTCGTCGCCGGCAATTGCCTACTGGATCAGCCTGCCGCTGCGGCATTCGGAACGTGAACGGCTGTCTCCGAGCTACTCCGAGGCGATGCGTGCCGTGGCGCGCGGCGCCTGGCGATTCTTCGAGACGTTTGTGACCCCCGAGGAGCATTTTCTGCCGCCGGACAATTTCCAAGAAGATCCGAAACCGGTCGTCGCCCATCGCACTTCGCCGACGAACATCGGGCTCTACCTGCTTTCCACCCTCGCCGCGCGGGATTTCCGGTGGATAGGAATTGCGGAGTGCGTCGAGCGCATCGAGGCTACGCTGCAAACGATCGGCAGGCTCGAACAGTTCCGCGGCCATCTCTACAACTGGTACGACACACGCGATCTTCATCCGATGGATCCAAAGTATGTTTCCAGCGTGGACAGCGGAAATTTTGCAGGGCACCTGCTGGCACTTGCCAGCGGCTGCCGCGAGCTAATCCAGAAACCGGCCGTGGATACGGACATGTTTGCCGGAATCGAAGACGCGATCCGTTTGTTGCGCGAGGCGCTGGCCGAGGTTGTGGACGTGCCGCGAATTCATTCAGTGCCGCGGAGGCAGCTCAACAGCGCCGTGGACCTCCTGGTCACATCCGTTCGTTCCGTACCGCAAGATGCCGAGCGAGCCGGAACGAAAGTTATGGAAGTGGCTAAATACGCCCATACGGTCGCGGACATAGCTCAAACTCTTGCGCAAGAGCTGGGCGATGCGCCGAGTTCCGCGCTCCGCAGTTCGTCCGCAGCGGCGATGGCCAGCGCCGAAAGCCAACTGCGAGACGCCGGAATCTTTTTTCCCTGGACTCGGTTGAGTTCCCAGCGAGGCGCACCCGCCGTCGCGAATCCCGTTTTGAGTGCCACCGAATGGGCGGCGATCAAGAAATACTTTCGAAACGATGGCAACCTTGCCGACGCGCCAGCACGATTCAAGGGCGCTATCGACGCGTTGAACGCACTCCGCGGAGACGCGAGCGACGGATCCTCAAAACCCCAGCAGCAACCTGCGCGCATCAACATGTTGATCGAAGCGATGCGCGATTCGGCGGCGGAAGCTGCAGAATTGCATCGTCGCTTGCTGGCGATCGCGCAGCGGTGCGAGGAATTGTTCGAGGCGATGGACTTTACGTTCCTGTTCGATGAAACCCGTAAACTATTTTCCATCGGATATCGCGCCGCGGACGGGCACCTTGATCCGAACTGCTACGATCTGCTCGCCTCGGAGGCGCGACTCGCCAGCTTCATCGCGATTGCGAAGGGTGATGCGCCCTCCTCTCACTGGTTTCGGCTGGGCCGTCCGCTCACTCCGGTTGGAAAAGGCTCGGCGCTGATTTCATGGTCGGGCTCCATGTTCGAATACCTGATGCCCGCGCTGATCATGCGCTCTCCAGCCAACAGTTTATTGAGCCAAACGTACGATCAGGTCGTGGCCCGCCAGATTGAATATGGAAACGAGCGCGGCGTGCCGTGGGGAATTTCGGAGTCGGCTTACGGCGCACGGGACATCAATTTTACCTACCAATATTCGACGTTCGGCGTGCCAGGCCTCGGGCTGAAACGGGGCTTGAGCGAAGACTTGGTTATCGCGCCGTATGCGACCGCGCTTGCCGCCATGATCGATCCGGCCTCAGCGCTTCAGAATCTGGGGCATCTGGAGGAGCAAGGAGGGCGGGGAGTTTACGGCTTCTACGACGCGCTGGACTACACAAGTTCGCGGCTGTCGGAGGGGCAAAGCGTGGTGATTGTGCGAACTTACATGGCGCACCACCAGGGCATGTCCGTGGTCTCACTCGCCAACCTTCTCCACGGAGGCGCGATGTGCAGCCGATTTCACGCCGTGCCGATCGTACAAGCCACCGAACTCCTGCTGCAGGAGCGCACGCCGCGCGACGTGCTGGTGGCACGTCCGCGCGCCGAGGAAGTGTCCGCGGCTTCTCACGTCCGCGATCTCGCACCACCCGCCATGCGCAAATTTGGCCTGCCTTTCGATCTCACACCGCGCACGGCGCTTCTTTCGAACGGACGCTACGCCGTGATGGTGACGTCGGCGGGCTCGGGATACAGCCGCTGGCACGAAATTGCCATCACCCGCTGGCGCGAGGATCTGACGAGGGATTGCTGGGGAGCGTACTTTTTTCTGCGAGATGAGCAGACCGGCAGCGTCTGGTCGGCGGGTTATCAACCGAGTGGTGTCGAGCCGACCTCCTATGAAGCGTCGTTTTTCGAGGATCGCGCGGAGATCGTTCGACGCGACCGCTCGGTAATTACGGCTCTCGAGATAATCGTGTCGTCCGAGGATGATGCGGAAACCCGCCGCATCTCGATCACCAACTCGGGATTGCGCGCGCGGGATATTCAGGTGACGTCCTATGCGGAGATTTCACTGACGACACAGGAGGCGGATGTGGCCCATCCGGCCTTCGCGAACCTATTTGTAGAGACGGAGTTCGTCGCGGATGAAGGAGTGCTGCTCGCGACCCGGAGAAAGCGCTCGGATGACGAGCCTTCGGTCTGGGTCGCTCACGTTCTGGTGGTGGAGGGCGACGCCGTCGGCGAACTCGAGTACGAGACGGATCGTTCGCGATTCATCGGGCGTGCGCGCGACCTGCGCAACCCGGTGTCGATCATCGATGGGCGGCCGCTCTCCAACACCGTCGGCTCCGTTCTTGATCCCGTGATGAGCCTCCGGCGGACCGTGCACGTTCCTCCCGGAAGCACGGTTCATCTGTCGTTTTCGACGATCGTGGCTGCCACTCGCGAGGAGGTCCTGAATCTTGCGGACAAGTATCGCGACGCGCGAACTTATGAGCGCACTAAAACGCTGGCCTGGACGCAGGCGCAGGTGGAGCTGCACCACCTGGGCGTGAGCGCCGAGGAAGCGCAGCTCTTCCAGCGTCTCGCAAACGCTGTGCTTTATTCAGATGCGGCGTTGCGGCCGAGTCCGGCAGTGCTCAGCGGCACTTCCCTGGACCGGCCCGCTCTGTGGGCGCAAGGGATCTCAGGCGATCTTCCTATAGTGGTCGCGCGAATCGACGACGCGGACGATTTCGACATGATCCGGCAATTACTGCGCGCGCACGAGTACTGGCGCATGAAACAGCTCTCCGCCGACGTGGTCATCATCAACGAAAAAGCCACGTCTTACGTGCAAGAGCTGCAAGGGTCGCTAGAGGCGCTTGTCCGGGGTAGTCAGATGCGGCTTTCGCCGGACACGCAGGCGGCGAGCGGAAAAATATTTCTGCTTCGCGGGGATTTGATGTCGGCACCCGTGCGAGCCGAGCTGCAAGCCGTGGCGCGCGCGGTGCTGCTCAGCCGGAGAGGCACACTTGCCGAGCAGATCGCGCGCTCGCAGTATGCGGAAACATCCGCCCCTGCCCCGGCGAGGCCCAATCGCCCAGGCAAGCGCCTCGATGTGCCGTTGCAGCCGGATGAGCTTCAGTATTTCAACGGGCTTGGCGGCTTCTCCGAAAATGGCCGCGAGTACATCATCGTGCTGGGAGAAGGCCTGCGAACTCCCGAGCCATGGATCAACGTCATTGCGAATCCGAACTTCGGATTTCTGGTGTCGGAGTCGGGGTCGGGCTTCACCTGGTCGCTGAACAGCTACGAGAATCGAATTACGCCTTGGTCCAACGATCACGTGATCGATCCGCCGGGCGAAGCAATCTATCTGCGGGACGAATCGACGGGAGAGGTGTGGACTCCGACGGCGCTGCCGATTCGCCTGGAGGATGCAACGTACGTGGCCAACCACGGCCAGGGCTACAGCCGGTTCAGGCACGGATCTCACGGCATCTCGGCAGACCTCGTTCAATTCGTGCCCGTGGACGATCCGATCAAAATTTCCCGGCTGACGCTGCGAAATGAGTCGAGCTCGTCACGACGCATATCGGTGACCGCATACGTCGAATGGCTCCTCGGCAGCTCACGTGCCGCGTCGGCTCCCTACATCATCACGGAGACCGCTCCAAATTCGGGAGCCATCTTTGCGCGCAGCATGTGGAGAGGAGATTTTGGGGGGCGCGTCAGCTTTGCCGACCTCGGCGGGCAGCCACGCTCGTTCACCTGCGACCGCACGGAATTTCTTGGCCGCAACGGCTCGCTCGAACGGCCGGCGGCGCTGGAGGGCGTAAGGCCGCTGTCCGGAAAAGTGGGAGCTGGATTCGATCCATGCGCCGCCTTGCAGACAACCTTCGAACTGCGGCCCGGCGCGAGCGTGGAAGTCAGATTTCTCCTGGGTCAGGCGGAGAACCAACACGAAGCGCATCTGCTGCTTAGCCGATATCGCACGGCGGACCTGGACAAGGCATTGCAGGAGGTGAAACACCAGTGGGATGACATTCTTGGCGCAGTCCAGGTTACGACGCCCGATCCGAGCATGGATTTGATGCTCAACCGCTGGCTGCTCTATCAAACGCTTTCTTGCCGCGTCTGGGCGCGCGCGGCATTTTATCAATTGAGCGGAGCGTACGGCTTTCGCGATCAGCTGCAGGACGTGATGGCGCTGACGGTTGCAAAGCGAGATGTTGCGCGTGAACACTTGCTGCGCGCGGCTGGCCGCCAGTTTACGGAGGGCGACGTGCAGCACTGGTGGCATCCCCCTTCCGGGCGCGGCATACGCACGCGAGTGTCGGATGATCTCCTGTGGCTTCCCTATGCCGTGATCCACTTCATCGAGGCCACCCGCGACATGAGCATTCTCGACGAACTGGTGCCATTTCTTGAAGGCGAAGTTTTGTCCGAAGGGCAGAACGAATCGTACTTTGAGCCGCGTATCTCCGCCACGCGCGCCACGCTTTTTGAGCATTGCGCGTGCGCGCTGGATCACAGCCTGAAAATCGGCGAGCACGGCCTGCCTTTGATGGGGACGGGGGACTGGAACGACGGCATGAACCGCGTCGGCCACCAAGGGAAAGGTGAAAGTGTATGGCTGGGCTGGTTTCTGCACACCATCTTGTGGGAATTCGCAAAGATCGCCGACGCACGCGGTGAACGCAATCGCGCCGAAACGTGGCGACTTCACGTCAGCGCACTGAAGGCTGCTCTCGAACGCGCGGGATGGGACGGCGAATGGTACCGTCGCGCATACTACGACGATGGCACGCCGCTGGGATCATCCACGGACGATGAATGCCGGATTGACTCCATCGCGCAATCGTGGGGAATCTTGAGCGGCGCGGCAGAGCCGGCTCGCGGAGCACGAGCGATGGCTGCCGTCGAACAGAATCTGATTCGCAGAGCGGACGGATTGATTCTGCTGTTGACGCCTCCCTTCAATCACACCACGCACGATCCGGGCTATATTAAAGGATACGTGCCCGGAATCCGCGAGAATGGCGGGCAGTATTCGCACGCCGCGGTTTGGACCCTGATCGCCTTCGCCGCAATGGGCGACGGGAATAAAGCCGGAGAACTGTTTCGCATTCTGAACCCCGTGAACCGATCGAACTCGCGGGCCAGCATTCAACGGTACAAAGTGGAGCCGTACGTGATGGCCGGAGACATTTACGGCGAAGCGCCGCACGTGGGACGCGGCGGCTGGACCTGGTACACGGGGTCATCCGGCTGGATGTATCGGGCCGGCCTAGAATGGATCCTCGGATTTCGCGTGCGCGGCATGAGCCTCAGCATTGACCCGTGCATCCCGCGCAACTGGCCGAGCTATTCCGTGAAATTCCAATACCATTCCTCGGTTTACAACATTCAGGTTCAGAATCCGTCGAACGTCGCACGCGGCGTTGCTCTCACGGAAGTGGACGGCAAAATATTGCCGGGATCGGCGACCATTCAACTTGAGGACGACGGCGCCGCTCACACCATTCGGATCGTGATGGGCTAGGCGGGCATTCGCCGCACTGAGGGAACATTCAAAACAACGCAGTTGGTGTCGCTTAGGAACTCGGAAACGCCTTCGATCCCGCGCAATGATTGCTAGCGAGGCCTAGCGATTAGCCGGACATCCCGGTACCTTTTCGCGAGCAGCCCCTGCGTTCTAGATGACGTGCCGCCGTAGACGGGAAATCCCATGTTGACGAAGTCGAGCGAGAAAAAGACGGCGAGCCGGGTCCAGCCGCAGAAGTTGCGATTCTCTCGCGGGCCGTTCATTTCTTGAGCTGGGCAGACCAGTTGAGAATGACGCTCATAGGCTGCGTTTCGGGGTCCCTCACCTGGGTGTTGACGAGGAAGCGCTGACCGTCGCGAGTCACGTCGTACGCAGCGAGCTCGGAGGTGGCCCCCATTTCTCGCGGGACGGCCTGGAAGAGCGGCACGGGGCTGCCCGGATCGAAATTCGTTCCGCCAGTGATCGGCACGGCCATGATCTTCGAGTCGGAAGCGAGATAGAAAAGCTCCTTGCCGTCGCCTCGCCAACGCGGTTGAGATCCTCCAGCCGTCGAGACTTGCCATTTTCCCCGGCCGTCCGGAAAAGACGTGACGTAGACTTCCCATCCACCGCTCTCGTTGGAGGCGTAGGCCACCCAACGGCCGTCCGGGGAGAATTGCCCATTCTTCAACGTCCCTGCGCCTTGCACGACCGGGCGAGCTTTCCAATCCGGAATCTGCGCCGCCCAGAGCTCGGTGGCCCGCGTATAGAGGATGGATTTTCCGTCGCGGGACCAGTCGGATGGGTAGAGGTTGCTATTGTCGGAGGCGTCGAGGGGTATGAGCTTTTCCTCCTGAGCGCCGTCCGCGTCCTTCACGTACAGCTGGAAGACGTGTCCGCGGCTGGAGGAGAAGAGAATTTGTTTGCCGTCGGGACTGAAAACAGGCGTCGAGTCGACAGCCGGATCGAAGGTGAGGCGCTTGGCAGCGCCCCGCTGCAGATCGTAGGTCCATAGGTCGGTGTTCTGGCTTTCCTCGTCGGTTCTGTCCACGGCCACCGTCTTGCCGTCCGGCGCGAGTGCGACATTCGCCACGATCTCGGGCTTGTCGACCGAGCCGAGCTCATTTCCCTTGCGGTCAAACCACACGAGCTTTGAAACCGAAACGCCGCTGCCGCGCCGGGCGATCAGCACATCCGAAGAAGCCGAGAAAACGGTGTGCGCGATGCGCGGGACGAAGGCCAGATCGGTGATCAAGGGAACCGCTTCACCGGACAATTTCATTTCGCCGGCATCGAACGACTGCGCGAAGAGCGTCTTGTCCTTGTAGTAGAGCAGATAGCCCGGGGCTACATACGCTACGTTGCCTGTGCCTTTCGTGATGAAGGACTTTTGATTCGAATCCAGTGCACCAAGGAAGATGGCGTTGCTGTCGGCACTGCCAGCCACATCTCCGCCGAAATATAAAAAGTGCTTTCCGTCGGGCAGAAATTCGGGCCAGCGATTCGTGTTTTCGCCTCGGCCCGCATCGGGAGTCGAGATCTGTTTGGGCGTGCCGCCAGTAGCCGGCACTCGATACAAACCTTCGAGCAGGTCGCCTTCGGGCGTGAACACGATCACGCCGTCGCTGTTCCAAGCGCCGCCACGTCCGGAAGGGGCGTCGCAGATGGTCTGGACGGGACCGCCGGCGACGTCGAGCTTTTTCAGTTTTCCATCGGCGAAGAACGCGAGGGATTTACCGTCCGGCGACCAGAAGGGAAACCGCGCGCCGCCGGTCTGGGACAACTTGCGAGCCTGCTGCTGACCCACTTCGTAAATCCAGAGAACATTCGTGCGGTCGGTTTCGGAGAATCCGACCAGGGCGACGGTGTGCCCATTGGGCGCGACCTCGATATCCAAAGCTGAAAACGGGAGCGCCACAGAAAAATACTCCGTTGGCCCCGTGGTTTTGCTGCCGCGCCACCACATCGCGCCGGCGACCAAAGCGACGAGTAGAATCGCGCACAGGGCCCACGGCAGAAACGCGAACCACTTTTTCGTGCCTACCACGCCCAAGCCGATTGGCAGAAGCGCCGCCTGGCTGCCGGATTCGCGAATCCAGTTCAGCTCGCCGGCGAGGTCACGGGCGGATTGCCATCTGTCTTCGGGCTCTTTCGCGAGGCAGCGGCGGATCGCGTGGTCGAGACTTGGCGGCGTGAGCGGGGCGATCGTGCCGATTGGCTCAGGATCTTTTTCCAGAATAGCCGAGGCCACACTCAACTGGCTTTTTCCGGGGAAGGCCTTGCGGCCGGTCATCATTTCGTAGAGGACGGCGCCGAGCGAGAAAATGTCGCTGCGCGAATCGAGTTCGTGACCGCCGACCTGCTCAGGTGACATGTACTGGAAGGTGCCGACGATCATGCCTTGCTGGGTGATCGGCGAGCCGGCCTGGGTGAGAGTGGCCATCGTCGCGAGCGCTAGGGCGGGCTTGGCGAGGCCGAAATCCAGGAGCTTGGCGCCGGATTTCGTAAGCATGACGTTGCCTGGTTTTAGATCGCGGTGAACGACGCCGCTGGCATGGGCTTTGCCGAGGGCGTCGGCGATTTGCGCGCCGTACTTGAGCACGTCGTTCAGGGGCAGCGGTCCCTTGACGAGGCGCTGTTCGAGCGTTTCGCCTTCGAGGTACTCCATAACGATGAAATCGATGCCATCCTGACGGCCGATATCATGGAGAACGCAGATATGGGGATGATTCAGGCCGGATACGGTTTTCGCTTCGCGTTCGAGGCGCTGTCTGGCCTCGGAGTCCGAGGACAAGTGGCTGGGCAAGATCTTGATTGCGACCTCGCGGTCGAGGCGGGTGTCGCGGGCACGGTAAACTTCTCCCATGCCGCCGGCGCCGAGCGGCGCGATGATTTCGTGAGGGCCTAGCTTTGTGCCACGGGCGAGCGGCATTGGCGCGATATTATAGCTGCATACAGACACTTTCGCACCGCGATCAACCAGGGTGAATATTTAACTGAGCCACTTCCTCAAGGTAGTTCTCACCTGCCGAACTACCGATCTGGAGACTCGCGGGTTGGAACCGCTCGAAAATCCCTTCGGACCAAAAGTGTTACCTATATCTTAGGTACGTTGTGTCACCGGTGTGTCCGGGCCGGATCCCGGGTTAAAGTGGCGCGCCCGGAGAGATTCGAACTCCCGACCCTCTGGTTCGAAGCCAGATGCTCTATCCAGCTGAGCTACGGGCGCGTGCCCATATTCTAGCGCGAAGTGACTTCGGTGGAATCGCGGAAAACTCCTCCTGCGTGTGGAATTGATTGTAGTTTCTTCGTTACAATCAGCCGCGCCGACCCAGGATGAGCCCCTCCTACAACCGCATCGCCGGCCAAAGCGTGGAGCGCCTCGCCGCATTGAGCGACGGCATTTTCGCTGTCGCCATGACCCTGCTCGTCCTCGATTTGCGTGAGCCGATCACCGAAGGGATCCGCTCAGAATGCGATCTGCGGCGCGCGATTCTCGTCCTCGCTCCGCGAATCGGGCGTCGTTCCTGATCGGCGCCGTCGCCGTCAAAATCTAGGGATTCGCGGTGGTCGGCGGCGCGGGTGCAGCTGTTCCCGCCGCGGGCGCAGGCGGAGCAATCACCGGCGGCGCAGGAATCGGCTCTTTTGCCTCGAGAGCGAACGTATAGACCCGCGCTTTCCCAGCTCGCCCCGAAAGCACGGACACATATTGCTTCCCGTCGAGCATGAACGTCGCCGGGTTCCCAAGTCCCGCCACCAGCTTCGCAGACCAGAGTTTTTCGCCCTTATCTGCACTCAACGCCACGAATTCTCCGTCCGCCGACGCCGCAAACACCAGGTTCCCCGCCGTGGTCATCGTTCCGCCGCCGTTCATCATCGGCAGCCGCCAGTGATCGGTTTGCGTGACGGGATCGCGTGCCACCAGCGATCCCATCCGGACCGGCGGGGCGGGCGTCTCACCCGGTTTCGGTGCTGGCGGCGGCCGGAATACGTTGCCCGTGCTGTACACGCCGATTTCGTATTTGAGTGTGCCCGCCGTCACATATTGAAATTCGCTCTCGAACGCTGGAATGTACACGAGGCCCGTGTTCGGATTGAACGACATCGCCTGCCACACGTGCGCGCCCAGAGGCCCCGGCGACGCCGTCACATTCTTGGTCTCGTAATGCATGTCGGGCGCGACGATGGGTCGCCCGGTCTTGGGGTCCAGTCCCGTCGCCCAGGTGACGTTCACGAACGGCTTGCCCGAAATGAATTCTCCGGTCTTGCGGTCGAGCACGTAGAAAAATCCGTTCTTCGGCGCTTGCATCAGCACCTTGCGCGTTTTCCCGTCGATTCTCAGATCGGCGAGCGTGAGTCCCTGCGCGGAATCGTAGTCCCACTCATCGCCCGGCACAGTCTGGAAGTGCCAGACGTACGCGCCCGTCTCCGGCTTGAGCGCCAAAATCGAACAGATGTACAAATTGTCTCCGCTCCCGCGAAACTTCGTGGCCCACGGCCCGCCCTGGCCCGTGCCGATGTACAGAAGATCAAGCTCCGGATCGTAGGAAATTCCGTCCCATGGATTGCCGCCGCCCCCGAGCTTCAGCCACTGATCGCCCGACCATGTCTTCCCCGCAGCCTCCATCGCTTTATTCTCGAATGGCTTCGACGGATCGCCCGGCACCGTGTAGAAGCGCCAGTCCAGCTTCCCGGTCGCCGGGTCGTACGCTGAGACGTAGCCGCGCACCGTATATTCCCCGCCGCCATTCCCGATGATCACTTTTCCTTTGGCGATGATGGGCGCGCCGGTAATGCTGTAGTCGCTGTTTTTTTCGGCAGTGGCCACGTCCCACAGCACCTTGCCCGTCTCCGCATCAAGAGCCACCAGCCGCGCGTCCGGCGTGCCCACGTAGACTTTCCCTTCGTAAAGCGCTACTCCGCGGTTCGCCGGTCCGCAGCAAAGGCTCGGTCCGGTGCGCACCTTATCGGGCTTTCCAAGCGATCCCGGAGGAAAATTCTGGTGGCCGGCTTTCGGATCCCAGCGCCATTTCTCTTTTCCGGTGTGCGCATCCAGCGCAAACACCGCTCCCCAGGTCGCCGTGCCGTACATCACCCCATTCGAAACGACCGGAGTCGTCTCCGGCATACCGGGGAACGAGTCCGTGTCGTAATACCAAGCCAGGCCCAGCCGCCACACGTTGGTCGCGTCAATCTGTTTGAGCGCGCTGTAGCGCATGTCCCCTAAATCGTGGCCATTCGTCAGCCATTCAGCGCCGTTCTTCGCCGCATTCTTCAGCGCCTTGTCGTCCACCGGACGCGCCTGCTGCGCGGCTGCGGCGCAAATCGACACCGCCGCCATCACCACGAAGACACACCACCTCATGCCATCAGCAATCCGCATTTGGAAATCTTCCCCCGGGTTCGGAACCTTCATCCCCCAAAATCGCATTTCGCGGCGATGTTATCGGCGCCATACCCCCAAGTCAAGAAAATGGCCGCTCGCCGCGTACACCGCTTCATTACAACCGCGATGAAGAAAATTGCGCGCGGAGGTGCGTTCTCGTCCGCGACTCTATTTCGCGTCGCCCGCCGTCGCGCTTGCCGCCGCAGCTTCGACCACTTGGGCTTTGATCGTCATGCCGTTCTTCGCCGCGTCGAATCGCACCTTCCGATCCATCGTCTTCCAGACTTCACGAAGCGCTTTTCCAATTCCCACAGGCAAGCTGCCGGCTTCCACATTCACTTTGCCGGCCACAGTGGGCCCGCTGCTGCGATCTTGATATCCGACTTCGACCTGAATTGTTTTGCTCATGTCTCTCCCTTTAGTTTGTAATTCTTCCTTGCTGCATGAATCGGAACATCGGCACAATGGCGGTCTGCGACGCGAATCGGCGACCAGGATGAAGAAATAAAAAGAGAGGCGTCCGGATAAACTCACAGCCGCCCCTCTAGTCTGCAGCTAAATTGTCGTGTACCTCAGGGATCACCTCCTTCTCGGCAGGAGCGCCGATGGAGCGATTGTAAACGATGAACGTCTGATTTTCGAAGCCGAGTTAGCGGTTATTTGCAGCCTTTTTCTTTCCTTCCTTCAGGAAGGTGCCTTCGTTTAGTTCGTTGAAAGCCTTGCGAAGCTGCTCCTGCGTGTTCATGACGATCGGTCCATACCAGGCGACCGGCTCCTCGAGAGGCTTGCCGGAAACCAGCAGAAACCGGATGCCGTCGTCGCCCGCCTGAACCACCACTTCATCGCCGCGATCGAACAGGATCAGCGAGCGATTGTCCGCCGCGGAGGGAGGCGTCGTATCCATCCATTGGACCGACTCCGTCGGCACGGCGAGCGGCTCGGACGCGTTGCAGAATTTACCGCTGCCACTGAACACATAAGCAAACGCGGAACGCGTGTGCTCGACGGGAAGGCTCTTTCTGGCGCCGGGCGGCACGACCACGTCCAGATAAGTGGGATCGGCGGCAATTCCGTCCACCGGGCCTCGCTTGCCCCAGAAATCTCCACAGACGACGCGCACCTCCGTGCCGTCGTCGTCCTTCACCACGGGAATATCGCCGGAAACGATGCCCTGGTAACGCGGCGGCGTCATTTTCAGCGAAGATGGCAGATTCGCCCACAATTGGAATCCGTGCATGCGCCCGGCCTGGTCCCCCTTGGGCATTTCCTGGTGAATGATGCCGCTGCCGGCGGTCATCCATTGCACGTCGCCGGGCGAAATCACGCCGCTGTTGCCCATGCTGTCGCCGTGCTCGACCGTCCCGGCGAGCACGTAGGTGATGGTCTCGATGCCGCGATGCGGGTGCCACGGAAATCCGGCAAGATAATCCGCCGGTATCTCGTTGCGGAAATCATCGAGCAGCAGGAAAGGGTCGAACTCCGAAGTATTGTCGAACCCGAACGCGCGGCGCAGATGCACGCCCGCGCCTTCCAGCGTCGGCTTGCTTTTGATCAGTCGCTTCACAGGACGAAGAGACACGCTGCGCTCCTTTCCGAGTCACGTTCTCCGGCTCGCTTCACACTGCAAATCTTGGCTGTGAACCACGGCCATTGCGATTTCGCGCGATCTAAGGCTGACACCCGTCCGCGATCCATTTCGCGAATAGTTCGATGCGAGCCTGAGGCCAGGGGCCTTCTCCTCTCGGCGGTGGAGGCGGCATCACCACGCCGCCGATTCCGCGAATGCGGTCGTGGATGGCCGCGGCGTGCGCCTTCACTTCGTCATAGCTCGCCAGGTTGAATCCCTTCTTCATGCCGTCAATGTCTCGCTGCGTGAAAAGCGGCCGAATGTCCGCTGCATAGCTCGTCAGTTTGGTCATGTCTTCTCGCAGTTTGCTCGGGATGTAGTTCCGGCGAGCGGCGCATCCTTCAAACTCGTTCAGGCTCTGCTGCGCAAAAAGTCGTTTCCTTCTGTCGTGTGCATGGCTGAGACACAAGTCGGAGTGTAATCGTCCGCCATCGCCAGTGTCAACGGCACCCAGCGCGTGATGAGTCGAGTTACGGGATACGTTCAGCGCTGGCCTGGAGCCCGCCCGGCTACGGCGCTAATCAGGACTTCAAACTTCTCGGGTGGCATTGATCTATCGTGGCAGGTTGCGGCGCGGCCAGTTTAACTCCCGAACTCGCGCTCGAAAGCGCGCCGTGGCATTACCGGCGCTTTTTCAAACTTCACAGACTAATGACCGAGGGAGCCGTCCTGCTGAACTTGCTCGCCCCGAAAAAAGCCTTGACGCACCATGCTATGCGCCAGCATGTAAAATAAGACCAGCAGTATGAGGGCAAATAAGAAACTGCCAGTTCCAAACTGGGGAGGTTCCGGTGTCGCGGGAGGCGTATTCGGATCGGCCGCCATTCGCGGATTGTGCCCCATTTTTCCGCCGAATTCAAACTCCCGGTCAATAAAAACGAGCGCGACGCGCAATCCCTCAAATTCGCGGTCGGCAGTCGCACGGCACGCCCCTCGTGGCACGAAAGAAAAGGGAGTAAACTCCGGCGCTTACAGCTTGCGCAACCCCGATCCAGGAATAGCCGCATTCGCGCCGGCTGCTGGATGCGGTCCAACGAACGTTGCGCTCCTTATTAGTCGGGTTGGCAGACAACCGGCTTGAGCATCACGATATGAAGCATCGTCAAAACCCGTATCGCGCAGAATTCGGCAGGGAACCGGCGCAGCCGATCGCGGCCATCCGATGAGCTCGAATTCTCCGCCGCTTCTGCTGCTCCCAGGGCTTGCCTGCGACGCCGACGTCTGGCTCGATCAGGTTCGCAACCTGTCGCAAATCACCACGGTCACCGTTGTTGACTACGGCCTGAGTGACTCGATCGATCAAATGGCTCAAATTGCGCTTGATCGCGCGCCGGAGCGTCTCGCAATCGCAGGCCACTCCATGGGAGGCCGCGTGGCCTTCGAAATCATGCGCCGTGCTCCGCAGCGCGTTGCGGGACTCGCGCTCCTCGACACCGCCTACCGCCCATTCGCCGGCGGCGAGGCGGGCGAACGCGAAAAGACTGCGCGATTCGCGCTGCTGGAATTGGCGCGCACCAAAGGCATGCGCGCCATGGCCCAGTTCTGGGTCAAAAGCATCATTCATCCCGATCGCATCTCCGACAAAAAGTTGGTGGACGCCATTGTCGAAATGATGGGCCGCAAGTCCGCCGATATTTTCGCCGCGCAAATCAAAGCGCTCCTCGATCGGCCCGACGCCACAACCGTCCTGACCACGATCGGTTGTCCGGCGATGGTATTGTGCGGCCGCGAAGACACTTGGAGCCCGCTCGACGCCCACCGCGAAATCGCCGCCATGATTCCGAACGCCACGCTCGCCATCATCGAGCACTGTGGACACATGTCCCCGATGGAGCGCCCCGCCGAAGTCACCGCGGCGTTATCCGCATGGGTCGATAGATTGACGCCCGCTCCATGCCCCACTAGAATCCCAACCCGGAGACAATAAGCTGAACAAGCGCGCATCTCTGCAGACCGAATTGAAAAATCCGCGATCATGATCATCGACTCTCACCAGCATTTCGTTCGTCTCGCGCGGCACCCGGAAGTCGAGGGCTTTCGCCAGGCGCAACTTTCCGGAAAAAATCCCGACGCGCCCCCGAATATCTCCGACGCCGACATCAAAAAAAGTCTCGAGCAGGTCGTCAGCTTGATGGATTCGCGCGGCACGAGCGTCGCCTTCGCCTCTCCTCGCGCCAAGGCCATGGCTACCCACGAGGGCACTCTGGAGCAGAACGCCCTCTGGGCCGATCTCAACAACGGCCTCATCCTTCGCGCCTGCCAGTTGACCCCGGGCCGCTTTGCGCCGGTCGGCATGCTCGGGCAACATCCTTCGTCTCCGTCCGAGCAGGTCGCGAAACAGATCGAGCGCTGGACCCGCGACGGTTTCATCGCCTTCAATTTCGATCCCGACGGCACCGGCGGCCGCTGGCAGAATCCGCCCTTCACCGGAAAGCACAATTACCCGGTTTTCGAAGCGGCGCAGGCCCTCGATGTGCCCCTCGTGCTGCACGGCAGCGAATCGATCAACAAAAATTTCCCGCATACCTCCGTCCAATATCTGGTCGCCGACATCACTGGTTTCGTGCAACTCCTGATGGCCAAAGATCTGTTCCGCGATTTTCCGCGTCTGCGTTTTCTGATCCCCCATGCGGGCGGCGCCTTGCCCTGCCAGATCGGGCGCTGGAGAGCCATCGCCATGCACAGCAGCTGGTCCAGTCCGGACGAGATTCTCGGCAACGGCAACGTGTTCGTGGACACCTGCGTTTACAATGACCTCAACATGCAGATGTTGTTCGATGCCGTCCCGCTCGACAACATTCTCTTCGGCTCGGAATGCGACGGCGCGTTTCCCGGCGTGGTGAATGACGAAACGCACGATCATTACGACAACACGCGCCGCTACGTGGACGATTCCAATCTGAGCGCCGCCGACAAGGCCCGCATCTACGCCGCGAACGCGCGCCGCGTTTATCCGCGCGCCAGCTTCTGGCTCAAAACTTAGGCTCGTCATTCTGAGCGGAGTGACCGGACGGTTTTGCCTTTCGTCCCGCTATTGCGCCGATTGACGCCGTGCTTTCGCACCTTCTAGAATCTTTCCCGCGCATCACCAAGGAGCGATCATGAGCAGACCTGTCGTCGTTCGCAAAGTGGACCTTCCGCCCGCGGACGCTGTCGCGGCGCTCGAGAAATACGGCGTCTCGACCGTTCACGAGGCGCAGGGCCGCATCGGATTGCTGGCGTCCTACATGCGCCCGATTTTTCCGGGCGCATCAATCGCCGGGCCGGCGGTCACCGTCTCGCTGCCGCCGGGTGACAACCTCATGATCCACGTCGCCGTCGAAGTCTGCACGCCGGGCAGCATTCTGGTCGTCGCTCCCACGTCGCCCTGCACCGACGGCTATTTCGGCGAGCTGCTCGGCACTTCGCTTCGCGCCCACGGCGTGAAGGGCCTGGTCATCGAAGCGGGATGCCGCGACGTCGGCCCGCTCACCGAAATGAAATTCCCCATCTGGAGCCGCGCCATCAGCTCGCAGGGGACGGTGAAAGCCACGCTCGGATCGGTGAACGTGCCGATCGTGTGCGCCGGAGCGTTGATCCATCCGGGCGACGTGATTGTCGCGGATGACGACGGCGTCGCCGTCGTGAAACGCGCGGCTGCAGCGGAAGTTGCCGCGGCGTCGAAGCAGCGCGTGGACAAGGAAGACGTCGTGCGCGCGCGCCTCGCAAAAGGCGAGCTCGGCCTCGACATCTACGACCTGCGCCCAAAATTAAAAGAGCTCGGCCTCGAGTACCGTTAAGAAAAGTCGAGTGGCACAGGCACTCCTGTCTGCGCTCCCGGTTTTTTCGCCGCCCTCTGCGTCTCGGCGGTGAATCTGTATTCTTCTCCGTGAACTCTGGGCCTTCTCGGTGTCCTCTGTCGTAAATCTTTTGAGTTGTTCTCGTGCACTCAGAAAAAGAAAAACCTCTTCTTCCGTCGCGGCTGCGCGCTTTCGGATTTTTCCCAGCCGAGGTCCTCCGCAAGTTCGGGAACATACGGAATCGGCCGGTCCTCGAACGCCGCCAGAGGATTATCTACCAGCAGCGCGCGCGCCACTTCCTCTCCGCGCGTTGTCGCCAGATGGTCGTAGGTTTCCCTGAGCCGCAGCGGCCGCGAGGTGGTGTTGTGCGCGTCGCTCGCCACGAAGTGCACCGCGCCCGCCCCGAGCCACTGCTGCGACATTTCCTGCGCCGCACTCCCGAATTTTCCCAGCAGCGATTGCGCCGTCACCTGCACGTAGCATCCCTGCCGCAGCCATTTGTACAAACGCTCGGGTTGCGCGCGAATCAGCGGGTTGCGCTCCGGATGGGTGACGATCGGATGCAGCCCGGCGAGCTGCATCTCGTGCAGCGCCTGATCGAGCGACGGCGGAATCGAGTAGTCCGCGAACTCGACCAGCAGATAGCTTTTCTGGTTGAGCGTGTATCGCGCGGGGTGATGGCGAATGTCCTGGAGGTTTTCAAAGCTCAGATGAAAATCGCATCCCGTGGCCAGTTTGAGCCGACCTTCGAACTGGGCCTGCAGTTCATCGCGGCGCTGGCGAATCACTTCCGGGACGAACGGATGGTCCGGGCTGGCGTGCGGCGTGCCGATCACGTGCGTCACGCCGTCCTCGATGGCCATTTCCGCCATGGCGCACGATTCGTCGAATGATTTCGAGCCGTCGTCCAGCAGCGGAAGGATGTGGCAGTGAATGTCAACCATCAGCGAGTCAGAATATCGCACGCGGAAGTGGATGACAACGCAGGAGCGGGAAGCGGGAGGGCAGCCTGCCATGAGCACAGCGCGAAAGATAGACGAACGGAGGTAAGGAGAGGTGTGGTAAAGTAAGGAAATGCGAAAGATGGCCGTACGAAAGAAAGCGCGGATCACAAGCAAGGGCCAGATTACCGTACCACACGAGATTCGACGTGCCCTCGGCGTCCGCCCGGGCGACAGCCTGCTCTTCGAGCAAGAGGGCGCTGAGGTGCGTGTAACGCCGGTTCGGACGGAAGACCCGTTTGAGAAATTTCGAGGAATCGGGAATCCTGGAATTCCTTCGGGCAGAAAAGGGATCCTCCGCCATATCCGCAAATTGCGCGGGCAATGACGACGGCGATTGACACAAATATCATCGTATCGTTCTGGGACGAGAACGATGCGCTCAATCTGCTCGCCAAGTCGGCCTTGAATTCCGCCTTGGCGCGCGGCGGCTTGGTAGTCGCGGCTCCAGTTTACGCGGAGCTTTTGGCCTTTCCTACCCGAAGCGAATCGCTCCTCGATTACTTCTTCAAAGACACTGGGGTCGCTGTGGATTGGAATAT
This sequence comes from uncultured Acidobacteriota bacterium, assembly GCA_963814605.1. Lineage (GTDB taxonomy): Bacteria > Acidobacteriota > Terriglobia > Acidiferrales > UBA7541 > Palsa-295. Next base: position 1,684,230 of record CAWFDD010000002.1, on the reverse strand, counting down.
GGACGAGCCCATCTGGCGAACCGCCGGACGCGCGTTTCAGTCGCATGCGTCTCGCCGAAAGACTCGACACGCCCCCGGCCCTAGGCGAATTCTCGCAGACTTCCTGATCGGGGCGCACGCTTTCCGACGCGGATACACCCTCCTCACAATGGACGACCAAATCTACCGGACCGCTTTTCCGCGCCTTACGATCGTGCGGGTCTAGAATTTTGGGCGCGGCCATACCCCCCGATTCCGTGACGGGTAGAAATGGCTTTGCTCATTATGAACGCGCCAACCGGGAATGCTCCAGGTTGGTCCTGGATTTGTTGGGTGACCCGACGCATCGGGCGCTATGTCAATCGAGCGCAAACGATTATTCTGAAGTGTGACTGAAAATCCAGAAGCACAGCCCACGACACCGCGCCCGGCAGTCTCGGTCGGATTCATCTTTCGATGTTTTCTTCTCGGCGTCGGGCTTCTTTGGTTGTTTGCTGTACTGATGCTTGTGGCTGCCCGATGGATCGACCCACAGACGACCGCCGTGCACATGGAACGCCGCTGGCAGTCCTGGATTCATAACACGCCGTATCATGAACGATACGAGTTTGTTCCCCTGAAGCAGATCTCGCCCGATTTTCAGCATGCGGTGATCGCCGCGGAAGACGCGCGTTTCTACCAACATCATGGATTTGATTGGCACGCCATGGAAATCGCCGCGGAAGACGATGTGCAAGGCGGCCGAATTCGCGGAGGGTCCACCATTACGCAGCAGCTGGTGAAAAACCTTTTTTTCGGAACCGGCCGCTCGATCCTCCGCAAGGGCGCCGAGTTCACGCTTGTCCCGGTGGCCGAGTTGGTGCTGGGCAAGCGGCGCATTCTGGAACTCTACCTCAACGTGGTCGAATGGGGCCCGGGCGTATATGGCGCGGAGTCGGCGTGCCGCTACTACTTTCGAACCTCGGCGCGCGATATCGACCGGCAACGGTCGGCCGAACTCGCCGCGATTCTGCCTTCGCCTCTGAAGAGAAGGCCGGACCGCATGCTGCACTATAGCGCGCTCATCCTGGAGCGCATGCGCCAGATGGGGTGGTAATAGCGGCTGCTCACGGCTCGCCTTTCAATAAGGGGCGATATCGGGCGGCGGGCGCTAGGGCTTTGCAGAAGCTGCCGCTGCGAGCGACGGCGTCACAGTAACCGTTCCTTGGAGCTCAGTCTGCTGGACGGAGCGGCCGACGAAGATCGTGAATTCATTTGGGTCCACGCGCCATTGGCGCGCGTTCACGTCGTAGTAGGAAAATGCGCGGGCGTCGAGCAGGACTTTCACTCGCTGCGTAGTTCCCGGGCGCAGATTGACCCGCGCGAAACCCTTCAATTCTTTAATCGGGCGCGGTACCAGCGGTCGCGTTTCGCCGACATAAACCTCACCCACGTCGGCGCCCTCTCGACCTCCCGCGTTGGTCACGTCCCAGGAGACCTCATATTGTAGAGGGGAGCTGCGCGCGCCTGCTTGTGCTGCTGCAGCGGCGACCGGACGAATGGAAAGGTTTCGATACCGAAAAGTGGTATAGGAAAGCCCGAAGCCAAACGGAAAAAGTGGTTTCGTTCCGTTGTGCTCGTATCCTCGATAACCGACGAAGACTCCTTCTTTGTATTCCACGTGTGTGGTGCCCGGCTCCGGATAATAGCTGTCGTGCGCTGGGTTATCTTCCCAATGTCGTTCGAAGCTGACGGGCAGGCGGCCGGAGGGATTGACGTTTCCCAGGAGAATGTCCGCAAGCGCCGTGCCGCCTTCCTGGCCGGGATACCACGCCTCGATCAAAGCGGGTACGCGGTCAATCCAGCCATTCATATCCACTCCGCCACCGGAAGTTACCACGACGATGACTCGCCTATTGAGGGCCGCCATTTTCTGGATAAGCTCGTCTTGTCCGGGCGGCAGCCGGAAAGTACGATCGGATCCCTCGCTTTCGGATTGCGCATCGAAACCAACGGCGACCACCACCGCGTCCGCCGACGATGCTATTTTTTCGGCTTCGGGATCCACGTAACTGCCCTGGCGTACGATTCCAAATCGAAATCTCATTCCCAGAAAACCGGGTTTGCCATGTCGCTCCACGACGACTCTGTGCGGTCCAGCATCGAGCACGATTGTGGTGAAGCCGACCAGCGCCCGAGCTTGATTCCAGTTGTCGAGCACCAGCTTGTCGTCAACATAGGCGCGATAGCGTCCGCCCGCCTCTCCGGTGCTTTGCACGAAGAAATCGTACGACGTCGCGTTGGCAGCATCGTAGTAGCCCGTCCACCGCGCTGAATCGGCGCCCGAAGGATAGCCAACGCCGCTTACACCCAAGCCCGCGCTGGAAGGTTCCCCAAAATTAATGTGCGGATCGTTGCGCCGGATCATGGGATCGCCATTCAGACCCTCGTTCGCGAAATACTCCGCGAGGAGACCCGGGCTGCCGCCCTGAGCCTCCGTTGAAAAATTCGTGGCCTGCGCCAGCGCGATGAGTTCCGGGATCCCGCGATGGTAGTAGGCATGCACGGACGGGCCGAGTTCGTTGGCGATGCCTTCGATAAAACTCACAGGCGCAAACGGACGCACGCCGGCGCTGCCGCCTCCCACGGGCGCCGCGGGATAGGCACCCGGCCCGATCACGGCCACAGACTTGATTGCGTGTTTATCTAACGGCAGCACGTTGTCATTGTTTTTCAAAAGCACCATGCCCTCGCGGGCCGCATCGAGTGCCGCCTGGCGGCCTTCCGGGTTGTAGCGCGGGACGGAAGGATCGGTTTGATCTCTGTCGAGCCAATGCGATCTCGCGGCGAGCAGCAGGATGCGGCGCACTTTGTCGTCAATCACTGCGGGAGACACCTTCCCGCTTTGTACGGCGGGAAGCAATGTGCCGCGGTTCATCAACGCGCCACGAGGCATTTCGAGATCGAGCCCGGCATTGGCCGCGGCGACGCCGTCGTAAGTGGAAGTCCAATCGGACATCAGCACGCCTTGAAATCCCCACTCGTTCTTCAGAATGTCGGTGTCGAGTCGGGCGTTCTGCGTGAGATGGATACCGTTCACTAAATTGTAGGAGTCCATGACCGCGCCCACGTGCGCATCCTTCACCGCCGCTTCGAACGCCGGGAGATAGATTTCGCGCATGGTGCGCTCGTCAATGATCGAGTCCGTATTGTGGCGATCGAACTCCGAATTGTTGGCCATGAAGTGCTTGGCCGTGGCGCTGACGCCCTGGCTCTGCACCCCATCTATGTAGCCGACCGCGATGCGCGAAGCGAGGAACGGATCCTCGCCAAAGTACTCGAAATTCCGTCCGTTCATCGGCGAGCGGTAAATGTTCAGGCCGGGCCCGAGCAGGAAGTTGACTCCTTTCGCGCGCGCGTCGCGCCCGATTTGCACTCCGACGCGTTCGGCGAGTTCCGGATCCCAGGTGGACGCCAAATTGATGCCCGCGGCCATTGCCGTCGCCGGGCCAAAATTGCGCACGCCCATCGGGCCGTCAGCCATACGCAGGCGCGGAATTCCAAGCTCGGGTATGGCGCGAACGTAAAAATCATCAACTCCGCCGAGGTAGTCGATCTTTTCCTCGAGGGTCATTTTCGAAATAACCGCGTTCACGCGCTGATCGGAATCGGACTCGGGTGAGGGTCCCGATCGAACCGGCTCCTGAATGCCAGCCAGAAGCACCATCAAGAGCAGGGATGCGGCTTGACCGCCCTGTTTCAGAATTCCGCGCTTCGCATGGCGATTCGGATTGTCCATCGTGCCCCCCAATCCATTCTGAATTCGCGGGAATCCGTTGCGAGATCGTGCCCAACCTGGCTCGTTCGAGATTTCATGCCTCGGTGCCCGCCGCAGGTCGCGATCCTCGGAGCGCGTAATAAAGAATATAGAGATAGCACAACACCGGCAGAATAAACGCTCGTTGAATCCCGACATGATCCGCCAGGGCGCCCTGCAATTCCGGAATGATCGCCCCTCCGACGATTGCCATTACCAGAATTCCGGCGCCGTCTCCGGTCAAAGGTCCGAGCCCCGCCACGCCCAGAGCGAAAATGCTTGGAAACATGATCGAATTGCATAGGCCGACGAAAAGTATGCTCCACATCGCGACGTGACCCGTGGTAGCTATCGAAGTGAGCACCAGGATACAGGCTGCAATCGCCGCAATTCCCAACATCGTCCCCGTGCGCACCCGCCGCAGCACCGCCGAGCCGATGAACCTTCCGACCATCGCGCCAAACCAGTACACCGAGACGTACCGAGCGGCCACGGTCGCTGCAAGATTGCCAATCGAGGGCTGACCTAGATAGTTGACCAGAAAACTTCCGATGGCGACTTCCGCGCCCACGTAAACAAAAATTGCCACGGCTCCGAGCACCAGCTGGCGAAAGTGCCACATGCTTTCCATCGCCGCAGACGACCCATCGGTTCGTTGCCGCTGAGCTTGCGGAATGGCAGGCAGCGCGGCCCTGGCGATCACAAGACTCAGCACCACGAGCGCGAAACAAATACCGAGGTACGGAAGCTTGACGGAAGACGCTTCGTGCAACCGGTATGCCTGGACCGCTTGCGCCGACATTCGCCGCACTTCATCCGAGCTTTTGGGAGCCGCGCTAAGGATCAAAAGTCCTCCGAGAAACGGCCCAATCGTGGTGCCCAGCGAGTTGAACGCCTGCGTAAGAGTTAAACGGCTGGATGCCGTTTTTGCCGGCCCGAGCACGGTGACGTAGGGATTCGCAGCCACTTGCAGAGCGGTGATTCCTGCCGCGAGAATGATCAAGGCCGAAAGAAAAAGAGGAAAGGAAGGAACGCTCGCGGCGGGAACGAATAGCGCGGCGCCCAGGGCCATGGTCAAGAGACCAATGACAATCGATTTCTGGTATCCGATCCGGTCTATCAATTTCGCGGAGGGAATCGAAAAGATAAAATAGGCGGAGAAGAAAGCAAATTGGATGAGCATTACCTCCGCATAGTTCAAGTCGAATATGGATTTCAGGTGCGGAACGAGAATATCGTTGAGGGACGTGAGGAATCCCCACATGAAGAAGAGGGTCGTAACCGTGGCAAGCGCGGCGGTGTGGTCTGCGATATCCGGTCGCGCGAGAGTTCCTGCCGGATCCGCCTCGTTGTTTGTGAACATCGTCGGTTCAGCTCTGTTTTTGGCGTGCCCCGAACGGAGTTACTTCTTCGCCGGACTTGCGAGGTAAGCCTTGGAGTCGGCTTCGCTTTTGTGTGGAGTTACTTTGTCGGGGTCGATCCGCACCATCAGATAGGTAATGTGGTCGTCGATCTTGGTAAACCAGTGCCCGGTGCCCGCCGGAACAACGACCACATCGCCGGGCTTAAGCTCGTAGGTCGTTCCGTTTCGAATGGAGGCGGCGTTGAAGCCCGGGCCATTCAGGAGTCTGACCGTCTCCAAATCGGCGGGTCTGGGTTTTGGGTCAACCAGATCGGGGCCGGTGACGAACGTCGCCGAACCGTCAATGACGTGGTAGACCTCGCTGACCTTGTCGTGCTCGGCCACCGAATCGGGTGCGGGCGCTGCCAACTTGCCGCGATAGACGACGGCGACATCAACGTTGGCCTTTCCGATGTCAACTGCGCGGATTTGCTGGTCAACGAGATGATTCGCCATGGCCCGCTCGACGTACGCTTCCACTTCCTGCTTCTGAATATAGGTGGCTGGACAATTCTTGCAGGTCGGTTGGGGAGCCTGTGCCAGCACCACGGACGATAGCGGGAACAGGACGACAACAAAAGCCGAGATTGCCCTCAGCATAGTCAACTCCTTTGCAGAAAGGGATCCATAGCGGAAATCCACAGTCCATCAGACTCTGTGCGAGCCACAGATTTGAAATTGCGCGGGCGCCGGACTATCCCGCCGCGGACGCGAGCTTCATCAATGCCAGGCGTTCTTGTTTTCCGGGATCGTTCACGATTTTGCACTGATCGTCGAAGACCATCGTGGGCCGGTCGCTGGTATTGTATGCGGGCCACGGCAACGATTTCTGGCTCGGATTTCCCGTTCGGGCAAACGAAGTCCACGCGCCGCTGACCTTGTCGGCCAGCGGCTGCAGATCCGCGCCTGTCCCTATAAATGTAGGCGCCAAGGCGACGTTGTCGAACACGAAAAGCATCTCGGCGTCGTGCGGCGTATGCAGCCTTCCGCCAAGGACCGGGGTTTGCCACTTGAAGTAGTACATGTAGGCCGGCGCGGCGCCCAGCGCCAGCTTGCGCTCCGCCTGCGTGATGGCGTTCATGCGCATCTGGCGATCGCTCGTGATGATGAAGAACAAAAGACTGGGCGAGGCGTCCGGCTGATCGTCCCGGTACGTCCTTATCAGCGCAGCAACCTCCGGGTCCCCGAGCTTGTAGAGTGCTTTCAGTCGGGCATGCAGGCTCGCGTCGTCGAGAGAGAACGTGCCGGGATCGCGGCCGCCGATCAGCAGCGTTGTCTCGGTGAAATTCGTACCGATCAGCATCGGAACATCCGCGGAAATTTTGGGCGCCGTCGGGTCGAAGGGGTTGCTCGGGAGCGCACGCCCGTCCACCACCGGGCTCAGAGGGAGGGGACCAGCGGCCGAGACTTCATGCATCGCCGTTAGCAGCTGGTCCATTGGCAGCTGTTGAAGCCGATCCACCTGATTCGCGCTGAGTCCGAGGTGATCCAGGATCTTCTGCGCCGACGCTGTAGCCGTGGCCGCGGGAGTGGCCCGCAACGCCGAGCCGCTTTCCACGATGGCCTTGTGGAACAGACCCTTTGCGGCGGGCATGGCCATCAACAGACTCACCTTGGCGCCGCCACCGGATTGGCCGAAGATGGTTACGTTGCGGGGATCGCCGCCGAAATTGGCGATGTTGTCGCGCACCCATTCGAGAGCGAGCACGGCGTCGAGCATTCCTGCGTTTCCTGAGTCCGCATACTTCGCGCCACCTAGCTCCGCGAGGTAAAGGTACCCAAAGACGTTGAGTCGGTGATTGATTCCCACGACCACCACGCCGTGCTTCCGCGCCAGATTCGATCCGTCGAACCAGATTCGCCCGTCCGATCCAGCCGCAAATCCGCCGCCATGAAGCCAGAACATCACCGGCTTCACCGTTACCGGAACCAGATTCGGAGACCAGACGTTCAAAACCAGGCAGTCTTCGCCCATCGTTCCCGGTCCCAGAAGTAAACGGCCAAACGTCGAGGAGCCGGCGATCGCCGCCTGCAATTCCTTGTCCGCCAAATCCTGGCCCACGGAATCTTGCGGAGCCGGAGGACCGTACTCGAGAGCGTCTCGTACCCCGGTCCATGGATTCGCCGCCACTGGCGGCAAGAAACGCCTGGAGCCGGCGGTCGATTCGCCGTAATGAATTCCCTTGAACGTTTGAACGCCATTGACCGTAGCCCCGCGAACCTTGCCTGCAGTGGTTTCTACAATTGGAGAGGCATCCGCGGCGAACGCCCATCGCGCGGAAAGTCCACCCAGAAGTGTGCTCGCCATCAACGAGCCGCCGCCGATTAGCGAACGCCGCAGCAAAGTTCGGCGGTTTACCGCGACATCGAGGAAATTCCCGGAAGGGTCGATTATTTTCTTGTTCACGACATTTCTCCCTTTGGTTGTTGTGCTCTTCGAGAGGGAGCCTATGGACGGCGGCGCAAAACATAGCACGGCATCCGCGACCGGGCAATCAGCCTTTAGCAATTGCGGTTGAGGCCTTCATGCGCGAGGCAGGCGGCAGGGCGAAATTTCGCGTGGTGTCGGCGATACACACGCGGCCAGGCAAGGGAATCCTGGCGAGCGTAGATCGTGCGGGGTCTTGCCAGGCGCCAGAATCAGCAAGAAATCGGGCAGGACGAACTAGGCTGCTCCCGCGGCGCGCGTCTTACGCAGATTCTCTTTGTCTTGCCCGGTGAGCTTCCAGGTGTGATGGACATCATCGGCAAGATGCATCACTTCGATTTCGTCGCCTTTATTCAGCGCCGCCCAAAGCTCGTTTTCGCTGAGTAACGGTTTTGCTTCCACGGTCTTCTTGCAGGTGTCGCAGACTGCTTGTATAGGCTTCATGTGGGTTACGTTACGCTCGCGGTTCGATCAACGCAAGAGATACCTGTTTCGCCGCAATTGTGGCGGCCGGTAGGCTCCCGCGGTCGCAAATATTTCCGGCCGAAATGCCGCAATCCTCCGGCCAGTCCGTTGCGTGCTACGCTTGGGTCTAGAACTCATGAACGACCTCCTCTCGTTGATTGTGCGTCACGGATACCTCGCGGTCTGCCTGGTCGTATTCGCGGAAGCCATCGGAGTGCCGGTGCCGGGTGCAGTAGCTCTGGTGGCCGGCGGAGCTGCGGCGGCGTCGGGCGCGTTGAATGGGCCGGCGCTGGTGTTTTTTGCAGTCATCGCCATGCTTTCGGCCGATTCGCTGCTTTACGCTCTTGGCGCCCGCACGGGTTGGACGATCTTAAGATTTCTCTGCCGGGTCTCGAGCGATCCCGAAACATGCATTCTGAGCTCTGCGGAATCATTCTATAAGCGCGGCCGGGCGACGCTGCTTGTAGCCAAGTTCATCCCCGGTGTCAGCACGCTGGCCGCTCCCCTGGCGGGCAGCATGAAAATGCCGTTTTTTCAATTTCTGGGACTCGATTTCCTGGGCGCTAGCGGCTATGCGCTGGCGTACGGCGCAGTCGGATTTATCTTTCGTGACTTCCTGTCGAAGATCATCAGTGGATTTCGCGCCGCGGGACACGTCTTCGAGCTGCTAGTCATCGTCGCCGTGTTTGCGTTTATCGGGTACCGCGTTTCGCGATATTGGAAGCACCGTGCCGATCGTGTTGTACCGCGCGTGCAAGTCGCCGAACTGGTGATTAGGCTGCGCGAAGGGTCACCCGAGAAAATACTACTCTGCGACGTCCGCAGCCACGGTTACTACGGCGCGGGAGCTGTCCGCATTCCCGGCTCGATCCGAATCGAGCCCAACAATCTGACGGCGGAAATCAAAACATTCCCTCGCGAGAAAGACTTGTACCTGTACTGCACTTGCCGCAGCGAAGCGACCAGCGCTAGCGTGGGGCATCTGCTCCGCCAGCAGGGATTTAAAGCATTTGTGATCGCCGGAGGATTGGCAGCCTGGCGCAGAGCCGGGAATCCGCTTGAGCCTGTGCCACAGAACGACTTAATCCATCTTCCAACTTTCAGCCGGTAACACGCCGCAGAACCAGCATACCGGTCATAGACGACGGGTCACGTTAGGTGAGCGATGAGTGTCTGGCCCGCTGCGTGAACAGGCGTCGATGCCCGCGAAGCCGTTTACTGCATTGCGGCGCGGTGCCCGAAAGGGTTCAAGCGGCTAAGTTCAGGAGTGAATTCCTTGAACAGATTCAACACGACGTTGGCGCCGACCTGGATGTGGCCGTTCTGCACGCCCTGGACCAGCGGCGAATAGCGAGCGGGGTACATGGTCTCGGCGATCATCGCTCCACCGTAGGCGCCGGCGAGCTGGGAGATGTCGAACGTCTTCGATCCGTTGTCCTTAAAAGTGAGGAAGCTCATCTCCAGCGCGTGGCCCGCGCGACGGAGTCCGCCGGTGCATCGGCAAGGCAAGTATCGAGGGTCGGTGTGCAGCAGCGCCGCGCCACCCTGATGAATCGATTCCTGCACTGCGAACTGGGCGATGTTTACAGCGGAGCCTTTGGCGTATCCCGAAAAACTATCGTCCCACTGTGGCGGCTTGCGGGCCAGGCGCTCGCCGAATGCGCCAGCGAACGCGCCGACGTAGGCCAGCGGCGAGAGCAAGGTGTCCTTCCAGAAATAGCGCCGGCGTTCGTTGCCGGTCAGCGGAACGTAGTCGCTGCTGACGAGTGTGGCGGGCGCGTTGGGCAGAGTCTGATTATCGAATGATGTCGGGACCGGTGTGGCGGACTGACTTTCCGGCGATGTTGCAATCGGCGATGCGGCGCTCGGCGATGGCAGTCGATCGGCCGCGGGCTCAAGCGCCGGATTTATGTCCCAGGCTTTGGCGAGCGGTAAAGGTTGCTTCCAGTCCAGATCCGGTTCTCCCGCTGCTTGCGCTCGGACGCAGCCGAGCGGCATCGCGAGGAAGCAGAGGAGAAAAACCCATCTCGATACGGTAGAGAAACGCAAAATCATTCCGCCTTAAACTGAGCAAGAAAATTCCTGCCCTCGAAGTTATCGCGCGGTAGTTTTGGCTGGGTACGCGATTGGTCCTGCAGGACAAAAGGCCCACGAACCGACACCTGTATTATAGATGCATCGAGCACTTCGTTCGCTGCATGAATGGCAAGTTTCTATCAGCGCAAGTGCACCGTTCGGTTCGAATAACTGGCGGCGGAGGCGGAAGAGGAGTTGATCTGCTGCATCAGGGCCAACTGGTCCCAGTTGTCCCAGCCCTCGACGATTTTGCCTTTCTCGATACGCACCATGGTCGAGCCGGTGATTCGAACTTGTTTCGTTCGTGGCGGGCATTCCCAGATGGTCGCCGGTGTGCGTCATCACCGCCGACCAGCGGACGGCGACCTTATTTTCCGCTTGACATATTCCTATATGGGAATGTAATATCCGGGCCATGGCTAGGGCGGCGACAACTTCGGATGCCTTCAACGCGGTGGCCGAGCCGCGGCGGCGCCAAATACTCACGTATCTGGCAGGCCAGGAGCGGCCCGTGGGCGCGATTGTGGTCGCACTCCGGCTGGGGCAGCCGTCCGTTTCGAAGCATCTGCGCGTGCTGCGCGACGTGGGGTTGGTGCGCATGCGGCGCGATGGGAGGCGGAAAATGTACCGGACCAACGGGGAGGCGATTCGCCCCCTGCACGAATGGACGGGCGAATTCGCGCGGTTCTGGCGGCATCAATTGATTCAGGTGAAGGAACGAGCGGAAGCCAAAATGGCGCAAGCCAGTCTAAAGAAAGTCGAGGAGGAATCGTAATCGGAGCAGCGGCCAAATCTCAAAACGCACGAGAGGAGAACTGATATGACGCTCGCACAAGGCATACTCACCGAGTTTGAAACGCAGGCTCTCATCACGCGCAGGTTTCTGGAGCGTCTGCCGGAGGACCGGCTGACCTGGAAGCCGCACGAGAAGTCGTTTACGGCGGGGCAGCTCGCTCTTCATATCGCCCAGGTGCCGGCAAACGTGATCCGGTTGGCGCAACTGAACCCGGCGCCGGCGCCGAATTTCACGAATGCCGCGCCGCAACCCTCCAGCCTGCAGGAAATCCTGCGCTCGCATGACGAGGGCGTCAGCGTGGTCCGAAGCGCCCTGCCGAAATTCGACGACGCCAGCATGAAGGAAGACTGGCGAATCGTCCTGGGCGACAGGGAAATCGTGGCCATGCAGCGAGGCGAATTCTTGCGGAACATCATGCTTAATCACTGGTATCAGCACCGCGGTCAATTCAGCGTGTATTTGCGGATTTTGAATGTGGCCGTGCCGGCGAGTTGGGGACCCAGTGCCGACGAATTGCCGGCTTTTCTCCAGCAAGGGAAATCGGCTTAGAGTTTCAGGAGATACGTTTTGCGGACGGAACGGAAAGTTTCCGAAGCCGATCATCTAAAGGAGGAAGCATGAACACAGCAACCGCACCGAAAATTGAAGACTTGACGGTAAGCATCAATCAGGAAATCCACGTGAAGGCGCCGCTCGCAGTGACGTTCGACACACTGCTCGAACAGCTCGGGCCGCTGATGACGGCGGAAAATGACAAACCCATGCCGATGAAGATCGAGGCGTGGCCCGGCGGAAGGTGGTACCGCGATCTGGGGGACAACAACGGCCACTTGTGGGCCCACGTCCAGGCGATCAAGCGGCCCACGCTGCTCGAACTCACCGGCCCGCTGATGATGTCGTTTGCGGTAGCGTCGAATGTGCAATACCGGCTGAGCGAGGAGGCCGGCGGGACGCTCATAACCTTCCATCATTTCGCGTTGGGACTTATTCCCGATGATTACAAGAAGGGAATGAACGAGGGCTGGAAGCAGATCGCCGGGCGCGCCAAGGAACGGGCGGAGAAGAACGCGTCGAAATAGGCGCGGAAGGAGCATGGCAATGTGTCCAGTGTGCGCGGCGAATGCGGCCATCGTGGTGGCAGGGGTTGGGTCAACGGGCGGATTTGCGTCGCTGGCGGTGAGGATTTTCAAGTGGAGAAAGAGCGCAAGCTCGGCTCGCTCTTGGCCGGCGCCACAGCTCGGACACGAGCAACCGCATGTTGCGAGTCGTGCTGTGCAAAGGTCGGCGTCCGGTCAGCGCCTGGTTAACCGAAGCAGGAATGAAGCGTAAGGCCAAACTCGCCGATTCGAACCAGCCCGCAGGTCGGCAGGGGGATTGGAATTTCTGGGAGGAGCTATGAACGTAGCAACCGCACCGAAGATTGAAGATTTAACTCTCGACATCGCGGAAGAAATTCACGTGAAGGCTCCGCTGGACGTAACCTTCGAGACGTTGCTCGAACAGCTGGGGTCGGGGATGACCACGGTGGAAAACACCTTCCTCCCAACGCAGATGAAGGTCGAGGCGTGGCCGGGTGGCAGGTGGTATCGCGACTTGGGAGACAACAACGGTCACTTCTGGGCGCACGTGCAGGCCATCAAGCGGCCCACGCTGATTGAATTCTCCGGGCCGCTGATGATGTCGTACGCCGCGACGTCGAATCTGCAATACCGCCTCAGCGAGGAACCTGGCGGCACGCTGATCAAGTTCCATCACCTTGCACTCGGGCTCATCCCGGAGGAGCACAGGAAGGGTTTCGCCACCGGCTGGAATCGGATCCACGGCCGCGCGAAGGAGCGGGCTGAGAAAAAGAGCAAGTAGTTGCGCTGCTCGCAGTGATTCGGGGACGGCGCGGGACGGGAGTGACGTGCCCGGCGCGCGCAGCCATCGCAGCGATCGTCGTGGCAGAGCTTGGGTCAACGGGCGGATTTGCGTCATTAGCGGTGAAGATTCTTGGTTTGAAGAGCAACGCCCGGAAATTGGGGTCGAAGAAATTCACACAAGGGAGAGACGAGCATGGCTACGCCGATGAAAAAGCAGGAGACGTCCAAGGTGGTATCCCCGGCCGAGTGGCTGGCGGCGCGAAAAGAGCTGCTTAAAAAGGAGAAGGAATTCACGCGGCTGCGGGACGAATTGAGCCGGCAACGGCGCGAATTGCCGCGGGAGAAAGTCGAAAAAGCCTATGTGTTCGACGGGCCGAAGGGAAAAGAGACGCTGGCGGAGCTCTTCGACGGCCGAAACCAGCTGATGGTCTATCACTTCATGCTCGGTCCGGGATGGAAAGAGGGCTGCCCGAGCTGCTCCTACATTTCGGATCTTTTTGACGGTATGAAGCTGCATCTCGCAGCGCGGGACGTGACCCTGGTGGCGATTTCGCGGGCCACGCTGCCGGAGATCGAAACGTTCAAGAAGCGCATGGGCTGGGGATTCAAGTGGGTCTCGTCATTCGGAAGCGATTTCAATTTCGATTATCAGGTTTCCAGGACGCCGGAGAAGGATGTGGACGGGAAGTCTTATTACAATTATGAGATGCAGGTGTTTCCGTCGGATGAGCGGCCGGGATTGAGCACTTTCATCAAGGACGGCGGCGAGGTCTATCATGCGTACTCGACCTATGCGCGCGGGCTGGACATTTTGGTGGGGACGTACAACTACCTCGACATGGCGCCGAAGGGACGAGACGAGGAAGGCTTGAGCCATACCATGGCCTGGGTCAAGCATCACGACCGCTACGCCGACAGCAACCTGGTGAATCTGACCGGCGCAGAGACCAAGTAGGCAGCGCGTTTCCGATGGAGGTAGAATCCTAGCGCCAAGTGACGGCCGGGGGCGCTGTGAAACAGGAAACGATTGCGCTGAAACGACGTGACGGTTCGGCGATGCGCGCGGAGTTTTTTCTGCCGGATTCGGTCGCGCATCCGGCGCCGGCAGTCGTCATTATCTTCGACGTATTCGGGATGACCGCGGACCTGAACCGTATCGCCAAACGATTTGCGGAGAACGGCTACGCCGCGATCATTCCGAACCTCTACGATCATCCTGGGTTGAAATTTCTATGCGTGGTTAGCGCGGTTCGGTCGTCCATGCGCGGCAGCGGGCGCGAGTTTGAAGATATCGAGTTGGCGCGCGGTTATCTGGCCGGGCGGGCTGAGGTGGATGCGCAGCGGATTGCCATCACTGGATTCTGCCTCGGCGGTGGATTTGCGATTCTGCTGGCGGCGCGCGGCGGATACAAGGTTTCGGCGCCGTTTTACGGCGAGGTTCCCAAGGAAATCGAAGCGCTGCGCGGTAGCTGTCCGATGATCGCAAGTTACGGAGAGCAGGACGCGCCCCGGCTGGTGGAAGCGGGAAAGCGGCTGGAAAAATTCCTCACCACCCTCCAGATTCCGCACGACGTGAAGTTTTATGCCCAGGCGGGTCACAGCTTCATGAACCGCAATACCGGTTTTCTCGCCGAGAGGATCAGCCCGCACCTGCCGATGCACGCCAGGTACGATCACGAATCGTCGGAAGACTCCTGGCGGCGAATCTTCGCGTTTTTTGAACAACATCTGAACGGCGCGGCATGACCAGGTAGATGACCAGGCAACCGTCCCATGCGATCACGCGGCACCCGGCAGGGGATTACCGTTAATTCGTGGAAGTCGATTTCTTTGAATCGGGCTGGCTGTCCTTCGACATCTGTGCGATTTGATCCTCGACCTGCTGCATTGTTTGATCCATGTACTTTCGGATTATTCCGGACGAAGCCTGCATGGCTTCCTGGGTGATCGCGGGCAGTTCCACGAGCATTTTCTGTCCAACCGGGGTCGAGTAGAACGCAATCAATGCGTCAATGTCTCCCTTGGTGAAATGCTTTTGGTACACGGGTTCCATCGCGTCCAAAAGGGCGTCGAGCGGCATGTTCTTTAACATCTCGTCGTACATCTTATTCATCTTTTCTTCAGCATCGGGAGGGAGATTGGGAGCCTTCTGAAGTTCGTCGTGCATCATCTTGCGCATCTGCTTGGACACGCCGTCCATGGTGCTTTTCATCAGCTCGCGAACGTGCATGGCCTGGTAGTAGCGATCAATGTCCGCCTTTGAGGCCGGCTGGTCGGCCGGCGACTGCTGGGCCACGCAAGCGGTCGCAGAGCCAACGCAAAGCAGGATTACGGCGAGCAGGCTTTTCATGGGACGCCCTCCAAAGAATTACGTTCCGCTATTGCTCAGATTGTAACTCCCGAAACCGGCTGGAAGCGAGAATCTTTGCGGCGCGGGACGACAACATTAATTCAAGACACTTGGGCAAACTCGCGACGGTAGGCGTCGCCTTCGCGTTTCAGCTTGGCGAGAAGGCGCTCGTAACGCTGCTTGCCTTTTAGCGGCTCCAGGAACTTATCGTCACGGAACAATTCGTAATTGGGCAAGCCGAAGCCTCCTGCCCTCTCCAGCAACTCCATCGCGGGTGTCGGTTTCCCAAGAAGTGCGAGCGTAGCAGCGGCGGTGTGCCACATGTGATGAGTGTGAAGCAGCGGCTGTGCCTTGGCCTGCAGCGCCAGACGCACCAGGCGTGCGGCCTTGGCTCGCTCGCCGCGCAGCGCCCAGAGAAGCGCTTCGCAGGAGATCAGCCACGAATCGCCCGGCAGCGAATTCTGCGCCGCGCGAATTCGCGTCTCGGCCTGGTCGAGCTTCCCGGCGTAAATCAGCACCGTCGGCTGGAACACGTTGGCCCAGATGTTCACCGGGTCGTAGCGAAGGGCGCGGTCGAGACACTCCTCGGCTTCTTCGAAATTCCGTCCGCTCATGGCTGTGTGGCCGAGAAAGACGTTGGTGAACGCGTCGTCAGGCCGCGCGGCCAGAGCCATCAGCAATCCTTGCTTGGCCTCTTTCAACATGCCAATGTGATTGAAGATCAGCGCTTGCCAGAGGCGCGCGGGCTGGCAACCCGGATTGATGCGCAAAGCCCGCGAAAGAGCCCGCAACGCCGGGCCATTCTGAAATTTCTTCGCGGGACTCCACAGGATCCGGCCGTGCGCGCAATGGGCTTCGGCATTATCGGGATCAAGTGATATGGCTTTCCTTAGGGCTTTCTCAGCGTCGCGCACCCAGTGCGGCGAAGAGCTGGAAGTAGTTCCAACAAGCATCAGCGCTTCAGCCAGGCGGGCCCAGGCATCCGCGAATTTCGGATCGAGCTTGGTGGCGTTCTCGAGCATCTCCACCGCTGCGCGGTTGTCCCAACTGTTCAGACGAACTAGCCGGTCGGCGGCGCGCAAGTAAAGCTCGTAGGCAATTGGATTTTTCGTCGGAGGGCCGGTCGCTTCGCCATCCGCATGCGCTTTGAGCCCTAGGGATGTGCCAACGCGCTCGGCGATCGAGTCCTGCAAATGGAAGAGGTCCGCGGCGTCGCTGTCGTGCTTGGCGGAAAGCAAAGCCGAACCATCGGCCGCGTTCCAGGCGCGGACGTGCACGCGCAGCTTATCGCCGAGTTTTTGAATGCTGCCGTCCACGACGACGTGCACGTTCAGATCGCGTGCGGCGGTGAGCGGGTCGGTTTCGCGTTGGGAATAACGAGATACGGACTGGGCCGGGCGAACGAGCAGCTCGCCGCTGGAGCTGAGATGATTAATCACCGCATCCACCAGGCCCATGCTCAGGTATTCATCGCTCGGATTCGGCGTCAGGAGCTTGAAGGGGAGTACTGCAACGGAACGCTGGCCGGCAAGAGCCGCTGGGAGGAAGGCCCCGAGTTCGAGCTCGCGACCCAAATTGGTGAGCTCACGCTGAAGATCACGGGCGCGTTGAAAGCGATCTGACGGATTCTTCTCGAGAGCCTTTTCGACTATAGAGCAAAACGCGCGGGGCGCGCCGGGCGCGACATCCTTCAAATGTGGCTCGGAGCCGGAGAGAATCTGCGAAATGAGCGCGGCGACAGTCGGCGCGGAGAACGGCCGCCGGCCGCTGGCAAGCTCGTAGAACACCACGCCGAGCGAATACAGATCAGCGCGCCCATCGGCGGGCTCGCAGCGCAATTGCTCCGGCGCCAGATAGGCGATCGTTCCCTGAATCCCCGGCGTTTGGCCGTCCTCAAGCGGCGCACTGATCGTCGTCGTAACGGATTCATCAACGCCGCGGCGCGCTACACCGAAATCGAGCAGCTTCGCGCGCCCGTCCGGCTGAACCACTATGTTTTCCGGCTTGATGTCGCCATGAAAGACGCCGCGCGAATGGGCTGCTTCAAGAGCCTCCGCCAGTTGCGTCCCAAGCTCGACGATGCGTTTCACCTCCGGCGGTCCGTCAGAAAGGACCGACCGCAACGTGCGGCCCTCGACCAGCTCCATCACCAGGAAAATGCTGTCGCCATCCTCGCCGACTTCGTAGATGGTGGTGATCCCGGGATGATGCAGGTTGGAAGCGGCTCGTGCCTCCGCCAACATGCGCGAGCGCGTTTCCGCCGACCCACGGGAAACATCGGACAGGATTTTGATGGCTACGGAGCGGAGCAACCGCTCGTCATGCGCGCGATAAACCACGCCCATCCCGCCGCGGCCGAGTTCTTCGTTGATGCGGTAGTGTGCGAGGGTTTGGCCAATCATAGAGGACTCGTCATTCAACTGGAGGGTCGCCAGGCGAAGCGATATGTCTGCGAAGTCATCGAAATCCAAGGCTATCACGGGCACTTTGTTTTGACCCGTAATAGCTGTTCACCATCGCCTACTTTGATTTCTTGGCTGGTTGAGATTCATCGGGGCTGACAAAATTAATCACAAAGGGCGCGACTCCGTGGACCTGCAGAATCGTATCGCCCTTGCATTCCGCGAAGTGCCTCATATGCGGCCCTGCCCAGAAGAACCCGCCCGTGGGCACATCCTTGAGCGCCGCATCGTCCCATTTCGATCCCATGCCAACCGCGGCGGCGCCCCGGATCACGGTTACGTTCTCCGTCGTCGGATGCCAGTGCGGTGCGATCTTGGTTCCGTCGGAACACGAAAGACGCAGAGTATACGTGCGCCCCGCTGTCATTGGATCGCCTTGAATGATGGCAACGCGCACTGTCCCACCAAATTCAACCGACGGGGTGCCAACCATGGCCGCCGCCGGGATGTCGCCCCACTTCTCCGAACCTGGCTCCACAATCATTGGGCCGCTTGAAGCCCGCGCTGGAGTCACTTTTGCAGGGGGCGTTGTCTGTGCGGCTGCGACCACAGGGAGCAATACGACGAAAATCAACAAACCCGTTCGCAGTGTGGACATGCTTCCTCCTCGACGAAGTCGCGCAAGCTCGAGCGTCCGATTTGGACCTTCGCCTCGCGAATCGTACCCTCCTTTCGCACGGGGCACAACGAATCTGCCACCAAAGCCGGTCCGTGCGAAACGAGAATCTCGGTAGAGGACGACTTAGAAAATATTCACGGCCCGCGCAGCAAGCAACGCAACGATCGTGAGCGAAATTAACGACTGCAGCATCGTGCCGACCTTCGCCCAACGCGAAAGAACAGCAGTATCTGTCGGTGAAAAAGCTGTGCTCGTATTGAAAGCGAGAAATAGATAGTCCACAAAGTTCGGCTTCCAAGTCGAATCCTTTTCCTCCGTGCCTAACATCTGCGGGAAAAGGAATGAGCTATCGCACAAGGTATGCGGCTGCTCGCGCGTCAGCGGACCACCCCCATCCAGCTCCCAGTACCAGAGCGCAAACACTAGAATATTCGTGCCCCAAAGCGCGCTTGCCGAGCCTAGCAACGCCCTCGGTGTCTGAAGATGTTCCGGTATGCCTCTGACCAGGAGAACTAAGGAAGCGACCATTGCGACGGTGATAACTCCATTGGCCACGAGCGTAAGGATCCGGGTTGCCTTGTAACGGCCGCGGCGATAGGTCGCCAGGATTGGAATCAACAAAATGACGACCGTCGCGAACAACAGCCAACTCGGACCCACGGAAAGATTCTCCGGCAACGCTAGGTACACACCAGCGGCAGCCAACATCGCTACGAAGGCGGGCCAGCGGGGCACGCGCACGGTTGAATGACTCATCGAATTCCAGCTGAACTTTAGGCACAGAGTCTATTACAGGCGAAGTCTCGCGAAAAGACACGACCGGTATTCGTGCCGACAGCCAGTCCCCTCCGCTCTCAAGCCATTCGCTTGTCACTCGCTGGAGCGACGGGGGCGCATCGACCCGCGCAAAACCCATAGCGCGTTAATGCAGTAGAGAAGACGAGACCTCGGGAAAATGAATGTTCAGCTTATAGCAGATGTAAAGTATCAAGATCGCGCCCAGAGTGGAAAAAATGAGGCCGGCGGGATGATATCGTTCGTTTTTCGGGCGGAAAAGTATGTGGGTAACGCCGCCGCCGAAGATCGATCCGATGATGCCGAGCACGATCGTCCAGAACATCGTCATGTGCACGTGCATCACCGATTTCGCGATGAACCCCGAGACTAACCCAATGAGAATGTACCAAATCAAATGAAACATATTTCCCCCTTCGCGGCCGTATCCTCGCCATGCGGCTGTATTGTGGACGCGGCGAACACCGGCGTCTGTCCAAAACGGCACACTCGAAGCTTGTCTTTCCATCGGGGCGCGAGGCCATCTAAGTGGCGGCGTGGATAGCCGCCTCATGAAGATCAAAGCTGCTCTCTGAGAAATCGGATCAAGCACAATCGAAAGGAGAAAACCTGGTGGCTGACAAAGAGATCATTCAGCGGGTGCCCGGTTTCTGGCGCGAGGATCGACATCTGAGCTTCTTCCTCGCATTTTTGGTGCTTATGACGATTTTCGTTCCGATGGTCGGCGAGTCGCGCCCAGGACGAATTGCAATAGATCTCACCTTCGCGCTCATGCTCCTCTCCGGCGCATTCGCGACCATACACAAGCGCATGCTGATCTATCTCATCCTCGCCCTGACCGTTCTGGAGTTCACGGCGGACCTGCTCGCAGAATTCAACCCTTCGTTCAGCCCCAGGGGCTGGGACTCGGCGCTCAAGGTGTTTTGCATGGCCATACTCGTGGTCATGACGCTGAAGCAGACATTTCTTCTTCCTGGCCCCGTTTCTGTGCACCGGGTCATGGGCGGCATCGCGGCCTACCTGCTGATCGGCGTGACATGGGCGTTCGCTTACAAAGTGCTCCTGGAATTAATTCCCAACGCAATCCATTTCCAAACGCCGCTGGCCGCCGGAGTTTCCACCGGTGAACCTAGCCGTTTGATCTATTTCAGCTTTGAAACCCTCACCACCGTGTCGTATGGCGACGCTTATCCCGTCCATCGCATTGCGCGCTCGCTGACCACGGCGGAAGCGCTCATCGGCCAACTCTACCCCGCGATTCTGATCGCCACATTGGTGGGCATGGCGTTGCAAGCGCGGTTTAATGCCGCACTCAAGGAAACCGGAGCCGACGAACCAAGCTGAGTGCAGGAATGTGCGACCGGAGGCCATGACATCCAAATGTTCAATAGACACGTCGACTTCACTCTCGTTTTGAAGGCCCGCAAAATGTGTCCATAACAGCACAGACTTCGACGGCGTCTCTCTAATCTAATGTCCATGCCGAATTATGGCAATGGAGGCAACGAACATGAAAGCACTGAATCTTATTAGCACCGGAGTTTTGGTCCTGCTGCTTGGAGCGGTCGCTCCATCGTACGCGCAGGAGACGAAACCCGACGACAGCGCCAAGCCTGCCGCAAAGCAGGAAGAAGCCAAGCCTGCCGCAAAGCAGGAAGAAGCCAAGCCCGTTGCAAAACAGGAAGAGGCCAAGCCCGCTGCAAAGCAGGAAGAGACCAAGCCTGTTGCAAAGCGGGAAGAAGCCAAGCCTGCCGCAAAGCAGGAAGAAGCCAAGCCGGAGGCCAAGCAAGAGCAAGCCGCTCATGCGCAGCAATCACAAGGCCAGTACGCCAAGAACGGTCAGAAGGATAGTCGCGGACATGAATACACTACGAGTAAATTTGGCCCTGACCATCATGCCCGTTTCGCTGCAGCCGGGGGACGCCTCTATGAAGGACGCCGGGAATACTCTTACGGCGGCTATTGGTTCTATGCGGGAACTTATCCGCCGTGGTTTTACCAGCAGGACGTGTACTTCATCATGGGAGCGGATGGGGTGTGGTACGCAGTGGCATACGGCAACCCTTCTCTGACATTCCAAGTCAATATCGGGTAATGAGAACCGGAGGATGGCGTTCTCGGTGGACGCCAAATCTCGGTGGACGCCAAATCTCGGTGTGACTGCTTGAGGATATGAGAAAAGGAGTGGCGCGCCCACGGGGGCGATTTCAGAACTTTTCTCACCGAATTCGTGCCAGCGGTGCCACGAATTGAGACGCGCTAAAGGGGCATGTTCCGGCCTTTTCCCTATCAGCCGCTCAACCTGGAGCAATGTCTTACCTTCGAGTTGACGGCCTCAGCTGGGACGGACGCATAGGCTCTCGCAGCCATTGCAGCAACGACATTCCGACCCGGAGCGTGCCGGAAACGGACAGACGCCTCTCGCGCCACGTCTGCCACGCAACGTGGAGCTGGTGCGAAGAGGCAGACGCCATACCGATCGTGGTCAGCGGATTGTGCACGCCGGGAGTTGTGTCGTATCGCTGGGCCAGAGAGCGTCGTATCCAGGGTGCGATGGCCCCGGCCGTTCGGCGCAAATCGTGCGCTGCATCCCGCCAGACAAGCCCGCACCAATCAAGCGCCGGGCGCAAAGGTATGTCGGACAGTTGCTGCGTAGTGCGCGCGGCTCGTGACCTGACGTCCACCGCGAACCGATGCAATGCGTGCTTATCGAAAAGGCGCGCCCAAGCGTGATGCGACGCTCGCCACACATGGTAGCTCTGTTGTCTCGCCGCCGATCCAGTGCCGGACGCTCGCGCGGGGCGTGCCTGCGCAATTGCAAGCTCGCCAAGCAATCGGCGACTGGATGCGATGTTCATCTCCGTGATTTTGTGTGCGCCTTTGCTGCCATCCAACATGGTAAACGCGCGTACTGAGGCGCCTGAGACAGCAGCGGGACCCGGACTTAGCAGCGAGTCCATGGGGCTCTGCATTGCTTCACTATGCGGGCCACGTAGGTCCGTAGTTGGAGCTGCCGGAATCAGTGAGATTGGAGCGAGGGTCACAACGGCGTCTGGTTTGCCGGCCAGATGCGGTGCCACTTCCTGATAATCAGGTCTTGCCCCCTCGGGAAAAGCCAATGGTTCGGTGATGGACTCGGGGCTCCCGGCGGCACGCAAACCTGACCGAGGGACCGGTTTATCGTCGAATTGGAACTCGTGCGCAATCTCCTCAATCATGTGCGCGGGCACTAAATGCACTCCATCAACATAGGCATTGATGAGTGCATGTTCGCACAGCAGGTTCATGATGCGCGGAATCCCGCGCGAGTAAAAATGCACTGCCTCTATAGCCTGAGACGCGAAGAGCTGCTTGCCTTTGGCGCCGGCGACATTCAGGCGGGACTCAATATAGTCGCTAGTTTCCTGGAGGGTAAGCGGCTCGGTTTTGCAGCGGACGGTAATCCGCTGCTTCAGCTGGCGCAGCTCTGGCCGGTTGAGCTTCGCTTCCAGTTCCGGCTGGCCCGAGAGAACGATCTGCAGCAATTTTCCGTGCGGCGTCTCTGAATTCAAGAGCATGCGAATCTCTTCGAGCACGTGCATCGTCAGCCCCTGCGCTTCGTCAACAATTAACACGGGGAGCTCGCCGGCGCGGTAACGACTGCACAGCCACTGATTCAAGCGCGGGAATGCATCGCCATTCAACTGCGGGGTCGGCGGCACTCCGAAGTTCGCCAATATGCAATCGAATAGCTGGCCAGTTTCCAGATGCGAATTAAAAATGAACGCGGTAGGGGTCTGCCGTTCATGCAGCCAATCGCGGACGCGGTTGATCACGGTCGTCTTGCCGGTTCCGGCCTCGCCCGTCAGGAGGATGAGGCCCTGACGTGACTCAATTCCGTAGGTCAGCTGATCCAGTGCTCGTTGGGTTTGACGAGTGAGGAATAGATATCGTGGATCGGGGTTGATGCTGAATGGATGTTCACGCAGTCCGAAAAAATGGTTGTACATATCTGCCTCTCGTAAGAGCGTAGCCGAGTTCGCTCGGCGCCTTACATGTGCATCTTCTCCAGCTGAGGTTCTGTGCTGTCGATACGAGCGAGGAATCGCGACGGAGCGATGAGCGCCGAACTGCAAGGCATTGGCGCCGTCTGGTCCTGAAACCGCCGCGCGACGCACAATAAACCAATGGCCGCGAAAGAAACCATAGAGCATTTACTGTAGATTCGTTTCTGCTCGAGGCAGGTCCGCGTGATCGGACCTCTGTAGTACTGGAACTGAGGCGGCTGCGAAAGTTCGGGCTCATGGCCGGGTTTTCGACCTGGGCTTGCCCGGCCCGTTCGCCGGGCAAGCTGCCCGGACTGGTAGTCCGAGCAATGAAGAAGCGGTCTGTTGGCATTACTCGGTCAAAACCTAGCCAGGGTAGTGTTCCGGCCGATCTAGCCCTAGCGAGCGGTTTAGCCTTTGTTTTCAATGCAAGTCGGGTCCGACCTGAGTGTTGCGTCAACCCATTGAGACCACCCAACTAATCAGGCGTCAAGCCCACTCCGCCGACGTGGAGACACATACCGATTCCCAGTGGTTAGCAACCGGGCGACTCTCGATTGCGAACGATTCAGCTTTTGATTGCGGCTGGAGCAACGGCGTACGGGCTCGCCGCGCGATAGCGCTTTTCGAATTCCTCGCGCGTGCACAGAGTCTTGATGTCGGTGACGCGGTCGACGGCGAGCACTCCGTCAAGGTGGTCGATTTCGTGCTGTAGGAGTTCGGCGAGATTGCGGTCATCGCCGGCGCGGATTTCGTGGCGCTCGCATGTGAGATCCTGGTAACGGACAGTGATCTCGCGGTGCCGCTCGACCTGCATGAATATCGAAAGGAAGCTGAGGCACGCATCCCAGACAACAATCTTCTCTTCGCTGCGTTGCATGATTTCGGGGTTCACCAGCGGCCAGGGCTGCGCTCCGGGCAACTGCAGGAAGATGACCCGCCGGCGCACACCGAGTTGCGAGGCTGCGATACCGCGGCCGTAACCGGTGGTCGAACGCCAGTGGGCAAGCGTATCGGCGAGATCCCTTACCAGAGCGGCAACTTCGGAGGCCGAGGGATCCTCTACTGGCAGACCAATTTCGCGCAGTCGCGGATCACCAAGTTGGAGGATGCTGCGGACGGGCATAGCTTGCGGTCCGTTCAGTCGCCAGTTCTCAATTCAGATTAACTTTCCAGGTGCCGCGAAACACTCTCGGAGAAACCGTTCCGGTCAAGACAATTTACCACGAACCGAGGTGTCGGGGTTCGTTAGCAGGTAGGACGGATGGTTCAGACCCGTAGGAGTGTAGAGTTCTTCGCGCGTGAAACGAAACCCAAGCTTCTCGATTAGCCGACGTGAGGCTGTATTCGCCGGATGATGTCCTGCGAAGAGAGCTTTGATGCCAAGAGTACCGAAAGCGAACGCGATCACGGCTCGTCCAGCTTCCTGAGCCAAGCCTTGGCCCCAGTTTTCGGGACGCAGATGAACTCCCATCTCAAAAATATTCTCCTCGCCCTTGTAAGGTCGCAATCCCGCGCAGCCCGCAAGCTCACTATTCTGAAGCAAGAAGATAGGCCAATACTGAACAGCATAAGCGGTCCCCAATTCGATTTCTCGATTGAGCCGTGCCCTTATTTCACCCGGTGTAAAGGGACCACCGATCAAGGAAGACACTTTAGGATCGCCCCAAAGAAGTGAGGCCAACGGGAAATCGTCTTGGCGCCAATGACCGAATCCAAGACGATCGGTCTTTACGAAGTAAACATGAGACAAATTCACGCCACGCGTCCGATCTGAGTCGAAAGGGATTCTCGGATCCGAAACTGCCGGCCATATTAACAGGAATCTGCGCGCGGGCCCGGGCCAGATCGTCGGCGCCCATTCACTACCGAACGGATCCGGATCAGTTGGTACTGGGACGAACTTGTCCGGTCGTGCGACTAATCAGGACTTGGCACGCTGGAAGCTCCCGGAAGCGCACTTCGGGGGATTGAGCGGAGTATTAGCCCAAATTCTGGTGTTTCGTTGAGTGGTGCTCTATGATGCGGCGGCATGCTCATTAGAGAAGGAACTGCAGACGACATCGAATGCATCGCAAATCTGCATGCCGAAAGCTGGCGCGCTTCATACCGTGGGATTCTGTCAGACGACTACCTGGACGGCCAGGTCCATAGGGATCGCTTAGCTGTTTGGCAGGATAGACTCTCAAGTACGCGTACCAAACCTATGTTCGTCTTGGTTGCGGAATCGGATGTTCGGCTGGCGGGCTTTATTTGTGTGTTCCTTAACGAAGATGCTGTCTTTGGATCGTTCCTCGACAACCTGCACGTAGCCCCGGACCTTACCGGACAGGGGGTCGGGAGACAACTTCTCTCAGAAGCCGCAAGGCGTCTCCTAAAAGACGGGTCACGAGTTGGCCTTTATTTCTGGGTGTTTGAGCAAAACCATAGAGCGCGCCAATTTTACGAAAGAGCAGGAGCCATCGCTGTCGGTTCGGCTGAGAATCCCGTGCCTGACGGAAACCGCGTCCTCTCCGTGCGCTATTGCTGGCCTGATCCTGCAACACTTATACTTTAGCGCGTACGTGAAAACACCTTCCACAAGAGGTCCGCGCCGACCAAGTGCCGATCACTAGCCAGAAACGGGCTTCTGAAACATTCGTCGAATGCCGTAGGTCCTGATTAACGCGGTAATCCGACTCACCATGAGTTAGCGCGCTGGAACTTCCCAGAACCCGACTTGCGGCTCGGAATAGTTTCCGGATGCGCCGTGATACGGCCGGAACCTTGAGCAGTTCGGGATTTAGCGTATGACAGGAGCCTATGGGCATCCCAACGTCTTGTGATCAAGTTCTCAGAACTCCAGGCGCAATTGGAACGCGATCATGCGTGGCGTGCTATCACCGCCCAACCCAACGCCGAGCAGGCCGGTTGGCGGAGAGGTCGTGTACGTAAGCGCTCCGAACCCTGTCTGCGTAGTCGGTTTTCCCGGAATGCCGGCCAGCACCATGCTTGGAAGTCCGAAATTCGGATGATTGAAGACGTTGAAGAACTGTGTGTCGAACCGCAGCTTCACATCCTCGGTCAAGGAAAACGATTTCGTCAGGTAGAAGTCACTCCACGCAAAATTGGGGCCGCGCAGCGCGTTGCGACCTAGATTCCCGAATTGACAGTTCGTGGGGCTGTCGCCTCCCAAGCATGCGCCTGTGCTCGGATCAACGGTAGACACAAAAGCATCGGGATTGAGCCACTGAACTGTGCCCGGTTGGGTGACGCCTGGAATGGGATTGTGTTCGTAGAGCGGAACGCCGGGAACAACGCTTGCGAATTGCGGTCCACTGCCGTTCACGATGCCATTTCCATTTGCCGAATAAGGCGTGCTCAGGACGGAAAACGGAATCCCGCTATGCCAAAACACGGTTCCCGAAACCTGCCAGCCGTTGAGCGCGTGGCCAAGAAGCCGATTTTGTACCTTGAGCGGGAGTTGATAGACATATTGTGCGTTGAGATTGTTCCGGATGTCGTAGTCACAGGGACCGTAGTCGCGCGCCAGATCTCCCGGAAGAGGCGAGAGGATTCCTCCTGCCGAGAACTGCAGGAATCCGCCGTTCGAGACGGTGTCCATGCAACGGCTCCAGGTGTAATTGATTTGTCCCATCAGGCCGTGCCCCATGCGTTTCATTGCGGTCAACTGCAGCCCGTTGTAGTGACTGTTCGCGCCGGTGGAAAATTGCGTAACGGCCCCGAATCTCGGATCGGTGGATTGTGCGTAAGGAAACGGCGCAAAACATCCCTCGCAGACCGTTTGATAGCCGTTCACTTGCGTCAGATATGGTTGGTCCACCGCGCGAGTGCCCACGTACTGCGCGTGGATACTTCCGGTGGCGCCGAATTGATGTTCCAGGCCAAGACTCCACTCCATAAAGTAAGGCGCATGGAGTTCGCCATTCGGTACCGCCGTGATGGCGACCGGAGGAAGGCAAGTCGCACTGTCCGCTTGTGCCGACGCGCAGGAAAGCTGGCCCTGCGGAAAACCCAGGCTAAAGATCTTATTGGCGGCCACCACTGCGTCAATCGCACTGCCAGGAACTCCCGGCGCGATTGCCGTGCCGCCGACCGTCCCGAGAAGTCCGCCCTGGAAAGACTTCACGTAGGGTGGATTGAAACCAACCGTGTCGGCGACGCTGCCGGGCAAAATGTCACTGAAAACGCCAAATCCGGCGCGCAGCACCCACTTCGACTCAAACTGCCACGCGATCGCGGTCCTCGGTTGCAGGATCGCAAGGGGCGTCGAAGAAAACACGTTACCGAGGCCCGTTTGTATGGCCGCGTTCAACGGCTGGTTCACGTCATGCGAGATGGAATCGAAAGCGCCGCCCAGACGGGCGATACGCCGATGCGGATCTAGTGGATTCGAGTTTAGAGTGTCCCGTATTCCGAAAGTCCACGTCAGCTTCTTGGTCACTTTCCATGTGTCTTGAACATACAGGTCGAGATTCAGGAAGTTGAAAGGTTGGTTTGCCGATGTAGGGAAAGTCTCTGTCGCCGTGGATGCGACTCCGTAAATATATTGCGGCAGGTCGGTGTACGTCACCGTCGGTACCGATCCCTCCCCGAAGTCATAGTCATTCAGCCGCAGGATTCGCGTATTGGTCCCAAACCGTAGCTCATGCGTTCCAATGCTCCAGGCCAGGTTGTCGTTTATAAAAAACCGGGAGGCGCGCCGTCCCTGAACCCATGTGTTGTCCAGTCCTCCGACCGTTGTAAACGGCGCATTCGCACCGCTGCCTTGCAAAACAATCGGGAATGCGGCGAGCGTTTTCTGGAAATCCGCAGGCCCGAACAGGCTCTCGTACCACGAGAACGCCGGATTGAAATAATTCACAAGGTTCTGCGAAAAGACGTGCGTGTATCCTGCCGCGAACGAGTACAGAGGTTGAGGGGAGAGGGCGTTGAACAGCGGGTTGATGGGATCGGTGTACGCAGCCTGCAGCCCGGTGTCCGCCTGAAAGCGATACCAGGTGGTGTTTTTCTCATTGATGTCGTAATCGATGCGAGCCGTCTGGACCTGTTCGTGATCGTCGCTCGAATGAGAAACGCTCTGGCGATTCGCGCAACCGTTCCCATCGTTCGCAATTGCTGGCGGACCTCCGCCCACATCGAAAGGACAACCCAGCACCGCGAGGGGCGTTCCGTTTGTATTGCCGTAAAGCGAGAACATCTTCTGATAGAACGGCACCGACTGTGGGGACGGTTGATAAACCGAACCCGTCACGGAATCCGTTCCACCCAACGGGAGTTGCTGCAGGACGTAGCTCTCGAATGCCGAAGTTGGAACCGTCGTGGCCGTCACAATTGGAAGCGCAATCCGAACCCATTCGCTGTCGAAAAAGAAGAAAAGCTTGTTGCGGACAATCGGGCCTCCCACGCTTCCGCCGAAGTGGTTGACCGTTGAGCGCGGCTTGTGATTCCCCGGTGTCGCGTCTGTGAAATAGTCCGCTGCGTTCATTATCGAGCCGTTCCAGATCTCGTAAAGATTTCCGTGAAACTGGTTCGATCCGGACTTTGTAACGTAGTTGACCTGCGACGCCCCGTACCGCCCCTCGTCTACCGCGTAGGAAAGCGTGTTCACGGTCACTTCGGATATCGAGTTCAATCCGAGGACGAGGTTGGTCGAGAGTCCGCTGTTCAGATTCGTCAGCGGGTCATTCGTTTCCAGGCCGTCAACGATGTAGCCGTTTGAGAGAGCGGGCAGGCCATTGAATTCGACGTTGCCGTACCCATTCGTTCCCCCGACGAAGTCATTGCCGCTGCCTGCTGTGTTGATAAGTGCGCCCGGGGCAAACTGAAGAGGGTAGGTTAAATCACCGCCTGGATTGGGAAGGTTTTCCAGCGCCGGCGCATTCAGGTTCGTGGATGTGTTCGGGTTTTCCGGGTTGATGAGCGGAGCTGCGCTGCTTACCTCGACTGTCTGATTTGACTGCGCCACTTTTAGCGTGAAATTGACGGTCTGCTTTTGTCCCAGACCCGAAACCACGTTGTCATTCTGCTGCGGATCGAAGCCTCCCGCCTCCACTCTGACCGAATAGCTGCCGGGTTTTAGCTGCGGAAAATTGAACCGGCCCTCATCGTCGGTCTTGGCGCCACGCTGTAGGGCGGTCTCGCGATTTGTGATGGTCACCGTAGCGCCCGCAATCGCCGCGCTGGTTGCATCCGTCACCTGGCCAACGATTGCACTGGTCGTCTCTCCCTGCGCCAAGAGTCTCCGTTGGAAACAGAAAGAGGCAAAAGGCCGCAAAGGCCAATCCGCAATTTGCGATTCGCGCCATGGTTCGTGTCTCGAATTTCACGCTCCGGAAGGCAGGGTGGGCTGGAGAAGCTCAGGCCTGCTGGTAGTCCCTTCGTGTTCACCGGCAGCGCTGACTGATATTAACCATGGTTAAGCGCGAAAGTAAACGCCAATAAACATATGTGTATGCGGAAACCAACTACTAATAACCACCGCCGGCCGTAATGCTTTACAAGGTCGCCTCTGGCATGCGTCGGCGTGGACTTTGGCGCAATACGCAATCCTGTTCCTTAAGGGACAGATTTGTCGCCGCGCGCATAGTATCGTTGCGCGGAGAAACGGAGAGTGAACCGTGGACGAACTTCTTCAGAAAGAAGTGGCAGAAGCTGGGCTTCGCCTTCGAGAGGCGATCTCGCGCATCGTCAACCAAGCGCCGGAATGTTTTGCCCACAAGGGCGGCAAGTGGTCCATCGAGTTTCGGAATCCGGACAGCGGAGAAAAAATTATTGTGATGTACTCGGGTCCCACGCTGTCAATGAAACCCACGAGGATCAATTGAGGAGAGCCTATCCCTTCGCGCCGAATGAACGCTCTGGCCGGGCCTTAGGCGTGCAACGATAGAGGCATGGATTACAACTACAAAGGCTTCGCGATAAATGCAACCGCTCGCCAGATAAACTACCCGCCGAATGAAGCGTGGGGCCCGCGCTATCGCATTGATGGCACGGACCAGAGTCAAGCATGGACTCCGCGAGACCGAAACGTCATCTTTGCAACCGAGACGGCAGCGATAACCGAAGCCGGCAAGCGGGCCGAATGGTTGATCGATAATTCCCCGCCGGTGCCAGGCGAACCGAAATAAGCTCGCGTGCTTGCTTCGAGGATCTCACCGTTCGAGCTGCGGCCGGTCACGCCGTCCAACTCCTGTTTGACGCACCGTCTGTCCCGTGAAGCGCCATCATTTCAGGTGTCGGGTACAGGAAGCCGAGTGTGCTTTTGAGGACAGTTTCGTTCATGCGGAAGCCATAAGCTCTTCCACGTGGTGCACCGGTGAGCGAGGAAACTTTTGATATCTTCTCGGGAGCGCCGGCAGAATACGGCCGGTGGGTCGAGACTGTGGAAGGTCTCGCGAGTGCGCGCCACCGAATGGGACAGATCGCAGCAGCGAAACCCGGCAAATATTTCCTCTTCTCCGACGCTGACCAATCCATTCTCACGCAAATAGACACGCTTTCCCGGAACGTGATTCAGCGGTAGGGCAAACCTATGCGAACTCTACTTTTGTATCTCACCCGAGCGCGCCAGCGGTATTTTGCGCTTAAGCTTAGCTGGGAACATCGCAACGCGATACGTCGCACGCGCCGCCGTTGGGAAGACGCCATGCGGCATCCGGCAGCCCGGTCCGAAACGCCGCTAAAATAGCCGCTCGTCCGCTAATCCGACTCATCAGGAGTTGACAGGTGCTCGATCCCCGCTTGACACGCACCCATATTTCTGCAAACATCGAAATATGGCGACAGCACAAAGCAAGAAAGCCAGCGAACTGGTCGCACGATATGCCGACATGCTTTCGGCGATGGGAACCGAGCCGAGGCTGCGGATTATGCAATTGCTGCTTTCCGCGCATCCCGATGGTCTTGTCGTCGGCGAGATTCAGGACGAGTTGGAGATTCCGAATTCAACTCTATCCCACCACCTGGACAAACTGAAAAACGAAAACCTCGTACGCGTGCAACGTGAGAGCACGTTCCTTCGGTACGCCGCTAACACCGAGGCGCTTCAGGAACTTTTGCGGTTTCTCTACGCCGAGTGCTGCACGCGGAATAAGGCGGTTCGACCGCAGGCCATCATGCAAATCTGCAAGTAGGAGCAAAACTTGGACGATCCGAACATCAGAGAAACGGTCAAAGAGAAATACGGGCAAGCGGCTCTCAGGGTCGGGAGCGGCAGCAGTTGCTGTGGAGCGGCTCCGGCAAGCGATTGCTCATGCGATCCGATTACGTCGAATCTCTATGATGCGGCCGAGACCGAGCAAATTCCCAACGAGGCTGTGCAGGCTTCCCTCGGGTGCGGAAATCCGACCGCCTTGGCGAAATTGAGTGCCGGAGAAACCGTGCTGGATCTTGGCTCCGGTGGAGGCATTGACGTACTGCTTTCTGCCAAGCGCGTTGGTCCCACAGGGAAAGCGTATGGCCTCGACATGACGGACGAGATGCTCGCCCTCGCAAATGAGAATAAGCGCAAGTCGGGTGCCGAGAATGTCGAGTTC
Organism: uncultured Acidobacteriota bacterium; assembly: GCA_963814605.1. GTDB lineage: Bacteria > Acidobacteriota > Terriglobia > Acidiferrales > UBA7541 > Palsa-295. The sequence continues at coordinate 1,652,638 of CAWFDD010000002.1, read as the reverse complement.
CTGAAAGGGGAAATCGAAAACATTCCTCTGCCTGACAATTCGGTGGACGTCATCATCTCGAATTGCGTCATCAATCTTTCGGCGGACAAAAACCAGGTGTTGCGCGAAGCGTTTCGCGTTCTGAAGCCGGGCGGCCGATTTGCAGTGTCCGACGTAGTTACGCGTGGTGAGATTGCTCCAGAGATTCGCCAAAGCGTCCTCTTGTGGGTCGGTTGTATAGCGGGCGCGCTCGATGAAGATGAATATCAGAACAAGCTGACCTCGGCGGGTTTCGAGCAGATCGAAATCGAACCGACGCGTATCTACCGCGTTGAAGACGCGCGTGAGTTTCTCGCAGAAAAAGGACTGGATGTGGACGCACTCGCAGCACAGGTGGATGGCAGGTTCATGAGTGCGTTCGTGCGCGCCGTCAAGCCCCGTACCTGACTGCAATGCAGCCGCGATACAACGTGCTGTTTTTGTGCACCGGAAATTCGGCTCGCTCGATCATGGCCGAAGCGATTCTCAACCGTAAGGGTCAGCCCACTTTTAGAGCTTACAGCGCCGGGAGCCATGCCGCCGGGCGCGTTCGTCCTGAAGCACTCAAGCAACTTGAAATGGCCCGCATGCCCACTGCCGCGTTACGCAGCAAGAACTGGGACGAGTTTGCAAAGCCGGGTGCGCCCAAGATGAATTTCGTCTTTACCGTATGCGACAACGCGGCGAAGGAAGTGTGTCCCGTCTGGCCCGGCCAGCCCATGACCGCGCACTGGGGCGTTCCCGATCCCGCTGGAGTCGAGGGAACCCCCGAGGAGATCGAGCGCGCCTTTCGGGACACTTTCATGATTCTCGACCGCAGAATCAGCCTCCTCCTTTGTTTGCCCCTTGCAAGTCTGGAAAAGCTCGCGATCCAGAAAGAAATTGACCGCATCGGGCGCGAATGAAACCGAATCTCTGGGCTAGGGTAACTCCTGATTAACGCGCAACCGGACAAGTGGGTTGTAGTACCCAAGTTACCCGTTATCCGACTAATCAGGAGTTACACCGGCGGTTTGCGCACAGCAGCATGCTAGAGCTTTACACTCTTCAGTAGAGCGCGTACCACGCGAAGAGCGCGGCGCCGGCGATCATCACCGCTGCAACCAGAAACGAAATTAGGCGATTCGGCTTCATCTTTTTCGCAACTCGGATGGCCGAAAAGATCAGCCCCAGACCGACGAAGAGGAGTACGTCGGCCAAGGCTTGCGTCGTCCAATTGTGGCCAGCGATCTTGTTCATCAGACTGTTCAATGGGTGGTAAGCGTCTTTCGTGCATGCGAGCGCGGTGTTGAAAAGTGCGGTGACGGCGGCGGCCAAGCCAAAAGCGGCGCTGGCGTTTCCCAGATTCGCGGTGTCGGCGCTCATTTTGTGGTCCCTTCTACGGTGGGTCGAAGCAGCGCGACCTTTACGCCATGGTCGATGACCGCCCCGGCACCTTCTATCGACAGGCCGGTCAGTACGATAAGCATCGAGACGCAGAGCACCATCTTCCGTGCGACCGCATTCGAATACAGTCGATCCCGCGCCGCAATGGGAAGATAGAAGGCCAAGATCAGCGTCATCAAAAACAGGTGCTCTTTCGTCTCCATGAACAGACTGTGAGCGAATGGCCACGGCCCTTTCAGAATCAGGGCTCTTTCGCTTGGATAGAACCGGAGATACCAATAGCCGCCCAGGGTTCCCGCCGCGCCCATCAGAATAGCGACGGCCACAGCGAGCCTTCTGATGCGCTGCGCATTTTGTTCCTGCGCATTCAGAGTCTCAACGAACACCCATAGCGCCGACAGGGTTCCCAGCACGCCCAGCGTGGCGTGCGCCAGGAGTATTAAATCGTTGGCTGTGACTCTCACACCAGTCTCACGTTACGCTCGCAACTATCATCGCAGGGTGGCGATCATCGGTCCAGAACCAGCCAAACGCCCGAGTCCGGGGGTGGCCCCGGTTGAATCCTTATCCGAGTCCCCGGACTTCTTGCCCCAGGTCCAGTAGAGTCCCACATACGCATAGTTCTCGGGCTGGCCCGCGACGCTGTGACCGTAGCAGAACAGAAACTGAAACGCGGGCTTCTTGAAGTAATAGTAGCCGCCGGCATCGAGCAGCGCGGCGGCTTTGGTCTGCGGCGCGGCAAGTCCTTCGGCGCCATGCGAGAAAAGCTCGGTGCCCAGCGTGAGTTTCTTGCCGATGTCGCGCTGGACGAGCCATCCGCCGTAGGTGAAGCTGCGATAGCCGGTTTGCGGGACCACCGTTTCGCCGACGCCGCCGTAGGTGGTCCACGGTCCCCAGCTTTTCTGAGCCCAGACGGGTAGCCGGTACCAGACTTTGCCGACGCCTAGGCCGCGTTTGTAGTCGCCGGCGGGGATCTCGAACATCACGAATGTGCCGACCATCGGGCGGTGTTTGCCTTCCTGAATGAAGCGGTATTTCACGCCGGTTTCGATGTCACCGATGCCGTATGCATTCGGCCCCTGTCCGGCGGGCGCGAATTTCGCAGCGTTGGACGGGAAGATGGCCGCCATCGGCACAATGATGTGCAGGTGGACATTGGGCAGCGCACCCCAGTTGAATTCGATCGCAGGGGCCTGGATGTCGGTTTCCAGAGCAGTGCCGTCCGAGGAAGCAAAAGTGTAGAACTCGAAATTGCGGAAGTCGATCGGCTCGGGGTCGTCGGTTTGAAAAGGCGGCCCAGCCCATGCCACGGGTGAACTAAGAAGTATCGCCAGGAGCAAAACCACAGATGACACCTTCATCGAAACCCTTTCGAAAATGTCCTCCACACCGTCTGCTCGGTGCCGCGCCTCACGCTTTCGTCGATTTCCTCTTTATTGACCTTCGATGAGTTCTCCGAATAATTCCCGAACTTTGGATTTCGCGGCCTTCAGCGCCCTGCGTCCCATGGCCGTGGCGCTATAGACCTTACGAAACGACCTTCCAGAGCGCTCTCGCGTCGAGCGCAGATAGCCCTTCTTTTCCAGCCCGTGCAACAACGGATAGAGAGTTCCTGGGCTGATGACATATCCGTGGCGGCCAAGTTCCTCGGCCATTGCCAGTCCAAAGATGGGGCCCTCGACGGCATGATGAAGGATATGCAGCCGTATCAGTCCCGAGTAGAGGTCCCGATCCGCCTGTGTACGTCCTATCGGCATTCGATAACGTATATCGATAGTCTAAGAAGTGGTCTCATGTCAAGTGTGATTTGTGAAAAGACTCCCGTTGTCGCGTTGCCCATGGCCAGTTGCTACAAAAGAGTGTGTCACAGAGGACTTTGCCCACCGGAGTTGGTCGTAAGTCCTGATGAACGCTGCCGGTTCAGACGGTCGATGCAACACCTTCTAATCAGTGCTTCCAATCGTACTTTTGAGAAAAGACTGACCTTCTGGGCGGCGCTCAATTAGACCTAATCAGGACGGGGTTTTCTTTGAACCGACACCGGTGAACGGATTCGGCCTCTTAAACTCCGCCAAATGAGCTTCAAACCAGTGTTGTATCGACCCATTGAAACCACCCGACTAATCGGGCGCTTGGACCTAATCGTGATAAATTGCCAGCGCAATGACTGGCTCTAAGACTCTGCGGTGGCGTGCCACTTTTTCAGCTGTGATTCTCATAATCTGCTCGATTGTTGTCGCTCTTCTAATTCCTCTCGATCACCCAACACCTCCAATTGAGCCCCCAGATGTCGTCAACGACGTGGCACACCTCAATCGAACAACGGTTCGTGAAGTGATTCAACCTCAGACCGAAGATGCAATTCGTGACGCGGTCCTGAGAGCAGGAGCCAGCGGATTGAAGGTGACGATCGCTGGCAAACGGCACAGCATGGGGGGCCAAACGGTTTACTCGGATGCAATCGCTCTCGACATGCGGCGATTCAACAGAATTCTGTCGCTGGATGAGGCAAACAGAATTCTGGTGGTACAAAGCGGCGCCACGTGGGGCGATATACAGCAATTCCTCAACCCTCGTGGCTTGGCAGTTCTTGCGATGCAGGGGCCGAATGTTTTCACGGTGGGTGGCTCGATAAGTGTGAATGCTCACGGTTGGGACATCCGTCATGGGCCTGTAGGCGCGTCGGTTGAGTGGTTTCGCATTCTTCTCGCAGACGGTTCGATCCTACGTTGCAGCCGTGAGGAGAATTCAGAACTCTTCCATCTAGTATTGGGAGGATACGGGTTATTCGGAGTGATACTCGACGTTGGACTGCACGTCACAGACAATTCTGCCTACGTTGCAAGCATTTCGGACATTGATTTCTCTCAACTCCCAGCGTATTTCGACAACCAGATTCGCTTCAACCCGGAAGTTGAACTGGGCGAGGCGGATCTGTCGATTTCACCGGGGACTCTGCTCAGCGATGCGGTCGCGCTTGCCTACAAGAGACAAGGGGGCAACGTCAGGTCGACGAATCCGCTGCAGGAGGAACAGCATGTGTTTCGCGACCGCTATTTCTTCGATTTGTCCCGTGAGTACGACTGGGGCAAAAGTGTTCGTTGGGCTCTTCAGAAGAGGCTGGAATACCCAGCCAAAGGGGAAACACGCACGCGAAACAACATCTTTCGTTCTCCCATCGAGCGCATCCGCTATTACTCGAGTAAAGATACAGACGTTTTGCAGGAATACTTCATTCCGCCTGCGAACTTCGTCCCCTTTGTCAACGGTCTACGCGAAATCGTCAAGAGACGACGGGTCAATCTGTTGAGCGCAACCGTGCGGTACATAGACCCGAACGACGATGCATTCCTAAACTATTCAGCTAAGCCCGCGCTCGCCGTGGTTCTCTACATAAACGTGAAGACTTCGGCCCCCGGGCTGGTGGAATCCTCAACTATGACCAGAGAAATCATTGATCTGGCCTTGAGGGATGATGGCGTTTTTTACCTCCCCTATGTTCTCGATTATGATGAGTCTCAACTTTTGCGGGCATACCCCATGGCAAATCAATTCTTTGCTGCAAAGAAGCGCTTTGACCCTTCGGAACGTTTTTCGAACGAGTTCTATGCGAAATATTCACACTGAGTGCGATTCTGGATTCGGCTCCTCGGAAACGAGCGATTGGCCATTTCTAATCGTGTAAGTCCTGATAAACGCGCTATCTCTAACGACGCCGGCCGCTGAAGGAGTTTTTCTTCTGCCGATCACTGGGTTGTTCCTGCTATCCTTTTCGTTCGCGTAAAGACGGCGTAATTGGGAGATTCGATGCGGCAGCGCAAATCAAGACGAGAGACGACCCGGCCGGGCAAGCCTGCCAAGCTTCGTGTAACAAGGACCAGAGCGCGAGCAGCCGCGGAGCGCAAGCCGGAGTTTTTTGCCGGGAAGGACATGCAGATCGGGATTATCGGCTGCGGCTACGTGGGGTTGCCGCTGGCGCTGCGATTTGCGGACGTGGGGCAGCGCGTTACGGGGTTCGATCTCGACCAGAGCAAAGTGGATAAGCTGAACGCCGGGCAGTCCTACATCCAGCACATTTCCGGCGACAGAATTCGCGAGCACGTGCACGCGAAGCGGTTCTGCGCGACCAGCGATTTCACCAAGCTGCGCGGGATGGACGCGGTGCTGATCTGCGTGCCAACGCCGCTCGACGAACGCCGCGAGCCGGACCTCAGCTACGTGGCCAATACGGCGAAGGCCATTGCGCCGAATCTGCAGCGCGGCCAGTTGGTGGTGCTCGAGAGCACCACATATCCCGGGACGACCGAGGAGCTGCTCCTGCCGATTCTGGAGAAGAGCGGTCTGCGCTGTCCGATTGACACCGGAACCAGAGGCAAAGAAGTGGCCACGGATTTCTATCTCGCGTTTTCGCCCGAGCGCGAGGACCCGGGAAACAAACAGTACGGACTCGCGCAAATCCCCAAAATTGTGGGCGGAGTTAATCCAGCCAGCGCCCAGGCGGCTGCCGAAATGTACACGCAGATTGTGTCGAGGGTCATTCCGGTCAGCTCGACGCGCGCGGCTGAGATGGTCAAGCTGATGGAGAATATTTTTCGCTGCGTCAACATCGCCATGGTCAACGAGCTGAAGCAGCTCTGCCTGCGAATGGGACTCGACATCTGGGAAGTAATTGACAGCGCGGCGACGAAGCCGTTTGGGTTCATGCCGTTCTATCCCGGGCCGGGCCTGGGCGGTCACTGCATTCCGGTGGACCCCTACTACCTGTCGTGGAAGGCGCGGGAATATGATTTTTCGACGCGGTTCATCGAACTGGCGGGCGAAATCAATACGGAGATGCCGTATCACGTGGTCAGTGCGGTGGGGGCGGCGCTCAACGACCGTCAGAAGAGCATCAAGGGATCGAAGATTCTGTTGCTCGGCGTGGCCTACAAGAAGGATGTGGACGATCTGCGCGAATCGCCGTCGCTGAAGTTGCTGGAGCTGCTGGCCGAGCGCGGCGCGGTGCTCGATTACAACGATCCTTACTTCCCGGCCCTTCACAAAATGCGGCATTACGATTTTTCGCACAAACGGTCCGTGGAGCTGACGCCGGCGAGCCTCGGCAGCTACGATTGCGTGCTGATTGCCACCGATCACAGCAGTTACGATTACGAAGCGATCGTCCGGGATGCGAAGCTGGTGGTGGATTCGCGTAACGCCACCAGGCGCGTCAAGCTCGGCCGCGATAAAATCGTCCCGTGCTAGGCCCTGCCGGCCGGCAGTCAGCCTGAATCCGGTCCGTTTTGCGGTGTTTTCGCCGGGGCTGGCGCCGCGGCCCGCGCCGCCTCTCGAAATGGCGCCGGTGCACGGTTTACGGTGAGAAAAAGCTATCGGCTCTGAAGGGTTTCAATCAAAAAGCCGCCGCCGCTTCAGAGCCGAAAACCCGATTTCTTGACCTTTACTGATACTGACCACTTCTCTCCGCAGGACACTAGCGCGCTGGTACGCCGGCGATCGAGCCTTGAACCGCCTGTTTACTCGAAATCAGAACTAGGACTTTAGTTCTATTGTCGGGACCGTACCCCCGTCCTACGGTAAGGGTACATGGCCACTTCCACCACGAAATCGCAGGAAAAGCGGAGACTGTTGCTCGATCCGGGACGCCGCCGGAGCATGCGCGTGCTGCTGAGCGTGCCGATCCATGTGTACGGTAAAGACAAGGAGAATCAGGACTTTACCGAGGAAACGCGAACCCTGGTGGTGAACGCGCACGGAGCGCTGATTTCGCTGGGAGCGCACGTCACTCCCGGCCAGCACATCACGGTGGAGAACAAGTCCACGGCATTGTCACTGGACTGCCGGGTCGTTCATCTGGGAAACGCGGCTGCTGGTAAGGTGCAGACGGGCATCGAATTCGTAAAGCAGTGCGCCATGTTCTGGCAGATCGATTTTCCCCCCGACGATTGGGTCGTACCGGAAGATTAGTTCGTCCCGCCTCGAGGTCCAATCCAAGACTATTTCGGCGCTGGAACCAATTCCGCATGCAGCGTACCGGAAGACTAGTTCGTCCCGCCTCGAGGTCCAATCCAAAACTATTTCGGCGCCGGAACCAATTCCGCGTGCAGCGTACCGAACGGCAAAGTGGCTTCGAGCACGACCGGCGTCCGCGCCGCGTCGGAGGCGAGCCAGACGGCGATGTGGATCGCGGACACTTCTTTTTCGTTTTGGAAGACGGTCACGGAGATGCGCGAGGCGGTGAAAGTGCCGGCGGGAACGCTGACGGATTCGGGGGAACCGTCGCGGCGAGCGCGCATATCGAAGATTTCGTGGCCGTCGAACACAAGCGCGCGCTGCTCCGGGGTGCGCTGCCAATCCACCATGCGAAGGGAATAGAGCGCGCCCAAGCCATCACGCGTTCCCGGCTGAACGATGACAGTGGGCCCCGGCGCTTTGGTTTTCTGGCCGGCGATGGTGAAATGCATAACCTGATCGGAAATCTTGCCAAGCTCGTTGAGGTGCATTTCGAACTGGCGGGTTTCGAGCGATGCTGCGTCGGTGTAGGAGTCAAACTGATCGTCTACGGGAAAAAGGGTCGCCACCGAGCCCTGCGTTTGAGCGATGGCGCGGAAGTGCCAGGTTTGCCAGCCGAAGAGATCGCGGCGTTCCGGGATGCTGAGCTGCACGGATGCGGCGGTTGTGAACGCGGACCACGAGACGCGGTAGTTGAGAATCTCGCCGACGCGAAAAGGCGCGGGCTGTTCGGTGACGGCGGCGATCGAGGCCAGCGCGAGAATTAATACAACCGCGGCGCCCACGAACCAATTTCTTCCCAAGCTGGTCTTCATTGAGACTCCGAAAAACACGCCGTGATTCTTGCCCCGCCGCTGCGCGCCGGGTATATTCAAGCGTACCTGAAACACGCGGCACAATCACCACAGGGTTGCGAGAGGATTCAATCGCGAGAGATAACGTGATGTGCGTCTCGAAGCGGTTGATTTCCGCGCGACGCGATTTCGGCGGGGAAGGAATCTGAGAATGCGCTACCTGGTGACAGGTGGTGCCGGGTTTATCGGCTCCAACATCGTGGACGAGCTGGTGCGGCGCGGGCACCGCGTGACGGTGCTGGACGATCTTTCATCGGGCAACGAGTCGAACCTGGCGAGCGTCCGCGACAAAATCGAATTGCGCGTTGGAAGCATCACGGACCTCGCGGCAGTGCAGGCGGCATGCCATGGGGCCGAGTATGTGATTCACCTGGCGGCGCGGACGTCGGTGCCGCGCTCGGTCGAAGATCCGCTGGATACGAACGCCGCCAACATCGACGGAACGTTGAACGTGCTGGTGGCGGCACGGGACGCGAAAGTGCGGAGATTCGTGTTCGCAGCTTCGTCGGCGGCCTACGGCGAGACGCCGACGCTGCCAAAAGTCGAGACGATGCAAGCCGACCCGATTTCGCCCTACGGCGTCACGAAATACGTGGGGGAGCTCTACGCGCAGGTTTTCGGGCGGGTGTACGGTCTGGAAAATGTCTCACTGAGATATTTCAACGTGTTCGGCCCGCGGCAGGATCCCACGTCGCAATATTCGGGCGTGCTGTCGCGGTTCATGCTCGCGGCGATCGAAGGGAAGGCGCTGACGATCTACGGCGACGGCGAACAGTCGCGCGACTTCACGTATGTGCAGAATATCGTGGACGAGACTTTGCTGGCTTGCGAGGCGAGCGGGGCCTCGGGAAAAATGTTCAACGGCGGCACCGGCGTGCGAATCGCGCTGAATGCAGTGCTGAAGCTGTTCGAGAAAATTGCCGGAAAAAAGATCGCCGCGCATTACGAACCGCCGCGCGGCGGAGACATACTCCATTCGCAGGCGGATATTTCACTGGCGCGACAGATTCTGGAGTACGAGCCGCGCGTGGGGTTCGAAGAAGGGCTGCGGCGCACCTGGGAGTGGTATAAGGGCGCGTACGGGAAGAAGAAATGACGAGTGGGCGGTAACCGGTGGTTCGTACAAGTCCCAGGCTACCGAACGATCGGAGAATTTGGCTATACTTTGCGGCGTTTGAGCGACCCGGGAGGTCGGGAGATGAACCGCGCGTAAAGGAGTGACGACGATGAGAATCCGCACGATTTCATTTTGGGGCACGTTGGCGATGGCGATGGCGATGGGAGCGGCGTCGGCGCACGGTCAGGGACAGACGCAGCCAGATTTCAGCAAGATCGAGATCAAGACCACCAAACTCGGCAACAATTTCTATACGCTCGAAGGCCAGGGCGGCACAATCGGGGTTCTGGCGGGACCGGATGGCGTGTTGATGGTGGATGACCAGTTTGCGCCGCTGAGCGCGAAAATCGCGGCGGCCATCAAGCAGATTTCGGACCAGCCGATACGGTTTCTGGTGAACACCCACGTGCACCCGGACCACACCGGCGGAAACGAGAATTTCGGAAAAATGGGGGCAATCATTTTCGCGCGCGAGGAGTTGCGCGACCGGCTGATGCACCCGAATCCCGCGGCGAACGGCACTCCGGGCGTGCCGGCGCCCGCGGCGGCGCTCCCGCTGGTGACGTATGAAGGGATCGTGAAGCTGCACATCAACGGCGAAGTAGTGGAGCTGATCCCGGTTCCGAAGGCGCACACCGACGGCGATACGATGATTTATTTTCCGGGGCTGGACATCATCATGACCGGGGATTTCTACCGCTCGATCCAGTATCCCAATATTGACCGGAACAACGGCGGGACGCTGAACGGACTGCTCGACGGACTGGGCGTGGTGATCGGGCTGGCAGGCCCGAACACGAAGATCGTACCGGGCCACGGCCCGGTGGTGGGCAGGGCGGAGGTGATCGCGAATCGCGACATGATTTTGGCGGTGCGCGATCGCGTGGCGCAATTAATTGCGCAGGGCAAGACGCAGGACGAAGTGCTGGCCGCAAATCCGACCGCAGAGTACGACGCGCGCGTGCCCAACTCGAAGGAGACGACGCAAAGGTTCGTCACGCAGTTGTACGCGGAATTGAAGCCGGCGAAGTGATTTGGCGGCTACCGGAAGGGTTCCCAAGTGCGTCTATTTGGTGTGCGAACTCGGCGGTTGCCGGCCGGCCGATTGTGAAAATCCAGGACTTTGGAGGAATATCCAATGCACCGATTTCTGCGCGGGCTCTTGATCCTTTCCATGTTCGTTCCCCTGGTCGCGCGAGCGCAGGCCCCGCCGCCGACACCCGTCCGCGAAGTGACCGATGATTATTTCGGGACCAAGGTGGTCGATCCGTACCGCTGGCTGGAGAATCAGAAAGATCCCGAAGTGATTGCGTGGATGAAGGCGCAGAACGACCGCACGCGCGCGATACTGGCGGCAATTCCCGGCCGCGATCAATTGCTCAGCCGAATCAAGGCGCTGGACAACGCGGGCGTGGTGGTCTCACTGCTGCAGGTTTGGGGGGGACGCTACTTCTACCTGAAAGCGGAGCCGGGCGAAGACAATCGCAAGCTTTGCGTGCGCGACGGCGTAAACGGCGCGGAGCGCGTGCTGGTTGACCCGCAGAAGATGACCACCGCGGACGGCAAGCATGTTTCCATCGATTACTACCAGCCTTCGCTGGACGGCAAGTACGTGGCGTATGGGATATCGCCGGGAGGTTCGGAAGACAGCGTGCTGCATGTGATCGAGAGCGCGACGGGGAGAGTGCTGCCGGACGCGATCGATCGAGCGCAATTCGGCTCGCCAAGCTGGCTGCCGGGCAGCCATTCGTTTTTCTACGTCCGGACGCAGAAGCTGGAGAAGGACGCGCCACCGACGGCGCGGTATCAGAGGCCACGGGCATACGTGCATACACTCGGCGGCGATCCGGACAAGGAACCGGAGGTGCTCGGCTACGAATTCAACCCGAACGTAAAGCTATCGGAGGATGACATACCGGTGATGGCGTTTTCTCCGGGCGCGCCCGGATTCATCGTGGGGCTGGTGATTCACGGAGTGCAGCGGGAGATAGATGTGTACTCGATTCCGTTTGAAGCGACTCCGGGGACCACCAGCGCGTGGAAACATATCGCGACCGCGGCTGACAACATCACCGGGCTCGACGTACACGGCGACCAGATATACCTGCAGTCGCACGCGGAGGCATCGCGCTTCAAGGTTCTAAGAACCAGCCTGGCGAATCCGGACCTGAAGCACGCGGAGTTGGTGGTGCCGCCGAGCGAAGCCGTGGTGGTGAACATCATCGCGGCAGGCGACGCGCTGTATATACAGGATCTGGATGGAGGCATCGGGCGGGTGCGGCGCCTGGCATATAACGGCGGCGCGGCGGAATCGGTGAAACTGCCGTTCGACGGCGCGATCCAAGCGCTCTTCGCAAATCCGACGATGCCGGGCGCCTGGCTGGAGCTTGTTTCCTGGACGAAATCGCCGCTGTGGTACGCGCTAGAGGCGAAATCCGGGAAGCTGACGGACACGGCGCTGCTGCCGACGTCACCGGTAGATTATTCGCAGATCGAGGCCGAGGAAGTGAAGGCCAAGAGCGCGGACGGAACGATGGTGCCGCTGTCAATCATCCACAAACGCGGAATGGCGCTCGACGGGACGCATCCCACGTGGCTGGAAGCCTACGGGGCGTACGGGATAACGCTTGATCCGATGTTTCAGCCGACGCTGCTGGCATTTTTTGAACGCGGCGGCGTGTTTGCGGTGGCGCACGCGCGGGGCGGCGGAGAGTACGGCGAGGATTGGCACGCCGGCGGCGAAAAGCTGACCAAGCAGCACACCATTGACGACATGATCGCCGGAGCGCGATACCTGATCGAGCATCAATACACTTCGCCGGCGCATCTGGCCGGGGAAGGCACCAGCGCCGGAGGGATCACCATCGGGGGATCCATTACGCAGCATCCGGAGCTCTTCGGCGCAGCACTGATCAAGGTAGGCGACTCAGATTCGTTGCGCTCCGAGCTGATGGCCAGCGGACCGCAAAATATTCCCGAGTTCGGCACGGTGAAGGATCCGGACGGATTCAAGGCGCTCTATGCGATGGATGCGTACCAGCACGTGAAGCCAAACACGGCGTATCCGGCGGTGCTGCTGACGACGGGAGCGAACGATCCTCGCGTGGCGTCGTGGCAGGCCGCGAAGATGACCGCGCGCCTGCAGGCGTCCACCATCAGCGGCAAGCCCATCCTGCTGCGCGTGGACTACGATGCGGGACACGGGATGGGTTCCACAAAAACGCAGCGGGAGATCGAGCTGGCCGACGAACTGTCGTTCCTTTTCTGGCAGCTGGGCGTGCCGGGATTCCAGCCGAGCGGGGCCGGGAACTGACCGGCGCGGCAACTGCATAAGCGAACCGGGGGCGCATATTCCCTATCAATTCGAGTTCGATTCGACGAACCGGATTATCCGGTGCCGGCTCGAGGGGATCATCGGGGACGAAGACATCAAGGAATGCTACCGTAGCGCCGAGCGGTACGCTCTACAAACGGATCCGCTTAGCGGAATCATGGATATGTCGGAGGTAACCTCGTTTGCGGTTTCCGCGAACACGATCCATGAGCTGGCCACGTCGGCGCCGGCGATGCCGAACCCGGAGCGGCTCCGCATCCTGATCGCGCCGTCTCCTCAGACATTCGGAATCGCGCGAATGTTTGAAATGATCGGGCAGGATAAGCGTCCGGACCTGCACGTCGTTCACAGCGAGAAGGAAGCGCTTTCCATCCTCGGCATCCAGGAAACCAGGTTCGAAACAATCCGACTCAAGTAAAGAGGCTGACGGCGGATCCGGACGCGGCCACAAAAAGGGCGTCCGGTGGTAGACTGCACCCATGGCGACCAAAAAGAAGAAGAAACGAAGCAAATCGAAGATAGTCCCGCGCAAGAAGCTCCCGGCGCGTAAAAAGCAGGCGAAGAAAAAAGCGCCCGCGCGGAGGGCGGCGTCCCGAAAGAAGATCGGGCGCAAGAGGACGCGAGCGCGGGGGACGAGCGAGAACGTGGGATCGGTGGCGTACGAGCCTGCCGGGCTGGGGGCGCGCTCCGGCGGCCAATCGGGCGATTTGCAGGGGCTATCCAACCGCGGAGTCGCGGACTCGGAGAGCGTGGACGAACTGCTGGAGGAAGGGAACGCGTTCGAGGCGGAAGCGGTGAAGGGCGTGCAGGACGCTCCCGACGCCGATGAAGGCGAAGTGCGAACGCACGAAGTGCCGGAAGACGACGTTCCGGAGGAGTATCAAGACCCCGAGCAGTGATTGAGGCAAGGTCGCGCAGCTTGCGCGAGGATTTATCGCAGTGTCTTCAGGCGTTCAGGCGCTTGGACCAACTTAGTCGCACAGAAAATCAAAACTCACCGCGGAGACGCAGAGAACGCAAAGGAAGAGTCGACAAATATGGCAGCTGGCCCTACAGAAGCGGCGGTCAATGAAGCGCTGCGCACAGTAATCGATCCGGAGCTGCACAAGGATCTGGTGACGCTCGGGATGGCAAAGAATGTGCAGGTGCGCGACGGGGCGGTATCGCTGCTGGTCACGCTGACGACGCCGGCGTGCCCGCTGCGCGAGACGATTGAGAAGGATGTCCGCGCGGCGCTCGCGAAAGTTCCCGGCGTGACGACGGTTGATTTGAAATTCGACGCTTCGGTGACGCAAGGCGTTCGGCCGCAGGGCAAGGCGCCCATCGAGGGCGTGAAGAATCTCATCGCGGTGGCGAGTGGCAAAGGCGGCGTGGGCAAGACGACCGTAGCCGTGAATCTGGCGATCGCGCTGAAAAATATGGGCGCGGCGGTAGGACTGCTGGATGCGGATGTGTATGGTCCGAATGTTCCGGTGATGCTGGGCACCAGCGAACAGCCGAAGATGCTGGACGAGAAAACGATCATTCCGGTGCAGTCCTATGGCGTGAAGATGATTTCGATGGGGCTGCTGAATCCCGGAGACAAGCCGCTGGTGTGGCGCGGACCGATGCTGCACAGTGTGATGCAGCAATTTCTGCGCAGCGTGCGGTGGGGCCAGCTCGACTACCTGATTGTGGATCTGCCGCCCGGCACCGGCGACGTGCAATTGAGCCTGATTCAAACGGTGGCGGTAAGCGGGGCGGTGGTGGTGACGACGCCGTCGGTGGTGGCGCTGGCGGATGTGCGCAAGGCGGTCGAAATGTTCCGGCAGGTGAACGTGGAAATTTTGGGCGTAGTGGAAAATATGAGCTATTTCGCATGCCCGCATTGCGGCGGGAAGATTGACGTCTTCGGGCACGGCGAGGGCGAGCGCATGGCCAAGAATTTCGAGCTGGCGTTTCTGGGCGCGATCGAGATCGATCCGCAAATCCGCATCGGCGGCGATACGGGGAAGCCGGTGGCGTCGCTCGGCGAGGATGCGCCGGGGGCGAAGAGCATCTACGCGATGGCGCGTCAGGTGGCGGCGCGGATTTCGGTGGTGAATTTATCGGCTTCGGCGCCGGTGGTGCAGATACTTTGAACGAAAATCGAGCGGGCGGCTAGGGGGCTGGCTGGGCTTGGGTTGGGGCTGGGGCGTTGCTCGGGACTGCGCTTACGGAAAGAACGCGTTGGATTGAAATTCGAGCGAGGCCGGCAGGTGTTCCGCGAAGTAGCTCAAATCGTGGCCGCCGGGGTAGAGATGAAATTCGTGGCGTATGCCGCGTGATACGAGCAGGTCGTGGAATTCCTGCGCGCCGCGATTGAAGCCGAAACTGTCCTCGGTTCCACAATCAAAATAGATTTTCAAGCCGGCCGGCGGCGGGCGATTGCGCGCCAGCGTGAACGGACTGTTGCGATCCCAGAAGGCGCGGTCAAAGGGCGTGCCGAACGATCCGCCGAGCGCGCGGGAGAGCGCGGTTTCGCCGGAGGCGCCGAGGTTTGCCTGCGGCAACTTGGCGATCAGCGCGGCGCTGTGCGCGCTCACGGCGCCGAATAATTCCGGGTGGGCGAACGCCAGGTGCAGCGCGCCGTAGCCGCCCATGGAGATTCCGGTGATGCCGCGATTGCGACGACCTTCGCGAACGCGATAGTGAGACTCGATGAAAGGCAGAAATTCCTTCACGAAGAAATCCTCGTAGCGCTGACGGCCGTCGCGGGAGTTGATGAAAAAGGAGCGGTCTCCATCGGGCGCAACGATCAGGTAATCGCCGATTTTCTTCTGGTCCCACAAATCCTGGATCAGGCTCCAGCCGCCGGAATCGAGGAGCGCCTGCTCGTTTTGTCCAAGGCCGTGCAGGAAATAAAGCACGGGATAGCGGCGCGCCTTGTCGGAATCGTAGCTGGGCGGAAGAAGCACGCAGTAGGCGACGGGCCGGACGAGGATTTTGGTGGGGACCGACCGGCATTCCGCGCGGCCTGCGGCGTGCGCCGAGGCGCAAAACAGGACGAGCAGCATTGCGGCCAAGCCGAAAGGCCGAAGGCTATTCATACCGCAGGGCCTGCACGGGGTCGAGCTTTGCGGCGCGCGATGCGGGATACATTCCGGCAGCGAGGCTGACGGCGATGGAAAAGGCAATCGCTGCCGCGACCATCCACCAAGGCACCGTGCTCACGGTGATGGGAGGAAGGCTCCTTCGCGCCAGATAGATGTTCGTGCCGAAATTGATCGCGCGGCTGATCAGCCAGCCCATCGCGGTGCCGAGGATTCCTCCGAACAAACCCATGGCGCCCGCTTCGACGAAAAAGAGACGGCGGACGTCGCGGTCGGCGGCGCCGAGGGCCTTCAAGATGCCGATCTCGCGGCGGCGCTCGAGAATGGCCATGACCAGCGTATTGATCACGCCAAGGGAAGCCACGACCAGCGCGAGCGATCCGAAGATCAGCAGGAAAATATCGAACACTTCGAACACTTGCTGGAGGGCCTGACTGGCGTCGAGCACGGAATACGCGGCAAAGCCCATGTGTTTGATGGCGGGCTCGACCTCTTTCACTTTGGTTGCGCCACTCACGCGGACGGTGAGGCTTTCGTAATTGCGCTTGTTGGGCGCGTCGCGCAGGAGATCGCGAAGGTCGTTGGTCTGCGCCGCACGCAGCTTTTCGGCAACCTGCATGGGGATAAAGAGCCGCCCGCGGCCATACGGGCCAAAACCGCCGGCCGCTTCCGTCTCGACGATGCCGACGATGCGAAGAGTTTCATCCTTCGGCACGATGGAGAACCCGGCCGGCGCGGAATTTTTGACGCCGGGTTCCGCGGGCAGGGTTTCGCGCTCGGCGTAGCGAAGCACGATATCTTTTCCAATGAGCGAATCGGTCTGCGGCGAAAGCTGCCGCGCGAGCTCGATCTGCAGAATCGCCTCGTCCGCGGAAGAACTCGAAAAGAACCTGCCTTTGATCGCGTCAAACGACCCTTCGCTCTGATCGAGCTGTGCCACGCCGGCGACGACCGTTGCGAAGGGCTTTCCCTCAAAGTGAATTTCGGTGGGGAAGCGTATGTCAGCATAGACGTCAACCACATTCGGCAGCCGGGCGAGTTTCTCGCGCGCATCGGTGTCGAGCGGGACGGGAGGCGTGTCCTGAGCCGCGCCCGGATTTTGCTCACGGCCGAAGCCGGGAGTGCTGGTCTTTGGCGCGACGTAGATGGCGTCGAACAGGCCGGAGCGGGAGAGGCGGTCGGTGGCAAGGTTCTGCAGCCCCACGCCGAGCGAAGCCATGGCAACGAGCGAGGTGATGCCCACGGCGATGCCCATGGTGGTGAGGGAATTGCGGAGCACGGACTCGCGAAGGTTGCGGACGGCGAGCTCCGCCATGTCGCGGCTCTTCATGACGCGGCACCGTCGTTGATCACTTTTCCATCGCCCATCAGGATCAGGCGATGCGCGAAGCGCTGGGCGCGCGGCTGCTCGTGCGTAACCATGACGATAGTCATGCCGAGGGTTTCGTTGATCTCGCGGAGCAGATTCATAATTTCATCGCCGGTGGCGCTGTCGAGGTTTCCGGTAGGCTCATCGGCGAGCAGAATCGTTGGCCGGTTCACCAAAGCTCGAGCGAGGGCGGCGCGCTGCTGTTCTCCTCCGGAAAGCTCGCTGGGACGGTGCGTCAGCCGGGCGCCAAGGCGCACGCGATCCACAGCCTCGCGGACGCGGGCGGTGCGCTCGCCGCGTTCCACTTCCGCCAGGCGCAGCGGAAGCTCGACGTTTTCTTCCAGGGTCATCCGCGGAAGCAGGTTGAACGCCTGGAAGACAATGCCGATGGTGTGGCTTCGGTGCTTCGCCAATTCCTCGGAACTCATTTCGGCGAGGTTGCGGTCGTGCGCGAAGATGGCGCCCGACGTGGGCCGGTCGAGACCCGCCATGAGGTTGAGGAGCGTGGATTTGCCGGAACCGGAACTGCCGAGCAACGCCACGAACTCTCCTGTGCCGATGTTCAAGCTGACGTTGTCCGCCGCGCGCACCAGCGTCTCGCCCATCTGGTAGTGCCGGGTGACTTGCTGGAGGCGGATGGCGGCTGGGCCGGGTTTGGGGGCGCTCGTGGGCATTATTACGCTCTCTATGTTACTACGCGCGGAGCCGGTCCGTTGTTGCCCAGTGAATTTACGCCAGCGTCACATCTGAACGCGCATGTTGATATTGCGTTCGCCTGTTATTATGGACGGCGGCACGCGGGAGATAACCGGCCGGGCGATCATGACGCCTCGGGCTTGACTTCAGACTGGAGCGCAATGGAAATTCTGGTGACGGGCGGAGCGGGCTATATCGGCAGCGCAACGGTCGAGCGTCTGAAAGCCAAGGGTGAACGCGTTGTCGTGCTTGACAACCTTTTCCGGGGGCATCGCGATGCCATCGAGCAGGACGTTCCGTTCTATCAGGGGCGCGTCGGCGACAGGGCTTTAGTGGAACGCATTGTGGCCGAACACAAAATCGAAGAATGCGTGCATTTTGCCGCGCTGGCCTACGTCGGTGAATCGGTGCTGGAGCCCGCGAAATATTTTGAGAACAATGTCGAGCAGGGAGTTGCGATGGTCGGATCGTTGGTCAAGGCCGGCGTGCGGCGAATCGTATTTTCATCCACGTGCGCCACATATGGGGAACCGAAGGAAATGCCGATATCCGAATCGTGCCCGCAGATCCCTGTGAATCCCTACGGTTGGTCGAAGCTGATGATGGAAAGGGTTTTGGCGAGCTACGATGGCGCGTATGGGTTGAAATCTGTTTCGCTGCGCTATTTCAACGCCGCGGGCGCCACGGAACGTTGCGGCGAGGACCACGAGCCGGAATCACATCTGGTGCCAAATGTCCTAAGGGTTGCAAGCGGCGAGAAATCGCAGCTTTCTGTTTTCGGCAAGGATTATCCGACGGCCGACGGCACGGCGATTCGCGATTACGTTCACATCAGCGACCTCGCCGAGGCCCATATACTTGCGCTGAAACATTTGCGGGATGGCGGACAAACCGATTTCCTGAATCTGGGCACAGGAGACGGTTACTCGGTGATGGATGTGATCGAGTGCGCCAGAAAAGTGACCGGGAAGGCCATTCCGGTAACGATCGAAGCACGCCGTGCCGGCGACCCGCCGAAATTGGTTGCGGATGCGCGTAAGGCTAGAAGCGTGCTGGGTTGGCAGCCTGCGATGTCCGACTTGTCTTCGATTCTCCGGTCACAGTGGGAATGGCGGCAAAAGCATCCGCGAGGCTACGCGTAAAAAAAAGTCCCTCGACCTTTCGGCCGAGGGACTCACCTGACCCGCGGGGACGACGAAGTACTTAGCCGCGCGTCCGTCCGTTGTGCTTCTTGTTGTAGATGTTCCTGGAAGCCCGGTTCTGACTCTGGTTGATCGCTTTCTTGTCGAGACCGGTGAGTTTGCCGCCATTGGCCTGCTTGTCGGCGCCGATTTCACGGTTGATGCCCTGTTGCTGATTCTCGAGCTTCGCCGTTTCGCCGGCAGTTAGCTGGCCGCTCTTGACGCCCTGCGCGATGCGATCCTGCTGATCCTCCCGACGCTGGCCGATTTCACCGCTGCCGTAGTGCGCGGTGTTGTCGTTGTGCTTGTCGTCGTAGATCTGGTTCGACAAGTGGTTCTGCTGATTGTTCAGCTTGGCGCGGTCCGCGGCGGTCAGGTGGCCGTCGTCTTCGGAACGCATGGTGTGCTCTTCCTTGTTGACGCCGGCTTCCTTGGTTTCCAGGTTCTTGGTTTCGCCGGCGGTTAGCTGGCCGCTGTCAATTCCCTGGGCAATGCGATCCTGCTGGTTATCTTTGCGTTGGGCTATGGTCTCCGGCTTGTCCGTGGTGGTCGCGGTCGAGCCGGTGCTGGACTGCTGAGCAAATGCGGACGGTACACACAGAACAATCAGGGCCGCCGCACTCAAAATAAGTTCGCGTGTCTTCATGATTTTCTTCCTCTCAGTAAGTTGACGTTCATTTTAAGTGCTAGCCTCTGAAAGCTGGTGAGAGGCCGTACTCCCAATGAAACCCGGGACGAGCGGAAAAGTTGCGCGGCAATCTCAGAAAATGTGACCGGTCAAGATGCGAGCTCCGGCGGGATTCGGACTGCATTCGTGCGTGTGTATAATGCCAAGCATCTGGAAGCAGATCGCGATTGCCGAGACGACGGACAAAAATTTAGAGTTCCGAGGATTTGGGCGTAATCTCTTCGGGACACAGTGGAACGATCCGAACGCCGGGGCGGAGGCTGATGACGAAAGTTGAAGCGATTATTCAGACATCGAAGCTGGATGCCGTGAAAGACGCGCTGCACGAAATCGGCGTGGAGGGGATGACGGTGCTGGAGGCTCGTGGACATGGCCGCCAGAAGGGGCACACGGAGTTCTATCGCGGCCGTGAATACACCGTGGACTTGATTCCCAAGATCAAGATCGAGCTGGTGCTGGCGGACGATTTGGCAGAGAAGGCGGTACAGACAATTGTCACGGCAGCGCGCACCGGGAAGATCGGCGATGGTAAGATTTTTCTAAGCAAGGTCGACGACGCCATACGGATTCGCAACGATGAGCGCGGCGACAGTGCTCTTTAGCAGGGCTCGACAAGTCCGCGCCGATCGAACGGCGACAGGCAGCGCGAAGAATGAAACCGACTGCACAGGGCCTGGGATACGCGCGGAATCTCGTCACTTACGTATGTCCACGAGGCAAGCACCGGAGAGCAATTTGCGCGAATTCTATGCGGCCGAATCGGCACGCATTCGCACGGATTTCTCCGCGAACAGCGACGGCCGCGCCGCCGTACATGGGCGGACAGCGCTGTTGGATTCCGTCGCCCTCCGATTGTGGAAAGAGCTGATCTCGCCGGAAGCGGCAGGACCGCAGAATTTTGCGCTGATCGCGCTCGGAGGATACGGCCGCCGATGGCTTTTCCCGTATTCCGATATTGACATCCTATTTCTGCACGCCGGCGGCGGAGCGGAGCGAGACCTCAAGGAGGGCATCGCCAGTTTTTCGCAGGAGATGTGGGACCTGCGACTTAAGCTGAGCCCTGCGACGCGCACGTTCGCGGAGTGCGAGAAGTTCGATCCGAACAACGTTGAATTTGCGATTTCGCTGCTCGATTGCCGCTATCTCGCGGGCGACCGGAGCCTTTTTAACCGGCTGCACGACCAGCTGATCCCCAAGGTGGTGTCGCGCGAGTCGCGATCCATCGTCCAGCGCCTGACGGACCTGACGCACAGCCGCTACAACAAGTTCGGCAACACGGTTTTTCATCTGGAACCCAATGTGAAGGATGGGCCCGGCGGGCTGCGCGATTACAATCTGGCGCACTGGCTGGCACTGATTGCCGCGATGGAGGAGCAGGGCGCGTGGCCGGATGAAGCGGCGCTGCTACCGCCCTGGCTGCGTGGACGATTCGACGCCGCGCTCGACTTTCTGATGTCGGTGCGGTGCTTCCTCCATTTTCGCCACGGGCGCGATGACAATACGCTCGCATGGGTGGCGCAGGACCAGGCAGCCGCTCACAAGGTGGGCGCATCGGACGCCGGCTCGCTGACGGCCGCGGATTGGATGCGGATTTATTTCGGGCATGCGCGGTTAATTCATCGCGTCGCGGTGCAACTGCTGGAGGAATTTCCGGCGGCGCGCCCTTCGCTCTACCGCCAGTTTCAAAATCTGCGGTCGCGGCTATCGAATGCCGAATTCGCGGTGGTGGACGGCCGCATTTTCCTGCAGCGGCAGGAGGCGTTGAACGATCCCAAACTGCCGTTGCGCATGTTTCGATTCATGGCGCGTCACGGCTTGAGCCTGAGTTCGTCCGCGGAACACCAGATCGAAGAGATTCAGCCTGCGCTGGCAGCCGCGCCGCCGAAGGGCGCCGAGCTATGGAACTACTTGCAGGAGATTCTGGTCGCTCCGCACGCCGCGGAGGCGCTGCGGACGATGCACTCGCTGCGACTGCTCACTCCTCTCCTGCCGGAATTCAAGGCCATTGATTCGCTGGTGATCCGCGACTATTCCCACCGTTTCACGGTGGACGAGCACACTTTTGTGACGATCGAAAACCTGCATGCGCTGCGGAAATCGCAGTCCAAGTGGGACCAGGGCTATTCCGAGCTTCTCGACGAGCTCGAGCAGCCGGACCTGCTTTATCTGGCGCTGCTGCTTCACGACACAGGCAAAGGCACGAAGCTCGAGAATCACATCGCGGGCAGCCTGGAGCTGGCCGAAGCGTGCCTGGCGCGGCTCGATCTGGACCCGCCCGACCGCGAAACGGTTCTCTTCCTGATCCGCCACCATCTGGATATGGGGGCGGCTTTGCGGCGGGACATATTCGACCCAGAGGCGATTCGCCAAATCGCGGAGAAGATGGGGACGCCAGAACGTCTGAAGATGCTCTGCCTGCTCACCTATGCGGACATCAAGGCGGTGAATCCCGAGGCGTTGACGCCATGGAAGGCTGAAAATCTGTGGCAGCTGTATATCGGAGCGGCGAATTACCTGATGCGCAGCGTGGACGAGCGATTGCATGGCGATGCGAACGACGAGGTCATGAACCATCTGCGCACACTGACTCCCGCGGCGGGACGGCAGCTCGACAACTTTCTCGATGGTCTGCCGAAACGCTATCTGCGCACGCAGTCGGCGAGCGACGTGATTCGCCACCTGGATATGGCCGGGCGGCTGGATGCGGACCCCGTGCAGGTGGAGCTGACGCGCGGGCGCCACTGGTACGAGCTGACGGTCGTGACGCTGGATCGGCCGTTCCTGTTTGCCAGAATGGCCGGCGCTTTGGCGGCGTGGGGCATGAACATCGTGAAGGCTGCGGCATTTTCGAACGCGGCGGGGATCGTGGTGGACAATTTCTTCTTTACGGACCGGTTTCAGACGCTCGAACTGAACCTGCCGGAGTGGGAACGGTTCAAGACGAGCATCCACGACGTGGTGATGGATAAGGCGGACCTGGACCGCATGCTCCACGACCGGTTGCGATCGGAGAAGAGCGCGGTGCCGAAAGTGAAAGTGGAAACGAAGGTTGAAATAGACGACAACTGTTCCGCCCACAGCACTTTGATCGAGGTCATCGCGCAGGACCAGCCGGGGCTTCTTTACCGCGTCAGCTCGCAGCTCTCGCGCCAGAATTGCAATATCGAGATCGCGCTGATCGAGACCGAAGGGCAGATGGCAATTGACGCCTTTTACGTCACTTCCGGCGGATCCAGGCTCAAACCAGTTCACCAGCAGCGGGTCCGCGCGGCGTTGCTTGCCGAACTGACCGGCGCCTGATGCCCGATTTCCGTGGAACTTCCGCGAAGTCCCGACATCCAATCTACTGCGGAATGCGTAGTATTATTGAAGATGGGGATGGAGGAGTTTTGTGCTCGTCAAAAAGCAGCCGGACCTAACCTACGCGGACGTAACGCCGAAGACCCTCTATATGGGCCGCCGGAACTTCCTGCTGGGGCTGGTGGCGACGGGTGCGGCTGTGGAGGCGTACAAGAGGCTTCCCGGCCTGGTAACGTCCGCCGGAACCGGATCTGTGCCCGTGAAACTGAATGGCCTGGTGAAATGGCCAGGAAGCACCACGGAGGCCCAGACGCCCATCGAGAAGGTTACGACCTACAATAACTACTACGAATTTGGGACCGACAAGGACGAGCCCGCTCAAAACGCCAAGAATTTTGTGACGACTCCGTGGAGCGTTTCGGTCGAGGGCGAAGTGGCGAAGCCGCGCAAGTTCAGCATGGACGAAATCCTGAAGCTTGCGCCGCTGGAGGAGCGGATCTACAGGCATCGCTGCGTGGAGGCCTGGTCCATTGTGGTCCCGTGGATCGGCTATTCGTTGAGCACGATTGCGAAACTTGTGCAGCCGACATCGCAGGCGAAGTACGTGGCTTTCCAGAGCTATTACGATCCGAAACAGATGCCATTGGGATACCGGGCCGGCATCCAGCTTCCGTACGTGGAGGGCTTGCGGCTGGACGAAGCGATGAATCCGCTGGCGTTGCTTTGCGTCGGCATGTATGGCGAGACGCTGCCGAATCAGGACGGTGCTCCGGTGCGAATCGTCCTGCCGTGGAAATATGGATTCAAGAGCATCAAATCCATCGTGAAAATCCGATTTGTGAAAGAGCAGCCGCCGTCCACATGGAATATCTATGCCCCGAATGAGTATGGATTCTATTCGAACGTGAATCCGAAGGTGGACCATCCGCGATGGAGCCAGGCGTCCGAACGCCGGCTCGGCCCGGGGCTTGGATTGTTTACGCCCAGGATTCCCACGCAGATGTTTAACGGCTACAGCGATCAAGTCGCGAGCATGTACAGCGGCATGGACCTGCGCAAGTATTTCTGACCGGAGCCGCTGTGCTGACCTCAATCCTCACAAGCAAGTGGACGAAAGTAGTTGTGTTCCTTGCGTGCCTGATTCCCCTCGCGCTGCTCGTACGGCGCGTGCTTCCTGGCGATCTTGCCGACCCGATCGCCTTCATCACCCACACGACCGGCGATTGGACGCTGCGCTTCGTGGTCATCACGCTGGCGATCACTCCGCTGCGGAAAATCCTGCACCTGCCGCAACTCATTCGCTTTCGCCGGATGATGGGGCTGTTCGCGTTCTTCTACGTGTGCCTGCATTTCACCACCTGGATTTGGCTGGATCATCACTTCGTATGGTCGGAGTTGTGGAAAGACGTGCTGAAGCGTCCATACATCACGGTTGGTTTCACGGGTTTTGTGCTTCTGATCCCGCTGGCGATTACGTCAACGGCCGGCTGGATTCGGCGGCTTGGCGGAAAGCGCTGGCAGGCGCTTCATCGGCTCGTTTATGTAACCGCTGTCCTCGGAGTGATTCACTACTATTGGCTCGTAAAATCGGATGTCCGCAAGCCGCTTTTCTACGGGACTCTCGTTGCGCTTCTGCTCGCGTGGCGGCTGGCGACGTGGTTGATTGGGAGGCGGGGACGGCCCGCGGCGGCCGGCGCGCGCCGCGATACGCCCGTAACCGCCGAAACTGCGTAGATTGTCGTTCGCTTTAGCTGCGATATCAGCCCCCAATTTGTCCGCGGCTAAAAAGGGGCTGCCGGACCAACTCCAGCCCAGCTGTCCTTTAACTAGCCCCTCGTACAGGTGAGTCCGCCCGAGTCTCCCCGTAGAATTCCAGTCAACCCGGCGTGCACAGCCAGGGCCGGCCTTCCCACCCCAGCGGGAGACTTCCCGGCCCGGTGCGAAATTCCGACTCGATATTTTTAGGCCTAAGACATGGAGAGACCGCACTTGAAACGGCAACTAGCAGCGCTGGTATTCGCCATTTGGTTCCTGGTGGGACTCGCCGCCTGCGCCGGTTATACCTCGTCCGGCAATCATGGCAATCCGGGCGGCAGCGTCGCTCCGATGATTACGGCGCAGCCGACGAATCAAACGGTAACGGCCGGGCAGACCGCGACATTTACGGTGACGGCGACGGGAACGGCGCCGCTGAGCTATCAGTGGCAAAGCGCGCCAAGCGGCTCGGCGAACTACACAAATATTGCGGGAGCCACGTCCTCGAGTTATTCGCTGATGAACACGACGACGGCTCAAAGCGGAATGACGTTCCGCGTGGTGGTCAGCAACAGCGTCAATCCAGCGGCGACGAGTAATGCCGCGACACTGACGTCAACGCAGCGGCGGTTGCTCCGTCTATTACCACGCAGCCGACGAATCAGACGGTTACCGCAGGTGGGACGGCGACCTTCACGGTGGTGGCGGCGGGAACGGCACCGCTGAGCTATCAATGGCAGAGCGCGCCCAGCGGCTCGGTGAACTACACAAACATTGCAGGAGCCACGTCCTCAAGTTATTCGCTGATGAACACCACGACGGCTCAAAGCGGGATGACGTTCCGCGTGGTGGTCAGCAACGGTGTAAATCCGCCGGCGACCAGCAATGCGGCGACGCTTACCGTCAATGCAGCACCGCCTCCGAGCAACATCTCCGTGTTGACGTATCACAATGACGTTGGTCGCACCGGGCAGAATTTGAATGAAACGACGCTGACGACCGCCAATGTGGCTTCGGCGCAGTTTGGCCAACTGGGAACGATCAACGTGGACGGCCCGGTGGACGCGGAGCCGCTCTACGTGGGCGGCATGACGATTAACGGCGTGGCGCACAACGTGCTTTTTGTCGTCACCGAGAGTGATTCGGTGTACGCCTTCGACGCGGATTCATTTACACAACTGTGGCACAACGCGGTCCTGACTGGCACAGGCGAATCGCCGAGCGGCGACCACGGTTGCGGCCAGGTGGAGCCGACGATCGGCATCACCTCGACACCGGTGATCGATCTTGGCGCCGGACCCGATGGCACGATCTTCGTTGTCGCTATGTCCATCGACACAGGCGGAAATTATCACCAGCGGCTGCATGCGATTGACCTGGTCACGGGTCTGGACGAAATGGCCGCCAGCGACATTCAAGCGACGGGATTTGCCCCCGGCCAATATGAAGAGCGCTCGGGATTGCTGTTGTCGAACGGCATCATCTATGTGGCGTGGACGTCTCACTGCGATGGCGGGCCATACAATGCCTGGGTGATGGGATACGGCGAGTCATCGCTTCAACAAGTGAGCGCGATCAATCTCACTCCGAATGGCGGAGGCGGGGGAATATGGATGGCGGGCGATGGTCTGGCGGCCGATTCATCCGGGAACATCTATTTCCTGGATGGGAACGGCACGTTTGACACCACGCTCAACAACGGATTTCCGAACAAAGGCGATTACGGCAACGGCTTCATTAAGCTTTCGACGGCGAATAACAGCCTTGCCGTCGCCGATTATTTCGAGATGTCTGATACCGTCAACCAATCGAATAACGACAGAGATCTTGGCTCCGGCGGTCTTCTGCTTCTTCCGGATATGAAAGACTCCGGTGGAACGACGCGTCAATTGGCGGTGGGAGCGGGCAAGGCTGACGCCATTTCCGGAAACGTCATGCTTTATGTGGCGGACCGGAACAATATGGGTAAATTCAACGCGAACAGCGACGTGATCTATCAGGAGCTCAGCTCAGCGCTCCAGGGCGGTCAAGGATGCTGGTCGGCGCCCGCGTATTTCAATAACACGCTGTACTACGGCGCTGCCGGCGACAACCTGAGAGCGTTCCCTATCGCGCAGGCGAAGGTGGCTTCTGCGGCGTCTTCCGCGAGTCCGTCCACATTCGGCTATCCCGGCACGACGCCGAGCATTTCCGCCAACGGAACGACAAATCCACCGACGAATGGAATCGTCTGGGCGATTGCGAGCGCGACCACGCTGACTGCGTTCGACGCGACAAACCTCGCGAATCAATTGTTTAGCGCAGGTTTTTCGGGGAGCGGCAGCACGAAATTCATCACGCCGATGATCGCGAATGGAAAGGTGTACGTCGGGACGGGTGCGGCGAACGGAAATCCCGGCACGGTTGTGATATTTGGACTATCCACTCAAGGCGCGGGACTTGTGCGGAATCGGCGTTCGCCACGGGACCGCCATCGGTCGCTGCCGCAACTGAAACCACCCCATCCCGGCAGCAGCACGCCGGGACTGTAGCGCGGGCTACGGATCGTTATCCTGATCCTGTTCCGGATGGACGCCCAGGCGGTCGTTGTCCTCGCCGGCTTCCAGCGAACGAATGCAGAGATCGGCGCCGCGGACGCCGCACTGATATATTTGGTAAACCGGCAGATCCTCCGGCTGCACGGTGTAGTCTCCTTCCTCCATCTCCACGGCAAGATCGTAGTCGCTCAGCACATAGGGATTGCCCGGCCGCGCGCGCACGCGAAACAGCCCGGTGCTGGGCTCGTAATTGCCGTAGCTGAAGCAGCGGCTGATGCAGGCGCGGTCCACGATGTGTTGGATCGTGACACGCGAATCGGCAGGCGGCAAAATGGTAGCCATCACGCGCTGGTTCGGCGGGAGCCTGCTGACCAGGCGCACCACTTGCCGCTCCATTTCGTTGATTTTCGCGGTGTCCTGATACACGAACGAGAAAAAGATGATGGCAATCGCCGCGGTTGCGGCCAGATGCCATTTGCGAGGTTGCATTGCGCCGAGCAGGCAGCACAACAGCGCGGCGGAAATGGACGTGAAGCGCTCCGTCAGCAGCGCCAGCGCCGCGGTCGGGGGCGGGAAATGAATTCCCCCGGGCAACAGGTAAACGGACAGGATGGCCAGGAGATAGAGCTGCAGCGGAATGGCGTAATACCTAAAGACGACGGATTCGCGTCGCCGGTGAAAGGCATCTGCGGCAAGAGCAATGACCACGAACACCAGCAAAGCGATTTCCGGAATGTGGTAGCGCGTGCCGAAAAGATCCAGTTGATCGGCGCCGTTGTAAATGTAGAACGGCTGTGAGCCGGCGTAGACGTTGTAGTGCCGCCACAAATAAATGTGGAAGGCGACAAGCGACGCAGCAGCGGCCACAAACAACAGCAAGCGATGGAGGCGACGGGGTGCCGTCTCCGCGATAAAGATATAAGCGGCCGCAGCGAGCAGCCAAACAAAGCCCAGCGGGTGCGCCACCAAGGCGACGAGCGCCAGTGCACAGGCAACCAGCCACTCCCAAAGTCTGCCTCGCCAGAAAATCGCCAGGCTGAAGAACGCCAGGCCCAGCGAAAGGTAGTAGTTGAAGAAGCCCAGATGAAACGTCCAACCGTAGGTGAACAACGCAATGCACGGCAGCAGAAACCAGGGCGCGCGCCGCGTGGCCGCGGAGACCAGCGCGAAAAGCCCCCAGAAGAAAATCAAAACCGCTAGAGAAACGGCAATTTTTTCGGCGGCGTGCAATCCGAAGATTGCGCCGAAGCCGCTTAAGAGAAGATCGAACAGCACGTTGGTTCGCTGCGGGGCGATCCACAGGCCCGGCGCTTGCCCGTGGCGGATCAGTTGCGCGAGCCACGCGTTGTAGAGATGACTGCCGAGGTCGGACGCGAAAATCTCCCGATGCCAGAAACACGGCACAAGCACGAGCGAAGAAATCGCCAGAAATCTCAGCCAGCGATCGCGGACAAACAGAGCGGATTGACGCAACACAGCAGAATCAGAAGTTCGGAAGCGCACTATCGTTGCGGTTTAGGCGCAGGAGGGGCGGTCTGGCGCGGAGTGCCGGTTCGCTTGCGCTCCGAGGGATCCCAATCTTCCGGAGGAAACGCGATGCGCCAGAAAAGGGGAGACGGCTCGGCAAACTCAACACCGACTTCCGTCTTGGCATTGTCCTTCTGTCCGATAAAGGTGACGGTGGAGGGCAGTTCCTCGGCTGTCTTCGTATTGACGATGGCGATTTCCTGATTGCGCGCCAGAGGCGTTGCCACCCGCACCATACAGCCATGCGCGCTGACGGAAATGGTTTGCGCCTCTTCTTCGAACGGCTGCGTGCCCTTCTTTCCGCGAATCAGCACAGGCATGGCGATATTGACGCGGTGCGAACGCCGCCGGTCCGAGTCGCTTTTGGCAGGCGTCGGGGCTTTCATCTCGGCCATGAACGTCTCCCCCAGGTCACGGAAATTTACTGGAGCTTATCGGCCAGCTTAGTCGCATGGAGCGCCGGATCGCGAAAGCGGCCTCGGCCCGGCTTGCAGCAAAGCCCAGGTGCCCGGCCAGGCTCCAAGTCATATTCTACACCGATGACCAACGGCCCCAGTCCGACATCAACTCACGGAGTGACAATCGGTCAACACAGGCAAGGGATTCCTGCCGAAAACGAAAGGGGAGCCTAAGAGTCGCGGTCTGGCTTAGGCGCGTAGGGATATTTCAGGGGTTTGTTTGTATGGGTGGCGCGGTAGTCGTCCAGTTCCGCATCACTCAGGTGAAAATGGCTCTTGGGCGGATGATTTTCGGCTGCCGCAAGCTCGCGATGGAGTTTGTGGGAGCAGACGTCCGGCGCGTCCTGGTAGCGCACGCGGCGGGAATCAAATGCTGCATTGGTGATGGCGATGGTGTATTCGCGGGGCTCGGTTTCGCGCTCACGAACGGTGAAAGTGTACTCGCGGACGAGGGGTTTTGCCTGGAAGCCGACGAATTGAACGATGATGTTTTCGCTCACGAGATCCCTGGGACCGAATCGCTTACGGCTGAAAAGAAAAAGCGGACCGGTGTTTGCCGGTCCGCTTTTTCGTCTGACTAGAGGCTGGTGACGTTCGCTGCCTGCAGGCCCTTGGGGCCGCGGGTAACTTCGAATTCAACCGCTTGGCCTTCGTTCAGCGACTTGTATCCCTCCGCCTGAATGGCGGAGAAATGAACGAAAACATCTTCGCCGGACTGGCGCTGAATGAACCCGAATCCCTTGCTGGCATTGAACCACTTCACTGTTCCTTGTTCTCTCACTGATGTACTCACTTTTCTTTTAAGCTATTTGTGCTTCTCGACCGCCTCCAGCCGTACAACAAAAAAGGCCGCAAGCGTAAACTTGCAGCCCCTTCACGAATCTAAAGGTGTTACAAGAGCAACAAACGCAGCCCAAACATAGCACGCTTTGACGGTTGGGCCTAGTGAATTGTTCCCGTGGCGAAGACGGCGACAGCGGAATTAAGATCAAAAAATGGTGGAGGACTCGCGAGGGCTTCCGAAAATTCGGTCGTAATATTAAAACGGCCGGAAGAAACTGCGCGCCGTCGCGCGATTTCTTCCGGCCGAGGAGATGGATTCGATCGAGGTTACGACAGCTGATCTCGGCGGCGCTTCACGAAGAAGAGTCCGCAGAGGCCCAATGCCAAGAGCAACACGGTCGAGGGTTCCGGCGTCTGAACCATGAACTCCTGGCCGTATTGGCCGACATCGGGAGTGAGAATCTCCCAGCCCGCACCGTTGTAGCCCCCACTGATCGCCGCATCGGCGTCGCCGATCAAATTGGAGGCATCCCATGCTCCGGACGTGATCGGATCGGTGCCGCCCGTCAGGCTCCAGATGGCCCACTGGTAAGCGGCCTGGTCGCCCTGATTGGGATCCTGCGTCATCTGCGTCAGCAGCCACGCAAATACCAGATAGTCGTTTCCAGCGGCGCTGTTGCTACCCGCGTAGGTTGGGCTGGCGGGATTGCCCAGGTATGTCGAACCGTAGTTGCCGCCCGGCACGACGGGAGTGGTCACTGCCTGCCACATGTCTCCGCCGGTGATGTCGTGGCTGAAGTCCACACAGTAGAACTCCGCGGGGTTGCCGTTCAGCGTCCCTCCATAGGGAGGAATGCCGTAGCCATTGTTCCCGAAGGCGTATGTGCCGTTGACGTAGACCGTGCTATCGGCTAACGCGGAAGGTGCCAGCGCAAGAAGAGTTGCAGCAACTACAAACAAAAGCTTTCGAAGTGCTTTATCCATGGGGCCTCGTCTGTCGATAAATGCTCGACTGGCGGTCTGTCAGCCCCTCAGATATCTGACTGTCCGCAACCACACTACGCGGACGACCTAATGCTGCCTACGTGGACAAAGCTACAGGCGAACCGAG
This sequence comes from uncultured Acidobacteriota bacterium, assembly GCA_963814605.1. GTDB lineage: Bacteria > Acidobacteriota > Terriglobia > Acidiferrales > UBA7541 > Palsa-295. The sequence continues at coordinate 1,621,444 of CAWFDD010000002.1, read as the reverse complement.
AAGGTGTCAACGTGCATGTTTTTTCCCATCGATGGGAAGAATATGCGCCGCTAAATAACAGATGCATAAGCGGTTATGAAATCGAGCGCGATTGTTTCCGCATTTTCTAATGCTCGAATTCGCGAGCAAGCGCGGGCGCGCTTCCATTCGAGAGTCGCGATGGGCGACGTGCGGAAGTGCTTTTGGCGCAGGACGATAGATATAAACGACGGGCGAGGCCCCTGCGATTTCGGTACAATCGGGGGCAGTTTTCCGCTCGAAAACACAGGTTCGCGCGGCGTCCGTAATCGTCCCACGAGGTCTTTCGAGTGCACGAAGATCACAAAACGGAAGCCGAGAGAGAAAGGCTGCTTCGGGCTGCCCGACGAGTGGTAGTCAAGGTCGGCACAGCCACAGTGACAGGCGCCGAGGGTGAATTGTGCCTGGAGCGAGTCGAGCCGATCGTGCGCTCGATCTCTGCGCTGAGGAAGGCCGGCCGCCAGGTCGTGCTCGTTTCCTCGGGAGCTGTCGGTCTTGGCAGGGGCTGGCTGGGGCTTCACCGCTCGCGGCTGAACGATCTGGTGACGAAGCAGGCTTGTGCGGCCGTGGGACAGAGCCTGTTGATGGACGCATACAAGAATTTATTCGCCAGATGGGACATCAAAATCGCGCAGGTGCTGCTGACGGAAGACGACTTCACGAACTGGGGGCGCTATTCGAATCTTCAGCACACCATGGAGAAACTGATCGGCTTCGGCGTTTTGCCCATCGTCAATGAGAACGACACCGTATCCACCGCGGAACTGGAGTCTGTGGCGACGGGATCGCGTGGAATCGCGTTCAGCGACAACGACCGGCTGGCGGCGCTGGTCATGAGCGGCCTGGAGGCGGATGCGCTGGTGCTGTTGACCAATGTGGACGGCCTGCTGCGCCGCGAATCCCAAGCCGGACAAACCGACGAGGTGATTCCGCTGGTTGACGACGTCACTCCGGAACTGACGGCGCTCGGCGCCGGCCCGTCGTCGAGCGGGCGGGGAGGCATGCGGACCAAACTTGAAGCGGCCGCCATCGCCATGAACTGCGGCGGGATCGCCGTGATCGCCAATGGCAACGACCCGGACGCTCTCGATCGCATTTTCACCGGCGACAAAATCGGCACCACGTTTCTTCCTGCGAAGAGAATGCGCGGCAAGCGACGCTGGATTGCGTACGCAGCGGGTGTCCGAGGTCGAGTGGTGGTGGATGCCGGTGCGCACCGCGCCATCACGCAGGGAAAAGCGAGCCTGCTCGCCTCCGGCATCGTCCGCGTGGAGAATCATTTCGCGTCCATGGACGTGGTTAGCATCGTGGATGCCGATGGCCGCGAGTTCGCGCGCGGCATCGCCAATTGCACGAGCGGCGAAGCGGAGAAATTCTCGGGAAAGAAGGGCGCTCGCGGCGCGCGGGATGCGGCCCCCGGGCCGGTGCTTGTTACCCGCGACAATATCGTGTTATTGCAAAAGTCATGAGCCAGCCGACCGCTGCGCCATTGCAGACGCCCGATTCCTCCGTCGCGTCCATCGCACGGCGGGCGAGGATAGCCTCGCGCGAGATCGCCAAGCTTTCGGCCGAAACCCGCAACGATGTCCTGATCGCAGTGGCGCAGGCCCTCGAACAAAACGCGCGCCAAATTCTGGAGGCCAACGAGCGGGATTGCCGCGCCGCCGAAGCAGAAGTCGCCGCGGGGCGCCTGTCGAGCGCGATGCTCGCGCGGCTGCGAGTCACCGAACGCGGCGTCGCTCAAATGGCTGCGCAGGTGCGAGACGTCGCGCGCCTCGAAGATCCGCTCGGCCGCAGACTTTCCACCACAGAGCTGGATGACGGACTCGTGCTCTACAAGGAGTCATGTCCATTCGGCGTGGTCGGCGTTATTTTCGAATCCCGGCCGGACGCAGTTCCGCAGCTTGCTTCGCTGGCGCTGAAATCCGGCAACTCCATCCTGTTGAAGGGCGGTGCGGAAGCGGCGCACACCAATGAAGCGCTGGTGTCAATCTGGCGCGAATGCCTGGGAAAATTTCCCGAGGTCCCCGCGGATTCGATCCATTTGCTGCAGACGCGCGCCGACGTGAAGGAAATGCTGGCGCTCGACCGCGATGTGGACTTGATCATCCCGCGCGGGTCGTATGCCCTCGTTCAGTTCATCATGCAGCACAGCCGAATCCCCGTTCTCGGGCACAGCGAAGGACTCTGCCACGTGTACGTGGATCGCGCAGCCGATCTGGAGAAGGCGATGGACATCGCCTACGACGCAAAAGTGCAATATCCCGCGGTGTGCAACGCAGCGGAGACGCTGTTGGTTCACGAAGCTATCGCCGGCAATTTTTTGCCGCGCCTGGTTGCGAAACTGAAGGAAGCCAAGGTCGAAATTCGCGGTGATGCGAAGACAATCGCGCTCCTGCCGAAGGACGGCATCGTGCCCGCCACAGAAAAAGACTGGGCGACGGAATACTCCGACCTGATTCTGTCCGTCAAAATTGTCGCCGACCTGGCAGAAGCCATCGAACACATCAATCGCTACGGCTCGCGCCATACGGACGCAATCGTGACGGAGGATGCTGAAACCGCGCGAAGGTTCCTGAATGAGGTAGATGCGGCGGGCGTGTTCCACAATGCATCTACGCGCTTCGCGGATGGCTATCGCTACGGGCTGGGCGCCGAGGTGGGCATCAGCACCAGCAAGCTCCACGCGCGCGGGCCAATGGGCCTTGAGGGCCTCACGACGTACAAGTGGAAGCTGGTCGGCACCGGCCATACCGTCGGCCCGTATGCCAGGGGCGAGAAGAAATTCAAGCACCGCCGCTTGGACTAAAGCTCCGAAGGGTCACTACTTCGTTTTCGCAAGGCTCCTACAAACACCAGCAAGGAAAGCGCGGTAACAACCGATATCGCGTCTCCCGCAGTGCGATCCCACGTCCGGCGGAAACGGACGGTGACGCGATGAGTGCCCGGCGGCAGAGTCACCAACATTTGCCCTGTTTCCGGGGCCGAGTGCGCGCCAATTTCCTGCCCATCCACACGCACTTCCCATGCGGGGTATTTCAAAACCTTCAGGGCGAGAGTGACGGAGTTCGTTGTGTCAGCTGTGAACTGCTTGCTTTCGGCGGACCATTGCTCGACTTCAAGCGTCAGGTCATTGGCCGGCACAACGTTTCCGGAATCGGAATCGAATATTCCAATGCGTGGCGCGGGCACAGAGGACACGCCTACTGTGCGCTCGCTATCATCAGGGTCTCCCGGCAATTCGTAGCGGTCACTACCTACGGGCGCATATTCGTCCGCGCCCTCGTAACCGCGAGCAGAGCGAATCGCGTCGGCCATCGCGGGGACGTCGGCGCTGTCCCACCAGGCATCAGAGACCATGGCGCCGGCAGCCGCCCCGATCGCCAGAAAAGCGGCTACGGCGGCAAGCCACGTGAGCCAACGGCGCTGCGACTGGCTGATGGCGGCCGCGACAAAAAATGCAAATACGAGGTTTAGAATTTCGAGCCATCTCCACGGAAACTGCACGAACTGCAGTTCGGGCAACCTGCGCCACAGAAAATTGCTGATCGGCAGCATCACGGCGATCGAGACCGCGCCGAGCGAGATCAGCACCCACCAGAGTTCTCCGAATTCCCGCCGTTTTCTTGCAGCAATCGCTGCCGCGACGCAGGCTACCAGGATGGTGCCGGCAGCCACCCAGGAAACCTTCCAGTTGAAGCGCACGAAATCAGGATCGCTTGCGTGCGTGAACAGAAAATTCACTGACGGGCGGAGGTTATCGGAAACCACTTGTGAAATTTGCACCCAGCGCCGTTCCCACGCCGCGGGCAGTATGTAAAAGGCGGCCAGGCCGAATCCGGCGGCCATCGCCGTAGCGCACGGAACCAGCGGCCGCGAAGTGCGACGCACGACGCACCCGACGACGAAGATGAGCGCCAAAGAGTAAGTCGCGATCACCGCGGCGGGCGCGTTTGCAAGCCAGATTGCGGCGAACGCGGCTGCAAGAACCGGAACACGGCGCCAGTCGCCCCGCCCAACATGCAGAGCGCCCCACACCAGCAAAGGAAGAAGCGCACCGGCGAGCAACTCCGCGAAATCGCTCCGGTAATAGACGATCACGAGGTTATAGGGACTCACCGCCAACAAGACTGCGGCTAGCGTCGCGTGCGGCGCGGGCAGCCATTCGCGCGCGAGCCTCCACATGGCCATCCCCGCAGCGACGAGAGTCAGCCAGATGAAGACTCCCGGAACAATGGCCCACGGCAGCACCGTGCCGAGCGCCGCGCCGATCATCCACGAAGCCGGAGGATAGAAAACGAACCGGGGTTCGCCGAATCCCCAGTTCGCCCACTCCGCCCATCGCGGAAAGACGATTCCCTCGCGCCACTGGCCCGCCGCATCCATCCACGACGCGATATGAAACTGAAAGTCGTGGCCCGAGGCGTTGCCGCGAAAAACCATCGGCATCACCACCGCTGTCGCTGCCAGGCAAACGCAGAGCAGCGCCGAGCGCGATGAATATGCAGCTCCGGCGCCTGCCCGCAGTGGCAAGGATTCTGATTTCGGCTTGTCCAGGATCGCAACTCCGCGTTCGAAGATTTCGCCGTTCGAGAATACAGAATCGAGGGGTTCGTCGCCACTGGACTCAGGGCTCCTGCGCGATAGGAATGAGCCCCAGCAAGCTACCTTGCCACGCTGCACTCGAACGGCTAAAGTAAAACGCTCTCGTCGAGCGTGTTTGAAAGAGAGCCGGAGCCGGTACGGGATCCCCCCTGGCAGAGGCCAAAGAATGACCGATGAAGAACAGCGGTTGATTGCCAACGACGAGAGGAAGGCTCACTGGAATCGCTGGGGGCCCCATCTCTCCGAGCGGCAATGGGGAACGGTCCGCGAGGACTACAGTGCGAACGGCGACGCGTGGGACTATCTGCCGCACGATCATGCTCGTTCGCGCGCCTATCGTTGGGGTGAGGACGGCCTGGGCGGCATCTGCGACCGCCATCAACACATCTGCTTCGCTCTGGCTCTCTGGAATGAAAAGGACCCGATCCTGAAGGAGCGGCTCTTCGGCCTCACGAATCGCGAAGGGAATCACGGCGAGGACGTCAAGGAGTACTACTACTATCTCGACGCCACGCCGACGAGCTCCTACCTGAAATTTCTGTACAAATATCCCCAGGCGGCATTTCCTTACGCGCAGCTGGTCAGTGAAAACGCAAAGCGCACGCGTAACGATCCCGAGTATGAGCTGATTGACACCGGAATATTTCGCGAGAGCCGCTACTTCGACGTGTTTGTGGAGTATGCCAAGGCGACGCCGGAGGACATCCTCATCCGCATCACCGCCTGGAATCGGGGACCCGAGCCCGCGCGGTTGCATATTCTACCAACGCTTTGGTTTCGCAACCGCTGGTCCTGGGGCGAAGATTACGATCCACCGCAGGTCTTTCGCCTGGACGCCCCGGCAGGCAGCGCGTTGATGGGAATCGATGAGTATCACTACGGCAAGCGCTGGCTGCTGATGGAGGGCACGCCTGAGTTGCTGTTCACCGAGAACGAAACCAATATGGAGCGTCTCTTCCAACAGAAAAGCCGCACGCCGTTCGTGAAGGATGCCTTCCATCGTTTCGTGATAGGCGGAGAGCGTGACGCCGTGAATCCAGCGATGAAGGGCACCAAATCTGCGGCGCATTACGCGGCGGAAATCGCGCCCGGGAAAGGGCGAACTATTCGCTTGCGCCTGATGGACCAAAACCCCACGGAACGCCGGGCCTCGGCTCCGAATTATTTCGGCGCTCCTTTCGACGGGATGTTCGACCAGCGATTGAGGGAAGCCGACCAATTTTACGCGCGGCGCGCTCAGGTGGGAACCGGCGACGACGCGCGCCTGGTGCAGCGGCAGGCGTTCGCCGGCCTGTTGTGGTGCAAGCAGAGCTACCACTATGACGTTGGCCGGTGGCTGCGGGGCGATCCCACGCAGCCAAAGCCCGATCCGCGGCGCTATGAGGGTCGAAATCACGAATGGATCTACCTGCACAACTCCGACATCATCTCCATGCCGGATAAATGGGAATACCCGTGGTACGCAGCCTGGGATTTGGCGTTCCACTGCGTGTCCATGGCGCTGATCGATCCAAAGTTCGCCAAGGACCAGCTGGTCCTCTTTCTGCGTGAGTGGTACATGCATCCCAACGGGCAATTGCCCGCCTACGAATGGAATTTTTCGGATGTAAATCCGCCGGTGCACGCCTGGGCAGCATGGCGCGTCTATAAGATTGCAAGCCGCATCGAGAAAAAACCGGACCGGGCATTTCTGGTTCGCGTATTTCACAAGCTACTTTTGAATTTCACCTGGTGGGTGAATCGCAAGGACCCGCAAGGGAAAAACGTCTTCGAGGGCGGCTTTCTCGGCCTCGACAATATCGGCGTTTTTGACCGGTCGCAGCCACTGGCTCCCGGCAGTTACATTTCTCAGTCCGACGGCACGAGTTGGATGGCCATGTTCTGCCTGGATATGCTGTCCATGGCCATGGAGTTGGCCCACGAGGACCCCGCATATGAAGACGTGGCGAGCAAGTTTTTCGAGCACTTTGTATACATTTCGCTGGCGATGAACGATATGGGCGGGCAGGGAATCGGCCTGTGGGACGAGAAAGATGGTTTCTACTATGACGTGCTGCACGTGGGCGCGACCAACGAAACCATTCCGATGAAAGTTCGCTCGCTGGTGGGACTCATTCCGCTGTTCGCCGCCGAAACCTTCAGTGCGGAAGATATGGCGCGCCACCCCAATTTCAAGCGGCGCATGGACTGGTTCCTCAACCATCACCCGGACGTCGCCGAACACGTGGACATGAGCCGAATGACTCCCCGTGGCCCGCGATTGTTGCTGACCATCGCTAATCGAAAAAAGCTCGAGCGAATTTACCGTTACCTGCTCGACGAAAAGGAATTCTTCTCGCCCTACGGCATCCGCTCCCTGTCGAAATTCCATCTCGAACATCCGTTCGAGCTCGCTGTGGACGGCAGGAGGAACTCGGTGAAATACGAACCGGGCGAATCTTCGTCCGACGTTTTCGGCGGCAATTCCAACTGGCGCGGGCCGGTGTGGTTTCCGATGAATATCCTGCTCATCGAGTCCATGCAGCGCGTTCACCATTATTATGGCGACGAATTCAAGGTGGAGTGCCCGACGGGGTCGGGGCAGATGAAGACTTTGTGGAATGTCGCGGGGGATCTTTCGCGGCGCCTGTCGCGCATTTTTGTCCGGCACGATGGCGGGCGTCCAGTGTACGGCGACGTCGAACTGTTTCAGAAGGATCCGTTCTGGCGCGACCTGATCCTGTTCTATGAATATTTCAACGGTGATACGGGCGCAGGATTAGGCGCAAGCCACCAGACCGGGTGGACATCGCTCGTGGCCAAATTAATCGAACAGAGCGGCGAGTAACCTCGGCTTCCGGTCGTCGCGACCCTACGATTTCGCGGCTGCCTCAACAAGCTCGATCAGGACCTTCCCCCCGTTTGACGCGGGGACCAGGAAGAAGTTGATGCGCGTGCCGTTCGCACCGGCGCGCGTCGCCGGATAAATCGCCTCGGTTGCAAATCGAGCGCGCAGAACTTCGGTAGCGCGATCGACGTCCGTCACATTGATTTCAATCTGCTGGATTCCCTCGCCGAATTTCTGCAGGTATCGCGCGATAGCTCCCGGCCCGCCAGGCTGGCGAGTCGTCAATACATCCAGTCGCACGCCATCCGCAAATTCCAGCTCGAATTCCCTGGCATCCTGGTCAGGAGGCACGTCCGCGAGTGGCGGGGAACCGTTCGCCGACCGCAAGCGATCAAACGTGTCCGGATCAACGGCGACTCCAACGGTGATTTCGGGGGCGCCGGATGGGCCGCGAATCAGCAGATTCTCAAACGGCGCGTAACGAAGCCATTGCTGCGTCGCCGCTTGAGCCAGCTCGGAGCCATACAGGAAGATTTTGGCCGCCGCACCGGCGCGTTTAGACGAATCGGCATCGCACAGACCGCGAATCAGGGACGCGATTTCGGCGGAGTCGAACACGCGGGACCTCGCTCGGTAGGATTTCTACTGCGATGCCTGGAGCCGAACGGAATTGGAGTTCGAGAGAGTCACATATTCGGTTTGCCCGGCGCGCACGACAACCGGAACATCCCATTGAGGCCGCGCGTCGCCGACCGTGGGCGGCACATCGAGCGTGCTGATCCAGTAAGTTCCCGGCGCAAGGCCGTGCACGAATCCCTGCCCCTGAAGGTCGGTTTGGGTCCGCGCGACCAGATAGGTGGATTGCGCCAGATCAAGAGTGCGCCGACGGACGGCCGCCGTCCGTGTCGATTGGATCGCGATCCATTTTGGGCTCGGGTCAATCTGCGCCAGGCCGAGATCGATTCCGTCGACCGTCTCGGGATGCGCTTCGATATAAGCGTGGATCGCGTCAATGTATTCCTTCGAAAGCTTTTCGAATTTCGCCGGGTCCTTCTTCATGTCCGAAGCCTTGGCCTTCAGCTTCGGAAAATCCTGGGATCGATCGCCCAGATTTCTGTCCATGTAGGCTTTCTTGAATTCCGGAACGCCGAGTATGTCGTCCGCCTTCAACTTGTGAGTGAACTCTTCGCCCGAGAGCATCACCCATTGATTTTTTTTCATCCAGGCCTTCAATTCCGGCGAGCCGTCCTGTTTGGCAATAAACGCATCCATATCCGGTTTTGGATACGTCGCCGCCGACTCCTTCCCGATTTCCACGAAACTTTTGCTCAAAAGGTAGAACGGGAATCCGCGCACTGGTTCGTCGAGTCCCTGCGACGGAGTTGCGCGCGCCACAAACTCGATCGAGGCGCCCTGGGCAGCTGCGCGAGCGGCAACCGCCGTCGTTGCGGCGAAGAGAAACGCGCACAGCCAGACCGAGCACGAAACCCGATTCTTCATGCCGCTCATCGTAGCAGATGAGTGCGCGCTTAGACACGATTGGGACCAGATGGTTAATGCCCGAGAGGAACGGCGGACGGGACTCACAGACGCCTGAAACAGGATGTTACGCACGCTGCGCGAGCGTCAGTACAGTTGGAACGTAACTTCGATGAGCTGCCGCACCGACGCAGGCTTGCCATCCGGACCGAGCGCCGGCTTCAGGCGCCATGTGCGGACGGCCTCGATGGCCTTCTCGTCCAGGCCGAGCCCCAGACCCTTGGCGATGTGAACGTCTGTGACGCGGCCGTCCGGGGTGATGATGGCGACCAGCTCCACCACGCCCTGAACCTTCACCTTCATGGCCTCGTCGCTATAATCCGCACGCGGGCAATAGAGACACGCAGGCGTGCCGTAGCCGCCCGTTCCCGCATTCGGGGCGCCTCCGCCAGTGCCATATCCTTCGCCGGGACCGACTCCGTTGCCATGACCGTTGCCTACGCCGTTGCCGCTGCCATTACCCATCGAATCGTTCAAACTCTTGCCGAACGGGTCGCCCCAGTTCGGCAGGGTGTTATTGGGTAGATGAATATCCGGATTACCCACCACGGTCGGCGCCATGGTGATCTCAGATTTTGGCGGATTCACGATCGGCCGGGAAAACTGGATATTCGAGAACTTGGGCAACTGGCCCTTTGCCGCCGGAAGTTTGTCAGGTGCGCCGCCTCCGCCCCCGGCCTTCGATTTCGCCGGCGCGAGCTTGGCCAGGTAGGGCGACACGGTCGTGTCTTGCAATTCGACGTTGACTGCCTTGGTCACCGGCGGAGAAATCATCCCCTGAATCCACAAGGGGACGATCACAATCAGCGCAATAGCCACGGCGTGAATCAGAATCGACACGACCTGCACGCGGCTGAACTGTTTGTTCTTCGACCAAATCTCGGGCACGGGAATTGCCTGACTGGTGGTCTTCAGAGGCGGCAGCTTCCGTGGCGCGATCCAGTCGCGCAGATTCTGCCATAGGCTCGGTTCCTCGTGCCAATCCACCAGCAGCGCCGATTTGACGTTGCCTCGAGGCCCCGAATGCATAAATTCCTTGAGGTTTTCGCCCAGTCCCGTGCCGAACTGCGGCATGGCGAACGCCGTCGGGGTACCCGCGCGAAGCTTTGTGGGGCGTTCAACCAGGAAGTCTCTAAGATTGGAGAACAGGCTATGCAGGCTGGATTCGCGCGAGGGCGAGGGCAAACGGCCCAGCCGCAGCGAGGAGTCCGTGACCTCGCGGACGGGATCGTTCAGTCTGGAGCTAGAGTCTGACATTCGAATAACCCGCGTCCCTCAATGCCGCACCCCTGAAGATTAGACGCATTCTTGCGGAAAAGGATGTCCGCGGCTGAGGCGCGGCTGACACGCTTCAAGAATCATTGTAACATATCGGTTGTAACGTCAATTTTCAGTTTCTACGGCGCAATCTTGCAGCACTAGCAGCCATGCCCGCGCTACACCACGCGCTCGGGCTTCGAAGAAAGGGTTTCTGATTCCCCAAGATGGCAATACCCTTCGATCTAAAAGGCACCCTGAATCTTCCGAAAACCGATTTTCCAATGAAGGCAAAGCTTCCGGAGCGCGAGCCGGAGCAACTGGCGGCATGGGAGCAGACGGGCCTTTACGACCGCATCCTCGAATCCCGCGCGGGTAAGCCTTTATTTGTACTCCACGACGGTCCTCCCTATCCCACCGGCGAAATCCACCTGGGCACGGGCCTGAACAAGATCCTCAAAGACATGATCGTGAAGTCGAAGACCATGGACGGTTTCCGCGCGCCGTATATTCCGGGCTGGGATTGCCACGGCCTGCCCATCGAAACGAAAGTCGAGAAGGAACTCGGCGGAAAGACGACCAAGGTTCCGCCGGCGGAATTTCGGCGCATGTGCCGTGAATTTGCCGCGCGCTATGTGGAAATTCACAAAGTCGAGTTCAAGCGCCTCGGAGTCTTCGGCCGCTGGAACAAGCCGTATCTCACCATGGACCCGCACGACGAAGCCTCGATCGCCGGCGCGTTCCTCGATTTCCTTGAGAAGGGCTACATCTACCGCGGATTGAAGCCCGTCTACTGGTGCATCTACGACCGCACCGCGCTGGCCGAAGCCGAAGTCGAGTACGAAGATCACACCAGCTCTTCGGTGTGGGTGAAATTTCCCGTCGTCGAAAATGAAAAATCCGCCAAGCTCGGCAAGGGCGTCAGCGCCCTGATCTGGACGACCACTCCTTGGACGCTTCCGGCAAATCGCGCGCTCGCGTTTCACCCCGAGTTCGAATACGTCGTCGCGGAGACTCCTGCAGGCAAACTCCTGCTCGCCAAGGAGCGTCTGAGAGCTCTCGCGGAAGAGTCCAAAGTTGAGCCAGGCGAAATTCGCGGCTCGTGGAAAGGGAAGGAACTCGAGGGCATCCAGTTTCAGCACCCGTTTCTGGATCTGCGAGTGCCCGCGGTGCTCGCGGACTACGTCACGCTCGATCAGGGCAGCGGCATCGTGCACACCGCTCCCGGCCACGGCGCGGACGATTTCCGCACCGGCGAGAAATACGGTCTGGAGGCCTACGCGCCCGTCAATGACGAGGGGCGTTTCATCGAAGGCTTGCCTGAATACAAAGGCAAGACCGTCTTCGAGGCAAATCCGTTCATCATCGAGTTGCTGAAGAAACGCGGCGCTCTGGTTGCCGAAGGCAAACTTCAGCACAGCTATCCGCACTGCTGGCGGTGTCAGAGCCCGGTGATCTTCCGTGCCACTGAGCAGTGGTTCATCGGGCTCGATCAGGAAAATTTGCGCAAGGACGCGCTGGCTGAAATCGAAAAAGTGACATGGATGCCGGCGTGGGGGCGCGACCGCATGCACGAAATGGTCGCCGACCGTCCCGATTGGTGCATTTCGCGCCAGCGTTTCTGGGGCGTTCCGCTGATCGTTTTCTATTGCGAGTCCTGCGGCAAGCAGCTCCGCGATTTCAGGGCGCTGCGGCACGTGCTGCCGTTTTTCGAGCGCGAAGGCTCCGACTCCTGGTACACACATTCCGCCGAGCAGTTGCTTCCACCGGGAACGAAATGCTCCTGCGGCGGCGCGAAGTGGCGAAAAGAATCCGACATTCTCGACGTCTGGTTCGAATCCGGCTCCACGCATCTCGCTGTGCTCAGCGAAGCGAATGGCCTGCACTGGCCCGCGGACGTTTATCTCGAAGGCCCCGACCAGTTTCGCGGCTGGTTTCAAAGTTCGCTGCTCAACGCCATCGGCACGCGCGGCCACGCCCCCTACCGCCAGGTAGTCACGCACGGCTGGACGCTCGACGACAAAGGCACGCCGATGTCGAAATCTCGCGGCAACGCCCTCTACCCCAAGGAAATCTGCGAAAAATGGGGCGCCGATCTGCTGCGCCTTTGGGTCGTCTCGCAGGATTACACGGCGGACATGCGCAATTCGCCGGCCATGATGATCCAGCTCGCGGAGGCTTATCGCAAAATCCGCAACACGTTCCGCTTCGCGCTCTCGAATCTTTTCGATTTCGATCCCACGCGCGACGTGGTTCACGACGCCGACATGTGGGAGCTCGACGCCTGGATGCTTCGCCGGACCGGGGCGCTGGTGCGCGAGTGCCTCGAATGGTACAAGGCCTACGAATTCCACCGCGTCTACCACGCCTTGCACGATTTTTGCAGCGTGGACCTCAGCTCGTTTTATTTCGACGTCCTCAAGGACCGCCTCTACACATTCGCGCCGAATAATCGCGGACGCCGCTCGGCGCAGACCGCCGTCCACCATATCGCTCGTGCGCTGGTTCGCCTGATCGCCCCGGTTCTCGTCTTCACCTCCGAGGAAGTCTGGAAGCATCTGCCGCAGCCCGCTACCGCTGTGGCCAGCGTGCACATGGCGAATTTTCCGGCCGCCGAACATTTCGAGAACGCATTCGACGAAGCGCGCGCGAAGAATTGGGATCGCCTCCTCCTGGTGCGCGAGGAAGTGCTGAAAGCACTCGAGCCGGTTCGCGCAGCGAAAACGATTTCCGCCAACCTCGAAGCGCGCGTCACCCTGGCGGCCACCGCCGATCTTGGCGCGCTACTGCAGAAATACGCCGCGCAACTTCCGGCGTTCTTCATCGTTTCGCAAGTTGAAATCGCAACCGGCAAGATGGACGGCGGCTCTCCTGCCGCCGGCATGGAAGGCTTGCAAATCCGCGTGGAGCGCGCCCACGGCAAGAAATGCGAGCGCTGCTGGAATTATTCGACGCACGTCGGCGAGAGCGCCGCGTACCCCACGCTCTGCGAACGCTGCCTCGCCGCAGTCGCCGAAATTGAGCGAGATCGAGGCAATCAAGCCGGAAATGCAGCGTGAAAGTCCGTCAGATTGCATCTTAGGGAGTCGGAGCTTTAGCTCCGGCAATCAGCACCTTCGATAAGTGGGGCTTTGGCCCCTGAGGTCATTCGTATCGTGAACGAAAATATTTCGCGCCCCGGCTGGGTTTTCGCGTTGCTCGCCGTCGCCGTGCTGGCGGCCGATCAATTAAGCAAGCATGCCGTCGAGACGCTCACCGCCGCGGGTTCCAGCCGCGTACTGATACCCGGCCTTTTGAATTTCGTGCATACCAGCAATCCTGGTGTCGCCTTTGGCCTGCTCGCGGACTCCAACACTCCCTGGCGATCGCCGCTGCTGATTGTCTTTTCCGTTGCCGTGATTTCTCTAATCGCGTGGCTGCTGTTCACAGGCCGCGCGGGCGGTTGGCTCGGCCAGTGCGGTATGACCTTGATTCTGGGCGGCGCTGCCGGAAACGTGCTCGACCGCATTCTGCGGCGGAGCGTCACCGATTTCATCGATTTTCACGTCGGTGACTACCACTGGTACACTTTCAACGTGGCCGATTCCGCGATTGTGCTCGGCGCTGCGCTGGTCATCCTCGAACTCCTGCGCGACTGGCGGCATCCCAGCCGGGAACGGGCCTAGCGATGCACCCGATTCTTTTTCAATTCGGCTCCTTCACGATTTACACCTACGGTGTACTGGTCGCGACAGGTTTCATGGCGGCGCTGTGGTACTCCTACCGGCGCGCCCCGCGAGTGGGCCTGGACCCCAATGAGGTCTGGAATCTGATCATTTATGGAGTTCTGGTCGCGCTCGCGGTGTCGAAAATCTGGCTGATCTTCGGCTCTTGGGACTACTACTCTGCCAATCCTCGCGAGATTTTCAGCATGGCCACGTTCCAGGCCGCCGGCGTGTTCTACGGAGGAATGCTCGGCGCCATCTTGTGGCTGGTTTTGTACACGCATTTCCGGAAGATATCGTTTCTCGCCGTGCTCGACTTGATAGCGGCTCCGGTTGCGCTCGGCCATGCGATCGGCAGGCTCGGCTGTTTTGCAGCGGGCTGCTGCTATGGCAAGCCGACCGAGCTTTCCTGGGGCGTGACGTTCACCAATCCCATCGCCTCGAAAATTTCCGGCACTCCGCTGGATGTTTCGCTCCATCCGACGCAGCTCTACGAGTCCGCCGCGGAGTTTCTGAATTTCGGCCTGCTCCTCTGGTTGGGCGCGAAGCCGCGGTTGCGGGGCCAGATCGCCGGCGCGTATTTCTTCCTCTACGGAATGGAGCGCGGCACCATCGAGTTTTTCCGCGGCGATCCCGGCCGGACGATGATGTTTCACGATCGCCTTTCCGTGATGCAGATCGTCAGCGTCGTCTTAATCGCCGTGGGAGCCTATCTATGGCTGCGCGGCCATCGCGCCGCCGCGCCGATCCCCCCCGCGACTACCGCGCGCGCAGCGGCGGGCCGCTCGTAGAGGCGCATTCTCCGCATTCATGGAATTCATCGTCACCTCCGAGGACGCCGGCCAGCGGCTGGATCGCTTCCTGGTTTCGCAGCTCCCGGCGCTCAGCCGTTCCCGCATTCAAACACTGATGGACGAAGGCCGCGTGCAGGTGGACGCCCTGGCGCGAAAAGCATCGCATCGCGTGGAATCCGGAGAAGTGGTTGCCGTTGATGTTCCTGACGAGTTGCCGCCTGGCGTCGAGTCTGAACCCATTCCGCTCGATGTTCTGTACGAAGACGAAGACGTCGCGGTGATCAACAAACCCGCAGGCATGATCGTTCATCCGGGAGCGGGTGTAACGTCGGGTACGATGGTGGCTGCGCTTTTGCATCGATTCGGTGGAGTGACCGGATTATCCACCGTCGGAGGCCCGTTGCGCCCCGGCATCGTCCATCGCCTCGACAAGGAAACTTCGGGCGTGATCGTCGTTGCCCGCACCGATGCCGCGCATCGAAAACTCGTTGAGGATTTTCGCGAGCGGCTGGTCGAGAAAATCTATATCGCGCTGCTGCACGGAAAAATCAAGGGAGATGCCGGCTCAGTCGTGTTCCCGGTCGCGCGCGACCTGCGCCGCCGTTCCCGCATGACCGCGCGGCGCCGCGAAGGCCGCGAAGCTCGCACGGACTGGCGCGCGCGCTTGCGCTTCGACGCGTTCACCATCATCGAGGCCGATTTGCGCACCGGACGGACGCACCAGATTCGCGTCCATTTTTCCGCGCTGGGGTGTCCGGTGGTGGGCGACACGCTCTATGGAGCGCCGCGACAGGAGCGTGCGGGCTCCGAGCTTCTCCCGCCGCTTGGCCGCAATTTCCTTCACGCCGCGCGCGTGTCCTTCGGGCATCCGCGCACCGGCCAGCGGATCGAAGTTCGCGCGCCTCTGCCGCCGGAACTCGTGAACTACCTCGCGGCTCTGGGCCGCGCCACCAAAGCCGACCCGGCCGTGATTGACGCCGCACTCCGGGAATTCCCATAATCGTCGCACTGGAGTATGCTGCGGACATGGTTTCTCGCGTCAGCTTGCGGCGCGCTTTGTGCATTCCGGGTGGATTTGCACAACGCCTCGTGTTTGCCATGGCGGTTCTGCTGGCCGCCTCGGCGGGCCCGTCATTGGCGCAGGATTCCACTCTGCCGCCTCCGCCGCCCGCTTCGGCGCCGGCGGGTGCGCAGCAGAATCCTCAAGCGCCGGCGCCCAGCCCTGCTGTGCCGCCCCTCACCACCACTACAGGACTCGTGCACCTGGTGGTGACGGTTACCGACCACCACCACAATTTCATCACCGATCTCGACAAATCCGATTTCAAAGTCATCGAAAATGGCGTGCCTCAGGAGATCAAATTCTTCGGCCGCGAGACGGATCTGCCTCTGCGGATCGGTTTGCTGCTCGACACGTCCAACAGCATTCGGCCCCGCCTGGAATTCGAAAAAGATGCGGCCGTTGATTTCCTCAATAAAGTAATCCGCCGCAACAAGGACCTGGCTTTCTTGATGACGTTCGATAACGAACCGGAGGTCATCCAGGACTATACCGGCGATCTTGACCGGCTCATGACCGCCATCCGCGCGCAGCGCGCCGGAGGCGGCACCGCCCTGAACGACGCCATCTGCATGGCTTCAGAGAAGCTGGCGCACCCGCCGCTTCCGAAAGGGCCCGAAACGGAGGTTCGCCGGGTCATCGTGGTCATCAGCGACGGCCAGGACAATTTGAGCGATCGCGCGCTCACCGACGCCATTGACGCTTCCATTCGTTCCGAGGCCGCGGTGTTTTCCGTGAGCACCAACACGGATTGGCTTTCGGTCAGCGACGCAAGCAAGCCGACCAAATATCACGTCGTCGGAGGAGACAAAGTGCTCGAGCAGTTCGCCGATCAAACGGGGGGCCGCGCCTTCTTCCCCTATCACATTGACGATCTTGCTCAGTCGTTTCTCGATATCGGGACCGAACTGCGCAGCCAGTATTTCATCGCTTACGCGCCCACGAATCCGCCGGCCGCCGGCCAATACCGCCCGATTGACGTCGAGACCACCCGCAAGGGCCTGATCGTCAGCACGCGCAAGGGCTACTACGGCGCGGCTGGGCCCGCCGATTCCCGCGGCGACTAGCATTCCTGCTGCGCTGCCAATAAATTTTAGGGGAGTTGGAGTACCGGTTTCGCCGTGCTATCTGGATGGTGCGTAGTATCCCTTGCGCGCGAGAACCTTGGTATCCGGCCGTGCGACTTCTACTTTGATCTTGCGAAAAGTTCCGTCGCGATTCAGGTTCGCCGGGGTATAGCCAAGCACGTATTGCGAGCGCAGCTCTTCGGAGATCACGTCGAACGCTTTTTCCAGTCCGCTCTGGTTGCGAACGCTGATGACCCGCCCGCCCGTCTCCGAAGTGAGCGACGCAGCAACTCCAGGGCCGTATCCCTCGGTTGCCCGCGGATCGCTGATCAGAATAATGTGGATCACCGCGTCGCTGCGCTGCGCGATTTCAATCGCGTCACGTCCAGAGATCTTGCTCCCGTTGTCCTCGCAGTCGCTCATGATCACGAGGGCCTTGCGGCCCGCCTCCGACGCGAGTTCGTCGTGCGCGGCAAGGTAAATCGCATCGTACAGATTCGTGCCGCCCCCGCTTCGCTGCGGGATTGTCCCGCCGGTCCCGCCGATTCCCGAGGCATCCACATTGATTGTCGCGCGATGGATGGCGCGCGACAGCACCGCCGGGTCTTCCGTGAAATCCGCGAGCAGATTCACATCGGTGTCGAAGGTCATCACGATCGCTTCGTCCTTTTTGTGCATCACTTCCCGGACGAACGCCGAGCCCGCATCCTTTTCGGCGTTCAGCATGTAGTACATGCTTCCGCTCGTGTCCATCATGATCGCGAGCGAAATGGGCATGCTCACTTCCTTCGAGAAGTAGACAACCTTCTGCACTACGCCATCCTCATAGACTTTGAAATCGTCCTTGGTCAGGTCGCCGACGATGCCGTTGTGTTTGTCGCGCACCGTGGCGAACACGTTGACCACCGTGGTTTTGATTTCGAGCGGGTTTTGCGCGTCCGGAATTTGTTGCTCGGGCTGTGGGGCGGTTTCTGACTGGGTGTCCCTGGGAGCGCTGCCCGGAGGCCCCATGGGCCCGCGGGCCGCTCCTTGCGGCGAATTCCCCGACGCGGTGGCGTGCGCCGAGATCGAGTTAAGCGCCGGGTATCCCGCGAGAGCGAGAATCAGAATACCCGCCGCGATGTTGGTCAGCCGCATTGTATAATCTCCTTCGGGTACAGGTCAGACGAGTACGATGCAGTATACGCGCCGGCGGATGTTCGGCTCGAATTCCAGGGCGCGAGGAATACGAAAATCCGCGGCGCTCTCCGCGGGCTAGAAACGAGACGCCTTCATGTCGCGAAAACTTCCGTTCCTCGGCTTGATTCTGCTGCTCGGCACAGGTGTGGTCGCGCAACCACAGGCGCCCCCGGTTCCAACCGCGGCTCCCGCACAGGACGCTACCACTTCCCAACAAGGCGCGCCGCCCATTATCATTCGCACGGGTGTGGTCATCGTTCCCGTCACCGTCAAGGACGCCCAGGGCCAACTGGTTGGCGATCTGACCAGGGCGGACTTTCGCATTCTGGCCGATGGAGTGGAACAGAGAATAACCAAATTCTCCTCCGACGCAGTTCCACTATCCGCCGTCGTGCTCATTGACAACGACCTCAACGACAAAGTCGCGCCGCAGGTGCAAAAAAGCCTCATTGCGATTGCTGCCGGCTTCGGCCCCGCCGACGAAGTGGCTCTCGTCCGCTACGACCAGTTCCCCGAAACCGTCGCCGATTTCTCCACCAACAACGACGACCTCTTTACCCTGCTCAAGCGGACCCAACTCGGCACTCACAATTCGCAGGTGATCGCCGATCCGTCCACGGCCGGTCCGATCGGCGCCGGCCCGCCGCCGTCCAATGGAGGTCCCGTCGGCACTGGGCCGCCTCCGGGCGCCAGCCTGCAGGTTCATGGCTCCCAGCGCTACAAGAACACCAACTCGCTCACCGACGCGATCTTCGCTGCGGGCGAAATGCTCAAGACCCGCGGGCGCGACCGCCGTAAGATTATCTTCTTAATTTCGGACGGGAGCAATTCAAGGAACAACCAGCACAGCTTCGATGAAACGCTGCGCTCGCTGCTGGTCGCCGACATTTCCGTATACTCCATCTCCGTAGCGCGCTCCGTTCCCGTCGGTAAATCGCTCGTTCAGAAGGGGGCTTCGGAGCTCGATAAGTACGCCTCCGCGACCGGCGGCGACACTTTCTATGCCGGCAAGGCGCCGGATCTCGAGCGCCTCTATTCCAGCGTCACTGAACAGGCGCGCAACGAATATACGCTTTCATTCTCACCGGAGGACGTGACGAAGGGACAGGATTACCATCCGCTCGAAGTGCGCGTCCGCCGCCCAGGCCTGAGCATCAATACGCGCGACGGCTACTACCAGAGCGCCATCGCCCCGGGCCGCTGACATCGCGTTCCGATCCCGAAACGGAGCGCACGTTCGTTCACCGGGAAACCGGCTGGATTGAAATCAATTGTTCGTGCGCGGGACACAGCGGCTTGTAGTCGCAGTAAGCACAGGCATACCCTGGGTTCGCCGAAAACGCCCCGGCGCGAATCTGGTCCGCGACTTCCGCGATCTTTTCTTTCGTTGCCGCCAGTGACTTCGCATCCCGAGTTGTTTCGACGCGCTCGTTGTTCACCAGGTTGTAGAACACCAGGCGCTCGGGCGTCTGCTCCAGCACCTCCTGCGCCGCCAGCGCGTAGATGCTGAGCTGCAAATCCTCCGCCGCTTTTTTCGCGTCTCGCGGCCTCCCCGTCTTGTAATCCACGATTTCAATTTCGCCGTCGCTCAGGCGATTCACCTGATCCATGCGGCCGGTGACGACCACGTTGTGCTCCAGCGCAAGCTCGAACGTTTTCTCCTGGTGCAGCACATCCGGCGGCGCCGCCACAAAACTGCGATAAAACGCCTCCAATTGTTCGCGTCCCGCCTTCCGGTATTCGCTTTCCTGGTATTCGTCCGGAAATCCCGCCGAGGACCATTCGCGGTCGTAAATTGCCAGCACTTCCTCCAGCGGCACGCGGCCGCGCTTGCGCACCTCGCCCACGAATTCCCGGATGGTCGCGTGCATTACGTTTCCGAAGGTCATCTGCGCGTGCGGTCCGCCGCGAATATTCCAGACGTACTGGAACATGTACTTCATCGGGCAGCGTTCGTAGGCATCCATCGCCGAGGCGCTCAACTGCAGCGGCTCCGGGCGTGGCGGATGAAACGCCTTCGCCCACAGCGCCACGCGGGAGTAGCCTCGCAGGTTGTCTCCGCCGTCGGGAAAAAGCAAAGTGGGATCCGGCGGCAGCGGCGCGGGACCTGCGATCTCTTCCGTCGCCGGCACTTCGACTTTCGGCGCGGATTGCACAATATCCGCTTTCTGGATTTTCTGGTTCGCCAGAATATCTTCCAGAAACGGCGAGACCCTCTTGCGCCGGGCGACGATGGTCGAAAGGGTCAGCCGCCGCTGTGCGCGGGTAAGCGCCACGTAAAAAAGCCGCCGCTCCTCCTGTTCGTGAAAGCCCGTCTTAGGCTGTTCTTCCTTCATCAATTCGGGAGGAAATTCGAACTTTGGCCGCCGCGGGCCAGAAGGGAAGTCGTTCTTGCTGAGCCGCAGGATGAATACGTGAGGAAATTCCAGTCCCTTTGCCGCATGCACGGTCATTAGCTGCACCGCGTCTCCGGAAAGCTCCTCCTCGATTTGCACGTCGCCATCCAGCTCGTCGAAATAGCCGAGGTATTCGATAAAATCGCGCAGCTGCTTCGCCTCGTTTTTCCGTTCCCATTCCTTCACGAATTCGACCAGCCGTTCGACAGACTGCCGGTCCGCCTCCGCAGCGAGCGGCGCGAGCCCGAGCTGGCCGATCAGTTCATCGAGCAATTCGGTCGCGGTTTTGCTCCGCGCGCTCTGGCGCATCCGGTTCATCAGCTGCACCAGCTCCCCCAGGCGCACCCCTTCGCGATTCAGCGGAGGCTCCTGGTGCGCCGTTTCGACCTCATCCCAAAGCGGCCGCCGGTGATTCTTATCCGCGCGCTCGGCCAATCGCACCAGATCGCGCGGCTCGAGCCCCCAATACGGCGCGGCCAGCACGCGTGCGCAGGCCACGTTATCCGCGGGCACGGCGATCAGCCGCATCCATGCCAGCAGGTCGCGCACCAGCGGGCTCGATAGAATCGAAAATTTCCGTATGACGAAGGGAATCGCACGCCGGCGCAGCGCCCCCAGCAGCTGCGCACGATGCGTGTGCTTGCGGTAAAGGACGGCGAAGCTGCTCCATGCGGCCCCGGCTGCGTGCAACCGCTCGATTTCCGATGCGACCCAGTGAGCCTCTTCCTCCGGGGTTGCGAATTCCACCACCTTGATCTTTTCGCCGATGGGATTTTCTGTGGTGAGGTCCTTCGGCGGGAGCAGCGGAGATTTTTCGTTGTGCGAGATTGTTTCGCGCGCCACGCGCAGGATTCTGGGCGTCGAACGGTAGTTCTGCGAGAGCGACACCAGCGCCTTTTTCGCCGCCGCTGCCGGCAGCGCGCCGCCCACTCCGCAGAATCGCTCGAGAAAAATCGTGAAGCTGCCGAAGGATGCGCCGCGGAAGCGGTAAATCGCCTGATCGTCATCCCCGACCGCCAGAATATTGCGCCGGTCGCCGGCCAGCAGCCAGAGCAGCTCCAGCTGCGCGATATTCGTGTCCTGGAATTCGTCCACCAGAATGTAACGGTATTGATCGCGCATCCGCGCCAGCAGCTCGGCATCCGAGCGAAGCAACTCCACGGCCTGCAACAATTGCGCTCCGAAGGTATAAAGGTTCCGCTCGCGCAGTAGCCGTTCGCTCACGCGGTACACGCGCCCAAGTTCCTCCTGCCGCGCGAGTTCCTCTTCCGCGATGGCCAGCGCGTCGGGTTCGAGGGACTTCTTCCGCGCCTCGTGCTTGCGCCGCAGCTCTTCCACGTACTGCTGGTAATCGTCCGGCGTTACCAGCTCGTCCTGGCAGCGCGAAAAGAATGCCTGAAAATCCTTCAGGAATTCCGCCGGCTCAGCCAACCGCCGAAACAGCACCAGTCCGAGCTCGCCGATGTTGCGCCGCAGCAGAATGCGATGGTCAATCTCGTCGAGCGGCTGAATTTGCGGATTCGCCGCGCGCAGAATTTTCTCCAGGCAGAAAGAATGGAAGGTGCTCAGCCACACGCCTTCGGCCCGCTCGCCGGCGGCTTTCACCACGCGATGCTTCATCTGTCCCGCGGCTTTGTTGGTAAACGTCAGCCCCAGAATATTTTCGCCCGCGAGCGTGGGATCGGATTCCAGCAGGTTGCGGATGCGCTCGGTGATCACGCGTGTCTTGCCCGTCCCCGCGCCGGCGACCACCAGAAGCGGCCCTTCGCCGTGCTCCACCGCGGCGCGCTGCGCTGCGTTCAGCGGGAAGCCGGCTTCCGCGGCGGCGTGCGAAATGGGGGTTTTCGACATCAGGCTTGCTGTGATTGTAGCAGAGTCCGGCAGGGGCGAACATTAGGCGAAGCCGCAAGCGATCACGCCGAGTGGACGAGAGCTTCCGTTTCCGCGCCGGACTCGCCGCAGCCAAAGCGCCGCTCAGGTTCGGGACGTCGCTGCTCGGGGCGCTACGATCGGTTCTAGCTCGGCCAGGATTTCCTCGCGGCGATTCTCAAACCACGGCGGCAGATGAAGCTTGGTTCCCAACTCGTCCGCCGGTTCATCCTTTTCAAATCCACCGGGGACATTGCAGCAGCACTCCACCAGGATACCGCCGGGCGAACGGACATACATCGAGTGGAAATAGAAGCGGTCCTTGATCTCCGACGCATCCGTATATCCCAGCTCTTCGTAAATCGCTTTCTGCGCCGCCAGCGCGTCATCGTCGGCAACCCAAAGCGCCAGATGGTGAACCGTTCCCGCGCCGAACGTCCAGGTGCCGGGAAGCCGCTCGGGCTCGTGCTTGAGCACCAGCGTTCGGTTCGCGCCGCCGCTTCCGATTTCAAAACGATGGTACGCACCGTCCACGCCGGTCTTGCGGAATCCCAGAGCTTCGATAAGGAACCGCTCCTGGTCGTTCACGTCGCGAACCGATAGAACCGTGCCGTGGAAACCGCGCGTGGCTTCGCCCTGGCCGATATCGCCGGTCGTCCATCCGACTCGCGCGTCGTCCTTATCCTCAATAACCTCGAAGCTCAAGCCAGCCGGGTGGCTGAATCGAATAAATGGCTGCCCGAAGCGTTCCTCAATCGGACCGTGCTCGATCTTGTGGCGCTTCAGATGTTCCTGCCAGAAGGGCAACGCTCCCTTGGCCACGGTATAAGCAATCGCTTGAACCTGCCCCGAGCCGCGCCGGCCAGCCTGGCGGCTGTAGGGAAACGTGGTCATCACCGAGCCGGGCTCTGCGTTGGCATTGGCGTAGTACAGGTGGTAATGCGGAAAGCGGCCGTCCATCAGGACGGTTTGCTTCACCAGACGTTGGCCGACAATTCCAGTGAAGAAGTCCACGTCTTCCTGCGCGCCCCCCGCGCATGCCGTAATGTGGTGATATCCGGTGGCGGGATAATTCATAGGGGCCTCCTGGCCGTGCGACGTGCACCGAGGGCTTTTGCGAATTGCGCGAAACGGCGCATTGCGCCGCGTTCGCGCCGTGATCGCAGCTTCTTCTATCACGGAACCCGCGACGTTGGAAGCGATCGGCGAGCTGCGCAAAATTTTAATCTGCGCGTTTCCGCGAAAAATGGCCGATTAAACGCCCGCGAATGTGCATCGTAGCCAGTTATCAACGTATTTAATCGCGTCTATTCGTTCTTTGAGTTTGTGGTTTTCCGGCTCATTCCGCAAACTGTCTAAGACTTTAAAGTGTAGTCGGCTTCATCTCGCTTTCCACGTGGAGACGGGATTTTCCACCGCTTTTGCGAGCGGTGGCGCTGTGGGCCCTGTTTGGATCTCGGTTGAGATTCCGACGACGCCCCACGGCCGCTTCGCTTCCACTTGAAAAGGAGATGAAAATGTCCGCAGCTAATGAAGGTGCACTTCAGCAGCGCAACTTAGGTTTTGATCCCAAGGCTCGCCGCACTCTCGCGACCTCGCCTCCTAGTTCACGCGCCAACCCCGGCGTGTTCGCCACCGCGATTATCGAAGAGGACGCTCAATCTCGCGGCAAACGCGCGGCGCAGGCCGGTCTTGCGCTCGCTTTGCAGGCCGCCGTCGTCGGCGCGCTCGTTATCGTGCCGCTGTTTCTTACCGAAGCCATCGATCTGCATCAATTCGAGAAAACCATGCTGGTTGCGCCGCCCCCGCCCGCCGCTCCAGCGCCCCCGGTCGTGCGCGCGCAGGCGGTCGTCCCCAAGCAGGCGTTTCTCCATCCAGTTCTCACCGCTCCGACCATCATTCCCAAGAAAATCGTGGACACCGCTTCCGACGCCGGCTTCGCGGCGCCCGCAATCTCTGACGCAGCAGGAGGAGTCACGGGCGGCACCGGCGACGTTCTCGGCGCATCGCTCGGGGCGCCTCCTCCTCCGCCCACAGCCGCAAAACCCAAGGGACCGATTCGCATCAGTTCCGGCATGAAACAACCTCGTCTGCTGTTTGAGCCACCGATCCAGTATTCTCCGATTGCGAGACAGGCCCACGTGGAGGGCGCGGTCATCATTGAAGCAATCATAGACGAACGAGGCAACGTCACTCAGGCCCGCGTGATTAGCGGCCCCGCACTGCTTCTCGCCTCGGCGCTGCAAGCCGTCGCGGGAAGAAAATACGAGCCAACAATTCTGGATGGCGAACCCGTCGCTATCCAACTCACCGTCACCGTCCTGTTCAAATTGTCCTGATCCGGAACCGCGCCGGCCAGCCTGGCGGCTGTAGGGAAACGTGGCATAAACGTCCTCCCAAAACCCCTGCTAAGTCTTGTCGATTGGCAGGGGTTCTTGTTCCCTCGAATGCGTCCTGATCGAACCTTTCTGACGCGCTCACATCCAGTGTCAGCCACAGTCCCGTGCCTCCGTCCATTCACTCGCACGCGCACGGCTCGCGGTCGTGCGCCGCAACCCGCCGGGACCTGAGACTCGCTTTTTTGAAGTCCTGATTAACGCCCTGACCGGACGAGTGGGTACGAGGGTGATTCCTTTTTCGCGCGCTATCCGCATGCCCACCGCAAAATTGACCGTCTCCCTCGCTGCGCCTATACTGGAGTTTCTCGACATCTAATCTTGAAGGAGACTCTCGCCGTGGAAAAACCCGTCATCTTGAGCGCCGTGCGCACGCCAATTGGAAAATTCATGGGCGGACTGATGCCGCTGACCGCGCCCGAGTTGGGCGCGAAAGTGGTCGCGGAATCCGTCCGCGGCGCGGGCCTCGAACCCGGCCAGGTTGACGAAGCGATTATGGGCAATGTCGTCCAGGCGGGGCTCGGCCAGAATCCCGCGCGCCAGGCCGCTTTGAAGGGCGGTCTCGATCCCCGCGTCGCCGCCATGACGATCAACAAAGTTTGCGGCTCGGGATTGAAGGCTGTCGGCCTTGCGGCGCAGGCCATCGCCCTGGGCGAATCGGAGATCGTGGTTGCCGGCGGCATGGAATCCATGTCCAACGCGCCGTACCTCCTGAAGGGCGCGCGCTCCGGCTTTCGCCTCGGCAACACCGATCTGCTGGACTCGATGATCGTGGACGGACTGTGGGACGTGTACGAAGACTTCCACATGGGCCAGACCGCCGAGCTGGTCGCCGAAAAATACGGCATCTCGCGCCAGGAGCAGGACCAGTTCGCGCTCGAAAGCCACCAGAAGGCGGTGCACGCAACCAAATCCTGCTTCGTAAGCGAGCAGATCGTTCCCATCGAGCTGCCGCAGCGCAAGGGCCCTCCGGTGGTCATCAAGGCGGACGAATCGCCGCGCGAGGACACTTCGCTCGAAGCGCTGGCGAAGCTCAAGCCCGCGTTCAAGAAGGATGGCGGCACCGTCACCGCGGGCAACGCGCCCGGCACCAACGATGGCGCTGCGGCGCTCGTCGTGACCAGCGAAAAAAACGCGGCGCGCATGGGCAAGTCGCCCATGGCGCGCATCGTCGCGCAGGCCGTCAGCGGCGTGGAACCGAAGTGGGTGATGATGGCCCCGGTGGACGCCGTTGAAAAGCTGCTGGCGAAAACCGGCTGGGACCGCGACAAGGACGTGGACCTCTACGAGTTGAACGAAGCCTTCGCCGTCGCCGCGATCGCCGTCACGCGCGTGCTGAAACTCGATCCCGCGAAAGTGAATGTGAACGGAGGCGCCGTCGCGCTGGGCCATCCCATCGGCGCATCGGGGGCGCGCATCCTGGTCACGCTGCTGTACGAATTGCGTCGCCGCAACTTGAAGCGCGGTATCGCTGCGCTGTGCCTCGGCGGCGGTAACGCCGTCGCCCTCGCCGTCGAACGCTACTAGCGCAAACCGCCGCTTTGCGATAAAACTGCACGCACCGTCATGTTTTGCCCGAATTGCAAGACGGAATACCGCCGCGGATTCACCGAGTGCTCGGACTGTCTTGTTCCGCTCGTCGAAAACTTGTCCGCCGATGACCTAAACTCCACGACCGTTGATCCCGGCGCCATGGAAATCCTCTGGAGCGGCAGAGACCCGGGCTTTGCGGAATCTCTGCGGGACGCGCTGGACCGCGCCGAACTTGAGCACGGCGACGACTCCGTCGAGCTCGGCTTTCTACCCGCGTTTCCCGGCGCGGTTTTCAAGATTTCAGTGCGCACAGCGGATCGCGAAGCGGCGCGCAAAATTCTCGAAGATGTAATCAACGCCGCGTCCGCCGGGTCTTCAACGACCGCAGCGAGGTTAGCGGGTGATGCAGCAAACTTGAACCCCTATCGTGGCCTGAATCGGCCCGCCACCAAGCGCGAACCCGCCTACTTCAACCAGGCTTCGTTTCCCGAAAGTCCGCTGAGCCTGAACCTGAGTCCTGGCAGTCGCGTCACGGAAGAGAGCGCTTCGTCAGAAGAACAATGGGAATTAGCGGATTCGAAGACAGAGGACGCTTCAACGCCAAACGACATCGTCGAGGATTTCGATGCCGAGCGATCCACGTGCGAGGTTTGGTCCGGCGAGGACTCGAACATAGCGGACTATCTCAATGATTGCCTGCGCGGAGTCGGCATCGGATGCGTGGTGAGCGACGCTAGCGGGAAGCTGCGCGTGCTCGTCATGCCGGAATCCGAGAAGCGCGCGAAAGAGATTGTGCGAGAGGTCGTCGAGGGCGCGCCACCGCAATGAAGGGAAAATGAGACGCGCCACAGTTGGTTTTCGCGTGCATTCCGGGTGGACTGCGCTCGTTGCGCTCGCGATTGAGAAGGGCATGCCGATAGTCTTGGCGCGCGAGCGCGTTCACCTGGTCGAAACCTTCACCTACGAATTTCGGCAGCCGTATCACACCGGCGCGAAACTGCCGCTCGACGAAGCGCGCGCGTTTGTTACACGCATGCGAGACGAATCGCGACGGCTGGCTCTGCGCGCGATTCGCAGGGTTGCGGCCGACCTGCGCGCGCAAGGGTACGCGCCGAGCGGCTGCGGATTGCTGCTCTCTTCCGGGCGGCCGTTGCCGAAGTTGTCGCAGATTCTGGCGTCACATTCGCTGATTCATTCAGCGGATGGCGAGCTTTTTCGCGAAGCCCTGCTCCACGCGGCGGCGCGCTGCAGTCTCAAATCGCTGACGGTCAAAGAACGCGAAGTGCTCGATTCCGCCGCGCGGGCGCTTCGCATCAAGCCCGCGGACCTGGCCCGGCGCGTCAGCGAACTTGGCCGCGCGCTTGGTTCGCCGTGGACTCAGGACGAAAAGCTCGCGACGATGGCGGCGTGGCTCGCGCTCGGATCGAAGTAGTTGACGCTCCCGCGCTACAGCCGCGACGCCAGAAACAGCCCGCCGCAAATCGCGACCGCGTCCTCAACGAGCGCGATCACGAAGTCGGGCGAGTGCAGCGCCTTCACGACTCCCGTTCGCACGTAGTACCCGCCATATGTGCCCACCAGCGCGCCGGCTACGCCCAGCAGCGCGCCAACCCACAGCGAGCCTCCGATTCCCGCGCTCAGAGTCGCCGCGGCGAATGCGCCCATCACCATCCTGATGATCAGCGAAGGAATCGCCGTGCGTGGCGGCGTTTTCGGCAGCTTGTCGTTCACAATTTCGCCGACCGCGGCCAGCGTGAAAATCGCCACGGCCACAATCGAACCCATGAACGCGAGATGAGTGCCTTGCAGATCAATCCAGTGCAGATGCGCGGCCCATGCCACCACTCCGGGCGCGGTCAATGCTCGCAGCCCGGCAATTACGCCGATTCCGAATGCCAGTGCCAGAATTAGATTTGAATTCGTCATCGAGTGTCTCCCTCGTTGCGCCAGATTGCGCCGGGATTATATGCGAAAAGTGGCCCGCGTTTGGAACCTCTTGCTATCATGGTCGCCGCCATGTCCTCCGAACCGGTCAAGACCGTCGCCGTCCTCGGCGCGGGCACCATGGGCAACGGAGTCGCCCACGTATTCGCGCGCGCGGGCTACGACGTCATCCTGCGCGATGTCGAACAGCGCTTCCTCGATCGCGGCCTCGAGACCATCGCAAAAAATCTCGACCGCGAAATGAAAAAACAGAAAATCACCGCCGAGGATAAATCCGCCACTCTCGCTCACCTTCGCCCGACCACCGACATGGCCGCGCTCGCCGCCGCCGATTTCGCCGTCGAAGCCGTCCCCGAGCAGCTCGAACTGAAAACGCGCGTGCTGAAAGACGCCGACGCCGTCCTGCGCCCCGGCGTGATCCTCGCCAGCAACACTTCCTCGATTTCCATCTCCAGGCTCGCCGGGGAAATCAGCCGCCCTGAAAAATTCATCGGCATGCATTTCTTCAATCCCGTGCCCATGATGGCGTTGGTGGAAGTGATCCGCGGCCGCGCCACCAGCGACGACACCTTTCAGACCACCATGTCGCTCTGCGAAAAACTCGGCAAGAAGCCCGTCGGCGTCAACGACGCGCCCGGCTTCGTTTCCAATCGCGTGCTCATGCCCATGATCAACGAAGCCGCATACGCGGTGATGGAGGGCGTGGCCACTCCCGAAGCCGTGGACGCCGTGATGAAGCTCGGCATGAATCACCCGATGGGCCCGCTCGAGCTTGCCGACCTCATCGGCCTGGACGTCTGCGTGGATATCATGGAAGTGCTGCATCGCGGGTTCGGAAACGACAAGTATGCCGCGTGCCCGCTACTCAGGCAGCACGTCGCCGCGGGCCGCCTCGGCCGCAAATCCGGCCAGGGCTTTTACAAGTATTGAGGCTCGCATTGTCGGCCGGGTGGTTTGCCGGTAACGAAGACGCCGCACGCCACGCCGGAACCACATCTGAGTTATTATTCGCGTCATACAATACTGCGCAGTTCCGGCCGCTTACGCTTTGGAGGTCCCCAATGAGGAAACTAGCCTGCCTTGCCGCGATGGCCTTCGTCCTGCTGGCGTCGCCCGTGCGCAGTCAGGAGCCGGCGAAAAGGCTCACCAACCAGGACGTGATCGAGATGACCAAGCTCGGCCTCACCGACGACGTGATCATCGCCAAGATTCGCGCCGTCAACGGAACCGGCGCGGAAGCCGCGGTGTTTGACACCAGTGTGGACGCCTTGAAGGTGCTGAAGGCCGCCAACGTCTCCGATGCGGTGATCAAAGTGATGATCAATCCTGCGCCGCCTCCCGCGACGATCGTCGCCGCCGCTGCCGCTCCCATGACGCTCGACCCCAACTTGCCTCCGCCGGAGGTGGGAGTCTATTGGAAGGATGGCTCGAA
The DNA here is from genome assembly GCA_963814605.1 of uncultured Acidobacteriota bacterium. GTDB lineage: Bacteria > Acidobacteriota > Terriglobia > Acidiferrales > UBA7541 > Palsa-295. The sequence goes on along the minus strand of CAWFDD010000002.1, from coordinate 1,591,824 downwards.
TTTCAGTCTCTTACAGGGCCGCGCGCTGGACCAAACCAAAGTGGGCGGCAAAGCCGGCAGTTACTTCACCGACGGCATGAGGAACCAGCACTGGGATGCTTACCTCGACGGTCCCACGTCCAACAATATCGTCAAGGAGCGCCGGCCGGTTTTCTATCTATATGTCCCCGATGGGTCGGACGCGCTCGATTACGTGCTGATTATCCTGAACAAGAAAAACAATCGCCGCGAGTTTCAGATTGGCTCCTTCGGCGGTGTCACTGGCGGCAAATCCGGCGTGAAACACGATAAGGTGATTGATTTCAAGGCCGATCATATGGGAATCAGAACCTACAGGATCACTCTCGGTGCGGACCTGAAACCTGGCGAGTACGCCTTTTTCATGGGCACGGGGACGTCCGCGACGATGTCAGGCGCACGGGGCGGCAACCGTTCCGGCGGTGCAGCCTCCGGCCGCATCTACGACTTCAGCATCCCCGAGTAGCGGAATACCGCGAAATTCGGGGGACGGTGGAAACTCCGCGTAAAAAAGAGCTTCGCCTTTTGTTCGCCTCGTGCTAATCTGCGGTCCAGAAAGCAGTACGGTCAGGTCCCGAAGCACGGTGGTAGAATCAGGCCGCCCGACGCGCCGGTCTTGTTCGCCTTAGCGGGTCAGCCGCAAGGTGAGCCTGCCCTCCGCACGCGGGACCTAAACGAACGCCCTCGAGGTGCACAATGAACGACGAAAAAACTAAAAATCTGGATTTGGCAATCGCCCAAATTGAAAAGTCGTACGGCAAAGGCTCGATCATGCGTTTGGGGAACCGCGACGTGCTGGTTCCCGTCAGTGTCATTCCCACCGGCTCGATTTCGATTGACGCAGCGCTCGGCGTGGGCGGATTCCCGCGCGGCCGCGTCATCGAAGTCTACGGCCCGGAATCGGGCGGCAAGACCACGCTAACGCTCCACGTGATCGCCGAGGCGCAAAAGACCGGCGGCATCGCCGCATTCATTGACGCCGAGCACGCGCTTGATCCCATCTATGCGCGCAAGCTGGGCGTGGACGTTGACAACCTGCTCGTCTCCCAGCCGGACAACGGCGAACAGGCGCTCGAAATCGCCGAAGCGCTGATCCGCTCGGGCGGCGTGGATGTGGTCGTCGTGGATTCCGTCGCTGCGCTGGTGCCCAAGGCCGAGCTCGAAGGCGAAATGGGCGAGCCGACCATGGGCTTGCAAGCCCGGCTGATGTCTCAGGCGCTGCGCAAGCTCACCGCCATCGTCTCGAAATCGCGCACCTGCCTGATCTTCATCAACCAGATTCGCGAAAAAATCGGCGTGATGTTCGGCAATCCGGAAACCACCACCGGCGGCCGCGCGCTGAAGTTCTACTCCTCGATTCGCGTGGATATCCGCCGCATCCAGTCCATCAAGGATGGCGACCGCGTGGTCGGCTCGCGCACCCGCGCCAAGATTGTGAAGAATAAAGTCGCTGCGCCATTCCGCGAAGCCGAATTCGACATCATCTACGGCGAAGGCGTTTCGCGCGAAGGCGACTTGCTCGATCTCGGAGTGGCCAAGGGCCTGCTCGAAAAATCCGGCACCTGGATTTCCTATAAGAATGAGCGCCTGGGCCAGGGCCGTGAAAATGCGCGCCTCTTCCTCCGCGAGCATACCGACATCCGCGACAAAATCGAACACGACCTGCGCAAGGTCCTCGGGCTCGTGGCCAGTTCGTCAGCCGATGCCAAGAAGGACGCGGCCGAAGCGGAGAAGCCGGCCGCCAAAGCTGCCGTCGCCGGGCAAGCCCGCGCCGCGCGCTAACGTCGCGGATCGGGCATTAGCCCCCGAGGCCCAGTACATTGGCAGATTCGCACGTAGAAGTTGAGATGGCAGGTCCACAACGGAGAGACGATCAATGACCCCAGCTGAACGCGAACGCGCCTTAGCGTACTTGGCCGAGACCCGCGAAAATCTTCATCGCTCCACGAAAAGCCTCTCGGCCACGCAGCTCCAATTCAAGCCCGCGCCCGATCGCTGGTCCGTGGCGGAATGCCTGGAACACATCGCCATCGTGGAGGACTTCATTCTCAGCGCCATCAACAACACATTGCAGCAGCCGCCTCCCGCCTCGTTCAAACCGGCCATGAGCGACGACGTCCTCGATGAGCGCCTGAAAAAAGCCACCGAGCGCGCCACTCGCGTGAAAGCTCCGGCGAATCTTGAACCCACCGGCCGCCGCCCTCACGATCAGCTGCATAGTGAATTCGACGCAGTTCGCAAGCGCACCGCCGACTTCATAAGCAGCACGAACGCCCCTCTGCGGCAGACCGGGTTTCCGCATCCGCTCATGGGCAATCTCGACTGTTACCAGTGGGTCCTCTTGATCGGTGGGCACGGCGAGCGCCACCGCGCCCAGGCCGAGGAAGTCATGGCTGACGCGAACTTCCCGAGGGCCGCCGGCGCGCACTAGTGGAGCCGGGCGGAAGTGTGCCGGAACTTGCGGCCTTTGGCTTCTGCCCGCATCTGTTGCGTTAGCGCAACAACCGAGGGATATTCATGACACCTGCCGAACGCGAACGAGCTGTAGCCTATTTCGCCGAGACTCGCGAGAATCTTCTCCGCACGGCGAGAAACCTCTCGCCTACTCAGCTACAATATAAGCCCGCGCCGGATCGCTGGTCCGTGGCCGAATGCATCGAGCACATCGTCGTCGTTGAGGACATTATTCTGGCCAATATTCACAAGTCGCTGCAGCAGCCGCCCGATTCAACCAAACCAGTCATGGGCGATGACGGCGTCACCGGCACGGTCGTGGACCGCTCGTTCCGCGTGCAGGGCCCCGATCGCCTGATGCCCTCCGGCCGATGGGGACACGATCAGCTGCTCAGCGAGTTCGAAGCCGCTCGCAAGCGCACGTCTGATTTCGCCGCCTCCACCACAGTCCCGCTTCGCCAGCACGGCTACGCACATCCGCGTTTTGGCCACTTCGATTGTTACCAGTGGGTCCTCACCATTGCCGCTCACGGCGAGCGCCATCGCCTGCAGGCCGAAGAGGTCATAGCCGACGCGGGTTTCCCGCGCGCAGCCGCGGCGCGCTAGCCGTTTTCACCGCATCCACGCGAATCCCTCGCTCTGTTGGACCTTGTACGGGTACCGCGGTAACATTCCTGTCCTTGTGGCCAGTTGTGCCGCGTCCATGTCGAGGTGGAAAATGGACCTAGCAATTTAGTTGCGAAGCCGCAGCTTACTTCTTAGACTGAAGCTGGCTACCGCAACGAAGGGAATCAGCATCAAAGCATAGATATGCGACGGACCCCAGCTCTCCCATACGCAGTCTCGATCTTGTGCCTCGTCTCCATCGCGGGTTGGAGCGCCGCATTTGCGGCCCCGCCGGCGGCTCATCCGGTTCATCACCGCGCTCGCGTCGAATCCGTGGACCCTGCGAAGGATGACGTGACCTCGAATGACGACCCGATTGTCCGCGAACTGGCCGTGGAAGCGCTGGGCCACGAAAAGGGCTCGGTCGTAGCCGTCGATCCCACCAACGGCCGCATCCTCGCCATCGTCAATCAGAAGATGGCCTTTTCCGCCGGTTTCGAGCCTTGCTCGACCATCAAGCCTTTCGTCGCGCTTGCCGGACTTCAGGAAGGCGTCATCACCCGCGACACCATGCTGCGCGTCGGCAATCGCCGCTACATGGACCTCACGGAAGCCATGGCGCACTCGAATAATAAATTCTTCGAAGCGGTCGGCTCGGAGCTCGGTTTCGATCGCTTGATCAAATATCACCAGCTCGTTGGGCTCGGCCAGCGTGTGGGCTACAACATTCCCGAGGAACAGCCCGGCCTTCTGCCGTCCCGGCCGCCCGCGTTTGGCGGCGCCGCGCGCATGTCCAGCTTTGGCGAAGGCATCCGCATCACGCCCTTCCAGCTGGCTTCGCTCGTGGGAACCCTCGCCAACGGCGGCGAACAATTTTATCTGCAGTATCCGCGCACCGACGAAGAGCGCCAGAATTTCCAGCCGCGCGTCCGCCAGCAGCTTGATATCGCTCCGATCCTTCCCGATTTGCGTGAAGGAATGCTGGCCGCGGTCATGTATGGCACCGCCCGGCGCAGTTATGATCCGGATGGCGAACAGGATCTCGGTAAGACCGGCACCTGCAACGACGAAAGCGCAGGCGGACGCCTGGGCTGGTTCGTTTCCTACGCCGATCAGGCGCATCCGAAAATCGTAATCGTTGTCCTGCTTCACGGCGGCAGCCGCATCATCAGCGGACCCCACGCCTCGCAAATTGCCGGCCGCATCTATCGCGGTCTCTACGCCCGCAACTATTTCGCCGACGCCGATGTCCCGCGCAGCAAGCAATTTGCCGCTTTCGCCTCCGGCGCGCGATAGCAACTCGCCTCGCTAGGGTATCTCACATCGGCAAATGCGGGACTTGCTGGCACTGCGCAAGCGGTGACTTCTCTATTCACTCTCGCCCGAGGCGGGCGCGTTTTTCGGGCCGATCAAAGAGTAGAGATAAACAGCGACCCCAGCGACAAAGCAGCCGCCGCCAAGCATCATGAACCACAAGAACGAAGGCGCCGTGTTCCAGCGCAAGCTGATGGCTTCCACCAGCAAGCCCAGGATGAGTAGCGCTCCGGAAATGCGAAGCTGAAGTTGCGTCGCCGCTGCTCGCCCGCTCATTCGACCGGCTCCCAAAACTTTGCTTCACCGAGCGTGCTGACGTTGTGAATCGTGTCGTGGCAACCGCTCGAAATACACGACACTTTTCCGCTCTTCAAGTCGCCCATGATGGCCATGTGCAGCGGGTCCGCCTCAAACGATCGCGCGCCCAGATGGCAATGCAGGCATTGGGCATTCTCGTACGGATGGTAGAGATGGATCGGATTCATGGGGTGGCCCAAATATTCGACGTAAACGTGGTGCATTCCTTCGAGCTTCGTGCGAAGCGTACCGTACATCCCATAATCGCTGTGGCACGTGTAACAGGCCTCGTCGGGCGCAATCCGGTGATTCTGAAAATGAGCCGCCGGAATGTAGGAGGGATCGTCCACGTACAAACTCTTCCCCCACGGCTGCATGATGTGGCAAGAGAGGCAAAACTGCGTCTGCTTTGAGTTTTCCAGATGCTCGGACGCGCCGATGCTCGCTGCGACAACGGGCAAAACGATGAACGCGAGAAGACCGAGGATTTTCCCTTCGCGCCGCGCAACGAGCGACGGGCGAATCACCAGGAGCAGTATGAAGGCGATGCTGATACCGATCAGGATCATCAGCAGCGCTTGAGGGCTTACCATTGCTCGATCGCTCCTGTGGGGCCTCTACGCCGCGCATCGCGCAGTGAAACTCGCAGGGGTCTTCTTTCGCGGCGATCCCGCTGCTACTTCTTGCCGAGCCCCCGGATATAGGCGACGAGATCCTTGATGTCCGGCTCTTTCAGGCTGCTTGCGTAACCGGGCATCTTGTTCTTGCCATGTTCGATGATTTGCGCGAGGTCCGCGTCGCTCGCTTTCTGAACGTCGGGCGACGAAAAATCGTGCACTCCGACTGACTTTCCAACCGCCGTATTTCCTTTTCCATCCGGGCCGTGGCACGCGGCGCATTTCGCCTTGAAGGTGGCGTCCGCGGAGTCCGCGTGCGCCAATCCGGCGCAAGCCAAACACGCGGCAAAAACGAATACGATGGCCGGCCTCACGCACAGAATTCGATTCTTCATTGTGTTCGTCTCCTTGGACCGACTTGATCCGTCAAAAGGCATAGCGGATCGAAAATGTGGCGTTGCTGCCGTTGAAGTCCTGCAACGGTATGGTGGCGAGTCCGAAAGGACTCGTGTTGCCTTTCTGGTTGAACCCATAATAATTCCAGGCCATCTTGTACGTGATCCCCTTGTACAAGTCGATGGCGATCGAGCCATACGGCATCAGGTAGTTGAAGTTCAGCGTGCCGTCCGGCGCCAGAGGGTTCAGGAAAATCGTGCTTCCGCGCACGAAGCTCCCGCCAAAGCCCAGAATCGTGGTGACGCGTTTCACCGGTTTCCACATCATGTCCGCATGCGCAAAGTGGTCCGTGCTCGAATATGTCGAAAGCGCCCCGAGTCCGGTCGCGCCCAATCCCGCGCCTGGAATGGGGCAGGGAATCGTAGCCACTCCGGGGGGAGAGGTGCCAAAAATCGTGGTGCCGGCTGCAGGCGGAGGATTCGTGTAACTGATGGAGTAGTTGAAGCAGATATCCGATTGCGTGTAGACGTTCCAATAGTTGTAACCGAAGCCAAAAGTGACGTTTTGGCGCGGCACGATCATGGCGTTGAAACTGTACGAACGGTCGTGCTCGAGATTGTCCACGAACTCCACGTTGTCGCGGTTCTCGTGGATTTCCACGGCGCCTTCGAGCGTGGCCCAGGGCTTCGGCGTGTAGGACGCGTGAACCTTGTAGGACTGCACCTGGCGGGGATCGATCCGCGTGAAGGAATAATCGTTGTAGCCGAACTCGAACTCGCTCGAGATTCTCAGATTGTCCATGGGCCGCGCTGTCAATCCCACCAGCAGGACATTCTCATTGATCGTAGTGATCTGGCGGGTCGCGTCATTGCCAGCTTCCGGCACGAGATTCGTAGGCGACCCTTCCGTAATCGAACCGTCTGGATTCTCTTTGCAGCCCATGGGAGGAGTATAGAACCCGGGGGTCGTCGAGGCGCAGTCCCCGCGTCCAGCTAGAAAGAAATTCGCGGCTGTCGCCGCAGCTCCCCCGGGGAAATAGGTTTCCCCGGTATCGAATGTGTCGGACTGCTGTCCGATCGAACGGTTCGTGTAGAGATAGCCGATATATCCCGTGAATCGCTTCGTAAAATCGTACTGCAGCTTGAAAGTGTTGGATTTCAGGTTTTGTCCCAGGAATTGCAGGCTGATCTCGTTGGTGACATCTGCGCCGGAGCCGGTCGTATGCAGAGGGCAGCCTGCCTGGTTGTAGGGCGCTGTCGGGCAAAGCGCGGCGAACGCCCCCGGGGTCGTAGGGGATACCTGATTGAATAGCGATAGCGGCAGCGCCAAGCCCACTGCCCCCGCGCCTGCTCCCGCTTGCCCGAAAATGTTTGTTTCGAAGGTGTCCCACGCTCCGGGAATGCGCCAGTTGTCGTAGCGGAAGAAATCCTCGATTCGAAACTTGTCGGTTACTGAATACACGCCGGACCAATCCGCATTCACGGAAACGCGCTTGGCCGTCGCCGGGCCGCCGGTCGTGCTCACGCGTGTGGCCGTGCGCTGGGTGAAGCCGTTAAGGATCTCATCGAAATTTGGGATCGAATTGTCGGAGGTGCTGTACCCGGCCGAGGCCGTCATCTGGAATTTTTCGAAGTAGTTCGACTGCACCCGGAGTCTCTCGGTCGGCATGAAGTTCCGCGGCCGCCCCACTTGGCTGTAGCTCAGAAATCCGTTGCAGTTGGGGTTGACGGTCGGCGGCGTGGTTGCCGGGTTCAATATCGGCGAGGTCGGCGCGGTCGCCGAAAACGCGCAGGGCAAAGCCTCCGCCGGTGTCTCCGTGCTGTACACAATCCCGAGATCCACCGGAGTGCCATTCGCGAGTTGATAGCCGTATTGCCCGGGCGTGGCAGCCGGGGTCTCCAGGACTGAATTGTCCTGTTTGAAGTAGTTGAGGAACTGGTCGTAGGAAATCGTCGTCCGCGGCAGAACCTTGAAGTCCACTCCGGCGCGGTAGGCGTTCGTGGTGTAGCTGTAGCTTTCAGGAAAATCGGGCACGGTGCCGCTGTCCGTAGTGAAAAAACCGGGGCCCTCGTCGCGGTAGTGCGAAAAACCCAGACGGAAGCTGACGCTGGATTGCGGCAGCAGGGTCAGGTCGTAATCCTGCATGCGACGAACTAAATCCTGCGCCTGAGGCGAACTTAGCGCCGCAATCGACGGGCTTGAGCAATAGCCCGGCAGGCCCGGATGCGCAGACGAGGGCGGGCTGACGATGCAGCCGGTCGTCTGTGACCCGACGGGGTTCGGCGCCGCCGGATTCAGCGGGTTCGCAAAGAGATTGTAGTCCCAGAAATTCTTGTCGCGCCGGAACAGCAGGTGGAAGTCGTACCACTTATTCTTGTCAATGTGCAGTCGCGTAACGTCGTTGGGATCGCCGCCGTAGCCGAAGTTGCTGAAGCTCAGGTTGTCAAACAGCAGCCCCTGATGATTCAACGAGCGCATATCGAACGAGTAGTCAAACAATCGCACGCCGGATTGCAGATTGATGAATGTGTCGTAGGTATTCTGGTTTCCGTTGACTTCGTTCGCCCGGTAGCCGAATTCGATCGACTGTTGAATGTTGTAGTTGCCGGAGTCCACTCCCTTTTCATCGCCTGAGCCGTCTTGAGCGCGAAGAGCCGGAGCAAGAATCAAAGCCGCTGCCACGATGGCCATGCCCAACGCAATCCGGCGCTGCGTCATGGTTCTGTTTTTCGTTGTTGGCGTTGCGCTCATCGCTTCCTCTACTTGAAAAACGTGGAACTGAAATTCGAGCCGTGGATGGCGATATGGCACAGCGTGCATGCCTGGAAGAAGCTGGCTTGATTGTGGAAGGAAGGCGCGCCGGGCGCGCCGCTGAAACTCGAAGTGGTATGGCACTGCAGGCAGAGCAGATTCATGTTGCTGACCTTCAGCATGTGCGCGTTGGGGCCGCCGTGGACCATGTGGCAGGATTCGCAGCCGTCCACCTTCACCGGAGCATGTTCGAAGACAAACGGCCCCTGTTTGTCCGTATGGCACTTGAAGCACACCGCGTCTTGCGTGGAAGACGTTCTCACCTGCTTGGGCCCCACCGTTCCATGCACGTTGTGGCAATCGCTGCATTGTACGAGCCCTTCGTTGACGCGGTGATGGAAGGGCATCGCGAATTCAGCCTTCTTCGCCAAATGGCATCCGTAACAAAGTTCCGGCTGGGATTTAACCAGCAGGAATTCCTTGGTCTCTGCGTGATGCGGAGAATGGCAGGTGATGCAACTCACGCCGTTCTCCGTGTGCACCGAATTAAGCGCGTTCATGTGCTGCTGGCCCCCGGCGTGACACGTCAAGCAGCGCGCGATGATTTCCTTGGAGGAGGCATCCTCAAATTTGAAGATCTTGGTGACGTCACCGCCGCCGGCGACGTGCGCCGACCCGGGGCCGTGACAACTCTCGCACCCTTGATGCGACGGACCGCCCTTGGTATCGAGCGTCGTCTTCCAGTGCGGTGTCTTCTCCCAGCCCTTGTAAATGTCTTCGTGGCAGGTCTCGCAGACTTCCGCGCCGAGGTACGTGTATCCGCTGGGGTCGTACTGGCTCTTGGCGCTCGATTCTTGCGAGGCAGTGGCAGTGGCGGGCTTGCTGGCTTGCGCGGAACTTCCTGTGGATTGCCCCAGAACGGCAGGCGACATCAGAACGAAAATCACGAACAGCTTTGAGGCCGCCGGCGCCTGCAGTCCCAACATCGGTTTCCCTCGCTACGTAACCGAGAATTGTGGGGGCTGGGAATTTTTTCGCCGGGCCTTCCCAAGAAAGGCTGGCAGTGGCGTGGAGAAGTTAGTTCTGAAATCTGATTCTTTGCGCCGTCCTACTGCGACGGTAATTGGTTTGCTCCGCGATTATACACAGCCATCGGCGTAATGGAAGTGTTTTATTAACTTCGTTGTAAACGATGTGACGTTTTTTTGTTTCCCAAAATGGAATTTCAAAAAACGGTTAGCCGTGAATCAGTGACGAGAGGGGTGCGACGTGTTCCGTTCGCGAGTGAGTCTTCTTCAATCGAGTTGCGACCGCTGCTATTGCTAGCCTTTGCCTCGATGGCGGCGCTTGATGGGGAGGGTTTCGATCGCTTCAGCGACGGCCTGCTTGATTTTGGCGTCCAGTTGCTCGGCCGTGCGCTCGTAGGTGCGGCGCGCATCCTCGATGATTTCCGCCGAAAGGCGTTCCATCGAGGCTTTGATCGCCCGCTCGATGGTCTCGTGCAGCCCCGGTTCCGTCTTGGGACGAACCAGACTCAGAGTTTCGGCGGCCGCCTCCGCCGCGGCGGCTTTCGCGAATTGCGCCGCGGTCTTGGCCTGCTGCATCGCGCTCGCCAGTTCCTCTTCGTGCCCTTCGGCGCGGCCGGCCATCACCAGGATTTCACTTGCGTCCCACGATGCCGTCAGCGTCACCGGCGCGGCCGGTGCGGCCACGGGAATCGCCTGCGGTTCTTCGAAAACCTCTTCGGCCGTGAACGCCTGCTCGCCCGGCAGCGGGAACCAATCCTCGGGCGCCCCGGGAATGTCCCACACGTTGCCAGGCACTTCGAATTCCAGCCCGATGTGCAGCAAATCGCGCGCGTGGCTCGGCCGCTGCACCCAAATGACGTTGCCCGCTATGATTCGCGCCGGAGCGTTCGGATTGCGCCGCGGAATCTCAACCGTGACGATCGAGCCTTTCGGCACGTAGTGCCTCGACTGATATTTGCAGCCGTGGCAGCTCACCATCACCGTGCTGGTGCGCTCCGTAAACGACTCGCTCAGCGCGTCCACCCCGTGAACCTTGATGGGCATAGCTTGGACCAGGCGCGTGCTTCGGCGCTTGTCCAGCCCGGGATTCGCCGCTGCCGAGGGCTTCGTCATCCGTCCTCCGACGGACTAATCCGACACATCGTTCGCTGCTTCGGCGTTCCTCGCGAATCGGGGAACAACGAGGGGGCCGGGACCGTTTCTGCTGCTGCAACCGTCCCTTGCCGCCGCGCCTCCGAACCATCCCCCGGAGAGGCCGATGCCCGAATAAAAAGCATAGCACCGCGCCCGTTCAACAATTATTTCCTTTGCGCCATGGCGTACAAAGAGTGACGCTTCACCCAGCTCATCCATATCGGCCGTCCTCGCCGCCGATCAGATGACCTTCGAACCGCCCCACGCTGCAGCACGGTTCCGTCTCGACATGTCCTCCGGCCGAAGATATCATCGGCTCATGAATCTCTCGCCGGCCGGGGGCTCGAATGCCTGATTTCCGCGCTCCCATTCTTGCGGTTCGAATCTGCGTGGCAGTCCTGCTGGCCTTCGCATTCCTGGGTGGCGGCTGTCCGCGCCTTGGCGCGCAGACCAAAGCATCGCCGGCCGTCGCTCCGCCGTCCGCAGCGCAGGCCGCCGATGCCAAGCCCAATAGCGCCCTGCTTGTCGTTGCCGGCGACGTCCCCACGCCGCTGTCTCTTTCGCTGGCGGATTTGGGAGCGCTTCCCCGCACCACGCTCACGGTGATGAACGCGCATGAAAAAAAGCAGGAGACCTATCAGGGCGTGTCTTTGGCCGAACTCTTGAAGCGTGCTGGCGTTCCGCAGGGCGAACAATTGCGAGGCGCGGCCTTCTCCACCTACGTCCGCGCCGATGCCGCGGACGGCTACAGCATGATCTTTTCGCTCGGCGAACTTGATAGCAGCATCGAGGACTTGAATGTCATCGTTGCCGATACTCTCGATGGCCATCCCATCCCCGACAAACTCGGTCCCCTCCGCCTGATCGTGCCCAACGACAAGCGCCCGGCCCGCTGGGTCCGCATGCTGCGCTCGATCACCGTCGCCAAAGTCCCCCGCTAGTCCCCTCGACCCTGACTTCCGAGCAAACAATCGACTTTTTGCTCCGAAATGCCGCCGCCCCGCCGCCCGCGTTGATCAAACCGCAGCGAGCCTTCCGAAAGAAACGCACGCGATCTTCAAAGTGCTAAGATCGCCGCATTGGGTCATCGGCTCCGGCGTTTCCATTCCTTGAGGCGTTATGGAATTTTGGATTTTTGTTCTGGCGGTGTGGCTCGTCGCCGAATGGCTGATGCGCCGCAGCTATCAACGGAGAAACGACGAGCGCTTCGCCAATATTGTTGACGCCCTGAACCGCGTCGAACGCGATTTCGGCGAACTGAAAAAGCTCGTGGCCCGCCTGGCCGATTCGGAGAGGCGTCCGGCGACGCACGAGGGCGTCGCGCCGCCCGCCACTGTCGTTGCTGCGCCTCCGCCCCCGGAACCCAGAATCTCGGCGACTCTTCGCGGCCCCGAGCCGACCGTTTCTTCGCAGCTCCCTCGTCCGGAGACGCCGCCGGCCGCGCCTCCGAGTCCGCCCAAGCTTCCGCTGCCTGCGACTCTTCCGCCGGCGTCCGTGCCGCCTGCACAGGCCGTGCCGCCCGTGGTTCCCAAGCCTCCCGTTCCGCCGCGGCCGCCAGAACCCGTGTTCCCCGCGCGACCTGCGCCACCAGCGAGGCCCGTCGTGCCTGCTCAGATTCCCGAGGCGTACGCGCCCGCGCCCGCCGCCGCGCACGTCCAGAGAAAAAGTTCCGAGCTCGAGGAGAAACTCGGCAAGAACTGGCTGAACAAGATCGGCATCGTGGCGCTGGTAATCGGTATTGCCCTCTTCCTGGCGTACAAATTTCCAACGCTCAGCAATCCGGAAAAGGTCGGTCTCGGATATTTCGTCAGCTTTGCGATTCTCGGCCTCGGCGTTTACCTCGAGCGCAAGGATCTCTATCGAATTTTCGCCCGCGCTCTCATCGGCGGTGGCTGGGCTCTCGTCTTTTTCACCACCTACGCCATGCACTTCGTGAAGTACACCCAGGTGATCGATACCGAGTGGGTGGATCTGGTGCTGCTGTTCGCCGTCGCGTGGTTTATGGTCGCGCACACGCTGCATTACAACTCGCAGGTCGTGACCGGGCTCGCTTTTCTGCTCGGATTCACGACCGTGGCCATCAGCCAGAACACCGTGTATTGCCTGGCCGCGGGCGCGATTCTGGCCATCGGCCTCGTCGCCATCGTCCACAAGCGAAGCTGGTTCGAGCTGGAGGTTTTCGGGCTGATCGCCTCGTATCTGAATCATTACGTCTGGCTGCGCACGGTGATCGAGCCGATGGGCGCCCACAAGCACATGTTCCCGGAGTTCCTGCCCAGCACCGTGCTGCTCTGCCTCTACTGGGCGATCTATCGCTGGTCCTACCTCGCGCGACATATCCAGCGCGACGCGCAGGAGCGCGTCTCGACATTGGCCGCGCTGCTGAACACGTGTTCGCTTCTCGTGCTGTTCAAGTATCAATCGGTCCATCCGCAGCTCGCGTTCTATGCGCTGCTGGTGCTCGGCGCGGTCGAGCTGACCCTAGGTCAGCTCCCGGTGGCGCGGCGCCGGCGATCGGCGGTTGTCATCCTTTCGACCATCGGCATCATCCTGCTCGTCGCCGCGATTCCGTTCAAATTCTCGGGCATGGATATGGCCATCATCTGGCTCGCCCAGGCCCAGGCTCTGTTCCTCGCCGGCGTGTTCACGCGTGAAGTCCTTTTCCGCCGCTTCGGCATGTTGGCCGCGCTACTGACCGCCGGCGACATGATCGCCAAGAACGCCGAGCCGATTCTCGAAGCGCGTTTAAACATCGGCAACCTCGCCCAGGCGCCGGAATATCAGTTGGCCATGACCTTTGGATTTGCGGCCTTGTTGTTTTACGTGAACGCCTGCTGGATTCCGCGCCGATGGAAAGCCTTGATCGAACCGGGCCTCGAAGAAATTTGTTTCCGCGCGCTCTCTTATCTCGCCGGTCTGATGATGTTCGTGAGCCTCTGGCTCGCGTTTCCAAACGCCTGGACTGCAGTCGCCTGGTCCGTGGCCGCGCTGGTCGTCACCTTGCTCGGCCGCCAATTGGATCTCGAGGATTTGTCGCACCAGGCGCACGCTTTTTCGCTGGCATCCTTTCTCTACGCCCTGGGCGTGAACCAGTTCGCCGTCGCTCATTGGCTGAATACGGGGATGTCGCTGCGTCTGGTTACCCTCGCGCTGCTGGTCGCGCTTTTCTATCTGTGCGCGCGCTGGGCGGGGCCGGTGACGGCCGTCTATCGGCGCGCAGTCTCCGAGATGTACACCACGGCGGCCGCCATTTTGGGCCTGGTCCTCACCTACCGCGAATGTCACTGGGCCTGGATGGGCGTGACCTGGGGTGCATCCGCACTTGCGTTGGCCGTGCTGGGAATTTATCTCCAGCGCCGGGATCTCAGTTATCAGGCGCACGCCCTGGCATTGCTGGCCTTCGTGCGCACGCTCGTTTTCAATATTGACGCCACCCAGGAGTACGGCCATTTCACGCTGCGATTCATCACCTTCACCCTCACCGCAGCGCTGCTCTATCTCTGCGCCTACTTCAGCGGTCCGCGTGACACCCGCGTCGCCCGCGTTTTTTCCGCGATTCATTCCTGGGCGGGCTCCGCGCTGGTGGCCGTGCTGGCCTATCAGGAAGTTTCCTCCGCGTGGATCGCCGTCACCTGGGCGCTTTTCGCGCTCCTGTTGATCGTCGCCGGCAATCGCCTGAAGCGCATGGAGCTGCATTTCCAGGCTTACCTGCTCTCGCTGGGAGCGCTTTTTCAAGTCGGCCTGGTGAACTTGCACGCCACCGAGCCGTTCCGCCTGTACCCGCAGGTTACCCTGCGCCTGGTGACCATCGCGCTCACCGCCGCGCTCTTCTATCTTTCGTCGCGCTGGGCGGCCAGGGCGGAAGCGGAAATCGCTCCGCTCGTCGGCGCAATCTACAGCTGGGCCGGGTCTGCGCTGGTTTGGCTCCTGCTCTTATACGAATTGTCTGCGCTCCACGTCGCCCCCGGCTGGGCGATCTTTGGTCTGGCCCTTTTCGAGATCGGCTATCTGCGGAAATCTCCCAATTGGAGGTTGCAGGGCTACGCCGCGTTCGCGTCGGCGTTCGTCCGCGTTTTCCTGGTGAATATCGGCGCGTCTCGTCACGATTTGTTGGTCACCACCCTGCCGCTGGGAATTATTTTTTATTACGCGTATTGGCGGCTGGAGGGCGGCGAGCGCGATTTTCTGGACCAGGACCGCCAGATGCTCGCGGGTCCGGTCCTCGCATATTTCGGCACGGCGACGTGCGCCACCCTTCTTTATTATTGTCTCGATGCGGGCTGGATCGCCGCGGGATGGGCGGGCCTCGCGCTGCTGTTGATCGCTGTCGCCTGGGGCGCGAAGCGCGAAATATTTCTTCATCACAGCCTGCTTTTGGCTGTCGCCGTTCTTTCCCGCGGCGTGCTATTCGATCTCGCCCAGGAAAGCGCTGCGGGGACTTCGTGGCTCTCCGCCCGCTCGCAACATGTGCTCGCCGCAGCCGCGCTTCTGTTCGTTGCGCAGATTTTCGCGTTTCCGTTGCGCCGCAGATACGCCGCGGCAAATCAGGGCGGCCGCGCGCCCGAGTCGTGGACGCTCATCTTTCAGCGGCCCGAGCAATTCTATTTCTTCATTCCGCTTGCGCTGGTTACCCTGCTTGTCTACAAGGACGTTTCGCAAGGCCGTGTGACGGTCGCCTGGGGGATCGAAGCCGTAGCCGTGTTTTTGTTCGCGCTCGCCGTCGGCGAGCGCAGTTTTCGCCTCACCGGACTCGGTCTGCTGCTGCTGTGCGTTGGAAAAATCGTGGTGCTCGATGTATGGCGTCAGGACAAATCCGACCGCTTCGTGACATTTATCATTCTGGGAATCGCGCTGTTGCTCGTCTCTTTCCTCTACACGCGCTATAGCGAAGCGATCAAGCGTTATCTCTAGCCTGCCCGCCCATCGCGCTGGCTAATGAAAGTGCGTGATCAGCACCGCATCCGTCACGCGCTCTCCCCGCGAACTAAGAATCTGCTTGCCGTCCGGTGAAAGCGCAAAGCCCCACATCAGACCCGGTCCGAATGTCATCAGCTGCTTTGGTGACGCCGGCGCTGCTCCCGCCGCGCCCACAGGCTGCGCCCATAGGCTCGACACTCCATCCTTACTGACCACAAACAAAACCGCCCGGCCGTCCTTGGTCCACGCCACCGTGGCACCCCCATTCGAACTGGGCGTCAGACCTACAGGTTCATCGTACGCGGCCCGAATTTCGCCGCCCTCCGACCCGAGTATGGCGATCTTCGCGGGCTTCCTCGGATCGGGATCGTACATGGCGGCGATCGAATTGTTGTCCGGCGAGACGACGGCGAAACTGACCGTCTCTTTGCTCAGATTTACCGCCGTTCCTCCGTCAATCCCGATTTTCATCAACAGCGGCTGGTTGCCGGAGATGTCCGTGTAGATCACGAATTTGCCGTCCGCTGAACAATTGGGCCATAGATCGGTTGGGCCATTGGTCAGCTGCTTCAAATTGGATCCATCCAGGTCCGATCGCCACACCGAAATTCCGTGCTGAATCCGATTCATGCTCAGCACCACGTGCTGCCCGTCTCCGCATGCCGAAGGAAAGAGCGGAACATCGGAGCCGGTCGCCAGATCGCGTGTGTTGCTCCCATCCGGCGAACTCGACGCCAGCTTCATGACCCCGGACGTGTAGTACGTGTAAAAAATCAGTTCCGGCGTCGGCCAGCTCACGCCGCCCAGGCCGTCGGCTCGGCCGATTCCCGACGTTACCTGCCGTGGCGAAGAGAGCGCCGGCGAACTGCCGAATCCTGCGGACCAAAGATTGGCGGAAAATGTCAGCTGAACGGTCGCCAGCGTCGCACCGTCGGACGTAATGCTGGCGTCCAGATAATAATTCAGATCGTTCGTGACCCGCCGTTCTTCGCCCTCGGGATAACTCAATTGCCAGATCTGCGCGTTGAATGTGGCCTTGTCCACCGCCGCCGGAAAAATAATCGCGGACCCATCCGGCAGCCAAGCCATGCGACGCGGTGTATCCCAATCGCGCGTGCCCAGCCGCTTCTCCACGCCGGAGTCAACCGCCACCGTCTCGATTTCAAAGGTTTGAAAATCGCCGGTGGGGCTTTTCTCCACTGCGATCCGCTTCCCGTCCGGCGACCATGCTGGTCCGGCTTGGTAAAAAAAACTCGGCATGCGCGAGACGATCAGCGGCTTCTCCTCGCTGCCATCGGCGTTCGCGATGATCAGGCTCGACGTTTTCGCCGCCGAGGATTGGCGAACGAACACGAACCTCTTTCCGTCCGGAGAAAAACTCACCGGGCTGTCCACGTCCACGATGATCTGGCGCGGCGTTCCGCCGATGGAGGGAACCACGTACAGCGTGCTCAAGCCGGTGCCCTCGGCTTGTTGGTTGTAATAGAGATAATTCCCGTCAGGCGAAAATGAAATCCCGAGCACTTCGCCCTCCGCTCCCGGCACCACCAGCGCGCTGCTGCCCGTCGCCAGTTGGCGCACGGAAATGCCGTGCTCGCCCTTTTCATCCGATACATACGCAAGCCATTTCCCGTCGGGCGAGACCACCGCCGAATGCACCTTTCCAGTGGACGTCACCGGAGTAATCGTCATTTGCGCGAACGACGATTCCAGGTTTCTGTGGCCGTAGCGTTCGTGGAGGAGTGTGGCGATCGCTCCGCCGAGAACGAATACAACGGGCACCACGATGGCCAGCGTCCTCCACAGTGATTTGGACGCTGCGCGCTTCACCGCATTCGCGGGCGCCGCCACGGCCACAGCCTGCAGAACGCTCGACGGCCCCGAGCCGCTCTCCGGCTTCACTCCGCCGCTCGCCGCCGTCCACGAACTGCTGCTCGCGCTGCTGGCGCGCCCTGAATCCATGTCCCGCTTCAGGCGCTTCAAGTCGCCGCGAAGCTCTGCCGCCGTCTGATACCTGAAATCCCGGTCTTTCTCCAGAGTCTTGCCGACAATCTCCTCGAGCTTCGGCGGCACGCTCGGGTTCAGCGACGATGGCGCCACCGGCGCGCGATTGAAAATCTGATCGAAGATCACTGCCGATGTATTTCCGGTGAACGCCGCGCGGCCCGTGGCCATCTCGTAGAGCACCGCTCCCAGGCTGAACAAATCGGTCCGCGCATCGAGATCCTCTCCGCGCGCCTGCTCCGGCGACATGTAGCTGATCGTGCCCATCGCCGACCCCGGACTGGTCAGCAGAGGAATGTCCGTGGTCACCTGCGTCGCGCTGTTCCCGCCGCCCACCGCTTCCGCAATCCGCCGCGAGGCCCCTTGCTTCGCCAGGCCGAAATCCAGAATTTTCGCTTGCCCGCGCGTGGTGACGAAAATATTTGCAGGCTTGATATCCCGGTGGATGATCCCGCGCGAATGCGCCGCGTCCAGCGCGTCCGAAATCTGCGCCCCGAATTCGAGCAGGGAATCGACGGCCATCGGCCGCCCGGCGATCCGCTCCCCCAGCGTATGGCCCTCCAGCAGCTCCATCACCAGGTAGGGCTGTCCGTTTTGCGCGCCCACATCGTAGATCGTGCAAATGTTGGGGTGATTCAGCGCCGATGCCGAGCGCGCTTCGCGCTGGAATCGCTCCAGCGCCGCCGGATCGCGCGCCAGATCGGGCGTAAGAAACTTGATCGCCACCTGCCGCCCCAGGCGCGTGTCTTCGGCGCGATAGACTTGCCCCATGCCCCCGCTCCCCAGCGCTTCCAGGATGCGGTAGTGCGAAATGGTTTGTCCGATCATCTCGATTCCGTCGCGGCCATCGTAAACAACTCAGCGCAACCGCGCAAGCCGCCGCAGCACGCGCACGCTACGTCCCCGCGCCCCGTTCGTTTACCACTGGCTCAACGGAATTCCCGCGCACTAATTGCGTTTCCGGACCGCCCCGTTCCTCGGTCCCTCGCTGAAGTGACCGCGAAAACCCCTTGACAAGATCATGTGCTCCCAATTATACTGAACCAAATGGTTCACTATAAAGAGACCCGCAACCTCGGCCGCGTCACCGCGGCGATTGCCCATCCCACGCGCCGCGCCATCATCCAGCGCCTGGCCCGCGGCCCCGCGCGCATATCCGACGTTGCCGCACCCTTTTCCATGTCGCTGACCGGATTCTGCAAGCACGTCAAAATTCTGGAACGAGCCAGGCTGGTCCGGCGCACTCGCCGCGGCCGCGACAACACCCTCGAGTTGTCGCTCGGGCCTCTGCGCGATCTGGCCCAGTGGATTCGGCACTACGAACAATTCTGGAATGCGCGTCTCGATCGGCTGGAGGAATTCTTCGCCCCCCAAAAGGAGAAATCATCATGAGTCTGCCCGAAATTACCGTTACCCGCACGATTCCGGCCGCGGCCGAAAAGGTATTCGACGTCTGGCTCGATCCGAAAAGTCCCGGCGGGCTGTGGTTCGGCGTGGAGCGCGTGATCTTGAATCCGGTTGTGGACGGTCTCTTTTACCACGCGGTGAAGCATGAAGGCCGCACCTGGCCGCACTACGGCCGCTTTTTGCGAGTGGATCGGCCGCGGCTGGTCGAGTTCACCTGGATGTCCGAGGGCACCCGGGGAATCGAGAGTGTCGTGACGGTGACGCTCGAACCGCGAGGAGATGAAACCGAAGTCACTCTTCGCCATTCCGGTCTGGCGGACGACGAAATGGGATGCAAGCACAAAGACGGCTGGTCCTTCGTCTTGTCCGCTCTCGCCGAAGTCCTGGCCTCGCGGCGCTCTGCTTCTTCCTGAGTCTAATTCAGCGCGATAGGTCGCGCCGGCTCAGGCGCTGGCTCACCGCTTGGTGCTTGATGCGCCACTCGGCCCGAAGTCGAACAGCTCGAAGAGGTCGCTGATCGCCGGCGCGTTGCTGGGCACGTAAGGGCTCGCTGCCGATGCGACCGGATTCGGAAAATTGTCGCGGCTTCGCTCCGTCACCCGAGGCAGACTCCAGTTCCGCTCGATGAATTTTAGAATCGAAACATGGTCTGAATAGTTGTGCGCGATGCGCCCGCCGGTGGCGTAGGGAGAAACGACGATCAGCGGAATGCGCGTGCCGTCGCCGAAGAAATCGAGTGGCTGCACGTACCCGGAATCGTAGTAGCCGCCGCCTTCGTCAAAGGTGATGAAGATTGCGGTGTCCTTCCAGTACGCGCTGTTCTGCACCAGGGTCACGATTTTCTGCGTGAATCCCTCGAAAAGGTCGAGTTTCGACGACGCCGGATGCCCGTCCACCAGCCCGCTCGGTTTCACAAACGAAACGGCCGGCAGAGTCCCGTTCTGAATGTCGGCGTAGAGATTCGTCGTGTCCTGAATATGCGCGGTCCGCACCGCCGCGTCGGCCATGATGGAAGTGTCGTACTGAAACGGATTGCAGATGTTGCAGTACTCGTTGGCGCTGGTGATCACGCCGGTTTTCAGGCTATTGAGCGCACCAACCGGCCCCCAATTGATCTGGTATTTGTCCTCCGGAATGCCCAATTGCACGTTGCCCGCATATTCGTTCCACTGGTCGCCGTAATACTTCCAGGTAATGTTGTGGGCGATCATGTCGTCGCCGATGCTCGGGGTGGACGAAGGCGGAACCGTGAACAAGGAGTTGTTCGGGCTGTTGTCCGTCGAAGCATCTTCGCCTTGCCCGAAATATCCGGGATTGTAATTGTTCAGCAGGTAGTAGTGGCCGGGTTCGCAGCGCGGATCAATATGCAGCGCCTTCAGGTAATTGACGATCGTCGCGACTCCGGGCTGCGTGGCGTCCGCGCAATCGCTATAGGATCCTCCGCCGATGGCCAGCGTCGTACCCTGCACATGAATGCCATAGCCGTCTTCCGTGTACCAGTTATTGGTGCCGTTCTGCGGATTTGGATTTTCGATTTCGTCGAGCACCGCCGGATTTCCGGATTGCGATCCTGCGCCGCTCTTCACTCCATGCGGCGGGACCAGCGGATGACCCTTGCCGTCGCTGTACCATATGTCGTCGCCATGGCCCAGCATGACGTGATTCACGCCCGTGCCGCCCGCCACGGACTGGTGAAAATTATCGCTCATCGCGTATTTGTCGGCGAGGCTCTTGAAATACGGCGCGTCGCCCTGCTGCACGTTGTAAAAACCCATGGCCGTCGAGCCTTCGCCGGTCGTCCTGGCAGTGGGCGCGTAATCCACGCTGAAATTTGCCGCCTGCGGAGTGCCGTTTCCGCCGGCCCCCACGGTCGTTTCCACCCACGGAAACAATCGCGCGTCGCAGCCGGAGGGATTCGCCGCCGTGGAGCGCTCCGTGCTGCAATCCATCTGCTGCCACATTTGGTAGAAACGATGCACCGGGCTGGCCACGTAGTCGTCGTAGCCGAGCGTTTTTCCCGTAATTTGAAATGGCCCCGGCGGCAGCGCTGTGGCATTCGCAATGCGCGTGTCCGGAGTCCTGTTCGTCAGCAGCGTCCCTCCGGTCAGCAGCTTGGGAACGTCGTTCGGCGGCAGCCCGTTTTCCGATTTCTCCGCCAGCGCCTTTAGCTCCGCAGCCGTATACGCTTTAGGCGGATTCGTCAAAGGAACCGTAGCCGGAATGAACGACACCGCGCTTCGCGGACCGCCGACCAGCGGCGCGGGCATCACCTCATTCTGGAACGGAACCTTCGGCGGGCTCAGCAGAAACGCATCGGGAGTCCGGTCAACGGCAGCGCTCTGCTCGACTTTCGAAAAATTCGGTCCGGGCGTGCCGTCCGCGTTCACGATGCCTTCCGACAGCAGATTCATCACCGTCTGCCCCGGCTTGGGCACGTAGGTGGCGAAGACGTGATCGAAGCTCCTGTTTTCGCCGATGATCACGATCACGTGCTTGATCGGCGTGGTCGTCTTGGCGTCGCGGTTCGGCTGCGGCTTGGCGCTGGCCGCCGATTGCGCGCCCGCGAGCGATGCGCCCATCGAAAACTGGAAAAGTGTCAGGCACGCGATTCCCGCGCGCAGCCATCGGCGCGCCATCGCTGCAGCTCGCTTCAACGACATTCGCGATCCTCCCGCGGAAGATCCACCTCGCGTTCGCACGCGGCAGCATTGGCCGCGTCCCGTTGCCTCGCGATGTGCCCGCTGTGAACGAAAGATTAATTCGGAGATTTCCGGCGTTATTTCGCGCGATCGAATCATTCCCGTGCCCGGCGAACGCCTAATGTACCACATCCATCGCACGCGACCGTCGCCGCCAGAGCGCGCATTTGATCTTTGCCGCAGGTCTTTCTCGGGGTTCTCTGCGCCTGCTCTGCTGCCCTCTCGCGGATAGATTTGTTCTTTCTTTCGCTTTCTCCGTGATCTCTGTGCCTACTCCGTGTCCTCTGTGTTAAACCCCCGGTTCTTCGCCTCGCTCTTTAGACTCTGAACCATGAACTCTTGTCTCTTCGCCCCGTGCGTCTGCACGGTCAAAATTTCCCAATGGCGAACAAAAAGCGAAACTGCTATCCTCCTTCCCATGCCCGTCCGCTCCTGCCGTGTCACCATCCGCGATATGGACGGCGTGGACCACACCGTGCAGGTCACCGCTTCGACGCTCTATGAAGCCGTGGCCCTCGGGCTGGCCGCGCTGCGAGGAAAGGAGTGGGTGGCCGGCATCCCCGAGGGCATGAGCGCGGTCAAAGTCTCCGTCGCCGACGTTCCCGTCGAGCACTGCGTCAAGCTGGGTGATTTTAAATCGTGGCTCGCCCGCGACGGCGGGTCGCCAAGAGATCGCTCCCAGCGCTACCGTGTTCGCGAAATCCTGGGGACCCTCACTTTTCCCTCGACGTGATTCGGCGCGCCTGCCCGCCGAGGCCTTGATCCGCAATCCAAGAGCAATCGATGTTCGAGTCAACCACGACGATTCGTCTTAACGACTCCGACAACTCCGTCGTTTTCCGGATTTACCCCTGAGCAAACGCGACCCTACACTTGATTTCGCCTCTCAGGAACATCCAATGGATGCCAAGCACCACGCCGTGCAGATTTTGGGAATCGTCACTCTCCTTGCCGCGGCTATCTACAGCTTCTACGTTGTGGTCGGTTTCATCGGCGAAGACTTCGCCGACATTTGGCTTCTGGCCACTCATCTCCTGAACGCGACCGTCGGTGCGTATCTGTTCTGGGCGGGAATCCGCATGGTTCGCTGGGCAAGAGGTCTGCCGAGCCTTCAGACCGGAAGAATCAAATGGGGGAGAGTGCTGCTCGGCGCGCTCTTTGCCTTCTACGGGATGAAAACCCAGCTCCATCCACCAGCTTCCGCCGCGGACATCGACCAACCCCTGAACAAAATTCAAGGGCAAGCGAACGTTGCAATTTACATCGCCGTGACGATTCTCGGTGTGGCATTGGCAATTTCCGGAATCGTTGCTGGGTTCAGGAACTCGACGCGATCCGAAGAGCTCCCGCAGCCGCGTCCCAAGGTCCCATGGCCCTAATGCCTACGTGATGCGCGTACTAAGGTGCGTAACGCGTGAAAACAAAGTCGCGAGAAGCCTTCGCGTGACAGGGGAAGCAGGTCTTGAGCTGCGCGTCGGTGCCGGTGGTCCCGTCCTTATTGAAGTGACCGTAGCCCCAACCTCCGGTCGCGGCATATTTCTTGGAATCCTTGACCATAAACTGGGTGTTCGTGGGCGGCCCGGGGACGAAAGACTGGGGATCGCCAAAGACTTTGTCGTTTTCCTCCGACGCGACGTGACCATAGTGTAGAGCGGCGATAATTGAGCCGTCTGGGTACGGCAGCGTCCCGTCGCGGAAAGCCTTGAACGCTACATCGTTGCCCAACATGGCCGCGAAGCTGTGGAGGTTGCCTTCCTCGTGTGCCACGGAGATCAACTTCCATTCGCGGAATCCGGCTGGAATCTTCGTAACGTAGACCGGGGTTGCGTTCTCGGCATGTCCAGATAGAGCGGCACTGAAGGCGATAACGCCGGCTAGCGCTGCTCCTGCGACCAACATAAAGACAACCCGCCTCAATGCAGGATTCATTGTTTCGCTCCTTTGCGTTCTCGCTTATGACGTAATCCCTCCCCAATATCGAGAGCTGTTGCACTCGGCCGATACTCCTAAGAACGCTGCAAACGCTAGCACAGTTGATGAATCCAGCGCATTAAGACCTGGTAAGTCGGCCGGGGCGAGCGAATGATAAAGGCAGCCCGCTTCAAAGGACAATAACAACCCGACCGCCACGGGCAGGATGATCCACCAGTTCGTGGGCGCGTGCGATTTCCGCGAGCGGGAGCCGTTCGGCGATTTCGAAGCCGGGCCATCCCGCCTCAAGCGCGGAGTTGATATCCCGCGTGGCCTGCATCTTCGCTTCTCGCGGAAAATCGTCGCTGCCAAGAAAGTATACGCGGATATTCTTGAAGACCATTTGCCAGAAGGGAATCTTCGGAGTCGCGTTGTCGGTCGCATAGCTGGCGATGGAGCCATCGTTTTTCAGCAGCTGTACATCAGCATCCACGTTGGCGCCAAACGCGACTTCGACGATGTGATCGACGCCGTCCGGCGCCAGTGCCTTCACGCGCGAAACCAGATCGCTGCCACTGACGATCACGTCGTGCGCGCCAGCATTACGCGCCGTGGGCAAATCCGCATCGGATCGAACGGAACCGATCACGCGCGCTCCGGCATGGCGCGCGAGAGCGACGGCGCAGATTCCCACTGAGCCCGCCGCGCCCTGAACTAAAACCGTGCGTCCGCGAACATCGCCGCCAACGTGAACGGCGCGATGGCCCGTGATGCCAGGAATGCCGAGGCAGGCGCCCTGCTCCATCGGCACTTTCTCCGGGAGCGGCGCAACGTGATCGGCCGGAACCACCGTAAATTCCGCGGCCGTGCCGAAGGCGCGATACGACTGCGCTCCGTAGCACCACACATTTCGCCCGATCCATTCGGAGCTGACGCCCGGGCCAATCTGGTCGATGCGGCCCGCGCCGTCGCTGTGCGGAATCACGCGCGGATACGGCATGCCGACGCCGAATGTGTCGCCGCGTTTCTTGGTGTCGCCCGGGTTGATGCCCGAGGTGGAGACGCGGATGCGAACTTCGCCCGGGCCGGCCGTGGGTTCGGGCATTTCGCCGACTTTCAGGACCTCGCGAGCGGGTCCTTGCTTTTCGTACCATGCTGCTCTCATCGAAGTTCCGCGGAAAACGTTAACACGGATAGCGCCTTACGCGTACAAGTCCAGGGGACCTGCGGTCATGGTCGTTTGCCCGATCTCGATGAAGTATCCATCCGGGTCGCGCATGTAGCACCGCAACTCCGTCGCGTGGACTTTCGGTTCGATGCGGTGTCGAGTCTTGACGGGGACCATTACAGCAGACTACTGCAGGTAATCGTCGCGAACGGCGGGCTGACTCCTGATTAGTCGGATAATCGTCCATTTGCGTGAGCGCAGCTCGGAGTGGAGCGTCGTAGAGGTAAGCAGCAGCGGAAAACTGAAAGCTCTGCGGTTCAAAGACTTCTGGTCACGAGGCGTTAGTAGAAATTCGACCGCCTGGCAAAAGGAAGCCAGGAACGGATTGAATGCAAGTTGACGGTCATTCCATAGAACCGCCAATTGCAATCCATACAGCGGAATGGGCGCACAGGCAGCAACACCAACATGTCCAGAGCCCCGTGTCGATTCGATCGCAGTGTAGCCGCGCTCCCGCATTTGGGGCAAAAACGTGGTCGAACGCCCGGCCGGAGCCAAACGCCGTGGTGGTAGGCGCCGTCACCTGACCCTGCGGATGATTGGCTGATCGAAGACGAACGCAGTGCCGGCAACCGTCGGTTTGCAGACTGGTCGTTAAGCTCGCGGCTACTTCGTGTCGCATTCATGCGGAACTCCGTCTTGCACACGAGGTAAATCTACGAGACGGCGAGGAGGAGAAGGCAATCCGTTCCCAGCCCTGAGCCCGGATCTGTCCTCCTCCTGCGCCATCTTCGGGGACATCCTAGTAGTTGTGAGGTCTGGAAATCTGTTCAAAACAGCACAGTTTGTAAATCTGCCCCAATCGACTCGTTTGGCGGAGCATCGCGGACCCACAATTGGATTACGACGATTTGTGTCGGTTTGAATTTATCCGCGTGTATACGGGGGGTCGTCTGCGCGCTCGCGGAGCATAACCGGACATCTTCGTCCCAATACCAGAAATTCTGGGGAGTGTTCAAAAAGAGACAGATTTGCCCGCCCCACCTTTGCGACTGTAGGGGATAGCAAGGCTTCCTCAACGTGCGGGACCCGATCACACCCCATGTCAAACGCAGGGTCCCGCACCCTCAACTCTCTGAACAATCTTAGGCGCCGCGGCTCGACGGCTGGCCGGAAGACTACTCCCCTGTTAGTTTGCAAATGTTGATGCCGCTCGCATCGGTGTCCGCCGGGTACTCCATCCTTTGCGCCTGCTAAGGGTGGGGCCTTTGCCTCGGAGTTCGATCCACGCGTGGTCTTCTGCCCATGGTGCCTCCTGTTTTGGAGGCCCTGACTCTCGCTAGACGCGGCGTCCAGTTTTAGCGGGGAGCATTACAAGTGGGCACGAGTAGCCACTTGTGCGGTTATCGGGCTAATCGGGACTTTGCGCAACCTCGTGCGCGCCGGTTGGCCGGGAATCAGTGCAAATTCTCGTACTCCGCCTTGGCACGCTTCAGGATGGGGACGTCAGGATCGGCACCCTTCCACAGCGCGAAGAAATCC
Organism: uncultured Acidobacteriota bacterium; assembly: GCA_963814605.1. Classification (GTDB taxonomy): domain Bacteria; phylum Acidobacteriota; class Terriglobia; order Acidiferrales; family UBA7541; genus Palsa-295. The sequence continues at coordinate 1,565,561 of CAWFDD010000002.1, read as the reverse complement.
TGATAGGCCGCCCTGGCCTTTGTAATGTCGCCTTGCATGGCGTACGCACGACCGATTTGGACATGCGCGAGCGCTCCGATCGGTTCGATGACCACAATCCCGCGATGGTCGAGGATTTTTTCGAATTCTGCGGCGGCTTCAGCGCCCTGATGCGCGGCCAGATAGGCTTCACCGCGCACATAGACGGGGTACAACGCGGTCCAAGGATAAGTGAAGGCTGTCATCTGCCCTAACTCATACGGTGCAGCAGTTGTGAGACTGTCGAGCGCTTCAGAAGTATTTCCGCGACGGAGTGCAAGCTTCGCTCGGAGGGTTGGCAGGTAGCTGAACTGCCATATTGTGTTTTCCGGGAACCGTTTCTCCAAATCGTGAGTCAACGCTTGAGCTCGCCCATCGTCCCCTGCATACGCCAGGGCGAGCGCAGCGCCGTACTGCACATCCACGCTTGTCGAACGTGCGATTGCCAGGGCGGCACGCTGTCGCGCTTCGTCCGCGTTGCCGAACAGGGCTTCACGCAAGGCGGACATCGCGGAATATGTTGCGGCAGTTTCCTTTTCTCCCGCGCGTTCGGCTGAATCCATCGCCCGTTTGGTCAGTCCCCGGGCGTCCCTAAGCTTTCCGGAATAGGCGCCAGCCTCGGCCTCCAAACTCAGCAGTTCGTCCTCGATGGCCGACTGGTCTGCCGAGGCCGCTGTCTTCTGCGCCAACCCCGCGTCGTTCTCCAGAAAAGCAATCTGATAGACGGCAGGAGAGTAGAGGGTACGGTCGAAATTGTGTTTGAGCGCCTGCTGATACGCGGCTTTCGCTTCATCGAGGCGATCGAGAGCGATGTAGTTGAACATGAGAGGCAGATAGGGAATGGAAGAGTCCGGGTTCACCCGGATTGCCACCTCGGCTTCATCGACTGCTTTCTCGTATCGTGCAAAGATTGGAAGAATGAGCGCCGACAAGAAAGCATGAGGTAACTCCGCGCGGGGATAAGCCTGTGTCCACAGCTCGCACGTCTGTTGCGCGTCATCCATATTTCCGGTGACCTCTAGATGGAAATTGGCTGCGATGAAATACCTCTCGGCCTCACTGGTTCGGTCGCGCAGTTCGTATGCCTTTCGGATGTTGTCCACAGCGGCGTCGGGTTCTCCTACATCTGCGTACGTACGGCCCAACCAGGCATAGGCCAGTGCGAAATTCGGGTCGAGTTCGATGGCGCGTTTGAAATGCGGGATTCCCGCGGCAAACTCTGTCGCGGACGCCTTCCGGCCCCTACTGAACGCCTCGAGGGCTTCCAGCGACGGCGTGGTGGCCTGCTCCAGTGGCAGATCGAACTTGTGAACCGTGCTTAGCGACTCGCCCAGCTTGGTCCGAATATCCGAAGCAGTCTTTCCCAAAGCGTCGAGCACATGGTTTTTATCGGCCGCCTCAGCCTCTGTGCTCGCCAGCGATTTCCCGCTTGTGCAGTTGGTCGCCCTGACCGTCAGAAGGTACTGCGTCCCAATTTGGGCAATCGAACCTTCGAGGACCGCGGCGCTGCCCGTCCGCCGGCAGAGGTCCCGCGCAATTTCGACGGTGAGCTTTACGTCCGGCTTCTGGCCCATCATCCGCAGGGTCTCTTGAATTTGCTCGTCGGAGACGATACTCAGGAACGGCGATTGCTCCAGCTGAACCGAAAGCCCCTGCCGAAGCGTGCCGTCGAAAACAGTATCGCCCGTCGTGTTTGTGAACTCGGCGAGAAGAATCGTGTCCTTCTCATTCAGCACATGCGCTCTGCCGGAAAACAGAAACAAGGCCACCAACGCTAGTGCGATGGCTGCGGTCGCTGCGCTGCCGATAAGTACCCATCGAAGCCGAGTTCGCTTCCGGGGAGTGGCGACCACAGACCGTTGTTGCTGCTGCGGCGGCTCCGCCGTTCGAGCTGATGTTTGGTCACTGGGAGTTGCGGCGAGGGTCTCAACCGCCGCGATGAACCGGTAGCCGCGTCGCGGCAGCGTCTCAATGTAGCGCGGCGATTCAGCGTCGTCGCCTAGCGTGTCCCGAATCTTCTTGATCGCAAAGTTGAGGCCATGTTCGAAATCTACAAAAGTATCGGCGCCCCAGATTTCCTCTCGAATCTCCTCTCTGGTAACCAGTTGCGCGGCCCGGCTGATCAGCAGGGCCAGGACTTTGAAGGGCTGAGGGGGCAAGCGGAGAAGGACACCGGACTTCCGCAACTCACCGCTTTCGAGGTCCAGTTCGAAGACCCCGAAGCGAACTCTCGAGTGCGCCGATGCGGGGCTAGGCATGAAGCGCCTGCAGGATACTGGCTTTGCCACGCTGTAATCAAGGTCGGTGCGAAGCGATCAGTTGGCGCCCATTTCCAGACACAACTATGGCGTGTTCAACAAGTTAGACACTCACCGAAAGCCTGCCGATCGCTTGCCTGCTGTGCATTGAAGTCCAGACAGGCCCCGCGCAATGTGGCCGAGCGACACGAATCGGGTGAAGCGGGGCCTCCTCGATCCGATTTCCGAGGACGGGCAAAAGAAGCCCCCAAATTCCCCACGCGGCGCAAGGAGGAACCACCATGGAGTCAAGAATAGTCCGAAACGTAACGAAGGCGACGTTGTTCGCGGCCACGCTGTTGATAGCTTCCTTATTCGCTAGCCCTGCGAATGCCCAAGTGGGATTTCAGGGCAGGTTTTCTCTGCCATATGAAGCTCATTGGGGCGAGGTCGCCCTTCCGCCCGGCGACTATCAAGTCACATTCATTTACGGCAGCGTTTTCACGACGGTCGCCATTCGAGACGCAAAGAGTCTTCATATCGTTGCGCTCGAGCCAGTCAACATTCGGGAAGACAGCAAGGGCGAAAGCTCACTGCTCATTCACACACGCGGAAGCCAGCGAGTTGTTTATGGGCTCAGAATAGCCGAACTTGGCGAAGCTTTCCTTTACGCGCCTCCGCGTGCGCGTGGCGGCTCCATCGAAGGGGCGAGTCAAGCGCAGACGATCCCAGTCCTTTGGACCAGGAAGTAGCGGCACAAATGAGCAACGGGATCGTTCGTTCAATGAGGGCCGATCAATCGCATCGATGCGATCCGGCCCTCATTGCTCTCGCGGCTCCCAAGCTCCCACGAGCCGGCGTCAAGGCAACCGCTATCAGCCTGTTTCCGTTGTTTGACCTTGCGAACACCGGGGCTACCGAACCGCCCCGGGGCGACTAGCGAGCGATTAGTTCGGCTTTTCCTGCTTTGGTGAGGTTTTAGGCGGCGCTTGGCGCTGTTCCATTTGCTGCTGCTGAGCAGCGTGCTTTTGCTCGAGCTGTTGCGTCTGCTGCGCGTGCTGCGTTTCCATCTGCTGCTTTTGTGCGTCACTGTAATTCTTCTGGGTGGCTTGCTGGTGTTGTGCTTCCTGTTGCTGTTCGAGCTTCTGGTGGTCTTGCGTTTGCCTGGCAGCCAGCGCGGTCTGTTGCTGTTGATATTTCCTGTCTGTCGCAGCGTTGCCCGTGTTTGGTGGCGTGAACTTGTGCTCCTGCAAATCGCTGGCTTCCTTCGGCGGACCAGCTACATTGCCGCGTGCGGCTTCGGCCGGAGGAGCCTTGTATTCAGCGCCTGCCTCTTTGGAGGATATGACGCCAGTCTTGAAGTCAGCCGGTTTGGAAGTAGCGGCGATGGGCGGCTTCCCCATGTTGGCGGAGGCGCGCAGTTCGGGATTACTGCGGGCCGCCTGAACGTGCTGCGTTTGCTCAGCTACCGGACCGACGTGACTTTCCTTGGCGTAGGACTCTTGCTGCGGTGTGGGACGCGCCTCGACGCCACCGCTCCCGCCGTTGTAGCTGACGTGACTTTCAGAGACGTTCACGACCCTGGTGTTGTAGGTGTTGTGAATGACGGCCGTGTCCACGTGATTCACATACGTGTTGTAAGCGAAGTGACCACTTTCCCAGCGCCCGCCTTCATAGCCAAGTCCGCCGTAGCCGTAGCCGTAATTGATGCCGCCATAGTAGCCAACCTGCGGGCCCCAATATCCTTCATTGAAAACGAACGCGTTGCCGCCCCAGCCCCAGTAACCCGGTGTCCACAGGAAGCCTACCTGGGGTGGCTGAACCCACGTGCCGGGCACCCAGAAATAACCACCCTCGTAAAAAGCCCAGTAGCCTGGCGTCCACAGGTAACCGTCCGCGGGGCAGATTGGCTGTTCATAGACGGGAAGCGCCGGGGGTCCAAAGTTCACCGAAACGCCGATGCCAATTTGGGCAGGTGCACCGTGGGAGAATGCCAGCAAAATAACCGAAAGCAGCAACAAGCGAATAGCAACGGCTGTGCGCATTGTGATTTCCTCCGCCTGACGTATTTTTCTTCGTGGCGACGCTTCTGTGGACAAGGCTTTCACCCAACGCACGATATGCCCGAATCAAGAACAAATCTGTCCCAAACAGGACAGTTGCAGAAAAGTGCGGCAGGGCCAACCAAATCGTCTAGAGGCACGGGAAATGAATTCAGTCAAACCGCCGCCAAGCGGCTCGTCCGGCGTGCGCAACAGTGACGGTGAAATGTCATGTCGCCGGCACGTCTTCGAGACGTTGGCGCTCTTGATGCCTTCCCGCACGATCTGCCGCTTCTCTTCGGGAGTTCGATCTATAAGTGGTCTTCTGCCCATGGTGCCTCCTGTTTTGGAGGGCTTGTTTCTATCGAGATGCGGTGTCCAGTTTTAGCGGGGAGCATTACAGCAGACTATTGCAGGAATTCGTCGCGAATGGCGGGCTAACTCCTGATTAGTCGGATTATCGGACGAGTGGCTACGAGTATCCATGTGCCCCAACACCCTGCCCAGAATCCTAGTCCGTCAGTCCGTCGGAATCGTTGACAATTCGCTTGCCCAAAAGTGCGTACAGGCTCGCCTCAAAAAGAACTGATTTTGGGCACTCAAGCGACCGTGGCAACTGAGGGAAAGGGATGCACCAAACCGGAACAAATCGATCAGCACACGACTCGCTAAGATGTTCGTAGCATAAACATAAACGGGGCGCAGCCGATTTGATCATCGGATGCGGCCCTGAATGAAGCCTTTCTGCATTGTCGCGTTGTATCTCACTTTCTCTCCCGCAGTACTCGGATCCTCATTCGATCCATCGAAGACGGTTCTTCAACTGCACGAGTTAAAGGTTCTCAGCGCCGAATTCGGTACAGCCGCGTGCCTCGATGCCCAGTGCAGATACCTGCTGAGTAATGCCCACGTCGCAAGAGTTGCATCGCCCCATGCGATTCATGGCGATCCGGTGGTGCAGAAATTCCTGGCGACAGGACCCACCGATGAAGGTGCCGTGATGAATACCGAGGCATCTGGAGCGTTCCTTTACAATCCGTCACGCGACCTCGCCATCTATGAACTGGTCAAACCGATGAAAGGCTTCCAAGGCATGCCTTTCACTCTGGAACCTCTGATTCTTGGCGACGAAGTATCGATGATTGCCTTCCCTGGACGAACAATCGGAGTGGCAAACCTTTCCCGAACGTTGACGACATGGCATGGGTCATTTATTGGCGAAGATCAAAACGGATGTTTGGCGTTCCGATACACTCCGTCAGAAACCGGCGAAAGGCTACGCCCAGGAATTAGCGGCGGCATCGTGGTATGGAACGGAAAGATCGTAGGCATTCTGCGGGGAATGGCGCAGACAGAATTGATCGCCGAGGCGGTGCCTGTGTCGTCGCTCGAAGTGTTTCTGGCTAAGGTGAACCCTTATTTGCACGCGCAGTTGTTTCCACAGGCGGTTGTCGTATCGCCAGTTTCATTCGACGCTTTTCCGCCGTGGAATGTTCCCGAGCCTGCGCCCAGCGAGTTGGAACGCAGAACTCCCGAGCCTTTCGACGTGCAAAGGGTTCGCGCAAAGTCTCAGGCATTGTACGAGTCGATGAAATATTTCGTGGCGCGTCAGACGTTTTCATGGAGCGAAGGCGGTTCTCCACAGTTGGAGGCTGAATACTCTGTAACTGTTCGCAACGGCGTACAACGATTCACGAGTGGCAACCATGAATTTACGGAGATTCCGCCGCCGGCGATTAGCGGATACGTGGTGCCGTCATCACTGTGGTTGAATGCGCCCCGCTACGCCACCACGGATCTGTCACTTCACCTCCGGCATGCCGGAACGATAATCGTCAACCGGAAGCCAGTGGATGTGTACCAATGGCAGGCGCTCGGGCCGGAGTCGAAGATTTGCCGCTGGAAAGAGAATGCGTCAATTCCGCTCTTTCAACGCGACAAACTCTACAGGCTGAATTGCTACGGCGAGGTTTGGCTCTCGGCCGATGGAGATATCCTGCGAATATCGGAAGTGTATATCTTGCCGCCCGGACCATTTGCACATTACGAGGCGGTGGTTGTGTATGGCCGAGTCGTGCTGGACGGCGAATCGCACCTGGTGCCGATGACCATCAGCACGTATGGGCAGGTCGAACATTCAAAACCGAATTATTGCTACAGTTTTTTCTCCGACTACAAATTATGGGGATCGCAGGCGCAACTTCTTCCCAGTCCATGAGATCACCGCTTCGACCGCTCAACATTTGCGGGATAGATGGAAGCTACCCATCCTCGCGATAGGCCCGGGTCGGAATAGCCACTCGCCGGTTGCCCCAACCTCATGTCTTCCTGCACGATCTGCCGCTTCTTTTCGAGAGTTCGATCTACGCGTGGATCAGCTCCGTTACTCCGGTGGAGCGGGTGGCGGATTGCACCGCTGTGCTGAAGTCGAGGACTACGCGCGCGGCAACGTCTCCGTGCTCGAGCCGCTTGAAAATATCGTTGATCGCCGATAGCGGCTGAAGCTCAATGTCGGCCCTGACTTTACCTCTAACTGCGAAGTCGAGCGATTCGGCCATATCCTCGCGGTTTCCGACGAAGGAACCTCGAACGGTGATGCAGTTGGCCACCACATCGAAGAGCGGCACGGGAAACTCCCCCGGCGGCAACCCGACCAGCACGCACGTACCGCGCTTCCGGATCATGCCAATTCCCTGTTTGAACGCGATGAGCGATGGAGCCGTAATCAAAACGCCGTGGGTTCCTCCCCCGGTCGCTTTCTTGACCGCCGGCCCCGGATCCTCATGCTTCGCGTTGATCGTGAGATCGGCCCCAAGTTTCTTCGCGTGCGCCAACTTGCCGTCGTCGATGTCCACCGCACAGACCAGCAAACCCATGGCCTTGGCATATTGAATGCCAAGATGTCCGAGTCCGCCGCAACCAGAGATCGTGATCCATTGACCTGGCTTCGCCTCGGTCTGCTTGATTCCCTTATAGGTCGTGATGCCGGCACAGATGAGCGGCGCAGCGTCCGTGGCGGCGAGGCCTTTCGGGATATGCGCCACATAATCCGGGTCGGCCAAAATGTATTCCGCGAAGCCGCCGTTTCTGGTATAGCCGCCGAACTGAGCATCTGGACAGACCGTCTCCCAGGCCGTTAAGCAGTACTCGCAATGACCGCAGGCGGAGTAGAGCCACGGCACGCCTACGCGGTCGCCCTCTTTGACAATAGTTACGCCGGCCCCGATGGCAGAAACCAAGCCGATCGCTTCATGGCCGGGAATAAACGGAAGCGTCGGCTTGACTGGCCAATCTCCGTCGGCTGCGTGGAGATCGGTGTGGCAGACGCCACACGCCTCCGTCCTGACTACGATCTGTCCAACTCCCGGAGTGGGGATGTCCCACTGGCGAACCACAAGGGGCTTCCCGAATTCCTCAACCACTGCTGCGTTCATCTTTTTTGGCGCCATGGGTGTTCCTCTTTTCGAACTCTGAATTCGATGCCTTCGCAGGTGCCGAGCCTCGATGATCCCGTGAAACCGGGACCGTTGCGATGGTCGCCTAAACCGTCTTTTTCAGACCATCCGGCCTAACGCCACAACTCGAATGTGACACCGCTCGAACAGAAAAACTGTTTCTTATAGCTCAGTTTGGTTGGACCGCCTTGTGAATATTTCACCGTTGAAAAGAGCGAAATCGGAGGATCGCAGCGACACACTCGCTTGTGTCCATCAATGGAGCCGGCCCTGGAATGTCGGCAATGCAGGAACGGTCCGGAAACGGATTGTAGGAAGTGAAATAGGCGCCGGCCGAATGGCCCACGACGAAGATCGAATATCCTAAGTACTGACAAACGCGGTATCCGAACAACTCGATCTGTCTCAGGCTTCTTTCTGAGGTACTAAGCCCCAGTTGATGCCGGCCCATATCCTCTCATGCAAGAAATAGGCAACGGTGGTGTAGATGTTGCTGACAATCATGAACGCTGCCGCCGTCTTCACCTTGCCCGTGAGCAAGTAGATCACTAGGAAATCGAGGCAGATGATAATTCCGCGATACGTGATGGCTTTGACGACGGAGCGCTTTCTGCTTGCACGATTCAGCATGGTCGCCTCTCGGAATCTCTATCAGCAATTGAGAAACTGCTGAATGGTGCCACATTTTACTGGAGCAGCGGTTCAGTAGCTGATCAATGCGCTAACCAGAAAAGTGGGTACTGGAACGGACTTGTCCGGTTATCCGACCAATCAGGAGTTAGAGGTTTTTCCTACGTATTCCTGATACAACATAGCCTGACGCGGTATCTTCTGGAGCTATGAAATCATGGAACGGATTGCAGAAGCGTCGCCGCGTTTTAAGGCCAGGATGGCCGGTGTCTTTCAACTGCTCGAAAGCCTGACGGCAACATACGGCGAGGTGATTGTTCTCGGCAGGGTTGTGGTAGCTGGCAACGCCGCGGCTACCGCAGCCAATATCCTGGGGCACGAGCGGTTATTTTGGTTGGGGTTCGCATCCTCTCTCATCGGGGTTGCGTTCCATCTCGCATGGGCGCTTCTCATGTATGAGTTGCTGAAACCTGTGAACAAGAGCCTCTCTTTGCTCGCAGCGTTCGTAATTCTCGTGGGATGCGCCATTCAGGCGCTTGCCAGCCTCTTATACCTTGCTCCTCTGCTAATCCTGCAGGGCGGCAGCTCCGTAAGCGCATTTACGCCGGAACAGCTGCAGGCGCTGGCGCTCCTGTTTCTCAAATTGAATCAATACGCCTTCAACATCGATCTGGTATTTTTCGGAATATGGTGCGTCCTGACCGGCTATCTCATTTTCAGGTCCACGTTCCTGCCTCGAATTCTGGGAGTACTGTTGGCGATCAGTGGTCTGGGATATGTGACCTATCTCTACCCGCCGCTCGCATACTATCTGTTCGTCCCCTACATCGCTTCCGCCTCCGCCCTTGGGGAGCTGCCACTGGAGCTATGGCTCATCGTGAGGGGTGTGAACGTCCAACGATGGAAGGAGCAGGCCGGCGCGGCTTTCGAGTGAAGAACCTCTCGAAGTAATCGACATGCCCGACAAACGCGGTGGTTTCAATAGGTCGATGCAACACTAGTTCGAAGCTCATTTGGCGGAGTTTAAGAGGCCAAATCCGTTCGCCGGTGTCGGTTCAAAGAAAACCCCGTCCTGATTAGGTCTAATTGAGCGCCGCCCAGAAGGTCAGTCTTTTCTGAACAGTACGATTGGAAGCACTGGTTAGAGGGTGTTGCGTCGACCGTCTGAACCGGCAGCGTTAATCAGGACTTGACCGTCAGAAGGTCCGTTTGCACCGTGCCCCATTAAGCACGAGTGAAAAAGGTGCAGTCGTATGATCGGCGGCGTCGAGAAGCCCATTGTGGAAGTAGCGATGCGAAATGGTGGGCCACCCTTGCCGTGGTGAAAACTACGAGAATCAGCTGGAAGTGGGAAATCCCGGCTGCTGTCTTGGGATTAGTTGTTCTCGCCTGGTTCGCTGTACGCGAATATGCTGGCTACCGCTTAAGAACTGCCGATTTTTCGGTGTCCTGTTCTCGTCCTGGAGTATAGTTTAGGCACAAGTCAAAATGCTGACCGGGGGCTCGCTTGGTTCGCGACGTAAAGATCCGGAAGCGTTACTCAATACTTTTCTTGGTGTTGCTTTTCGTCTCTAAGTTCGCCATGGCTCAACAAGGCAGCGCGGCCAATTCCGGATCGTGGTCCGGCACAATCATCAACAGCGGCTGCACCGTTGACGAAGCTTTCGCCGAGGCAGCGAAGTGCACAGACAAACTGCCAGGAGCAAAGCTGGTTTTATATGACGATACGATCCGGCAGATTTATGACCTCGACCCGCAGACGCAGGCCGCGGGCCATCTGAGAGATAGCGTCACGATCCGGGGTACTCTGGAAGGCAATACAATCCACGTTGCTTCCCTCGAAGTTCTGACTTCGATTGGGCTCGCCGTTGGACAGAAAGCGCCCGCATTCTCTGCTCGCGACCAGTTCAGCCAGGAACAGACCCTGGAAAGCCTGAAAGGATCTCACGGCACGGTTCTCTTGTTTTTCCGTTCTGCGGATTGGTGACCCTATTGCAAAGGGCAGCTGGTTCAGCTGCAGAGCGCCAAAGCAAGATTTGAGAAACAAGGGATCAAACTCGCCGCTATCAGCTATGACAGCGAAGAAATACTGAAATACTTCGCGGACCGCCGGAAGATTGATTTCTCCTTGCTCGCCGATCCCGACTCCAAAATTATTCGGGCCTATCAGGTTCTCAACGGCGAAGCCGGGGGTCAGTTCAAGGGGATGGCCCGACCCGGATATTTCTTCATGGACCCAAACGGCGTCATTCGGGAAAAGTTCTTCGAGGCGAAATACCGGGAGCGGCTTTCTGGCAACAACGTGGTCGCCAAGCTCTTTCCGGAATTGGGCGAAGAAGTCACGGATACCGTTGAAGTTCCCCACCTTCAGCTCAGGGTTGAGCAATCCGACCGCACTGGCGTTTCCGGCAGCCGTATAACGCTGACTGCGGAAGTGCGGCTCCCGCCGGACGTCCACGTGTATGCGCCGGGGACGAAAGGCTACAAGCCGATCAACCTGGTGATCGATCCCGTCCCGGACGTGCAACTCAAGCCGGTTATTTACCCGCGCTCCAAGATTCTTTATTTGCCGGCGATCAAGGAGCGCGTGCCCGTTTTCGAGGGCACATTCCGCATCAGCCAGGACCTGCAAGTAAGCACCGCGGCGGACTTTAGCAACTCGCTTGGCGCGGATGGAAAGACCATCACGATTGCGGGAAAGCTCGAGTATCAGGCATGCGACAGCAAGATTTGTTTCTTGCCGACTTCGGTTCCGGTTCAGTGGCAATTGCAGATCCTGCCGCTTGATCGGCAGCGAGCACCGGAGAATATCCGGCACAAATAGAGCGCACCTGTTCGCGGTCGGCATTTTCTGGCATCGTATGTCTCAGGTTAAGTATTCGCATCCTAAGCCGGGAGGCACTTTATGTCCGACGTGGTCTACGTTTCCAAGGTCCGCATTGAGCGAAAGATCGGGCCGCTGCGTATCGCTTATCTACCAGGTGAATCGCAACCGGTCGTATTCAGCGTCCACGGAGCAATAGCGCAACACTACAAAGTTGACCCTGCCAAACTCACGGAATCCCACGCCGCCACGATTGATTACGTCATCGCAGCCACAGCTGGTTGAATGCTTGGCACTTTTGGAGGCGCGCTGGAAGCGCGTCACATCGATGCGAGTAACGGCAGGCTCGTCGCGGACGTAACCGGCGAAGTGGAATCAGAGGAAGGCGTTCTCGTGATCCGCCGCATTCACGTCGCCATGCAACTGGTGGCATCTGAAGAGTCCCGCGACACCGTGGAGCGCGTGCACGGAATCTATCCGATGCACTGTCCTCTATATCGAACGCTGCACAACTCAATCCAGCTCTCATCCTCTTACGCGCTGGTCCCTTTGCCTTCCTGACATGGAATTGTGTGCGTTAAAGATGCCGATTTTGCACCGATTGACTGCCACTGCTTGGTCAGTCGGATAACCGGACATTTCGATCCCAGTACCAACTTTTCCGGCTACACTGCCGGTTCAGGCGCTGAAAAATTATCGAGGCATTCTCTTTACACTCTTGAAATTAAGACAACCGGCGCTCTACAGAAATGTCGCGCCTTAGTAGCTTGAAGGAATCCGTTCGACACTCTTAACCACCCACGTACCATTTTCCCGGCCAGTGAGTAGTCCAGTCGCGAGAGTCCGAGGGGCCCATTTCATTTGTGACATACGCCTACAGCCTGGTCGTGCATTGCCCACACCGGGACTCAAGACTTTCGCGCCTCAGGGCTGGTCGGACGGCGGGGGCACCGTCGTCTACGAACGGCAAACCGAACCCGGCGATTGGAACGTCTAGTCCGGCGCGTTGCCGGCGGTTCGCCTACGTCGGTGATGGCGCGCTCCCCAGTCGCGCCCCGTGCTTTCACCCGACGGCCACGTCGTCGCGTTGCACGTGGAGCGAAGCGGTATCTTCACCTATCACCTCGGCAGTCCAGAAGCATACCGGTGACGGGAAGTCTTGAGACTGAATATCCCGTGCGCTTTGCCGACGGCCGAAAGTCGTTGCTTGGAATGGAGGCAACCGGGCGCGAGCTCTCTTTACGCTCATCGATTTGTCGAGCGGTCATCGCCAGGAATGGAAAAGCGGTGACGTGGCAGTTCGCCCACTGGTTGGTTTTTCTCACACCATCGTCGTGACGCCCGACTTGAAGTATTACGCCTATGCGACTCCGCTCTACGCATCCGATCTCTACATCGTCGACAACGTACATTGATTCGCGCAGTTTATTCTTGGAGGCCGGGTTTTGCGACGTCGCCGACCGCTCGGGACATCCCATCCTGAAACAGGCGAAGGCGAAGTACGCGAACTTGCAGCAAGCGAGTGACTGCCTTCTGATTGGTAAGTCCCGGTTATCCGACTTGGCAGGCACTATCGCCGGACCAGGTATTTCGCAGTAAAATATCCAATCAGCCTGGATCACCGATGGCGTCATTGGCGCCGCAGACTGAGTGCAATTCGCTGAGGTCCCAATCACCAGATTCGGGCAACGCAGTCAGTGCAACACAGAGAGGAGAATGCAATGCCGCTTCTCAAAATAACTACTTTTCGGACTATCCCAGCCTAAAACTGACACGCGATGAGAATGGTGTGCTGGTTGCTGAATTCCACGCCAACGGCGGACCGTTCATCATGACTGCGCAATCTCACACAGAATTTGTCGATGCGTTTTACCGAATTGCGCAAGATAGGGCAAACAAGATCGTAATCCTGACGGGCGCAGGTGGGGAATTATTACTCATGTCGATTGGTCCTCTTTCGGCGATGTCACAGACCGGGCGTTTGGAGCCAGGTTCACGACGAAGGCGTTCAGGTTTTGGAAAATTAGCCAACATACGGGTGCCGGTCATCGGGCTATCGAGGGCGCGCCCATTGCATTCAGACTACACGTATTCCAGTGTAATTGTGGCGGCGGATGGCGCGACCTTCCAGGACGTGGCCCATTTTTCCGCGGGCGTTGCGCCCGGCGACGGAATATTTACACTTGGAGCTATCGCGCTGAGGCGGGACGAGCGGAAGCGTTCCTGCTGAACCCACACCCGCTGGCGGCGCGCACCGCACATGAATGGGGAGTGGTTGCCGAGGTTGTGCCGAAGGGTAAGGCGCTCAATCGAGCGCGGGAGTTGGCCGAGCTGTACCTGAAGGCTCCGGAAGTGACACGCCGCAACACGCGCATTCACTTCATTCAACCGCTAAAGGAGCGCATCGTTCGAGAAGTTGGCTATGGATTGTCGCTGGAAGGGGCATCGTCTGCTGCTCTCGTGAAATCAATGCAAGCGAAGAGTGAACCTGTCGCTCGGAAAGGACAATCCGCGTGACACCGGGTGCCCCATCCTTTGCGCCAGCAAAGGGTGGGGCCTTTTGCTGCGGGAGACTTGCGCGGCTTCGGGAAGATTGTCCGGCCGCGGCGCTCGTCGGACGTGCGGAAACAGTGACGGTGAAATGCCATGTCGCCGTCGCGTCTCCGAGACGTTGCCGCTCTTGATGCCTTCCTGCACGATCTGCCACTTTTCTTCGGGAGTTTGATCTACGCGCGCTCTTCTGCCCATGGTGCCTCCTGTTTTGGAGGCCCTGACCCTCGGTAGCCGCGATGTCCAGTTTCAGCGGGGAGTATTACACCCTTCTGCGCAAAGTCTTACTTGATCAGTTCCAATACGTAGTCCACAGGTGTCACGACGCTATAGCCGGAATTCGCAAAGCTCGGCAATGGAGTGTGGTTAATTCTATTTTGATCAAACGGCACGAACTGACTCACCACACCGATCAGCTTGAACGTGACCTGCGTGAACGAGCGGTCAATTTCAATCGCTGGCCCACCGCTATTTCCATAGTAGATCGGACAATCAAGCACGATGGATTTGGTATCTGGTTTTTGACCCGCAATGATTCCTCTACGCAGCAACGGTCGCAGCGGGTCAAGTTGAGGAGAGCCCTGAATCCCTAGTGACGTGGGATAGCCGAATACAACGACGTCATTCCCGACTGATATATCCGCGTACTTCGTTATGCCGTCTAGTGCAACACCAAGAATCCCGCTTTTTGTGCTTTTCGTCATGGTAACGCCGGCGATTACCTGCCTTACGGTTAATGAAGGGTCCGGAGCCACCGCGTCTTTTACTGAAGTTGCCATTCGAATTACCGCAACGTCAGCGGTGTCATGCTTTTTGATCTCACCCGCCGCATTTAGTGCCACCAGATCAAGCGTGAATTCGTTTGTGCCGCCTTCTTTCGGATTCTTGGAGTAAGACAAGAGGGTCATCGTGGAACCGAGAAGTTGGCCTTGGGCGTCGAACAAGAAGTGCTTAGCCGTGACGAAGTAGCTAGTGGTCGGCGTGACGAGGAAAAAGCCGGAAGCCTCCTCGACACCCGGTATGGTCACAAGAACTGGATAGGCGAGGTTATCCTCGGGAATCGCTCGCTGAGCAACCACCGTGCTCACAGTCATCAGAGACAATGCTGCGACGATGATGGTGCGAATAACCGATCTCATATCGATCCTTTCTGTTTACCGCACGTACAACCGGGAGGATAGCATGTTTCGCTTTAGTTTCGCCATGGCATTTCAGGCAGCACTAACATACCGGGTGTATGTTATGGCGACCCAACGCGGGCGACCACCGAATGAAGGGATTCAAGATCACCATCTGGATGGGCTCGTGTTCGGCGCCCTCGTTGCCCTCGCGTGGGGCAGCAGCGCGCAAACGGTACTGTTGGCCGCCATCGCATTTCTTCTATATTTGCTCGTTCGACCGAATCCTTCGAAGCCGACCGACCACCCACCGGTCGCAGCTTCGGGCGGCAATGAGTTCGTAGTGGAACGCGACGAACTGTCTCTATCGGAGATCGAACTCGATGTAGACATAAACTACCGCCCTCGAAAAAACCACTTCCGATTTGACTCACGATTTGACACGGCCTCCAGCGACGCGGAATTCGAATACAAACTTGAAGGAACGAAAGTGTTTGTTCGCCTCTTACATGAATCAAGCGAGGACATCGGGGTTAAGAAGCATTGGGATATTCGTGATGGAGTTGTACAAGAAGCAGACATTCGCGAGCGCTCGAAAACTGAAATAGGTTTCATTAAACACAGTGCTGACGGAAAGATCGCGGCATTGAAGAAGGCCGTGGAGTGGCAGGAAATTCCCTCGTCGTATGGGAACGGATTGAAGTATTTCATTTTGTATAAAAACTTGCCCACAGACGATGCGCGTCGATTCTGCCGGCAAGAGATCGAGCGGCTGAAGCGTGGTGGCGATCGATTCATCGAGGAAGCCACCAAGATCGGCTTCATTCTCGATGAGACTTCGAAGTGGCGATTACGATTGCCGGACGGTGTCGATCCTCCAGAGGACGAACGCCGAAAACTATTCGAGTCCATAAGCAGTTTCGGCATTTCCTACGACGAGTTCACGATGGCACCTGGTTTGATCGCGGCGCTCGACAAGTACCTTGGCCCGACGTGATCGAAATCACGTCTTTGGAGCCCTTCGTGCCACTCGACGACTTTCTGCTAGTTCGAGCTTCTTAGGTTCCGTGAAAAGACGTTCCAAGAGCGCGGTCGTGAAGTCTAAGAGATCGTCTGCGTCAGTTTCGTTGAGCGACCCCGCGTGCGCGCCATCATTGCCATCCTCCCGAATGCACCTAGCCAATTCACGCAACTCTAGCGCGAGGCGACCCTTTTCGAATAACCATTTCAACCTCAGCCCGAGGTCCCGGCGCTGTTTCTCGGAAGGTTGGACGGCTGCGGCGCCCTCCCTGGGTGGCAGTAGCGGGCGCGTAGACAAGTCGACACAAAGTCGGAACATCGCACCGGCTGCATTGAAACACTCGACGGAGGCGCAGGTGGTAGCCTCCTGAAAGGCAGCCCTAATGTCATCCGGAATATGCTCTGGTGGTTCCACTGAAGCGTTGTCTCTCAGACTAATGAAACGCACGACCTCAAAATGGGGATTTAGCGATTTAGTGTATGAAACGAGGGCATCTTGTGAATCATCGAAGATCCCCCTTGCTGTTCGGATTTTTGAGCTTTACCAGGAATATGGTTGGCCGAGCACAGTTGCGGCAAACGCAGCAGATTTCGAAGAGAGACATCCAGTAGTCACGCCCGACGCGGACCTGAGCGTGCACGTCGAAGGTCATCGACGCGGATGCACAACGCGGACAGTCCGTTACTAACATCCCCATGGGCTTGTCTGCCTATTCACATGATACCCCAGCGAGCGAAGAATGGTCGGGGGCAGGAAAGGCTCCAGGCTTTTGCGAGAATCCTGCAGCACTGGCAAGGGGCGTCGGAGATTAGCATCGACAGTAATTCGTACGCCTTCCCCACCGAATTTCCTGCTCGTCCTCGGCTCTCAACTTGCTTCAAATGCCAGTCCACGGTCGCAGTGTCTGCGCCCACGGCTGAAACCACACCGTGTTCAGACGGCGCTTTGTCGAGTCGCGTTACCGTTGAGCCAATCGCCGGATGCCCCATCCTTTGCGCCAGCAAACGCTGGGGACTGCGTGCTGCTCCGCCAGAGGCTGCTTGGGTGCACGGAAGTGATTCCGGCGAAGCGGCTGAAATCAGCGACGTTCACCGTGAGGATAGGATCCACGTGATGCGCGTACATCGCCGCGGCCAGCGGAGGACGATCAAATCGTCTTCTCGCGAAAGACCCGGCTCGGAATAGCCACTCGCCACTAGCCACTCGCCACTAACCACTCGCCACTCGCCACTCGCCACTAGTCACTAATCACGAATCACTACTCACATTTTCGCTTTTCCATCGCGCGGCACCTGAGCTACTCTCCGAACTCGACTATCGGAGGACGCAGCGGAGTCCATGGCGAATCTTGGGAGACTGATTTTTTGGCCGGTTTTCGTGCTCGTGGCAGTGTGGTGCCTCGGCGCGTCTTATTACGTCCGCTACAAAAGCGACCGGCAGTTTGCCGCCGAAGTTTCCTCGGCGCGCGACGAAGCGCTGCGCATCCAGCGCGAAGTGGTGGTCTTCACCAAAAACATCGTGCCTTCCAGGCGTCCTTTCGCGGTTTTCCTGAACGGCCTGGGCATTGATTCGCCGACCACCGCCCGGCTGGTCGCCTCCGCGCAGCCGGTCTTCGACCTGCGCCACCTGCGCGCCGGAAACGAACTCGACATCGGACGCTCCGTACTCGGCGAACTCCGCGAGGTGCGCTACAACATTGAGACCGGCCGCGTCCTTTCCATCGCGCCCAGCGGCGACGCCTTTCACTCCGAGATTGAAACCATTCCGTCGCACACCGACGAAGCCGGCGTGAGCGGCCGCGTGGAAGGCTCGCTCTTCCAGGCCGTCACCGACGCGGGAGAAAGGCCCGAGCTGGCCATGCGCCTGGCGGAAATCTTCGGCTGGGATCTGGATTTTTACACCGACCCGCGCCCCGGCGACACGTTCCGCGTGGTGGTCGAGAAGAAAATTTTCGCGAACGGCGAGCCTGCCGCGTACGGCCGGATTCTGGCCGCCGAATACAACAACGCCGGGCACGCCTATCGCGCCATCCTGTTCCGCGGGCCCACCGGCGCGGCCGCGTATTACACGCCCGACGGAAAATCCATGAAGAAGGCGTTTCTTCACTCGCCGCTGAAATTCGCGGCGCCCATCACTTCCCATTTCAGCCTGAGCCGCTATCATCCGATTCTCAAGGAATACCGCCCGCATCTGGGGATTGACTACGGCGCGCCCAGCGGCACTCCGGTGCAGACCATCGGCGACGGGCGCGTGATTTTCGCGGGGATGAAAGGCGGCGACGGAAATCTCGTGAAGGTGCAGCACTCCAACGGCTACACCACCTATTACATGCACCTGTCGAGAATCCTGGTGCGCAACGGCGAGCGCGTCGAGCAGGGCCAGCGCATTGGGCTGGTGGGCATGACCGGGCTGGCCACCGGGCCGCATCTGGATTTTCGCATCGAGCTGCGCGGCCAATTTTTGAATTTCGAGCGGCTGCCGCTGCCGCCGTCCGATCCTGTGGCGCGCAGCGAGTGGAACGAATTCGCCGCGGCGCGCGACCACGCGCTGGCGGAGATGCCTCCGCCGCCGGGCGAGCATGCCGCGCTGGCCCAAATCCCGAGCGAAAGTCAGCCGCAGGCGAACGGTTCCTCGGGGCGCTGAGGCGTTAGGTTGTAGGTGTTAGGTTGTAGCTGTTAGGTCTTGGGTGTTGGGCTGGTCAGCCGTTGCTTTCTCTGCGTCCTCTGCGCCTTCTCTGTGATCTCTGTGGTAATCCCTTCAGATTTTCTCTTTTCTCTGTGGTCTCTGTGCCTTCTCGGTGTTCTCTGTGGTAATCCCTTCAGGTTTTCTCTTTCCTCCGCGTCCTCTGCGCCTCTGCGGTAATGCTTTTGACTGGATTTCGCGTGGGAAGCGCCAACTGACGGGATTCGCCGCGTAGAACCGCGTTAGACGGCCGAAATTGCTTCCGGCGCTGTAGCATTTCGTACTACAAGATTGAAGTATTTCGCGCCTGGAGCGCAAACCGTTCTATGGCCGAACTTCCCACGTGTCGCCGGCGTTGAGCAGCTTGGTGAGGTCGCCCACGCCGCGCTTGGCCTGCACCTCGCGAATCTGATTCGCTATAATGTCTTCATAACGCGGGACATCCTCCTGCGCGCGCAGGATTCCGATGGGCGTGGGGAATCCGGGCCGTAACTCCATATGGGACAGCATGAAAGCGTAGGCCGCGCGGGGATGCTGCTCGTCGTGGACCAGCAGATCTTGTTCCGTAATGCCGTTGCCGAGCTGCACGACCTCGAGGTCGAAACCCTTGAGACGAATGCCTTTATCGCGATTTTTGCCGAAGATCATCGGCTTGCCGTGCTCGAGCTGCAGCACGTGTTCGCTGCGCGCGTCCTTTTCGGTGATCGTCTCCCAGGCGTGATCGTTGAAAATGTTGCAATTCTGCAGAATCTCGATGTATGCCGAACCGTTATGCGCCGCCGCTCTCTTCAGCGTTTCCTTCAAGTGTCCCTGGAATACGTCCACCGACCGCGCCACGAAAGTTGCCTCCGCTCCAATCGCCAGCGAAATCGGATTGAAGGGGCGGTCGGCGGTGCCGTAGGGAGTTGATTTTGTTTTCTTGCCGATTTCCGAGGTCGGCGAAAACTGGCCTTTGGTCAGACCGTAAATGCGATTGTTGAACATCAGCACTTTCAGGCCGACGTTGCGGCGCAGCATGTGGATGGTGTGATTGCCGCCGATGGAAAGGGAATCGCCGTCGCCGGTGACGACCCAGACTTCGAGATCGGGGCGCGCGAGTTTCAAGCCGGTAGCGACAGCCGGCGCGCGGCCGTGAATTGTGTGGAAGCCGAAAGTGTTGACGTAGTAGGGGAAGCGGCTGGAGCAACCGATGCCGGAAATAATCACAAATTTTTCGCGGGGGATGCCGAGCTCGGGGAAAACGGCCTGCACGGCGGAGAGGATCGCGTAGTCGCCGCAGCCGGGGCACCAGCGAATTTCCTGGTCGGTTTGAAAGTCTTTTTTGGTTAAAGGCGGCGGCAATGTGGCCGTGGTCATTTAGATTCTCCCGCGAACTAGTCCAACATCTCTTCGATTTTTTGCTCGATTTCGGATTGTTTGAATGGCTTGCCCTGAATTTTGTTGTAGCCCTGCGCGTCAACCAGATATTTCGCGCGCAGAACCATGACGAGCTGTCCCATGTTCATTTCCGGGACGAGGATGCGATCGTAACGGCCGAGAACTTCGCCGAGATTTTTCGGCAGCGGGTTCAGATGGCGCAGATGGACGTGGCCGATTTTGTGGCCCTCGGCGCGCTGGGTTTTCAGCGCGGCGGTGATGGGGCCGTGCGTGGAACCCCAGCCCACGATCAGCAATTCGCCGGAGGGATCGCCGGCGGGAACAGCGTCCGGAACATCCTGCACGATCGCTTCGACTTTTGCGGCGCGCAGGCGAACCATGCGCTCGTGATTCAGCGGCTCGTAGTTGACGTTGCCGGTGACGTCCTGTTTTTCGAGGCCGCCGATGCGGTGCTCGAGGCCGGGAGTTCCGGGAATCGCCCAGGGCCGCGCGAGCGTGTCGGGATTGCGGCGGTAGGGCTGGAAGTCCACAGGATTTTTCTCGAAGTGCACGGGAATTTCCGGCAAGTCCGCGAGCGCAGGAACGGGCCAAGGCTCGGCGCCGTTGGCAAGATATCCGTCGGAAAGAATAATGACGGGCACCATGTACTTGATGGCGATGCGGCTGGCTTCCACAGCGACCCAGAAGCAATCGCCGGGCGAAGAGGGCGCGAGAATCGGAATGGGCGCCTCGGAATTTCTGCCGTAGAGCGCCTGCAGAAGATCCGCCTGCTCCGTTTTTGTCGGAAGGCCGGTGGATGGGCCGCCGCGCTGGATATCGCAGATGACCAGAGGCAGTTCGACGGCGACCGCGAGTCCGAGGGCTTCCGTTTTCAGCGCCATGCCCGGGCCGGAGGTGCTGGTGATTGCGAGAGCGCCGGCATAGGCCGCGCCGATGGCGGAGGTGATGGCGGCTATTTCGTCCTCGGCCTGAAATGTGATGACGCCGAAATTTTTGTAGGCGGACAGCTCGTGCAAAATGTCCGAAGCGGGCGTGATGGGGTAGGAGCCGAGAAAAAGCGGAATGCCCGCTTTCTGCGACGCGACCACGAAGCCCATGGCCAGCGCGGTATTGCCGCTGATATTGCGATAGACGCCGGGCTTCAGCTTGGCGGGCGGGATTTCGTAGCTGATTTGAAACGCTTCGGTGGCTTCGCAATAGCTATAGCCGGCCTGCATGGCCAGGCGATTGGCTTCGACGAGCACGGGCTTGCTCTTGAATTTGTCCTCGATCCAGCGAATGGTGCCGTCCATGGAGCGGTTGTAGAGCCAGTAGCACATGCCGAGGGCAAAGAAATTCTTGCAGCGGTCAACGGTCTTGTTGTCGAGGCCCAATTCCTTGAGCGCGGCGCGGGTCAGCTTGGTCAGCTCAACTGAAAACAGGCGGTAGCCGTCGAGCGAATGATCCTCGAGGGGATTCGAAGTCATCTGCGCCTTACGCAAATCGAGCTCGCCGAAGTCGTTGAGGTTGACGATCAGAATGCCGTTGGGTTTCAGGTCGGGAAGATTCATCTTCAGCGCCGCGGGATTCATGGCGATGAGAGCGTCCACGCTGTCGCCGGGGGTGTAAACGTCGCTGGAAGAAAAGTGAACCTGGAAGCCGCTGACGCCGGGGAGCGTGCCGGCGGGGGCGCGGATTTCAGCGGGAAAATCGGGAAGCGTGGCGAGGTCGTTGCCGTATAGCGCGACAGTGTTGGTGAACTGGCTGCCGGTGATCTGCATGCCGTCGCCGGAATCGCCGCAGAAGCGGATGACCGCCTGATCCCTGATTTCGCGCTTACGCTCCGAAGGACGAACCGAGGTTGTGGACATTGTTATGCGGTTTCCCCACCCAGTTTAGATGATTGCAGAGACTCGCGGGATGCCGTGCACGGATTCCCCCAAAAGCCGGCAAGCAACCGAAGAGCGATCTCGACTGCGGAAAGCCTATCACAAACGGAAGCCGCGGAGCCACAGAGGCACGAAGACTGGAAGCAAAGAGGCAAGGAGGGAAAAAAGGCAGGAGGCGGAGGAAACAGAGGAGGCGGAGGAGGCAGAGGATGCTGAGGATAAGGAGGAGAACGTCTCTGCGCTACGAGTGAGATTGGAAACGAAGAGACACGATACGAGCTGGAGGACGCCGATGGAGATGCTGAAGGATCGGAAGCGGAGCTTCGCGGATGGACAGGGAGGCACGCGGAAGTCAGAGATCAAGATCACGGAAGGTGTCCGGTAGCCCGACGAATCAAGAGTTAGCTCCATCCCGTCACCAGTTGTAGGAGCGAAGGTGCTTATGGGCGTGCGAGCCTAAACTACCAGTAAAATAGACGCCATGGGCCGCACCGTGATGATCTTCGTTCTCATGTTAGCTGCGTCTTCTTCCGCCATCGGCCAGAACTCCCAGCCTTCATCGATAACCTTCCATTGGCTCAGTTCCACCAGAGACGCAGCACTATTCGAACGCATAAACACGGCGTTCGCAGACGAGTTGAAGCCTGATGATCCCGAGAAAGTAAAGCCTATCGTCGCGCAGGAATATAAGTGGATCAGCCGCGTGGGGCTATTCGAAACATCTGCTCTCGTGCTGATCGGAGAGCGCGAGTCGCGAACCTCTATGTATCATGACTATTTCGTCGCTTTCGATTATGACCTGAAGAGCGGCGAGAAAACCTCTTTGACATCGTTTAACAATGGCTTTGTTCAGTGGAAATTCAAGAGACTCGTTCGATTCGATTCCTCAAGAACGCCCGATATCGTGTTTACTCATCCTAGTTGCACCGAATGTGAGGCGGATTACCTTCTCAGTTCGTTCCGTTTCGATTCAAATCAGGCCAAATGGAAAGTAAGGACGTGGAGCAAAGAGGGCGCTGACATCCTGATTGGCAGTGACTATTCCGTTGGTACTGATGAGGATTCCAAGGACGATTGCCTTTTCAAGTTCGCTGATTTCAATGGTGACGGTTTCGACGATTTGGGCGTTCGATGCCTGACCATTACCGAGAAAGGGAAAATTCTTGAAGATACAACGACCATTTACACAGTACAGGATGGACATCCGCAGGTCCTCACGGTAAAGGACCGCCAGCAGCTGACCACGATACGCGATCAGCTCTGCGTTGATGCCAAAAAATCGAAATTGTGTCCATCGAGATAGGCCACATCCCGATTACCGCGCGTTTCTCCGACGAGATATTTGAACGCTTAGGTAGAAGGCGCGGAGCCTAGCTTGTAGGTGCCCTGGATTGCCTGATAGAGTGCACGATCTGATTGGTAATCAACCGACGGTGGAAGGGTGACGATGCCTGACGAGGAATTTCGGCCCCTCTCGCTCGGTGAGGTTCTCGATCGAAGCTTCTCATTGTATCGACGTCATTTCGGCCTATTTGTCGGGATTTCCGCTTTTCCACACTTCTTTACGCTGAGTTGGTACCTGCTGCGAGATGTCTTGATCACTGTTCCGTCCATCCGCGCCCGCGCTCTTGGGCAACGACCGCCGGGAGGAACGGGAACGCTCTTTCTCATCGCGTTCGTGTCATTCGTAGTCGAGGCTTGTTTCGTGTACCTTATCGCTCAAAGTGGGGTTGCCAATGCGGTCTTTGAGCTCTATCGGGGCCGCTCGACGTCGGTGACAGCTGCGCTGCGCCAAAGCTTTGCGCATGTCGTCCGACTGGCGGGATGCGCGATTCTGAACGCGACGGCTCTGGTCGTAGGGTTCCTGTTCCTGGCCGTGCCGGGCCTCGTCTTCGCGACGCGGCTGATTGTCGCCTTGCCAGCTGCCGCGATTGAGAATCTCGGCCCCACGAAGGCTTTCCGCCGAAGTTTTGAACTTACCAGGGATTTTTCCAGCTGGTCATACCCAATCTATCTCTTGTATCTCCTTCTCCGGATAACCGTCGGTCTCGCGCTCTTCTATCCGCAACGGCTCGCCGATACCCTTATCCGTCACGGCGCCCAGCTGGGAACGTTGTCCCTCGCCGCGGTGCAAATAGCTGGAGTTGCTGCCGCCACCGTCATCGGGCCGATTCTTTGGATCTCAGCGACAGTTTTCTATTTCAACCTGCGCGTTCGGAAGGAGGCTCTGGACTTGCAATGGATGATGAACCCGGAGAATGTCTCTCGGCCGATCTTGTCCTGAAGGCCCGCATCGACATCATCGCCACGGTCTGAGGCTCCAGATCAGCAAGGTTGTTCGGAACAGCAACGCGGGGGTTAATCCGAAACGTGGGTCCCAGTACGAACTTGTCCGGTTATCCGACTGATCAGGAGTTGAGGTAACTCGGCAGTCGCAGGAAGCAGAAATCGGGAAGTCCAAAATCCACACTTGACATCGGCGGATAATTCACTACCATATGGTTGTGGATAAGTTAGATACAACATTTGCGGCACTGTCCGATCCAACCCGCCGGGCGATGATCGAACGGCTCTCCCATGGGCCGGCCTCTGTGCATGGATTGACGGAACCGTTTGCGCTCTCGCAGCAGATGATTTCAAAACATATCGCCTACCTGGTGCGGGCGCGGATTGTGATCAAGACGAAGCGTGGAAGAGAGAGCGTGTGCAGGCTCAGGCCAAAGGCGATCAAGACAGTCAGCGACTGGGCGATCAGCTATCGCCGATTCTGGGAAGAGAGATTCGACAGGTTGGATGTGGTTGTGAATCAAATGAAAAAGGAGAGGGTCAAAGATGACAAAAAACACGGCTAACGAGGCAGAGCGGATGGTTGTCACCAGAGTTTTTGATGCCCCACGCGCATTGGTTTGGGAGGCGTGGACAAACCCGAAATATGTGATGCAGTGGTGGGGACCGAAGGGTTTTACCGCCCCTACTTGCAAGATGGATTTTCGCGTAGGAGGAAAATTTCTCTGCTGCATGAGGTCGCCGGATGGGCAGGAGTTCTGGAATGGTGCGGAATACCACGAGATTGTTCTGCACGAGAAGATCGTTTATTCCATGTACTTTGCCGACTCGAAGGGAAACAAGGTTGAGGCTGCGGAGTATGGAATAGAACATGAAGCCATAGACGGTGCGAACGACGTGGTTATTTTCGAGGATTTTGGAAAGGGCCAGACAAAAGTCACCTTGATTGGAAATGAAACCATGGAGCACGCAAAGAACAGCGGGCAACTAGAGGGCTGGGTTGAGATACTCGATAAATTTGCCGCGGTTGTTGCGGGGCTGGCGCAGGCGAAATAAGAAGTTGAAGTTTTGATATCGTCATGCGCGAGATGCAGCTAAGGCTGGCGGCGGAGGCTTGGTTAGAACGGGCTTCTCGCCGCCTGGCCGAATAGTCGCGTTTCCGGCTAAGTGAAGGTCGAGCAGCCAGAAATCCTGCTCAGCCAATGTAGTTCCGATTAACCCGGTTGCCGGACGACTCGGTGCTGGTAGCCATTTGTCCGGTTATCCGACTTGCCAGGACTTTGCAGCCGTTGCTGGGAAGTTTGTGTGCTGTATGGAACTGCGCGACGCTATGACTCTGTGAGAGTGTCCCTTTCACGTGCTTCTTGTCTCCCGGAATCTTTCCGGCAAGCTCTCGAGCTACGCCAGGGACGATTCGCCAGTATCAGATGCACGGCACCCCAAAGAAGCGTGACGAACTCCGATTCGCCACGCTTCCTCAACTAGGAAATGCACACCACGCTGAGACCATCCGAGGACCTTGTCCGCTAGACTGACCTTCACGCACCGAAAAGCAGATCGAATGCGAACGCGTCCCATGCCGCTTTCAAGCCGTTAGCGTGCCGGTCGTCGAATGGTTGAACGCCATCGCGGCGCTTAAGTGGAGGTGTGGAGAGGCAGGGCGCGCACCGACGGGCGGAAAACGCATTGTCCGCAATGACACAGACATCGCCAGCAGCGGCTGTCACTGTGTTGTGCGCGAGATCGACGATCGTTCCCTCGAAATGGGGAACAAACGAAATCGAGAGCCAGGAGCCTAACCATGATCAAGCCAAGCACGAAGGATAAGTTGGAAGGCAATCTGCGCGACTTGAAAGGGCGAGTGAAGGAAAAGGCGGGGCAAGTGGCGAATGACCCCAATCTAGAAGCAGAAGGCCAAGCAGAAAAGATCGGTGGGAAAGTCCAAAAGAAAGTCGGACAGCTGGAGAAAGTTGTCGGGCAATAGCAGTGAAGTGATGAATGCAGCCTACAGGCTAAAAGGAGACTTAAATGTTACTGCTGATTATCGTCTTGTTGCTGTTGTTCGGCGGCGGCGGAGGCTATTACGGCTATTCACGATGGGGAACGGGCGGCGGATTGGGAATTGTCGGGACAGTCATACTTATCGCCGTGCTGCTTTTCTTGTTCGGCGGAATACGACTGTAAAGCGAATGCCGAGCCATCGTTTTGTCGCGGTTCGAGATTCGGTCGTGAATTAAGCAAAGGAGAAAAATGAACAAATTTAAATTGTCGGTAACTGTGGTCACACTGCTCGCCTTAGGGAGTTTGGCCGGATGCTCCACGACGGCCGCGAGGTCACCCGATGTTCAAGACAGTATTCGCAAATCGCTCGATCAGGCGAGCCTGAAAGACGTCACGGTCAATCAGGATCGCGACAAGGGCGTCGTCACGCTGGGCGGGCAGGTTGTAACGGAAGACGACAAAACGCAAGCCGCTTCCATAGCGAAGTCGTTCGCGGGCGCCCAAGTTGTCGCGGATCAAATTGCCGTGGTTCCCGTGGGCATCGAAAAGGAAGCCAAAACTGTGAACTCCGATCTGGATACGGGCATCGAAAGCAATCTTGACGCTGCGCTGATTCAAAACAGACTGCATAACACCGTGAAATACGATGTGAAGAACGGTGTCGTTACGCTGTCGGGGGAAGTGAACTCGGAAAGCAAGCGCGCCCGCGCCGAGGCCGTAGCGAATCAAGTACCCAACGTTCAACAAGTGGTGAACGATCTGCAAGTCAAGAATCAGAAGGCAAGTTCGTCGCAGTAGGAGCGAAGCGGTGACTCGATGCGACGGAGGACGGCGGCCGAATTCCGGGTTGCTGTCTGCCGGGCGAGCGAGCCAATTCCTGTGGTGGTTGATCGCGAGCCTCACATTGTGCATGGGAATAGGGACACCCTCGCATGCGCAGGGCGTTCAATCAGTGCCGCCAACTCCTATCGACATCAAGAAGGTCGAACTCGGCGGGACACCCTGGAATTCACAATGGGACCAGATCATCGAGAAGGCACTGCCGCCCGAAATGCTTTCTACACAGGTACCCCGGGGGGTGCGTCGATTCTGCCCGCGGTTTTACGCGATGGGCATGAAAGACAAACGCAGATTCTGGGCCTACTTCTTCCAGGCGCTTGCAGGAGCGGAAGCCGGACTAAATCCAAATACGAGCGTCCGTCACAGCGATCCGGACGTGGCACTGGCCGCGCGCAGCGAAGGATTGTTGCAGCTTGCGTACGCAGACCATGAGCGTTATGGCTGCGATTTCAATTGGCGGGTGGACCGTTCGCTGAAGGCGAACGATCCCAGCAAGACCATTCTACAGCCGAAGAACAATCTCGAATGTGGAGTGAAGATTCTGGATAACCAGATCATCGTCCATCACAAACCATTGCTGACCCCGTCCGGATACTGGTCGACGTTGCACCCGGACGGGCCGAGCTTCCGTGTATTCGCCAAGCAGATGGCAAATCCTCCGGATGCATGTGGCCTTTCCACCAATTCCGGGATCGACAAGGCCGCTACAACAAAGTCCGTGCAGGACGACGCGAACCGGGCTGAAGCTCCCCGATAGATTTCGCACCGCGCGGGTGCGGTTACGTGTATTGAACATTGCAGTCCGAGCCGCCGGATTGTGCGCCTACTTAACGTTATTTAATCGGAATTCACGCCGCTAGACAACGCGACGGCGTATTCAAGACCCGATTAACGCGCTGAACGGAAAAGCGGGTGCTGGCGCCAAGATGTCCGGTCATCCGACGAATCAGGACTTGGCTCCTCGCGGGCTTCGATATTCGGCGCAGACGTGAGACGCGAACTCCTTGGCGCGCTGTTCTTCGAACTCGCGTTTCATATCGTCCAGCGAGTCCCCTTTGACTGGGTCCGATGGGTTGAATACCCATGCGCATTCCGAGCAGGCCCAGCCTTGAAAATTATTGCGTTCGACCCATTCGAGTCTGCGACGCATCGCCTCGATCGAACCTCCCGATTTGAAAGGCTATGTTTCTTTGAAAAGCGCCGTAATCTTCGGGCTTCCTCGACGCTGGGACGACCAACGCTACCTTTTTCCGTGCCGTATCGCGGTTCTTGCGCACACATCAAAACCGAAGTGAGTAAAACTGGGGTCAAACGCTAACCAAAGGAGCGGGCCGCTGTCTGTGGGATACCCAACACCGACCGGAGTTTCTATTTCAATCCGAGGTCGTTCTCGAACTGTTGGATTACAGCGTAGCACTCACAGGCAGTTTTTTCGAGTTTTCTGCGGTTCGTAACATTCACTGCACCGTGAACGTATTCGATGATTCCCTTTTTTTGCAGCAAAGCGGCGGCCACACTCACGGTGGATCGGTCCGTGCCCATCATGGTCGCAATGAAGTCGTGGGTGATCGCAAGTACGCTCGAATCCGCCCTGTCCTGAGCCATCAGCAGCCACCGCGAAAGACGCTGCTGTATGTCGTGCAGGCGGTTGCACGCCGCTGTTTGCGCGACCTGCATGGCTTGAAGCCCCGTATGCTTGCCCAGTAACATTCGCAATTGCGGAGCCGACGGCATAATGCGTTCAAGATCGCTACCCCTGATTTGAAAGCCGTCGCCGGCGATCTGAATGATCTCTCGCACTGAACTTCTACTCAATCCAACTGCGAGTCCGGCTCCAACGTAGCCCTCGTTTCCCACGACGCCAATTTCCACGGTGCGGCCGTCTTTGGTGACTACAACTTGAGAAACCATTCCCCGATTCGGGAAGTAGACGAACTCAATCGTTTGCGTCGGCTCATGGAGGCTGAGATGGCTAGGTAAATCGACGTACTTCAAATGAGGACGCATCAATCGGTATTCGTTGTCAGGCGTTGACAACAATAGTTTGTTGCTTACCGGCTTTCCGGCTGTGTTGGTCCGTTCGCCCGCGCGTACAACTTCAGTGCTCTTCCCGCTCATATAAATCCTGACTGGCACCGGGGTGCCTCGCACTTATTAGGTGAAACTCAATCCGCTTCGAGATAAATCGCAGCTGGTTGCCCGTTGAGATTCCATGCCAAGTTAAGCAAAAGAGGGGTCCGACAATCTGTGCGAAATCGGGCAGTTCTGAAATCTGTGGTTGCGGCTCGCGTTTGCGGTGCGGGTCCCACGCCCACGCCTTCTCGCAGCCAGGGTGAACTAGAAGTTGGAGTCTCTATTGCACTCCACGTGAATGCATGGAGGGGGTACCCTAAGCCTCGGGACACCGCAGAAGTTGAAGGACTAAGCGCCGCGATCGTCGGACAATCATTGAATGTCCCTATTAGCGCTGCCGGCTAATCAGGACCCAGGAAAGCATTCGGTAACAGTACCGTGGGGATCGACCGATCAATTAAGATTGTGAAGGGAGATTGGCCACGGACAAATACAAGACATTCCGACCGAGATTTCAGGTTGAGTCCAGACTCGACGAAAGGCCGCTTGGCGGTCGCACGAACTCATTTGTGGTAGGGTGTAACAGATCAAAGTAGAAATCGACTCTAGTGCTTGATCCGAGTGGATAGGTCGAAGAAAATGCCAGATTCGATGGACGACTGGATTGGGGAAAAAGCTGCCCGACTGAAGAAGCGGCAGGAGCAGGCGGAGGATGCGCGTCAAGCGGGCCTACATGAAGCGGATGTTATTTCTGCGCAGGGCTCCCACGTGCTGGGGCAGCTCGAAGCTGTTGTGCGTAGAGACATAGAGAATTGGAACGCTCATTTTCCGGATGAGCCACGACGAAGGATTGACAGCATCGGCAAGTTGACTCCGAGCGGCTTTATTGTCCAAAAAACCGGCTATCCTTCTGCAACACTCCACGCAGTCTTTGATCCCGCGACTATGGCGATACAGTTCACTATCACCAAGGTCCGAGCGATCGGCGAGGGAGAATACACGATCAAAGGTCTCTTTCATCTAAAACTGTCAGAGTACGGGGACATCTATCTAACAAACCGCTCAGGAGAGCATTTTCCGTTTGTGGACGCCTCGCGTCACCTGCTCGAAGCGATACTCGACACTTAAGTCGAAAAAATTTGCAGCATTTGCGCGCGAAGACGGAAATACGCCAGCGCAGGGGCGCTGGAAGTTCCCGGAAGCGGACTTGTGCTCCGGAATTGCTTCCGGTTGGCCCGCCGGTCGAGAGGAATTTCAGCCCAGCGTTCGCAATGCGCGCGGCAGATGATACCATTCCGCAATGGGCGATTCCGCCTCCCTTCCGGTTTCTGTTTCGGCCGTCTCCGGCACGACGGCTGCTTCGCGGCACTCTGCTCTCGTCCGTGTCACTCACTGGATTACCACGTTGTGCTTTTTTGCCCTGCTCATCACCGGGGGTGAGATTGTGATTTCTCACCCACGCTTCTATTGGGGCGAGACGGGCAATGATTTGACCCAACCGTTGTTCAAAATTCCGATTCCTGCCTCGAGGAGGTTAGTGCCGACCGGCTACGCGTACGTGCTGCGGGACCAGAACGGCTGGAGCCGCTATCTCCACTTTCAAGCGGCCTGGATTGCGGTGTTGACGGGCCTGCTCTATTTAATCTACGGCTTTATTTCCGGGCATTTCCGGAAAAACCTGTTCCCCGCGGGAACTGATCTTTCGTGGCGCGCGTTCTCGACCAAAATCGCAAGCCACCTGCGCTTCGAGCGCCCGAGTGACGCGGAAGCCTGGTCGTATAACGTGCTCCAGCGGCTGGCATACGTCATGGTGATCTTCGTTCTGTTTCCGTTGGTGATCTGGACGGGCCTGGCGATGTCTCCCGCGTTCGTTTCCGCGTTTCCGGCGAGCGTCAACGTGTTAGGCGGCCAGCAATCCGCGCGCACGCTTCACTTCTTCGTCTCCCTGGCGCTGCTACTCTTCGTGCTGGTGCACGTGGTGATGATTTGTATCGCCGGATTCAGGAGCCGCATGCGAGCGATGATCACAGGCCGCGCGGGTACGGATAAGGAGAGCGCATGACCAAAATCTCGCGGCGCAAAATGATCAAAGCTGGACTCGCGGCCACGGCGGGCGTGGCGGGCTTGGGCGTGGCCGCTCGCATTGCACAAGGCTATGGACTGATTCCGCCGGATCACGGCGGCATCTACGGCCTCGGCGAAACGCTGACCTATGGTTCGCAGCGGCTGCTGACCAGACACTCCTTGGCGCGTGAATTCTCCAGGAGCCAGATTTCGAAGCCTCCATTTGCCAACGAAATCGAGCCACCGACTGACGAGTTCAAGCGCCTGCAGGCCGGAGGGTTCGCTGACTGGCGGCTGACGGTCACTGGCATGGTCGCCCGGCCGGCCTCGTTTTCGCTCGATCAGCTTAGGAGCTACCCGTCTCACACCCAGATCACCATGCTGCAATGCGAAGAGGGATGGTCGTATATCGCCGAATGGGTGGGCGTGCCTTTGTCCCACGTTCTGGAAGTTGTGGGAGTCCTGCCGCAGGCCAAATACGTCGTCTATTTCTCATGGGAACCCGACACCTGGGACAGCATAGACATGGGGGACGCATTGCACCCGCAGACTCTGCTGACCTATGGGATGAATGGCGACGAGCTTTCTGTGGGCCACGGGGGTCCGCTTCGAATGCGTGTTCCCCGACAGCTCGGCTACAAGAACGTGAAATTCATCACCCATCTGACGGTCACCGACAGTCTGAAGCGATTCGGTAAGGGACTGGGCTCCGTGTCTCCAGAATATGGCTATGCCTGGTACGCCGGCATCTGATCTACGCTGCGGGCGAGTGCCGTATATCCGTCGCGAGTGTTTGCCGCGGATTTTGCGCTTAACGCGCCGGCCGGAAAAGTGGGTTTTGGTACGAAGACGTCCGGTTACCCTCGTTGCTTACGCGCACGCCAGCGGTTCCGGTTGAGGTTGGAAACAGATTGTAGATCTGCGATCGTATCCAACTTCTGCTTTTGTCTTGCTGAGTGCGTTCATGCCAGATAAGCCGATAATCGAAATCGACATCGTCATGGAGCGGGATGAGAGCGACAGGCGCCGATTTCTTAAGGATCTCCCCTAAACGTGACGGCAGCAGGATCAAGTTGTCGGTACCCGCAAGCAGGAGCGGCGCGGAGGTAAAGTATGGCGTAGTCATCACGATGCGCTTTGGGGGATAACCGAGCCGCTGGAGAACATCGTCAAACACCAGCTGGTCGCCATCTGGGAAAAGCATCATGATCTGCGGATAGCCGGCAGCCTCCCTGGGATTCAAACTGCCATCTCGCTTCAATTTTCTGAGCAACGGATGTTTCTGACGGACGAGACATGCGTATTTCTCCCTGAACAGGCTTCGGTGATGAAAGTTCTCCGGCAGCTTTTTTTCCCAATACAAGGCCAAATCCAGCCGGCCATCTTCCAGTTGTGACAGTGTTTGGGTACTCCACGGCGAGATATCGATTCTGATGTTCGGCGCGGACTTCGCCAGTTGCTGCGCAAGAGGAGCAAGTACGATTGCTGCACCGTTGTCAGTAGTCGCAATCTTGAGCTTCAGGTTCGAGTCCCTTGGATCAAAAGGGCGGCTCGCGAATAACGTCGATACGCGGTCCAGCGTGTCAGACACAACCGGCCGTAGTGCTTCAGCTCTTGGAGTCAGCGTATTTCCGTGACGTCCTCGAACGAGCAGTGGATCTCCCAATGCAAGACGGAGCTGAGCCAAGACTCTGCTCGCTGCGGGTTGACTGATAGAGAGCGCCTCGCCCGCCTTCGTGACACTCCCCGTATCAAGAAGGATCTTCAGCATGCGAAGCGAGCGGAAGTCGAGTTTTTCGAGCTGCTTATTATGCATAATGCGCATGACCATTATGCCTTCTCAGCCATAGCGCTGATACATAGATTTTGCCAAAGTACCTACATGGAATGATCGCCGATAGCGCGCACAGACTTTTGAGCGTCGAGAATGCTTCTACCTAACTCACACCGTCGAGGAGACCATCATGCAACGCCAACTCGCTTCGATCATCTAGACGTACCTGGCGGAATGTCCTGCCAGCAGGAGCGCCTGGGTGCTCGCAGGGCACTCCCTACTCTTTTTGGGTGAGGGAAGGCGATCCCACCAAGCTCGCCGTCATCCTTTCCGGGGGTGGCGCGTGCTGGACGGGCGAAAACTGTGCGTTGCATGGGAAGCCGTTTTACCGGCCCTTTGCCGGCCTGGAACAAGATCCGAGCAATTTCGGCGGGATCTTCGACACTGACAACCCGGAAAACCCGCTCGCTGACTATACGATCGTCTATCTTCCCACCGCGAACGGAGATGTCTTTCTCGGCGACTCGGTCACGACCTATGACGTACCTGCAATGGGCGGCCAGCCTGCGGGCAAGATCAAAATCCTGCACAAGGGCTACGATAATGCGGCGTCTGCCTTGGATTGGATGTTCAAGACTTACCGGGATCCCAAGGCCGTCGCCGTGATGGGATGGAGCGCAGGGGCAATCGCATCGCCCATCTACACTCATATCGTCGCTCAACATTATCCGGACGCCTCCGTTACTCATTTTGCCGATGGCGGGGGCGCCTATCGCGTAGGCGAAAAACTTGCGCCACTCTTCAAATCCTGGGGGACAGCGAACCTTTTCAAGAGGATCAAAGGCTTCGAAGACCTGAGCATGGACGGCCTGTCATTGGAGGACCTCTACATTCGGGCGGCCGAACTTCATCCTGAAATTACCTTTCACCAATACAACGAAAGGCACGATGGTGTTCAGGCCCTTTTCATGCGGCTCATGGGAGCGGACGCACCTGATGTCCCGGCAAATTTGGACGACGCGCACGCCTATATCCGCGCGAAGATTCCGAATTTCCGCACCTATACCAGCTGGGGGCACGACGAAGCCATCATCGGCGGGTATTATGACGCTGTGCTAGCAAAAAATGCGCTGGAGAATCGCGGACGTCCCCATGTGCTGGATAGGTTCTATACTCGTCAGACCAACGGCGTGCGATTCCTCGATTGGTTTGCTGCGGCCGTTACAGGTAACCCGGTAGAGGATGTGACCTGCGTGGACTGCGAGACCCCTGAGTACCACTGGACGCGCCCTGAGTTTCCTCAATAACATGACGAAGCTGATCGCTATCGAAGAGCATTTCGTGACTGCGGACATTCGCGCCGCGTGGGCAGCGTCTGCGATTGGACAAGAGGGTACCGGTGGGTTCGATCGGGGGGAGATTGAGGAGCGGCTCGACGATCTGGGGGAACAGCGATTGGCGCTGATGGATGAGAGCGGAGTTAATGTCCAGGTGCTCTCCGTGACAACGCCAGCGTTGCACAACCTCGCGCCGGAGGAGAGCGTAGCTCTAGCGCGTCAGACAAACGATCTGGTTGCGGATACGGTGGCGAAGTACCCCACACGCTTCCAGGGTTTTGCGACGTTGCCAACCGCAGAGCCAGAAGAAGCTGCGGTAGAACTTGAGCGGGGGGTCACCCGCTTGGGGTTAACGGGATCCATGCTCTGCGGCCGCACGCGCGAGAAAAACCTCGATCATCTGGACTTTTTCCCGATGTTCGAGACGGCTGCGAGACTTGGCGTTCCACTCTTTATCCATCCGCAAATACCGCAACGCGCCGTGAGAGATGCCTATTACTCAGGCTTCAACGACCAGATCGATGCCGCCTTTGCGACATTCGGCCTGGGGTGGCACTACGAAGCCGGTATCCAATTCGTTCGTCTGATCCTGGCAGGCGTTTTCGATAAGTATCCTGATCTGCAGATCATCCTCGGCCATTGGGGCGAAGTCGTGCTCTTCTATCTCGAACGGCTCGGTTCGCTGGCGCGTGTGAGCGAGCTGCAGAGACCCATCGCCGACTACTTCAAGCAAAATCTCTACGTGACGCCGAGCGGCATATGGAGTCAGTCCTATCTACAGCGCACGCTTGAAGTGGTTGGACCCGAGCGCATTCTGTTCTCCACGGATTACCCTTATCAGTACCGTCCGGGCAAACCGGGCCGGTTCTTCCTGGAAGAAGCGGCATTGTCTCCGGAGCAGAAGGAACTATTTGCTCACGGGAACTGGGAGCGGCTGATGAGGTCGGTACGCCGAACCCAAGACCACTGAACTTCAAGAAAACTGCGCTTAACGCGTGCGCGCAGCTCGGGAGCAATGTCCGGTTAGCCGACTTCCCGGGAGTTGACCCGAAATCGGCGGGTCGGCGCGAGGGAATGCGGTCCCCATGAGTCTTTTTCGTTGGTCTCCCCGTATAGCTGAGTATCCGAGCCTCGGGGAGATTCCCCCCTTCACGATGGGAAAAGGAATCCCGGTACCTGGGCGTGAGCGCGACTCAGAAACTACGTTGCTTTTCCATAGGAGGTTGACATGCATGACACAAAGGAGCGGTTGTCTCTATTGTGGATCTTCGCGTTATTGAACTACCTGTATGCGGATGTTCTGGCCCTGTTTGCTATCGTTGGCTCGCCAAATCTAGCCGACGCCCCACATCTCCCACCATGGGCTCTGATGGGTTCAGCGGTCTTGATGGAAATACCCGATCGCCATGATTGTGGCGTGTCGACTACTTCCGTTTAGAGCGAACCGGCTGGCGAATATCATCGCGGGTGCATTTTGACCCTTGTAAACGGTTTCCTGACCTTCGTTCCGCCTCTGGTCGGTGGCGCCGGACGCCCGCTCTTGCTGAGTATCTGTTCTTCGCGACGATCGAAACTGTGTGCACCTCGATCATCATCTGGCAGGCGTGGACTTGGTCAG
The DNA here is from genome assembly GCA_963814605.1 of uncultured Acidobacteriota bacterium. GTDB lineage: Bacteria > Acidobacteriota > Terriglobia > Acidiferrales > UBA7541 > Palsa-295. Next base: position 1,529,746 of record CAWFDD010000002.1, on the reverse strand, counting down.
GGGTTGAAGCCGCAGTTAGTTCGGAGCGGGCCGTCGGCAACCCGGAACTAGTCGCCTAGCTCCGTACGGTTTGATAAGGAGAACAGCCAAATGAAGCAAAACGTGTTGCTAGCGATCACGTCTGTCCTCTCGATCCTCTTCATGACGTTTCACCTGACCGACGACATCGTCCGCGGGTTCGAAACGGGAGGAGTCGCCAACCTGATCGCAGTGCCCATCCTTGTCGTTTGGCTTTACGGAGCGGTGGTGCTCGCCGGACGGCGATCGGGGTACGTCATAATACTCCTCGCGTCTCTCCTTGGGCTGCTTGTCCCCGTCCTTCACATGAAGGGGAAGGGTGTCGGCGGCGAAATCGCCGAGTCCAGCGGAGGATTCTTCTTCATCTGGACGATGATCGCGCTTGGCGTGACGGCGCTCATCTCCGTCGTGCTCTCGGTGCGCGGACTATGGAGCCTGCGACGGACGACTGCTGATTAAGGCGGTTAGCGGAAAAGCGAACTCTGGTATCCAAGTTACCGATTATCCGGCTAACCAGGACCTAGGCGTGGCCAAGTCGCATCGGGCTCGACGCGCCGGAAATTCGAGAGAGATCCTAGCCGTTCACGGAAGCGATAAACGTCACACAACGAAACCTACTTTTTCGCGGAAGCGGCGCTGACCTTATTCGGACCTTTGTCTGCGGAGCCCAAATGAGCTCGCTCCTCCATTTGGAGAATTACGGCTGAGAAGTCTTGCTCATTTCCCAGCGCCGCTTGCGCGGCATTAACCTCGAAAGCCGCTCGTGCGGCCGGCATCTGGGAGCCTACGGCCTCTGCGAGGTTGAGAATCAGGCCGAAATCCTTGTTCATAAGTCTCAGCGGAAACTGTGGGTCGAAGTCGTTCTTCATGGCTCTTTGGAGTTTTCCCGCGTGCGCTGGAGCGACCACTGCTGTCTGGGACAGCACGTCGAGCAAACGATTTCGATCGAGGCCAGCCTTCTCACCGAGTGCAACGGCCTCGGCAATCGCCTGCATACCGATTCCCAGCAGGCTGTTTACTACCAGCTTCATGATCGCTCCAGAGCCATTTGAGCCAATGTAAAAATAGCTTCGCGCGATCGCGCGGAAAATCGACTCGGCGGCTTCGAAGCATCCCCGGTCTCCGCCGCCAAATAAAACCAACGCGCCGTGTTCGGCAACCGGAGTGCTTCCAGATATGGTCACGTCGAGGACGTCAACTCCGCGCTGGGAACCGAGTTTCGAGAGTTCGAGCGACGTCTTCGGATCGACCGTGCTCATGTCGATGATGAGCGACCCCTGCTTCGCGTTCGCGAAGGTCCCTTGCGGTCCGCTATGAACCTGCAGGACAGCTTCGTCGGTTGGAAGGCAGGACAACACGACATCGCAGCCGGCGGAAAGTGCCGCGACGCTCTCCGCGACTGTGGCGCCGTATTGAACGAGCTCTTGCGCCTTGCCGGGGTTCCGGTCATACGCCGTCAACCGAAACCCGGCCTCAAGCAAATGCTGCGCGATCGGGCGGCCCATATAACCAATTCCGATAAATCCGAGCTTGTTTGCTTCCGGTGTGATTGGATTCATATCGAAATATCCTTTCGCCGGGGACTGAAGGGGACGCGTATCGCTTGTCGCCGGCCTTTCATTTGAGTTATTCGCAAACTCGATTTGATCGGTGGCTCCGTAAATCCTACGCCGAAGCAGATTTCGTTTCCGGTGGCGCCATGAATTCGGGACCGACCGGATCTGCGATCGTCTGCCGCAGAATCTGATCGACCTCCGCACGCGCATCGTCGTCGAGGCTCCAGTCGAGCGCGCCCGCCACAGCGTTCAAGTCTGCAGGATGGCGTGCGCCCCACAGTGCCGCGGTAATTCCTGGCTGGTCCAGGACCCAGCGGACGGCAAGATCCATCACGTGCTTTCCGTATCTTTTTTGCGCCAGATCATCCAGTTGCTGAACAGCATTTAGATATTGCGCAAAGCGCGGCGGCTGGAATTTTGGATCGGACTGGCGGAGATCGTCGCCAGTGAACTTCGTGTCCGGCCGCATTTTCCCGGTCAGGAGTCCGCGACAGAGAGGCCCGTAAGCGAAAGCGCTAAGTTTCTTTTCGCGCACGTAAGGCAGCACGTCGAGATCGATTTGCCGTTCAAAGAGGTTATAGGGAGGCTGGACGGTATGTAGCTCAGAGACGGACATAAACCTGTTCATCTGCTCCGGAGAATAATTGCTCACACCGATTGCTCGGATCAGGCCCTCCTTAAAGAGGGCTTGCATGGTCCGGGCGGTTTCCTCGATCGGGACGGCCAAATCCGGCCAATGCACTTGATAGATGTCGATGTAGTCCGTGCGGAGGCGACGGAGCGAATCTTGGAGCTCCTTGCGGATGCGATCAGGCGACGAATTTCGCGAAACCGAGCCATTGTGCCATTCGAGTCCAACTTTGGTAGCGATGAAAACCTTTTCGCGATATCCTCTCTCCGCAATAGCCTTTCCAACGATTTCTTCGGAAACCCCAAAACCGTAAACGGGCGCCGTGTCGATGAGATTGATTCCTTTGTCGAAGGCGGCGTGAATCGTTCGGATCGATTCTCGTTCGTCTGTGCCTCCCCACATCCAACCGCCGATAGCCCACGTGCCTTGCGCAATTCGCGAAACATTCATTTCCGTGCCGGAAATTAGTGTGTATTCCATTTGCTTCATCCTTTTCCATCAAATGAGATCGGCAAATATTTAATTCACCTTCGCGGTAGGTTTTCGGGTGGCGAACCGCCACATATTTCCGAACCGCTGAACGTTAGCGGGGGCTCTTCTGTTAATCCTGCCAGTCGAAACTGAGCACTTGCTTCACTTTCGCCTGTCCGGCAGCCACCCGGCTGAACGCCTCCACAGCGTTCTCAAATGGAACGATCTCAAGCGGCGGTGGTTTCAAAACTCCCGTTTCAAAACCGGGACGGAGCTCGCCGGCGATCTCTCCTATCTGTCGCGACGACAGACCATAACTGTCTACTCCAAACAGCCGGGAAGAATTGTGATAGAAGTCCATCAGATTGAAACTGACACGCGGACTTGCGCTGCTTGAAATAGCCACTTGTCGCCCGCCAAACCTGAGTGATCGTAACGCCGGCTCGAACATTGGCCCACCCACCGTGTCAAAGACAACATCGGCTCCATTTCCCGCCGTAAGTTCCAGGACTCTCCCACGAAGATCTTCAGTCTCGGTGTTGATCACTGATACGGTACCGGAAATCGGGTCGGATGCGATCGCCGCACCAATAACGCGCGCCTGCTTCCAATTCGCAATCTGAGTGGCTGCTTGTCCCACCGCGCCAGCGGCACCGACAACTAGAAGGGTCTCGCCGGGTTGGATTTGAGCCGTACTCACGATAGATGCCCAGGCCGTAGTGTACGGGACCCCGATTGCCGCCGCTTGCGCCATGCTCAACGACTTCGGTTTGCGCGACAGCGTCTCCGCCGGGACTACGACATATTCCGCGTGGGATCCATCACGGACGATACCGAGATTGGGGGAAGTGCCCCAGACCTCTTCGCCTTCGCGCTGCTTCCCCTTCACAACAACGCCCGCAAAATCCCGGCCGGGGATTCGCGGCAGAGTTGTCTTCTTGAAGCGTCCCGAGATGTTTGCGATGTCACTGGGATTGATTGCTGCCGCCTTTACGTGAACGAGTGCTTCTCCCTCGCCTGGCTCCGGAATCGCGACCTCTTCGATGCGCAGCACCGACGGCGGTCCAAACTCAGCAAAACGTAACGCTTTCATTACGTTGCCGCTCATCACGGCCCTCCAATCCGCAAAGTAGGCTTGATTGTCAAGCCAGCGTGCATGGGGAGCGCAGCATAACTGCAGGGGAAACTAACATGGTGGGACCCGAACCTCAAATCTCACACCTGTCGAAACCGGTTGATGTCCGCCATTCCTAAATCCTGATTAGCGCGCTTACGGGAGAAGTGGGTACGGGGACCCAGATGTCCGGTCATCCGACTAATCAGGACTTGGCTCCTGCCTTGTGCTATTTTTCTTCTCCATGTACGGCGCGACGCGCAAAAGCCTAGCTGGAGGATCCTCTCGATGACAAAGGAACAAATTCCTCGGGGCAAGCCATCGCTGGCCGGAGTTTTATGAAGAACATGGCACGATACGCAACGTTCGTTGTTCTAGCGCATACCGGGGCTGTCTTTTGGCACCTGGTCTTAGTGAGGGAAATCACTCCGGGACTCACAGCCGATCAAGTGCTGGCCGCCACGGCTGCGATAACCCTGGTGCCCGCGCTTGCGGTGGTACTGCTGTGGGCTGATTTTCCGCGTATCGGAGGCTTGCTTCTTTTCCTTCCCCTGGCCGTTGGGCTCGGCATCGGAGGTGATGAGCATTTTGTGGCCCCGGGTCCACTCAATGTTTTCTATGTCGCAGCAACGCGATGGGCGCTGCAGTTTCGAATGACTGCAGTGCTACTTCTCGTTCTGGAAGGGTTGGGTTGTTGGATTGCCATCCGGGCCCTCAGAGCCGTGCCGTTTTCAAAATCGGAGCCCGGGTAGGCTTAGATCCTAATTAACGCGCTATCTCTAACGACGCCGGCCCATTCAAGCTTTTTCGGAGCAGACCTCTTCGTCGGCGCACAACCGGAGATGAAGGTGCTAGGAACCCACTTGGCCGGTAATCCGACTTGGCGGGACTTGACGAGGGGAGGTGTTTGATCGTAACAATTGCGCGCTACAGGGCCGTAAGGTAGGCAAGAGGAGAGACCACCGTGAAGAAAGAGATCGTCCGCCGAAACTTCTTGAAGCACGTCGCTGCTGGAACGACGGCATTCGCAATCGCGGCATCCGGAAAACAAGCGCTCGGCGAGGACACGTACCTGAGTCCGGCAAAGCTGGGCGATTTCCAGCTCTATTACGAGATTCATGGCTCGGGTCCGGCCGTGGTATTCGCGCACGGCGCCGGCGGCACGCATATGAGCTGGTGGCAACAGGTCCCCGTCCTTTCACAAAAATACCGGTGCATCACCATCGATCACCGGACGTTTGGCTACTCCCGCGATGTGCCGGGTGGCCCCGGCCGGCCCGCATTCGTGCAGGATTTGACGGGATTGCTGGACAACCTGGGAATTCAGAAAGCCGCGCTCGTCGGACAATCCATGGGCGGCTGGACGGTTTTAGGGTTTGCTTCGGCGCATCCGGACCGCGTTAGCGCGTTGATCATGTCCGATACGATAGGCGGGTACACAAACCCGGAAATCGAGGAACTGCGGAAGTCGCTCGGGCCGCGGCCCGCGAGCATTGACCGCGCTTTCGCGCCTGATTTCCCGAAGCGAGAGCCGGCCAAGGAATTTCTCTATCGGGAAATCAGCGCCCTGACCACGGCCGCCAACCCACCGGCACCAGCCGCACCAGCCGCGCAAGCGCCCGCCCCCTTTGTAACGGACATCGGGCCGGTGCTGGAGAAGAAAATCCCCGTGCTCTTCATCGTAGGCGCCGAGGATCAGCTCATCCCGCCGCCGATCATCGAAGCGATGCACAGGAGCATGCCAGGGTCGGAGTTGGTAAAAGTGCCTGGCGCAGGGCATTCCGTGTACTTCGAGAAACCGGAAGACTACAACCGAATCCTGATGGACTTCCTGCAGAAGCACACTTCGGCGTAACAATTTCGCGCGCCTGCTCTGAAGGTAGAAACGGGGCGCGATTTCGGGGTAACGCCGTTACCCGAACTATTGGGTAATTTTCGGAAGATATCCGATAACGCGGCTGATCAGGGAGGCAGCCGTGGCTCGAGTTGAAGCCGCCAACTAAACCAACCGGATCACAATTTGAGGCCGATGAGCGCTCGCGCGGAATGAAAAGTGATAATCGCCATCGGAGTAAACACATCGCCTTGACTTCGGGCAAGGCACATTCTACAGTGAGCGCCCCTGAGGCAGAATCCAGGCTGTACCTCGAAGCAGCGCACCTGATTCCAAGCCCGCGGCTTGGGGAGGTTGTTGGATGTCCCTTTCGGCATTCGCTATATTCCTGGCCATTGCTGCTGTTGGGTTCCTGTTTTTGATCATCAGTATGTTGTTTGGCGAGATATTTGGTCACGGCGACATCGGCGCGCATGGCGGCGACGTGCATGGAGACGCGCATGGCGTTGGCTTCCTGAACCTGCGGGTGCTAAGCGTATTCGTGACCGCGTTTGGCGGATTTGGCGCCATCGGCGTCCATCTGGGCTACCGCACCGAGATCGCCACGGCGATCGGCCTGGTGGGGGGATTTATATTTGGAGGAATCATTTACCTGTTTGCGAGCTTTCTGTATGGGCAGCAAGCATCGAGCGGCGTCGGAGTGGGTGAGCTAGTGGGCCGAACGGGACAGATCAGCGTGGCGATTCCCGCCGGCGGGTTGGGGCAGGTTCGCTGCGCGCTGGGTGAGAATGTGGTTGAGAAACTCGCGCGAACCGTAGATGGCGGCGCGATCCCCGCGAATACGTCCGTGAAGATCGAATCCATTGTCGGCGAGACCGTCCTGGTTCGACGCGCCGAGTAATTCGAAGGCTGAATGGGAGTATGAGAATGCCTACCGAGTTCTTTATACCGCTGATCGTCATCCTGGTGGTTCTCGCGCTGTTTGTGGCGATGGCGCTTTTCAGCCGCAACTACCTGAAAGTGCCGCCGAACGCGGTGGCGGTGCTGAGCGGGCGCAAGCGCAAGACGGCGGACGGGAAAATCGTGGGATACCGCGTGGTGAATGGCGGAGCGACGTTCCGGTTTCCGCTGCTCGAGCAGGTTGATTATCTCTCTCTGAATGTTTTTACGATTCCGCTGGAAATCAAACGCGCGTACACGCTGAAGGGCGTGCCCATCTCGGTGAAGGCGGTGGCCAACGTAAAAATCAAAAGCGACGACACGTCGTTGCGAGCGGCCGCGGAGCGATTTCTGGGAATGCCGCCGGACCAGATTCAGAGGGTGATCTTTCAGACGCTGGAGGGCCATTTGCGGGCGATTCTGGGAACGCTGACGGTCGAGGAAGTGAACAGCGACCGGCAGAGCTTCGCGCAGAAGCTTACGTCGGAGGCGGCGCAGGACCTGGAGCGGATGGGCATCGGCGTGGACGTGCTTACCGTGCAGGAGATCAGCGACGAGGAAGGGTATCTCGACGCACTGGGGAAGAAGCGCACCGCGGAGGTGAAGCGGGACGGCACGATCGGCGAGGCCGAAGCCACGCGCGACTCGAAGATTAAATCGGCGCTGGCCATGCAGGACGGCGAAAAAGCGAAATTCGATTCCGACGCCAACATCGCGGGGGCGCAGCGGGAGTTCAACATAAAGCAGGCGCAGTTCCTGGCGGAAGTGGAGACGCAAAAGGCCATGGCCGCGCAGGCCGGCCCGCTGGCACAGGCCAAGGCCAGGCAGCAAGTGGTGGTGGAAGAAGTTCGCGTCGAAAAGATGCGCACGCAGGAGCAGATCGCCGTCCAGGAACAAGAAGTCCAGCGCAAAGAGAGGGAACTGGAAGCCACGGTGATCAAGTCCGCCGAAGCGGACCGGCAGGCGGCCATTTTGCGCGCGGAAGCAGCCAAGCAATCGGCGATTCTCGAAGCGGAAGGCTCCAAAGCCGCGCAGATCGCGCTGGCGGAAGCGCAGCAGGAAAAACTGAAACAGGAAGGAATGGGGCGCGCCGCCGCGGTGGAGGCAGAGGGGCGCGCCGAAGCGGCTAAAATCGAGGCTATGGGACTGGCGCAAGCGCGAGCGATCGAGGCTCAGGGCGTCGCGGAGGCGCAGGCGATCCTCAAGAAGGCGGAAGCATGGAAGCAGTTCAACGATGCGGCGAAGCTTCAGACCATCCTCGAAAGGCTGCCGGGCGTGTTACAGGCGTCGGCGGGAATTTTCGGAGCAGTGGCTGCGCCACTCGGCAACATTGACAAAGTGGTGGTGATCGAACAGGGGAACGGAGCGAATGGCGACTCATCCGGAGGCATTGGTCGCGTGGCGCGTGCGGGACCTGCGTTGATCTTTGGTCTTCTGCAACAATTACAGGCCTTGGGCCTCGACCTTCCAACCGTCCTTTCACAGCTGGGAATAAACGGCGGAAAAATGACCGACGCGACACCCAAGCCGGCCGAGAGCAAGTCCAGCAAGCCGCTTACGTAGATGCAAATGATGGCGCGAGTTCTGCATTCGGTACGCGAGTCCGGCGATGGGTACTATTCAACTCACTTCCAAGCTTAAGCGAGGCAGCACGGATCTACTGGTGATCCACTGCGGCGATCACCGATTTCAGGGGGCTTTCTACGAGTTTCTTAACCGCAATCTGAACCTGAATGAGAATTACGATCTGATGGTGATTCCCGGCGGGCCGCAAAGTTTGTCTCTTGTCGAATACCTGCCGAAGTTTTCGTGGTCCAGCTGGAAGTGGTTCCGGTTTTTCGTCGAAAACCACGGGATCCGGCGGCTCATCCTGATTCAGCATCAGGACTGCGCGTGGTACCAGACGATGCCCGCTCATCTGCACGCTTCTTCCGATCTGCGTGAGCGCCAGGAACAGGATCTAGGGCGGATAACCATCGCGCTCAAGAAAGATTTCCCGGATTTGAGCGTGGAACTCTACTACGCCGGCTGGGATGCGGAAGACCGGATTACCTTCGACGCGATCCCGACATGATGTTTGAGTGCGGGTTCGTTGAAGAATGCGCGCGGTGAGCGGCGGTATCGCTAAGCGGAAGCGGCGCGTCTGATGCCGGGATAGTTCACCCAAGCTACAATTTCTTTGGTCGCAGCGTGATAGGCGAAGAACTGAGTGCTGGAGAGTTTGCCGAATTCAGTCAGCAGGACGACAGCGCTCTTTAAACCAGGGATGAAAGTGCGCCACACGATTTTGCCATCAGGAAATCTTTCGAAGATATCGTATTGGCTGTCCATCGTCGTCTCCACGCGTCCCGGTCAGAAGGACATGGCTTGGCGGAGTTTGTAGGCGTGGCCGGAATCGAAGAACCCTCTGCTAAGTTCGCGCTCCTCGACCTGTAACCATTCCAGTTGGGAAATGGGCACGGACACAATTCTGCCGCACGCCGAGCAGGGTATGTCCAGGCAATTGGTCACGTGGTTGAAATAGTCGCTGGCCGCGGGAAGAGACGACACAATCGTGGTTGCGCCACAATCCCCCTTGTCGCAGGTCACGCACGGCTCAAGGCTAACCTGGTCTCTCATGTGGCGCCCCCCTTTCGGGGTTTTCCAGCGCCCCAGTCTGTTTCGGTTGGTACTGAGACGCAATCAGGTGTTCGCTGTACGCCGGGAGAGGGAAACCATGATTGCCAGGGGCATGGAAGCGCCGAGCTTGCTGTTCGGTGAATGCGGTTACCGGAGAAGTGGAGCTACATGATATAGGTATCGTCGCAGCACACGCTCCGACGGAGGGACAAGAGATGGATTGGAACCGACTGGTCCAGTATGTGCTGTTGGGTGGCGGTGATTTGGAACAATATGCCATCGTGCTGGTACGCGTTTCGATCGGGCTGTTCTTCGCCATCTCCGGGGCGAACAAATTGTTTGTCGCCGGCGGCACAAAACCTGTTTACGACACGCTCGTCAAGGCCAAAGTCCCGTTTCCGCGCCTGACGGCTTATTTCGTGTCGGGTGTCGAATTCGTCTGCGGGTCCTTGATGGCCGTGGGGCTGCTTTCCAGCCTGGCCTGCGTGGCTTTGTTGGTTGATATGGTTGTCGCCGTCCTGACCAGCGCGCTTTCCACGCTGCCAAAAGGACTCTCGTTTCTCAGCTGGCTCGACGATTTCCTCTACCTTCCGGAGGTTCTCTACGTGCTGTTTTTTATCTGGCTGATCTGCTCCGGACCGGGAAGGTTCAGCGTGGATTACTGGCTCGCCGGAAAGTTGCTGAGGTAATCGCGCGAAGAAACAGCTCGTTGCGAGACGCGCGCTTGATCGTCATCGCGGGAATTTTTCGGCTGCGGGGCTGGCACGAAATCCTGATTGACGCGCTGACCCAACATGTTGCGGGCAAGCGCTGCACTCGTCGAGTTGCGCGACTGACCGCGATTCCTGCAAAGCCATGATATAAGGTTACGAAATGCGACCTCTGCGATATTCCATCAACGTCACCTTGGACGGGTGTTGCGATCATCGTGAAATGTTGCCGGACGAGGATTTGCATCGTAACGCGGTCGAGAACATCGAGCGGGCGGATGCCCTCCTCTTCGGCCGAGTGACGTACGAGATGATGGAGGAAGCGTGGCGGCCGCCGGCGCGAACGGCAGCGAGGCCTGATTGGATGGAGGGCTTCGCTCGGACGATCGACACGGCAAAGAAGTACGTCGTGTCGAGCACCCTGGACCGGGTTGATTGGAACGCGGAGCTGGTGCGCGGGGATCTGGCGAAGGCCGTTCGGCAGCTCAAGCAGCAGACGGGTAAAGGACTGTACACGGGAGGCGTGAAACTCCCGCAGGCGTTGGCGGAGCTGGGGTTGATCGATGAGTACGAGATCGTGGTGCATCCCAGGCTGGCGGGCCATGGGCCCACGTTGTTCGCGGGGCTATCGAAACGCGTGGACTTGAAGCTCGTGAACCGGGTGGAGTTCCGCTCGGGGGCGGTTGCGATGCGGTATGAGCCGAGGAGATAGCGATCCGGCTGGTTCGCCGTTTAATCTCAGCGTTTCGATGGAGGGTGACTTCGTATGGAAATCAAGCTCGATCGGCGCGAATTCCTGGTGGCTGCAGGCGCGAGCGTCATGGCAGCGTCATTTTCCGAAGGGTCCGCGGCTCTCGCGCAGCAGGCCAGAGGAGGCGCTCAGACGGTGAAACCCGAATTGGCCAATGTGAAGGCATGCGTCTTCGATACGTTCGGCACGGTGGTGGACTGGCGCGGCTCCATCATTGCCGAAGCCACCAGTTGGGGCAAAGCCAAGGGCCTGAACATCAATTGGGTGGAGTTCACCGACCGCTGGCGAATGGGATACCGGCCCGCCATGGACAAAGTGCGCAAGGGCGAGATTCCGTGGACCAATCTTGACGATTTGCATCGCATGATCCTGGAGGACCTGCTCAAGCAGTACAAAATCGAGGGGCTCAGCGAGGAAGAAAAGGTCAACTGGACACATGTCTGGCGGCGGCTGAAGCCGTGGCCTGATTCGGTTGAGGGACTCGGCCGATTGAAAAAGAAATACATCATCTCGACCCTGACGAACGGCAATGTGGCGCTGATGACCAACCTCGGGAAATTCGGCGGGTTGCCATGGGATGTCATTCTCGCGTCTGATCTCGTGAAGCATTACAAGCCTGACCGCGAGATGTACGTATCGGCGCCCTTTTTTCTGGATTTAAAGCCGGAGGAAGTGATGATGTGCGCGGCGCACGTCGGCGATTTGAAAGCTGCCCGAAGCTGTGGCCTGCGCACGGGTTTCATCCACCGTCCGAACGAATTCGGCGACGGACCAGTCGGCGTGCCCGACAAAGCTCAGCCCGGCGATTTCGACGTGGTCTCCGAAAGCGTGGTCGATTTGGCCCAACAAATGGACGCCTGATCGGGCGCGGCGGTTCCAGGCCGTGCGTGCGTGTCAGCCGGTTGGGAATCCGAACATCAACCACGACTGGTTGGCTACCCAATGCGGGTAAAGCTGGGTCATCTGGTTGAATAACTCGTCGTCGGACGTCGCGGATTTCTGCAGCCGATCGAAGTCCTGCAGGTAACGCTTGGTGTCCTGGATCGTTGAGGGAGAGTCGGGCGCACCGGGCTTCTTGTGACCAGCGACAACAATCGCGGGGTTCAGCGCCGCCAACCGGTCCAGCGCGGCGATCCAGTTCTTGCGGCTCTCGGGGGTGGTGTCGCCGACGTACATGTGGCACTGGTTGTACACCACGTCTCCGGCGACGACCAGGCCGATCGAGGGAACGTGCAGAGACGTCGAATCGGGACCATCGGTGCGGCCCTGCTCGATGATGCGCAATTCGTGGCCCTCGAGTGTGAACGTGTCGTGCTCATAGGGCTCAGGTGGAACGAACTTAGTGGCCACTTGCCCAGGAAAGAGCCGGCGGGCTAATCGTTCCACCGGGGGAGTGAAAGACATCTGCATGGCGTTCACCGTCTTGGGCGTGGCGATCGCCCGAGCGCCCGGGAAACGGTCGAGCAGAATGCTCAGACCGTAGAAGTGGTCGAAATGGGCGTGCGTTATATAGATGGTCTCCAAGTTGCGGTTGTGCAGAGCAACCCAATCCGCGAGAGCCTCGGCCTCCGCCACCGTCGTCATTGCGTCTACCAGCACCGCGTCGTATTCGCCGAAGATTAAAGTTGACGTGATTGGGTCAAAGCCGAGGGGTTCGCCGAAGGGCTTCGGCCGCTCGCCTACCATTACCTTTCCCGGTGCGGTAAAGACGTTGACACCAAGCGTGTGCGACGCGATGGGCGCGGTCATGTGCGTGGTCTCCTTGAGACCGTCATGATACTTCTTTCCATCCCTCGACTCTCGAAAAACGGGCGCCAGATTTTCGGAAGACATTTGCAGACAAACGCTTTTATAGGCAAGCGGAAAACTGCTGGACCGGAATCGTGGCGTTCACTACGATAGCCCGCGCACGGGAGGATTCGATGGCAAAAGCATATTGGGTATCGTTCTATCACTCTGTTTCCAACCCGGCGGCGCTGGCCGAATACGCCAAAATAGCCGGGCCGGCACTGCAAGCCCAAGGGGGACGCGTTTTGGCCCGCGGCGAGCCGGCGAAGACGTACGAAGCGGGGGTGAAGCAGCGCGTGGTGATCCTCGAGTTTGACAGCGTGGAGCAGGCCATTGCCGCACATGACAGCGAAGCGTACAAGCCGGCGTTGAAGGTGCTGGAGGGCGCCGTGGTGCGGGAGATCCGAATCATAGAAGGCGTTGGTTGATCTCACCTGAACCTGGCTGAATTCGGGCGAATGGATTACTCGCTTGCGTGACCCGCGGCGCGCATGAAATGCAGCGAAACGTACGGCCGCGGCAATCTGCAGCGATCGCAGAGAAGGCGCGCTTGGCGCCGGTGAAACTGTGTGCGAAGGTTATGTAGCGGCCGCCGCAGGCGGGCGCCGTACGCCGCAATGGCTTTCCCTCACAAAAACATTCGGCTCTCCGCCGAGAATTACAGGGGGCGGCGCTGGCATTTCCTCACGATCTGCTGCGATGTACGGCACCGCGTGTTTTTGTCAGAAGCCCGAGCGCTTCGGCTCGTCGCAACTCTGTGGTCTGAGTCGGCTCTAAGCAAATTCGCGATCTACGGCTATAGCGTGATGCCCGACCATGTGCATGCGCTGGTTACCGGACTTGCTGCGGACAGCGACCTGCTTCTTTTCGTCAGGAAATTCAAGCAGAAGACCAGTTCGGAGTTCAAAGAGTCCCGCGGTGCGATTCTCTGGCAGAAAAAATTCTATGATCACATCCTACGTCCTCGAGATTCCGTAGATGGAGTCGCGATGTACATTTGGATGAACCCTGTCCGGCAGGGAATTTGCGGGGATCCGAAGGACTATCCGTATTCTGGGTCATTCGTCCTCGATTGGGAAAACCTGAAGCTGCCTCGGGACGAGTGGGTGCCCCAATGGAAACGTAAAGCACCCGTCTGACGGCGGCCACTCGTGCGCCTCCTTGCGACCGAGGAGTGCCGGGCAAAGGCTGATCTTGGGCGCGAGGTCAGGCGCTGAAGGAAAAGCGCCCGCCTGCGGCGGCCGCTACATAACCGTCGGCGGTCGATTCATGAGTGCCGGGCAAAGGCTGATCTTGGGAGCGAGGTCAGGCGCCGAAGGAAAAGCGCCCGCCTGCGGCGGCCGCTACATAACCGACGGCGGTCGATACATGAGTGCCGGGCAAAGGCTGATCTTGGGAGCGAGGTCAGGCGCTGAGGAAAAAGCGCCCGCCTGCGGCGGCCGCTACATAACCGACGGCGGTCGATACATGAGTGCCGGGCAAAGGCTGATCTTGGGAGCGAGGTCAGGCGCTGAGGAAAAAGCGCCCGCCTGCGGCGGCCGCTACATAACCGTCGGCGGTCGATTCATGAGTGCCGGGCAAAGGCTGATCTTGGGAGCGAGGTCAGGCGCTGAAGGAAAAGCGCCCGCCTGCGGCGGCCGCGGCATGAGCATCGCGGGTCGATTGATGAGTGCCGGTTGTTACGCGGCGGGTTTGTTGCGGGTGCGCAGGTAGGCCTGCAGGAAATAGATGGCCAGGCCCAGGCCGAAGACGGCCCAGAAGTAGGCGATGTTTTTGGTGATGGTATAGACGGCCATGGCGGCGACGCCGGCCCACATGAAAAATTCGCCGCTGAATCCATCGCGCCAGTTTGGTTTCGCACTGCTCGCGGGAACGCGCGGCGTGAGCGCCGGAAGAAAGCGCGGCACCGCGGCGCAGTAGCGGCGATAGCTTTCGCCCTGCGATTCCAGCAGAGTCGCCTCCTCGCGAAGGATCAATCGGTACACGAAAATCCACATGCCGAAGGCAATGACCAGAAATCCGGAGCGGCTGGCGAGGAAGCCCAGTCCAACCGCGAGGAAGAGATTGCCGAGATAGAGCGGATTGCGCACGTAGCGGTAGGGCCCGTCGGCGACGAGCTGTTCGCCGTGCAGCGCCGCGTCATGGACAATGGAGCTGTGCAAATACGATTCCGCCCAGGAGCGGATCAGTGCGCCCAGCGCGACGATCAGCGTGCCGAGCGCGAAAAAAGCGGTAATGATGCGGCCGAACTGCGCCGAGGTTACGTCCGCATGGGGAAGAAGGAGTCGGGAGAGCGCCACGGATACGTTCTCGTGGTCAACGGAGTACAGGAAGAACCCCAGCCAGATGATTCCGAAGATGAACCAGAAGCGACGGCGGAATTCGAATTCGGTGGCTTGAAATCTCATCAGGGCTCTCCACTCGTGCCGCAGAAGAGTCTAAGGACCAATATAGCAGTCGGGCCTGCCGATAATACGCAATTGACCCGCGAATCATTTCACGAAATTTGGGGCATCGCGATGGCGCGCGATACAACCAGTCCGGTTCACCAGGCGCAAGTTGACGCGCCACTTCGGGCGCGCTATCGTCGCGCTGATTTGGCGAGCTTTGAAGCGGGCGAGCGGCGCTTCGCCGCCAATTGAAGAGGGCCGATGAGCTACGTCGAGAAGAATTTGATTTCGGGAGAGCAGCTCGTTTACGAGACAGGCATCCACTGGATCGTGCTGTTCGGGCCGTTTGTGGGCGCGATTCTTATCGCCGCAGCGGGCGCCGCGATATTGGCATTTCGAGACAGCATTACCATCGGCCACGCCAGCGCCCCGGCGGCCATGGAGATTCTGGGAGCGTGCTGCCTGGTCGCAGCCGCGATTATCTTTGGCTTCGCCGTCCTCAAGAAGAACGCGACGGAGATGGCGGTGACGAACCGGCGAGTGATCATCAAGACCGGGTTGGCAAGCCGCCGTTCGCTCGAAATCATGCTCCCGAAGGTCGAAAGCATTGGGATTGACGAGACATTCGGCGGCCGGATGCTCGGATTTGGGACGGTCACGATTCATGGAACGGGCGGGACGCCGGAGCCGTTCCGGCGAATCGCGCATCCGAACGAGTTTCGGCGCGCGGTCCAGCAACAGATTGACGGCGCGACGAAGTGACTCGCCGCTAGTGATTCCTGACCCGTGGGATGTGGCGCTCGCGAAGTGGAAGCCCCATTCACAGCGAATCCCGAGTTCGCAGCAAATCAGGCCAGCTGTCCCAAGGTACCATTGACTTTCGCTTTTGGTTCGCCTAGACTTTTGCAGGCTTGAAACAGGCCTGCAGGAGGTGCGAATGGCACTGACAAAGCGGCAGAAAGAAGTCCTGAATTATCTCGTGGGGTTCATCAACAAGAACGGTTACTCGCCGAGCTTCGAAGAAATCGCGCACGCGCTGAAGCTGACGTCGCTGGCGACGGTGCACAAGCATCTTTCGACGCTGGAGAAGAAGGGCTTCATTCGCCGGGGCTACAACCAGAGCCGGTCCATCGAAGTGACGCAGCTGCCGAAGCAGGTGCGCGAGGAAATTCTCGACCGGCACGTGATCGAGCTTCCGCTGGCCGGAAGAATTGCCGCGGGGAGGCCGCTCGAGGCGGTCGAGGACCGCGAAACCATTTCGCTCGCCGATTTTGCGCGCGGGCAGAACACGTTTGTGCTGCAGGTGAAGGGCGAGTCCATGCGCGACGATCATATTCTCGACGGGGACTTCATCGTGGTCGAGCAGACGCAGGTGGCGAATCCGGGTGAGATTGTGGTCGCGCTGGTAGGCGAGGATGAAGCGACCGTGAAGCGATTCTATCGCGAAGCGGGCGGGAAAATTCGTCTGCAGCCTGCGAATTCATCCATGGCGCCGATCATGGTGGCGGCGGCCGATGTGAAGATTCAGGGCCGCGTGGTGGGAGTACTAAGGAAGTATTAGACGCCATCACGTCGCTCCGCTCAGAATGACAGCTCATTAAAGCCGCCTCAAAGCGCTAGTTTGTTTTCGGGGAGGGAGCGGGCGGAGGCGAGGGGCGCAGAGACCGATTGAAGTCATCGAAGAAGTCGAGGCCCTCGGCGTTGATACGCGCTCGCACCGCGACCTGATCGCCGAATTCCAACACATCGTCTTTTTTCGGATCGTAGATGGGCCAGGTGGTGGCACTGCTGCCGGCGCTATTGGGGTCGCCGGTGCGCGCGAAATTCATCCAGTAAGTTGAAATCAATTCGCCAAGCTGTTTGTCCGCGTCGTCGTAGGAAATGCGAAACGGAAAATTTTCGAAGACGTAAGCGATTTCGGCGGCGTGAAAAGCGCCGAGGCGCGAGCCGCGACCAGGCGGCACGCGAGAGAAATAGTAGCGATAGGCGCGTCGGTGGCCGGTGGTAACGGACAGGCGCGCCCAGATGCGCATGTCCCAGCCGAAGCCGGCGTCGCGAAACGACGCGTAATACGCAGCAGTCGCTTCGTCGTTGGTCGACCCCGGGGGATAGGCCTTCAGAAATTGGGCGCTGAGCGGGCCGAAGCGCTTCTGCGCGTCGGCGATGAATTCCGCCGGAGTTACGAAACCATTCGGCGGAGGAAATCTGGCGCCCTCATTGGCATTGTTGCCGACGATCAGGGGGACGTCGTTCTGTTTGCCTTCGGCGAAAATGGAGTAGACGGATTGCGGAAGAATCCAGCCGTCAACGATGGTGTTGACGTCGTCGTCCGTCGTAGCTTTGAGCAGATCGTCGGCGTTTTTCGCGCGGAGAGTTTGCAGGACGTCATGCGTGGCGCCAAGTCTGGCAGCAAACTGTTGTCCCTGCTTTTCGGCGTCGGCGAGCGACTCCATCGGGCCAAACGAGCCTCCGCTTTCGCCGATCGCGCGCGTGAACAGCCCGCGCGCCTGCGGGCTAGCCATGAGAATGCTCACGGACGTGGAGCCCGCGGACTGCCCGAAGATGGTTACGCGGCCGGGGTCGCCGCCGAACGCGGCGATATTGCGCTGCACCCACCCGAGCGCGGCGATCTGATCCAGCAGCGCGTAATTTCCCGCGGCATGATGCGGCGATTCCGCGGCGAGTTCGGGCAGGGCGAGAAGACCGAAGATGCCCAGGCGATAGTTAATGGTCACCACGACCGCGCCTTTGCGCGCCAGGTTCTCGCCGTCGTATCCAACAAGGGCTCCCGAGCCGATGGTGAAGGCGCCGCCGTGGATCCAAACCATCACGGGCAGGCGATCGCCCGCGGATTTGGCTGGCGTCCAGATGTTGAGATTCAGGCAATCCTCACTTATCGGCGGAGGCGACGCGGCATTCAAGCCGTTCGATGGAGAGGGAGGCTGCACGCAGGCGTTGCCCACCTGCGTTGCTTGACGAATTCCCTGCCACGACGCGGCTGGCTGTGGAGGTTTCCAGCGCAATTCGCCGACAGGCGGCGCTGCGAACGGAACGCCGCGATAGACGCGCACGTCCGGGCTGCGGCCGGCGGTCCCGGCGAGCAGGCCCTGTTCGACGCGGACCGGGTCAGTGGCCGCGGACGGCGATTGCGCCGCGATGGCAGCGCCCATAAGGCCGAGGATCGGAAGCAGATGGAGCGATCGCATTGGCGTCGGGAGATTATGTCAGAAATGTCGAACGATTTCCGCCCGGCCAGTTGATTGGCAGCAGTAGTGGCATTGGGGCGCATTCTGGTCTAGACTTGCAGCCCCACGCCCCGATCCTCGCAGTCGTTGCGAAGATGATGCGAAGCTTTCACGCCGTGCGCATGAGACTCGAGTCTAGTAATGCAACGGACACAACTGTTTCACTTTGGCATTGGCGTGGATATCGCAGCGGAATAGATTGATAGACCCGGTCCACATTCCAGAAGCTGGTTCCGGCGCAGTTGGGCCCAAGGAGGGTAAATGTGGGGAGACAAGAAACCCGACGCTCCCGCTAGGACGCCGCTCCCGCAGCAGCCTAGAACGAACGCGACATCTGGCAGTACATCCTTTTCTGGGGAGGCAAGAACAATGGCACCTATGGATTCGTCGTATCCGGCGTCGTCGGGCGGCACAGCACGGCTCGGCGCCAGCCTGCACGTGAAGGGCGAAATCACCGGCAATGAAGACCTGGCTATTGACGGCAGCGTTGAAGGCCTGGTTCAACTCGAAGATCGCAAGCTGACCATCGGCGCAACCGCCAAGGTTACCGCCGACGTCATCGCCCGCGAAGTGGTGGTCTACGGCAACGTGAAGGGAAATCTTCGGGCGCGCGACCGCATCGAGATCAAGAAAGACGGCTCGGTGGTCGGCGACCTGACGACGGCCCGGATCATGATCGAGGACGGAGCGTACTTCAAGGGCTCAATCGAAATCGATAAGGCCGGCGAAGCGAGCGACAGCCACGATCTCGAGAAGCCCGCGTACACGCGGACGACTCGCGCCGCAGCGACAACCGCAAGCTCCGCGGACTAAGTTCCACGCGCTTAAACCAGCGGGCGGGCCGCGACGAAGCGGCTCGCTGCTCGGTTGCTTATTCGTGCGCACGTACGTCCGCTGGACAAATCGCCAAAGTTATACCTTCAGCGACTCATCCACATCGTGGGTAAATTTCGGATTGCGAGATCGATTGGCCCTGGCAATCCCTTGCCCGATGGAGTTTCTAGCGTTACGCTAGCTCGCAGCCCTAGTTCGTGGCGGGTCTCCCCATGGCACACGAATTCACCGGATTCGAGCAGGAGCCCGAGGTCCAAGCGTCAGGCCGGCATGTCGGGCCACCTCGCAGGTTCACCGCCGTGGGTGTTTCAGAACCGTCGCCATTCCCAAGCGTGCGGTGCTTTGGCTGCGGGCAGACCATGGCCGACATCAGCGTACATGTAGAGAGTTGTTCCGCGGTTTCAGCGAGCGATCTGGCCCGATTTCGAGAAGCCCGCCGCAGATTTCAGGCTAACCCGGATCAAGCGTTCGAAGCAGTGCAATCGTTGTTGAAGCGCGGTCATTGAACGGGTCGCCGAACGCATGAGGGCGGCGGGAAAATCCCCGGCGGGATGCTGGCTCTACGAAACGTGTTCGGTCAGCCGCACGACGTAGTCGCCATTGGCGGATTCAAACTGCAGCTTTTGCTCGCGCGAAAGCCAGCCAATGGCCATGAAGAAAAGGCTTTGCGGCGCGTTAACCTCTTCCATCAAAGCTGCAAATGTGAGAGGCCCGTCCTTCGAAAGGACTTCCCAAACTGCGCCTGCAGTTTCCCCAATCTGGTCATAGCTCACGGTGAATGCTCCCTTCGAAGTCTGGCTTTTGAAGCGCTCGAGCCAGCAGTGCGCGGCTGCTCTGCGCAATAAACGGTCGAAAAACTCGGGCTGCGACGGGCTCGCGGTGGCCAAGGAGTTCATGATCGAGGTCACGCCGAATGCTCCATTCCTGACTCTAGGTACACGCTGTTACAAAAGAGTGATAGAGCGGTAAATGAATGCCAAAATTTGGCACTTCGAGAAGCCGCGACAGCGGAACGGGAGCGATCCAATTTCGCAATCATACGCAGCATTTTTCGCGGTACTATCTCCGCCGATCGAGCTTCGCTTCCCCGGAAGCGGTCTCGGAAAAAGGAGGTCAGTCATGGAAATACGGAGAGTTTTGCTGTTTGCGGCGATCGCCGCCCTGATGCTCTTTCCATTGGCGTCCGTGGCGGGCGGACGATACGACGGCAGCTACATCACGCATCTGGCGTGCGTGGCGCATGGCGAGACACCGGCCTATAAATGGGAATTCCCGAGCGAAGTGAAGGACGGCAACTTCCACGGGCAGCACGGCGAGGAGGGCGCGCCCGGCTACCTGGTCATTGACGGCAAGATCGCGGACGATGGGAGCTCCAAACTGGAAGCCAAGGGCACCGTTTCCCACAACAATGCCCACGGAGTCTTCGCCATGAAGGGCAACAACTACAGCTACAACATCAAAGCGCAATTCGACGACACCAAGGGCACCGGGACCAGAGACGCAGGGGCCGGAATTTTAGGGCGCGATTGCACGTTCGAGTTCGATAAGGTGCCGCCGGACGCGAAGCCCGCGCCAAACGCGGACGCGAAGCCGGATGCCAGCCCTGCTCCGACTCCAAACGCCGGACAAAAGTGACGACAGGCAGGGTAGAAACGAATCCCGCGCTGTGTCCGAACTCAGCGCGCCCGTGTGAAAGAGTCTGAGGGCAACGCCGCGCAAGCGAGGAAAGCGAACACGCCCGCAAGAAGCGCCCCGGTCAGAATCCGCTCCAGAGAGTGATGAGCGATTCCGGTCGCCATGGTGAAAGACGCCGCGGCGAAGTATGTGCCGAGTGCCAGCGGAGCCGCAGCGGGGGCGACCAGCAAATGGAAGCGGTAACACAGGGCGGCCAAGCAAGCGAGAATGGCCGACATGACGGCGAAGTAGGTCCCGGCGGGCACGCGATTTGACGCGAGAGCGATCGCGCTGAGAATAAATACCGGATAGGCCAATCCGCCAAATACAAATGGAAATCCGCGCCGCGGATTCGCGGCAGACTCTGCTTGCTCCCAGTGCCGGCTAAGAAGCGAGAGCAAGACCAGCCCCGAAATCGCCGCGAGGCAAGCCAGCGTCTGCGGATGCGGCTTGCGAACAATCGATATAAACAATATCAATGCCACGAGAATCGCCGCGAATGCAGCGAAGGCTCGACGACCGAGCAGGCGCGATTGCGCGCAGGCGGGAAATAATCCGCCGACCAGCGCGAGAGGAAGTATGACGGCCAGCAGCGCATGCCACGGAACGATCAGCCCAGCCCAGGAAAAATTAAAACCGGCTGCGCAAATATAGTGATCAAAGTTGCCGATAGGCACGTGCTCATAGCGCATGAGCGTCTGCGCCAGAAGGCCTTCGTTCCAGATTCCATACGCGAGACCGAGGACGAAAAGCCCTGGCAGTGGAAGGCGCAAACGCAATGCGAATTCGCGGATGACCAGAAGCGGCAAGCTGTAGGCCACGAGCATGAAAAAATCGACGCGAGGATCCAGAAGCGCGTGCGCGGGCGTGTTTCCGGAGACAATCTCGGTGAGGATCGGCGCGAGAACTAAAAGCGTGATTAACGCCTTGGTCTGGACGCTCATTTATGGCGGCCCGCAATCTTACTATTCATACGTAGAGATAACGGCAAATCGGTGGACGAGATCGCGGCGACTCTTCGTTGACAGAAATTGCGGCGTAGCCTACACTTAGCGTTTGTCTTTAGACGGAAAGGTGTGACTGAAGGAAATGGGTACTTACGTTCCAAAGGGCCGCGAGGCCGAAGCGCTGACGGTCGGGAAAGACTGGTTCGTGATTGACGCGAACGGGCAGGTGCTCGGTCGCCTGGCGACGCGTATCGCGCGGTTGTTGATCGGCAAAGACAAGCCGACTTATACGCCGTTTCTCGATTGCGGCGATCATATCGTGGTGATCAACGCTGAACGAGTAAAATTGACCGGAAACAAGATGGATCAGAAGGTTTATCGGCACCACAGCGGCTGGCCCGGAGGGTTGAAGGAAGTCTCCATCCGGTCGCTGATGCAACGCCGTCCAGAAGAGGTCATCCGCGAAGCGGTGCTTGGAATGCTGCCGAAGAACAAGCTCCGCGCGCGTCGCGCCAAGAAGCTGCGTGTCTATGCCGGAAGTGAAGCGCTCGCCCGCCACGCCGGACAAAAGCCTCAGCCGCTCGCGCTGTAACCTCGCGATCAGGGATTTGCAATTTATCGCGCATCGCGGAGAAATCCGCGGGCGTTGGTGTCGGAAGACGCGAATGGGCATTTTTATGAGGATTTGGGAGGAAATTTGAGTTCAGGAACGAATTCGCTGGCGGAAGCGGCAAAGAAACACTTCTACGGCACGGGGCGCCGGCGCGAAGCCGTGGCCCGCGTGTACATCAAGGCGGGTCCGGCGCTGTTTACCGTGAACCAGCGGCCAGTGGACGAATATTTCCGCAACGTCGCGTGGCACACGGCCGCGGTTGAACCGCTGAAGTTCACGCAGATGCTCGATCAGGTCGAAGTGAGAGCGCAAGTAAAGGGCGGCGGCGTGGGCGGGCAGGCGGGAGCGGTGCGCATGGGAATCGCCCGCGCTCTGGCGAAGTTGAATCCGGAGTTGCGTCCGGCGCTGCGCAAGAACGGTTTTTTGACGCGCGATCCGCGCATGAAGGAGCGCAAGAAGTACGGGCAGAAGGGCGCGCGTCGGCGCTTCCAGTTCAGCAAGCGCTAGGTAAGTAGTCGGGCCAGTTTTAAGAGTAGGCCGGTCCGGCCCTTGAGGCGGGACCAAATTCACGGCCGGCGAGGATCCGGCAGAAAAGGATGCTGTTCCGGAAACATCGGAATCCCAAGCATCCCTTCACATAGGAGGTAATTTGGCAGTCGAAATTACGATGAAAGAGCTGCTGGAGGCCGGCGTTCATTTTGGCCACCAGACGCGGCGCTGGAATCCGAAGATGAAGGAATACATTTTCGGCGAGCGCAACGGAATCCACATCATTGACCTGCAGAAGACTTTGAAATTGTTCCGCGAGGCGGCACGTTACGTCGCCGAACAGGCGGGCCAGGGCAAGAGCGTCCTCTTCCTGGGGACGAAACGCCAGGCACAAGAAGCCATCGCCGAAGAAGCGCAGCGCTGCGGAATGTTCTACGTGAATCACCGCTGGCTCGGCGGCACGCTCACCAACTGGGCCACCCTGCAAAAATCCATCAAGCGATTCAAGCTGCTGAAGGCGATGTCCGAAGACGGGCGCATGGCGCAATTCTCGAAAAAAGAGGGCGCGCGCCTGGACCGCGAGCTGAAACACCTGCAACAGAATTTCGCCGGCGTCGAGAACATGACCACGCCGCCGGACACGATGTTCGTGATTGATCCCAACGCGGAAGTGATCGCCGTGCGCGAAGCTCGGCGCATGGGCATTCCCGTGGTGGCGATCGTCGACACCAATTGCGATCCGAATCTGGTTGACTGGGTCGTTCCCGGCAACGACGACGCATTGCGCGCCATCCGCCTGTTCACGTCGAAAATATCCGACGCCGTTCTGACCGGCCGGCAGTCCTTCGAGCAGTCGCAGATCGCCGATCAAAAGGCGGCCGAAGGCGTGGCTGGCGAAGAAGGACCGGAATACGTGGATACCAGCGCCTACGAACAGTACGAGAAGCAGGAAGGCGATTTCGTCGAAGGCGAGCCCGTGCTCACGGAAGAAGCGGCGGCGCCGGTGACCAGCGACGAAGAGACGCCTGCGAAATAGCTTCTAGCGGCGGTTCACACCCCGGGTCCGGCCGAGCCGGACCGATCGACACCAAACAAAAAGGAACTCAGCGCACCCATGGCGACAGCACCCGAACCCGGAAAAGGCGGACCGTCCGCACAACTTGTGAAGGAGCTGCGCGACAAGACCAGCGCGGGATTCGCGGATTGCCGCGCGGCGCTGATCGAGGCCGGCGGCGACCTCGAACAGGCCATCAACGTCCTGAGAAAGAAGGGACAGGTGGCCGCAGCCAAGAAGGCGCAGCGCACCACGTCCGAGGGCCTGGTTTCCTGTTACATCCACGCGGGCGGGAAGATCGGCGTGCTGGTGGAGATCAACTGCGAGAGCGATTTCGTGGCGCGCACCGAAGCTTTCCAGGGACTTTGCCACGACGTGGCGATGCACATCGCCGCGCTCGATCCGCTTTTCCTGCGGCGGGAAGATGTGACCACGGAGGTTCTGGAGCGCAAGCGCGCCACGTTCCGGGACGAAGCGAAAGCCACGGGCAAACCAGACCCAGTGATCGAAAAAATCGTGACCGGCAAGCTGGAGAAGTTCTACGAAGAAAACTGCCTCTACGAGCAGCACTTCATCAAGGACGAAGGCGTAACGGTCAAGGAGCTGGTGGATCAGGCGATCGCCAAGGTCGGCGAAAACATCGCCATCCGGCGCTTTTCGCGATTCAAGGTGGGTGATACGGATGGCGCAGCAGCGGCACCCGCAGCGTCCGAAGAACCGGACTCGCCTGCTCCGGCCCCGAAGGCGTGATTTTAATTCCTCGCTGAAAACAATTCCGCAGGCGGTGTGCACGCGGTGGATTTTCGCGTGACGACAGCCGTCACAGTCCGCGGAATCTCTGCTAGAATGCCCGCGAGAAAGGGAGCCGATCCGGACGCGATGAAAAAACCACCGAAGGAACGCGGCGCGGGCGCAGCTCGCAAGCCCGTTTACAGCCGCATCGTGGTGAAGCTTTCGGGTGAATCGCTTTCGGGGCCGGACGATTTCGGCATTCACGCCGAGACGATTCAGGGCATCGCGCGCGAGGTGAAGGCGGTCCATGACCTCGGCGTGGAAGTGGCTATCATCGTAGGCGGAGGAAATATTTTCCGCGGCGCGCGGCAGCACGGGCTGACGATCGATCGCGCAACGGGCGACTACATGGGCATGCTGGCGACGGTGCTCAACGGACTCGCGCTGCAGGACGCGCTCGAAAAAGCGGGTTGCCACACGCGGCTGATGAGCGCCATCGAAATGCATCAGGTGGCCGAGCCCTTCATCCGGCGCCGGGCGACGCGGCACCTGGAGAAGCAGCGGGTCGTAATCTTCGCGGGCGGCACCGGCAATCCCTATTTTTCAACGGACACCGCGGCGGCGCTGCGCGCCATGGAAATCAAGGCGCAGGTGATCCTGAAAGCGACGCGGGTGGACGGCATCTACGACGCCGATCCGGAAAAAGTGAAGACGGCGAAAATGATCGAGCGCATCACGTACCTGGACGTGCTGCAAAAGGGCCTGTCGGTGATGGATTCGACCGCCATTTCGCTGTGCATGGACAACAAGATGCCGATCGTGGTGTTCAACATGAATGTGCCGGGGAATTTGAAGCGCGTGGTGGTGGGCGAGCGCGTCGGCTCGACCGTCACCGCCGCGTAATTCATCAGATTGCGGAGGCCAAATTTTCAATGAGCACGTTTGCCTCAAGCAAAGACGCACTCGCCCACGCAAAAATAGGGATGGAGAAGGCGGTCGAGGATTTTCGCAAGGAACTTGCAGGGGTGCGGACCGGGCGCGCAAACGCATCGGTGCTGGACGGCGTGCGCGTTGATTATCACGGCACGCCGATGCCGATCAACCAGCTGGGAACGCTGAACGTGCCCGATCCGATGACCATCGTGATCGCGCCGTGGGACCCGGGCGCGGTGGCTCTGATTGACAAAGCGATTCGGGTCGCCGATCTCGGGCTGAACCCGACGAACGACGGGAAGGTAGTGCGCGTGCCGATACCGCCGCTCACCGAAGACCGCCGCAAGGACCTGGCGAAACATATTCACAAGGTGCTCGAAAACCATCGCACCGCGATACGAAGCGTGCGGCGGGACATCAAAGAGGCCGTCGAGAAGCTGGAGAAGGAAAAGAAAATCAGCGAGGATGACAAGAAGCGCTCGCTCGACGAACTCGAAAAAATCACTCACGCCGAGACAAAGAAGATCGAAGATATTGCGGCGCTGAAGGAAAAAGAAATCCTCGAAATCAAGTGACCTGGCGAGCGTCATACTGCTGATGCGGGCGCATTTCGATGGTGATGAAGCTGTTTTCTCCGCGGTCACGTCCCACTTTCCATCGTATAACTGAAACATGATCGAGGCGCGTCCCAGCAGAACTGCCTTGCGCGTGGCCATGCGGCGCGCGGCGCATCAACTGTTCGACAGCCCAAAAGTGCTGGACGATCCGATCGCCGTGCGGATTATCGGTCCCAGGGCATTGGAACAACTTGAGGCCGGTCGCCTCAGGGAAGCCACCGGGCTGGCGCGGGGCCTGCGCGCGTTCATGGCCGCGCGCAGCCGCTACGCGGAAGACGCGCTGGCACGGTCGGTTGGGCGAGGCGCGAAGCAGTACGTGGTTCTGGGCGCCGGCCTCGACACGTTCGCGTATCGAAATCCATACGGCGAATCGACGTTGCGCGTTTTCGAAGTGGACTTTCCCGCGACGCAAGAATGGAAACGGCAGCGCCTGGCGGAGGCGGGCATCGCGATTCCTCCATCGGTGACGTTTGCGCCGGTGGATTTCGAGCACCAGACGCTCGCGGAAGGATTGCGCCTCGCGGATTTTGATTCGACGAAGGCCACTTTTTTTTCCTGGTTGGGCGTGACGATGTATCTAACCGAGGAAGCGGTGATGTCCACGTTCGGCTTGATCGCTGCGACACCGCGAGGCGGAGGTGTAGCGTTCGATTACGCCCTGCCGCGATCGTCGCTGAACTGGCTGGGACGCCTGGCGCTGGACGCGATGATGTCGCGAGTCGCGGCGGCAGGCGAGCCGTTTCGCACATTTTTCGATCCTGCGGCGCTCGCGGCACGCCTGCGTGAAATTGGTTTCAGTTCTGTTGAGGATGTGGACACGGATGAACTCAACGAGCGCTATTTCAAAAATCGCGCCGACAAACTGCGAGTGGCCGGCCGGCTCGGCCGTTTGATGAGCGCGGAAGTGTAGAAAATGCGGAGCCGAGTTGCGCGACTCTGCGGTTCCAGCGCCTCGGTTCGATTCCATCAGGGGCTAAAGCCCCCTCTCTCTGTTGTTTCGTTTGATGTCGGTCCTGAAGCTCCGACCGGCTAAGAACCGTCTGCCGGACAGAATCGGATCGTTAATTTGCGGCGTGAGCGTCTTCAGAGCTAAGCAGGGTGAGAGTGCAATGGCCGGTTTTGGCGGAGCAGGCAAGCGTGCCGCGGCGGATAATTCTGGCAGGCGTAGCGTCGGGAAACGTCGCGCCGTAATCAAGCGAACGCAACTGGTCGCCGGCGGTTCGCAATTTGTCGCTACCGGAAATAAATCGCACGGCGTCGGCGTGCGCCGATTTTTCTCCGGGCAACAACAGGACGAAAAAGTCGGCCTGCGCGTCTTCGGCGAGAAGTTTTCCCGCGGGAATGGCGCCAACCGCGGCGAGCCCGGGTTTGGCTTTGGCGACCAGATCATCAATTTGCGAATTGCCGCCGAGCAGGAGCGTGAGTCGCGCGCGTGTCTCGGAAATGGAGTGCGGCGCGGCGAGCGCCAGCGCGTAAGTTTCGGCGGCGCGAGCCTTGTCTCCGCGCTTCTCGTAAATTTGCCCGAGGTGATCGGCCATTTCGCCGTTTTGATCGAGTAACCATGCGGCGCGGACGTAGCGCTCCGCAGCAGCAAGATCGCCCTTCTGAAAATAGACCCAGCCGAGCGTGTCCCAGCTGCCCGCGAGGCTGGTGACTGCGCGCAACTGGCCGGCCGCCAGATGCTGCAGATCGACGCTGCGAAGATCCGCCGCGATCGCGTTGATCGCCAATTCGGCGTAGTGCTGCGCCTGGTCGAGATCGAGCTTGCTATCGGCGAGATCGAACGCAATGTCGTTCCAGACCAGAGGAGTCGGAGACATCGCCGCGGCTTTTTCGAACGCGGCGAGCGCCTTTGATTCGTCGTCTGTATTTGCGTACGCGCGGCCGAGGCTGATCTGGAGCTCGACGTTGTCCGGCGAAAGTATGGTGGCCTTGTCGAGTTCAAGTGCGGCCTGCGCGTATTCGTGCTGCGCCAGAAGAATCTCCCCAAGAGCCGCGTGGGCGGCGACGTCCAGCGGATCGATTTCCACCTGTTTTCGAAAGGCGTCGAGGGCTTCGGTGTTTTTGTTCTGGCGCTCGAGTGCGAGGCCGAGATAATCGTTGGCGTGCGCGTCCGCGGGATTGATGTCGAGCTGTTTCTTGAACGCAGCGACTGCGTCATCGAGCTTTCCGGCCCGCAGATCGGCGAGTCCGAGATGATCCCAGGCCTGCTTGTGACGCGGCTCGAGTTGAACGGCGCGATCGAAGAGCGGAATTGCCGCGCCAGCATTGCCGGCGTTGAGCAACGCCAGGCCGGCCTCGACGAGATCGTCCGCGCTGGCGGACGCGGGGATGGCGGGTTCGCCCGGCGCCGTGTTGATGACGAGCAGGGGGCGATTCTGATCGGAGGTAACGGCGCGCGCGAAGTCGCGATAGTCGTCCACACGCGCGGCGGGAACGGTGCGCATTTTGAAATCGAGCGAACGCTCGGCCGTCACGGCGTGATCCGCGAATTGATAGCTGGACCTGAATTCGGCGTAATCGCGCGCGACCGAGGTTGAGACCGGCGGCTGCGCCTCATAGCCAGCCGGCAGGGTAAGAGAGAGTTTCACGGTCACGTCAAGCGGGCTGCCAAGGACAATTGGTTTCGACGCATCCGCCGGCGGATCGGGCAATCCAATCGCCAGCAGCGGCAGCGAGGTTGCCGCGCGCTTGCTTGACCAGTCCAGAAAATTCATTTGGGTGAAGTCCACGTCAAGCTCGAACGGATTATGGGTGGCCAAGGGATCGCTTGGTTTTGCGGCAGTCACCTCGCCGCGAATGCCATCGAGCGAAAGGATCGTCTGCGCGAGCTGGTTCCACTGATCCTGCGGAGTGCGGTGAAAGGCGAGACGCAGCGCCAGTTCCGTGTCGCCGCGCATCGCATAATGCGCGCGCGCCGTGAGTTTGCCGAGGTCGCTCACGTGGCCGTCAATGTCCACATGCTGCGCGGAAACAAATGGAGGATCGGTGGGCGTCTGAACGATTCTGCCGGCTCCGTCTGGCGGTACGAGCAGCGCGGATTTGTCGCGCAGGAAAGAGGCAAGCAGGCGGAATGGAGCTACTTCCGGGGTCGAATCCATCCAGACCAGGCCGGCCGGCTGCGAAACCGCGGTAAGTACGTGATCCAGTTGCGCGGGCGAAGGCACGTTGGCGTCGAGCTTGCGCGTGAAAGAGACCAGAATCGCATCCGCGGGAATGTCCGCGGCCTTGAGCATCGCCGCCAGCAGAACGTGTTTGTCCGCGGAATCACCGTACTTGTTGGCAAAGACTTCGGCTGCGGAATGCGGCGTCCAACTGCCGTCGCCGAGCGGCAGGTTCACATAACGGATCTTGGTGGAAACATAGTCGTAGATCGCCTGAATTTTGGACAGTGTTTGAGATTGGTCTCGCGTGAGTTCTTCGGTTTTCGCCCGGATTTCGGGGGCCGGCTCGCTGCGGCCCTGCGCGAGACTCGCGTACCAGCGCGCCACCGCCTCCCAATTCGTGAACGTGGTGAGTTCGACATCGGCGGGCTTCGTTCTTATGCGCTCCGCTTCGCTTTGCGAAGGATCACCGGGCGGCAATTTGAGAGAAGAAAGTTTCCAGCGATAGATGGTGCGGCCGTTGGCGCGCTCGGTTTGGTACGGCGCGCTGGCGGACGATTTGAGAATCACTTTGCGGGCTTCGGGAACATTGACTTCGAGGCGTTCGTCGAGAACGATGGCGCTCGCTACGAAATTGTGCGCAAACCAGAATTCGCCGGGCGCGAAGGGCTTGACCAGCCTCGTAACGATTTCATATTCGAGCGTGTCGCCGACGTCAAGCGGCGGGACGGCGATGTGTTTTTCTTTGCATTCCGCGTAAGCACTGGCATCGGTCGCGACGCGCGCGGTCACATCCTTCGCCGAGTCAGCAGCGGCGTTTACGATGGAGCCATCCCGTTTATGAACGCGCAGGTAACGGACTTCGATCTGTTCGTTCGTTGAATTGAATCGAAAAACGAGCTCATGCAGCTCTTGCGCGCCGGTTTCGCTCTGCACGCGGGCCCGCACGGCGAGGCGTCGTTCGCTGGTTCCATCGTTTTCGAAGCGCGCCACGGTGGAATAACTTTCGATGACGAACGGCTCTTTGGAATAATCCGCGGAAACTTGTTTTGGGGACGCCGTCGCAAGCGGCGAGCGGTTCGGGGGCTTCGGCGCAGACGAGGGACGACTCTGCGCCGCGGAAGCGGCCGGCAGAATCAGTAGACAAAGCAAGATCGTCCCGAAACGAGACATTCGCACCCCGACAAAGAAAGCGACGCCCTGAAGTTTAGGTTGGTTGCCGATAGGGGTAAAGCGATGATGGCGAGACGGTTGAGTAGTTTCCAACCATAGCCGGAGTGAGGGGGTTTCTGTCACTGAAACGGGCTGGGCTCGGTACTGCTGGTTCCAGTACCCACTTGCGACGGAGAATTGTCGATGTAAAGTGGTTATTATGTGTCATTTGGAGACGTCCACCCTAATTATACCTGCAGCCGCCTTCCGCGCCGAGAGGTGTCGTCACGACCGTTCTCGAGCCGAAATGGACGTGTCAGGCATCGAACGGACCTGCGGCCGAATCCGGGTTTTGGAGACTTTTCCCGAATCCGGCACAGCGAGGATGTCCAAGGCGCGAAAGGCTTTGCGCGCAGATTTCCACAGCGGTATCGTGTTGACAACTTTTGTTGTTTTACCTATACTCACCCGGTTGTATTTAGGCCTTCGGGCCTGGTGTTGAAAGGGAAGTCTTCCGGCCCCGGAACAAAGAAGCAAGGAACGGGGCAAGTGAAGAGCGGCCGAAATGGGGCGCCAGCCCCGCAAAGCCGTGCGAGCCTCTCCGCATTAAGAAGATGCAGTTCACTCCTTGGGGTGAAGCGTCAACGCGGAGTACCTGGTAGCTCCTTCAGGTTTGGCGACCTTTTCTGTTCATACACCCGCAGAATTCTGCGCGGGAAGGTTTGGGCTGCGCGGAAAAATAGACGGCGCGACGCGTGAGGCGAAGTGTCGCGTGTTGTCGGAGAAATCGAGGGGGACGAGTGCCCACGTTTTCACAATTGGTGCGTCACGGCCGCGAGCAGATTCGTACGAAGACGAAGTCGCCGGCGCTGGAAGGGTGTCCCGAGAAGCGCGGCGTGTGCGTGCGCGTGTATACGCAGACTCCCAAGAAACCGAATTCCGCGCTGCGAAAAGTGGCGCGCGCGCGGCTGACGAATAGCGCCGAAGTGACGACCTACATTCCCGGCATCGGCCACAATTTGCAGGAGCACTCGATCGTGCTGGTGCGCGGAGGGCGCGTGAAGGATCTGCCGGGCGTTCGCTATCACGTGATTCGCGGCACGCTGGACGCGGCCGGAGTGGAAAATCGCAAGCAGGCGCGCTCGAAATACGGCGCGAAGCGGCCCAAGGCCGCGCAGAAGTAACCGGAGAAAGAATAGATGCCACGCAAAGGATGGGTTCTTCGCCGCAAGATTCCGGGCGATCCGGTCTATGACAGCGACCTGGTGCAGAAGTTTATTTCCAGCATGATGTACGACGGCAAGCGCTCGACCGCGCAGACGATTTTCTATCACGCCATGGATCAGGTGGCGAAGAAGTCCAACGACGATGCGTTCAAGCTGTTCAAGAAGGCCATCGAGAATTGCAAGCCGACGCTGGAAGTGAAGTCGCGGCGCGTGGGCGGCGCAAACTACCAGGTTCCGGTCGAAGTGAATCCGTTCCGCAGGCAGTCGCTGGCGATCCACTGGCTGGTGCTGTACTCGCGGTCGCGGTCGGGAAAGACGATGACCGAAAAGCTGGCCGAGGAAATTTTGGACGCCGCGAACGGACGCGGCGGAGCAGTGAAGAAGAAGGAGGACGTGCACCGCATGGCGGAAGCCAACAAGGCTTTCGCGCATTATCGCTGGTAAGAGCGCGGGCGGCGGCAACGGGTTCGAACATGGCACGCCAAGTACAACTCGATCAGATCCGCAACATCGGGATCATGGCGCACATCGATGCGGGGAAGACTACCTGCACGGAGCGCATCCTGTTCTACACGGGTGTGACTTACAAGATCGGCGAAGTGCACGAAGGCACCACGGTGATGGACTGGATGGAGCAAGAGCGCGAGCGCGGAATCACCATCACCTCCGCGGCGACGACCGCCTCCTGGAAGCGCTTCGACAAGAATTTCCGGATCAACATCATTGACACGCCGGGGCACGTGGATTTCACGGTGGAAGTGGAACGGTCGCTGCGCGTGCTGGACGGCGCGGTAGCGGTCTTTGACGCGGTTGCTGGCGTGCAGCCGCAGTCGGAGACGGTCTGGCGGCAGGCGGACAAGTACCGCGTGCCGCGCATCGCCTTCATCAACAAGATGGACCGCATCGGCGCCGACTTCGACCATTCGATTCGCTCCATGCGCCAAAGGCTTTCGGCCCACCCTGTACCGGTTACCTACCCTATCGGACGCGAAGACAACTTCATCGGCATCATTGATTTCATCGAAGAGCGCGCCGTGATCTGGAAGGACGAAACGCTGGGCGCGGAATATGAAATGCTGCCGCTCGAAAAATTGTGGGATGCCGAATTCCTGAAGACCAGGCCGGAAATCGAGAAGGCCGTGAAGGCCGCGGCTCTCACCCCCGAATTCTACAAAGAACATCGCGAAAAAGTGGTCGAGTACATCGCCGAGCACGACGACGCCATCCTCACGAAATATCTCGAACAGCACAAGCTGGAGCCGGCTGAACTCCGCGCTTCGCTGCGGCGTTCGACGATTGCGCTGAAGCTGGTGCCGGTGGTGGCAGGTTCGGCGTTCAAGAACAAGGGCGTGCAGCCGCTGCTCGACGCGGTGATTGACTATCTGCCGTCGCCGATGGACGTGCCGCCGATCGAGGGCACAACGCTCGACGGAAACGATCCGGAACTGCGCCGCGCGGCGGACGATCAGCCCTTTGCGGCGCTGGCGTTCAAGATCATGACCGATCCGTTCGTCGGCCACGTGACCTATATCCGCGTCTATTCCGGAGTGCTGAAGACCGGGCAGTCGGTTTATAACTCGACTCGCAAAGTGCGAGAGCGCATGGGCCGCCTGTTGCGCATGCATGCGAACAAGCGCGAAGAAATCGAATCGGTGGAAGCGGGCGATATCGCCGCTTGTGTGGGCCTCAAGAACGTAACGACCGGCGATACGTTGTGTGATGAAGAAAAACCCATCGTCCTCGAAAACATCGATTTCCCCGCCCCCGTTATTTCCGTTGCGATCGAACCAAAGACCAAAGCCGACCAGGAAAAAATGGGCACCGCGCTCGGAAAGCTGGCGCAGGAAGATCCCACGTTCCGCGTGCACACCGACCACGATACCGGCCAGGTGCTGATCGAAGGAATGGGCGAGCTGCATCTGGAAATCATTGTGGACCGCATGATGCGCGAATTCGGCGTGCAGGCCAATGTGGGCCGGCCGCAGGTGGCCTATCGCGAGACGATCATCAAGGCCGCGGAAGCGGAGCACAAGCACATCAAGCAGTCCGGCGGGCGCGGACAGTACGGCCACGTGAAACTGATCGTGCAGCCGTTGCCGGGCTCGGGGCACGAAGACATGCACGACATGTCCACAGACGAGCTCGATGAAGTGGCCAAGCAGGTTGCGGGCAAGGGCGGCAAGTGGCGCTTCGACAAGGAACACCGCCTGCTGTTTATTGACAAGCTGATCGGCGGATCGATTCCCAAGGAATTTGTGCCGCCGATTGAAAACGGCATCAAGGAAGCGATGGACAGCGGGGTTCTGGCCGGCTACGAAATGGTGGACGTTGCCGTGACCGTGATTGACGGCAGCTATCACGACGTGGACAGCTCGGAAATGGCGTTCAAGATTGCAGGCTCGATGGCATTCAAGGAAGCGTGCCGCCGGGCGAGCCCGAAACTGCTCGAGCCGATCATGCGCGTGGAAGTGGTGGTGCCGGAAGATTACATGGGACCGGTGATTTCCGATTTGAACTCGCGGCGGGGGCAATTGCAGGGCCGGGAATCGAGATCCGGAAGCGAAATCATCAATGTGCAGGTTCCGCTGGCCGAGATGTTCGGCTACGCGACCGATATCCGCAGCAGAACTCAGGGCCGCGGGAGCTTTACGATGCATTTTTCGCACTATCAGCAGGCGCCGCCGAACGTTTCGGACGACATCATCGGCGGCAAAAACGGCGACAAGGGCAAGAAGTAGGCGACGTGAAATTCAAGTTCACCATCGAACGCTACTAGAGCGGAGAGAAACATGTCGAAGGAGAAATTCGAGCGCAGCAAGCCGCACCTGAACGTGGGGACGATCGGGCACATCGACCACGGGAAGACGACATTGACGGCAGCGATCACCAAGGTGCTGTCGAAGAACAACCCGAAGGTGTCGTTCCGGGCGTTTGATTCGATTGACAACGCACCGGAAGAGCGGGAGCGGGGCATCACGATAGCGGTGTCGCACGTGGAGTATGAGACGGCGAACCGACACTACGCGCACATCGATTGCCCGGGCCACGCGGATTACGTGAAGAACATGATCACCGGGGCGGCGCAGATGGATGGAGCGATCCTGGTGGTGGCGGCGACGGACGGACCGATGCCGCAGACGCGGGAGCACATCTTGCTGGCGCGGCAGGTGGGCGTGCCATCGATCGTGGTGTTTCTGAACAAGTGCGACATGGTGGACGATCCGGAGCTGCTGGAGCTGGTGGAACTGGAGGTGCGGGAACTTCTGAAGACGTACGAGTTTCCGGGAGACACGATACCGGTGGTGAAGGGGTCGGCGCTGAAGGCGCTGGAGGGCGACGAGAAGTGGGAGAAGTCGATATTGGAATTGATGGAAGCGGTGGACAAGCACATACCGCTGCCGCCGCGGGACGTGGACAAGCCGTTCGCCATGCCGATCGAGGATATCTTTTCGATCTCGGGGCGGGGAACAGTGGTGACGGGAAGAATCGAGCGGGGCAAGGTGAAGGTGGGAGAGGAAATCGAGATCGTGGGCTTCC
The DNA here is from genome assembly GCA_963814605.1 of uncultured Acidobacteriota bacterium. Taxonomy (GTDB): domain Bacteria; phylum Acidobacteriota; class Terriglobia; order Acidiferrales; family UBA7541; genus Palsa-295. The sequence continues at coordinate 1,494,768 of CAWFDD010000002.1, read as the reverse complement.
GACCGACGATGAAGAAGACGGTGACGGGCGTGGAGATGTTCCGGAAGCTATTGGATGAGGGGATGGCGGGAGACAACGTGGGGCTGCTGCTGCGCGGGACGGAGAAGGATGAGGTGGAGCGTGGGCAGGTGCTGTGCAAGCCGGGGTCGATCACGCCGCACACGAAGTTCAAGGCGCAGGCGTACGTGCTGACGAAGGAAGAGGGAGGGCGGCACACGCCGTTCTTCACGGGGTATCGACCGCAATTTTATTTTCGGACGACGGATGTGACGGGAGACGTGAAGCTACCAGCGGGAGTGGAGATGGTGATGCCGGGAGACAACGTGTCCACGGAGATCACGCTGATCACGCCGGTGGCGCTGGAAAAGGGATTGCGGTTCGCGATCCGCGAAGGCGGCCACACGGTTGGTTCCGGCGCCGTCGCTGAGATTATCGAGTAACCCATGTCCAACGGAGAAAAAATTCGAATTCGTCTGAAAGCGTACGATCACCGCATTCTCGATCAATCCACCCGGGAAATCGTGGACACCGCCAAGCGCACCGGCGCGGACGTGGCCGGGCCGATTCCGCTGCCCACGGTGATCAACCGCTGGACGGTTCTGCGGTCGCCGCACGTGGACAAAAAATCGCGCGAGCAATTTGAAATGCGCACGCACAAGCGGCTGATTGACATCCTCGAGCCCACGCCGGATACGGTGGACGCGCTGATGAAACTGGATCTGCCGCCGGGCGTGGACGTGGAAATCAAAGCCTTTGGGCGCGAACACAGCGCCAAGTAGGAAAGAGCGGGAGACATGGGAGTCAACGGCATACTCGGAATCAAGCTGGGAATGACGCAGGTGTTCGCCGACGACGGCACGGCCGTGCCGTGCACCGTTCTGCAGGCGGGCCCGTGCGTGGTGGTGCAGCGGCGCACCAAGGAAAAGGACGGCTACGATGCCGTGCAGCTCGGACTGGTGGAATTCATCAAGCCGCAGCGCGTGAACAAGGCGCAGACCGGCCATTTCAAGAAGGCGGGCGTCGCGCCGATGCGCTACGTCGGCGAGATGCGCATCGGGGATTCCAAGGACGAGACCAAAGTGGGCGACCGCGTCCTGGTGGATGGCTTCAAGGTCGGCGAATACGTGGACGTAAGCGGCGTGAGCAAGGGCAAGGGATTTCAGGGCGGCGTGAAGCGCTGGCACTATCGCGGCGGCGAAGCGTCGCACGGCTCGATGTTCCATCGCGCGCCCGGCGGAATCGGCGCCAGCTCGTTCCCGTCGCGGGTGTGGAAGGGGCAGCATTTTCCCGGCCACATGGGCAACGAGCGCAAGACGTTCGCAGAGCCTGCGCGTGGTGAAAATTGACGCGGACGAGAATTTGCTGCTGGTGCGCGGCTCGGTCGCCGGGCCGGCAGGCAGCTACATCGTGATTCGCAGGGCCAAGAAGGCGCGGTAGGGATTCAGAGAACGACAGGACAGAGAGACGACGATGCCCGTTGTGGACGTAAGAAATCTCGAAGGCAAGAAGGTCGGCACGGTGGAGCTGGCCGACGACGTGTTTTCGGCGAAGGTGAACCAGAACCTTCTGCACGAAACCGTGCGCCACTACCTGGCGGGAGAGCGCTCGGGAACGCACAAGACCAAGGACAAGAGCGAAGTGAGCGGCGCAGGCCGCAAGCTCTGGAAGCAGAAGGGCACGGGCCGCGCGCGCATCGGCTCGATTCGTTCGCCGCTCTGGCGGCACGGCGGCACCGTGCACGGCCCGGTGCCGCGAAAGTACGATTACGCGCTGCCGAAGAAAATGATCGTGGGCGCATTGCGTTCGGCGCTCTCTTCCAAGCTCGCGGAAGAGAAGATGACCGTGGTGGACGGCTGGACGCTCGATTCGCACAAGACCAAGCCGTTCCGCGAGGCGCTTTCGAAGCTGGACGGCGAAACCAGAACGATTTTGCTGGTGGCAACCGGCGCGAACGTGAACCTGGAACGCGCCAGCCGCAATCTGGAAGGCGTGACGCTGGTGCCGACCACGTCGCTTGGTCCCTATGATCTGATGCGGCACGACCGGCTGATGCTTTCGCGCGAAGCAGCGGAAAAATTGAGCCGCGCGCTTTCCGCGGTCAAGTCCGACGAAACTCCTGCGCCGGTGGCGGACGCGCCGGAAAAGAAGGCTGTGCCGGCCAAGGCCGCAGCGAAAAAAGAAGCTGCGCCGAAAGCAGCGAAGAAGCCGGCGGCTGCCAAGGGCGCAAAGCCGAAGGCCAAGCCCAAGGCGAAAAAGGATTAGGCAATGGCGACCAGGCTCTATGACGTAATCCGGCGTCCGATCATCACCGAGAAGGGACTCGGCGTGAAAGAGACGCAGCACACCGTGGTGTTCGAGGTGGTTCACGACGCCACGAAAACCGAAATCAAGGAAGCGGTGCAGCGCATTTTCAAGGTGAAAGTGGACGCCGTGCGCACGGCGATTTATCACGGGAAGTTTCGCCGCCGGGGCCGCGCCGAGGGTTTCCGGAGCGATTGGAAGAAGGCCTACGTGAAACTGGCGCCCGGCGAAAAAATGATTGAGTACGCGGAGAATATGTAGTCCGAGCAAATCGGCAGAGCGGCGGCGCTCTTTCGAAGGCAAGAGGAAACGATGGCACTAAAAACATTCAGACCCTATACACCGTCGCGGCGATTCCTGACGATGCTCGACAAGAGCGAGATCACCAAGGAAACGCCGGAAAAGTCGCTGACCGAGTCGAAGAAGCGCACCGGCGGCCGCAACAACCATGGAGAAATCAGCTCCTGGCACCGCGGCGGCGGGCACGCGCGGCGTTTCCGGTCGATCGATTTTCGCCGCGAGAAGATTGGCGTTCCGGCGAAGGTGGCGTCCATCGAATACGATCCGAACCGTTCGGCGCGCATCGCGCTGCTGCATTACGCGGACGGCGAGAAGCGTTACATCCTGCAGCCGATCGGCCTGGAAGTGGGGATGACGGTGCAGAACGGCGAGGGCGCGGACATTCTCCCGGGAAATGCGCTGACGATTCGCCACATTCCGCCGGGCACCATGGTGCACAACCTGGAGCTGTTTCCCGGCAAGGGCGCGCAGGTCGTTCGCGCCGCGGGTGGAGCGGCGCAGCTGTTGAGCAAGGAAGGCGAGTTTGCGCTGGTGAAGCTGCCGTCCGGAGAAGTCCGGAAGTTCAGCGTCGATTGCATGGCTACGGTCGGCCAGCTCGGAAATCTGGACCACGAGAATGTGACTTACGGAAAAGCGGGCCGCACGCGGTGGCATGGACGGCGTCCGACGAACCGCGGCGTGGCCATGAATCCGGTGGACCATCCGCACGGCGGCGGTGAGGGCCGCGTGAAGGGCAACCACCCGCAAACGCCCTGGGGCTTTCCGACTCTGGGCGCGAAGACGCGGAAGAAGCGCAAGAGCGACCGGATGATTGTCGAACGGCGCAAGCCTTAACAGACGTAGCTCGGGTCCTGGGACCCGATGATTTTTGCGAAATGTATCGGAGACCTAAAAATGAACCCGGCGCGGCGGGGAACTGAGAGCACCCTAATGACAGCCACTCGAACATCTCGAAGAACGGCACGGCGGACAGCACGACGCACCACGCGGGCGCGCAAGGCGGCCCCGCGGCGTGTCGCCAAGCCGGTTGCAAAGCCGGTAGTGAAAGTTGTGTCGAAGCTCGGGCCTCCGCCCCAGGTTCTGTACCGGATTTGCAAGCCCGGCTGGGCGGTGATCGTTGAGAACATTCCCAACGCGCAGGGGACGCGGTTTGTTTGCCCCTTCTGCCCGAAATCGCACCGCGTTTCCGGTCCGGTGCGGGGATTCCGGAAGATGCGCCGCGCGCAGTGGGTGAAACTGCGGCGGATGGAGGAATAGGGAGACCGATGCCGCGCTCACTCAAGAAGGGACCTTTCGTTGACGGCCACCTGCAGGAAAAGGTGACGGCAATGAACACGCGGAACGAAAAGAAAGTGGTGAAGACCTGGTCGCGCCGGTCCACCATTCTGCCCGACATGGTCGGCCACACCATTGCGGTGCACAACGGCAGGAAATTTATTCCCGTGTACATCACCGAACAGATGGTGGGACACAAGCTCGGTGAATTTTCTCCGACGCGCAGCTTCAAGGGGCACGGCGTGAAGGTAGCACTGGAGAGGGCGGCTGCGGCAGCCGCTCCTGCGGGAGGAGCAGGGGCACCGGGTGGCGGTGGCGCGGGCAGTCCTGCTGCAGGCGGAAAGGGATAGGTCAGGCGAGCGACGATGGCGACAGCTACGGAAGCACAAACCCAGATCGAAGGATTTGCGAACACGCGATTCGTTCGCGTTTCGCCGCAAAAGGCGCGGCTGGTGATTGACTTGATTCGCGGCCGGCGCGCGGAAGATGCCTTGCAGACCCTGCGTTTCACCAAGAAGCGCGTGGCCAAGGAAATCGAAAAGACGCTGCGCAGCGCCATCGCCAATGCGGAGCGCAAAGCGGACGACGCAGGCGCGTCGCTCGACGTGGATGCGCTCTTTGTGACCAGCTGTTGCGTCAACGAAGGACCGCGATGGAAGCGCATGCGTCCGGCGCCGATGGGGCGCGGCTTCCGTTACCAGAAGCGGACCAGCCATATCGTCGTGCAGGTGGCCGAGCATCACCGCGCCGCGGCGGACCGCGCGGCGGCAGCAGCGGCGGAAGCGGCCGCGTCGAAGGGTGTGAAGGGCGCCGTGCGGAAGGCTCGCAAGGCAATCGAGAAGCGCGCGAAGGAAGCGCAGAAGAAGTAGGAGGCGGTTTTGGGGCAGAAAACACATCCGTACGGTTTTCGGCTGGGTTACAACAAAGGTTGGAAGTCGCGCTGGTTCGCGAAGAAGGAATACGCCGACCTGTTGCACGAAGACGTAGCGCTGCGCAAGCAGCTCAAGGACCGGCTGCGATCGGCGGGCATCAGCGGTATTGATATCGAACGCGCCGCCAACAAGCTGGTGGTCCGCATCTATACCGCCCGCCCGGGAATCATCATCGGCCGGAAGGGTTCGGAAATCGACAAGCTGAAGGGCGAGGTGCAGAAGCGCACCAAGCGCGAAGTGCACATTGATATTCAGGAAGTGCACCGTCCGGAGCTGGACGCCACGCTGGTTGCGGAATCGATTGCGCTGCAGCTTGAAAAACGCGTGGCGTTCCGGCGGGCCATGCGCAAGGCGGTTGATTCGGCGCTGCGATTCGGATGCAAGGGAATCAAAGTGCGCGTCGCGGGCCGGCTGAACGGCGCGGAAATCGCGCGCAAGGAATGGTACCTGCAGGGACGGCTGCCGCTGCAGACGCTGCGGGCGGACATCGATTTTGGAACGGCCGAGGCGCACACAACCTACGGATTGATTGGCGTGAAGTGCTGGGTCTATCAGGGCGAAAAGGTGCCACAACGCTCGAAGGCTGCGGCGAACGCGGAAGTTTAGGGGAACAGGCGAACCATTATGTTGATGCCGAAAAAGGTGAAGTACCGCAAGCAGCAGCGCGGGCGGCGCACGGGCAAGGCCTGGCGCGGCGGGGCGCTTGCGTTTGGCGACTACGGGTTGAAGGCCATGGAGCCGGCGTGGATCACCGACCGCCAGATCGAGGCGTCGCGCGTGGCGATTACCCGGTTCATCAAGCGCGGCGGCAAACTCTGGATTCGCATTTTTCCGGACAAGCCTTTCACCAAGAAGCCGGCCGAAACGCGCATGGGCAAGGGCAAAGGGCCACCGGAACACTGGGTGGCGGTGGTGAAGCCGGGGCGCATCATGTTTGAAATGGCGGGCGTGGATCTGGCGGCGGCGACGGAGGCCATGGAACTGGCGGCGAACAAATTGCCGATCAGGACCAAGTTCGTCACGCGCGCGGAGGAACTCTGATGGCGCGGAGAGTGGAGAAGTACCGCGAGATGAATGCGAACGAGCTCGGCCTGCAGGAGCGCGAGCTGGCCGAGCAGGTCTTCCGGCTGCGTTTCCAGATTTCGTCGGGCCAGGCCGAGGGGCTGAGGAAGATGCGCGAAGCGAAAAAGGATCTCGCACGCGTGAAGACGCTGCTGCGCGAAATCGAATTGAGGAAGAAGTGATGGCGAACGAAACAAAAGCGGGTCAGGAAAGCGCTTCGGTGCGCGGCACGCGGCAGGAGCTGGTGGGCGTAGTGACCAGCGCGAAGATGCAGAAGACCATCGTGGTGAGAGTCCGGCGCACCACACAGCACCTGCTTTATCATCGTGTGATACGGTCGGCGAAAAAATACTACGCGCACGATGAAACCGGCGAAGCGAAGGTCGGCGACACGGTGCGAATCGTTTCCACCCGGCCGCTTTCAAAGCTGAAGCGCTGGCGGCTCCAGGAAGTGCTGCAGCGCTCGACGCGCGTGGCCTGAAGCCGCGGCATGGGCCTCTGAGCAGGCCGCAAAGGATAGGGGAGCACGACAATGGTTCAGATGCGGACATGGCTGACGGTGGCCGATAATTCGGGCGCGCGCCAGATCACCTGCATCCTCCCGTTGGGAGGGGACGCGGGGCTGACGGCGGGCCTTGGCGACATCATCACGGCGGCGGTGAAAGAGGCGTCGCCCGATGGGCAGGTCAAGAAGGGCGTGGTGGTGCGCGCGGTGGTGGTGCGCACCAGGAAAGAACAGCGGCGCAAGGATGGCACCTACATCCGGTTCGATGACAACGCCGCGGTGCTAATCAACGATGCGAACGAGCCGATCGGGACGCGCGTATTCGGGCCGGTAGCCCGCGAGTTGCGCGACAAGAAGTTCACCAAGATCGTCTCGCTTGCTCCGGAAGTGTGGTAGCGATGCCCCGACCAAAAGAAAAATCGGCAGACATACTCGGCATTCGCCACGGCGACATGGTGAAGGTGATGGCGGGCCGCTCGAAGGGCAAAACGGGCAAGGTGCTTTCCGTCAATCGCGAAAAGCGCCGGGTTACGGTCGAGCACGCGAATATCATTAAGAAGCACACGCGGCCGAACCCGCAGAAAAATGTCCGCGGAGGCATTCTCGATAAGGAAGGCCCGATACATATTTCGAACGTGATGCTGGTTTGTCCCGGATGCGGCAAGCATACGCGCGTGGGGCACACGGCGCTTCCCGACGGCACGCGCGTCCGCGTTTGCCGGCGGTGCAATACGACATTTGAGAATTAGGACGCGAGGCAAATTTAGAAATGGCTAGCCGACTGCACGAAAAGTACCGCAAAGAAACCGTACCGGCGCTGGCAAAGCGCTTCGGCTACAAGAACACCATGGCCGTGCCGCGCGTGTCGAAGGTCACGCTGAACATCGGTCTGGGCGAAGCGAGCCAGAACGTGAAACTGCTCGATACCGCCGCCGTGGAACTCGGGCAGATTGCCGGACAGAAGCCGGTGATCACCCGCGCCAAGAAGTCGATCGCCAATTTCAAGATCCGCAAGGGCATGCCCATCGGCTGCATGGTCACCCTGCGCGGCGAGCGGATGTACGAATTCCTCGACCGGCTCTCGGCCATCGTTTTTCCGCGGGTGCGCGATTTCAAGGGATTGCCGCCGAATTCGTTCGACGGCCGCGGAAATTACACGCTGGGTCTGAAGGACCAGCTGGTGTTTCCGGAAATCGATTACACGCGCGTGGACAAGATCAAGGGCATGAACATCACCATCACCACCACGGCCCGCAGCGACGAAGAAGGCCGGGAGTTGCTGAAACTGCTCGGCGTGCCGTTCCGCGCGCAGGGCGCGGCGTAAGGAGAATCACCAAGCATGGCTCGAACCAGTCAGATCGCCAAGACCAAGCGCAAGCTGAAGTTCAAGATTCGCCAGCGCAACCGCTGCCGGATCTGCGGCCGTGCGCGCGGCACGCTCCGGAAGTTCCAGATGTGCCGAATCTGTTTCCGCGGCCTCGCGCTCAAGGGAGAAATCCCCGGCGTGGTGAAGGCCAGCTGGTAAGGAAGAGAGAATGACTACCGATCCCATTGCCGATTTTTTGACGCGCATTCGCAACGGCGCCCTGGCCAAGCATCCCCGCGTGGAGATGCCGTCGTCGAAGATGAAGATAGAGATTGCGCGCATCCTGAAGGAAGAGGGCTACGTCGCGAATTTCAAGGTTGTGGAAGAGAAGGGCAAGAAAACGCTGCGCGTCTTCCTGCGCTATACGCCGGACCGCCACAGCGTGATCACCGATCTGAAGCGCATCTCGCGGCCCGGCTCGCGGCGCTACATCGGCAAGACCGGAATCCGACCCGTGGTCGGCGGAATGGGTATTGCGATTCTTTCCACGCCGCGCGGCTTGATGACCGGGCAGTCGGCGCGCAAGGAAGGCGTCGGCGGCGAGCTGCTGTGCGAAGTCTGGTAGGCGAAATCTGGTCGAGTTCAGGCGAGTGAGGTTTTCATAGAGCCATGTCGAGAATTGGAAACAAGATTATTCCGGTGCCGTCCGGCGTGAAGATTCAAATCAAGGCCGACGCGGTCGAAGTGCAGGGCCCCAAGGGCAAAATGTCCGTGGCCGTGCCGCGCGGAATTGCGTTCGAGCAGAAGGACGGCACGCTGGTGGCGAAGCGCGAAGCGGAGCAGTTTCGCGCGCTGCACGGCCTGGCGCGCGCCCTGGTTGCCAACGCGGTCACGGGAGTCACCGTAGGTTTCAAAAAGGATCTCGATATCGTGGGCGTCGGCTATCGCGCCGAAGTAAAGGGCAAGAACGTGGTTTTGGCGCTCGGCTATTCGCATCCCATCGAGTTTCCGATTCCCGAGGGAATCCAGATCGCCGTCGAAAAGATGACCCACATGGTCGTTTCCGGCGCGGATAAGAATCAGGTCGGCCAGGTGGCCGCGAATCTTCGCCGGCTGCGTCCACCCGATCCGTACAAGCAGAAGGGCGTGCGCATCACCGGCGAGCGTCTGAAGAAAAAGGCCGGCAAAGCCGGCGCCAAGACGGCGGCCGCCTAGAAAGAATCCAGGCCCGCTGGAAAAGGAGAACGCGAGTGGCAGCTCCGGTTCGAAGATTATCGCGCGAGGCGCACCGCCGCAGGATTCACGTGCGCATGCGCAAGAGGATGGCAGGAACGCCCGAGCGGCCGCGTCTTTGCGTGCACCGTTCCAGCCGTCACATTCGCGCGCAGGTGATCGACGACGGCACCGGCCGCACCATCGTCTCCGCCAGTTCACTCGACAAGGAAGTGCGCGCGTCCATCAAGGGCGGAGGAAATATCGCGGCGTCGAAAGTCGTCGGCAAGGCCATTGCCGAGCGCGCCAAGGCAAAAGGCGTCGAGCAGGTTGTGTTCGATCGCGGTGGGTATCAATACCACGGCCGCGTGCAAGCGCTTGCGGAAGCGGCCCGGGAGGCGGGCCTGAAGTTCTGACAACCATGTCGAAACAAGAGCTCAAAGACACGCTTTCCGTTCGCCGTCTGGTGCAGGCGAACCAAGCCAATTTGAAAGATCAGGTCGTCTCGATCAACCGCGTCACGAAAGTCGTGAAGGGCGGCAAGAATCTCAGCTTCTCCGCGCTCGTCGTCGTGGGCGACCAGGGAGGCCATGCCGGCTTTGGCATGGGCAAGGCACGCGAAGTTCCCATGGCCATCCGCAAGGCCATCGAGCAGGCCAAGAAAAATATGGTGAAGCTGAACCTCAAGGGTTCCACCATTCCGCACCAGGTTCTGGGCTGCTACGGCTCGGGGCAAGTCCTGCTGAAGCCCGCGCCGGAGGGAACGGGCGTCATCGCCGGCGGCCCGGTGCGCGCGGTCATGGAGGTTGCCGGAATTCAGAACGTGCTGACGAAATCGCTGGGCACGTCGAATCCGCACAACGTGATCAAGGCGACGTTCGACGCCCTGCTGCATTTGAAGGACGCGGCGCGCGTGGCGGAATCGCGCGGCAGGACCACGGACGAACCGGCTGCATAGCCGCAATTACAAAAAGGCCGAAAGATTATGGCGACAACGAAAAAGAAATCGGGGACGTTGAAAATCAAGTGGGTAGTCAGCTTTATCGGCTGCCCGCGGGACATGCGCCAAACCATTCGCGGCCTGGGCTTCCGCCGGATGCAGCAGGTGATCGAGCATCCGGACACGCCCGCAGTTCGCGGCATGATCGCGAAAGTGCACCATCTCGTGAAAATTGAGGACTAACCGGCAATGGCCAAGGTACCGACACTCTCGAATTTGAAGCCGCCGCGCGGCTCCCGCCACCGCAAGGTGCGGGTAGGGCGCGGCATGGGCTCGAAGCTTGGAAAAACGTCCGGCGCGGGCAACAAGGGACAGCAGTCCCGCCGCGGCTATTCGCGGCGTCCCGGTTTTGAGGGCGGCCAGATGCCGCTCCACCGGCGCCTGCCGAAGCGCGGCTTTTCCGCGCCATTTTCGAAGTCCTTCGCAGTCGTCAACGTCGAGAGCCTCAACGCCGCTTTCGCCGCGGGCGACACGGTTACTCCGCAGGCGCTCAACGAGCGCGGCATCGTTCACGCCGTGCGCGACCGCGTCAAAGTCCTGGGCGACGGCGAATTGAAAATTGCATTGACGGTCCGCGCGCACGCCTTCAGCAAATCGGCGCTGGAGAAAATCACGCAGGCCGGGGGAACGACCGAAGTTTTGAAATGAGAAAGCTGCTCGAAGCATTTCGGAATATCTTCAGCACGCCTGACCTGCGCAAACGCGTCCTGTTTGCGCTGGCCTTACTGGCCGTGTATCGCCTGGGCAGCTACATTCCCACGCCCGGAATCAACACCGACGCGCTCGAGGAGCTGTTCAAGCAGTACCAGGGCTCGGCGCTCGGTATTTTCAATCTTTTTAGCGGCGGCAATCTTCGCCGGCTGACGATTTTCGCCCTGGGCATCATGCCGTACATCACGTCCACGATCGTTCTGCAGTTGCTCGTGGTCGTTTGGCCCTATCTCGAGCGCTTGCAGAAAGAGGGCGAACTCGGCCGCCGCAAGATCACCCAGTACACGCGCTATCTGACGATCATGCTCAGCGCCTTTCAGTCGTTCGCCATTGCGCGCACGCTGCAGAGCCAGACCATGGGGGGATCATCGCTCGTTTATCACCCGGGCTGGCGCTTCATTCTGATGACCATGCTCACGCTGACCACCGGCTCGGCGTTCATCATGTGGCTCGGCGAGCAGATCAGCGACCGCGGCATTGGCAACGGCATGTCGCTCATCATTTTCACCGGCATTGTGGTCGGCCTGCCGCCCGCGGTTGCCGACTTGTGGAGCAAGGTTAAGACGGAACAGTGGGGATCATTCACTCCCATCGCCATCCTCGGTTTGCTCGTGCTCATGGTCGCCGTGGTGTCGTTCATCGTCTTTGTCGAAGGGGGCCAGCGGCGCATTCCAGTTCAGTATGCCAAGCGCGTCATGGGGCGCAAGGTGATGGGCGGCCAGATGACCTATCTCCCGCTGCGCGTGAATTCCGGCGGCGTGATTCCGCCGATCTTTGCGAGCTCGCTGCTCACCGCGCCGGCTACGTTTGCGCTGATCTTTGGCAATCGTTCTCCGTACATCAAGGCTTTCGGCAGGATGATCAGCTGGGGCGAGCCGCTCTATACGGTCATCTACGTCGCCATGATCATCTTTTTTGCCTTTTTTTACGTGGGCATCATTTTCAATCCCACGGAGCTGGCGGACAACATGCGTAAGAACGGCGGGTTCGTTCCCGGAATTCGGCCCGGGCGGAACACGTCGGAATATATCAATCGCATCCTGTCACGCCTCACGCTGGTCGGCGGCGTCTATCTGGCGATCGTTTGCTTGCTGCCGGAATGGATGATTTCCGGAATTCATTTGCAGCACTTGCCGGGCATGATCGGAACCTGGTTCGACACGCATATGTGGCGATTCGTGCTCGACGGCCTCGGCGTGCAGTTTTATTTCGGCGGCACTTCGCTGCTCATTGTCGTGGGCGTCGCCATGGACACCGTGCAGCAGCTCGAAGCGCAGCTGGTGATGCGCAATTACGAAGGATTCGTGCGCAAGGGCCGGGTGCGCGGTCGTCGCGGTTGAGGATTTTGCTCCGGCGATGACCATGGCCACCAAGCGAGCGTTCATTTTGCTGGGTCCGCCGGGAGCCGGCAAGGGCACGCAGGCGAAGCGCATCGCCAAGCTCTGCGGCGTGCCGCATCTTTCGACCGGCGACATGATGCGCGACGCAGTCGCTCGCGGCACTGACCTCGGCAAGATCGTCGGGCCGATTATGCAGCGCGGCGAGCTGGTTTCGGACGATCTGGTCATGAAAATGGTGGACCAGAGGCTGGCGCAGCCCGATTGCTCGATGGGATGCCTCTTCGACGGGTTCCCGCGGACGCTGCCGCAGGCCGAGGGGTTGGACGCGATCTTGCAGCGTTTGGGTTTCGGCAAGCCGGTAGTCGTGGATTTGGCTGTGAGCCACGACAAGTTGTTGCGGCGGCTCACCGGACGCCGGACCTGCAGCGTGGGCGGCGAGATTTACAACGTCTACGATTTGCCGCCGAAAGTGGATGGGATTTGCGACCACGACGGCGGCAAGCTGGTGCAGCGCGCCGACGATACCGCCGAAATCGTCGGGCAGCGGCTGGCGGCTTATGAGAAGGCCACCAAGCCGCTCACGGAGTATTACCGCAGCCATGGCGTGTTCCACGTGGTGGACGCTTCGCTGAGTATGGACGAGGTAAGCCGTGCGCTCGGTGAAATCGTGAAGCGCGCGGAAGGGTGAGATGGTCATCTGCAAGTCGCCGGCAGAGCTCGAGAAGATGCATCGCGCGGGGCTGCTCGTTTGGGGCGCCCTTGAGAAAATGCGCGCCATGATCCGCCCGGGCCTGTCGACGAAGGAGCTCGACGAATTCGCCGAGGCGTACACCGCGGAACATCGCGCCCGCCCGGCCTTCAAGGGCTACCGGGGTTACCCGGGTTCGGTGTGCACCTCGATCAATCAAGAGGTAGTGCACGGGATCCCGTCGCCATCCCGGCGCGTGCGAGAGGGCGACATCCTCTCGATGGATTTCGGAGTCGAGCTGGAAGGCTACTTTGGAGATGCGGCGCTGACCGTGCCCGTTGGGAAAGTCACGCCGGCGCGCGAGAAGCTGCTGCGCGTAACGCGCGAGTCGCTTGAGCATGCCATCGCCAACGTCAAGCCGGGCAATCGGCTCGGCGATGTCTCGGCGGCGGTGCAGCAGTGGGTTGAGGAAAACGGCTTCTCCGTGGTCAGGGAATTTGTCGGCCACGGCATCGGCACCAAGATGCACGAGGACCCGCAGGTCCCCAACTACGGCACTCCGGGACAGGGGCCGCGCCTGCAGGAGGGCATGGTCCTGGCCATCGAGCCGATGGTGAATTCGGGCGGCCCGGGTGTGCGGGTGCTGGACGACGATTGGACGGCGGTAACGGTCGACGGCAGCGATTCGGCGCATTTTGAGCACACCGTCGCGGTCACCAGCAACGGGCCGTGGATTTTGACCCGCCCGCGGGAGGCGACCGGGCCCTGCTGGTAGGGTTCAGGTTGGAGAGTAGCGCCGGGGTCTTCAGCCCGACATCTTGAGCGGAGTCGGGGGAGTTGCAACCCTTGAGCATCAAATAGGTGGGCCCTTTTGGGTCCCCGAAACGGAGCGCATGGCCAGAAAGCCCTTAGCGGAAAAAAAGAAGCCGGGTGAAGGCAGCGGGAAAGAAGACGCCATCGAGGTGATGGCGGTCGTGATCGAGCCGCTGCCGAACGCCATGTTCCGCGTGGAATTGGAAAACAAGCATCAGGTGCTGGCGCACATTTCGGGGAAGATGAGGAAAAATTTCATCCGCATTTTGGCCGGGGACCGCGTGGCCGTCGAGCTTTCGCCCTACGACCTGACCCGCGGCCGCATCGTGTATCGCTATAAGTAGGGCGCCGCGATCTGCGGCGGTTAAGATTTGAATGTAGCGCCGGGGCCTTCGGCCCCTGTCTTGGCAAGAACGGAGTCTTGAAATGAAGGTTCGAGCATCGGTCAAGAAAATTTGCATGAAGTGCAAGATCGTTCATCGGCGCGGCGTGGTGCGCGTAATTTGCACCAACCCGAAACACCGCCAGCGCCAGGGCTAGCAGGAAAAGCAGAGAGGAAAGGACTATGGCACGTATTGCTGGAGTGGATCTGCCGCCGAATAAGCGGCTCTGGGTTGGGCTCACGGCGATTTATGGAATCGGCCAGCAGCGCGCACGTTCGCTCGCTGAAAAGGCCAACGTGGACGCGACCAAGAAAATCAAGGACCTCACCGAAGAGGAAGTGACGCATCTGCGCGCGGCGATCGAATCCGAGGGCCGCGTGGAAGGCGATCTCCGCAAGGAGATGCAGATGAACGTGCGCCGCTTGATCGAAATTCAGTGCTACCGCGGCCTGCGCCATCGCCGGAACCTTCCCGTCCGCGGCCAGCGGACGCACACCAACGCGCGCACCCGCAAGGGTCCGCGAAAGGGCGCCGTGGCCGCGAAGAAAAAGACCATGGCCCGCAAGTAGATATCGAGATCCTGACGAAGGGCGAAGAGAGGAACCGACTTGGCTAAAGAACCGAAAGACGCAGCCGCAGCTCCGGCAGCAGGCGCAAAGCCGACAAAGCGAAAGAAGGAATTTCGCAAGAAGAAGGAAAAGCGGATCGTGCCGCACGGCCTCGTCTGCATTCAGGCCACGTTCAACAACACGATTATCACGCTCACCGATCCGGAAGGCCGTGTGGTTAGCTGGGCTTCGGCCGGTTCATCGGGGTTCAAGGGCTCGCGCAAGGGCACTCCCTATGCCGCGCAGCAGGCGGCGATGACTGCGGCGGGCGTGGCGCGCGATCAGTACGGCATGAAGTCGGTGGAAGTGCGCGTCAAGGGTCCGGGAGCGGGACGCGAATCCGCGGTCCGCGCGCTGGCGTCGTCGGGGCTGCACATCAACGCCATCAAGGACGTCACGCCGGTGCCGCACAACGGCTGCCGTCCGCCGAAGCGCCGCCGCGTCTGAGGTTTTGGTGTAACGCCGGGGCCTTCAGCCCGGCATCTTGGTTTTGCGGTGTAGGGGGTCGGAGCTTTCGCTCCCACATTAACGGAATTAGAGAAAAGGGGCTTTAGCCCCTGAAGTAAGAAGAAGGAGAAACACTTGGCAAGACATCGTGAAGCGGTTTGCCGGCTGTGCCGTCGGGAAGGGCAAAAACTCTTCTTGAAAGGCCTCCGGTGTTTTACAGAAAAATGCGCCATCGAGAAGCGCAACTTCGTTCCTGGGCAGCATGGTCAGGCCCGCAGGCCGAAGATGGTTGGCTACGGCATCCAGCTGCGCGAAAAGCAGAAAGTGAAGCGCACCTACGGACTGCTCGAGCGCCAGTTCCGCAACTACTTTGAAAAGGCGGAGCGCACCAAGGGTCCGACCGGATCGAACTTGATGGTCATGCTCGAGCGGCGCCTCGACAACGTGGTGTATCGCTCGGGTCTCGCCGGGTCGCGGTCGCAGGCTCGTCAGCTCGTGCTGCACGGGCACATCCGCGTGAAGGGCCAGAAGGTGAATATTCCCAGCTATCTGGTGCAGGTAGGCGACGAAGTGGCGCTCAAGGACAACATGCACCAGAACGCCATGGTGCTCGAAGCGCGCAATCTGGCGCAGAGCCAGGGAATCGCGCCGTGGCTCGATATTGACCGCGCGAATTTCAAGGCGCGTGTGGTGGCCATGCCGCGCCGCGAGGACGTGCAAACGCCCCCGATGAACGAACAGCTTATCGTCGAGTTGTATTCGAAGTAAGTTCCGGCGACCTGGCCGGCTGTTGGTGAAGGGTCTTGTGGGTCGCGGCTTCCGCCGCGGCGTGACCGGACAAACAAGTCGGGGCTTCAGCCCCTGAAGTTCTCTGGTTGGTTTTTTAGAATGTTAGCGGGTCCGCCGCGAGCGGACCAGAAGGAAGGCAATCATGTGGAAGGGCTTTCAGAAACCAAAGCGGTTGGCGGCAGAACCCGAGACGCTTACCGACAAGTACGGAAAATTCTCCGCGCAGCCGTTTGAGCGCGGTTGGGGAACCACGGTCGGAAACGCTCTGCGGCGCGCGCTGCTGAGTTCGATCGAGGGCGCGGCGATCACCGCCGTGAAAATCGAAGGCGTGCTGCACGAGTTTTCGCCGATTCCCGGCGTGGTCGAAGACGCCACGGACATCATCCTCAACCTGAAGCAGGTGCCCCTCAAGCTGAACACGGACCAGTCCAAGACGCTCACGCTCAATGTGGATGTTCCCGGCCCGGTGACGTCCGCGAAGATCGAGGAAGACGCCGATATCGCCGTGCTCGACAAAAACATCTACATCGCCACGGTCAGCGAAGGCGGCAAACTCGAGCTGGAATTGCGCGTCAAGAACGGCCGCGGTTACGTGGCCGCCGACCGCAACTTCGATGAGGACCTCCCCATTGGCTACATCCCGATTGACTCGGTCCATTCACCGGTTCGCAAGGTGAACTACGCGGTCGAAGCGGCGCGCCTTGGTCAAATGACGGACTACGAGAAGTTGACGCTCGAGGTCTGGACCAACGCCGCCATCACCCCGCAGGACTCCATTGGCCTCGCTTCGAAGCTCATCAAGGATCACATGAGCATCTTCATCAATTTCGAAGAACAGCCCGAGCTTCCCGAAGAAGCCGTCGAGAACTACGCCGATCCGCGCCTCGAATTTCTGGACCGTTCGGTCGAGGAGCTCGAGCTTTCAGTGCGCTCCTACAATTGCCTGAAGAACGCCAACATTCAGAACCTCCGGGAACTCGTTCAGAAGACCGAGTCCGAAATGCTGAAGACCAAGAATTTCGGCCGCAAGTCGCTCAACGAAATCAAGGACATCCTCCATAAGATGGGCTTGAGCCTCGGAATGAAGTTCGACGATCACGGCCGCGTGATCTGGCCGCCGCTTCCAAGCCAGACCGCGCCTCCGCCTCCGGAAGGGGACGCCTCGGCGATCTAAGCCGCGACTGAGCCATGAGACACCTTAGATCAGGATCCAAACTCGGCAAGCAGCCGGCGCATCGCCGCGCCGTGCTGCGTAATCTGGTGACCAACCTCATCGAGCACGGGCGCATTCACACCACCATCCTGCGCGCGAAGGCGGCTCGCCCCATCGCCGAGAAAATGATCACGCTCGGCAAGCGCGATTCGCTCCACGCTCGCCGGCAGGCGGCGTCGTTCTTGATGACTCCGGATGCGACGAAGAAACTTTTCGCGGATCTCGCGCCGCGCTTCGCCGATCGTCCGGGAGGCTACACGCGGATCATCCGCACGGGCTGGCGCATCGGAGACGGAGCGGAACTTGCGATTCTGGAATTCATCGGTTCGGAACTGAAGAAGAAAGATAAGAAACCGCGCAAGGGCGCTGCCGAGGAAGCTCCGGAAGAGAAAGAAGAGAAGGAAGCCGTCGCCGCAAAGTAACGGACAATCCAAATAACGAATCCTCGCGGCGGTGGGCGTTCAGCTCACCGTGCGATTTCGAAGGAAACGCTCAAGAGTCCCAAGCGCCGCTTGGGACTTTTGTTTTTCAGGCGTCTGACTTCGCCGCGATTTGTGCCTTCTGCTTTTGCCGCACGTGACCCCAAAGCATGAGCAGCGCCGCAACCGCCTGCGCCGCAACTCCTCCGCTGGTGTCAATCAGCACATCTCCGACCGCCGCGGTGCGCCCCGGCACGAAGCGCTGGTGCAGTTCGTCGAGCGACGCGTAACAGGCGACGATGGCGATGGCCGCGAGCGCCCACGCAAACCGCGTGCCCGGACGCCCGGCGCGAATTCCGCGCAAAATCAGCAAACCCAGAATGAAATACTCGGTGAAGTGCGCGGACTTGCGGATGAGGTGGTGAACATAGTTGAGAGTCCTTGTGGGAGCGTGCGGCAGAAGCCAGTGGAGAATCGGAATGATGATGCGGCTGGTGTTTTCGGAAGTGAATGCTCCGGTGGAAAACGCGGAAATTACCACGGCCCAGGCGAGCGCCGGCCACCACACTCTCAGCCAGCGCAGTTTGGGATTTTCCGGAGGCGCCAAGCCGCGCTACTCGAGCCTGTAGTTCGGGGCTTCCCGGGTGATGATCACGTCGTGCACATGGCTCTCGCGCAAGCCTGCCGAAGAGATGCGAATAAATCTGCTGCGCTCCTGCAAATCCTTCAAATTGGCGGCGCCGCAGTAGCCCATCCCGCTGCGCAACCCGCCGACGAGTTGTTCCACGAGGCCGGCGAGCGGCCCCTTGTACGGCACCTGCCCTTCGATGCCTTCGGGGACGGACTTGCCGCGCTCGGCGGTTTCCTGCGCGTAGCGGTCGGCCGAGCCAGCTTCCATGGCGCCGAGCGAGCCCATGCCGCGATAGGATTTGAAGGTGCGGCCCTGATAGAGAATCGTTTCGCCGGGAGATTCCTCCGTGCCGGCAAAGAGGCTGCCGATCATCACGGCGGAGGCGCCCGCCGCGATCGCTTTCGTGATATCACCCGAAAACTTGATGCCGCCGTCGGCGATGAGCGGCACGCCGCTGCCGAGCGCCGCGCGCGAACATTCGGCGACCGCGGTGATTTGCGGCACGCCCGCGCCGGTGACGATGCGCGTGGTACAGATCGAGCCGGGGCCGATGCCGATTTTGAGGCCGTCCACGCCGAGCGAAATCAGGTCGCGGGTGCCTTCGGCCGTGGCAACGTTGCCGGCGACCAATTGCATTTCGGGCAGCTTCTGTTTCACGGCGCGGATGGCGTCCATCACGCGGGTGGTGTGGCCGTGCGCGGTATCAATGGCCAGCACGTCCACTTTTTCGCGGGCCATTTCCTGCGCGCGCTCTAGAAAATCACCGGTCGCGCCGATGGCCGCGCCCACGCGCAGGCGTCCCTGCTCGTCTTTGGTCGCGCTGGGGAATTCGAGTTTCTTCTGGATGTCCTTGACGGTGATGAGGCCCTTGAGATTGAAATCCTTGTCCACGACCAGAAGTTTTTCGATGCGGTGGCGCTGGAGAATTCGCTCGGCTTCCTCGAGGGTAGTGCCGACCGGCACGGTGACGAGATTTTCCTTGGTCATGATATTGCTGACGGGCTGATCGAGGTTGCGCTCGAAGCGCAGATCGCGGTTGGTCAGGATGCCCACCAGCCGCTGCCCGCGCGTGACGGGCAGCCCGGAGACCTTGTATTTATTCATGATGTCGAGCGCCTGGCGCACGGACATCTCTGGCCCGATGGTCACCGGGTCAACGATCATTCCACTTTCCGAGCGCTTCACGCGATCCACTTCCTCCGCTTGACGCTCGATGGTCATGTTGCGATGAACGAATCCGATGCCGCCCTGGCGCGCGATGGCGATGGCCAGGCGCGCGTCGGTGACCGTATCCATCGCAGCGGCCACGATGGGAATATTCAGCGCGATGGTGCGCGATAGAAATGTGCGCGTGTCCGTTTGCGCGGGGAGCACGTCGGATTTCCCGGGAACCAGCAGGACATCGTCGAACGTCAGTCCTTCCGGGATGACGTAATCGAGCATCCGCTCGCCTGCGATCTCTACCAATCTCCCAGGCTCGCCTTGCCGGCGGCCGGGGAGCCCTTCCTGTGTGGTCACGAAGAGGGCTTCTCTAGCCATCAGTTGTTCTCCCCATAAACACGAAAGCCCAGCGGGGTGCGCCGGGCTTGAGAAACGTTTCCTTGTCGCGGACGGACTTCATGAATCGACTTATTCTAGGCGCAACGGCAGTTGAAAGCAAGATGCGGGATCTTGACGCATCTTATTGCGGCTGCGCTGGATCGTAGTAGAAGCGCTCGCGGATGATTTTGCCGTCCTGCCACACTTGATAGGCTACTTCATCGAGGCGGCGCTTTTGCCCCTTAGGATCGGTGAACTCAAAGATCCAGTTAATCGCCGCGCGATTCCCATCCACCACAAACGATTCGGCGCGACTGACGCTGAATTTCACAGTGGTGAGAAATTTGCGCTCATTTTCGAGCAGCGCCGGCAAGCCGACGCGGGGCGGCGCGTTGTTTTCCTGCATGCTCGCGCCCTCGGCATAGAACTGCTGGATGGCGTCGAGAAACTTTCCATTTTCGACCAACGAGATCAGCTTCTTGACGCTTTCCGCTACGCTCATGGAACCCTCCACTTGCCAGTGCGACTCGCGAACCGCAGGCCGTGCACCGCAGAACCAACATACAATCGGATGAAGATTGCCATGCCGAGGATTCTGACCCACAGGACCGAAATCGGAAAGACAATTTGGACGCCACGCCAAAGCCATTCCGCTCCGGGAGTTACCAGTAGTCGTCTAGCGATCTCCAGCGGGCCACTCCTAGAAAAACTGAATGCTAAGCTCTTAGTAACAACGTGGAATGGCCGCTTGGGAGGAGATAGTGATCTGCCCGAACTGCGCTCACGATAATCCCGAAGGCCGAAAATACTGCCGAGCGTGCGCGAAACCTCTGGCCGCGGAGCCCGCCCCGGCTTCGCGTGTGTCTGCGCCGGCTCAAAATTCTGCGCCGGCTCGGATCGCAGCGCCCCCGCCGCCGTCGAGTCCGACGGTGAACAAAATGGCCGTGGCGAGCCTGATAGCGGGATTTTTCTCGCTCATACCTCCAGTTGGCATTGCCGCCGTCGTTTTTGGGCACGTATCGCGCAGCCAGATCGCCAGAAGCGGAGGCCGGCAGACGGGAACCGGCATCGCGTTTGCCGGCCTGATTCTCGGCTACCTGCAACTCGCGATTCTCGCCATTTTGTTCCTGGGCGTGCTGGGCGCCATACAGGATATCCGCCGCGATCTGGACAAACATCCGAACACGCGGGCCGCGTTGCTCGATCGCATCGCCCACGGCGATCCGTACACGGTGAGCCCGGCAAAGACCGCCCGCCAGGCGGAAACCGCGATCCAGGCTTTGCATCTGATCCGTGCGAAGGAGACAGAATATTTTGCGGGGCATCCCGATGAGGGGTACGCCTGCCAGTTGTACCAGGTGGGCTTCGATCCCGCTCGAGACACCGAGCTAAACACGCTGCTGCGGGAGTCGGACTACGACACGAAGTTCATTCGCTGCGGGCAGGTCCCCGGAATTACGCCGGGCACGCTGATGTATCCACCGATGTATCTGATCGTTTCCGTGCCCAGAAGCGCGGGGAACACGGCCGATGCGCCGGTGTTCTGCATGGATCAGATGAACGGGATCGAGCAGTACACCTCCGAGGAGTGGCGGGACGCCATCGGGACCATTATGACCACGCACACCGATCCTTGCCCGCTGACCGGCACGCACGTCGACTAGCCGGCCCGGTATCTCCGTTTCGTTGCGGAAAACCTGCGGACTGCCTACCATAGAGAGCGGTGAAAGAATTCGTCCCGCATCGGGCGCTGCGCAATCGAGACTTGATGACCATCGCGGCGGCCTTTGTGCCGCGAAAATTCCCGCAATTGCCTCCGGCGACGCCCAGGCTATTCGAAGTGGAGCAGGGAACCCAGGTGCGCGCAGACTGCCACTGGCAGGAGGATCCGCGCCTGCATCCCACGCTCGTGCTGCTGCACGGCCTGGAGGGGTCGAGCGATTCCGGATACATGCGCGGCTGCGCCGAAAAGGCCAGCGCCGCGGGCTTCAATGTGCTGAGGATGAACCAGCGGAACTGCGGCGGCACGGAACATCTGACGCCGACGCTTTATCATTCGGGGCGCAGCGCCGACCTCCGCGCGGTCGCGCGCGAATTGATCGAGCGCGACGGGTTGCCTGAGATTTTCTTCGCGGGCTATTCGATGGGCGGCAATCTGGTGCTGAAGATGGCGGGCGAATTCGGCGACTCGGCGCCGAAGGAACTGCGCGGAGTGGTGGCCGTCGCGCCGTGTCTCGATCTGGCGGCGTGCGCGGATGCACTGGGTGAGCCGCGGAATTTCGTCTACAACCGGCACTTCGTGCGCCAGCTGAAAATCCGGATGCGGCGCAAGGCGAGGATGTTCGCGGGAATCTATTCCGTGGACGGGCTGGGCCGCGTCGGCTCGGTGCGCGAATTCGATGAAATCATCACGGCGCGATATTGCGGGTTCGAAGGCGCGGACGACTATTACGCGCGATCGAGCGCCATGCACGTGCTAGCCGCGATCCGCGTGCCGACGCTGATCCTGACGGCACAGGACGATCCGTTCGTGCCGTTTTCAACGTTTGAGCGGGAGGCAATTCGCGAAAATCCGAACATTCGATTCGTCGCGACAAAAAATGGCGGCCATTGCGGGTTTATATCGCAGGAGCGCGGCGCGGAGAGGTTTTGGTCGGAGGCGCGGGTGGTCGAATTTTGCGCGGCGCAGTCGGCGGTTTAACGGGATCGCAGGCGCGCGGCTAGTGGAGACGCTTTACGGCTTCAATGGCTAAATCGTGCAGGCCGGCGCCGCCCTGCGCCACATATCCGATGATTTGCTTGCGCATGCGAGGCTCCCAGAATTTGCGCAGATGGTCGGCGACGCCGGCGATGGCGTCTTCTCTGGGATAGCTGGCGAAGAACAGGGCGATTTGATTCGCCATGTGAACCATGTTTTCAGATTCCATGGATCAGTCGTCGAAGTTGGCGTTGGCGGTGGATTCTTTTTTGATGCGCGTGGTCAGGCGGCGGGTCTCGCGATGATGCTCCTGCCATTCGGACATATGGCGTGCGAGCTGAACCTGCACGGCGGTGACTTTATATTCAGGGCAATTCGTAGCCCAGTCGGAAAATTCCGTTGTGACGACGTTCGCACCGGTCATGGCGTGATGGAAGGTAGTGTAGACAACGCCGGGCTGCATGCGCTCGGAGATGCGCGCGGGCAGGGTGATATCTCCCGCGCGGCTGGCGAGCGAGACGAGATCGCCTTCCTTGATTCCACGGTCTTCCGCGTCGGCTGGATGCATTTCGAGAACGTCCATGTCGTGCCAGACGTTGTTGGCGGTGCGCCGGGTCTGCGCACCGACGTTATATTGCGTAAGAATTCGTCCCGTAGTCAGGATCAGCGGGAAGCGAGCATTGACGCGCTCGTCGGTGGGAATGAACTCGGTGATCATGAAGCGGCCCTTGCCGCGCACGAAGCCGCCGATGTGCATCACCGGCGTGCCTTCGGGAGCCTTGTCGTTGCACGGCCACTGCACGCTGCCGAGGCGGTCGAGTTTTTCAAAGCTGACGCCGGCGAACGTCGGAGTGAGGCGCGCGATTTCGTCCATGATTTCGGAGGGATGGCTGTAATGCATCGGGTAGCCCAGCGCGGCGGAGAGAGCCATGGTCACTTCCCAGTCGGCAAGCCCGTCCATAGGCTCGATCGCTTTGCGCACGCGGCCGAGGCGCCGCTCGGCGTTGGTGAAGGTGCCGTCTTTTTCAAGGAAGGATGAGCCGGGCAGAAACACGTGAGCGTAGCTCGCGGTTTCGTTGAGGAAGAGATCCTGCACGACGACGCACTCCATCGCCGCGAGGCCGGTGGAGATGTGCTGCGTATTGGGATCGGACTGGACGATGTCCTCGCCCTGAATGTAAATGCCCTTGAAGGTGCCGTCTATGGCGGCGTCAATCATATTGGGGATGCGCAGGCCGGGCTCGGATTGCAGGGTGACTTCCCACTCTTTTTCGAATGACTCGCGTACGGCATTTTCTGAGACGTGGCGATAGCCCGTGAATTCATGCGGGAAAGAGCCCATGTCGCAGGAACCCTGCACGTTGTTCTGGCCGCGCAGGGGACTGACGCCGACGCCGTTCTTGCCAATGTTGGCGGTGGCCATGGCGAGATTGGCCATGCCCATGACCATGGTCGAGCCCTGGCTGTGTTCGGTGACGCCGAGGCCGTAGTAAATAGCGCCGTTGCCGCCGGTGGCGTAGAGCCGGGCCGCAGCGCGAACGTCGGCGGCGGGCACGCCGGTGAATTTTTCCATGGCTTCGGGCGAATTTTTTTCTTCGGCGACGAACTCGCGCCATCCGTCGAAGGCGGCGAGATCGCAGCGTTCCTTCACGAAGGCTTCGTCCACCAGGCCTTCGGTGACGACAACGTGCGCCAGTGAATTGATCATGGCGACATTGGTGCCCGGCAGCAGCGGCAGATGGAAGTCCGCCGCGACGTGCGGAGATTTGACGAGATCGATGCGGCGCGGATCAACGATGATCAGGTGCGCTCCCTGGCGCAGGCGGCGCTTCATCTGCGAGGCGAAGACCGGGTGCGCGTCGGTGGGATTGGCGCCGATGATCATGATTACGTCGGCGGCGGCGACGGAATCGAAATCCTGAGTGCCGGCGGAGGTGCCGAAAGTCGTCCTTAGGCCGTAGCCGGTGGGCGAATGGCAGACGCGCGCGCAGGTGTCGGTATTGTTGTTGCCGAACGCAGCGCGAACCATTTTTTGGACGAGATAAGTTTCCTCGTTCGTGCAGCGCGACGAAGTGATGCCGCCGATGGAGTCGCGGCCGTATTCGGCCTGGATGCGCTTGAATTCGCCGGCGGCGTGGCCGATGGCTTCCTTCCAGCTGACTTCGCGCCACGGATCGGTGAATTTCGCGCGAATCATAGGCTTCAGGATGCGGTCCTTGTGCGTTGCATAGCCCCAGGCGAAGCGTCCCTTCACGCAGGAATGGCCGTGATTGGCCTTGCCGTCTTTATCGGGCGTCATGCGGACGACTTCGCCGCCCCGGAGTTCGGCAACAAACGAGCAGCCCACGCCGCAGTAGGCGCACGTCGTGACCACGCTGCGGTCCGGCTGGCCGCGATCCATCACCGATTTTTCGAGAAGGCTGCCGGTCGGGCAAGCTTGCACGCAGCCGCCGCAGGAGACGCATTCGGATTCGAGGAACGGTTTGTCGCCGGCGGAAACGGCGGATGCGAAACCGCGGCCATCAATCGTCAGAGCAAATGTTCCCTGAACTTCATCGCAAGCGCGGACGCAGCGCGAACACAGGATGCACTTCGCGGGATCGAAGGCAAAATATGGATTGGATTCGTCCTTATCGGCGCGCTGATGATTCTTGCCGGAATATCCGTAGCGCACCTCGCGCAGGCCCACGGCCGCAGCCATCTGCTGGAATTCGGTGTTGGCGTGCGCGGAAGCTTCCAGCATTTCGCGCGGATAATCGGAGGCGTACAGCTCCATGACGCCGAGCCGCAACCGTGCGAGCTTAGGCGATTGCGTGCGGACTTTCATGCCCTGCTCGACTGGCGTGGTGCAGGAGGCGGGGGTGCCGCGGCGTCCTTCAATTTCGATCAGGCAGAGGCGGCAGGAACCGAACGGCTCGAGATTGTCGCTGGCGCAGAGCTTGGGGACTTGAACGCCGGCTTCAGCGGCAGCGCGCATCACGGACGTGCCCGCGGGCACGGTGACCGGTTTGCCGTCGATTTCCAGCGCGACCAGAGTTTCGGAGGTTCGCGCCGGCGTCCCGTAGTCCAGCTGTCGTGTTAGCGCCATGACTGGATTTCCCGACCACGCCCGGCTCGCTGCGATGCCGGCGGAGGAGCGGGCTTTTCGAAATCCTCTGGAAAGTGGCGGATCGCGCTCTGCACGGGGTAGGGAATCAGACCGCCCAGCGCGCAAAGCGAGCCATCCGTGAGCACCTCGCACAAATCGCCGAGCAGCTCGAGATTTTTCACTCGATCCTCGCCGGCGATTACTCTATCAATAACTTCGACGCCGCGCGTGGAGCCGACGCGACAGGGGGTGCATTTTCCGCAACTTTCGGCCGCGCAAAACTCCATGGCGAAGCGGGCCTGATGCGCCAAATCCACGGTGTCGTCGAAGACCACGATACCGCCATGGCCCAGCATGCCCTTGCGCTCCGCGAAAGCCTCATAATCGAGTGGCGTATCGAGCAAAGATTCGGGGAAATAGGCGCCCAGCGGCCCGCCCGCTTGCACTGCGCGCAGAGGACGCCCGGAAGCCGTGCCGCCGCCGAAATCGTAAATCGCCTCGCGCAGAGTGAGGCCGAAGGCTTTCTCCACCAGGCCGCCGCGCTTGATATTTCCCGCGAGTTGGATGGTCAGAGTGCCTCGGGATTTGCCGACACCGAAATCGCGATAAAACTGAGCGCCCCTGTCGAGGATGATGGGCACGGTGGCGAGCGAGATCACGTTGTTTACCACGGTTGGCTGGCCAAAGAGGCCCTTGATCGCAGGGAGCGGCGGTTTGAAGCGAATCTGGCCGCGTTTGCCTTCGAGGCTTTCGAGAAGCGACGTTTCCTCCCCGCAAATATAGGCGCCAGCGCCCATGCGCGGCTCGAGATCGAATCTTTTTCCGCTGCCGGCGACATTTTGGCCGAGGTAGCCATTCTTGTACGCGATGGCGATGGCGCGCCGCAGCTGCCGGAAGGCGTGGGGATACTCGGAGCGGATGTAAATGTAGCCGCTGGTGGCGCCGACGGCGAATCCGGCGATGGTCATGCCTTCGATCAGGACAAACGGATCGCCCTCCATGATCATGCGGTCGGCGTAGGTTCCGCTATCGCCTTCATCGGCGTTGCAGACGATGTATTTTTGACCGGCCGGCTCGTTGAGAACCGTGCGCCATTTGATTCCGGTGGGAAATCCGGCGCCGCCGCGTCCGCGAAGGCCCGAATTGGTGACTTCTTCGACGATCGCCTGCGGAGTGAGGGTCAACGCGCGCTCAAGCCCTCGATAGCCGCCGTGACTCATGTAATCGGAAAGGGATAGAGGATCGGTGATGCCGCAGCGGGCAAAAGTCAGGCGCTCCTGATTCTTGAGAAAGGGGATTTCCTCGGTAAGACCGAGATGAAGGCGATGGGGTTTGTCTTCGAGGAATCCGGCGTCGAACAGGCCCGGCACAGATTCTGCGGTTACCGGGCCATAGGCGATTCGACCGCCGGGTGTTTCCACCTCGACCAGCGGTTCGAGCCAGAACATGCCGCGCGAACCGTTGCGCACCACCGAGGCATCCAGCCGACGCGAAGCAATCTGTTCGGCCATCGCCTTGGCAACGCCCTCGGCGCCCACTGAAAGCGCCGCAGCGTCGCCCGGCACGAAGATTTTGAAACTCATGCGCGCCTCTTGGCGTCGTCAATCAGGAAATCGGCGACATCCGACGACACCCGCCCGTAAAGCTTTCCGTCGAGCATCACGGCCGGGGATAGAGCGCAATTGCCAAGGCAGAACACCGGTTCGACGGTAAAGCTGCTGTCTTCCGTGGTCTCGCCCAGTTTCACTCCCAGGCGATCCTCCACGTGGCGGATCACGTTCTCGCAGCCCATGGACTGGCAGGCTTCGGCGCGACACATCTGCAGCACATGGCGCCCTGCCGGAGCGCGGCGAAAGTCGTGGTAAAAGCTGAGGACGCCGTGCACCTCGGCATGCGAAAGGTTGAGCGCGCTGGCGATCAGGGGAATCGCGGCCTTGTCCACGTACCCGAACTCGTCCTGCAGGGCATGGAGAATCGGGAGCAGGGCGCCGGGCAGGCGCTCCAATTCCTGAATGCGCGATTGAGCCCGATCAACGTCCCAATGTTGGTGCTTGGCCATGCGAAGTTACCTCTAACTCGGCACCAGTCATGCACATCCGGTGCGCGGAAACTTCGACTCGACAGAAACTAGCATCAATCCTAACATACGCTTGTGGGCCGGATTGAGTATTCGTCTGAAGGAGGATAACGACGCCAACCCGTGTATTTTTTCCGCGAGGGCAACCATTGGTTAACTTTCTCTGTTCCAAAATAGATTTTGAGGTGGACACACCGGCCCGTTGTGGCTCAAATTGAGGAGGCAGGTGAGAGGCGTTGGGACGCTTCTGGGGAGATAGGCGATGAAGCATGCGGCATTTCTAGTTGCGGCGATCCTACTTTTTTCGGCCGGTGTGCGCGCGCAGGCCAATGCAGACAACGCTCTACCAACCGCACCGGCAGCTCCCACGGCCACAACCGGAATCACTCCGACAGAGCCATCGCTGTCCGCCGCAGCGGCGACGCCAGCCGCGTCGGCCATTTCGTCCACCAGCGGGATTGACGCGACTGCTTCCGAAGCATCCAGTTCGGCTTCGACGGACCAGCAGCAGCCCAGCGTTTTCGGGGTTTTTCAGAATTACAATTGGCAGGTAAACGCAGGCTACACGTTCGTACGCTTGTATGTCGTACCCAGGGTCACCGAGAACATGAACGGCGTCAACCTCGGCCTTGTCTACTATCCTTGGGGAAAATGGTTCGCCGGCGAGGGTGAGTTTGATGGCGTGTGGGGCAACGCGTTTAACCAGAGCTCGAAGTATGTGATGGGTCTCGGTGGAGCGCGATTTCGCTGGTCAGCACCTTTTGGACTCGAGGTATGGGGGCACGGATTGGTGGGCGGCGCGAATTTTCTGCCGCAAACGGCGTTCGGAAATCAGTTGGCGTTCGCTTACCTCGTTGGCGGCGGCGTAGACATCAACGTACATCAGCGGCGTTTTGCCTACCGCATCGGCGCCGACTTGATCGGGACGCGCTTCTTCGGCACTTACCAGTACAGCCCGAAAGTTTCCATCGCTTTCGTCTACAAATTCTAACCGCGAATCGCAGCGGTTCTTATTTCCGGAATTCCTCCCGATGATGCGCTCTTGCGTTTGGCCGCGCTATCGAGGCGTTCTCGACGCTCCGAGGAAGCGGCCGAAAATGGCGCGAGATTCCGCAAGCCCCGCGATCCAGGTCCCACCGAGATAGAGAATTCCGTAGGGTCCCAGGACAAGCACCGCGACGAGAATTGGCCCATGATGGCCTCCGTATTGGTGGATTGCCCAGCCGGCGGCTGCGGCTACCAGCGCGATCGCCCAGAGTTTTGCCAGGTAAGAAGCGGTAAGTCCGGTGCGGCCGATTCGGCGGTTCAGCGTGCGCCTCAGCAGGTGGAACTCGACCCAGGAAGCGATGCCGGCGGAAATCGTCAGTCCGGCGACGCCCCAGCGCGGCTCGATTCCGAGAAGTCGTGGCAAGGGAAGCGCGCAGAGATAGCCGAGGATCGATGTCAAAACGACGCGCACGATGGCAAATCGCAACGGCGTGCGCGTGTCGCGCAGCGCGTAATACGTGGACGAATAGAGCCGGCCGAGCGTGGACGCGAGAAGGCCCACCGTCGCGCCGGCGAGAATGCCCCACACGTAGGTGACATCGCCCTGAGTGAAGCGGCCGGTGCGATAGATCGCGCCGACAACCACGTCGCCCAAAACCAGGAACGCGACCACCGAAGGCACCACCAGGAATGCGATCTGGCGCAGGCCGGCGTTCAGGCGATTGCGCAGAATCTCGCCGACCTGGCTTTCGCTGCCCGCTGCGCCGGACATTTGCGGCAATTCGGCGGCGGAAACGGACATGCCGAACAGACTCACAGGCAGCGTGTAGAGAAGTTGTGCGCTGGCGAGCGCGGAGACGGCGGCGGTGGGCAACCAGCTGGCGATAAATCCGTCCACGTAGGCGCTGATCTGCACGACGCCGCGGCTGATGAAGACCGGGAAGAAATTGACAACAACGGTTTTCACATTTTCCGTTTGGTGGCTTAGCGAAAGACGAAGGCCTCCCAGCAGGCGGAGCACGACGGGCAGTTGCACTCCCACTTGCATAGCGCTGCCGACAACCGAACCCCACGCCAGAATTATCGCGAGCCGATCCTGGGCAGAGTGGCGTCCCCAGCCGAGCATCGCGGCGATCATTGCAACATTCCAGATCACGCCAGCGGAGTACGAAAGAAAAAAACGGCGGTGGCTATTGAGGACTCCAAGACACCACGCGGAAAGGACGAGCAATCCGACGCCCGGAAAAAGGATGCGCACGATGCGTACGGTCAGCTCGCGTTTTTCAGGGGAAAAGCCGGCGGCCAGCGCATACGTCAGCCAGGGCGCACCGAGAACACCGATCAGGACGAGGATGGCGGTGGCCAGCAACATCAGCGAAGCAACGGCCCCGGCAGTGCGGCGCGCTTCTTCGTCGTCGTCCCGCGCGAGCAGGCTGGCGTACACCGGAATGAACGAAGCGGAGAGCACGCCCTCGCCGAACAGATTTTGCAGGAAATTCGGAATTCGCAGCGCGGCTTTGAAAGCGTCTGCCGTAGCGGAAAGCCCGAAGTAGTGCGCGAACACGCGGTCGCGGACCAGGCCTGCGATGCGGCTGAGGAAAATACCGGATGCGACCAGGAACGCGTAGCGCTGGGAGGCGGCTTCGGGCGCGTGGCTCTCTGGGATCTGCGTCACGACGAGAGAGTGGCTGGCGCGATCGTGTATTGGAGATAAGTCATCGGAGCGAGTTCATGGGCGAGGATAGCACGGGAAATGTGCGCGAAAACGACGCCGCTGGCAGAGCGGTGTCCATGCTGAAACACCGCGTCGTTCTAGGGCGCTGGACTAAGAACGGGGTGCAAGGTCAACTGGCTGTCTTTCAATACTTCGAGGTCGCGAGACCACGATTGTTTGCCGGAAGCCTTGACCTCGACGTGATGTGTGCCGGCGGACAAGCTGATTGTGGCCGGGGTTTGGCCCACGAATCTTCCGTCGATGTAGATTTCCGATCCGGAGTCCTCGGAGGTAAAGGTGACGTGCCCAAACGGATCAGCGTCAACGGACTGCGATGAGTCAGCCCGGGCTGGATAAAACTTGTGAAGTGCCGCCAGTATGTCCTCGGAACTAAGCGCAAACGCGATTCCGTTGACGGCGTTGTCGCCGCCATCGGTTTCGAGTCGCGCACTGTTGATCCCGACTACATCGCCGTGCATGTCCAGCAGCGGTCCGCCGCTGTTTCCGTGATTGATGGCTGCGTCCGTTTGCAGGTAGCTTCCCCTCGAGTCCGGCAGGCTGCGCTTGATCGTACTTATGATTCCTCTGGTGACCGTACCTTCGAGGCCTAGCGGGCTCCCAATCGCGATCACGCTTTCGCCTATGCGAATTTGGTCGGGGTCTGCCAGTCGCAAATATGGAAATCCGCTACCGTCGATTTTGACGAGAGCGAGATCTAAGTTTGGATCAATAAGAATTACCTTCCCGCGTAATTCGTGCCCGTTGGTAAAACCAACAGTCATTGCCGCCTCGCCTGCCGCGACGTGACGATTGGTTGCGATTACCCCGGTATCCGTAATCAGAAATCCACTTCCGAGACCGGTAGAGTTTCGCAGCGTTACGACTGCTGGCATCGCGTCTTGCACAATCTGCTCTATGGGAATCTCCGGCCGAAACACCACTTCTCGGCCGCGAACTGTGGTTTTCACGGAGCCGGTGAAGGCCGCAGACAGCGGCTGAAGCGAAGCCTGGACGTGGCTGGTTTTCAACAGATAGTACGGCCCGTGATTCCGACCGTTTAGCGACTCCCATTCGAATGGCCCTTCCGTAATCCTCATTTCTTGCGAGGTGAAACCGTCCTTCGAGATTCGAACCGATATCGGATGCTGAAGTCGCGCTTCGAAGATCGTGGTGGTCTTTCTGAAATAGCCGTGGGGATACTTCATCACAAATGGAGTCGTACCGACAACGACGCCGTCGATCTCGACGGTGGCGCCGGGGGGCGCACTGGTAATGGTCAAAGCTTCAGCATACGTTCGCGGGGCCAGCACCGAGCAAGCCAGCAGCGCGAGCGACGCACAGATACACGGTCTCCTCGATGGCCGCATCGGAGCCCCCCGAGGGAATTAGAGGAGGGAACGATGCTCCTTGCACGGTTCGGTGTCAATCCGCAGAAATACGCAGGCTCGCGAGGCGCGCGACCGGGTCTCGTGAAACGTTTCGGCGGTCTGCTCAGAGGTACTTGGCGAGCCAGGCTTGAAACGTGCCGTACCAGAGCTCGCTATTTTGCGGTTTCAAGATCCAGTGGCCTTCGTCGGGAAATATGACCAGCTTCGACGGAACGCCCTGCCGCTGCAGCGCGCTGAAAAATTCAAGGCTCTGCGTGTAGGGCACGCGGAAGTCGAGTTCCCCGGCGATCACCAGCGTGGGGGTCTTGAATTTTCCGAGCGCGGCGGCGAATTCACTCGACGACCACTTCTTATAATTCTCGGGACTCGACCACGGAGGTCCGCCCATCTCCCATTCGGGGAACCACAGTTCCTCGGTCGCCCCGTACATGCTGTATTGATTCCACGGTCCGGCGTGGGTGATGAGGCACTTGAAGCGCCCCGTGTGCGTGGCGATCCAGTCCACCATATAGCCGCCGTAGGAACCACCGGCCGCGGCCATGCGCGAGCCGTCAATGAAGGGATACTTCGCCACGGCCGCATCCACGCCCTTCATCAGGTCCACATAGACTCTTCCGCCCCAATCGCGGCTGATCTCTTCGGTGAATTTGTGTCCGTAGCCGAACGAGCCCCGAGGATTGATCATCAGCACCACGTAACCGGGCGACGCCATCATCTGCGGATTCCAGCGATAGCCGCCCCAATCGTCGTCCCATTCGCCCTGCGGGCCGCCGTGGATCAGAAGCAGAAGCGGATATTTTTTCGAGGCGTCGAAATGCGGCGGCCGAAGCAGCAGCCCTTCCACCTGCGTTTTTTCGGCGCCCTCGAACCACATCGGCTCCATCGGCGAAAGATCGAGCTGCGAAAGCAGCGCGGCGTTGTGATGGGTGAGCTGACGGACCGACGTGCCGTCGGAATTGGCGGCGAAGATTTCGGCGGGCATGGTCGAGTTGGTGCGCGTGAAGGCCAGCGTGCGGCCGTCGCGGCTGATGTCGAATTCCGCGTTGAAGCTGTTGCCGAGGATCACTTTGGGCGTGCTGCCCGCGCTCGCGGCGATGGCATAGATCGGCATCTCGGCCTTTTCTTCCGATTGGAAGTAGATCGTCTTGCTATCGGCTGACCATTCCGGCGAGCTCACGTTGCGGTCGAAATTTTCAGTCAGGTTCGCGGATTTGCCGCTCGCGCGGTCGTAGAGCATCAGGCGCCAGCGGTCGCTTTCGTATCCGGGCTGCAGTTGCGCGCGGTAGGCGATCCATTTTCCGTTGGGGGAATAGACCGGGCCCCAATCGTCGCCCGGATTGGTCGTGATGCGCTTCGGCGCGGCGCCGCCGCCGGCGGGGACGAGGAAAAGATCCCCGTTTGTGCTCAGCGCCTGGTTTTTATCCGTATTCGCGGTGAAGCAAAGCTCCTTGTTATCGGGCGAAAATGCGATGGCTTCGGCGCCGTCGAGGCTGAACGGAGGCACGTCATAGTCCGCGCCGGGAGTGAGGTCGCGCGGCGTCCCGCCTTCGGAGCCGACGACGAAGAGGTGGCTGCGCTTGCCATCGGACCATGCGTTCCAGTGGCGATAGAGAAGCTGTTCGTAGACGCGAGCCTTCACTTTGCTTTTGTCCTTCGCGGCGTCGCGCGAGGCGTTGCAGGCTTCGTCCTTGCAATCGGGATAAACGCCGGAGGTGAATGCAATCCATTTTCCATCGGGCGACCACAGTTCGTTGTCCGCGCCGCCCGACAGCGACGTGACCTTGACCGGCTCGCCGCCGCTCACTGAAATCTCATACACCTGCGCGGCCCCGTCGCGAGAGGAAAGAAACGCCAGCTTCTCGCCGTCCGGGGACCAGCGCGCGCGCTCGTCGCTGCCGCCCTTGGTCAATTGATGCGGCTCTCCGCCGGAAACGGATACGACCCAGATGTCCTTGACGAGATGATTCGCGTCAAAATCCGGCGTGGCGACCGTGTACGCAATCCAATGTCCGTCCGGCGAAAGCTGCGGATCGCCCAGGCGATGCATGGAGATCAGGTCGCGGAACGTGATGGCGCGCTTCTCTTTGGTTTGCGCCTCTGCGGAGGCGGCGGCAGCGACATTCCGCTCAAAATTAACAACAGGGTCACGAGCTGGGTGAATCCAGTTTGCGGCTTCATAGTTGTGTCGCCTCCAAGTCTTCGTAGTAGCCGGACACCGCCATCGCACGCCCGCTTAAGGCGCCAGCGGTTTGAGAATTTCGTCAAGAACGTCCGGGTGATTCTGTGCGCGTTGCAAATGCGGATTCTTCAGGCCGCCGTGATAATCGATCGAATAGGCCTGGACTTGCGGGCCGTTGGCCACCGTCAGTTGCACCGGTGACGAAGCCGACCTCGCGACGGCGCTCTTGAGCGCTTCCAGCGTGAAGGGCTTGCCGGAGACCTCGGTGATTTTCATGCCGGGTCCGAGGCCCGCCTTAAACGAAGGCCCGTCGTACAATACTTCCTTGACTAGCCCTTGATCGGTGGCAATCAAGCCGATCGAATTCATCAAGGTGACCTGTTTCATCGCCGCATCCCGGGCATCCGCAAGGTCGTTCGGCTGATCGCTATAGACGACCTGCCATCCGCTGTGCAGGAGCGCCTCATCGGGCGTCTTCGTAGCGACGGAATCGAGGCGCGTACGAAGGAACGTGGTCCAGTCGTAGGGAGCAACCTTATTGAGCGCCGCTACGACGTCCTCAAACGCGTAGGTTTTCAACGCAGGTTCGCCGCCTGGTCCGCCGTAAAACAACAGGCAGAAATCATTCATGGATTTCTGGTTTTTCGTCAAGCGGCGGATGATGGTGTCCGCGTCGAGCCATAGGAATGCGCTCTCGTCGTAAAAATCCGTGTCCCGGCGCCAGTTGACCCAATCCTCCGGTGCGTTGTAAAGGACCACGGCGGAATCGGCCGTGTCCTGCAACGGGCGCCAGGTCCTTCCCGGCTCGTGATCGAATATCGCGGCCAGCCGGGCCAGCTCCTCGTGCCCCTGCTCCTGATTTCGGAGTCCACTTCGCGCCGTCAGCACCTCGCCCCAATATTCCGTGAGTCCTTCGTAGACCCAAAGCAGATCGTCCCGCATGGGCTGGTAATATGCGGCCGTTGCGAGATCCGCGGGGCGGCGATATTTGCCGTTCCAGGAATGGACAAATTCGTGGGGAAGCAGGCTGGCGGTCGCCGTACGGAACGTTTCGTCAGTCAGGCTCTTTTCGTAGACACGATCGTCGCTGGATTCATGATGTTCGAGGCCGAAGTGCGCCGTGTTGTCGCTGAGCGTGAGCAGGAAATGATAGTCGCGATAGTGGCGCACGCCGAAAAGTGCGCCGGTCTCGGCGACCAGCTGGCGATAATGAGCTTCCGTCTCGGGCGTCATCGCCAGATCGGCTTCGCTATCCGCGGCCAGGTCGATTTCGTGCGAAGGAGTCTGGCCGGGTGTGAGCTGTATCACGCGAAAATAGCGCCCCGACAGCACCGGCGAATCCACGAGCGTGCTGAGGGGAACAGGCGAAAAAGTGATCGTGTCGCCATTTTGTTTCGCACCGGGTAGCGCCGTCGCGAATTTCCACCCCTCCGGCAGCTTGAGGCTCGCCGCGTAGGTGAGGTCCTTGGCGGCGTAGCCCCGCGGGTAGAGCAGTAATTGATTCCAGTTTAAATCGTTCAGATAGGCTGTCGAGGATGCGCCGGACGAATAGCCCGAGCCGGCGCCGGAGATCAGGAAATCGAATGTGGCCTCGAGCGATGTCACGCCCGCCGGAATCTCGAGATGGAAAGCAAACATATCGAGCAGATCGCGGCGCCAGGGAATCGTTTTCTTGCCGGCCGCGAATTTCAATCCGGCCATGCCGTTAATCGGGCCATCGGGCATGTGCTCGCCCGGAATCCACTGGGGGAAAAGCAAGGTCAGCGGTCCGGATTCCACGGGTATCGTGAGATGGGTGTGCAGGATTCTTTGCGGAGCGTGCGTCGCGTCAACCTGGATGCGGATCACGCCAGGCCGCGCGGTAGCGGCGAGTGCCGCGCCCGGAGCAAAAAACAGTGCGGCGAGAAAGATGCCCCCAAACGCGCGCTTCCAGCGAGAGACGATCATTCGTTCGTTCCCCTTTGCCTAAAAATTTCTAAACGCCAGAAACTCAAACGACCGGAGTCGCAGTCTTTCGAGCCGGATTAAAGAACGGCAATTCTGTGGTCGTCGCGCGTACCTTGTGACGAACCGCTTCAACCGTAAGTTCCATCTGGAGTTCCGTACCGGGCGCCGCATTTTCGCGGCTGACGCTCGCGAGCGCGATCATTTTCTTCAGAGTGGGCGACCAGGTCGTCGAAGTCGCTTTCCCGACCTGAAATCCACCGCGATAAACCGGTACCGCGGCGCGTGAAGCCGTGCTTGGTACTTGCGGCGCGAGTCCGATCGCGTCGTAGAGCCGCTCGACGTCGTTCCAATTGATGTCCAGGCCGGTCAGCAGGCGCTTCGGGCCGCGCCGGTTTTCCTCTTCGAGAGCCGCGCGCCCGATGAAGTGCTCTTTTTTCAGATCTACCAGCCGCCCCAGTCCGATTTCGTAAGGCGAATATTTTTGCGATTCGATCTGCGCCTTCTTGCTGCTGAAGTAATCCACTTCGATCAGGATCAGCCCAGCCTCAATTCGCGCCACGTCCAGCGCCAGCATCCCGGCCGGGTGCAAATCAAATTCGCGGCCGCGCTCCATCAAAGCGTCCCAAACCTTCGGCGCTTCTCTCCATGGTATCCAGATTTCGTAGCCCAGGTCGCCGGTGTAGCCGGTGCGCGAAATGTCCACGTCCACGCCGGCGATTTTCCCGTGCGTGAGCCGGAAATACCTCAAATGGACGATGTCGGCGCCGCTAATTTGCTGCAGCAGGCGCCCGGAGGTCGGGCCCTGAATCGCCAGCGCCGCCACTTGGCCCGATATGTCGTCGATTTTTACGTCAAGCCCCAGCGCGTTCTGATGAAACCAGCGCATGCTCGGATCGGCAGCGGTCCAGCGGTAAAGATTCTCGCCCAGACGCGAAATCGTGCCGTCGTCTATCACTTTGCCCTGCTCGTCGCACCAGCAGCAATAGATCACCTGGCCGGCGGCCACGCGAGTGATATCGCGCGTGATCACGCGGTTCACAAACTTCGTCGCATCTTTTCCACTGACGATGTATTTGTAGAGCGGCGAAACGTCAATCATCGCGGCAGCGTTGCGTATCGCGTTGTATTCGTGCTCGTGGTGCGTCTCGTAAACGCTGGCCGCGTAGTATCCGGACCATTCGCGGAAATTCAGGCTCTCGCACGCGCGAAACGCGTTCTCGTGAACCGCGGTTCCAATCGGCACCGTACAGCCTCCCGTTTCGAAATGCGGCAATATTGGCTCGCGAAGTATAGTGTGCCGATTGCGTTCATCGCAAGGTGAGGGATGCGCGGCGGGTTGTGAGTCCCCGCGCAGGCCTGTAGAATGCCCCGTCTCTCGTAACGCGCCTGAGAATCGCGCGCAGATCACCGGCGACCTGAATGCCCAAAAAATACGACGTCATCGTTATCGGCGGCGGCCACAACGGCCTGGTGAACGCGGCGTATCTCGCGCGCGCGGGACGCAAAGTTCTCGTTCTCGAGCGGCGCCACGTGCTGGGCGGAGCCGCGGTGACCGAAGAGATCGTCCCGGGCTTCAAGTTTTCGGTTTTTTCCTACGTCGTGTCGCTGCTGCGGCCGGAGATTATCCGCGATCTCGATTTGCCGCGCCACGGTCTCGAGATCCTCCCGCTGGATGGAACGATGACGCCCATGCCAAATGGCGATCATCTCTGGCGGGTGAACGATCACGCCCAGACGCGCCGCGAGCTCGAGCGCCACTCAAAACTCGACGCTGAGGCGTACGACGAATTCGCGCAATCCATGGTGGCCATGTGCCGGTTTGTGAAGCCGATCCTGGGGATGATCCCTCCCGATCCGACCTCGCTTGATCCGCGCGATCTGAAGAAACTCGCGTTTCTCGGCAAGCGATTCCAGATGCTCGCCGCCGAGGAAAAGTACAACCTGGTGCAGCTCATGACCATGAGCGCCGCCGATTTTCTGGATCAATGGTTTGAAACGGACGTGCTGAAAGCGACCATGTCCGCTTCCGGAATTATCGGCACATTTCTGGGAATCCGCTCGCCCGGCACGGCCTACGTACTGCTGCATCACTATATGGGCGAAATCGACGGCGCGTTTCGCTCCTGGGGATTCAGCCGCGGCGGCACGGGCGCGATTTCCAACGCGATCGGCGCGGCGGCGCGCGAAGCCGGCGTCGAAATCCGGATGGAGGCCCCCGTTGCGCGCATTCTGCTGAAAAATGGATCGGCGCACGGCGTGGTGCTCGAATCGGGCGAAGAAATTCACTCGAGCGTCGTTTCCTCGAGCGTGGACCCCCATCTGACGTTCCTGAAATTCATCGAATCGCGCGAGCTGCCCGGCGATTTTCTCGAAGAGGTGCGCCGGTATAAGTTTCGAGGCTCGTCCGGAAAAGTGAATCTGGCGCTCGACGCCCTCCCGGATTTCACGTGTTTGCCCGGACCCGGCCGCCACCTGCGCGGCGCGATTTCGATCTCGCCATCCACCGAATATATGGAGCGCGCCTACGATCAAGCGAAGTACGGCGAATATTCCCGCCGGCCCTACATTGATATGGTGATTCCTTCGTTGACCGATCCCTCCGTTGCGCCGCCGGGCAAACACGTGCTCTCGTGCTTCGTGCAATATGCGCCGTATAAATTGAGCGCGGGCACATGGGACGAGCAGCGAGACGCGTTTGGCGATGCCGTGGTCCAGACGATTTCAGAATATGCGCCCAATTTAAAAAACATCATCATCGGCAAACAGGTGATCACGCCCCTCGATATCGAGCGGCAAATCGGCTTAACCGAGGGAAATATTTTTCAGGGCGAGCTTTCGCTGGAGCAGCTCTTCTTTTTGCGGCCGGTTGCCGGCTGGGCGCGATATCGCACGCCGATTCGAAAACTGTACATGTGCGGCTCGGCAACGCATCCCGGCGGCGGCGTGATGGGTGCGCCGGGTCGCCTGGCTGCGCTCGAAATCCTGAAAGAAACCGGGAAAGGAAAGCACTGAACGTGGCGGCGGCGCGCGAAATCGTGATCCTGGGCGGCGGCCACAATGCGCTCGTCGCCGCGTTCTATCTCGCGAAAAAGGGATTGAAGCCGCTCGTTTTGGAGCGCCGCGCAGTCGTGGGCGGCGCCGCGGTGACCGAGGAATTTCATCCGGGTTTCCGCTGCTCGACCGTGGCTCACGCGGCGGGTCCGCTGATTCCCTCGATCCTGCGCGACATGCAGCTCGCGAAACACGGATTGGATATGCTCGAGTCGCCCGTGCGGCTGTTCGCGCCGTCGCCGGATGGCCGCGCCCTGGTCCTCGCGACCGATCCGCACGCGGCGGCGCGGCAGATCGAAAGCTTCTCCAAAAAAGACGCCGCAAAGTACATCGAGCTGCACAGGACGCTCGTACGCACCGCTGCAATAGTGAGCGAGTTGCTTACGCTGACTCCGCCGGTGATCGAAAAGCCGTCGAGCGAAGACCTATGGAAGCTTTTGAAGGTGGGCCGCAAGTTCCGCGGGCTCGGCAAGAAGGAAATGATCCGCTTTTTGCGCTGGGGGCCCATGGCTGTTGCGGATTTCGTCGCCGAGTTCTTCGAGACCGATTTGCTGCGTGCGGTGGTGGCGGCGCGCGGCATTTATGGCGCGGCCATGGGCCCGTGGTCCGCCGGTTCGACTGCGCTTCTGCTTCTGCGCGCGGCGTCGGACCCGTTTCCGGTGGGGAATTCCGCATTCCCGCGCGGAGGTATGGGGGCTCTGACGGCCGCCATGGCGGCGTCAGCAAGGCACGCGGGCGCGGAGATTCGCACTGGCGCAGAGGTGGAACAAATTCTCGTAAAGAACGGCGCAGCCACGGGCGTGGTGCTTCGCCGCGGCGAGGAAATTCCTGCGAAACGCGTGATTTCAGGAATGGACCCGCAGCGGACGCTGCTCCGCCTGCTCGATCCGGTCCATTTGCCGCCAAGTTTCATCGTGAAGCTCCAGCACTATCGCTGCAAAGGAACGGCGGCGAAGCTGAATCTGGCGCTCGACAGTTTGCCCGCGTTCACAGCGCTCAAGAGTTCTGCCGACGCCAATGCCGCCCTGGCCGGGCGAATTCACATCGGACCCGGAATTGATTATCTCGAGCGCGCCTTCGACGACTCGAAATATGGCGATTTTTCGCGCGCTCCGTATCTGGACGTTGCCATCCCGTCCATTCTGGACAATTCGCTCGCGCCGGCTGGAAAGCACGTGATGTCCGTCTACATGCAATTTGCGCCCTATCAACTGAAGCAGGGCGACTGGGCTCAACAGCGCGAGGCGCTTGCCGAAACGATCGTCAAAACTCTGGCGGCGTATGCGCCCGACCTTCCCGGCAAGATTTTGGCGCGGCAGATGCTGACGCCGAAAGATCTGGAAGAGACCTACGGGCTCACCGGCGGGCATCCGTACCACGGCGAGCTTGCGCTCGATCAGCTTTTCACCATGCGCCCGCTGCTCGGCTGGGCGCGTTACCGCACGCCGGTAAAAGGGCTGTACCTGTGCGGCTCCGGCACACATCCCGGCAACG
Organism: uncultured Acidobacteriota bacterium; assembly: GCA_963814605.1. Classification (GTDB taxonomy): domain Bacteria; phylum Acidobacteriota; class Terriglobia; order Acidiferrales; family UBA7541; genus Palsa-295. The sequence continues at coordinate 1,454,671 of CAWFDD010000002.1, read as the reverse complement.
GCCTTACCGGCGCATCTGGAGCGAACTCCGCCCGCGAAATTCTGAAGGATCTGCGCTGAGCCCCTAGCTCGGTTGCGCGAACTTTTTCGTAAACCAGTAAACGGGGTAGCTCGCCAGCAAAAGCGCGATGCCGTATAAGCTGTTGCGCATGTCGCTTACGAAAGCTCCCGCCAGAAAAGCGACCGATCCGGCGACAGCCAGGGCCGTTGTCCAGGGGTAGCCCCAGGTCTTGTAGGGCCGCGGAGTCTCGGGTTCGCGCTTGCGCAGCATGAACACCGCGAAATAGGAAATGCCGTATTTGGCGACGAAGAAAAACGTGGTCACCGCAATTACCCGGCTGAATGATCCCGAAAGCAGAAACGCCATCGTCACCCCGGTGCTCAGAAACAGCGCAACCGAAGGCGTGCCACCCCGGTTCACCCGCGTAAGGGCGAGTACGCCCCAGCCGTCGCGGCTCATGGCGTAAAGCACGCGCGTGGCGGCCAGGATCACTCCATTGATCAGCGCCACCAGCGCCACAATCATCAGGGCCCGTACCGCGGTGTCGCCGGCCCTGCCGAAAATGGATGCGCCGAGCGCCGCTACGGGAAGGTCCTCTTTTGCGATCCCTGCGACTCCGAGTGCGTGAAAGAGCGCTGCGTTGGTCAGCAAAAAGATGGCGCTGAGCAGAAATACGGAATGCAGCATCGAGCGCGGCATTTCGCGCCCGGGGTTCACCAGCTCATCGCCGAAATAAATCGCGCTGTACCATCCGTCGAACGTGTAAATCACGGGCTGCAGCACCAGAATAAATGCGAACAAAATCGGAATTCCCGAAGCCACGTCGGCGACGTGGGTGGTTACAGCTGGACGATGTGGCGTTACGTAGGCGCCCACAATCAGCACGACAAACACCGCGGCGGTCACGGCGCTGGTTACAAGTTGAAAGCCGCTTCCCCAGCGAATGCCGCGCCATTGCAACAACGCGATCAAACCGGTGACCGCGAATGCGGTGACAATAGGATGGTTCAGACTCGGCAACAGATCGCCGCCGTATTCGCCGACCAGCATGGCGGCAGCCGCGACCGCGCTGCAGTTGCTGACCCAATCGTTCCATCCCACCACGAAGCCCATATAGTCGCCGTAGGCGCGCCGCGCGATCGTGTAGTAGGCGCCCGAGCTCGGAATCATCGCGCCGACTTCTGCAAGTGACCACGCGCCCAGCAAGGAATAAATGGCGCCGAGAGCCCACGCAAACATGATCAGCGGCGCCGAAGGCAGCCGCGCGGCGATCTGCGACGGCGTCCGCATAATTCCGGAGCCAATCGAGCTACCCAGAGAAACAGCGATGCCAAACGTGATCCCAAGGATCCGCAGCAGGCTTCCTCGCGCGGATCGCGGATCCTGTGGCGTCACCTTCGCTCCAGTTCTCGCCATCAATCTCTGACGTGCGGCTTTCGTTGACGAGGCAGCACATCCTATTTCATCGAAGGCAAAACGCAAAGTTCGGAGATGGTTGATCGGTCGAACTCAAACTCTGGGCGCATTCGTTTCGACCGCGCGAGAGCGGTCGCGGAAGGAAAGGGTTGCCAATCGGCCGATCGCGGACGTGTCACTGCGAGCGGAAGCCATCCTGGTGGACGTACTTGATCACTTCGACTTCCGACATGGCGATCAGGCCTTCGTCCACAACCTCATCGAGGAAGGGAATCAGCTGTTGGATTTTTTCTTCGGAATCAATGACGCTGACCATCACCGGCGCGTCGTGCGAAAACGAGAGAGCGTGCGGGCGGCGTATCAGAGTGCTCGCGCCATATCCCGCGATTCCGCGGAGAACCGTGGCGCCGGCGATGTCCAGTTCGCGGCACTTTTCCACGATCGCCTGGTACAAAGGCTTGTCGTTCCACTTGTCGTCCTCGCCGAAATGAATGCGCAGCATCCTTGCTTTGCCTGAAAGTTTCATTGCCGCGCCTCGTTTCTGCGCTCGTCCGCGGCGAAGTCGTGTGTGTATTTGATGATATCCACGTCGGAGAGCACCACCAGCCCTTGCTGCACCATGTCATCGAGGATGGGAAAGAAAGCCCGCAGCTTTTCTTCCGTGTCCACCACCGAAAGCATCACCGGACGGTCATGCGAAAGGTGCAGCGCCGAATCCTTGTGAATTCGCCGGTTGGCGCCGTAGCCCAGGATTCCCTGATAAACCGTCACGCCGGCGATGTCGTTCGCGCGCATGCTCTCGATCAAAGCCTTGTGCAGCGGTTTGCCGCGCCATTTGTCGTTTTCACCAATATAAATTCTCATCAGTTTTGCCTTGCTCTCCCGCTTCAAAGGCGGCAACGCCGCTTGCGCGTCCTTTTTCCGCTCGATTTCTGCGGCCTTCACCACGGTCGTGTCTTGAATTTCGATCAGCCCGCTGCCGGCCAGTTCGTGAAGTTTCGGCAAGACCTCGGCGACTTTCTCGGCAGATTCGATGAATTCAATTTTCATCGGGAGATCGGCAGTGAGGGACTCCAGCCGGGTCGTGTGCAGATGGTGGTCGGCGCCAAATCCCGCGATACCCCGCACCACGCTGGCCCCGGAGATCCCGTGGTAGAAAAGGAAGTTCAGAATGACCGCGTACACGGATTGCCCGTGGTATTGGTGATCTTCGCCGACGTAGATGCTCACTTTCTTGGCAGGTCCCGGCTTGAGCATGTGCTCTCTCCTAATTTTCAACCCCGCCTTGCCCGAATTCCAATTCTACGGCGCGATTTTTGGCGAAGGCATCCATCTCCCGCGTCAGGCAATCGTCCTTCCGGTGATCACGCCCAGCCACACGGAAACGAAACCCACGATGACGCTCAGAACGACGTTCAGCCCGGCCATCAGCACTTCGCCATCCTGAAACGACCGGAAGGCTTCGTACTCGAATGTGGAAAAGGTGCTGTATCCGCCGATAAATCCGATGGGAATGAAGTAGCGCCAATTGGGACTCCAGTGCGACCTTTCAGCCAGAAGCGTCAAAATCAAGCCGATCAGGAACGACGCGGTCACATTGATGATGAATGTGCCGTAGGGAAACCGGGTTCCCATCCGATTGCTTACAAAGCCTCCGACCCAGAACCGCAAAACGGATCCAAGTGCTCCACCGATCGCCACCATCAGGTATTTGGTCATATGATCCGGTACAGCTCTCCTTCGCTATTTACATTCTATTCGGATATCGGCGGCATTCGCCAAGATCAGGGTGATTATTCAGGGCCAATCCGACCCACAAGGAAGCCAGTGCCCAGACATTTTGCATGTCAGTCCTCGGCCTGATTTTCCTCAAGGATCGTTGCCGGGGACATGACTCCGCGACAAGAACCTTGTCAGGAGTCATCATCTGTCCCGGCATAGAAGGGACAGCGGTTAAGGGCGAACTCCTTCGCCACTGTTCGCAGCATATCAGGGTCTAATCGGAAGTCAACGGGTCACCCGTGGAGACGATTCCATGGCAGGCCGCATGCCTCGTTCGCAGTTATCCGCGGTTATTTGCGTCGGTTCGGGGCGAACTCCAACACGCGTAACAATCGTGTTAATCTTTCGGCGCCACTTTCAGGATGCCAACGCGATGACGCCAAAAAAGATGAACGGCGCGGAGAGTCTCATCCGTACGCTTGTCGCTTCCGGTGTTGAAGTCTGTTTTACCAATCCCGGCACGTCCGAGATGCATTTCGTCGCCGCCCTCGACAAAGTCGAAGGCATGCGCGCGATTCTCGGCCTGTTTGAAGGTGTGGTGACGGGCGCGGCGGACGGCTACGCCCGAATTGCCGAGAAGCCCGCCGCAACTTTGCTGCATCTCGGACCCGGCCTCGCCAACGGCCTCGCCAATCTGCACAATGCGCGCCGCGCCGCCTCACCCATCGTCAATATCGTCGGCGACCACGCGAGCTACCACGCGCAGTACGACCCGCCGCTGGCCTCCGACATCGTCGGTTTCGCACGGCCCGTCTCGGCCTGGGTACATTCGAGCCGCAGTTCGTTGGCCGTGGCGGCCGACGGTGCTCGCGCCGTGCAGGCGGCTCGCCAGGCGCCCGGGCAAATCGCCACGCTGATTTTGCCCGCGGACACCGCCTGGCTCGACGCGGATTTTCCAGCTCCACCTCTGCCGGTGCAGGGTCCCGCGCCGGCTGCGCCCGCGGCTGTGGATCTGGCGGCCGAAACACTTCGCAACGGCCGGAAAAGCGCGATCCTCATCCGCGGCGCGGGATTGAAACGCCGGGGCCTCCAGGCCGCCGGCCGAATCGCGGCGAAGACCGGCTGCCGCCTTTTGTGCGATACCCTCACGCCGCGCCTCGAGCGCGGCGCCGGAGTCGTCGCCGTCGAGCGCATTCCGTATTTCGCCGAGCAGATTGTGGACTTCGTCAAGGACCTCGAACAGATCGTCCTGGTGGGCGCGAAACCGCCCGTGGCGTTCTTCGCTTATCCGGGCAAGCCCAGCTGGTGCCTGCCCGAAGGCTGCCGCATCGTCTACCTCGCGCAGGAGCACGAGGACGGGCCGGCCGCGCTCGAAGCTCTTGCGGCCGCGCTCGGTGCGCCGAAGGAACCTTCCGGACTTGCCGAGTTCAAGGATCCCGGAGTGCCGACGGGGGAATTGAATCCCTACACCATCGGCCAGGCCATTGCTCATTTTCTCCCCGAGAACGCAATTATTTCGGATGAAGCCGCGACTTCGGCTACGGGCGCCATGCTCTATCTGGCCGGCGCGCATCCTCACGATCATCTTTCGATCACCGGCGGCTCCATCGGCCAGGGATTGCCCGTCGCCACTGGTGCTGCGGTGGCTGGCGCAGGTCGTAAGGTCGTCTGCCCGCACGGAGACGGCGGCGCGATGTACACGCTGCAAGCTCTCTGGACGCAGGCGCGCGAGAATCTCGACGTGACCACGGTGATTTTCGCGAATCGCTCCTATCGCATCCTGAAAGTCGAACTGGGGCGCGTGGGCGCGGATGCCCCCGGACCGAAGGCGCTTTCGTCTTTGGACCTGAATCATCCGGATCTTGATTGGGTGCACCTCGCCAAGGGTATGGGCGTGGAAGCTTCGCGCGCGGAAAAAATCGAGGACTTCGCGGCTCAGTTCTCTAGCGCCATGAAGCAGCGAGGCCCGCGCCTGATCGAAGCGGTCATCTAAATGTGCCAACGCCGCTGCGCGAAATTGCTCGAGCGAACTCCGTCACCCAAGGACGCGGCATGAACGATCTGATAGACAAATTGAAGACGGCTCTGAAGCCGGGCGCGGTTCTCGAAGGGCCGGATGCAGCGGAAAAGGCGCGCAGCATTTGGACTCGTCTCGGAACGCCGCGCGCCGTGGTGCTCCCGGCCACCACCGCCGAGGTGTCGTCCATTCTGCGGCTGTGCCACGAAGCGCATCAGCCGGTGGTTCCGTGGGGCGGCAAGACCAGCATGGTGGATGGCGCGCTTGCCGACAATGCCGTCGCCATTTCGCTCGAGCGCATGAATCGCATCGAGGAAATTGACTCGGTCGGCCGCACCATCACGGTCGAAGCCGGATGCGTGCTGCAGACGGTTTGCGAGGCCGCCGCCGCAAAGGGGTTGTTTTTCCCGCTCGATCTTGGCGCGCGCGGCTCCGCCACCATCGGCGGCAACATCTCCACCAACGCCGGAGGCAACCGCGTGATCCGCTACGGCATGACGCGCGACATGGTGCTGGGCCTCGAAGCCGTGCTCGCCGACGGCACGGTGTTGTCCTCGATGAATCATCTCATCAAGAACAACGCGGGCTACGATCTCAAGCAGCTTTTCATCGGATCGGAAGGCACGCTCGGCGTCGTGACGCGCGCGGTGCTGCGCTTGCGGCCAAAGCCCGTGAGCCAGGATACCGCGTTCGTCGCCGTGGACTCGTTCGATCACCTGCCGCGCTTTCTGCGCCACATGGAGCGCGGCCTCGGTGGCACCCTTTCGGCTTTCGAGGTGATGTGGGCGGACTTCTACGAACTGGTGACCTCGCCGCCGGCGAAAGGACGTCCGCCGCTTCCGCCGGGCCATCCTTTCTACGTCCTGGTGGAATCCATGGGCGGCGATCAGCAGGAAGATTCGGCGCGCTTCGAGCGCGTGCTGATGTCCGCGCTGCAGGCCGGAGAAATTGCCGACGCCGTCTTCGCGAAGTCCCGGACAGAGCGCGACGAGATGTGGTCGCTGCGCGATGATGTGTCCCAGTTGCAGCGCAACGCGCCGATCTTCACCTTCGACATCGGCATCCGCATCACCGAAATGGAAAGCTATGTCGCCGAGATTCGCGGAGCGCTCGCTGCGAAATGGCCGCAGATGACCCTTGTCGTGTTCGGTCATCTGGGCGACGGCAATCTGCACGTGGTCGCCGGCGTCGCAGACGGATCGCGCCAAGCGCGCCATGCGGTCGAGGAAATCGTTTATACGCCGCTGCGCAAGCGCGGCGGGACCGTCTCGGCCGAACATGGAATCGGTTTCGAGAAACGCTCGTATCTCGCCTGGTCGCGCAGCCCCGAGGAAGTGGCGCTGATGCGCGCGCTCAAGCGCACTCTCGATCCGCTGGGCATTCTCAATCCCGGAAAAATTTTCGCGGACTCGGCCAGCCTCTGATGGATGAGCGCGCCCGAGCGTACTCGCAGCGGACTAAATCCTCCCGTGCGCGACGCTGCATGGAGGGAATCTCGGGCCCGGCGGAGTTCTCGATTTTCAATACTCGCGCTTGCGTGTAGGATGAATTCCGGTTCGGCCTGCATTCTAGAGGTTGTACGGCGCATTCCAACGATTCCAGGAGGCATTGCGATGAAAAAGCTGTTCGCTGTGGCAACTCTTGTAGCGCTCTGTTCCGTGGCGGCATTCGCCGGGCAATGGACCGGCTACATCTCCGATGAAAAATGCGCCTCCGCCGGCGCGAAGTCCGCGAAGGCGTCGGACTGGATCAATCCCAAGGCGTTTGAATCCTGTGCTCAGAAATGTGCTAAGGAAGGATCGAAAGTTATCTTCCTTACCGAGGACAACAAGCAGGTGGCGCTCGACGCCGATTCGCTGAAGAAGGTGATGCCGCTGCTCGGCCACCGCGTCTCCGTCACCGGCACCATGCAGAACGGCACGCTGAAGGTGGACACCGTCACGGGCATCGCCATGGAAGCCCAGTCCAAGCCCTCGGATCTCGAACAGAACATGCACGGCTCGCACTAAAGCCTGAGCCGCGGACGTGCCCTAGCGCGCGCCGCGCACGGACCCAGCGTCTCCTGGATTGCCGGATATCTTGGTTCCCGTACCCGCTTGTCCAGTTGCTGCGTTACTCACTACTTTGCGTGGGGCCTTGGCGGGAGGTCACCATGGCAGTTAAGTCCTTATGGTGACTGACTGGCATGTACCTGTCTTGAGGAGCTTCGCAAAGTGGGCAGGAGGTACCGGTCGGCTAAAATGGTAGCCTTGGGCCTCATCACACTGGTTAACCTGAAGGAATTCCATCTGCGCCTGTGTCTCGACGCCTTCGGCAACGACCCGAAGCTCGAGACTTCTGCCCAAACTTAGGACCGCGGTCACGATGGCAGTTTCATCGAGGCGGGTCGTGATCTGATGTACGAACGATTGATCAATCTTCAGGGCGTCAATTGGGAATTTTCTGAGATAGCTCAAACTGGAATAGCCGGTGCCAAAGTCATCGACCGCGATTCGTACTCCACTGGCCCTCAGCATTTCGAGAATGGTTATGGCTGACTCGGCGCGTTTCATGAGAACCGTCTCGGTCAATTCGAGTTCGAGTGACTTCGGATTCATCCCGGCGTCCTTAAGAGTTGCGAAGACACCTTCGAGGAAACTGTCGTCGCGGAACTCTATCGAGGAGATATTAACCGCCATCGTGCCGAAGTCCAGCCCTGCTTCCAGCCACGCGCACGCTTGCTTGCATGCTTCCGCCAAGACCCACCGGCCAATCGGCAGTATCAAGCCGCAGTCTTCTGCGACCGGAATGAAATCCGCCGGAGAAACCGGGCCGCGCGTTGGATGGGTCCAGCGCAGCAATGCTTCGGCGCCGGAAATTGCGCCGCTCTTCAGGTTGATTTTAGGTTGGTAGTACAGTTCGAATTCGTGGCGTTCCAGGGCCCGCCGCAGACTTTCCTCGATGGATTGGCGCTCGACGGCGCGCACGTTCATGGCGGTTTTGAAGAACTGAAAGCTTTGACGGCCCTGCTCTTTAGCCTGATACATCGCGGTGTCGGCATTCTTGATGAGCGTCTCGGCATCGAGTCCGTCGTCGGGATAGACGCTCACGCCAATGCTCGTGGTGACGTGCAGATCGTGCTGATCGATGGAATGAGCTTCGGCGACAGCCTCAAGCATTCTTCTCGCCGTAATGACAGCATCTCCCGACTGTTCCATTTCGGAGAGAAGCACAACGAACTCATCGCCTCCCTGCCGGCTGACCGTGTCCGTGCCCCTCACGCAATCCACCAGGCGTTTGGCGATGGATTGCAGCAGTCTGTCGCCGGTCGGATGTCCCAGGGAATCATTGATGTGCTTAAAGCCGTCCAGGTCTAAAAACAGGACCGCCACCTTTTTCCGATGACGCTGTGCCAAAGCGATCGCCTGGGTAATACGGTCGCTCAGGAACAAGCGATTAGGCAGACCGGTTAAGAAATCATGGTTGGCCGAATGCGTCATCTGCAGGGTCATGGCGCGTGTTGCCGTCACGTCGCGGAACACAATGACCGCGCCGGTGACCTGTCCTTCGCGGCTATGGATTGGGGAGACGCTATCTTCGATCGCCGTCTCCGTTCCATCCTTCTGGATCAATATGCAATTGAGCGGCAAATTCATGGTGCGATTCTGCGCCATCGCCAGTTCCATCGGGTTGGGGGTGGTCGCTCGGCTTGTCGCATCGATGACCCGGAATATTTCATCCATGGGGCGGCCTTGGGCGCTTTGCCACGAACAGCCAGTCATCCTTTCCGCAACGCGATTCAGGAACGTGATCTTTCCCGAGATGTCGGTGCAAATAACGGCATCGCCGATGGAGTTAAGGGTCACCTGGGCACGCTCTTTTTCTTGATACAACGCATCCTCCGCGTGCTTGCGGGCGGAGATATCCTGGTTGATTGCCAGGACCCTCGATGGCGAGCCGTCCACATTGCGCTGCAAAGCCCAGCGGGTCTCGACATGCAAGCGGGTGCCATCGCGTGCATCCTGAATGACCTCACCTTCCCAGTGTCCCAGTTGGTGGAGCGTGCGGTTGATCTCTTCGATCGGCAGGGGAAATCTTGTTTTGAGCAGATCAAAGGCGATAGTTCCCACCGCTAGATTGGCCGGCCAACCGTACATCATCTCCGCGCCGTGGTTCCAGGACAGGATGCGAGTCTCTCCATCGCGCACATAGATGGCTTCGTGGGCTAGATCAAGCAAGGCAGCCTGTTCCGTAAGAACAATCGCCTGCTGTTGCAGGATCTGGGTTCGTTGTACGACTCGCTCTTCTAACTCGGCGTTGAGCGCGCGGATCCCGGTCTCCGCCGCCTTACGCTGGTGGTATTCGACGTTCATCTCGCGGGCTGTCCACCAGACCAGAACCGCAAAAACGGAGATAGTGGAAGTCGCGTACAGAGCTACGCCCAGTTCCGTTCCGTAGAGTCCCGCCGCCTGTCCCCGCAAACGAATCCAACCGAAAAGAATGAGGACGAATAAAATCGCCGGGAGGAATCGCCGGGCCATGACGCTGCCGGACGCTTCGCTGGTCAGGTCGCCTGCGATACCATCTCGGGGGCGCGCGAAGAAAACGGCGCCGCTCAAAAGGAACAGAGCCACTGCGGTATGCACCGCCACCTGCGTGTACATCAAGATTCGATAGAGGGCTACGGCGTGATAGATGTAACCGCAAATCGCCACCATCGCGATCAGCCCCGTCCATAAACTCAGCAGTTGCGCGGGGCGGCGACCCCGCCGGGTTTCCCAATCCACTAGCATCAGCGCCAAACCAATGGTGATAAACGCCGTCGCGGTCATCGGCGCTAAGCGGCCGGGCGAGGAAGTCCCGGCGGAACCGTTAATGTCTCTCACGAGTAGTTGGTCGATTCCCAGGTTCAACCTGAAGGCGTACTCGCATAGTGTGGCCGTTCCGATCAGAAAGACGAGAAATGCAAGCATCCGGGCGATGCGGGCCCGGAAGTTGCGCGAGTCGCCGGGAAGCAGCAGCCATAACGACACTGCGGCAGCAGCGAGCCCCACGGCCGTATTGGCCTTCATCGAAACTAAGCCGGGAAAAACCGTGGTTAAAGATACGATGTGAAATTTCCAGCCATACAGGACCAGACAGGCCGCCGCGAAGACGGCAATGGCCGCCGTTTGACAGTATATCCGCAGAGCCTTGAATATACGGACGCTGGGCTCAGACATCGAGGCTCCAGACATCCAGGGCGAAGAACACAGTGATTCCAATCTGCAGAGAGGGAGAAGGATTACTGGCACCAACACCTAGGTCTTGGAAGGGAGTCTAAGTTTGACTGAACTGGCAGTAGATGCAAGCAGGTTCAGAAGTCGAGTTGCTTTGCGAGTGACATTGTTGCGTGCTCCTCCGTCCATACCAGTCTTACAGGGCGGCGTGCTGCGGTCCACTCCGAGCCCTTGCCTTCGTTGTGGTACTGCGCTCGCTGCGCGGGATCGTCGGTGAGCCAAGATAGAACGAGCGGTCCGCGCACTCGAGGATGTAACAGAAGAACATGTAGGAACCATTTGCCCTTCGACTCGCCCGCAATGCGGGCTCACTCAGGACAAAATTTCGCTTCGCAGAAGATGGCGGCGGGTGAACGCGCGGCCCGACCCGCTCTTTAAATATCGTTCAAACCTTTCCGCTGCGCGCTGCTCCTGGAACGCAATATAGGCGATCAATTTCCATGGCTTGAATTTGTTGGTGTGAATCGATTTTCCGGAGTTGTGTTCGGCGAGACGCTTCCGCAGATCGTGTGTGGATCCGACGTAAGCCTGTTTCGGGTCGGCGATGCTTAGCAGAATGTAAACGTAGTGCATCGCGTTGACTCCGATTCTGCTTTGGCGCACGTGACGAGGTCCGCCTTCGCTGCTCGAGTTCTTACTCGGAATGGCGGCGCGGCCGGGAGCCCTGGGACATTTGTCTCCTACCGCCCGCGAGCTACGGCGGGCATTCGCCATAGCGCGCTTCGCGCGCGTAGGCGAATGGAGGCGGGGGAGTTGCAAACTCATTCGTCGCCAGAATGAGTTTGTCCCGAGTGCAATCGAGGGGAACCCCCGATCAGTGCGACCTTCTTGGCGTGCGACCAGCGCTTCAACTGATTCTCGCGTTTGCGCGCCGATGACAAAGTTGCGTGCTCCTCCGTCCATACCAGTCTTACAGGGCGGCGTGCTGCGGTCCACTCCGAGCCCTTGCCTTTGTTGTGGTACTGCACTCGCTGCGCGGGATCGTTGGTGACGCCAAGATAGAACGAGCGGTCCGCGCACTCGAGGATGTAACAGAAGAACATGTAGCAACCATTTGCCCTTCGACTCGCCCGAAATGCGGGCTCGCTCAGGACAAAATTTCGCTTCGCGAAATTTTGGAGGCGGGGGGAGTTGAACCCCCGTCCGAGAAACCTTGCCACCCGAAGACTACATGCTTGTCCCGTTCCGTTGGTTTTCACCGGGAGTACTCAGAGCGGGCAAGACGCGCCCCCGGCTAGTCCGATGATCTCGCCGCCGAATTACGGACCGAAACGCGACGGCCAGCCTACTGTGTGACGCCTCATCCCACGCGCGTAGGTGACGCCTGGGGAGACGCGCAGCTTACTTTTGGTTAGGCTGCGAGTGCCAACTGTGAGTTGCCAGTTGTTGTTTTTCCACGCGATTGCGGGCACGTGGCGCCCGGCATGCCTTCGAGCAGCGGCAGTTTCCGTCGAAACCGTGTCGCCCCCGTCGGAGACTCCAGAATACCATCCCGCGCCAGCCAGGCGCAAAACGAGCGTAGGTTTCTGTTCCTCATGTGCTGGTGCGTCGGGATTCATGGTGTTACGATCCCGTGCATCAGACATGTTCCGGCTGCGCTCACTTTTCTCGGCAATTTTCCTGATCACGCTGACGGGCTTCTTCCTGCATGCGCCGGCGCAATCCCAGTCTGCGCCCGCACACGCAGTCGTGTTGCACGCGGCGCGGCTCCTCGACATCAGGAACGGAACCCTGGTGAAGCCCGGCGAAGTGCTCGTCCAAGGCGACCGGATCGTCGAAGTCGGCTCTACGGTCACTCATCCGGCGGGCGCTGAAATAATCGATCTCGGCGATCGCACGCTGCTGCCGGGCTTGATTGACGCCCACGTCCACCTTTTCCTGCATCCCGGCGCCGAGGACCTGCAAACCGTTATGGAGTCGGTGCCGCAGCGCACCATCACCGCGACTCTGGCCGCGCGCGACGATCTCATGGCCGGTTTCACCGCCGAACGCGATATGGGCACCGAAGGAGCGGGCTCCGCCGACACCGCCGTGCGTAACGCAATCAACGAAGGCCGCATTCCGGGACCGCGCCTGCGTATCAGCGGCAACGCCATCAATATTCTCGGCGGACATGAAGACGCCATCGGCTACAACCCGGCGCAGCATGTCCTGCCCAACGCCGATTACGCCAACAATGCCGAGGAATTGGTAGCGGTCATGCGCGAGCAGTATAAAGAAGGCGCGGACTTCACCAAGATTTACGAAACCGGCGCCGATACCCTGCGCGAGGGAAAGCTTTCGACGCCTTACCAGTACACGGAAGCGGAACTGGTCACCGCGGTACAGGAGGCGGCCCGCTTGGGCGGTCGCGTCGGCGTGCATGCCACGGGCGAGCCAGGCGCGCTCTATGCTGCGCAAGCCGGCGTCGCGTCCATTGATCACGCCAATCAGCTCGATGACGAGACCATGCGTCTCATGCGCGAAAAGCAGATCTTTGCCGTGCCCACCTTCACCATTTTTGAGTATTTTGCCGCTCATGCAGACTCGCCCGCCCAAGCAGCTCGCGAGCGCCAGATGTTCGAACTGAAAGTCCAGGATTTCCGCCGGCAGGTCGCGGCCGGCGTGCCCATGGCCGTGGGCTCCGATGTCGGGCCGTTTCCTCACGGCACGCAGGCGCGCGAGTTCGAACTCATGGTCAAGTACGGCATGACGCCGCTCGCCACCCTGCAGGCCGATCTCCTCAACGGCGCCAAGCTGCTCGGCTGGGAAGGACAGATCGGAGCACTGCAACCCGGCTATCTCGCCGATATTGTGGCCGTCGCGGGCGATCCGCTGCAGGACATCGGCACGCTCGAAAATGTTTCCTTCGTGATGAAGGGCGGCGTGATCTACAAGAAGTAGCGGGTTCTCAGCGCGTGAGAAACGCGATCAGCGGGGCGTAATTCGGGTATTGCGCGCTGAGGTCGGCGCGCTGGCCGGGCTCGTAGTCCTCGAGGTCGAAGCCGGGCGCCATGGTGTTGCCGAGCAACGCGAATTTACCGCCCGGAGCCAGGCGCGATCCCTGCCATGTGCCGCCGGGGACCGTGTGCTGCACCCGCATTCCCGCCAGGATGTCCTGTCCCAGCAGCACGGCTTCCGCCGTTCCGTCCAGCTTTAGCATCAGCATCTCCACCGGGTCGCCCAAATAGAAGTGGTAGATCTCGTCGCCTTTCAGCCGGTGCATGGCCGAGAACGTCTCCGGCGTCAGCATGTAGTAGATCGCCGTGGAAAGCATCCGTTCGCCCCCATAGGGCGCCGGCAACGACTGCTCCGCCAGCGTAAATTTCGACCGGTAGGACTCGACGAAGTGTCCCCCTTCGATCGGGAGGGGCTGAGCTTCAGAAACTCCTGGATCTGCTTGGCAGTCAACATCTATGCCGAAATCCCCCGGCTGGGTGCCTCGAAGATACGAACCCGCGGCGGGGAAGGCAAGCGAAACCTCCGTCCGCGTCTGTCCGCTGACCCGCATTAACCCGCCTCTGCACGGGCAGGAACGCCTTTCCGGAATGTCAGTTGACACCCCTTTCGAGCGTTTCCATAATCTGAAAAGGTAGGGAATCCGTTGAAACAACGCCACCAATCCATGGAGCAAGCCCTCGAAGAAGCTGTTTCCCGGGCTTTGCGCGACAACCTGGCGCCTCTGCAGAGGACCGCGGATGAGCTGCACCAGGCGTACGCCGACCTGGTGGCTGCCTGTTCGTCCAGCAGGCCCAGCAACGCGCTCCCGGCCATGCTCCGCGCCCAGACGGCCGCGTCAGCGCTTGCCGCCGGCCTTTCGGTGCTATCGAATTTCGTCGCAGTTGCGCTGAACCCGCGCGATAGCCGTGGCTCGGAAGAAACCTCGGGCACCACCGCCGTAGCCGAAATGGAACCGGAAGTCGAGGCGCCGGCGCCGCTGCCACCGCTTCGCGTGCCTCCGCCGCCTGAGCTCGAATCCGATTGGAAGGAAGAGTCCGCTGCCGAAGAAGCCCCTCGAGAGTCCGTTGAGATGCCGATTCATGCAGCGGCCATCGAAGAGCCGGCCGTTGCCGAGCCGGAACCCTCTGCCGAGGCGGTTTCCGAGGAGGCGGCTTTCGACGTCTCCAGCCTCTCAAGCGAACTCCGTGATCTGCATCGCCGCGCCAACCGGGTAGCCAAAGTGGCCATGCAGGACATCAAACTATTGCGGCCCAAAGACGTTCGCCTGGGCCGCGAGAACAAGGACATCTGCCATCGTCTGCGAAGCGACATTGATAAAGCCCGCAAGGAGTATGACCGCCGGTTCCGCGCGATTCAGGATCATCCCGTCGATTATTTCCATCACTGGATGCTGGAGATTCTCGCCGGAGGCGACCCGCAGGCGCTCGGTGAATATCCCTATCCCTCGCCCGTTCTGCGGCACTAAGATCATTGCCATGAGATTCACGTGCCGGCTCGCTTCGCTTGGCGGGGCCGTGTTGATGTTCTGCTCGATTTCCGCTGCGCGGCCGAATACCGCGCCAAAGGCCGCCTCCGCCGCGAACCGCGCCGCTGCGCCCGTATTCTCCGAGCCGCAACTGGAAAAACTTTCGCGCGCTTTGAAGCAGCCGAACGCCGCCTCGGCGTACGCGCAGCTCAGCCTGGTCGCCGACCGAAAATCTTCCGGCGTTCTCGGATCGCGCGCGGCGCTGGCGCTCGGATTCTTCGATTACGGCAAAGGAAACTACACCCAAGCGATCAAATGGCTCGATCGTGCTTCGGGCGATCCGCTGGTTTCCGACTACGCCCTCTACTGGCTGGCCGAAACAAATCTCGCGCTGGGCCGCAGTCCCGACGCGCTCGCGCAACTCAAGCGCTTTCGCAGCGAGTATCCCGATTCGGTGATGACGGACGCGGCGCTGCAGTCGCTCGGCGACGCTGCTCTTGCCGCCAAGCAGCCGGCGGAGGCCGTTGCGGCTCTCGACGAATATTCCCAGACGACGCAAAGGCCCGCGCTGCTCCTGTTGCGCGGCGAGGCCCGCGAGCAGGCCGGGAAACCGCTCGATGCGGTCGCCGATTATCAGGCGCTGTACATGCGCTTCGCCACCAGCGAGCAGGCGCGCCAGGCCGGCACGAAACTCGGCTTCTTGCGCAGCACGCTGGGATCGGATTATCCGCCGCTGGCGCTCGATCAGCGGCTGGCGCACGCCGCCATGCTTTTCGGCGCAAAAAGCTGGAGCGACGCGCGCAACGAATACGCCGCGATCATGCCGGAGCTCTCCGGCGCCGATCGCGAGCGCGCCCAATTGCGCATTCTGGAATGCGGGGTGGCGCTCGGCGCCGGCCCGGCCGAGATGGTAGGGTTGCCGATCACCGATCCGGACGTGGACGCCGAACGCCTGGAGTCGATTGCCGAGCTGTATCGCACGCAATTGCAGGAAGCGCCGATGGTGGCGGCAATCGAAGCCGTGCTTCTCCGCGCTCCGTCGAGCCATTGGGCCGAGTCCGCGCTCTTCCTGGCGGGCAATTATTACTGGGTGCAGCTCGATCGCGATCGCGCGACAAATTATTACAAGCGGCTGGAGGAAAATTTTCCGACGTCTTCCAATGCCACCGCTGCGCAGTGGCGCGTCGCCTGGGCCATGGTCTTGAAGCGGCAACCGGAAGCCGCCGCGGCTCTGCAGGATCACCTCCGCCGGTTTCCGGGATCGCCCTACACGCCCGACGCCCTCTACTGGCTGGGCCGCCTGGCGGAAGAGGCGGGAACGGCGCCGCTCGCGCGCGGCTACTATGCGAAATTAGCGGCGCGCTATCCGCAGAATTATTTTGAGACGCAGGCTTCCGCGCGGGTTCGCGCGTTGGGCTCCGGGGCCGTCCGAAATCGCGGATGTGCTTGCTTCGATTCCGGCCGTCGCGGCGATACCCAAACTCGACGGTCCCATTCCGCTCGACGCTGTGAATCGCCAGGCGCGTGCCGATGCCTTGCGCACCATTGGATTCGACGCTTCGGCCGAACTCGAGCTGCGCGCCGGATATGCCTCCACGGGCGAGCCGCGACTCCTGCTCGAAGCCGCCCAGTCGGCGGCCGCCGCGGGACACTACGGCGCGGCCATCGTCACCGTTCGAATCCTGTTCCCGCAGCTTGAATCGCAGCCTTTCTCCGAAGTGCCGCGCGATGTCTGGCGCGTGGCCTACGCTCTGCCCTATGAGGCCTCCATCCGGCGCTGGTCCGCGAAAGCGGGAGTGGACCCCATGCTCGTTGCCGGCCTGATTCGCCAGGAATCCGCGTTTGAACCGGACGCGCGCTCCGGCAAAAGCGCCATCGGCTTGATGCAGCTGATCGGACCGACCGCGCGCCTGCTGGCGCAAGCAGGAGAAGATCCGCTATTCCCGCGCCATGCTCGTCAATCCGGATTACAACGTCCGGCTCGGCACCGCCTACGTCGCCAATCTGGTGAAGCAATTTGGCGGCGCTGAATCGGCGCTGGCCGCGTACAATGCCGGAGAAGACCGCGTGATCTCTTGGACAGCCGGACAGTCCTATCGCGAGACGGCCGAATTCGTGGATTCGATTCCGTTCACCGAGACGCGCCAGTACGTGCAAATCGTGACGCGCAATGCCGACATCTATCGCCGGATCTATGGAGCGCAACCCGATGAACCCCGCCCATCCCGAACGCGCCGCGGCCGCTAGCCCCGTCCTTTCTTCCAAGGCCGAACGCTTCACCGAATCGGTGATTCGCGAAATGACGCGGTTAGCGCTGCGCCATAACGCCGTGAACCTCTCCCAGGGCTTTCCGGATTTTCCTGCACCGGCGGAAATCAAACGCGCCGCTCAGGACGCCATCGCCGCGGACGTGAATCAGTACGCCATCACCTGGGGAGCCAAGAAATTCCGCGACGCCATTGCCGCGAATTTCGAGCGCACCCAGGGCGTTGCCGTCGATCCCGAAACCGAAATCACCGTTTGCTGCGGCGCCACCGAAGCGATGATCTCCACTATGATGGCCATCATCAATCCGGGCGATGAAGTCGTGGTGTTCGAGCCGTTCTACGAAAACTACGGTCCCGACGCGATTCTTTCCGGCGCCACGCCGCGTTTCGTGAAGTTGCGGCCGCCCGATTGGACCTTCGATCCCCAGGAACTCGCTGCGGCGTTCGGCCCGAAGACCAAAGCCATCATTCTCAATTCGCCGAACAATCCCACCGGGAAAGTTTTCGAGCGCGCGGAATTCGAACAAATTCGCAACCTCTGCGAGCGCTGGAATGCGTTCGCCATCACCGATGAAATCTACGAGCACATGCTCTACGACGGCGCAAAACACATTTCCCTCGCCACCATCGAGGGCATGCGCGAACGCACCATCACCATCAACGCCCTTTCGAAAACCTACAGCGTTACCGGCTGGCGCGTCGGCTGGGCCATCGCTCCTCCCGAAGTGACCGCGGCGATACGCAAAGTGCACGATTTTCTCACCGTGGGAGCCGCAGCGCCCTTGCAAGAGGCCGGCGCGGTCGCCATGCACTCTCCCGCGAGTTACTACGAGTCTATCGCGCGCGATTATCTGGTCCGCCGCGATCGCCTGCTCGGAATTCTTACCGCTGCAGGCTTTCGCTGCTTTAAGCCCCGCGGCGCCTACTACATCATGACGGACATTTCCGACTTCGGCTTTCCGGACGACGTGACCTTCGCGAAATACCTCATCACCGATATCGGCGTCGCCGCCGTGCCGGGATCGAGCTTCTACCGCGATCCCGCCGACGGCCGGACGCACCTCCGCTTCACTTTCTGCAAGAGGGAAGCCACCTTTCAGGCCGCTGCCGAACGTCTGGCCAAATTGAAGACCGCGAAGTAAGAAATCTTGCTAGGTATTGAGATCAAACGACTGCAGGTAATCGGGAATCGTCACCGACGGCCAGTGGTATTGGCTCACGATGGCGTCTCGCAGAGAAGTCAGGCCGCTCGGTTCACCATGGATCATAAATGTTTGCTTCGGCGGCGCCTGGATCCCCGAGAGCCAGCGCAGCAGTTCGCTCTTTCCCGCGTGCGCCGAAAGCTGGCCGATATCAACAACCTCGGCTCGCACCGGCACTTGTTGCCCATGGATCTTGAGAAACTTCGCGCCATTCTGCAGCGCCTGGCCTCCCGTGCCTTCCGCCTGATAGCCCACGAGCAAGACCGAGCTTCGCGAATCTGGCAGCCGCTGCGCCAGATGATGCAGCACCCGGCCGCCGGTGATCATGCCGCTGGCCGAAATGATGATGCAGGGTGAGACCACATCGTTGATCTTCTTCGAGTCTTCGACGGTGCGAGTCAAATGCACGTCTTTGAGGTCGAGCGGATCTGCGCTGGTTTGCGGCCTCACGTCATGATCGCCGTGATGGCGCGCGTACATATCCGTAACGCTGATTGCCATCGGGCTGTCCACGTACACGGGCAATTGCGGGATCCGCTTCTGTTCTAGCAGCTCGCGCAGGTAGTACATCAGAAGCTGCGTCCGATCCACGGCGAACGCGGGAATCACCACCGCGCCTCCGCGTTTCGCCGTCCGGTTGATGACGTCCGCGAGTTCGTCCGTCACCGAGCCGCTCGGATGCTCGCGATCGCCATAAGTCGCCTCGCACAGCAGGAAATCGGCGCGCGTGGGCGACTCGGGATCTTTCAGAATCGGCTGATCGTAGCGGCCCACGTCGCCCGAGAAGACCACCAGCATTTTCTTGCCGCCCTCCGTGATCGTCAGTTCCAGCCACGTTGCGCCCAGGATGTGCCCGGCGTCGTGCGGGAGAACGGAGAATTGCGGGCTGATCGTGAATGAATCGTTGCTCGGAATTTCGCGAAACTGAGTGAGCGTCGTTTGCGCTTCCGCCACGGTATAGAGCGGCAGCGGCGGCTTGTGGTTGGTGTAGCCTTTCTTCGCGGCGTACTGGGCGTCTTCCTCCTGCAGGTGGGCCGAATCGGGGAGCAATACTCCGCACAGCTCATGAGTGGCGGCATTCGCGTAAATCGGACCGCGATAGCCGTTGCGCACCAGCCGCGGCAGATAGCCGGTATGGTCAATGTGCGCGTGCGTCAGCAGCACCCAATCAATGGTCGCTGGGTCAATCGGACAATTGTCCCAATTGCGCTGCTTCAGCTCTTTCGGTCCTTCGAATAGCCCGCAGTCCACCAGCAGACGGTTGCCCTCAACCTCGAGGAGATATTTCGAACCGGTAACCGTGCCCGCCGCGCCGAGAAAAGTAATTTTAGCCATAGGGGCCGTATTTTAGGACGTATCGAGCCGCAAACCCGTCTTTTTTCTCTCTCCGTTGCGGATTCTTCGCGCGCGCTTGAGCCCTTCGAAGAGTTTTCGTCGCCACGCTGTGGTGATTGCGGACCGATCCAGTGCTTAAGGCGTCTTCACCGACGCCAGCAATTTAGCCACGAAGTCGTTCAACGCATCGCCGCCTCGGATCCAACGCACCACCGCAACGATGTCGTTGTCCCAGTCGATGTAGATCACGTTGTTTCCGTTTCCCAGGAAATAAACGGCGCTGGCCGGCGCGGCCGGCAGTGGTTTTCTGCCGGTGTTCAAGAACCAGTTTGCGAATCCGTAATCCGCGTTAGCCGGCCCCGGCGTCCGCGCCATGGCTATCCACTTTTCCGAGACGATCGAACGCTCCTGCCATTTGCCGTTGCGCAGGAAAAGATATCCGAACCTTCCCATATCGTAGGCGTTGATAAACATCCCGCCGCCCCAATGCCCGCCGCCGGTCACCGACTGCATCTTCTGCCCGTCAATTTCCACCCACGAATTGTCGTACCCGTACCAGCGCCACGTCGACGACGCGCCAATCGGCTCCATCAATTCCTCGCGCAACACATTCTGCAGCGGCCTTCGCCACACGTTGAGCGCCGCCAGCGCCATCACGTTCACGCGCACGTCGTTGTATTTATAGTGCGTGCCGGGATCCCAAAGTTTGCGGTTCGGCCAGTCGGCGGGTTTTGCGCCTTCGGGACGGTCCGCCCAGTCCGGCTTCCCCCACAGCGTGCCCTGCCAGTCGCTGGTCTGCCGCAGCAGGTCGTCCCACTTGATCTTCTGATTGTGCGGCGCTTCGAACAGATCCACTCCCGGCGGCATGTAATCTCTCGCGTAGTCGTTCACGTCGTGAATCAGCCCGCGCTGCCAGGCCAGGCCGATAACCGTGGTCAGAAACGTCTTCGTTACGCTGAAGGTCATGTCCACGCGCTTCGGATCGCCCCATTCGGCCACGATGTAGCCGTGGCGAATAATCAGCCCGCTCGCTCCGCCGCGATCCTTCACCGGGCCGATCGGCGTGTCGAACGGCTCGCTGGCTCCGTAGGTCGTCCCCAGATAAACCATCATCTCCTTGGTAGCCGGATTTTCACTGGCGATCGCCTGCTTCACGGCTTCGTCCAGCCGGCCGGCGTCCATGCCAACTTCTTCCGGCTTCTTATGCTGCCAGTCGAAGCGGTCGGGGAAATACGGCGCGGCGCTCTGCGCCTGCAAAAGCGGCGTGGAACCGAGAAACAGACATGCAGTCAGAAAGGCAGCGGCGAATCGCGGCATGGGACTCCTTTGGAAAGCGCCGCAAAGGGTACTGCTCCAATTCATTGGTTGTAAAGCGCGAAAGAAACCGCGCACCCGGCGAGAATCTCCGGGACGAATTCGTCTCGTACGGCAAACCTCGGCGGACGCTTGCCGCTTTGTGGTTTGACCATCAGTCACTGCGGTGTTAGAGTTTTTTCAGCAATTTCCCATCCGGTGGGGCCGTGGCGCAGTTGGGAGCGCGCCTCGATGGCATCGAGGAGGTCGTGGGTTCGAATCCCATCGGCTCCACCACTTGACTCGGGTGTATTATCTTTACATCTAAAATCCGGGAAAGATCGCGGATGATTGAACGGTTGTTGAGCGCGTCCCGGTTCACCGGGAAGGTCGTGGGTTCGAATCCCATCGGCTCCACCACCAACCTAACTGAATTACTCTGCGAACTCAGGCAGATCGCTTTCTCAAGTCCCATTCGGTCGGCTGAGCGCTTGCCGAGAACTCTTACCTTAGACGACTTTTGAAATCGGCTAAGAAGTCCAATCGGCCTCGAACGACCGAACATACTGAAAAATAAGTAGTTACGGGTGCGCTGGGCCTGTCCCAAATCGGTACCTTGGTCATATCTACTTGATCGCATTTTTCTGCTATTCTTTGCAACATACTGGACGAGTGCGGTGTCTAAGTACTTTAGGGCTTTACCCAGGAGCGCTGAGCGAACATGGGCGAACTGGCACACAGTCTGCCGTGGGTACGCGACGAAGGCGAGCTGGTAACCGAGCTCCAGGCCGGCTCGGATGCGGCGTTCGATTACCTCGTCACCTACTACCACTCGAGTGTGTTCAACCTCGTCTTCGGAATTCTGTCCGATCGCGCCGACGCAGCCGACGTTACCCAGGAAGTTTTCCTGCACGTGTTTCGCGGCATCCGAGGCTTCCGCGGCGGCAGCTCGCTGAAGACCTGGCTGTATCGCATTTCCGTGCGCCAGGCGCTGAACCATCGTCGCTGGTGCTGGCGGCATCACCGCTTGCAGACTTCGATTGACGCCGAAGGTACGGAGAAGAGTCCGGCGCTTGAACTGAAGGACGGCGAAGCCACTCCATTCGAGCAATGCGCCGCGCACGAAGTACAGGCGACGGTGCGTCGCGCGCTCGCCTCCGTCCCCACCGTATTTCGCAGCGCGGTAATATTGAGGGACCTCGAAGGGCTCTCCTACGAAGAAATTGCGGAAGTGCTCGAAGTTTCCGTGGGTACGGTGAAATCGCGAATCATGCGCGGGCGGCGAATGTTGAAGGAAATTCTCGATTCGCTGCTGCGCGCGCCGCAGGCCGAACTCCACGTAGCATCAGATGACGCGGCTTTGAGCGATGCGGTGCTCCACAGCTCGGCGCATCTCGCGCCGCGCCGCCGCGCCAAGATTCATTTCGTCCCGCCGCCTGAAGCAATGGAGGTTTCCCGCATCGGTTCGGTCGAGGCCGCAGAAATGCAAGGAGGGCGTCAATGAATTGCCGCGAAGCGCAACGACGCCTGCCTGGCTATCTGGATGGGGCTATTCGCGCGCGAGATCGCGCCCTGCTGCGCGAGCATTTGAATTCCTGCCGGGAATGCCAGCAGCATTTGGCGAGCTACCGTTTGCTGGCAACTCATCTGGCGAATGTCCGGCCAGTGGAAGTGCCGGCGGGTCTGGCGGAGCAGATACGCGCGCGGGCCTCCCGTGAGCGCTCTCCGTGGGACTACCTGAGCCATTTGTGGCAGCGAGCGCTTCTGGTCTCCCAGAATATTCTCGAGCCGCTTGCGGTTCCTGCTACCGGCGGCGTGTTGACCGCGGTTGCCGTATTCATGCTGGTCGTGCAGAGCATGCTGGTGGGCATGCCCATCGGCCGTGTGCAGGCCGATGATTCGCCGCTGAACCTGGTGCAGCCGGCGCAGCTCGAAAGCCTGGCGCCCTTCCCGGTCCCCGGAATTGACCGCACCGACGGACACGCGGACGCCAGTCCTTTGCTCATCGAGGCGACCCTGAACGCTCAGGGAGAGGTTTTGTTCTACAAGATTCTCGCCGGCCCGAACGATGCCGCCGTGCAGCACCAGATTGATCAGGTTCTCCTCTTTTCCCGCTTCCGTCCCCAGCTTGGTTTTGGACGTCCCATGGGCGGCGGGCGCGTCCTGCTGAGCTTCAGTGAAGTTCGCGTCCGCGGCTGATTCTCCGCCGGATCCCACGCCTGCGCTGGCCCTCGCGATTCTTGACTCCGCTCGGCGGGCTCGTTAGAGTTCCAAGGTATTCGTGGATTCCACGGGCGCAGTGACCTCAGGGGCAACGGTTACCCATCGAACGGAATCCCAAAAGGCGCATATCGTGAGCCGTCCGCACATCCGCGATCGCATCCCCAAAATCGCGCAGGCGTGTCTGATTCTTGCGCTCCTGGCGGCCGCCGCCGCGATCGGCGCATCGCCGCGCCAGGCGCAGGCCCAGGCCCAGGCGCAGGGAATTCAATCGCCGGACGATCGGGGCATCAGCGTCGACTCCAATCAGCAAATTTTCGCCACCATGTGCGCGCTGGACGCTGCCGGATTCGACGCCGACGAAAACACGCTGGCGGAGATGCCCGCTCGCCTGGCGCTTCGCGAGGATTTGACCAAGCTGCATGGGCCGGCCACCGAAGCGATGCGCCAGTTTTATCGCGACCACGCCCTGGCAAGTTCGGCCGAGACCCTTTCGCCCTTCATGACCTTCGCTCTGGTCGCCGGCCCTCCACCGGATTTTCAGTTGCCGCCGGATCCCGATCAGCTTCCGCCTTCCGTGCTCACCATTGAGGGATTCCAGGAGCGCCTCGCCGCGTTCTACCGCGAAGCCAATCTCGCCGCCCGCTGGGAAAGCCTCCAACCGGAAGCCCAGCCCGCCAGCGTGCGCTTTCGAGAAATTCTCCGCAAGATTGTCTACGTCACGGACGCGTACCTTCGTGAGGTCGAAAAGCCGGCCAACGGACGCGAGTTCACCGTATATGTCGAACCGCTGGTGGGCGCCCGCACGAATTTCCGAAACACCGGAGTCCGTTACTCCATCGTGGTCGGAGGCGTTTCCGATTCATCCGTGGACCTGATTCAGCATGCCTACTTGCACTTCATGCTCGACCGTTTCGTTCTGCGTTATCGCCCGCTGGTGGAAACCAAGCGAGCTTTGCTCAACGTGGCGGCACGCGCGCCGCAGCTCCCCGTGGAATACCACGACGATTTCGTCTCCCTCATGGATGAGTGCCTCATCAAGGCTGTCGAGCTGCGCCTTCGCCATCTCTCGCCCGAAAACCTCGAAGCGGCGCTCCAGGACGCGGACGCGTCCGGTTTCATCCTGGTTCGTCCTCTCGTCGCTCAGTTGCGATTGTTCGAAAAGGACGCGCCCGCGATGTCCTACTATTTCCCGTCGCTGATCTCGGGCATTGATGTCGCGGCGGAGCAGAAGCGCGCGCAAGGCGTGAAGTTTGCCGCTGCCGACGCCGCTCCCGCGCGCACCGAGCATGGCCAGGCCGAAGAGAAGCCAACCTCGGATCTGGACCGCTGGATTGCCGAAGGGAATCTTCAAATTGCCAACAGGAATGCCGAAGCCGCGGCCGCCACGTTTGAAACCGCCTTCGCGAAATACCCGAACGATCCGCGGGTCATCTACGGGCTGGCGATCTCCTCCGTCCTCTCGGGGCAGGGCGATCGCGCCAAGGATCTTTTCGAGCAGCTTGTTGCTGCGCGCAATGCGACCCCTGCCGGTTCCGGCAGCGCGCCGGCGCCGCCGGACCCAACTATTATTGCCTGGTCGCACGTCTACCTCGGGCGCATTCACGATCTCGAGGATGAACGCGAGCTTGCCGTGAATGAATACCACGCAGCCCTTGCCGTGGACGGAGCGCCCGAGGCGGCGCGCGCCGCGGCGCAGAGCGGCGTCGAGGCGGCCTATCAGCCCCGGTCGCGCCCGGACGAAACCCGGCAACCGCAGCCATGAATCGGCCGTCTCGTGCTAAGGTTTGCGCGGGAATTTTTCGAATGAATCTGGAACGATTGCCGCGATCCGATGGCCGGAGGCCTCCAGGATCGCTGCAAGCAGGGCGCTGACTCGGCAAAGAATTCAATTTGCTCGGCCGCGGCAGCGAGCACTCAATCGCCTGGAACGAAAGGGACAAGTACAATGACACGTCGTTTCATAGCCCGGGGAATTCGCATTCTGATCGCAACGCTCGCCCTCAATTTGGCAGGCGTCGCAGTTTGCTTCGCGCAGGCAAATCCGCCCACATTGAAAAGCACTCCCGCCGCGCCGTCTACTTCGCAGACTGGACAGCAGGCGCCCGCCGACCAGAACGCGCCGCCCGCCGCTCCCAAGGTTGATCCGGCGGAAGAAGCTGCTTACAAAGCCTTCTATGACGCCGCCAAGGGAGCTCCGGACACCAGAATCCAGCTCGGCTCTGACTTCCTCCAGAAATATCCCGCGAGCCACTATGTCGAGTCCGTGAGCGCAGGGCTGGTTCAGGCCTACTACGACAAACAAGACTGGAAGAATTTCTACGTCTATGCCGACAAAACCTTGGCCGTGAATCCCGACAATGTGACGGTTCTCACCATCGTCGGCTGGGTCATCCCCCACAACATCGATCCAAACGACCCCGAGGCGCAGAAGAACCTCGATAAAGCCGAGCGCTACGAGAAACACGCGATTGAGGCCATCGGCACACTCCCGAAGCCACCGAACCTGACCGATGAGCAGTTCACGCAGTCGAAGGCGGCGCTGCTGAGCGAGGCCCACAGCGGCCTTGGCTTGGTTTATTTCCGCCGCCAGGAGGCGGCGGAGTCGGTCTCGGAGCTGAAGCAGGCCACCGAAGGCACGGCCAGTCCCGATCCAACAGACTATTTCGTCCTTGGACTGGAGCTGAATAGCCTGAAGCGTTTTCCCGAAGCGGCCGACGCGTTTAATCACTGCGCCCAGATCATGGGAACCCTGCAGGATCGCTGCAAACAAAGTGCCGACGCTGCGCGTAAGCAGGCGGCTCAACCGAAGTAGGCAGAAAGGCGATCCGGCCATGACCGCAGAGGAGCGCACGGTGCTCGAGACGGTCCTCGGTCATCATTTCGAGAAGCCGGATAGGCTCGAGCGCGCGCTCACTCACAGGTCGCACCGCCAGAATACCAGCGGCATTGACAACGAACGTCTCGAGTTTCTCGGCGATCGCGTGCTCGGCCTCGTCGCCAGCCAGCATCTGTTCGAATCCTCACCAGACTGGGAGGCGGGGCAGCTTTCCAAGGGTCTGGCGCGGCTGGTGAGCGCTTCTTCAATCCACGCGGCGGCCCAGCGCCTGAAGCTTGGAGAATATTTGCTTCTCGGCCCCGGCGAGGAAAAGACCGGCGGCCGTGAAAAGAAGCGCCTTCTGGCTGACGCCTACGAAGCTGTGGTCGGCGCCATCTATCTCGATGCCGGCTTGCCCGCAGCGGCGGCGTTTCTTCGCCGCAGTTTGCTCGATCCCGCGCTCGCCGGCGGCGTCGAAGGTTTGGAGCGGCCCGATCACAAGTCGGCCTTGCAGGAATGGCTTCAGCAGCGCTCTCTCGGCGCCGCTGCGTATCGTGTGCGCAGCGAATCCGGGCCGGAACACAGGAAAACTTTCGAAGTGGAAGTCTGGCACAAAGGCCGTAAACTGTCGGCATCCGAAGGCCTGAGCAAAAAGGAAGCAGAGCAAGCTGCCGCAAGGCTGGCGCTCGAAGCTCTGCTGCAGAGCAGTGAGATCGCTTGAATGGCATCCATTGACGCAGGCGCCACCGTATCGGAAGCGGCAGAAAATCCTCAACCCAGTGCCGCGCCGGCGCGTGTCGTGGTTCCCAGAGGTACCTTCTCGGACGTCCTGGAGTCGCTCCTCGTCACCATACTCATCGCTCTTTTTGGAACCACTTTTATCCTGCAGGCTTTCAAGATTCCGTCGCAATCCATGGAGCCGACCCTGCTGGTCGGCGACCATCTCCTGGTCAACAAGTTTATTTTCGAAGGAAGCGGCGCGTGGTATGAAAAGTTGCTCCCTTACAGGCAGGTCCGTCGCGGCGATATTATCGTCTTTAAATTTCCCTTCGACGACCATCCCCACTACGTCAAGCGCGTGATCGGATTGCCCGGCGAGCGCATCCGCATCGTCAATCAGCGCGTGTTCGTCAACGGCGCTCCATTGGCTGAGCCTTACGTCGTTCATGACCCTTCGGCCGACGATCCTTTCGCCGACAATTTCCCTCCCGCCGATGCCGCCTTTTCCAGATTCGGGTTGCGTCCGGAATGGGCGGAGCAGATTATGAATTCGGTTCGGGATGGCGAACTCGTCGTTCCGCCGGATCATTTCTTCGCCATGGGAGATAATCGCGACCGGAGCTGGGACAGTCGTTACTGGGGCTTTGTGGACCGCCGCGCCATCATGGGCCGTCCCATGGTGATTTACTGGTCCGTTGCCGCGAAGGCTGAGGACTACAATGACCGCAGCCTCCTCGGCAGCGTTCGCGACATTCGTGACGCCATGCTCCACGTTTCCAGCCGCACGCGCTGGGATCGGATGCTGCGCCTGGTTCACTAGCGCTCGCGTAGCGAAACTTTGCACTGGATGCTCTGCTGTTAGCGCCGGGAAACGCAATTCAGCCGGGCCGGATATCTCGCAAGGACGATTGACCGTTTCGGTTGGCATCTGCCGAAATTGCGCACTCGAGAATGTCGGACTCCATCACAAAAGCAGTTCCTCGCTACCAGGTCGCCGAACCTGCACGGCCGCAAGCCGGCGTGGCCGCGCGCTGGATCAAGCGCGTCGCACTGTTCGTGGTACTCCTCTGGATCGCCACAGAAATAATTTCCCTCGCGGTCCAGCACACGCGCCTGCGCAGAGTTTTGACCTCGCGGATGGAAGCAGCCTTCGGCCGCCCCGTCGAAGTCCGCTCTTACGGTTTTAGCCTGTGGAATGGACCGGCGCTCGAAGCGAACTCCGTGACCGTTGGCGAAGACCCCCGTTTCGGCCAGGAATATTTTCTGCGCGCCGAGTCCATGACCGTGCGCCTGCGCTGGGCCAGCTTGCTGCGCGGGCATCTCGTCCTTGGCACTCTTTCGCTCACCCAGCCGAGCCTGAATCTCGTTCGCAATGCCTCCGGCGATTGGAATCTTGTGGACTGGCTTCCGCGGCCGGCTGAAAGTCCGTCATCGAAAGTGCTCGTCGGCCCGTCACTCCCGTTTTCTCCGCTCCGCTTCGACCGCATCGACGTGGATGGCGGGCGCATCAATTTCAAAAATGGCGATGAAAAACTTCCTTTCGCCTTCGTCGGCGTGCAGGGCACCGTTGAGACAGACCGTCCCGGGCGCTGGCGTCTGAACCTCGACGCAAATCCCTGGCGCGCCGCGATCGCCGTGCAGCAGGCCGGGACCATCCACGTTTCCGGCGATCTGGGCGGCACATCGTCGCGCCTGCGCCCTGCGGCGCTCGATGTTTCCTGGACGGAGGCTTCCGTCTCGGACGTCCTCCGGCTCGTGGGCGGCACTGACCTCGGTCTTCGCGGCGCGCTGGCGCTGGCAGTCAACGCTCGCACCGACGAAATCGGCGACGGCTGGACCGTGAAGACTCGCGCGCAATTCCAGCAAGTCCATCGCTGGGATCTCGCCCCCCGCGCCGATAATCCTTCGCTCGATCTTTCCGCGCTCCTGGGATGGAGTCCGTCCGCGCCGTACCTTGAAATCACCAACGCTTCGCTCAACGCCCCTCATTCTCAGGTCAACGCCAATGGACGCCTTTACTGGGGTCGCGACACGCGCGTCGCCAGCCGCGCAATTCCGCCGGCGCAGGTCGTCTATACCGACGCCGTCATAGACCTCAACGATTTACTCGCATGGGCGAACGCATTTCGTTCGGGAATTTCGCCGAGTCTCGATGTTCGCGGGTTCGCTCGCACGCATGCGGCTTTTTCGGGCTGGCCGCCGCGCCTCGTCAACGCAGCGGTTTCAACCGGTGCTGTTGACCTTAGCAGTGTTGATCTTCGCCGCCCCGCGCACTTGAGCGAACTCAGCCTGCGCTATGACGGCGCCGTCGTCACTTTTCTTCCGGTAACTCTGAATTTCGGCTCGCCCGATGACGCTCTGCGTTTCGAATCCTCCGCGAAGTCGAGCCAGTCCGCCTCGCGTGTTCTGCACCTGTCGGCAAACGTCTCCGACGTTCACGACGTCCTCGCCATGGCTGGCGCGCTCGGCTGGAATCTCGCTCGCGGCTGGGATCTCTCTGGTCCTCTGCGCGCGGACCTCCGTTGGCAGGGCCCTCGGTATCCCTGGCAATCGCCGCCCGTCGGATTCATCAACTTCGGCGCCGGGCCCGGTGCGGACGTGTTGCGCGTTCCGTTTCTGAATCTGCCCGTCAGCCAGATTAACGCCATTGCCGAGTGGAAGCCCGGCGCTCGCCACATCAGCCTGGCTTCGGCCGAGGCATTCGGAGCGCGATGGAGCGGTACTTTCGACAGCCGCGATCCCGCCGGAGACTGGCAATTTGCGCTCGCCGCGGACCACCTCGCCGCAGCGGATCTGGACCGCTGGCTCAATCCCGCCTGGCGCGAAAGTTTTCTCGGCCGCATGTTGCCGTTCTTCAATTCCCGTTTGCCGGTCAGCGTCGCGCCGGAAAATCTCCGCGCCAGCGGACGCCTCACTCTCGAGCAGTTCGCTCTGGCGCCGTTTGTTGTCCACCACCTGCAGGGAAATCTTGATATTGACGGCCGCCGCATGGAATTCACCGGCGCCACCGGCCAGTTTTACGGCGGGCAGATCGGCGGCTCGCTCCGCGCGGATGTGCAAGCGCAGCCGTCCTATCAACTGGATCTCGATTTTAGCGGCGTGGAAGCTCCGGCGCTGATCGCCGCGACCCCGCTTCTGGCAGGCCTCCGCGCGGACTCCGCTTCCGGGCAGATCTCGTTTGACGCCGCTGGCGCGAGTCGCGCCGATTTGATGGCCTCTCTCACTTGCCAGGGCAGCGTCCGCGCAACATCCCCCGAACTCCTCAACGCCGACTTCTCTCGCGTTTTTGGCGCCCGCTCCACGCCCGGCGAAACCACGCGATTTGTCGCCGGCTCCGCTGACTTTACCTGCGCGCAACGCAAAATCGACTTTCAGACGCTCACCTTAACCACCAGTGCCGGCTCGTCCGGGAACGGCTCCGGCACCATAGACTTCAGCCGCAATCTCGACCTCCGCTTTCGAATTCGCCCGGCATCTCCGCTCAACGCTGACTCCTCCAGCGGCGCATTCAGCCTCACCGGCCCGCTCGGCGCGCCAAACGTAGTCCCGGCTCATCCACCAGTCCGCCGCTCGCGCTAGCCAGTGCGCCCGGCGCAATTGCTCGGCGATGCTTCGTCACCCACCTTGAGTATTTGCCTTTCTCTGCGTCCTCGGCGCCTCTGCGGTGGATTGACATCCTTCGGGGTGTGAATTCTCCGGTTTCTCCCCTCGTCCCTCGCCCTCGCCCCTCGCCCTCTTCCCTCGACTCTCGCCCTCTTCCCTCGCCCCCAGCCGTATGCTAGCGTTCCTTCGATGTCGTCTCCGCGCACGAACCTGTTTCGCCAGGCGCTTTTCAGCGGTCTGCCGCTGATCGCGCTCGCGTTCGCAGCCACGGCGAGTGAACGAATCCATTTGACGCCGAAGTTTTCCGCGGGCGAAGCTTTTCGCTACAGCATCGAATCGCGCACCACGTCCACCGGAAAAACCACCTCTCCCGTTGTCAATCCCGAGGGCGGCTCCCGCTCCAGCCAATCGATCCGCATGGTCGTTCGCCTCGAAGTGCTCGGCGTATCGCCGGCGGGCCAGGCCCATCTCCGCGCCACCTACGAAAGATCCAGCGGCCAATCCGAAAGCGATGCGCTCGATCTACAGGCGGCATCCTTCGCCGACCAGTTCAATCGCCTGGAAGGCAGCTCATTCGAATTCACCATCGAGCCGGGCGCGAATTTCGCGGACGCCCGGGTTTTGACTCCCGCATCCGCGGCATCGTCGCCCCCCCAACCGGCGCTCTCTTTTCTTCAGCCACTCTCAACGGGCGCCGGGTTCCCGCAGAAGGGCATCGCCATCGGCCAAAAATGGACTACCGAACGCCCGATCGCCGGCGCGCTGCTCTCTGGCCTGATCTGGCGCGCCGAATCAACCTACCTGCGCGATGAGCAATGCGGTTCATCCGCCAACTTGAAATCTGGCGCGGATCCCTCGCGCCCAGGTCCCGCCGCCGGCGCCTCCCAGTGCGCTGTGATTCTGACCCGCTCCGAAATAC
The DNA here is from genome assembly GCA_963814605.1 of uncultured Acidobacteriota bacterium. GTDB lineage: Bacteria > Acidobacteriota > Terriglobia > Acidiferrales > UBA7541 > Palsa-295. The sequence goes on along the minus strand of CAWFDD010000002.1, from coordinate 1,423,476 downwards.
TGCGCCGCGGTTCCACTCAATCCGATGCCACGCCCGACGAATACCGCCGCAACGGCCTGCGCACCTCGGGCGCCTGGACGGGTTCGGGCGAGAGCCTCGATTCCATTTCGCTTTCCACCGGCCTTCTCGTCACTTCGACACAGAGCAGCACGCAAAGCATGGACTACCTGATCACCAGCGCCAGCAACGGCTCGAACATCCATCACGTCGGCAAAGCCGAGAGCCAGTCCGAAATCAGCCTCGTCCCCGACCAGCCGTAGCGCGGCAGCCGGTGTCGGGTTTTCTCTGCGTTCTCTGCGCCTCTGCGGTGGACGGTTTGTTTGCGCTGTCTCGGTGTACTCTGTGCCTTCTCGGTGTTCTCTGTGGTAAGCAGTGGAATTTGGGGTTTCCGCCCTTTGATTCGGGTTTTCCGCCCCGGTCGTGCCCCCTTTGACAGATAGCGTATAATAAAGAGTTTCGAGCGCTCCAATTTTCGGCCCAGAGGCGGCCCGCCATGAAATTCAAGCTTGCCAGCGACTACGAGCCCCGCGGCGACCAGCCCGAAGCCATCTCCCGGCTCGTCCGCGGCCTCACCGACGGAGACCGCCACCAGGTCCTCCTCGGCGTCACCGGCTCCGGAAAAACCTTCACCATGGCCAAGGTGATCGAGCAGCTCAATCGCCCCGCCATCGTTCTGGCGCACAACAAAACTCTGGCCGCGCAGCTCTTTCACGAATTCAAATCATTCTTCCCCCAAAATGCCGTCGAGTATTTCGTCAGCTACTACGACTACTACCAGCCCGAGGCCTACGTCCCCTCGAGCGACACCTTCATCGAAAAAGAAGCCACCATCAACGACGAGCTCGACAAGCTGCGCATGAGCGCCACGCGCTCGCTCTTCGAGCGCCGCGACGTCATCATCGTCGCATCCGTTTCCTGCATCTACGGCATCGGCTCGCCTGAGGCCTATTTCGGCATGATGCTGATGCTCGAAAAGGGCCAGCAAATCGCCCGCGAATCCATCCTGCGCAAGCTTGTTGAAATCCAGTACGAGCGCTCCGAGGATCTTCGCCGCGGCACCTTCCGCGTCCGCGGCGACATGATCGAAATTTATCCCCCGTACGACGACCTCGCCGTCCGCATCGAGCTGTGGGGCAGCGAAGTCACCGCCATCCGCAAAATTGATCCGCTCACCGGCGAAATCCGCTCTCGCGACGGCGAAATCGGCCGCCTGCCAATCTACCCGAAGACTCACTACGTCCTGCCCGCGGCGCAAAAGGAACGCGCCATCCAGACCATCTACGAAGAGCTCGATTGGTGGAAAGGCGAGCTCGGCCGCATGGGAAAAATCGTGGAATCGCAGCGCGTCGTGCAGCGCACCCACTTCGATATCGAAATGATGCGCACCATCGGCTATTGCCACGGCATCGAAAATTATTCGCGCCACATGTCCGGACGCCTGCCCGGCGAAGCCCCGCCCACGCTGCTCGATTACGTCCCGTCGGATTTCCTGCTTTTCGTGGACGAATCCCACCAGACCGTCCCGCAGCTTCGCGGCATGTATGCGGGCGACCGCTCCCGCAAGCAGACTCTCGTGGACTACGGCTTCCGCATGCCCTCGGCCCTCGACAACCGCCCGCTCAACTTCGAGGAATTCGAGCACCGCATCAACCAGGTGGTCTACGTTTCTGCCACCCCCGGTCCCTACGAGCTGACCAAATCAGGCGGCGTGGTCGTCGAGCAGGTCATTCGTCCCACCGGGCTTGTGGATCCACAGACGGAAGTCCGCCCGGTCAAAGGACAAGTGGACGATTTGCTGGAAGAAATTCGCGTGCGCGCCGCCCGCAACGAGCGCGTGCTGGTGACCACGCTGACCAAGCGCATGGCCGAGGATCTCGCCGAATATTTCGCCGAGGTCGGCGTGCGCGTTCGCTATCTGCACTCCGAAATCGAGACTCTCGAACGCGTGCGCATCCTGCGCAGTTTGCGCCGCGGCGAATTCGACGTGCTCATCGGCATCAATCTTCTGCGCGAAGGGCTCGATCTCCCCGAAGTTTCTCTCGTCGCCATTCTCGACGCCGACAAGGAAGGCTATCTGCGCAGCGCCACCTCACTGATTCAATCCATGGGCCGCTGCGCCCGCCACATAGAAGGCCGCGCCATTCTTTACGCCGACCGCATGACCGATTCCATGCGCCAGGCCATCGGCGAAACCAGCCGCCGCCGCGCCAAGCAGGAAGCCTACAACCGCGAGCACAACATCACCCCGCTCTCCATCGTCAAATCCGTGGACATGCAGCTCGCGCGCATCGTCGAAGCCGATTACATCACTGTCCCAGCGGACGAAGTTCCCGTCGGTGACATCACCAGCGAGCACGATCTGCAGCAAGCCATCGTTCAGCTCGAGACGCAAATGCGCGAAGCCGCCAGGAATTTCGAATTCGAGCGCGCCGCCGCTCTTCGCGACCGCATCCGCAGCCTCAAGCAGCGCGACCTCGGTGTCATCGCCGCCACCGAACTCCCGCCCAGTGCGGAGCCTTCGCCCGAGACCTCCCAGCAACCCGCCGAAGCATCATCCGCGGCGGCGGCGACTCCAAATGCCTCGCCGCGCCCTCGAGTTAGAAACCGCCGTTCTTCGTAGGGGCACAGCATGCTGTGCCCGGCGCAAGACCTTGGCTGGCCTGCTACGATTCGCCGCTGGTCTCGTCTCTCGCGCCTGCCATGACATCCATTGACCTGCCTCCCCCCGTTAAACCATCCCGCGCTTCAATTCCTCAATCGGATAAAAAGTCCCTCTCCACGTCACCCCGCCTTGCCACAGCGTCACAATTGTTGACCTCATCAGCATCCAGCACATGATCAGCGCGCCCACCGGAAACGTCAGCGCATATACCGGCGATACTTTCACCTCCACGGCCACGCCGCTTTCGACGATCACCGGCAACGCAATCGCCATCAGCGCGAACACCAGCGCCCAGCCGCGCGCAAACAGCAGCGCCGCCGCCGGAAACACAAACATGACCAGCACCGCCAGGATCTGCGCGGCGGCCATCCATATCCGGAATCCCGTGGAGGCAAAAAAATTCTTCGTCGTCCCCTGCACGATGTTGGCGACGCCCGCGTGCCACTCGATGCTCACGGCGTCTCCCGCGCGCGCGATGCCCGATCGCAATCCCGCTTCCTTGACCAGTTTTCCGATCTTCATGTCGTCAATCACTTCCATTGCCAGCCGCCGGTGCGTTCCCATTTTTTCGTAGGCGCTGCGCCGGATCAGTTGAAACGCGCCGACGCCGATGTAGGCGCTCGATTTCGGATCGTTCGCGCCCCACGGCCGCAGCCCCATCAGAAAGGCCATTCCAAAAAACATCATCGCCACCTTTTCGCCTGCCGTGGACAAGTGCACCGAGCACAACAGCGTCATGTGCTCCCAATTCTTCGCCTTCGCCGTCGCGATCGCGCGCCGCAGCAGGTCCGGCGCAAAATGTACGTCCGCATCGGTAAACACAATCCATTCGCCGCTCGATCGTTCGTAGGCCTGTTGCAACGCATGAGGCTTCCCGAGCCATCCCGAGGGTAGGGAATTCACGCGCAGCGGCTTCAGCCGCGCGCTCGTCCGGGCCGCAGCTTCCAAAATCGTGCCCGTTGCGTCCTCGGATCGGTCGTCCACCGCGATCACTTCGTAATCCGGATAGTCCAGCGCCAGCATCGTCTCGATTGCGCCCGGCAATTTCTCGGCTTCATCGCGCGCCGCAAACAGAATCGAAACGCGCGGGCAGGCGGAGTCATGCAAAGGACCAAAATCCTTGAGCGACGGAATCGCCAGCACTCCCAGCACGAGATCTACGGTCAGCACGATCCACAAAAAAGCGATGACGCCCAGCGCGACAAGCCAGAAGATGTGCAACAGACAATTTCCTCCGCGCGAAAAGTGCGATCAAGTTAGACTATCACGCTGCATGTCGCGCATTCTTTCCATCGTCGGCGCCGGTCGCGTAGGCAGAACTCTCGGCAAACGCCTGCGCCAGCGCGGCTGGCGAATCGGCGCTGTCGTCACACGCTCCGCCCGCACCGCGCGCGCCGCCGTCCGCATCATTGGAGCCGGAACGCCCGTGGAAGCGCGGGGCCTTAGCCCCGCGAAAAGTCGCCGCTCGTCGGACGGCGCTTTAGCCCCGGCCGTCCAATCAGTTTTTGCTGCTGACGTTATCTTTCTCACCACAGCGGACGATGATTTGCCGGCGGTTGTTCGCGCGCTCGCCGCCATCGGCGGCGCCGAGTGCAAAGGTAAAATCGTTCTCCACACCAGCGCCACGCTCGATCGCAGCGTCCTCGCGCCGCTCGCGCGCCTCGGCGCCGCCACTGGCTCGCTTCATCCCATGCAGGCGTTCGGCGCCAACGTGATTCCCAATCTGAAGGGCGTGATCTTCGCCGTCGAGGGCGATTCCCGCGCGCGACGCATGGCCCAATTCATCGGCAGGTCGCTCGGCGGAATTACCGTCGCCATAGACAGCCGCGACAAGCCCATCTATCACGCCGCGGCGGTAATCGCCGCGGGCAGCGCCTATCCCGCCATCGAAGCGGGCGTGCGGATGCTCATGCGCATCGGCTTCACCCGCCCGCGCGCCATGCAAACGCTCGTACCTTTAATCCGCCAAATCTTCGATAATATAGAGCGCATCGGCCCCCGCGCCGCGTGGACCGGGCCGCTTTCGCGCGGCGACTACGCCGTCGTCGCCCGGCACGCTCGCGCGCTGCGCCGCCATCCGCGCGAATTTCAGCGCGCCTATGCGGCGCTTTCGCTCTTGGCCGGCAGCCTGCTCGCGAAGCGTCCGGCCGCGGCCCTGAAAGAGATCCATCGCGCGTTAAGGGCCGCTTCGTAAGATGGTTTGTGGGTCGCGGCTTTAGCCGCTGAAGTTCCGATTTTGCAGTTCTCGAATTGAATGATTCGCGCACGCCATGAACAGGGAGACCCAGTTGAACGCACCTGCAAGGCATCTGCATATTCCAGTCGAACACACCACGCTCTCGAACGGCCTGCGTGTGGTCGCATCGCCCGACCGTTCCGCGCCCTTTGTCACCGTCGGCGTCTACTATCAAATCGGCTTCCGCCTCGAGCCGCGCGGACGCAGCGGCTTCGCCCATCTTTTCGAGCACATGATGTTCCAGGGATCGGAAAACGCCGGAAAGATGGAGCACATTCGCCTCATCAATTCCTCCGGTGGCACGCTCAACGGCACCACCAACTACGACATCACCAACTATTTTGAATCCGTGCCTTCCAACGCCCTCGAACGCGTCCTCTGGCTTGAAGCCGACCGCATGCGCGCCCTCAAAGTGGACGATGAAAATCTCCGCAACCAGCGCGATGTCGTAAAGGAGGAAGTTCGCGTCAATGTGATGAACCAGCCTTACGGCGGATTTCCGTGGCTCGATCTGCCGCCGGTCGCCTTTCGCAACTGGCCCAACGCCCACAATTTTTACGGTGATTTCGCCGATCTCGACGCCGCCACGCTCGCCGACGTGCAGACTTTCTTTCACACCTACTATGCGCCGAATAACGCCGTGCTCCTGATGCTTGGCGATTTCGAACCCGCCGAAGGATTCGCGCTCGCCAAACAATATTTCGAAAATATTCCCCCGCAGCCGAAGCTGCCCCACGCGGACGTAAGCGAGTCTCCCCAAACCGAAGAGCGCAAAGGCGAAGTCGAGGAAAAATTCGGCCCGCTCCCCGCTATCGCCATCGGCTACACGCTGCCCTCGCGAGAAACCCCCGACTGGTACGTCGCCGGGATTCTCGATCGCGTCCTCCACGGCGGGCGCGCCGGACGCGTTTACCGCAAGCTCGTTCTTGACGAGCAAATCGCCGTGGACGTGAGCAGCTCCGCCGACTTGTTCGACACCAACGGCCCGACGCAGATGGTCACCAGCATCTATCACAAGCCGGAATTCACTTCCGAGGGAACCATCGCCATTTTCGATGAAGTCATCGAGGAAATTCAGCAGAAGGGAATCGCGCTCGACGAACTCGATCCCGTAAAAGTGAAATTCCGCTCGGACTACTACTCCGCTCTCGAAGGAGGCATGGGTTACTCCATGCCGCGCTTCGGCCTGATGCATTATCTCGCCTGCTTTACGCTCTTCGATGGCGATCCGCATCGCGTGAACACCATCCTCGACGGCTTTCTCGCTGTCACGCCCGAGCAGGTGCAGGCGTTCGCACGAAAATATCTGGTCGCGCGCAATAGAGCCGTTGTCGTGCGGCGGCCCGTGGCCCCGGGAGGCGCGCGATGACATCCTCCATCACCTCCTCCGCGCTCCGCACCCAGCCTCCGGCTCTCGCTCCCGAAAGCCCCGTCGCTTGGCCCAGGCGCACCGTGCGCACGCTGTCCAACGGCTTGCAGGTCGTGCTCGTCGAGTCGCGCAACTTCCCCAAGATTTCCGCGCAGCTCTATTTCCGCAGCGGCAACGCGGTAGTCGCGCACTCGGCGCCAGGCCTCGCCGAAATGACCGCCACTGTCGTTCGCCTGGGCGCCGCCGCGCGTTCCAGCCGCCTCATCGAAGAGGATTTGCGGCGCATGGGCGCAAGCCTCGGCACGCAAGCCGGAGCCGATTCGAGCGCCATTTCCGCCTCCGGACTTGCCGAATTTTCCTCCGGCATTCTCGAACTGATGGCCGATCTCGCCCGCCACGCCTCGTTTCCCGAGGATGAATTCGAGCGCGAGCGCCGCCAGCGCCTCGAGGAATTGAGAATTGATCGCACCACTCCCGGCTTCCTCGCCAGCGAACGCTTCCGCAAGGTCCTGTTCGGCGCGCACCCCTACGCCGTCGTCGCGCCCACCGAAGAGCAGCTCGCCGCATTCACCCGCGATCAGCTCGCGGAGTTCTATCGCCGGCACTACGTCCCCGCCGGATCCGTGCTCGTGGTCGTCGGCGATTTTTCCGCGGACGCCATGCTCGCCGAGATCGAAAAAATATTCGGCGCGTGGAACGCCCCTAAGCCCGATGTTCCGGTGTTTCCCGCGCCCCCGCGGCAATCCGGCCGCCGCGTTTATCTGGTCCATCTGCCTGGCACCGTCCAGACGCAGGTGCTCCTCGGCAACCTTTCGATCACCCGCCGCGATCCCGATTGGTTCAGCCTCGTTCTCGCCAATTCGATTTTTGGCGGCGCGTTTCATTCGCGCCTGGTCATCAACATCCGCGAGCAGAGGGGTTACACCTATAGCCCCCACAGTGGCGTCAACGCCCTTCGCCGGCAGGGATATTTCACCGTGCGCGCCGCCGTGCGCAACGACGTCGTCGCCGCCACGCTCACCGAGATGTTCTACGAAATGGACCGCATGCGCTCGCTTCCCGTCACCGCCGAAGAACTCGACAGCGCCCGCAGCTATATCACCGGAGTTTTTTCGCTCGGCGTCGCCACACAGGACGGCCTGCTCGGCCAGCTCTCGACCGTCTATCTCGACCAGTTGCCCGAGGGTTACCTCGAAAATTATCGCGATAAAATTCGCGCGCTCACCGCCGCCGATGTCCTCGCCGCCGCTCGCCGCCACTTCGATTCCGCCAACGCGCAGATCGTCATCGTCGGCGACCGCGCCCAGGTCGGAGAGCAAGCCGCCCTGTTCGGCCCTGTTGAAACATTCGACGCGCAAGGCGCGCGGCTGCCATGAGCCTCGAGAAGCAGGGTGCGATAATGGGCGTAAATGTCGCTGTCCCCGCATCGCGTCCGTATCGATCCTTCGCGTTATCGGCCCCGGAGCTGGGCTGAGAAGCACTACTTCTTGCTGGTCGTCGTCATCACCCTTGTCGGCTTCGCCGCACCCGGAATTGTCGCGTTCTACAAACTCCCCGGCTGGGCTGCCGCGATCTTGCTGGCTTTTTCGATCCTCGCGGTCTATCCCTGGCGCGGCATTTGGCACGTGCCCGCGCGAGACCTCCGCTACCGCCCGATCAACCGCGCAAACCGCTGGAAATACTTAACGTTCCTCGGCGTTCTCTGGCTTATCATTCTGCCGATAGCTTGGTGGTATGCATTTCGCGCGACCGGAAAATGAAACTCGGTGACTCATAAAATTGGTCCAGCCTTCCTTGGCTCGATCGCCACGCTATTCCTGACTCTCGCCCTCCTCGTCTTCGCCTCGAAAACGCCCCCCACGCACCCGATCGACATCAACCTTGCCGGCGCCAAGGAACTCCAGGAGCTGCCCGGTGTCGGCCCCAACACCGCCAAAGCCATCATCGATTTCCGCACCAAATCCGGCCGCTTCCGCCGCGTCGAGGATTTGCTCGCCATCCGTGGCATCTCCGAAGCGAAGCTCGCCAAGATGCGCCCCTATATCACCGTTGGCCCGCCGCCCCAAAAGCCGCCGCAATCGCCGCCTCCAAAGAAACCGCCGTCGCCCCAGCCCAACGCCCCGGCCGGGTCAACGGCGCCGAGCCACTGACGCCTCTTAATCAGCCGTTAATTTGACCGCCCCGTCTCCCCCGGCATACCATGTCGTAGAAAATTTGGGCGACTTTGGGAGTCTGAGGAGAACACGATGGCCGATCGGCGTCTTTCAATTCCTGCGGCTCTCGCAATCGTAGTTGCCTTACTCGCGGCGATCGTCGGCGTCGCCCCTGCGAGTCTCGCTCCATCCGCCGCCCAGGCCCCCGGCCCCTCCGGCTATCATTTGCTGAAAAAAATCAAGCTCGGCGGCGAAGGTTTTTGGGACTATCTCGCGTTCGACTCGCCCACGCGCCGGCTCTTCATTTCGCGCGGGACGAAAGTTGTCGTCCTCGATGTGGACTCCGAAAAAGTTGTCGGCGAAATTCCCGATACCCCCGGCGTGCACGGCATCGCCCTCGCTCCGGACCTCGGCAAAGGTTTCACTTCCAATGGCGGGGCTGGCACCGTCTCGATCTTCGATCTTAAGACGCTCGAAGTAACGGGCCACGCACAGGCCGGAAAAAATCCGGACGCCATCGTTTACGACCCCGCGACCCGGCGCGTCTTCACCATGAACGGCCGCAGCGCCGATTCCACCGCGATTGACGCCGTCACCGGCAACGTGCTGGCCACCATCCCCCTCGGCGGCAAACCCGAATTCGCCGTTGCCGACGGCGCCGGCCACGTCTACGTGAATCTCGAGGACAAAAGCCAGATTCAGCAGATTGACTCGAAGTCTCTCGTCGTCACCGCCACCTGGCCGCTCGCGCCGTGTGAAAGCCCCTCGGGCCTGGCGATTGACACGGCGCATCGCCGTCTCTTCGCCGGTTGCCACAACAAAGTGATGGGAATCATGGACGCAGATTCCGGCAGAGTCGTCGCCTCGCCCCCGATCGGCCTGGCCGTGGATGCGAATCAGTTTGATCCTGGCACCGGTTTTGCCTTCTCCTCAAACGGCGGAGGCACGCTGACCGTCATCCACGAGGATTCGCCCGACAAATTCACCGTTGTTGAGGAAGTGCCCACCCAAACCGGCGCGCGCACCATGGCGCTCGATCCCAAAACTCACCAGGTATTTCTGGTGACCGCGGATTTCGCACCCGCTCCCGCCCCCACGCCCGAAAACCCCCATCCGCGCGGCGGCATGGTCCCCGATTCCTTCGTAGTCCTGGTATTCAGCCGCTAGGCTTTGCCGTCGTAACGGCATCCGCGGCCGCGAACGCCCGGCAATCTCGTCGCGCCGTGGCAGTTTATTCGTAGGGGCACAGCAAATGGGGCCCCCAGGTCGACGGTTAGTCGAGCCTGGGGGATCAGACGGCCCCCAGGTCGACGGAATGACAGGGCTCCCGAGGCGTCGGTAAGAGGCGCTCGGGAGATCACCGAGCCTGCGGTATCAGTCGTGCCTGGCAATCTTGCTTGGCGTGATGTGGCCCATAGATCTCTCGCGCCATTCGCCTCGGATGATGTGGAGTGCGGCGGCTTGCCGCCGCTGTCTGCCGTCCCGGCTTGCCGGGACGTGCTCCACGCATTCGCAAATCCATAAATGGGCCCCCAGGTCGACGGAATGACAGGGTTCCCGAGGCCTCGGGAAGAGGCGCTCGGGAGATCACCGAGCCTGCGGTATCAGTCGTGCCTGGCAATCTTGCTTGGCTCGACGACGCCCATCCAGCAATGGCCGCGCCGAAACGGTGGGAATTAAATGACCTGGTGGCTCTTCTTGGCGGTCTTGATCTCAAGCGGCACTTGATCCGCAATCTCAATTCCATAAGCCTTCAGCGCCACCACTTTTCGCGGCAAATTCGTCAACACGCGAATGCGCATCAACCCGAGGTCTTTCAGTATCTGCGCCCCGATTCCGCTTTCATGCTGGATCACCCGCTGCACTCCGGGATCGCGCTCCACGCGCCCGCGCTCGTGATAAATAATCTGCGGCAGCACCGCGCCCTCTTCCGTCCGCGAATCAATTCGAAATCCGCGACCGGTGTGATGCAGGTAAACGAAAACTCCGCGGTTCTCCGCGGCGATCGCCTCAAGCGAGCTTTCCAGCACCTCGCGGCAGTCGCACATCGTCGATCCCAGCACATCGCCGGTCAGGCAGTGCGAATGCACGCGCACCAGCGGCGGATTCCCCTCCGCCGATATTCCGGGTGGGTCGCTGGCCAGGTCGCCTCGCACCAGCGCCACATGAATTTCGTGATCCACGTCGCTCGCGTACGCGATCATGCGAAAGTCGCCATATTTCGTGGGCAGCACCGATTCCGCTATCCGCCGCACGTTGCGCTCGTGCTGCATGCGGTAGCGGATCAGGCTCGCCACGGTCACCAGTTTCATCTCGTGAACCCGGCAGAACTCCGTCAGCTGCGGGATGCGCGCCATGGTTCCGTCTTCATCCATGATTTCGCAGATCACGCCCGCCGGGCTCAGCCCCGCGATCCGCGCCAGGTCAACGGAAGCCTCCGTCTGCCCCGCGCGCACCAGCACTCCTCCGTTTCGCGCGCGCAGCGTATAGACATGCCCCGGCCGCGCCAAATCTTCCGGTTTCGTATGTGGATCGGTGGCCGTCAGGATCGTCGTCGCCCGGTCCCATGCGCTCGTCCCGGTCGTCGTACCCCGCCGCGCGTCAATCGGCTCGCAAAATGGCGTGCCGAACGCAGACGTATTCCGCGGCGAGATCGGCTTCAATTCCAGCGTTTCGCAGCGCTGCTCCGTAAGCGACAGGCAGATCAATCCGCGCCCGTGCTTGGCCATGAAGTTGATCGCTTCCGGGGTGATCTTCTCCGCCGCCATGGTCAGATCGCCTTCGTTCTCGCGGTCCTCATCGTCCACCAGGACGATCATCCGCCCCTGGCGTATATCCTCGACAGCTTCTTCAATCGTCGCAAAAGGCGGTTTGTTTTCGCTCATTTTCGCTCGCTCGGATAGCTCATTCGACTATACCCAAACCCCGCTCACCGGGCAAGATTCCACGCCGCCAATGAAGTTCACGCCCGAAAATTCGCTACGGCAGCGCGTTTGCCGTGCCTCATCGCGCCGCCGCAGAAGGAGTTTTGACCCTTAGGTGGCTCGTTATTGTGGGTCGTGGCTTCACCCACGACAAAACCGGCGGCGCAAAGCGCCTTCCTATGCGCAGCCTCTATCGCAGCAAGCCTTCGGTTCGCGGCAAACCCGCCACAGCGCGCTCCTCGTGATAAAGCCTCGTTTCGATCTCACCATTTCACGAAGCGCTGCCGAATGATGACTTCGTCCGTGCCCCAATGTATTCTTTCGCGTGCACTTCAGCCACCCGGTCTTCCTGTTTTTCGCCGCACTCGCCGCCGGAGCGATCAATTCCGTTGCCGGTGGCGGCAGTTTCATCTCCTTTCCCGCGCTTCTTTTCAGCGGCATCGCGCCCATCGCCGCCAACGCCACCAACACCGCCGCCGTCTGGCCGGGCACCGTCGCGAGCACCGTGGCCTACCGCAAGGTCTTCACACCGGAAGCGCGCCACCTGCTGCCTCCTCTGATCGTCACCGGAGTCATCGGAGGCGTCTTGGGCGCGCGCATCCTGCTTCTCACTCCGCAGGTCACCTTCATGCGCATCGTCCCCTGGCTCCTGTTGGGCGCCACGCTGCTCTTCGTTTTCAGCGGACCCATCACCACCTGGATCCGCAGCCGCGCTCAGCTCCAGGCCGGCGAGTTGCCGGGTCACGCCCGCGGCGGCAGCCACGGCTCGCGTGCGCTGATGATCGGCGTGCTCTTTCTCGAACTCCTCGTCTCGATTTACGTCGGCTATTTCGGTGCCGGCACCGGCATCCTTTTTTTGTCGCTTCTCGCGCTGATCGGCATGGAAGACATCCACGCCATGAACGGCATGAAGACTCTGCTTGTCAGCATTGTCAACGGGGTCGCCCTCGTCACCTTCATCTTCGCCCGCGTGATCGTCTGGCCGCAGGCGCTGCTGATGATCGTAGGCGCGCTCCTCGGCGGCTACGGCGGCGCCTACATCGCCCAGAAAATGAATCCGCAGCACGTCCGCTGGCTGGTCATCGTCATCGGCTTCGCCATGTCCGCCTACTTCTTCATCCACAAGGTTTAGCCGCAGCTCCGCCGTCATTGCTGGTGGAAGCGCGGGCCAATCGCGACGGTTCTTTTCGTTTTTCCCTCAGTTGCCGGTTCTTATCGGTGTTTATCTGTCGCTAATCCGGAGCAAGGCCGTTCGTGTGTCCTTCCGCTCCGCCACCACATCCAATCTGTCGTATCATGCTTGGGCGCAAAACGGCGCAAATCGAAAAGGAGCTGACCATGGCGAGCAAAGTGGAAGTAAAGGAACGGCGCAAGGCCCCGATGGCGACCCCATCCGACATTCGGCCCGACGACGTCAAGAATATTACGGGCGCACTCAACGCACTCTTAGCGGACGTCTTCGCACTCTATCTCAAAACCAAGAACTTTCACTGGCACATGACCGGCCCGCACTTTCGCGATTACCATCTGCTGCTCGACGAGCAGGCCGAACAGATTTTCGCCATGACCGACGATATCGCCGAGCGCACCCGCAAAATCGGCGGCACCACCATTCGCTCCATCGGCCACGTCTCGCGGCTCCAGCGCATCAGCGACAACGACGCCGACTTCGTTGACCCCGGCGACATGCTTGCCGAAGTGCGCGAGGACAACAAGGCTCTCGTCCTCAGCATGCTCGCCGTTCATGGTTTGTGCGACGACGCCAGCGACGTGGCCACCGCCAGCCTCCTCGAGAATTGGATCGACGAGACCCAGCGCCGCGTCTGGTTCCTCTTCGAGGCCACCCGCAACATTTAAATCGCTCCGTCAATCACCAATGGCCGCGCGCCGAGATGGTTTTAGTAGGGGCACAGCATGCTGTGCCCGGCGCTCGACCTTGGCTGGTCCTCCACGATTCACCACTCGTCTCGTAGGGGCACGGCATCCCGTCCCCGGCAATCTTGCTTGGCGTAGCTCAGCCTGTTGACGCGAATCCGTCCTACGCCTCGCCGTGGTAGTTTCTTCGTAGGGGCACAGCATGCTGTGCCCGGCAAACATCCTCGGCGCGCTGCTGCCCATGCACCTCGCACCATGTGGAGTGCGGCGGCTTGCCGCCGCTGTTTGTGCAGAGTGGGCTCCCAGGTCGACGGTTAGTCGAGCCTGGGAGATCAAGCGCTCGCCTCGCCCACTTCTCGTTCGCCCACGACACCACGGTTTTCTCTTCGTAGGGGCACAGCATCCCGTGCCCGGCAATCTTGCTTGGCTCGACGACGCCCATCCACCAATGGCCGCGCGCCGAAACGGCCCGCTGTTCGCGCTCCGGCGTCCTCGGCCAAGCGCCCTAGGCGCGACACACGTTAGCCCAGCTCGGGAGGGCTGGGAAACTAGTCTCGTAAGCGCACAGCATCCCGTGCCCGGCCCGATCTACGGCGTTTATCACTGCTGCATCACGCTCAAAAGCGCCTTCGCCTGCTGCAGCATCGTAGCAGGCATGCAGTGAGCTGCTATGCTTAGCAGGAGGAACAGAAAATGGCCACCCAATCAGCCGCATCCCCCAAGTCAGTCCGCGTCCCGATAAACAACGTATACGGCGGAGGCGATTACACCGCGCAGATGTCCGTAGGCAGCCAGAATGCCGTGGTGAATCTGATCATGGACACCGGCAGCAGCACCCTCGCGGTGAAAAAGGGGACTTACAATCCCGCCTCGGACAAGAACCTGAAGCCCTCTGCCTACGCGCAGGATGTCACCTACGGCACCGGAGGTTGGGCCGGTCCGGTGGTGACCACCAACCTCACCATGGGCGTCCCAGGAAACACGATCACCTTGCAAAATTCCCCCATGGCCATCGCCGACGAACAGCAGCCCCACAATTTCGGCGCCGCTGACGGCATTCTCGGCCTCGCCTACAACGCTCTCAACAGTGCATTCAATCTCACCACATATCTTCAGGGGCGGGGAATCAACCCACCGGTGACCTACCCATGGCCGTTTCCAACAAAAAATTCCAGCGCCGCGCTCGCGCAGCTTCAGCAGCTGCTCAGCCAGATGCCCCAGGACAACATTCCTCCCTATTTCACCGAAGTCGAATCCGACGGAATTACCGCCAACAAGTTTGCCTTCTTTACGCTGCGTTCCGTCCCCAATATGGGCACCGCCAACATCGCCCGGGATCCCCTGAACAACGGCTTCTTCATTCTCGGCGGCGGCGAAGAGCAGACCGACCTCTATCAGGGAACATTTCAAAACGTGGATGTCGAGGACGACGCCTGGTACAACACCAACCTCCAGGCCGTTCAGGTGGACGGCTGCCCGGCTGTGAATGCTCAGCCTCTCCCGACCAAATATGCGCAGAGCATGATTTCCAATTCGATCGTAGATAGCGGCACAAACTCTCTGGCTCTAGCCACGGACGTCCTGACCGCCATCATGAATTCGCTGAAGAGCCTGAATCCGCAATTTATTCAGGCCATCAACCAGGCCACCCAATCGCCCAACGGCATTCCCGCATCGCAGCTCGATCTCAGCAAGTGGCCCGGCATCAGTTTTATTCTTTCGGGCGATTCCGGCCAGGCCGTCAAGCTGACCTGCTCGCCTCAAACCTATTGGCAGGTGAATGCGCCCAAAGCCGGCCAGGCCATGTTTCAGATCAACGACATGGGATCGGTCCAGTCCATTCTCGGCCTTCCTCTGATGAATAACTATTTCACGGTATTCGATCGCTCGCTCGATTCGTATGGCACCATTCGCTTCGCGCCGATCAAGGCGTCTTAATCGCCGCGGCTTACAACCGCCGTTTACGCCTTCGCGCTGCGGGCCGCCACGCGTTGTTCCGCGTATGCCATGGTGATATCCGCATCGATTGCCGCACGAATCGCCTGGATGGCCGGCTCTCTCACCCGCATTTTCGTTTCCGTATGAGAGGGCATGTCAATCTTTGTCAGAGCCTCGGCAGCCTGATTCGCCGCCGTCTCCAGCTCCGCGGCTGGCGCCACGCGGTCGAAAAATCCTGCCGTCGCCGCCTCCGCCGGTCCGAACATTTCGCCCGTCACCGCCGCGCGATTGAAATAGGCCGGCGTCAATCTCTGCCGCGCCACTTCCACCGCCCATCGAGGAACCGCCAGCCCGATGGCCACTTCATTCATCCCGATTTTCAACGCGCTGTCCGCGGCGATGCGCACGTCGGACGACAAAACCAGAAACGCCCCCATGGCATACGCGTTGGAGTGGCAGGCAGTCACCACCGGCGTTTTGAACGACAAAATTCGCAGCGCCATCTCGCTCCCCAATTTCAGCAGCGTGTACACGTCCTTCGCCGTTCCGTTCGCCATCATTTTCAAATCGAATCCCGCGGAGAACTGCTTGCCGCGCGCGCTGAAAATTACCACCGTCTTGTCTCTTTCCGCCTCTTGAAACGCAGCATGCAGCGCCTCCAGCATCTCGATGGACATCGCATTCACCTTGCCGTCGTCCATCACGATCCTGCTGATCGCTCCCGACCGCGAATACGTCACCGGACTGTTCATCGAATTTCTCCTTCACCCAAATAGATCGCCCGATTGCCGCCTTCACTCCGCCGCCCGCTCGAATTTAACCAGCAGAGCCGTTGCCGTCGCTCGCGCGCAGAGCCTCTCGTTCGCATCAAACAGCTTCCCCTCCATGAATGCCACGCGCGTTCCCATGCCGGTGATCTGCGCCGTCGCCGTGATCGGGCCGGGTCTCACCGGACGTATGAAACTCACGTTCAGATCAATCGTCGTCCCAAAGCTCTCGCGATTCGTCGCCGCCACCACCAGCGGCCCCATCGTGTCGTCCAGCATCGCCGCCAGAATTCCGCCCTGAATGTTGCCCACGGGATTCAGGAATTCCGGCTTTGCATCGAAGCCCAATTTAATCCACTTCTCCTCCACATTGATGTCAATCAGCTTCCACCCAAGCAGGACCGCCACCGGCGGCATCTTGAAATGATCGAAAATGGACGCAGGCATATTCTCTCCGTCAGCTCGTTTCTCGGCCCATATGATATCGCACTCCGCCCGCGCTCACTTTTCGCTCTTGGCAGGTTCACAGGACTCCGCCGTTGGAGATTTTGTCCGGCGGCGCTAAGATTCCCGTGCATCCGTCTGGTGCCAAAATCTCGATGACACCCGCAGAACGCCAATACCTGCTCGAGTGGCTTTAGCTTTGGCAGACGACCAGAAAAATTTGCCGAGCTGCCCGAAATGCGGCCTTCCGCTCGTCCTCAAACCCGTTCCCGGCGCAAAAAAATTTCCGCTGCGCCTGGAATGTCCGGAACACGGTTGGCAGCAGGAGGAGATTCGCCCCATCCGCATGCGCTTCCACAAGGACCGTCCCGACTGGTAAGCGCGCCCGCTTATCCGCGCTTCTCGTAAAACACGATGTGCTGCCACGGCAGCGTCTCAACCGTCCGCACCCGCGCCAGGCCCACCGCGTTCATTTCCTTGTCCAGCTGTTCCAACGACATCTTGTGCACTTCCTTGATCGGCACCTTCGGATCTTCCTTGCGATACTCGACGAACACCACGCGCCCGCCCGGCTTCAGCGCCTTGCCCACCGCGGTCATCACTTCAAAGGGATACGCCAGCTCGTGATACACGTCCACCAGCAGCACCACATCCACGCCGTGCGCCGGCAGCCGCGGATCGGTCTCCGTGCCCTTTACCGTTTCCACATTGGCGATTTTCATCGCCGCCGCGCGCTCGCGGATCGCCGCCAGCATCTGGTCCTGGATTTCGACCGCCAGCACTTTGCCCGACGCGCCGACCTTTGGCGCCATTCGAAACGAGAAGTAGCCGGACCCCGCGCCCAGATCCACCACCACTTCGCCTTCGCGCAGCTCCAGCGCGTCAATCACTTTCCCGGGCTGCTCTTCCTGTTCGCGCGTCGGACGATCGAGCCACGGAATGCCGCCCGGCCCCATCACCTGGGCGATTTCTCGCCCCATATAGAATTTCCCCGTGCCTTCGGGGTCGTGAAGCGTGCGTGTTTCGTAGCGTACGTCGGAAGCAGTGCCGCCAGACTGAGCTCGCGCGGCAAGCAGGCGCAGCTCCGCTGGTAGCGGTGCTGCAGAGGTGAGCACTGCGCGCGGCGCGGCGAACGCGCCCAGCGCCAGCAACGACAATGCCAGCGCCAGCGCGCCCAGGTTGCGGTTGGATTTCGGGATCATCTCAGGCGCAAATGTCCGTGCGCTCGCGCCTCACCGTCGCGCGCGGGCGCATGCCGCAGTCCACGCCCTACTGTTTCGGCGCGCTCGCCAGATAAGCCTTCGACTCCTGGCTCACGACATCAAGCAGATTCCCCATCGTCATGTTCACGTCAATCAGATGCAGTCCCCAATCGGCAAGAACTTGCCCGCCGACCACCACATCGCCCACCAGCACATTCGTCCGCGGGCCATTGGGATCTCCATGCACCGTGATCGCCAGATACGATCCGTGCTCGTTGACCACGCATTCCGCGGTCAGCATTCCGGGAACGCTCACAAACGGCGTGTCAATCGTCTGCGGCGGATTCACCCAGCTCTTCTGGTCCGCCGACGCCGAGCTGACGATGCTGCCGCCGCGCGACGCCGCCAGATAGGAGTGCAGTGGCGCGCTTCCGCCTCCCAGCGCCGCCGGATTCGTGCAGCCCGATACCATGCTCTCGTCCTTCACGCGCCCAAATCGGCTGTTGTCCGGTGGCGGCGCATCTGCGCGGAACGATGCGAACGTAATCACGCATCCCGTCTGCGAAGCCGAGCGGCACAGCGGAATGTGCTGGAACGCCCCGCCCACATCCTTGCCCTTGGGCACCGGCAGAGTCGTCCCCAACAGAATCGCCGAAATAATGCGCGACTGCACCGGCTTGCCG
Organism: uncultured Acidobacteriota bacterium; assembly: GCA_963814605.1. Taxonomy (GTDB): domain Bacteria; phylum Acidobacteriota; class Terriglobia; order Acidiferrales; family UBA7541; genus Palsa-295. The sequence continues at coordinate 1,405,223 of CAWFDD010000002.1, read as the reverse complement.
TCAATCTCCGTCTTGATCAGGTTCGTCAGCATGCCCGTGCCTTGCGAATGTCCGATCAGCACCACGCCGCGGCCGTGGTTGTCGTGGTCCAGATAGTAGTGCCACGCGTCGGCCACGTCGTTGTATGCCAGCGCCCGGTCGGGGGTCATCGGCGTCCCCGCGGTCGCCGCGCGCAGCGCGCTCAGCGTAATTTGCCGGTAGAGCGGCGCATAAAGCCGGCATTGCGATCCGAAGCGCGCGAACTGCGCCCGAACCACTCCTTTTTCCGCCGGCCCCAGCGTCATGTCGGCGTTCGCCGTGGGCTCCGGAGAAACCGTGGGATAAATGTAGAAGCAGTCAATCGGCGCGTTCGGATTCGCCGTGAACGCCTCGCGCGTCATTTTGCCGTCGGCGGAAATGACCGTCGTGGTCAGATCAATCGTGCACGAATCTTGCCGGCCCGGCCGGCAGATCCATGTGTCGCCATTGCTGTAGTCGTTTTTCACTGCCGCCGGAGCAGCAGCGGCGGCGGGCTTGTTTTGACCCTCGGTCTGCGCAACAGCCGTGTGCGCCGCAGCCAGTCCCGCAATTCCACAAACGCACGCCAGCGCAAAACCCGTAATCGAATTTCGAAGCATCTTTCCCCCCATCACTCCTCTAGGATTTGCAGATCATACCGCATCGAAATCGCACCCCACAAGCCGCAGCGAATCCTGTTTCCCCGCCGCCGAAGTCCGAGCCGGGTCCGACTCTGAATCCTCTGCGAACTCTGCGTCTCTGCGGTGGAAGTTTCTTTGCTTCTTCGCCTCCATCCGGCTCACCCGCGTCCGCGCACCGCCGGTGCTATAATCAATCGCGTGAGGAAGCTCCCCCTTTTCGCCGCCTTATTCGCGACTGTTACTCTGTTTCTCACCGCGAGTCTCCTCGCCCAATCCCAGAATCCCCCGGTGGCGGCTCCCGCCGACCCATCCGGCGAACCTCCCGTCATCTGGTCCTGTCCGATGGATCCGGAGGTGCACTCTCTGCAGCCCGGCAAGTGTCCGCGCTGCGGCATGACTCTCGTCGCCGGCATTCCCGACCCCATCGAAAGCCGCATGAAGATTTCGCTCGACCCGAAAAGGCCCAGCCCTGGCCAGCCCGTCCTCCTCACCTTCGCGATCGGCGATCCGAAGACGGGCAAAGAAGTCACCGACTATCAGGTCGTGCACGAAAAACTCTTTCACATGTTCATCGTCAGCCAGGATCTGAAATATTTCCTGCACGATCACCCCGTGAAACAGCCGGACGGCGAATTTAAATTCGACGCCATTCTGCCCAAGCCTGGCATGTACCGCATCCTCAGCGATTTCTATCCGCAGGGCAGCACACCGCAATTAATCGAGCGGACCATCATCATTCCCGGCGCTCCCATCTCGCCCGGCACCGAGCTGCAGGCGGACCTCGCCCCGCAGCAATCCGCCAATATGCAGGTTTCCATCTCGACCGATCCGCCCCAGCCGATTGCCGGCGAGAAAACTCTGCTCTACTTTCATCTCGCGCCTGCCGACGGCCTGGAGCCCTACCTCGGCGTTTGGAGCCACATGCTCATCGTTAGCGATGATTTGGTGGACATGATTCACACCCATCCCTTCATTGCCGATGGCGGTCCTCAGGTTCAATTCGATGTGATTTTTCCGCGCGCGCGGGTCTATCGAGTCTGGGTGCAGTTCCAGCGCAAGGGCGTCGTGGATACAGCCGCCTTCAACGTGCCGGTTTCTGAGCTGAAGTAACCGGCAGCGCGCCGGTTTTCCCGTTGGCCGCGCCCCCCGCGCTCCCCTGCACAATCAACGTGAGGCTTCCCGTCGCCGGAGTAATTTCGATTCTGGTGTGCGCCGGAAACCGAAGCGTGTCTGCGAAGTAGTAGATGCCGTTGTAACTCGGATTGAATTTCTGAATCCAGATCAGCGGTTCGATGCTCCCGTCGGGCCGCACGGCGATCGCCTGCAAGACGCCTCCGTCGGGAACCTTGGTCGGCTCAATTCCAATCACTTCTTCCGCGTGTCCCATCTCCATGGAGCCTGCGACGGCAATCGAGTGCCCGCCCGTCTGCGTCTCCCTCTGCCTGCGCGCTGAAATTCGGCGCCGGCGGCAGATACACCGGATCCCCCTCCGGCGCGCCGCCCACCACCCACGCGGCGATTAGTTCAATGTCCTCCTGCGTCAGCCCGTGATCGTCCTTGAATTGGCCGAAGCCTTTCACCGCGTTCCACGGCGGCATCTGCCGCGCCAGCACCTCTTCCTTGATCGCCTCCGCCCACGGCCTCGCCTCCGCGTAGGTCGTCAGCGAAAACGCCGTGCCTCCCTCGCGATGGCACGTCGCGCATTGCTTGTAAACGATTCGCGATATTTCTCGCGACCATGTGATGTTCGTGCTGATCACCACGTGCGCCGGCGCCAGCGGCGCCAGGCATAGAACGACGAACAGCGCCAGGCAGCAGAGGAAGAATCCCTTCATCGTTGCATCTGTCCCATCTTGGCCCAACTTGACGACGTCAAACTTGCTGCTCCGTGCAACCGCCTCTATTTCTGCGGATCGCCCCGGCGCATGGCAAACTCAATCGTGTTTCCGTCCGGGTCCGATACCAGCATGATGCGCGCAACCGTCCCCAGGTCCATCGGCGGCGTGGTCACTTTCACACCGCGCGCCGTCAGCGCCTTGTACACTGCGTCCACATCCGTCACCAGAAACGTGAAGTATCGGATCCCCAGCGCATCGCCGATTGCTCCCGTGCGCGTGGGACGCTCCGCCTGCGGCGCCCAGAACTTCACCGTGGTTTCCCCCGCGATGTAGAAATACTCCATTCCGTTCGGCCCGGCGGACGCCAGCGGCTGCGGTGCCCGCACCTTCAGTCCCAGCACCTTGCCGTAAAACTCGCGCATCTTTTCGATGTCCGTCACCGTCAGCCCGATCTGGAAACGGTCGTAAATATCGGCCGGCGCATCTGCGCCCCATGCCAGCAGTTCGATCCGGTTCCCGTCGGGATCGTTGGTGAACCCAACGCGGTATCCCGCCGGAGCCCGCGCAGCGAACTGTGGCGCGGTGTAACCCATATCGCCGATCCGTTTTGCGAGAGTCTCCGGATCTTTCACCATCAGCGTCATCAACCGGATTCCATTCACCTGAAACACGCCATCCTCCACTTTCGGCGGCGCTTTCGGGTACGTGCGCAGCTTGATCACCGTCGCCCCGGATTGATAGCGCGCCATTTCTCCGCCGCCCGGCAGCGCCACCGGCAGCGGCGGCAGCATTTTCAAACCCAGCGCATCCCCGTAAAACTTTTTCGCCTTGTCGAGGTCGCTGACCACCACGCCTACATCCAGTCCCGGCTTCGACATTTCAAACGGCATCGTCGGCGTTTCCTGCGCGCCCGCCGAACCGCCCCAGGCAAGCGCCACGAGAATCAACAACGACAACATAAACCCAATCCCCGGCGCTCTCATCAAATCGTCCTCCGCAAAATGTCCTCGTGCTCGGGAAACAGTATACCTCCGCCGGCGTCATAGACTTTAACGCAGCGCCGCGGCCTCGAGCGCGCCACCCTCGACTCCGCCGTACTCTCAACTCTGAACTCTCAACCTCCTTCATCAGATGTAACATCGCACGCGTGAAGCCTCTGAACTTGCTCGGCCAGGCAACTTCTCGCGATGGCACTGTCCTCAAGCTCGTCCGCCGCGCCGACGAGTTCATCATCCTCGCCAACGGCAAAAGCCTCATGTCCAGCCGCATGCACGGCTCGGAAGAGGCGCTCGCCACTTTCGCCTGCCGCCGCGCGCGGACTCTCGCGCAGCCCACCGTGCTCATCGGCGGACTCGGTATGGGCTTCACTCTGCGCGCCACGCTCGATCTCCTTCCGCCGGACGCCATCGTCGTCGTCGCCGAGATCGTGCCCGCGGTGGTCGAATGGAATCGCGGCCCGCTCGCCTCGCTCGCCGGCCAGCCGCTCGACGATCCCCGCGTGCGCGTCGAAATTGACGACGTCGCCGTCACTCTCAGTTCGCGCCCCGGCCAGTTCGACGCCCTGCTGCTCGACGTGGACAACGGACCGGCCCCGTTCAGCGGCCCCAACAACGCCGGCCTTTATGACGATCGCGGCATCGCCGCCGCCTTCGCCGCTCTCAAAATGGATGGCGTGCTGGCCGTCTGGTCGGCCCGCGAAGATCGCAAATTCGAGCAGCGCCTGCGCCACGGCCGCTTCAACGTCGAAGTCGAACGCGTCCGCGGCCGCCTGAATCGCTCCGGCCCCCGCCACACCATCTTCGTCGCTCACAAATCTCCGCGCAGGTAACCGCCGCGCCTTCTCGCCTTTGACGTTTTCCCCGTACGGGCATCCGCCGTGGCGCAAAAAAGCGCGGCCCATGGGTAGACACAACCGTCGTCATGTGGTAGACTGCTTTTGCGTTTGTTGCTCTTGTCAAACCTTTGGATTTACATCGGGTCTGCGAGTCACACTTGCAGGCCTTTTTTTTGTGCCTGAAGGCTGGGAACAGCTCCAAATAGCTCAAACAGAAAAGAGTATTACATTGAAAGAACAAGGAACAGTGAAGTGGTTTAATGCCTCAAAGGGATTCGGATTCATCCAGCGCCAGTCGGGCGAAGATGTTTTCGTGCACTTTTCCGCCATCACGGCGGACGGGTACAAATCGCTCAACGAAGGCCAGGCGGTTGAATTCGAAGTGACTACGGGCCCCAAGGGTCTGCAGGCTTCGAACGTCGCTGCGCTCTAGTTAGCGCTCCCTGCAAATCGGGGCGAATCCGCGATCAGCGGGTTCGCCCCTTTTTATTTCTAACGGCGTCCTAGTTGCCCCTGTCGCTTAACGTCTTCCCCTTCCACGGTCTTCCCGTGATTGAGGCCGGCTTCGCTCCCACTCCTTAATCTCGTCTTCGAGCTCTGTCTTTCTCGTTTCCACCGTTTCCGTCGCCAATCGCCGTTTCAGTTCCGCAATTCGTCCGGCTACAAAGTCCGGGCGTCCCGATTTCTTTGGCTTCTCGAAGAATCCCATGGCTGTCCCCTTTTTGGCCGGTCAAGCAGTCGCCCAACCTCCGCGACTGTTGCGGCCCTCACCCGCGTCACCGTCTTGGTGCGTAATCGTCTTCCCTCAATCATAGTTCATCTTGTCGTCAATGTCGTGTCAGACCCGAATCCTTGGCGCAATCGCCACCATTCACCCCGCACCCGCCGCCCGATCCCGATTTTGTAGGGGCACAGCAGGAGGGGCCCCCAGGTCGACGGTTAGTCGAGCCTGGGGGATCAGACGGGCCCTCAGGTCGACGGTTAGTCGAGCCTGGGGGATCAGACGGGCCCCCAGGTCGACGGAACGACAGGGCTCCCGAGGCCTCGGTAAGAGGCGCTCGGGAGATCAAGCGAGCCTAGGGTATCAGTCGTGCCCGGCGCAATTCCTTGGCGCGATTGCAACCATTCACTCCGCAACCGCCGCCAGGCACACTCCCTCACCCTCACCCTCACCCTCACCCTCGAATTCACTCCACGCCGCAAGGCGCTTTCGTCCTGCTCTTACCTCAGTTCTTCGGCGCAGCCGCTGCCTCCGCCTTCTTCTCCGCCGGAGCCTTCGGCGCCATCGCTGCTTTCGGCTTCCAGTATCCCGGATCGGCCTTAATCCATTCATCTGGGGCGTAGCTCATCTCGGGACTGAACTTGATGAGCGCGGTGTTGCTGCTAGCCACTGCCGCCTCCACCAGTTGCGCCAACTTCTTCTGGCCCTCGGCTCCGAGCGCGTCCTGGAACGCCTTCCCCGTGCCCATCGCGGCGTCGATATCGGCAAGCGATTTCCGCGGCGTAAAGATGTAAACCGTTCCGTCCGGAGCGCCGTAGCGCGCCTCGAAGAAAATATCGTGCTCGTCCGTGTTGACCTTCTCCAGAGTGGCCTTGTAAAGCTTGACCAGATCCTCCCAATCCTTGTCGTGGCCCTGTTTCAAATGAATCGTTTCCACCTCGAAGTAGCGCATCTCGGCGATGTTCATGCCCGGCTTGTAACTCCATCCTTCGTTGTACGTGGCGACCACTGAGCTCGAGTCCGAGACGTACTCGGTGTCCTTCTCCATCATCGGCGCGGTCAGTTCGCCCACTTTGTGCTGTTCGTCGTATTGATCCGACTTTTCCCAATCGCCGAGCGAATTAAATCCTTCCAGAAACCAGGCCTCGCCCGGTCCGCTCAATGTCGTCGCCGCCAGATAGTGGCCCGGCGACTTGGCCGAAGCGGTGGCTTTCGCCCAGGCGGCCTCGTTCTTGCCGTGAGCTGCAGCCTTGCCGAACTTCACCATCTCCCGGTCAATCACCAGCACCTTTGGAACGGAGCCGATTTCATTTTGTGCGCGAACTGCAGCAGCTCCGCAAGTCACGCAAGCAAGCGCGACCGCGGCGATCAAACTTTTCCTCATCAACGTTCTCCTTTTGGCTGGGATTCTTGTTGGGGGCCTTCAGTTCGCCTCACTTATACACCCGAAGCCGCAACCAGCGGACGTATTTCGCTAGCGCCTCACTTTAGATTCCCATACAAGTGGAAGGCGACTAAGCAGAGGCCGATTCAGAAAAGGCCGCGGATCAGATCCGTGACAACAGCCCACCGAAATCGTTCTGGTCCGTCATCTTTTGTAGGGGCACAGCAGGGTGGGGCCCCCAGGTCGACGGTTAGTCGAGCCGGGGGGATCAGTCGTGCCCGCCCCAAAATCCTTACCGGACATCTCGGTCCCAGCACCCACTTCTCAGGTTAGCGCGTTAATCGGGACTTGGCCGCTTCTATACAGGAAATCCCAGGCAAGACTCAGGTGAAGAACCTATTTTTCGATTGGTTTGGGTGTGGTAATTGCAAAATGATCGCCCGGCAGAAATTGAAAACCTGAACTGACAGGAAAGAGGGCAATCGTCGCGCATCCGATTATCCCGCCATTCCGGGCAATGATGTGCAACACAAACACAAAAATCCAAAACTATTCAAAAGGAGGACGCCATGACCCAAACGAGTGCCACACAGCGAGGCAGCGAACTGAGCAATTCGTCGACCGCATGTTACAACGCAACAAGGAATTTGCTGCGCGGCAGTCTGCTGACGGCACGCTTATGCCTTCGCTTCCGCGGGCGTTGCCGAATGTAAAGGCGGTTATCATCGGTTGCGCTGACATGCGTGTCGATCCGGCGCATGTCCTTGGAATTAAACTGGGCGAAGCCGTCGTGCTGCGCAATATTGGCGGTCGAATCAACCTCGGGGCTGTTGAAGCAGTTACGTCTACTCGGGCGAATCGGCGAAGTTGCCGGAGAGATTCCCGGAGGCGGCGGGGATTTCACCTGGTCGTACTTCACCATACGGACTGCGGCAGCACGCGTCTCGTGGGAGACCCGGCCATGCTTGGCGCACTCGTTTTCGGATATCGCGGATAAAGGAAGTTGCGGAAATCAATCCCCGATCCGCGCAAGCAGCGGTGGCTGTCAGGTAGAACTGCCTTCTGGACATTGATTGCTGCGAATAGCAAGGAAGCCGAGTACAACGAAGCGACTCAGATGATTCAGATCGTCGTTCCCCGCGCCAGATTTGCGATGCTGAAATCCTGATTAGTCGGATTGCCGGCCAACTGGCTACTGGTACTTTGCGACCCCGTGCGCGTCTATCGAAGCCACGAGAATTGCCGCGACCAAAACGAGCGCGAGCATGGCCGGAGATGTCTTATTCGCATACTTGTATAGTGCCGGTTCTACTGCGAGCCGCGCCTCATTCCGCCTTGCGTTGCTAACGACTCCGATGGAATCCATTCTCGTCGCCACGTAAGCCACCCGTGAGCGCCTGATTAGTCGCGCCAAAATATAGCCCAGTGCGTCAGCGCTGAGAACCCACTTGTCCGACCTAGCGCGTTCCGCGCCGGCACCACCCCTGATATCGTCCGGCTTAACTTCGAGTGATGGAGGTTCGGAACTAATCCAGAGCCTTCTGATTTGCGCGCCGCAGCTAATTTTCTGAATCGGGACAGGTGAAAAAATCAAAACGCAGCGACACGGTGCCGTCTTTAACGTTCTTTCCCATATGCACGTTTTCGTCGATCGATGCATTCGGTGGCAGCTCTGACTTATTCTCTTCGAAAAACTTCTTCAAAACGTCGTAATCGAACAGGTCGCCCGGTTTCATCATTGATCGCAGAATGCTTTCAATTCTGGCATTGGAATTGTCCACCTGAATTGTGGCGATGTGGAGCTGTTTCTGCTGGTCAAGACTGAGCGTCAGCCCGATGCGCTGATTTGCGTGATTCACATCAAACTCTGGCTCAGCTGTAAAATCGACATATCCTTGAGCGGCGAACAGCTTCTGGTAGGCATCGAGTGATCCTCTGATTTTGCTGGCGTCAAATATATCGCCTTCCTTCAACGGAAACATGTTCCGCAACTGTTCGGTCGTGAATACCAAAGGAACATCCGGATCAGAACTTCTGAACTCAAGTTTGCCTAGTGTATAGCGCAACCCCTCGTCCACGTGAACCTTCAGCGCTATGTGCCGATGGTCCGTGTCGCCGCCCAGGTCCTCTGCCGTCACGGTGTCAGACACGGTGAAGTAACCCTCGTCCTGCCACGTGCCTTGTATGTTTACCTCCGCTATCTCGTCCAGCACCGGCCGGTCCGGACTGCCGTGGAATTCCGTTTTCGTCAGGTCGTCGATGAGCTTTCGTCGAGCCGGCTCCGGCAAGGTAATCGGCCCGTCGAAGTCGACAGTGTCGATCACGAAAGTCTTGTCAGATTTTGTGTCGGCGTCTTCGGCAGGCTTCGGCTTGGAATACATCGCGTTGACTTCCTGCGCGTACGTCGGATAAGGCAGGCACCGCTCGATGTTTTCGGGCAGCTGCGCGCGAGCTGCCGGCAGGTCCAAGACGGTGCCGCTCACCGTCAATACAACCATCGCCAATATTTCCCGGCGACTCATTGCCTCGAATATACGCCTGCGAGAAATTCTGTTGCAAGCAGTCGCTCAATTGGCCTCAGGGTTGTCTGCCAACTCCTGATTAGTCGGGTGGTTTCAATGGGTCGATGCAACACTAGTTCGAAGCTCATTTGGCGGAGTTTAAGAGGCCAAATCCGTTCGCCGGTGTCGATTCAAAGAAAACCCCGTCCTGATTAGGTCTAATTGAGCGCCGCCCGGAAGGTCAGTCTTTTCTGAACAGTACGATTGGAGGCACTGATTAGAGGGTGTTGCGTCGACCGTCTGAACCGGCAGCGTTAATCAGGAGTTAGCGAATAAGAGCCCATGAACTTCGGCGGCTCGACAACCCCAATCGCCAGCGATTAGTCAGTTACTCATTGAAGTAGTTCTTCGTCGAAAAACATCGGAGCTGAAGCTGGCGACGCATAAACTTTACGCTTGGCCGTCAGGATACGTTGACCATGACACCGGAACCTCAAGTCCCCCGAAAGTATCCTCGCATCCGCGCGCCTAAGGGGATGCTGGTTGGCTGGAAATCGGCTGGTCAAACGACCGCCACGCGCCTGGAAATAATGGGGCTCGGCGGCCTCTACCTGCACGCTGCGAGCCCTCCGAGTGTTGGGTCCACGATTGAATTGGTTTTTGACCTGCCGACCGGCGAAGTTCGCGCACGCGCGATCGTACGCAGCTCAACGCCGCACAAAGGCATGGGCATACAGTTTGTACAGATGAGGCCGGAAGACCGGGCGAAGCTGAATCGATACCTATCTCGGCGGAGCGCTTCCCCAGAAGCTCCCGTGGTCACCGCGGCTACAACCTCGAACCCCGCTGACTGGCGGCTCGTTATTTCGCCCCTAAGGTCGGAGGAGGCTCAGCGTCGATTTGAGCGCGAAGTCCGACACTTGATCGAATTAACGGGCAAGCGCACCTACTACCAAGTATTGGGAGTTACGGCTGAATCTCCGAGCAGCCAGATCAAGAGAAACTATTACTCACTGGCACGCAAATTCCACCCGGACAGTCAAGTAGGCGGTCGCGAGTTGATTGGGCCACTCAAAGACTTGATGGTCGTCATCGCGGAAGCTTACAGAACCCTCGGGGACCAGGACAAGCGAGCTGCCTATGACAAGTCCCTCGCGGCTATTGGCGGTTTTAGCATGCACCGGGAAAAGACGAATAGCGAAGAATCGATCGAAGCCTGGCTGAAGCGCGCAAACGAATGCCTGCGCGCGAAGAACTTCGTTGGCTCGATTGTCTGGTTGCGCAAATCCGTCGAGGCGGCGCCGGAACACGCGTTGTACCGTGCCATGCTCGCACGCAGCCTCGGGACCGTACCCCAATATCGCAACGAAGCTATCGACCACTTCCAAAAAGCGATCGAGCTCGATCCCTGGAGGGAGTCGATCTACACGGCATTCGCCGAACTCCTGGAGACAATGCAGCTCCCGGGACGCGCACGCTCGGTTTATTCCAAGCTTCTCGAAATCAGCCCGGCACATGCCAAGGCCGTAGCGCGGTTGGCCGCACTGGACGCGCAGGAAAAAGCCGAGGAACCTTCGGACTTAATCTCCCAATTGTTCCGCAGGAAAAGCTGAATTCGATAATTCATGGTTTATTTGAAGCGAGAACTTAGCAGTACTCCACTTCTCCACTTGCCGGAGAAGTTCGTTCTAGGACCCACTTTTCGCGCGAGCGCGTTAATCAGGAGTTGGCGCATATGACCGGCTCTTGCTGAATGACGATTCGCTCCTCCAGTGACGACAGCGTTGGGGTGGAATGTTGGTAGGTTGGCGATACTGTCCGCGAGTCCCGGGGCTGCTGGTTAGTCGCATTACCGGACTCCTCGCCTCCAGAGTGCTTAGGGACTTGCCCGGCCGGAACTTCGGCCTTAGCATCGTCCTCTAAAAGGCGTCAGCGGCGGAGCCTCAGAATTCTGGGAACCAATTGATGGAACGTGCGTATCGCAATCTCGGATATGTCTTGATCGCACTTCTGCCTATTTTTGTTGCTGGCTTCTGGATTCCTTACCTGTCCGAGTTTCCGCAATTCGAAGCTTCAATTACGACAGCCGTGCACATTCATGCGATTCTGCTATTCAGCTTCCTTGGATTGCTGATCTTCCAGCCGCTTGCCATACGATATCACGCATTTTCGGCACACCGGATTCTCGGAAAGCTCGCAACTTTCCTGATGCCATTCATCTTAATTTTTTCAGCCGTGATGCTTTGGAAGGAATTTCGGGAACATCTAGCCGGAGGCGCAACAGCCGCAGTATCTCGAAATGACGAGTTCCTATCGTCCGCTCAACTCCTGCTTTTGGGGTCATTGTATTGGGTGTCAATCTCATGTATTCGGAAGCGGAATGTTGCCGAACACATGAGGTACATGATTTGCATCGCGCTAGTTCTCTTGCCAGCGGGATTGGCGAGAACCCTTGGATACTGGTTCAATGCCAGACAGGCTTCTTCCCAGACTCTATGCCTCGTTTTGATAGATGTCACTCTTGTGGGATTGATTGTTTTTGACAAGCGCTGCAAAGCGAATCCTCGCCCTTACGCTGTCGCGCTTCTGGCTTATGTCAGTATCGAGGGGCTGTGGCTTCTTCTCGGGCGACCTGTCTAGGACACTCCCGGCGCGATTCTACCGAATATCAAAGGTCGAACTCCGCGGCACGTTGCGGAACCCGACGTTCCGAAAACCTTCCAGAATCACCGAACGCCCGATTAGTCGTGCCGGTTCAGACGGTTGACGCAACACCCTCTAATCAGTGCTTCCAATCGTACTGTTCAGAAAAGACTGACCTTCTGGGCGGCGCTCAATTAGACCTAATCAGGACGGGTTTTTCTTTCAATCGACACCGGCGAACGGATTTGGCCTCTTAAACTCCGCCAAATGAGCTTCGAACTAGTGTTGCATCGACCCATTGAAACCCCCGCGTTAATCGGGCGTGTGACGTTGGATCAATGGGCGGGCTCGGTCGCGCTCGCCTTGCAGACCAACTCGACCTGGTCCGTCGTCATCTGCGTGTGTTCGATCGCGACAATTGCGGCTATCGCGTCGCCCCCGGGATTGGTTCCCGTGTCGCCGAACCATTTTCCCGGATCGTGAATGTGGAGACACAGATACGGAACCAGCTCCTTCCGGTCCGCGTAGACGGCGCGACCGATCAGAAAGCGATATGCAGCGTCATCCAATGGTTTTATTGCAGCTGCTTCAAGCTCCTCCCCGATATTGTCGATATTCTTTTTCACTCCCAAACGCGCCAGCGCCGCGTTGCTCCATTCGCGAACGAGGTCGCTGGACGGACCGCGGCCCAGTGCCTGCTGATAGACGTCATCCAGGAGCGGTATGTCGGCTTGGGTGCCGATCTTTCCCAGTGCTTCGATGGCTCCCCAGTTCTGTTTTTCCACGACCAGGCGCAAAACTGCTTCCCGCAACTCCTTGCGGTAAGGAAAGAACGGATCGTTCAGCGCCAGCCGAGTGTAGGCGTCGAGCGCCATACCCAGCGGCTGCCCGCTCATCTGCGGCATGCGCGCCAGCACGAACGGCGCCGCTCTTGTTCCCTCGTAGAAGAGCGTTGTGTACGCTGCGTAGCCTTGATCCGTGGTTTCCGCCACCATCAAATCAGCCAGCACCGGAAGAACCGCATCGCCGTAGGGCTTTAAATCTTCCACATGTTCCTGCTCCGGAAAATGCGAATAGTCCCGCCGCGGCCTCCGCAGAACGATCTCCACCACGTCGCGCAAATCCTGTGGAATCTCCAGCTGTACGGAGACATTCATCGGGCCGGGAATGATCCGCATGATCGTCCGCTCAGTCGAGTACGAGCCATCCGCTTTCACTTCCTTCGGCTCGATGAACGCATGCTGCACTGGTGAAACGAAGTATTCATATTTCAGAGTTGGTTCAAATAGCGCGTCTTGCTTGGGCGCAATCTCGAACTTGATCGGGACATCTTTCGTCACGCCTGCCAACCCGGTCACCCGAATCTTGAGCTTCCCAGTCTTCCCGTTGCGTTCGGGAGGTGATGGAAGTTTCTGCTCGATGTTGATCACGCGCACTTCGCCTTTCTGTTCGAGTGCGCCTTTCTTGATTTCGTACGACGAAATCCCCTCCAAATTGTTCGGCCCGGCCACGATCGCCTTTCCGGGCACCTCCGCGAGCACGCGCAGGTTCTGGCCTCCAACTTCCACGCTCGTCGTGCTGGAATCCCCATCGAGCGGACCGAACACTGGAAACGACAGTCCCGATTGAATCATCCCGGGCAAGTGAAGTGTCTCGCCGCCGGGCAGCGGAGCATCGACGGGGTCGCTCGCCTGGACGACCGGCAACTCGAGAACCGCAATTTCCTCGCCGTAGTAGCCAGTAAAGCGCAGCCGCACGTGCCCGCCCGTTTTCTCGGGCATCTTCCAGTGAAACGCGCCGTCCCTCAGCTTGGCGTGTTGCTCTCCGAGTTCCAGCGAGTAGCCATACGTCGCCGTGCTTGAAACCGTTCCAATTGGGTTCAATGTTCCGGAGAACGGCTCGCCCTCTCGCACGCCGTCTGGCAGGTAAACAACAATCGTTCCCTGATTGTTGATCAGCCGCAGCTCGAGCAGTCCTCGCTCGGGATTGTTCACACTCAGGTCATATGAGGTCGCCGACTGCCTCTGTGCAATAGCTAATCCCGGAAGCGCGAACATGTAAACTGCGAGGCTCATCGAAGCTCCACGCACAAACCGGACTCCGAGGTCGTGCGCATGCCTCTTGCGGTTAGGTTTCTTCATGGCAGTAACCCCAGTGTAAGACTGGGGATGCACCTGACGGCGGCCGGGTTGGCGAAGGTTTCCTATCGAAATACAGGCGCCTGATCCCGACTGCCAGACTAAGGCCGCGAGCTGAATGAATTGCACGGCGTGCGGTCAACTCCTGATTAGTCGGATGGCCGGACATCTGGGTTCTAGGACCCACTTTGCGCGCAAGCGCGTTGATTAGGCCGAAGGCCGCTACCGCATCGACGGTCGCCGCGCATTGTTGACCCGATACTCCGTTCCGAGGCTTCTGCGTTCGAAGCCATGGTCTGAAAGAGCGAGCCATATTTCGAATTTCGAGCGATTTCGATACACTGCCGTTTATGAGCAGGGCACTTCTTCTGGCGTTCGCTCTGAGCCTTTGTGCTCTGCCTACGGGTCCCGCACAAACGCTTCCGCCGGTCTATTTCAGCCACGCCACCATCTTCTTGTCGAAGGCAGCCTATGCCGCACTTCTTCATTCCTCGTTTCTAGAAAACGAATTCAGTTCATTCGAGGAACGAACCGTTCAGCGTGACGGTGGAACATGGAGCTACACCGGCATCTATTTGGTCGGGCAGCACACCTACCTTGAGTTCTTCCAGGCGGGCGAGGACCCTCATTTTGGCCCGACCGTACCCGAACAGATCGCTTTCAATATGTGGGTCGACGATCGCGGCCGGCTTCCTGTTTTTCGGGATCGGCTCGCAACCGAAACCGGTTCGAGTTTGCGAATCGATACAACTCGAAACGGGCAAAACCGCCCGGCCTACGATTCCGTCACGTCGCAAGGCGGTCGTTCCAGCGATTTCGGACCGGGCATGCGCGTGGAGGCGTACGTCAAGGGCTACTACCCGGACGGCCTGACCCGGGAAAAGCAGCTCGCAGGCCGATTCCTGCCGAATAGGCTGCTGCACGACGTAACGGGTTTCACCCTCACTGTCGATCGCGCGGAGCGCGCGCGACTGGCGCAGGAATTTCGCGCCTACGGATACGAGATTCGCGTAGATGGCGAGAAACAGATTGCCGCAGGTCCTGAAGTGACGTTTACGCTTACTTCGGCAAAGGCAAATGCACCAAGGACACTGCGGATCGATCTTTCCCTGAACCGACCAAGCGCAGCGGATCAGCTATATCGGCTCGATGAAGCCGGCGAACTGCGAATTCAAGGCAGCGCGGCAATTTGGACGCTCGACTCCCCAGCAGAGTAGCGAGATCCCGCTTCCGCACTCTCGGAACCGAGTTCAGCCGTTCTTAGTGTCTGATTAGTCGTGCCGGTTCAGACGGTCGACGCAACACCCTCTGATCAGTGCTTCCGATCGTACTTTTCAGAAAAGACTGACCTTTCTGGGCTGCACTCAATTAGACCTAATCAGGACGGGGTTTTCTTTGAATCGACACCGGCGAACGGATTTGACCTCTTAAACTCCGCCAAATGAGCTTCGAACTAGTGTTGCATCGACCCATTGAGATCACCCGGATATTCGGACAAGTTCCCACTGGGACAAACTTGTCCGGTTGGTCGGGTGGTCTCAATGGGTCGATGCAACACTTTCTTGAAGTTTACTCGCAGGAGTCTGAAAACCTAAAGTTTCTCGTGGGCGTTGATTTAAGCGCAGCGCCACTTTGTCCAGATCCGACTGGGTATAGTCGGACAGGTTGGTTTTCTTCGGGAAATATTGTCGTAACAGCCCGTTGGTGTTTTCGTTCGAGCCACGTTGCCAGGGACTCTGCGGATCACAGAAGTAGACTTTCACATCCGTGGCCACCGTAAAGTCCTTGTGTTTCGCCATCTCCAGTCCGCGGTCCCAGGTCAGCGAGCGTTTCAGCGTAGCGGGGAGTTTGCGAACGTGCTGACTCAAGGCAGCCACCACCGCTTCCGTTTCTTTGCTCGGCACCTTGATCAGCAGGACAAAGCGCGACTGGCGTTCCACCAAGGTGGCGATGTGACTGTTCCCTGAGCCGCGCAGGAGATCGCCCTCCCAGTGACCCGGAATGGCGCGGTCCTCCACTTCCGCGGGCCTTTCCCTGATGGAGATGGCCTCGGGGATTTGACCGCGCGCGTCTTTAAAAATACGAGAGTGCTGCGACCGGCGTATGCGGCGCTTGGACCGCAGGTGCTCCAGCAGCTCCTTTTTCAGCGCTCCACGTGCTTGGATGAACAGGCTTCGGTAAATGGTTTCGTGGGACACACGCATGCTCTCATCATCGGGGTACTGGGTTTTCAGCCAGCCGGAAATCTGTTCCGGCGACCAGTCCAGAATCAGTTTACTCGCAACGATGTCCCGCAACTTCAGGTGGATGGAAAGAAGGCAGCGCTTAGGCCGCAAGGCCAACTGCCAGGCTTCGCCGTCGGCTTGACTGGCTCGATATGCAGGACGGCCGCCGTGCCGTGCGACCTCCCGGCTCACGGTCGATACCGCTCGCTGTAAACATTTGGCAATCTCACGGATCGAGAAACCGGAGGCCAGCCCGCGGGAGATTTCCTCGCGCTCACGCAGCGTGAGCGCGAGGAGCGCACGCCGCCGTACGGCCGGAGCAATCCCCCCGTGACGCGACACCAAACAACGAATGGAGGAATGTTCTTTCCCAAAAGCACGCCCGATCTCATGCAACGTCTGCCCCGCCTTCCAACGACGCCACACGTCGTTCTTCTGCTCCGCTGAAAGCCCAAACCGTCTTCCTGGTCTCATAAACACCACCTTTGAAAACTGCTTTATACCAGATGGTGTTGCATCGACCGCCTGAACCGGCACGGTGAATCAGGCGGATCCTTTATTTCAAGATCAATTCCCGCGCGGTCCGAGTGGCCAGCACCTCGCGTACTTTCGACCGCTCCTCGTAGCCCTGCATCTGCTTCTGATCGTCCTGGTGCAGGACATCGCTGCTCAACTTGTCGGATTTTTCCTCGTCCGCTTCCAGCTCGGCGAGGCTCTTGTATTCCCGAAGCATTAGCAAGTTCCAGGATGACTCATCGTCGTCCAGAGTCCGCAGGACCTTGTAAGACTTCATGTACCCGGCTTTGACCTGCGCGTCCGCTTCTTTCTTGAACTCGCCATCGAGGAATTGAAAGTAAGCCGGATCCATACCTGCCTGGATTCGAATGGTCGTCACCGTCCAGATCGTGCCCGGGCTGTAGTAGCGGTAGATTTGAGCAACGGCGGGAATCGCGAGCAACAAAGTCGCGAGAGCGATCGCAAGCTTGGCAGTCACCGATTTCATAAGCATCTCCTCTCGTCTCTGGGTGGGATGGTTGGCGCGAGGCCGGGCAGGTTTCTCAAGAGTCTCCAGCTCAGCCTCCCAACGCTTGGGGGAGCGTACCACAATCCGAAAAGGTTCCTGGAAATCGGTCAGGCCTCGACTTAACTCCTGATTAGTCGGATAACCAGGCAAGTGGCTCCTAGTACCCACATGTCCGGTTAACGCTGCCGGTTCAGACGGTCGACGCAACACCCTCTAATCAGTGCTTCCAATCGTACTTTTCAGAAAAGACTGACCTTCTGGGCGGCGCTCAATTAGACCTAATCAGGACGGGGTTTTCTTTGAATCGACACCGGCGAACGGATTTGGCCTCTTAAACTCCGCCAAATGAGCTTCGAACTAGTGTTGCATCGACCTATTGAAACCACCGCGTTAATCAGGAGTTGGCGGCAAATTGCTTTATACTTCTGCGGAGGCCCGGCGGTTTTGGAGCTCAGCGATGCGAGACTGGGGCAGATTTCTTATTCGCTCGTTCGGCATTGCGAATTGGTTTTTCGGACTGACCGGCGCTTGGTTTTTGGTCGTCACGCAATGGAGAGTTCATGTTCGCCACTTGTGGCCAGATCCATACGACGCGGGGGCCTACTATTTCCTTGTCACAATAAATGCTCTGTTCGTCGTTGCGATGTTCCCAACTGGCTACTGGTTGATGCTGATTCGCAGGAAAGGCGTGGTTTTCTCTAACTACGTGTTTTCCAGCGAAGTTCTGTTCTTTGTCTTGTCCGTCGTAACCTTCTTCCTTAACTTTTCTGGAAACGCTACTGCGGTATCCGTTGGGAGGAGCCTCGGGGCCATGGATGGAGTTGGGAATATGGGTACAGTCCTTCAAACTCTCACCGCCTATCCCGTGATTGCCCTAATAGCCCTAAATCTTGCGCGGAGACATCTGGATCGCAATCGCTCTTGGAACGCCCTTCAACCTTCTAAGGCGTAGACGCCACTTTACCGGTTAGCGCGTTAATCAGGAGTTAGGCTACCGTCCGCAGACGGAATGGCGAGGATGCTCGCACTTACCAGCATGTATCCTTTATGTCTTGGCACTGTTGATGTAGGATCGACTCGGTTTTAGAGGTCGAATCGATCCGATGAATTATTCACGACTTTGGTTATTTCTCGTTTTCGTACTGTGCTTCGCGGGTCCCTCTGAAGCCCAGACCAGCGATATTGCACAAGGAAAGCCTGCGCCTACGCCAACCTCTGCGACTCTAATGATGGACTGGAGTAGAGGAGATCGCTATTACGGAGCCCACTTTGTTCAATTGAGCTCGCCGTGCCAGGTGCCATCCGAACAGAAGTGCGAATGTGTGATGCAATTCAAGGGTATGAGCTCGAAGGAAAACGCGGCGGAATTTGCTGACTACGTGTCATCCTTCGACCACAATAAAGTTCCCGTCACTTTCAAATTGTCATACACCACAGGCGGGGTTTTCTCAGGGGCGGAAATGTTGCGACTCGGTACTTGGACCCGTGACAAACTGCCCATTAACGACACGTTGCTGGGTGTAAGGGTGTCGTTTAAGCGGGGTAGTCCCGGGCAAGTACAGAACGGGCCGAAACTCAACTCCCCAGGGGATTGCTTCTCTCCTTCCGTCAGCGGACAGCCAACAACAGCACAGTAAACGACCCCAGAAGTCGGATAATCGGACAAGTGGATTTGAGCTCGCCGGGCGGGTGGTATCATCGGATTAGGGATTCCGCGATGATTGCGCGCAAAGATTGTAAGTGTCCATGCCACGGGGTTGGTCGCCGTGTCATCCACGTGATGCCGTGCTGTGGTCCCAACGGTCCCGGTTCGAACCTAGCGCGTCCCCGAAGCAAGCGAAGAAAGACTAGCAAAACGCTCACGCTCTTCCCCAAGCAAAAGACCTAACGAGAAATTCGAGGTCCACCTCTCGGTCGCGTTTTTGCGGGTCAACTCCTGATTAGTCGTGCCGGTTCAGACGGTCGACGCAACACCCTCTGATCAGTGCTCCCGATCGTACTTTGCAGGAAAGACTGACCTTCTGGGCGGCGCTCAATTAGACCTAATCAGGACGCGGTTTTCTCTGAATCGACACCGGCGAACGGATTTGGACCCTTAAACTCCGCCAAATGAGCTTCGAACTGGTGTCGCATCGACCCATTGAGACCACCCGGCTAATTAGGAGTTGCGGGTGTTTTGGTCCTGAGTCATCTTCCGATCGTCGGGCCGCAGCTGATGCAGCCTGACGCAATTACGGTTAAGGCATCACACGCCTGATTGAAATTGCGCCTATATATAGGAGTGCTGTATAGTGGCTCTCGTGATCAGCTCAAACATCAAACATGGTAGCGCCGAACTTGCCATCCTCTCCGTTCTAGCGCACCGTCCCTTGCACGGCTATGAGATTGCCCAGCGCATCGAGCACCAGACAGGAGGTGCGTTGCGCTTCACTCTTGCCTCACTCTATCCGTTGCTCTACCGCATGGAGTCTCGCGGATGCCTGCGCGCCTCGTGGAGCGAGACGCCCGCCGGACGTGCCCGCCGCTATTACCGCCTCACAGCCGCAGGTCGCAAAAAGCTCGCGCCTCTGCGAAAGGAATGGAAGGAACTTTTCCGCGCCCTTGGCCGCCTCGCGGAGGGCCATCATGCCTGAGCCGCGTCCCAATTGGCGTGAAGAGGCTCTGTGCAAGCTTGCGGATTCAAAGCTTTCCAGAGATGAACGCGAGGAAATCTCTCGCGAACTGGCCGGGTACCTAGAAGATTTAAGCGCTGACGCGCCAGCTCGCGGCCTCGACGACCGCGTTGCGACCGAAAGCGCCGCCGCTGAGCTTCACGAAGACAAACATCTGGGCGCAACTCTGTACCGCGCCCGCAGGGAGAACGCTATGCACCTCAACGACCGCACTAGGCACCTCTGGCTCCCCGGAATCACTTCGCTCTTCGCCAGCGCCGCGCTGCTCGCCGCCTTTCAGGCCGCCGCATTGTGGACATATCACGCGTACGCGCCAACACCTCACGCGCAAAATTATCCCGATTTAGTTCACAATCTAATGCGTCACAACGGCGCAGCACTGATGATTTACTTCGGGTGGTTGTATACGCTGCCATTTCTTGGCGCTTTAGGAGCGTACCGGTCGCGCCGGTCTGGCGGCAACCGGTCGGCACAGATCACGACCGGGCTTTTTCCGCTAGTCCTGTTTCTCGCAATTTTCATTGACCAGTGGACAGGCATAGAGCGGAACGTATTCGTGCCCTTTCTGGGAATGGGTTCTCTTCCGCCTGCACACATTTTTTTCCCGTTCTTGTCTGAATCGAGCAATCTGTTCCTGAGCTGGCTCGCTATTCCCGGTGCGGCACTCCTGCTCGGAGTCTTGCCGTTCTCTTGGAAATCCGGTATCCGCGGACACGACAGTGCGGCATCACCAGCGCCCGCCCAGAGAGTTGTGCTTGATTAGTCGGATAACCAAACAAGTGGGTACTGATATCCAACTGGGGAAGTCCTTGGCAATAAGGCCGAAAGTTCTGGCACGCCTGGCGCAATCGTAACCCTTCGCATCGCCGCGCAATCAACGCCTACTGCAATTTCGCGCACTCCGCTTTGGCCTCCTTCAGGATCGGGATGTCGGGATCGGCGTCCTTCCAAAGCGTGAGGAAATCTTTGTAGGCGGCGAGAGCCTTGGTGCGAGCAACTGCCGCGTCCGCGCCCTGGGCCGATTGCGCCTGCAGTGCGTAGGCGCGACCCAATCCGAGATGCGCCAGCGCGCCGAACGGGCAATTGATTACGTCGCCGGGATGATCGAGAAACTTCTGGAATTCAGCGGCGGCCGCGCCGCCCTGCTTCAGCGCCAGATAGGCCTCGGCGCGCACATAGGCGGGGTAAATAAATCCTCCCGCTCCGAGTTGAGGGTCGGGTTGACCCAGCTCGTGAGTCGCTGCCGGCCGCAGAATTTCGACGGCTTTGGACGGATTCTTGCGATTGAGTTCAACGGCGGCCCGCACCGTGGGCAGCCAGTAGCCGATGATCACCGTATTGACTGGATTTTGTTTTTCCAGATCATCCGCCAACTTCTGCGCCCGGTCTGATTCACCGGCTCTGGCAAGAGCCACTGCCGCCAGAATCTGTATATCTCGGGTGGCGGACAACGCCAGCGCCGCGGCCGTCTCACTGCGGGCCTGCGTCATGTTGCCGAATTCCGCCTCCCGAATGGCCTCGTTCGCCACATATTCGGCGGCCGTTTCACTTTCTCCCGCCCCATTCGCCGCGTCGACCGCTCGTCGCGAAAGCTCTCTCGCCTTCGTCAGGTGTCCCGCATATGCCTCCGTGTCCGATTGCGGTGAGAGCAGTATGTCGTCCGATCCGGTCTTGCTGGAGCTCCAGGCGTTCTGACGTTCCATTTCCGCGGTATCACCCTCCAGGAACGCAACACCGTAGCGCCCTTCGTGCACCAACGTGGAATCCACTTTGCGCGCAACCGCCTGGTCGTAGGCAGTCTTCGCCTCGGCCAGGCGATTCAAGTGAATGTAAGAATTAACGACGCCGATGTAGAAGATGCCGGACTCTGGATGCAGCCGCACCGCTTCGACGTACTCCGGAAGAGCCTTGTCGTATTGGCCCAGCGCTTCGTAGATGAATCCCAGGTTGTTGTGCGGCGTGGATTCCCGGGGATATGTCTGTACAAATAGTTCCCACGCTTGGCTCGCTTTTTCCAACTCCCCGGTGTAATCCATGTAATAAAAAGTGGCGATGGATAGCTTCTCCCTTTCGCTCACCCGGCCGCTCAGGTCGTAGGATTTCTGGATATTCTCTCTGGCCAGCGCGGTTTGTCCCAGGTTCCGGTAAGCGATTCCCAGCGCCCGGTAGGCAAAGGCGAAATTGGGATCGAGTTCAATCGCGCGCTTGTACAGCGGAACCGCGGCATTGTAATCGCCATTGTTGAAGGTCTTGGATCCCAATGAGTAGGCCTTCAGCGCGTCGAGCGACGACGTGGTGGCTGCGATCAGCGGAGTGTCGAATTTCTGAATCGAACTCACCGATTCACCGACTTTTTCACGCAATTGGTTTGCCGCATGATCCAGAGAATTCAACACATCTTCCTTCTTCGCCGCCTGCGCCGTTTCCCTCGCCAGTGATTCGCCCGTCTGGCAATTTACGGCGTCCAGTCCGATCACATATTCGCTGCCTAGGCTGGAAATCGAGCCCGCGATCACCGCCTTGCTCTGTGTTCGCTGGCAAATTTCCTGGGCCATCTCCGCAGTTACGCGTTCCTCGGGAGATCGAGCCATCAGCTTCATCGTCTCGCGCGCCGTGCGCTCGGGAAGAATATTGAAGAAGGGAGATTGCTGCAGATCGGTCGCGAGCCCCTGTTTCAGCGTGTCGTCGAAAACCGCATCGCCCGTAGAGTTCGCGAAATCCGCCAGCACCACGGTATCGGTGGATTGCAATGCGTGTGCGTGTCGCGGGTAAAGCAGCCAGCCCGCTACGATCACGCCCACCGTGATCGCGCCCGCTCCAACGCGCACGATCCATCGCTTCGATGAAGTTGGCGCTCGCTTCGCCGGAATTACTGGCGCCGCCGTCGCGCGCTGCACGGCCACGACGTTCGTCGCGTTGCTCTGGTGCGCTTGCAAATCCGTGCGCATCTCCGCCGCCGTCTGATATCGAAGATCGCGGTCCTTCTCCAGCGCCTTGGCGATGATCTGCTCCATTTGCGAGGAAGCTTCCGGGACGAACTCTCGCATCGGCGCCGGCGCGCCGTGCAGAATCGCGTCCGTCGTTACGCCGACCGTGTCGCCCGCAAACGCGTTTCTTCCCGTGGCCATTTCGTACAGCACGATGCCGAAGGAAAATAAATCCGTGCGCGCATCCAGCACTTCGCCGCGCACCTGCTCCGGCGACATATACGCCACCGTGCCCATCATGATTCCCGGAAGCGTGAGTTCCATATCAACGGGACGCGCTGTGGCGCCGGCCAGCCGTGTGACATCATCGCTTCCCTTCGCACTCAGTTTCGCCAATCCAAAATCCAGAATCTTCGCGTGCCCGCTCGGCGTAACGAAAATGTTCGCGGGCTTGATGTCGCGATGCACGATGCCTTTGGTGTGCGCCGCATCCAGTCCGCTCGCAATCTGAACTCCGAGAGCAAGCACTTGCTCGAGCGCCAGCGGTTTCCCGCCAATAAAATCCTTCAGCATTTTCCCATCTAAAAATTCCATGGCGATGAAGGCGTGGCCGTCCTGCTCGCCGATGTCGTGAATGGTGCAGATGTTGGGGTGATTCAGCGCCGAAGCCGCTTCCGCTTCGCGGCGGAAACGCTCGAGGGAATCGCGATCGTGGGCCAAATCATCGGGGAGAAACTTGAGGGCGACGAAGCGGTGAAGGCGGACATCCTCGGCCTTGTACACCACGCCCATCCCGCCGCCACCGACCTTTTCGAGGATTCGGTAGTGGGAGACGGTCCGGCCGATCAAAGTTGGGCTCTCCGTCACTGGGCATCAATTCTAGGTATCCGTTCCGAGGCAGTCAACGAAGCTGCGCACCAAATGGTTCAATATCCGAGCATGAATTGGTTCAGTGCCGGTAGCAATGGGCACGGTGCCGGACGGATTCGAGCGCACGGAGGGTCGCAGGACGGTGGCTATCGCGAGGGTTCCTTCAGGTAGAGCACGTGGGCGTGGATGTGGATGTGCTCGGGCATCACCACGTGTCCGACGAGCTCGAAATGGTAACGGCTGCGAGTCTCATCGAGGATTTTCAGAAACAGGTCGCGGGCGCGGGCGGAGCGGAAAAGAGGCAGGCGCCGATAGCAGCTGCAGGTAATGAAATGCAGATGATGCTGCCCGTAGCGGCGCTCAAGCTTCTTCGGCATCGGACGAACCCGAAAAGACCCCCACCCTTGCCTGCGGCAAGGATGGGGCACCCTCCGGCGCTGATGAACTCGGAGTAGAACTGGCGAAGTGGTATCATCCCGCGGCATGATGGTGAAGCCCGGGAAAGCACGGGAGCATGTAAGGGCGGGCCACCCGCCCAACGTAGCGAATATTACCAACGGATACAACGCGCAGAAAAACGGAACCCTATGCCACAAGTAGAAAGCGATTCTGAACGGGGCAAACGTCGGACTTACAGTAAGTACGATGCAAGTGCTTTCGCCTCGATCCACAAGGCAACTTCCCTTCTAATCTTTGGGGCCTGTCTCTTAGCATCGGGCTGTAAAAGCTCGGAGACGATTTGGTCCGCAGAAGCCAGGTCCCCGGATGGAACGATGATCGCAAGTGCTCGCACAGTCGCGCAGAGTGGTTTTGGAACGGGCTATATTGGGACCATTGTGTACCTGAACTGGGCCAAGGGTTCACGGCCTAAGATGGAGATATTAGGGCTCTCCGATGAGTCAGAAGCACCCGGTGCGACAAATGTGGAGATGAATTGGTTAACTCCAACGCATCTGGAGCTGACGTATAAGGGGCACCGTACTCTCGACTTCCAGGCGGTCAAGTGCAACGGTGTCGACATCTCCGTGCGAGACCTTTCAGGTGAGACGACCAGCACTCCACATTAGGAGGTTGATGTCCAACTTCTCGGGGCGACACGTTACGGCGCAGGCGTTCGACAAGTCGGGACGGGTGGCCCGCCCTTCAAAATCCGAGATGTGGCTGACTCCACGCATCGCAGCGGCACAACTCTGAAACTCGCACGCGGCCCAACCCACGCCGCAGGGTGCCCCACCCGAAAAGGCCCCACCCTTGCCTGCGGCAAGGATGGGGCACCCTCCGGCGCTGATGCGCTCGGAGTGGAACTAGCGAAGTGGTATCATCCCGCGGCATGATGGTGAAGCCCGGAAAATACCGGAGCATGAAAGGGTGGGCCACCCGCCACAACTCTGGAACTCGCGCGCGGCCCAACCCGCGCCGAAGGGTGCTGCTCACATCCCGCCGCATGATGGTCACGCCCGGGAAAACACGGGAGCATGAAAGGGTGGGCCACCCGCCGACCTGGTGGTTGCAGGAAGAGATGGGAGCCCCGGGCGTCAATGTTGCGTACCAAGGGCTCAGGATCTTCGGCTATCTCGTCTCGTTCGGTGCGATGAGCGCGGCAGAGTGTATGGCTGGCGATCCTGGCTGCTCAAAGACCAACGTGGGAATAGCCGCCGTCTCCATTTTTATCCCAGAGGCTCGGCTCACGAAGGTCTTGGAGACGCACACAGCGGGAGGAGTATTGAGCGCTGGCAAGAGCCTATTTAGTGCTGGCGAAGATGTAAAATCGCTGATTCAGGCAGCAGGATCGGCGAAGGAGACCGTCCAGGCAGGTGGAAACGTTGAGCGCGTCGTTGATGCTGGGCGGGCAATTGGGACCGATAGGAGCACGGGACTACCCACATCAGTCTACACTGTGATCACAGACACATCGGGAAACCTTGTGACTGCCTTTCCCGGAAAGCCGTAATGGAGATACCGATGGGACTTGGCATTGCACTTGAGGATTTTAAGCGAGAAACTCTTGACAGGGTTGACGATACTCAGAACTTCCTGCATCGACTCCTACCGCCCGCAAGCGAGGATTCTGACAGCTTGCTGGCCAGGATCGACTGGTACGGCGACACGTACTTTAACTACCTCCAGATGAGGCAATTTCTTTGTGAGTGGGATGAACTGGCGAATCGTGCGCAAACACCGGAAGAACGAGCTTTGCTATCTGGCGTCAGAAATCTGGCCAGCCGATGCCAGAAGGATCGCAATATCCTCAGATTCGTCGGAGATTGAGTGGAGGCGGGCGGCACACGGTTCACATCCGCACGGCGCGAATTTCACCCGCGCATGAGCGGCCACAACGGAGTTCCATCGGGCCACGCAGAGCGCTTAGCGGTGCCGCACTCTTCGTCTTCGAGAACGGTGCGTCTTTCGCCTCGCGTGCATTCGCGCGAAGCCGCTTTCCCCGCTAGGACCTGTTTTTGGCGGGTGGCCCTTCCTTAACACTCGGATACATGCGTGACACCGCGCGTCGCATCGGCACAACTCTGAAACTCGCACGCGGCCCAATCTACGCCGCAGGGTGCCCCACCCTTTGCCTTGTAAGGGTGGGAGGCCCTGTTCACATCACCTCCAGTTCCTTACCACGGCGAAGGGTTCGGCGTGCAGATGCTCTTTTCGCCGTACTGATAGAATCGGTAGCTGCTCCAGGGCCACAGTTTCGGATCGGCCACCAGTTTTCGTTTCACGGGATTGAAATGCATGTAGTGCAGCTTCTCGTTCCTCTTCTTGGTGCTCCAGACGTTGAAATCATAGAAACGCCGCTGCCAGAAACTGCGCAGTTGGCCGCCGGGCGACTCGTTCCAGAGTCGCATCTGCGATGCGGGGACGCGTTTGCGCCTCCTTGCGCGCATGGCCTTTGAGACGCCCTGCTTCAGCACCTGCATCACCGTCGAGGGCGTGCCGATCTTCGGTTCTCCAATCAGGATGTGGATGTGCTCGGGCATCACCACGTGTCCGACGAGCTCGAAATGGTAACGGCTGCGAGTCTCATCGAGGATTTTCAGAAACAGGTCGCGGGCGCGGGCGGAGCGGAAAAGAGGCAGGCGCCGATAGCAGCTGCAGGTGATGAAATGCAGATGATGCTGCCCGTAGCGGCGCTCAAGCTTCTTCGGCATCGGACGAACCCGAAAAGACCCCACCCTTGCCTGCGGCAAGGATGGGGCACCCTCCGGCGCTGATGAACTCGGAGTGGAACTGGCGAAGTGGTATCATCCCGCCGCGTGGTGGTCAAGCCCGGGAAAACAACGGAGCATGAAAGGGTGGGCCACCGCCGCATGGGCGGCCCGACGATGGTTCTGATCCAACCCACCTAGGATCGGGGAACACCTAGACCTATAAAACCAAGGGAACAACCGACACCGCAGCCTTCGCCGACTCCGACGCCGCATCCACAACCGGCCCACCTACCCACGCCGCCCACGCCGGACGACCAATCACTGACGGTCACCGACAATGAGAAATTACAACCAATTTCACGACGGTTACTTAGAGGGTTTCTGGATCAATGACTCCACAATGCACGTGTACTTAAGCACGATGGAGAAGGAGCGTTTCGCTGCGGTAGTAACCGGAGTTGTTGCCCTGAGCGCACGCGGGTTCAAAACCGGAAATCTTATCCTGAGCATAAGATCGTTCGACCATTCGGAAATATCCGTAGAAGACATTTCAGAGGTCTACGACTACAAAAAAACTCCGGAAGACCAGATAAAAGCAGCCCGGCTCCTCGAGAAAGCGCAAAAGGACCAATTGGTTTTATTCGTAATCAGCCCTTCTTACGGAGCAACTTGTCTTGTTCTGGGTCACGCGGTCGAAGTGTTGACGCAGAAGGAATGGTCCGGGCGTTACGGCACCCTCCTGCTCGGCTGATTAGAAGACGTTGTCGGGCGAGTGGCCCATCCTTAAAACTCCGATATGTGCCTGACTCCACGCGTCGCAGCGGCACAACTCCGAAACTCGCACGCAGCCCAGTCCACGCCGCAGGGTGCCCCACCCTTTGCATTGTAGGGTGGGTTCTTCCGGGAAATCGACGCGAACGAATCCTCGAACCGTGAGAAATGCAGCCTGTCCTTCTCCTGTGCTTTTGTCCAAATGAAGTCCCTCGCGCGCCGTGCAAGGACGTCGCGAGCGGACGGAGGGGTGCCCGACGGGCGCTATCGCGAGGGTTCCTGCAGGTAGAGCTCGCGGGTGTGGAGGATGGCGGCGACGATGGCCATCAGGAACATCGCGCAGGAGCCGATCAAGCCGCCGAAATCGAGAAGGCGCAGATGAAAACCGGGAACCGTGGCGTTGGGACTGACGAAATCGAGAAGGCGCAGATGAAAAGCGGGAACCGTGGCGTTGGGACTGAACCACAAGGCGGCGTTGGCCAGCGCGAGGAGGATGCGGAGTTCCGTCGGTCCGAATCGCGCGAAGGAAAGCCGAAAAGTGCCGATGGTGTATGTGGCCAGGTAGGTTTCGATTGACAGAAGCAGGAACGAAATCAGCATGGCGCACGCGATCCAGGGATTGACGTAGGTGGAAAGCGCCAGGCCGCTCATCAGGAAGAGCGCGCCGAAGGAGTCAATGACGTGGTCCACATAAAAGCCGTAGCGCGGACGCTGGCAATTTCGCACGCGTGCGAGCGTGCCGTCGAGACTGTCTCCAAACCAATTCACGGCCAGAAAAAAAGTGGCCAGCAATAGCCCAATGCTGTGCCAACGCGCGATGGAGTAGCTCACGCCCGCGAGGAACATGGCCGCGAAGCCAAGAAGGGTGAGGTGGTCGGAATTGACTGCGCGGGGAATGCGAGCGGCAAGCCAATAAAGAGCCCTGCGTTCCGGCCCGGAGGTGATGCTTTCCTGGATGCGAGTCGCGTCGTTGAATGACGGCAAGGCTTTTCGGCGCGCGTCCATATCCATATTTTCCCCGAGGTGCGATTGCGGTTGTGCGGCAACTGGTTGATCAACTGACATCTTGCGATCCTCCTTTGCAATGCGATGGTCTTGAAGCGGACGGCGCAGCGATCATGGGTTCGCTTCCTCGATCGAGCTGACGCGAGGGTCGCCGCCGAATTTTCCGGCGAGCGCTTTGCGGGTCGCGTCCAAGGTGAACGAGAGCGAGTCGCGCGGAATTTTTTCGATGAACGGGCCGACCATCCAGCCGAGGCCTGTGGGAACGTTGCGCGTCAGCGAGACCGCGTTGCATTGGACGTAAACGCCGCCATCGGCTTCGTAGAAACGCCAATAGGAATACAAGCGCCAGAGGAAGCCGCGGTCATCGGCCGGCGGCACTTCGTGCTCCGATTGCCGGCCCGGATTTTTGACCTCGACGATGCGGGTGCTGTAGGAGCGCGAAGAGGCGTGGGTGGCGTCAAGATGGGTGTAGCGGACGTCATATTCGGTATCGAAGACGACGGTGATGCCATGGGATTGAGCGAGGCGAAGGAAGATATGGAAGTCGTCGCCTGACGCCCTGAGGAGCGCGGACTTCATTACTTGAGGCCGGTAATAGTCGGAATCGCGGGAGTAATTCTGGAGCGTGGCGAGGGTCTGGCGGAGCGAGACGGAAGGAACGAAGACGAGTCCGACCCAGTCGTGAATCAATCCGCCGGGGACGGGCTGGGCGGCGCGTTGGTGGCCGGGATAAGGCTCGATCAGAATTTCACCGCGCTGCAGGCGGGCGTAGGCCTGCTTTCTTTCTGCGTCGGGGCCGGCATCCACGATTAGAAACTGGCTGGGATGCGAGAGGGTGGTCGCGTCGAGAGCCTCTTTCGAGCGGATGTAGTGCTCGAAGGCCGCGGAAGTTTCCGGCGACAGGTCTGCGGCGCGGAGCGGCTGGGCTGAAACGACGAGAAGCGAAAGCAGTGCGAGAGATACGGTGGGTGAAGTGCGGACGTCGCGAGACTGCGGTGAATTTCATGGGCAAGGTATGCGCGTCGGACCGAAAAACCGCAATGACCTGAACCTCATTTGAGATAACGGCAGACCTCATTTCATAAAGCAGGCGCAGTCAATAACTTGCTGGGGTCGCTCGCCTGATTTCCCTTAGAATGAGAGCGAAAATCGAGGAGGGTAGCCTTGCGGCAAAGATGGGGCACCCTCCGGCGCTGATGAACTCGGAGTGGAACTGGCGAAGTGGTATCATCCCGCGGCATGATGGCCAAGCCCGGGAAAACACCGGAGCATCAAAGGGTGTGCGGCCCAGCTATGGTCGTTGAACCGCAATACGCTCGAAGGCCAGGCTCGTTATTACAACTGCGGCGACGTTGAAAGTTAGTAGGAGGTACCTTTCGGTAATTTCCGTTGACAGTGGCAAGCTGCCTGACGCAAGATGCAACGCAAAAAATGAAAACCTATGCCATTTGGGGCGCCGTGATTCTGATGGCGGTTTCGCCAGCGACGGTGCGCGCAGCCGAAGAACCTTGGAAGGAAGTGCAAAGTCCGCACTTCCGCGTGCTGACGAACGGCACGGCAGGGGAAGCTCGCGAGGTGGCGCGCGAATTGGAGGAAATGCGGGAAGTGTTCGTACTGGAGTACCCGAAGTTCCGGCTGGAATCGGGCGCGCCCTTACTGATCTTCGCGGCGAGAGATGAGGAGACTGCGAAGAAACTGGTGCCGCCGCTAAAGAAATCGCCGCTGGGATGGATGGTGGCGGGCCTCTACCGGCACGGATGGGAGAAGAATTATGCAGTTGTGCGGCTCGACAGCTGGGGACAAGGGGCGCACGAAACGATCTATCACGAATACACGCACTCGATTCTGCACCTGAATGCACACTATTTGCCGACGTGGCTGGACGAGGGGCTGGCGGAGTTCTTCGCCTACACCCGATTCCAAGGCGATAAGATTTACGTCGGCGCGGCGACCGAGCGATACAAAACGCTGCCGAGCCCGTCGATCCCCATCGAGGCGTTGATTAGCCAGCGCGGGTCGTTTCAGCACAGCGAAAACGGCACGCAGATGTTTTATCTGGAATCGTGGGCCCTGGTTCATCTCATGACCTTCGGACCGGGGATGGAGAACGGGGCGAAGTTGAGCCGGTTTTACGCGCTGCTACAAAAGGGCGAGGACCAGAAGAAGGCGTTCGAGGAGGCTTTCGGGGACGTTGCGGCGATGGACAAAGCGCTCGCCGATTACATGGGACATCTGGCCTTCACGGCGGGAGTGTTGAACAATCCGGTGCATTTCGACGAGAAACAATTCCCTGCGCGGACGATGGGCGCGGCCGAAAGCGAAGCGACCATCGCCGAGGCGGAGTTGGCGCTCGGCGGGCGGGACGCCGCTCGACCCTGGGTGGAACAGGCCCTGCGAGACGACCCGAACCTGGGGCTTGCACACGAGGACTCGGGATTCATTCTTTTCGCGGACGGGAAGGATGAAGAGGCCTTGGCACAGTTCTCGAAGGCGTTCGATCTGGACCAGAGCCTGTACCTTTCGCTGTTTTTCAAGACGATGCTTTCGCCCGCCGCGAAGTCGGACAGTCCGGCGGACCAAGAGACCACACGCGCGGCGTTGTCGAAGGTGCTCGACATCAATCCGCAATTTGCTCCTGCCGTGGTGCAACTGGCCTGCCTGGCGGTTCGCCAGAGAAATCTGAACGGCGCGCTGGCGCTCTCGCGGAAAGCTGAAGAACTGGAGCCGTCGCGGGCGGGATACCACATTCTGAGCGGCCAGATTCTGCTGCGGATGGGGAAGGGAGCGGATGCCGCAGCGTTCGCGAAGTACGTGGCGGACCGGTGGCCCGTGCCGGATCACAATGAGGCGGTGGAACTGTGGAATGCAGTTCCGGAGAGCGACCGGCCTACGGCGGCACTCGCTATGGAAGCGCCGCCAGACACAATGTATGCGACCGGGATCGTGAAGTCAGCAGACTGCCCGCAATCGGGCGGTGGAACCATATTGATCGCCAATTCCGAAGGCCAGCTCCTGCAATTTCACTGGAAAGCTCCCATTGTCGGCGGCTTTTCGGACACGATCTGGTACGGGAAAGACCATTTCAGCTATTGCCACCACCTGGAAGGAACAAAGGCGCTCATACACTACAAGCCGCCGTCGGACGGAAGCTATGCGGGCGATGCGATGTCGATCGAGATCCGCAACGATCTTCCGCCGACCCAAACGACGGCAATCAACGAAAGCCCGTAACGGCTGCCACCGGAATGGCGTGGTGCGAGGTTGGTGTCGCGCTAACGGGGCTAGGGTCGCCATGGGATGATTTCCCAGTGCTGGCGCACTGGGCTGAATTCTCGCGCGCCTACGGCGCTCACGGAAACGTGGCGAGGAGAATGGCGTTGGCGAGCGGGGCGAGCTTCGCAAGGACGGAAAGCAGCAGGCGCGGCTGCGGGGGCAGGCGCTGCAAATACTGCTGATGCGTCTGGAGTGTCCCAGGGTTAAGGCTCGGCAAAATCGATTTCAGATTCGCTTGATAGGCCTCGAACCTGCGGTCCCACGTTCCCAACGCTGCTTTTGAGTGCGGGCCATTGAAACCGGGCCACATTTCGGGCGTGAAGTATTTCATGCTAGGGCGATCTTGATCTCCGGGGCGCTCAAAATTCCCGAGCATGGAGCCTCAGAATGGTGAAACAGGCATTTGTCCGGTTACCCGACGGATGTTCCACAGCGGATACCGAATTTGCACTGTAACCCGGCCTGTCGAGAGTTGCGACCTAGGCAGACGAATCCAAATGCTCAAGGTGGGCTCAGCCGTTCTAGGTAGGTCTGATCCTGAAGTACTTCGCACCCCGCTCTAATCGACGGTGAAAAGATCGTCGAAAGCGTACTCCTGGCCGTCGGGGTTGGTGACTGTGACACGAACCGGTCCCGGGGCCAAGGACGGAACCATCGCCTGTAACGTATTTGAGTCCAGAAACGTTGCGGATACTTGAGTCGTGCCAAATGTGACCACAGCGCCGTTCACGAAACCGCTTCCGCGGAGATTCACCGTCGTCCCAAGAGACCCATTTGAGGGGTTCGCCGTCGCGACACTTAACGGTGCTTGACTAAGTTGCGCAACCGTCACGCCGGTACTTGAAGTCAGAAACATCCTCGTTCCTGTTTCATCAAGAGCCATGGCGTTCGAATTCGCTGGTATCGGATCTGGCAAAACGACATGTTGCACGAGTTGACCGGTATGAACGTCGAACACGTCAACCCCCGAATTCTGTGGCACGAAGAGCAAGCTTCCAGCCGGATTTAACTTTTCCCCAGCGACGTTGTTGAGACTCACGCTACCGGCATCCACGTAGGGATCAACGGCTGTGATTGAGATGAGACTTAATTGAGGATTTGATAGAGCGAAATTCGCAGCAAATACTGTTCCGTCAGCGTTTATCGCAGAGTCGCTAAAATTTCCGACGAAACCCAGTTGCAATGTGTTCGCAGTAAGATCAAGCAAACCCACCGGAACGTCGGACCCGCCCCCGCTGGAACTGGCCAGAAACACCTTGCTGCCGTCCAAATTTGACGACATCGCGGCAATGTTCGAAGCAATAGTCAAGTCCGTGCCATTGGCCGCGCATCCAACTACGCCGGTGCAAGTTAAGCTGCCGGTGTCGAGATTCACAAGATGAAACAGCCCACCGAATTCACTGGCGGTGCATGCGACATCGACCATCATTCTGTGCGGCTCCGCCGGGCTAATGCTAAGCGGGGTGCCGCCGCAACCGATGCTCGTATCGGCTGCTGTCAACACTGGATATGTCGCCTTTACCTGCAACGCGACTGGATCGACAACGGCGACCGCATCGTCCAAATAGTCCAAAACTGCGAGCAGAGTCCCGTCGGGAGTCAACGCTAAATCCGATGGCCCATTTCCGACCGGAATCGCCGCAAGGTATGTACTTGAGGTGAGGTCAAAAACTTCCACTTCATTGTGATCCTGATTCGATACATAAAGACGCTGACGCGCTTGATCGTAGACGACAGCGTCCAAAAGACCGGGCTTCGGATATACTTGCACGGAGTTCAGATACTGAAAACCGCCAGTCACCGTAGTGGAACCAGAGGAAGTCGAGACCACAACATCGGCGTTGCCAGACGAGCCCGGTGGCGTTTTTAAGGTCATCGACTCAATTGGAAAGAGCTGACCCTGATTCGCGCCAGTAGTCAGTGAAATGGATGCCGGTTTTCCCCCGATCGTAACGCTCGGGCTTCCCGCGTCGAATCCGTAGCCGAAAATCTTGATAGCATCGCCACCAGATCCCGACCCCGCGTCCGCATCAACACGCAGTATGGTTGGGCCGAAGGTTACGCCATCCGGAATCACTTCGAAGAAACCGTCTGAACGCGTTAAGGTCACGTTCGCCGGCCCCGCCGTTGCGCCCTGAGGGATGGTCGTGCTCGCGAAGTTGGTTGACTGCACGGAAACGCTCGAAGCCTTCAGGGATTGCGGTGAAGCCGGAGGGGCCCCTAGAAAAAGATTGAATGTGAGGTTTTGTGTGAATCCCACGCCGTCTAGTTGGGCGCTCGTGGGGCCGGTCAGACTCGCTAGCGTCGGCTGCATTACAAACGATTGCGGCAAAGGGACGCTGAGCGAAGTAGGCGTCGTCATATCGAGAAAGCCTACTCCACCCACTGCTGCGCCAAACAGCATACCCGTTTCGTCTTCTGCGAAGGTTGTTATCCACTGTCCGCTAAAGGGAAGCGACGCACCGAAGGTGAAGCCCGGAATGAGTCCCACCACTGAAAACGTGGAGGTGTTAATAACTGTTGCGATGTTCCCACCGTTGTCATTTTGAGGGGTCAAGACGTATGCATAGTTCCCGTCCAGGCTATAGGCCACTCCCGAAATCGGGAAAGCGTCCAACTGCAAAGAGGCGATAGAGTTCAGGTTCGCGTCATAAAACACGGTTGCGGAATTTTGGAGCCCTACGGAGATGATTTGGCTACCGTTAGGGCTAATCGCCGAATTGGCCGTGATGGCGCTATTAGGGCCGGTAAACGAATCGGTGTTTACGTCATAAAGCATTCCTCCCCCATCTCCGGCGAAGCCGAGGACTTTTGTATGGTCCGCGCTACGCGAGATCAATCCGGCGACGGGAAGGAAAGCGGTCGGGCCAAACACAGCAAAGTCATGAGTAGTCGGAGTCCACAGAAGGATCCCGTTTAGCTCTCCAGTTTCGAGCAGAAGCACGTTGCCGTTAGAGAGCGTCGCCACCTGAAAGAACGATGAACCGACGGGCTTGCCCGACACGGTGGCAGGGACATTTTCGTGGCCGACCACTTGTAGAAGGTTCGGATCAACGATGGTTATTCCGCTCAAATAAGGACTAACCACGTAAACCGCGCTTCCGTCCGCGCTTTCGTCGATCCCCGCCGGAAAGCCCACCGGAATAGTTGCGACGTGATGGCCATCGACCGTCGACAGCACCACGACTTCGTTCAATATTTCAACGCTTACAAATAACAGTTTGCGCGCTTGGTCGTACACCATGCCCGTTGGACTCTTATCCGTTCGCACAAAGGTGCTTCGAGTCGCGGTCGTGTTCGCTGAAAACGGTACGGTTACCGTCAGAGGTATCGTAAGGATTTCTGTGTTGTTGTTCGTATCGGTTGCAGTGAGAACAAACGGATAATTCTGCTGTGGTTGTGCTTGTGGGGTCGGATTGACGATGAACGATACGGGGCTCGTTGTTGTCAAGAACCCCTGCGGTTCCGTAATGTTAATTCCATTCAGCGAGCTCGTGTCCGGCAGCTGGAGCGTCAGTTGAGGCGACGTGGGCGAGGTCGACGTGACCGAAACTGAGACCATCGTGCTTGTGCCGGGATTCAGCGAAACGGAGGGGGGAGACGCCTGAATCGTCCATGGAGCAGCTTGCGTAACATCGACGGAAAACGGTTCAGTGTGGGTAATTGTCCCGCTCATTCCAGTCACTTTCGCTGAAGTAGTGCCGATTCCTGCAGATGGGGCCGCAGCCAGCTGCACTGAGAATGACTCGGCGGTGCCATTGATCGTCAGCGAATATGGACCAGCGGGCGTTACGGTCACTCCAGCCGGTAAACCCGACAGGCTCAATTGGATCGTTCCAGTGAATCCATTTGAGGGGGTCGCTTGCACGGATTGGAAGATCAGCGCGCCTCCTTGCTGGAGGGTGACAGTCGACGATTCAACAGCGAGGACAAAGTCGGGAGCCGGAGGCGGCGGAGGAGGGGGCGGGGCGGACGCGCTTCCGCCGCCGCAATTCGAGATAAATGGAATTGTTGCCAACAGGTAAAGGATCTGAAAGTGGCATCTGCGCACTTCGGAACGCTCCTAATCTTTAGCGAGGGGCGATGGTATCGGGTGAGACAACAGTAGTCAAGATACTAAACAATGCAGTTATCCATCTCTAACGACGCCGGCCCATTCAAGCTTTTTCGGAACAGACCTCTTCGGTGGCGCACGAAGGGCGTCCGTTTCTGTTTGTTCCGCTCATCCGTTCACCCCAACTTACTCAGCCCGTTTCCGTTCATCAACGCGATGTTGCCCACCAACCATCTCTTCGGTCACCATCTACCATGATGTGTTGTTCGAACTCCCTGGAGGGAGGCGGGTAGCCTAATCAATCCGCCGGGGACGGGCGGGGCGGCGCGTTGGTGGCCGGGATAAAGCTCGATCAGAATTTCACCGCGCTGCAGGCGGGCGTAGGCCTGTTTTCTTTCTGCGTCGGGGCCGGCATCCACGATTAGAAACTGGCTGGGATGCGAAAGGGTCGTCGCGTCGAGAGCCTCTTTTGAGCGGGGCGAGCTTCGCAAGGACGGGAAGCAGCAGGGGCGGCCGTTTCGAAAAGAGCTGATTTTGGGCACTCACGAGATCGGCGCTGGTCAAATCCGCGGGTACTACTGGCGATTTGTCCGATCATCCGACTCATCAGGAGTTACACCGCTACAACCGGAGATCGGGGGCTCACTTGGCCGAGTAATATGCTTGACCACGCTTTTAGCAGACTTCAGTCAATGTGATATAAATGCCCGTTGACATTCGCCGAAGCAACCTGAGTTCGGGCAGCGCGGCGATCCACTGGAGCGTGATATGAAGCATGTAGCCTACGTCTTGGCGTGCCTCATAGCGCTATTGCCATCTGCGGTGGCTGGGCAAACTACCTTGCACTCGAGTGGCGGCCCTACTTCGAGAGCGGATGAGCGCGTCAGGCGGTTGGTTTCGTCAATCTCCGAAGAACGACTCCTGTCCATTGTTGCGAAGCTCGCGAGCTTTGGCACACGCGAGACGCTTTCCGATACGTCTTCGAGCACGCGCGGAATCGGCGCTGCGCGTCAGTGGATTTTCGAGGAACTCAAACGCTCAAGCCCGAAGCTGGAAGTTTCGTTTGACACATACCAAATCGCGCCACAGGGACGCATCACGCGCAGCGTGGAACTCCGAAATGTGATCGCCATTCTTCCCGGGAAGTCCTCACGCCGCGTGTACGTAAGCGGCCACTACGATTCGTTGAATCTTGGTCCAGGCGTTTCTGCAGAGTTCGCTTCTGCCAGCGCAGAAGCGCCGGTGACGAATCCGCAGGCGCAGCCGACGTTCGATCACGAAGCAGATGCACCCGGCGCCGATGACGATGCGAGCGGCACGGCATTAACGATGGAACTCGCACGTGTATTTGCGAACAGCGGAATGGACTTCGACGCGACGCTAGTCTTCGCGTGTTGGGCCGGAGAAGAGCAGGGCCTGTTCGGCTCCTCCGCGCACGCTCAGAAACTCGCGAGTGAAAAAGCGGTAGTCGAAGCGATGCTGATGAACGATATCGTGGGGGGCATTCGCGGCGGCAACGGAGTTGTCGATGCAGCCGACGTCCGGGCGTATTCGATCGGGCCAGAAGATTCCATGTCCCGCTCCCTGGCTCGATACGTTCAGTGGGCGGCCGAAGTTTACGTGCCGTCGCAGCGGGTTCGCCTAATGGCGCGCGAAGATCGTTTCCGTCGAGGGAGCGATCATTCTTCTTTCACGAGCGTTGGTTACCCGGGGGTCGTATTTCGCGAGTCGAAGGAGAATCTTTCAAGGCAACACAGTGCGGATGACAAGCCTGATGGCGTAAACGCAGCGTATCTCGCCCGAAACGCACGCATTAATGCCGCTGCCGCAGCTTCGTTGGCGCTGGCGCCTCCTGCTCCCAAGGTCACTAACGATCGTGGCACGCCTCTCATTGCGCGCAATCCTTCAGGCTACGATGCAAACCTCCAGTGGGCGGCATCTCCAGGGGCCGCTGCCTATCGCGTGTATTGGCGCGACGCTGGGTCAACCAATTGGGAACACGATCAGATCGTCGGCAACACAACTGATTTCGTACTTCACAATGTTGTGATTGATGATTTCGTTTTCGGAGTGGCAGCGGTCGGTCCTGAGGGTCACCAAAGCCTCATCAGCGCCTACGTTAGTTCCGACCGACCGATTCCGCCGGTGAAGCTCGCGAACTAGTGTTCTCCGCGGCGCGGCAAGCGGGCCTTCGGTTTCAGTGCGTGATTAACGAGGTGGTTTCAATAGGTCGATGCAACACTAGTTCGAAGCTCATTTGGCGGAGTTTGAGAGGTCAAATCCGTTCGCCGGTGTCGATTCAGAGAAAACCCCGTCCTGATTAGGTCTAATTGAATGCAGCCCGAAAGTTCAGTCTTTTCTGAAAAGTACGATCGGAAGCACTGATTAGAGGGTGTTGCGTTGACCGTCTGAACCGGCAGAGTTAACCGGAAAAGTGGGTGCCGGTACCGAGGTTGCCGGTTATCCGGCTAAGCCGGAGTTAGGCTCGGAGCCAAAGTTTATTGACTTTCAGTCGACGAGGTATGCAACGTAAGGTTCAGCGTTTTCTTCTCACGTTCCGCAATGGAAAGGGCTTGTGCCCGGAGCTCGAACTGCCTTAGGAACTCAGCATCGCTGAAGTCGTCGTATTCGATCTCTTGCCGCGCCTCTGCGTGGTAGCTCCCGGGAGCGACACCATTGATTATGAAGTGGCCATACTGGTCCGTTGACGCAGTACGCATATCTGGCCCCCGGCTGAGACGCTGGCGATCCGGTACGAGAACTACTGTCGTGCCCGAAGCAGGTAGGCCATCGTCCCGCACGACGACCCCGTCCACTGTGGCGCTGTTACTGCTGAAAGTCAGTTCGAGCGGAGATGGTGCTGATCCAGAGCTGATCTGCAAACCTGTATAGAGTACGTCCGCTCCATTCGCGGTAGCCGATTTTAGATAACAAGCTTGGCATTCCGAAAAGGCACCAATTTCGTAGAGTCCGTCCGGCAGCCCTTTGATGGAGAAGGTACCATCAGAACTCGGTTCGGCTCGTCCGTCGGCGAGCGTCCGCGGGTCGTTCGGCTCCAGACTTAGATACGCCTTTCTTGACGACACTGCCGCGCCCTCCCAGGTCACACGGCCGTGAAGTTCGGCACCCCGTGTGATAACTATTCGAACCGAATCTACGTCACTGTCCGCGACAACTATCGGCGTCGAGTTTTGAAACCTTCCTTGCTCGTCTTGATAAGACGCAAAGACGGTGTAACTACCGGATGGGACGTCGTCGATTTCAAATTCGCCGGTCGATTCGTTCACCTCGCCTAGACGCGTGTCCTCAAACGAAATCGATTCCGCGCCACTCGGTACTACCCCGACCGAAACCCTGCCTCTCGGGTCGTCAACAGCGGCGTTGGAGACCTGTCCACGAATCCTGAACGAATGTATCCGCTGGAGCATGAAATCAACCCCCGACGTCTCATCTCCGGCCTTTAATTGGATCGGTGATGCCCGAGAAATCTCGGATACGTTGGGGTAATAGATTGTTACGTACCCTCCTGCAGATGTAAGTGTCGAGCTGTCCAAGCGGGCTCTACCGATGGTCCCCCAACTGTTTCTCGCCGGCGAGACACGCACGTAGTAATTGCCGGGCCTAAGGTCGAATATGCGGTATTCACCGAGATCATTTGTTGTGACCTGTGCGGTAGTATAGACGCCCTCCCGCCTAGAGCTCCGTCGCACAATTGCCTCAACGACCACTTTTTGTGCCGGGTCGCCGTCTTCGTCTATGACTCGGCCGGTGATGGCGGCACAGCGCTCCAAACGAAATAGCAAGTCCGTGATTTTTTGCCCGGCCTGCAAGAGAAGAATGGACGACGAACCTCCAGATTTGTCCTCACCGTAGTAAGCGGAAACATAGCCGTCGTGTTCGGCCCTCATGTGGTACCTGGCGGGAGTTATCGCCGCAATGGTGAACCGGCCTTGGGCATCGGTGATGGCCACGTAGGGGTCGGCAGTATGATCATTCTCGTTCGTCAAAACGACGCGCGCCTTCCGGAGCGGTTCGTCCGCGCCAGCCAGTAGCACTTGGCCCCCCACCGTCGCAAGTTTGTCCTGGCCAGATGTCGTTTCGACCGCTGGAGCTTGTTGAGCGAGAGAGGCCGATCCCGATACGAGGAAAATGCCAACTAACGCCGTGGCGCCAATCATATTGCTGAGCAACGTCGATCTCATGGGACACCGTGGGGAGCCACGATCTTACTCTGAAAGGACGTGAGGGGTAAATAACAGCCGCTTGCCCGCACCCCCGGTTCGGTGACCTCAACTCCTGATTAATGCGCTAACCAAGTGAAGATGGTTAGCCAACCGCCGTGTTGTGTTCCGGCACTTCCTGGGTCACCACGTTGAATTGGCGCAAGTCGGCGGTTCCGAACGAGGTGGTGAGCGCCACGTCGGAGGCGTCACGCCCCACGGCCATCAACACGCGGCCGACACGCGGCTGATCGTGACGCGCATCAAAGGTCCACCATTGGCCTTCCAGATATGCTTCGAACCAGGCGCTGAAATCCATGGGGGTGGGCGACGCCGGGACGCCGATGTCGCCCAGATATCCGGTGGCGTAGCGCGCCGGTATATTCAGTGCGCGGCACATGGTGACCGCCAAGTGCTGAAAATCCCGGCAAACGCCGAAGCGGTTGGTGAAAACATCGAGCGCCGTTTTCATCGCGTTCGCATATTGGTATCCGAACGTCACTTTCTCGTGGATCCAGGCGCACACGGCGCGCACACGGTTCCAGCCAGGCGCGATCCCGCCAAAAAGCTCCGTGGCAATGCTCATCATGCGATCGACTTCGCAGTACCGGCTGTTGTGCAGGTACTGAAGCACGTCGACCGGCAAATGTTGCACTGGAATCTCACGCGCCCAGGGCGCAACCGGATCTGGATGGCCCGAGTCGTAGATCAGGGTCGAATTGCTTAGCCGCATTTGCCCCGCCGGAGCAAGAAAACGGCAGGAGTTATTTCCAAAAGCGTCGAAATAACTTTCGACGTTCGTCGCAGGTTCAAGGTTCAATTGATCTGGCTCACGCAGATCATTCACCCGGGAAGGGTGAACTTTCAGCAGCGCGACCATGGCTACTGGACGAGGGGTGTCGAAAACAATGTCGTATCCCAGACGAATCAGCATTTGGAGTCGTTGCGCCCGTAACGCGCCATCTACTCGTCTCACTACACCGAGCCATTATAGCGTGGCCGCGAAATTGCGATCTGTTTCGTATGGGACTGATTAGCGCGCTAACCGGTAAAGGAGGCGGAGAGCCGGCGTCCTATCTGCTCCAAGGGCTAACCGAACTTGAGGGTGGTGCTTTGTCCGATCTCGATAATATAACCGTCAGGATCGCGGATGTAGCAGCGAATCTCGCCGTACTTGGGGATCGGCGGCGTGAGAAACTCGGCTCCCCGACTTTTCCACAATTGATAGCACGCTTGAATATCCGCAACTCGGAAATTCATAAAGCTGTTGATGTGATTCGGGTCGGGAACGCTGAGCGTTACCGTCGGCTTATCCGGGGTCGGCCCGCCCCCCACGTTCAAAATCATCCAGATATTCGCAAGCTGAAGGTACGGAGGGGCGTTGCCGTCACCCATGGTCAGAATGCGAGCGCCGAAGACCTTTTCGTAATAGCGAGCCGATCGTTCGACGTCCGCGACGGTGAGAAAATACGCGATGCTGATCCCCTCTTGCGGGGGCATCTGATAGCTCTTCTGTTCTACTTGTACGTTGCTCATTGACGACCTCTCGACTTCGTCTGAAATAATGCGGGCATAAAGTCGGCAGGATAATACAACAGAAACGCAGTCGTCTCTGCAAAGTCCGGATTAACGCGGCAAGAGGAGCGTTTCGGGCCCCTTCTTCTGGCGAAGGGAGCCGGACTACTGCATGACGGCCGCTGCTCCAAGACCCGCACATGTCCCAGCCGCGGTTCCGATCGCAGCGCCAGTCGTGTTGAAGTGCAGCACGCCGCTCAGATCCGCGCAGAACGAGCGCTGACCGGTCACCCCGACCGTTACCGGTGTGGCATTCTC
Organism: uncultured Acidobacteriota bacterium; assembly: GCA_963814605.1. GTDB lineage: Bacteria > Acidobacteriota > Terriglobia > Acidiferrales > UBA7541 > Palsa-295. Next base: position 1,363,500 of record CAWFDD010000002.1, on the reverse strand, counting down.
TTCGAAGCCCGTATTCGGACTCGCCGCCGTGCCTGCTCCGCCATTCGGAACTGAAACGAATTTGTAACCGCTCTTTTGTCCACCTGCGAGGTTGGAATCAATCAAGCAGGCCGCAGCCGCGGTCGCACCGGTTCCGGGGCAACCGCCGGCCGGCGTTTGCAGGTTCGTGAGCAGCGTCGGACCAAGCTGGAAGCTGTTCGAGTAGCTAATTTCAGCGGTAACGATGGTGCGCGTCGAACCGACTGCCGACGCTTCGTTGGCCGCGATCTTCGCACGAAGCAAGTTCGGAATTGCGATGGCCGCGATGATCAAAATGATGGCCACAACGATCAGCAACTCAATCAACGAAAACCCATTCTCGTGTCGTTTCATTTTCTCTCCCAATCACCAGTGTGGAAATTCCGTGTTCATGGCGAACCAAGTCACGAGGCCCATCAAAATCCCTACGACGATGGCCACCGTTGACCAGCTCCCCAAACGCCCGCGGCGGCGCGGAGAATCTACTTGACGATGACCGAGCGCGTCGGGCCCACACGAAATATCGGCGACGTACCGCCCGCGATGCGGATTGACTGGACGATTGGCTCTCGCTACCGTTTCGTGATCGAGCGTCTGGACCTTCATAATCACCGAACTCTGTCTCGGAAATCCGCCGCAAGCTTCAATACACTCATTCTTTGGCACCACGGGCGGGCTCGCGCCTGCGCTCCGACGCTGCTCGGCAAACTGAGCATCAGAGACGGAGCAGACTTAACTCACATCGCTACTTATGTTTACGAGATCGAGAGTCTCGCCATCGCGCCCGAATGTCTGTATCATTTGAACACAACGTCGAACTTTGTACGGTCCGCCTGATTTGCCTGGAAGCGATTTCTGGAGGCTGACCGGACGCGCGCATGCGGGTGTGTACTGATCATTGTCCCATTCTGGCGCTTGCGTCGGTACCCTGGGCAACGGCCCATTTGGCGGGCACTACTCCGGGCACAATGAGGAACTCTCCGCGCAATCGAGTTCGAGTCAGCTCCTGATTAACGCAGTGACCGGACACGTGGGTTCTGGTATCCAACTTACCGGTTATCCGACTAATCAGGAGTTCGCGTAGTCGCCCCAGGAGCTAAAGCCGTACTTCACTCCGCCGATTACCTACACATGCGGTGTCGCGCCGCGAACCCGGCAGCGGGGAACCTAATTAATGAACGGCGAGCGCTGCTGGGGCCGACTCTCGAATGCGCAGATTCATGGCACTGATTGCCCCGGGCGTTCTCGTCTTGGGAAGTGTGTGCTCCGCGCAGGATTCAAAGCCGCAAGACCTTACAGACATGAGCCTGGAGCAGCTCAGCCAGATGACGGTCTACTCGGCTTCCAAGCACGAGCAGAGTGTCAGCGATGCACCGTCCTCGGTTACGGTGATTACCGCCGACGAAATTCAACGCTACGGCTATCGCACGCTTGCGGACATTCTAGAGGCGGTGCGTGGCTTCTACATTACTTCCGATCGCTATCAGAGCTACGTCGGCGTACGGGGATTCGGCCGGTTGGGGGACTGGAACAGCCGGGTTCTGCTGCTCGTTGACGGTCACCGGATCAACAGCGATGTGCTGGGGCAAGCCTTCGTCGGATTGGAGTTCCCGGTGGACATCGATTTAATTCGACGGATCGAGATCATTCGCGGACCGAGTTCGTCGCTGTACGGCGCCGAAGCATTTTTCGCGGTGATCAACGTGATCACGCGAACGGAAAATCAGCCCAAGCGAGAAGAGATCTCGTTCGCGGCAGGCAGCTTCGGTTCCTACGGCGGCCGGGCCACCTGGGACGACGAATACAAAGGCGCAGTCTTCGCGCTTTCCGGTTCGTTTTATTCGAGCGCCGGGCCCACGCTGTTCTTCCCGGAGTTCGATAGTCCGGCCACGAACAATGGCGTGACCGGAAATACGAATTACGAGAGCTATCAGCGCGTGCTGGGAACCATCAGCTGGCGTGGATTCACGTTGCAGGGCCTATACAACGCCCAAAACAAAGGCGTGCCAACGGCGTATTTTGACTCGCGCTTTAACGATCCGCGAGACCGCAATGTCCAGGGAATCGACTACCTGGATTTGAGGTACCAACACGCGTTCGGAAAAAAGTGGCAACTGGACGCGCGGACTTCCCTGAGCAAGAACACGCTCTATGGGCCGGTGCCCTATAACGCGCCGCCAGCGCCGCCGGACATCTACTCGTATGACGGCCAGTGGTGGGACTCCGAGATAAAACTGAGCAGGTCGTTGCCGCACGACAGCACGCTAAATTTCGGAACGGAGATTACCGACAACTTTCGGGTGGATGAAACCAATCTCGATCCGGACGTCAGTCCGGTAGCCACCCAGGTTTCCGCGAAATCGGTGAACTGGGCGGGATACGCCCAATTCGATTCTCAAATAAACAGGAAGTTTTCCGTCAGCGCCGGGTTTCGTTACGACTATTACGACTCCGGGTTTGGCGGGAGCACCAATCCCCGCTTCGCGCTGATTTATCACCCAACGAGTTCGACGACCGCCAAGCTTCTCTACGGCAGCGCCTTCCGGGCTCCCGTGCCCTACGAGAGCAACCCCGATTACGGCCCGTTCTATGTGGGCAATCCGAATTTACAGCCGGAGAAAATCCGGAGCGTGGAGGGAATTCTTGAGCAAGGCCTTGGCAGCCACCTGAACGCCTCGGCCTCGGTCTTCTACAATCGAATCACCAACCTTATAACTCTGGAGACGGACCCGGTCACCCAGCTTTCCGTATATGAGAATTCCCAGGCGGCAACAACCAAGGGCGTCGAGCTTGAGCTGAGCGGAGCGCTGGCCGGGAGCCTGACCGGCCGCGCCAGCTACAGCTATACGCAAACAGCGAACTCGTTGACCGGACAAACTCCCCCGAATTCTCCGGCGAATCTGGTGAAGCTGAATTTGTCGATGCCGTTCCTCCACCGGAGATTGACAGGTTCACTCGACGGACAGTACACAGGGAAAGTCACGACGTTGGCAGGGAATACCTTGGGAGGATTCTCCGTCTTGAACCTCACCTTAGTCGGGCACACGCTCGGCAATCGCGCGGATATTTCGGCGAGCGTCTACAACCTGCTCGACAAGCGGTACTCATTCCCCGGCCGTCCCGAAGATCCTGAGGACGCACTGCTGCAAGACGGCACGACCTTCCGAATCAAATTCACCTACCGCTTCAATTCCGACAGCGGCGCGGCAAAGTGACCTTGCTTCCCAAGTACTGACTAACGCGGTTACCGGAAAACCAGGTTTTGGTACCCAAGTTACCGGTTATCCGACTAATCAGGAGTTAGCCGCCTCGTGTGATATAAAGCGCGGTCAGATGTTTGGAAGGGTGCGGCTAAACGCGCAGTCTAGCGCCGGTTGGTCAGTCTTAGTGCGCGCGGGCCTTCGCAGTTCGGCCAACTTGGAAGCTACCATGGCTGCCATGCTCACACCGGAAGAACTCGCAGCACGGCTCGAAGTCCGCAAGACTTGGGTTTACGAACAGACGCGCTCTCGCAACCGGCTCTATTGGGGAGCCGGAGGGAGAGCAGACAGAATGGAGACTCGAAAAATTGGTGGTTGCTTTTAAGGGCAGGTGGCGGAGATATGTTTCATCGCGGTCACCTTCATGTAGTGAGGGGACTTCGGCACGTCCTTGTTTTCCTTCATCGCTTCGTCCTCGGAAACTGCCGTACCGGTGATTTCCACTTTATGGCCGACGTGTGGGGCCAGGTTCTCGGTCGACGATACAATTCCCACCGTCTTCGGTCCCTTTGCCAAATCGGTGAGCATGTAAGAACCGGGTGTGGGTCCTGCCTTCAAACAGCCGGTCATGCTGTGAACTTTGGGAGCTTCTTGAGCCTTAACGCCCTGAACAAACAAAAGCACGCTGCAGAGCATCAAACCCGCTACGACTGAAAGTTTCATAACAACCTCCTGAGCCGGGATTTCCGATTGAGACCCCTGTCCTGCATCGTACGCCTCTCTTGCCGTCTGGACAATGAATGTACCACCAGAGCAGACCCCAACGTTGGGCCCAGCACGAGGTTGATTGCATAACAACGTCGGCTCCCAGTACGAACTTGTCCGGGAATCCGACCATACGTCCAAGTGGAATTTGTGGGGGAAAACGCAAAATGCGCCACAGGGGCAAACGCTTTCCGGCTGGGGATGTGGCGCAATTCCGCCTTAAAAAGGGCGGTTCCGAGAACCTTTTCGCGAGATGGTCGAGATGGCATCGCAGCGATGGAGTGGGATCTCCCGCCCGCAGCGCATTCTTAGAGGGCTCAAACCTGTTTCATACAGCACAGACAAGAGCGATCGGTGTCGCTAGACTGAATCAGAGTCGGTAGTACCGCCGGACTGCTTTTATGCAACGCAATATCCGGCGATCGGCTATACGTTAAGGGAGTTTCAAATGCGAACATTCAAAGCTCTGATCTGCACCACAGCATTACTCGCAGCCTTGGCAATGGTGCCAACGGCTGATGCGCAAATCGGCATTAGCATAGGCGTTCAACCTGTGTGTTCCTACGGCTACTATGACTACGCACCTTATGCGTGCGCGCCGATCGGCTTTTATGGGCCGGGCTATTTCTACAACGGCATCTTCCTGGGCATGGGCCCGTGGGCCGGTTGGGGTTACAGCAACGGCTGGGGCTACCATCGCTTCAACGGCGGCGGCGGCGGACGGTACAACGGCGGCGGTGGATATGCGGCTAATCGTGCTTATGCGGCCAATCGCGGACGCGTAGGCGGCGGATCGGCGACACGCACTACCGGCGGGATTACTTCGAGGAGCTCGGCGGGCACGTCGCACGCAGCCGTATCGCGTGGCGGCGGATCGGCGGGCACGTCCCACGCAGCCGTATCGCGTGGTGGTGGCGCATCGGGTGGCGGATCACGCGGCGGAGGTGGCGGCGGATCCCATGGTGGCGGCGAGCATCGCTAGGATGTAGCGGCTGAATCAAGCCGTGCATGATATGGGGAGCGACGGAGCTTTCACGGCCGTCGCTCCAGCAATACTCCGCTGGGTGGCATGCCACAGAGACTGCGCCGTGCGACGATATTTCATGTCGGTACAAACCCGGTCGAGCTTCGCGTAGAGGTCCGCTTGTTCGACTTATCGGCGGCTAGCGTCAGGCGCCGGCTCCCTTGGCCTTCGAAGGTTTGTCGATGAGGCGGTTCAGGAGTTCGACGTCGCGCAGCGTGAGGTACTGGCCGAGGTCGCGCTCGAAGACGACGTTGAGCAGCCATTCGATGGCAACGCGCAACCTCTTTTCCAATCGCGGCAACTTCATCAGGTAAATCGTGCGCCACATCGCCCAACCGACGAGTCCCGAAACGTTGAACCCAAAGAGGTGAGCGACTCCGGTGCGACGGCCGATGGCGGCGAGCTGTCCGGGAGCTTTATACACGAAAGCTTTCGTTTGCCTGCCTTCCAATCGCGAGCAGATGTTTTTGCCGATGAGGCGGCCTTCGCGTAGGGCGTGCTGGGCGGTGGGAGGATACGGCAGCTTCGAGGCGGGATCGGTGACCGCGGCGCAATCGCCAGCGGCCCAAATTCCCGGATGACCGGGAACCTCCATCGTAGAATCGACGACGACGCGGCCCTTTTGCAATTCGAAAGGGGTCGTCTGGAGGATGGGACTTGGGGAAACGCCCGCGGCCCAGACGAGGGTAGCGGCAGGTATGCGATCGCCGTCGTTGCACTGGATCACACCGTTCTCGTAAGCCGCAACTTTGGAATTCAACTTAATTTCCACGCGTCTCCCGGCGAGCTTTGTCCGCGCGTAACGCCCGAGCTTTTCGCCAAGCTCCGGCAAAATGAACGAGCCACCATGAATCAGGACGACGCGCACTTCCCCCGGATCGATGCGGCCGTAGTGCGGCAGGCTTTCACGCGCGAGATCGTTGATAGCGCCAATCGTCTCGACGCCGGCGAATCCACCACCCGCGATCACGAAGGTGAGCATTTTTTTTCGCTGCTCGGGATCCGGCTCGACACTGGCCGCCTCCAACTGCGCGATCACGGCGGCGCGCAAAACAATGGCCTCGCCAAGAGTTTTTATGCCGAACGCGTGTTCCTGCACGCCGGGTACTGAGGCGTAATTGGTGTCCGAGCCCAGTGACAAGACGAGGTAATCGAACGGCAGGTCGCGGCGGATCAGGCTGGTGGTATAGGAGATGGTGACGCGTTTCTGGGAAAGATCGATCGATTCGACGTCGCCGGTGAGAACGACCACGCGACGGAGCAGCTTGCGAAGCGGATTGCAAATGTGAGTGGGCTCGAGATCGCCCGCGGCCACTTCGTGCAGCATCGGGGTGAATAGCGTGAAATTCTCGCGGCTGACCACGGTGACTTCGACGTCCTGGCGTTTGGCGGCGGTGTGGTCGAGGTAGCGCGCGGCTTCGACGCCGGCGAACCCTCCTCCTAGAATGACAATGCGCTTTTTTGCGCTGGAGCTGTCCATAGACACCATGGGTGCACTCCTTCGAGACGAGAGACCAGGAGAGGGCGAAAGTCACTCTCGAATCCTTCGAACCGCTGCTCCTTGATGGGCCGACGTACCATATTGATATTCCTGTTAATCCTCTGATTCTGGCGATCCCTCGAGACGAACATCGCAGAGGAGATTCTAACGCAGATTGTACGCGGTGAGTCACGCAAGGGCGTTCAGGTCCTCATTAGCGGGCTTACCCGACATGTGCGTTGCAGTACGAACTTGCCCGGTTACCCATCACCAAGATCGCCATGACTACCGCGTGGCGACGCTATGAACTTCGGCGACGTAGCCGCCCGGAAACTCCACGATCGCGGTGGTTCGATCTTTGGTCGTGTAAGGAGCCGAGAGTACCTTCACGCCGGCAGCCTCGGCTTTTTTCAGCGTCGCGGCAAGATCCCGCACCTGATATCCGGTAATCTCGTGGCCAAAAGGATAGGGCAGGTGGCCATCTGTCGCCAGGACCTGCATATTGCCGAACAGCGACGTGATTCGTATGCGGCGATACGAATTTCCCGGGCGTCCGATTTCGCCCGCATCGGCGTGCTGGTCATCGGCAATCACCTTCCCGTGAGCGAAGCGCACGAAGTCATTCACGAAGTTGTCCGCTTCGTCGCGCGACACGTAGACCCGGTTGTCCGGAATCGTTTCAAGCGGTGGGTATGACGGTGGCGTGAAATGCCAATACAGTTGCATTTTTACACCGCCGGGCCACTGAATGACGGCATCCATACCGATCGGATCCTTCCACGGTTCGACAATGACTTCTGCTCCGTCCGCACGAGCGGCCTTGATTGCCCGGTCCATGTCGGTAACGAGATATCCGGTGCGCTCCTGTCCGAACGGGAACGGGATCGGGGTCTTGAATGCAAAGACGGACAGCGTACCGACCGGAGTCAGCAAGAATTGGAGCACAGTGCTACTTGGTACCGGCAGGACGTTTGTCACGGAGGTCTTGGACGGCTGGCCGCCGAATGTAGCGACGAAGCTGTTGACGAACGCGTCTAGATCGTCGGGAGCAACGTAAACATGGGTTGAATCGTATTGCGGCCCCACGGCAACACTTGTGTCCTGCGCCGAAATGGCCCGATCGCCGGTCGCAGCAGCTCCAGGAATGCCCAACAAAAAGGCCACCAGAACCATGGCCCAGCCAAACGGGAACCAGTGGATTCTCTTTCGGCTGTGCATCGGTCTTCCTTCACGTCCATTTCCGCCGGAAGCATTTGAGCCGAACTTCCGGCTCGTGAATCGTAATCCTTCTCCTGCGCTGGACAATGCGAATTTGCAGCCACCCGCAGGCACGCCACGAGCGTTTGGTGGCCTAAGTCCTGAATAACGCGGAAACCGGACAAGTGGCTACCGGGACCAAGATGTCCGGTTATCCGAGTAGCGGCGATCGCATTATTTCTGGATTGTCGGATTCACCCACCCCGCCGACAGGATGTTCTGCGAGGGCCGGAAGCTCAAATAGTCCACGTGATCGGGGATGTCGGACCATCCGTGTACCACTCCCGGCGGGATGATAACAATGTCGCCAACCTTCACGACGACTTTCTTCACTTCATAGGCCATCCCTCCACATGTCGGCCCGTTTGGCCCTCCCGCAGGGTCCTGGTTGCCGTGGCGGCCGTTGACAATATAGCCGTCGGTGAACATCGTTCCGCCGCCGGAGATGATGTAATAACCTTCGGTTTGGAAGTCGTGAGTGATGCCTCCCGGTGTGCCGTCAGGAGGAAGAGTAGCCATCTGGCGCCCGCAGGGCTCGGGAGGCGCTGCTCCAGGGCGCGCCGCGCCGCCAGCAGGTGACCGGGGCGCTGCGCCTCTGGTGGAGGCCCGATGAATGACGCCGACCGCGTAATTCTCGTAACCGATATCGACAATTTTGATGTTCTGATCGGAGGTGGTCTTACTCTGTTCACTGCCGTTGACGGCGTCAACCTCTTCTTTCGTGATGTAAGTGGCGGTCGTCGGTTTCGGTTTTGCTGTCTGGGCGAATGCCGCCGCCGCACTCAGAACCGACGCGACAACTAGAGCTTTCAGTAAGATCTTTTCCATAAACCCTCCTGGATGAAGCGAGGTGAAGCTAGCACGGCATCTCGTCGCTTTCAAGCGGTGCGCTCGCGCAGATTTAATGCGCGGCGAGGACTTGGTGTCGCGCCTACGGCGCTTAGATCGCGATGCAATGATTTCCCAGCGCTGCCGCGCTGGGCTAAATTCTGGCGCGCCGACGGCGCTCACGGAAACGTGGCGACGAGAATGCGGTGATTTTCATGGGCAAGGTATGCGCGTCGGATCGAAAAACCGCAATGACCAGAACCTCATTTGAGATAACGGAGGACCTCATTTCATACAGCGGGCGCAATCAATTACTCGCTGGGGTCGCTCGGCTGATTTCCCTTAGAATGAGAGCGAAATTCGAGGAGGCAAGCGTTGGCAGAGGCGAAATCGCCGGCTCGGGTCTACGGTTTCGGCATCTATGAGCTGGATGGCGAGCGGGGCGAGCTTCGCAAGGACGGAAAGCAGCAGCCGCGGCTGCGGGATCAGGCGCTGCAAATTCTGCTGATGCTTCTGGAGCGCCCCCGCGACCTGGTGACCCGGGAGGAGTTGCGCGAGCGGCTTTGGTCGGCGGACACGTTCGTGGATTTTGACCACGGGTTGAATACGGCGATCAATCAGCTGCGCAACGCGCTGGGCGATTCGGCGGGGAGTCCGCGGTTTATTCAGACGGTGCCGCGCCGCGGCTACCGATTCATCGCGCCGGTGGAAATCAAGACGCGGGGCGCGGCTGCGGCGCCTGCGGCGAGCGAAAGCGTCCGGCAAAACGGCGATTCGGGCCGCGATGCGGGGACGCAAGAGGATCGCGTCTCATTCCTGAGCGAAGCGCGCGAACTGCCTGCAGTTTCGAATGGCGTGGTGCGTTTGTTATTTGCGCTGGTGCAGGTGATGTATCTGAGCTTTTACATTGTGTCGCTGGCGCGAATATCGAAGGTGGAAACGATTTTGGCGGAGTCGCGGATTGCGCCTGCCGCGGCGCTGGTCGTCCTAATCGTCACGGCCGCTTGCGGCATTCCCACGCGGCTGTATCTTCTGTCGGCCGCGGCGTTCAACTATCGCGGCCTCGGCGTGAAATTCCAGAAGCTGTTTCCGTTACTGCTTCCCTTCGACGAGCTGTGGGCGCTGGCGCCTTTCTTGCTGGTGCATCAGATTGGCATCGGATTGGCGATCGGAGCCACCGCCGCGCTGCTCTACGTGCCGTTCGCCCAGCGGTCTCTGGTGCTGATGGGTTATGCGCCCCGCCCGAACCCGCCGTCCTAGCGCGTTGCAAGACGCCAACCGGGACGCAAAAAAGGGCGCCCCGATCTGTTGCATCGGGACGCCCTCGGTGAACGAAGCGCGAAAGCTGGGAGAGATTGAGCTGCGCCTGTTGCCGGGCCTATTGTGCGGCGCCCCTTGCCGGGGCTATTGTGCAGCGCCCCTTGCCGGGGCGACGCGGGTCCAGAAATCGGTGAATTCGATGGTGTCAAAGAAGGCGGTGGCTTCGACGATCACGCCGTCTTTCATGCGCATGTACCAGGTGTAGGTATTTTCGTAGGGCTTGCCGTCGAGGGCGGTGCCTTCGCCGTCGAAAAACGCGATCACCATGTCGCCGTCGGCATAGATTCCGCGGATGCTCGTTGGCACGAAGCGTTTCGACATGCGCGCGCCAAAGGGCATGATGACCTGGTCAATGAATTCCTGCTTGCTGTGGTAGGTGCGCGAAACTGGCGCGTTGCCCACGATCGTCCACTGCGCGTCGGGCGCGAGCAGGTCGAAGACGCCCCCGGTGCCGGCCACCCATTTTTCGAAGGCAGCCCGAATGACCTCCTTGTTACGCGATTCAACGGAATTGGCGTCGGCCATGATGATCTCCTCAGTCAGAGTTTAGCCGGAACGCCCTTGAATTTGTAGCGGCCGCCTTTCAGGTGGGCCGGGTTTGCGCATCGCGCGTTGACACGTAGCCACTCTCCCCTTGGCGTTGACTCGGGGCGAGAGAATCTGTTAATTGCCTATACGGCCTTTTGTAACGAGGCTGACGATGGGGGTGAGTGATGAACAGACGATTGGCAGAGCCGGTGATTTTGGCGGCGCTGGTGGGGGCTGCGGTATTGCTGCCGTATCGCTCGGCACCGGTCAGCGCGACTCCCAAGCCCGCTCCGCAGGCTACCAACATCGCGCCGATGAAGTTTCATCACGTGCACCTGCTCTCGACCGACCCGAAGGCCGCGGCCGACTGGTACCTGAGGCCCTTTGCGAAGACGGCGACGCGCACCACCTTCAACGGGTTTGAGGCGGTGAAGACCGGCGACGTCTATCTCCTGTTTACGAAGGTCAGCAAGGCTCCGAAGTCCGACGTGGACGACATGCAGAGTTCGCTCTGGCATTTCGGGTGGAACACGCCGGACTCGCAGCAATACGACCACGACTTTCGCGCGAAGGGGCTGAAGATCGCGGAGATGTGGGACGCACAGGACGGCAAGCTGGTGGATATGTCGAGCGATGTGCTGCCCGGGCCGCCTCCCACGCAGGAACAGATCATCGCCATGCGGGCGCAGGGCGCACAGCCAACGCACAAGGGCGGCTTCGGCTACCTGCGCGGGCCGGACAACGCGATGATCGAGAACGCGCAGGGCCGGCCAGGAGAGCCGGAGCGATTCAATCACGTGCACATGCTGCACGAGCACCCGGTGTGCGCGATGCAGTGGTACGCCCAGCATTTGGGCGCCACCATCCCGCCGAACTACAAATTGCCGGCGGCCGGCGAGGACTGCAAGCGTCCCTACTCCGCGCCGACGTTTCCGTCGTTCCACCAGTTTCCGGGATTCGTGCGCGAACCGGGAGGAGGCGTGACGTTTGGCGATATCGGCATTTTCATCCGGCCGTGGCCGGGCGGCGGACTGGCGAGCCCGGAAGGCTACGTGGTCGATCATTGGGCCTTGAGCGTGGCCGACCTGCAGCCGACAGCTGATCGGCTCAAAAGCGAGGGTGTGAAGATACTCGAAGACGTCCACCCATGGGGAAATTCACGCGCCATGATGATCGAAGGGCCGGATCGCGCGAAGATCGAGATCGTCGAGGAAAAGTAGGCTGAGGTCGGGCGCTAGTGGCAACTTCGTTGTGTCGAGCGACTGACTCTAGCGGCGATCCATAGCCGCGCACAGCAGCACTGTTCTCCAAATGCACAGCGCTCAGAAACGGATACCAAGCGGGTCAAGTCCTGATTAACGCGGTGACCGGACAAGTGGGTACGAGCCGTGACCTTACGGTCGTTGACCCTAGTCAACCGCTACTTCGGGGTAGTCTTCAGTGTACTTCTCGCCTTCACACCCGAAATACTTGCATGTGCGTGCTGTGAAATCGACAACGTAGCGCACAACCCCGGCGTGCCAGCAGGCCAGTAGGAACTCTGGAAAGGTGCTCTTCCCAGCTTGGTCGGTCCGCAACGCGGTCACGAGCGCATCTCGGTTGAATCTTGGTACATCCGATGTGCCGGAGATGAGCGGCGCACCCTGGCTCACGACCGGACCTTCCTTTGTTAAGTAGAGGCTCTGACAGGCCGGCAGAAACCAGTGATTGTGCTGCACACCTGCACGCCTGAGTGTCTCAGCCAGATACGGGAAACCGCCGACCTTCGGGCGACCAGCCATCCCGCGTTGTTGGGCTGCCTCTAGATTTTCTATCGCCTTGCTCACTGAGACCTCCGCATAAAATCGGAAAGACTCTAGCACCGATTTGCAACTCTTGATTAACGCATTAACGGGACAAGTGAGTGCCAGCACGCAAACGTCCGGTCAACCGAGCGAGAACCCCTCTCAATGACATGTGTTTATGGGCAAACGAATCTGCATGTCCTGGACACGCCCTGTCGATCACGTGAGGGCTGAACTGCAAGAGGGTTATTGGGCAGACGGTGAGGCTAACCAGGCTTGGTTCGTTCCAGTGCCCACTTTTCCGGTTGGCGCGTTCATCAGGAGTTATAGGCTGTCGCAGCTATCAGATGCAACACCGCGAGCTGGAATTCAATTTGCGATGGCGGGCGTTTCCGCGAGCGATTGACGCTCGGCCTTTTCTCAGAGAACTTTGCGCGACCCACACTTCCTGACGGTTCACCGGAAGGCGTCTTGAAAACGAAAATCGGCCATAATTGAGTTGCCGGCGTTTGCCGGGGAGATGCCCCAGTGTCGGAGCGGGCTAGAAAGCCAAGAACTGCTGGTGAGGTTTCAACACCTCACAGGAACGTCCTCAGCTTTCTTCTTCGGCTTGGGCCGGGGTTGATCACCGGGGCGGCAGACGACGATCCCAGTGGCATCGCAACGTATTCGCAAGTTGGCGCACAGTTCGGCATGGGCATGCTGTGGACCATGCTGTTTTCCTTTCCCCTGATGGCCGCCATACAGGAAATCTGCGCCCGGTTGGGACGAATCACGGGTGCCGGGATCGCGACGAATCTCCGCATGTACTATCCGAAACCGATCCTTTACGGCGTCGTCTTCCTACTATCGGCCGCCAATATCTTCAATCTGGGAGCGGACCTGACTGCGATGGGCGCGGCAGCGCAATTGGTTTTCCACGGGAACCTGAACGCCTACGCGGTGCTCTTCGGAGTAGTCTCTTTGCTTCTTCAAGTCTACGTTCCGTATCGGAGGTACGTGCTCTACCTGAAATGGCTGACCTTGGCACTGTTCGCGTACGTCGCGACCGCGTTTGTGGTTCACGTGCCGTGGCTGGCGGCGATTCACGCCACCGTAATTCCCAAGCTAACGTGGAAACTGGATTATTGGATGGCTCTCGTCGCGGTGTTGGGCACGACCATCAGCCCTTATCTATTTTTTTGGCAGACATCGGAAGAAGTTGAAGATGTGCGGCTGAATAGAAAGGAGTCTCCACTGAAGAAAAAGCCGTCTCAGGCTTTCGATCAATTCCGCCGCATCGCAATTGATACGCGAGTCGGAATGGCTTTCTCGAACCTGGTCGCATTTTTCATTATTCTCACGACCGCGGCCACGCTTCACTCCGCCTACAAGGGCCAAGGAATTCAGACGGCCGCCGATGCAGCCAAGGCCCTGCAGCCGCTGGCTGGGAACCTGGCATTTCTGCTGTTTGCCATGGGAATCATCGGCACGGGGGTGCTGGCAGTTCCGGTGCTCGCGGGCTCAGCTGCGTACGCCGTAGCGGACGCTTTTCACTGGCGCGCGAGTCTCGAAAGCCGGTCTGGTCGGGCGCCGAGATTCTACCTGGTCATCGCGGCCGCGATTCTCGTCGGCCTGTCGTTGAACTTCCTGGGTATGAATCCCATTCGCGCGCTATTTTTGTCGGCGGTAATCAACGGCGTGGTGGCCGTTCCGCTCATGGTTGTTTTGATGCTCATGTCCGCGAACCCAAAAATTACGGGAAAACTCAAACCGCCTGTGTATGTCACCGTCGTCGGCTGGGTCGCGACGGGTGTCATGTTCCTGGCTTCTCTTGGCTTTATCGTCAGCTCATTCCACAAGTGACGCCGACCGTTGCGCTTCGCAACAATCTAGAACGTTAGCCGCCACGTCCGTTGGTGCCGTGGAAGAGAACGCTCGCGAGGGCGAAGTAGCGCGGCTCTTGAGCAGGTAAAGGGTCAGACCGTATGAGACGTGGCGTAGTTCCTGGTAAGTCGGATGACCGGACATCTGGGTTCTGGGACCCACTTTTCCGTTTAGCATCAGGCTTCCGCCATCCTGAGAGGTCAGTGGCACAGACGCTCACGTCATCGCTCGGCGCGGCTGGGGTGAGGCTCTCACTTATGAAGAACCCTAGCGTAGCGATCGGAAGCCCGCGCGAACCTCTTCCGAAAAGAGCTTCGGCTGCTCCCAGGCGGCATAGTGGCCGCCTTTGTCTAGCTGGTTGAAGTAGATGAGCTTGTGATAGGCGCGCTCTGTCCAACTCCGGGGGGCCTGATAGTTCTCGCCCGGAAAGACGCTGACAGCGGCTGGGATGTCGACATTGGCCGCGTTATAAAGATTGAGGCGAAGTTCCCAATAGAAACGAGCTGAAGAAATCGCGGTGTTCGTCAACCAGTAGAGGGTGAAGTCGTCGAGCACGCCGTCTCGCGATACCTGCGCTTACTCCGGCCGTGATGCAGACTGGAATTTCCTTTTTGGCCTAAAAAACGGCACCGTGGTACACCCGACTCGCATGGTCGCGACACCGCAAAACGACTTTTCATCGGGAGCAGGCCCGATGGGCTTGCATCCACACCAGCACAGCGCAAAAAATATAAATATTTCAATTAGCGGGCGGCACGGATCGGTTGAGTTGCGGGTAACCGAGATGAACCTGGAAGCTCTCAGTTCTGAAAGATGTCCGGTTATCCGACTCATTGGGAGTCAGGCTGGTTTCGTCGCGCCGCACGCTCCATCAACGCTTATTTTTAAGACGGCTCCGGTTGACGGCAGAAAAGCCGCTGTCGTAGTGTAGTCCCAAATATGAGGGGCGTTCCATTCTCAGCTCAACGAGGTGAACCCACATGAAGAGGATTTGTACGTTGGTTTTCTTACTCGCAGTTCCAATCGCAGTTAAGGCCCAAGGTTCCGCTTGTTCCGAGCAGACGATCCGCGATGCCGTTCAAAATAAGACGATCAAATATACCGACGACAATTTCTTTTGGAGTGGCGCCTACGACAAGCCGATGATCGGAAGGTCCGAACAGGCGGAAGGCAGGAAGAAGGCGGAAGCCGAAGAACCAAGAAAGAATGAAGCTAATGCGGACCACCCTCAGCGAGTGGTTGTTTCGAAGTCGGGCGATATGGCGTACGAATACGGAAACGGTGACATGAGTTACGACGAACAAAAAACGGGCAAGCACGTCTCATTCCAGCTCGGATATCTGCGCGTCTGGAAGTCGGTGGATGGCCAGTGCAAAGTGGCGGCCACCATGGTCAAGCCAGTAGAGAGCACCATTAAATCGAACTAGCTTCCGCGCCGCCATTCTCTCGAGTTTCGGCAGCGGACAATCGGAAAACCATTTAGGAAAGCTAAAACGTCCGATCTAAGTCCTGATTAACGCGCTGACCGGACAAATGGGTTCTGGTACCCAAGCTACCGGTTATCCGACTAATCAGGAGTCAGGACGCTTAGGCTCATTACGACGGTCGCCTCGCCGAAGTTAAGGTTGATATTTCCAGAAATCGTTCAAATTTCCCAATGTGCCGGTTGAATCGAGGCCAAACCCGCCAAATAGCCAAAAGTTGCCGGCCACATCTGTCCAACCACTAGCGAAGTTTCTTCCGCCGGGAATGTTATTCGATGAAGCAGTCCCCTGGGTGCCATAGTTACCGCCCTGTCCGAAGACATTGGAACCACCAACCCAGGTCCATTCACCCGCGCCGTATTTCCAGAGATCATTGAGACGCCCAGTCGAGCCCGATGTTGCGCCGAATCCGTCTCCTCCAAAGAGCCAGAGATTCCCGCCCGCGTCCGTCCATCCGATCGAAAAGGATCGCGCTCCTGGGAAGTTGCTCGCAGCAGCAACCCCCAGCGAGCCATAAGTTCCGCTCGCGCCTGCGATATTGGATCCGCCCACCCAGACCCATTCGCTCCCGTTGTACTTCCAGAGATCGTTGAGAACACCAAGGGTGCCGTCGGAATCGAAACCATACCCACCAAAAATCCACAAATTTCCAGCCACGTCCGTCCAGCCCACAGCGGCGTATCGCGCTCCTGGTACGTTGTTAGCAGATGGCACCCCCTGGGTGCCATAAATCCCGTTCTGGTTGATCGCGTTCCTCCCACCGATGAAGGCCCACTCCCCGCCTGTGAACTCCCACAACTCGTTGAAATCGCTGTCAAATGCTTCTCCGGTTCGGCCCCCAAACAGCCAGACGTTTCCTGCAGAGTCTATACCGGCAGCCGCGTCGTGCCGCGCTCCTGGAATATTTAGCGGGCCCGTCAAGCCTTGCACGTTGTAGTAGCCGCTTGAATTGACAAAGTTCGACCCAGCCATCCACGTCCACTCGCCGTTCGTGTATTCCCACAAGTCATTGAGGTCCCCCAGAGAGCCGCTTGAGTCATATCCGTAGCCGCCGAACAGCCAGAAGTTACCGGACTGATCCACCCAGTGCGCGGCCGCAGTTCGTGCACCGGGGATATTGCTCGGCGAAGCTGTACCCGCTGTTCCATAGGCTCCCGCCTGATCTGTTGCGTTGGAACCACCTATCCATGTCCACTGGCCAGCGCCATATCTCCATAAATCATTGAAATATACTGTGCCGCCAGCCGGTGGATAGTCCGCCCCACCGAACATCCAGAGATTCCCCGCCTGATCTGTCCAAGTGGCCGCTTGGGACCGTGCTCCAGGAACATCGGTGGACGCCGATTGGCCTTCTGTACCGTAGACTCCAGCTTGTTCTGTGAGATTCGAGCCGTCCGTCCATGTCCATTCATCGGTCGGATTCGTCGGGCCGACTCCATTGCCGCCGCTCGAACCGCTTTGGCACGACGTCGTTTGCAGAGAGATCAACCCGATCAAAAGGAGAGTAGGAATCTGCTTTTTGGTCATCATTTGCAGCCCGGGTCTCGCTAACGATTGCTTTCATCCAAACGAACTGGCGTTCGGCAAGTAACTTCGCGCTAAGTCGAGACAAGGTGCAGCCCGAAAGCAGCAGGGCCGACAGGCGGTTCGAGCGGAGATATATCACTCATAGCGTACTATTTCAAATAGTAAGAATCCGCTTCAGCTGCGGAGTACTGGAACGGCGCGGCACGGCCGAGTCCTGATTAACGCGGTAACCGGACGAGCGGGTACTGGCGCCGAGATGTCCGGCAATCCGACCGATCGGGAGTTGTTCGCCAGTTCGGAGAATAATGTGGAGGGGGGCGTCGCGCGCGGATTTTTTGCAGAAGGAAACTATGCGATTTCAGAAGTCGGCTTCCGAATCAATTCCGCGGAACTTGCCGTTGGAATCCAATCTCCCTATGGGCGGAATGCCGAGCCCGGTCTTCTTGCGGGCATCCTCCAAGACTCCGTGAATGACGTCTTCTCCATGGATTTCCAAGACCGCGAATCTGAAACCGGATAAATTTCCTCGCCAAAATTCTGTTTCGCGGCTTGCTGCATTCTTGCTGCACTCCGCGTGATAGCTGGACAATAGAAACGAGGCCTTTTCTATAAGATGCCCCACTTCTTTCGTGTTCGGACTCCGGAGTTTCATGATTCAGTCAGGCTACGACAGGACAGGACCCAATACTGTTCCATTCTGCACACGCCGGGTTCTCCCTTGCGTAGTACTGGAAAAGGACTTGTCCGGCAATCCGACTAATCAGGAGTTGGTCCGGTTGACCGGTCGGATAAGCGTCAGTGGAGGACGGCGTTGTCCATCCGTCCTTTGAGTAATTGAGCAAATTGCGCGGCGGCCATCGGGTGGCCGAAGATGTAGCCTTGTCCTTCCGCACAATGGCGGGTCTGAAGGAATGTGAGCTGTTGCCGGGTTTCGATGCCCTCGGCAATAACGCGCAGCTTGAGGTTCTTGCCCATATCAATAATGGCTCCGACGATTGGTGAGTCGGAGGAATCGCCGGTGATCCGGTGAACGAAGGACTGATCAATCTTCAAAACATCAACGGGGAATTCCTGAAGATAGCTGAGGCTGGAATAGCCGGTGCCGAAGTCATCCACGGCGAGGTGTATTCCCATCAGTTTAAGCTCTTGAAGCACGGCGACCACGGCGTGGTCATGGGCCATGAGGACGTTCTCGGTAAGTTCGATCTCCAGACAGCGCGCTTCCAGGCCGGTTACCCCAAGGGCGCTTCTTACCCCAGCGACAAAAGACCTGGCGCGAAAGTCGGCGGCAGAAACGTTTACGGAAATTGATCCGAACGGCAAACCAGCCTCCTGCCATTCGCGCGCCTGCCTGCATGCTTCGTGCAGTACCCAGTGGTCGATTTGGCCAATCAGGCCGCAATCCTCGGCGACGGGTATAAACCCGGAAGGAAGAACCAGTCCTCGATCAGGCGGTTGCCATCGTACCAATGCCTCAACGCCGGTGATCTCACCACTCGTCAGGTCCACCTTGGACTGATAGTGCAACACGAACTCACTTCGCTCTATGGCATGTTGCAGGTCGCCTTCGATGGATCGACGCTCCACCGTCCTAAGACCCATTTCGCTTTTGAAGAACTGATAATTATTGCGCCCGACTTCCTTCGCCTGGTACATCGCCGCGTCCGCATTCTTGATTAGAGTTTCGGCATCGCCTCCATCGCGCGGATAGACGCTGATGCCAATGCTGCCCTGGATTTGCAGGTTGGACTCTCCGATAGAGCGGGGTGCGCTGAGAGAAAGAAGTATTTTCTTTGCGCTCGTGGCCGCGTCTTCAGGACGGCCGATGGCCGACAGCAAGATCACAAATTCATCACCGCCCATGCGGCTGACCGTGTCGGAGCCGCGCACGGCAGCCACCAATCGGTTTGAAACGGACTGAAGAAGCCTGTCGCCAGAGTCATGACCCAACGAATCGTTGATGTTCTTGAAATGATCCAGGTCCAGAAAGATCACGGCCATGGATTTATTCTGACGGTGAGCCAAGGAAATCGATTGAGTGATGCGGTCGAGCAGCAAGACGCGATTGGGCAATCCCGTAAGAGCGTCATGCTGCGCCAGGCGAGTCATTTCAAGCGACATGGCCCGGGAGACGCTGACGTCATGAAAAACGATGACCGCGCCGATGACGCGGCCCGCCCGGTCGTGGATTGGCGCGGCAGAATCTTCGATGGCGACTTCAAATCCATCGCGGCGTATGAGGATGCAATTCTCGGCGAGTCCAACCGTCCTGTTTTTCATCACGGCCATTTCCATAGGGTCTTTGGCAGGCTGGCGCGTCTCGCCGTCAATAATCTGGAAGACTTTAGCGAGTGGCAGACCCTTTGCTTCGTCGCAACGCCAGCCGGTCATGGTCTCAGCGACGAAATTGAGATAGGTGATGTCGCCGGAAATGTCGGTGCAGAGCACGGCGTCGCCGATGGAGCTGAGGGTGACCATGGATCGCTCTTTTTCAACGTACAACGCATCCTCGACCGCCTTTCGTTCGATGGCATTGCGCAATGCGCGGGGCAGCGAGTATGCGAGGTGATCCGGCAGGAGATAATCCTGCGCGCCGCGCGTCACGGCCTCCCTGGCCAGATCTTCGCTGGCATTGTCGCCGAGAATCAGAATTGGGATTTCGGGTACGGCGCTGAACAGCTGATCAAACGCTTCGAGACATTGAGTGAAGGGCTGTGACGTACCCAGCAAGATGGCGCCAGTTTTATTTTTGCTGAGCCATTGAATGGCTTCGGAAAGCCCGCTAACCGTTTTCAGATGGAACGAACCGCCGCTTGAGGCGGCGAGTGCCGCGCGAATGGCGTCGGCAGCGGCTGGGTCCTTTTCAATCAAAAGTATTTCGTAGGTCGGCGCAATTGAAGTCATTGGTTGAGGGGATTTTCGGGCACGTTGAGTGCCACGGACCGGCGCAGAAAACTGGAAATTTAGGGCGGAATGCCCCAATGAGAGAGTGCTAATTCGGGAAATCTGGCCGAAAGCGGGAAGGCGATCTGACGTCTGGTTCGATCGCGCTGATGTAACGAATCCCTTCGCTAACGTGCTTTCATGGTGTTTCTTCTTATAGTGGCGTGTTTCTCCCGCGGGATTGTGGGGCGGTTCCCGGCCCTTTAGAAATGCGCCGGAACGGCGTCACTCTTCGGGTCCCATCCCTCCATTTCATGGATTTCCTCGGGCGTGATCTGAGGCAAGTGCCGGATGAACAAAACCAGACGCCAGGTTTGCGGGACAGTGTGCGTTCCGTGGAAGGCTGGCATGCCGCTCAAACGAACTCCATTTTCAATTGTGTAGTAGAGCTCGCCATCGCTCTTGTTCTGCGTCGCGGCTGCACGCAAGTCGGGCGGTTTCGGGTAGAGTCCCTTGCCGTACACCGTGTGGCCCGATCCGTCATTCGAATGGCACGGCGAGCAATGATAGGAGAAATGCTCCATACCTCCCCGAATGTTCTCCGTTGAAGGCTCGAGGGGATTGCGAAGTTGGCGAGACGCGGATGGCACGGCCAATCTGCGCGCCGTTGTGGCCGCGAACTCCTCAATCGCTGAAGGTGTCGCCAGGGCGCTGAAGCCTCGTCGCACGAGAGCCACTCCGTATGCCGCGGCTGCAACCGCAAGAGCCAACAGAATCAGCAGAACTGCTTTCCAGGGTTTCATGTCTACCTCTCCGGTCCCGTGGCATCGTCATCCGCCGGTCCCAGCCCGGGGAGGTACCGGCCGAAGTTCAGCTCGAAGTCGCTCGGAACACCGTAACCGAGATTGCGGACCTTGGCGCGGCGCGCCTTTGCTCCGGGCAAGGCCAGCAAGGGGAAGAACAGGTCGTTGCTCGCCATCAGCTCGGCAGCGGTCGGAGTGCCGAAACGATTGAGCTGGGTCTTCGCCGCGGCCAGCGGTTCACGATCGAACGAGGCCAGACGCCGAGCGAGGTTGTCAACAAACGAGTCGAGTTCGCCATCATCCAGCGCGCGGTTCACCCAGCCGTAGCGTTCGGCGATATCGGCATCGAAATCGTCGGCGCTGAGGACGAACTCCAGCGCGCGCGAGCGGCCAACCAGGCGGGGGAGCCATTCCAGCGCGCCGCCACCCGGGACCAGTCCCACGCCGATCTCAGGGTTGCCGAACAGGGCGGTTTGCCGGCTGGCGAAACGCATGTCGCAGGCCAGCACGAACTCGTTGCCGATTCCGCGCGTGCGTCCGCGAATCTTGGCGATGCTGACCACGGGCGCGGACGAGAGTCGCAGCACGAATTCGCGCCAAAGGCCCAGCACCTCGGGCCGTTCCGCCGCCTTGCCGACGTCGAGATGGGCGACAAAAAAATCGGGATTCGCGGACTGGAACACCACGACCTTCACGGACGGGTCGGCCTCGAGCTGGGTCATCAGCGCGCCCAATTCGACGATCGTTGCGGGAACAAAGATGTTGATTGGCGGGTTGCTGAAGGTGATCGTCCACCGGCCCGGATGGGTCCGGTCGGTGCTGAACTGCGCAGGGTCACTAGCTGGCCGTGCAGCGCTGCCTTCTACCATGATGTCCTCGTTTCCTAAAGTGGATTTGGATTCCTACAAGGGGGCCTGCGGGTGAACCTCCTTATTCCTACTGGGAGGCAGAAGCGCCGGAGCCCGAGTACCGAGGGCTGAGGGTGCAAGGTATCACAGAACGAAAAGTCTGGGAGATTAAAACTGAGTGACTCGAGCCGTAGGATGTGATTTAGCGGGTGGTCGGCGCGTTTGTCGCGCGTTTGCGGGGGCGAGGGTCTTCCACGGCGGCGCCCATTTCGTCGGCCTCGATCCGCGCAACAACCCTCTCATCCCCGGTGTCATCGCCCCAGAAAACGGGTAATCCCCCGGCGCGCCGCACAGACCCTTTCGCACAGGATTCAACCAGATGTACCACGCGACTCGATCGACCGCGTCGCTCCGCCGCAAAATGTGGTCGTAATATTTGGACTGCCACAAAGGCCGGCGAGTCCTCGCGGAAAATCCTACTGCGGTCGCTTGCTTGAACGATTCGATGAATTTGATCAAACTGCAAGTTTCGGAAGTCCCGACGGCGAGAACATGTAGATGATCCGGCATGAGGCAATAGGCGAAAACGAGGAACCCGCAAGCCGCGGCGTGCGACCGCAGACAACAGATGATCCAGTTCGCGATTTGCGGACTAGCGCCATACCGCCGCCGCTCGTGAAAACACATCGTCACGAAATAGGATTGCCGTCCGATGTAGCGATCCGGGGAAAGGCGAATGTTTATTCGTTGGAAGCTGGCCATGGCTGGGCACGGTGTGCCGGGCTAAAGCCCCTTCGTACTTCAGGGCAGGCCGACGCAACGTTTAAGTCAAACCCGCCGCCAGCGCAATGCGCAAAACTACGGATTCAAACGCTTCGTTCCTTACCGTCCGTTGAGCGGCTTCAAAAACGAGGGGCGGTACGGTCTTGCGACCGTGCCGCCCCTGCCGGGCTGAAGGCCCCGGCGCTACGTTTAAGTCAAACCCACCGCCAGCGCAATGCGCGAAACTATGGATTCAAATGCTTCGTTCCTTACCGTCCGTTGAGCGACTCCAAAAACGCGGGGCGGTCCGGTCTTGCGACCGGACCGCCCCTGCCGGGCTGAAGGCCCCGGCGCTACGTTTAAGTCAAACCCATCGTCAGCGCAATGCGCAAAACTACGGATTCAAATGCTTCGTTCCTTACCGTCCGTTGAGCGGCTTCAAAAACGAGGGGCGGTACGGTCTTGCGACCGTGCCGCCCCTGCCGGGCTGAAGGCCCCGGCGCTACGTTTAAGTCAAACCCGCCGCCAGCGCAATGCGCGAAACTATGGATTCAAATGCTTCGTTCCTTACCGTCCGTTGAGCGACTCCAAAAACGAGGGGCGGTACGGTCTTGCGACCGTGCCGCCCCTGCCGGGCTGAAGGCCCCGGCGCTACGATTAAGTCAAACCCATCGCGAGCGCTATGCGAAAAACTACGGATTCAAATGCTTCGTTCCTTATCGTCCGTTGAGCGGCTTCAAAAACGAGGGGCGGTCCGGTCTTGCGACCGTACCGCCCCTGCCGGGCTGAAGGCCCCGGCGCTACGTTTAAGTCAAACCCTTTAGTACATGCCGCCCATGCCGCCGCCGCCGGGCATACCGCCGCCGGCACCAGCGCCTGCTCCCGCCTTGGTTTCTTCCTTGATGTCCGCGATCAGAGCTTCGGTCGTGAGCATCAGGCCGGCGATGGAAGCAGCGTTCTGCAGAGCGAGACGAGTCACCTTGGCAGGGTCAATGACGCCGGCCTTGACGAGGTCGCCGAACTCTCCGGTTTCCGCGTTGAAGCCGAAGTTATCGTCCTTCGATTCGCGGATGCGGCCGACGATGACAGCGCCTTCGTGGCCGCCGTTGAGCGCGATCTGACGCATGGGCTCTTCGAGAGCGCGCTTCACGATGTTGACGCCGATGGCTTCGTCATCGTGCAGCTTGAGCTTTTCGAGGGCCGCGATGCAGCGGACCAGGGCCACGCCGCCGCCGGGGACAATGCCTTCCTCGACAGCCGCGCGGGTTGCGTGCATGGCGTCTTCGACGCGAGCCTTCTTTTCCTTCAGCTCGGTTTCGGTCGCCGCGCCTACTTTGATTACGGCCACGCCGCCGACGAGCTTGGCGAGGCGCTCCTGCAGCTTTTCCTTGTCGTAGTCCGAGGTGGTGTCCTCGACCTGCGCGCGGATCTGCCGGACACGGCCTTCGATTTCGGACGACTTGCCGCCGCCCTCGACGATGGTGGTGTTGTCCTTGTCAATGGTGATCTTCTTGGCCTTGCCGAGGTCCTCGACCTTCACGTTCTCGAGCTTGATGCCGAGATCTTCGGTGATGGCCTTGCCACCGGTAAGGGTGGCGATGTCCTCGAGCATGGCTTTGCGGCGGTCGCCGAAGCCGGGAGCCTTGACGGCGGCGCACTGCAGAGTGCCGCGGAGCTTGTTGACGACGAGAGTCGCGAGAGCCTCGCCTTCGACATCTTCCGCGATGATCAGCAGGGGCTTGCCCATCTTGGCGATCTGCTCGAGCAGGGGAAGCAGGTCCTTCATCGAGCTGATTTTCTTTTCGTGGATGAGGATGCGGACGTCTTCGATGGCGCACTCCATGCGCTCCGGGTCGGTGACGAAGTAGGGGGAGAGGTAGCCGCGGTCGAACTGCATGCCTTCGACCACTTCGAGCGTCGTCTCCATGGTCTTCGATTCCTCAACGGTGATGACGCCGTCCTTGCCTACTTTCTTCATGGCCTCGGCGATGATGGAGCCGATCTGCTTGTCGTTGTTGGCGCTGATGGTGCCGACTTGCGCGATCATGTCGCCCTTGACGTCCTTGTGGAACTTGGCGATTTCCTCGATGGCAACTTCGACGGCCTTTTCGATGCCGCGCTTGAGGGCCGTGGGGCTGGCGCCGGCCGCAACGGTCTTGACGCCTTCGCGGAAGATGGCCTGTGCGAGCACGGTGGCCGTGGTGGTTCCATCGCCCGCGACGTCCGACGTCTTGGAGGCGACTTCACGCACCATCTGCGCGCCCATGTTTTCGAGCGGATCCTGCAGCTCGATTTCCTTCGCTACGGTGACGCCGTCCTTGGTGATGATCGGCGCGCCGAACTTCTTTTCGATGACCGCGTTCCGCCCCTTGGGGCCCAGCGTGATCTTGACGGCGTCGGCAAGTGCATTGACGCCGCGAAGAATCGCCTGGCGCGAATTCTCACCAGTTACGATTTGCTTTGCCATATCTCTTTCTCCTATTCGGATTCTTTGAAGTTGTTATTCGCGGCGCACCGCCAGAGCGGGAGCGCCTGGAAAGTTATCGTTTGCCGCCGGCCGCTTTGGCCGAGCCGCCGATCTTGGCGAGGATCTCGTCTTCCTTCAGGATCATGTACTCCTCGTCGTCGATCTTGATGTCGTTGCCGGAGTACTTCCCGAAGAGGATGCGATCTCCCGCTTTGACGTCCAGCGGAATGCGGTCGCCCTTTTCGTTGAGCTTTCCAGCGCCTACGGCGATCACTTCGCCCTCTTGCGGCTTCTCTTTAGCCGTATCGGGAATAATGATTCCGCCCTTTACTTGCTCTTTCTCTTCCAACCGCCGGACCAGAACGCGGTCGTGCAGCGGCGTAATGTTGACAGCCATTTTTGCGATTCCTCCGATGGTCCCGAGGCCCGATCAATCGGGTCGGGATGGTTTGCTCAGCGTTGCCTGGGGAAGTGCAGGATTAGCACTCACATCAAGCGAGTGCTAATATAGCAAAGATTGATGGGGAGTCAAGGAAAAATCTATCGGCGGGCATGCGCCGGCGGGCTCGAAGTACTTGGTAACACCTTTATATTCAGCGCGTTGCTGGCAATTCGGACCTTTCTGGCGGCATCATTGAGTTGTGGTGGCGGGAAGTCTAGAATCACGAGCTGACGAGCGATGGATTCGACCGATCAAATCGCGGGATTCATTTTGGCCGGCGGCGAGAGCGCGCGGATGGGGCGCGACAAGGCGCTACTTGAGTTGGGCGGGGAGGCGCTGATTGTGCGAACGGCGCGGCTGGTTGTGTCGGCAGCGGGCGGTGCGACGGTGATCGGAGATTCGGCGGCTTATCGAGCGCTTGGTTTGCGCACGATCGGCGACGACTGGCCGGGCGCGGGCCCGCTTGGCGGCATGGCGACGGCGCTGCGAGCGTCGAGGGCACGGTGGAACCTGGTGGTGGCGTGCGATCTGCCCTATCTTACGAAGCCATGGCTCGACTACGCCATCGGGCGCGCTTTTGCGTCGCGCGCGGAAGCGGTGGTGCCGATGGGCGCACTGGGCGCCGAGCCGCTTTGCGCGATTTATCACGAGCGCGCCGAGGGGGCGATTCGCGCGGCGCTCGCGCAGGGCACCAGAAAAGTGACCGAAGCGCTGAAAAATCTGAGCGTGGAGACGATCGAACCTGCGGAATGGAAAGGCTTTGATTCCGAGGGCCTCCTGTTCAAGAATATGAATGCGCCGGAAGATTACGAGGAAGCGCGCGCGAGGCTCGGCTAGGAGCCGGTGACGCGCAGCCCTTCGGTTGCGCTCAGAGCAAGAAAGACATCGGCGCTACGTTTGAGTTTTGAAAGCCAGGGATGACCGGCCACTACCTCGAATTCAATAATGTCTCGAAATCATTCGACGGCAACTCCGTCCTGAAGAACGTCAGCTTTTTCATGGAGCAGGGCGAGACGGCGGTGATCATGGGCCGCAGCGGCGTGGGCAAATCGGTGACGCTAAAGCTGCTGCTCGGATTTCTGATGCCGGATGAGGGGCGCATCTGCGTTGCCGGACACGACGTGACCGGATGGACCGAGGCGCAGTTTGAGGTAGTCCGGCGGCGGGTGACCATGGTTTTTCAGTCCGGCGCGCTTTTCGATTCACTGACAGTGGCAGAAAATGTGGCGTTTCCGATGGAGGGCCGGGCCGATGTGGGAAGCCCGGAAGACGTTGACAGGCGCGTAAAGGAATTGCTCGCCATGCTGGAGGTTAGCGAGTTTGCCGACCGCCTGCCGGCGGAGTTGAGCACCGGGACGAAGCGCGCGGTGGCGATCGCGCGGGCCCTAGCGGAAAATCCGGAGGCAATCCTCTACGACGAGCCGACGACGATGGTGGATCCGCTGATGGCCGCGCACACCAGCGACTTGATCTTGAAACTCAAAAAAACCCTGCAAAAGACGTCCATCGTGGTGACGCACGACACGCATCTGGCAAAAAAGCTGGCCGACCGGGTGATATTTCTTCAGGAAGGCCAGGTGACATTTTTCGGAACGTGGAAAGAGCTGGAAGCCTCGCCCGATCCTTTTCTCCGCAATTTTCTGCTGCAGGATGAGCTAATCCCCGCGCTGGACGCGACCGCGTGACGGAACACAACCCATCCGATGCAAAGAAACAGCTGCGCCGCGCGATCGGTCCATGGGATTTGCTGCTGTTCAACGTGGCGTCGGTGGTCGGCCCGCGCTGGATTGCGGTGGCCGCGAACAATGGGACGTCATCGATCAGCCTCTGGGTGCTAGCGGCGGTTCTGTTTTTCTTGCCGACGACCATGATTCTTACTGAACTTTCCACGCGATTTCCGGAAGAGGGCGGGCTATACGTCTGGACAAAAAGGGCATTCGGCGAATTTCACGGGTTCATCGCTGGATGGACATACTGGGTGTACACGCTGTTCTATTTTCCCGCATTGCTGATGGCCAGCGTAGCGATGTGCGTCTACGTGGGCGGCAGCGGGGCGGCGCATCTGGCGCAAAACCGGACGTTTCTGCTGGTGGGCGCGTTCCTGCTGCTGTTCGCGGCGGTGGCGCTGAATATCGTGGGTGTGGGCATCGGGAAGTGGTTGCAGAACGCGGGCGGCGTTGGGACATACATTCCGCTGCTGATGCTGGTCGGCATGGCGCTCTATCTGTGGCGGACGCACGGAGCGGTCACGCATTTCACCTGGTCAAACGTGATGCCGCAGTGGAACTGGGACACGCTGAATTTCTGGCCGAAGATCGCGTTTGCCTATAGCGGGCTGGAATTGGGCGCGGCCATGAGCGAGGAGATCCGAAATCCCAAGACGACCTTTCCGCGCGCTCTTGCCGGCTCGGCGATTTCGATCGTGCTGATCTATGTCTCCGCCACGATGGCGTTGCTGGCGATCCTGCCGGCGAGCATGGTGGATCCGAAGAGCGGCGTGTTTCAAGCGCTGACCGCGGGTTCGACGACGCTGCACATCGCGTTTTACGGGATTTTTGCGGCGATTCTGGTGGTCTTTGGAAACGCGGGCGGAGTGGGCGCGACCGTGGCGGGAGTGGCGCGAATCCCATTCGTCGTCGGGATCGACCGATACATGCCGGCGGCCTTTGGATGGATTCATCCGAAATGGAAGACGCCGTGGATATCGATGCTCGTACAGGCGGGAATATCGCTCGTCATACTGCTGGCAACGCAGTGGAAATCAACGGCGAACAACGCTTACTACTTTCTTGTTGATGCGACCAACATTCTGTACTTCATTCCGTTCGTTTACATTTATGCGGCCGTCATCCGGTTGGCGTATGTAGGGAATCGCGAGGGAAGCAAGGATGCGGTGCTGATTCCCGGCGGGAAAATCGGGGTTTGGATCGCCGGTTCAGTGGCCATGGTGGTGACGGTCCTGGCAATCGCGTTTTCGTTCATCCCGTCCCCGGGGGAAACGAAGTGGCTTTTCGAGCTCAAGCTGGTTCTGGGAACGATCGGGTTCATTGGAATCGGGCTGATCCTTTATTACCGCGGCTGGAGCGCCAAGCGGCGCGAGGCTGCGCTGCAGGCCGCCGACTAAATCGAGGCCATTTCACACGATGCCGCGCTAAAGACCCGGCACTACACTTAAACCTCTCATGGCCATGAATTCACTCTCTCTTCTGCGGGCCTCGTTTCGCACCGGGATCACGATGAAGGGAATTGACGGACTGCTGGAAGCGACCGGCGGCGTGCTGCTGTGGTTCATCAAGCCGGAGGCGCTGGGCGAATTCCTGCGGCTGATGTTCGTGCATGAGCTGTCACGCGATCCGCGCGATTTCGTGGCCGCGCATCTGGCGCACGCTTCCGAAAGACTCGCTCAGAGCGATCCGTTGTTCGCGTCGATTTATTTGCTCACGCACGGGCTGGTGAAGGCGGCGCTTTCGATTCTGCTGTGGATGAACAAACTATGGGCTTATCCCTTGGCGATCGGCGTCTTTAGCGCGTTCAGCGTTTATCAGGTGTACCGATACACGCATACGCACGCGACGTTTCTGCTGGTGCTGACGTTGTTTGACGCGGTGATCGTTTTCCTTACGTGGGAAGAATATCGCGTGGAGAAGGCGAGAAGGGATGCGCGGACGAAGACCGCGAGCGTCTGACGCGCGGCGGGCCAATCACAGGCGGCGCCACGATTAGATCTTGCGTAGCAGGCTTTCCACGTATTTGGCGAGAATGTCGCACTTCGAGATTCACGGCGTTGCCGGCGGACATAGCGCGGATGTTGGTGTGCGCGTGGGTGAAGGGGATGATGGCGAAATCCGCGACGCCGCCCTGCCAGCGAGCGACGGTGAGGCTGACTCCATCCACCGCCATCGAGCCCTTTTCGGCCACGTAGCGGCGCAAATCCTCCGGCACGCTGACCGAAAGCCACCAGCTATCGCCTTCCGGGGTGAGTTGCGTGACGCGGCCGATGCCGTCCACGTGGCCCTGCACGAAATGTCCGCCTAAGCGCGCGGTTGCCGCCAGCGGGCGCTCCAGATTAACCAAGTCGCCGGCCTTTTTTTCGCCGAACGAGGTGCGCTGCAAAGTCTCGCCGGAAAGATCGGCGGAAAAAGTCTGGGCGTCCAGAACCGCGACGGTCAGGCAGCAGCCGTTGACGGAAATGCTGTCGCCGAGCTTCGTCTCGGACGCGATTTCGCGCGCGCCAGCGAGGCTGACGCGCAATCGGCCGCCTTCGGCGCCGCGCGCGAGCGAGTCAATTTTTCCGACGTGTTCGGTGATTCCCGTAAACATCGTGAAAGTATCCTTGGACGAGAAAGTCCGGCGCGTAGCGGTTTACCGTCAGATTCGTGAGCGCGGGCAGTTTTGCGAACGATTTCGCCGCGGCGATCTGCGCGAACGGAACGCCGCCTGCGCCCATGATCTTCGGAGCATAAAAGAGAACCAGCTTGTCGACAATATCAGCTTCGAGCGCGGCGCCGTTGAGCGCGGCGCCCGCTTCGAGAATCACGTGCAAGATCTCGCGGCGGCCGAGCTCCGCGAGCACGGTATCCAGGCACACATGGCCGCGGCGATTGCGCGTGCGAAGAATTTCGACGCCCGCCTTTGCGAGCGCGCGGGCCTTGGCGGACTTTGCGTCCCGCGTGGTGAAAACGAGCACGTCGCGCTGCGCCGACTTCACCAGCTTAGATTTCAGCGGAATGCGCAGCCGCGAATCCAGCACAACGCGGAGCAGCGGGCGGCGGCGCGGCTCGCCGGTGCGATCGGTGAGCAGCGGATCGTCGGCGAGCACCGTGCCAATCCCGGTCAGGATCGCGTCAGCGGTATTGCGGAGGCGCTGGACGGCTTCGCCGGAAGCTTTGCCCGTGATCTGCGTTCGCCTATCGGCGCGCTCGGCGATTTTGCCGTCGAGGGTCAGCGCGCTTTTTAGCGTGACGAACGGCAGGCCCGTGCGAATCCACTTCGCGAAGTCCTCGTTGAGGTGATGAGCGCTATCTCCCTCGACTCCCACCGTGACTTGAATGCCCGCGCGTTTCAACTCCGCGAACCCGCGCCCTGCGACCGCCGGATTCGGATCCATCATGGCCGCGACAACGCGAGTCACGCCCGCTGCGATAATTTCCTTCGTGCAAGGCCCGGTGCGGCCGGTGGTGCAGCACGGTTCCAGCGTGACATAGAGAGTCGCCCCGCGCGCCTTTTCGCCTGCTTGCTTCAGCGCGACGATCTCGGCGTGATCGCGCTTGTCGTATTCGTGAGCACCCTCGCCAACAATCTCGCCGTCCCTGACGAGAACCGCGCCGACCCGCGGATTCGGATGCGCGAGCGCGTTCGCGTCGTGGGCGAGCCTGAGTGCGCTCACCATCCACGCAAAGTGCGAGGGGCGATCTTCAATCGAAGAGCGAGTTGACATAGGTTTGCGCGTCGAAGGGCACGAGGTCGTCAATCTGCTCGCCGGTGCCGACGAAACGGATCGGCAGATTCAGCTCGCGGGCGATGGCCACGACGATGCCGCCCTTGGCGGTGCCGTCGAGCTTGGTGAGCACGATGCCGGTCACGCCGGCGTGGCTCCAGAATTCGCGCGCCTGATTGAGGCCGTTCTGTCCGGTGGTGGCGTCGAGAACCAGGAGCACGTCGTGCGGCGCGCCGGGGACTATTTTCGCGGCAGTTCGTTTCATTTTCTCAAGCTCGGCCATCAGATTCGATTTGGTGTGCAGGCGGCCGGCGGTGTCCACGATGACCACGTCCGCGGCGCGCGCCTGCGCGGCGGAAAGGGCGTCGAAAATCACGGCGGAAGGATCGGCGCCGGATTTTTGTTTGATGATTTCGACGCCCGAGCGGCGCGCCCAGACTTCGAGCTGCTCGATGGCCGCGGCGCGAAAGGTGTCCGCGGCGCAGAGCAGGACGCTGGCGCCGTCCTTCT
Organism: uncultured Acidobacteriota bacterium; assembly: GCA_963814605.1. Classification (GTDB taxonomy): domain Bacteria; phylum Acidobacteriota; class Terriglobia; order Acidiferrales; family UBA7541; genus Palsa-295. The sequence continues at coordinate 1,332,267 of CAWFDD010000002.1, read as the reverse complement.
TCAGGCGATTGGCGAGCTTGCCGATGGTGGTGGTTTTTCCGGTGCCGTTTACGCCGACGACGAAAAGGACGCGAGGAGCCGCAGCTGCGGGCGCGGCGAGCGAGCCGGCGTCGCCATTGGGGGTTGGCGCGACGAGGATTTTCACGATTTGGCGCTTTAGTTCCTGCCGCAGCTGTGCGGCGTCGTCGATTTTGTGCTCGTTCACTTGTGCGCGCAGCGCGGCGAGAACTTCCCTGGTGGTGCGCACGCCGATATCGGCGCTGAGCAAGGCTGATTCGAGCTGCTTCAGTAGCTCGGGGTCAACGGGCCGGTTGCCGGTGAGCAATTGCTCGACGCGCGCGGATAGTTCCGTGCGCGTTTTGCTGACCGATTGCTTCAGCCGGTCGAGAAGCGAAGCGCCCGATTTTCCAAAAAGTGAAATCATGAATTTCGCCGCGTGCTCCGGAATCAATCTATCTTAGCAGGTGGAGTCCGAGAGGTGTGCACGGCGCGCCGATAAAATCACGGGCGACCCGGCGTTCAATCGCTGATGATGCCGCCGAAGCTGCGCCAACGCGCACCATCGAATCGCATCAGGAAAAACTGGTGAATGGGCTGAAAATTCTCCGGAGTGGTATGGAACTTGATTCCGGGGCGCAGCATTCCAAGTTGGAGATCCAGATGCGCGGCTTGCTTCATCAGGTTGGCGCGGGTCAGGTCGCTTCCACATTTTTTCAGCAGTTCGACGACGGCCTCGGCGCGCTCGTAGCCGGCGACGTTGTTCTGATCGCGGAGGCTCGCCTGCGGATTGTATTTCGTCATCCAGTCCACAAACTCGCGGACCTCGGGATCGGTTCGCGTCTGAGGTTCGAGCCAGCCTTTTGACTTCGCGTTGGTGATGATCCCTTCGCTCTTCTCGAGCCCGGCGGGATCGAGAAACGCGGCGACCGAAAGCGAGGCGTTCGGGATGAACTGCAACGGGTGCCAGCCGAGATCGTAGGCTTTGCGAATCGCCTGAGTGGCGAACGAGCCGATCGAAAAATTGAGAAAGACGTTCGCGCCGGAGTCCTTCAGCGCGGCGATTTGCGAATCGACGGTGGCATCCGCGGGGCCGTAGGAGATTTCCTTCACAATCATGGACGAGGCTTTGTCGCCGAGGGCTTCGTGCGCGCCGGCGACAAAGTCGCGGCCGGATTCGTCGTCCGCATAGAGGATGCCGATCTTCGCACTGGGATTGGACTGCAGAATATATTTGGCGTAAGCGGCGGCCTCGCTTCGGAACGAGGCGAAAAATCCCATGGTCCAGGGAAAATTCGACGGGTCATTGAATACCGACGAGCTGGTGTCTATGAAAAGCTGAGGAATTTTGTGTTCGTTGAGATAAGGACGAATGGCCAGATTGCTATCGGTGCCGAAGGTGCTGAAAATGAACAGCACGCCATCGTCTTCGACCAGTTTCTGCGCGAGATCGAGCGCGGCTGAAGGCTGCGAAGCGTTGTCGAGGGTGATAAATGTGATTTTGCGGCCGTTCACGCCGCCGCGATCGTTGATCATCTGGAAGTAGGCGGCCTCGGCGCGTCCGATTGCACCGTACTCCTGGCCCCGGCCGGTGTAACTCGTGAAGTTCCCGATTTTAATTTCGGTGTCGCTCGCGCCCGGATCGTATTCCTTATTGGCGTGCGAGAGCGGCGGGACTGCGAGCGCGAAGATGGCGACAAACGCAAGTGTGAATGCGCGCGGCAGGCGCCTGGCGTGCAATTTCGCGTGAGGTGAGGATTTCATCGTCTCGGGCGGCTGCGATTCTAACATGGTGCGCCGCGGCTTTTCTTGCCCTGGTATTGATGTTAAGTTGAGCGGAGAGGCCGGTTCCGCATCTGTCCTCGCGCTTCCATGCATGAGCGATTCGTGTTCTCCGATCTCCGCGAGCTGTTTGCCAAGGCGAACGAGGAGAAGTCCGGCGACCAGTTGGCGGGGATCGCGGCGCGGTCGGAACGCGAACGAGTGGCGGCGAAGCGCCAGATTGCGGACCTGCCGCTGGCCGAAATTGTCGCGCAGCCGCTGATCGATCCCGCCGAAGACGAAGTGAGCCGCCTGATTCTCGAATCATTCGATCAGAAGGAATTTCAGCGCGTCAAGAGCATGACCGTGGGCGAATTTCGCGAGCTCATCCTCGACGACGCGACGGGCGAAGCGGAATTGAAGCGGCTCCAGCCGGCGATCATTCCCGAAATCGCGGCGGGCGTTGCGAAGATCATGAGCAACAAGGATCTGGTTCTGGCCGCGGCGAAAATCCGCAACGTGACACGCTGCCGAAATACCATGGGTGAGCGCGGCGTGCTCGGAATTCGCGCGCAGCCGAATCATCCGGTGGACGATGTCGGCGGAATTCTGCTGGCGGCGTTCGAGGGGCTGCTTTACGGGTGCGGCGACGCGGTGATTGGCGTGAATCCCGCGTCGGATTCCGTCGAGACGGTCGGCGCGATCCTGCAGGCGCTGGACCGGCTGGTCGAAACGTACAAGGTGCCGACGCAAATCTGCTGCCTGGCGCACATCGGGACGCAACTCGCGGCGATGGATCGCGGCGCGCCCGTGGATCTGCTATTTCAATCCGTCGCCGGCACCGAGAGAGCGAATCGCAGCTTCGGAATTTCGCTGGCGACGCTGCGCGAAGGGCGCGAGCGCGTTCTGGAACACCATGGGAAGCGCGGCGCGAAGTGGATCGGCGAGCAGGCCATGTATTTCGAGACGGGGCAGGGAAGCGCTCTTTCCGCCGAAGCGCATCACGGTGTGGATCAACTCACGCTCGAGGCGCGCGCCTACGGTGTGGCGCGGGCGTTCGATCCGTTTATCGTGAACAGCGTGGTCGGCTTCATCGGCCCAGAATATCTTTACGACGAGCGACAGATCATTCGCGCGGGCCTGGAGGATCATTTCATGGGCAAGCTGCTGGGCCTGCCGATGGGATGCGACGTGTGCTACACGAATCACGCGGCGGCCGATCAGAATTCGGCGGACAATCTGCTGCTGCTTCTTGGCGCGGCGGGCTGCAATTATTTTATGGGGGTGCCGTGCGCCGACGACGTGATGCTCAACTATCAATCCACGAGCTATCACGACGCGCTGGCGGTGAGGCGTCTGTTGAAGCTGCGGCCAGCGCCGGAATTTCTGGCGTGGCTGGAGGCGAGCGGAGTTTATCGCGGCGGGGAGCCGGCGCTACTGGATGCGCCCGCTCGACGACAACTGATGGGCAAATTGGAAGCGTCGCTTGGGGAGATCGTCTAGATGGCGCGCGACGACGAGCGCTCGCTGGCCGCCGCCGATTTGCCCGAGATCGTGCGCAAGATTCGGGCGCGCACGCCGGCGCGACTGCTGGTTGGGCGCGCGGGGGCCGGGTATCGAACCGGCACGCAGCTCGAGTTGCGCGAGGCGCATGCGGCGGCGCGCGACGCGGTGCGGGCCGAGCTTGACCTGGAGTCGGCATTTGGCGCTGCGTTCGTCGAGCGCTGGAAACTTTTCGAAGTACGCACGCGGGCGAGCGGAAAAGACGATTACCTGCTGCGGCCGGACCTTGGCCGACATTTTGATGACGCCGCGCGCGCGGAAATACAAAGGCGCTGCTCGCGGGGCAACGATCTTCAGATCGCGATCGGCGACGGCCTGTCGGTTCCTGCCATCGCGGCGCAGGTGCCGGCGCTATTGCCTCTGCTGCTGGAAGGCGCGAAACAGCGCGACTGGAAAGTCGGGCAGACGTTCGCGATTCATCATTGCCGCGTGGGTATTCTGAACGAGATCGGCGAACTGCTGAATCCTGGAGTTGCGGTGCTGTTGATCGGCGAGCGTCCCGGCCTGGCGACCGCCGACAGCCTGTCGGCGTACATGGCCTACCGCCCGCGCGAAAGTCACACCGACGCCGAACGGAACCTGATTTCGAATATCCACGCGCGGGGGCTGTGCGCTCAGGTCGCGGCGGCGCGCATTCTGAATCTGGCGGCGCAGATGATGAAGGCGGGCAAGAGCGGATTTACGTTGAGGGAGGAACCAGCGGCGCTCGCCGAGACATAGTCGACCGTGCCAAGCGGGGCAAACCGGAAGGTCCGCCGCAGAGGGCGCAGAGAAAAACCCGAAGATGGTCAGACTTCGACGAGGGTGGCGGAGAGGCGCAGGCGGCCGGCGGCGATGGCGTTCTCGAGGGCGGCGACGACCGCGGGGTCAAATTTCGACACGGCCAGAGAGCGAATGCGCTGGAGCGCGAAATCCACGTCCATGGCCGATTGGTAGGGACGATTGGTGGTGATGGCGTCAAACGTGTCGGCGACGGCGATGATGCGCGCCATCATGGGGATGGAGTCGCCGGACAGGCCGTAGGGGTAGCCGCCGCCGTCCATGCGCTCGTGGTGCAGCTCGATGCCCGGGAGCATGTCCTTCAACTGCGCGACGGGGCGCATGATGTTGGCGCCCTTCACGGTGTGTTGCTTCATTAGCTCGAATTCTTCGTCGTCGAGTTTGCCGGGCTTTTTCAGGACGCGATCGTCCACGCCGATTTTTCCGACGTCGTGCAGCAGCGCGGAGATGCGCAGCCGGTCGAGATCTTCGGCATTCAGGCCGAGTCCGTCGCCGAGAATCAGCGAATATTTGGCCACGCGGCCGGAGTGACCGCGGGTGTAGGGGTCCTTTTCGTCAATGGCCGCGGCGAGCATGCGGATCGAGCCCAGGAAAAGCTCGCGATTTTCCGTGGCGGCCTGCTGCAGGCGCTCGACGTACTCCTCGATGTCGCTGGCCATGGCGTTAAACGTTTCGGAAAGCTCGCCGATTTCGGCGGTGCCGCGGACAGCGACGCGTTCGTGGAATTCGGCGCGGCTGATGGCGCGCACGGATTCGACCAGGCCGCGAATCGGGCGGGTGATGCCGACGGCGAACAGATATCCCAGGGCCAGCGCCACGAAGGTGACGCCCACGACGAAGCGCAACGCCTCGGACGTCAGCTCGCTGACTCCGGCGTCAACGCGAGCGTCGTCCAGGCTGCGCTCGGCGATTACCGCCCATCCGAGTTCGGGTATGGTGCTGTAGGTGCCGATCATTTCAATGGGGCGGCGGCCGTTGCTTCCGGGCGCAAGAAAATTGGAGGTTTGCGTGGCGCGCAACTCCCGCGGCAGATCGCTGATCTGCTTGGCCAGCGGCGAAATAGAGGAGACATCGCGCCCGGGGACCCAAACCCTCGAGTCGGGGTAGGCGACGATTTGGCCGTGGACGTCCACGATGAAAACCTTGCGGTCGCGGACGCTGGCGTCATGGAGGCGCGCCTGCACGCGGTCGAGCGAGACGACGGCGCTCAACATTCCGGCGAATTGGCCGTCGGTCAGTAGCGGAACGGAGACGACGAGCGCGGGGCGATTGTCGCGGCCCAGCGCGAAAGGCTCGCTGAGGGAATCGAAGCCCTGCATGCTCGACGTGAAGGCGCGTTTCCAGGCGGCTTCGACGAAGGGATCGCGGTCCGCGCTGACGCTGCCCGCGGAGGGTCCCTTGGCTTCCTTGTTGACAGCGGTGACGTAGAGAATATCGGGGTTGTTCTCGACGAAAACCTGCAGCAGGCGCGCCAGCTCCGGGGCGTGGCGGGGATCGTCCACGTCGGTTATCCAGCCGGTCAGCGCGAGCATCTGGCGCTGGCTCAGCAACTGTTCGCGCAAGCTCTGCTCGAATTGCAGGGTGTCGCTCGCGAGCGAACGCGTGATTTCGCTCTGCTGCACGCGCTCGGTGTCCTGCAGCTTCTCTTCGCTGAGTTTCAGCGCCTGGCGATGGTAGAGCCAGAGCGGAGTGACACTGACGAGCAGCAACGCGCCCATGACGATCCAAAGGATGCGCAGCCGTCGCGTGGTAAACCGGTTGAGGGCTTGGATGGGCATTAGAATCCCGCATGAAAATGCTAGCGAACCAGCGGCTGCGATACAACGGAACTAACGTACTAAGGTTGCTGCATAAGCTACATGGTTAGAAGCAGTTGGAGGCGGGCGAAAACGTATGTGGGGTTGAGATTTAAGCTCCCAGGTCGCGCTACTTCAAGCGAGCAGCGCGGCTACCTGCGCAAGCTGAGGCGGCTTTCTTTTCCGGCGATCAGGCGTTCCATATTTGCGCGATGCTTCGCCAGCACCAGTAGCGCGATGAAGATCGTGCTCAGGCTTACGTATGTCGGCGGCGCGTGTCCCGGCGCATAGAACAGGTAGATCAGCACAGGCATGGCCGCAGCCGCTGTGATTGAGCCGAGCGATGCGTATCGCCAGAAGGCGACGACCAGCAGCCAAACGACCGCGGCCGCCGCTACAGCCTGCCAGCAAAGCGGAAGAAATACGCCGAGGCTCGTGGCCACGCCCTTGCCGCCCTTGAATCGCAGCCAAACGGGGAATACGTGGCCGATCACGGCGGCGACCGCCGCAGCCATCATCCAGTGGACGTTGGCGCCGGTGAATCGCGCCGCGAGCCACACCGCCAGATAGCCTTTCCCGGCGTCGAGCAGCAGCGTCAGCACACCGGCGAAGGCGCCGGCGTTGCGCGTCACATTGGACGCGCCGATGTTGCCGCTGCCCAGCGAACGAATGTCCGGGCCGCCGCGGGCCTTGACGATCAGCAGCCCGAAGGGAATCGAGCCCAGCAGGTACGCGGCGGCGATGAGTAAATATGGGATCACGCGACGTTTCTCAGGTTTTTCGCCCGACGAACGAGTAGCTTGCGAGCTTCCGGTACTCGGCTCCGCCGGGCTTCAAGAAGCTCTCGAAAAGATGAAATTCGGTCTCGCGCGCGAAGCCGAAATCGTGCCGCGCGAATTCCGCGGCTGCCCGCGCCAGCGGCGGCACTCCCTCGGGCGATTTGAATCGCGCCAGCGTGAGATGCGGCACAAAGGCGCGCTCTTCGCGCGGGATGCCCAGCGGTTCGAGCGCGTGTTCGATGTCAGCGGCAAGCGGCGCGAGATTTGCGGAGGCCTCCACGCCGCACCAGACCACTCGCGGACGGCGCGCATCAGGAAAAAAGCCGATGCCGCGATAGCGAATTTCGACCGGATCGCCGGATCGCACGCCGGCAAGCGCCGCTCGCGTGGCGGCGAGTTTTTGGGCGTCGCCGTCGGCGATCGCGTGGCCGATGAATTTCAAGGTGACGTGCATTCCTTCCGGACGCGCCCAGCGCGCCGCGCGGCAGAGCGGTTTCAGCCGCGCGATCAATGCAAGGAGCGGCTCGCGCACGCCGCCGGGCAGATCGAGCGCCACGAACAGCCGCATCGCTAGGGGCGCCCGTGCTGCGGGAACAAATAATATCGCCGCACGAGGTTGAGCGCGCGTTGCGTCGAAAACTGGCGGATGCGCTCGCGGTCGCCCGGGAGCTGACTGACCATTTCGGTTGCGCCGCGCTCGTCGGCCAGGCCGATGTGCACCAGTCCCACGGGTTTTTCCGGCGTTCCACCGCCGGGGCCGGCAATTCCCGTGACTCCCAGGCCGAGGGTCGCGCCGGTGCGCCTGCGAATGCCGGATGCGAGCGCCAGCGCCACCTCGGCGCTGACCGCTCCCTTCGCTTCGATCAATTCCGCCGGGACGCCCACCATGCTGACCTTCATTTCGTTGCTGTAGCAGACCACGCCCCCTACAAAATACGCCGAGCTTCCCGGCAGGCTGGTCAGCCGCTCGGCCAGCAAGCCGCCGGTGCAGCTTTCGGCCACGGCAATCGTGGCGCGATTTTCCGTGAGCAGGCTGGCGACGATTTGCTCGAGCGATTCTCCATGCGTGGAAAAGAGATGTTCGCCGAGCGCGAGCGACATGCGCTTCACCAGCTCGTCGAGCGTGGCATTCGCCTTCGTGGGACTATCGGACCACAGGCGCGGGTGAAGTTGAATGCCGGACACAGCGGCGAGGATGGTCGTCTCCGTGTCGGGATATTGCGCATAGAGGGGAGAAACGCGCTGCTCGACATCGGATTCGAAGATTCCGGTGATGCGCAGCTCGCGGGTGTAAAGGCGCTCGGGGATGCCCAGCTTTAGGAGTCGCGGCTTCACTTCGACTTCCATCAGCGAGCGCAGCTCCTGCGGCACTCCAGGCAGCAGGACGATGATGTGCCCCCGCGCTTCGAGCCACAGACCCGGGGCGGTGCCGCGTGGATTGCGCAGAATCGTGGCGCCTTCGATGACCGTGGCCTGGCGCTCGTTGATCGCCGGCATGGCGCGGGCGAAGCGGCGAAAGCGTTCGCGGATGTCCTGCAAGACTCCTTCGTCGGTATAGAGCTTTCGCCCGAGAAGCTCCGCAACGGTCTGGCGGGTGCGATCGTCGTCGGTGGGGCCCAAGCCGCCGGAGGAGACGATCACGTCCGCGCGCGCCAAGGCATGCTCGAACGACGAGCGCATCTCGTCCGGCGTGTCGCCGACGACGGCTTTGTGCACCACGCGCAGTCCGACCTGATTGAGCTCCGATGTGAGGAACAGGGAATTGGTGTCGAGGCGAAACGGGGTGAGCAGCTCGGAACCAACTGCGATGATCTCGGCTTTCATGTCTTAAGAGTTTTACTCGATGAAGGCGAAGGAGCGCAAGGGAGCGAAAAATCAGGCGGTGGGTGTGTTTGTGTACTGCTCGGGCGAAGAGCTACTTCTTCCGGGTGGGTGACAACCCACCCGGAACGGATATCCGTCAATTATTGGACTATTCGCAGCGACGGTTCTTAGTGTTTTCCCGAGCTGACGTGACCGCGCCCATCGCGCATTTCATTTCCCTTGAAATGGGAAACCTTATCGAGACGCTTTGACGGCTCAGGCCTATCGCCAACATTTGGCCTTGCGCCCCTATAGCCGCGCTGAACATCGTAACGGTTGTTCACGTGGCCCTGGAAGTTCTCCGGACCATGAAACCACGAGCCCGCGCCAATGAACACGCCACCGGAAAACCATTCCGGACCGTAATAGCCGTAGGGAGAACATGAGTAAGGAGCGTAGTCATAGTAACCGTAAGGGCAGTCAGGGGCGGCTCCAACGTCGATGCCGACGCTGACCTGCGCCTGTGTCCTGGTAGCGGTCACTGTAAAGAAGATTCCGGCAGCAAAAGCAGCTAATGCGAGAAATTTAAGTGTCTTCATAAACTATCCTCCGTCGTTCGCTCGTATCATCACCGTGCGCCTTGATGGTGGACGGACCGAACACCAGAGTCTGTCCGCAAGCGCACACTTCAAGGTCCTGTTTCCACCAGGGCGCCGATCTAAGTTTTTTCTCATGCTTCATAACGGCGCTCGACGTTTCTTGCCCACTGTGCGAATAGGGACAGCGCCTACCCGCACGCGATGAGTACCATCCTCGCTGCGTATAAACCGCCTGTTGCGGCGGCGATTTGCGTCGAGCGGCATCGCAAAGGAGAATCAAAATGAAGTTTATGAAGGCATCGCTAATTTCGAGTGCGTTCCTGGCAGGGCTACTCATCGCCGGATGCAACGTGACCCCAGCGGCAGGGCCTGCGGGACCCCAGGGACCTCCTGGAGCACAGGGCGCGTCGGACCACGATAGAGATCGAGATCGGGACGGGACGCAGACCAGGCCCGACGAGATCAGGCAGGACCATGCGCACCAGGACAGCATCACGATACAGATGGTGGTTGCATAAGAGACTAATGCGCAATGGCTGATGGCTGCTGGCGCTTCCGCCCGCAATCGGGGCGGGAGCCGTGGTGGCGTCAGCCGTTGAGCGGAAGGCCCTGCACATCCCACTCGAGGGTGAAGAGAGCGGTGTGCGTGGTGATCACGGCGCGATGCGTGGGCAGCAGGGCGAGGCCGACGATGTTGCTTCCGGCGAGGACCAGCTCCGGCTTCGCATCGGGCGTCAGCCGCACGATGCCGCGGCGCCCGCCGAGCGACGCGCCGACGTAGAGATTGCCGTGGCGGTCGAACGCCATACCTTGAGGACGTCCCAGCCCGCGGAAAAACACGCTGACTTCGCCCGCCGGAGTAATTTTGTGCACACGCTCGAAGCTCGAGGTCGTCGGCCCGCACACGAACAGATCGCCGGAGGGGCTGAAGGCCAGATGATAGGACGCAAGCGACGGCTCGAGCGTGGCGAACACAAAAATCTCGCGATCGGGGCCGATTTTGAAAATCGTGCCGCTGCGGTCGCCGACATATAAATTCCCAGCCTTGTCGAACGCGAGGCCCGTGGCCACGCCCATGCCTTCGATCCACTGCATCGCGTGGCCGTCGGGCGAGACGCGATGGATGGTGCCTTCGTGGCGACAGGAAACGAAAAGGTAGCCGTCGCGGTCAATGGCCAGGCCGGTGGGATTCATCAGGTCGGTGATGTAGGGCTTGACGACATTGCTGGACGTAACTTTGTACAGCGAGACTGGGACTTTCTGCCCGCGCTGGCCGCTGAAGGTGACATAAATGTTGCCGCTTGAATCCACCGCCGGATTGCCCACGGGATGCAGGTTGTCCGCGATTTGCGTGCCCAGCGCGATGGGGAATGGTGAGCTTTCGATGCTGCCCATCAGCACGCGCACCGCGCCGCCGGTGGCGCCTTCGGGGACGCTGGCGATCAAGCGATTTTCGGAGGCCAGCATCACGATGGCATCGGAAGTGCCGAACTGCACTTGCGGGCGGGTGTGATTGCGCGCGCCGAAGCCGCTGCCAATGAGCGCGACCTCGCCGCCCGGCAGCGCAGCCGCCGGCTTCACGCTTTCGATCCTCGGTACGCCGTTCATGCTCACAAGTAGCCTATGGCTCCTAAAGGCCTGCCGCTCGCGCGATCCACAATCCGATTGCCGCGTAAATTCCGGCGATCCAGTCGTCCGTCATGATTCCCCAGCCGCCCGGTAGCGATTCCGCTTGCCGCGCCGGAAAGGGCTTCCAGATGTCGAACAACCGAAAAAGTATAAAACCCAGCAACAAATATTTCCAGCTAAGCACGGAATGCATGGTGATGAGGCCGAACGAACCATTGTCCATGGTAATTCTGCGCAGGCCTCCACCAAACAGGCACAGCGACGCCCAGCACGATTGCCAGATGCTGCCCCGAGACTTCGTCAATCACAACCCGCTGGGGATCATGCTGCCGCCAGAACGCGGCGGCGCGGTCCGCCGACCACACTCCGATCGCAGCGATCGCTGCCGCAACAAACAGGTGAATCATCAGAATCGGATCGAACCATCTGCTCGCGCCCCAAATGCCAAACCCGCCCGAAATCCAGGTGATTATGATCGCGACCCAGAACGGAAGTGTCACTAACACGAGGCCGCCGAGCGAACCCCACGTACCCGGCGCTTTCGGGAGGTAACCAAGACCGGCGGCGGTGGCGACGAAAAGCGCGAAGCGTGGTTTGCGCGCGGTCGGCGCAGATTGCGGCGCAAAAGTATCAGAACCAGACGACCGGGATCCGGAGTCCGCGCTCATCCTAGGTCATCCGCATCGGATGACTTCGCGTCACGCTCGAGGTCCTCGAACATGGACTCGTCGAATGCGGGCGAGCTGATGACGTATTTGTCGCTGGCCCAGTTGCCGAGGTCGTACAACCTGCATCGTTCGCTGCAAAACGGGAAATCAGCGTCGGTTTCCGAGTCGGCTGGCTTCCGGCAAATCGGGCAGTTCGCCTTCATGCGATGAGCATACCGCAAACGCCATTGCCGTGCAGCGCCGCCGGCTATGGGCGGGCTCTCCTTGCGTCGAGACGGCGAACAAAATCGGGCCACATGCGGTGCTGATCAACCGAGGTGATCCAGCGAACGGTTTTGTTGGTCTTCGGAAACGAGAAGGTGAGGTCCGCCGCATTCAGAGCGGGGCGCGGGTAGGTCTTCGCCGTGGTGTAGCGAAGCAAGTCGGCGACAACTATGGTGTCCCAAATCACCCAGTGGCGTGGGCTGACCACGCTGGCCACGAGGTCGGCGTTGTCGGTGATCCAATTCTGAAACAGGGTGTTGAGCCACTCGGCGAATTCGCCGTGGCCCTTCAACATGCGCGCGGCGCTCCGATCGTCCAGCGTCAGATGAGCCCGGCAGACATCCGCGCTGCCAATGGTGATCGGCGCGGACGAATCGAGGATCACCTGATAGGCAAGCGGATCGTGTTTGATGTTCCAGGGATCCGTTCCCTTGGGCCACGAATTGAAACCCATCGTCAGGATTTCGACCCGGTCTGCGAATGCCGGATCCGCGAGAAACGCGGAGGCCACATCCGTGGTCGCGCCAATGGTGATGACCACGAGCCGATTCTGCGGCGAATAGTCGCGCGAAGTCTCGAGCATGAAATCGACTCCTGCATTTCGCAGCGGCGTGCGGCCGTCAAGCGGCACATTCGAGCCCGCGAATATGGGAGGCGGCGACGAGACTCCAAGCCGGTGCAAAACATCCGCGACGCACGCGGCGGAAGATTCCGCTTCCTTGGGCAGAGTGGGGGCGTGCGTGGTTACGATGCCCTTGATATGAACTTCCGGGATGAGCGAGAGGTAAGCGATGGCGAACTGATCGTCAACGTCCGCGCCGCAGTCCGTGGTGACGATTACATCTGGATCGCGGGCGAACGCGGGCCTACCCAAAAGCAGGAGAAACGCCACCAGGGATGCAAATTTCAGGAGGCTCGTCATTCGCCCTGTTTCAAGTCTCGTCATCGCTCAATCTGGGCTCAATCTGGGCTCAGTCTGCGCCGGCGAGAATCGGGAAGAAATTTGTGGCCGGAGGAGGAAGGTGCGTCGAGGGAGGCGCCGCGAATTCCACGACGCGGCCGATCAGGTCGTAGTCTTTCGTGCCGATGACTTCGATGGTGGCAAGCGTGCCCGGCGCGGGCAAGCCGGCTGCGTCGTTCACGCCTTCGAATTCGGTGATGTAAACCTTGCCGTCAATTTCCGGGGCCATGCCTTCCAGGCGCGCCTCCCAGATGAGATCGGTGTCCTTCGAGGGGCCCTCCAGCATCACCTGCATGCGCTGGCCCAGGTTGCGGCGCAGCTTGCCCTTGGAAATTGTCTTTTGCATCGCCATCAAGGCGTTCTTGCGTCGCCGAATCGTCTTCGCTTCCACTTTGTCTTCGAGAGCAAAGCTCTTCGCGGCGTCCTCGTCCGAATAGGAGAAAACGCCCATCCAGTCGAATTCCGCGGCGCGCACGAAATCGCACAGCTCACGGAAATCTTTTTCTGTCTCGCCGGGAAATCCCACGATGAACGAAGTGCGAATGGAAACGCCGGGAATCGTCTTGCGGATTTTTTCCAGCATTTTCAGGAATGCGGCGGCGTGTGAGCCGCGCTTCATTCGCGCGAGAACGCTGCGGCTGGCGTGCTGCAGCGGGATGTCGAGATATTTCACCAAGCGGGGGTGCGCCGCGATGGTGTCGAGAAGCTTCGGCGTGATGCGATTCGGATAACAATAAAGGAAACGAATCCAGTGGAGCTCCTCAATCTGCGCGAGGCGCTCGAGAAGCGTGGGCAGGCCGTCGCGCAGTCCGAGATCTTCGCCGTAGAAGGTGGTGTCCTGGCCGATCAGATTGATCTCGCGGACTCCGGCAGCGGCCAGATTCTGCGCCTCGCTGACCACCGATTCGAAGCGCCGACTGCGGAATCTGCCGCGCAGCTGCGGAATCACGCAGAAGGTGCAGGGATGGTCGCAGCCCTCATTGATCTTGATGTAGGCGGTGTGGCGCGGCGTGGCCAGAACCCGCGGAGTGAGATCGTGGTAGAGATAGGTCGGCACCCCGGCGTCGGCGGCGCCCTCTCGAATTCTGCCTTCGCAGACTTCCAGGATTTTTTCCACTTCGCCGGTGCCGATCACCGCGTCCACTTCCGGAATCTGCTCGCGGATTTCGTTGCGGTAGCGCTCGACCATGCATCCGGCGACGATCAGCTTTTGGGCGCGGCCGAATTTCTTGTATTCGGCCATTTCGAGAATGGACTGCACGGATTCCTGCTGCGCGGGAGCGATGAAGCTGCAGGTGTTCACCACCAAAACGTCCGCATCGCCGGCGCGCGGGGTGATTTCGTATCCGGCGCGCGCGAGAATGCCCATCATCACCTCGCTGTCCACGAGGTTTTTCGGGCATCCCAGGCTCACGAATCCGACCTTCGGCATCTCAGCGGGTCCTTTGCGGCGTGCGGAAACAATCAATTCTAGCATGTCTAAGAGGGTGCAAGATCGTTCTATGCGGAGGCAACGATTCCTTCGAATTCATCTTCGTGAAGGTTTGCGAGCGCGGAGGGATTCGCGGATGGAACGCAAGAGCGACGACATCTGTTCGACGGGCGCGGGGCGGCTACCGAAGCGCGCGGACTGATACAGCTCAGTCAACTGCGCCACAGGCGCGGTGAGATCGGGGGCCGGAATCGCCGCGGCGAATTCGAGCGGAGTCTGCGAGGGCGATTTTGTCCAGCCGAATTTTTCGAGCAGGCGCAGCATTTCGGCGTATTCGAGCGAGGCGAGCGAGGCGGTGAGGTTACCGCCGCGGCGGGCCCGGAGACTCCAGCGGGCAAAGGCGAAACGAATCATGGAGCGGCCGCGCAAAGTGAACAGCAGCGCGATCAGGCAGACGAGCAGTGCGGGCAGAAAATAGGGAGACGCCTCGAGCCGGCGGTCATATGCGAGGATGCGGACGAGAATGGCCTGCTGTTCGCGGCGGTAGAATTCGCGCGCCCGCTCATTCCAGCTCTTGGTGGAATCGCGGGCATTCCGGCCGAGCGTCAACTGATGCGAGAAATCGTAGTTGATGACCCATTCGTTCCAGTTGAGCTGAAACCAGTCCCAGTAAAGCCCGAAGCGCGAAAGGAAACCGCGCTGGTCGTTGCTGGGTGGCGTGGGGTCGAAGGTCACCCATCCAAAGCCGTTGAAATAGACCTCGACCCAGGCGTGGGCGTCGCTGCCGCGGATGATGTAGTCGCCGCCGACGTCGTTGTATTCGCCGGGAAGAAATCCGGTCACGTAGCGGGCCGGAACGCCGATGGCGCGAAGCATGATGGTCATCGCGGTGGCGAAATATTCGCAGTGTCCGGCGCGGCGGACAAAAAGGAAATAGGCGAGCGGGTCGCCTTCGCGCGGGCCGGTGAGGTTCAGGGTGTAGCCGTAGTTGGCGATCAGGTAGCGCCGGATATCGGCGGCCTTGTCGTAATCGTTGTTCGAGTGGGCGGTAATATCCTCGGCGAGTTTCCTGATCCGCGGATCGATTTCGGGCAACTGAAGGTAGGAGTCGCGGATATCGTCCGGATAGTTTGTTGACGCCTTGCGCAGATCGGCGGGCGCGATGATGGGCAGGCGCGCGGTGCCTTCGTAGCGGATTTTCGAATTGTTATGCGACGGATTGAAGATCGAACCGGTGCGATCCACGAACAAATAGCCCCGGTTTATCGGCCCGCTGAGGCGATTCAGACTGCCGCGATCTCGTGGAGGACCGGAGGAGGCGACGGAATCCGAGCCGAATTTTCCCCGGAGCGATTCGAGCGGCGGAGCGATGAAGATCGCGTCCGTGGCGATCGGCTCCATCAGCACCGTGTAGTGCAGCGAGACAAAGCGATCGGTGACGCGCGGCGGCGCGCCGAAAAAATATTCGCCGGTGCCGTTGGGCTCGATGACCGTTTCGCCCTGCGAGGGAGTGGTCCAGCGGCGGCCGTCGAATTTCGTGAGCACGATGCCGCGCCAATGCATGTCCACGGCGCGGGCGGGATCTCCTTCGATGCGGATGCGCATGACGACCGCGGTGTTTTTCTTGATTTCGCCGATCTGGCCGAGGGCGACGTTGTCGCTGAAGCCGGTCAGCAGGCCTGGCTGGAGACTGAGGGAGCTAAAAAAGCCGGTGGTGAAACGCGGAATCATGAAGAAAAGCACGATGCCGGTGCCCAGCACTCCCGCGGCAACCAGAAGCGACGTGAATGCGAGGGCGCGGTTCAAGCGGCGCGCCGTAGGCGATCCCGGCTCGAACGGTGGCGACACAGCGCCCGTGGAGCTGCGGCGCATTTCGAGCGCGACGAAAGTGGAAACGGAGAGCACCAGGAAAATAGCGAGCGCGACGAGGAAGCCGGTCTCGACCGTGAGAACCGCAGAAACCAGCATGGAGGCGACCGCGAGCACCGCGAGAAAAGCGTAGTCGCGGTTGGAACGCGCCGAATACAGACGGACCAGGGTGGCGAAAAGAATCAGGTGAATCGAGGAAAGCAGCGCCGCGTAGAGCGGCGGATTCGGCGCGCCTTCGGCAAGGGCGCGCGACAGCACCCACAGGTCCAGCGGGAAAAACAAAAAGTAACCGAGAACGAGCCAGGTGGCGAGGCGCGGCGTGATTTCCGGGCCGAGGCCGCGCTGCATGCGGATTCCTTTATAGATCAGCGCGAGAGAGGGAATCAGAACCGAAGGCAAGTCCAGCTTGCCGGTGGAAACGATGGCGAGGATGCCGGTGGCGACCAGCAGGAACAACGACACCTCGAAATACCGTTGCACCGCCGGGAGCGGCGGCGTAGTCGGGTGCGCGACGGAGGCCATTTTACGATGCTAACACCGGGCGGCGCGGCGCAGGCGGACACGACGCGAAAGGGCCAATGCCGTGACCAAAGCCGAGTCAGCGTGGTCCTTCGATTCGGGATTGCCGTTTCGCCTTCCCAGCCGAAATATTACCGATCTGCGCACCGTATAGATTACAGCCGAGCAAGTTGATCGCTCGCGCGGCAGCTCAGCCGCAGGATGGCTCAAGGTCAAAAATGACGACTGACGGGCCGTTGATTCGCGACATCACGGACACCGCACGGTGGATCGCGGCGCAGCGGGCTCGCGAAAGCGAACGTCCGGACGCAGTTTTCCGGGACCCTTGCGCGCGCAGACTTGCCGGAGAACGCGGCGAGCAGATTGCCCATGCCATGCAGCGCGCCGCCGGCGATTGGCATGTGGTGGCCAGAACGCACATCATCGATCGCATGATCGAGGAACAGGTGCGCCAGGGAATCAGCTGCGTCGTGAATCTCGCGGCTGGTCTCGATACCAGACCGTACCGAATGAATCTGCCGGCGTCACTTCAGTGGGTCGAAATTGATCTGCCCGCGATACTCGATTACAAGGAGGAAATCCTCAAAGCTGAAAAGCCGGTCTGCGCACTCGAACGCATACGGCTGGATTTGTCCAATCCGGTTGCTCGGCGCGAAGTGTTGGATGGATTGGGCAGACAGGGCAGGCGGGCGCTGATTCTCACCGAAGGCTTGTTGGCTTATCTGCCGGAAAGCGATGTTGCAGCGCTGGCGGCCGACCTTGCGCGACAACCTCACTTCGAGCGCTGGATTTTGGACCTGATGGCACCGAAGCTGGCGAAAATGCTCATGCGGCGGTTTGGTTCGCGGTTGAGCGAAGCGGGAGCGCCCTTCAAGTTTGCTCCGAAGGAAGGGACTGAATTTTTCGCACCCTTCGGATGGAAACTCGTGGAATTACGATCTCATTTGAGGACTGCCGCGCGGCTGAAACGCCTTCCGTTGGTGCTGCGCCTTTTCGCATTGCTCCCCGAATCCAGCAGCGCGGGCTCGCGCCCCTGGTCGGCGATCTGCCTCTTCGAGAAACGGTGACACGCCGGAGCATCTCCTCAAGGTATTCAAATTCGTTGGACATCTACCGAGTGAGTGGCGCCGAAACGACGGCCGCGGCAATTTTGCGCGTGGCGCTGGAGACGGGTAGCTCGGCGAGCCGGCTGAGCGGAAGGACGCGGGTGCGCGGGCGCTTGGGGAGCCGCGTGACGCGAGCGAGAAACGGCAGGAGCGTGATATTGCGAAAGGTGACGCCGTGCCGCGCGGCAGCCAGCGACTCGAAGCTGAGCGAGGCGCGATCGATCTTTAAAATGTCGTGCAAATGCGCGGCGAGCTCGGCTTCGGCGTGGCGCGCGACCTGGACGGCGGGAAACTGCCACAGGCGCGAGAAAAGCACGTCGTCGTGCGCGCCGGGGTCGCGGACGAGAATCGTGCGTCCGCGCGGGTCGCGCAAAATCGCGGCGGCGACACACATTTTCACCGGTGCGCGCTTGCGGCGGGGCGCGGGGATCTCGCCGGTCAGGTGAAGCGCGCGTGCACGGCAGGCGCGCGATACGGGACACGCTTCGCAGCGCGGAATCTGTGGCGTGCAGATTGTCTCGCCGAGTTCCATCAGCGCCTGATTCCAGTCGCCCGGCGCGCTGGGCGCGAGCAGATTTTGAGCAAGCTCGCCGAGCTGGCGCCAGCGGGCGGGCGCGCGTAGATCACCGCGAATTGCGCCCAGGCGCGCGAGGACTCGCGCGACATTGCCATCAAGGACAGCGAACGGCCTGATCGTAGGCGATGCTCAGAACGGCTGCGGCGGTGTAGGGTCCGATGCCGGGCAGGGCCAGCGCGGCTTCGAGCGTGCGCGGGAAATCGCCGCCGTGGCGCGCGACGATTTCCTTTGCGGCGCGATGCAGGTTGCGCGCTCGGCTGTAGTAGCCGAGGCCGGACCAGAGTTGCAGAACTTTGGCTTGGGGCGCGCGGCTGAGTGATTCGACGGTGGGGAATTGTTTCAGGAAGCGATGGTAATAGGGCAGGACGGCGGCGATGCGAGTCTGTTGCAGCATGATCTCCGCGACCCAGATACGGTAGGGATCGCGGCTGGCGCGCCAGGGAAGGTCGCGCTTGTATGCGCGAAACCATGCGAGCAAGCGGCGCTGGAATGTTTTCAGCACGCGCGGAGTGAAGTGCGATTTCATGCGCGCGGTATTGTCGCATGGATACGGAAAGGGGGGCGCCGAGGACGCCGAGAAAAACGACGAAATTAGAGCCGGTCGATGAAAAGGAAATACGAGGAAGACCAGAGGCCGGTGGGAATGGTGCGCTGAGGGCGGGAGGTGAGGATGATTTTGAAAATTTCGCTGTCGCCGGCGAGCTGGTCGAGGAACGCGCCGCCGGTGGCAGACGTATCGACGTGGATCATGGCAAGCTCGCGCAGGGTGTCGTAGATGATTTCACCGGCGGGAGCCATGGGAGTGGAAAAACGATCGGTGCAAAATTGCATCACGGAATGAATTTCGTGGAAGTGCCAGGCGATGCACGCGGCGAGGGAAACGGCGCGCTCGAAACGTTCGGCGTGCTCCGCGTCGGCAAGCCTGCCAAGGTCGGCGCGGGGCGGGCCAATGAACGGATCGAGCACGAGCAAGACGCGGCGCTCGTCCTCGCGCGCGAACTCGCGGACCACCAAGCGGCCGGTCTTGGCGGTCACTTTCCAGTCCACGAAGCGGGCGCTATCGGTGTTCACGTAATCGCGCAGGGAATGCAGCTCGTGGCCGCGTCCGCGGAAATAGCTGGCCATTTCTCCGGTGAGCAGAGGCAGGACTTCGTAGAATTGCTCGGTGGGCTCGACGCGCGGGTACACGGCGATTTCCAGATTCGAATCCACCTGGCGTGTCTTCTCGAAGAAGCCGAAGGGAAAGCGGGTGCGAATGCCGAACGAATCCTGGCGGTAAACGCCGCGGCGCGGGAAGCGCAGCTCGACCTTCTGGCGCGCGGCGCTCATCCGCGGGATGTACGGGAAAAAAACCGGGCGGGTGAGGATTTCCGCGGGGGATTTCTTGGAGCCGCCGATCACCCGGATGGAGAACGACGGCCAGGCGGGCTTGTCGTTGCGCAACTCGACTTCAGCGAGCACGGGCTGTTCGGCAAAAATGTGCTCGGGCAAATCGAATTTGAGCTCGATGCCGGTGAGCACGATGCGCGAAAGCACGCCGGAAATCAAAATGCCGGCGAGCAAACAGGCGAGAATCAGGAAAAGCAGATTGTTGCCCGTATTGACCGCGGCCAAAATCAGTATGAAAACGGCCGAGAGATAAATAATGCCGTCGCGCGTGAGGCGATAGTCAATCTGATAGGCGATCCAGCGCAGGCTGGTGCGCCGCGCGAGCGCCGGCACGATGGCGATGGATACCCACGCGGCGATTCCCAGCGAAATGAGAGTGGTGATGCCGGCGAGCCAGATGCGGCCTTCCTGAGCGGCGGCGGCCGAAAACAGCGCGACGAAAAAAGCGACGGTCAGCGCGAGGATGGCGATGCCGAAATTGCGCCAGCCGGCGCGGTCGCGTGCGTGCCACATTCGCGCGACGATGGAATCGTGCGTGGTCATCGGCGGATTAGAGCGGGACGCGTGTGGTATCGAGGATTTCGCGGAGGATCGCTTCGGTCTGCTCGGATTTCTTCTGCGTGGAGACGTAGCGCGAGCTGACCACGACGCGGTGCGCGAAGACGGGAATGATCAGCCGCTTGAAATCGTCGGGCAGGCAGTAGTCGCGGCCTTCGAGAAAGGCGCGAGCCTGCGCGGCGCGATGGAGCATCACCGTGCCGCGCGGGCTGACGCCCAAGCTGAGCTGCTCCGTGGTGCGCGTGCGCTCGACGATCTCGAGCGCGTAATCGAGCAAACTCTCCTCGACTTTCACCTCGGAGACGGTCTTTTGCATCGCGGCGACGTCGGAGGCGTCCATCAGGGAGGCGATCTGGTCGGCGTGCCCCGCGGCGGAATGATTGCGAATGATTTCTTTTTCGCTATCGCGCGCGGGATAGCCCATGCGGATGCGCATCAGGAAACGGTCGAGCTGCGATTCGGGCAGCGGATAGGTGCCGTGGTGCTCGATGGGATTCTGCGTGGCCAGAACCATAAAGGGCTGCGGCAGCGGGTGGGTGTGGTTGTCCACGGTGATCTGCGCTTCGTTCATGGCTTCGAGCAGCGCGGACTGCGTTTTCGGCGTGGTGCGGTTGATTTCGTCGGCGACGATAATGTTGGCGAAGATCGGGCCGGGCTTGAATTCGAATTCCTTGGCCGTCGGATTGTAGACGCTGACGCCGATCACGTCGCTCGGCAGCAGGTCGGAAGTAAACTGGATGCGCTGGAACGAACAGTTGAACGAACGCGCGAGCGCCTGCGCAAGAGTGGTCTTGCCGACGCCGGGAACGTCCTCGATCAGCAGGTGGCCGCGCGCGAGCAGGGTGGTCAGCGCGAGCTGGATGACGTCTTCCTTGCCCTTGACCACGCGGGCGATCGAGCGCTGCAGCTCGGCGAGACGGGCGTTGACGGCGGTCTTCGTGTTGGTAGCGGTTTGCAATTCGCCAGGCCTTCTGCTACAAAAAGTCTGCTACAAAGAACGCGTTCTGCGGGCGACTAGCTCAGTTGGTTAGAGCGCTCCCCTCACACGGGAGAGGTCCAAGGTTCAAGTCCTTGGTCGCCCACCATCCCCCTCTGCCACTTTGATTCTCCCATTAAGTGGTTGGCTGCCTGAACTGGTGATTTGTGCAGGTGTGCTTAGAAAGTGGCTGCGCTTGGTTTAGACTTGAGGCGCGTTTGGCGCCGGCAGGGGGGCACGTCGGCGGTTTGGTGGACCTGATAACGGCGTGGATTCGTATGGAGCTTTGAGATGAATTCTTTTCGGGGTCTTCGTTGCGCTTCCGATTGTGAAACTTGGAGGATTACGTGAAGACAGCCATCACGGAAATGTTCGGCATCCGGCATCCCATCATACAGGGTGGCATGCACTATGTCGGCCTTGCTGAGCTGGCGTCCGCCGTCTCGAACGCCGGCGGCCTGGGCATCATTACCGCGCTGACGCAGCGGACTCCCGAGCTGCTGGCGAGGGAAATTGCCCGTTGCCGCGAGATGACCGATCAGCCGTTCGGCGTGAACCTCACCTTTCTCCCGGCATTCTCCTCGCCGCCTTACCCCGAATACATCGCGGCCATCCGGGAGGGCGGCGTCAAGATCGTCGAGACGGCCGGACGCAACCCGGAGCAATATTTGCCCGCGCTGAAAGCCGCCGGCATCAAGGTAATTCACAAATGCACCTCGGTCCGGCATTCGCTGAAGGCCGAGCGGATCGGGTGCGATGCGGTCAGCGTGGACGGGTTCGAGTGCGGCGGGCATCCCGGCGAGGACGATGTGCCGAACATGATCCTGCTGCCGCGCGCGGCGGAGGAATTGAAGATTCCGTTCGTCGCCTCGGGCGGCATGGCGGATGGGCGCAGCCTGGTTGCCGCGCTGGCGATGGGCGCTGCCGGGATGAACATGGGGACGCGTTTCATCGCGACAAAGGAGGCGCCGGTCCACGACAACGTGAAGCAGGCCCTCGTGGCGGCGACTGAGCTGGACACCAGGCTGGTGATGCGCGCGCTGCGGAACACCGAGCGCGTGCTCGGCAACGCCAGCGTGGATCGCTTGCTGGAGATCGAGAGAGAAAAGGGCAGCGCCCTTAAGATCGAGGATATACGCGATCATGTCGCCGGCGCCTACGCCAAGGTGATGCGCGAAGGCGACCTGGACGCGGGCGTCTGGAGCTGCGGCATGGTGGCCGGACTGATTCACGACGTGCCGACTGTTAAGGAGCTGATAGATCGCATCATGGACGAAGCGGAACGCCTGATCCGCGACCGGCTAACCGGATTTCTCGATGACGCCGGGCCGGCAACGCCGACGAAGGCGGCGTGAGCGTCTCGGTTGGTTTTCATTACGGTTTTTTCCTAATTTCAAGTGAGCGCTGCACCGGAAGTTGGCGCCGGCGCCGGTGCCGGACTTGACGTGCATTCCTAATGGAGCTTTGAGATGAAGGCTATTCTGCGATTCCTGCAAGTGTTCGCATTAGGGACGTGGGTGGGAGCGATCTTCTACTTCAGCGCGGCGGTCGCGCCGGGGGCGTTTCGGGTGCTGTCGAGCCCGGATCAGGCCGGGTTGCTGGTCGAATTCACGCTGAGGCGCCTACACCACATGGGCGTGATCGCGGGACTATTGTTTCTGTTCGCGTCGCTCGTCCTGGCGATGTGGTCGGTTAGCGCGCGGAAGGGTTTGTTACTGCCGGCGATCGGAGTGGTGCTGATGGTCGTGCTCACGGTCATTTCGCAGCATGTGGTGATTCAGCGGATGATTCAATTGCGGCGGCAGATGGTTTCCGTGGAAGCGACACCGGGCAATGACCCGCGGCGCGTGGAATTCGATAGGCTCCACGGAGTCTCGGTGGATTTGGAAGGAACAGTGCTGTTGATCGGGTTTGTGGCGCTGTTTTTGACGGTGAGATCGTTGAGAGAAGACTAAACCTCAAAAGCTGAACCACAGAGCACACAGAGTCGGCACAGAGGCCACAGAGGAAACAACGTCCACCGCAGAGACGCAGAGAGCGCAGAGGAACATTAGAAACGCCGCGCGGAATCGCTGGATGGGCTAGATCGAGCCAAGGATACTTGCCGGGCGCAGCATGCTGCGCCCCTACGACTTCTTGCGCGGGCGTTTCTTTGCGACGATACGTTTCCTGGCGGGGCGCTTCTTTTTCGGCGGGGCTTTCTTGATTTTGCGGGCGGCGGGGCCGGCAAGGCCGACGGCGCGCCACATGTACCAACTGGCGACGGTGCGGTAGGGGCGCCAGCGCTCACCGAACTTCAGCAGGTCCTTTGGTTTGGGAATGTTCCTCTTGCGATAGGTGATGGCAAAACCCTTCTGCACGGCGTAGTCGTGGATCGGCAAGACGTCCGGGCGGCCGAGCCGGAAAATCAAGAACATCTCCACGGTCCAGGCGCCGATGCCGCGGACGGAAATCAGGCGTTCGACCAGCTCCTCATCCGACATTTTCTGGGCCGCTTCGATGGTGGGCACCACGCCTTCGATTGTTTTCTGGGCGAGGTCACGCACGGCCGCGATTTTCGCGCGCGAAAGACCCGCCTTGCGCAACTGCGGCTTGCGAACGCGGAGCAATTCCTGCGGAGTGGGGCAGCGGCCGTCCGAGCCGAACGCCTTGATGCGTCCGTAAATTACCTGCGCGGCTTTCCCGGCGATGCTCTGGTGGGTGATGGCCTCGAGCAGCGATTCGTACACGCTGTCGCATTCGTCGAGCTTGAATCTGAATTCGCCGACGCGCGCGATCACGCCGGCCAGTCGCTTGTCAATGCGCGATAGGTGCGCATGGGCTTCCACGTGATCGAAAGGAAGCGCGAGGTTGCTGGTTGCGGCGTTCACGGCACGATGTTAGTTCTTAGCGAGCAGCGATTTCAGGCGCAGCCAGGAATCGGCACGCGCTTTGGCATTGGCGTCGCTGGCGTCGGGAGCTTCGCCGGCGCGCATGAAGCCGTGACCGGCGCCGTCGTAGGTGACGGGATCGTAGGTTTTTCCGGCTGCTTTCATGTTTGTCGTAGCATCGGGAATGGTAGCGTCCACGCGCGCGTCGTTCCCGGCATAGAAAGCGTACACCGGCGCCGCGATGCGGGTCATCGCGTCCTTATCCGGAGGGCCGCCGTAAAAAACGAAAGCGGCGGAGAGGTCCGGGCGATTGGTGGCGAAACGAAAACTCTGGCTGCCGCCCCAGCAGAATCCTACGACGTAAACCTTGCCGTTCGACGCGGGCAGCTTCTTGCCGTAGTCGGCTGCGGCGTTCAGGTCCGCAGTCACCTGATCGGGGTCGAGATGGCTGACCGCTTCCATCGCCTTGCTCTGGTCGAACGCCGAGCTGCGTCCGCCATTCGGCCCCATGCCGGAGAGGAGATCGGGCGCCACGGCAATGTAGCCGGCCGCGGCGATTTCGTCGGAGAGCTCCTGCACCCAGTCGGTCATGCCGAATATTTCGTGGATCACCACGACCACGGGGCGCTTGTCCTTCGATTCGGGATAGGCCACGAACGTTTCGACGGCGCGGTCGCCGTGCTTCACGGTGACCCACTCGCGGTGTCGAGGAGACTTTTCAAGCGCCGCCTTCGCCCAGTCTTGCGCGACGACGACGGGCGCCAGTGCCAGTATCAAAACCAAAGAAAAATATTTCATGTGATGGCCACCACCGGTTGGCGGCCGGCGCAGATTTCATTCGCCGGCTCTGAGCTCCGCTTCAAAAGCGCGACAATAATATACGCCGCGCGCGGATCGAGGCAAGGCCCGCAGTGGCTATGCTACTATCGCTCGCTTATGCAAACAGGAATTATCGGGCTGCCGCAAGTAGGGAAGACGAGTCTGTTCCGGATTCTCACCAAAGCGCGTGTGGAAGCGCGGAGCGCGCCGAATCAGGCGCACGTGGGCATCGCGCGCGTGCCGGACGCGAGGGTGGCGAAGCTCTCCGAGGTGTTCAAGCCGAAGAAAATCACGTACGCGACCATCGAGTACGTGGATATCGGCGGCTTGCAGAAGGATCGCGAGAAAAATTCCGCGTCGCTGGTGCCACTGCGCGAAGCGGATGCGCTGGCGCATGTGGTGCGGCTGTTCGAGAATCCGGCGGTGCCGAATGAGGCGGGCTCGCTCGACGCGCTGCGCGACATCGGGAACGTGGATCTCGAATTGATTTTGACCGATCTCGAGCAGTGCGCCAAGCGCATCGAGCGCGTCGAAAAGGACCTGAAGAAAAAGAAAGAGACGATTCTCGAGACGGAATTGCAGCTCTTGGTCCGCTGCCGGCTGGCGCTGGAAGCAGAAACCCCGCTGCGCGAGCTGGAATTCAAGCCGGAAGAGGCGAAGATGCTCACCGGCTTCATGTTCCTGACGCGCAAACCGATGCTCTACGTGCTGAACCTGGGCGATGAAGAGGTAGCGGAGATCGATCGCGTGGTCGAAAAATACAAACTGGAAAAACTGGCGTCGAAGCCGCAGACGGCGGTGGTGCCTTTCTACGGCAAGATCGAAGCGGAACTCGCGGAACTGGACGACGCGGAAGTGCCGGAAATGATGAAAGCGTACGGCCTGGCGGAATCGGGACGCGACCGGCTGATTCAGGCGAGCTACCGGCTGCTGGGACTGATTTCATTCCTCACCTGCGGCGAACCGGAATGCCGCGCATGGACCATCGAACGCGGCATGAACGCGCAGAAGGCCGCGGGCGCGATTCACAGCGACATCGAGAAGAATTTCATCAAGGCGGATGTGGTGAATTGGGAGGACCTGCTGAAGGCCGGGAGTTTCGCGGCGGCGCGCGAAAAGGCGCAGGTGCGGCTGGAAGGAAAAGAGTACATCGTGCAGGATGGCGACGTGATTTTGTTCCGCCATGGCGGGTAGGCAAAGGCGACGGCAAAAGCAAAAGCAAAAGCAAAAGCAAAAGCTGAAACACAGAGAGAACCGGGAAGGCATAGAGGACACCGAGAAAGAAAAGGCAAAGGCGTTTGCCGCGGAGACGTAGAGAAGGCGAATTCAAACCAACTGCATAGACGGATGTGGATGGCGCAACGCCGCCAAGTAAGTGCGCCGGGCACAGCATGCTGTGCCCTACAAAGAACAGCTCTCATATTTGTCGCCATAGTCAGATGACGTCACCCGAGACAACGCGGATTTTGTTGGCGCTGCTGTTGGGCATAGTTGCGGCAGGCGCGAACCTGCTGGGCGGGGTGTTGGTCACGCACCGCCAGTGGTCGCGGCACTATCTGAAATATTTTATCGCGCTCGGCGCCGGTTTCATGCTGGCGACGGCGATGATCGAAATGATTCCGGAGTCGGTGAAGCTGCGCGGCGAAGCATCGTCGCGTATTTTTCAACAGCACCAACGCGGTCTTCGTGTTCGTGCTCGCCGGATATTTTCTGGTGCACTTTTTCGAGCACACGCTGGCGCCGCATTTTCATTTCGGCGAAGAGACGCACCACGCGGAAATTTCGCACGCACACGCGAGCTACGCGGCGCTGCTCGGACTGGTGATCCACACATTTTTCGACGGCGTGGCGATTGCGTCGGGGCTGTTGGTTTCGAACTGGCTGGGCGGCGTGATTTTTGTGGCCATCTTCCTGCACAAGATTCCCGAGGGATTCACGGTGGCGTCGCTCATGCTGGCGAGCGGGCAGAGCCGTAGTGCGGCGTTCGGGTCGTCGGCAATTCTGGGAGCGGCGACGTTGGCGGGAATGGCGCTGATGTTCGTGCTGCGGAGCACCGTGGCGGACGCGTTGCCATTTTCAGCGGGGGTGACGCTTTACGTGGCGGCGTCGGACTTGATTCCCGAAGTAAATCGCGAGCCGGGAGTGGGCATGGCCGTGCTGGTTTTCCTCGGCGTCGCGGTTCTGGTGGCGCTCAAGGCGCTGTTCCACGTTTAGCTCGGAGTTTTCGCCAGCTCATGCGAACTTTTGAATCAATTGCCGATCGCGAAGCGATTGTTCGCCGCATTTCCGCGCTGACGCAGACCGACGACCGGTTGTGGGGAAAAATGTCGGCGCATCAGATGGTTTGTCATCTGTGCGACTCGTACAAGTCAGCACTCGGCGAAAAGAATGCGAGTCCCGCGACTGGATTCATGCAGAGGACGCTGATCAAGTGGATTGCACTGCGAGCGCCGATGAAATGGCCGAAGGGCACTGCGACGCGTCCTGAGGTGGAGCAGGGGGTTGGAGGCACGGCTCCGGTTGAGTTTGAAGCCGACCGGGGCGAGCTTCTTGCTGTGGTGAGCCGATTTTGGGCCGAATCCAGGAATTTTTCGACCCCGCACCCGTTTTTCGGTCCCTTGACGCGCGAGGAATGGCTCCGCTGGGGTTATTTGCACTCCGACCATCATTTGCGGCAGTTTGGGCGGTAACAACGGGCGTAGTCCGCCGCGGCGGACCCCTACAAACCACCTCCTGGACCATCCCCTCCATTAAGCCGCTCGTATGCAATCGGTTAGGGGTAATTCGCTCATGGCCAATGAGGTCCATATCGGGCTTGGAACCCCTGGAGCACGCGCAACTTTATGGTGGAGGGCGTGTTAGATAGACTGTGGAGGCCATGGCACGAAGCGACGTCCAACTGATGCTGGACGTGAAGGCAGGGGACGAAGAGTCCTTTGACTTCCTGTTGCAGAAGTATCGCTCGCCGCTGGTGAATTTCCTTAACCGGATGGTGCGCGATCAGGCGACGGCGGAAGACCTGGCGCAGGAAGTCTTCCTGCGCGTCTACCGGGCGCGGAAACAGTACACACCGAGCGCGAAGTTCACCACCTGGTTGTTCCGGATCGCGACGAATCTGGCGCTCAATTCGGTGCGCGACAACCGCCACCAAAGAATGGGAATATCGCTCGACGCGCCCATGGCCGGAGAGGATTCGGCACCCCTGGAATTGCCGGCGCGGGAAATGCGGATTGACGAGCATATGATCGCGCGCGATCGCGCCGAAATCATCCGCCGGGCGGTCTGGTCGCTGCCGGAAAAGCAACGCGCCGCGGTTTTGCTGCATAAATATGAAGAGCTGGATTATTTAGAGATTGCGAGAATTTTGGATTGCTCGGAGGGCGCGCTGAAGTCGCTGCTGTTCCGCGCTTACGAGTCTCTGCGGGTGCAACTGGCGCCGCTGGTGACCCAGCCCGTCGCGCACCGTGCAGGGGAGGGAAGGCCGTCATGAAGAAGTGCGAAGACGTTGGAAGCAAGCTGATTGCGTATCTGGACCAGCGGGCGAACCCTGTCGAGCGCCGCGAAGTAGAAGAGCACCTTGCGGGCTGCGCTGCTTGCCGGACGCGCGCGGAGGAGTTTCTCAGCGTGTCGAACATGCTGGGCGAGATGCCGGCGATCGAGCCGTCAGTGGGCTTTGACGCTCGCGTGCGACAGCGCGTCGCTGCCGAGCCGCGGCCGAACTGGTTCGCGTGGTTTGAGCCACAGGCGCGATTTGCGCTGTCGGCGGCATTGCTGGTCGCGCTGGCGGTGTGGATCGGGAGAATGCCGGCTAGCCATCCAGCCGCGCCGAGCACTGCGGCCTCGGCGGCATCGAGCGATCAGGATTTTGAGGCCGTCAAGGATCTGGGAGTGCTCGAGAACTACGATGTGGTGACGAAGATGGATGCGCTTTCTGAGCTCGTACCCGCTGCGGCGCCACAAACGGCAAAGCCGGCGCCGAACCAGACGGAGAGCAACGACTAGTGACGAGAGTGGCATGAGCAGACGCCTTCTACAATTCGGGTCAATCGTCCTGGTAATGCTGGGATTCGCGGCGCAGACCGCCCTGGCGCAGGACGGCGAACGCATCCGCGAATGGAAGGCACGGCAGGAAGCTCGCCGGGAAGCGGCCGGGCAGAAGCCGGGTGGGAAGGGCCAGCCAAACGAGCGGGCGATGGAGGGCTTGCCTCCGAAATGGGTTGACCGAGTGCGCGATATGCCGCCCGAGCAGCAGCAGCAGTTCCTTGAGAACAACGCCCAGTTCAGACAACTGCCGCCCGCGCGACAGCAGCAGGTCCTCCAAAACCTGGAAAAGTGGAATCGGCTTTCGCCGGAGGAGAAGGACGCCGTACGCACGCGCGAGCAATTCCTGGAGAATCTGCCGCCGGAGCAGCGCGAGTACTTGCGCAACACGCTGTTGCCAAAGTGGCAGGCCTTGCCCCAACCGCGGCGCCAGGCGATCAACCAGCATCTGGCGATGCTGCGCAACATGAGTCCCGCGACGCAACAGGCCGCGCTGAACGATCCAAAGTTCACGCAAGGCCTTAGTCCGGACGAGCAATCCATGCTCCGCGACCTGAATTCGCTGCGAAATCCGCCTCCGCAGTAGCCTTCGAACTGTCTTCCGCCTCGCTTTCGCATCTTTTTCGTGCGCCGATTTGAAACATTTCGCTTCCGCGAATGTTGACTCTTAGAAAACATTTTGCAGATCGAAGAGGCTTCGACCGCTAGCAATCGTTGAACGCGCAAACGCTCCTACTACAGCTTGTGGTTTCTCCCATTTCGGGCCGGTGAAAAATTTCAGGCGCGTGAATCGCATCCATCCAAAAAAACTTTCTCAAGTTGCGATATTCCTCTTGACAAGAAATGGAAGGCCACTACAATCGGGGCACAAAGTGGGAGGAAGTGGCCCACAGTGGCAGAGAATGTAGTGCGGTGGCGGAAGATGTTGGGCGGTGGGTGAGGCGAGAAGCCGAGTGAATCGCGCGACAGACGCACCGGTCGAACTCCTGAAGGGCACAAATGCTGCGGGGCAACTATCTAGCGACGGCGGACGAGAAAGGACGCGTGAAAATTCCCGCGGACTTCCTGGCCGAGCTGAAGCGTTTGGGCAAGACCTACTACGTGACCAGCGCGACGGGCGATCACGCCCGCATCTACCCCATGAAAGCCTGGGAAGAGATCGAAAAGAGGCTGGCCAAGCGGTCGTCCTACAATCCGGCACGGCAAAAATTTCTGGCGCGAACCAACTATTACGGGCAGGTGGTGGAAATGGATGGGTCGGGGCGCATTTTGATTCCGTCCATTTTGCGGGAATCAGCGGAGATCAAGGGCGAAGTGGACGTGCAGGGGAACCTGACGTACCTCCAAGTCTGGAATCACGCGCGATTCCTGGAGCAGTTGAATCGCAATCCTGTTTCGGCGGAAGACATAAAGGCGTTTGACGAATTGGGCGCGTAGTTTTGAGCGTTTTGCATACGCCCGTGCTGGCTGCGGAAGTGATCGAGTGGCTCCGCATACGGCCCGAGGGAACGTATGTGGATGCGACCTGCGGTACGGCGGGGCATGCCATCGAAATTGCCCGGCGGCTGACCACGGGGCGGCTGGTGGCGATGGACCGCGATCCGCAGGCGCTGGAAATCGCGCGGGAGCGGCTGAAGGCTTTCGAAGAGAAGGTGGTTCTGGTGCACGCAGAGTTTTCGAAGATCGGCGAAGTGGCGGCGGACCTGAAGCTGCCTCTGCTGGACGGAGTGCTCGCCGATCTGGGGATCTCAAGTCTGGAGCTGGACAGCCCTGAGCGCGGATTTTCGTTCCGCTGGGCCGCTCCCCTGGACATGAGGATGAACCCCGACACGCCGCTGACGGCGGACGAAATTGTGAATCAATGGTCGGAGAAAGAGCTGGCCGATCTCCTCTATCAGAAGGCGGAGGAAAGGGATTCACGCAGAATCGCCAGGGCAATAGTGAGGTCGCGGCCGATCCGCGACACCGAACACCTGGCAACGGTTGTGGCAGGGGCTCGTAAAGCAAGGGGAAGGCAGAAACTGCAGCCCGCGACAAAAACGTTTCTGGCGCTGCGGAATGCGGTGAATCGAGAAGAGGAGGAACTCGAGCAGTTTCTTTCGCGGACCCCTGCCACTTTGAATTTGGGAGGACGGTGGATCGTCCTCAGCTACCACTCGCTCGAAGATCGTCCGGTGAAGCAGGCGTTCCAGCGCCTGGAACGCGAGGGAAGTTTCCGCGTGCTGACCCGGAAAGTCATCCAGCCCAGCGAAGGGGAAGTCAGAGACAATCCTCGCGCGCGCAGCGCAAAAATGCGCGTGGCGGAAAAAATCGCGCCGGCGGAAAGCCGCTCGGCTGGGAGCTGGGAGCAATGATGGAACAGTTCACGCAGTACCACACCGTAAAGCAGATCGATAATTCGAGGCTGGTAAGGCAGGCGCACCCGGAGCAGCTGCGGGATTTCTGGCGCCGCCTGGCGGTTGGCGCGGCAATGGCGGCGTTCCTGCTGGTCTACGCATGGCAGCATTTCGAGTGCATACAGATCCGCTACCAGATCGAACAACTGGACAGCGAACGCGCGCAGGCCACGGAGCTCAACCAGCAATTGCATCTGGAAGTCGCGACGTTGCGCTCGCCGATGCGGGTGGATGCGATTGCGCGGAACCAGCTGGGCTTGACGGTTCCGGCGCCCGGACAGGTTGCTCCCGTGGATGAATCGAGCGACGGCGTCCTGGCCCAGGCGCGGCCGGTGGCGCAGTCATCACGGCCCTGAGTTCAGCCTCACATGATTCTGGCGTGAGTTTGCAGCCCGCTGCGGCGGGCCGTTTCCGGCGAGTCGGCTGCGATCGCCGCAGGAGTACGTTTCCGACAGGGTAGGCCGGAGTCCATGGAGCAGCGCAATCCACGTCTCCGCTGGCTGGTCGTCTGGGTCCTGGCGGTGGCTTGGATGGCGGTGGTGGTTGGCCGGCTGAGTTTTCTGCAGCTTTTTTCCTACAGCGAGTACCTCGCAAAAGCACAACGTCAGCAGCAGCGAATTTTCGAAATCAGCCCGATGCGCGGCACGATTTACGACCGCAAGGGCCGTGAACTGGCGGTCAGCCTGCCGATGGATTCCGTCTTCGGCGATCCGGCGGAGATTACCGACGTCGAAATGGTGTCGCGGCTACTGTCGCGCGTGCTGGAAGTGCCCGCCGAAGACCTCGAGGAAAAAATTCGCGAGGCAAAGACCCCGGTGCGCCTGGCGCGCAAACTCTCGCCGGAAACCGTGCAGCGCATCACGGACATGAATTTGAGGGGCGTGTTCTTCCAGAAGGAAAACCGTCGCGTGTATCCCCAGCGGGAGCTGGCTGCGTCCGTGCTGGGATACGTGGACGTGGACGAGAAGGGCATCGGCGGAATCGAATATTCGCTCGACAAACAAATTCGCGGGCGCCCGGGCAAGATGATGGTGATGGCGGACGGGCGGCGGCGCTGGTACGACCGCACCGAATCGGCGGCCGATCCGGGCGCGAGCGTCACGCTGACGATGGACGAAACGATCCAGTTCATCGCGGAGAAGGAACTCGATCGCGCGATTACGGAAACGCACGCGAAGGCCGGAACGGTGGTGGTGCAGGACCCGAGCTCGGGCGAGCTGCTGGCGGTGGCGAACTGGCCGGCGTTCGATCCCAACAACGCCGGCAATTCTGCGCCGGAGGCGCGCATTGATCGCGCGGTAGCGTCGGCGTACGAACCAGGCTCGACGTTCAAGGTGCTCACGCTGACCGGCGCAATCGAAAACGGCGTGGCGACTCCCGACCGATCTCGTTGATTGCCAGATGGGCCAGATCATGGTGGCGGGGCGGTTGATTCACGACTGGAAGAAGTTCGGCGTGCTGAGTGTGCGCGAGATTCTAGAGCATTCAAGCGACGTGGGCGCAATCAAAGTGGCGCTGCAACTCGGCGCACCGCGGTTCTACGACGCCATACGCGGTTTCGGCATCGGCCAGGCCACGGGTATCGAGCTGCCGGGCGAAAATCGGGGACTGCTGCGCCCACTCGAGAACTGGTCCGCCAGTTCGATTGGCTCGCTGGCCATGGGGCAGGAGGTCAGCGTCACACCGATTCAGATTATTTCGGCGATTTCAGCGGTGGCGAATGGCGGAACGCTCTATCGTCCTCATATCGTGCGCGAAATTGACGGGGGCGAGCCCGGGGCGTTGCGGCCACCGCCGGCGCCTCAACAGGCCACCGACGCGAGGACCGCAGCAACGGTGCGCGAGATGATGGAAGGAGTCGTTCTCGAAGGAACCGGCAAACCTGCGCGACTGGACGGCTACACGGCCGCGGGAAAATCCGGCACGGCGCAGAAAATCGATCCGGCCACCGGCCGTTATTCGGCGACGCAGTACAACTCGTCGTTCGTGGGATTCGCTCCGGTAAACAATCCGGTGATCTCGATTCTGGTGGTTCTCGATTCGCCCGTCGGGCCGCATCACGGCGGAGAAGTAGGCGGGCCGGTGTTCAAGCGCGTGGCGGAGCAGATACTGGCGTATCGCGATGAGCCGCATGACGTGCCTGCACCGTCCGACGTGGAGACCGCGAAGAATCTGAAGGCGGAACCACGAGCGGCGCCGCCAAAGGATACGGCCGATGCGGCGCGCGCGAGTTTTCAGTCGTCGGTGGCGACGAGCAAGGCGCCGGGCGCGGCGCTCCCGACGGTCGCGTTCGGCGATCCGAGTGGCGTGGAGGTTCCGAGCCTCGCCGGCCAGACGGTTCGTGCGGTGACTGAGGAGTGTTCGCGCCTGGGGCTGATGCCGGCCTTGATCGGCAGCGGAGTTGCAGTAGAGCAGTTTCCGGAGGCCGGGACGCAAGTCCTGCGCGGAAGCAGGGTGACGGTGCGATTCGGGCATCGGGGAGAAATCATGCCAGTCTCAGCGCCGGGTGACGGGAATTGAGCTTGACCTTGAAGGACCGGCGCGGCGGAAGCGAGGCCGGGCCGGCCGAGAAACTGGCAAATCGAGGCATGAGACTCGACAAACTACTTGCGGGCGCGGAAGTTGCGAAGATCGTCGGCGCGGCCGATATGGAGGTGCAGTCGGTCGCCTGCGACAGCCGCAAGGTCGAGCCCGGCGCGATCTTTTTCGCGTTGCAGGGAGAAAGGCTCGACGGAGTGAAGTTCGTCGAGGACGCCGTGCGTCGCGGAGCGGTGGCTGTGGCGACCGAAGATGTCCAGCGAGTGTCGTCGAAGGGAATCACGCTGGTCGAACTTCTTCCGGGTTCCGAACGTCGCGCGCTGGCGAGCGTCTCCGCGAATTTCTACGGGCATCCGGCCGATAGCCTGCGGTTAGTGGGCGTCACGGGCACGAACGGAAAGACCACCACCACGTTCCTGGTGGATTCCATCCTGCGCGCCGCTGGACACACCACGGGCCTAATCGGCACGACCGGATATCGCACGCCTGCGGGCAGCCGCGCGGCGGTGAACACCACGCCCGAATCGCTCGACCTGCAGCTGATGTTCGCGGAAATTCGCGACGCGGGCGGAACGCACGCTGTACTGGAAGCAAGCTCGCACGCGCTGGCGATGGAACGTCTGTGGGGATGCCATTTCGCGGTGGCAATCTTCACCAACTTGACGCGCGATCATCTCGATTTTCACAAGACATTTGAGGAATATTTTGCGGCGAAGAGGCTGTTATTCGAAGGAACCGGCGCGGGCGCTCCGGACGCGGCGGTAATCAACGCGGACGATCCCTACGCGACGCAGCTGGGCGGGCTCGCGCGTCGCACGTTGACCTACGGATTGAAAGGCGCCGCCGATCTGACCGCGAAGAAACTCGCACTGAGTTTCCACGGCCTGGAATTCACGGCACAGACGCCGGCCGGAAACATCGAAGTGCGCTCGCCGTTCGTGGGCCGCATCAACGCCTACAACATACTCGCGGCGATCGGTGCGGGAATCGCGCTCCATATTCCGAACGGGAAAATCGAAGAAGGCATCGCCAATCTCGAGCTGGTCCCCGGAAGATTTCAGCGCATTGACGAAGGACAGCCGTTTCTGGTGATTGTGGATTACGCGCATACCGACGACGCGTTGAAGAACTTGATCGCGACGGCGCGCGAGCTGGGCCCGTCGGCGCGCATCATCACCGTTTTCGGCGCCGGCGGCGAACGCGATCGCACCAAGCGCCCGCTGATGGGAGAAGCGGCGGGTTCGCTGAGCGACGTGGTGGTGCTCACCAGCGACAACCCGCGCGGCGAAGATCCGCTGCGAATCATCAACGACGTGGTCGTGGGATTGCAGAAAGTGAATGCGAAGTACCGCGTGGAGCCGGACCGGGAGCAGGCGCTGGCCATGGCTCTCGACGAGGCTCGGCCGGGTGACATCGTCCTGCTGGCCGGCAAAGGGCACGAAACCTATCAGGTGCTGCGCGACGGGACCGTCGAGTTCGATGATCGGGAAAAGGCGCGCGCGATTCTGCGCCGAAAAGGCTATTCGAAGCGGCAGGCAGCGAAATAAGCGAGGGCGGCGACGCCAAGCTCACTGGAGACGGGATGCGCTGGACCGCGGATCAATTGGCCGATGCACTGGGAGTCGCACGGCCCACGGGGCTTGCCCCCCTGGCCGGGGTGGCCGGCGTCTCGATTGACTCACGCACTGTGGGGCCCGGCGAGCTGTTCATCGCCATACGCGGACCGCGTCACGACGGACACGGTTTTGTTGCCAGCGCTTTGGACCGGGGCGCCACGGCCGGGGTGGTGGCGCGCGAAAGTTTCCATCAGTACTCCGGCGA
Organism: uncultured Acidobacteriota bacterium; assembly: GCA_963814605.1. Taxonomy (GTDB): domain Bacteria; phylum Acidobacteriota; class Terriglobia; order Acidiferrales; family UBA7541; genus Palsa-295. The sequence goes on along the minus strand of CAWFDD010000002.1, from coordinate 1,296,756 downwards.
ACTCCAGGCAAAGGTGTTCGCCGTGGACGACACGCTCGCCGCTTTGCAGCGGCTGGCATCGCGGGCGTGCCAAATTTGGCGGCGGGGAAAGCCGGGGAGAATTATCGGGGCGGTGGCCGGGTCCGTGGGCAAGACCACCACAAAAGAGATTCTGGCCGCGCTTCTGGGCGCGCGGTTCCGCGTGCTGAAGACGCTGGGGAATTTGAACAACGAGTACGGGCTGCCGCTGACGCTGCTGAAGATTGATGAGGAACACGGCGCGGTGGTGGTGGAACTGGGAATGTCGCACCGCGGGGAACTCGCGCGGCTGGCGCAGATTGCCGCGCCGGACGTCGGCGTGGTCACTCGCGTGGCCGTCGAGCATTTGGAATTTTTCTCCTCGATCGAGGAGATCGCGCTCGCGGAGCGCGAGCTGATCGAGAATCTGGCGTGGCCGAATGCCACAGCGGTGCTGAACGCGGACGATGAGCGTGTGGCGAAGTTCGCGGAGGTTGCGCAAGGGCGGGTGATCACTTTTGGGACCAGCGCGCAAGCGGAATTTCGCGCGGGGGCAATCGAGGAGCAGGGCATCGAAGGCGCGGCGTTCGATTTCGTGTCGCCCGCCGGGCGCGCGCGGCTGCAATCGCCGCTGATCGGAAGGCACAACGTGATGAATGCACTGGCGGCGCTGGCGGCGGCAAGCGTGTGGGGCGTGGGCGCGGAGGAAGCGAAGCGCGTCTTCCCGACTCTCACGCCCGCGGACAAGCGCGGCGAGGTGGTGCGCTTCGAGGAGGGCTTCACGGTGATCAACGACTCCTACAATTCGAGTCCCACGGCCTTGAGCGCGCTGATCGAACTGCTGGCAGCGACGCCGGGATATCAGCGGCGAATCGTGGCCGCGGGCGAGATGCTGGAATTGGGAGACTCCTCGGAGGAATTGCACCGCGAATGCGGTCGCTCCGCCGCAGGTCTCGGCAAGATTGACTGGATTTTCGGAGTGCAGGGCTACGCAGCCGATTTCGTGGACGCGGCGGTGAAGGCCGGACATCCGCAAGAACGCACGCAGCTTTTTGAGAATTCGCAGGACGCCGCGAAATTCCTGGAATCGTTTGTTATGCGGGGCGACCTGCTGCTGCTCAAAGGCTCGCGCGGGACTCGCATGGAACGAATCCTCGAAGCAATTGAAGCGCGCCACCGCCGCTCCGATGTGAAAACTGCTACCCGAGGCTCTGGAAGCGGGCCGCAAGGGACGCAACTGAAATGCTCTATTACCTTTTCTTCTTCGGGCTGCGGCGGCATTTCAGCGCGCTGAATGTGTTTCGCTACATCACCGTGCGGACGGCCGTGGCGAGCCTGACGGCGCTGGTTCTGTCGCTGCTGCTGGGCCCGTGGATGATCGAGCGGCTTCGCGCCATGCAGGTGAAGCAATATATCCGTGAGGAGGGTCCGAAGGCGCATCAAGCGAAGGCCGGTACGCCGACGATGGGCGGCGTGCTGATCGTGGCGGCGATCGTGATTCCAACTCTGCTGTGGGCCGACCTGCGCAATGCACATGTGCTGATTGCGCTGGCCGCCACGCTGGCGTTTGGCGCCATCGGGTTCGTGGACGATTACAGCAAGGTGGTGCGCAAGCACAATCGGGGATTGACGGCCGCGGGAAAGTTCGCGCTGCAGGTGCTCACCTGCATTTTTGTGGGAGCCATGCTCATCGGGCTGCAGGCCAAGGGAACCTATTCGACGCAGTTGAGCGTGCCGTTCGTGAAGCGGCTGCATCCCAACCTGGTGATCGAATCGCTGCTCAGCGGCCGGCATGAGTGGGAATGGGGGCTGGCTTATGTGCCCTTCGTCCTATTCCTGGTGCTGGTGATCGCAGGGCTTTCCAACGGAGTGAATTTGACGGATGGGCTCGACGGGCTGGCCATCGGCTGCGTTCTGATTTCTTCCGTGGCGCTGACGATCATTACCTACGTGTCGAGCAACGCGCGGTTCGCGGAGTATTTGGAAATTCAGAGAATTCCCGACGCCGCCGAGCTTACGATTTTTTGCGGATCGCTGGCGGGCGCGTCGCTGGGCTTCCTTTGGTACAACGCGCATCCCGCGGAAATCTTCATGGGTGACGTCGGCTCGCTGGCGCTCGGCGGGGCCATCGGGACGGTCGCGGTAATCTTCAAGCAGGAAATCCTGATGCTCTCGATTGGCGGTATTTTCATTCTGGAGCTGCTCTCGGTGATTATTCAAGTCGGCTGGTTCAAGATGACTGGCAAGCGCGTGTTCCGCATGGCGCCGCTGCATCATCATTTCGAACTGATGGGTTGGAGCGAATCGAAGATTATCGTGCGATTCTGGATTCTGGCGCTGGTGTTTGCGCTGTTTTCGCTGACGACTTTGAAATTGAGGTGAAGTTCGTTGAGACCCGGATACGATCTCGCAGGGAAGCGCGTGCTGGTGGTTGGCCTGGCGCGCACGGGCGTGGCCGTGTCGCTTTTCGCCGCTGCGTATGGCGCCACGGTGACGGCCACGGACGAAAAGCCCGAGAGCGCGCTCGGCGAAACCGCGGCCCGGCTGCGCGCGGCGGGTGTGAACCTCAAACTCGGCGGCCATCCGCCCGACATATTTTTCGAACAGGATTTGATCGTCGTCAGTCCGGGCGTGCCGGCCGCTCTGCCGCCGCTGGTTCTCGCGCACGTCAGTGGAACTCCGGTGTGGAGCGAAATCGAGCTTTCCTGGCGTCTGTTGCGCGGCAAGCTGGTGGCCATCACCGGCTCAAACGGCAAAACGACGACCACGTCGCTGGTTGCGCACATCCTCGAGACCGCGGGCATTCCGACGCTCGTAGGAGGGAACATTGGAACACCGCTGATTTCGCAGGTCGAATCGTCGGCCGATTCGAGCGTGACCGTCGCAGAGGTCAGCAGCTTTCAGCTCGAAGCGATCGAGGCCTTCCGGCCGGAAATCGGCGTGCTGCTGAATTTGACGCCCGATCATCTGGATCGCCACGCGTCGTTTGAAGAATACGCAGCCGCGAAGATGCGCCTGTTTGAAAATCAGCTGGAGCGCGATTTCGCGATCTTGAACGCGGACGATCCCGAGGTGACCAAACGGATGCCGGCGCGCTCGCATGTCTTCTGGTTCAGCCGCCAGAAGCGCGTCGCGGAGGGCGCGTTTCTGCTCGACGATCAGATCATCTTCCGGCACGAAGGCTCGGAGATCGCGGTTGGGAGGCGGAGCGAGATTCCGCTGCGCGGAGAGCACAACGTTGAAAACGTACTGGCGGCGTGCGCGGCGGCGTATCTCGCCGGCGCTGAACCCGCCGCAATCGCGAATGGCATAAAGACTTTTCGGGGCGTTGAGCATCGCCTCGAGTTCGTCCGCGATGTCGGCGGGGTGGCCTTCTACAACGATTCCAAGGCCACCAACGTGGACGCCGCGCTGAAAGCCATCGAGGCCTTTCCCGGCCCGCTGGTGGTCATACTCGGGGGCAAGGACAAGGGCAGCCCATACACCGCTCTCGGCGATGCACTGCGAACGCGAGGGCGTGCGGCGCTGCTGATCGGTGAATCCGCTGAAAAAATCGCCGCGGATCTGGGCGGTTCCGTCGCGTCCGTCAAAGCGGGCACACTCGATCGCGCCGTGCAGCTGGCGGCGGATCGCGCGCAGCCCGGCGATGTGGTGCTGCTCGCGCCGGCGTGTTCGAGTTTCGATCAGTTTGAAAATTACGAAGAGCGCGGCCGTGCGTTCAAGCAACTTGTCGCGCAGCTTGAGAATCGCCCGGCGGCGTCCGTCCGCGCGCAAAAAGGATAAACGATGCCCCGCACCATGCAGCACGATCGGCAGCTTTTCGGCGTCACGCTGGCGCTCTGCCTCATCGGTGCGGTGATGGTGTTCAGCGCTTCGGCCATGACTTCACGGGAATGGCACGGCAACGCCTACTTCTTTCTGCTGCGGCAACTCGTCTGGGTGGCGCTGGGAATCGCCGGCATGTTCTGGCTGATGAACACGGACTACCGCAAGTTGCGACAACCGCGCGTGATTTTCACGGCGCTGTCCGTGACGCTGGTCCTGCTGATCGCCGTATTTTTCCTCGACCGCTCCCACGCCACGCATCGCTGGATTCGCCTCGGCGCGCTCAGTCTGCAACCCTCGGAAATCGCCAAGCTGGTGGTGATTTTTTATCTGGCGTGGTTTCTCGAGAGCCGCCGCGAGCCGCACGGCGAGGGAATCAACAACCTGACGCGCACCCTGCTGCCGGCCATCGGAACCGTCCTGCTGATGGTGGCGCTGGTTTACAAGGAACCCGACATGGGAACGGCGTGCATGATTTTCTTCATCGCCGCGGTCATGCTCTACATCGCCGGACTCTCCTATCAATACATTATCGGCGCGGCCATTGCGGCCCTGCCGATCGTCTATTTAGCGATCGCCGGCACACCGTATCGCCTGGAACGCCTGCGCGCGTTCTTCTCGCCGGGCGCCGACCCGCAGGGACACGGTTTTCAGCTCGCGCAATCGCTGATCGCCATCGGATCGGGCGGATTTACGGGCGTGGGGCTGATGGAGAGCCGCCAGAAGCTGTTTTTTCTGCCGGAAGCGCACACGGATTTTATTTTCTCGGTGATTTGCGAGGAGGCTGGATTTATCGGCGCCGCCGTGGTGCTCGCGCTCTTCGCGGTGTACGGCTGGCGCGGCTTTGTGGCGGCGATGAAGGCGCCGGATTCCTTCGGAAAATTTCTGGGAATCGGCATCACCGCCATGGTGACCGGCCAGGCGCTGATCAACCTGAGCGTGACGCTCGGCCTGTTGCCGACGAAAGGCATTCCGCTGCCGTTCATCAGCTACGGCGGTTCGAGCCTGTTGGGCATGCTGCTGGCCACCGGCGTGCTCTTGAACATCAGTCAGCACGCGGATGAGACGTGAGCGCGGATGCAAATAGTTTCAAATAGTTTATTGATCGCGGGCGGCGGCACTGGCGGACATGTCTTCCCGGCGCTGGCCGTCGCGCGGGAATGGCTGCGGCGAGGAGAGCGAAGAGTCGTGATTGTGGGAACCGAGCGCGGGATGGAAGCGCGGCTGGTGCCGCAGGCGGGAATTCCGCTGGAGACGATTCGCGTCGCCGGCCTCAAAGGCATCGGCGGCGCGAAGTTCCTGCGCAACGCCGCCATGCTGCCAGCCGGGCTGTTGGATTCGGAGAAAATTTTACGGCGTCACAATTTCGGCGCGGCGCTCGGCGTCGGCGGGTACGCGTCCGGCCCGATGATGCTGGTCGCCGCGATGCACCGGATTCCGTCCGTTGTTTTCGAGCCCAATGTCGAGCCCGGATTCACCAACCGCGTTCTTGCCCGATTGGCCACGCGCATCGCGGTCGCCAGCCAGGAAACCGCCGCCCGTTTTGGGAGCAAAGCGACCGTCACCGGCTGCCCGGTACGCCAGGAATTCTTCGCCGTGCCGCCTAAAGACCACCGCGCGCCGTTCAACCTGCTGATTACCGGCGGCAGCCGCGGCGCGCTGCCTATCAACCGGACGGTGGTTGATTCGCTCGATCGTCTCCTGCCGCGAAAAAATGAGCTTTTCATCGTGCATCAGACCGGCGAACGCGACTATAATGCAGTTCGCGTAGCGTATGCGCGACGCCAATTTCAAGCGGAGGTTGTCCCCTTCATCGAAAATATGGCGGAGAGGTTTGCCCAGGCCGACCTGATTGTTTGCAGGTCGGGCGCCATCACTGTCGCGGAGGTGTCAGCCTCCGGACGCGCCGCCATCTTTATCCCCTTCGGAGCTTCCACTGACGCGCATCAGACCCGCAACGCGCAGGTAATGCAGAACGCAGGCGCCGCCCGGCTGCTTCCGCAGGACGAACTCACGCCGGAGCGGCTGACGAACGAAATTTTTTCCCTCCTGGACCAGCCCCGGAGAATTTCAGAGATGGAAGATCGCGCACGATCGCTCGCGCGGCCGCGCGCCGTCGAGGAAATCGTGGACGTGATCGAGGCGGTGGTCCGGCGATGAGCGTCACGCTGCGCAATTTTCAACGCATTCATCTGGTGGGCATCGGCGGCAGCGGCATGAGCGGCATCGCCGAGGTCCTGCTATCAACCGGCTACGCGCGTCTCAGGCTCCGATCTGAAGTCTACGTCCGTCACCGAGCGCCTGCGCAATCTGGGCGCAACGATTTACCTGAGCCACCAGGCCGAAAACGTCAACGGAGCGCACGTCGTGGTTGTGTCCTCCGCGGTGGCGCCGGATAACGTCGAAATCGTGGAAGCGCACCGCCTGAAAATTCCGGTAATCCCGCGCGCGGAAATGCTTGCCGAGCTGATGCGCTTGAAATACGGCATCGCCGTCGCCGGCGCGCACGGAAAGACGACCACCACTTCGATGGTTGCGTCGGTGCTCGCCGCCGCGAATCTCGATCCCACGTTCGTGGTCGGCGGGTTGGTGAATCATGCCGGAGCCAACGCGCGCGTGGGCCAGGGCGAATACATGGTCGTCGAAGCGGATGAAAGCGACCGGTCGTTCCTGCTGCTGGCACCGGTGATTGCGGTGGTCACGACGATTGACCGCGAGCATCTCGGCCAGTACACGTCGCTCGAAGAAATTCAGGATACGTTTCTCCAATTCATCAATCGCGTGCCGTTCGACGGCACGGTGATCCTGTGCATGGACGAGCCAAACGTGCAGGCGATCCTGCAGCGCGTCAATCGCCCGGTGGTCACCTACGGCACCTCGAGCCAGGCCGACCTGGTAATCGGCGATATAAAGCTCAACGGACTCTCAAGCGATTTCAGCCTGAAATATCACGGCGAGGATCTAGGCATGTTTCATCTGCCCGCGCCGCCGGGAATCCACAACGTGCGCAATTCTGCCGCTGCCGCGGCCGTCGGGTTGGTGCTCAACGTCCCGCCGGACCTGATTCGCGACGGACTCGCATCGTTTTCCGGAGTCGCGCGCCGCTTCCAGATCAAAGGGAATTTTTCGGGCGTGACGCTCATTGACGATTACGGCCATCATCCCGCGGAAATTCGCGCCACGCTCGAAGCGGCGCGCGGCTGCGGCTACAAGCGCCTACTGGTGCTCTTCCAGCCGCACCGCTACTCGCGCACGCAGCATCTCTGGGAGGATTTCAAGAGCTCGTTCAATCAGGCGGACGTCGTCGTGATCACCGATATCTATGCGGCGGGCGAAGCGCCGATTGAGGGCGTAACCGGCGAGCGACTTTCCGAAGCCATCAGCGCGTCGGGCCACAAGAATGTCGTTTACTCGAGCACCCTGCAGGGCGGCATCGAATATATGTTGCGCGAGTCGCGCTCGGGCGACGCGGTGATGACCATCGGCGCGGGCAGCGTGGGACGGGTAACCGAAGAGCTTGCCTTGCTGCTCGATTCGAGGGTTTCGACCAGGCACCATGCGCATTAACGACAAAGCGGCGGCGCGTCTGAAGGAACTCGGCGTCGAGTTGCGCCCGGGCGTATCCATGACCGACAAGACCTCGCTCGGAATCGGCGGCACGACGGACGAGATTTTGCTGCGCCGCTACGAATCCATTCCCGAAGTGATCGGCTTGCTGTGCGATGAGAACATTCCGCACCGCTTTCTCGGCGGGGGCACCAACGTGCTGATCGCCGATGGCGAGTTGCCCTGGGTGGTTCTACATCTGCCGACGGCGAAGCCGGGAATGCGCGTGGAGGGCAATGCGGCCTACGTGGACGCGTCAGCAGATCTGGGTGGCATGGTCACTTTTTGCGCGAAGCACGATCTCGGCGGCATGGAAGGACTGATCGGTGTGCCCGGCAGCGTGGGAGGCGCGCTGCGGATGAACGCCGGCGCCTACGGGACGCAAATCGGGCCGCACGTGCGCGAGGTGGAACTCTATCGCGCCGCCTCGGGCAAGATCGAAACGCAGCGCGACAGCGAAATTCGTTTCGATTACCGGCACACCTCCTTCGCCCCGGACGACCTGATGCTGCGCGTCAAGCTCGAGCTGCCATCGAAGCCGTTCAAGGAGATTCTTGCGGGCATCAAGGTTTGCAATGAGAAGCGCCGGGCGAGCCAACCGCTCAATCAAAAGAGCGCGGGATGCATTTTTAAGAATCCCGCGGGAGGTTCGGCGGGCCGCATGATTGACGAGCTCGGTTTGAAGGGGCATCGAGTGGGCGATGCCATGGTCAGCGACCGGCACGCGAATTTTTTCGTGAATGCCGGGCAGGCCAGCTGTTCCGACATGCTGAAGTTGATAGACGACGTGCGCGAGCGCGTGCGCGGCGCCTACGGTATGGAACTCGAAAACGAGGTGATCGTCTGGCGAAACTAAGAGCCATGGACGCGGACGCCTATCCGCAGGAAGTTCTGGCGGACGAAGAGCCGAAGTATCTTCGTCGGCAGAAGCCGCTGGAAATCAAGCGGCGGAAATTTGGCCGCAAGGCGTGGAGCACCTATCTGCGCGCCGGGGTGTGGATCGTCGCAGCCGGTGCCGTTACGTATGGAGCGTTCGAGCTGGGCCGCTTTCTGCTGACTTCGCCGGAAATGGCGTTGATCCATCCCGAGCAGGTTGTTTTGTCCGGAGATCACTACGTCGCGCGCGCAAGCGTCCTCGAAATTTTTGCAGGCGATCGAGGCAAGAGCGTCCTGCGCATTCCGCTCGACGAAAGACGCAGCCAGCTCGAAGCGCTTCCCTGGATCGAGCGGGCCACCGTGCGGCGCGCGCTGCCGAACCGGATTGAAGTCGAGATCACCGAGCGCACCCCGATCGCCTTTGTGCGCGAGGCCAGCGACATGGCTCTGGTGGACGTGCACGGCGTGATTCTGGAGCGGCCGCTCGAAGGAAATTTTCATTTTCCGGTGGTCACGGGAATCAATTTGGAAATGCCGCTCGACGACCGCGAAAAGCGCATGCAGCTTTACTCCGGCTTCGCGCAGCAGGTCGAAACCGCGCATGCCGGCGCGCTCGATCAGGTCAGCGAAGTCGATCTTTCGGCCGAACGTGACCTGCGCGCCACGCTCACCGGACTCGGCGGCGTTACTGCCGGCAGCGAGGCGGACGCGCCTGTGCTCGTCCATTTTGGCGACAGCGATTTCGCCGGAAAGTATCAGACGCTCGTGCAAGATATCGGCCAGTGGCGCGCGAAAGCGGGGCCGGTCGAGTCGGTGGACCTGCGCTTCAGCCGCGAGGCGGTGGTCAATCAGGATTTGTCCGCGATCGCGCAGCAGCGCTCGCCGAAAATGGCCACTGCGCAGGCAGCCAAGAAAACGAACTGATTGCCCTGGGATTCCGGGGGGTTGATTTCAGAGGAGCGGATTTGACGAAGAAAGAACGGCACATTGTGGCGCTCGATATCGGCAGCACCAAGACCTGCGCGCTAATCGGCGAAATGGACGACGACGGCGGCGTGAAATTCGCCGCGCTCGGCGCCGCGGAATCCAAAGGCTGGCGCAAGGGCCAGATCGTCAATCTCGATCTGGCGGTCAGCTCGATTCGCCGCGCAGTCGAGGAAGCCGAGGCAATTGTCGGCGTGCCGGTGGAATCGGCGATGATCGGCGTCGCCGGCAGTCACGTGCGCGGAGTAAATAGCCGCGGCGGAATCGCGGTGGGCTCGAAACCGCGGGACGTGCAACGGGACGACGTCCGCCGCGCCATCGAAGCCGCGCGGGGCGTCACGCTGCCCGAGGATCGCGAAGTTCTGCACGTGCTGCCGCAGGAATTTTCGCTCGACGCGCAGGACAACATCCGCGACGCCATCGGCATGGTCGGCCAGCGCCTGGAAGCCAACGTGCATATCGTGACGGCTTCCGGCACGGCGACGCAAAATATCGTGACGGCCGTGAACCGCGCCGGCGTGCGCGTGGACGATACGGTACTCGAGCCCTTTGCCGCGGCCGAGGCTTGCCTCACCCAGGACGAACGCGAACTCGGCGCGTGCCTGCTCGATATCGGCGGCGGCACCACCGATCTGATCGCCTATGCGGGAGGCATGGTGCGGCACACTGCGGCGGTGCCCGTCGGCGGCGATCATTTCACGAACGATCTTGCCGTTGGGCTGCGCACGCCGATTCCCGAGGCGGAGAAAATCAAGCGGGAGCACGCGCAGGCGTTCCGCGAGCAGCTCGCCGAGGATTTTCCCATCGAGATTGCCAGCGTGGGCGACCGCCCGCCGCGAACCGTATTCGCGCGGATGCTCGCGGACATCGTCGGACCCCGCGCCCAGGAATTGCTGATGCTCATCCGCGACGAACTGCGCCGCGGCGGAATCGAATCGCAGATTCCCGCTGGAATTATTTTCACCGGAGGCGGGTCGCAGCTTCGCGGATTACCGGAGCTGGCCGAGCGCGTTTTCAATTTGCCGGTGCGCATCGCCGTCCCGCGAGGATTGGCGGAGATGAGCGAAGAGGTTACCCGGCCCGAATATTCAACCGCTGTGGGGCTGGTTCTCTACGGGGCGCGCACGCGGCGTATCGCCGGGGCTCGTCCCGCAGGTTTTATGGGCAAGCTGAAAAGCATGTTCGCAGGGGCGTGACACTCTGGATTCGTATCGGGGCGTAGTGCGGACGGGAAGCGGTATTGCCAATGGGCGCTGAAGGCGCGCTTTTCGATTTCGGCTCAACGTTACTGAAATGGTTTCGGGAGACTCGCATCACAGTTCAAGACTGGGGGAGGACGCATGGCACCAAAAGAATCAAGCATTCGAGTTTCATTCAGTGAAGAGGCGCAGGACGGCGCGCGGATTAAAGTAATCGGCGTGGGCGGCGGCGGGTCGAACGCCGTTAACCGCATGATTCGTGCCAAGGTCGAGGGCGTCGAATTTATCGCCGCCAACACCGACTTGCAGGCGCTCAAGTTGTCGCAGGCGCCGGTGAAGCTGCAGCTCGGCGCCAAGCTGACCAAGGGGCTCGGCGCGGGCGCGAATCCCGAGGTCGGGCGCAAAGCTGCGCTCGAGGACACCGAGAAAATCCTGGAGGCGCTCGACGGCGCGGACATGGTGTTCGTCACTTCGGGTCTCGGCGGAGGCACCGGCAGCGGCGCCGCCCCGGTGGTCGCCAATCTGGCGAGCGAGCTGGGCGCGCTGACCGTTGCCGTGGTCACCAAGCCATTCGCATTCGAAGGCAAGCGCCGCATGCAGCAGGCCGAACAAGCGCTCCAGGAGCTCGTCGGCTCCGTGGACACCGTGATCGTGATCCCCAACGAACGGCTAATGGAATGCGTCGAGCAGGGAACCAGCTTCTTTGAAGCCTTCCGCATTGCTGACGACATTCTCCGTCAGGCGGTGCAGGGAATTTCCGACATCATCACCATTCCCGGCATCATCAATCGCGACTTCGCCGACGTGAAGACCATCATGTCCGGCCAGGGCTACGCGGTGATGGGCACCGCCGTCGCTTCGGGATCAAACCGGGCGATCGACGCGGCGAACCGCGCCATCAATTCTCCTCTATTGGAGGACAACTGCATCAACGGCGCACAGGGAATCCTGATCAACGTCACCGGCTCGTCCAGCCTTTCGCTGCATGAGATTCACGAGGCTTCCTCGATCATCCAGAAGGCTGCACACGAGAATGCCAACATCATTTTCGGCGCCGTGCAGGACGACGCCATGAAGGAATCGGTCAAGATCACTGTCATTGCCGCGGGATTCCGGGAAGTCGCCGGCAAGAAGGCGCACACCAAGCCTTCCTACCTGCCGAAGACGTGGAAGGCCGGACGCGAGACACCCGTTGCTCCGCCGCAAACCAACGTGGTGCAGCAGGTCGCGCGCAATGTCACCGACGTCCTGCCGGAAATGCCGACCGACGATCTCGACGTCCCGACGTTCCTGCGGCGCCAGGCGCAAAAGGCAGGCGCTTGACACCGTAAGACATCACTGTCCGTTCGCAGGCGCGTTCCTGGCTGATGCCAGGAGCGCAGCCGCGATGGCATAGCCCGCGATCCAGAAACAGGTGACTAGCCTGACAAACGAGACGTCGTTACTCTCGCTTCTGAGCTCCAGCACGCGCCGAGTGTCAGTAACCCCGCCTCGCTCGAACAAATACTGCACTCCGCCGTGCCCGCCAGAGATCAAGATAACGATGCCGGCGACGCATGCGTAAATCACCAGAGCACGAGCCACCGTGCGGTACGAGCTGGGCGCATATCGAAAGGCCCTCTTCATGAAGCGCTGCGGCCGCAAAGTCCTGGCCACGCTCCATCCCGCGAGCAAAGCCGCGATTATCAAAAATGTCGCCACTAGATGCACTTCCCATACTCTGGAATTTGAAAGGTCGGGACTGAACCCGAAGAAACTCGCCACGTGAAACGCGCAGCTCGCTGCGAGGCCCGCAAGGGAAATGGCAAACAGAATTGTCACGACCGGGCCTCGATTGCTCATTGGGGCGAAGTCTACAATCGAAGAGCCACCCGCACAATGCGCGACGAAGAAATGTCGCGTCAGTCGGCTCCGCGAATTAGAATCAATCTCGTGCCTGTTTGCATTCACAACGCAGTTGCGCAACGGATCCGATCGCTAGCTGGATCAACTCCGACGACGGAGTGCTGCGGATTGCTTGCCGGGCGCGGCGGCGTGATCACGCACGCGTTCCCCGCGGAGAACGTCGCAGCCAATCCAGCAACCAGCTATGAGATCGCACCAAAGGAAGTTTTCGAAATGATGCGAGAGTTTCGAGCGGCCGGACTCGAGTTTCTGGGGATTTACCACTCGCATCCGAAAGGCGACAACGCGCCTTCCGCGCGCGATATCGAGCAAGCGTACTATTCCGAGGAGTCTTACTTCATCATCTCGCCGCAGCCCGACGCGCCGAAGCCCGTGCGTGCATTTTCGATCCGCGACGGGCGCGCGACCGAGCTCGAAATTCAAGTCGTCTAGCCGCGAATTTTCAGGACCACAGCCGTAATGTCGTCCTGTTGCTCGCTGCCATCATGGGAGAACTGGCGCGCCTCTTCGAAAACGATCGCCAGCGAGTCCTCCGCGGTCTTCGAGCGGCACTGCAGCCACGTATCCTGAAGCCGTTCCCAGCTGAAGTCCTTGTCGTAGCGGTCGCGCAGCTCGTGAAGGCCGTCTGTGGCGAAGAGCACGGCATCGCCGGGAAAAAGTTCGACGGTGTGGCTGCCGTATGTGGCGTCCGGGAAAATTCCGGAAGGCAGGCCGCCTTCGCCCAGAAGCCTGCATCCCGATGCGCACACGAGCAGCGGTCGTGGCATGCCCGCGTTCGAGAAAGTCAATTTGCGCGACGCGGGATCGTACAGGGCGTAGAGTGTCGCAGCGAAACGCCCGGTTACCGGCCTCACCAGCATGCGCTTGTTCAGAACCGCAAGCGAGTCGGCGGTGCTGGCTCCCGTCTTGTGCAGCCCACGCAACAGGCCCATCACCAGCGCCGCGTAAAGCGCCGCCGGCAGGCCCTTGCCGACGACGTCGCCCACGTAGATGCCCGCCTTGCCGTTCGGCAGCTCAAAGAAATCCGCAAAGTCCCCGCCGACTCCGGCAAACGGCGAGAATCGGAAAGCAATTTCAAACGCAGGCGCCTGCAGCGAGCCGTCGGGCAACAGCGAATACTGAATCTGCTGCGCCTCTTCTCGTTCAACTCGGGTGAGCGGACCGGCGAAGCGCTGGTCAATTGCCGTCTGCTGGTCCATCTAACGATTGTCCGCTGGTTCGGCGGCGAAATGGGCGAGTGCGGCCTAAAGGTTATCTTGCGGGACGCCGCGCGGGCGCGAAATCGTCCGCGACAATTTCAGCGAGCGGTGCGCACGCCCGACAGCGCCGCTTCCGCAGCCTCCAGGCGCGGAGTGTAAAGAGGGAACTGCGCGGCGAACGCGGCCACTTCCGCGCGGACGCGCTGCTCGACGGCGGCGTCGCCCAGATGATCCAGCACGTCGGCAATCCACCCGGCGATCTTCACCATTTCCGGCTCGCGCATCCCGCGCGTGGTCACCGCGGGAGTGCCCATGCGCAGCCCGCCGGCTTTCAGGGGTGGCAGCGGATCAAACGGAATGGAGTTCTTGTTGATCGTGATACCCGCACGATCGAGTGCAGGCTGCGCCACGCTTCCGGTCAGCCCGCGGCAGTTGACGTCCACAAGAAATAGATGATTATCCGTGCCGCCGCTGACGATGCGGAATCCGCGGCCGGCAACTGCCGCCGCCAGCGCCTTGGCGTTGGCGACCACCTGCCGCTGGTACACCGCGAATTCCGGCTCCGCCGCTTCCTTCAAGCAGACCGCCTTCGCCGCGATGATATGCATCAGCGGGCCGCCCTGAATTCCGGGGAAAAGATTGCGGTCCAGATCCGCGGCGTACTTCGCCTTGCACAGAATCATCCCGCCGCGCGGGCCGCGCAGAGTTTTGTGTGTGGTTGTGGAAACAAAATCGGCGTGCGGTACGGGACTGGGATGAACGCCCGCGGCGATCAGCCCCGCGATGTGCGCCATGTCCACGAAAAGAAGCGCGCCGATGGAGCGCGCGATCTCTCCCATGCGCGCGAAATCAATGATCCGCGAATAAGCGCTCGCTCCCACGACCACCATTTTCGGCCGGTGCTCGAGCGCCAGCCGCGCCAGATCGTCGTAGTCGATGGTTTCCGTGTCTTTCGTGACTCCGTAGGCGATGAACTTGTACGTCTTCCCGGAAAAATTCAGCGGGTGCCCGTGAGTCAGGTGGCCGCCGTGGGCGAGGTTCATGCCGAGCACCGTATCGCCCGGCGCGAGCGCCGCCATGTACACGGCGATATTCGCCTGCGTGCCGGAATGCGGCTGCACGTTGGCATGCTCCGCGCCGAATAGCGCCTTGGCGCGATCAATGGCCAATTGCTCCGCTTGATTGACGAATTCGCAGCCGCCGTAATATCGCTTGGTGCCGTAACCTTCGGCGTACTTGTTGGCCAGGACCGAGCCCATCGTTTCCAGCACTGCTTCGGAGACGAAGTTTTCGGAAGGAATCAGTTCGAGCCCAGTGGCCTGCCGGCGCACTTCTTCGTGGAGCAATGCCGCAATGGCGGGATCGGTTTCTTCGACCGAACGGCTCATCCTGCGAAGTTCCGGCGTCTCTTTTGGCATACGTGCGTTCATCTTAACAAAAGCGGCAGCGAGTGGCGAGGCGCACGATCCCCAAAGCTTACATCAGTCGCTGCGGGAGGCGGCTAAACTGAATCTCAACAGTTCCTCAGAAGTTGGTGCTTCGATTGACTTCGGTGGGCGAGTCTCCTAACCTGATTCGTCTGCAGCGCGGCGGTTTGCGCGAAATCTTGAGCGTGCCGCCCGACCGCTCGGAAAAGAGCCAAGCAATAAATGTCCGATCAGAAATTGACGACGCGCGCGGAAGACTATTCGGAATGGTACAACCAGCTCGTCTTGCGGGCGGAGCTGGCGGATTACGCTCCGGTACGCGGCTGCATGATCGTGCGGCCCTACGGCTGGGCGCTGTGGGAAAACATCACCGCAGAACTCGACAAGCGCTTCAAGGCGACGGGCCACGTCAACGCAGCGTTTCCTCTGCTGATTCCGCGCAGCTTCATCGATAAGGAAAAATCCCACGTCGCCGGATTTTCGCCGGAGCTGGCGGTGGTGACGCACGGCGGCGGCGAAAAATTGGAGGAGCCGCTGGTGATCCGGCCGACCTCGGAGACGATCATCGGCCACGCCTATGCGAAATGGATCCAGTCCTATCGCGATCTGCCGGTTCTGATCAACCAATGGAACAGCGTGGTGCGCTGGGAATTGCGAACGCGGCTTTTTCTGCGCACGCTTGAATTTTTCTGGCAGGAGGGCCACACGGCCCACGCGACCGCGGAAGAAGCGGAAGCCGAAACGCGGCAGATGGTGGACGTCTACACCGATTTTGCGTTGAAGGAAGCGGCCGTGCCGGTGATTCCCGGGCGCAAGTCCGACGCGGAAAAATTCGCGGGCGCGGAAATCACCTATTCGCTCGAAGCCATGATGGGCGACTGCAAGGCGCTGCAGTTCTGCACCTCGCACAACCTGGGCCAGAATTTCGCCAAAGCATTCGAAATTCGCTACCTCGACAAGAACGGCGTCTTGCAGCACTGCTGGACCACGTCGTGGGGACTTTCAACCCGGACGGTCGGCGCGCTGATTATGGTACATGGCGACGATCAGGGGCTGATTCTGCCTCCTCGCCTGGCTCCCTATCAGTTGGTCATCGTGCCGATTTACAAAACCGACGAAGAGCGGGCCGCGGTGCTCGAAAACGCCCAGCGCCTGCGGCGCGAATTGGTTGACGCGGGCATCCGCGTGAAGATGGACGAACGCGACGGCATGAGCCCCGGATTCAAATTCAATGATTGGGAGATGCGGGGCGTGCCGCTGCGGCTGGAACTGGGCCCGAAGGACGTCGCCAAAAGCTCGGTGGTTCTGGCGCGGAGGGATCGCCCGGGCAAGGAAGGCAAGTCATTCGTCCCGCAGCAGGGAATCGCCGCCGCGGTGGCGCAGGCGCTCGTGGAGATTCAGAAGGCGCTTTATGACCGTGCGCTCGGATTCCGCAAGTCGAATACCGTCGAACCGGCCGACTATGGAGATTTCAAGAAAGCCGTCGAAAAGGGCTTTGCGTTCTCCTGGTGGTGCGGCGGCAGCGGATGCGAGGAAAAAATTAAGGCAGACACCAAGGCCACCATGCGCTGCATTCCCCTGGAACAGCCGGGCGGCTCCGGAAAGTGCGTTTACTGCGGCCAGCCGGCCTCGGAAAAGGCGATTTTCGCGAAGGCCTACTGATACCGGCATTCCCGCCACCCTCCCGTTTACTCATCGCAAACACGGGTTGTTCTCCGGCAGTTCACCCCGGCGCCGCCGTGATAAATTAAAATCACGTGAAGAAGCTCTTGGGAGGGCGCACTTTTTCCATGGTTCGATCAAATCAAGCTCGCGAACGCGGCGGCTCGAAGCTAAACCTGCTGATCACGCTTATTATCCTGGCGGCGTTGGCGTTCACCGCGATCAAGATCGTTCCCGTGTACGTGGAAGCCTATCAGTTCCAGGATTCCATCGAAGCCGAGTCGCGTTTCGCGCTGACCGGCTACCCCAAGAAGAGCATGGATGACATCAAGGACGACATTTTCAAGAAGGTCCAAGAACTCGACATTCCGGCGAAGCGCGAAGACATTCGCCTGAACGTCACCAATGGAAGCGTCGAAATCGGCCTCGATTACACCGTGCCCATTGACCTGAAGGTTTACCAATTCAACTTGCAATTTCATCCCCACGCAGACAACCATACCATCTAGAATAGCATTCCATTTAAGTGGGCCGCGGGGCGGGCGACCGCACCGATTTGCGCTGTGCGACGCGGCGTTTGCCTGGCAGCCCTCTTGATGCGTCCCAGCGCACTGTTCGCACGGTACCGGAGAAATTGATTGCGGATTCGAATTGGCCGCGGCTTCTGGACGTCCCGGTTTGGCATCGGGCTGCTCGCGGGGCTGCTCGCGGTCCTGGTGGCGGCTACGTCCGTGCTCGCCTATTACTACGTTCAGTTCGGCCACCTGATCGATCAGCGCCTCACCGGGCAAATTTTCCAGAACACCTCGCGCGTTTACTCGGCGCCCGGGCGTATTTACAGCGGTGAATCGCTCCGCTCAAACGACCTCGCAACCTACCTGCTGCGCGCCGGATATCAGGAGGGCGAAGTGCCGGGCGCGCCCGGGCAATTTCGGGTAACCGCTTCAGCCATTGAGATTCGGCCGTCCGCCGATTCTTATTTCCAGGGCCACAACGCGCTGCGCGTGGATTTTACAGGATCGCAAATCTCCAGAATCTCGCAAATGCCCGACGGCACGCAGCTCGACGCCGCGCAAATCGAGCCGGAGGTGATCACCAACCTGTTCGACAGCTCACGCGAGAAGCGGCGCGTGATCCGCTACGAGGATCTGCCGCCGGTGCTGGTTCACGCCCTGCTGGCGGCGGAGGACAAACGCTTCTTCGAACATGGCGCGCTCGACATGGTCCGTGTTTTCGGCGCCGCGTTTTATGACGTCAGCCGCGGCGAGAAGGCGCAAGGCGCGAGCACCATTGATATGCAGGTGGCGCGCACATTCTTCTTTTCAACCAAGCGCGAGTGGCGGCGGAAGATTAAGGAAATCCTGATGGCCGCCGAAATTGACGAGCGTTTTTCGAAGCAACAGATCCTGGAGCTTTACGCCAACGACATTTATATGGGCAATCGCGGAAGTTTCTCGATTCGCGGCTTTGGCGAGGCGGCGCAGGCCTATTTCGGCAAGGATGTGCGCGAGCTGACTCCCGGCGAGGCCGCGTTTCTGGCCGGAATCATCCGCGCGCCGAACCGTTATTCCGCCGCCGAGCGTCATATGGACCGCGCGGAAGAGGCGCGCGACCGCGTTCTGGCGCAGATGGTCGAGGATGGTTACCTGACCCCCGAGCAGGAAGCCGTGGCCAAGCACGCCAAACTGCATTTCGTCAACGGCGGGCTGGTGAGCAGTTCCGCGCCGTATTTTGTGGACATGGTTAAGGATCACCTGCTCGAGGAATATTCCGAGAGCGATCTGGAAAACGAAAGCTATCGCATCTACACGACGCTCGATCCCGAGCTCGAGCGCGCCGCCACCGATGCGGTGCAGATCGGCGCTCAGAATCTGGACAAGCTCCTCGCCCATCGTTCCGCGATCTGGAAGAAACAGGGCCAGCCCGTTCCGCAAGCCCAGATCGCTGTCGTGGTGCTCGATCCGCGCACGGGCGAGATTCGCGCGCTGGTGGGCGGCCGCGACTATGGCGAAAGCCAGCTGAATCACGCGCTGGCGCGGCGTCAGCCGGGATCGGTTTTCAAGCCGTTCGTGTATGCGGCGGCGTTCAACAACGCGGTGCAAGGTTTTCAACCCGTGGTGACGCCGGTGACGACGGTGGACGACAGCCCCACCACATTCGAATTCGACGGCAAGGAATACACGCCGGATAACTACGGGGAAGAATTTTTCGGGACCGTCACGGTTCGCGACGCCTTGATTCATTCACTGAACGTGGCCACGGTGAAAGTCGCCGAATTGATCGGCTATCAGCGCGTAGCGGATCTCGCCCACCAGATGGGACTCGGTACGAACATTCAGCCGACGCCGGCCGTTGCTCTGGGTGCGTACGAAATGACACCTCTTGATGTCGCGGCCGGTTACACGGCGTTCGCATCCAACGGCGTCCGCGCCGAGCCGCTGTTTATTCACAGCGTCGTTTCCGCCGACGGCCAGGTGGAGGAATCGAAGTCGCCGACCACGCACCCGGTCCTCGATCCGCGCGTGGCCTTCCTGGTCACCAGCCTGATGGAGGACGTGATCAATCACGGCACTGGCTTTCCGGTGCGGCAGCTCGGTTTCACCGCGCCGGCCGCCGGCAAGACGGGCACCTCGCGCGATGGCTGGTTTGCCGGATACACGTCAAATCTGCTTTGCGTAGTGTGGGTGGGTTTCGACGACAACCGCGATTTGGGTCTGGCAGGCGGTGCGGCTGCCGCTCCCATCTGGGCCGAGTTCATGAAACGCGCTGTGGCCCTGCCGCAGTATCAGAACACACAACCATTCGAGCCGCCGGCGGGCATTGTCCAGGAATCCATTGATCCGCGAAGCGGCCAGCTCGCTACTCCTTCGTGCCCGGAAGTCGCGACCGAATACTTCGTCTCCGGCAGCGAGCCTACCCAGTATTGCCAGCTTCATGGCGGAGAGAGCGCGCAGTCCGGCCAGGGCTGGCTCGGGAAACTCTTTGGTAAGGGAGAAAATCCGCCGGCACAGGCTGCGCCCGGGGTGAACGCGGAGCAAAAGCCGGGTGAACCGGGTTCGCCGTCGGCGGACACACCCGAGAAGAAAAAAGGGTTTCTTGACCGGGTTTTTGGTATCTTCGGAGGAACCAAGCAGCCCGCGGACAACTCGAATCCAAAGCCATAGGCGGGCGTGCAGGGGCGCCATCGCGCCAAGGAGAAGGGCAATGAGACATTCGGCCCTCTTCGCAGTTGCGTTCGTACTACTCGCAGGAACGATCCGAGCTCAGCAGATTCCACAAGCTCCGCTGGGCACCACTCCAGCCGACACCGCTACTGAAGGTCCTAAAATCGCCGCCATGACGCCGAGGCAGGCCGCGGAAATGCGCGCCGACCTGTTGATGGCCCGCAGGGAGTACGAGGCTGCGGCCAAGGCCTACCAGACCATCTTGATTGACGATCCTCATAACGCACTGCTGCTCATTCACCTCGGCGTGGCTTATGAGGCGATCAAACAGCTCGATCTTGCCGAGCACTACTACAAGCTGGCTTTGCGCGCCGACAAGAAATCTTCAGACGCGCTGAACAATCTCGGCACGCTGGAAGATTCCAACGAACGCTACGGCAAGGCCATCAGGTACTACCGCAAGGCAATCGCGGTGGGAAACGCCAAGGCCGTGGTTTACACCAATCTCGGTTACGCGTATTGCGCTATCCGGGAGTTTCCGAAGGCCATGAATGCCTTCAACAAGGCGCTGAAGCTGGACCCCAATGTTTTCGACAACCGGGGCAGTTTTGGAACAATCCTGCAGCTGCGATCCTCTCCCGATCAGGCATCTCTCGATTTCACGCTGGCAAAATCGTACGCGAAGATGGGCGACGCCGAGCACGCTGCGCGCTACCTGAAGAAGGCGCGCGATGAAGGCTACAAGGATTTTCTCACCGCGGAGAAGGATCCGGACTTCGCACTGGTGATCAAGGATCCGCGCTTGCAGGAGGTCCTGCAGCGCCAGCCGGCCTACGCCGGCGCGCCGCCGAAACCGGTGACGAACTGACTGCCTTACGCCTTCGGCGCTGGCGGCAAACCATCAAACTACGTGCGAGAGTCGCGCCTCGGACGCGCTCCCGGTCCGGACGGCAGGGGGTAGCAGTCTGGGCAGCGCCTCTCATAGTCTCACTTCACTGGTTCACACCAGCTACCGAACATGGCATCATAAGGAGTATGGTCGCGCATGTTCCTGCGCGCGTGCCAATCCGTGAGGAACTCTAGATGGCTGTTCCGGGACCTGTATCGCAGATGTGGACGGTGTCGTCGTACGTCGTCCGCCAGAAGCTGAAGGGACGCAAGCAGTATCCGCTCGTCCTGATGCTCGAGCCGCTGCTGCGCTGCAATCTGGCGTGCGCGGGCTGCGGCAAAATCCAGTATCCCGCGCACGTCCTGAAGAAGCAGCTAAGCCCCGAGGAGTGCTTCCGCGCGGTGGACGAATGCGGCGCGCCGGTGGTCAGCATCCCCGGCGGCGAGCCGCTGATGCACCCGCAGATTCCCGAAATTGTGGCGGGCCTGGTGGCGCGCAAGAAGTACATCTACCTTTGCACCAACGCGCTGCTGCTATCGGAGCGCCTGCACGAATTCACGCCCAGCAAATATCTATCGTTTTCGGTCCACATGGACGGCGAGCGCGAACACCACGATTTTTCGGTCTGCCGCGAAGGCACCTACGACAAGGCTGTCGAGGGAATTCGCATGGCGCTTCAGCGCGGTTTCCGCGTCACCACGAATACCACCCTCTTCGACGGCGCCGATCCTCAGAGCGTGCGCCAATTTTTCGACGATATGATGGAACTCGGCGTCGAGGGCATGATGCTTTCGCCCGGCTATACCTACGACAAAGCTCCGGACCAGGAGCATTTCCTCACGCGCAAGAAAACGCGCAATCTGTTCCGTCAGATTCTGAGCAATCGCTCCGAAAAGTGGCGCTTCAACCTGAGTCCCCTGTTCCTCGAATATCTGATGGGCAAGCGGACCTACAAGTGCACGCCCTGGGGAATGCCCACGTACAACATCTTCGGCTGGCAGAAGCCCTGCTATCTGCTGCAGGATGGTTACGCCGACACGTTTGAGGAATTGATGCGCGAGACCGCTTGGGATCAATACGGCACCGAGAGCGGCAATCCCAAATGCGCGAATTGCATGGTCCATAGCGGCTACGAAGCCAGCGCCGTGAACGACACGTTCAGCTCCGTCGGCGGTTTTCTGGCGACCGTGCGCGCGACCCTGTTCAACAAATATAAGGATCCGGATGCGATGGGCGGCGCCTCGGGAAATCCGGACAAAGGCTCCGGCCAGCTCGTGCAGATCATGACGTCACCGAAGGCCTAGCGTTACCGAATCATCATGTCCGAACTCCACAGAAATTCTCCGGCGGAAGGCGAGGACGAGCGTCTCGGCTTCGTCCACGAAAATCTGGAAGGTTGGATTCCCTCTGTCTCCACGGAATCGGAAATCCGCGCCGCGCTGGAAAAGGCCTTCGACTATCGCGGCGATCTGACCATCACGCTCAAAAGCGGCCAGAAGATTGAAGGCTATCTCTTCGACCGCAGGATGAACGGCCCGCGGCTCTCGGATTGCTTCGCTCGCGTGATGCCCAAGGACAGTGCGGACAAAATTTCGGTGCCCTACAGCGAAATTGCCGCGCTCGCGTTCAGCGGGCGCGACACCGCCGCCGGGAAAAGCTTTGCCGCATGGGTGAAGAAGTACAACGAAAAGAAAGCGGCAGGCGAAAAGAATGTCGGCCTCGAGCCCGAACCACTCGACTGAAATTCTCTCCGTGAACTCGTTTCATCTGTGTCTTCTCTGCGAACGCCGTACCTCCTCCGTGAACTCTGTGTTAAGCCTTTGACTTAAACGATCTTTCACGCCGCACGTTCAATCCCTTGCTATACTACGCATTCGAGATGGCTCCCCGGTCATTGCGGCGATTGCTCCTCGTGGTGTGCGCTTTCGCGGCCGTATCGTTGGCCCTCGCCGCCCGTGCCGCCGCGCCCGCTTCCGCCGCAGCCGATTCCGGCTCCAATGCCAAAGTCGTTCAGCTTCGAATTGACGGCGAAATCGAGCCGATCCTTGCCGAATATGTTGTCAACGGAATCGAACAGGCCGGCCGCGACCACGCCAGCCTGATCCTCATCACCATCAACACGCCCGGCGGGCTCGACACGTCCATGCGTGCGATCATTCAGGCGATTCTCAATTCACCTGTTCCGGTGGTCACTTACGTGAACCCCACGGGATCGCGCGCCGCTTCGGCCGGCTTTTTCATTTTGCTCTCCGCGGACATCGCCGCCATGTCGCCGGGCACGGACACCGGAGCGGCCTCGCCGATCATGGAGATGTTCGGCCAGGAAGCCAAGATTGACGATACGCTGCACAAGAAAATCCTGAATGAAGCGACCGCGTACCTCCGCAGCTACGTCAGCAAGCGCGGACGGAATGTGGACCTCGCCGCCACGGCGGTCACCGACGCGAAAGCCTTCAGCGCCCAGGAAGCGCTCGACGGCAAATTGATTGATCTCATCGCCAACTCGCCCGAGGATTTGCTGGCCAAGCTCGATGGCCGCACCATCACGCGATTTGACGGGTCAACCGTGCATCTCACGGTCGCGCACCCTTCGCTGACGCCAGTCGGCATGACCCTCCGCGAAAAATTCCTTTCGCGAATCGTCGAGCCCGACATTTTCTTTATTCTGCTGATCGCCGGGGCGCTGGGGATTTACACCGAGTTCACCCATCCCGGTTTGTTCGCACCCGGTGTGTTTGGCGCGATCGCCCTGGTGCTCGCGATTATCGCCATGCAGATGCTGCCCGTGAATTTAGCGGGGGTGTTATTGATTGTCCTCGCGCTGGGCCTGTTCGTCCTCGAGGCGAAGTACCCGACGCATGGTGTGCTCGGCGTGGGCGGCGTGATCTCCATGGTCCTGGGCGCGCTTTACCTGGTGCGCTCACCGTGGACTGGCATGGGCGTAAGCCTGGGAACGGCGCTCGGCGTAGCGCTGCCATTCGCGGTGATCGTGATCATCCTGATGCGCCTGGTCCTTCGCTCGCGCAAGTGGAAATCGGCCACGGGCAAGGAAGAGTTGCTCGCGGAAGAAGGCGAAGTGACCGAACCAGTTGGCGCCGCAAGCGCCGGCGGCGTTGTGACCGGAATGGTGCGCATCCACGGCGAATTGTGGCGAGCCGCGGCTCCGGTCGGCCAGACAATTCCGAAGGGCGCGCGGGTCCGGGTGCGAAAAGTGGACGGGCTGACGCTCGAAGTCGAGCCGGTCAATCCCCGGCCTTCTTAGTTCCGGTGGTTTAGTTGGGATTTTGGCTCCGTGCAACGAAGGAGATAGCGATGCCTGTTGAACTTGGAACGATTGGACTGGCGGCCGCGGTCGTAATTTTTCTATTTTGGTTTTTCAATTCGATCTACGTCATCAAGGAATGGGAGCGCGGCGTGGTTCTTCGGCTCGGGCGAATGCTTCCCGAGGCCAAGGGCGCGGGTTTGCAGCTCGTTCTCTATCCCATTGATAAGCTCACGCGCATCTCTCTGCGCATCGAGACGCTCGACGTGCCGCCGCAGGACGTCATCACGCGAGACAACGTCTCCGTGAAGGTCAATGCCGTCTGCTATTTCCGCGTGGTTGACGCCAATCTGGCGCTTTCGCAGGTGCAGAACTATCTTTACGCCACCTCGCAGCTCGCGCAGACCACGCTTCGCAGCCTGGTTGGCCAGTTTGAGCTGGACTCCATATTGTCGGAGCGCGAAAAGGTAAACGCCAAGCTGCAACAAATCCTTGACCAGGATACCGAGTCCTGGGGTATCAAGGTAACGAAGGTTGAGGTCAAACAAGTCGACATTCCGGAGAACATGCAGCGCGCCATCGCCAAACAGGCGGAGGCCGAGCGTGAACGCCGGGCGAAAGTTATTCACGCGGAAGGCGAGTTTGAGGCCTCCGCAAAACTGGCGGAAGCCGCGGGAGTGCTCGAGAAGGAGCCTGCCGCGATTCAGCTTCGCTATTTGCAGACGCTGACGGAAATAGGCGTCGAGAAAAACACGACGATCGTGTTCCCGCTGCCGGTGGACATTATTTCGCAGTGGGTGCGGGCGTTCGCGGATAAGAAATAGAGGAAAATTGGCGGGAAACGGAAAACGCGGAGGCGGTGAACGGGTGCTCGAAAGCAGGCACCTGGTAAGTTTGTTTCTTGGCGTCGTTCTCCTGTGCGGCGTCTTCTTCACGCTCGGCTACGTGATGGGCCACAACCAGTACGGCGGCCCGGTGCACGCGTTTGATTCGCTGGAGAATCCTGCGGCGCCTGCTCGCCCGTCCGCCAAAGCGAAAGTTGCTGAAGCTCCCCCGGCTCCCGCGAACACCGAATGGGACTTTTACAGCAAGAAGAACGACAATCACATGGATCCGGCCGGCGAAGCCGGCCGCAACCACCGCGGCTCCGTCACCCGCGGCGAACCCCGCACTCGCAGCGCCCGATGCCGGCGCGAAGACCGTGCCTGCTTCGGCGCGTTTCCAGGCGCCCAAGATGATCAAGGGGTCGGTCGTGCTGCAGGTCGCCGCGGTCACGCACGAAAGCGACGCACTGGCCGTGGCCGATGCGCTGCAGCAGAAACGATTCCCGTCGTTCGTCGTGACGCCCTCGACGGACAACTTCTACCGCGTGCAGGTTGGCCCCTATACCGATGAGAAGGCGGCCGAATCCGCGAAGGCCGCGCTTGACCACGCTGGATTCAAGGCCATCATCAAGCGCTGAATGACCCTTGGATGAATTTCTCCTGGTATTCGCGCGTTCTGCTCGCGGTCGCGAGTGGCGCTGCCCTGGCCTTGTCGTTTCCGAATTACAACCTCACGCTGCTGGCATGGCCCGCCGTAGGTTTGCTCGTTCTGGCGTCGTATGGTGCACGGCCCGCGGTCGCTCCGCTGTACGGCTTTCTTCATGGGCTGGTCTTTTATCCGATCTGCCTGCCGTGGATTGACGAGGTCGTGCATCAGTATGGCAATGTCGGCCCCGGGACGTCGGCCGGTCTGCTGGCGTTGATCGGCATCGCGGGCGGAATCATCTGCGCGGTTTTTTCCTGGGGCGTCGCCATCTCCTCGCGCAGGAGCTTGTTGCTTACTCTGGCTCTCGCTCCGGATCTCTGGGTCGCGCTGGAATTCGCGCGTGCACACTTGCCCATCATCGCCTTCCCGTGGAACCTCACGGGCTACGCCGCCAGCGGAAATCTCGCGCTCGTGCAACTGACCACCGTCACCGGAATATACGGGTTGAGCTATGTCGTCGCGGCATTCGGCACGCTTCTGGCGTATGCAATTCTCTCCGGCCGGCAGCGTGCGTGGAAAGTTGTAATCGGGTTGACTGCGGCTCTGATTCTTGTCGCTGCCGGCGGGCGCTATCTGGTGCCCTTGGAATCGCCGCGATTTATCGCCCATCTGGTTCAGACCAATTTCGCGCAATCCTATGACTACCCGCCCAACTGGATGCAGGTGCACGCCGGCGATCTCGACGAGCTCGCGCAGATCAGCGTGGACGCGGCGCGCAGAAACCCAGGCCTCATCGTCTGGCCCGAATCTCCCGCTCCCTTCAGCATGCAGGACGCTGACTTTGCGGCGCGCGCCAAGCAGATCGCGCGGGATTCAGGCGTGGACTTCCTGGTCGGCGCCGAGGATTGGAAACGGGACGCCACCGGGAAGTGGCTCGCGACCAACAGCGCCGTGCTTCTCAATCCCTTGGGCCAGCGAATTTTCACCTACGACAAAATACATCTCGTGCCCTTCGGCGAATACGTGCCGCTGCGCCGCTGGCTCACGTTCGCGGGCAAGCTGACGGCTGATCTCGGCGACTTTGCGCCGGGCTCGGTGTACGCCGTAGGCTCGCTGCCCGACGGGCGCTTCGCCACGTACATTTGTTACGAGGCAGTTTTTCCGGATGCCGTGCGGCGTTTCACGGCGGGCGGCGCCGAATTGCTGATCAATATTTCAAACGACGGCTGGTTCGGCCGCTCCTCCGCTCCGGCGCAGCACATGATGATGGCTCGCGTGCGCGCCGTCGAAAACCGCCGCTGGCTTCTCCGCGACACGAACAATGGCTTCACTGTTTCGGTGGATCCCTACGGACGGATCGTCGCCGAGCTTGCCCCGGATATTCGCGGTGAGCTCGAAGCGCCCTACGATTTCCGCAAAGATCTGACGGTCTACTCCCGCTTTGGCGACTGGTGGGCCTGGCTCTGCGTGCTCGCCTCAATCGTGTTGCTGGGATTGGCGCTTGCCAGGCCAGAAATCGGAAAAGTGACAACGGAAATCGGAAAATAACGACACTAAAGCAATCTCGCGCCGCTTCTTGGGCGCAACTCTGTTCTCCTCCCCGAATGCGAATTCGATTTTTCTGCCGCAATCGTCGAACGGTTACCCCTGTCCGTACCCTGCATGTCACAATGGGTGGCGAGTCCGATAGCGAATGTTACATCATCTGCTGATCGCGGCCGCCAAGCCGACACTGGCTCGACGAACGAGGCACTGGATATATCACCTCGGCGGAGTGGGTTTCATTCCGCTCGGACTTCTCGACGCCTCGATCATCCCAATCCCGGGCAGCATGGATGTGCTGACGATCGTTCTGGCAACGCGCGATAGCCAACTGTGGTTTTACTATGCATTGATGGCCACCGCCGGTTCCGTAATCGGCGGCTTTGTCACTTACCGGCTTGCCCGCAAAGGCGGGAAAGAAATGCTGGCCCGCAGGTTTTCCGCGCCGACGTTGAAGAAAGTTTATGCGCTTTTCGAGCGCTGGGGATTTTCTTCAATCGCCGTCCCTGCTCTGCTGCCGCCTCCCGTGCCGATGGTGCCATTCGTTCTGGCCGCCGGTGCCATGCAATATTCCGTGCGCAAATTCCTCGCCGCGCTCACTTTGGGCAGGGCCGTTAGATACACCGTCCTTGCATTTCTGGCAGCTCGTTATGGACGTTCCATGCTGCGCTTCATCTCTGAGCATGGGAATCCGGTCGTGCTGACGGCTCATTGGATTGATCGCCGCGGCCGCTGCCATTCTTTTCGTCGTCTTTTCTGGAAAGCGGCAAAGGCGCGCGCGGGAGCAATCCTAATCATCTGTAATCCCGCTTTGTTTAATGCCATGATAAAGGCGCGCTCGCACCACGAGTTGGAAAGCAGGATTCGCAACTTGAATGCGGACCCGGTCCCGCGAAGAGGAGCACATCATGCGCAGGAGCAGGCACCTTCGATTTTGGATTTTGATTGGGTTGGTTCCGTTTCTCGCGGGTACTTCGCCGGCTCAGGACAATCCCGACAAGCCGACCAAGGCGCTGGTCCTCAATGGCAAGACCGCGCCCTCGGGAGTGGTGCAGATCAACGGTCATTCCTATGTGGATGTGGAAACGGTCGCGCAGATGACGAACGGCGTGGTGAGCGTAGAGCCGAACCGCGTCGTTTTGACGATTCCCGTGCCGCCCCCTGCTCCCCCCGTGGCGGCTCTGCCTCCGCCACCGCCGCCCGGGCTCTCGAAAGATTTTGCCAGCGCTTCCGTCGCCGTATTGGCGGAAATGCGGGAGTGGCGCGGCGCGATCGGAACGATGATCACCTACGGACTCGTGGTCAGCGATGCATGGACTCACGATTACCACGATAGAGTAGAGGCGAGTCTCGGACAAGCAGCGGTTGCGGCCACGACGGACTCAGATCAGGATGCTCTTCCATTGCTCCGGAACGAGTTCGACAAACTAACAGCGTGGTCCAACGACGTGCTCAAGGCTCGCCAAACACTGAACGGCGCCAAGACCGTGGACCCGGACGCCCTAAAGAACGATCCGGCGCTGGCAAGCATCAACGCGTGCAGCCGGTTTCTGAATGGCATGATCGTCAGCGGAACATTTTCCGATAGTCCGAGCTGCCATTAGCAGCCGGATTTAAGGCAGGAATTCGATTGGTCGTTCCTGCGCAAGAAAAGCCACCCGTGTCGCGAGCAGCTGTTATCTACTTTCGATTTTCTATTTTCCAATTTCCTGTGTAGGATTTGATCATGGCCGAGCACATCGAAGACCTGCAGCAGCGCTACGCCGAACTCCAGAAACGCATGGGGCTCGTGCGGAGCTTTCTTTGACGCCGAGTCCGCCCGCGCGAAGCTAACCGCAATCGAAGAAAAAATAAACGCTCCCGACTTCTGGTCGGATCAGGAAACGGCGCAGGCGCTGCTCCAGGAGCGCAAGTCGCTCGAGGAGCGCGCCAACGGCGAAACTGCGCTGGATGGCAAGCGCAGCGACATCGAGACCTATTTCCATCTCGCGCAGGAGGAATCGGACGACGCGCAGCGTGATTCGATCCTCGAAGATCTTGCCAAGGAAATCGCCGCGGTGGACGCCTACGTTTCCGACCTCGAAACGAAAACCTTGCTCGCCGGCGAAAGCGACCGCCTCGACGCCATCGTCACCATCAAGCCCGGCGCGGGTGGCACCGAATCGCAGGATTGGGCGGAAATGCTTCTGCGCATGTACCTGCGCTGGGCCGAGCAGAAGGGCTTGAGGGCCACCATTCTCGATTCCACGCCCGGCGAAGAAGCCGGCATCAAATCCGCGACGCTACAAATCGAAGGCGAGAACGCCTTCGGCATGCTCGCGGGAGAAAGCGGCGTGCACCGCCTGGTGCGCATCTCGCCATTTGACCAGCAAGCGCGCCGCCACACATCGTTTGCCTCCGTTTTTGTCATCCCCGAAATTGACGACAAGATCGAGATCGTCGTCCGTCCTGAAGACCTGAAAATCGACACGTTCCGCGCCGGCGGCCACGGCGGGCAGAACGTCAACAAGGTCGAGTCCGCCGTCCGCTTCACGCACCTGCCGACTGGAATCGTCGTGCAATGCCAGAACGAGCGCAGCCAGCACAAGAACCGCGAGATCGCCATGCGGGTCATGCGCTCGCGCCTCTATGAGCTGGAGCTCGAAAAGCGCCGCGGGGACCAGCGCAAGCTCGACGCCACCAAGTCCGACATTAGCTTCGGCAGCCAGATTCGCTCCTACGTCATGCAGCCCTATCAGATGATCAAGGACCATCGCACCAAGGTCGAGCGCGGCGACATCCAGAAGGTGCTCGATGGCGACCTCGACCCCTTCATCCGCGCCTACCTCCTCTACCGCCGCGACGCCGCTTAGCGCGCAGTCAGCAAATCGCCTGCGCGATCCCAGCTATCGGCGAGCGCATTTCCACTCCCGTATGGCGCTGTTCAGCCTCGATTTAGCGCGTTTCCGTGCGGAACGTTGACTGCACCATAGCGCTATGCTAGCCTCGCTAGTTTAGATACCCTGGCAGTCGCAATATAGGCAGGCGAGCTGCGTCGTAACACCCCCGGAGGCACGGTTTTGGCACATTCCGACGAGAAGTTCCTTTTCACCTCGGAGTCTGTTTCCGAGGGTCACCCCGACAAGATAGCGGACCAGATTTCCGACGCCGTGCTGGACACGGTTCTCACCTACGACCCCCTGGGCCGCGTCGGCTGCGAAACCCTGCTGACCACCGGCTTGGTCGTCATCGCCG
Source organism: uncultured Acidobacteriota bacterium (assembly GCA_963814605.1). GTDB lineage: Bacteria > Acidobacteriota > Terriglobia > Acidiferrales > UBA7541 > Palsa-295. The sequence continues at coordinate 1,266,515 of CAWFDD010000002.1, read as the reverse complement.
GTGAAATTACCATCAGGAAAGATCATCGCGGCGTCCTCGACTACGACAGCATCGCGCGCGGCGTGATCAACGATATCGGCTACAACCGCGGCAAGTATGGATTCGACTGCGAAACCTGCGCGGTGATGTCCGCGGTCAAGGGCCAGTCGCCGGACATCGCCATGGGTGTTGACACCGGAGGCGCGGGCGACCAGGGCATGATGTTCGGCTATGCCTGCGACGAAACTCCCGAACTGATGCCCATGCCCATCCAACTGGCGCATCAGCTGATGCAGAAACATGCCCAGGTCCGCAAGACGGGCGAAGTTGAGTTCTTCCGCCCCGACGCGAAATCTCAAGTTTCGATCGAATACGTCGGCGGCCGCCCCGCACGCGTTGACACCGTCGTGATTTCCACGCAGCACAGCGACAAAGTTTCGCAGTCCGATCTTCGCGAAGCCGTCATCGAGAAAGTCATCAAACCCGTCCTTCCCGCCAGCATGTTCGACAAGACGACCAAGATCCACGTGAATCCGACCGGCCGTTTCGTCACCGGCGGTCCCATGGGCGATGCAGGCCTCACCGGCCGCAAGATCATCGTGGACACTTATGGTGGCTACGGCCGTCACGGCGGCGGCGCGTTCTCCGGCAAGGATCCATCGAAGGTGGACCGCTCCGCGTGCTACATGGCGCGTTACGTCGCTAAGAATATCGTCGCCGCGGGCCTCGCTCGCAAGGTGGAAGTCCAGATCGCCTATGCCATCGGCGTGGCCGAGCCTGTTTCCGTCATGGCGGACACGTTCGGCACCGGCACTATCCCGAATCATCAGATCACCGAATTAATTCGCGCGTTCTTCAAGCTCACGCCCAAGGGCATCATCGAAACGCTCGATCTGCGGCGTCCGATTTACCGCGCCACCGCCGCGTACGGCCACTTCGGCCGCACCGGTCCGGGCTTCACGTGGGAACGCACCGATAAGGCCGACGCCATCCGCAAGGAAGCAGCGTCGCGCGGCGCTGTCGCCGTTTCTCGCTAGGTCTTAAGCTTGAATGTAGCGTCGAGCTTTAGCTCGGCAGTTGTCATCCGGCAAACCTCAGAGAGTAGGGAAGAGTAAAAGGGGAGCAACTCGTGGAAACAGCGGTCAAAGCAAAAGGCGACGTGAAGGACATCACCCTCGCGGATCAGGGCAAGCGCAAGATCGAATGGGCCAATCAGCACATGCCCGTGCTGCAATTAATCCGCAAGCGTTTCATCAAGGAACAGCCGCTCAAGGGCATTCGCATGGCAGCTTGCCTCCACGTCACCACCGAGACTGCCAACTTGGCCATCACCCTGCGCGACGGAGGAGCCGATCTCGTTGTTTGCGGCTCGAATCCGCTTTCAACGCAGGACGACACGGCGGCAGCGCTCGTCTCCCACTTCGGCATCCCGACCTACGCCATCAAAGGCGAGGATCACGACACCTATTACGCGCACATCAACGCGGCACTCGACCACAAGCCCCAGATCACCATGGACGATGGCGCCGACCTGGTCACCCAGTTGCTCACCAAGCGCACCAATCAGATTCCTGACGTCATCGGCGGCACGGAAGAAACCACCACCGGCGTCATTCGCCTGCGAGCGATGTCCAAGGACGGCACGCTCAAGTTCCCGGTCATCGCCGTAAACGACGCGCTCACCAAGCACTTCTTCGACAATCGCTACGGCACCGGCCAGTCCACGCTCGACGGCATCATCCGCGCGACCAATTTGCTGCTGGCGGGATTGAAGCTGGTTGTCGCCGGCTACGGATGGTGCGGACGCGGCGTCGCCATGCGCGCCAAGGGCATGGGCGCCGATGTCATCGTCACCGAAATTGATCCGACCAAGGCCATCGAAGCTGTGATGGATGGTTTCCGCGTGATGCCCATGAACGAAGCGGCCAAGATCGGCGACATCTTCGTCACCGTCACCGGTAACAAGGCCGTGCTGGCCCACGAACATTTCGAGCGCATGAAGGACGGCGCGGTCATCAGCAATTCCGGGCACTTCAACGTCGAAATTGACATCCCCGCGCTCGAAAAGCTATCCAGCGGACACAAGGAAGCGCGCCCGTTCGTCGAGGAATTCACGATGAAGGACGGCCGCAGGATTTATCTACTCGGTGAAGGACGCCTGATTAATCTCGCCGCCGCCGAAGGCCACCCCGCATCGGTGATGGACATGAGCTTCGCCAACCAGGCGCTCGCGGCCGAGTACATGGTCAAGAACGCCAAGGAGCTCAAGGCGCAGGTCTATTCCGTCCCCGAGCATCTCGACAAGCAAATCGCCAAGCTCAAGCTCGAATCCATGAACGTTCTCATTGATAAGCTCACGCCGGAGCAGGAGAAGTACCTAGCCTCCTGGGACGAAGGCACCTAGTCTATTCCTCCTTCTGCTTGTCATCCCGAGCGGAGCGAGGGATCTTTCTTCGATCGCGCAATAGGGCGGCCTCACGCCGCCCGCTTATCCTTTGCCTTTTCCCGTAGGGGCACAGCATGCTCTGCCCGGCAAAGATCCTTGGCAATCCCGCGAGCCATCAACTCTCTCGATAATGGACGCCTTGCATCGAAGGTTCCGTTTTCGCTTCCCGCGCTCCTGCTGGTAAAATCCACGCGTTCATGATTCCCCGGCCCATCGTTCTCGCACTTGCCTGCGCCCTCTTCTTGAGCGCCGGCCTGCCACCGAATTCCGCCGTCGCTAAGCAGAACGAACCTGCGCCGACCGCGAAACTCCCCGCTTCCACCGCCGATGCCGGTTCCGAGATTCGCTTTTCCGCCGAAATCATTCGCTATCAGCTCTTCCAGCATGACATCGGCCACAACATGACCTTCCGGTTGACTCCCACGACCACAGACGAAGGCGGCGGCTGGGTGATCGAGATCGTTCCTTCGCCGGAACCGGCGGAAGATCCCGTTGAATTTGCGGCCATTGCCACGCCGCCCTACCATTCCTACAACGACCGCTATGTCGCCGCCGCATTCGGTTACTCGGCCAGAGAAGCGATAAAGGTCACCACCCGGAAATTCAATTTCGTCCAGTCGGTCATTGATGAACAGCGCGCGAGTGAAGTGGTGAACGCGGGCCTCTATCCGAGCACTGTGTCCGAATCCGACAAGGCCCGCATCGCGAACGAATCCGCGGACATCAATCTCGGCACCGGCGAACTCCACATCCTTGGCTCGCGCATCACCCCCGCCAAGGCCGGCTCTCCGGACACCATCGCTTCCATCAAATTCGAGGTCGTCCTGAATTTTTCCCCTGGCCTCACGCTCCAGCAGGTCCTCGCCCCCCACCCGCCCACGGCAAAGCGCTGAGAGTTCGTGGGCGGAATTCCGGTAGGCGAAGGTGGCACAGCGCCTATTCTCGCCGTTGTTGTTTTCGCGTAGGGGCACGATAGATCGCGCCCGGCATACTTTCCTGGCGCTGCACTACCCATCCGTTTACGTCCGACGCCGCGAATGATTTTTCTTTTTTACACAACCTCGCCCTTGCACTCTCGCCGCATTCCTCTAAGATGGTTCTGTGAATTTTGGCAACACAATGTCGAAAACGCAGGCTGGCGCCGTCGCGCTTCGCCGAAAATCATGCACGATCTAGCCAACTTGGCCATCGAAACCGCGAAACGCCGCGGCGCTTCCTACGCCGACGTGCGCGTCATGGACATCCGCCATCGCGATATTTCCACCAAAAATGGCGAGGTCGGCAATCTCTCCGAATCGGAATCGCTCGGCATCGGCATCCGCGTGATCGCCGGCGGCGCGTGGGGATTTTCTTCCACCGACCGGCTCACGAAAGAAGGCGTCCAAGCTTGCGCGGCGGAAGCTGTGGCCATCGCCAAGGCCTCGGCGCTCGCCAAACGCGAAAATATCTCGCTCGCGCCCGAACATAGCCACGTGGACACCTGGCAGAATCCGTTTCTCAAGGATCCGTTCCGCATCCCGGTCGAGCAGCAGATCAATTTGTTGCTCGCCGCCGACAAAGAAATGCGCCGCGTGAAGGGCGTCACCGTCGCCGAGGGCTCCATGTCCTTTCGCAGGATCGACCAGCTCTTCGTTTCCAGCACCGGCTCCTCAATTCATCAGATCAAGATGTCGTCCGGCGCCGGAATCTTCGCCACCAGTTTTGCCGGCAGCGAAATTCAGAAGCGGTCGTACCCCAGCAGTTTTGGCGGGCAGCACATGCTGCAAGGCTATGAGCTGGTCGAGTCGTTCGATCTTGTCGGCAATGCGCAACGCATTGCCGAGGAATGCGTGGCGCTGCACTCCGCGGCGCAGTGCCCTGAGGGCCAGAAAACCATCATCCTCGGCAGCTCGCAACTCGGATTGCAGATTCACGAATCCATCGGCCATCCGATCGAACTCGACCGCGTCCTCGGCATGGAAGCGAATTTCGCGGGCATGAGTTTTCTCACGACCGATAAACTGGGCAAATTGAAATACGGCTCGGACATCGTCAACGTCGTCGCCGATGCGCGCCTCGAGCACGGCCCCGGCCTCGGCACATTCGCCTACGATGACGAAGGCGTGGCGGCACAGTGCACGCCGATCATTACCAACGGCCTCTTTACCGGCTACCTGAGCAGCCGCGAGACGGCCGCTTCGATCGGCGTGAAACGCTCCGGAGGCACGGTGCGGTGCGAGAGCTGGAACCGCCTTCCCATGATTCGCATGACCAATATCAGCATCAATCCTGGCACCTGGAAATATGAGGACCTGATCGCGGACACCGACGACGCGATCCTGATGGATACGAATCGCTCCTGGTCCATTGACGACAAGCGCTACCATTTCCAGTTTTCCACCGAAATCGGCTGGGAAATCAAGGGCGGCAAGCAAGGCCGCATGATCAAGAATCCCAGCTACAGCGGAATCACCACGGAGTTCTGGAACAGCTGCGACGCCATCTGTTCGCGCGACTACTGGACGCTGTGGGGCACTCCCAACTGCGGCAAGGGCCAGCCGCAGCAGGTGATGGGCACCGGCCACGGGGCGTCTCCTGCGCGATTCCGGAATATCAAAGTCGGCGTCGCCTTCGCGAAATGAGCATGATCAGCCAAATTGTTGTCATCCCGGGCGAAGCGAGGGATCTCTCTTTCTAATGGCCAACAAGAACGCACAGCTATCGCTCGCGGAGCTCGAGCGCATCGCCGCGAAAATCCTCAAGCTGAGCGACGCCGACGAAACCGAAGTGGACGTCGGCGCGGCAACCGACGCGCTGACGCGCTTTGCCAACAACACCATTCATCAAAACGTTGCGGAGCATACGCTGGGCATATCCGTTCGCGCGGTGATGGACGGCCGCACCGCCCGGGCCACCACCAACAAGACGGACGACGAATCGCTCCGTCGCGTGGTCGAGTCCGCCATGACCCTGGCGCGCAATCAACCCGAAAATCCGGACCTGCTGCCGATGCTCGGCAAACAGAAATATCAGAAGGTTTCGCGATTCTTCTCGTCAACCGCAGAAACGACGCCCGAAGAGCGCGCCAAGGCGGTCACCAAAGTCTGCAAAATGGCCAACAAGGCGAAGCAGACTGCGGCCGGAATCTTTTCCAGCGGCGAATCGAGCTCGGTTATGGCCAATTCGCGCGGCCTCGTGGCCCACTATGAGCAGACCCGTGCCGAATTCTCAGTCACCATCCTCGAGCCGAATTCGTCCGGCTGGGCCAAGTCGAATTCGCCCGACATCCGCAAGATCGACCCCGCGGAGCTGGCCGAACGCGCTGCGGGCACGGCGGCGGGTTCGCGGGCGCCGCGCGAAATTCCTGCGGGCCGCTACACCACGATCTTGAGTCCGTCCGCGGTCCTCGATCTCGTCGGTTTTCTCTTTTATGACTTCGCGGGCACGGCCGTTCTCGACAAGCGCTCCTGCTTCACGGGCCGGCTGGGCAAGAAAGTGTTCGGCGACAACATCACCATTTGGGACGACGCGTATCATCCACTGCAAAGCGGCGCGCCGTATGATGGCGAAGGAGTACCGCGGCAGAAAGTGTTGCTGGTCGATCGCGGCGTTCCGAAGAATTTGGTTTATGCGCGGGCCACGGCGAAGAAGATGAAGGCCAAACCCACGGGACACGGCTTTTCTCTTCCGAACGAATACGGCGAGGCTCCCATGAATCTCGTTTTCGGGGGCGGCGACAAATCCACGGACGAAATGATCCGAACCACCGAGCGCGGAATTCTGGTCACGCGCCTCTGGTATATCCGCGAGGTGGATCCCTACGAAAAAATCCTCACCGGGATGACCCGCGACGGAACGTTTTTGATCGAAAACGGCCGCGTCACCGGCGGCGTTCGGAATTTCCGCTTCAACCAGAGCGTTATCGAGATGCTGTCGAACGTCGAGATGCTCGGCCAGGCGGTGCGCGCGGCCGGGGAAGAATCTTTTGAGATGGTCGTGCCGCCAATGAAGGTTCGCAATTTCCACTTCAGCGAAGTAACGAAATTCTGAGGCGGGAAACGGCGCTACTGTTCGGTGAATTGCAGGCTGGAAATCGCGCGGGCGATCACGTTCTCCTGGATCTGCACCAGGTCGTTGTCCGCGCGGGTCATGCCAAAGATGGTGAAGAGTTTCTCGCCGCGCGGCACCAGCACCACGACGCCTGACCAGTCGTGCTGATCCACGCTGCCGCGGAATCGGTGCTCGGTTGCCGCGGTCCCGGACACCATGATCTGTTTGTCATCGAGTTCCCGGAAATTCGCCATCACGTCGCGGAGCCGGCGCTCGGTCGTGTCCGTCTCGACCGCCAGCGATTTTCCCGCCGGTTCCTGGCCGATCAGCAGGTAGGTTGAGTCGTCGCCGGTTCCCATCGCGGTAATCGCACCCGGCAGCACTGCCGGCGCAGTCGCGATCACGTCCCAGTCCGGCGGCTTGTACATGTGGAAGCGATACGTTTCGTTGGTGTAGACGTTTCCGATCACGGCTTCGCGAATGGGCTCGGGTGCAGGCGGCTTCGGCGGCGCGGCGTTTGCAACGGGGACTGTGGCAGGCGCTGGGGCCGCAATATTGGGCGGCACTGCAGCAGACTTCGCGGAAGCGGCCGCCGATTCTTTAGTGACAGGTGGCACGGCCGATGCCGGCGCGAAAGTTTTTGTTGGCTTGGCTTCCGCGGGCGCGGCGACATTCGCGGCGGGCTCGGATTTCATTCCGGCCATTGCGGGCAGCGGCGGGGGCGCGGCGGACTTCACGGACTCCTGCTTCGATTTTTCTGCCGGCGAAGCTTTTTCGGCGGCGGGCTCCGGGCTCCTTTCCGCAGGGGCTTTGGATGCGTCCGAAATGTCGATGGAAACGACTTGATCCTTTTGCACGACTGCAAAACCGTAGCTGGTCTTGACCTTGAACGAGTGTTCCTCGTAGCCGACGATCGTGCCGGAGATCGTCGAGCCGTCCTTGAGTTTCAGATCGTCCGCGCGCACCACTCGCGGCGCGAGCAGCGCAACGCCAACCGGCAGCAGCAGCGCAGCGGTCCCAAGAATTGAAATTCGCCGTTTCATATAAGCCAGTATGACTCCGGGTTTTAGAACGGGCAAGGTTTCCGAATGTGACGTTGCGGGTTTAGTCAGCATCAGCGCTTGCGGCGGCGAGAGACGGAGCGGCGGGTTTTCGGCTTTCTGCTGGACTTCGTTTTCGGCGTCCGTTCCGGCGGCTGTTCGACCGCTTCCGCCCGCGCCGGTTGCAGTGCGAGGAGCTGGCGCCGGACGGCCAGCAACTCGCTTTCGAGCACGCGGAGTTCTCTCATGGCGCCATCCAGCGCGCCGAGGCGGCCCATGGCTTGGAGGTTGCGAGCGGTGCCTGCTGCTTTCTGTGCGCCGACGATCGAGAGCGCACCCTTCAACGAGTGAGCGACCGAAGCGAGCGAACCGGCATCCTTTTTCGAGACCGCGCGGCGGAGCGCGGAGAGTTTCTTCGGTGAGTCCGCGAGGAAGGTCTTCACCAACGACCGGGAAATTGCGTCGTTGTCTCCGGTGGCGCGGCGCAGAGTTTCGGCCAGGTTTTCGGATGGTGGCTCGGGCGTGGCAAAGGCCGCGCGTTCGGCGCCGGTGGGCTGATGGCGGCGCGCCAGCACGGCGAGCAAGCCGAACAGCTCGGCCGCGCGAAGCGGTTTTGCGAAAAAAGCGTCCATGCCGGCTTCCATGCAGCGCGCTTCGTCTTCAGGAGTGGAGTTTCCGGAAATTCCCACGATAATGGGCCGCTTGTGTCCAGGCGGGGTTCCCTGAAGAATCGCGCGAGTGGCTTCCAGTCCGGTCATGCCGGGCATTTCTTCATCCATGATAACAACGTCGAAGGTCTCTTTTGCGATCGCGGCAATTGCCTCGCGGCCGTCGAGGACCGTGGTGACGGAATGTCCCGCATGGCGCAGGAGCTCCGTCAGGAGCGTGCGATTGCCAGCATCGTCATCGGCTACGAGGATGTGCACGGCGTTGTTGTGGCGGCGCAAGGAGCCCAGTCTCGCGCGGCGGCCCTCCCTGACAGCATCAACTGGCTGCGCTTTTGCCGCAAGCGAATTTGTGTGCAGGTGAGTTTGAGACGTTACCGCGCCCAGTGAGTTGCGGGGATTAGCGGTCGAGGAAAGCGCGTAAGCGCGCGTGTCCGGCGCGGCTGACGGGGAGTTGCGTGCCGCCGGAAAGAACGGCGACGTGAGTGTCTTTCCCGAATGGCTCGATTTTGACGACGCGCTCGAGATTGACGATATAGGACCGGTGAATGCGCAAAAAGCGCGAGGGATCGAGCGCGGCCTCGAGGCTGGAGATGGTCTGCTGCTTCAAATGCTTCTTGCCGCCCGACGCCAGAGCGACGTAGTCGTCCTGCGCTTCCGCATAATCGAGTTTCGCGACGGGAATGATGAAGACGCTGGTTCCTTCGCGCACGGGAATGCGATCCAGATACTGCAAGGGAGGCCGCGCGCTCGCCGCCAGCTCCATCGCGGGAAGCGGAGCGGACTGCAGCTTGCCCGAAAGCCGCTGCTTGGCGCGCTCAAGCGCGGCATTGAAGCGCTCGGCGCCGATGGGTTTCAGAAGGTAATCCACGGCATGAACCTCAAAGGCGCGGATAGCGAAAGCATCGTAGGCGGTGACAAAAACGACGGCGCGGCCGGCTCCGATGAGTTCGAGAACCTCGAAACCATCGAGCTTGGGCATCTGGATATCGAGAAACAGAAGATCGGGTTCGAGTTCCGCGGCGCATTTCACGGCCTCGAAGCCGTTCGCACATTCGGCGACGATTTCTATTTCCGGATGCGCGGAAATGAATTCGCGAAGCACCTGACGGGCCAGGTCTTCGTCGTCCACGATCATGGTGCGGATTTTCTTGCTCGCTTCAGGGGTCACGACCGCTCCTTCGATTCTGCCGGCAGACTGATGGCGACGCGAAAACACGAGCCGTCAATGCTGGTCGCAAATGTGGCACGGCCGCCGTAGCGCGCTTCGAGGCGTTGACGGACGTTGGCGAGTCCCACTCCGCTTTTGCGCCGCGGCGGGGCGTCGGGATCGAACAGATTCTCGACCACGATCAAAAGGTCGCCATTGCGGCATTCAGCGGCAAGCCGTATCCAGCCTCCCTCGACGAGGTTCGCGATGCCGTGCCCGACGGCGTTTTCAACCAGGGGCTGAAGCAGAAGCGGCGGCACCTGCGCGCCGAGCGCTTCCTTGTCAATTGTTTCATCCATCTGCAGGCGCGCGCCGTAGCGGATTTTCTCCACGGCGAGAAAGGCGTGGATGAGCGACATCTCTTCCTCCAGCGAAATGGCGGCCTTCTCGCCGAGACCCAACGTTCGCCGCAGGAAGTCACCCAACAAGATGCACATCTCGCGGGCCTTCGGTGCATCCGAAGTGGTGAGGGCGCTGATGGAATTCAGGCTGTTGAAAAGGAAGTGGGGATTGACTTGGGCCTTGAGCGCGCGCAATTCGGCTTCGCGCGCCAGGACGCTGGCCTGCATCACTCGCGCCTCGGCGGCTTTTGACGCCTCTACAGCGATGAGAACGTAGTAGAAAGCGACGGACAGGAGGTAAAACAAAATGCCCATGCCAAAAACAAGAGGCAATTCCGGATCAAGGCGCGTGTTGAGGACTCGGAATGCCGGGAAATTGGCAGAGAGAATCCAGGCGAGCAGCCAGGACGCCAGGACCCACAGCAAGGCCGCGATGACGGCGGCGCTGACATGAATGCCGAGCAGCCGGTCGAGTCCGGAGCCTTCGATGGGACTGACGCGGCAGGTGTACCACGCGGACAGGCAAACAAACGCGTAGAGCAGGCACAGAGGAAACGCCAGCGCGGCGGCTTCCGCCAGAGTAATCGCCTTCGGGATGGTGAGCAGATAGGTCATCAGCACAGCGAGAGGAATCCATGCGAGGAGATAAAGAGTTAGCCGCCGAATCTGGCCGAAGATGGGATGCATTGTTGGTTTTCAGTTCTTGATGACAATACCGCCGAAGACGAGCGTGCCGCGCACGACCAAGCGCTTGGGCGCTCTGGTCGGATCGGCGGGCCGCATATAAGTTTCGTCCGAGAATCCACCGGCGACCGTGTCGGTCTCAACGATTACTTTCCATGTATCCGGAATGCGAATCTCGCCGCCGCCGAGAACGCAAGAAACCTGGATCACGGCCTGGTCGCCGTCAATCTCCGCGTGCCTCAGGTCGAGCTCGAAGCCGCCCAGGATGGCGCTTACATTCGCAAATCGAAACTGCTGAGAGGTGATGCGCCGTTTGAACCCGCTGAGAATGGCAACCTGGCTGAATCTTGAGTCCGTATAGCCCGAGCCGACGTCGCTGACGGGGACGTAGCCGCCGGCAAAATTCTGAGCGGCCGCGTACGGCGGATCGGGCACCCCGGGCATGCCTGGCGTTGCAGGAGCGCCGGGCGCGCTTGAAGCGGGCTGCCCTCCCGGAGTGCCAGGTGCGCCAGGCGCCCCGGGAATCCCCGGTTCTCCCGAACAACTATTTACATACGGTCCGCGCCAATATGGCCGATGGAATGGCCCGCCGGGCGGAACGTATCCCATTCGTTGCAGCAGAACGAATACTCCGAAAGCGATCAACAGAAGCGGCCAGAGCGAGCCGATCCAGAAGTGGACAATTCCCATTTCCCTGATGAGGCCGCCCCCTCCGACGATGATGAGCACCGCGCCCCAGAACCAGGAGTGATCATGCCGGGCTGCGATGATGATCTCGAATCCCCAGGCCATCAGCAGCGCGCCCCAGAAGAATCGGAACGACTCGTGCGCCGGAACGATTCCTTGCTGATCGAGAAGAAAGACGATGCCGAGGGCGACGATGAGCAGGCCGATAAATATTCCAGGCGGCCCATGCCGTCGTCGCATGGAACGACGATAGCTGCGGTCACGCACGCGGCGGACTCCGTCGCGGATTTCCTGTTCCACCGTATCCCGGATTTCGTCGCCGAGACTAGGCTTGGACGAATCCCTGGGTTCGTCAGCCATACTTACCTGTCCCCCATATGCGAGGTGCGGGGTGCATCCGCCGAGTTTTTTGGTTTGAGCGCCAGCAGAACGGCAAAGCCCGACGCCACGAGAAGGAGCGGCCAGAATCGCGAGAGATCCGCAAATTCGGGGGCGTTCAGATGGGCGGCCACCAAGTTCCACGCGGTCTGGACAATCATCAGGGCGGGCCACAAATTGCGGGGATCGAGCTGTCCGTATCCGAGCATGCCCAATTGAAACATACTTCCGATGAAAATCAGCGCCGCGGCGGGCAGCAAAAGCATTGCCCGAAGAGTCAGCCTATCGGAAACGAGCCGGGGTTTCGCGTCCGTCATCACCATCGCCTCCTGCATGAATTCAGAATTGAACATGGCGAGAGATTATCGGGACTTGATGGAGCCGTCGCGCACTTTTCGGCGAATGACGGCTATTTACCGGCGAATGGGTGTGTGATGGAGACTCTTTGTGAAGTGCCAGGCTGGTTACCGGCGAGTGGAGATGCGGAACGGCCAAGCTATTCAACTAAAGGGTCATTCCCAGCCAAAAGGCAGCGATCAGAACGCCCGCCAGCAGGAGCATAAAACGTAGCCACTTCTTGCGTGCCGCGACCACGATGATTCCCATCCCGCCGAGGACAAAGACCAACTCCGGCCAGAAGAGCCGGGAGTTGAAGGCGTCGGACCACTGGCCGGTATCCTCGCGCAGCCAAACGGCGGCCACCGAAGTGGCGGCGGCGAGCGAGACGGCTATCAACCCGCCGAGGGCCATGCCCTTGGCCCACTCAGGAACGACCCAGGTCTTTTTCCCATCGCGCCAGTCGTACCACGTCTGCGCGACCACGACGGCGACCAAGAGCAATACGAACAGCGCCACGCGCCCTCCCAAGCCCCCACCACACCGCTACAGGCTTCCGGCAGTGCCAAGAGAGGGGCAATCGGCCTACCAAAGGGAGGTTGCGGGACTTTTTAATGAGAGCTGTTATGTGTCTTATTAACAGTGAGATAAGGAATGCTGGCTGGGCGCTTCGACGTCGAGGGTCGGTTTCCGCCGAAGTGCAGTGCGCGAGGCTGGCAAGGGCAGGCAAGGGAATGGAAAATGTGAGAACCAATTTGCATGGTGACGGTCAGCATAAGCTGGTGACTGGCGAGTACCGGGACTAGTCCGCGTTGCCGTTCTCACAACCCGCTGGCGGCCCCGAAATGGGCGCGGCGGACGAATCTGGTAGGATGGTCGGACACATGCGAGCCCCCTGGATCATTGCGCATCGAGGTGCTTCAGGCCACGCCCCGGAGAACACCATGGCGGCGTTTGAGCGGGCCGTAGCGCTGGGTGCTCAATTCATCGAGACCGACCTGCATCTGACGCGCGACGCGAAATTCGTGGCGATCCACGACGCGACGCTCGAACGCACCACCAACGGAAAGGGAGCGGTGCGGGACCATACACTGGCGGAGCTTCGCGAGCTTGACGCCGGGATGTGGTTCGATCGGCAGTTCATGGGACAACGCATTCCGACGCTGGACGAAATTCTTGCATTTGCGCTGCAGCACGACGTGGTGTTCTATCTGGAGATCAAATACGACGCCGCGTGGGGCATGCATCATGCCCTGGTGGCCGCGCTCGGAGGGGCGGGCAACGCAGCGCGGACCATCGTCATTTCGTTCGATCCGTCCACGCTCGCGTCGCTTCGGCGGCTCGACGCGTCTGTGATGATGGGGCTGCTCGTCGAGGCCGGGCACGGGGACCTGGTGAAATCGGCGATGGATGTGGGAGCGCGGCAACTCTGCCCGCGGGCGGATCTGGTGACGCGCGAACTAGTGGACCAAGCGCACCGCTCGGACCTGCACGTCGTCACCTGGACCGTGAACGAAGTCCCCAAAATGAACTCCGTAATGCGCGCAGGAGTGGATGGGATCATGACCGATCTCCCCGATCGGCTGCGGACGGTGATTGAAGACAAGCCAGCACAAACCTGAGCGGGCAAAGCCTTAGGACAGTTCGGCGTGGAGCGCGGCGAAGTGCGCGAGCGAGAGCTGCTCGGCGCGGGCGTCGGGGCGCAGGCCGCAGGACGCAAGGGCTTCGTGGATGCGCTGATCCGAGGCGATGCCGCGCAGATTGTTGCGCAGCGTTTTCCGTTTGTGGGCGAAGCAGAGCTGGACGAATTTCAGGAACTTCGCTTCATCTGCGATTCCCAAAGACGCGCCTTCACCGGGGAGCGCCATGTGCACCAAAGCGGACGTCACTTTTGGAGGCGGCCGAAAGGCCCCGGGCGGAATCTTCAGTGCGAGCGCGGGCTGCGTGTAGAACTGGCAGGCGGCGGAAAGGTATCCGTACTCGCGGCGGCCGGGGCGAGCCACGATTCGAGCGGCGACTTCCAGTTGCATCACGACGTGAATCGAGGCGATTTGGTTTGCATAACCGAAAAGCTGATGAAGAATCGGCGAGGTGATGTAGTAGGGGAGATTGCCGTACACGCGAAATCTGCCGCCGGCCAGCTGTGCGAGATCGAGCTCGAGAACATCGCCAGAGACGATTTCAACGCCGGGCCATTCGTCTGGTTCGGCGCGCACAGTCTCTTCGAGGCGCGCGGCGAGCTGCGGATCGGCTTCGATGGCAATCAAGCGGCGGCTCCTGGCGGCAAGCAGGCGGGTCATTTCGCCGTGACCCGGGCCGATCTCGATCCAAAGGTCATTTGCGCCGCCGGGCAGCGTGTCGAGAATCCGTTTCTGCCAGCCCGGAGCGCTGAGGAAATGCTGGCCCAATTTTTGTCGCGGCATAGGGAATCCGAGTGTAACAACGCGGAACTGGGCGCGGAAGCAGTAACAAACTCAGTCTGCTTTCCGGAGATTGGCTTGACGGATGCGAAGGCGTCCGCTACCGTTTTTATTCCGACTGAAAACACGTGAAAATTCTATTCGTATCCTCGGAAGGGCTCCCGTATTCAAAAACCGGCGGGCTCGCGGACGTGGTCGAAGCGCTGCCGCGGGCGCTGCAAGCCGCGGGGCATGAAGTGGTTGTGCTGCTGCCGCGCTATCACGGCAACAAGATGGCGTCCACGCTGGTTTCGAGCGTCAGCATCGCGCTGGGCGACAGGATGCGCTTTCCGGCGATCGGCGAGGGCGCACCGGTCAAAGGCGTACGGTATTTTTTCGTGGACGATCCGGCGTACTTCGACCGCGCGCAACTGTACGGTGAAAAAAGCGGCGACTATCCGGACAACGCAGAGAGATTTGCGGAATTCTCGCGCGCGGCCATTGAGTTTATGAAGCGCGTGTGGCTGCCGGACGTGATCCATTGCCACGATTGGCAGTCGGCGCTGGTGCCGTTGCTGCTGCGCACGCAGCACGCGAACGATCCCGTGGTGCGGTCGCTGCCGGTGGTCCTGACGGTCCACAATTTGGGCTATCAGGGATTGTTTCCGCAGACGGCGATGAGAAGCATCGGGCTGCCCGACAATCTGTTCACCATGGACGCGCTCGAATTCTACGGCAAAGTTAATTTCCTGAAGGGCGGGCTGATCTTCGCCGACTTCCTGACCACGGTGAGCCGGCGCTACGCCAAGGAAATTCAGACTTCAGAATTCGGATGGGGACTCGAGGGCGTGATCCGCAATCGCGCGGACCGGCTGGTAGGAATCCTGAACGGCGTGGATTACGCCGTGTGGAGCCCCGAAGCGGACACGCTGATTGCGCAGAATTATTCGGTGCACAATTTGGACGGCAAGAAAACCTGCAAGAAAGATCTGCTCGCGGCGTTTCGTCTGCCGGAGGAGAATCTGGAGCGCCCGCTGATCGGAATTGTCTCGCGTTTCGCGGATCAGAAGGGATTCGACCTGATCGCGCAGATTGCCGGCGATTTGATGAAGGAGAATCTGGCCATTGTTGCGCTGGGCACGGGCCAGCCGGAGTATGAGAAACTGTTTAAAGGGCTCGCGGACAAATATTCGGCTCGCGTGGGCGTGAAAATCGGGTACGATAACACGCTCGCACACAAGATCGAGGCCGGGGCGGACATGTTTTTGATGCCTTCGCGCTATGAGCCGTGCGGGCTGAACCAGATTTACAGCCTGCGTTACGGCACGGTTCCGGTGGTGCGCGCAACCGGCGGGCTGGACGATACGATTCAGAATTTCGTTGCGAAGACGCAGCAGGGAACGGGTTTCAAGTTCGAGGAGTACGACGGGGCGGCGCTGCTCGGATGCATTCGCGCGGCGCTGAAGGCGTACCGGGACCCGAAGGTGTGGCACGTCATACAGGCAAACGGCATGGCCAAGGATTTTTCATGGAAGTCCTCGGCGGCCGCCTATGTCACACTGTATGAAGCAGCTAAGAGGGCGCGAATCCCGCGGGTTGCAGGATCATCTAAATAGTGGCGCGCAGAACGGCGTTTGGCCGGTAAGCCGCTACAAGAGGAAAACATGTCTGACATTCTCCAAGCGGTAACGGACGCGAGCTTTCAAGCCGACGTGATTGAGGCCAGCAAGTCGCAGCCAGTGATGGTGGATTTCTGGGCCGATTGGTGCCGTCCGTGCCACATGCTGACGCCCACGGTCGAAGAGATCGCGCGGGAACAAGCCGGCAAGGTCAAGGTGGTGAAGCTCAACGTTGATGAGAACATGAACGTTTCCGGCAAGTACAATATCCGCGGAATCCCGACGCTGCTGGTGTTCAAGGGCGGCCAGGTGGCCGACCAGATCGTCGGAGCGCAGCCGAAAGAGAACATCGTCAAGATTCTCGAGCGCCACATTTCCTAGGCGCAATTCCACCCGAATTTGATTGTGCGCTAAAGGTCCAAGTGCGGCCTGGCGTCAGGGTGAAACGTTTTAGCGGTTGGCAGGATTGGTGAGACCAGGGGCGGCGATCGTGAGCAACGGCGAGCCCAATTCGCGGTCGGCAAGGGAAACCCCGCAACAGAAGACGTGTCCGGCCTGTGGCGTGCAATTCGGCTGCTCGGCATCCAGCAAGAAGTGTTGGTGCGAGGAAGTAAAGCTGGGGAGCAAAGCGAGCGCGGATATGCGAGCGCGGTTTGCGGATTGCCTGTGTCCGCGCTGCCTGGCGCGTGCAGCCGAACGCGAAGGATCGCCGGAGGACGCGCAGAACCAGAATCCCGCCGAAGCGCCGACCCGTTAGCCGACAAGGCGCAAATCCTCATCATGGAGCAAACTCACAGCGACGGGCTGCGCCGATGTCACTGGGCGCGGAGTCCGTTGGATGTTCGCTACCACGACACGGAATGGGGCGTACCGCTGCATGACGACCGCGGTCTATTTGAGTTTCTGATTCTGGAAGGCGCGCAAGCCGGGTTGAGCTGGGCAACGATTCTACAGAAGCGCGAGAATTACCGCCGGGCGTTCGACCGATTCGACGCCGCCAAGATTGCCCGGTACGACAAGCGCAAGGTTCGCAAGCTGCTTGCCGACGCCGGGATCGTGCGCAACCGGCTGAAGATCGCCGCGGCGATTACGAACGCCCGGGCGTTTCTGGCAGTGCAAGAGGAGTTCGGCAGCTTCGACCGCTACGTCTGGTCGTTCGTCGGCGGAACGCCGAAGAAGAATTCCTGGCGAACGTCGCGGCACGTCCCGGCGCAAACGCCTGAATCCGACGCTTTCAGCAAGGACCTGAAAAAGCGCGGCTTCCGTTTCGTCGGCTCGACGATCTGTTACGCCTTCATGCAGGCGGTGGGCATGGTGAACGACCATGCGCTGGACTGCTTTCGCCGCAGCCAGATTCGCTCGGCGAGGTAGCGGGCGCACCGCCACGCGGGGTTCCTACTTGACAACCGGAAGGGGAGCAGCCATGTTATCTGACTTTACTCTTGGGGCCAGGGCGCACCGAGGGTAGACGCGCAACGGGAGAGCGAATTGAAGGTTCGCATCTGTTTTCACGACAAATGTTTCGACGGTGCCGCCTCGGCGGCGATCTTCTCCCGCTTTTACCACGAACGGATTAACCCGAGCGCCGAATTCCTCTATACCGGATTGACCCACAAGGCGTCCGCGCTCTTCGACGACAACACGTTCGATGGCGACGAAAACGCGATTGTGGACTTCAAGTATTCAAGTTCGCCGGCCTTGACCTGGTGGTTCGATCATCACCAGAGCGCGTTTCTGACACCGGCGGACGCTGATAATTTCAAGCATGACCACTCCGGCAAGAAGTTCTACGACCCGGATTACAAATCCTGCACCAAACTCCTCGCAGATGTGGCTTCGGGTAAGTTCGGCTTCGACCCCAAGCCTCTAGCCGAGTTGATCAAGTGGGGCGACATCATCGACGGCGCGCAATTTGCTTCTGCGGAAGAGGCTGTGGGACTCACCGAGCCGGCTACGCAACTGGCGCTGGTGATCGAAGCTGCGCCGGAGCCTTATCTGGTGCCGCGGCTAATTCCGGATTTGGCGGAGCTGCCGCTGGCCGAAATCGTGCAACTGCCGCTGGTGAAGAAGCACCTGGGACCGTTGCTCGAGCGGCACCGGCGATCCATCGACATCATGCGGGAGCGCGCCGATTTTCGCGGCGGGGTGATCTATTTCGACGTGAGCGATCTGGATCTGGAGGGCTACAACAAGTTCGTGCCGTATTTTCTGTTTCCGGATGCTCTTTATACGGTGGGTGTGAGCGCTTCACCGGCGCGGGCGAAGGTTTCCGTGGGCACGAATCCATGGAAGGAGATCCCCCCGGAAGTCAATCTCGCGTCACTCTGCGAGAAATATGGCGGCGGCGGGCATGCCCGAGTCGCCGCGATATCGCTGGGTCCGGGCGACCTGGTTCGTGCGCGTCAAGTGGCCAAGGAAATTGCTGCGACGTTGCGCCGCTGACGCAGTTTGGTTCGTCTGGGACTGCGTTGGGAACGATAATCCGTCATGTTAGAATTAAAGTTTGCTGGGCCGGTAGCTCAATGGTAGAGCAGCTGACTCTTAATCAGCGGGTTGTAGGTTCGAGTCCTACCCGGCTCACCACTGTCTTTGTAAGTCTTGCGTTCACAATTAGTTGATCCGTTCTCCTTCCGCGTTGCTTGGTGACTTGAGAACATCTGAGAACAAAACTCCCGCCACTCGTTCGACAGCACGACGTTGCGAGGACGGGATGGCATGCGCATACGTGCTCAGAGTTGTTCCCAGGTCGCAGTGCCCGAGAAGCGCCTGCACAGTCTTGATCGACTCCCCAACTCCGCCGATCAAAGCGCCGGCGCGTACGGTTTACGCGACGTCGAGTTCGGGCAGGGCCCAGAGCTTGCAGGCGGCGAGCATTTCTTCACTGATCGGAGTGCCACGCGAGGCCCGGGCGAGGAGCAGACCACCGATCGTGAGCGCCACGGTGGCGAGGGCACGATCGCGGACGCTCGATCCGGCGACTGGCGGGACGTGGGCTTCGAAAGCGCGGACGCGGGCCTGCAGCGCGGCGGCGAATTCCTGACGCACTTCGGCGGGCGCCACGGCAATCTCGGAAAGCACGGCGGGATAAGCGCAGCCGTCAGCATTGTCGCGATGGGCAACGGAGAGGTAGCGATCGACAGCGCGGCTGACCCATTCGAGACCGGATGAATCCTCGAAGCCGCCGAGCCAGCGCCCGGGCAGGTTGCCGAGCATGCTGCGCACGATTTCCACGTCCATGGCGGTCTTCGACGGGAAGTGCGCGTAGAATCCGCCGACGGTGAGCCCGGCGCCGGACATGACGCGCGGCACGCTGCTGGCGCGCAGGCCTTCGCGACGCGCGATGGTGCGGGCGGATTTCAGGATGCGCTCGTGCGTCTCGCGTTTGCGCGCGGCGCGCGGAGTGACCCGGCGGGCGCGCCTTTGCCTGGTGCGACGTGATGTGTTGCGGTTCGCCATGAGGATTCCCTCCCTATAGAAGCGTATTCGATCGCGGTGTTCAGCGCGCTAGCGTGAATTTTGTGACCTGGCGGTCGCCGATCGAAGCTCCCCAAATGACGCCCGTGGGATCGACGGTGATTCCCTCCGGGAAGCTTGCACCGTTTTTCGGCACGGGGTCGGGAATGAATTCTTTCACGACGCCGTCGTTGACGCTGCCGATGCGAATGCCGCGATGGAAGCCGGGATTGTAGCCGTATTGTCCTGGGACATTGCGCGATTCGGAGTCGGCGACGTAGAGAGTGTCGTTGAGAATGCGCACGCCGCTGGGGCGGCCGAACTGGCGCCACTCGGCGATGAACTGACCATGCGGCGAGAGAATCTGGATGCGATTGTTGTTACGGTCGCCGACGAAAATGCGGCCCTTGGAATCGAGCGCGATGGAGTGGGGACAATTGAACTGACCGGGGCCGGAGCCCTTGGTGCCCCAGGCCTCGATGAATTTGCCGTTCGGATCGAGGTGAACGATACGGCCGTTGGATTCGGGAGCGATGTGGCCGTCGGCGACGTAGAGATCGCCATTGGGCGCGATGGCGAGATCGGACGGCTCGTTGAAAAGATCCTGCGAGGTGGCGTTGGCGCGGACACCGGGCTTGCCGAGCGCGAGCAGGAGTTTGCCCTCGGGCGTGTATTTGAAGATCTGGCTGCCCTTCACGTCTTCGACGACGCCCGCGTCGATGATCCACATGTTGCCGTCATGGTCGAAGATGAGGCCGTGAGGAAAAACAAATTTGCCGGCTCCGAAACTGCGAATGACATGCTGGCCTGAGGGATCGAACTCGAGGATTGGATCGACGTTGGAGCCGGTGCAGGAATTTACGCCGCAGCGCTCGAAGACCCAGATGTTGCCCTTGGCGTCGACGTTGATCGCGTTGGTGGACCCGAGTTTGCGGCCGTCGGGCATGGTGATGAAATCGGCGGTCATGCGGTAAGGATTCGGCAGGTCAGGAAGATTGAGATTTTGCCCGGTGGGATTTTGCGCCGCAGTGCTCTGCTGCGCAGGCGCGACGGCGCACAGGGCGGCGATGGCCGCGAGACTCAACGTTACTGAAAACATCGCGATGCGGAACTTCGTGTTTTCCATTCTCATCGGTGATGCTCCTATCTCAGGTCTTAACAGCTCGCAAGATTGCTCGCGCTACTTGCGCGCGAATTTGCGGAGCCGCTTGGAAAGCTCCGCGTCGTAGACGTTGCCGTCGTGATCGACGGTGACGCCCTCCCCCATGGTGGAAACAGAAGCGTAGGGATAAGGGCACGGATCGGGAATGAAGGCAGTGACCTTGCCGTCGCGCGCGCTGCCGATGCGAATGCCGCGGCGAACGCCGAGATCGTATCCGTAGCCGGTCTGCGGAAGCGCGTTGCGGCCGGTATTGGTTCGGCCGTCGCGCGATTCGGAATCGCTGACGTAGATGGTATCCGTTCGCTTGTCGATATAGATGCCGCTCGGACGGCCGAATTGCGTCCACTGAGCGATGAAATTGCCATCCTGGTCGAAGATCTGGATGCGATTGTTCTGGCGATCGGCTACGAAGAGACGACCGCGCGAATCGAGCGCGATCGGGTGCGGGACGTCGAAATCGCCGGGAGCGATGCCGCGCTTGCCCCAGGACTTGAGGAATTTGCCAGTTTTGTCGAACTTCGAAATTCTGGCGGCCGTGTCAGAGGAAGTGCCGCCGCCGTTGTGACCCTCGGCGATGAAGAAGTCGCCGTTGGCGGCGACAACCACTTCGTCGGGCGCGTCGAGCTTGTCGGGAGGCGCGCCGCGCTGGCCGCGCAGGCCGATGGTCATGAGCACCTTGCCGTCCTGGGACATTTTCAAGACCTGATGGCCGCCGCTGTCAGCGATCCAAAGATTTCCGTCTGCATCGACGGTGAGTTTGTGGGGGCCGATGAAGAGCCCGGCGCCGAAATTGCGGAGCATCTTGCCGGACGTGTCGAACTGGAAGATCGGATTCACGTTCGCGCCAGGACCGTCGCAGCCGTCGCCACCAGTGGACATGGCGCCGCAGCGGTCGACGACCCAGATGGTGCCGTCGGGCGCGGTCGTGACGCTGCCGGTGGAGCCCATCAGACGGCCTGGGGGCAGCTGTACCCAGTCGGCGCCCTCGCGATAGGGATTGGGGAGATCGTTGCGCACGCCGTAAGGCGAAACCGTGGGCAAAGAAATCGGGTAAGCGCCGGCTGGGAAAATTGGTTGCTGCGGCTGCACACCCGCCGCGAGGGGCGCGGGATTTCCGCAAGCGTCGGGAAAGGACGAGGCCGCAGGCGCGGAGCCAGGCGATTCCTGCGCTTGAATTGCGAGGGAGCTGAAAATTCCGAGCGCGATAACCGCCACGAAGACCGCGCGAGCCGACCGAGAAGTTAGTTTGTAATGACCGTTTCGGCTATTCATCGTATGTCCTTCATTCCAACCATTGACCTGAACCTCACGCTAATGGACCGGCAAGAAAAGTAGCACGACATATGGCATTATGACCATAATATATTGTGGCGAAACCCCTCGTGGCAAATGCGAAAGGAAGAACCGAATAACTGCAACTGCAGATTCCTCTCTTCGCGGCCGGGAAGGAAAGTCCAGCCGCTCCGCTCGGAGTGACAGGCTCACAGGCGTTTGGCGGACGAGTTGAGGTCACGCGAGGCGGTGCGAGAAAGGCAGCGCCAGTGCGTTTGGGCAGGGGGCGGACCTACCTCGAGTGTTTGCGGAATGAGAACTAGGAGTTCGGCGTTCGCGAGCGCCAGCGGCGACCTAAAGCTGGAATGATCGCGCCACCGACATTTGGCACGCTGAAATCGGGCGTCGGCGGGCGTTCGGCGCGTGGATTGACTGCACGAACCAGCGTGCCGAGAAACCGGATCATCGCTGCAAACTTCTCCCTGAACGACGGGCTCGGCTGGCGTCCGTTGGCGCAGACGAGGAGTACGGTCACGTCGTCCTCGGACAGGTTTTCGGGAAATCGCTCTCCAATTTCCTTCAGCAGCGCCGCGATCAGGTTTTGCGGCTCGACATCTCCGAGCAGCCGCAGCAGGCGAAGCACGCCGGCCTCGCCAAGCATTTCACCGTCCGCGTCGCGCGACTCAATCAGAGCATCGGTGTAGCTGAGCAGGCAATCGCCGGATCCCAGCTCGACGTCGAACTCCTCGTACTCCGTCAGATCCATGATTCCCAGGGGAATGTTTTGAGCCGCAGTACGCTTGTCGTCCCCTCCATCATGCCCCAGCAAACTCCACTGATGCTCCGAGGCGCGGTACAGGAGCGGTCGTGGATGGCCCGCATTGGAAATGATGAGACGGCGGCTGGGAGCAAAAAAAGTGGTGACTACTGCAGTGGCGAAGGACCCCGCCTTCGACAGCGCGACGAACTGCTGATTGAGAAGACGCACAAATTCTTTTTGATCCAGGCGATTGACGAAACGCCTCATGAGCGTCCGCAGATCCGCTGCGGTTGCCGCTACGGATTTACCGTGTCCAGAGACGTCGGCCAATAGCAACCGGCTGATACGGCCGGTGGCGCAACTCGACGCGTAGTAAACATCTCCGCCGCGCCGCGCTTGCCCGTAGGGCTTGCTGTAGACCCACGCATCGAGGCCACCCATTTCGATGCCGCGCTCGGTCAGCTGGCTATCGCCCCAGACTTCCATGCAGGTCATGTGCTGCGTCTTCTGGTCGCTCACGATTTCATTATACCGGGGGACCGGGGCGTTCGCCGGATTCGGTGCTCATGATGCCGGTTGGCTAACCTGTCTTGGGGCGTCTGCGACCGAAGCCTCCGAGAAGGGAATTAGGGTCCGCGTCCACGGCATTCACAATTTCGAACGCCAGCACAGCCGCGTTCGGGCGGTTAGCCAGGAAGGCGAACACCACAATTCCGCCGAGGAGGTCGAAAAAATGCGGTGAGGATCATTGCGCGGGCTGCGCGGCGTGGAACTCGGCGGGAACATCCATTTCTTTGCAATCGGCTGCGACGCGGAGCGGGGCCTCGGTACAGGACTGCACTGCCTGCGGATCGAGGCCGGGAGCAAACTCGCGCAGCACGAGTCCGCCCGGCGTCACATCGATCAGGGCCATGTCAGTATAGATTCGCCTGACGCAATGCGGTGCGGTCAATGGCAGCATGCATTTGTTCCGGATCTTCGGTTTGCGTTGGTTCGTCACGTGCGTCATCGTGATCAAAATATTACTCACGCCGGAGGCGAGATCCATTGCGCCTCCCACGCCGGGCACCTTGTCACCCGGAGTGCGCCAGTTCGCGAGATCGCCGTTCGCCGCCACCTCCAGAGCGCCCATCACCGCACAGTCGATGTGGCCGCCGCGCATCATGCCGAACGAGGTCGGGTGATCGAAAAAGCTCGCTCCAGGATTCAGGGTCACGTATTGTTTGCCGGCGTTGATCAGATCGGGATCCTCGTGGCCAGGCTCGGCCAGTGGGCCCATCCCCAGAATTCCGTTCTCACTATGGAAAAATACCTCCCTACCCGCTGGAATGTGGCCGGAGACAAGCGTGGGGATGCCAATACCGAGGTTTACGTAGCTGCCCTCGAGCAGGTCGCATGCGACTCGATAAGCGATTCCGTCTCGTGTAAGCGACATCGCCTACCGTCCTTCCGTGGTGATTTTCAGATATTCGGGATGACGGACAACCTCAACCACGTGATCAACAAAGATCGCAGGCGTGTGAACGTCTTCAGGATCAATCGAGCCTACCGGTACCAGCTGGTCAATCTCCGCGACGACGAACTTCGCCGCCGTGCACATCGGTACATTGAAGTTGCGCATCGCCATGCGGTAGTTCAGGTTGCCAAAACGGTCGCCTCGAAACGCGCGCACGAAAGCGAAATCGGCGTGCAGCGGTTTCTCAAAGACCATCTCGCGCCCGCCTATGACGCGTGTCTCCTTACCCGCCGCCAGTTCGGTGCCTGCGCCGGTCGGCGTGAAAAAGCCACCCAAACCGGCGCCGGCAGCGCGAATTCTCTCAGCGAGAGTCCCTTGCGGCACGAGCTCCAACTCAATTTCGTGCGCGAGGTACTTCTCCTTAAACGACGCGTTGCCGGGATTGCTCGGAAAAGACGCAATCAACTTGCGTACCTTGCCGTCGTGGATCAGGCCTGCCAGCGAGTGCGTACCAACGCCGCACCCGTTGTGCACAACGGTAAGATCCTTCGCCCCTTGCAGCCTGAGGGCCTCGATGATTTGGCCCGGCAAGCCGGGGTCGCCGAAGCCGCCAAACAATATTGTGGCCCCGTCGAAGACGGAAGCCACCGCTTCACTGCAGGTTTCCAAGGTCTTATCAACCACTTCCGTCGCTCCGACCGCCTTGGAAATTTATCATCCAGCGCGCTGCGGAATCAAATCTGACGATATTCGGAGAGTGTCCGCGCCTGACCGCATCTCAAGTGCCGCGCGGCTAGTCGGAGCCGAAGCGACCGTCACTGGGAAATTCCGTGCGAAGAGACTACGCCACTCGCTGATTCTTGAACGACCAACTCATCCCCCAAGAATAGAAGGCGAGGATGATTATGATGTTCACCGGCAAGCCGAAGACGACAAAGAGCGCTGGCATGAACAGCACGGATTTCTGAAGGACCAGGGCCTGCAGCAGAATCCACAGCGGAAGAAACAGGGTGAGATGGGCCATCGTCACGGCTGTCAGGAACGCTTTACGCAGTAATCCAAAATCGAAGATGTAATAGGTCAAGCCAAAGAGCAATGGCACGAAGCCAATGAGCGCGATGGCGTAGCCGGTAAGCCCCTCCATGTAACTGCCGGGTGAGTGTGAAAAACGGGCGGGCAGAAACAGAAAAAACAGCAGCGCGGTAAGGTGAATGAAGAGGACCGCGCGCAGCAGATACATCACCGGAAGAAATTTCTTCGGGAGAAAGAAGCTAGCCGCGAACAATATGAGCACGACAGCGGCGGAAGTCCACCACGTCTGCGGATCGGGAAGGAGACCCTCCATCCGGGGATAGGGAACCGAAAAACGGATGTAGGGAGTAATCTCATGCGCCGTAAGTCCGACCGTGGCATGCATGGCGAGCTTCCGCATTCCGTTTTCGAGCACGAATCGCCAAAATTGGCAGAGCCATGGAAGTGCGGCGAGCCAAAGAACAGTCAGAAGTAGAGACAACAGGGCCGCGGTGGTCAAATCGAGCGGTTCGAGAACAAACCGCGTCAGAGCGCGGTGCGTATTGATGATGCCACCGCGATAGCCGCGAAAGCGGCTGCGGTCGGCGAACCTCGGCGGCTGTTTCGAGGCCGCCGGAAGAGCGCGAGGATCAGAATTCTCTGAAGAATCCAAAGCTGCCACCACCTCGCTGGTAAAATGGGCTGTGATAATAATCCGCTACAAAATTAAATCCCCAGTTCTTACCGGTCCATTGACGCCAAGTGATCGTTAGATTCTGGCTTTCGAAGCGATTTAGTACGGTGCTCGGCCCCACGATTTGATACGCCTCTTCTCCGAAGCCAGCGTTGACCGTGACGTAATGCTGCTTGTTGGTTCCTTCGGTGACGGCGACAAAGCCCGCGGGCGAGAAGACGACTCCAGGATTGCTGATATTGAAGCGTATCCCATCCTCGATGATCCAGCGCTTTTGGAAATAATATGTTGTGCCGAAATACAGGCTCTGATCGCGGTGAACATCCTTGGAAGCGTAATAGCCGTAGCCGAGGGTGACGATGAAGTTTTTTCGCGGAAGCAATTTGTGGTTGACGAAGGCATCGGCTCGGAGTCGCGGCCAGAAAAATCCGCCTACGCTGGAGCCGAGCGTGAGCGAAGCGTACCAATCGGGGGTGAAGTTGTATGTGTCCCCGGCGGCCAGGTAGACCCCGCCGTCGCCGAATTCGTGCTGGCCGTTTACTTCGCCGCTCCAGATGTTGTTGCCCTCGGCGAAAACGCCGCGAGCGTAACCGCCGCTCCAATCGCCGAAGCCGTTCGAAAGCTGCCGGTAACTGCCGCCGGCTTCGACGAAGTTGATTAGAGTTTTGTCCGGGGCCGGAGCGGCCGGGATATCCGAGCCAGGTTGCTGCGGAGGAGACGCTGCGGTGGGATCCTGCTGCGCGTTTGTGCCGAACGCAAAGAGCGCCAACAAGATCGCAAGAATCGCAATTGTTCGAAAGTGTGGGCAGCGGATCACGGGTTCAATAGCCTTGCTTGCACTTTCAGTTGCGTCACTTCACCTGCCACGATGAGCCAGCCGTCGCCGCTTTGCTCTACGCTGGCCGAACCGCGCGCAACGGTTGGCTTTGCGTATTTCTGTGTGGGAAATTTCCAGGCCTGGTGAGCAAGAGTCTTGGCGCTGACAGCATCCAGAGTGGCCAATCCATCCCGCTCGTTGAATCTCCAACGGATCTCTTTGCGCGAGTTCAGGAAATTCGCGATTTGGGGCATTGTGTACCACCGGAAACGTCCCTGCGTTTTGAGCTGCGCGGTGAGTTCCATCCAGTTCTGAACCTCCTGGCGAAATGGCAATATTCCAGGAGGATGAAAATAGATCAGCCGCACTTGCTGGCGGTCGGCGACGAATGCGGTCATCGCCTCGAGCCACTTCTGGATGACCGCGAAGGGAACGTCCTCGGAGCTCATTTCCTCGAACGAGGCGGCCCGATCCATCTGCGCGATGGGGAACGCCCAGATATTCTTGCCCCTGCGAAGGCCGCCGCGGTAATCCCGGGTTGGGGCCATTCCCGTGTCACCCGTAAAGTAGTAGGCGATGAAACCGTGATCATCGAGCCAGCGAGTGACCCACACCGGTTGATCGCCATTGGGGGCGGAGTATTCAACGACCGGTTTACCGGTGATTTTTTCGAGGGCGGACTTGTTCCACTCGAGATACTTTTGCATGTCCTTGGGCTTGTCCGTCTCGACGTGAGCCGCGAAGTAATTGTGAATCCATCCCCCGTGACTGCCGATTTCGTCGCCGCGAAGCGAGTGCGTGCGAATCAAACCCTGACTGATGGGATTGTGGAGGACATCGAAACCCTTGCCATCACCGATCGCATAGGTGTCTGGGCCGGCGGTGATATCTACGGAATACGGGCCCTGCTGCACCAACGTCCACGACTCCAATTCTTGAAGAGACTTGATGGCGGCGTTCGAGTCCACGTGCCAGTTGAGCACCAGGCCGCCGACTCCGTTCGGAACGGCGAGCAAATAGGGAAGCGACAACGTGCGCGTCGCGAAGTACTTGAGGAACGCGTGCAGCGGCAGACCGTCCGTATTGAGCTTCAGATAGCCGAGCGGCAAATTTACAAACAGCACGGAGCCCTTGAGATAAGGATGCTCCCCGGCGACGACACCTGCGATCGAATGGAGCAGGACATTGCCGGAGTAATCTCCCGAGGTGACGAAGCTCGGGTACGCCAGACTGCCGTATTGGTAGCGGCGAAGTTGAGTTTCGAATCGCAGCGGCGCTTCGGGCTCGGGAGCGGGCTCAATAAACGGGAAATACTTCCCCGGAGGCACACCGAGGTCCTTCATCACGGGAATCGTGCCGCTGACGTCGCCCGACTGGATCATGGCGGAGCCGAGAGTCTTGTAGAGGGCGTAATCAACTCCGGCGAGATCTGCGAACCGCGAACGATTCGTGGGATAGAACCCCCCGAGCGATTCCGCCGCCGCGTCGTAGACGAGCATCAGGTGCCCGCCGGTAGCCACATAGTCATGAATTGCGCCGACGAAAAGGTCGCTGGCTCGCTGGTGAATTGAATCTGGCAAAATTACGCCCGCGCAGGGTGGCCGCGGAAAAATGGAACGGATGAAATTGGAGTCGTGCATGGGCACGACGTGAAGGCCTTCCTCGTTGCTCGCGTCGAGCCACACACTCACGGCGGGATTCGAAAAGCTGGTCCCATCTGGAACGAGAAGAATGATGCGATCCGCTCCGGGGCTGAATCGGTCGTAGGAATACCAAGCGAAACAAGCGGCCAGCACCAGAAGTCCAAGAGCGATCCCGACGAAAAGTTGTAGGCGTCTCGTCATGCTCTGCGAACCACTCGTCCCTCGTTTCGTGCCCAAATCGTGCCGAACACGAGGACACCTTCTTCAAGTTCGATGGTGAGCGTGCCTACGGTGGTAGGCATGCTGGCGGTCCCGCAATGAGTGCCGGATTCGATCACCATTCCGCGTTCCGCCAGCACCGGACCGCCGATGCGGCAATTGGTGCCAACGTGCATGGTGGTTCCGCTGACCAGGCTGCCTTCGACGGACGCGCCTGAATCGACGGTCATGTGTGCGTTGCTCTTTGCGCTGCCGAGAATTCGAGCGCCGGCACCGATATGAAGCTTGCCGCGCGTAACGATGCTTTCAGCGACCACCTCGCCTGCGCGAATTTCCAGATCACCGTCATAGAGGGTGCGACCGGGCGGGATCGGTACAGGCAGATCGTCAACAGCATTCGAAGGCTGTGGAGCGAGTGCTCCAGCCCGAGCGTCAGAGAATCCTGAAATAATTAGCGGGGCGTTCACTCGTTGGAAAACACAGCCAGGCTGCAATTGAATTTCCCGATCCGAAGATATGCGCCCGTACAGGCGGCAGTCTTGTTCGGCGCGAAGCAAATGCGCTGCGTGCGCCCAGCGAATCACGTTGCTGGCGCGTTGCAAATGCACACTCTTTTCGCCAAGAATCGCACGGAACGTGGAGCGCGCTCCGCCGGTCAAATTCCCCGCAGCGTATATTTCCTTGGCAAAGGTCAGGCCGTCGGGCAGGACTAAGTCAACGCCGGCGGCGACGATGGAGGGCCAGGTTAGGTCTTTTTTCGTCGCGGGCAGAAAGAACGACTCGTCCGCGAGCCCGAGCAAGACGTAATCGTCACCATTGGGCAAACTTCCCCTAGCCGTGGTTCCTGATGCGACGCACTGTTGCAATTCCTGCTGAAATCCCATGGCGAACCGGCGAAAGCCGTGGGCGAAGTGGCGGATGTCGCCGCCATACTGCTGAATCACGTCCAATGGCTGAGCATCACGCTTGCGGTATAGCTCGACAAATGCCGGGAGCAAGGGAGCGAGGAACAGCAGTCCCGCCAACAGAAAAAGAGTCATTGTGGCGAATGCGGGGTTCACGGATTGCCTCGGAAGCGCTCGGTCTTGTCCCAATGGAATTGCGCCCCGGTGATCGGAGCCAACAACTGGGAGATGGATGCGCGGGAAACAGAGAATATGCTCACGCCAAATCCGAGAATCAGGTACGGCAGCAGGCAGATGCGCTGGCGCGTATAGTCCAGCCGCACCGCCGCGGCGATCTCAAAGAATGCGGCAAAGTTCCCGGTGGCGGCGTAGGCGGTGAAGGTCAGCAGCGCGACCAGACCGTAGAGAGGGGCGACACCTTCGTAGAAAGCTGCCAGAGCCAACACCCATCCGATCAGAGTGATCGGTGCCATGGCGTACACGCCCAGGAGAAGAGTGCCATCGATTCGCTCGCGCCAGGTTGCGCGATGTCTGCCGAACAGCAGGCGGAGACCGTACGCTACCAGCGCCTGGTTGTGACCCTTGGCCCAGCGCATAATCTGCTTGATGCGCACCGGCCACGTTTCCGGGACTTCCTCGTAGCACTCGGAGCGATTTTGGTACACCGTCTGCCAGCCATTGAGAAGAAGACGGTAGGTAAGGTCGGTATCCTCAGTAAGAGCGTTGTCGTTCCAGCCTCCGATTTCACGCAACGCGCTGCGCCGTACTCCCGCGACGGTGCCGCCGTGCTGCGGCACGAGGTGCAGGTTCATGCGCGCCTGTTGGTCCACCTGGTAACCGCCGGAACGCTCAAGATCGAGCAATCGTGTCAGCAGATTGGTCCCGACATTCAATGGCACGACGCGTCCCATGACGCCGCCGACCTCCGGATCGAAGAAAGGCGCGACAAGCTGGCGGATCAATCCGCTACCGGGAATGTAGTCGGCATCGAATACGAGGATCACCTCGGTGTCGACGAATTCCATCGCGTCCTTGAGCGCGGCGGCTTTGCCGGGCTTTCCGCCGGTGCGATGGAAGGGGCGGATGCGGCCCGGATGCTTTTGGACATATCCGTCAACGATTTCGCGCGTGCCGTCCGTGGAGCGGTCGTTTACCGGGACCACTAACATTTTGTTCTGGGGATAATTGACGCTCATTAACGCAGACAGAATGTTCGAGACGACTTTCTCTTCGTTGTGCGCGGCCACCAGAATCGTGACTGGCGGCCAATTCGCGGAATCGGTATCTATGTAGGGGTGCCGTTGAAATCCAAACAGGCGATTCAAAGTGAACAAATAGTGGCGCGCCGTATATACCGAGATGACTAGAACAATTCCTAATAAACAGTAGACCATAGCGTTCGGCAGCTCCCTAGGCTCGCACCTTTTCGGGGATCGCTGATGGCGCGCCCTCGGTAATATCGGATTTACGACGTCGAAATGGATGTCTCGCAGGCAGCTTGAATTCTTTTTCCGGTTCAAGGAGCGGCATTTTTCCGAGGTGCCATCGAGTGATGGCCTCGACGATTCTTTCAGAGGCTCTGCCGTCGCCGTACGGATTTTCCCCTGCCGACATATCGAGGTACGCCTCCTTGTCATTCAGGACACGCTCGGTTTCGCGAACGATTCCTTCGCGCGACATGCCGATGATCTTCGCCAAGCCGAATTGCGAGGCCTCCGGCCGTTCCGTGACTCGGCGGAGAACGAGCACCGGCTTGTGGAATGTCGGAGCCTCTTCCTGGATACCCCCGGAATCGGTGAGAACCATGAAGCAGCGGCGCAACAAGCTGACAAAAGTGATGTAGTCGAGTGGTTCAGTCAGGTGAATCCGGTCCGTGCCGCCCAAAAGTGCGTTAACGGTGCTGCGCACGTTCGGATTCATGTGGACCGGGTATATCACCCGAATATCAGGATGCAGTTCCACCAGGTCCTTCAGCGCCAGGCACATATTGCGTTGATCGGCACCCAGCGATTCGCGGCGATGAGACGTAACCAGCACCAAACGCGAATTGTCGTCGGGGATGCCGGCGAGCGGCGTGTTTTCCCAGGGGTGAGGCAATTCACTCAGCCCTCGCAGCGCGTCCACTACAGTGTTCCCGGTGACGACAATCTTGCTGGCCGAAACACCTTCATCGAGAAGGGCATCGCGCGAATTGGCGGTAGGGGCGAAGTGAATCTCTGTGACGACCGAAACAAGGCGCCGGTTCGCCTCTTCCGGAAACGGGTTGTAGATGTCGTGACTTCGCAAACCCGCTTCGACATGGCCGACGGGAATTTTGCAGTAGTACGCGGCCAAAGCTGAGGCGAAAGCAGTCGTGGTGTCCCCCTGAACCAAAACCATGTTGGGACCGAAGCGCCGGCAGGCGTTTTCGACGGTATCGAGGACTCGGCAGGTAAGCGAACTTAGCGACTGATTGGGGCGCATCACGTCGAGATCAAATTCCGGTTTGATCTTGAAGAGTAGGAGCGCGCTGGCGAGCATGGTGCGGTGCTGGCCCGTGTAAACGACTGCCGTCTCGAACTCAGCCGGGCGGCGGCGCAACTCCTGAATGACGAGGGCTAGCTTGATGGCTTCAGGCCGCGTGCCTAGCACAGCGACGATTCTGCACGGCTTGTTCAACGATGTTCATTTCCGGAAGGGGACTTCAAAGCGGCGTCGGACGTCGCGCTACAGCTTTCATTTTCGCACGGCTCGAGCCGATTGGATTGATCTCGTAACAGAAGTGTTGGTGAGGATGCGCAATCGTGTACTAGAGAGACTGGTTGAACTGCCGCCCTGCTTTGTAAGTAACGTTCGTTTCCGATGTTTCAATGTGGAACGATTCGCCCGGCCTGAGATGGGTCCGCACGCTCGAAACTCGTTGGAGTTTCAACGTGAAGTCAGGACCGCCAGCAGCCGATTCTTTAATTCGGGACTTGGCGGCGAGGAATCGCTGCGTGACCACGGCCGCGGTTGTTCGAGCCACGTTCAAAAACGATCCAGCATCCAGCAGGACGCGTTGGCATACCGCACCGCGATGCTAGAGGTCGCTCAAGGGCGATTCTGACAGGAGCCGCTTTGAAACAGCTGATATCGCGCAAACCTCGTGTCGAGCCAACTGTGCAGCTCGATCAATCCGTCTCGAAGTTCCGAAGAATTGAAAGGCGGGAGTGGTGGCTGTGGTCGTCAGCCATAATCGTCAGCCTGTTGCTGACGGTGGGATTGAGCTCGTTTATTGCGCCGCGGTACTGGAACGTAGACGACACCTTCACGAGGTTCTTGCTGCCTCAGGCCGTACGAGGCTTGCTTGGACTGGTTTTGATTTTCGACGTTTATACCGTGTACCAGCAACTGCAAATTCACCGAATCCGGCGGCAGCTGATGGAGCGGGAGGAATTGTTCCGGCTGATCAGCGAGAACGCCGCCGATATGCTGGCAGTCGTGGATATGGAGGGCCGGAGAATTTTCAACAGTCTCGCATACCTGAAAATCCTGGGGTATACGAGCGAGGAGTTGAAGGCATCCTCCGCAATGGAACAAGTTCATCCGGAGGATCGGGCTAGCGTGAAAGCGGCGGCAGACAAAGCGCGAGCGACCGGAGTCGGCACGACCCTCGAATACCGGATTCGACACAAAAACGGGACATGGCGAGTGCTCGAGTCGACATCCAGCGTGATCCGCAGTCCCAATGGCCTACCTGAAAAATTGGTTATCGTGAATCGAGATATTACCGACAGGAAACGCGCGTCGGAGGCGCTGCGGTTGTCCGAAGCGAGTTTTCGATCCGTGATCGAGAACGCGCCGTACGGTATTTACAGCGCGACGGCTGCGGGGCGACTGCTACGCGTAAACCCGGCGCTGCAGAAAATGCTCGGTTATGAGTCGCGGGATGAGCTTCTCAAGCTGAACCTGGCGAAAGACCTGTACCGCGACCCCGAGGAGCATCGGCGAATTATCCACCTTCTTGAGGTCCAGAGCAATTTCAAGGACGAAAAGATCGAATGGAAACGCAAAGACGGCACCCTAACGACGGCGCGATGCAGCGGCCTGCTCGTTAAAGATGGCGGAGAAGACGACGGTTCCTTCGCGGTTTTCGCAGAGGACGTGAGCGAAAAACAACTGTTGGAACGCCAGCTTCAGGTGGCTCAGAAGATGGAAGCGGTCGGCAGACTTTCCGGAGGAATCGCCCACGACTTCAACAATTTGTTGGGCGTGATCATCGGCTACAGCGAGGTGCTGAAGAAACGCCTGGACGTCACCAACCCGCTGCGGGAGCACGCCGAAGAAATCGAGAAGGCCGGTCAGCGCGCTGCATCGCTGACGCGCCAACTCCTGGCATTCAGCCGCCAGCAGGTGCTGGCGCCCGCCGTGTTGAACCTAAATGCGCTGCTCGCGGACATGGGGAAGATGCTGCCTCGCTTGATCGGCGAAGACATCGAACTCGCATTTCAACTCGATCCGGGTATCGGACGCGTGAAGGCGGACCAGAGCCAGATCGAACAGGTGGTGATGAATCTGGTAGTCAACGCGCGCGACGCACTTCCCCAGGGTGGCAAACTGGTCGTCGCGACCTCGAACGCGCAGCTTGATGAGGTTTACACGATTCATCATCCCGGGTCGAGAGTCGGGTCGTACGTGATGCTCTCAGTGATTGACAACGGCACGGGAATGAACCAGGAAACGCTGGCCCACCTCTTCGAGCCTTTTTTCACTACGAAGGAGCGTGGCAAGGGTACGGGTCTTGGCCTCGCAACTGTTTACGGGGTCGTGAAGCAGAGCGGTGGATACATCTGGGTTGATAGTGAACCAGGAAAGGGAAGTGCTTTCAAAGTGTACTTGCCGCAGATCGAAGAGCCGGTAGGTCAGGCTGCGCCGGCTCCATCGCCCTCCGCATCCTTCCGCGGCGCAGAAACGATTCTCCTGGCAGAGGACGCCGACGCCCTTCGAAAATTGACTCAAACACTATTGGAAGAAAACGGATACCGCGTGCTCGCGGCCGAAAACGGCGCCGCGGCGCTAACGATCGTGGAACAAAAGCGGGAGACCATTCACCTGTTGTTGACCGACGTGATCATGCCAGGAATGAACGGGCGCGAGCTCGCAGCGCGTCTCGCTCCTTTGCAGGAAGGTTTGAAGGTCCTTTACATGTCCGGCTATACCGACAGCACCATCGCCGATCAAGGCGTCCTCGAATCTGGGATTTATCTGTTGCACAAGCCGTTCACCGAGGTGGCTTTGATTCGCAAAGTGCGTGAAGTGCTGGATGCTCCGCGCCGTGCGATTTCCAGCAGTGTGACACGTCCAGCCGCCGATGAAGTGGTTACGACGAGATAAGGAGAGATGCCTACGTGCGACGACTGTTGATTGTGGATGACGATGAAGCGATACGCCGGCTATTTCGACTGAATCTGGCTGACGACTACGAGATTATTGACACGGACGATCCGGAACAGGCGCTTGCACTCGCAATGGAACACAAGCCGGATGCGATCCTCCTTGACATGCATATGCCCAAATTTTCCGGGTTTGATTTGTGTCGGACGTTTCAATCCTTCAGTCAGACGCAGCTTGTTCCGATATTCGTGGTTAGCGGCGCCATGGGAGCTGAGGCCAAGGAAGCGTCCTCGGCCCTGGGTGCAGCCGGGTTCTTCCCGAAACCAATCGATTTCGACGCGCTGAAGTCCCGGCTTGCGATTGTGAAGAGACACACCATGGTGCCGCGAAGTGAGGTGCGCGTGCAGTTACGCGTGCTCTTGAAACTACGAGGGACAGACTCCGACGGAAAGGAATTTGACGAAGAAACTTCGACGGAAAACGTGAGCTTGAGCGGGTTTTTGTGCGGTTCCGCCGCGCCAGTTAAAACCGATACAATCGTGGAAGTCAGCCTCGGCAAGTACGGGCGTGAACTCGTCGGCAAGGCGCGCTGCGTCCGGACTGACTTGCGAGAAGGAGAGCCGACTCAGTACGCCTTCCGGTTCATTGAGAAGGTAGGAACCTGGATTTTGCAGTAGGCGCGCGCCCGAGCCCGTCCCTTCTTCAAAGGGAGCTAGCCCATGCGGGCGCCACTTCTGAGGTACTCGTCGATCGCTTTCGCCGCGCTGCGGCCTTCCGCAATCGCCCAGACGACCAGCGACTGGCCGCGGCGCATGTCGCCGGCGGCAAAGACGCCGGGCACGGACGTCATGTAATTTCCCTTCGTCGCGACGTTGCTGCGAGTGTCCAGATGCACGCCGATCTCTTCCAGCATGCCCTTTCGAATGGGGCCCGTGAAACCGAGCGCCAGCAGGACGAGGTCAGCATCAATCGTGAACTCGGTGCCGGCTAACGGCTCGAACTTTGGCGGAGGTCCCACGCGAACGGCGTGCAATTGCTTTACGTTGCCGTTCTCGTCGCCGGTGAACTTCGTTGTCCCGGCAGCCCAATCCCGCACGCCGCCTTCTTCGTGAGCGCTTTCGGTGCGCAACTGCAGCGGCCAAAGCGGCCACGGCGTGGCAGCCGCGCGTTCCGCGGGCGGCATCGGCATGATCTCGAACTGCAGCACCGACTTCGCTTTCTGCCGGTGGCAAGTCCCCAGACAATCCGCCCCAGTGTCGCCGCCGCCGATGATCACAACGCGCTTGCCGGTTGCGAGGATTTGACCCGTCACCTGATCGCCTGCGACGCGCTTGTTTTGCTGAGGCAGAAAGTCCATGGCGAAATGGATGCCGTTGAGCTCGCGCCCGGGGACATTCAGGTCGCGGGGATGCTCGGCGCCGCCCGAAAGGAGGATGGCGTCAAATTCCTTGCGAAGATCCGCAGAGGGCACGTTGCCGCCGACGTGCGCGTTTGTTCTGAAAATGACACCTTCGGCCCCCATCTGCTCCAGCCGCCGATCCAAAACACCTTTTTCCATCTTGAAGTCGGGAATGCCGTAGCGCAGCAGACCTCCGATGCGATCTGCCTTTTCAAAAAGAGTCACCAAGTGCCCGGCTCGGTTCAATTGCTGGGCGGCCGCAAGCCCTGCAGGCCCCGATCCCACCACCGCGACACGCTTACCGGTTCGTCTCGCCGGCGGCTCAGGCTGAATCCAGCCCTCTTTCCATGCCCGGTCCACAATCGTTTTTTCGATCACCTTGATGCTGACCGGCGGCTCGTTGATTCCGAGCACGCAGGCTGCTTCGCAGGGAGCCGGACAAATGCGCCCGGTAAACTCCGGAAAATTGTTCGTGGCATGCAGGACTCGAATGGCTTCCTTCCATTCGTCGCGATACACGAGATCGTTCCAGTCCGGAATGATGTTGTTCACCGGGCAACCCGTGTGGCAGAACGGAATGCCGCAATCCATGCAGCGCGCCGCCTGCGTACGCACCTTATCGTCGGGAAAGGGAAGATAGACTTCGAAATAGTCTTTGACGCGTTCTGGCACAGCACGGCGTGCGGGCGTCTCTCGCGCGAATTCCTTGAAGCCGGTGACCTTACCCACGGATCACCTGCCCGCGCGACTGTTTGCCGGCCTGTGCGGCCAGCACTCCCGTGGGGACGCGTGGAATCCCCAGCACGCGCTTGTACTCGTGGGGAAATACCTTGACGAATTTCGGCAGCGTGGACTCCCAGTTCTCTATGATCCATTTTGCCTGCGTGCTGCCGGTCAGCTCGCCGTGACGGGCAATCAATTGATAGAGGACATCGATATCCTTTTGGCCGGCGACCGGCTCAAGATCAACCTCGGCGCGGTTGCATCGGACTGAAGGAAAGTCGCCGAATTGGTCGAGGACGTAAGCGATGCCTCCGGTCATGCCCGCCGCGAAATTTCGGCCGGTGCGACCGAGCACTACAACCAAGCCGTTGGTCATGTATTCGCAGCCGTGGTCGCCGACGCCCTCGACCACCGCGGTGGCGCCGGAATTGCGCACGGCAAACCGTTCGCCGGCCATGCCACCGAAATACGCTTCTCCACTGGTCGCGCCGTAAAGACAAACGTTGCCCACCAGGATGTTTTCCTCGGGCACGAACTCCGATTGGCGTGGATGGTAAATGACCAGCCGTCCGCCGGAGAGACCTTTGCCGACATAGTCGTTGGCGTCGCCTTCGAGCGTCAGCGTCACTCCCCTGGCGAGAAACGCTCCGAAGCTCTGGCCTGCGCAGCCCGTGAACTGAACGCGGATGGTATCGTCCGGCAGACCCTCGGAGCCGTACTTTCGCGCGATCTCCCCGCTTAGCATCGTGCCGACGGTGCGGTGAATGTTACGAATGGGCAAGCTCAGAGAAACAGGGGCGCGGCTCTCGATAGCATCCTGAGTCATTTCGATGAGTCTGTAGTCGAGGGCTTTTTCGAGGCCGTGGTCCTGCGGCAGCATGCACCGCCGCCCCACATGGCTCGGCATCGGAGGATTGTAAAGGATTGCCGAAAGGTCGATTCCTTTGGCTTTCCAATGGGTGACGTCCGAGCGCTGCACAAGACAGTCCACGCGGCCGATCATTTCATTCACGGTCCGGAAGCCGAGTTCCGCCATCACGCGGCGAAGGTCTTCGGCCACGAAGAAAAAGAAATTGATCACGTGCTCGGGTTGTCCCTGGAATTTCCCGCGCAATTCGGGATCCTGCGTCGCGATGCCGACCGGACAGGTGTTCAGATGGCACTTGCGCATCATGATGCAGCCCATCGAAATCAGGGGCGCCGTTGAAAATCCAAACTCTTCGGCGCCGAGCAACGCGGCGATGGCGACATCCCGGCCGGTTTGCAGCTTGCCATCAACCTGCACCCGCACGCGGCTGCGCAAATCGTTGAGCACCAAAACCTGCTGCGTCTCGGAAAGCCCGAGCTCCCAAGGGACGCCGGCATGGCGAATCGAGCTGATGGGTGATGCGCCGGTGCCGCCGTCGTAGCCGCTGATGAGGATCACGTCGGCGTGAGCCTTGGCCACGCCGGCTGCTACAGTTCCCACACCTGTCTCGGCGACCAGTTTCACGGATATCCGCGCGTGCGGATTAGCGTTCTTGAGGTCGTGGATGAGCTGCGACAGATCCTCAATCGAATAAATGTCGTGATGCGGGGGCGGCGAAATCAATCCCACTCCCGGAATCGAGTGGCGCACCCGGGCAATCACCTCGTCCACTTTGTGCCCGGGCAGTTGGCCGCCCTCACCCGGTTTCGCGCCTTGCGAAATCTTGATCTGCAAATCGTCCGCATTGACGAGATAGTTTGTGGTCACGCCAAAGCGAGCGGAGGCGACTTGCTTGATAGCGCTTCGCCGGAGATCACCGTTCGGATCAGGTTCGAATCGCGCTTCGTCCTCTCCACCCTCGCCGGTATTGGACCTGGCGCCCATTCGGTTCATCGCAATCGCCAGAGTTTCGTGCGCTTCCTTGCTGATCGAGCCGAACGACATCGCGCCGGTAGCAAAGCGCTTCACGATTTCGGCGGCGGGCTCGACATCATCGAGTGGAACAGGGCTGCCATTCGGTTTGAAGTCGAACATCCCCCTCAGCATGAGCAGGTCGCGGTTCTGCTGGTCCACGATTTTCGCGAATTCTTCAAAGCTCTCGAAACTCGATTGCCTCACCGCGTGCTGCAATTTGCTCACGGTTAGCGGGTTGAGAAGGTGGCGCTCGCCGCGCACACGGAATTGATATTCGCCGCCGACCCGAAGCTCCGTTTCTGACTCGCTCAGCGACTGCATGGCGAATTCGTGCTTCATCAGCGCTTCGCGAGCCAAAGTTTCCATGCCTACGCCTTCGATGCGCGAGGCTGTGCCCGTAAAGTAGCGATCCACGACCGAGCGGCTCAAGCCGACGACCTCGAAAATCTGGGCGCCCTGATAGCTCTGTAGCGTTGAAATCCCCATCTTCGAGAAAGTTTTCAGCAACCCCTTATCGGTAGCCTTCATGTAGCTCTTGAAGACTTTGTCCCAGGAGCCATCGGGCGGGAATTGGCCCTCTTTGTAGAGATGTTCCAGCGTCTCGATGGCGAGGTAGGGATTCACGGCGCTCGCGCCATAACCGAGGAGCAGCGCGAAGTGCATCACCTCGCGGGGTTCGCCGGATTCAACAATCAGAGCTACTTGATTGCGCGTCTTCTCGCGGATCAGATGATTGTGAACCGCGGAAAGCGCGAGCAAACACGGAATCGGCGCCTGCTCAGCATCTACGCCGCGATCCGAAATAATCAGAATCGTAAAACCGGATTTGATCGCGGCGGACGCCCGCACGCAGAGATCTTCAACAGCCTTCTCAAGCTGAATTTCGCCGCCCCCTGCGGGAAAGAGAGCCGATAGCGTGGTCGCGAGAAAATCGCCCCATTGGACGCTGCGGAGTTTTTCTAACCGCCAGTTGGAAATGATCGGGTGACGCAGTTTCAGCGTGTGGCATTGCTTCGGTGTTTCATCCAGCAGATTTCCCTCGCGCCCAATATAGGAATTCAACGACATAACGAGATCCTCGCGGATCGGATCGATCGCGGGATTCGTCACCTGTGCGAAAGTCTGCTTGAAGTAATTGAACAGGAGTTGCGACTTATCCGACAGGCAGGCCAGCGGAGTGTCTATGCCCATCGAGCCGACCGGCTCCTCGCCCTTCAGCGCGGAGGGCTGCAGGATGATTCTCAGGTCTTCGT
Source organism: uncultured Acidobacteriota bacterium (assembly GCA_963814605.1). Taxonomy (GTDB): domain Bacteria; phylum Acidobacteriota; class Terriglobia; order Acidiferrales; family UBA7541; genus Palsa-295. The sequence continues at coordinate 1,226,701 of CAWFDD010000002.1, read as the reverse complement.
CGGTATAGCCGAAAGCGCGCTGACGCATCAAGATCGTGTCGTGATCCGTGGGCTGGACATTTGATGGGCTGGGAAGATCGTCCAGCGTGATCTGGTTTTCTTTCAACCACTGAGCGTAGGGCCGTCGTGCCGCGAGCTGTTTCTTTACGTCTTCGTCCGACACTAAACGCTTTTGCATCGTGTCCACCAGCAACATGCGGCCGGGTGCAAGCCGACCCTTCATGCGCACCTCTTCCGGCTTCACCGGGAGCACGCCGGCTTCCGAAGCCATAACCACCAAACCATCCGCTGTAACCACGTATCGACCGGGACGCAGTCCATTGCGATCGAGCTTCGCGCCGATCACTCGTCCGTCGGTAAAAGCAACCGCAGCGGGACCGTCCCACGGCTCCATCAATGACGCGTGGTATTCGTAAAACGCTTTGACGTCTTGCGGCATTTCGGGATCGTTGTCCCACGCTTCGGGAATCAACATGGACATCACGTGAGGCAGGGTGCGGCCGCCCAGCTTCAGCAACTCGACGGCGTTGTCGAGCATGGCTGAGTCGCTGCCGCCGGGCGTGATGACTGGCAGCAGCTTGTCGATGTCTCCTCCGAACAAAGGAGACGCCAGCACGGACTGGCGCGCATACATCCAGTTTGCATTTCCACGCAGGGTGTTGATTTCTCCATTGTGACAAATGTAGCGATACGGGTGCGCCAGTTGCCAACTCGGAAATGTGTTCGTCGAGAAGCGTTGGTGTACCAGGCAAAGGGCGCTCATCACTTCAGGATCGGACAGCTCCCGATAAAAATTCGCGATCTGCGGGGCCAGAAGCAGTCCTTTGTAAACGATCGTGCGCGACGAAAGCGACGGGACATAGAAGAAGTCCTTCTCTTTGAGATCGGACTGGGCTACGGCGGCCTCCGCGGCCTTGCGCACCACATACAGCCGGCGCTCAAGCGCATCCTGATCCATGTCCGGCCCGCGGCGAACAAAAATTTGTTCAATATAGGGCTGCGTGTTGCGCGCCACGCGACCGATGGTATCTCCGTTAATCGGCGTGTCGCGCCAACCGAGCACGCTAAGCCCGTGCTCGCGCGCAGTCTTCTCAACGATGCCTTCGCATAGGATGCGATCGTGCCGGTCCACCGGAAGGAACATCATCCCGACGCCGTACTCGCCGGGTGCCGGCAATGTGAAACCGATAGCCGTGCACTCGCGCTCGAAGAAAACGTGCGGAATCTGGATCAAAATGCCCGCACCGTCGCCCGTCTCCGGATCGCAACCGCACGCCCCGCGATGCGTCAGATTGATCAGAATTTGAATGCCCTTCAGAACGATATCGTGGGATTTCTGGCCTTCAATATTGGCGACGAACCCCAATCCGCAGGCGTCGTGCTCGTTTTCCGGACGGTATAATCCCTGCGCTTTGGGCAGGCCCGAAAACGGGGGGTAGATAAGTTTCATTTTGCGTCGCGTCTTCACGATTCGATTAAAACCAGGCGAGCGTAAATTTTAACATTTGCGGCGACCACGTCCCCGCTGAACTCGGCGTCCAAACGTCTCAAGCTTTCTTGGATGCAACCTATCAGAAATGCAAATACCAGCGGCGCGCCACCGTGCGCGAGTGAGGGATAGGCTCGAACGGTCCGGGGGGTCTCCTCCGGCTTTTGATCGGCGAATTCATTCCGGTTGAAGGTGTGGCTGCGGAACAGCGCTGATGATTCCCGAGATTGCGGTGCAACCGGCGCCACAGAGAAGGGCGAGACTGACACCATGCAGCGCGACCCCTCCGCGCCCGGTTAATTCAAAGATCACCGCAACGAACGAAACGCCAACCGCTTGCCCCAGTAGCCGGGACATCACGCCGATGCCGCCGGCAGCGCCGCTTCTCTCCCTTGGAGCGCTTGCCACCATGGCGCGATTGTTTGGTGCACCGAAGAATCCAAAGCCGGCGCCACCGAGGGCCGCTCGCCACGCGATCTGAAAGACCGTGGGATGCGGCCCGAGCAAGCTGAGGAGTACGAGGCCGGATGTCATTCCGGCCATGCCGGCGGTTCCTAGTACACGTATCGGTATGCGGTCGGCCAAACGACCGGACGTGTGGGACATGATCCCGGCTGCGATCGGCCACGGGCTGAGCAACAGACCTGCCATCACCTGCGAGTACCCCATCACATCGATGAAGTAGAAGGGTAAAACCACGACGGCGAGGCCCTGCGCCATAAACGTACATAACGACGCCGATGCGGCCAGCGCGAAAATTGGCCGGTTAAACAATTCGATCGCCAGCATCGGAATGCGCAGGTGGCTTTGCCGCACGACGAGGATGGCGCCGAACAGCAGTGCGCCGGCCAGTTCGCCCACGACCGTCAGGTAACCTCGAGCGTTTCCGATGCCGTCAATTCCTCTGATCAACAGAGTGACCGTAATCGCGTTCAGCACGGCGCTCCAGAAATCCCAACGGTGGCGGGAGCCTTCGGCGGGCGCCAGACAGCGTTCCGATAGACTCAGCGCCAGCAGGCCGAACGGGATATTGATGGCAAAAAGCCAGTGCCAGGTAGCGACGGCGAGAATTGCCGATGCGATGCTCGGTCCCGCCGCCGCCGACGTGAAGATGACGAATCCCACCACGCCTATTCCGCGGCCCAGCAGCGCGCGCGGATAGGTGTAACGCATCATTGCTCCGGAGACACTCCAGATGCTTGCTGCTCCAATTCCTTGAATGACGCGCGCAAGAATCAAGGTATTCAGAGAATGGGGAAGAGAGCAGCCAACCGACGCCAGCGTAAAAATCACCAGCCCGCCCTGATAGACGCGCTTGTAGCCGACAATGTCCACGAGCGAGGACAGCGGCACCACGCAGATGGCGACCGTCAGCAAGAACGCGTCGACGACCCAAATCGACGCGGCTGGGCTGGCATGGAGTTGCGTGGCAATGCCTGGCAACGCGGTGTTGGCGATGTTCCCGTCGAGCACGGACATGGCGAGCCCGACCAAATAGCTGAGCATCGCCCAGCGCCGCAGGGCGGCGGGCAAACCGTCTGTGAAACTGATCTCGTTGGAATCTGAAATCGTTACTTCGGACATTTCGCCTGCGCCATTCTCCGTTGAGGGTGAAATTGAGTGGAGGCGCCGCGTGCGTTCAACTGCGCCGCTCGCGAATCAGGCGTATGGCGTCGGGCAGAGCCGCGCTGTCGGTTCCACCGGAATCGGACTCGCCATTCGCACCCTGAGGAATTTCCATTTGCGTATCCCCTTCGCCGGGCGCGAGGAAGAGATTCGTTTCGATGCCGTGTTGCTTGGTATAGAGGTCGTAGTAACGGCCGTGCTCCGCGTAAAGCGAGGCGTGCGTGCCGCGCTCAATGATTTTTCCGGCCTCGACGACGAGTATTTGATCGGCGCGGCGGATCGTGGACAGGCGATGGGCGATCACGAATGTGGTTCGGCCGCGCATCAGGAAGCGCAAACCCTCCTGGATCAGCGCCTCCGATTCGGAGTCGAGGCTAGAAGTCGCCTCGTCGAGGATCAAAATGCGCGGATCGGCCAGGATCGCGCGCGCGATGGACACGCGCTGCTTCTGGCCGCCGGAAAGCTTCACGCCACGCTCGCCGACCACGGTGTCGTATTTCTTTTCGAACCCCTCGGCGAACTCGTCGACGCGGGCGATGCGGCAGGCCGCGAGAATTTCCTCCTCGCTCGCGTCGGGCCGAGCGAAAGCAACATTTTCGCGGATCGTGCCGTCGAACAGAAACGTCTCCTGCAACACGACTCCCAGTTGCGTGCGGTAGGAATCCAGGCGCACGTGCGCCAAATCAACTCCGTCTACGAGCACGCGGCCCGTCGTCGGCACGTAGAACGCGGCGATCAGACCAATGATCGTGGACTTCCCGGCGCCGGATGGTCCGACGAGCGCGGTGGACGTGCCGGGAGCCGATTGGAAACTGACGCTGCGCAGGACAGGCTTCCCGGGATCGTATGCGAAGTCCACATTCTCGAAAACAACGAGGCCTTCCACGCGATCGAGACGTTCCGTGCGCTGCGGATCCTGATCCTCCAGTTTTTCGCTCAGCACTTCGCGAGTGCGTTCGAGTCCCGCGAGTGCTTCGGTCATCTGCGGTCCCACCGAGGCAATCTGCGCGACGGGCGCAATCAGGAAAGCAAGGAAAGCCATGTACGAAATGAGCGAGCCGACAGACATCGTTCCGGCCAGAATGCTGCGCGCGCCGAGGAATATCATAGACGCGCTGACGATCCCCATCAGTGCTGTCGCGGAAAAACTCATCAGCGACGTAGCCGTCAGCGTTTGCAGCATGTTGTCGAGCAGTTTTTGCACGCCACTCTGAAAGACCTTCTCTTCGCGTTCCTCGGCGTGATACCCCTTTACCACGCGCACACCGCCGAGCGATTCCGTCAGCCGCCCGGTCACTTCGGCGTTGAGCTTCGGGCGCGCACGATACATTGGGCGAATCGTCTTGAACGCCTTGTTGATCCCCAGGCCGAAAATCACCACGGCGACGGACGCCGCCGCGGTCATCGAGACACTGACCCGTAATAGGTAGCCTAAAGCGAGAATTGCGGTGACAATTCCGCCGGCAAAATCTACCAGTCCTGTGCCGATCAGATTTCGCACGCCTTCGACGTCGCTCATGATCCGCGAAACCAGCACGCCGGTTTTGTTCGCGTCGTAGAACGACACCGGCAGGCGTCCGATATGCGCCTGCACAGCGATGCGCAGCTCCGTGATCATTCGTTGCGATGATTTTGAGAGCAACTGTGTGAGGGAATAGGAAGTCATTCCTTGCAGGATCGTCGCGCCCACCACGACGAGAACGAGCCGTGGCAGCAGATACGCCTGATGCTTGCCGATCACGTTGTCGAATAAATACTTTAGCGAAGCGGGCGCGACCAGTCCGGAAACCCGATTGACGAACATCAGCGCGAGTCCCAGAGCAAGAATTCCACGGCGCGGCTTGATCAACTCCCAGACATGAGGGAGAAGCTTCCAGAATGGCTGTTTTGATGGACTAGTCTGGCTCGCAGTTGCGGAGCGTCCGGGCCTTTCGGCTCTGAGGGCCGTTCTTCCCGATGGGGATGATGGAAATGGTGGCATCCTGTAAGAGTTCGCTCGCGCCGATTTCCCTTGAGCTCTTTTGATTATAGCGGAAAGGGGCGCTCGAGCGCGATGCTTGGGCTGCGCCGCCTATGGTGCCGAAAGTCCGCAAATCAATAGGTAGATTTACAGCGTAGTGGTCATGTCGCTCGACGTTCCACCAGCCGCCGGAACGTAACACTGACGCGTGTAGTCCATCACCATGCGGTCGGCATTGAAACGCCAGCCAAGCGTACGGATCGTCCGCTTCATGCGCTTGATCCAGCCGCGTGGCAGTCCGTCGTGGTCTCGCTGATAGTAGAGCGGAATAACTTCGTCCACCAGCGCGCGGTAGAGATCCTCTCCATCGCGCGCGTCGTGAACATCCATATGGGAGTGCGTCCTGCCGGTACCGATCGCGAATCCGTTCAAACCGTCATACGCTTCCGCCCACCAGCCGTCGAGTACGGAGAGATTCAGTCCGCCGTTCAACACGACTTTCTGGCCGCTCGTGCCGGAGGCCTCCAGCGGCCGCCGCGGGTTGTTGAGCCACACGTCCACGCCCTGGACGAAATGCCGTCCGACGTTGATGTCGTAATCTTCGACGAACACGAATTTATCCGCGAACTGCGGCTTGCGCATCATCTGGGCAATTTCCTGCAACATGCGCTTGCCGGGATCGTCCCGCGGATGCGCCTTGCCGGCGAATACAAACTGCACCGGCCGCTTCGCGTCATTGACCATCGAACCCAGCCGCTCCATATCTCGCAGGATCAGGTCAGCCCGCTTGTAGGTCGCGAAGCGGCGCGCAAATCCGATCGTCAAGGCGTCGGGGCTGAACACATTCGCGAGTTTTTGCAGGACTTCGGGCGGTTCGGCGCGGCGCTCGGATTGCGCCACTGCGCGGCGGCGCACGAATTCCAGCAGACGCGATTTCAGGCTGAGGTGTGTTTCCCAAAGCTCGCCATCGTCCACGTTTTCGATGCCTTCCCAGATGCGCGCTTCGCTGCTGTGTTCGTGCCACCCGGTTCCCAGGTGGCGGTCGTACAGCCGGAACATTTGCGGCGCGAGCCACGTGGGGACATGCACGCCATTCGTGATGTGCCCGATGGGCACGGCGTCTTCCGATTTACCGGGAAAGAGCCCTGTCCACATCGCCCGGGAGACTTCACCGTGCAGCGCTGAAACGGCATTGGCACGGCGCGAAAGCTTCAATCCCAGCACGGTCATGCAGAACTCTTCGTCCTGGTTGCCGGGATTCTCGCGCCCGAGAGACATTAGCTTTTCGTGAGAGATTCCCAAAAACTCGCCGAGAGGGCCCAGGTGCTCTTCAATGAGGCTGGGGGCGAACCGGTCGTGGCCCGCCGGAACTGGCGTATGGGTGGTAAACACGACCTCGCGGGAAACACGGTGCACCGCTTCGTCGAATCCCAGCCCCTCGTCCTGCATTCGATTGCGAACGGCTTCGAGTACCGCAAATCCGCTGTGGCCCTCATTGAGGTGAAGAACGCCCGGCGAGATGCCCATAGCTTTCAACGCGCGAAAGCCCCCCACACCCAGCAGCAACTCCTGCCGGATCCGAACGCGCGCGTCTCCGCCGTAGAGGCGCGACGTCAGTTCCACGTCCTGCGGGGCGTTCCCTACGACGTTGGAATCGAGAAGAAGCAGGGTGCAACGACCGACCTTCATGCTCCAGACCTTGGCCCGGATTAGACCGCTGCGCGTTTCAATTTGCACGGTCACGGCTTCGCCGTTGGTCCCGATTGCCAACTCCATGGGCAGGTGCGCCACATCCGTTTGCAGGTACTCCTCCTGCTGCCAACCGCTCGCATCAAGACGCTGTTCGAAGTATCCCTGGCCATAAAGCAGGCCGACGCCAATCAGCGGAATTCCCAGATCCGATGCACTCTTGACGTGATCGCCCGCGAGCACCCCCAACCCTCCGGAGTATTCGGGAACCGATTCGTGCAATCCGAATTCCGCCGAGAAATATGCCACCGGACGAGGGCGCAGAACTCCGGCGTACCTGGTGCCCCAGGTACGATCGGCTTCGAGGTATTCGAGCTGCCGGCGGTACGCGTAGTTGATCCGGCTGTGCAGCACGAACTCCCCAGCTCGACGCTCGATCTCCGCGAGCGGGAGTTCGCTCAGCATGGCTACGGGATTGTGGTTGAGCTGCCTCCAGCGGGCCGGATCGAGGTCACGGAATAGGCTGGTCGAGTCCTGGTCCCAACTCCACCACAAATTGCGCGCCAGCGCCCAGAGCCGCTCCTGCGCGGGAGCGATAAAGCGATCAAGCGTGCGTGCCTCGCTGACCACCGGTGCCACCTGGGCGGCCGATTCCACCAGCATGCGAATCTCGTCTTCGCGAAAGAGGCGCGCCTCGATGGTCTGGACGACTAGGACTCCCTGCAGAGCACCGCGATCGATCAGCGGAACGCCTAAGAACGACTGGTACGCGTCTTCGCCAGCCTCACGAAAGTATTTGAACCGTGGGTGCTCTTTGGCGCGCTCCACGGCCACGGGCCGGACTTCCTCGGCGACCAAGCCGGCCAGGCCCTCGTGAATTCTCATGCGCAACGTCCCAATACATTGGCGACGAAGACCCACCGTCGCCGCCAGCACCAGACTCGCTCGATCGGGCTCCAGCAGATAGGCAGAGCAGACATCGGTTTCAAATCGCTTGGCAATCAGCGCCACGACGTTCATCAGCGTCTCAGCCGGCCTGCCGCCCTGCCGGGCGAGGTTCCCGATCTCCTCTGGAGTCAGGACAAAATTCGCATCACGCGCTTCCATACTCTGGCTCATGCCCTGAGTTTCCTTGCCTTCCAATTCTGGTCGGGCGCCCGATTGCGCCATGGGGTCTCCCCCTATTTATCTCATGTCTTGTTAATGGCAATGCGCGTCGACCGGGAACCCCCGTCGCGGAGATGCAAACCCCGATAACGGATGGCGGCCCTGTCGGTCCAGCCGCGGAGCAATCCCTGGCGAATTCAGATACAGCCTCCGAAACTCTAGATGGCAGCCGCACACCAAGTCCAATTCAAATTGCTGATTGTGTATATCGTCCGCGGCGGGTGCCATCCCTCCGCCGTTGACAAACATCGGGCGATACGAAGGCAACGCTAATTTCTGAGCGTCACCGCGGGGCGTCGCTAAAATGAAACCGGAGGTCGACTTCCTTCTGGACTTCGATCGGCTTTCCATCGAGTAGGGTCGGGGAATAGCGCCACTGGCGAACGGCCTCCTCGGCGGCGCGGGTCAACAGTAGCGGACCACCCAAGACGGTCACGCTGTGTACGACCCCGTCTGCGCCGATAGTCACATTGAGCCTGACGGTGCCCTCGACCCTTTGTGCTCTCGCAAGTTTCGGATACTCAGGGTTCACTTGGTGAAGCAACTCGGCGGGCTTCACGACCCCCGTAATTGGGGGCGGGTCGGGTTTGCGCAAGTTCACAGGTCCCGCCAGAGACTGTGAATTCGCGGACCCTGACGGCGACAGGACATTTTCCGAGGTGGCCGGCGCGTTTGGCACAACCGGCGGGCTCGCGCTCGACGGTTCGGCCGCATCGCCAGCCGCTCGCGTTAGTCGCGGCGCGGCCAGAATCCATGTCCGGAAGCCCGTCTGAAGTTTGCCCGATTGCGGAGGATTTCCACTGGAAGGCTCACGGCGAATGCCTGGCTCGGCGCTGTTTAAGGGGCCGTCGAAGGGAATCGTCCATCGGTGATTGCTCGCGTCGAGCACCTCGATTTCGGATATGCGCGCGGCGGTGCTCGCTGACGTCGGCACCGATTCGTGATTGGCGGCAATGTCCTGCGACGCAGCATTCTGGAAGCGCTCGAAAAATTTCCCAAATCCTCCCTGTCCCGCCGCCCAACCTGCCCCCAGTGAACCGACTGCGAGGACGGCTAGCAATCCCGCCAGAGCCCATTTGTTGCCAAACAGGCCCGCGTCCGACTTAGCCGATTTGCGTGCCCGTTGTGCGACCTGCGTGGGTTCGGATTCGCGGCGCGGTTCGACGATCGTGGCGATTGCGTCGGCAGCGATTGACGATACCGGCATTGGGAGCGGCGCAGCCGGTGTTGCTAGTCCATTCTCCACCGGAGGAGCTGCGTCCGGAACCAGCTTTACATTTTCATCTTTGGCCGCGGATGCTGACGCCACTGTCTGAGACCGCTGACCCGTCGTTTCACCAAGTTCGGAGTCTCCCTCGGATGGCAATTCGTCCGCTGATGGTCCCTGCGCTTCAATCACCACTGCTGCAGGCAATGATTCGCGGACAACCCATCTCCTGATGCGGTCGCGGGAAGCTTCGGCCAGATCGACAAATTCAAGGCCAGCGAGTTTCCTTGATTCCGTCGTCCACGTAATTCGCGCGTGCGCCTCCACCCAACCGTCCGATTCGGATAGCTGAAAACGCACGCCCGGCAGCAGATCGTCCATTAAACTTGTCACCGCCTGCACCAAGAGTCCGCCCTCGCTGAGGTTTAGAATGATTCCGCCATTGCCTTCATCGAGTTCTACGTAGGCGAGTGTCCTGATCGGCTGCCGCGCGTACAAACGGCGGTCGGGTGGCTGGAGTGGGTTTTGTGGCTGCGCTGAAGTATTGGACATGAACGACGCAACATCTCTCGATTGCGGGCCGGGTTTCCGCAACGATCGCTTGGTTCGGGGGATTGTATGCTGCCCGGGCAGTCAATTCAAGATCGCTACCGGGACAAGCCGGTAAATTGCAACGGCCGGGTGTGGACTGATTTTTCTGTCCCCCTGGCCGGATCGCGCGTTTAGCGTTGGCCCGCGGAGACCGGCGGTCGCTGTAATTCCGGTGAGGCCGTCGCAAGCTCGATTTGATACCGCGTGGATTGATCGAATAGCACGAATCCCTGAACGCCCGAAACCTCGTCAGCCACGAACTGCCGGACTTGCCGTTCCGCCGCTGCGTCCCGTTGCAACGGCCAGTCGAATGGATGGGTGATCTCAAGCGAGATGCGCGTGCGATTCCGCGCTGGCACAAATGCCGCCGAATCCAGGCTCACTTGCTGAACGGAGGTCAGACTGCCGTTGGGCTGGAGCCGGCTCATGATAACGACATTCGGTCCGCTCGAGAGCCGGTAGTCGGTATCGGTCCGGTTATCCAGGTCGTAAGAAAAAACCACGGCCGCGTGCGTGTTATCGAGTTCGCGAACCCGCACCCCCGCGAGCGTGGTCTCAATGGCGCCCGAGTTCCACGCCTGGGGTCGGCCGGCCATGAATCGGGCCCTCGCAAATATACCGAGGACCGTGAGTAGCGCCAGGCCGCCGGCGGCCAGACCGATCAAGCCGAACTTTTTCCCCAACGTCATCAACAGGAAATTTAGCACATTCGGCACCGCTTGCATGAAGCAAACCGGGCGGCGCCACTGGCTTGACTCATCGCTCCCGGGCTGGCAGGGCTCAGGATTGGATTTCGCCAAACGGAATCATGCATCGGCGAGCGATCTTGTGTAATCTAATGGCCATGGACGAAAAAATACGCAAGGATGACGCGGAGTGGCGAGCGAAACTGACGGAGGAGCAATATAACGTCACGCGGCGGAAGGGAACTGAGCCGCCTTTCACCGGCGAGTACGATGATACGGAAACCGCAGGCACGTACGTATGCGTCTGCTGTGGCCAGCCGCTGTTTGCTTCCGACGCTAAATTTCACTCAGGATCCGGTTGGCCGAGTTACTGGCAACCGATCAAGGCCGAGAACGTCGAAATGGAGCGCGATACTGCGTACGGCATGGTTCGTACCGAGGTGATGTGTAGCCGCTGCGACGCCCACCTGGGGCACGTCTTCGACGACGGCCCGCAGCCGACCGGGCTGCGTTTTTGCATTAACTCGGCCGCTCTAAATTTGATCGAAAAAGACCCCGACAAGAAAAGCTGACGGGGCGCCCGTTCAGCCCTGGCGAATTCTCCGCATCTTGAACAACAACCCTAGTGGTCGAGCAATATCAGCTGCGGGTGTGTGTCGGCTGAATCGCTCGAAATCACGCGGACGCTGCTCGGCGAAACGACGTAGAAGACCGAATCCGTCGGGAATCCGGTGGGCACGGTGCCAGTTGCGGTGATCGTGCCTCGTCCGTTCGCCGCAGGACTGCTAAACGTTCCGCTCAGTGCTTGCGCCAGATTCGGAGCAGCGGCTCCCGTCGCGTTAATTTCATCTACCGTTCCAGCGATATTTCCCATGCCGTCAGCGGTCGTCTGCCCGATGACGTTCGGGACGGCTGCCTCCGCAACAAAGGGCGCACTTAGAGTGTAACCGCCCATGAACGACGTCAGCGCGAACACCGGCCCGCTGGTCTGTTGTTCCAGGCGCCCGGTGGTGACAGCCGTGTCACTGCCGATTAGGAATCCCTGTCCTGGGCCGATTAGGTATGCGGCAGCAAGACGGGTTAGTGCCGCCGTTGTTCCGAGGCCTGTGAAGCTCGCGCGGCCAGTAGAAGTAATCGCGCACGTTCCGCCGGTAAAGGAAATCGGCGGGACGGCCCCGCCATTGATCACGCCGCCGTTATTCTCATCATAAGCGAGTGATACGGGCGCGGTCTGATTACATAGAGTCGCCGTCAGCAGACCCGCAAACACACTCGCGCTTCCGCTGCTGCCGATCCCCGTTCCGCTCGCCACGCTTACGCCCTGCAGCGTGGTCCCGTTGAAAGCCGCGCTTGTTTGCTGCAGGATCACCTCGCCGCCGAGCCGGAACACGGTGGGCAAAAGCGTATTCGTATTGCGATCCGTTTCGATGAAAAAGATGTCCGACGGCGTTACAAAGAAGAAGTCAAAATTGAGCGTGACCTGCGGCGCGTTTGGAGCAAACGTCAACGCGGCCGTCCCCTGTGTGCCGGTATTGAAAGTGTAATTTCCGGAAAGTGTCAGCTGCCCGTTGTAAGTTCCCGCATCGTTAAAATCGCTGGTGCCCGGGCTTAGAGTCTGGCCGCCGTCCGAGTGGATTACGCCGGCCAGTGCAGCCGGATTTCCCTTCAAATCGTAGCCGGGCAGTTCGAACGCGTAATTTCCGCTGAAATTGGCATTACCGAAGGTCGCCGGTCCCACGACCGGCTTCATCACACCCTCGCCGTGTGTGTGGCCGGGATCCACACTGGTCTTTGTGGTGTAGTCTTCAAAAAATTCTACGTTCCCGTTCGAGTCCATCACCAGATCGTAATCCGCCACGATCGGCGTATTTTGGCCAAAAGCAAAGTTCAACTCCATTGTGCCGCGCCCGTCGGAGCCCATAACGTAGGTGCTTCCCGGCGGCTTAGCGCCACCCGGCGCTACGATCGATCCTGCCAGCGCCACGCCGGTGACGCGATTGCTGTCTATGGTGCCCGCCGTGATCCCTCCGTCGCCATTCGCGGTGAGTGTTCCAGCCAGCATGACCGGACCGCCGGTGTCGAATCCATTGAAGAGGAACGAATACTGGCCGCTCAGCAGCGCGTTGTTGGTGGTCCCAGCCGTAATCGCGATGGAGAACTGGGCCGACTTGATGTTCGGAGTAGGATTTCCGTTTGCGGGATTGACCGCCGAGTCGGAGACCTGGATTGTGAAACTGGCCGTCGTCACCAGGACGGGCGTTCCGGTAATGCTTCCTGTACCGTTCGCGAGTGTCGAAAGGATGAGTCCAGACGGGAGCTGTCCTTGAATCACGCTCCAGGTGTAGGGAGGCACCCCGCCGGTGGCGTTCAAAGTAGCACCGCTGTACGCCGTTCCCGTAAGTCCTGCCGTCAGGGGCCCCGGTGTTGTCGATATCTGCAGCGGCTGTGGCGCCTGAATCGTGATCGAGAACTGCGCCGGTGGTGCGGGCGGCGTCGGGGCGATTTGCTGTGGCAAGGCAGAGTCATGCACCTGCACAAAGAAGGTGTATGTCGCCGGGTACGTAACCCCCGGTGATTCATTTATCGGAATGCCCGTGATTTGGCCGGTACTGGCATTCAGGGCGAGGCCGGGAGGCAGAACACCGGAAGTTATCGTAACTGTCAGCGGTGGCACTCCGCCCGGCGTCTCGATCTGACCGATGTAAGTCGAGTCCGGCGTACCCACCGGCAGCGGCGTAACAACGAGTGAGAGCGGAGGCGGCGGTGCGATGGTTATGATGAATGTCTGGCTCACCGGTGCTGCGCCGCCACTGTCCGTCACCTGCACGGTGAATTCGGACGTGCCGAAGCTGCAGGGAGTCCCGATGACCGTTCCCGTGGTCGTGGCCGACGCGGCCTGTAGTTTCAGGCACTCTGGCAGCGATCCGATCAGCGTGTATGTGTACGGCTGAACGCCCCCGGTAAACGTGAAATTCGTGTTGTAGGGCTGGGCATTATTTCCGTTCGGAAGTGTGCAGGGAAGTACGCCGCTCGGATTGCATTCCGTTGTGGCAAACACGGGTGGCAGGACGATGGACAACGTTATGGTCTTCGTGACGTGCGTGTCCGCCACGGAAGTCGCGGTTATAATGACGCTGGTAGTCGCGTTAATCGCCGGCGAGGTGTATGTCACGCCGAAAGGCATATTGTTCGTAAGAGTTCCACAGCTCCCAGCGGTTAACCCCGAACCCGAACACCCTGACTGCTTCGCGAACGACCAGGTCACTCCCAGCGTTTGCGTGTCGCCGCCGACCGCCGCTATGAAATTTAGCGTATTGGGAGCCGCCGGAGGTCCCGGACTTTCGTCCATCATCAATATGCCGGTGGCGGAATTGAGCGTGATTGAAATCATCGAGGACCCGCCGCCACAGCTTCCGAGCAACAGCACGCTGACCCACGCCAGAAAAATCGGCCCGGCGATTCGCGCTCTCTTCATCCGGCCACCAAAGTGTGCATAATCGAATCTGCTCCCTCGCCTGCCGTTGCCGCCGATTTTAGGCATACGCCTTCGGAACCGTCTCGCTCCTGCGGATTTCTAATCGGACGCGGCCGGGTCCGGATACTCCCCCATGCAGCTCCCGGCGCATCGAAGCAATTGAGTTGAATAACAAAACCGCCAGGAAGTGTCAATGCACATCTCCGGCCCCAACCCTTCGACGACGCGCCGCATCTCAATTACTGGGCGCGTCGGCAGCCGGAGTTCCCGGCATACGGCATAAGTCAGCCTTGGTGGATGCGCCAGGCATGGCGCTCGTTGCCTGACGATATCAGCCCAGGCGACGTAGCCCCGATGCCGACGCTGGCAGCGCCCGTCATGGCGGGGCGCAGATGAATCGTCCGTCGGGCGGGTCATTCGATCCAGCGGGTCCCGGCCCGATCGCTGGATTTTCAATTTTGATCTGTTTTTTGGTATAAGAGACTGCGCAACACGGTTTGAGTTGCCTTTTTTTGTCCTCTTTTTTCGTACTGCTCATACGGAGGAAGGTATTGATTGAGGTTCAGAATTTGACCAAGGCCTACGGGCCGGTCACCGCGGTGGATCACGTCTCGTTCACCGTCAACAAAGGCGAAATTCTTGGTTTTCTTGGCCCAAACGGTGCCGGGAAGACCACTACGATGCGCATCCTCACTGGCTTTATGCCCGCCAGCTCCGGGACTGCGAGGGTGGCCGGTTTCGACGTCTCGACGGACTCGCTCGAAGTGCGGCGCCACATTGGCTATCTGCCCGAAGTGCCGCCTCTCTATCCGGATATGGCGGTCGAGACTTACCTTGATTTTGTGTTGCGAATTAAGAATGTTCCGGCCGAACGGCGGCGTGCTCGTATCGCGGATGCGCTGGAGAAAACCAACCTCGGGGACAAGCGCACGCAATTGATCAAGCGTCTCTCGCGCGGCTACAAACAGCGCGTGGGACTGGCGCAGGCACTCGTCCACGATCCCGACGTTATCGTCCTGGACGAGCCGACCGTGGGACTCGACCCCAAGCAGATCATTGAAGTGCGCCATCTGATCAAGGGTCTTGCCGGAACTCATACCATCATCCTTTCCACGCACATCCTTCCCGAAGTAAGCATGACCTGCGACCGCGTAGTGATCATTAACAAAGGCAAAATTGCGGCGGTGGATACCCCGCAAAACCTGACCACCCAGCTCAAAAGCGGTCAGAGAATTCAGATTGAAGTGCACGCCCCGGAGAAGCCCCTTCAGGATTTGCTCGGGCAGATTCCCGGCGCCAGCCGCGTGCAGGTGGACGCCTCGCGAGCCGATGGTCACATGCTGGCGATCGTGGAGGCCGCCCCGGGGAAGGACATTCGCAGTCTGATCGCCGCTAAGGTCATCGAGAAGCACTGGGAATTGTATGAGCTGCGCGGCGTCAGCATGAGTCTCGAGGACATTTTCCTCGAATTGACAACCGACGATGCAGCTCACGCGGAGCCGTCCAATTAATCGGAGGAAGTGATGCGCGGTTTGTACGCGATTTATCGCAAGGAGATGGGCCACTACTTCGTTTCACCTGTGGCCTATGTGCTTGTCGGACTGTTTCTGTTCTTGAGCGGCTTCTTTTTCGATCTGTACGTCGCCGCCGCGAATGATAACGCCCCCGACGCTCCTACTTGGGTGCTTCGCGCTTTTCTTGGCTTCCTCGCGCTCATTTTTCTGTTTTTTCTTCCCATGGTCACCATGGGCGTCTATGCCGACGAGCGAAAGCGCGGCACCATGGAGCTGCTCATGACTTCGCCAATCACGGAGCTTCAGATTGTGCTCGGCAAGTTTCTCGCGTCTCTCACTTTATTTGCGGCGATGCTGCTCCCTACCGCAGGCTGCGTCGTTTTCATTTGGTTTCACAGCGATCCGGCGCCGCCATTGCGTGTCGCTCTTGCCGGCTATCTGGGCACACTGCTCTTCGGCGGGTCCCTGTTGGCCCTTGGCTCATTTGTTTCTTCGCTTACTGAAAATCAGATTATCGCCGCGGCGCTCACTTTCGCGGCGTTTCTGCTCCTGTGGGCCGTCGATTTTGGCACCCGCGGCGCCAGCGGCCCGACCGGACAGGTTTTGCAGTACCTTTCGGTCATCAACCATTACGACGATTTTACGCGCGGCATCATCGACACGGCCGGCGTGACCTATTACCTGAGCTTCATCATTCTTTTTATTTTCCTGACTGTCCGCTCCGTGGATTCCATGCGCTGGCGGAGGGCATGAGATGGACTTCATGATCGTAGAGGGAGCCATAGGATGAAGTGGGACCGGAATGAATGGGCGCGGTCGCTTGCGGCTATTGGCGGCGCCTGCGTGGTTGCTGGATATCTGCGCTATACCATCCAGGGCGAAATGTTGCGGACCGCCGAGGTCCTCCTGATTGGAGGCGGGGTTTTGCTTCTCGCAGCAATCGTCATGGGTTTCGGGCAAATCCTGAAATTTTTCTCGAAGCGATCTTCGCAGCTCGGCACCAACGCCACGATTCTTTCCATCGCCGTGATCGTCATCCTCGGATTCTTGAACTTCCTTGCTTTCCGGCACTCCAAGCGCTTCGACCTTACCAGCGACAAACAATTCAGCGTTTCCGACCAGACTCGCAAAATCATCGGCGGCCTGCAAAAGGATGTCACGGTCGTGCGCTTCGCGCGGCCGACCGATTCGAATCCGGAATCGCAGCGCTTCGAAGACCTGATGATCGAGTATAAGCACCTCAGCCCGCACTTTCAGTTCAAGGACGTGAATCCACAGGAGAAGCCCGAAGTCGCCAAGGAATATGGCGCCAAGCACATCGGCGACGTGATCGTTTCCTATGGAGACCAGAAGGTCCCGATCGAAGGCAGTCCCATGGGCGGATTCACCGAGTCGGACGTCACCAACACCATCCTGAAAGTGACGCGCAACACGGTGAAGACCGTCTGCTTTACCACCGGCCACGGCGAAAAATCATTGACCGATACCGCTGTGGATGGCTACGCGCAGATTGGCGAAAGCCTCAAGAAGGAAACCTACGCGACCAAAACCGTCAACCTCGCTTCGGAAACTGGCGTTCCGTCCGATTGCGACGTGCTCGTGATCGCCGGCCCCACCAAGGCCTTCTTCCCGCAGGAGACCGCGATGGTCTCCAAGTATTTGGACGCCGGAGGGAAAGCGCTCATCGAGGTCGATCCCGACACCGACCCCAAGCTCGATGCCATCTTCCAGCCGTGGAACATCTCCCTTGGTAACAACGTGGTGATTGACGCCAGCGGAATGGGACAACTGTTGGGCACGGGCCCCGAAATTCCGCTGGTTCTGGAGTACGGCGATAGCCCGATCACCCGGAGCCTGCAGCGGCAGATGACGTATTTTCCGATTGCGAGGACGGCCTCCATCGCCGACAAATCGAAATCCGATCCCGAAGATGTGGAACTGCTGAAGACCTCCGCGCGAAGTTTCACCAAGGCGAAACTCGAGCACACTGTGAAATACGATCCCAAGACGGATACGCTCGGACCGCTTTCACTCGGGGTGGCGGCCAGCAAGAAGGTTGGCGACAAGAGTGCCCGGCTGGTGGTGGTCGGGGACTCGGACTTCGCGACCAACCAGGTGCTGGGCGGTCCTGGTAGCGATGGTGATTTCTTCCTCAATTCGATCAACTGGCTCGCCCAGGACGAAGATCAGATCTCGATTCGGCCGAAAGCGGAAGCCAGCAGCCACATTACGCTGACCGTTGCTCAGGCGACGGGCCTTACGTGGATCGATCGATTGTTTCTACCGGGCCTGGTGATCATCGTCGGGATTTCCATCTGGTGGAAGCGCCGGTAGAGGGCTCGCTCGGTAGCTTATGATCAAGAAATCCACTCTCATCCTGCTTCTTTGCGCCGTCGCTCTGGGTGCCGGTGTCTACTATCTCGATTGGAAGCGCGGCAACGAGAAAAAGCCCGATACCGACACCTCGAAACCCGTATTCTCGATTCAGGCCGCCGATGTTGTCTCCTTCACGATCGCGCATCCTGCCCAGCCGGGAGATTCTCCGGTGCGCTTCGAAAAGCGCGGCGACGCATGGCGAATCGTGCAGCCAGTCGAGACGGATGCCGACCAATCCGCTGCCGATGGAATCGTAGATCAGCTCGCCGCCGCGCGGGTCGCGCAAACCGAGCCCGGCTCGGCCGACCGCCGTCAGGCGTTCGGCCTGGATCCTGCTCAAACCAGCCTGGAGTTTCAGCTGCGCAATGGCTCCAAGCACACGCTCTTGCTCGGCGACAAGGACTTCACCGGCGAGTCCGTCTATTCAATCGTGGATGGCGGCCAGAGCGTCTCTCTTTTGCCTCAGCTGCTCGCGACCAGCGCCGGCAAATCGCTCGACGGCCTGCGCGACCGCGCGATCCTGCACCTGGATGGCGAGCAGATCTCTTCGTTTGATCTCAAGAATTCATCCGGCGAGCTCGCCCTGTCGAAAGACAAGGATCAATGGAAATTTGCGGCGCCCGCCGGCGCTCTCGCCGGTCAGGACGCGGTGAACCTGCTTTTCCAGGCAGTCGCCAGCGCGAGAATGGTTTCCGTGGAAAACGAAAAGCCGGACAATCTTGCGCGATATGGTCTTTCGTCCCCCGCCATCACTTTCACGGTTTCCGACAGCAAAGGGACAAAGTCCACGCTCGCCGTCGGCAAAAAAGACGGCATCACCTACTTTGCCCGGGACACTTCTCGCCCCATGATTTTTCGCGTTGACGAGGGAGTCTACAAAAGTCTTTCCGAGAAATTCAGCGACCTGCGCGACAAACGTGTGCTGCACGCCGATCTCTCCGGAATTCAGCACATTCAGATCGAGGACGCGGCCGGCTCCATGGCCATGAGTCTCAAACAGGACAACTCGGGGGAATGGACCTTTGAATCGCCTGCCAATTTGAAGGGAAAGCCGGCGTCGAGTTGGAAGGTGCTCGATCCCATCGGCAATCTTCGCGCGGAGGAAGTGATAGACCACCCGGCAGCGAATTTACTCGCGCAACTCTCGAGTCCCGCCGTGCGCCTGACTCTTACCGGCAAAGATGGCAAGCAGCTGACTCTACGGATCTCAAAACCTTCGGGCGAGTCGGTCTACGCGCAGGCCAGCGACAGCACCGCGCTTTATAAATTGACCAAGCAGAATTTTGACGAGTTGAACTTGAGCGCAGCGGATCTCGCTGCCGGAGATGCGCCGCCGAATTGATGCGCAGTTACGATGCCTCGCCAGCCGGGATCGCCTCGTTTTGCCACGTTGCAAGCAGCAGCACTTTGCCGGTCGTCGGCGAGATTTGGATGTAATAGATCACCGAACCACTGTCGACCTCGTAGAACCCGTTGCGTTTGGGGTCGGCAATGGTATTCGCTCCGCGCGCCAGCAGACCCCGCAGCGCGTCCACCGTCTCCGCCGGATGATTGCCGAGATCCTCGATGTGGGTGTTGCTGTTCAAATTTGGAACCATCGCGTGCTCCTTGCCCTCACCTACATACTACGCGTCGGCAACGCGAAAAGTTCCACCGTTTCCTGACTTGTTGCCAGGTTGTTTGGACCGGGGGAGCGTCTGAACCGAGAGGAGCTACTCGCACTTTCTAAATATTAGTACAGTTAATCCTCATCTTGCTACTTGCGCGACCAAACCGAAATTGCCATAGTCGCGAGCGTCGAGGGCCATCTCATCGTGAAGAAATCGAAGGCTAAATCGAGGGCAAAAGAAAAGGGTTCCAGCCGGTTCCACCAGGATCGAAGGCGTAAACATCGCCACTGGCAGGTAACCGTGTATTATCACGACGGCGAAAAGTTCGCGCGCGTCTATATTGACCGCGAACGCGCTGAGCGGTTTGCCGAGCGCCAGAAGAAATCGCCGGTCGTGAAAGCAACGCGGATCATGGAAGTCGATTAGCCGCTTCGCTGGTTTTTTCTGCTCGGCCTCTCCCGCTCCCTCCTCTCGGAGTTTTCGGCGGTTTTCCGTTCGGGATTCGCGTTTCCGGCCCGCTCTTGTCCCTCCGTGAACGCCATGCTATAAATGTTTTGGGTCGGCGCGTCGTTGCTCCGTAAGCGGGATTCGTATAGTGGTAGTACGCCACCTTGCCAAGGTGGAGGCGAGAGTTCGATTCTCTTATCCCGCTCCATTTACTCACCGGCCCGGGCGTCACTCTCCTCCTGCCAAAGGCAAATCCAGCAGTGAACGCACAGACAGGCTCGAACTCGCCGATGAACTCGATGGTCGTCGCCGTGGGAAGCACGCGCAGGCCGAAACTGGACGCTGTGCGCGACGCCCTGGCCGTCATCGCACCGCTGATGCCTGGCCATCCCCATTTCGAAATGGCCGGCGTTGATGTGCCGAGCGGCGTTCGCCACACTCCGCTCTCCCGCGAAGAAATCATGACCGGTGCCCGCCGGCGCGCCGAGGCCCTCCAGCGCATCGCGCGCGAGACCAGTCAGGCTTGGCGGTATTTCGTCGGCCTCGAAGGCGGCATTGACGTTATTCAGGAAAATGGCATTCGCTGGGCTTTCCTCGAGAGCTGGGCCTATGTCACTGACGGGGCGGCCCGGGAATCGTTCGGCCAATCCGGCGCCGTTTTGTTGCCCGAACCTCTGGCGAAAGTTGTGGTGGACGAAGGCGTCGAACTCTCGCAAGCGATTGATGCCTATGCTGGCGCTCGCGGCATTCGTGATGCCCAAGGTGCATGGGGCGTCTTGACCGGCAATCTCATCATGCGCCATGACTCTTTTCGCATTGCCGTCATCACCGCATTCGCGCCGTTCTTCGAGCGGGAAGCTCGTTCAAACGCCCGGATCGGCGTGTAGATTTCGGTCCCGCCAACCCTTGATTTGCGCGCCAAGCAGACGCTTGCATTCTTCTCCGCGAGTACTAAAATGCGTATAGAAGCGCCTATTCACCTGAGCCGAAGAGCGGCATAGAATAGGACGTTCAGTTATGGGCCTTCAGTTCACCCTCGCTTTGTTGATTGCGCTCGCTTTGGGCGCGGATGTTCCCGGTATGGCTCCGTTCCGTTCGACCCCTCCCTCTCTGGGAAATGCCGGTTCCGTGGCCCAGACGCTCGCCCGCGCGGACGCGCCGGACGCTGTCGCCACCGTCCAATCGGCTCAGTCATCGGATCACTCCTCAAGACCTCTGCAACCGCAATCGCGGCTGCTCCTTGTCCGCTTCGTGGACGGCGAGTTCGCTCGGGTGGTGCAGCCGCTGCCGGGCGGCAGGAAGGGTTATAAGGTTCCGGCGGGGAAGCCGCTCGACATGCAGCGATTGAGCGACGCCCTGAGGCTCTAATGGCACGGCAGCTGGTCAGGGCGACACTGTGCAGATCACCAGCATCGATTTTCGCTCCGATCAGATCGTGCTGATGATCAACGGTGGCGGGAAGAAACATTTCCACCTCCGCGATCACCTCCAGATCGGAGTAGGCGGCATGGCCACCACGCCAACTCCGGATTCACAGACCCAATCGTACGCGCAGCAGGAAGTCCCTGGCGCCACGCTGATCCTGGATTATGGCCATAGCATTCCGGATATGAGTCCTGATGATCTGAAGCGCGACCTCTCCGTCATGCTGGATTTCTCGAAGCAGCGTTCCGCCGCCGTGAATTGGATTGACACCCTCGCGCCCCAGTTCCAGCAGGCTATCAGGGACGAGCACGCCGTCGTCGGCATGGATTCGGAAATGGTGCTCGCTGCGATGGGACGCCCGGAACACAAAGTCCGCGAGCGCGATGCTGAGGGCAACGATACGGAGGACTGGATCTATGGGACGCCCCCGTCGCGGACCACTTTTGTAACCTTTGAAGGGGATACCGTCATCCGCGTCAAGGAGTACAATTGAGTCGGGATTCGGCGAACCCACGTTGACTTTCCACGGGGCGCGCCCTAGCATCGACGTCTCCGCGGAAGTCCAATCGGCTCTTCCCGCCGGCACCTAAGTCTCGGTAATTCTCAGGAGGAAGCATGGCCGTCAAGGTGGGTATCAACGGGTTTGGCCGCATCGGCCGCAATATATTTCGCGCTGCGCTCGGCGACCCGGCGATCGAGATTGTCGCGGTCAACGACATCACCGATTCGAAGACGCTCGCACATCTCCTGAAATACGATTCGATTCTCGGCAATCTCACCCATAAAGTTACCCATACGGACGACACCATCTCCGTTGACGGCAAGAGCTTCAAGGTATTTCGCGTCAAGGATCCTGCTGAGCTCGATTGGTCCTCGGTAGGGGCGCAGATCGTCGTCGAGTCCACCGGCCTCTTCACCAAAGGCTCGGACGCGCGCAAGCACATACGCGGAACCGTCAAGAAAGTCATTATTTCCGCTCCGGCCACCGATCCCGACGCCACCATCGTCCTCGGCGTGAACGACAAAACGTACGATCCGGTGAAGCATCACGTGGTCTCGAACGCTTCCTGCACCACGAACTGCCTCGCGCCTGTTGCAAAAGTCCTGCAGGACACGTTCGGAATCGTGGTCGGCACCATGACCACCATCCACTCCTACACCAACGACCAAAAGCTCCTCGATTTGCCGCACAAGGATATGCGACGCGCGCGCGCCGCGGCCCTGTCCATGATTCCAACGACCACCGGCGCTGCCAAGGCCCTGAGCCTCGTGATTCCCGAACTCAAAGGGAAGCTCGATGGCTACGCCATGCGTGTTCCCACTCCCAACGTCAGCGTGGTGGACCTCACCGTGATCGTCAGCAAGCCAGTTACTGTCGCGAGCGTCAACGCGGCTCTGAAAGCCGCCGCCGAAGGCCCGATGAAAGGAATCCTCGAATACACCGAGGAGGAATTGGTGTCCGTGGACTTCCGCGCCAATCCGAGTTCTTCGATTGTGGATTCCGGATACACCATGGTTGTCGGCGGGAACTGCGTAAAAGTACTTTCCTGGTACGACAACGAATGGGGCTACTCCTGCCGCTGCCGCGACATGATCAAACTGTTCGCGAAAACTCTATAGCTCGCAGACGCCCGGACGCAGATTTTCGACGGCCACCGAAATGAGCAAACTTTCCATCCGCGATCTCGACCTGACCGGCAAGCGCGTCTTCATCCGCGTGGATTTCAACGTCCCGCTCGAGGGTGGCCGCGTTTCTGACGACACCCGCATCCGCGAAACGCTGCCCACCCTGCGCCTGGCCATCGAACGCGGCGCGCGCCTCGTCCTCGCTTCGCATCTCGGCCGGCCCAAAGGAAAAATCGACCCGAAATATAGTCTTGCGCCCGTGGCTGCCAAGCTCGGCGAGATGCTCGGCAAGCCCGTCGCGTTCGCCGCCGATTGCGTGGGCGCCGATGCCGAAGCGAAGACCAAAGCGCTAAAGAATGGCGAAGTGCTGCTGCTTGAAAACGTCCGCTACCACCCCGAGGAAGAAAAAAACGACCCCGAATTTTCGAAGCAGCTCGCTGCTCTGTGCGATCAGGTTTTCGTCTGCGACGCGTTCGGCTCCGCGCACCGGGCGCATGCTTCCGTCGTTGGGATCACCAAATTCGTCCGCCAGTCCGCCGCCGGCCTGCTCATGGAAAAAGAGCTGGCCTATCTCGGTAAAGCGATTTCGAATCCCGAGCGGCCGTTTGTCGCCGTGCTCGGCGGCGCGAAGGTTTCCGACAAAATCGAAGTGGTGCAGAATCTGATGAGGCTCGCCGATGCCATGCTGATCGGCGGAGCCATGGCCTACACCTTTCTGAAATCGCAGGGGCTGCCGGTAGGGAAGTCGCTGGTGGAAAACGACAAGCTCGATCTCGCCCGTGGCCTGCTCGACGAAGCCAAGAGCAGGAAATTCCGCCTGCTGCTGCCGGTGGACCACGTGCTCGCCGAATCCGTCGACGCCACCGCGGCGGCGAAAACCACCGACATCGCCGACACGCCCGAAAATCTGATGGGCCTCGATATCGGCCCGAGGACTATCGCCGAATTCAGCGCCGAAATCGCCAAAGCCAAAACGATCGTCTGGAACGGCCCGCTGGGAATGTTCGAAAAACCAGCTTTCGCGCAGGGAACTCTGGCTATGGCCCGCGCGGTGGCCGCAGCCACCGCGAAAGGCGCCACTTCCATCGTCGGCGGAGGCGATTCCGTCGCAGCCGTCGAGCAGTCCGGCCTCGCGCACCAGATCTCGCACATCTCCACGGGCGGGGGAGCCTCGCTCGAATTCCTCGCGGGCGAAAAACTGCCCGGCGTTGAAGCTCTTAGTGAAAGGTAGGGTCCGTTGCGCCGTCCTGTAATCGCCGGAAACTGGAAAATGTACAAGACGCAGGCGGAGACCCGTGTCTTTTTCGACGTATTTCTCCCGCTGGTCGCAAACTCCAAGCACTGCGACATCGTCGTAGCACCGCCTTTCACGGCGCTGGACGTTGCCGCTAAAGCAGTCCGCGGAACCTCCGTAGCCATCGCCGCCCAGAATGTCCATGGCCAAAAAGAGGGCGCGTTCACGGGAGAAATCTGCGCCCCCATGATCGTCGAGGTCGGCTGCACCGCCGTAATTATCGGCCATTCCGAGCGCCGCCAGTATTACAACGAATCGGACGAGTCCGTGCACCGCAAGACCAAGGCCGCGCTGGAAGAGGGCCTCACGCCGATCGTCTGCGTGGGCGAAATCCTCAGCGAGCGCGAGGGCAATCTCACGGAAGCTGTCTTGAAGCGCCAATTTGAAGGCGGCCTCGGCGCGTTGACCCCTGATGAGTTCTCGCGTATTCTGTTGGCATACGAGCCGGTGTGGGCGATTGGCACGGGAAAAACCGCGACTCCGGAATTGGCAGCGCAGGCTCACCGCTATTTGCGGGAGTTGGCTTCGGCACGGTTTTCGTTCGAGGCAGCCTCGGCACTCAGGATTCTCTACGGTGGCAGCGTCAAGCCCGACAACATCAAGGGATTGATGGCGCAGTCGGAAATCGATGGCGCGCTGGTTGGCGGAGCGAGCCTGGACCCGAAGTCATTCGCATCAATTGTGAATTATTAGCCCGCAGAAAAAAGGGGCATCGTCCCCGGGCGCAAAGTGGGAGATCAAGAAATGCCGTCTTGGGCAAAATGGGCCGTGTCGATGCTGGTGGCGATCGGGCTGATCTCGATCGGCTGGCGAATTTCGGCCGTATTGGTGACTCTGCACATTGTCGTTTGTTTCGTCCTGATTATCGTCATCATGCTGCAAAGCGGCAACGCCGCTGATCTCGCCGGGGCTTTCGGCGGATCCGGCAGTCAGACGGCGTTTGGCCCGCGCGGCGCTGCCACATTTCTTTCGCGCGCCACCACCTGGTGCGCCATCGTTTTCATGATGACTTCGTTGACCCTCTCCTTCAAGCGCTCGTCGGGCCAGACGAACACCGGCTCGATTCTGGAGCAGACCTCGCAGCCCGCTCCGTCGCCTGCGAAACCAGCCGCGGCGCCTCCCATTCAGATTCCGGTCCAACCTTCGTCGCAGACACCTGCGCCGGCGCCGAACCCGGCTCCCAAGAATTAGCCGCTTCTGTTACAATTTCGTCGTTCACCTCATCAATGCGGTCGTGGCGGAACTGGCAGACGCACCAGCTTGAGGGGCTGGCGCTCGCAAGAGCGTGGTGGTTCGAATCCACTCGACCGCACCAGCATTTCCGATCAGGAAATGTTGCCCTGAGCGAATCCGCTCCGGCGGATAAGCCGAGGTACGAGTTCTTCCGCTTGACCTCGCCAATTCTTCCGAATATTCTGCGCTCCCGATCGTTGCCAAACCGGGGGACCTGATGGCCGAAATCAAGACAAAACTCACCCACGTTTCTGCCGCCGATTTCCTGAACGCGATCAAGGACCATCAGGTTCGCCAAGACTGCTGGACGGTCGCGGAAATCATGGAGAAGGCCACGAAATCCAAGCCCAAAATGTGGGGCCCCAGCATCGTCGGTTTCGGAAGCTGCCGCTACACCTATCCCAACGGAAAAGAGATGGACTGGATGCTCATCGCGTTTTCCCCCCGCAAGAACTACATTTCGGTGTACACCCTGCCGGGATTCAAGGGCCACAGGGAGTTGAAGGCCAAGTTAGGGAAGTGTTCCGCGGGCAAGTCCTGCATCAACATCAAGCGCCTTTCCGATATTCATCTTCCCACGCTCAAGAAAATCGTGGAGGCGTCGGTTTCGGGCATGCGCGCGGCTCATCCCTCGTAGCACGATCTTCCTACAAATCCGCGCCACGGTTATATATCATCGGCACGCGCACCCGTCATGATCCGAGGCAAGCAGCGCTCCCGTGGCTCCGCCGGCCCAGCTGTCCTGCTGGCGCTTCTCTTGACACTGTTGGTCCTCGCGACGCTCTACGCCTTCGCCGCTCGCCTTTTTCCTCCGCCTCCGCCGATCACTTCGATAGCGCTCCTCGTCGATCGCCAATACCAACTAACGCTTTACGTTGCCGGCGTGGTTTTCGTTCTCGCGCAATTGGGTCTCGCGTTCGCCGTTTTTCGATTCCGCGATCGCGGACAGCGCGCGCGTTTCAGCCGCGGGAATGTAGCCATGGAAATCCTCTGGACCTCGGTTACTCTCGTCGTGTTCCTCGGTCTGGCGATCGCGGGCCGCAATGCCTGGGCGCAGGATCGCTACACGCCGTCCTCCCCGGGTGCGATTCAGATCGAAGTGACCACCACGCAATTCGTCTACAACTTTCGGTATCCGGGCCCGGACGGAGTATTCGGCCGCCTCGATCCAAATCTCGTCAACGCGCCGGCTGGTAATCCGCTCGGCCTCGACCCAAACGATCCCAACGGCAAGGATGACATCGTCACCTCGACGCTCACCGTTCCAGTAAATCACCCAATCGAGCTGCTGCTGCGCTCCCAGGACGTTGTCCATAATTTTTTCGTCCGCGAATTGCGCCTGCAGCAGGATACCGTGCCCGGCATGATGATCCCTGTGCATTTCACCGCGAATCGGATTGGACAGTATGCAGTCGTCTGTACGCAGCTCTGCGGGTTGGGCCACAACACGATGCACAGCCTGTTAAGTGTGGTCTCGGAATCCGATTACGCGAACTTCCTCAAACATCAGGCGGCCGGCCAGTGAGTGCGCCGTCCGAATCCACGAAGAGTTTCTTGCGCAACGTAACTTTCAGCACCGATCACAAGGTCGTCGGTCTCCAATATTTTTTCCTGGCGCTCGTGGCGGTGAGCATCGGCATCCTCCTTTCGCTTCTCATGCGCTTTCACCTCGTCTGGCCCGGCGCGCACCTGCCGTTCGTCCGCGGCGGTATCATGAGACCCGAGCAATATCTCGCGCTCGTGACCATGCACGGCACGCTCATGATTTTTTTCGTGCTTACGGTTGCGCCGCAGGGCGCCTTCGGAAACTATTTTCTGCCGCTTCAGATCGGCGCACCGGACATGGCTTTCCCCCGGCTCAACATGCTCTCGTTTTGGCTGACGCTTCTAGCCTTTGTCTGCATGTTGGCTGCGTTCGTGGTTCCCGGCGGAGCGCCCATTAGCGGCTGGACCGCCTACCCCCCGCTCAGCGGTCTCGGCGAAGCGACCGGCCCCGGCGAAGGATTGGGCCAGACCATCTGGCTCGTCGGAATCCTGATTTTCTGCCTGGCGTCGCTGCTTGGCTCGATCAACTTCATCACCACAACCATTGACATGCGTGCCCCGGGGATGACGCTGCTGCGCATGCCGCTCACCGTCTGGGCCTGGTTCGTCACCGCCATCCTGAGTCTGCTGGCCTTCAGTGTCTTGCTCGCCGGCGGAACCCTCCTTCTGCTCGATCGCTCGGCCGGCACAAGTTTCTTCCTCCCGGCGGGACTCGTCTTGAACGGCGAATTGCAGGGCCATGCCGGAGGCTCGCCACTGCTCTGGCAGCACCTCTTTTGGTTTTTCGGCCATCCGGAGGTTTACATCGCGATTCTGCCGGGCATGGGAGTGGTTTCGAATATCCTCGCGAATTTTTCGCGCAAGCCGGTCTTCGGCTACCGGGCCATGGCGTTCGCGCTGTGCGCTATCGGATTTCTCGGCTTCCTGGTGTGGGGCCACCACATGTTCGTCAGCGGCATGAACCCCTACTCCGGCCTCACGTTTTCGTTGCTCACTATTTCGATCGGCGTTCCTTCCGCTATCAAGACGTTTAACTGGCTGGGGACTCTTTGGGGCGGGAAGATTCAGTTGCACACTCCGATGCTTTTCGCCATCGGCTTCGTTTCGTTTTTTATCACCGGCGGCTTGTCCGGAATCTTTCTCGCCCAACCCGCCGTGGACACCATGCTGCACGCCACCTACTACGTGGTGGGGCATTTTCACATCGTCATGGGAGTGGCTGCCATCTTTGGAATTTTCGCCGCGACCTCCTACTGGTTCCCGAAAATGTTCGGCCGCATGATGAACGAGCCCCTCGGAAAACTCCATTTCTGGCTCACGTTTGTGGGTGTCTACTGCATCTTCATGCCCATGCATTTTCTCGGTGTCGCCGGCGGAATTCGCCGCTACGCGGATTCGACCGGCCCCCACTATCTGGCCGCTCTCCAGCCGCTGCACAAATTCATCACCATCGCGGCATTCATCACCGCCGCCGCGCAGGGTATCTTCTTCTGGAATTTCTTTCGCAGCCTGACGAAAGGCGCTCCCGCGCCCGCCAATCCGTGGAACGCGACCACGCTTGAATGGATTACAAGCTCGCCGCCTCCTCCGGACAACTTCGGCAGCGAGTTCCCAACCGTCTACCGCGGGCCGTACGAATATAGCGTCCCCGACGCGAGTCAGGACTTTCTCCCGCAGCATTTCGCTCCGGAGGACGTGGCTCGCCAGAACTTGGGCTCGCCTGGTATTCCGCGGCGTGCCTACGGCACCGGAATGCTCATGCTGCTTGCCGGCGTGATCATGTTCTTCCTGGCACTGGTCAGCGCGGATGTCGTGCGCCGGGGTTTTTCAACCGACTGGCAGCCCTTCGATCTGCCTTGGCGCATTCTGTCGCTCGGCACCGCGATCCTGCTGGCGAGTAGCTTCACCTTGGCGCGTTCGCGAAGCCGCTTGTTGGCGGGCGACATCGCTGGTTATCGCCATTGGTGGATCGTCACCGCGATGCTGGGAGCATTCTTTCTTGCCGGGGTTGCCATCGGCTGGCATCAGTTGGCGGCTGCCGGAATCAGCTTGGCGACGACTCCCGGTAGCAGCTTCTTCTACGCCCTTACGGGAGCGCATGCGCTCCATGTGTTCGCCGGAATTGCAGTGTTGCTCGCGCTCGCGGTCCGCCGACCCCGCCATCTGGCGCCCGTGACGGTGGCCAGCGTCGTCTCGATCTATTGGCACGCCATCAACGGGCTCTGGGTCCTGCTGTTCCTGTTTCTGTTGGTGATGAAGTAAGCTTTAGCCTCGAAGGAGTCGAACTGCTTGCGGAGCGGCGTCAACTCGGTGCTTAAATGGGCCATTGCCGCAGGCTGCGCGGTCCTCCTCTGCGCGGCATCACCGCGCGCAGCAGCCCAAGGCTGCGCGATGTGCTACCAGACCGCCGCTGCCTCCTCCGCCCCCGGCCGCGAAGCGCTTCGCCACGGCATATGGATCCTCCTCCTGCCGGCGGTCAGCCTCTTCCTCGGCATCTTTGTCATCATTTATCGTCGGCGTAATCCACCCGCATAGCCGTGGCGCGGAAAGAGACCGCCCTTCCAGCCAAAAATTCCCTCATGTACGAATTTTGGTAGATTCTTTTGATGCTTTCTGTTATCCATACGTCGGCTCCAAAATATCGGCGCCCCGGATATTCATAGCTTCAGGGGGGAGTATGAGTTACGGGAGATTTTCGAGTGCCGGGAATTGGTAGGGTGATTGCTCTAATTTTTTGCATAATCGCGGGGTGTTGAAGTTTCCTGAAATGCGCGAAGTCAGAGTTTCGCACCGGGGAGGACCGGAAATGATGATTCGGAGCGTAAGGGCGTTGGTGGTCGTTGTCTCGCTGGTTATGGTTTTCTCGTTCGTTGCGTTGGCCCAGACAGCGACACTCAACGGTACCGTAACGGACCAGACGGGCGCGGCCGTACCCGGCGTCACCGTCGTCGCGCACATGGCGGACACCAACACCGAGCGTGAAACGCAGACTTCCGAGTCGGGCTTCTATTCGCTGCCCACCCTTGTCCCAGGCGTGTATGACGTGCAATTCCGGAAGAGCGGTTTCCGTATCGTTCAAATCACCACTGTGACTTTGACCGTGGCGCAGGCGCTGACACTGGACACCAAGCTGGAACTCAGCGCCAAGACGGAAACGGTCACCGTTCAGGGCGACACCATTGCTCCGATTGACACCACCGACGCGCAGGTCAGCACCGTGATTGACCAGAAACAAATTGAGGATCTCCCGTTGGTCCTTCGCGATCCCTACCAGCTCGTTCTCTTGTCGCCCGGTTCGACCTATACCAATACAGGGACCGGCGGGTTCTCCATTGATGGGGCGCGGGATCGCAACAACAATTTTCAGCTCGACGGAACGAACAACAACGACCCGGGCGTGCCGGGCTCCGGCTTGCTGACCTTGAATCCGGATTCTACCCAGGAGTTCCGCATCATCTCGAACAACTATTTGCCGGAATTCGGCAGGAATTCCGGATCGGTGATTGACATCATCACCAGGAGTGGAACCAACGATTTTCATGGGGACGCCTATTACTTCGGCCGCTGGGATGCGCTCGGCGCGCGCGACTTTTTTGATGCCGTCGGTCTGGAGAAGGCCCCCTACGAACGAAATACCTTCGGCGCTTCGCTTGGCGGGCCGATCGTCAAAAACAAAGTGTTTTTCTTCGTCAACTACGAAGGCAACCGATTTAACACCAGTCAGGAGAGCGGTGCAGCCGTTCCTACTGCGGGCTATAAGACGGGCATCTTCACGACTGTCGACGCGAACGGGAACCCCGTCAATATCGACGTCAGCACACCGACCTCGGCGAATAATATGTACCCTCTGGCGCTTGATCCTCAGATTCAGAAGGTTCTCAACTTTTACCCCACGAATGCCACCGGTCCGGAGTTGATCCCCGGGATTGTGCAAGAGCTCTTCTTTAACAATCCCGACATTTTTAGCGCCGACAACTACCTCGGCAAAGTGGACTTCATCATCAACTCCAAGAATTCCCTCAACTTCCGCTATCTCTTCGGCAAGGCGAGTGACGACAATGAAGACTTCTTGAATGTGCTTCCGGGGATCGGCGGGGTCGCCTTCAAGGGGCAGTCGCAAAGCCTCAATGGCCATCTTGTCTCTGTAATTCGCCCGAATCTGTCGAACGATCTTTACGGGACCGCGAACCGTACCAGTGCTGATTTTGTGTGCCCCGGAGTCCAGCAGATTGACGCGCTGAGCCTGGCAGGTGTGGACACGTTTGGAAGAGGCCGTGACTGGGAGCTGCCGGGGTTGACTCCTATCGCCTGCTTCAGTTTGGGTAGTAGCGACGGGCAGGACCGGCCGTTCGGTACCTACGGCTTAGGCGACAACCTCACCTGGACACGGGGCCGCCACACCATGAAATTCGGTGGCGAATTTGCACCGAATTACACCAACGATTTTGATAACTTCTTCACCCGTTCGGTTCCAAACTTCGCGATCTTCAGCAATCAGGGGGATTTCTCGGCATTAAAGGACACTTCTGGACCAATCACCAATTCGACTGTGCAGGATATGATCTGGGGCCTATTAGGAAGTGTGAATCAGGAGTCACAAAGTCAGTTCTACAACCTTGCCGGACAATCCGTCAGCGGCGACGGGCGCGGATTCCGCGAGCGGGACTTCTATCTTTTCGCGCAAGATCAGTGGAAAATCGCGTCGAATTTCACATTTAGTTTCGGTCTGCGCTATGAGTACGCTGGCGTGCCGTGGGTCGTGGGTGACGAGATTACCTCGGCGACTCCCGCCTCGTTGTCGGGCCCTTCTCCAATTGTATTTAATACCGTCACGCGCGGTGGTGCAAATCCTCTCTATATCAACGATCCCTGGGGCTTCGAACCGCGCATTGGATTCGCCTGGGACCCCTTTAAGACGGGAAAGACCTCGATTCGTGCGGGTTATGGCCTGTTCCGCGATCGCAATTTCTTCAACATCGTCGGTGATACTCGCGACAATCCGCCTTTCACCAATCTCTTTGTAAATTCGGCCTTTCTCGATTTCGGTCCGGTGGCGGCGGATCAAATATCGAACATTCCACTTCCCGTGCCCGGCCCACCCCCGGGCAATACGTTGGTGGATGGAGATTTCGCGTTTCCCGCGACGATTGATCCCAATTTTCACGTCGCAGTCGTTCAGCAGTGGAACCTGGGAATCCAGCGGGAGATCCCTCATGGCATGATCATTGAAGTGAATTACGTCGGAAATAAGGCCAATCGTCTTCCGCGCGTTCAGGATGGCAATGCGCCGAACCCGCTACTGGTTGCCCAGCTACGGGCATTCTGCGAACAGCCCAACGTCTTCCAGTGTGTCAATACACCGACCGAATCGACCGTTCAGGGGGAACTCCTTTATGTAGGTGCGGACGCAATTAACATGGCTACCGGATTGCCCTTTCTTCCTTTTAACGCAGCGCAAAACTTTGCAGCCTTTCACTCGAACCTGGTTACCAGCCATGCAACCTCGAACTACAACGCCTTGCAGACCTCTATAAGAAGGCAATTCGCCAACGGGATTTCCTTCCAGGCGAATTACACCTGGGCTCATGCCATTGACGACGCCAGCGACCCGTTCCTGCCGCAGGTTGACAACACCGTTTTCCCTCCAAACAGTTTCTTTTTGGGCAGGGAATACGGCAACTCCTCGTTCGACATTCGCAATCGGTTCGTACTCAACTATTCGTGGCTGTTCCCGATTGGCCGCGGAACGAATCATCTCAATTCGGGTTTGATCGGACGCGTCCTTGAGGGCTGGCAGTGGTCGGGTATCGTCACTCTTCAAGGCGGTTTCCCGTTCGAAATTTTCGCGCCGGGGGATGATAGCGACGGCACGGGCGCAACTCAGCGCGCCAGCTTTGCTACAAATCCAACATTCGTTTCCCCTGGGCCCGGGCTTCCCGTCACCGGGCCGAACGCGGGCCTGTTTATGTTTCCAACTTTCGGCGGTCCGGGCAACGTCCCTCGCAACCATTTCTACGGTCCGTCCTATAAGAACTTCGACACGGTGCTTTCCAAGACCACTCGCTTTACCGAGCGCCTGAGTCTTGAGTTCCGGGCTGAAGCCTATAACTTCTTCAACCATCCGAACTTTGGACAGCCTGATAACAACCTCAATGACGGAGAAGTCGGGGGCACGTTTGGCGAGTCGTTTTCCGAAGTGGGGCGCAATGACGGCACCACCGGCGCTCGCCAGTTCCAGTTCGGGCTGAAACTTCACTTCTAACCTTAATTCCGCTCAAGAAAACGCCGGAGCGCACCTCGCGCTCCGGCGTTTTTCTTTGATCACGCAGAGTCTCGCGGCCATTTCGCCGCAGCTCCGCCGCACAGCGATGCTACGCGCGTTCCTTCGATTCCTCCTGCTTGAATGGAGCGGGAAAACTCAGGCTAGACAGCCTGCAATTGGGTCAGCCGGAATGGATCGCCGGTCTTGTCGTGCAGTTCGCGCCAGAGCTTTTCCGGCTGCGCCATGAAGACCTCGACCACGCGCGGATCGAACTGTTTCCCGGAGAATCGCTGAATTTCCTCGCGCGCCGCGGAGATCGGCAGCGCTTTGCGGTACGGCCGGTCGGAAATCATGGCGTCCAGCGTATCGGCCACCGCGAATATCCTGGCGCCTATGGGAATCTGCTCGCCCTTTAATCCTCGCGGATAGCCGGAACCGTCGTAGCACTCCTGGTGCGACAGCACGATTTCGGCCGCCTCCTTAAGAAACGGAATCCTCTCCAGCACCGCGTAGCCGATGTCGCAATGCCGCCGCATGATCTCCCGCTCTTCCGCCGTCAGCGGGCCGGGCTTGGTCAGGATGTTGTCCGGCACGCCCATTTTGCCGATGTCGTGCAGGAACGCTCCCCGCGCAATATGGCGCAGAAGCCCCTTCTCCACGCCCATCGCTCTCGCAATCGTGATCGTAAACGCCGTCACGCGCTGGCAATGTCCTTCGGTTTCCGCGTCCTTCGCGTCCAGCGCGCCGCCCAGCGCCTCCAGCGTGTAGTCGTAGGACTGCTCCAGATCCTGCAGCGCGATGGAAAGCTGCTGGGTGCGTTCGGCGACCAGTTGCTCCAGGTCGCTCTGATAGGTGCGGTTCTCGAGCACCAGGTTTCGGTGCTCCAGAGCCCGCCGGACGCTCAGATAGAGCTGATCCTTCTCGAAAGGTTTGAGTATGTAGTCATACGCCCCCGCCCGAATGGCTTCGAGCGCGATCGAAATGTCGTGCATCGCCGTGACCATAATCACCGGCACATCCGGATCGTCCAGCCGCAGCTCCCCCAGCAGCTTCAGCCCGTCCATTTCCGGCATGACGATGTCGCTCAGCACCAGGTCAAACGTGTCTTTGCGGAAAGCCTCAAGACCCAGTTTGCCGTTCGAGGCCGTCGTGCACTCCAGGCCCTGCGCGTCCAGAAGCGTCGAGATAACCTCGCGTATCGCCTCTTCGTCGTCCACGACCAGGATTTTCTCTTTGGGCATGCGCGCTCCGTCCGATACGCCATTATAAGCCACGGCACACTAGCCCAGCGCGTTTGTTGCCGTATCTTGCAACCGTGTGCTAGTTTTTATAATGACTTCCCAACATCCCCAAATCTGATTATTCAGCCAGAAATGGCCCGGCCCCGCGTCGTTTGAATGGGTATCCGTGACATTTGTCTCCAACCCGGGATTCCTCGCCGTTGCCTTCATGGAGGGCTCCGCCGCCTTCATTCTGCTCGTTTTGTACTGGCTGCTTGTTCCGGGCTTTCCGGCGCGATTTTTTCGATATTGGCTTGCCGGCTGGACTGTTTACGTCGGCTTGGAAGCCTTGCGCATCTATTCCCTCTGGCGCGGCGG
The DNA here is from genome assembly GCA_963814605.1 of uncultured Acidobacteriota bacterium. Classification (GTDB taxonomy): domain Bacteria; phylum Acidobacteriota; class Terriglobia; order Acidiferrales; family UBA7541; genus Palsa-295. The sequence goes on along the minus strand of CAWFDD010000002.1, from coordinate 1,191,881 downwards.
CCCGTATGATCCTCGTTTCGCGCCGGAGCTCTCGCTGCTGGCGGCGGCATTGTTCCTCGCGGCGGTTCTGGAATGCCGTGGAATGGGAAGGTCGCTGAGATACGTTTGGCCGCTGGGCGGCATCGCAGCGAGCATCTTGCTGGCCCTCGGTTCCGTTCCGCGCATGCCCCATCTGCAGGGCGAAGCCGAATCGTTGTGCGAATGCCTTCTCTATCTCTCGGCGGGCTGGCTTTTGTGGCGCTCCAACGAGCAGCACCGCGGCGTGGGATGGAAGCTTCTCGCCGGAGGTCTTCTCCTTCGCGGTCTTCACGGCTTGGACCGGGCCGATTGGGCCGCGCATTCGCTGGGCCTGTTCCGCGTCTCCTTTGAGGGCTTGTTCGGAATCATGATCGGCATCTCCATGGCGGTGCTCGTTCTTGAAGCGGGCCGCGTGCGCACCGAAGATCTCAACGAAAAACTGCGCCGCCTGGCGCTGATTACCGCCGAAGCCACGCAGTCGCTCAAAGTTGACGACGCCTTGGAAGGCGTGTTGCGCCATCTGGTCGAAAGCCTTGCCGCAAGCCACGGATTGGTATCCCTGCTCGATAATCCGGGCCAGCCCGGTTTCATCGCCGTCCGCGCGTCGGTCGGCTTCAGCGACAGATTTCGCAAGCTGGCTGCTCACGTCTCCGCGAGCGAGCCATTCGTGCAGGAAACTCTCCACCGCGCCACGCCCTTTGCCTCCTATCGCGACGCTGGAGACGCCACCATTCGCCGCTGGATGGAGTCGGAAAAGCTCGCCTCGCTGGTGGTCGTCCGAATTCCCGGAAAAGAAGGCCCGCTCGGACTTCTCGGAATTGGCTCTTCCACTCCACGCACCTTCGAGAGCGAAGAGGAACACTACCTCGTCAACGTCGCCAACCTCCTGGGGCTCACGGTCCAAAACGTGGCCTTGTTTGAAAGCGCTGCCGCTTCGCGCCGCCAGTGGCTCGATACGTTTGATTCCATCGATGATTTGATTCTGGTCCACTCGCTCGATGGACGCATCATCCGCACCAATCGTCCGCTCGCGGCCCGACTCGATCTCGATACCGATGCTCTGGTCGGACGTCTTGTGCGCGACGTCCTTCGGCAAGGCAACGCTCCCTGGGACCGCTGCCCCTACTGCGAGGGTGCGGCGGGAAAAGCCGAGGCGCACGATCCGTCCTTCGGCGGGTATTTCCTGGCCACCGACTCGGCTCTCCACGATTCCGAAGGCGGGCGTCTCGGAACGATTCATGTCCTCAAGGACGTCACCAGTCGCCGCCAGGCCGAAAACAAATTCCGCACGCTTTTCGAAAAAGTCCAGGAAGGCGTCTTCATATCCACTCCCGAAGGGCACTTTGTGGATTTCAACGACGCCTTCATCCGCATCCTCGGCTATGAAACCCACGACGATTTGCTGCAGGCCGATCTGCCCGCGCAGCTCTACGTGGACGCTTCCGACCGCGAGCGCCGCGATCGCCTGCTCCACGAATATGGCGAAATCGTGGACTTCGAATTTCAATTCCGCCGTCGGGATGGAGAGATTCGCACCGCTCACGAATCCAGCTTCGCCACGCGCGACGACACCGGAACCGTGGTCGCCTACCAGGGTTTCCTGCTCGACATCACCGACCAGAAGCACGCGGAAATGGATATTCGGCGGCGCAACCGTGCGCTGCTCGCACTCAACGCCATCGGCGAAGTACTCAGCCAGGCCGTGGCCATCGAGGATGGCCTGACCGCTGCTCTCCTCAAGATAACGGAACTTTTTTCGGTGAGTGCCGCCGCCGTATATTTCCTCGATGAGTCTTCAGGGGCCCTTAAACGCGCCGCCGCCGTCGGCTATCAATCCGATTTCGCCCGCAAGAATAGTCCGGTCCAGATATCCGCTGGACTGCTGGACCAGATTCGCCAGGCCCGCGCGACGCTCCTCTCCGGCGCGCTGCCCGCGCTGCCCGAAGAAATCCGCGAGCTTCACCACCGCGAACAGATTCAGGCTTCCCAGGTGGTCGTCCTCTGGGCGAAGGATCGCATCATGGGTGTTCTCATCGTTGGCAACCGCGACATGCGCGGTTTTTCGACAGCCGAGTTGAACCTGCTCTCCGCCGTCGGCAACCAGATCGCCACCACCATAGACAAATCGCTTCTGCTCGAAAAAACTCGCGAGGCCTACGAAACCCTCCGGCGCACCCAGGAGCAGCTCTTGCAGAGCGAAAAAATGGCTGCGGTCGGACAATTGATCTCCGGCGTCGCGCACGAGCTCAATAATCCTCTCACCGCCATTCTCGGATATAGCCAGCTTCTGAAATCCGAGGAGTTCGTGCACGCGCGCGGCGCGGACTACCTCGAAAAGCTCTACAAACAGGCGCAGCGCACCCACCACGTCGTCCAGAACTTGCTCAGCTTTGCCCGTCAGCAGAAGCCTCACCGCGCCCCCGTTCAGGTCAATCAGATTCTGGAGGACACGCTCGTTCTTCGGGAATTTGACATGAAGCTACGCAACATCGTGATTCACCGCGAATTCGATCCGCACCTGCCTGTCACCGGCGGGGATTTCCACCAGCTCGAGCAGGTCTTTCTGAATATTTTGAATAACGCAGCGGATGCCATTCAGGAAAAGGGCGGATCGGGTGAAATCTGGATTCGCACCGAGGGCGACGCCCGCAACCTGCGCGTCGAAATTACCGATAGCGGCCCGGGTGTCGCCAACCCGCACAAGATCTTCGACCCCTTTTTCACCACCAAACCTGTGGGCAAGGGCACCGGCCTGGGCCTCAGCATCTGTTACGGCATCGTGAAGGAGCACGGCGGCGAGATTCAGGTCCGAAATTCACCGCCGCGCGGCGCTACCTTCAGCATCACCCTTCCGGTTTCGCACGTTTCTCCGGCGCCGTCGAGCGAGCCGGATTCCCGCCGCGCCCGCCCGATCCACGCCACGGTCCTCCTCGTTGATCCGGAGGAAAGTCTATTGCTCCTGGAGCAGGAAGTCCTGATTTCCGGGGGCGCTACCGCGAAAATCGCGCGCACGGCGGAGGAAGCCATCGCCATCCTCAGCCTCGATTCCGTGGATATGGTGGTCTCCGATATCAGCCTCCCGGGTCAGACCTCGACCGCCGGCCTGTATCGCTGGATTCAGGATAATCGACCGGAGCTCGCCTCGCGTGTTCTACTCACCGCATCGAACGCCGGCGACGCCGCCGCCGAGATTTTGCGCAGCTCCGGCTGCCCCGTCTTGGCAAAGCCGTTTCCGGTCGAAGAATTAACCAGGGCTGTCCAATCCGTTCTCTCCGCACTCGTGCCCAGCATTTCCCGCTGATTCAAGCTGAAAGATCAGTCTGGCGCTGCCCGCCAAAGACAAGATAGTATCTGACGACCTGTTCGACCGCCGCTGAGGTTGCGGCCTTTCGTCCTTGTCTGTACGGCGTTTTGGGCGCCGCGTGAAATCCGTCAAGTTTGGGGGAACTGAATGAATCGCCGATTCGCTTATGCTGCCGAACTCCGCCGACGAACGGTTGGACAGCTCCTCTTCAGTCGTCTCCTGGTGCCTCTCGCGTTGGCCGCAATCGGCTCCGTGTTTGTCCTTCATTCTGCTCCCGTGGTTTATGCCGCAGGCGGACCCCAGCAATCGGCGGCCGCGGGCGAAAAGCGGGACCAGATCGCCGAGGGAAAGCAACTCTTCGCCGCCAGCTGCGTCTTCTGTCACGGAGAAAACGGCGCCGGGACGGGTGCCGGTCCCAGCCTGCGAGGTCTCAACCAATCCTCCGCTAGCATTGAAAGCACCATCTCGGACGGAAAACCCGGCACGGCCATGGTCGGGTTCAATGGCACTTACAGCGCGGATCAGATCGCCAGCCTCGCTGCCTATGTGCTTTCGCTCTCCTCTAAAAGCGGCGGCTCCGCCATGAAGTCGAGTACTGCCGCAACGGCGGACGGCCGCTCCGCTGTCAGCGGCGAAGCGATTTACGCCACCAAATGCGCCTCCTGCCATGAAGCTGGCACCGCGCCATTTTTAAACCACGCGGCGCTGCGACCCGCTGCTCCGGAATACATCCTTTACATGCTCAACGCAGGCGCCATGCACAAACAGGGCGATGCGCTGACCACCGCGCAGCGCGTAGCTGTCGCCGAATACATCACCGGCAAACCCCTTTCCTCTCCCACTCCCGCGGATCATTGCGCCTCGCAAGCGCGGGCCGATTTCTCCGGCCCCCAATGGAATGGCTGGGGCGCGGATCTGGACAACAGCCGCTTTCAACCGCCCGATCAGGCCGAACTCACCGCGGCCCAAGTCCCGCAACTCAAGTTGAAATGGGCATTTGGATTTCCGGGCGGCTTCGCGGCTTACTCGCAACCCGTGGTCGTCGGAGGACGCGTATTCGTCAGCGATCCGCTGGGAGGCGTGTATTCCCTTGACGCTGCGACCGGTTGCGCCTATTGGAAGTTCCAGGCCGCTGCCGCCGTTCGCACGGCCCTTTCGGTCGGCCCCGGTAATCTCGCCTATTTTGGCGACTTGCGAGCTAACGTTTACGCCGTAAATGCCGTCACCGGAAAACTGGTTTGGAAGACCACGGTCAGCGATCATCCCTACGCCCGCGTCACCGGATCTCCGCGGCTGTACAAAGGACGCCTGTACGTTCCGGTATCCTCTCGCGAAGAATGGATGGCCGGAGATCCCCACTACGAATGCTGCACGTTTCGCGGGATTCTCGCGGCGCTCGACGCGGCCACCGGCAAGGAAGTCTGGCGCACCTACACCATTCCCGATGCGCCGAAGCCCACGCGCAAGGGCGCGAATGGCGTGCAGCTCTGGGGACCTTCCGGCGGAGGCATGTGGTCGTCTCCCACCATAGACGAGGATCATCAGCTCCTCTACATCGGCGTCGGCGACAATTATTCCGACCCCGCGACGTCACTATCCGACGCAGTCATCGCTGTGGATTTGAAGACCGGCAAAATCGTCTGGTCGAATCAGGTCACTCCCGGCGACACTTTCAATGCCGGCTGCTTTCAGAAAGACACCAGCAACTGTCCAGTGAAAGTCGGCCCCGATTTCGACTTCGGTTCCTCGCTCATTTTGCGCAAGCTGCCGGACGGCCGCCGGGTTCTGATCGCGTCCCAGAAATCCGGGGTCGTCTTTGGTCTTGATCCGGACAAGAAGGGCGCGATCCTCTGGCAAACCACCATCGGCAAAGGCGGCGTGCTCGGCGGAATCGAATGGGGCGCAGCCGCAGATCCAGAGGTCGTCTACGTGGCGCTTTCCGATGTAGCTTTTGGAGCGGCGCCGGATGGCGTGGGTTTGGATCCCAAAATTGGCGGCGGATTATTTGCAATCCGCGTGGCCACGGGTGAAAAAATCTGGGTGGCCTCTCCGGCTGCAGCCGGGTGTGCGGTCTCGCACTGCAGCCCCGCGCAATCCGCTGCCGTTAGCGCCATCGCCGGCGCGGTTTTCTCGGGAGCGGATGACGGCCACCTGCGCGCGTATGCCAGCGCCGATGGCAAAGTCATCTGGGATTTCGACACCCTGCGCGAATTCGATACGGTCAACAAATCCGCCTCCCATGGCGGATCGCTGGATGGTGGCGGACCCGCCATCGCCGGCGGCATGCTCTTCGTGAACTCCGGTTTCGGTTCCGTCTTCGGCATTCCCGGCAACGTCCTGCTCGCCTTCGGCCCGCCCTGAGCGCTCCGCGCGGCGCCTCCCTGGCGGTTGATGTCGCAGGAAACCTGTTATCCTACTTCTCGTATCCAATATTGAGGAGGCACGGATGAATCGGCTGGCCGGGCTTTTTTTTGTGCTCGCCTTGGGAGTCGCCGCGGCAACGGGGCAGAGCGTATCTCCGCCGGGCCCGGCGGCAACGGCACCGGCTCCGCTCACTCCGCCTGTCGTAACGCCTCCCAACCCCGAGTTCCTGAAGGCGGCTGATGAAGTGCTCGCGCAGATGAGCGTCATTCTTCATCTGCCGATCAAAGAGCCGCTCAAGAAAAGCCTTCGTTCCAAACAGGAAATCCGCGCCTATCTGATCCAGGCGGACAAAGAAGACAAGAACGATGCTCAAAAATACGCCGACGACAAGTCGCTCGAAGCTTTCGGTCTGATCCCCAGGAACTTTCCGCTCGATTCGTTCATGCTCGACGTGTTGACCGAGCAGGTCGCGGGTCTCTACGATCCCAAGGCCAAGGAGTTCTACATTGCCGATTGGATTCCCGCCGATCAGCAGCGCGATGTAATGTCCCACGAGTTGACGCATGCGCTCGAGGACCAATCCTTCGATGTGGATCCGTGGATCAAAGCCGCGCGCCCGGACGACGATGCCGAATTGGCGCGCACCTCCGTGAGCGAGGGCACTGCTCTTGCCGCCATGCTCGATTACTCGCTGCGGGATCGGCACATCAGCATCCGCGACATCGGAGACGTGACCGCGCTGATCACTCCCGGCGCGATTGAGCAGATGGACCAGGATTCCAATCTGGCGAAAGCTCCCATCGTGATACGCGATGGCCTGCTTTTCCCGTACCTCGCGGGCACCTCTTTCTCGCAGCAGTTCCTCAAGGCGCACACCGGCTGGCAGGATCTCCATCTGTTGTTTGAGCGTCCGCCCGTTTCCACGCAGCAGATCCTGCACCCCGATCTCTACTTGAAAAATATCGGTCCCGCGAAAGTGACGCTGCCCAAATGGAAAGGCCTCGCCCCCGCGGAATGGAAGCTGCTCGAAGAAAATGTGATGGGTGAATTCGGCTTGGAAGAAGTGCTGAAGCAGTTTCTCGACCCGGCGCGCGCCGCGAAGCTGGCGCCTGCCTGGGCGGGCGACCGCTACGCTCTGTTCGAAGACGTGAAGACCAAAGACACGCGCCTGGTTTTCCTTCTCGCGTTCGACACCGAAGAAAACTCAGCGCGCTTTTTCGGCCAATATAGTGAAGCACTCGAAAATAAATACTCTGAACGCACCCAGCTTTTCCGCCGGCCGAATTTCTTCCAGTTTCAGACCCCGACGGGCGGGGTCTTCCTGCACTGCGAGGGGCTGCAATGCGTGACCGTCGAGGGCGCCACGCGCCAGACGTTTGACGCAATTAATCGCGCCATCGGCTGGCCGGCCGCTCCCGGTCCGTCCGAAGCAGCGTCTCCCTCCATCGCGCAAATTCCCGATGCGCTCGCTCATTCCGCGCGCTAGCCATCCAGCAATGTCACTCTTCGATTTGCCGCGCGTTCCCGAGCCCGAGGTGATGGACGATTCGGGCGAAGTCGAAGCTTATTCGTCCGCTGCCGCGCAGGCGCATCTCGATGCGATAGACAACACCCTCGTCGAGCACGCGCTGCGACTGCTCAACGGACGCCAGCGCGGCCGCGCCCTGGACATCGGCACCGGCCCCGGCCAAATCGTCATCAAGCTTGCGCGGCGCCTGACGCGATGGAAATTCACAGGTGTGGATCGTTCGCCGGGAATGATCGCGCAGGCCAAGGAGAATCTCGCAGCGGCGGGCAGCGGACTCGAGGGCCGCGTCGAATTCCAACTGGCGGATGGAAACCGTCTGCCGTTTCCGGACAACAGTTTCGATCTCGTCCTTTGCAATTCGGTCCTGCACCATCTCGCCGAGCCGGAAAAACTGCTTTCCGAAATCGCGCGACTCGCCGGTTCCGGCGGCGCGATTCTGTTGCGCGATCTTCGCCGGCCGGGCCGTTTCGCCTATCCGCTGCACGTTCGCCGGCACGGCCGCCACTATTCCGGCGTCATGTACCGGCTGTATCGCGATTCGGTGCGCTCGGCGTACACCGTGCCGGAACTCGAGCGCCTGCGCCATTCCGCAGCGCTTTCCGGCGTGCGCGTCTTCAGACACCGCTCCACGCACATCGGGCTCGAACGCCCGATCGCTTCTTAAGACGTTTTACGTGCGGCGCGCCCCGAACCAATGAGCTTCTTCAAGACGTCAATCGTTGAACGACGCTTCCGAGCCGGCGGCTCTCTGAATTGCCATCACCGTCTGATCGTCGGCCTGATGCCGGCCCGATGAATGTTTTTCCACGTCCGCCAGGCACGCCGCAACCAGATCTTTCGGCTCCCAGCCGTGCCTTCCCGATGTGGCGCGCGAAAGAGTCTCAATTCCATACTCTTCATCGGAACCGTTTCTGGCCTCGGAGATTCCGTCGGTGTACAGCAGCAAGCAGTCGCGCGGCTCCAGGCGAACGCGGCGAACGGTGTAACTGCTGGTCGTAAACATTCCCAGCGGCAATCCCGTTGCCTCCAGGCGTTTCACGCCGCCTTTCGACGCATGTAGGACCGGGAAATGGCCGGCGCTGGCAATTTCAATTTCGCCGGAGTGCCCGGCGCGGCCGCAGACCAGCGTGGCGTACTGGCCCGCGATGGTGCTCTCGCAAAACATGCGATTGGCCATTTCGAGCAACTTGTCGAGATCCAGCCCGATGCCCGAAAGCGCGCGAAACATGGCGTGCAGGTGGGTCATCAGCAGTGAGGCAGCCACTCCCTTGCCGGTCACATCGCCCAGCAGAAAAATCATTTTGCCGTCATCGCCGGCGCCCAGGATTAAATCGCAGTAATCGCCGCTGACGATTCCCGCCGGCCTGTAAAGGTAGTGCACGCGCCAATCGCCGCAGCTGACGTCGGTTTTGGGAAGCAGGCCGCGTTGCACCCGCGCAGCGAGTTCCAAATCGCGTTCGAGCGCGCGCTGTTGCTCGACGGTGAGATCACCCAGGCACAAGCGCGTCAGCGGATCGGCAATCAGTCGCTCGGGCTCAATCGGATCGTGGCACGCTTCGCAAATTCCGTACGATCCGTCATCCATCCTGTGCAGCGCGGAGTCCACATCGTCCAGCAGCTTGACGAAAGGAGCCAGCGTGACGGCTGCATTGGCGGCGGGAATCGCGGAGATCGCGATTTTGAGGCTCTCGCGCCGCTTCTCGAGCTGTTCGCGAAGATAGGGATCGCTGATCGCCGCCATTTTCTTGGCCTCCGTTCCCGAGTCTCTTGCGGTTTGGGTTGCCGCGCTATCCGTTTCTGGCATGGAATTTCCCTCCGTTTGCTTGATCGAGATTAGATTCTTTGGCGGCCGCAGGGGATTCCAGCTCGAGACCCTCGAGGAGTCCCCGGCCGGCTTTGCGCTCCAGCCGCGCGAGCCGCTTTTCGAAGCGCAGGCGCCGCTCGCGATGCGCGCCCGCCGCAATCGTGCCGAGCCGGTTCGCGTTACGCAGATCGAGCAACGCTTTCCGCGCCAGTTCCGCGGCGCGATGGGGTTTGCGAGCGCGGTGTTCGTAATAGATGGCCAATTGCTCGTAGGCTTCAAAACCCTCGCGCGAATTTCCGAGCATGCCCTCCCAAAGCACGCGGGCAAGATCGTAGTCTCCGTCTCGCTTCGCCAGGCGCGCCAGCGAACTCCGCGCGGCGCGCTCGGTTTCCTGCGGCAAGTCGCGGGCGATGGACTGCGCGTAGAGCTTTCGCGCGCGGATGGCGTCGCCGCGGCGCTCGCAGATGCGCGAGACTCCGAATAGCTCCAGCCCATCGTGCCCGTGCGTTTCGGGATTCCCGAGCAGCGAGAGGACTCGCGTCGCCAGCGCAGCGAGTCCGCGCAAGTCCATTTGGTTGTGATGAAAAATCGGAACCAGCGGCTCGGGCGGCCCGCCGCGCAGATAGTCAAAATAGATCTGCGGAATCATGGAAGAGTTCATGTCCGAGCCGCGATTCCAGCCCAAAACTTTCAGCTCCAGTTCCGCCAGGCGCACCGAGCCGATCCGCAATCGCCAAAGATTTCGCGCGGGATGCAGGAAGTCGAGATGCGCGCGCGGCACCGGCGGGCGAATCGCGCGCGTCATGCGGTAGCGCGTCTCCAGCAGCGGCCAGTCGAACGATTTGCCATTGAAGGTGACCAGCACGCGGCGCTCGGCCATGCGTTCGGCGAGAGCCTCGAGCAGCGAATGCTCCTCGCTATAGTCGCGCATGAAAAATTGCTCCACTTCGAGTCCGCCGGCGTCCCACCAGGCGATGCCCACGAGAAACGGATAGGTGCCGGTGCCGCCGGCGAGTCCGGTGGTTTCGGTGTCGAGAAAGAGCCACTCGCGAGGGTCGGCGGTTTCTGCGGCGGCGCCGGGCGCGATCAAGCGCAGCGCGGACAAATTAAGTTCGCCATCGGGCGCGCCGAGATCGGGAGCGTCGCCGACCGGCTCCGAAAACCATTTCCGCAGCGCGAGATGCTCGCCGAATTTGTTGCCCCTGATCGAAGCTTCCAGAATCTCGGCGAGCCTTCTCGCGCCTTCGGGAATATCGGCCGCGCGGTCGTGCGGCGCTGCGGCTCCCGCGAACGCGGAGGAAACGCCGCTGCGCGCAGCAGTGGGCTTGAGCGCCTTGAGGCGGCCAAGCAGGCGCGAATGGCTCACGGACGCCTCCCTTCGATCACAGACACAGGCGCTCCAGGATGGCGAGCGCTGCCTCCTTGGTGCGCTCGCTGTGCATGCCGGCGGGGCCGACGCAGGACGGACAGCCGCTCTCGCACGGGCATGACCCGATCAGCTCGCGCGTGCGTTGCAGCAATAGATCGTGGACGCGATAGAGCGGCTCGCTGAAGCCGATGCCGCCGGGATAGGCGTCGTAGAGATACAGATTCGGCTCGAACAATTCCTTCATTTGCGCCGGATCGTTCGTGGCGGTCGAAAATTCCTGCCAATCGGCTTCGACGCCGGGGCTCGCCGGGCGTTCACCAACCGCCGTGCCCAGATCGCGCCGGTCGCACATCAGCAGAAGAGTGGCCATGGATTCCAGCGCGTGCAGCAGGCCGAAGATTCCGCTCTGGCGATCGGAAAGCGCGAAAGGCAGTCCGGTCAGCAGCGAGCGTTCCAGCGTGATCCAGAACGCGGTGGTGTGCATTTCGTTTTCGGGGAGCTCGAGTTTGCCGTCGCCCACATTTTCGTTCGTGAAGAATTTGATTTTCTTGAAGCCGATCACTTGAGAGCGGACCAGGACGTCACCGTGAGCGCGGGATGCAAAGGAGGTGGAGGAAGCGGAGGAACGGTCGGTTTCGGAAGAATCCCGCTCGCGCGGGACCAGTTCAGTTGTGGCGTGACCCGAAGCGCCCTCGATCGGCGACTCATCAACCGGCGGGTCGGCGATGCCTTCCTCTTCGGCGATTTCCAGCACGCGGACCTGCGTGTAGCGGACCGCGTCGGTGTAGTAATCAATATTGACCCGGCGGACGTAGGCTTTGCGCTGATCGAAATCCAGCCGGTCCACGTGGTATTGCTGGCCCTGGTGGAGATAGATCGCTTTGGGATGAACGGTGGTGAGTGCGGACGAGAAATCCACTTCGCCGATCACTTCCGGAGCGCCTTTCTTGGCGCCGGCCGTGTTGCCGTCGTCTTCCACAGACGCGTGAATGATTACAAAATTATCCGAGGTCACCGATCGCAAGCTGACCGTGTCCGCTGGATAGGCTTCCTGCACCCAGTGCCAGTTGGCGCCGCTGCGATGGAGAAAACCTGCTTCGGCCAGCCGCGCGCAAAGTTCCTGCACGTCAACTCTGCCGAATTTTTCTTCCGGGCCGATCGGAAGCTCGAACGCGGCGCATTTCAGGTGATTGACGAGAATTTCCAGATTGTCCGGCTGAACATAGGCGTGCTCGGGCGAGCGGCCGAAAAAATAGTCGGGGTGCTGGACGATGAACTGATCGAGCGGCGCGGACGATGCCACCAGCACGGCGCAGGAGGTGCCGCTGCGGCGTCCGGCGCGGCCGGCGCGCTGCCAGGTGGAGGCGATCGAGCCGGCGTAACCGGCCATCACGCAGGCATCGAGCGAGCCGATATCAATGCCCAATTCGAGGGCATTGGTGGCCACCACGCCGCGGACGCGCCCTTCACGCAGGCCGCGCTCGATCTCGCGACGTTCGCCGGGCAGGTAGCCGCCGCGGTATCCGCGAATCGGTTCGGCGCCGCCCGGCTGCGCGGGATTGGCCTGTTGCAGGTAGGTCAGCAGTACTTCCGTGTGCAGGCGGCTATTGGCGAACACGATGGTTTGCAGTTTTCGCGCCAGAAGTTCCTTGGCCACGCGCGTGGTCTCGGTCAGATAGCTGCGGCGTATGCCCAGGTTGCGGTTGACCATCGGCGGATTGTAGAAGACGAAAAGTTTTTCGGCGGCGGGTGCGCCATTTTCCTCGATGGTCGAGACTTCGCGCTCGGTAAGCTGACCGGCCAGCTCGCCCGGATTCGCGATCGTGGCGGAGCAGCAGATGAATTGCGGCCGCGAGCCGTAGAATTCGGCGATGCGGGCGATGCGCCGCAGCACGTTCGCCAAATGGCTGCCGAACACGCCTCGATAGGAGTGCAGCTCGTCGAGGACGATGTAGCGCAGGTTTTCAAACACGCGGGTCCACTTGGTGTGGTGCGGCAGGATGCCGGTGTGCAGCATGTCCGGATTCGTCAGGATGATGTGGCCGCGCTCGCGAATGGCTTTCCGCGCGTCGGCGGGCGTGTCGCCGTCGTAGGTGAAGACGCCAAACTGATCGTCCACGCGCGTTGCCAGGTCCTGGAGTTCCGTGAGCTGATCCTGGGCGAGGGCCTTGGTGGGGAAGAGGTAAAGGGCGCGCGTGTCGGTGTTTTCGAGTACGGCGTTCAGGATTGGAAGGTTATAGCAGAGCGTCTTGCCGGAGGCGGTCGGGGTGACAACCACGAAATCTTTACCGGCTCGGGCAAGCTCGGCTGCAGCCGCCTGATGGGTATAAAGGCGGTCAATCCCCTTGGCTTGGTAGGCCGCGGCCAGGTCGGGGCGCACCCAGGATGGCATGGGGCGGTAGTCGGCGTCGCGTGCCGGGATATGCTTGATCGAGGTGAGGACCTCGTCGCTCCGATAGCGGGCCGCAAGCGCTCCTAGCGCTTCCTGGACAATGTCGAGCGTGGACTGAGGCCGTCGAGCTAAGCCCTGCGTGGACGCCGCCATGGTGCCTCCCATGCGAATCGGGGCAAAATGCGCAGGCTTTCGCCCGACTTCTGCATTTCGCCTTTTGTTCGCTGGAGGGTAGCACGGGCTCGGCGAGCACGCAAGAACTAAACGAAACGCCGGTCGAAACCGTCCTGAGAACCGGGACCTGCGCCAGAGAGAGCAGGCTCCTGCATTCCCAAAACTCGATGCCACCGGGCGATGGCGCTTGCTATCGCATCTTGGGTTATGTCACTGTTTGGTAAGAGCCTTTTTCCTCCGGCAAACGGGCTACGGGAACATGATCTCGATGCGCCGGACCGGAGGAATCTATGAAGACCCAGCGGTCTTCCTGCTATCGAGGCCCCTGCCGTGAACGACTGACCGTTCTTCTCCTGCTTGTCGTCCTCGCTGCTGCCGGTTTCACCGCGACCTGCGGCGGCGGAAGCTCGACGCCGAAATTCAGCGGGAACACGAACGTCACCGTGGTGATGTCAAGCACGGCGAACGACGAACTGTATTCATTCGGCACGCAGATTCAGGGCCTGACGCTGACAACGCAGTCGGGCAAAGTCGTAACCCTGCTGGGCTCGCAGCCGGCCGAGTTCATTCATGTGAACGGAGAAATCGAGCCGTTGGCCACGGTGACGATTCCCCAGGGAGTGTATACGTCCGCAACGGTGACGCTTGGGAACTCGCTTTTCGCCTGCGTGACCATGACAAACGGGGGATCCATCGAAACGAGCAGTTTTGTCGATGCGCCAACGCCTCCGGCGGGCGTGACTCTAAAGCTTCCAGCGCCGATCACGATTACCGGCGATTCCATGGCGCTCGATCTGGACCTGCAAGTACAAAGCTCGTTTACTTTGACGTCGTGCGACGCGACCGACAACAGCGTGACGTTTAGCATCACGCCGACTTTCAACCTGACCGCCAGTTCCTTTTCCGCTCAGGCGACCAATGCCGGCAACGGCAAGGCGATCGGGATCGACGGCCAGGTTTCGTCGGTGAATACAGCCGCCAATAGCTTCGTGATGGCATATCCGTCCGATGAGGCATCCCGTACCGTGACGGTGTCGACCGGCGCAGGGACGGTCTTCCAGGGAGTCAACAGTTTCGCCGGGCTTGCGGTGGGGACGTTCGTGAACATGGATGGGGTCGTGCAAGGCGACGGGTCGTTGGCCGCGACACGAATCGCGGTAGAGGATCCGACGGCGACCAGCGTGGAAATAGGGCCGCTCGTGCTTGTGTCCGATGCAATTCCCGCGTTGAACATGGTGGAACAAGAGTCGCAAGGAATTCTCTTGGTGGGAGGCGCCACCGCGTTCAGCTTTGGGAACGCGACATTCCAGATTTCAGGGCAGCTTAGCAACTTGAACAGCCTACCGTTTACGCCGATGTTCAACGCGGGCAACATGGTGGCGGGCCAGAACGTATATCTTGCGACGACGGCGACGACGTTTGGTCCAGAACCCGCGTACGCCCCGGCGCAAACCATAACGCTGATCCCGCAGACGGTTGACGGAACGGTATCCAGCACTTCGACAGCGGGGAATTTTACAATCTACACGGTGAACCTGGCGTCGTATGAGCTGTTTCCCACGCTGGCAGTCCAAGGCGGGCAAACGACGATATTGACCAATCCGAGCGAGGTCGAGGTATACGTCGACAACAGCACGCAGCTGGTCGATTCACAGCAACCTACACCGGGCGTAACATTTCGGTTCTACGGACTCGTATTCAACGACCACGGGACCCTGCGGATGGATTGCGCGCAAGTGGAGGATGGCGTGCCGGTGACTCCGCCGATGAACGCTGCGGCGACCACGCACAGCTCCAAGGGCGTAGTTCACGTGGTCGGCGGCAATTCATTGGGCCCCGCGCGAGTAATCAACGTGCAAGTGACGCCGGCGAAGTAGACGATTACAGCCGGGCGGTTCTGCGGCGGTGGCGCCACTGAGTTTTTCGCAGCGCTTGACAGGCCCCTCCGGTGCCCGTATAGAAGAAGCATGGCCCAATCCATTTTCATTTTTGATTTTGGCACCGACGAGGAAGCCGCACAGCAGGCCCGCCATAAAATCGAAGGCTGGAAGCAGGGCTTCCGGCTCGGAAACAAAATGACGTTGAAGTTCGAGCGGGAAGAAATCGCCGCCAAGGGCGATGGCGGGGAAGGCGCGCACGCCAAGGGCGCGAAGAAGTCTAGCGACAAGAAATCGGCCGAGAAGAAGGACGAAAACGCGGAGGTCCCCACTCGCGTGAAGTTGCTGCTGAAACTCGATTTCTCGGACCACGAAAAGCTGTCGTATCAAAGGTGGCTCGACCGCATTCCGGCCGAGGAGCCGTTTAAATCGGTGAAGGCGGAGACGGTGAGGAGCGGCGATCCGGAGCACCCCAAGGCCGCCGAGCGGTTTGATTCGCTCGATTGAGGGAGCCCCTCCCGAGCGCAATCCCATCGCCGGGATGTGACGAGGGCGCACGGCTGGGCTGGTTGAGCCGCTGGCAATTTGGATATAATGGGCCGAAGGTGTTACAACCGGCTGGTCCTACCGCTGGAGGCATACCGGATGGCCTCTCAGGTGAAAGTCAAGACAACTCGATTTGACGCTGCGAAATACCACGGCCTCGACCGCGATGCGCTTATACGCATCTACCGCACCATGTTTCTCGCGCGGCGGCTGGACGACCGCGAAATCCAGCTCAAGCGGCAAAACAAGATTTTTTTTCAGATTAGCGGCGCCGGACACGAGGCGGTTCTGGTGGCCGCCGGGCTGCTGCTGAAGCCGGGCTACGACTGGTTTTTCCCCTACTATCGCGATCGCGCGTTGATGCTGGCGCTGGGCGTGACCCCGCACGACATGCTCTTGCAGGCGGTGGGTGCGGCAGATGATCCGTCGTCGGGCGGCAGGCAGATGCCGTCGCATTGGGGCAACGAGCGGCTGAATATCGTGCCCAGCGCTTCGTCAACCGGGATGCAGTGGCTGCATGCGGTGGGCTCCGCGGAGGCGTCGCTTTATTACGACAAATTTCCCAAGGCGCTCGATCAGGCGCGCAAGGCGCCGCTGGGTGAGCGGTTAAGCCACCACCGCGATGAGATCACCTTCGTTTCCGGCGGCGATGGTTCCACCAGCGAGGGCGAGTTTTTCGAGGCGCTGAACGCGGCGTCGTTGAAGCGCGTGCCGGTGCTGTTCCTGATCGAGGACAACGGCTACGCCATCTCGGTCCCCGTGGAAGCGCAGACTGCCGGCGGAAATATTTCGAAGCTGGCCGCCAATTTTCCCAATTTTACGATCGAGGAGTGCGACGGCACCGACCCGCTCGAAAGTTACGCGGCGCTGGGGCGGGCCGTGGCGCATTGCCGCGCGCGGCGAGGACCGGCGATGGTCCATGCGCATGTGATCCGGCCGTATTCGCATTCGCTTTCCGACGACGAGAAACTTTACAAGACTGCCGAAGACCGCGACGCCGAGGCGCGGCGCGACCCGGTGCCAAAATTCGGGCTGTTCCTGATGCGAGAGGGGATTCTCGAGGAAAGCGAGATCGAGGCGCTGGAGGCGGATGTGGACCGGGAAGTCCTCGAGGCTACCGACCGGGCCCTTGCCGCCGCGGCGGCGCCGGCCGATTCCGTGTACGCCAGCGTTTACTCGCCGGACATCGATCCGACCGGAGCGCAATTCGACGTTGCGCCAAAATTCGCGGGCAACTCCGGCGGCGGTACGATCGCCAAGACGAAGACCATGGTCGAAATCGTTTCCGCGACCTTGGCGGACGAAATGGCCAGCGACGATCGCATTGTGATTTTCGGCGAGGACGTCGCGGACTGCTCCCGCGAAGAGGATCTTCCCAACGTGAAAGGGAAGGGCGGCGTTTTCAAGGCCACGAACGGGCTGCAGCGGCGGTTCGGTTCGACGCGAGTGTTCAACACGCCGATCGCCGAAGCGGGAATCGTAGGACGCGCGCTGGGGATGGCGGTGCGCGGTCTAAAGCCGGTGGCGGAGATTCAATTTTTCGATTACATCTGGCCGGCCATGATGCAATTCCGCAACGAGCTGTCGAACCTGCGATGGCGGTCGGCTGGACATTTCAAGTGCCCGGCGGTGATCCGCGTGGCCATCGGCGGATATTTGACCGGCGGCGGCATTTATCACAGCCAGAGCGGCGAAGTAATTTTCACCCACATTCCGGGGCTGCGCGTGGTGATGCCTTCCACGGCGCTCGATCTTTGCGGCCTGCTGCGCACCGCGATCCGCTCGGACGACCCAGTGATGTTCCTCGAGCACAAGCATCTTTACCGCCAGCCCTACAACCGCTCAGCCTACCCCGGTTCGGACTATACCGTGCCGTTCGGCAAAGCGCGGCTCGCGCGCGAGGGCTCGGACGTCAGCATCATCACTTACGGCGCCGTGGTGCATCGCGCGGAGGTCGCCGCGGCGGAATTGGCGCGCGAGGGCGTTTCCGTCGAGATCGTCGATCTCCGCTCGCTCAGCCCCTACGATTGGGAAGCCGTCGCCGCAAGCGTCACCAAGACCAATCGCGTGCTTGTCGCTTACGAAGATACGCGATCCTGGGGCTATGGCGCCGAAATCGCCGCGCGCATCGCCGACGAGCTTTTCGGCGATCTGGACGCCCCGGTCCGCCGCGTCGCGGCAACCGACACGTTTTGCGCCTATCAACCGTCGCTCGAAGACGCCATTCTGCCGCAAACGGACGATATCGTCCGGGCGGTTCGCGACCTGGCAGCCTATTAGCCGCCCGCCGGAAACATTTTGGGGGTTTCGTTCGTACTTGTATAAGAGCGCGCCAGAAACTAGGCTCGCGCCATGGAGGCCAGCACCATGACTTGCGGAAATTGCCAGAGGGAACTCGCGGATTACTCGAATTTCTGCTACTTCTGCGGAGCGCGGCAGCAGGCTTCGCCCAGCAGCGCGCCGCGCGCGTCCAAGCGCCTGATGCGCTCGTCCGTGGATTGCAAGATTGCGGGCGTATGCGGCGGCATCGCCGAATACCTGGAGATCGATTCCACTCTGGTTCGGTTGATCTGGGTGCTCCTGGTATTGATGCCAGTGCCGGTGGTGCCGGCGTTCATCGGTTACTTCGTCGCCTGGCTGGTGATGCCGCGGGCTCCGTTTCCGGCGCCTGCGGCTCCTGCGGAATCCCCCGCGCCGCATTCGGCGCAGCCCGCTTAGCCCGGTTGCTGCGCTGAGCCAAGTTCAGTCTCTAGTCTTCTGCTTGCGAGGCGCCGAGCGCCCTTCGTGGAAGAGCACCTGATCGAATGAGATCAGGCCGGCGCCGACCGTCGCCAGCGCAAACGCGGCGACGCCGAGCATCAGCGGCAATTCATAGTTCGCCACGGCCATGGGATCCGCGATGATTTTGTGAGCCACCCAGAGCCCCACGGCCATTTCACCCGCCAGCAGCAACCCCGCAATCCGCGTAAAGAGTCCCACGATCAGCATGCACCCGCCGAAGAATTCGATCACCGCCGCGATATAGACGTAGTATCCCGGCAGGCCCAAATGGACAAACTCTTGCATCGCCTCCCGGGTGTGCCCGAACAGCTTCGGATAACCGTGGTAGATGAAGATCACCCCCACGGCCAGGCGCAGCAGCAGCAGCCCCAGCGGCTTCAATTTTTCGAGAATCTGCATTCCAACTCTCCTCGGCAGTGAAACTGGAAAACCAGGATGACCGTCGCGGATTGTAGCAGAACGCCGCGCACCCCAACTTTTGCGACACATCGGCAGTTCTTTCCCAGGCACAGGCGGCAGGCGCCCGCAGGCCTTGGTGTAGAATTCTTGTTTAGCGTGAGAATCAATTTCGAGTGGCGCGCGTGATCCGAAAGCTGCTGGTGGGCTTCGCTGTGGTAGTCGTGATCTGTTTCGCCGCGTATCTGCGATTTCACCACGCCAAGCCCCCCCTGGACGTGGCCTACGCGGGCAACCGCCAGGTCATCCTTTGGGACACCAGCGCGGAAATCCGCGAACCCATCGGCACGCTCAAATTCGGCGACCGGCTGGACGTCCTCGATCATTTCCAGCAGCAGGTGAAGGTCAGAACGGCGCTTGGCCTCACCGGGTGGGTGGCGCAGAGCGACCTTCTTTCCGTGGACCTGTGGCAGAAAATGCAGGATCTGGAAGCGAAGACGGCGGCATCGGCGGTCGAGGCGCAGGGGTACACGCGAGTGATCAGTAATTTGCACGTTGTGCCCGGCCGCGAATCTCCGCGTTTGCGCCAGATCGCTAAGGGAATTCCGGTGGAGCTGTTTGAGCGGCAGGCCATGGACGTCCCGGCTGCCAATATGGCTCCGGCGGCGGCGCCGCCACATAGCGATGACTCCGAGGCTGCAGGCACGCCGCCAGCCGCCCGCAAAGAAGATTGGTGGCTGGTCCGCGCCCATCTGGCCGATAAGACCACTGTGCCCGGATGGATCCTCGGCCGGTTCGTGGACCTCGACGTTCCGGCGCCACTTCCGGATTACGCAAGCTCCGCCGGCCTGCGCATCACCGCCTGGTTTGAGTTGAATCGAGTGAGCGATTCAGCGGGTGGGGAGAAACCGCAGTACCTGATCGTGGGCACGCGCGGCCCTGAAGGTCAACCGTGCGATTTCACGCTGATGCGCGTGTTCACCTGGGGCAACCAGAGGCAGCGGTACGAGACCGGTTTTGTCGAAAGCGATCTCTGCGGAAAACTTCCCGTGAAGCTGACCCGCGCCAGCACGCTGGGCGGCGACGCCACGTTTTCGTTCGCGGACTGGAGCAGCGGGGCGTCCGAGCAACGCACTTATCTGATGCATCAGACAGTGGTTCGACGGGTCAAGACTCCGGGCGAGCTGTCCGGGAAGCGAAAGCGGCCCCATGCCTAGAGACAATCAAATACGTCTGGGGACGGCGGTTCTGGCGACCACGGTTGCGCTGGCGCTGGTCTGCCTTCTGTCTGACTGCTCGCAGTCCGATACGCGCGTCCACGCGCAGACGCGCATGCCGTTCTCGATCACCTACATCGCAACGTGGGGCACCAAGGGCACCGACCCCGGTCAACTGGAACAGCCCACCGATATTGCCACGGATACGCTCGGCAATATTTATCTGGCGGACGCGGGCAGCCTGTACGTGGACAAGTTCACCTGGGAAGGCCGGCCCCTGCTGAGTTTCGGCGAACCGGGGCTGAAGGATCCGCAAGCGATCACCGTGGATAGCGGCGGCGCAATCTATCTGACCGATGTGGGGCGGGGCAGCACCTTTATTTTCTTTCCCAGCGGCGACCGGTATCACGAATTGAGGCTGCGGACGCGCCCGAAAAGCGAAGATACGCTGAGCGTCGCCGTGGGGGAAGACGGGCTGATCCACATTCTCGACGTGGACGCGGGACGGGTTTTCACTTACTCCCCGTCTTTACGGCTGTTGCGAAATTGGCAGCCGGCCGCGAACGCGCCGAATCTGAGGGTGCAGCCGCGGGCCATCGCCGCCGGCCCAGATGGGTTTTTGTATCTGGTGGCCACGCCCGCAAATCGGATTTTGCGGTTCACCAACGGCGGCCAATTCGATTCCCAAATAGACGCCCGGGCGGACGGCGTGGACCGCAGGCTGAGCGATCAGTTTGCCGTCGGACTCGGTTTCATTTTCGTCATGGACGCGGACGGGCGGATGCTGCACGTCTGGACCGCGGACGGGCGGCCCAAGCTTGATTTGGATCTTGCGCCCGAGCTGGGGCAGGGCAATCGCTCCGCGCCGTCGCTCGCGGTCAGCGAGCGCAAAGAGCTGCTGGTGCTGGATCGTCCGGAAGCGCGCGTGCTTCGTTATCGGCTCAACTTCTGATATTTTCCTCATGCAGGAATTTTCCCCGCTGAAGAGAGGCCATCGCGATGCCGCTGCTGCTGACGGAAGCAGACGTACAGGCAATCCTGACCATGCCGCTGGTGCTGGAACTGGTCGAACAATCCTTTTTGAGGCTCGCGGACGGCACGGCCGTTTGCCATCCGCGGCAGAGGCTGCGGCTGGCCGGCAAGGGTTTTCTGCACTATATGGCCGCCTCGGATAGCGCCGGGGGTTACGTCGGACTGAAAATCTACACGGTCTCCCCGAGCGGCGTGCGATTTCTGGTGCCGCTATTCAGCGGCCAATCGGGCGAACTTCTGGCGTTGATCGAAGCGAATCACCTGGGGCAGATGCGCACGGGCGCCGCGAGCGGCGTGGCCACGCGCGTGATGGCGCGCGCCGATGCACGGACCGCCGGAATTATTGGGACCGGATTCCAGGCGCGGACGCAGCTGGAGGCCGTCGCTCTGGCGCGAAAACTCGAGAGGGTCCGCGCGTTTGGCAGGAATCCGGAGCGGCGCGAGCGATTCGCGAAGGATATGACCGCGCGCATTGGTACGCCCGTGATGCCGGTGGCGTCGGCCGAGGAAGCCGTGCGCGGCGCCGACATCCTGATCACCTCCACGAACGCGACCCAACCGGTGGTTGAGGGGCGCTGGCTCGAACCCGGCGTGCATATCAACGCCATCGGCATAAATTTTGCGGACCGGCGCGAGATAGACAGCGAAACGGTGAACCGCGCGGACGTGATCGCCGCCGACTCGGTCGAGCAATCCAAGATCGAGGCGGGCGATCTGATTCTCGCTTTTGGCGCGGACGCGCAGCGGTGGAAGAGCGTCCTCGAACTTTCCGATATTGTGTCCGGAAAAATCGCCGGCCGCACCAGCCGCGATCAAATTACGCTCTTCAAGTCGAACGGACTCGCCATCGAGGATATCGTGGTGGGAGGACGAGTCTACGAGCTGGCGCGCGAGCGAGGCATGGGGCGGGATGTTCCGATGTTTCAGCAGTAGATTCGCGCTGCGAGGATCGCTGCCGCTTAGGCGCGGACGCGGCGAAGGCGTTTGGCGAGCGCTTCGTGGAGCCGCAACCGCGTGGACTGAGGAAGCGGCGCGGGTTCCGAATTGCAGAAGATCTCGATCGTTTGCTTGGTGGTGTCCACGACGACGCGGCAGTCCTTGCATCTCCCGAGGTGCTCTTCAATCGAGGCGCGCAGAATAGGATCGAGGGCTTCGTCCAGATAATCCGCGAGCTCGCTGATAATCGTTTTGCACTTCACTGATTTTCTCCCCGCCGAAAGTATTGGTTCAGCGATTGCCGCAATTTCAGCCGCGCCCGCAACAGCCGCGATTTGACCGCCGGAACGGAAAGCCCCAGCGTATCCGCCGTCTCCTCGGTGGATAATTCTTCGATGTCGCGCAACTGGAAAACGATTCGGAATGGCGGGTCGAGTTCATTGATTGCTTTGGTCAGAATCTCGGAGAGCTGCGTTTGCGCGTAGCGGTCCGCCGGGGTAGGTCCCCAGTCCTCCACCTCGCGCGGGACCATGTCCTCGCCGGTATCCACCTCTTCGTCGAGCGAAACGACATTGGGGCGGCGCTTGCGTAACTTCATCAGCGCCTGGTTCACGGCGATGCGCACCAGCCAGGTATAAAACCGGGAATTGCCCTCGAATGACCCAAGGTGCTCGAAGGCCTTCAGGAAGGCCTCCTGCATCGAATCCTCGGCGTCCTCGCGATTCTGGGTTATGTTCTGGGTGAGGCGGAAAATCTTGCGTTCGTAGCGGCCCACGAGTGTTTCAAATGCGGAAATGTCTCCCGCTTTGGCCGCCGCAACCAGGGCGGACTCGTCGTCCTTGACGATCTGGGAAGGGAGCGGGCGGCGAGCGACCGGGTCCAATTTGGATGAGCTCATGGAGGATTTTTCCCCACGAAAGGTTAGCACAGCTTTCGGAACCTTGCCGCCGGGAATGTATTATGATAACCAGCGAAGTGGAACCGCACCAGCTCAGTCGCACGGGCGAGCTTTCGGCGCCGCTGGCCCCTCCCAGCCATGCACGAAAATCACAAGCCGCGCGCGGTTTGAGACCGGCTCGGAGAACCCAGGAAAGCCCATGAGGACGCTGCCCGATTATCTGCGCAAGGGGATGAAGATGATCCTGGTGGGCGCCAATCCGGGCGACCGCTCGGCGCGCGTGGGCCATTACTACGCGGGGCGCAACAACCAGTTTTGGCCGATCCTCTATGAATCGGGAGTGATTCCCGAGCCGATTGGATACGAGGACGACCGCCGCATGGTCGAGTTCGGCATCGGCATGACCGACTTGGTGAAGCGCCCGACGCGCGGGATCGAGGAACTGGAACGGCGTGAGTTCGCCGAAGGGCGCGTGTTGCTGGCGCAAAAACTGGAAGAGTTGCGCCCTCGGGTAATCGCGTTCAATGGAAAAATGGTCTACGAAAAATTCACCGGGCGGCCCTGCAAACTCGGCCTGCAGAAGGAATTGCTCTACGGCGCGCGAGTATTTGTGCTGCCTTCGACCAGCGGACAGAATGCGGGCGCAAGCCTGGCAGTGAAGAAACGGTATTTCAAGAAACTTGCCGTGCTGCTGAAGGGTCTAAAGGATTAGGCGCTGCGCGCGGAGCGCGCGGGGACCGATCGCCATGAGCACAACTCAACAAGTCGTCGGACCGCTGGTGCTGGAGGAACGCTCCGGCGCGGTACTGACCTTACGCCTCAACCGGCCCGCGAAGCTGAACGCCCTGAATCCCGACCTGTGCCGCGCGCTGGTGCATGGGTTGCTCAGCGCGGGTGACGACAAATCCGTGCGCGCCGTGGTGCTGACCGGGGCCGGACGCGGATTTTGTTCCGGCGGCGACGTCAACTTCATGCGTGACGCGAGGAACCGGAGTGCAAGGCATGAATTCGAGGAGATGCTGGAGCTGGGTCAGGAAATTTGTCTGGCCATCGCCTCCATGCCCAAAGTCGTGATCGCGGCGGTGAACGGGCCCGCGGCGGCCGGCGGAATGAGCCTGGCGATGGCCTGCGATCTGCGGATCGCTTCGGAGACGGCGTTCTTCATGCAGGCGTTCGGGCGGTTTGGGCTGTATCCCGACTTCGGAGCCACGTTTTTTCTGCCGCGACTGGTGGGGCTGTCGCGCGCTTCGGAATTGTTTTACACCGCGGAGCGCATTTCGGCCGAGGAGGCGCGGCGAATTGGAATTGTAGCCAGCGTTTTTCCCGAGGCGACCTTTGAAGCGGAAACGCGGAAGCTGGCGGAAGAGGTCGCTGCCGGTCCACCGCTGGCATTTCGCGACGTGAAGCGCACCATGATCGGCGACGCACATCAGGCGCTGGTGGACGCTATCGAAGAAGAAAACCGCCTCCAGCTCCATTGTTTCGTCTCGAACGACTGCGCCGAGGGCCTCTCGGCTTACTTCGAGAAACGCGCTCCGAATTTCCGTGGGCATTAAGACCCGAATCATCCACTCGCTATGTGGGTTATGAGGCTTTGATGACTGAGGATCTTCTCGCGAATATCGAAGTAACGCCGCGCGAAGTAAGCGAGCGGCTGGAGCGCGGCGACGACTTCCTGTTTGTGGACGTGCGCGAGAAATGGGAGCATGAAGCATCGCGCATCGAGGGATCGGTGCTGATTCCGCTGCGGGAGATCCCGGGAAGCCTGCAAGAATTGGCGGGAGCGCGGGCGATCGTGCTGTTCTGCCACCATGGAATGCGCAGCCTCGATGCTGCGGCCTGGCTTCGTGCCCAGGGAGTCGCAGGCGCGCAGTCCATGTCCGGCGGAATCGATCGCTGGACCACGGAAGTGGACCCGCGCGTGCCGCGATACTGAGGAGGGAAGAGATGGCTGTCACCAGGCGCAAGGCCGCCAAACCACGGGGCCAGCGCGGAAAGAAAGCCCGGTTTCTGCACAAACCGAATTGCACGACATGCCGCAAAGCCCGGAAGTTCATGGAGCGGCGAGGATTTCAACTTTATTTTCGTGATCTCGCGAAGGACAAGTTGAGCTCGACCGAGCTTGAGAAATTGATCGGCAATCGCGACTACACCGAATTCCTGAACAGCCGCAACGAGCTCTACCGGCGGAAAAAGATGAAAATCAAGCCGCCGACGCGTCGGGAAGCCATCAGCATGATGGCCAAGGAGCCGAATTTGATCCGCAGGCCGGTCGTCGTGGCCGGAGGACGCGTCGTGCTCGGATTCGACGAAGACGGCATCGCCAGGCTCTAGGCTAGGAGCAAGTCCACAAGCCGCTCGGGGCTATCTGTCTCAGAATCAGGAGGTTATCTTCGGAATGAAAGTTTCCGAGCGCATCGAAATCCGCCAGGGCGATATCACGGACATGGACGTGGATGCCATCGTCAACGCCGCCAACAACGATCTCCGGCTCGGCGGAGGCCTCGCTGGAGCAATTCGACGCAATGGCGGCCCCCGCATTCAGGCCGAGTGCGACGAAATCGGCGCCATTCCGGTCGGCGGCGCGGCGATTACCTCGGGCGGAAATCTGAAGGCTCGCCACGTGATTCACGCGGCCAGCATGCAGCTGGGCGGGGCCACAACCGCGCAATCGCTTCGCAGCTCGACGGCGCACGCCCTGCGGATCGCCGCACAAAAGGGGCTTAAAACCATTGCGCTGCCCGCGATCGGAGCGGGAATCGGCGGATTCCCGATGGCGGAGTGCGCTGAAATCATGTTGCGCGAGGCCGCCAGGCACTTCGAGGGTCCGACTTCCATCGAGAAGATAACTTTTATCTTATTCGACGCGGAAGCGCTTTCCGCTTTCGAGCGCAAATACCAGGAACTTCGGTAAGACCAGCTTCGAGCGCACATACCAGGAGTTTCCGCAAAACCAGCCGCGCGCGAGCTACTTAGTTGCTCTCCGTGCGTTTCTTGAGCGTGGGCTGGCTATTCGATGCGGGGTCGGCGGTCGCAGCGGCAGGAACCTGCGCAGGATTTCCGCTGGCGGTGGCGGTGGCGGGCGGAGCGGTGTTGTCGGGGTTGAATGGATGCTGGATGTACCTGGCGGCTTCGGACTGCGCTCCGGCGGTGTCGTCCTTCAGGTGCTGCGCCAGGTTGTATTCGTTGACGGCGCGTTCGCGCTGGCCCAGCACGTCATAAATCTTGCCGATATAAATATGGGCCCAGACTTCAGTCCATTTCGGATCGAGGTCCCCACCAATCGCAGCGCGGAAGGCGTTGGCGGCTGCCTGATAGTTTTTCTGATAGAACATCGCCTCTCCCATGCGAAAGTGAGCGAGAGAATTCGTCGGCTGGACGTCCAGCGCCCGCTGATATTCCTGGATGGCTTCGTAATATTTGCCGACCGTGGCGAGTCCTTCTCCACGCGCGATGGTTGCGCGAACGCGAAGGCGCGGACTCGATTTCAGGAGGTTGTTGTTGGGGTCAATCGAGATGCCGTTCGGCTTGGGGCGTCCAAAGGTCTCGAGCTTGAATTGCGACGTGGTGCCGGTGACCAGAATTTTCTTGAACTCAGGATTGCCTTCGGTCTCGACCTTCACCTCGACGGGCATACGAAAAGTGTCGAGTTCCTGGTGGACCGTGCCGACGACTTCGAAACCCTTCGGCGTGCGATAGACGATGTACTTCAGCGTGAATTCCGGCACGCCAGTCGAGTTCAGCCACTGCGAATAGAAGGAAACGAGGTTGAACGGAGGCTCTCCAGCTTTCACTGGAGGAATCCTGGTCGCGGTCATTTTTTCGAAGCTTTCGATCGTGGCGGTCTTGCCTTCGTGCTGCTTGTAATATTCACGCAAGAGGCCCGTGAAGGCTTCATCGCCCAGTTCAGCGCGGAGCATGTGAAATACCATCGCGCCTTTGTCTTCCACGATGGAAAGGTACGGATCGGAATAGGCGCCGATGTGCTCGGCCTCGGAAATCGGAGTAGCGTCCTCGAACATCAGCGCGCCGACCGCAAAATCCTCAAGCGCCTTATTGAGCTGGGCGACGCCGCCGGACTGTTCCGCGTACATGGCCTCGGCGTAGCGCGAGAGCCCATCGGTCATCCAGACGTCCGCCGCAGTAGCCGGCAATACTCGGTCGCCCCACCACTGGCCGGCCGCAAGCTGCGAGAGCATGCGGTCGTTGGCTCGGGAGGTCCACTCACGCGCGCTGATCAAAAGCAATCCGGGAGCGGAGTAGCCCGCGAGAGACCCATCCGGCAGTTGCGCGACGGTGAGCCGGGGCTCCGCGCCCGCCTGGTTCGACAGCGGGCCGAAGGTGTCGGCGAAGTAGCTCATGATTTGCGCGAGCGTCTGGGCATAGGAGGGTGCGCTGGCGGCTAGCGCGGGCGGCGTAAAGATCGAAAACTGATATCCCTCGGCCGGGGCCGCCGAAAATTGCAAATTGCCCGCGACGAAGGATCCGACTGGCCCAGCCTGATCGCAATGGAAGACGTAGGAAGCCTGGTTGGGCGCTCCGGGGCCGATTCCGGGCTGCATGGTTGGGGGATCGGACTTGCCGGTGCCGGCGACAACGAACGTGGCCGGCACGATCAGATTGAACCTGCCGGTGTAGCGGTTCGACGGATAGTTGGTCAGCGGAAACCAGCGCGCGGGCAGCAGCAGATACGCAGAAGTTTTGTCGACCGAAGCGAAGCGCACTCCTTTTGTCGGGCTGTCTTCCTCGCTCGAAACCGGCCCCGAATAATCGAACGTGAGCGTGACCTGTTTTCCGGGCGTCGCGGTGCTGGGAAGCGCCACGGTGAGCAGCAACGGGGAATTATTGTCCCGCGCAAAGGTAACCGGCTGCCCGGCCATTTTCACGGAGGTGATGTGCAAATCCGGATGCAGCTCGACAAGGACGGTTTTGGCCACCTGCTCGGCGACAAAATCCACCTTGGCCTCCGCCTGAATGGTCTGATCGTCCGGGTGGAGGAAGACCTCAACATCATAATTCGTAGCGCGGAAGGGATAGGAGTGCGGAGCCTGTCCCAGCGCGGAAGCGGCGGCCAGTAGAAACAGCACCGGGACAGCGGGCCATCGGTGAGTTGTGGGCAAGCGCACGGCCTTCTTTCGAAAGGGACAGCTTTCTTTCGCTTATCTAGGATACCAGATATCCGTCCGCAGTTGCCCGCGCCGGGCGGGCTACAGCAGGCGGGCAAAGACGTCCGCGGCGCGTTCGATGGCACCGCCTGTCCCGAGGCTCGCGCGCACGGCAGCCAGGCCCGACTTCATCTCCTCGCGAGCCGCGGAGGACTCCAGGAGACGGCGAACCTCTGCCGCAACGGCGGCGGGAGTGAAATCGTCCTGCATTAGCTCAGGGACCACGGGGCGTCCGGCCACCAGATTCACCATGCTGAAGAAGGGCGTGTGCACCAGCCCCCGCAGGATGAGTGCTGTGGCTGGGGCGACCCGGTAGACCACCACCATCGGAGTACCCAGCAGCGCCGCTTCGATGGTTGCCGTGCCGCTGGCGACGATGGCGCAGTCAGCCGCGCCGAGAACGTCATAGGTCTCGCCCTCGACGCGCTTCAAGACCAGGTGCGCACGCGCGCGCTCGCCTGCGGATGCAGCCTGCCCCAGCCCGGGCGCCGCCGCGTGCACAAATTGCGGGGCGGAGCCGCCGCCCATTTCGACCGTCAGTTGCTCGCACGCCTCGAGGATCGCCGGAAAATTCCGGGCGACTTCGCTCGCCCGGCTGCCCGGCAATAGAGCCACAATCGGCCGGTCCGCGGACAGTCCATGTCGCGCCGCGAATTCCTCGCGGGTCATGGATGGTTTGACGACGCCCGCCAGCGGATGGCCGACGAAGTCCACAGGCACGCCCGCGTCGCGGTAGATTTTCTCCTCGAAAGGGAAGATCACGACCATGTGTTTGACCCGGCCCTTAACAATGCGAACGCGTCCCGACCGCCAGGCCCACACTTGCGGTCCAATGAAATAGCCAACGGGAATTCCGTGGTTTTTCAGGCGCCGCGCGACGCCCAAGTGCGTTCCCGGAGAATCCACCAGAATGGCGAGCGATGCTTTTCTGCGAACGGCTTCGCGGGCCAGCCTGTTCTGAACGCGGACCACGGACGGAATCTTATGCAGCACTTCGGCGATGCCCACAACGGCGACCTCGTGATAGTCCGCGAGCAGGTCGACGCCGGCCTCGGCCATTCGCGGGCCGCCCATTCCGAAAAACTTCGCTCCGGTGCGTTCGCGCAGAGCAATGGCGAGGCGCGCTGCGTACATGTCGCTGGATGCTTCGCCGGCAGAGATCAAAATTTGAGGTGGCGTCATGCGATCGGCGCCGCGTCAGTCATCGGCAGGCAAAGGCTGAGGCGGCTGCCGGAATCCGGGCATGGATCCGCTGGAGAGAGCAACGGAGAGTTCCTGTTCCTTGTATTGAAGCTGGTAAAGGCGATAGTAAATTCCGCGCACGCCGAGGAGTTCCTGGTGCGAGCCCTGTTCGCGCAGCCGGCCTTTGTGGAAGACCAGGATGCGGTGGGCGTGTTGAATGGTGCTGAGCCGGTGGGCGATGACCACGGCGGTGCGTCCCGTCAACAGGCGGTCGAGCGCCTCGCGAATCATCAGCTCCGTCTTGGTATCCACGCTCGAGGTGGCTTCGTCGAGGATCAGGAACTTGGGGTCGTGCGCCAGGGCGCGCGCGAAGCTGACCAGCTGGCGCTGCCCGACGGAGAGTGTGCCGCCGCGCTCGGTGACGGGTGTCTCCACGCCCTGGGAAAGTGAGGCGACGAAAGGACCGAGTCCGACTTCCTTGAGCGCGCGTTCGGTTCCGGCGCGATCAATCGTGGTCGTCCCCAGCCGGACATTCGACTCGAGCGTGCCGGTGAAAAGGAAAGGATCCTGAAGAACGATTCCGAACATGTGGCGCAGTTCGTGCAGGTCCATTTCGCGAATGTCCACGCCATCAAGAAGAATTTGACCGCGCTGGATGTCGTAGAAGCGCAGCAGAAGTTGAATGATCGTAGTTTTGCCGGCGCCGGTGTGGCCGACGATGGCGAGAGTCTGTCCGGGCTCGACTCGAAAGGACACATCGCGCAAGACCCAGTTTTCGTCCTTGGGTTCGGCGCCGCCGGTATAGGCGAACCAGACATTCTTGAATTCGATCTCGCCGCGCGGGGAGGAAAGCGTGCGAATGGTCTGGGGCGAAGTGATGGTCACCGGCTCGTCGAGCAGCTTGAACACTCGTTCGGAGGCTGCCATGGCCGCCTGGAGGATGTTGAATTTCTCGCTCAAATCCTGAATGGGCCGGAAGAAACTCTGCGCCCACATCATGAACGAAATCAACAGGCCGACTCCAATCGTCCCGCCGATCACGCGCACACCGGCGACCCAGAAAAGCAGGGCGATGCCGCCCATGCTGAGAAATTCGACGCCCGGAAAGAAGAAGGAGAAAGCGTCAATCGCGTCTTTGTACGCTTCCATGTGAATGCGATTCAACTCCGCGAACTGCTTGCGGGCCTTGCGCTCGCGATTGAAGAGCTGCACCACGGACATGCCGCTGATATGTTCCTGCAGGAATCCGTTGATCCGGGCGATGGCCGTGCGAATGATGCGGTTGGCATCGCGAACGCGGTTGCGGAAGAAATAGGTCAGCACGATCATGAACGGGATCGGCGACAAGGTGGCGAGTGCGAGGACGGGATGCCAGGCCAACAAAAAGATCGCCAAGCCGATCAGCTGCACAAAATCGTTGAGCATCTGCACCACGCCGGAGGCAAAGAGATCGTTCAGGGCGTCCACGTCGGTGGTCGAGCGGGTCACCAAACGGCCTATGGGGCTGCGGTCGTAAAAACTCATGGGCAGGCGCTGGAGGTGCTCGAAAATCTCCTTGCGCAGGTCGTACATGGTTTTTTGTCCGACGGACTGCATGATCCGCACCTGGGCGTATTGCATACCGAAACCGGCGACCAGCGAGCCCAAGTACACCAGAACGAGCCAAGTGATGCCGACGACCGCGAGGTGCCTGGGGAGTGAATGCGCAGCTCCGGGCACGATGTAGTGATCCACGGCGATATGGAAGAGGTAAGGCCCAAGGCTGGCGGTGAAGGCCACGCCCAGCGTCATGGACACGGCGACTACGACCTGCCAGCGATACGGCATCAGATACTTCATCAAACGCCGCGAGATCTGGGCGTCGTAGAGTTTTCCGAGCTTCTCTTCTTCGCGGAAGTCGCTCATTCGCGTTCCAGCTCTTCTTCGAGCAACTGTTTCTGATAGAGGTCTGCGTAATAGCCGCCCAGGGCCAGGAGTTCGTCGTGCGTGCCGCGCTCGAACACCTGGCCATCGCGCATCACCACGATCTGATCCGCGCTTTTGACCGTCGAGATGCGGTGCGCGATCAGGATGGTGGTGCGCTGGCGCATCACCTCGCGCAACTGGCGCAGGATGCGTTCTTCGGTGTCGGTGTCCACGCTCGAAAGCGCGTCATCCAGCACCAGGATTCGTGGTTGGCGCAGGATGGCGCGCGCCAGCGAGGTGCGCTGCTTCTGGCCGCCGGAAAGGGTGATGCCGCGCTCGCCGACCATGGTCTGGAAGCCATGCGGGAAGCCCTGAATTTCGCCGGAAATGCCCGCGATTTCGACGGCTTCGAGAATGTTTTCCTCGATGGACTCGTCCACGCCAAAGGCGATGTTCTCGCGCAGCGTTTCGCTGAACAAAAACGTATCCTGGGGCACGAATCCGATGGCGCGGCGCAGTTCCTCGAGGGAATACTCGCGGATGGGGCGGCCGTCAATCAGCACGGTTCCGGCCGGAGCCTCCCACAAGCGCGCGATCAGCGATGCCAGCGTGGATTTGCCGCTGCCGGTGGGGCCGATAATGGCAAGAGTAGAGCCAGCCGGCACGCGCAGATTAATATCGCGCAGGATCAGCGGGCCCGGCGCCGTGCCTGGCGCGGTTGGATAAGAAAACGTGAGGTGACGGAACTCGATCTCGCCGCGAATGCCGGAAGCGACGCTGCGGGAACTTTCGACGCCACGTTCGCGGGCCCGGCCGTTTCCATCCGCCGACACGGAGGGCGTTCCGGTCTGAGCCGGAAGCGAATCCTGGATGTTTGGCTGGGCGTTCAAAACGTAATTCAAGCGGCCCATGGAAGCCGCACCACGCTGAAAGATATTGGTCACAAAACCGATGGCGATCATCGGGAAGACCAACTGAATCAGAAACGAATAGAACGCCAGAAACGTGCCGAGAGAGACGCGGTGATCCACGACCTCAACGCCGCCGGATCCCAGCAAAATCATGACCGTCAATCCAATGAGCGCCGCCAGCGCGGGGAAGAACAGGCTCCAGCTTCCAATCAGCTTGATATTGCGGTCAACGTAATCGCGGTTGGCCCGATCGAAAGATTCGATCTCCGGCTTTTCCTGCACGTAGGCGCGGATCACCCGCACGCCGGTGAGATTTTCCTGCGCGCGAGTGGACAGGAGGCCGAGGGCGGCCTGAATCTGTTCGGACAAGCGATGAATCACCTGGCCGAAATACCAGACGGAGACCACCACCAGGGGGACAGGCAGCAAAACCCATAGCGTGAGCGCGACGGAAAGCTTGGTCATGAAGTACACGGCCAAGACACTGGTGGCGATGGTGTTCGCCGTGTACATGATGCCGGGGCCGAGCACCATGCGCACCGCGTTCAGGTCGTTGGTCACGCGCGACATCAGATCGCCGGTGCGATTGCGGGAGTAGAACTCCGGGTCAAGCAGAAGAAGGCGGGCGAGCAAATCGTTCCGCAAGTCGTACTCGATCTCGCGCGAGACGCCGATCAGGATCCACCTGCTCCAGAAGGAGAAAAATCCCTTCACCAGCATCACAGCGACGAGAATGAGACAGTAGATGCCGAGCGCATGGCGGCTCAGCGGCGCGTAGAAAACAAAGAGAGGATGAAGAAGGGCTCGCGCGGTTCCCGAAAGCGTGGAAAGCGGCAACCGCGCCGCCTGGAGGCTGTCCAGAATGGTGCCGAGAATCAGCTGTGGCAAGGCGCCGGCGAGGCCCGTCAGGGCAAGCGCCAACATGCCGACGAATACCATGCGCTTGTAACGAAATACGTAGGGCAGGAGATGCTTCAGCTGCGACCATCCCGAAGGCCTGCGCGCGGGCCGCGCGGCGGTTGTGGAAACGGGCTGGGCGATGGCACTCATGGGCGATTACCGGGATTAGACGCGGGCACCGCGATTTCGACTCTGCTTTTGGCCGGACAACTATGGCGAAACGGCGTGATTGAACGCATCCTCAGGCCCACCCGATTGCCCGTGCGTGCAATTCATTCTATCGCTTCGGATGCGCGCGCGGAAGAGGCGTTCGGGCTAGCGTGCGGCGACAATCTCATCCAGGCGAGCCTCGAAATTGGCTTCGCCTTCGGACCACAGGCGCAGGGTCTCGACCGGCAACGCGTTCTCGATCCGGCGCGCCCAATCCAGGAGTTTGCGGATATTTTCGCGAGTCTTTTCCTGATATTTTTCCAGATTTTCGGGCCAGGCCATCGCTTCCAGGAAGCGCGCTTCTTCGGGGCTGTGCGCGGGGGCCTTTGGGCCGGGGCGGATGCCGAGCAAGCCGGCGTGACCGGTGAAAAAGTGCTCGAAACCGAGTTTCACCTCGAAATGACCGCTTTCGCGCCAGAAGCCGCCGTCGTAATCTTCGCCGCGGCAGATGATTTCAAGCGGCTGCGGCTCGGTCATCGGTTTTCCGGCGACCGCGTCGAATAGCGCGAGGTCCCAGTTGCAGCCAACCTCGTAGGAGCAATCGCTGTGAATTTGGTCGCGCACCATTTCGACGATCCCGGCCGCGTCGAGCGGCACGGAGCGCAAGTCCTGCTCGAGAATCGGCACTTCGGTGGCGTCAACCGCGCGGATCGCCAGATACATGAACCCGGGCTTGGTCGCCGAGAAGGGAACCGTTTCGAGAAATGCGCCAAGCCGCTGCAGGATGTGTTCTTCGGGGAAATCCTTGCACCAGACGTTGAGATAGGAATGATTCGCCATGAGCGCCATTATAACGGGCTGGCTGCCAAATTTCGAAATCGGGATTGGGATACTGCGGGCGTCGAGAGCGGGACGGCGCATTAAATATCGAAACTGGAAGGCTGCCTACTTCTTCGCAGGGGGCGGTTCGTCTTCGTCATCGGCTTCCGCGCCGATATTTTCGGAGATTCCCATGAGGCGATCCTTGAGCGTGTCGCCCATGCCGGCCAGAACTCCGGCGATGCTTTCGCGCATGCGTTTTTCGGCGGCTTTGGCGAGGGTGTCGAGGACCGTCTGCGAATGCTGCCCCAGCGTGGTGGCCGAGGCCAGCAGCCAGGAATTGGAAGCATTTTCAAGGCGCGATTTGTACTGTTCGATCGATTCTTCGGTCGATTTCTTGAGCTGCGTCATCCATTCCTGATGCTGTTTCTGGCGGCTGGCTTCCAGCGCTTCCATCATGGGACCAAACTGCGCTTGCAGATGTACCTGCGCCTGCTCGACGCTGAGCAGCATCTTTTCCTCGATGCTCTGCTGAAACGCGGTCAGCGAGCCTTCGCGGTTGTACTCCATATCGGAGCGCGCCTTTTCAAGCGCCTGGCTCGAAGACTCCTCGAACCGGCGAAGCGAATCACTGGTCACCTGCTGGACGCGGTCGGTGAAGCCGGCGTGCGCGATTTCCGCGTTTTCGCCCAGCTTGGCGCGCTCGCGGTCCACGATGTCTTTCGCGGCTTCTTCGATTTCCGCCTGGCTGTGCTCGACGTAGGAGCGGCGGTAATGGTCGAGTTCCGATGCCACGAGGCTGGAAATTTCGGCGGCGCGGCCGCGCAGGGCGGAAGTGGATTGTTCGACCGCCTTCTCAAGCGACGACTGCATCGTGGTATGCGCTTTCTTCTGGTACCAGTCAGCGGCCTTGGAGAGCGATTCGTACGTTTCGTGCTGCGCCTCGGTGCTTTTCTGCTCGAACTCCGCTTCGATCTTTGACAAGTTCGCGCGAATCGAAGCCTCGAATTCCCCGGGAACTTTTGCCGACTCCTGGCGCAGGCGGTCGAGCGATTCCTGCACAGCCTGCTGCGATTCGCGCTGCACTTGTTCGCGCGTGTTCGTCTGGATCTGCGCAGCCTGTTCAGCGACTTTCCGCGCGTGCTCGCGGACCATGGCCTCGATCTCCGCGGCTTGATCCGTCGCTTGCAGGACCTGCTCGCGTATGGAGTTCTGAAGCCGCGCGGCTTGCTCCCCGGCTTCCGTTAGTCCCGCGGCGGCTTTCTGCGCCTCCTCGATCTTCGGCGCGAGCTTTTGATCAAACTCGCCGGAAAGCCGGTCAATCACCTGTTGCGCCGATTGCCTGAGCGCAGGCTCAAGCTGCTGGGTTCGCTCGGCGATGGCCTGATCGGCCCGGCGAACGGCCTCCTGATGCTGAGCAGCGGCGACGTCCTCCAGGTTGCGGCGAGTTTCTTCGATGGTAGTGCGAGCCGCGTCCTCGAGCTTCGTCCTTGCGGCCTCGGTGCGCGCTCTTTCCTGCTCGAGTCCGGAACCCAGAGATTCAATGGTCGCTTGCGCGCCGGCGAGGGCCTCGTCAAGCGACGCGCGGACGCCCGATTGGCGTGCGGCGAGCTCACGCTCCGCCTGCTCCAGCGCCGCTTGCGAGGCTTCACCGATTTTCTGGCCGAGATTTTGCGTGGCGCCCGACACGGCAGCTTCAAATTCCTGGTTCCAGCGCTCCTTCGCGGCCGCCGCGTCTGCTTGCGCGCCATCGATCGTTTGGGACCGGACGCTCTGCGCCGTCTCTTCAAGATCGCGCTTCCACTGATCGAGGTGCTGTTGTGCGGCTTCCGGAGAGGCGAGAATTCCGAGCGACGGAGACGCGGCTTCGCGCTGCGAAATCACGCGCTCGACGGCCTCTTCAACGGCGTGTTTCAAATTGTGCGCGGCGGCATGTTCCGCGGCCTGCTGAGCGGCTTGATCCGCCACGCTGC
Source organism: uncultured Acidobacteriota bacterium (assembly GCA_963814605.1). Classification (GTDB taxonomy): domain Bacteria; phylum Acidobacteriota; class Terriglobia; order Acidiferrales; family UBA7541; genus Palsa-295. The sequence goes on along the minus strand of CAWFDD010000002.1, from coordinate 1,156,240 downwards.
TGACGGCCTGCTCGACGGCGTGGCGAACTTTGGCGTCGAGATTGGCCGCGTTGGTGTCGCTCGCTTTGCGCGCCTCCTCGACGATGGCGGTGGTGCGTTCCGCCGCCTGCTGCACGACCTTCTTGACCGCCGACTCGGAAACGCGCTCCATCGAGACTTTGATCGCTCGCTCGACCGCTTCGTGGAGTTGCACGTCCAATTGCTGACGCACGATGGTCATTTCATCATTGATCGCCGACTGCGCGTCCCGTTTCAGCGTCTTGTCGAGAGTGTCTTTTGCCTCGGCCACCATTCTGGCCATTTGTCGCGCAGCGGCCAGTTGCGCCTCTGGCGACGGGGAAGGTGATGGCGCGGGACCCGGCATTACGTGAACCTTGCTTTCGTGCGTGGCACTTGCGGGCGAACTGGAAGCGCTCTCTACCGGAGCGGCCGGATGCGCGACCGATTCCGACGACTGAGTCGGGGGCGCGGCATACGGCGATGATTCAGTGGCAAGGGCAAATTCGGCCGGCGCGCTCGCGACCGGCGGCTCGTCGCCGGGATAGGCAAACCAGTCTTCCGGCGGGAAGGCGATTCCCCAGATGTTTCCGGCGACGTCGAACTCCAAACCAATCTGAAAGAGTTCGCGAACCGCGCGGGGCCGCTGAACCCAAATGACGCGCCCTGACGCCGTACGGGCGGGTAGCGACGGGTCGGGATGCGGAATCTCAATCTTGATCGTTGAGTTTTTGGGAACGTAGTGCTTCGACTGATACTTACACCCGTGGCAGTTGACCATCACGGTGGTGGTGCGTTCCTTGAAGGGCTGGCCGAGCGCGTCCACACCCGACACGGTGATAGGCACAGCCTGCACGATGCGCGTGCTGCGGCGCTTCTGTGTGCTGGCGTCATCTACTGGCAATGAATCGACCACCGGCGCCTCCGAAGGGTAAGTTTTAAGGGTAGCACCCGCGTTTGAGACTGGCGACCCGGTTCGGCAGGCGTGTGCCAAAGGGTAACTTCAGGTTGCCGCAGAGAGGTGTGTTTAGGGCCGGGGTGGAAACGCGGGACGAGAGGCGCTAGACGTCGCGGCGGCCTTCCATCGCCTTCATCATGGTCACCTCGTCCGCGTACTCCAGATCCGAGCCTACCGGGATGCCCATGGCGATGCGCGTGACGCGAACGCCGAGCGGTTTGATCAGCTTCGATAGATAAACGGAGGTCGCTTCGCCTTCGGCCGTGGGATTCGTGGCGACAATAATTTCCTCGACCGTGCCGCCCTTGAGCCGCTCGATCAAGCTTCTGATTTTCAGCTGGTCCGGCCCGATGCCCTGCAGCGGCGAAAGCGCGCCGCCGAGCACGTGATAAAGACCGTTGAACTGCCGCGTTTTCTCAACGGCCTGGATATTGGTGGCCTCTTCGATCACGCAGATGATGCTCCTTGTCCGCGTGGCGCTGGTGCAGAACAGGCACGGATCGCTATCGGTAATGTTGTTGCAGATCGAGCATTCGCGGACTTTTTCCTTGGCCTCGCGGATGGCGTCGGAAAGCGCGAGCGCGTGCCCGCGGTCCGCGCGCAGAAGATAGAAGGCGAGCCGCTGCGCCGTTTTCTGGCCTATGCCGGGCAGGCGCTTGAGCTCGTCGATCAATCGTGTGACGGAAGGAGCGAAATCGGGCATGGAGTGACATTATCGCAGAGTCGCGTCCGCTTCCGCCAGAAGCGAAACGTAACTCCGCAAGTGCGTCGTCTTCAATTCCGATGATTTATTGCGCGGGCGACTGCACGGGAGTTACAATCGGGCGCTTTCTAACGATTTTGTGGGGATCCGACTCTGGCAGGTTTCCAGCGGCGGACAAGGGAGGAAAGACGTAATGCGAATTGGAATCGCGCGACCGCTCACCATCGTGACATTTTTGCTGGCAGCCGGCATTGCCCCGGCTCTGGCGCAACAAGCGCCGCCGGCCGCACGGCCAGCGGGTGGAGGAAGGCCCCCAGGTCCAGCGCTTCAGATCACTTCGTCAGCCTATAGCGACGGCGGAGCAATTCCGGAGAAGTACACATGCGTTCCAGGCGGTTTCGGCACCGGGGTGTCCCCAGCGGTGTCATGGACGAACGCGCCGGCAGGAACGGCCAGCTTCGTCCTGTTGTTTCACGATCCAGAGGCGCACGTGCGGAAATCGCAGGTCGACGTCACGCACTGGCTCATCTACAACATCCCAGGCGACTCCACAGGATTGCCCGAAGGTGTGAAGGCCGATGCTCCGGCAAGCGTCGGCGTTCAGGGAAACAATGTGATGGGTCGGCCCGGATACATCGGACCGTGCCCGCCTCCAGTAGCGCCGCATCACTACACGTTCGAGCTGCTAGCGCTCGATACCAAGCTCGACTTGCCAGCCGGCGCGAGTCGCGACGACGTATTAAAGGCGGCTGACGGACATGTGCTGGCGGGCAGTGCATATATTGGGCTGTTCCACCGCAACGCGCCGACACAATAGTCGTTCCTGTTTTTCAAAACCGAAGAGGCGCGGTCCCGGGCAATCCGGGCCGCGCTTTTTTTTCGCCGCAAAGAAATCAAACGCCACGCGTCAGTCGTTTTGATGCGAAGAGAAGGAAATCGAAGCGGCAGAGAAGTTTTGCGGATCTTCGGAAAGGTTCGGACTAAAACAAGCCGGGGATTTTCAAGCCCATGATTCCGGGCACGGATCCGGTCAGATCCTTCATCTGCTTGGAAAGCTCTTCATCCACCCGCCGGGTGGCCTCGTTGACAGCGGCGAGGACAAGTTCCTGCAGCATCTCTTGATCTTTGGATTTAAAAACTTCCGGCTCGATGCGGACTTCGGTCAGCTGCTTTTGTCCGTTCATCTTCACGGACACCATGCCACCTCCGGCGGACGCTTCGACGCTTAGCCCGTCAATGCGCTTTTCGAGCGTCTCCTGCACCTGCCGGAACTGAGAGAGCATCTGCTGCAATGCTTTCACTTCCATGGGTTATTCCTCGCCCGGGCGCTTGATTCTCGAAATCTGGCCGCCGAATTTTTCCAGCATCGCCCTAACGATCGGATCTTGCTCAAACCGGGCGCGCAATTCCGAGCTGCGTACCATTCCTGCTCGCCCGGAATCCAGTTTAACACAGACACGCAACGGCTGGCCCACCACTTCCTGCACAGCTGTGCGCAAACGCTCCATCGCTTCGCGCGGCAACATTTCCGTCAGCGTGCGATTCTCGCTGGAAAAGAAAAGCCGGAACTCGCCAGCTTCGATTTCGCTCCGCGTAGCGTGTTCCAAGAAAGACGAAAGCAATTTGGAGCTTTGAAGCATGGCTCTGACCGCATCCAGTTGCGCCGAAGCCAATCCGCTCGGGCCAGCCTCCGCCGATCGCGCGACGAAGCGAGGCGGCGACATCGGCACTGGAATATTTGATGCGGTGCGCGCGGGAGTCGCGGACGGCGCGACCGAAAGATTCGATTCGGGCGCCGGCGCCATGCGCACAGCAGCCGCTCCCGAGGAAGAAACCGAAACAGCCTGAGCGGTCGCCGCTGTTCGCGACGGCGCACCCGGCGCCGCTTGCGCGTTCTTTGCCGGATGCTGCTCACCACGCAGCTCTCCCAAGAGTTCTTCGAGCGGCGCAAGCCGCTGCGCGTTGATCAGCCGCATTAAACCGAGTTCCAGATGCAGGCGGGCGTCCGGCTTGCGGCGCAAGTCGTCGTCCGTCTCCAGCAGAATATTGAAGAAGCGGGTGAGGTCCTCTTCGCTGAATCGAGCGGCATGTTCCGCCAGGCGCGGGCGTTCGTCCAGGGGCGCTGCAACCAGCTCGGAATCGGCGCCGCACACGCGAGCCACCAGTAAATTGCGGAAGTGCCGAATGGCCTCGCGGCAAAAGTGCTGCAAATTCTGACCGTCAGCGATGAGCCGGTGAACAAGCGCGAGCGCGCGTTCGCTGGATCGCGCGGCAATCGCTGCGACGAGATCGTCCAGAACGCTTTCGGCGACCACGCCGAGCAGCTCCCGAACCTGCGCGTCGGAAATTGCATCGCCCGCGTAGGCCATGGCCTGCTCCAGCAGCGAGAGACCGTCGCGCAAGCTGCCTTCCGCCGCGCGAGCCAGCACGGCCACGGCGCCCGATTCGATCTTGAGATTTTCTGCTTTCACGATTCGCTCGATTTGTCCGGAAATCTCCTGAAAGGTCAGCGAGCGAAATTGAAACAGCTGGGCGCGCGATTTGATGGTCTCCACCAAATCTTCGGAGCGAGTGGTGGCCAAAATAAAGACGACGCGGTCCGGGGGCTCTTCGAGGGTTTTCAGCAGCGCGTTCGAGGCCTCGTCGGTGAGTTGGTGAGCTTCGTCGAGGATGACGACTTTGTAGCGGCTGGACGCCGGCGCGTAGCGCACCATCTCGCGCAGCTCGCGGATCTGGTCAATGCCGCGATTTGACGCCGCATCAATTTCCAGGACATCCAGAGAAGTGCCGGCGGAGATTTCGCGGCAGGAATCGCATGTGCCGTCCGGCTCGGCGGTCGGACCCTTCGCGCAATTGAGCGCTTTGGCCAGGATGCGCGCCGCGGTGGTCTTGCCGACGCCACGCACGCCGGAGAAAATATACGCGTGCGCGACGCGGTTGGATTCAATCGCGTTCGCGAGCGTCCGCGTCACGTGCTGCTGGCCGACAATCTCAGCAAACGTTTGCGGGCGATATTTTCGCGCGATGACTTTGTAGCTCATTCGATCCTGTCTTGCGCGTCTCGAGTGCGATCCGCGGGCGGCGATGAGAGGAACTTCGGGTGATCCGCGGCGCACGAAGCTGACCCGCTACCGTTGCTCCCTTCCGGGCCTGGCGGGGTTTGCGGGGAATCGTCGCACAGAGCCCGAAGTTCCACCGATCGCCGGTCCGTGCCGCAACTTTTCTTGCGGCACGACCGCTTCGCGGAGTCTAACATACCGGTCTGCACCGCGAAACTAAATGACCCGATCGCGAATTTGTGAGCGTGGCGCAAAATCTCTGCGCATCGCCGCTTGCGGAAAGCGTGTGGGCAGTCTAGTCTTGCGGGCGCATGGCTCCGGATTTCATCGCGCTGGGAATGATCTGGTACATCGTGTTTCTTTTTTCCACGACGTGCCACGAAGGCGCGCATTCGCTGGTCGCCCGGCTCGGCGGCGATCCCACGGCGTTCCACGGAGGCCAGGCGAGCCTGAACCCACTGCCGCACATTCGGCGCGCGCCCTTCGGCATGGTCATCGTGCCGATTCTCACTTACGTTCTGCCGCCTCACTGGATGTTCGGCTGGGCGAGCGCGCCCTACGATCCCGCGTGGCAGCAGCGCTTTCCCCGGCGCGCCGCGTGGATGGCGCTGGCGGGCCCGGCGGCAAATTTCACGCTGGCGACGGTTGCGGCCATCGGCGTTCGCGCGGGCATGTCGCTTGGATATCTGCGGATGCCGGACGCGGTGGGATTCACGCACATCACCCAGGCCAACGGGACAGGAGGCGCGGAGTTTGCAGCAACATTCCTGAGCATTCTGTTCGTCCTCAACGTGCTTCTGGGCACGTTTAATCTATTGCCCGTTCCGCCGCTCGACGGGCACACCGCCGTGACGCTGCTGATGAGCGAAAAGGCAGGACTGCGATTCCTGGATTGGACGAGCAGCCAAAACTTCGGAATGATGGGGATCATCCTCGCGTGGGTGCTGTACGACAGAATCTTCGGAGACATCTTCCGGCTGGCCCTCGCGCTTCTTTATCCGGGTTCGCGCTGGGGCTGATTCGCCTGTCTGCTCGATTTAGGCAATGCGCTTCGGGAAAACGCGACGGCCGGGTCTGGCCCCATTTGAAACTGGAGTTCCGGTTCGGAACGCTGCCCGGTTCTACTCGCCTAAACTTTCGCCGCCGGATTCGCTTGCGCAGATTCGCGGCACCAGCGTGCCTCACCGATCAAGACACTCAAACAAGAAGCTTTAGCGAGCGGGCGCCGCGTACCGCGCCCACGTAATCGCGTAGAATTTCGCGCGGAGGCGACGTCAATAGTTGTGGCACAAGCCGTGCCTGATCAAGTGGCGTGAGCACAATGGTGCGATCGTCGGGAATTGGCCGCGCCAGAACGGATTTCAGCGTCTGCGTTCTCGATGGCGATCCCGGTCAGACGGTTCTGGCGATGCATCTGCTCGACCAAGCGGGTTTTCCGGCTGTCGCCACCGCTCATCCCGCCGAGGCGCTGGCAAAAATTCGTTCCGGAAGCTTCAGCGTCATTCTTGCCGACTGCACCTCGGTCGGCATGGATAGCCTTGCATTTCTCGAAAAGGCCCTCCGGCAGGATCCCCGAACGAGCGTGATCCTGATGTCGGCGTTGCATTCGGTTGACTCCGCAATCGAAGCGATCAAGCACGGCGCCTACGATTATTTATGCAAGCCTCTCGACTTCGCCCGCGCCACGAAGACGCTCGACGACCTGGCGGAGCGCCTGCAGCAATCGCGGCTTCCGGAATCGGCGGACCAGGACTGGCGGCCCTTGCCGCTGAGCGAAATGCGCCGCATCCACATCCAGCGCGTTCTCAAGACGTGCAACGGCAATCGCGTGCGCGCCGCGCGCGTACTCGGCATCGGCCGGACGAGCCTCTATCGTTTTCTCAAGAACACGGACAAGCGGGCCGGGGTTGACGTCAGCGCCCGCGCCTAGAGCGGCCTTCGTTCGTTCCACTCACAAGCACGGATAGACGTTGCTGTCCGTGAAATTATGCGACAGCGGGCCGGGTCAGTTTCCGCCCGAGGTATAGGACGCGTTATGCAGCAGCGATGCGGGAAGCGACACGGTTGAATCCATGCGCACCAGGATCCCCGTCTGCGCCGGCAGGTCCACGTCCTTGCCCTTCTTGGCCACGACGTAGGCGGTGCCGCCGACCAACCCAAAGATTGTGCCCCGTAGCACATGGCTAAAGAGCAGTCCGACGGTCGAACCGCCCGCCGTACCGATTGCCACATCCATGACATCGCCTTTGATGCCGCGGCTTTCCTGGACGTCCTCACCCTCGACTGTCTTCAGGTCTTTCCGCTGCTTGGTCGCTTCCGTTCCTCCGCTGTAGATGGAAAGAATGCTCATCTTCGCGGGGAAGATTCGGCTCTCAACTTCAATCGAGTTGACCGCCAGATTCATGGAAGCGCCTCCGCGGAACATGGAGAACCATTTGGGGCGGTCCACCGCACTGACCGTCCCGTGAACCTTGGCACCTGCGGGCAAAATCAACTCGTTGCCCGAGAATACGGGTTCGGCGACGATCGCGGTGAAGGGATCGCCGTCATGGGCGACGCTGGTGCTCAAGCCGTTGACGAGCGTCAGTCGGACTTGCGTACCTGGAATGATTTGATTTCCTTGAGCGTGAATCGCCGGGCTCAGCCATAGAGCGAGTGAGACCACGGCGCAAAGACTTACGAAGCGCTTCATTGAATCCTCCTGTATTGCCGCGCGGAAACGCGATGGTTTCCGCGAGGATGTGGACCCTGGGCAATAAAATCGATTTGCGAAGGGTGAAATCCCGAAAGAGCGCCGGGCGAAGTTCCCCGGCGATGCCTCCGGAAGCCCCGTATCGTGGGGATTGCCGCTGGCGCAGCGGAGTGGGTGCGGAGGATGCACCCGCGCTATAAGATACCCTCCGCAAGAATCGAGTTGTCCGAAAAATAATGCCAAGGTTAGTAGTTTGCCAACCCCTGTCAGCCGGGCCCACTCACCCTGACCGCGGGTTTTGGGACCCCTATAGCCCGATGCCGCCGCCCGCGTGCTCGCAGCAGGCACGTTGACGCTTTCGCATCACTTCACGATCCATGGCTGCTCAGCTGAACAAGCCTGATGTACGCTGCGTTCATGGAAGACAGAAAAAAGTTGGGACTTCAGGCAGCTGGGCTGACGCTCCTTCCGATCGTATTTATTTTTCCGATGCTTGCTGTAGCCCGATTTGGTCCGACGGGACCCGCGAGTCTCTGGCCGGTATTGCTGTTCGCACCGCTGGCAATGTGGATGCAGATGCGCGCGCTCAGAGTACTGCTGGATATGTACCGAAACGGACGGGACCCAGTTCTGATCGCCATACTTCCTCTGGGAATTGTTTCGCTTTGCACCTACGCTCTCAGCGGTTTCGTTCTGGTCCTGGCCTTGCCCGCGTGCCTCTCCTCGATTCCTTTCAGATAAGACGTATTATTCGACCTCCCTGGTCCGCCGCCCCCGCAGCGACTTGAAATTCCTTGACACCAACGCAAGCCGGGAATACTCTCCGCACAATGTACGGACCTGTTATTTGAACGGTTCGGGTGGGGCGCATGACGGTGAAATCCGGCACCTCCGCGTTGAAAGCAGAGGCATCCAAACGCGAGTTTGAAATTCTGCTTCGCCGCGCCTCGGAGCTAAGCAAACCGGGCCGTCCAACCCTGGTGAAAGCGACGCAGCCCGTCCGGAAATCGCCTCGCTCAGTTTCACAGACCTCACCCGAATAATCCGCGAAGAATCGGGACACGCGCCTGCGATCGTTCGGAGCGCCCCTCCCGCGTCATTGGTTCGCTGACAATTTCCCGAGTCACGCATTGGGGCAATAAAAACCTCGCACGCTGAGGAGCGCTCCGGTGTAACATTTCGCCTGTTTTTGAAACGGAGTGCTCGATGTTGCGGCTCAAATCACCCGGCAGAATTTTCTTGCTCTGCTGTGTCCTGTCACTGACTGGCGGGCGCGCCTTGGCGCAGTCGGCGAATCCACAGCCTTCGCCGATGCCGGCGCCAATTCCCGAGCCGAGAGACGTCCCTTACGCCGGCGCAATTCGCCTGAGCGTGGATGCAACCGACATTGAGCGGCGCATTTTTCGCGTTCACGAGACCATCCCCGTACGCCCTGGCGAGCCGATCGTACTTCTCTATCCCCAGTGGCTTCCCGGAAATCACGGTCCCACAGGACGCGTGGACAGGCTTGCCGGCCTCATGATTCAAGCGAATGGCGCTCGCCTGGAATGGACTCGCGATCCAGTGAACGTGTACGCGTTTCATGTAAGCGTTCCGGTGGGCGTTTCGGCGCTCGATGTCGAATTCCAATTCCTTTCGGCCGTTGACCAGAGTGAAGGACGCATCGTGGTGACGCCGAACATGCTGAATCTGCAATGGAATTCGGTCGTGCTTTACCCCGCTGGCTATTTTTCGCGGCAGATCAATGTTGAGCCGAGCGTCCGGCTCCCTGACGGCTGGCAATTGGCGACGGCGCTGGAATCCGTCTCGAGCAGCGCTGGCCTCACGACATTCAAGCCCGTGCCATTGAACACCCTGGTGGATTCCCCAATCTTTGCCGGCCGGTATTTCGAACGCCTGGATTTGGATCCCGGTGCGTCCGTGCCAGTTCATTTGAATATCGTCGCGGATCGCCCGGAGCTATTTGAGGTAAAGCCGGAACAGTTGGCGGCGCACCGCGCGCTGGTGCAGCAGGCCTACAAGCTTTACGGTTCGCACCACTATGACCATTACGAATTCCTGCTGGCCCTCACCGACGAAATGGGCGACATCGGTTTGGAGCACCACCAATCGAGCGAAGACGGCACCGTCCCCGGCTACTTCACCGAGTGGGAGAAGAACGCCGCCGAGCGCGACCTCCTCCCGCACGAGTACACCCATTCGTGGAACGGCAAGTTCCGGCGCCCGGCCGATCTCTGGACGCCGAATTTCAATGTGCCCATGCGGGACAGCCTGCTTTGGGTCTATGAAGGCCAGACTCAATATTGGGGATTCGTTTTAGCGGCACGCTCGGGGCTTCTGACCAGGCAGCAAACACTTGATGCCCTCGCCATGACCGCAGCCGCGTACGATCACCACGTCGGCCGCGTATGGCGCGACCTTCAAGACACCACCAATGACCCAATCACCGCGATGCGGCGGCCCATCCCCTGGCGCAGCTGGCAACGCAGCGAGGATTACTATGCTGAAGGGCTGTTGATCTGGCTCGATGCCGACACCCTGATCCGCGAACGCTCCGGCGGCAAACGTTCTATGGACGATTTCGCACGCGCTTTTTTCGGAATCGAGAACGGCAGCTACGTTACCTCTACCTACACGTTCGACGATGTGGTGAAAGCGCTGAATGGCGTAGAGCCCTATGACTGGGCGAACTTCTTGCGGACGCGGCTGGATGGGCATGGTCCCGGAGCGCCGCTTGATGGAGTTGCTCGCGGGGGCTACAAGCTGGTCTATACGGAAACGCCCACTGACTACTTCAAAAGTTTGGAAGCAACCCGCATGTCTATGGACCTGACGTACTCCCTCGGCTTCCTTATCGGGCGCGAAGGCCGCCTCGTGGACGTGTTATGGGACGGGCCAGCGTATAAAGCGGGCCTGACGATCGGCACGCAGATCGTCGCCGTCAACGGAATCGCACTGCACGCCGACCGCCTGAAGGACGCCATCACGAAAGCCAAAACCACCGCTGACCCGATCGAATTGCTGGTCAGGAATGGCGACCACTATCGCACCGTGCGCATTGACTATCATGGCGGCCTGCGCTACCCGCGCTTCGAGCGCGACGCCAGCGTGCCCGCGCGCCTCGACGACATTCTCACGCCGAAAAACTGAACGGCGCGGCAGGCGTGCGCGAAACGCTCGGTCGTTCGGCCAGTGGTACGATTGACCACTCCCATGGCTCAGCCAATCCGAGTTCCGGACCTCGAGGCCCAGCGCGCGGCGATGAAAAAACTCAGTTTCTTGGTCGGTGAATGGGCCGGAGAGGCGCGCGTCCTCCGCGGCCCCGGCGAACCAATGGAACTAATCCAAACCGAAAAGGCACAATACAAGCTCGACGGATTGCTGCTGATGATTGAGGGGGTCGGGCGGACGAAATCCGGCGGCCAACCGGCGCTCCAGGCTCTCGGCGTCATCTCCTACGACGATGAAAGCCAGACCTACCACATGCGCGCATTCAATGATGGGCGTTTTCTGGAGACCGAGGTGAAGATACCGGCGGGCGGCCAATCCCTTACGTGGGATTTTACTCTAGGCGAAATCAGCACCAGGTCCGTTTTGCGAATCGACGATAGCGGCGCGTGGACGGAGCTCCACGAAATCACCATCGGTTCACAACCTCCGAAAAAGCTTATGGAAATTACGGTCCACAGGCAGAAATAACGAGTCGTTGCGTCTCGAAGGTATGTTTCTGCTCAAGAAATGGCTCCGGGGCCTGGACTCGAACCAGGATAACCAGCTCCAAAGGCTGGCGTGCTACCAATTGCACTACCCCGGAATTGTTTTGTGCAAAGGACTTACCTATTTCTCTTCCGTTTTGCCGGCAGCTTTCTCAATTTCCTCGCAATGATGGCAACCGGACCTTGCGCCGCCTCTATCTTGCGCATCGCCTGAACCACGTTGCTCGCTTTGACGATACCGTAAAATGGTGGGGCTGGGAAGCGTCGTTGACGAGCCAGCCCGAAGCACTGGAAAGCAGGGGGTCAAAGGCGCGTTCAGTTAGTCAGGCAGCTTAGCGAACGAGTGCACTGGCCAGGCTGCAAAGCCTGGCCAGTTCTGTTTTAGGGCTGCCTATTTGCCGAGGTTGTTTTCGTGCAGCCACTTCGCCGCTTGGTCAATCACGTTCACAATCGGATTCTTGCCCTTGCCATAGCCGATGCCGTACATCTTATGGTACAGGCCCTTCTGATCGAATGTGCGAAGCGTGCTAAAAGTTGTGTCCGTCGCGCCTTCGTTCGAGTGCGGAACCACAATGTTCAGAATGAAGACGCTATAGTCCACTTCATACGGAACGGACGAAGTGGTCGTGGTTGTTGAATTCACGGTGCCATTCACTGTCGATGTGTTTCCGTTTTGATTTGTTATCGTTGCGTTTACCGGATTCGAGTTCGTTGACGTGTTGCTCGTCGTCCGAACGCCATGATAAACGGCCGGCGTCGTGTGGATGAAGAACACGTAGTCTGCTGCCTTTTCGTCGGCTGTGTAGCAGACGTCACCGTAGTTACTGAGCTTATCCTGAACTTCCTTCAGTTGCTTTCCCTGTAGCCCACGATTGGTGTTGTTGAGCCTGTCTACATAGACGAACGCGAAGTTGACTTTACAGTCCTGCACGGGTTTCTTGTGGGCCAAAGCTGGTGTGGCGGCCGTTAGGGTCAGGAGCAGGCCGAGTGTGAATTTCATCCCGCCTCTCGTTTCACGATGGCCGAATTGTACCACGCGTCCAATTAAGCTGACATATAATGTCCTGCCAGCATGACCGAGAGCTTTATTTTTATTTCTTGTGGGCAATACACAGATGCGGAAAGGCGTCTCGGAGCGCAAATCTCCGCGATTGTTAAGAAGGTGACCGACATTGAGCCGTTCTTCGCCGGAGAAGTGCAAGATCTGAGCGGGCTCCACGCTAGCATTCTTGATGCACTGAGAAATTGTGTGGCCCTAATCGTTGTCTTGCATCCAAGAGGGAAGGTCCCGCGACCAGATGGTTCTTTTGTGATGCGTGCGTCCGTGTGGATTGAGCAAGAAATCGCGATTGCGACTTACATCCAGCACGCGGAAAAGCCAGTGCCAATTATTGCGTTCAAGCATTCGTCCGTAGACCTTGAAGGCATCAGAACGTTGTTGCACTTAAATCCCACGGAGTTTGCGGACGACGAAGAAGTGCTGGTGGCGTTGCCAAAGTTGCTGGAAAGATGGAAGTCACTGCCCCGATCAGATCTTCAGATCGAACTGCGTTCTCCAGCTGGAAACCGAGTTCTGGACGACCACCCGATATTCAGGTTTGATGTAGATTTGCACAACGGAACAGCACAGCGAATCAAGGAATACACATGCGACGTGCGATTTCCGGCGGAGATTCTCAAGCATCAAGATGCCCACTATGCCGTAGAAGAAACAAGCGACGAACCTGGTCGCCGGCTGTTTCGATTTACGGAACGGACCATGGGTCAGATAGAACCAGGTGCAAAGAAGAAAATTCTATCCTTGGAGTACTGCCCTACGTGTGCGGTGCAGGCGAACATGCCGGAACATCCGTCCTACACAGGAAGCAAGCCAGTAGAAGTTTGTGTTTATGCTGGCGGCCGGAAATATGCCGAAACGAAAACGCTGCGCCAACTTGCGGACGATCGGCAAAATTCCCGCTGATGAGTCGTGGTGGCCCGGCCATTGTTCTCGGCATGCGGTAACTGTGATCAAGAAGGGTCGGCAAGCGTTATAATAGGGTCGAGGTTCAGCCGCCCGTGAACTCCGACAAATTCTTTGAGGTACTGGCCGAGACCTGCCTTTCAGAACAGCTCATCGAAGCGTTGTCTAGTATGGATCCGAACTTTCCTGGCCGCGAACTACGAATCCAGAACCGCAAACTCATGCGGCTGGTCACGACCAGGCCGCACATATCAGTAGGGCGCGTGCTTGCGGGCGAAGCGTCGTCTAGGAGTTTTATTAGGAAACAAGGGAAACACGATGCTGCTATCGGTCAGCAGCGGAGTCGCGTACGGAAGCTGATTACGCGGTCATTCAAGGAATGGCAACGTTTGGACAATCCGAAACTAACGAACAAAGCATTTCAGGATTGGAAGCGCAAATACGATCTGGGCATGCATGACTCGGTTCAGAAATTCATGAAGCAAGCAACGGAAAGAGCGCTTCGGCTGAAAGGCTAGCAGAGCAGTAGCACATCGAAAATTCTCACTGAGACTCGCACTGACCAATCCAAAAAACAGCCTAAGCCAGCGCAACGATCCAGCAGTTAAACGGTTGCGAATCTGACGTACCAGGCAGCGCAAAACACTTCCAAAGGCTGGCGTGCTACCAATTGCACTACCCCGGATTAGTGCAGAAAGTGTAGCAGACATTTTCCGGATTTGGTCCCGCGGCCGAGCCGCGTCATTTCTCTCGTTTGCCGCCCCGGCGCCAATTTGTTAGGCTTCTGAAGCTTCATCGTGCGGAGAGGTGTCCGAGCGGTTTAAGGAGCACGCTTGGAAAGCGTGTGTTGGGGAAACTCAACCGTGGGTTCGAATCCCACCCTCTCCGCCACTCTTCCTCGACGAAGTTCCTCATGTGCTGGCCGCCTAAGTTGGAAGCTTCGCGATCCTTTGAATTTCGTTTGTTGAATTGCTCGAATGGCAGGAGTGTCTTTGCCCGGCAGTAAAGCCGTCGTGGTCCGCTTCGAGTGAACTTAAAACGCCAGAATTAGTCCCCGAGACCGGCGGTCTGGCTAGACGGAAGCACGGCCCGTCCGCCAGAGCGCCGTTCGGTGAAGCGATACTCCGCTAGCGAGACCGACCCTCGCTTTCGCGAGGAGCGGAAGGAGCTTGCCTCCGCTGCAGGTCTTGCCGTTCCTGCGCGTGCCTCTGCGCCATTTGCTGCGTCTGCTGCTGGTGTTTTTGTTCCAGCTGCTGCGTTCTCTGGTCATCGGCCTTCTGCTTCGCCAGTTGTTGATGTTCTCTGTCCTGCTGCTGTTGAAGCTTCTGCCGTTCCTGCTCCTGTTGCGCCATCAGCTTGTCCTGCTGCTGCTGATATTTTTTGTCCAGTTCCGCATTTCCCGTATTGGGCGCGGCGGGACGCTCAATGGGGGGAAGGTCCCGAGGATGAACAATTGCCTTTGCTGGCGCGCTAGCGTTAGCGCTGGCGCGCGCGTTGGCATCGGCACGCTCAGCCGTGGCGCCGCGATCGGCGGGAGGCGTATAAGGCGCTCCAGCCTCTTTGGCTTTCACGACGTCGTGATCCGTGAACGCGCCCGGGCGAGAAGTGGCGGCGATGGGCGGTTTCCCGTGGTTCACGGAAGCGCGCAGTTCCCGATTCTCTCGCGCGGCTTGCGCCTGTTGAGTTTGAGCGGCTACCGGCGGAATATGCCGCTCCTTAGCGGCCGCTTCCTCTTGCGGTGTCGGACGCGCCGTGAGTCCGCCGTTACCTCCATTGAAGCTGACGCGATTGACCGTCTCGTTCGTCACCCGCTCGTTGTATACGTTGTGGACGATATTCACGTTGACGTTGGCTACGGCGCGGTTGTAGAAAAAGTGTCCGCCGTCCCAGCGTCCTCCGACAAATCCCACGCCGAAAAATCCAAACCCGTAGTTGATTCCGCCGTAGAAGCCGACGGTCGGCCCCCAGTAACCCTCATGGAAGAGGAAGGCATCGCCACCCCATCCCCACCAGCCCGGCGTCCAGAACAAACCGACTTCCGGCGGTTCTACCCAGGTTCCAGGGACCCAGTAATAATCACCGTCAACGTCATCCCAGGCCCAATATCCCGGCGTCCACATATAGCCGTCGCCCGGGCAGACCGGCTGCGCGTAGACGGGCAGCGCCGGCGGGCCAAACCGGACCGACACGGCGACCTGACCAAACGCGGGCGCTGAAATTGCCAGAACTAAGAAAGCGAAAAATAAGGAACAAGCGGCAAGTTTACGCATCGTCTTCCCTCCTCATAGAAAGAGCACTTCTTCTGAACGCCTCGCGGGTTTACATGCCCGCAACCGAATAGTCCGACAAACTCTTGCCGGACCCAATACAGCCAATTTGTTAGGCGGTTTTGGAATTCACTGTAGAGAAATCCGAGGTCTCAGAAGATCTATTGCCAGACGGACGTTTAGGATTTACTGTCCCTTGATGGGCGGCCGTTGGCTCGGCGCCGCCGGGCCGCCGTGATCGAGGCCGAACGACGGGTTCTCCGTGGTTCCCGTGATTCGGATTGGCAGGACCGTGCCGGCATTCTTGCCCTTTACAAATGGGTCCACCGCCTTTAGAAAAAATGATTTCACACCGGTGGTAGTTTGCGATGGCTTGGCCTTCAGAATCAATTTCCCGTGGAAATCCAACCCCTTGGTATCGAGGTTATAAGTTCCAGTCAGATTTATCGCCGCGCCGGCGACGCCGAAATTCAAATTGGAGAAATCCAGAACCGCGTCGCGCATTTGGAAGCTGCCCGTCATCTCGGAAACCACGCGGTTGATTTCCATGTCGTTCGGCTCTCCCTGGCCTTTGCGGCTGAACGCGTCAATCTTTCCTTGTACCGACGGGCTGGTGAACTGAATATCGCCAATCCCAAACTGTCCCCGCAGTAGCAAACGGTCAATCAAGTCGGGATTGCCTTCGGGAATCGTGAGATTCGTTCGCAGGCGGATTGCGCCGGTCATGACCGGATGATCTCCCTTCGCGGCGAGGCGCAGGAAGTCTTCAATTTGGGCCCCTTGCGAAGCCGCGTCGAGCACAATTGTCCGGCCCTTAATATTGCGGTCCTCATCCACCACCTTCCCGCTGACAACCAGCGTCGTATGCAAAAACCGAGCCACGACCTTGTTGAGATAAGTGTCGCCATTGGTACCGTCCACGATGGCGGAGAAATCCGTGTGCAGCGCCACAGGATGATCTGTGGTCCGTAGGCAGAAATCGGGGGTGTCCGTCTCGCCCTCCACTTTCAAATAATCCAGCGGGCCGCTGAACTCACCGGTCGAGGAAAGAATTCCTTTCAGTCCCTTCAACGTGCCAAGGTCTGCATTCTCGAAAGTGTATTTCCCATCCGCACGAGTCTCGCTCGGATCCTCCGGCAGCCAGGGACCGAATCGACCCGTGGCGTTGATCTCCCCTGTGGGCACCGCGTTGGTCAGAGCCGCTTGGAATTCAGCGGGGCGGTCGAAACTGAGATCGCGGAGCACTAAATTGTGTATCGGAAATTCCCTTGGCGGCTTTCCCGGCTGGGCGCGCAGAACCACGATAATCGCGTCATCCGCGCGCAACTCCTTGATCAGTGCGGGATACTCTCGGGCAAGATCCTGATCGGTCCGCTGAATTAGCGGGTCGGCTCCCGGCTCCCGCGGCGGCGTATGAATCTGCAGTCCCTCGAGATGCACGTATGCAATCCGCGGATCGGCTCGCAACAGGCTCACAAGATTCGCATACATGGAAACCTGTCGAATCTGAATCAGCGGAGGGATGTCCGTCCGGCCTTTGTGCCGCAGCACCAATCCGGTAATGGTGACGTGCACGCGCGGAAACAGCGACACCCCGAAGTCAGAGAACTCCACCTCGCTTGCAAAGTGAGTTCGCAGAATGGTCTCAGTGCGACTGCGCAGAATGGCATGAAGCTTCGGACGCAGCGCATACAGCGCGACCACGGGAACCAGTAAGACCGCGACAATCACTGCAACGATCCATTTGCGCATTCGATCCAAGCCGAGGTTTCTCGCCCAGTACGGCGGCGCTCACCAAGCCACGCATTTTGGTCAGAGCCGGCCCAAGAGGAAAAGCACCAGAATAAACAGGAGGGCGACTCCCAGCCCGCCGCTTAGATAGTAACCCGATTCCCGGCTGTGCGGCCACGCGGGAATTGATCCGATAAGAGAGGTCAGCAGCAACACAACCAGGATCGCAAGCAACACTTCGATATCCCGCGCGCCGATCTGGTTGGGGGAGAAGAGCACTGGCGCCGACCCCAGCCATCGAATCCCTATAGGATCCTTCGACCCCAGTTCACCCTTCTCCCGCCGTCCGCATGATGTGTCAAGGCTTGCGGTCTAACCATACCGATAAACCCTTACGTCGCTTTGAAATACTCTGTAAGCGCAGCTATGCTTTTTTCCCGCCGAGTACCAGCAATACCACGCCGCCGATCAGCGCGATTCCTCCTAGCACTGGCGGCAGCGGAATCGTCTTGTGTTGTTCTTCCGTGGCTTGCAGCGGCCCGATGTCCAGCACCTTCTTGTGCGTCGTGTAGGTGATGCCTTGGTACGCCAGCGAAATCACACCCAGTACGATCAGGATGATCCCGATCAGCGGTGCGGCTTTCATAAGATCTCCTTGACGCAAATTTCAAGTTGCGTCCGTCCCAAACGGCGCGCTCAGCGGGTAAGCTTGATCCCGCTAGGCTCCTCGCCGCGCCAGCCCGCCAATCAGCGAAACCAGGAATAGTACCAGGAAAATGAAAAACAGGATCTTGGCGATTCCCGCAGCTGCCACGGCAATTCCCAGAAAACCGAACACCGCGGCCACTAATGCCACGACGAAGAAAATCAGTGCCCAACGCAACATAACGCCTCCTTGTTGGAAATCCACATCGCGCCTAGCCGAATTGCACGCGGCTTTGGCGCTTCTCGGAACAGCACATTTGTAGCCAATTCCCGACGGCGGGCCAATACCCGCAAGTAGGTATCGCGATACCGGCTTCGCTGTAGGCGGGAAGACCGGGAAATCAGAAGCGGGGAAGATTTGATTATGCTAATGCCCAATCAGCCGAAATGGACTGACGGCAAGCCCACTTCAGTGTGCACAATTTCATTTGACGCCGATGTGCGGTATATTCTGGCCCTCACGATCGCGCGCAAAATGGAGGTTACCATGCGATTCCTTTTGGCTGCCTTTCTCGCCTGCTTCGCCGCCGGGGCTGCTATCGCCCAGCAAGCGTCTGAATCGCCATCCGCTGCCCAGACGACCGCCGCCAAACCGACAGAGATTTTCATCACCATGCGAGACGGTGTGAAACTGGCCGCCGACGTGTATTTGCCCGAGGGCGCCGGCCCATGGCCGGTCGTCGTCACACGCACGCCCTATGGCAAGGGGAACATGTACGGGCCGGGCGGCGGCGCGCATTACGTTGCCGCGAACTACGCCTACGTGGTCCAGGACGTGCGCGGCAAAGGCCATTCCGAGGGCTTCTACGCGGCGTTCGTGAATGACATTGAAGACGGCTACGACACCATCGAGGGCCTGGCCAAGCAGCCGTGGTCGAACGGACAGATCGGCATCACCGGCGCATCGGCCATGGGGATCACCTCCAATCTCGCCGCCATCGCCAACCCGCCGCACTTGAAGGCGGCCTATGTCATCGTGGCGCCCAACGAGACCTTTTACACTTCGTTCCTTGGCGGCGTGCCGAAGGACAAGGACACCGTAGGCTGGATGCATGGGCAGGGCGTCAGCGACGAGGCCATCGCACGGTCCCTCGCCGGTTCCACGCGAAGCGTGTTCACCGATCGCTTGGGCCCTGGTCCGGAAATCAAGTACGCGACGATCCCCATGTGGAACGTCGGCGGCTGGTACGACATCTTCAACACCGGCACGGTTTACAACTTTCAATATTTGCAGAACCACGGAGCGGCCGGCGCGCGCGGCAATCAGCGGCTGACCATGGGACCGTTTGGCCACGGCGACCTCTCGGGCGACCTCGCCTATCCCGGCGACGACCGATTGGGCTCCGTGATGAGCGGCACCACCCGCAACGACATCCGCTGGTTCGACTACTGGCTGAAGGGTATCCAGAACGGGGTTATGGACGAGCCGCCGGTGGATTTGTTCGTCATGGCAGCGGCGCGCAAGGGTGCTTTCTCACCGAAAAATCACTGGATCCACGTCGGCGACTGGCCGGTGGACTATCGCGCCACCAGCTACTACCTCGCGCCGGACCTGGTCCTCACCAAGTCGGCGCCATCCTCCGCCGGCGGCAAGACCTCTTACAAGTTTGACCCGGCCAACCCGGTGCCCACGGTCGGCGGCGCGAATCTCACTTTCGCCCGCGGGCCCATGGACCAGCGCGCGATTCCGGCGCGCCAGGACTACCTGCGCTTCCAAACCCCGGTTCTGGAGAAGGACACCACGATCATCGGCCCGGTCAGCGTGAAGCTCTATGCCGCAACGGACGGGCCGGACACCGACTTTGAAGCCAAGCTGGTGGATGTCTATCCCGACGGGTACGAAGCTCTGGTGCTTGATGCGCCGATCCGTGCCCGCTACCGCGACGGCCGAAACCCCGAAGACGTAAAGATGATGACGCCGGGCGCGCCGGAAGAGATGACCATTGACATGTGGAATACGGGCCTGACCTTCGAGAAGGGCCACCGTATCGCCCTGCACATCACCTCGTCGAATAGCCCGCGTTTCGTGGTGAACCACAACAACGGCGACACGCCCCGGGATCCGCAGCCTCCGCGTGTGGCCACCAACACGATCTATTTCGACAAGGATCACCCGTCTGCCCTGGTGTTGCCGGTTGTCTATCTGAACGACGGGCAGTGACCGATTGATCGCCGCGCGATTCGCGTTACACTAGCGGGAGCCGGCGCTAAGTTCGGTCTTGGTTCCAGCGGCCAGGGCCATGGAGTTCCGCGCGCCAACTCGAGTGCGCGGATTCCCCTATCGTGCAACTCGGCACCGGACTCACGGGCGCCGATGTGAAAGTCGCCTGATCGTAAGCGGCTCTGCCGATAATCGGCGGTAACCCGGTGAGCGACTCGTGAATCAAATTGACCATGGAGGCTGACCGTGCCCGAGCTCAAGCTGCTGCTCGCTGACGATCACGAAATTGTCCGCCAGGGATTGCGTTCGATGCTGGAGGCGCAGCGCGACTGCGCGGTCGTGGGAGAGGCTGCGGACGGCCGCCAGGCCGTGGCCATGACCAAGGAGCTTAATCCCGACATCGTGATTCTGGATATCGGCATGCCCTCGCTCAACGGACTGGAAGCCACTCGGCAAATCCTGAAAATTCGCCCGCAGACGAAGGTCCTGATCTTGACCATGCACGAGTCCGATTCCGTGATCCGCGAGGTTCTCGACGCCGGAGCCCGGGGTTACATCCTGAAGACCGATGCCGGCCGCGACCTTGTTTCGGCGGTCGAATCGTTGCGGCGCAACAAGACATTTTTCACCTCGCGGGTTTCGCAAATGATCCTGGACGGTTTTCTGAAGGGCGATACGCGTCCGCGCGATTCCGAATCGGATGGAATCCGTCTGACTCCCCGGCAGCGCGAAATCGTTCAGCTTCTGGCCGAAGGCAAGAGCAGCAAGGAAGTCGCCGTAGCTCTCGATTTGAGCGTCAAGACCGCAGAAACTCACCGCGCCAATATCATGCGCAAACTCGATTGCCACTCGGTGAGCGAGGTCGTCCGCTACGCGATCCGCAATAAAATCATCGAAGCCTGAGCGCATCGAAACGATCTGACGCAGAGCCTCGGCACTCTACAGCATCAAGGGTATTCCCTCTCCTTCCACGTTCTGTTCTCCTGAAACCGCCTCGCCGCGAATGGTTTTCGGCGCGGCCCGCGCGCGGCGCGAATCCCAGCCTCGTACCGCAAGAGCGATACGAGAGTGCTTCGATGCCAGACAGGCACTTGCGGATATTGATCGCCGACGACCAACCCTACATTCGACGCGCGGTTCGAGGCTTGCTGGAATCCAAAAAAAGCTGGGAGGTCTGCGGCGAGGCGTCGGACGGGCGCGAAGCCATTGAGAGGACGGGACAGCTGCACCCCGATATCGTCGTGATGGACCTATTCATGCCCCGATTGAATGGACTGGAGGCCACGCGCCGCATCCACCAGCTTTTCCCCAGCGCGCAAGTGCTGCTTCTCACCTTCGACGATTTTCCCGATCTGGCCCGGCTGGCGCGCGATGCCGGCGCCCAGGGGTATGTCCTGAAACCTGATTCCAGCCAGTTCCTGATCCCAGCGATCGCAAGCCTGGGCGATTCGAGGACGTTTTTCCAGCCCGCCGATACGAAGCCGCGAAGCTGAGTCGCGATTTGTTTTTTTCGCGCGCCCTACACGTTTTCCCCTGTGCAACTCGGTACCGAGCCGTATTCCGCCTTCGCGCCGGATGTTGTTTCCTCGTTCGGGGAGCCAATTCCTACCCTCATACACGTCTCCCGAACCTGCGGTACCGGCGAGCGCGGCCGGGCTCCGCAGAAAATTTCAACGGAGGAACACCATGAACTGGGACCAAGTGGAAGGCAAATGGAAACAGTACAAAGGCAAGGTCAAGGAAAAATGGGGCAAGCTCACAGACGACGACCTGGACGTGATCGACGGCAGGCGGCAATTGCTCGTCGGCAAGATCCAGGAGTATTACGGCACGACCAGGGAAATCACCGAGAAGGAAGCGGATGAATTCGTGAAGTCCCTGAAAGCCGAGGAAGCGGTGCAAGAAAAAGCGCACCGGGCGGCGCGCGGCCGCTAGAATGGATCCGCAGCAAATTGGGCCAGGCGCCGCGAATCGCTCGCGACGCTTGGCCCCCAAATTATACGGAGGCTCAAGATGGCTCAGGCAAAGCAGGCACCACCGGCGGAAATTACGCGCGAGAATTTGATCGCGCTGCTGAATGAAGATCTCGCACGCGAATATCAGGCCATCATCGCGTATGTGGTTTATTCCCAGGTCTTGAAGGGCGCCGAGTACATGAATGTGGCGGCGGAACTTGAAAAACACGCCGGGGAAGAACTCAGCCACGCCCTTATCATTTCCAATCAGATTGATTATCTTGGAGGAATGCCCACGGCCGCGCAGAAGCCTGTGCGAACATCTGCAAAGGCGAAGGAGATGTTGCAGTTCGATCTCGCCAATGAGACCGAGACCATTCGGAACTATCGCCAGCGCGTCCATCAGTGCGAGCAGCTCGGTGAGTTCGCGATCGCCGAGCACATCCGCGAGATTTTGATGGACGAACAGGACCACCTGATCGCCCTCGCCACCGCGCTGGGGATTGACCCGCCCAAAATCACCTAGTGGTCCTGGATTGTCCGTGAGTCTGCCGCCAAAAAATGTCTCAGGCGGCGAAACTGCCACCACATCGCAACCTTAGATCGCTCCACTCGTGGGAATCATCGCCCCATTCGCCGCGCGCGCCGCGTATCGCGGTGCAGAGCTACGATTTCGCCCCTACGACTTGGCGCCATACAGACTTTCCCCTAGGCGAATACGGTACTTGGCCGATGGTTTCGCTGTCTCCGGTTTTGTAATGTCCGTCCATGTATTCAGCTCATACGCAGTCCCCGTTTTTCCGCTCGACGCTCCCTCCCCTTATGGGGCCGCTTGGAAACACCCCCCGAACACGCCAGCGGCCCCACCATCCTTCTCCGACTGCCCTAAATCGCGGCCCTTCTTTCTCGACCGATTTGCTTTGCGGCCGCGGCCCCGCTCGGTAATACAGCATTTGCTGTATTGGTCATCCGCTGTTAAATTGCGACTATTAGTGTGGGTTAATGGCTGAACCCTCGGCCTCAACACGTCGCACCGCAGAGTCGCGAAATCCGCGCGACGTGACCCGCTTCCAGAGGAGATTTTGAGATGAGCACGGCCAAGGTTCCGATGTCCCGCGGCGAGATGCCCGACGCGCCGGAACTTCCAGGTGGCGACAATCATCGCGATCACACCGTTCAGTTTTATGCCGACGACGCCGTTTTGCTCGACGGCCTGAGCCGATTTATCGGCGACGCGCTCGCGGCGGGCGGTGCGGCACTGATGGTGGCCACTGCCGCACATCGGGATGGCCTGGTCCAGCGTCTGCATGCCCGTGGATTCGATACGGCCAGCCTTATCGAGTCTGGACGGCTCGTCCAGTTGGACGCGAACGAAACTCTCCTGAAATTTATGCTCGAGGGCTGGCCGGACCCCGGTCGATTTCGCGAGGTGATGGGGACCATCACTGCGCAAGCGCGAAACGCCAGCGAAGTCGCCAACGCTCCGCTGGCCATCTTCGGCGAAATGGTCTCGCTATTGTGGGCCCAGGGAAAATTTGACGCCGCCATTCGGCTCGAACAGCTCTGGAACAAGATGAGCGAGACGCACTCGTTCTCGCTGCGCTGCGCCTACCCCCTGACCGGCTTCGACCGGGAAGACCACACGCAACCGTTTCTGCAAATCTGCGCGGAGCACGCTCAGGTGATTCCCGGCGAGAGCTACATGACGTTGACCACGGAGCAGGAGCGGCTTCTCACGATTAGTCGCTTACAGCAAAGGGCGCAGGCGCTCGACAAGGAGACCGCGGAACGAAGGGAAGCTCAGAGAGCGCTCAAGAGGCGCGAATCCGAACTCTCCGATCTCCTGGAAAATGCCCTGGAAGGCGTGCAGAGCACCGGCCCCGATCAAAAGATTATGTGGGCCAATAAGGCGCTCTTGAAATTGCTCGGATACGCGTTCGAGGAATATGTCGGCCATTCAATGTCCGAATTTTTTGTGGATCCACATGCCTTCGACGAGTTTTGGGCCAAGCTGATGAATCGCGAAGAAATCTACGAATACGCGGCCGAGCTCAAGCGCAAGGACGGAGAAGTTGTGCACGTCGTGATTCATTCAAATGGGCTCTGGGAAGATGGCAACCTGGTTCACACGCGAACCTTCATTCACGACGTTACCGAGCGCCGCGCGATGGAGCAGGCCCTGCAGCAAGCCCGCGATGAGTTGGAAGCGCGCGTCCGCGAGCGGACCGACGAGCTCCGCAAGAAAAACATACAAATACTGAAGCAGGCGGAGATCCTCGACCTCACCAACCATGGCCTGCGCGAGCTTTCGGCGCGTCTGATGCGCGTGCAGGATGACGAAAGGCGGCGCATCGCCCGCGATCTGCACGACAGCACCGGCCAGGCGCTTGCTCTGCTGAGCATGAATCTCTCGGTGCTGGAAGCCGACGCCGGGAAGTCGAATCCGAGTTTGGCCAAGAGCTTGGCAGAGAATGCCGCGATTGTCCGGCAAATTTCCTCGGAGCTGCGGACGCTTTCCTACTTGTTGCACCCGCCGCTGCTCGAGGAAATGGGGTTGGAATCCGCTCTCCGCTGGTACATCGATGGATTTGGGCAGCGAAGCGGTATCACCGTCGCTTTGGAATTGCCTCCGGACCTGGGAAGGCTGCCGCGCGATCTGGAAATCGCCATCTTCCGCGTCATACAGGAATGCCTTACGAACATCCATCGCCATTCCGAGAGCCCCACGGCGAGCATTCGCGTGAACCGCCGCTCCGGTGGAATCACCTTGCGCATCAGGGATGAGGGGAAGGGCATCGAGCAGGACAAACTGACGAAGATCGCCTCTTCGGGTGCGCCGGGTGTTGGCCTGAGAGGCATACGCGAACGAATCAAGGATTTCGGCGGAGAAATGGAAATCGAATCGAACGGAAAGGGAACGGAGATCACCGTTGCAATTCCGGTGGACGCCCGGGCGCAGCAGCAATCTCCGGAAGACGCCAGTGCAGCTGACGCATAGATCGTCGTGCGCGCATCCTGCTTCCGTCAGGACCTCGTGAAAGTCTTAGGTGATGTTGTGCGAATTCTGGTGGCGGACGATCAAGAAGCGGTCAGGAAGCGTGTGTGTGCGGCGCTGACCGCTCAGGAAGGCTTCGAGGTTTGCGCGGAAGCCTCCAATGGCAAGGAGGCAGTCGAAAAAGCCAAGGAACTGAATCCGGATCTGATTCTCCTCGACATCACCATGCCGGTGTTGAACGGCCTGGACGCAGCTCGCCTGATTCGCGCGTTCGCCCCGGAAACCCCAATCGTGATCTTATCGGTGCACAAGAGCAGGCAGCTTATGGAAGAGGCTCGAAAGATCGGCGTTCAAGGCTATGTGACCAAGGGAGAGGCCATTCAGAAACTGATACAGGCTCTGGAAACGGTTCGTCAGAACGAGACGTTTTTCCCCGAACTTTAATAGTTACCTCGATTTGCGCCCTTCATTGCCGTGGTTTGCGTCCAATGATAGCCTATGACCTGAAGGGCCAGCGCGGCTAACCATGGAACTTTTTCTCAATATCGTCTGGATGCTGATATCCATCGCCCTCCTGTGGACGTGGCGCACCTATTGGGTCCATCAGCGCCGCCGCACCGCGCGCCATTCCCTCCAGGAATGGAGCGCCGTCAGCGTGGCGCTGGTGCTGCTGTTTTTCGCCGTGTCGATGTCTGACGACATGCACTCCGAAATCGTGGCCCTCGAGGAGTGCTCGGCAAACAAGCGCGACCAGGTTTACCTGGCTGCTGCTCAACCTCTGCCGCAAAGCGGAACGGCACTACACGTCTCCAACTGGGCCGTCGCGCCGCATGTTCCGCTCGTCGGTTCTACGAGTCCGCTTCACAACGTCGAATTGATCCAGCAAGTTTTCACCTCGTCTTTGCCGAGCCACCCCTCCTCTAGTCGAGCCCCGCCCGCTTTTCTCTAGTCTCTCCGCAGTCCATTCGTAGGGCAGCTCAGGGAGCGGTCCCAGTGCGCTACGTCAATCACTTCCGTTTTCATTCGGCGTACGCATTGCGTCCGAAAAATCCCGAGAGGGATCGTGGAGTTTTAGCTATGAAACCAACTCTTTTCCTTATCTGGCTGGCAGCCGGAGTCGCGGTATCGGGCTGCGGCAAAGCCGCGAACGACCCGGCCGTCGGAGCTCCTCCGCCCGCGCAGGTGGTCGAGGCCGGTGAGCTAAGCCTGTTTCGAGTGGACCATCCAGATCAGTATCCTCTGGCTACCGCAATCGAACACGACGCCAGTTCGCAGCTTTCGGCCACGGGAACGGTGAACCCGGATATCACTCGCACCGTGCCGGTGATTTCCCTCGCATCGGGCCGAGTGGTCGAAATTCGCGCGCGCCTGGGCGACACCGTGCAGAAAGGCCAGCTTCTCCTGCGCGTTCGCAGCGATGATATTTCCGGAGGTTTTTCGGAATATCGGAAAGCTGTCGCCGATGAGCTCTACGCGCGGCAGCAATTGGATCGTGCGAAAGACCTCTACTCGCATGGGGCCATCGCTCAGTCAATATTGGAAGCCGCGCAACAAACGGAAGACGATGCCAAAGCCACCTTGGATACGGCCTTAGAACATCTCCGCTTGCTCGGAAGCGATCCCGACAAGCCGGCGGGAATCGTTGATATCGTGGCGCCGGTGTCCGGCGTGATCACCGATCAGCAAGTCACCAACGCGTCGTCCGTGCAAAGTTTTTCGGCTCCCAATCCTTTCACGATTTCCGATCTCTCCTACGTCTGGGTCATCTGCGACGTATACGAAAACGACCTGCCCAGCGTCCATCTCGGCCAATCGGTGGATATCCGCCTGAACGCCTATCCCAACGACGTGCTGAAAGGAACGATCAGCAACATCGGAGAGATTCTCGATCCGACCCTTCGCACCGCCAAGGTGCGCATCGAAGTGCGAAATCCGGGATTGATGCGCGTGGGAATGTTTGCGACGGCCACGTTTTACAGCCTGAAGAAAGAGGCGCACACGGCGGTCCCGGCGTCGGCCATTTTGCACCTCCGCGACCGGGACTGGGTGTTTGTGCCGGCCGAAAACCAGAAGTTTCGAAGGACCGAAGTCACCGGCGGCGAGCAGTTGCCTAACCAAATGCAGGAAGTCTTGTCGGGGCTGCAGCCGGGCCAGCGCGTGGTGACGAATGCGCTGGCGCTTCAGAACGCGATTGACAATGAATAAAGGCACTGCGTCCGCAATTCGCTCGAGGAACTGCAGATGATCCGCAGAGTCGTCGATTTTGCATTGGAGAACCGCTTCCTGGTCCTCGCGGCGACGCTGGTGCTGTTTGGCTGGGGTGCCATTTCGTTTCATCAACTCCCGGTCGAGGCCTATCCGGACGTCGCCGACAACTACGTCGAGATCATCACCCAGTGGCCGGGAATCTCCGCCGAACAGATCGAACAGCAGGTCACCATTCCTCTGGAAATCGTGATGAACGGCGTCCCCCACGTTGTTCATCTGCGCTCGTTCTCTCTCTTCGGCCTCTCGGACCTGAAACTAATCTTCGACGACGAGGAAGAAAACGCCTGGGACCGCGAACGCGTCCTCGAGCGCCTCTCGCAGGTTACCTTGCCGCCGGGGGTGGTGCCTCAGATGGGCACCGACTGGAGTCCCGTCGGCCAGATCTACTTCTTTACTTTGGAGAGCACCAATCCGAAATACGACGTAATGGAATTGAAGTCGCTCGAGGACTGGGTGATCGAGAAGAACTTCAAGGCCGTGCCCAACGTGGTTGACGTTTCCAGCTTCGGCGGCCCCACCCGCGAATACCAGGTACGCCTCGACCCCAACAAACTTGTTTCCTACGGTCTGAGTCTGTCGCAGATAGAACAGCAGCTCGCCAACAACAACACCAACGCCGGCGGCAGCTTCATCGAGGCCGGCCTTCAGCAGATCAATATCAGCGAAGTGGGCCTGGTGAAGACCGTGCGCGATATCGAGAACACCGTCATCACCACCAAGACCGGCACGCCGCTACGCGTGAAGGATATTGCCGTCGTTTCTCAGGGCCCCAAAATCAGGCTGGGGCAGTTTGCACGCGCGTATCACCGGGAAGACGGCAAAATCATCGACAACGACGACGTCGTTTCCGGCATCGTCCTTCTGCGCAAGGGCGCCAACGCGGATGTGGCGCTTGCCGGAATTAACGCCAAGGTGAAAGAGCTGAATGAGCGTATCCTGCCGGCCGGCGTGAAGGTGGTTCCGTTTATAGACCGCACCGATCTGGTGCACTACACCACCCACACCGTCCTCCGCAACCTTACCGTAGGAATGATTCTTGTCGCCATTATTCTGTTCTTGTTTCTCGGAAATATCCGCGGAGCAATCATCGTCGCTCTCACGATTCCGTTTGCGCTTTTGTTCGCTGCGACCTGCCTGAACCTGAAGGGAATTCCCGCAAACCTGCTCTCGCTGGGCGCGCTCGATTTCGGGATGGTCGTGGACGGCGCCGTGGTGATGGTCGAAAACATTGTCCGCCATCTGAACAATCGCCGGCGCCAGGCCCAAAACGGCGAATCTCCAGCGGTCTCGATGGAGGTAATCCGCGAGGCCGCGCACGAGGTGCAGCGGCCCGTGTTTTACGCGATCGCCATCATCATCACGGCGTACCTGCCTATTTTCACGCTGCAGCGCGTGGAAGGGCGCTTGTTCAGGCCCATGGCCTGGACCGTGGCATTTGCCCTTCTGGGAGCCTTGCTGTTCTCGATGCTCATCGCGCCGGTGCTAGCGAGCTTCCTCCTGTCAAACGACACTCGCGAGTGGCGCAACCCCTTATTGGTTCGGCTGACGGACGCCTATCGCAAAAACGTCCGCCAGGCCATCGAACATCGCTGGGTCACCATGGGTGTCGCGATGTTCGGCGTGTGCGTCGCCGTGTTTCTGATGTTTAGCGGAGTCATCGGTTCCGAGTTCCTGCCGCACCTCGATGAAGGCGCGCTCTGGGTGCGCGGCACCCTCGCGCCCAGCACCGGACCGAGCGAAGGAATCCGCGTGTCGAATCAGGCGCGCATCGTCCTCTGTTCGTTTCCGGAGGTCCCGCAGTGCACCAGCCAGACCGGGCGTCCCGATGACGGCACGGACACCACGAGCTTCTTCAACACCGAATACTTTGTTGACCTGAAACCCAAAGAACAGTGGCGGCCCGTGTTCCACCAGGACAAGGACACGCTGATCGCCGCGATGGATTACCAGCTGGAAAAAATTCCCGGTGTTGTCTGGGGATTCTCTCAGCCCATCGAAGACAACATGGAAGAGGCGGTCAGCGGCGTGAAGGGCGAGCTCGCCACGAAGGTTTATGGCGACGATTTGAAGGTTCTGGAAGAAAAGGCCAACCAGATCGTTAACGTCATGCGTCAAGTGAAGGGGATCGAGGATCTGGGCGTCCTGCAAGTGTTGGGTCAGCCCAATATTAACTTCGAAGTGGATCGCGAAGCAGCCGCGCGCTATCAAATCAACGTCGCGGACGTTCAGGACGCCATCCAGACCGCTGTGGGAGGCAATGCTCTCACGCGAGTTTTACAAGGCGAGGCGCGATACGACCTGGTTCTGCGCTACCTGCCGCAATACCGCACCTCGAAGGAAGCCATCGAGGATATCCGTCTGGCGTCTCCATCCGGCGCACGAGTTTCTCTGGCGCAGCTTTGCAGGGTACGCGAACAGGACGGCGGCTCGGAAATTTACCGCGAGGGCAACGAACGTTACGTCGCCATCAAGTACAGTGTCCGCGGCCGCGATCTCGGCGGCGCGGTCGAAGAATCGATCAGCAAAGTGAATGCCCAGATCCAACTGCCGCGCGGCTACCACATCGACTGGGAGGGCGAGTACGAAAGCCAAAAGCGCGCCTCCGCGCGGTTGCTCATCATCGTTCCGCTTACGGTTCTGGTAATTTTTCTGATTCTTTACACCATGTTTCGCTCGCCAAAGTGGGCCGCGCTCATTCTGGCAACCGTCGCCATGGCCAGCGTCGGCGGACTGCTGGCCCTGCTGTTCACCGGAACGCACTTCAGCGTATCTTCCGGCGTCGGATTCCTGGCGCTTTTCGGCGTTTCGGTGCAAACGGGCGTGATCATGCTCGAATACATCAATCAGCTCCGCGCCTTGGGTCGCTCGATCGAAGATGCCGCAATCGAGGGAGCCGTTCTCAGGCTGCGCCCGATCATGATGACCATGTTGGTGGCTACGCTCGGGCTGCTGCCCGCCGCCACATCTCACGCCATCGGCTCCGATTCCCAGCGACCGTTCGCGATTGTCATCGTTGGAGGCCTGCTTGTAAACCTGATCATGAGCATCTTTATTTTGCCCACCATGTATGTGTGGATCGCGCGTCCCGGCGACAGACTTCCGGAGCCTGAAATCGAATTTGAACAATGAACCCGCAAGTGTGGCGCGAGAATCTGCGTCCTCTTACCGCCTGGCTGCAAAAAAATTCTGGAGCAGCACGGCGGCATCCTCCGCAAGCACGCCGGACGTGACTTCCACGCGATGATTGATCTGCGGGTGATCGAGGATGGAGAAACAGGAGCGCACCGCGCCGCCCTTCGGATCATCCGCGCCATAGACCAGCCGGCCGATCCGCGCCTGCACCATCGCTCCGGCGCACATGGCACACGGCTCGATCGTGACGTAGAGCGTGGCGCCCGGCAGGCGATAGTTGCCGATGGTTTTGGCGGCCTCGCGCAGCGCCACGATTTCGGCGTGCGCGGTCGGATCGCAATCGGTGATGGTGCGATTCCCGGCGCGGCCCATCACGCGGCCCTCCGCGACGATCACCGCGCCCACGGGCACCTCGCCCCGCGCCGCCGCCGCTTGCGCCTCGTCAAGCGCCGCTCGCATAAACCTGATGTCTGTCTCGCCGACCTCGGCCATCGCGCGGCAGAATAGCACGGCAATGAGTTCGCTCATTCTGTCTTCGGCGGATCCACGGGCTAGCTATCAAACTGGCTTTTTGCGCCGAATGATGCCCGTGAGGAAGTACAGTGCGATGCCGGCGACGATGACCGCGATGCCGATTACCATTTCGTTCGTGCTGCCGACGGATTCTCTGCTGTTGCGCACCAGTGCCGCGACGATCAGCGCGAGCGGCGGCAGCCCGATCAGAATCGCACCGGCGGTTCCTCCCGGCACTCGGTACGGCCGCGCGAGATTCGGTTCCCGGATTCGCAGCGCGGCCAGCGCCCAGAATTCCAGTAGAATGCTCAGCCCGGTCAACAGCACATCGAGGATTAGGCTTTTCTCGAATCCGAGCGGGTAGCACAGCGCCCAGAACAACGCGCATACGACCACCGCTACCCACGGCGCGCCCGATTTCGGATGCCGCCGGGTAAACACCTTCGGCAGATAGCCGTCCTCGGCCATCACCACTGGCAGCCGCGTGAACGACATCATCAGCGCGCCAAACGATCCGACTGCGCCAATCACTCCAGCAGCCGTCAAAGCCAGTGCCAGCGCCCCGCCGCCGATGATCCGCCCCACGTCCACCCAGCCTCCCGTGGTCCAACTGTTCGGATCAAGCCCGACTCGCGCCACAGCGGCCACCGGAAGCACATAGCTGACCACTACCAGCACGACTGCGCCGAGCATGGCGCGCGTGTACGTCCGCTGCGGGGCTTCCACTTCGCCCGCGATCGTGGAGAGATTGTCCCAACCCATGTAATTCCACATGGCGATCAATATTCCGCCCAGCAAATCCGCATGCAGCAGCGGCGTACTGCCTGCGGCGCCGGCGCGCGAGTGAAGCATGGCGACGACCACCAGCACCGCGAACGGCGCGAGCAGCGCCACGTTGAGAATCACGGAGCCATCGCCCACCGCGCGCACGCCGAAAATATTCCACGCCGCGCACAGCGCAATCATGGCAAAGCCGATGGCCAACCCTCGATAACCCGCCACCAGCGCGGGCGAGAAGCGCCCGATGTAATCCACAAACAGATTCGGGTAGAGCGCCATTTCGAAAACGCTGCCCGCCATGGTCAACCAGGTTTCCTGATAGCCCATGAAGCGTCCCATGCCGCGCCGCACCCAAATGTAGAAGCCGCCTTCCTCGGGAATGGCGGTGGCCAGCTCGCTGACCATCATTGCCGTGGGAATGCTCCAGATCAGCGGCGTGATCAGCAGAATCAGCAGCGTCGCGGCGTAACCCGTCTTCTGCACGATGTCCTCGAGGCCATACGGGCCGCCGGCCACCATGAAATAGGTCGCCGCGATCATCGGCAGCACGGTCATCTTGCCGGCGCCGGCGAGGACCGTGCCGCCGTTCGCGCGCCCGGCGCTGCTTGCGGAAATCGACTTCAAGAAAGTCTCCTCACCATCTTGCCTGCGCTGCGCCACTTCGCGCTTCGAGCGCAGTGTAAACTAAAAATCATTTTCGCTCCCGAATTTGCTCGCCTTTTTTCGCGTTGCCGCGCGGCAACGCCGCACTTGGCTTTGTCGTTGGGCGACGCTTCGTTATAAGATGACTTCCTCATTCTTTTGCAGGGACTCAATGGAATTACGCAAAGACCCCATCACGCGCAGTTGGGTTGTGATCGGACATCCGGAGCGGGGAAAAGACCGGAGCGATACCTGCCCGCTGTGTCCTGAAAACCATCTCAAGGCGCCCGTGCTGCTGCAACTGCCCGCGCAAGGGCCTTGGCAGGTCCGCGCGTACCCGCATTTTCGGCCGCTCTATCGCATCGAGGGCGACCCGGCGCGCCACGCCGACGGAATCTTCGATCGCATGGCGGCGGTCGGGGCGCACGAAATCATCGTCGAGACGCCCTCTCATACACGCACGTTGACGCAACTCTCGGACGAAGAAATCGAGCGCGTCCTGGAGGCTTATGCGCTGCGCATCGAGGATCTGAAGCGCGACGCCCGCTTCAAATATGTTGCCGTCTTCAAGAATGAGGGACCGGCAGCCGGAGAGGAATGGCAGCACGCGCACTCGCAACTTTCGGCGACGACGTTTGTGCCTCGCAGGATACTTTATGAACTGCGCGCAGCCCGCGAATGGTATCGCGATCGCGACCGCTGCGTTTTCTGCGACATCCTCCGGCAGGAAATCAGGCAGACCAAGCGCATTGTGGATAATGTCGGCGACTACTACGCCTTCTGCCCCTACGCCTCCCGCGTGCCCTACGAGACCTGGCTGATGCCGAAGACCCACTCGCACCAGTTCGAAGTCTTGTCGCCAAATGAAAAACGCCTCAATCTCGCGGCCTTGCTGGGCCGCACGCTGCGCCGCTTGTTGCAGGTCACCGGTAGCTACCACATGGTCGTGCACACCGCGCCGAACACGCTGCAGACCAAAGGCGAATTGAGCGACTATTGGGCGACCATCGCCGGCGATTATCATTGGCACATCGAAATCCTGCCCATCGTCGAGACTCGCAGCCGCTCCTACAGCATCAAGGAGGTTTACTTCAACGGAACGATGCCCGAGCAAGCCGCCGAGCGCCTGCGCCAGCTCGATCCCGGGAAATAATGGCTGCCCTTCTGGACTTTCATCGCCCGGAGAATTCAGAGCGCGGCGGGATTTTTTTTCGCCTGCTGTTCATGATGTTTTTCCTGGCGCTGGTTGTCCTCGTTTATCTGGTGCGCCATCCGCTGATGCGCATGGCTGGCGATTTTTGGACCGTGGACGAGCGCCCGGTCGCTGCGGACGCCATCGTGATTCTGGGCGACGACAACTACAGCGGCGATCGCGCCGCGCGCGCTGCCGAGCTGCTCAAGGCGGGATGGGCGCCGCGAATCGTGGCCAGCGGCCGCTATCTCCGTCCGTACGCCAGCATCGCCGAACTCGAGGAACACGACCTCATCGATCGCGGAGTGCCGGCGAGCGCCATCGTGCGCTTCGCCCATCGCGCCGAAAATACGCGTGACGAGGCCCTCGCCATCAGCCAGCTGATTTCCTCGCGCGGCTGGAAACGAATTATTGTGGTTACCTCGAATTTTCATACGCGCCGTTCGCGCTACATCTGCGAAAGAGCCTTTCCAGCCGGCACCGTGCTCCGCGTAGTAGCGGCGCACGACTCGGACTTCGATCCGGACAACTGGTGGCGTACCAGATTGGGAATCAAGATTTTCACGCACGAGCTGGTCGGAATGGTCGTGTCGATTTGGGAAATGCGCCACGACGACCAACGGACGTCCGACTCCATGGCGCCAGAATCCTGGCATCCGCTGGTTGCCGATTTGTCTCCTTGCGCTACCGTGCTTGTTTACAGCTAGTTGCGGCTGTACTATAGTTGCCCCATCGATGAGGATGGCTGCCACCCGGCACAGCATCCCTACACTTTAGGGGAGGATTTCATGTGGAGTAAAACGCCAGAGGTAAAGCCGTCTTCACAGTCCTATAACCCGCCTGTTTCGGCTCCGGCTGCTTCCCAGCCGGCGGCCGCACCATCGGCGCCAGCGACTGAATCCGCCGCCGCGACGGCCGGCCGAACTGCGTCCCGGATCACATCCGGCCTGAAAATTCAGGGTGAATTCTCCGGCACCGCCGATCTATATATTGACGGCGAAGTTCAAGGTAAGATCCGGCTCGGCAGCGCGCGTGTGACGGTCGGCCCCAACGGCAAAGTTCAGGCCGATATCGAGGCCCGTGAAATCGTCATAGACGGCACCGTGCAGGGAAACATGAAAGCGGGCGAGAGCGCGCACTTCGGAGCGTCGAGCCGCGTGGTGGGAACTGTTTCCACGCCGCGCATCGGCATTGACGATGGCGCGCGATTGCGGGGAAAAGTGGAAACGGTTCGCACCAGCCCCGCGCGAGAGTCTTCGACGGCTGCGAAAGCGCAGGACGCCGAAATTCTGCAGCCGGTGGCGGCCAGCGCAAAGGACGAGTAACGTAATTCATGAATTGGATGGCAAAACCCCGTCCGGGCGCAGCTGCGGCGGCCGGCGCAGCGTCGGCGAAGCCCGGGCCGACTCCGTCCGCCCACTCATCGGCCAACGTCCGTATCTCCAACGGATTGAAAGAGTTTCTGTGGCTCATTAGCGACGTCCCGCATGGGCGCGTACTCGATCTGGGTCCGGTGTGGCAATCCACGGTCAGCTTCTTCGTGGAAAAGGGCTATCGCGTTTCAACCGAGGATTTGCTGCGTACCTGGCGGGATTTTTTGGCCGCCGAAGAGGAAGGCTTTCGAGCGGCTCCCGTGGGCGCCGAAGCGCAGCGGGTCTCTCCCGCGATTCTCGCCGACAAATTTCTCGAGACCGCGCTGCAATACCCGGAGCGGAGTTTTCACGGCGTGTTGGCCTGGGATCTCCTGGATTACTTCGACGCGGAGGTCGCGCCCCGGCTGATGGAGCGCCTGTCGCTTCTGCTGCATCCCGGCGGTGCGTTGCTGGCGCAATTTCACAGCCGCCCGGCCGAACGTTTCCACCGCTATCGCGTGGTGGACAGCCAGACAGTCGAACTGATCCCGTCAGCTACGGTCGCCGTGCACGCGCACGTCTTCCAGAATCGCGAGATACTCAGTCTCTTCAGCGAGTTCCGCTCCTCGAAGACTTTCGTGGGCCGCGATCAGGTCCGCGAAGGCCTTTTCCTGAAGTAAGAGTTCTCTGCGCGCCTGCCCGCATCAGTCACCGCTTCGGCATGACAACCATTTCCTGTATGCTTACATCTTCTTATTCGCGTGTTTGGGGGTTTTGGGGGCGGGTTGGCCTGAATGCAATCAACTTGGTTTGCAAATTGTTCGCCACAGGTGTCCCCGAAGAAAGTGGAACCTTTGCAAATCTTGAGGGAACTACCCTACACTCTCTAGCCTTTCGGAGACGACCGCTTGACGAACAGTTTAAAGGATTTGGAGACTGTGAACGCGGAAGGGAAGCACGCACCGGCGCGCGTCTCCGCGAGAGCTCGAGCTTTCGCATTGATCGCATTGATGCTGGCGGCCATTTGCGGCTTGCAGAGCTGCGGCGGCGGCAGCGGCACCGGCACGGCGGACATCAAGTCTGTCTCGATTACGCCCACGTTGATCACCGTGCCGTTGAACACCCAGACGCACTTCTTGGCCAACGTCAATCTGACCAACGGTACGGTCTCTTCGACCACCACGGTAACCTGGGAAGTGAATAGCATGGCGGGTGGCGACCTGACGACGGTAGGATCGATTGTTCCCGATCCCGACAACCCCTTGCAGGGGGACTATACGGCCCCGGGGACGGTGCCGACAGTCGTCGTGTCTGGAGTCACCCAGCTGGGCCAGGTCGTGGTCACCGCCGTGGCGACCCAGACAACCACCTCGACATCCGGCACGCCTCCCACCGTCACCTCCAACAATGCAATCGTTACGGTTGGCGCGGGAACCGGCCTGGCTGTGAACCCTCCGTCGCCCACCGTTCCGGCAGGCGGCAATCAGCAGTTTACGGCGTTGCTCAACGGACTGAACGACCCCAGCGCCAGTTGGTCCATAACGCCGGCAGGGGACCCTTCGGTTTACGGCTCGATTAATTCCAGTGGCATCTATACTGCGCCTCTCAGTCCTCCTCCCGGCGGGACCGTCACGATTAATGCCGCGGACCCTGCGGCTCCGGCTCCAGCTTCAGCCATCGCCACCATTGTCTATTCCGATCGTTCCTTCAACGGCCAGTATGCGTTTTCCTACACGGGCAACGACAGCTCCGGTTTCCTTGCAGTCGCGGGCAGTTTTGTAACCAATGGGCAGGGCACAATTCTCAGCGGCGTCGAGGACGTCAGCAGCTTCCTCACCGGCGTTCGCACCGAAATTCCAATCCAGGCGACCTCTACTTACCTGGTCGGAGCCGACGGGCGGGGAACCGCCACAATCATCACCAAAATGGGTACCAATAAATGGGACTTCGTCCTCACTACGCCGGCGCATGCGCAATTGACGCGATTCGATGCCAGCAATGCCGGCGGTGGAACGATTGATCTGCAGAGTCTGGCCGCCGTTTCAAACTCGACCTCGGTTATCACCGGTTCCTATGTTTTTGATTTGTTGGGCGCGGACAGTAGCTTCAATGCATTAGGCCTGGCGGGAAAATTCGCCGCGAACGGCGCCGGCGGAATCCCGGAATCCGGCACGATCCTCGACGTGAACGACAACGGCATCAACGGCGGTACTGTCACGACCAGCGACACATCCCTGAACGGCACGTATGCGTTTGATCCCGCATTTCCCGGCACGGGGCGTGGCACGCTCTCGCTTACCAGCACCACGACCGGCGCCAGCCCGCGCATGTATGCCTTTTACACCGTGGATGCACCGTCCAATCCCAACGGACCCGATTTCGTCACGCGGCTACACCTGATTGAGATTGACAGAGTGGCGTTTGTCGCCGGAGACATGTATAGCTCTCCGGCAGGACCGTCAGCGCTCACCGCCGGGAACTACGTTTTCACCGGCGGCGGAAATGTCATGGTTCCCGTGGCAGGCCAGCCTTCGACCCTCGGCGCGTACGCGGCCGGTGGAGTTTTCATTTCCGACGGGACGTCCGCGGTCACTGGCGGCGTGTTCGACGCCAATACCGGCGGCACCTACAACAGCGGTCCTTCGCTCAGCGCTTGTTCCTACACCACGGATCCGACCACTGGACGAATCGCTCTGCTTCTCTCCACAGAGAGCGGCGCCTGCCCGGCCCCGCCGAACTCCAGCACCAACGAGTACGCGGTGTATCAGACCTCGCAAGGAACGGCCTTATTCCTGGAAATCGACAAGAACGCGCTTTCCACCGGGACCATATATCAACAATGCGTGCCGCCGGCAGCGGCGTGCTCCTCAAGCGTTACGCTCGCAGCAGGCAGCTTCGCGATTGGCTTGACGGGCCAGGGAATATTCCACAATAACTCCACGCTTTATCAGCCCGCCGCGTCCGGACAGCTCACGCTACTCGCCGCCGCCATTACCGGCGGAACTCTCGACATCAATACTTTCAGCAGCGTTTCGCAGTCGGCTCCGATTTCCGCGACCGGCAGTTCGATCGGCACCATCGCGTCAAACGGCCGCGGCACGGCAACTCTGGCTACCTCGACTCCTGCTGCGACGTTTAAGCTCGTTTTCTACCTGATAGACGACAATACGGCCTTGCTGTTCGATCAGGACACCACCCCCATTGCCATCGGCAGCCTTCTGCGCCAGTTCTGACGCCTCAACCGGACCTCGCCGCGCTCTGAATGCGATCGCGGACTAGAGCTCTGGCCCCGCTGTTCTCGGAATATTTTTCGCTTGCGTGGGGATGCCGACGGGCGTATGAGTGCCCTTGCGGGAGCCAGTGCGCGGCAGAATTACGAATTCTCCGGGCAACGTTGCCTGATTTCGTTGTCCACATCGCTCCTGCGGCGCGAACCGTTGGCGGGACTTTCAGTTTCGCCGCGGCCTAGCGAGTGAACAGATCGGGGAGCTGCCAGGCTCCCCGTTCTGCTTCCAGATCTCTCCTACGTGTTTTTCACAGCGGGAGTTTCGTTCGCCGGCAGTTCTGCCTTGGCGCGGCGCACCTTCCAGGCGTGATACGCCGCAGGCATCACCGAAATCACCAGCACGGCGGCGATGATGAGGTGAATGCGCTTGTCAATGTTGGGGACCGTCCGCCCGAGCGTAAATCCCACGAACACCATGCTCCATACCCACAGGAATCCGCCGGCCACGTCGTATGCCAGGTAGCGCGGGTAGCTCATTTTCGCCGCTCCGGCAACCGGAGGGCAAAAGGTGCGAATGATGGGCACGAACCGAGCCATGATGACCGTCTTGCCGCCGTAATTTTCGTAGAACTCGTGCGCCCGTTCCAGATGCCGTTTCTTGAAGAACCGCGAGTCCTCGCGCCGATAAAGGCTTGCTCCCGCGCGTCGCCCGATAAAGTAACCCAACTGGTCGCCGGCGATCGCGCACAGCGTGACCAGCGACAGCAGCTCCGCAAGCTTCATGTGCCCAGCCCCCGCAAACACCCCCGCGGTGACCAGCAGGGAATCCCCTGGCAGGAAAAAGCCCACAAACATCCCCGTTTCCACGAACACGACCACGCACACCAGCGCAGTTCCGCCCCATTCGATGAGGCCGCGTACGTCGTACAGTTGCGCCACTAGATGCCTGATCAGCTCGACCATGTGCCTATTTTTCCGCTGCTTTCGTCCGGGCAATCGCTCCTAAATCCAGTATTTACAATGACAAACAGCGCCTTCCACGCTGCCGCCGCACGACCTGCCTCGTTATAGTACTTCAATCCTACCATTCTTAACCCCCTGTACCATTGGTCAGGTTGTTCCACCGTTCGAGAATCGAATTGTTCGAGCCCGTGATTCTGAGGAGGGAACGGCATGGAAGGCGGCTACGAAGTCTGGATGGGGCAACCGGTCATTCTACGAGTTGTGGCAGGGAGTCTCCGCGTACCGCTGCGGGGACGGTTGCTTTCCGAGACAACCGATATCGTCCGTTTGCGTATCGCGGACAGCTGGGATGTGGACATTTTCAAGACCATGGTGGTCGGCGTCGAGCACGACAATCCGGTTTACGTACTCAACTAGGGTGACGGCGTGAGTGCACTCACCGGCAACGATTGGAATGTGAATCAAAGCGGTACCGCCGCCGAGATGTCGCTCGCGGCGGCGAGCAAGCCAGTCACGATGGCTCAAAGAGTTGCTGCGGTGCGTGACACGTTAATCGTTCTTGGAATGCAGATCGTTTTTCGGGTGACGATGTTCTTGAGGCACTTGAATTACTAGCGCCGTTCGCAAATCGCCAGCCCCATAACAAGTTTGTCGGCCCAGTTTTCCCTCTCAGTGCCCTACCCCGGATCTGCACCTTCAGATCCGGGGTTTTTCTTTTCGACATCCCTGATCCCGCGCGCACCATTCTCTTTGACTCCCCGTGCGTCCTCGACCAAACTATGCCGCGGCCCGCGCGGATATGAAACTCACCCTTACCGACTGGTTCGTCGTCGCTGCCTACCTGCTCTTCACTCTGATCCTTGGGCTTTACTTTAGGCGCCGCTCGAGCGGTAGCACCGCGGACTACTTCGTTTCCGGGCGTCGCGCGCCCTGGTGGCTGATCGGCACGTCCATGGTCGCAACCACTTTCGGCGCGGATACTCCGCTGGTCGTCACGGGCCTGGTCTACCGCAACGGTATCGCCGGAAACTGGATCTGGTGGAGCATGTTGCCGGCGGGCATGATGACCGTTTTTCTGTTCGCGCGGCTGTGGGTCCGCGCGGGTCTCTTAACCGACGTTGAATTCG
Source organism: uncultured Acidobacteriota bacterium (assembly GCA_963814605.1). Classification (GTDB taxonomy): domain Bacteria; phylum Acidobacteriota; class Terriglobia; order Acidiferrales; family UBA7541; genus Palsa-295. The sequence continues at coordinate 1,116,143 of CAWFDD010000002.1, read as the reverse complement.
CCGAGATGCGATATGCCGGCAAGCCCGCGGCTTTTTTGCGCGGATTTCGCGCCCTCTACCTCGGGCTTCTGGTGAACTGCGTGATTCTCGGCTGGGTCACCAAAGCGATGACCACCATCGCCGCCGTCGTCCTGGGAATTGACGACCGCGCCGCGCTGGCGCTGTGCGTCCTGTTCCTGATTCCATTCACCGGAATCTATGTTGCGCTCGGAGGCCTCTGGGGCGTCCTGTGGACCGATCTGTTTCAATTTGTTCTCAAGATGGGCGTCGTGATCGCGGTGGCTTGGTACGGAGTACGCGCTGCCGGCGGGATACACACACTTCTCGCGCGGCTCGGCGCGCTCCGCTCCGCGGCCGGTCCAGGTGCGGCGAACATCACTTCGTTTGTCCCCGATTTTTCCCACGGATTCGCCAGCGAGGCGGTGTGGACGATTCCGGTCATCACCTTTTGCGTCTATCTCGGCGTGCAGTGGTGGGCATTCTGGTATCCGGGATCGGAGCCCGGAGGCGGTGGATACGTCGCGCAGCGAGTACTCAGCGCGCGCAACGAGCGCGACGGCTTGCTTTCGGTGCTGTGGTTCAATTTCGCTCATTACGCGCTGCGATCCTGGCCCTGGATTCTGGCGGCCATGGCCGTGGTCGTTCTCTATCCGCATCTCGCGCAACCCGAGGCCGGCTATGTGTTGCTGGCCGTGGACCACCTGCCGCGCGCCGCGCGGGGCCTTCTCGTCGCCGGATTTCTCGCCGCGTTTATGTCCACCGTCGCCACCCATCTCAATTGGGGGAGCTCCTATGTAGTTTCGGATTTCTACCGGCGATTCGTGAAACCTGGCGCCACCGAGCGCCACTACGTCGTAATCTCCCGCTGGGTCACCATGCTGCTCGTGATTCTGGCAGCCTGCGTCTCCTGGGAGCTGGCCACGATACGTTCTGGCTGGGAGGTGCTGTTGGAGGTTGGCGCCGGAACCGGCAGCGTCTACCTGCTGCGCTGGTATTGGTGGCGCGTAAACGCCTGGAGCGAAATCGCCGCCATGTCCACAGCGCTGATCGTCTCGCTCGGAATCCGCTGGGTCACGCCGTTCCACGGCTCGGAGCCGGCCGTCTTTGCCAGGCAAACGCTGCTTACGACGCTGGTGACGACCGCCGCGTGGGTGCTCGTAACCCTGCTGACGCCGGCCGAACCGCGCGACACGCTCGCGCGTTTCTACCGCCGGGTCCGCCCGGACGCTTTGGGCTGGAAGCCGATCGCCGCTATCGCCTCCGATGTGGTGCCTATTCATAACCTTGGGCGAAATCTTCTCAACTGGATTGTGGGCTGCGTCATGGTATATTGCGCACTGTTCGGAGTCGGAAAGATTTGCTTGCTTTCCGAGCCGTTTGGAGTTCTCCTTTTAGTTGGTTCTTTGGGATGCGCGGTGTTTCTTTACCGCAACCTCTCTCGTACCCTACAAGAGGCGGATTGACAACTCGGCGTCGGGCGCAGGCACTTGATGAGCACGCTCCTCAGTGACCGACGGAAGCCCCCGGGGGATTTTCTGCGACGCAGCTGTTTGCCGGGCCGGAGTAAACGAGGCGCTCATCGCCGGCTCGTTCGTGAAGGGCGCTGGATCGTTACAGGGGCTTGTCAGATTTAAATTCGGGGCCAAATTCAAAAGATCGGCGCGAAGGTAATCTCGATCTGCGTTTAGAGTTTGATGCCCTCCGCACGGGCGGATGCCCGAGGAGCAGCATTTATGAGAATCGCCGGAGTCGGTAGCGCGTTTCCCAAGTATTACTACAAGCAGGAGGTTTTGGTCGGCGCGCTCAAGGCTTACTGGAAGGATCGTCTGGTGCAGCCGGGTATTCTGGATCGCCTGGACGAGAGCATGAAGGTGGATGGCCGCTTCACCGCGCGTCCTCTCGATTTTTACCACAACAATATGCAGACCTGGGGCGAAGCCAACGACGTATGGATCGAAGTAGGCCTGGAGCTGGGCGAGAAGGCCCTCTGCCATGCGCTGGTCTCCGCCGGAGTTGAGCCGCGCGACCTGGGCGCCATTTTCGTTACCTCTGTCACCGGCATCGCGGCGCCATCGCTCGATGCGCGGCTGGTCAACCGCATGGGTCTTTCGCCCAATATCAAGCGCATCCCGATTTTCGGGCTCGGCTGCGTGGCCGGCGCCGCCGGCGTTTCCCGCGCGTCCGACTACGTACGCGCCTATCCCGATCAGGCAGCGGCGCTCTTGTCCATCGAGCTTTGCTCCCTGACGCTCCAGCGCGACGACATTTCCATGGCCCATCTGATCTCCGCCATGCTTTTCGGCGACGGTGCGGCGGCGGCCGTAGTCGTCGGAGACGACGTGGATTCCAACGGGCCTGAAATCCTGGCCACCAAATCCATTTTTTACCCCAATACCGAACGTGTGATGGGCTGGGACATCTCCGAGAAAGGTTTTCACATCGTACTTTCACCGGAGGTTCCGGATACCGTCATCCGCAATCTGGGCCGGGACGTGGACGAGTTCCTCGGGGAACAGGGCTACCGCAAGAGCGATATCAAGAGCTGGGTGATGCACACCGGCGGCCCGAAAGTGCTTGAGGCCACCGCCATCGCGCTCGACATCACCGCAAAAGATTTGGAGCCGTCGTGGGAATGTCTGCGCAAGGTCGGCAACATATCTTCCACCTCCGTCCTTCTCGTTCTCGAGGACGTGTACCGGCATCGCCGTCCGCAACCTGGAGAGTTGAGCATCCTTGCTGCGATGGGTCCGGGTTTCTGCTCGGAACTCCTGCTTCTTCGCTGGTAGGCCTCCTCGCGAGGTTCAACCGTGCAGCCTGATGTCCTGGTAGTCGGAGGCGGTCCAGCTGGGCTGGCCGCCGCGATTGCCGCACGCCTCAAGAATCTTCACGTGACCGTCGTTGAATCCAGAAATCCGCCCATCAACAAGCCCTGCGGCGAAGGATTGTTGCCAGAGGCCGTTGCGGCGTTAGAGCGCCTCGGGATCGAATTCGATTCAAGCCTCGGTTTTCCGTTCGCCGGCTTCCGGTTCTTGGACGAATCCTCTTCGGTCGCCGCCAGAATTCCCAGTGGCCGCGCGTTCGGGCTACGCCGCACCACCCTGCACCAGCTTTTGATTGACCGCGCTGCTGAAGTCGGCGTTTCGGTATTGTGGGGCGCCCGGGTCTCAGGCCTGGAGTCGCGCGGTGCCTGCGTGGACGGTCAATTCGTTCCCTGCAAATGGCTCGTTGGCGCCGACGGCCGAAATTCCATCGTCCGCCGATTCGCGGGTCTCGATCCCTACATTCGCTCGCGCGATCGTTTTGGATTTCGCCGCCACTACGCCATCGCTCCCTGGACCGACTCCGTGGAAGTTCACTGGGGCAGAAAATCGCAGTTGGTTGTGACGCCGACCGGCGCGCGCGAAATCTGCGTTTCGCTCTTTGTGGACGACTCGCGTTTTCGAATGGATGCCGCCCTCCCTTATTTTCCCGAAGTCGCCGGGCGTCTTCGCGGCGTGAGACCGATCACAAGCGAAGCCGGAGCGGCCACATCATTCAGCAGGGCGCGCGCCGTCGTGCGTGGCAACGTCGCGCTCGTCGGCGATTCAGCATGCACCGTGGATTCGATCTCCGGGCAGGGACTTAGCCTCGCGTTTCGACTGGCCGGTGATCTCGCCGACGCGCTCGCTTCCGGCGACCTCGCGCGATACCAGGCTGCGCACCGGCGCGTCATTCGCGTTCCGCAGCGCATCACCCATCTTCTGCTGCTGATGAATTCGAGCGCCACGCTTCGCCGCAAAGTGCTGCGGCTGTTCGCCGCGAAACCTGCGCTCTTTGCGAAAATGATCTCCGTTCACACCGGCGAGTCGTCGGCGGAGTCGCTCAATCCTGCCGCGATTCTGGGCCTCGGCTGGCGCACCCTCTGGGCCTGACCGGTCTTGCGGGGAATTTCCTAGAGCGGTTGATCGGGTCTCGCGATGGTGCGCCACATGTGCGCAACCGGGCTGCCGTCGTTCCCCAATCCCTGTTTCGGCTGCTTGAAATGGCGCCCGATAATGTCGAGGAACGGCTCGACGGTCATGATCACGCTCGGATCGAACGCATACAGGTCGTTTACCGCGACCATGCGCGGCTCCATGTACCATCGGTGCTTGCGAACCATCTGGTAGGTCGCTTCAATGTACGGCGGCGGGACGTAGTCCGCGCCGAAAAGTTCGCGATATAGATCGGGATACTCGTACCCCACCGACGGATCGGCGTAGTATCGCAGCGCCTGGTGATAGCGAATCGCGAAGCTGACTTTCTCCGAGACGTACGGCTCAAACAGCTGCGCTCCCCACCACCCGTGATCCGTGCGCATGATTTCCTGCACCACGTCGTGCAGCAGGCACGCCAGGACAATTTCCTCCGACATGCCGTTCTTCATCGCCAGGTTGGCGCTCTGCAGCACGTGGTTGGCGGTGTCGTTGAACCGCAGCCTGAAAAAGTCGGCCAGCGTCGGATTATCCGGCATCGGCGCAAGTTTTTTCACGTTGGCGCCGCTGCGCGGCACGAACAGGAAGCCAGCTCCCGCGCGGTACGGCCGCGTTTCGATCTGCGCCTCCACCTCGGCCACCGTGGGATATTTCTTGGCGTTCAGCGCGGCGTTCAATTCCGACATCATCTGCGACTCCAGAGCGTCGGCGCGCGCCTCGGCGTCCATGCGCGCGATTCCCTCCGCGCCCCCCAGGCTCTCTAGAAACGCCTTGCGATCAATCTCCATATCCCCATCCTAGCCGTAACCTCGCTCTGGACCAAGCGACCGTATCTCTTCCGCTTCGAAAAACTCCGGAATGTTCCAAGCCATCACGTTGCATTGAGTCCGTCAAGAACCCATTCGATGTCCATCTTTCGCGCTAATCGCTGCTACTTGGATGAGTGTTCTGATTCGATCTGAGACAGCAACGCCTTATTCGTGATCCACTGAAGGGGTTCGCAGCAGCCCAAATCGCTGTTATCGACCGAGTCTTCCGAACCATCCTCCACGCGTCTGACGTTGAGCTTGTACGCTTCTAGAGAAAGAAAGCCGCCAATTTCAACGGTATAGGCAACGATGCGAGAATCGGGCGACCAATATAGCCCCGCAATGGCTCTCCGATGATGGAACAGCTTTTTCGTTCCTTCGCCGGAGGGATGAACGACGTAGTAGCTTTCGTCGCGCTCATCAAAGTATGCGATCCACTCCCCATCGCGTGACCAAGTAGGAAGTTTTCCGAGGCCAACCGTTTTCCGTTTTCCGCTCTCGACATCCTCGACGATCACTTGGCCTTCCAACTCGAAAACGATTTGTTTGTCGTCGGGCGACCAACATTGAGTGGATAGGTAACCGATAACTGAAGCAGCCTCCCGAACGGATTCCGAGGCAATGTTCAGGAGCTCCAATCGAAAAGTGGTGTTCGTTGTGTTTATCGTACCCATGGCGATCTGCGACATGTCATTCGACCAGCACATTAGCCCAGGGTTTCGCACGCTCGGGAATTCCCGAAGGTCTGAATTGTCGGTCTTCATCACGCCTAAGATCATCCGTGACGTCGGTCTCAGATTAGAACTGAGCATGAAAGCAACCTGACTCCCATCGTTGCTAACTGTGCCGCTATAGCCCCGATGATTCGGAAAGGGTTTGCCCAGGACAGCTTTTCGCCTCTTGAAATCCTCGATTCGAAGCCCCTCCGGGCCGTATGAAGCGATTGTCAAGCCATCCTTCATCTGAAGTCCGACAAGTTCGGCGCGTACATCATCGTGTGTGGCGGAGCTCGACGATGCGCTCCTCGGAAGTGCGCCTGTTGAGGCCAGATGTTCACGCGTAACTTGGCCGCTGAGAAGAGGCAGAGATGCCAGCCAGAACAGTAGTAAGACTGGTCTCGCCTGTCTTACGATGCGATTTACCAGCGAACGCCCGTATCCTCGAATTCTAGTAAATTTCAGGGGGTCACCATGTCAAGGAATAATTCCACCCGCGCGCGCTTCGCTCACTCAACGGTGATCCCGGCTGCTAAGCGCCCTTGTCGCTCGCCGGATCAAGTTCATTCGACCACGGATTCCCAGGTGGTTGGAAACAAGCTTCGGGCCGCTTCGGGCGTGAGCGTGGCGCCTGCTAAAACGGCCGCGCGGGCGAGAACCGGGTCGCGCTGTCCCGCCAGGTCTGCCGGCGTCGGAATGACAACCTCGTCCGGCGTAACCCCAACGCCCTCCAAGCGCTTTCCATCGGACATCACCAGGTCAGCTATCCCGATCTCCGCGCCGTAAAAAACGATCTGCGTATTGTCAGGAGAAGATTTATGGTCGAACGTTTGCCCTTCCATGACTGCTCCCGCCGTGCGATCGCCGATCACCACACCACGTTTCTCGATTTGGACGACTCGGGCCATTATCTCCGCTGCCGACGCCGTATCACTGTCCACCAGGACAATTAGTTTGCCGGTATAGGCTCGGTCTCCGCGTGCTTTAGCAACCAGAGCCCAATTTCCCTTTCGCCCAATCCCGGTACCGATCTTTACATCGTGGTCGAACACTCCACCCAATACTCGCAAAAGCGATTCCATGGTTCCTCCGGGATTGCCACGGAGGTCGAGCACCAGCGTCTGGTACTTCTTTGCCTGGCTCACCTGCTTGTCTATCTCTTCCACTTCGAAAAACTCCGGCATTTTCCATACCATCACGTTATCGCCCACGATCACGGCCTTCGATTTGTGTTCGAGATCCCAGGCGATCGAAATCTCTCGCAAGTTGGTAATATTCTCGCCCCAGACGCTCAGGTGTCGCTGGCGGCTTTGAATCTCTGCCTTGATATTTAGAATTCTCTTATTTCCGCCTGGGTCGCGAGCACTTACCGTCAGGCTCGTCTGTGGAATGAGATTCTCAAAGAACTGCCGCATCGCGAAAATGTTTTCGCGGCCCACCGCAAGATTGTCGACGGTCAGGACGGCATCGCCCGCATGTAAACCTTGCTTTTCGGCATCGCTCCCGGGCTTCACCGCGGTCACCAGGCACTGCGTGCCAATCATCTGCATCTGCCAGCCGTATTCGGAGCGAGTCGGGCGCGGGGGTGTCAAAAAAAACGTGTGTGAATCATTGAGTCCATCAAGAGCCCATTGGATGTCCACGAAAACCTGGTTGAAGGACGTAGCCTTATCGATTCTCGCGTCCGCCTCGCGGAATCGCGCGTCGACATCGACTCCATGAAACTTCGGGTCGTAGTAATTCTTCTTCAGGTCTTCCAGGACAAGCTTATTCATGGTATGCGCGAGTTCGTTTTGTTGACTGCTGAGCTTCGCTTGCTGGCCCTTCAGATAGCCCGAAAATGCCAGGCCCATCGCCAGGACGGCGAGTGCCGGAAACAAGCCCCGGCAAGTCCGCACAAACGTGCTGCGCCCAGACGCGCGGTCGTTCGAATGGAAGTGATTCACGTTACTCCCTTTCAGGTGTTGCCTGAACGAGAGATTAACCGAACCAATAACGGCATTCAAGAGTTGTGAAACGAAGTGTTCGGCCCACAGCAGGCAGGATTCAACTCTTTCGATAGCCTCGCTCAGCCGGTCTGGCGGCCGTTCAACAGTCGACTCAACCCCCCCGGGCATCCCAATCTTTGAACCACGTGCTAGCCGTTCTCGTCCGTCACCAGCAATTGTTTCGCGCGCTCCGCTGCCTTCACCACCGCCTTGATCAGCGTCACGCGCAATCCGCCCTCCTCGAGTTCAAGGATGCCGTCGATCGTGCAGCCCGCCGGAGTGGTCACCGTATCTTTCAGCAGCGCCGGATGGTGCCCGGTTTCAATCACCATTTTTGCCGCTCCCAAAGTCATCTGCGCCGCGAGCAGCGTGGCCAGCTCGCGCGATAGCCCCACTTTGACGCCGCCTTCCGCCAGCGATTCCAAAATAATATAAATGAACGCGGGCCCGCTTGCCGAAAGTCCCGTGACCGCGTCCATGTGCTTTTCGTCCACAACGACGGTCTTGCCAACGGCGTCGAATAGCTTGCGCGCCGTCTCGACGTCCTTCGGCCCCGCGAATTTTCCCATCGCGATGGCCGTGATTCCCGCGCCGACCACCGAAGGCGTGTTCGGCATGGCGCGAATCACGGGAACTTTCCCGCGCAGCCGCCGCTCGATGTAATCGGCCGGCACCGACGCCGCGATCGAAATCAGCAGCTTCTTTTCGTTCAGTTCGCCGCGAATTTCGTCCACCACCTGGCCCACGGTCTGCGGTTTCACGCACAGAAAAACGACGTCCGCTTTTTTCACCGCGGCGCGATTGTTGTTGGTCAGCGTAACCGGCAGCTTCGAACCGTTCTTGCGCTCCGCCGCAGCGTGTTGCACGGTCGCGAAAATATTCTTCGGCGAGACGAGCCCCTGCTTCACCAACGCCTCGATCAGAATCCCGCCCATTTTCCCCGCGCCCAGCACGGCCAGCCGCATTTGCGTTCCGGAGTGAGCCATTTTGTTGATTCCCCTTTCGCGCTTTTGACTCGGGATACTTCGTCGGGAAGATTTCCGCATTGAGTGGCCTGCTGCTCGCGCCCGCCTGGGCGCGCCGGGGCTTTTTAGGCCCGCGGGTGATGCGGACGCGGCTTGCACGGTCGTCGAGTGGACGGAAGCATGCTGAGTCGCATCATACAAGAGGAAGCGGCAGGCGTGAAAGCCTTCCGTCAGGATTTGGAACTATCGCGTGCCGTGATAGGAATCACCTTTGTACGCGAACGTGCTCGCAATCGAGCCTCCCGGCCCGCTTCGCAGGAGGGTCATTATGGAAAGCATAGTCATCAATCGAAAAAACGGAAATCTCGCGGAAGTATTCTTGTGGTGGCTGATTCTCGCCGTCTTCGCGATCGCAGCGCTGCTGTTGCCCGCGAGTCGCGCCGGCGCTCAGTCCGCCGGCCCGCTCCCGGCCGCCACTCCTTCCGACCAGCCTCCTCCATCGCCGAGAGCGTCTCTGCCCGCTCAAATCGGCGGCAAGCCCAACCTTTCCGGCGCCTGGGCGCTGAACAAAGACAAAAGCGACGATCCGCGCGAAGTGATGCAGCAGGCCGGTAACGCCAGCGGCAGCCGCGTCCGCGTCGGCGGTGGCGTCGGCGGGGTTGGCGGAGGCGGCGGCTGGGGCGGGCCCGGCGGACAAGGCGGAGGCCAGGGCGGCGGAGGCGGCAGGCGCGGTGGGCAGTATGGCGCGGGCGGCATGAACGATTTCTCGCGAATCACCATCGAGCAAACGGCTTCGTCCGCGAAAGTGACGGGCGATTCCGGTCGCGTGCTCGCGCTCTATTCGACTGACGATTCGTCGCGCGCGAATTCATCGAGCGGTTCTTCTGGCGCGTCCGCTGCAAACGGATCGGGCGATTCGAATGGCGATAGCGACGCAGCTAGCGCGCCTCCGGCCGCGCAGTGGCAAGGCACGCAGCTTGTCGCCGTCACCCAGGGGAGGCGCGAGGGCAGCAGCACCACGCGCACCTACGAACTGTCTCCCGACGGCAAGCAGCTTTTCGTGACCACGAAAGTGATTAATCCGCGTTTCAAAGGGCCGGTTACGTACCGTCTCGTTTACGATCCCGCTCCGTCGGGCGGGTAACTTGTGCTTGCGCGACACCGTCCAAAACTTTGATTGCAGTTTTGCGCGAATTCCTTAACCTGTGAGAACGGTGTTGCGCTACGCGAGCTTCTCAAAAATTGTCGCTGTGAAGACTGCGAAGCGGCTCGCGTTTCTTCTGGTCATTCCTTCATTCCTCTTCGCGCAGCAGCCGCCGGCCCAGACATCCTCGCCGGCTCCCGCGCCTGCCGCGAGCGACGCGACGGCCGAGCTGGTCGCCGTCGCGTCCGGAGTCGTGCACACCGCCGATGGATCCCCCGTTCCGGGCGCCACGCTGCGTCTCGTCAACACCGAAACGAAGAAGGCCTTTGTAAGTTGGACGGACGAAAACGGAAAATTTGAATTCTCAGCTCTTCCAGCGGGTCACTACACCGTTGACGCAACCCAGCTTGGTTTCGTAGGCGCAACGCTCGACATCCAGCTCGGCGGCGGTCCGGCTCCGCCTCCGCTTCAGTTTGTGCTGCGCGTCGCGACGCTTGCCGAGCTTTCCGCGCCGGCAGCGCCCGAGAGATCCGCGGGCCGCCGTCCCGGGCAAGCCTCAGGTCAGGGCTCCGGCAACGGCACCTCGAGCGCCGCGAATCAGCCGAACGGTTCGGGCACGGGCGGACCCGGCGGTCGCGGCAGAAACGGCGGACGCGGCCAGCAACTTCCCCCCGGCTTGCTAAATGCCGTAAACGCGGGCATGGCAACGGGCGGATTCCAGCAGACTGATTTGACCGGAGAAGCGGCGAACGCCCAGGGAGAAAGCGCCTCGGGACCGGCGGGCGGCCCATCGGAAGCGAATCTTGCGATGTCGTCGGCGTCCGGCGCCTCCTCGGATTCGTTCTTGCTTCAAGGAACCGTCGGACAGGGTCTTTCCGCCAGCGGCTTCGGCGGCGGACCGGGCGGATTTGGCGGGTCGGGCGGATTCGGCCCCGGCGGACAGGGTCCGGGTGGTCCCGGCGGCCAAGGCGGCGGACCCGGTGGCGGCCCGGGCGGCTTCGGAGGTGGAGGCGGAGGAGGCTTTGGTCAGCAGGGCGGCCTCTTCGGGGGCGGATTTGGCGGCGGCCGAGGAGGTCCGGGCGGGGCGGCGGGAGGGAGATTGCTTCGGCAGAGCGTAAATCGCGTGAGATTCACGCTTTTCGATCGCTATACGAATTCCGCTTTTGACGCGAAACCCTTCTCGATTACGGGCGCGAATTCACCGAAGATCGGCACCTATGCCGAGACCGTCGGCGGCTCCGTGGGCGGCCCGCTGAGGATTCCGCACATCTACAACGGAAGCGACAAGACGTATTTCTTCGCCAACTATCAGCACCAAACCGCCAAGAACGGAGTCAATACGTTCTCGACTGTTCCCACGCTGGCGCAGCGCGGCGGTTGCTTTACCGGCACCACCATTTTCGAGCCTTTCTCGACGACTCCATTTCCGTCCAACACCGATCCCGTGAATTGCCCGGGCGGCCAGCAGATTCCCGCGAGCATGTTCGCGAACAACCCGGCGGTGCAGGGCTTGCTGGGGTTCATCCCCACGCCGAACCTGCCCAGCGTGACCGGACAGAACTATCTCCTGCAGGCAACCACGCCCTTGAATACCGATCTGTTGAGCACGCATGTGCTGCACACCATCAATTCGAAATTCAACGTGAATGGCGGCTACAACTTCAATTCGCAGCGCTCCAACACGCTCAGCAATTTCACGGGCATCGGCGGCCAACAATCCATACGAAATCAGAGCGTCAGCCTGGGGCTTTCCCACAATTGGTCGCCGCGAGTGGTGGAAAACCTGGCGCTGAATTGGAGCCGCAGCCGCACCCAGCTGCTCAGCGACAATTCATTCGGCACGGACATCGCCGCCAATCTGGGAATCACCGGCGTGTCCGTCTCGCCGATTGATTTCGGCATCCCGCTGATCAGCTTCACCAATTTTTCGGGAATCAACGACCCGATTCCTTCGCTGGTGCGCAATCAAACCCTGCGTCTTTCCGACAGCGTCACCTGGACGCACGCCAAGCACACCATGACTTTCGGCGGCGAGATCCGCCGCATCCAGCTGAATACCGATTCCAACCCCAATCCGCGCGGGGGCTTCGTTTTCACCGGACTGGCGACCGGAAACGATTTCGCCGATTTCCTGCTGGGCTTGCCATTCAATACCACCGTGCAGTTCGGCAATCCGAACCTGTACTCTGCGGAGCTGGGGCGTGGCCGCCTACGCGCAGGACGACTTTCGAGTCAGCAAGACTTTCACGTTTCAATACGGGCTGCGCTACGAAGCGGCCACTCCGCCGGTGGAAATCAACAACAACCTGGTGAACCTGGATATTTCCGATCTCGCCGACGTGATGCGCGTGGCGCACGGCCAGCCGGATCTATCGGCGCCGGGCCTGCCACGCGCGTTGGTTCACGGCAACTACGGAAATCTCGAGCCGCGCATCGGCTTTGCCTGGCAGCCGCAGTTTCTGAAGAAGATCATCAAGCCCAAAACCGTGATCCGCGGCGGCTACTCGATTTTCTACAATGAATCGATCTACAACACTCTCGCCCGTGAATTGGCCTATCAATCGCCGGTGTCCACAGTGCAAACCTTGACCACCACTTCGACCGCGCCGCTGACTTTCCAGAACGGATTTCCGGCGCAGCCGGTCACCACTTTCATCTCGAATACCGAGTCGGTGGACCCGAACTACAAGAATGGCTACGCCCAAATCTGGAACCTCGGCACGGAAACCACGCTCTCGCCCAGCTGGATTCTGGATCTGACCTACACCGGGACGAAGGGCACCGATCTCGATATCCTGCGCGCGCCCAACCGCGCCCCGCTGGGAACGCCGTCGGTAGATATTCAGGCAAACCGCATTGATCCGAATGCCACCGGATTCACGTTCGATGAGTCCGGCGCGAATTCCATCTACAACGCGCTGCAGGTGCGTGTGGTTCACCGCTTCACGCACGGATTCCTGCTGCAGGGAATTTACACCTACGGGAAATCGCTCGATGACTCCAGTTCCATCGGCGGCGGATCGGCCACCGTGGAGCAGCAGGACGGCAATCTCCACGCCGAGTACGGGCTGTCCACATTCGACATCCGCAACCAGTTTCGCGCGGTTTCCACCTGGGAGCTGCCCTTTGGGCAACGGGCTCGCTGGGCCAATCACGGCTGGCAGGAGCACGCCTTCGGCGATTGGCGGCTGCAGAATATTTTCACCTGGCAGACCGGCACGCCGTTTACGGTTCTGCTAGGTGGAGTTGCCTCCGACAATGGCACGGGCGCGAATTTCTCGCTGCGCCCCAATATCACCGGCGACCCGAACCTGGGAATTTGCGGCGGCTCCACGTCCGCGTTTTTCAAGGCCAGCGCGTTCAGCCTGCCGACCGATGCCGATGGGAATCTGGCGTATGGCGATGAGCCGCGCGGAGCCGTCGAAGGGCCGTGCAGCTTCAATTGGAATCTGTCTCTGGCGAAGACATTCCGCTACGGCCCGGAACGCCGCCACAATCTCACGCTGAGCTGGCAGATTCAGAACCTGACCAACCATGTGAACTACAACGGAATCGGCACGGTTCTGCCGTGTTTCAATACCGGGGCGACCGGGCCGGGCAATGCCGCCGGAATTGTGTGCGGTGAAGGAAGCGGAGCCGGATCGGGATTCTCACTTTTCGGCCGCGTATCGGGCGCCGCCGGCATGCGTACGATGGCCGCGCAGGCCCGGTTTAATTTTTGAGGAAGGCGGAGAATTCTTGACAGTCAACAAGGTGCTTGCGCGGGGCCCGGTGAGGGCTAACATGGTTACGATGGAAAAGTGGTCACAAAATTCGATGCAGTGGATGGCGTCCCGGGGAAGTTCGCTCCGGATGTGCTGCTGGGCCCGGCGCGCGCTCGCCATTGCGGTTGCTACGGGCCTCACTCTAGCCCCCGTCTCGGCTCAGCAGCCGGCCTCAACCGCGCCTGCGCCCCAACAAGCTGCGCCCGCTCCGGCGCAGCAACAAGCCGCCGCTGCGAGACCGCCCTTCGTTCTGCGCACCCAATCGAACGTCGTTCGCATTGACGTGGAAGTCACCGACGGTTCCGGAAAGCCGATGAAAGGATTGCGCGCGGATCAGTTCGAGATCTCCGACGACGGCAAGCTCCAGAAAATTTCCAGTTTTTCGTACTCCGACATCGAGAAAGTGGACACGGCTGCGGAAGTCAACGCCAAGCCGATCGTCGTGCCGGTGGACAATGACGGGCCGGGCGCTGCCGAGGCCATCACGGAGACGGTCCAAGACCGGCGCATGATCGTCCTGTTTTTCGACATGACCTCCATGGAAACGGACGACATCCTGCGGGCGCACGCCGCAGCGCAGAAATTCCTGAAGCAGCAGATGAGTCCCGCCGATCTGGTCTCGGTAGTCGCGTTCAGCACGCGCCTCGCGGTGCTCGCGAATTTCACGAACGACCGCACCACGCTCGAGAAGGCGATTGCGCAGATCGTTCCCGGCGCCGCTTCGCAGATCTCCAATCCGCTCTACGCCGCGGCGCAAAACGGCGAGTACGACGTGCAGGAATACACGGGAGCGGCCTATACGCCGGACGAGACCGAGTTCAACGTGTTCAACACCGATCAAAAACTCGCGGCCGTGGAAGGGCTCGCCAACGTGCTCGCCGGAATTCCCGGACGGAAGGCGCTGGTCGAATTCACCGGCGGGATCACCCAGACCGGCGAGGAAAATCGGGCCGAATTGCGCGCGGTTACCGATGCCGCCAATCGCGCCGACGTTTCCATCTATTCGATTGACGCGCGCGGCATGTTCGCCACTCCGCCCGGCGGCGACGTCACCGTCAACGCCGCGACCGGCACTTCGATGTTCAGCGGCGCGTCCGTGTATCACCAGACCGATCAGCGGGAGGATTCCCGCGACACTCTGGCGACCATGTCGGTTGATACCGGCGGTAAAGCCTTCTTCGATCTCGGGGATTTGAGCGATGCTTTCCCGAAGATTCAGGAGGACAACGGCGGCTACTACCTGGTCGGCTACGATCTCCCGGCCAGCGTCAAGCGCGACGGCAGCTGGCATGCCATCCGGGTGAAAGTGAACGCCCCCGGAGCGCACGTCCGCTACCGCACCGGCTACTACGCACCGCGCGATTTTCAGCATCTGGAGAAGGAAGACCGCGACAAGCAATTGGCGGACGCCATGCGCTCGGAAAGTCCCGAAGTGGATCTCCCCGTGGCCGTGGAAACTTCCATGTTCCGCCTGAGCGATGAGCAGGTGTACGTTCCCATCTCCGCGAAGCTTTCCTCCAGCGCGCTCGACTGGGCGAAAAAGCACGACCGCCACGAGGCTGCGTTCGATTTCGCGGCGGAAGTGCTGGCCGAACCCTCCGGCAAGAGCGTGGCGCAGCTGCGCGATACGATTACCGTGCATCTCGACGACGAACGGTTCCAGCAGGTGAGTCGCAGCAATCTGGTGTATCAGGGCGGCGTGGTGCTGGCGCCCGGCACGTATCGCCTGAAATTCCTGGCGCGCGAAAACGAGTCCGGAAAAATCGGCACTTTCGAGCAGGCGCTCAACGTGCCGCAGCGCTCGGCCTCGCGCATGAGCCTGAGCTCCGTCCTGCTTTCAAGCCAGCTGGTGCCGGTGGCAAAATCGTCCGAGGTTCAGACGCGAGGGCAGGGAACGCGGGCGCAGATCGCCGCGTCTCCGCTGGAAATGGAAGGCGAAAAAATCGTTCCCAGCGTCACCCGCTACTTCACGCAGCAGCAGACGCTCTATGTTTTCTTTCAGGCGTATTATCCGGAAAAGGGAGACAAGTCCGAAGCCCTCGATCCCGCGACGCTCCGCGCCGGGCTGGTGTTCTTCCGCGGCGGCGTGCAGGTGAACGCCACTCCGTTGCTCGCGCCCACGGCAGTTGATCCGAAGACCCGCACCGCGTCCTATCGGATCAGCCTGCCGCTGGCGAAATTGCCGAGCGGGCACTATACCGTGCAGGCCATTGCGATCGCCGCCGGGACGCAGCAATCCGCGTTCGGCCGCGCCTACCTGGCGCTCGATCAAGCTCCTCAAGCGCCGAATCCCGCAGCCGTTCCTTCTGCTGCGCCGAACGCGCCTCCGCCGTCGCCTCAATAGCCCGGAAGTACGCAGATTCGGACGCGCCGCAAAAAAAAACGGCAGCCCGATTGCCCGGAGCCGCCGCGAATCACTTCGACAATTACGCTACCTTAGAAGTTGTCGCCGTCCTTGTTTGGGTTCGGTAGGGCAGCGATGAGTGCGCCAACGAAGAGCGCGAGCGCGACGAGCGAGCCGAGTTTCCTCATGAGATTGCCCCCTTGGTGCTCTGTTGCTCGGAGGCCAAGATGTTCCGTGTCAGCCAGGCGCATATCCTCAGCCAAGCCAGCCACGCGACTACTCTCAGGTTTGACATGTCGTTTCTCCGCTCCTGCTGATGTAACACTTTGCGAGTGCATTTGTTTCGCTGCGTACGAACTTTTCAAATCCGCCGGGCTCTTCGTTCACACTCGTTGCCGATGCGCGACGCGGCCGAATGTCCGGAGCCGTGGTGCGCAGAATCGCGCGGTCGAGAATCTTTTTAGTGGTGTCCGCCGCCGGAATGTCCGCCGCCGGAATGCCCGCCGCCACCCGAATGGCTGGTGCCGGAATTTCCATTGCTATGGGGCGCGCTGTAGCTTGGGCGCGGGGCATTGTAAGTCCCGCGAGGCGCGGAATAGGTGCCGCGCGGCGCCGAGTAACCGCCGTTGCCGTTTGGCGCGGGGTAGCCGCCGCGGGGTGAGGCGTAACCTCCGCGGGGCGAGGCGTAACCTCCGCGCGGGTCGGTGGATGGAGTGCGAGAGTTATACGATCCGTAGGGATTCGAGCCGTAGGAGCGAGAACCGTAGGTGTTGGAACCGCCTCGCGGCGTCACGATGGGCTGCCTCATATTAAGAGGAGGACGAGTAGATGAATTGTATGAATTAGAGGTGCCCCCTCGTGACGTCGACGTGGGCGGGGTAAAATGTTGCCACGAATTTCCATTCCCGGGCCGGCTGCCTTGCGATTGCGAAGGCGAGGAATACGCGCCGCGAGAGGAATTGTTTATCGTTCCGCGATCGCTTGCGCCGAAGCCCTGCCCGGAATGGTTCGTAGCGCCGGATTGTGGAGTCGAGAAATGCTGCCAGCCCGAATGGCCCGACTGCCCGGATGATGTGGAATTCGCGGCGTTGTGATTGCCGCCGAAACCGGACTCTCCGCGAGTTGCGTTGTTCGTGTTTCCCGACGAGCGGACACCGGCGAGGGTGTTCGATCGCGAGCCGCCGCTGAAGAAATGCTGAGAGCTGGAGCTGGCGCTGCGGATGGTCGAAGCGCTTGCGGCGCGGCCCGACGGACTGAAGCTTTCCCGCGACGGAGTGACGGGCATCTTGCCGGTCATCATGCTGGCCTGACGGAAGGAATCCGCGCTCATGCGTTCCTGGTGAGCGGACACGGCGCCGCGTCCGAATTCGTTGCCGGCCATCGAGGACACGCCGCCGCGCACTCGATCGTTGGACATGGCCTCACGGACGTTCGAGAATTGGCGCCCTCGATTGCCGCCGAGCGGCCCGAAGCCGTTATGAAAATTGTTGATGTTGTTGATGTTGACCGTGTTGAACCGGCCGCCAAACCCGCCGTACCACGGATGGAACCAGTCGCCGGGTCCGCAGGGCAGCCAGCCGAAGTGGCCGAAGCCAAATCCGAACCCGACTCCGAATCCAACTCCGACGCCGCCAAACCCGAAGAAGGAGACGTAAGCGGGCGACCAGATCGGATAGTAGCCGGGATAGCCGACCACCGGTCCGGGCCACCAAACCCAGTTGCCGCCGTAAACAAACCAGCGTCCGTAGTGATAGGGAGCCCAGCCCCACGGCTCGGAGGAAACCCAGGTCCAGCCGTAGTAGGGCTGATAGACCCAGCGGCCGGCGCGGTACGGCGCCCAATCCGGTCCCTCACCAGACGGAGTCCACACCGGGCCGTAGTCCGGAACTTCACTCCAGGTGCCATTCTTATCGAGATCTTCGGAGCCGGTGTAATAGGGGTCCGTCTTGCGCCAGCTTTGGGCGCTGGAAATCCGGTGATTGCGGCTGTCGTTCCAGGAATCCCATTCATCGCTGGCGATGGCGGTCTCGGTTTTGTACTGCGGGCTGTCCGTGCCCTGCACGGTGATCATCTGTCCCTGATCCACGATGGTGCTGCCCTGGGCCGTGGAAATCTCGGCCGAGCCCTCGCGAACGATGACCACGGTTTCCGAATCGGAATTCACTGAAATGCGGTATTCACCCGGAGTCTGCGGATGCACCGAAGAATTTGGCAGATCTATTTCGACATTCGCTTCGCTGCCGTTCAACTGCGTATAGGTGACGAGGCCCTGCCCGATCTGGACCTGAATGCCGGTGCGAGAAAGTGTGGTGATGTTGGCGGTTGCGTTGCCGGACAATCTCAAAATGTCGGTGGCGTCGAGTTGCAGTTCCGCGCGCGAATTCGCGCCGGTGGCGACGCGGTCGCCGGGAGCGATGGGAGCATTCACTGACAGCGCGACCCACTGCGCATTGTCGCCGCGCTGCGAAGAAACATCGCCGTTCACGTAGCTGACGCGGGCGACGCCGGGCTGAGCGGCGGGATCGGTCTGAGCCGGTGCGTAGGGATCATTCGGCTGGCTCGCGGCGCCGGACGGCGGCGGAGGCGCCTGGGCCAGCGCGCCAATTGGCGCGAGGCCGAGAGCCAGAAGGCTCAGCGCCGCCAGATTTGCCAGGTACTTTTTCATCTCGTAGCCCCCAACTATCAATGCCTATAAACTTCAAGATCTCGACCGCTATAATGCAGGGCCGATGCCAAAGTCGTGGATGTCGGGGAAAAACGTGTAACGGTTTTAGAAACAGCAGTTTACGGACAGGTCCGGTCTGGCTAGCGACGGAGTGATGACAAGCGCCTCTGGTGCATTTCAAGCGGCGGTGGTGGATTTCAACCACCGGCACTGAACAGCATCATTCCGCCTCGGGAGGATCGGCGACGCCCATTTTCGAGAGGCGGTAGCGCAGGGCGTTGCGCGAGAGGCCTAGAGCGCGCGCGGCCTGGCTCTTGTTTCCGTTGGCGCGCCGAAGCGCCTCACGAATCAGCTCTTCTTCCCATTGATCGAGCGTCATTCCCGGCGGCAGGGCGGCGGAGGATTCGGCGGAGCCGCGGCGCGCGGCGCCGTCAATGTGAATGTCGGCGACATCGAGCATTGCGCCGGAGGAGAGCGTGACGGCGCGCTCCAGAACATTCTGAAGCTCGCGGACATTTCCGGGCCAGTGAAAATCCATCAGCAACTTCATCGCCTGGGGAGTGATGCCCTGAACCGCTTTGCCGGATTCGCGCGCGGATTTCTGCAGGAAGAATTCGGCCAGCGCAGGAATGTCTTCCTTGTGCTCGCGCAGCGGGGGAATATCGATGGCGACCACGTTCAGGCGATAGTAGAGATCCTCGCGGAAGGTGCCCTCTTCGAGCGCGGCGCGCAGGTCGCGATTGGTTGCGGCGACCAGACGAACGTCAACTTTTTGCGTTTTGGTGCTGCCGAGGCGTTCGAACTCGCGATCCTGGAGCACGCGCAGCAGCTTCACCTGAATCGCCGCCGGCACGTCGCCGATTTCGTCGAGGAACAAAGTTCCTTTGTCAGCCAGCTCGAATTTTCCGGGCTTGCTGGCGGTGGCGCCGGAAAAGGCGCCTTTTTCGTAGCCGAAAAGTTCGCTTTCGAGGAGAGTCTCGGGAATTGCAGTGCTGTTGATCTTGACGAAGGGACCGGCCGCACGCTGGGAATGTTCGTGGATGGCGCGGGCGACGAGATCCTTGCCCACTCCGCTTTCACCGCCGATGAGCACGGTTGCGTTCGTCGGCGCGACGCGTTCGACCAGCGCAAGCACCGCCTGCATCTTGTCGCTGCGCGCGACGATATTTTTGTATTCGTAACGGCGGCCGAGGGCTTCGCGCAGGTCGCGATTCTCCTCGCGGAGGCGATGGCTGGCAAGCTCCTTGCGGATAATCAGAACGAGCTCAGCAAGCGAGAACGGCTTCAAAACGTAGTCGCTTGCGCCCGCTTTCATGGCATCCACGGCGGATTCGACTGTGCCGAACGCGGTCATCATGACCACGGGCAGATCGGCGTTGACTCGCTTGACGGCGTGCAGGAAATCGAGGCCGCTCATGCCGGGTAATTTAAAGTCCGTGACGATTACGTCGAATGGCTCTTTGCCGAGCAGTTGCAGGCCTGTTTCGGCGTTGGCGGCGGTGCGAGCTTGGAATCCCTCCTCGGCGAGCTGAAGTTCCAGCAGCCGCCGCATTTTCGGCTCGTCTTCGACGATCAGGATCGCTGGTTTGTCGGGTTTCATGTGCGCTGTCTGTTCGATGCCGGCGCCGCGAGCGCCGTTATTCGCATTTCGACCTCAAGGCTTACCAGCGTTGCGGAAGTTGAAAGCCCGCCCTTCCAGTGCCGACCTTTGCTTTGCAATCTCTCATTCCGGGCCGCCCGGCAGAAACACATGGAAGCGCGCGCCGAGATGGGAATCGCCTTCAAGTTTAATCCATCCGCGGTGGGCGTCCACGATCTTCGCGACGATCGCCAGGCCCAGTCCGACGCCGTCCTGCTTGGAGGTGTAGAACGGATTGAAAATCTGCTCGCGCAAGTCGGCGGGAACGCCAGGGCCGGTGTCTTCGACGGTGACGCCGACGCCGGTCCGGCCGCTTGAGGTTTCCGGGGCCACGGCGAGGCGCAGTATGCGCTCACGGCCACTGTCCGACGCGACCATGGCCTGGAAGGCATTTTGAATCAGGTTTGCGAAAACGCTCTCGCACAGGCGCTCGTCCACCGGGACATCCGCGACGCCGGAAGCGTAGTGGCGCTCAACACGCACACCTGCCTCGGGCAATTGAGTTTGAACGGCGTCCAGAGCACGGTCGAGAATTCCGGAGATGCGCACGGGCCGCAACTCGAGATTCGAGGGCCGCGCAAAATCGAGGAAACGCGCAACCAGGGCGTTGAGCCGGTTCACTTCGGAGGAAATATATCCGGCGAGCTCGCTCTCGAGCGGCCTGGCGTCCTTCAATTTCTGCATCAGCATCTCCGCGGAGCCTTTGATCACTCCCAAAGGATTGCGGATTTCGTGCGCCAGGCCTGCGGACATCTGACCGAGCGCGGCGAGGCGCTCGGAGCGGCGGGCGTCGGCTTCGGCGCGCTGCAACTGGCGATTTGTTTCCTCGAGGGTTTCCGAAAGCGCCTGGTAGCGCGCCACCTGGCGGCGATTCTCCACCACGAAACGATTCACCAGGACTCCTACGAGGAAAAAGAAAAGTATCCGCAGCGCCAGCAGGCCCTCGGCCTCGGGGTTGATCTCGTACAGCACGAGAGCGGGAATCAGGAACGAGCAGTAGGCCAGAGACGCGAAGGCGGTCCAGAACAGAGTGCCGATCGGGCCGAAGTACATCGCGGCGGTGATGACGGGCAAAAAATAGACCGGATAATACTCGCTGTTAATGCCAATGTCGCCGGTGTGGTCGAGCAGCAAAGTGCCGAGAAGTATTTTGACGCCGACGCTCAGCGTGGGACCTTGACGAGGCAGACGCGCGACGAGCTTGCCTTCGAACAACTGGAAGAGCGCGAAGGCGACGAGGATCATGTACTTGTGAGGTTCGTTGAGCGGAGGGAGAAACGCCAGGCCGACGATAAACAGCAGCCACAGGGCGTCTATCCAATCAACAGGCGATCGTTTGCGGTCGATCATTTCGAGAGACGGCCCCCGAAGAACCGGATTCCCCGGCGAATTCATGTTGAATCTAACACGAAGATCGTTGAATTCGTTTCGAGGAGATGCGGCGGCTGCCACGCGGGTGGCCCGGAGAGGAGGCCTACAGGGCAGACAGGAGCAAATCGGCTTCGTCGAGGGCGAGGGAGGTCTCGGCGCTGGAGCGGCGGCGCGCACCATCGAGCGCGCGTCCGATCAAGAGAACAGCGGGTGAATCCACGGGCGGCAGCTTGTCGAGTTCAGAGGCGGTGGTGAAGAGATAACGCTGCTCCGGAGCGCTGGCGCGCGAAACGATTGCGGCCGGCATATCCGCCGCGCAGCCGGCCTCGAGCAGGTCGCGGCGCAAGGCGGCGAAATCGTGACCCGGCATGTAAATCACGAGCGTCGAATCCTCGCGAATCAGGCCGCGCCAATCGGTCTTCCGGGCGCCCTGTTGGCCTGCCGCTTGATGATTGGTGACCACGACGACGCGCGTCGCTTTGCGCCGGTCTGTCAGAGACACACCGAGGGAAGCGGCGGCAGCGATGCCGGCGCTGATTCCGGGGACGATTTCAAACGGCACGCCGGCGGCTTCGAGCGCGTCGATTTCTTCCGCGAGGCGGCCGAAAATGCCGGGGTCGCCGCCCTTGAGGCGAACCACCGCCAAGCCGCGGCGCGCGGATTCGATCATGCGTGCGTTGATTTCCGGCTGCGTCGCGCCCTTGGCTCCAAATCGCTTGCCGACGCTCGTGATTTGGGCGCGGGATGCGGCCAGCGCGAGGACCGCGGCGGGCACAAGATCGTCATGCAATATCACGTCGGCGCTGGAGATGAGCCGCTGGGCCTTCACCGTGAGCAGATCCGGGTCACTGGGGCCGGCGCCGACCAGATAGACTTTCCCTTTGACCGTCTTCGCGAAAGCTCGATTGCTGTCCATATTTTCCCGGCAAAAAAGAAAAAACCCGCTTACCAGACTTGGCGCCGGTCAGCGGGCTATGCACATCCGATGTTCGCTAAGCTATTCGGATCGAGCACCCGCGCCCGCTGCGCCGGGACAACAAGCCGGCGTGCCCAAGGCTGCGTTTGTGCCATGATCCATTGAAGCGATTCTACTGGACGCCGATAACCCGGTCAAGGAGACGAAAGTCGAATTTCGCGCCACTTTTATGTATCCTCGAAGCCTTCTGAAACGTCCAAGAACTGTGGAAAAATAGGGTGTGAGGGAGCTATGTCGGACTCGAATATGCCGAACCCGGAGAGCAGTCGGATGGTGGAAGCGCCGAGAGGCAACGGCGAAAGGAAAAGCCGCGCCTGGATATGGATTATCCTGCTGCTGATTATCGTGGGCGGGGTGATCGCCTACCAATTGCACGCGCACTCGCAGGCAGCGTCCAAGGATCCCGCGGGGCCTCCGCCGGTATCCGTCGGAGTGACGACCGTCCAGCAAAGGGACATGCCCTACTACCTCTCCGGCCTGGGATCGGTGACGGCGTTCTACACGGTTACCGTCCATTCGCGCGTGGACGGGCAACTGATGAGGGTGAATTTCCAGGAAGGGCAATTTGTGAAAGAAGGCGACGTGCTCGCGGAGATTGATCCGCGACCGTTTCAGGTGGCGCTCGATCAGGCGCAAGGGCAGCTCGCCAAGGACGTGGCGTCGCAGAACGACGCGAAGGTGGATCTGAATCGCTATCAGCAGCTTTGGCAGGAGGGAGTAATCGCTCGCCAGCAACTCGATACGCAGCAGGCGACCGTCGGCCAGTTCGATGGCGCGATCCAGTCCGACAAGGCGCAGATTGACAACGCAAAACTGGAATTGACCTATAGCCGGATCACTTCGCCGATCAGCGGACGGGTAGGGCTGCGATTGGTTGATCCGGGAAACATCGTTCACGCCGCGGACACCAACGGAATGCTGGTGATCACGCAGGTTCAGCCAATCGCGGTGATCTTTACTCTACCGGAGGACAACATCCCGGAAGTGATCTCGGTAATGAAGAAGAGGCAGCTCACCGTGGAGGCCTACGGCCGCGACAACAAGGAGCTGGTCGGCACAGGAAGGCTGCTCACCCTCGACAACCAGATTGATCAGACCACCGGAACGCTTAAATTCAAGTCCGAGTTCGACAATCGCGATCTATCGCTGTGGCCGAATCAGTTCGTCAACATTCGGCTGTTTCTGGACGTGCGCAAGAATGCCATCATCGTTTCAACGGCCGCGATTCAGAAGGGCGCGCAGGGATCGTTCGTGTATGTCGTCGGATCCAACAACCTGGCCGAGGTCCGCCCGGTGCAGGTCGAATTTGTCGAAGGCAACGTTGCCATCATCTCCCAAGGCCTGAGTGCAGGCGAGCAGGTGGTAGTGGACGGGGCGGATAAACTTCAGCAAGGGGCGCCGGTCAATTCACATCAGGCCAACGCCCGGCAAAATCCCGCCGGAAATTCTTCTCCAGGATCGACTCCGTGAGTATTTCCGGGCCGTTTATCGTTCGCCCGGTTGCGACGGCGCTGCTGATGTTCGGGGTGCTGCTGGCGGGCGGAGTGGGATATCTGCAGCTTCCCGTTTCGGCGCTGCCTCAGGTTGACTATCCGACGATTCAGGTCCTGACCTTTTACCCCGGCGCGAGCCCGGACGTGATGGCGTCGTCCGTGACGACTCCGCTCGAGCGGCAATTCGGGGAAGTCCCCGGCCTGACGCAGATGACGTCCACCAGCGCGTTCGGCGGATCGCTGATCACCCTGCAATTCGATTTGAAGGAAGACATTGATGTCGCGGAGCAGGAAGTGCAGGCGGCCATCAACGCGGCCACCACTTACCTGCCCAAGGACCTGCCCAACCCGCCGGTTTACAGCAAGGTGAATCCGGCGGACACGCCCATTCTCACCCTCGCGCTCACATCGGAAACGCTGCCGCTTTCCAAGGTCGAAGATTTCGCGGACACCAATCTCGCTCAGAAAATTTCGCAATTGTCGGGAGTCGGATTGGTGACCATCAGCGGGGGCCAGAAACCGGCGGTGCGCGTTCGCGCCAATCCCACGGCGCTAGCTTCCTACGGATTAAGCCTCGAGGACCTGCGCGCCACGCTCGGCGCGGCAAACGTGGACCAGGCCAAGGGAACCTTGAACGGTCCGCGCCAGCAATTCACGATTCAGGACAACGATCAGCTTTTAACCAGCGAGTTGTACGGTCCGCTGATCGTGGCCTACAAAAACGGCGGTCCGGTTCGGCTGTCGGACGTGGCGACGGTGATTGACGGAGCCGAGAATAACACCCAGGCAGCGTGGATGAACACGATGCCGGCGGTGATCCTGAATATCCAGCGGCAGCCGGGAACGAACATTATCGGCGTCGCCGACAGCATCAAGAAGCTTCTGCCGCGGCTGCAGGCTTCGCTGCCGTCGGCGATTCATGTGACGATTCTGACCGATCGAACCACGACAATCCGCGCGTCGGTTAAGGACATTCAATTCACGTTGATGCTGACCATCGCGCTGGTGGTCATGGTGATGTTTTTGTTCTTACGCAGCGTGGCGGCCACGATTATTCCCAGCGTCGCCGTTCCGCTCTCGATTGTGGGAACTTTCGGCGTGATGTATCTGGTGGGCTACAGCCTGGACAACCTGTCGCTGATGGCGCTGACGATTTCGACCGGATTCGTGGTGGACGACGCGATCGTGATGATCGAAAACATCGCCCGGTACATCGAGGAAGGGAACACGCCGCTGGAGGCGGCGTTGAAAGGCTCGGAACAGATCGGCTTCACGATTCTGTCGCTGACCGTTTCGCTGATCGCGGTGCTGATTCCGCTGCTGTTCATGGGAGACATCGTCGGCCGGCTGTTCCGCGAATTCGCGGTTACGCTTGGCGTGACCATCCTGGTTTCGGCCTGCGTGTCGCTGACGCTGACGCCGATGATGTGCGCGAAACTGCTGCACCGCGAGCACGGAGCCAAGCACAACCGTTTTTATCGGGCATCGGAAGACTTCGTCAACGGGATGATTCACTGGTACGACCGAACTCTGCAGGTGGTGCTGCGGCATCAGTTCGCTACGCTGGTGGTGACGGTTGGGACGCTGGTGCTGACCATCGTGCTCTATTACTACGTTCCCAAGGGATTCTTTCCGGTGCAGGACACCGGCGTGATTCTGGGCATTTCGGACGCCGCGCAGGCCATCTCGTTCACGGATATGTCGCAGCGCCAGCAAGCGCTGGCCGCCGTCATTCTGAAAGATCCCGATGTGGTCAGTTTGTCCTCGTTCATCGGGGTGGACGGCACCAACATGACGCCGAACAGCGGGCGAATTCAAATCAACCTGAAGTCGCGCGAGGAGCGGAAAACTTCCTCGACCGATATTATCCGGCGGCTGCAGCCCCAATTGGCGCAAGTGGAGGGCATCACGCTGTTCATGCAGCCGGTGCAGGACCTGAGCATCGAAGACCGGGTCAGCCGCACGGAATATCAGTACACGATTGAAGATGCGGACGGCACGGAGCTTGCCGGCTGGGCTCCCAAGCTCGCCGACAAATTGAAATCGCTGCCGCAATTACGGGACGTCGCCACAGACCAGCTCGATGGAGGTCTGGAGACGAATGTGGTGATTGATCGCGATACCGCCGCGCGCCTGGGAATATTGCCAGCGGCGATTGACAACACGCTCTACGACGCTTTTGGACAGCGGCAGGTCTCCACGATTTTCACGCAGTTGAACCAATACCATGTGGTATTGGAAGTGGATCCGCGATTTCAGCAGAATCCGGATTCGCTGAAAGACATCTATGTGAAGTCATCGAACGGCACGCAGGTGCCTCTCGCGGCGTTCACGCATCTGGAACAGAAGTCCGCCCCGCTGGCGGTGAACCATCAGGGCCAGTTTCCCGTGGTCACGCTTTCCTTCAATTTGGCGCCCGGGTCTTCGCTGGGCGATGCCGTGGATGCGATCAAGAAGGCGGAAAAGGAAATCAACCTGCCGCTTTCGGTGCACCCGAGCTTTCAAGGGATGGCGCAGGCGTTTCAAGCGTCTCTCGCCAATGAACCTCTGCTGATACTCGCGGCGCTGATCACCGTTTACATCGTTCTGGGAGTTCTATACGAGAGTTACATTCATCCGATCACCATTCTTTCGACTCTGCCGTCGGCCGGCGTGGGCGCCATCCTGGCGCTGTTGATCTGCCGGACGGACTTCAGCGTGATCGCGCTGATCGGCGTCATTTTGCTGATCGGCATCGTGCAGAAGAACGCCATCATGATGATTGACTTCGCGCTGGATGCGGAGCGGAAGGAAGGGAAGTCGCCGCAGGAAGCGATCTATCAGGCGTGCCTGTTGCGATTCCGGCCGATCATCATGACGACCATGGCTGCGCTGCTCGGCGGCTTGCCGCTGGCGCTGGGCACGGGAACGGGTTCGGAATTGCGCCGGCCGCTTGGCATCAGCATCGTCGGCGGCCTGCTGATCAGCCAGGTTCTCACGCTCTACACCACTCCCTGCGTCTACCTGGGGTTCGACCGGCTGGCCAGGCGCCTGCAGCGCTATCGCGTGGGCAATCCGGAGGAATCGGAAGCGACGGCGGACTGAGGATAGCGAACAGCTACGAACATGAATATCTCCGCGCCATTCATCCATCGGCCCATCGCCACATCGTTGATCACCGCCGGAATCCTGATGGCCGGAGCGATGGCATACCGCATGCTGCCGGTGGCCGCTCTACCTCAGGTGGAATTTCCCACCATACAGGCTTATGCGAGCCTTCCGGGAGCGAGTCCGGAGATTATGGCGTCGTCAGTGGCCACGCCGCTCGAACGCCAGTTCGGAAAGATCGCGGGAGTGACGGAGATGACGTCGAGCAGCCTGGCCGGCAATACCTCGGTCACGCTGCAATTCGACCTCAACCGGAACATTGATGCGGCGTCGCGGGACGTGCAAGCGGCCATCAACGCCTCGTTGAGTCAATTGCCGGCGAACCTTCCCGGATTACCCACCTATCGAAAAATCAATCCCGCGGACTCGCCCATCATGATCGTGGCGCTGACCTCGGACGTATTGCCTCTTAGCCGGCTGTACGACGTTGCCGATTCGATCATCGGGCAAAGGCTGTCGCAGATCAGCGGAGTGGGCCAGGTGCAAATCGGAGGAAGCGCGCGGCCTGCGGTGCGCGTCGAATTGAATCCCGCCGTGCTTGGCAACTACGGAGTCAGCCTGGAGGATGTACGGACCGCGCTCGGGTTGTTTAATTCCAACGAGCCCAAGGGCAGCGTCGCGAATGGCCAGGTCCGCTGGACGTTTTCGGACAACGACCAATTATTTGACGCCAATCACTATCGCAACCTGATTGTGGCCTATCACAACGGAGCGCCCGTTCGCATCGCCGACATTGCCACGGTGCAGGATTCCGTCGAGGACGTTCACACCGCGGGGCTGGAAAACGGCAAGCTGTGCATCGTGATGCAGGTGTTTCGCCAGCCCGGCGCCAACATTGTCGCTACGGTGCGACGCGTATACGATGCTCTTCCGCAGTTGCAGGCCTCCATCCCGGCGTCGATCCACTTTGACATCGCCTCCGACCGCACCACCACCATACGAGCGTCCGTGCAGGACATTCAGATCACGCTGATGATCACCGTCGTGCTGGTCATCCTGGTGATTTTTGTGTTCCTGCGGAATGTCTGGTCCACGGTGATTCCGGCCGTGGCGGTGCCGGTTTCGCTGGTGGGAACCTTTGGAGTGATGTACCTGCTCGGCTATTCGATTGACAACCTCTCGCTGATGGCGCTGACGATTTCTACTGGCTTTGTGGTGGACGACGCCATCGTGGTGATTGAGAACATCACGCGTTATCTCGAAATAGGTCTTTCGCCCATGCAGGCGGCGCTGCGTGGCTCGAAGGAAGTCAGCTTCACAGTTCTTTCGATGAGCACCTCGCTGGTTGCCGTGTTCATTCCCATCCTGCTGATGG
The DNA here is from genome assembly GCA_963814605.1 of uncultured Acidobacteriota bacterium. Classification (GTDB taxonomy): domain Bacteria; phylum Acidobacteriota; class Terriglobia; order Acidiferrales; family UBA7541; genus Palsa-295. The sequence continues at coordinate 1,087,854 of CAWFDD010000002.1, read as the reverse complement.
GCGGGATCGTCGGACGCCTTTTCCGCGAGTTCGCCGTCACGCTGAGCGTAACCATCGCGATCTCGCTGGTCGTCTCCCTGACCGTGACGCCCATGCTGTGCGCGAAGTTTCTGCGGAACACGAAAAAGGAAGGGCACAACTGGATCTACCGTCTCTGCCAGCGCGGCTTCGACGGGCTGTTGGCGATATACGACCACGGACTCCGCTGGGTCTTGAAGCACCAGCCTCTGACACTGGGCGTGACCATTGCCACGGTATGCCTCAACATCGCGCTGTTTGTCATTATTCCCAAGGGTCTTTTCCCGCAGCAAGATACCGGAACGATCGGTGGATCGATTCAGGCTTCACAGGACATCTCTTTTGACGCGATGCGCGTGAAACTCCGCCAGTTTCAGAACATCGCCATGGCAGATCCCGCGGTGAGCGCTGTGGCGGGATTTGTCGGCGGCGGTGCGACGAACACCGGACGCATGTTCATGGCTCTGAAGCCGCTTTCCGAACGCAAGGTCAGCGCGGACCAGGTGATCGGGCGTCTGCGCAGGAAACTCGGCACCGTGCCGGGGGCGACGCTGTTTCTACAGGCTTCACAGGACATTCGCGTGGGCGGACGTATGAGCAATTCACAATATCAATACACGCTGGAGAGTGAAGATCTTGCCGAATTGGAATCGTGGGCTCCGAAGATGCTGGAAAAGATCAAGAGCTTGCCCGAATTGAGAGACGTATCCACAGATCAGCAGGATCTGGGACTTCAGGCACAGCTGGTAATCGATCGCGATACCGCGTCGCGTTTGGGAATCACTACGCAGATGATTGACGATACGCTCTACGATGCTTTCGGCCAGCGGCAAGTGGCGACTGTTTACAACGAGTGGAACGAATATCATCTGGTCATGGAAGCGGCCCCCGATTTCCAGGAAAACCCGGATTCACTCAATCAGATTTACCTGAAGGCATCCAACGGTACGGCAATCCCTCTCAGCGCCTTCACGCATTTCGAGCGGCGCCTTGCGCCTCTGGCCGTCAACCACCAGGGACAGTACCCTGCGGTGACGCTGTCCTTCAATTTAGCTCCCGGCGCCGCGCTGGGCGATGCGGTGACAGCGATCCAGAACTCCGCTCGCGCCATCAACCTGCCGTCCACGATCCAGGCTACTTTCCAGGGAACGGCGCAAGCCTTTCTGTCGTCGCTCAAAAACGAGCCGATCTTGATCGTCGCCGCACTGATCGCTGTCTATATCGTGCTTGGGATGCTTTATGAAAGTTACATTCATCCGATCACAATTCTTTCGACGCTTCCTTCCGCGGGGGTCGGCGCGTTCCTGGCGCTGTTGCTTTGCCGGCTGGACCTGAGCGTGATCGCGATTATCGGAATTATCCTGCTGATCGGAATCGTGAAGAAAAACGCGATCATGATGATTGACTTTGCGCTGGACGTCGAGCGCAAGGAAAACAAGCCGCCGCAGGAAGCCATTTACGAGGCGTGCCTGCTGCGCTTCCGCCCGATTATGATGACGACGATGGCTGCGCTGCTCGGCGGATTGCCGCTGGCGCTCGGCACGGGAACGGGTTCGGAGTTGCGCCGGCCGCTGGGCATCAGCATCGTCGGCGGCCTGATCGTGAGCCAGATGCTCACGCTGTTCACCACGCCGGTCGTTTACCTCTATATGGACCGGCTGCGCGCGGCGCTGGCGGGCCTGAGGCCAAAGCGGCACGCGGCGCATTCCGATCGCCCCGCGCCCGGGATGCGGCCGTCTGCGCTCCCCGGCTCGACACTCGGATAACGGTCCGCTCGGATTGTTTCAGCGAGTCCTCGACGCTTTCGGAGCTGTGATACAATTTCTTCGCTGCAACTTCCCGTTGTCCGCTGCAACCGAGTGCGCCCGTAGCTCAGCTGGATAGAGCGTCTGGCTACGAACCAGAAGGTCGGGAGTTCGACTCTCTCCGGGCGCACCACTTCCCTTAAAAGAACCACGAAAGTCTGATTGAAGATTAGTCCGCGGTGGAAAGCGCTTCGGTGTGTTCGCGTTGTCGCAGGTCCGGCAGAAATCCAGCTAGCAATCCGATCGCCGGCAAAAATGCGCAGATCCGGTAAACGGAATAAATCCCATAAACATCGGCGATGCGGCCCAACACGGCAGCGCCAAGTCCGGCGACACCGAAAGCAAAACCGAAGAACAGGCCGGAAATCATCCCTACCTTGCCGGGCACAAGCTCCTGGCCGAACACCACGATCGCGGAAAAAGCGGAAGCGAGCACCAGGCCGATGATCACGCTGAGCACTCCGGTCCAGAAAAGGTTGACGTGCGGCAGCAGCAACGTGAATGGAAGCACGCCGAGGATCGACACCCAGATCACATATTTGCGCCCGACACGATCGCCAACCGGTCCGCCCAGGAAAGTGCCGATCGCGACAGCCGCCAGAAAGACGGATAGGTGCAGTTGAGCTGCGCGAACCGACACACCGAAGCGTTGAATCAGGTAGAAGGTGAAGTAGCTGGTCAGGCTCGTCAAATAGACGTATTTCGAAAAAATGAGCACCAGCAGGATGGTGACGCCGCGCTTGGCGGAGCTTTGCGGCAAGGTGATGCGTTCGAGAGTCCTGCGGTTTTCCTCCAGGCGAGCCAGACCGTGGTCGCGATACCAAACGGCGACTTTCCACAAGACGGCGAATGACAACAAGGCCAACAAGCCGAAGAGGGCAATACTCGACTGTCCGTACCGCATGACAACCAGCGCGACCGCGAGCGGTCCTAGCGCGGACCCCACGTTCCCGCCCACTTGAAACAGCGACTGCGCCATGCCGTAGCGTGTACCCGCCGCCATGCGCGCCACGCGCGAAGATTCCGGATGGAAGATCGACGAACCCATGCCGAGCAGAGAAGACCCGGCCAGCACCATCCCGTAGCTTCGCGCTATCGAAATAACCACCAGTCCGGCGAGCGAAAAAATTGTTCCGGTAGGAAGTGCAAACGGCGCAGGGCGCCTGTCCGCCTGGAGGCCGACCAGCGGCTGAAGCAGCGACGCTGTAACCTGATACACCATGGTGATCGCGCCAACCTGCCCGAACGTGAGCCTCAACGACGAAGCCAGATTTGGATATATAGACGGAAGGAGTATCTGCATCATGTCGTTCAGCAGATGGCAAAAGCTTATGGCGAGAATCACGCTGAATACGGTTGTGCCGGCGGACAACGGCGCGGCGACGCCGAGCGGAGCATCCGGCGCGAGTATTTTCTCCTTTTTCATCGGGTCCCGGTACGATACCACAGCGACGGAAGACGCTCGAACTCCGTCGTGGCAACCCGTGGACTCCTCCATGCAATCACTACTAGGGGGGCGGAACTGTCACGATCGTTTCGAGACTTAAATCTTGAGGGGGAGTTTCGCCATGAAAATCGTCGCGATTGTGTCGTCAGCAGTTTTGCTTCTTTCCATCGCAGGCTCGGCTTTACCCCAGCAGGGAGCCGCGGTGTCCGTGGAGCGCTGCCGGTCCGATTTGGCATCCTGGACGAGGGATTTCAGTTACGTGGATATGGCCAGGGAAGACCAGCTTTTGACGTTTGATGAGCTAACCAGGCGGATCGAAGAAGCGAAGGGATGCCGCGTACTGGATGTCAGAGAGCCGTATTACACCGCAGCCGCAACGGTTCAAGCGAGCTACAGCACCCTGGAAAGAGACAGACTCTATGACTTTGTGACCCGGCACGATCTGGCCGACCAATTCCGAAGAGAAGACGCCAGCGGACTGCGCTGAGAATCGCGGCTCGCTCCGCGAAGGGTGACACACTTTTCCTCGACAGGAGGAACGTCCCCTTCGCCGGCAGCTTCTTTGAGTCAAGCCCTAACTGACGCGTCTCCCAGCGAGCGCACCACTCTTTCCCAGACGACGAAAAACGAGACCGGATCACCACGGGATCGTTGCGTTTTCCCAGCGCGTGAACGTGCCTGTCGGGCCGTCCGGGCCGAGCAGCGCAACGCGCACCACTTCGCGCGAGCCATCCTCTAAAGACTCTATGCCCTCATATCCGTTCAGGTTCGTCTTGGTGAAGCCCGGGGAGACCAGGTTAACTTTGATCCCGGTCGACTCCAGCTCGAGCATCATTGCCAGCGTCACGGCGTTCAGAGCCGTCTTGGACGCAGGATAGACGGGGCTGAAGAACGTGCGGTAGGCAAAGGCCGGGTCCGCGTTCATCGTCAGCGAGCCAACGCCGCTCGACACGTTGACAATGCGAGCGTCGGACGACTCGCGTAGAAGCGGCAACATCGCCTGGTAAACGGCGAGGACGCCGAACACGTTGGTCTCCCACACCGCACGCACCTCATCGAGAGACACGTTGCTCGGGCGCGTTAATTTGGCGTACTCCCGGAGCGACAACCTGTCCTTTCTGGCATTCGAGATAGCCGCGTTGTTGACGAGCAGGTCGAGGCGGCCAAACTCCTTGCGGATGCGCTCCGCAGCGGCGGCGATCGAAGCCAGGTTCGTCACGTCGAGCTGGATCGCGCGTGCGTCTCCGTTGATCGTCTTGGCCGCAGCTTCGCCGCGCTCGAGATTGCGTGATCCGACCAGCACGGTGACGCCGTGTGCTGCGAGTTCCTTTGCGACCTGAAAACCGACTCCTTGATTTGCCCCGGTAACCAGGGCGACGCGTTTGGCCTGCATCCTAGCCTCCTTTGCGAACTCAAACCTGCATACCGCTTTCGTTGATTCCTTCGTAGATTACTCCGCTGACAACGGTCGGCGCGACCCGCGGCGCGCTACATCCGGTTGGGATCGAGCGGGCGAGGTTCCTTCGAGGACTTGCCGAAGCTGAGCAGTTGCTTCACCGACGCGGAAACGCGGTGGCGGAAAATGGCAAAGCGCTGGCTTTCGTTGTCCGTGACCCAGTTGAATTGAATCACACGGCGCTCACCGACGAACGGCAGATGTCCGTGCCAGGAATGGTCCGAGCGCAGGAACGCGACCAGCGCGCCGCCGGCCGCCGGGGCCTCGGTGGCCACATCTTCGATGCTGTCGCGGGATCGCAGCAGGCGCAGGCGGCCGCCGGAATTGTCCCACGCCGGATTCATGTACAGCAGCACGGTGATGATTTTGCTCGCGGAGTCGTGATGAATCTTTCCGTCGTGCGTATCGCAGCGCCCGCGAACCGTAATCGTCGTCGGGCGATTCGAAAGATCGAGATGGAACTTTTCCGCGAAGGCCTTGCGGAATTCATCGGACTCGAGCGCGTCAATCATCGCCTGAAACGAGGGCCCGAATTCCAAATGATCCAGCGGAAAACTGCCGGCGTGGTCGATCTTCGGATAATCGGCGTTGATTTTTTCGAGCGCTTCGGCCTTCACGAAGGCTGGAATCACGAGGTGTTCGTAGGGATCGCGGCTGAGCGGCGTGGCGCGAAAAGTGTCGAGGTCAAAAATCTGCATGTGCCGGCCGACAACCCCCGTCCGAATGCTACCTACCGGCATCGGCGAGTGTCAACCCGCAAAAGGCAACGCCGCACGCTCTTGATCATGAGAACGCGCGGCGTCTCTAGCTTCAAATCTTGCCCGGGTCGCAATTACTGCTTGTCGTAGACCTGCGTCTCGTCGAAGTTCCCCATGCCCGATTCGATGTGGGTGACTTCGGTGAGAGTTTTTCCGTCATCGCTGAGCGTGAAGTGGTCCTTGATCTTGACGTCGGTTCCCTGGAAGCTGGTGCTTGAATCCACGACCAGCGCGGCGCCATCCCAGTGCGCGGTGCTGGTGACCATCGAGCCGGCCATGCCTGACGACGTGGACGCCTTGCCGTCCGTTGTGACCGCACTCTCGTAGGATGTGTCGCCCATCATGCCGCCCTTTTGATTGACTGCGATTTTCACGGTCGGCTCGTTGTGTTCGATGGTGTCGATCTGGCTGACCGGCCCGGGAATCTGGCCGAAATCGCTCTTCGTCAAGCTCAATTTCCAGGTGCCGCTGAGGTTCGGCGGCGTCCCTCCGGCGTGCGACATCGCCGCAGTGGCGGGTGCGGCCGCCGCCGCTGGAGCAGCCATGGCCGCAGAGCCAGAGCCCTGGTCATAGACCAGTTTGCGGTCGGCGTTGAAGGCTGCCGAGGTGATGTTCGACGTCATAGTCATGGTCTTGCCGTCGTCCGAAGCCGAAAAGGTCAGCTTGTCCACGAGCTCAGTGCCACGCAGATTGGCAGTTTCGGTGTAAACCAGCGAGCTGCCCTGCCACGCGCACTGAACCTTTGACACGGTGACTGCTCCGAGATTTACGCGCGGATCATCGGAAGCGAGAGTCACTTCCTTGCCGTCAGCCGAGCAGCCGCGGACGTAGTTCTGGCTGCCTCGCTGGTTCACGCTGGCAACCTGTTGCTTGAAGTCGTTGCCGCTGACCGCGATCGTATCGGTTTCGCTGACCGGAGGCGGCAGCTGACCGAAGTCGCTTTTTGAGACGTTCAGCGTCCACGTGCCGCTCAATTTAGATGTTGAACCGCCGGACTGCGACATGCTCATGGCGCGGGGTGCGGCGGCAGCCGGCGCGGCCATCGCGGCGGATGCGTCTGACTTGTCGTAAACGGCCGTCAAGTCGAAGTTGCCCATGCCGGTGACATACTGAGCGGCGATGGTCAGCGTCTTGCCGTCGGCGCCGAGCGTGTAGGTGCCCTTGATGCCGATATCGCTGCCTTGAAACGTGGTATTCGACAGGATCACCAGCGATTGTCCCTGCCATTTCGCGGTGCTCTTCACGTCGTTGCCGCCCGATTGCCACGAGACTTCCTTGCCGTCCGTGGTGACCTTCATGACCGTGGTTGTGTCTCCGGCCATGCCGCCCTTCTGATCCGTGGTGATGCTGACGGACGGCTCGTTGTCTACGATCGTCTGCACCTCGCTTGCGGGTGGCGGGATCTGGCCGAAGTCGCTCTTGGACAGGTTCAGCTTCCAAGTGCCGCTGAGGTTCGGGGTCTGGGCCAAGCCGGGCAGCGCGAACGCTGCGACCGCGAACGAGATTGCCAAAATTTTTCGATGCATGTACTCCTCCTGGGAGCTACTACGTGCGCCGGGCTACTTTGTTTCACCCTATTGCCGCGGAATTATACACCAGAGCCGAGGTGCTGTTGAAGAATACCGAGCATGCGCCGGAGGGGCTCGGCGGCGCCCCAAAAGAGCTGGTCGCCGACGGTAAAAGCGCCGAGGAATTGCGGGTCCGAGATTCAGTTTGTGCAGGCGCCCGACGGGGACGTTGAGGGTGCCGGAAACCGCCGTGGGCGTGAGGCAGCGCATCGTGGATTCCTTATTGTTGGGGATGATGCGCACCCAGGGATTGGCCGCAGCGAGGATTGGTTCGATCTCATCGAGCGGCAGGTCCCGCTTGAGCTTGATGCACAGCGCCTGGCTGTGGCAGCGCATGGTGTCGACGCGCACGCAGATGCCGTCCACCGGCACCGGCGGATGAAGGCCGAGAATTTTGTTGGTCTCGGCGATGCCTTTCCATTCTTCCCGGGTCTGGCCTCCGGGCATCTCCTTGTCAACCCAGGGAATCAGGCTGCCGGCGAGAGGCGCACCGATTTCAGCGGTCGGCAATGCGGCGCTCCGCTGAGCTTCAATCACCATGCGGTCCACTTCAAGAGCGCTTTCCGACGGGGATTTGCGGGTCGGATCGGTGAGGCACTCCATCTGCTTCATCAGCTCGAGCACTTTCGCGGCTCCGGCACCGGAGGCAGCCTGGTAGGTCATGGAGGTCATCCACTCGACGTGCCCGGCTTTGAAGAGGCCGCTGACGGCCATGAGCATCAGGCTGACGGTGCAATTGCCGCCTGCAAAAGTGCGCAGTCCGCGGCGAAGGCCGTCCTGAATCACATCCGCGTTGACGGGATCGAGGATGATGACGGCGTCGTCGCTCATGCGCAGCGTGGAGGCAGCATCAATCCAGTAGCCTTTCCATCCGCTCTTGCGCAGCGGCGCGTAGATTTCGGTGGTGTATTCGCCGCCCTGGCAACTGATGAGGACGTCGCAGGCTGAGAGCTGCTTCAAGTCCGAGGCGTTCAGAAGTGGAGCACCGTTGGCTTCCTTGGGCGCCGCACCTCCGATATTCGAGGTGGAGAAAAAGGCAGGCTCGAGGCGAGCGAAATCGCCCTCCTCGCGCATACGCTGCAGGAGGACGCTGCCCACCATTCCTCGCCAGCCGATTAATCCAACGCGCAACATGAGTCCTCGATCCACTTCGGGATGCCCATTAGTTTACATTCACTGCGTTCATTTTTGGAAATCGTATGCGATTTTGATGTCAGAAGAGGCGCTTGCAGGCCCCCTCCGTCACCTCGGTCTTGCAATTTTAGGCTGGCAGATTTCGGCGAGGATTTCAAACGGTTGTTGGTGTAAAGAATACGGAGGAAGCGATCAGGGCCAGAGGGAGTTGAGGAGGGCGGCGAGGCGGATGCCGGCTTTTGCCAATTGCTCCTGCACCGCGGGGGCGGCGAAGCGTTGGTAATCGTCCGCGAGATTTTCGTTGAGATGCAACATGCGGGTGGAGATGTGATCGTCGTCCGCGCAACTGTCAACCGGGCGGGGCGTCTCGATGGCGATTTTCACGGGCAGCCGGCCGTAGACAGTGGTTTCCGCGAGCTGGTGGCCCTCCCACGCCCAGGAAGCGAAATTCGGGGGCTGAGATTGCCACGCGGATTCCGCGGCGTGAAATTTCTTGTCCAGATCATCGGCGGCTTGCTGCGGAGTTTCGCCGTTCAGCAATTTATCAATGATATCCACGTCCCAAATGCTGTGCAAATTGGGGCTATAGGTCTCGAACGTGGGATTTCTCTCTTGCGGAGCGCTGCCGAAGAACGTGACCGGCACGCAGTTGCCGCCACGGTCGTTATTGGTGGAGTCGTGGAGCGGCTGGTGAATGTCGCCGACGAAGTGAATGATGAACCGCAGGGCGTCGGCACGGACCTGGGCGGATGCGCTTTCGTTCTCGAGAATTTCGACCTGGGCCTTGAGTGCCCAGGTGACGCAGCGGGTAGCTGGCGGGCAGTATTTCTCGACGTCACTTTCGGGCGCGCCGCGTGGAATGTCAATGAAGTGCCACGGGGCGGTGTCCGGCAAGACGGTGCGTTCGTCGTCGGCCCAAGTGGATGAATCGGAGAACGGGTCGAGGCCGGGCTCTTTGCAATAGCGGGAAAGCGTGGGGCTTATCGGAGCGTCGGCGAGAATCTTTAGAGCCATGGCGCGGGCGCGGGGGTTGAGATGCGCTTCGGCAATCAGGGCGACGATTTCGTGGCCTTTGCAGCCCCAGGCCATCGCGGACGGGGTGGCGGCGAGTGCGGCGAGTGCGATTAGAAGCAGGCGGGGGAACGAAAGGGCCTTTGTCACAGGAGAAGGCTGACATATCGTGCGCTGCGACGCTAGCCCGGAATGCGGGCGCTAAGAACGGGGACCATCCAGACGGCGTAGCCGAGAGGGTCGCGAATGTTGGCGGCCATTTGATTGAAATAGGCGACCGCGGACTCGCGAGAGATGGGCGTGAGTTCGCCGATCGATTCGGCGTAGCCGTCGCGCCAGGCTTCGATGATGGCGGCGAAGGTATCGCGCGGGACGCGCACGGTGTCCACGACGACGTAATCAACCTTTATTTCATCCAGGTTCATGGCGGCAAGAATTCCAAAAGTGTTGCGGCCAATGTGCAGGTCGGTGTTGGTCCGGGCGGAGAACGCTGGGGCGGCGGCGTGCCAGAAATCGCCCGGATCGAGAAGCGGGCCGCGCTGGAAGTGGAGCATGCCGTAGTCCTCGGGGATGAGATGAAGATAGCCGCCGGGGCGGGTCACTCGCGCGAGTTCGGCGATCACGCGGTCGGGATGGGGAATGGAATGCAGCACGTGGCGGCAGACGGCGAGGTCGTAGGTGCGATCCGCGGCGGGCAGCTCGAAGACGGATTGGTGCTCGAAGCTCAGTCGGGGAGCGAGGTTCGCGTAACGCGAGCGCGCGAGGTCGAGATGCGCGTCAATGATATCCACGCCGAGGACGTGGGCTTGCGGGAAGAGTTGAGCCAGGCGCGAGGCGATCTCGCCGGTGCCGCAGCCGGCGTCGAGTACGCGAGGCTCGGCAGGAAGCGCGTGACGGCGGAATAGATGGATTTCCTGGGGCCAAATCGCGCGGGCCTGGGCGTTCAGGTTTCGCACCATGGATTCGTCTGCCATTTGCTTGGCCTGGGGGTTGAGGTCGGTCATGGAAGTCTCCTGCGCGTGTCGAGTGCCACGGTGACTTAATCGTACGGTAGATTGTGCAGAATTCGAAAAGCAAAAGAGCACATGATAAATCGCGGCGATGAGCGCAGCCGAAGAGAGATTCTTCGACTGCGCGACGGGACGATGCAACAACGTCCCGTCACTCCGCGCCACGGGCGCGGCAACAAACGGGGTTGGTTGATTGCGGCAAGGGGGCTATAATCCCGGCGCTGAATCTGATTGGGGGAGGTTTGCGATGAAGAATTTGCTATTGGCTCTGGTTCTCATGTTGGCCGGCAGCGCGGTGGCCCAAGAAGGGGCGACGCCGGCTGCGGTACCGCAGATTCCGTTTCGCTCAGTGCCTGATTTTCTGAAGCTGCCGCCGGATATTTATCTCGGCGAATGCGCGGGTGTGGCCGTCAATTCGAAGGGGCACATCTTCGTCTTTACGCGCGGGAATTCAACGGGGCCGGCGTACGGCGCGACCGCGGCGCAACTTCTCGAATTCGGTCCGGATGGAAAATTCATCCGTGAGATCGGGCACAACCTGTACGCGTGGTCGTTCGCGCACGCGGTGCGGGTGGATAAGCAGGACAATATATGGGTGACGGACAAAGGCTCGGACATGGTGATCAAGTTCAATCCCGCGGGCCGCGTGACAATGGTGATCGGGCGCAAGCAGGAAGCGTCGGATGAGGGCACTGGGCCGGTGAAGCATGTGCGCCCGCCGCTGCCTCCGGTGGACGGAATGTTCCGGCAGGTGACCGACGTGGCGTGGGACGCGGCAGGGAATTCATTCATCAGCGACGGCTACATCAATTCGCGCGTGGCCAAGGTGGATAAGGACGGGAACTGGGTTAAATCGTTTGGCGAGCCGGGCAACGGGCCGGGACAATTGAACACGCCGCACAGCATCGCGACCGACGCGCAGGGAAATGTCTACGTGGCGGACCGCGGCAACCGGCGAATTCAGGTGTTCGACGGCGACGGAACGTTTCTGCGGCAGATGACCATTGATGTGCCGGTTCCGGCGGACGCGCGAGCGGCGATCGGTCCGAAGCCAACCGCGACGATGGGGACGATGGCTTCGGGCGCACCGTGGGCGATTTGCATCACGCCGGGGCCGCATCAAGTCCTTTACAGCGCGGACGCTTTTCCGGGACGGGTCTACAAGCTGAGCCTGGACGGAAAGGTTCTGGGCGTATTGGGGGAATCGGGGAAGCAGCTCAAGCAGTTTGGGTGGATTCACGAGATTGCCTGCCCGTCGGAGAATGAGATTTACGTGGCGGAGCTATTGAATTGGCGCGTGCAGAAGTTGATTCTTTCGCCGACGAAGTAAAACCGCTTTCATCGCGCCGCCCTCTGAAGAGGACGCTGGATGGGCGGCGCACAGCCAAGCACGATCGCCGGGCACAGCGTGCTGTGCTCCTACGAAGACTTCTGTGGAAGTGTCACTGCACGGTGAAGCGGACCGGTTCGATGAGGATCGCGTTACCTTCCTGAACCGAGATGTTGTACTCGCCGGCCTTGACGGACGGAACCTTGATCACGATTTTGTCCGCGGCCTGGGAGACGACCACCGCTTTGTGGTCTTCTTTTTCGTCCGAGAGGAAGACGGCGGAGACGTGAGTCTTTTCCAGGTGCTCTCCGGTCAGCGTAATGGTGTCGTTGACGCTGCCGGACTGCGGGTCAACCGACGTTAGGTGCGGCGAGTCCTGCGCGCCGAGAGGCGGCGCGAGAAGGACAATGAACGCGACTGCCGCGCAGAGCGCCATTTTCGCGCGCGTGAATTCGTTGCGGCCTTCCATACGACCTGGAGCTGGCAAGTTCGCCACGTACCACCTCGCCGACGGATCAAGACTCGCAGCCCGTTCTTGGGCTGGCGTTTGCGCAGAACATAGTCCTGAGCTTCCCGGTTGTCAAACGATATAGGGGCGGTCCCGCCGCTCCGCTCAGAATGACGACGATCGTGTGGCCAGGTCCATGGCGAAAATGACGATGGTCGCAGCTACCGAGTTGGGCACATGGCGAGCACGCGCGTGCATTGCGATTAGCGGCTCCTGCTACGCTTGAAATACCGAATCGAACACTGCCGTCAACTTGGGGAGCCTGTATGAAAAGCCTCGCAAACAAACTTTGTCTGGTGGCATCGCTGGGAGTGCTGGTTGGAACGGCGCTCGCGCCGCACGGGAGCTACGCGCAGGCGCAGCAGACGAGCAACACGCAGACGCAGGCGGTTGCTCCAGGCAAGACGGGATCGCAAGATCAGGGAAACCAGTCGAGCCCGCTCTATCGCGTGACGGTGGTCGCGCGGTCGACGAAAGCGATCAACTACACACACGCCAAGGGCTCGACGCCGATTGATTTCAAGGGAACGGTTCTCATGCCCTTTGCCAAAGGTGAGGCCAAGGTCGAAGGCAAAAAGGGCGTCGTCAGCGTATCCGCGAAGTTTGAGAAGCTCTCGCCGGCGATGCAGTATGGGCCGCAGTTCCTGACGTATGTGCTGTGGGCGGTGACGCCGGAAGGGCGGGCGACGAATCTTGGCGAACTCGAGCTCGACGGGACCAAGGCGAAGGTGGACGGCGCGGCGGCGTTTCAGGCGTTTGCCATGATCGTGACCGCGGAGCCGTATTTCGCGGTGACGCAGCCGAGCGATGTGGTGGTGATGGAGAACGTGGTCCGGCCGGACACGGAAGGAAATGTGGAAGAGGTGGACGCCAAGTTCGACCTGCTGCAACACGGCGAATATTCGACGATCACGACCGGCAATGACGCTACGCGGCTCGATCCTCGAGTTCCGCTGAGTTTGTATGAGGCGCGCAATGCGATTCAGATTGCGCGGGGGACGGGAGCGGACAAGTACGCCACCGACAGTTTTCAGAAGGCGCAGCAGCTTCTCGATCAAGCGGAAGAAGCTCAGAGAGACAAGGAGCCGCGCAAGAGCCTGGACATGATCGCGCGCGAAGCGGTGCAGACCGCGCAGGACGCGCGATCCATCACCATCAAACGGCTGGACGACGAGCGGCAGGAGGCGGAGCGCAAGGCCGCGGAAGCGCGTGAGGCTCAGGCCAAGCAAGCGGCGGCGGACGCCGAGAAAGCGAGACTGGAAGCGCAGCTGGCGCAGGAAAAGGCAGCGCGAGACCAGGCGGCGGCGGAGGCGGCACGCGCCGCGGCTCTGGCTCAGCAGCAAGAAGCGGAAAAGTCGGCCGAGCTGGCCGCGCAGCAGAAGGCCGCCGCGGAGGCGACTGCAGCGCAGGCCACGCAGCAAGCCGCGCAGGCGGCGGCCATGGCGGCGCAGCAAAAGGCGGCAGCGGAAGCGGAGGCCCAAAGGGCGCAGTTAGCAGCGGCGCAGGCAGAATCCGAAAAGGCGGAGCTGCGCAAACAGCTTTTGGCGCAATTGAGCAGCATTCTGCAGACGCACGACACGGTTCGCGGATTGATCGTGAACATGTCTGACGTGCTTTTCGACACCGGCAGCTACACCCTGAAACCCGGGGCGCGCGAGAAGCTGGCGAAAATTTCGGGCATTCTGCTGGCGTATCCTTCGCTGAAGGTGCAGGTCGAGGGACATACTGACAGCGTGGGCGGCGACGATTTCAACCAGCGGCTCTCGGAACAGCGCGCGGAGGCGGTGCGCGAATATCTGGTTGACCAGATGGTGCCGGCGAATGCGGTGAGCGCGTTTGGATTCGGCAAGACCAGGCCGGTGGCAACGAACGACACGGCGGAAGGGCGCCAGCAGAATCGCCGCGTCGAGTTGGTGGTGAGTGGAGACGCCATTGGCAAAGGTGCGGACGCGCCGGGCGGCGCGGCCCAATTGCAATAGCCAGTTTTGCGGGCGGCGCCGGCCACCGTCATTAGAAAATTCTCACTTACCCCATTTTCAGTGAAGTAGTGATACCCTCCGCTGGCCCCAAAGGGCAACGTTCCGCTAGACTTGCGGTCCGCAATGAATAGAATAGAAAGCCTCGGAATCGAGCGAGGCATTCGTTTGGGTGCGGCGATTCCACGGGCCACTTCGGTCAATCCTTTCGAACGAGCGGCGCACAGTCTGTCGGGGAAGCGATTAAGAAGAGAGAGGTTTGTGTGATCGTAGGTGTACCCAAAGAGAGTTTTCCGGGAGAGCGGCGCGTGGCGCTGGTTCCTGCGGTCGTTCCAAACCTGGCAAAGATTGGGTTGGAGGTTGTCGTTGAGGCCGGCGCGGGGGCGGAGGCGGGCTATCCGGACGCGCAGTACGCTGAAAAGGGAGCGAAAATTCTGCCCGACCGGAAATCGGTTTTTGGAACGGCCGATATCATCACCCAGGTGTTGTGCTACGGCTCGAACGACAAGACGGGCAAGGCGGATTTACCGCTGATGCGGCGGGATCAAGTGCTGATTGGATTTCTGCGGCCGCTGGGATCGCGGGAGATCATTCAGGAGATAGCCGGCGCCGGGGTGACGTCGTTCTCGGTGGAGCTAATGCCGCGGACGACGCGCGCGCAGAGCATGGACGCGCTGTCTTCGATGGCAACGGCGTGCGGATATAAGGCTGTGCTGATTGCGGCAGACACGCTGCCGAAGTTTTTCCCGATGCTTACTACGGCGGCGGGCACGATTACGCCGTCGCGCGTGCTGATCGTCGGCGTTGGAGTGGCTGGACTGCAAGCGATTGCTACCGCCCGGCGATTGGGCGCGGTAGTGTCCGCGTACGATTTGCGGCCGGTGGTGAAAGAACAAGTACAAAGTCTGGGGGCGCGGTTCGTCGAACTGGGGATTGAGGCCAAGGACGCGCAAGACGCGCGCGGATACGCAACCGCGCAGGGTGAGGATTTCTACGCGCGGCAGCGGGAAGCGATGGGCCAAGTGGTCGGGGAGAACGACGTGGTCATCACAACGGCGGTGGTGCCGGGGAAAAAGGCGCCGGTGCTGGTGACGGCCGATATGGTGCGACGCATGGCGCCTGGTTCGGTGATCGTGGACCTCGCCGCGGAGCGGGGCGGGAACTGCGAGCTGACGCGGCCCGGCGAAACGATCGTGGACGGCGGCGTGACGATCATCGGCCGCATTAACCTCGCGAGCACGGTGCCGTTCCACGCGAGCTCGCTCTACGCGCGCAACGTGACGGCTTTTCTGGTTCACCTCGTGAAGGATGGCAAGCTCAATCTGAATCTGGCAGATGAAATAACCCGAGAAACCATGCTGACGCGGGGTGGGGAAGTGGTGAACGGGCGCGTGCGGGAATTCTTTTCACTGCCGGCGCTGGCCGCGCAGAGCGGGTCGTAATAGAGCGGCGCGACGAAATTAAAGGAGAAGGGACCATGTCGGGAGACGTCTTAATCAACAGTCTCTTCGTATTCATGCTGGCGGGTTTCGTGGGATTTCAGGTGATCAAGCGCGTGTCGCCGCTGCTGCACACGCCGCTGATGTCGCTTACCAACGCGCTGGACGCCATCGCCGTGGTGGGCGCGATCCTGCTCGCGGGGCGGCATGAGAGCAAGCTGGCGTTCTGGCTGGGCATGATCGCCATTGTGGCGGCGACGAGCAACATCGTGGGCGGTTTCCTGATTACCGACCGCATGCTGAAGATGTTCAAGTCCAGCGGGCCGAAAAAATCCTGAACATGATACTTCCCGCGAATTTTTTCATCGAGATCGTCTACCTCATCGCGACCGCGCTGTTCGTGCTGTCGTTGATGTGGCTGAGCGCGCCGACCACCGCTCGCCGCGGAGTTCTGGCCGGCGAAATCGGCATGGCGCTGGCGGTCGGTGGAACGCTGTTCGAGCGCGGGATTATTGATTATCAGTGGGTCGCCATTGCGCTGGTGCTCGGGGCGATTATCGGCGTGCCGCTGGGCCTGGTTCACATGACGGCGGTGCCGCAACGGACCGCGCTGAGCCACGCCTTTGGCGCGTGCTGCGTCACGCTGGTGGGCACGGCGGAATTTTTTCTGAGATCTCCGAGTGTGCCGAAGTTCACGATGTCGGTGTTGTCGCTGGAGGTTATTCTCGGGGGGCTCACGTTTACGGGCAGCTTGATGGCGGCCGGGAAACTACAGGAGCTTAAGTTCATTCCCCAACGGCCCGTAACCTATCCCGGCCAAAACTTCGTAAACCTGGCAATGCTATTGGTCGCAGTTGGGATTGCGGTGGTGCTGATATTGAATCCGGCGCACCACGTCCTTTTTCTGGTGATGGTCGGCATTTCGCTGCTTTTCGGAGTGATGCTGATTATCCCGATCGGCGGTGCGGACATGCCGACGGTGATCTCGCTGCTGAATTCCTACGCGGGCCTTTCGGCGGCGGCGATGGGATTCGTGCTCAACAGCAAGCTGTTGATCGTCGCAGGCGCGCTGGATGGCTCCTCCGGTTTCATTCTTTCGGTGATCATGTCGAAGGCCATGAACCGTTCGTTTAGCAACGTGCTCTTCGGGGCGTTCGGGCAGGTGCAAGCAACCGCCGCAGGTGCTGCAGAGGCTAAGACCGTGAGGAGCGCGACGCCGGAGGAGGCCGCGGGGATCCTGGCGGCGGCGAACAAGGTGGTCATTGTACCGGGGTACGGGATGGCTGTGGCGCAGGCGCAACACAAGGTACGGGAGCTATTCGATATATTGACTAAGAAGGGTGTGGACGTCACGTTCGGCATTCACCCGGTGGCCGGCCGCATGCCTGGGCATATGAACGTGCTGCTGGCGGAGGCGGACATCCCCTACGACCGCCTGAAGGAGATGGACGATATAAACTCCGATCTTCCCCAAACTGACGTCGCGCTGATTATCGGGGCCAACGACGTCACCAATCCCGCCGCGCGCAGCGATACCAGCAGCCCGATATACGGAATGCCTATCCTGGACGTGGATAAGGCCCGGACGGTGATGGTCATCAAGCGCAGCATGAATCCGGGATTCGCGGGGATCGACAACCCTCTCTATTACTTCGACAAGACCCTGATGTTATTCGGGGACGCCAAGGGATTTGTGGGCGAAATCGTCCGCGAACTCTCCCACGGCGGCGGCCACTAGAAGCCGTCCCGAAAGTAGGGCCAATTGCGAAGCGCCCGTTCCTCAGGGGCTAAAGTCCACGATTGAGAAGGCCTCAATGTTGGAGCTAAAGCTCCGAGCTCCCAAAAACGATTCAGGGGGAGGATTTTAGTCAGAGATTCGTCCGCCCTGAAGCAATCTGCGTCGCCTAGGAAGCACTGATACCTCCGCGATCTCACGCATGATCAAAATGAGACGACCCCGAATCGGTGCAAATCGGTGCAGAATGTCGCCGAAGTAAGGCCGAATCGGACGGAACTAGTATCATTTTGGCACTCCCATACCAATTAGTAGTTGTCGGCACGAGTGTACCCACCTAATTTAGATATCACCAGTCTGCTTCTTACTGTGAGCAGGGGCTTGCACGGCCAGAGTCTCGCGAGTGCATAAGTAAGCGCCAATAGCGGGGATTGTTGGGGAAAATTATGCCGGCAATGACGCAAATTCCGGGCCGAACGATACAGCGCAGCCGAAATGTGGTGTCGCGCGTGGTGGCGGACGAAGCGATTGTGGTGCCGATCCGGCGCGGTGCCGCAGACATGGATTCGATCTTTACCTTCAACGAAACGGGCACGACGCTGTGGGCGATGATCGAGGCGAAGCGGAACGCGGCGGAGCTGGCGGCGCACCTCCAAACGGAATATGGCTTATCCGCGGAGGAGGCGTCCGCGGACATCGAGAAGTTTCTCGCGGATCTCAGCGAAGCCGGATTGGTAGATCGCAGCTGATTAAACACAGCGAACCGCGGCTGGGGGGCAGCCGGGTCTTGGGATGAACGACGCAACTTACGCGACTTTTAGCCGCGCCATTCACGAGCGCCACTTTGGCCGGCGCACTCCTGTCGAAGTGTCTATCGAAGTGACCAGACGTTGCCCGCTCGAATGCCTGCACTGCTACAACAACCTGCCGATGAACGATGCGGCCGCCAAGTCACAGGAACTCACGCTGGAAGAGCACTGCAAGCTGCTGGATGAACTGGTGGCTGCGGGCAGTCTGTGGATTTGCTACACGGGCGGCGAGATCTTCGGGCGCAAAGATTTTCTGGACATCTATACCGAGGCGAAGAAGCGGGGATTCCTGGTCACGCTGTTCACCAACGGCACGCTGATTACGCCGAGGATTGCGGACTACCTGGCGGAATGGCGGCCGTTTGCGATTGAGATCACGCTTTATGGCGCGACGCGCCAGACCTACGAAGCGCTCACGCAAGTGCCCGGTTCGTACGACCGCTGCATGCGCGGGATCCGGCTATTGCTGGAGCGCGGACTGCCGCTGAAGCTGAAGACGGTGCCCACGAGCGTGAATCAGCACGAAGTGTATGAGATGAAGCGGCTGGCCGAGGAAGAATTTCATGTGGAGTTCAAATTCGACTCGCTGATCAATCCGCGGGTGGATTGCTCGCAGAGCCCGGTGGCCGTGCGACTGACGCCGGAAGAAGTGGTCGCGCTGGATTATTACGATCCCAAGCGCGCGCATGAGTACGGCCGGCTGATCGACCGCGAACTCGCGGCGCCGATCGTGGAAACGCCGGATGACGGTCACCGCTACTTTTGCGGCGGCGGGATGAACGGTTGCGCCATCGATCCGACCGGCGAGATGAGCATCTGCGTAATTTCCCATCAGCAGGACTACAACATCCGCAGCAAGGGATTTCTTGAGGGATGGGAAGGCCCGCTGCTGGAGATTCGCAATCAGCCGCGCACGCGGCCGACGATCTGCGATCGCTGCAAAATCCGCTCGATTTGCGGAATGTGTCCCGCGAACGGCGAACTGGAGAACGGCGACGCCGAATCGCCGGTGGATTTCCTGTGCCGCGTGGCGCACCTGCGCGCCTATGCACTCGGTTTTGAGGTGCCCGAACACGGCGATTGTTCGTGCTGCGCGCCCGGGTCTGTTCACGACGAACTGATGGCGTCGGCCGCGCGAATCAAACAACAGGAAACGGATCCGAGCCTGTGGGCCGGGGGCAAGACGCCGCCTGCTGCGTTGAACATATTGCAGGCGTCGGGCGGATGCGCGAGCGGCGGCTGCGGATCGTGCGCATCGCACCACGCGTGAGAGGAAGAAACGGCGAGGGGATGAGCGAAGAGCCTCAGGAACGGAAGAACAAGCGGAAGCCGTACGAGGCTCCCAAGATTATTCGCGTAAGTCTGCGCCCCGATGAAGCCGTGCTGGGCCACTGCAAGATTTCCGGAGTGGCCGGGCCGGGCAACAGTTCGTGCGGCGCTCTATTCTGCCGGACACCCGGTTCCTGATAGAGGCGAAGACTTCGATGCCAGTCGCGCAACCAGACATTGCCTTCGCCGGAGCCCTGGCCCGGCCGACGTCCCCAGGACCACAACGGCTCGCCTTTCGCGTGGGCGGCACGGGATTCAACCTGTCTAGCGATGAGGACATTGAGCTGATGCTCGATCCGGGGCTGCGCGACTTCATCGCTGAGCCGAATCCGGGCGACATTCAAATCCAGGTAAGCTGGACGGAAAAACTCGAGATTCCCGCGGGGGAGCCGCTTTTCAATTCCGGCGGCTTGTGGTGGCTGTTTGAGGAATCGGATGGCTACCGGTTTTATTTTTCCACACCCTCTCTGGGCGCCTTTCCGTACAAGGCGGCGTGGTTCGATCCGCAATTCAAGCGCGGGCGGGTGGAGTTGTTTCGACCATATTTCGACGCGCGCAAGCCCATCTATCCGCTGGAATATCCGCTTGACGAACTGCTGATGATTCACCGGCTGGCGTGCGGCGAAGGCGTGGAGATGCACGCGGTGGGGCTGGTGGACGAAGCGGGGCAAGGCCAACTTTTTCTGGGACATTCGGGCGCGGGGAAAAGCACTACGGCGCGGCTGTGGCAGCTGGCGTCGAATGCACACATCCTGAGCGACGACCGGATCATTCTTCGGGTGCGCGACGCGCGAATCTGGATGTACGGAACGCCGTGGCACGGAGATGCCGGAATCGCGTCTCCGGCGGCCGCTCCGCTATCGCGGCTTTATCTGCTGGAGCACTCCAACAAGACAGAGATCGTTTCGCTTTCCGCGGGGCGCGCGGCGGCGGAATTATTGTCGCGAAGTTTCGTGCCGCACCATTCGCCGAAGGGACTGGAGTTCACGCTGAAGTTCCTGGATCGCGTGGCGCGAAAAATTCCCTGTTCGATTTTCCGATTCCTGCCGGACAAGAGCGCTGTGGAGGCTATCTGCCGTGACCGAGCGTAAAGCGCTCGAATCTCGCGACTCCGCGCAGTTTGCGGTGGTGTGCGAGGCCGCTCTGGATGACGGGCTGCGGGTGCGCTTCCGGGCCGACGGGCGGAGCATGCGGCCAAACGTGCTGGATGGCGACGTGGTGGTGGTGGCTCCGATTTCCGCCGGAAAGCCCCGGCGCGGCGACATCGCGTTGACGCGGGGCGACGGAGGATTTTCGCTGCATCGAGTGATCGGGTGGGACGCGGCGACGGGTTCGATCGTCACCCGCGGGGATGCCGGGCAGCAAGACGACGCGCCGGGAGCAAAGCTGCTGGGCAAAGTGATTGCAATCGAACGTGATGGCAGGACGGTTTCGTTGACCACGCCCGGAACGTCCGCCCTGCATGCGTTTCGCACGTTGGCGCATCGGTTTTGGCGTGCTGGGACGCGGCGCGCCGAACGATACCGCACCGCTATTGCGCCGGCCGTGTTCATGCTGTTCGCGTTTTTTCTACATGCGACGCCAGCGGCTGCGCAATTCACGATCAGCGATGCCGCCGCGCCCACAACTCAAGTCGCGGCTGGCGGGACGATCACTTACACACAGATCGTGACGGCTACGGCGGCGTTCACACCGTCAAATGCGAACCCTGTAACTACGACGCAGACCTTCCCGGCGACGGTGACGTACGTCGGCGCGACATTTGCTGGAACCGGAAGCACGCACTGGGCATGCACGCTCGTGTCGCCTACGCTCACGTGCAAGGATACTACCGGCGGCGGAGCGAATAACTACGCCATCGGCAATACGACGACTATTACGATCACGGTGACGATCGTGGCAGGCACGGCCTCCGGCACAATAATCGGCAACTCCGTCACTTCGAATCCGGGCGCGTCCAACGCGACGGCGAGTTCCACCGTCGGGGCGACCCCTGATATTCAGGTAACGGAATCTGCGGCGCCATCCACGATCGGCACGAGCGCAATCACTTTTACGGAAACGGTGACGAATAACAGCGGGACGGTCGCGGCGGGCGGAGTGATTCTGACCCAGAACACGGCGACCAACAGTCTGTTCGTTTCCGCCACTCCCCCCGCCGGCTGGACGTGCGGCACAGTGCCGGCTGTGGGCGGGACCGGAGCTATTACTTGCACGGCCACGGGAAATCTCAACGCGAGCGCGTCCGCTATTATCACTATTGTAGTGTCGTTTACTCCGGAGCTTCCGGTCGGTTCGACAATGATGAATTCGGTGATGGTCAACGAATCGGGAACGGATCCGAATCCCGGAAATAACACAGCCACGGCGTCGGCCACTCTTTTGGGAGCCGATCTTTCGATGACCCAAGTCTCTTCGGCGTCGGCGGTCGCTCCGGGCAGCACGATCACTTATACCGAAACAGTAACGAACAACGGGCCGAACTCCGCCGCCGGTGCCGTGGTCTATCAACAGACCCCGCCCAACACGACATTTGTTTCGATCGCTCCAGCGACCGGGTGGACCTGCGGGACCGCGCCTGCCGCCGGCGGAACGGGGCAGGTGATTTGTACCGACGGAGCGGCCCTGAACAGCGGCACGACTACAACCGCGTTCACATATATTGTGGAAGTCAATCCGGGTCCCACCCCAGCTGCTCCCACTGCGGGGACCACGATCGTGAACTCCGCGGACGTGACTTCTCTGACAACCGATCGAGTGGGTTCGAACAATGCGACCACGACATCGGTGGTAGTGGAGACGACGGGAGATTCCGATCTCGCTATTTCGATGAGTGCGTCGCCGACGCCGGTTTTCGTCTCGTCAACGGTTACATACACGATCCAGGTCACGAACCTGGGATTGGCGGCGGGAACGGGCGTTACGGTGGTGGATACGCTGCCGCCGGCACTCCTGAATCCGGTTGCAACCACGACAGCGGGAACTTGCGGGACGGCGACGACTCCGCCTCCACCCAGCACGATCACGTGCAATCTGGGGACACTCGCTTATCCACTGGCTACTCCCGTCACGATCACGATTACTGGGACAACGCCTCTCACGGCGACGGCGTTGACGAATTCGGCCACGGTCTCGACCTCAGGCACCGACCCTAATTCCGTCAACAACACCGTAACCGTGCTGACCGTTGCCCAGCCTTTGGTTTGCGCGAATCCCGGGAAAGACGGCGCGGGCGGAACGCTGACCACGGTGGTGAACGCGTACTACCCTCCGGCGGCGGGCGTGACGACCCTGAATGCTGGATCAGGCTCGGTCGCCCTCGGCGCGGCTGCGGCGGCGCCGGGAGCGCAGACGGCCATCGGAATCGGTGACTTGCTGCTGATCATCCAGATGCAGGATGCCACGATCAATTCATCAAACACGAGTTCATATGGCAGTGGCCTTCCTGGCAGCCCATCTGGTTCGACAAGTTTGGGAAGCTCCGGGCTGTTCGAATTTGTGACGGCAACGAGCGCCGTGCCAGTCGGGGGAGGCACGCTGACGTTCACTGGCACGGGAGCAGGCGGCGGGCTATTGAATAATTATGTGAGCGCGGCTGCCGCGCCGACGACGAACCCGACTGCGGGGCAAGCGACGTTTCAGGTGATTCGAGTGCCGCAATATTCGTCAGCGACCCTGGGCACCGGGCTGACGGCTTTGCCATGGAACGGCGCTGTAGGAGGTGTGCTAGCGCTGGATGTTGCGTCACAGCTTACGCTCGGCGGCAACGTGGTTCTGGACGCGCAGGGCTTCCGTGGCGGCGCAGGCGAACTCTATACCGCGGCGACAACGCCGCCGACTCCGCTGGCGACGGATTACGTCACGCTTTCGACCCAGACCACGAATGCCTCGAAGGGTGAGGGAATTGCGGGCACCCAACGCTTCATCGCGAACGCTGCGCTAACGGCGGCAACCAATACGGGCAACGAAGGCTATCCGGCCGGGAGCTTTGCGCGCGGCGCACCGGGCAATGCCGGCGGCGGAGGGACCGACGCTGATCCGACCACCAACGACCAAAACGACGGCGGAGGAGGCGGTGGGAACGGAGGCACCGGGGGTACGGGAGGATTTGGCTGGAGCAGCGCAGGCATCGTGGGAGGATTTGGAGGCACGCCGTTTCCTGCGTCCACGAACGCGCTGGTGATGGGCGGTGGAGGAGGAGCGGGGACTACGAACAACGGCTCGTTCTGGAATCCGAGCACGGATACCGGCGGCAGCACCAGCAACACTTGCTCAACGCCTTGCACCGGAATCAACAGCAGCGGAACCGCGGGCGGCGGGATCGTCATCATCCACGCGGGCTCGGTCGTGGGCACCGGAACGATTACTGCCAACGGTCAGGCGGCGCTCGAGACCGAAAACGACGGAGGGGGCGCCGGCGGAGCGGGCGGCACGATTCTGGTATTCGCCGACAGCGGAGGCTTGGGCGGACTTACCGCCAGTGCGGCCGGGGGGAACGGCGGAGTCACTTGGCCGGAGCAGACTCCGGGCGCAACCTTCCCAGGCAATCGTCACGGACCGGGCGCGGGCGGCGGCGGCGGAGCGATTATCACCTCATCGGCTCCTCTTGGAGCGACCGTCAGCGGCGGAATCCCCGGCTGGTCAACACTGGCAAACGATGCATACGGGGCGACCCCGGGACAACCCGGGGTGTTTTCGTCGGGTCTGTCAATCACTGAGACGCCCGGGACGCAATCCGGGGCGTATTGCGCGGGAGCGGATCTTGCAGTCACGAATTCAGGCACGCCGAACCCTGTGACTCCAGCCGGCAACATTACCTACATACAGACGGTGACGAACAACGGCCCGCAGGATGCCCTCAATGCTTCGCTGGTCGAGGCGGTTCCCGCGAACACGGCGTTCGTGTCCATCGCGGTTTCAGGAGCTGGCGCTGCCAGTTGGACCTGCCCCGCGGCGCCAACCGCTGGCGTGATCACGTGCACGAACCCGGATGTCGTGTCGGGCGCGGCGGGAGCGGCGACCTTCACGGTCGTGGTGACGGTGAGCGGTACGGCGGCGACGGGCACGCAAATCACGGATACCGTTTCCGCAACCTCGGGCACGAATGATCCAAACCTGGCGAACAATTCGGCGACCGTGCTGACAATTGTGGGCGCCGCGGGTACAGCAAACCTGTCGGTCACTAACTCCGGCACGCCCAATCCAGTAGTTGTAGGCGGCAAAATTACATACACCGTGGTAGTGACGAACAATGGACCGGGCGCGGCGAGCAACGCGATGTTCACAGAGACGTTGCCGGCCAATACCACTTTCTTTTCCGCGGCCCCAACCTCGGGAACCTCCGGTTGGACTTGTACGCCGGGAACAATTTCATGCGCGTATACGAATTTGCCTTCGGGTGCACCGTTAGCCGCCGGAGCATCCACGACCTTCACAGTCGTCGTCACGGTGACCGGTGGAACGTTGATTACCGACACCGCAACCGTGTCATCATCAACGACCGATCCCAATCCCAGCAATAACTATGCGACCGTAACGACTGTAGTGGCCTCCTCTTCGAGCCAAGCCGACCTGGCGGTAACAAAGACTGGCACGCCAAGCACTGTAGTGGGCGGCAACAACATCACCTATACCCTGACGGTCACGAACAACGGCCCGGGCGCCGCGGCCACGGTGACGATGCTGGACACCTTCCCGGCGCATACCACATTCGTCTCGATCAGCACGGTGAGCGGCTGGACTTGCACGACAATCGCCGGTGGAACAGAGGAGCAGTGCACCAATCCGTCGGTCGCAGCTCCTTCGACGGCGACCTTCACGCTGGTACTGAACGTCACGCCTTTCACGGCTCCCGCTCCGCCCACGCCGAACACCATCACGAATTCGGTAACCGTTTCCTCGTCCTCCGCGACCACGACGGACCCGAATACCGCCAATAACTCGGCGACGTGGACGACTACGGTCTCTTCACCGACGCAGGCCGACGTGGCAATCATTAAGACTGCGACGCCCGAGCCGGTGGATGAGAATACCAACCTGACCTACACCCTGCAGGTCACGAATAACGGCCCGGCGGTGGCAACGAACGTGATGGTTTCGGACCCGTTGCCGAGCTCAGTGACGTTCGTTCCGGGAACGATTCAGACGTCTCAGGGAACCTGCATGTACACCGCTTCGACAACGACCGTGACCTGCAGCCTGGGATCGATCAGCGTAGGTGGACTGGTCATCATCACTATCAATGTGACCGCCGCGACGCTCACCGGGTCGGGTTCGTTGACGTCCAACACTGCGACGGCGTGTACGCCCGCTTCCGTCAACCCGCTGGTCTGTTCGACCACGGCCGATCCGAATCTATCGAACAACTCTTCGACCGCTCTTTCAACGATTCAATCGCCCACGGCAGTGGAGCTGACGTCGTTCCAGGCGCAGCTGCGCCCGGGCGGCGGAGTGTTATTGGAATGGCATACGCGCGAAGAGTCGCGAAATCTCGGTTTCCACTTGTACCGCGAAGGCGCGCAGGGGCGCCAAAGGATCGACCCATCGGCGATCGCGGGCTCGGCGCTGTATATGCGCGGGGGATTGCCGCAGCACCGCGCCAAAACCTATCAATGGGTTGACGTGCAAGGCGGATCGCAGTCCGCGTATTGGCTCGAAGATCTGGACGTTAACGGCACACGCACCATGCACGGGCCCATCTATGTAGAGTCCGTGGCGCCGAATTCAGAACCGGTCGCGCAAGCGCGTTTACTGAATCAGATGAATCAAGCGCTGGCGTCATCCAGCATGCCACTGCCGGAGCAACCCACAAGGGCGCTCACCACGCCGCGGCCGTTGATTCCCGAGGTGGCGGCAGGTGTGTCGCCGGTGTCGTTTAACGGCGAGCCAGCGGTCAAAATATCGGTGACCAGCGAGGGTTGGTATCAGGTCTCGCGCAGTCAACTGGTGGCCGCGGGGTTACCGTCCGGTGCGGATGCTCGCACGTTGCAGCTCTATGCCGAAGGTATCGAGCAGCCCATGCTCATTCTCGGCCGGCAGACTGGTCCACTCGGCCCGAACGACAGCATCGAATTCTACGGCACCGGAATTGACACGCCGTTCTCCGGCACGCGCGTGTATTGGCTGGTGCGCGGTTCTCGCCCGGGGATTCGGATTCCGTCGGTGGCGGCGCCGGGAAGCGGAGCGCCGAGCGCGCCGAGTTTCCCTTTCACCGTGTTGTCCGAACAGCGCACGATCTATTTCGCCGCTCTGCTCAATGGCGAGAACAACGACAATTTCTTCGGCGCCATCGTGACCTCGGAGCCTGTGGACCAATCGATTACCGCGGCCAATATTGATCCGACGTCGAGCCTGCCGGTCACCATAGCCGTAACGCTGCAAGGCGTAACCGACCAGCAACCCCACGCGGTTTCGGTCGCGTTCAACGGCGTGCCGGTCGGAGAGATGGATTTCGCGAATCAGGCCAACGTAACGAACACATTCACGGTGAGTAGCAGCCTGCTGCAAAATGGAGCGAATACGGTAACGCTCACGGCCCTCGCCGGAGACAACGACGTCAGCCTGGTTCAGTCGATCACGCTGAATTATCGCGCATACGTACACGGCCGACTCGAACTGGCTGAGCGCGACCGCGTCTTCGGGCGATACCGTGCGCATCAATGGATTCAGCAATGGGCAGATTCAGGTATTCGACATCACCAATCCGTTGGCGATCTCCCAGTTAACGGGCTCCGTGGCGTCTGCCGGATCCACCTTCGGAATTACGCTCACAATTCCGGGATCGCGAGGCGCGTCGCATACGCTGCTGGCGTTCTCCGACGATCAGATTTCCGCTCCGGCGGGACTTGCGTTCCATGCGCCAAACTCATTGGAGCGGCCGCAGCCGGGCGCGGACTTGGTGGTGATTTCGAATCCGGAGTTCGTCGCGAGCGTTGCTCCATTGGTGAAACTCCACGAGACGCACGGAGATTCAGTCAATTTGGTGACGACCGATGAGCTATTCGACGCGTTCAATTACGGCGAGCGGAGCCCGTATGCGCTGCAGAATTATCTGCAGCTGGCGGCGACGACCTGGCGCAATCATCCGCAGGCGGTGCTGCTGGTTGGCGGAGCGTCGTTCGATCCGCGAAACTATCTGGGTTTTGGCGACACGGATTTTGTGCCGACGCGGCTGATCGAAACGGCTGCGTTCAAGACCGCTTCCGACGATTGGTTCAGCGATTTCAAGCAGACGGGCTTCGCGACGATACCTACCGGGCGTCTGCCTGTCGACACGCCGGATGAGGCAGCTCTGGTCGTGTCCAAGATCGTGGGGTACGAGCGCGGGACCTCTGCCGGAAGCTGGAACGAACAGGCGCTGGTGGTCGCCGACCAGAATGTAGGCGCGAATTTTACGACGGCGGCGAATGTGGCGACAGCAGATTTGCCGCCATCGCTGACGGTCACGAAAATTCTGGCCGATGGGCAGGACCCCGCGGTGGTCACTCCGCAGATTCTTGGAGCGCTCAACAACGGCTCACTGCTGGTCACTTATCTCGGCCACGGATCGGAAGAGCAGTGGTCGTTCGAGGATCTCTTCGACGATTCCACGGCCGCGACGCTTTCCAACGGCGATCGTTTGCCCGTCTACCTGCTGATGGATTGCCTCAACGGATTCTTCCAGGATGTGTACGATACGAGCCTCTCCACGTCGCTGATGATCGCGCCGAACGGAGGAGCGGTGGCTGTGTGGGCCTCGTCGGGATTCACGGACGCCGCGCCGCAGTGGACGATGAACCAGGCGCTACTGGCGCAATGGAAATCCGACCCCACGCTGCCAATCGGCAAAGCAATTCTGAGTGCCAAGACTGGAATCGTGGACGCGGATGTGCGCCGCACCTGGAATCTTTTTGGCGACCCGTTGATGAAACTGCAGTTCTCGACTTCTACTGCCCCGGGTTTTGGTCCTTCAGGCAAGCGGCCACACTAGAATAAATTTCCCGCGCCGCGCGTTGCAAGGACCCAGCTAGCGTACAATTCGTGCTGCAATGTCCTTCCGATCTGGATTTGTCGCCATTGTGGGTCGGCCGAACGCGGGCAAATCGACGCTGGTGAATACGCTCGTCGGCCGCAAGGTTGCAATCGTCTCGCCGCGTCCGCAGACCACGCGAAACCGCATCCAGGGAATCGTCAACCGCGACGACGCCCAGATCGTTCTGATTGACACGCCGGGCATTCATCAGCCTCAGAATGTGCTCAGCCGGCAGATGATGGACGAAGCGCAGCATGCGCTCGAAGGCGTGGATGTGCTCTCGCTGATTGTGGACGCCTCAGTGGATTTCGGTGCAGGTGACGAATTCTCGCTCGAATGGGTGCGCCGGTTTCACGGGCCGACGTTTCTTCTACTTAACAAAGTGGATCGCGTCCGCAAGCAGATCCTGCTTCCGTTGATCGAGCGCTATGCCGCGCTGTACGACTTCGCGGAGGTCTTTCCCATTTCCGCGCTGACCGGGGAAGGCTGTCCGGCGCTCGTGGATAGCTGGCTCGCGCGGCTACCGGACTCGCCGCCGTATTTTCCGCCGGACCAATTCACCGACCAGCCGGAACGATTCCTGGCCGCCGAATTAATCCGCGAAAAGGCCATCGTGGCGACGCGCGAAGAAGTGCCGCACGCTATCGCCGTGCTGGTGGACAGCTTCGAGGAGAAAAAAGAGCTGGTCAAAATTCGCGCGACACTCTATGTGGAACGCGAAGGCCAGAAGGGAATTCTGATCGGCAAGCGCGGCGAGACGATGAAGAAAATCGGCACGCAGGCGCGCAGGGAAATCGAGTCCATTCTCGGTACGCACATTTTTCTGGAGCTATTCGTCAAGGTGCAGCCCAACTGGCGGCAGAATTCTGTGCTGGTGCGCCAGCTTGATTGGCACCGCCAACTTGAGCAACTCGCAGGGGAGTAAGAAGGCCGGCCAAGCTCTCCATGGCGACGCTACGACGCTTTTGATGGGGCTATCCCGAGGGAACGCATCTTGCGGTAGAGGTGGCTGCGCTCGAGGCCGAGCGCGAGGGCGGCCTTGGTCATATTCCAGCGGTTCTCTTCGAGTTTGCGCAGCACGAACTCGCGCTCGTAGGCGGAGCGCGCCTCGTGCAGGCTTTCATAGGGTCTCTGCGGGCTTTTTGACGCGCCGCGAAAGAGCTCGGGCGGCAGGTGATGCGGCTCGATGCGCGGCGACGGGCAAATAATCACCAGGCGCTCCACCAGGTTCCGCAATTCACGCACATTTCCGGGCCACGGATACATCAAAAGAACATCCATCGCGGCCGGCGTAAACTCCTTCGGCTTCTTGCCGTAAGCCTCGCAATATTCCATCAGGAAATGAGCCGCGAGAATGGGAATGTCCTCGGTTCGTTCGCGCAGCGCAGGGACGTAGAAGGGAATCACGTTGAGCCGATAGAAGAGATCTTCGCGAAACGCGTTGCGGCCGATCTCTTCTTCCAGTTTCTTGTTCGTCGCGGCAATCACGCGGACGTCCACCGTCACCGGCAGGTTCGATCCGAGCGGCTCAACGCGTTGCTCCTCGAGCACGCGCAGAACTTTGGATTGTGTTTTCAGGCTCATGTCCCCGACTTCGTCCAGGAACAGCGTGCCGCCGTCTGCCTTCTGAAATTTTCCGACTTTGTCTTCGCTCGCGCCCGTGAAGCTGCCCTTGCGATGGCCGAACATTTCCGATTCGATCAGCTCTTCGGGAATCGCCGCGCAGTTGACCTCCACAAACGGCTTCTCGTTGCGTTGGCTGCTGGCATGAAGCGCGCGAGCTACAAGTTCTTTACCGGTCCCGCTTTCGCCGTAAATCAACACGCGTCCGGTGGTTGGCGCAGTCAGCGCGATCTGCTGGCGCAGCGCTTTCATTGGGACGCTGGCACCCAGGATCTGGTGCCGCCCCTCGAGCTCCGCGCGCAGTCGGCGATTCTCATCTTCCAGACGCACGTATTCGAGCGCGTTTCGCACCACCACCACGATTTTTTCCAGGGAAAGCGGCTTCTCGACGAAATCGAACGCTCCGAGCTTGGTGGAGCGCACCGCGGCCTCGATATTTCCATGCCCCGAAATCATGACCACAATAGGAGCGCCGTCGAGCGATTGAATGCGTTCGAGCGTTTCGAGGCCGTCCATTTTCGGCAGCCAAATATCGAGGAGAATCAGGTCGAATGTCTGCCGCTCGATGCGCTCCAGGCATTCCTCGCCCGATGCCACCGCCTCGACTTCATAGCTCTCGTCGCGCAGCAGCGCACCCAACGATTCGCGGATGCCGCTCTCGTCGTCAACGATCAATATGCTGGGCATGAGTGCGTCGGGGTCCTTAGCTCGCCTGGGTGGAAATTCCGACTTCGGCAGCGGGGAAGCGAATCAAGAACCGCGCGCCGGCGGGTATGTTGTCTTCCACGCGAATCGTGCCATTGTGTTCGGCGATGATGCGGCTGGCGATCGCCAGACCCAAACCGGTTCCGCGCGCCTTGGTCGAAAAATGAGGGAGGAAGAGCTTTTCCTTGTCCTCCGGCGAAATTCCGCGGCCGCTGTCGGAGATCTCAACGACAACCGCATCGCCGTCGCTTTCCGTGCGGGTGGATACGCGCAGCCGGCGGATTGGCGTGCCTTCCATGGATTCCGCGGCGTTATCAATCAGGTTCGCCACGACCTGGCGAATCAGCTCGGGGTCCGCCTTCACCGAGGGAAGCGAGCCCGCAAGATCGGTTGACACGGTAATCCCGTCGAGCCGGTCCCGGAAGAGGCCGAGAGCGCTTTCGACGATCGAGTTCAGGTCTGCCGGCGCCAGTCGCGCAGCAGGAAACCGCGCGAACTGCGAGAATTCATCGACCAGAGATTCAAGCGTCTGCACTTCGCGTTCGATCAGGCCCGCGCACTCCGCCGACAACTTCTCGAATTCCGTGCGGCGGGCGTAAGGATTAGCCGCGGCGGCGCGGTCCAGATACTTCAGCAGGCGTTGTGCGGAAAGCTGAATGGGCGTCAGCGGGTTTTTGATTTCGTGCGCGATGCGCTGCGCGACTTCCTGCCACGCGGCCGCCTTTTGTGCCTGCAGGAGATCGGTCAAGTCGTCGATCACGACGATGAAACCAGGATTCGATCGCCGCGGTCCGAGCGATGTGACCGTCACCGCCGTGCGCACCAATCGGCCGCCCGTGGCTATTTCAATCTCGCTCGACGCTGCGCCCATGCGCAGCGACCGCCGCATTAGATGAAGCATGGCCCGGGCGGCCTCCTCACCCACAAGGTCAGTCAGCGTATGCGCGCCGCGCGCCGACTCGCCAAGGATGGTAACGACCGCCGTGTTAACGCGTGCGATGTCGCCGCTCGCGTCGAGCGACACCACACCCGTGGGAATATTTTCGAGAATAGCCTCCATCAGCTTTCGCCGGCGTTCGCGCTCCTCGATGGCTTGTTCCAGGCTCTGCGTAAACTCGTTGATCTGGCGGCGGCCCTCGCCGAGCTGCTCGGTCATGCGATTGAAGGATCGCACCAGCGTGCCGAGTTCGTCCTGCGCCTGCACGTCGATCTGATGGTCGAAGTTCCCGCGCGAAATTTCTCGCGTCGCTTCGGCGAGCGCCTGAATGGGCACGGTCACCTGTTTGGAGAGGAACAGCGCGACCCAGGTCGTGGTAAAAAGCAGAAGCAGCGTCACCAACATGAGCGCGAGCAATATTTCGCGCTTGTATGCGCGAAGTTCCTGCCTCTGCTTGTGGTAAGTATCCGTTTGAGTTTCAATGGCTGCGTATCGCTCGGAAAAATCGCTCGGCAAATGGCGCGCGACGTAGAGCGTGCCATCCCTCAAGGGCGCGCTACCCGCCAGGTACAGCTCGCCATTTGCCTTCCAAACCTGCGCGCCGCTGCGGATGGTGCGAACGGCCTCAGGCGAAATCATCGCGGCGGCCGGAGGGCCGCCCATTGTGGCGGCGTTCCCAGCAGACGCCGAGGTGAAATTTCGGCTCGAGATTACTCTGCCGCTCGCGTCCACAACCCACAACAGGTCAACGGCCTGGCTGCGAGCCAAGAAGTCCTCATCCGGCGTCCCGTGAGCGACGGCCGCGGCGGCGAGGCGGTCGAGGCGTTCGAACTCCGTGGCTTCGAAATCGGTGAGCAGCGCCTGGCTTTGCTCGTTGGCGATTTCGAGTGGACGCGGGAACCAGGCATTCAGAGTCCTGTTCACGAGCGCATAGCTGAAGAAAAACAGGAACACGATTGGCAGCAGCGAGACGCCCATCGCGCCCAAAACCATTTTCACCTTGAACCGCGATCCGATTTGGCCGCTGCGGCGCTCCGCCCAGAGCCGCACCAGGTTTCGCGTCAGGATCAGCGTGAAGACCAGCAGCGCCGCGACGATCAACGTGGAAAGCGCGAAGAAAACGACAAAGGCGTTATCCTGCTGCGGCCGCAGCGGCACATTCAGCGACCCGAGCGTAAACACGGCTGCGGCCAATAGCACCACGACGATGGCGCCGATGGTCAACCACAGATCGCTTCTGCGTCGCGCCTTCAACCTAGCGGCCCTCCTCGAGATAACGTCCCAACGGGCATTCGCCGCAAAGCGGATCGTGAGTCCGGCAGAAGTTCTTTCCTGCGTTCACGATCAGAGCGTGGAATTCGTTGAAGAGCTTCACGTCGCCCGGAAACTCGCGCTCGAACATCCAGCGAATGCCGTCGTATTTCGCTTTCTCGTTGACCCAGCCGTGGCGCACGAGGATGCGCTTTGTGTAGGCGTCCACCACGAACACCGGGTGTTCGCCCGCATACAGCAGGATGGAATCGGCCGTCTCCGGCCCGATGCCGAACACGTCGAGAAGCCTCTCGCGCAGCACCATCGTGGGAGTCTCGAACATTCGTTTGAGCGAGCCGTGAAATTCGGTGCGCAGGAACGCGCAGATTGCCTTTAGTTTTCGCGCCTTCTGTCGGAAACATCCGGAGGGCCGAACCATTCGCTCGAGCCGCCGCACGGAAACCTCCTCAATCGCGGCAGGGGTCATAAGTTCGGCGCTCCTCAAATTCGCAATGGCGCGTTCGGCGTTTTTCCAGGATGTGTTCTGGGTCAAGATCGCGCCCACGATCACTTCAAATTGCGTCTTCCCCGGCCACCAATGCTGAGGACCGAATGCTGTAAATAGCGCGTTGAAATATTCGTCAAGCGGCGGTCGGCCAGCGCCCGCTGGCCCCCGCGGAGATGGATTCGCGCGGGTATCTGCGAACCCGCTCGTGCGCAGAGTACTTCCTAGGGGCTTAGGCCCCGAGCGCTTCTCGGGTGAGTCTGAGACGGCGGCACGCATTAAAGCCACACGATAGCGGCGGTTTGAGGGGAAGTCAAGGAGAGTGTTGTAATTAAGCCACAACAATGTGGCTTGTTGTTCGCAGGCCGGAATTCGCCTCGAACGGCAGGCAATTAGCCGTTTTTGCGCTCAAATTCGCGCATAAACGCTACCAGCGCCTGCACAGCCTCCAGGGTGACGGCGTTGTAGATCGACGCGCGCATGCCGCCGACCGCGCGGTGCCCCTTGACGCCGACGATGCCGGCGGCCTCGGTCTCCTTCACGAATTTGGCTTCCGCAGCTTCGTCACCGCCGGCCAGCCGAAAGACGACGTTCATTTTCGATCGGGACCGACGCTCGACCGGGCACTTGTAGTAATGGCTGGCATCGATAGTGTCGTAGAGCAGTTTCGCCTTGGCTTCGTTGCGCTTCTCGATCGCCGCCACTCCACCCTGCGCTTCGAGCCACTCCAGCACCAATCCCACAGCGTAGATGGCGAACGTGGACGGCGTGTGATAGAGCGAGCGCTCCTTGATCTGGGTGCGATACTGGAGAATCTTCGCGATCTTGTCGCTTCCGCGATCCGCCAAATCGCGCCGAATTATCACGATGGTCGCGCCCGACGGCCCGAGGTTTTTCTGTGCGCCCGCGAAGATCATGCCGAATTGCCGAACGTCCAATGGCTTTGAAGCGATGTCCGAGGACATATCGGCCACCAGCGGAACCTTTCCCGTCGCGGGAATAGCGTCCCATTGTGTACCTTCGATCGTGTTGTTCGTGCACATGGCGACGTAGGAGGCGTCCGGAGCCAGCGTGATCTCATCCGGCTTCGGCACGCGGGTGAATTTGTCCGCTTCCGTTGACGCCGCCAGACGGTATTGTGCGACGTTCTTCAACTCCTCAATCGCCTTGGCGGTCCACGAACCGGTGTGCAGCACGTCCACGGGTTTCCCCGGCTGATACAGGTTCATGGGCACCATGGCGAATTGCAGGCTGCCTCCGCCTTGGATGAACACCACCGCGTAGTCGTCGGGAATTCCCAGCACCCGGCGCAGGGCGCGCTCGGCGCCATCGCTGATCGCCTCGAACTCAGGCGACCTGTGGCTCATCTCCATCACGGACATGCCGGTACCGCGATAGTCGAGCAGCTCTTCGCGTATGCGCTCGAGCACCGGCATGGGCAGTGCCCCCGGGCCTGCGTTGAAATTGAAAACGCGTTTCGTGCTGCGCTCCGATAATGTCGTGGGATTCACTGTGAGAAAGTCCTCGGTTCAGAATATTGGTTTCCGCGGGCGCCCTAACCGGCGTTCCCGAACAACTAGAATAACAGAAGTTCGGCGTGAGAAGCGTGCTCACGTCTACGACTTCCGAGGGATGAATTCGCTTTCCGTAGGAATTATAGTAATTGAACAAACCGCCCCAGCCGGAGCACTTGAAACAAGGAGAACCCCGACATGAAGACGCTGCGAAACGAAGCGCCACGCGCACGTCCGTACTTTTTTCTCGCGATCGCACTGCTTGGAATGGCCCTGCCGGCGATACATGCTCCCGCCACCCGTGCCGATGACAATCCGCCACCGGCCGTGGGCACTATGGCTCCGGATTTCACCTTGAATTCGCAGGAGGGCACGGCGATCAGCCTCCACAGCCTCCGCGGCAAGTGGGTGGTCCTCTACTTCTATCCGAAGGACCGGACACAGGGCTGCACGATCGAAGCGCACGCATTCCAGCGCGACCAGGCGCAGTACGAGGCGAAGAACGCCATCGTCGTCGGCGTCAGCGTGGATACGGTCGAGTCGCACAAGGATTGGTGCGCCAAAGACGGAATGAATTTCAAGATGCTCTCGGATGCGGACAAGCAGGTGGTGGCGCTCTACGGCTCGACCATGACCATTCCTCAGATGCCCCAGTGGGGAACGGTTGCCGCGCGAAACACGTTCATCATCGATCCAAGCGGCAAGATTCAAAAGGAATTCATCAAGGTGAATCCCACGGGCCACAGCGAGGAAGTGCTCGCGGCGCTGGCCGATCTGCAGAAGAACGCGAAGTAGCATTACCGGTGCGAGCCGTGCTATCTATGGGGCGGGCGGGTATTTTCCGGGATTCGCCGGCCCCGTTCCCGAGGGGATAGCTACGACTGTGACTGCGCGGCAGGACGAATTTGAGCGGGTTGCGATTCCGCACTCGAAGGGTTTGCTTCGCGTGGCACGTCGAATTGCATCCGATACGGCGTCCGCCGAGGATCTGGTGCAAGAGACTCTGTTTCGGGCCTGGCGAAACTTCGACCAGTTTCAGTCCGGGACGAATGTGCGAGCCTGGCTATTCCGGATCCTGTTCAACGCGTTTTACGCCCAGGGTAGACGCGTCAGCGCCGCGCCGATTGTGGTTTCGCTGGACGCACCGGGACGTAGCGCGGAGCCTCAGTCGCGGACCGGGTTGTCGCTGGCGGACGCCGCGGAGGTCACGAACGCTCTCGGCGAACTTTCGGTGGAGCATCGAACGGTGCTCTTGCTCGCAGTTGTCGAGGGGTTCACTTGCCGGGAAATGGCGGAGACGTTGTCGCTGCCGATCGGCACGGTGATGTCTCGATTGAGCCGGGGACGCCAGGCGCTACGAGAGCGGTTGGCATCTGCGGCGCCCAGAGTGTGGGAAGCGCGAGCAGGCGCGGGACGCGCCGAGAAGGAACTGTGATGAATTGCAATGAAATGACCGAGCTCGCGCCACTTTACATTTCTGGCGAGCTTGAGTCCGAGAGAACTGCCGAGTTCGAGGCCCATCTGAAAGGCTGCGGTGCGTGCAGGGCAGAAATCGAGGCGCAGAACCGTCTCGACGCCAGATTGCGCGAGGCACTCCTGGCCGAGGAAGTGGATGTGTCGCGCGTCAATCGCCGCGTGCGCGGAATGATCGCCGCCGACGCTGCCGAGCCGGTCGCGCCCCAGGTGCAGCGTAAGTCTCGCCGATGGGTAACCGCCCCGTTGGGCATAGCTGCGGCTCTGCTGCTGCTCGCCGTGGGCTATGTCCTGCTGCCCGGCCGCGTTGCCCGCGTGTACGCCGACGCCGCCTCGGATCACCGCGTGGAAGTTGTGGATCGGCAGCCCAGACGGTGGGTAAGCGATCCCGCGGGAATCAAGGCGCTGGCGGAGAAGCAGGGAATTCCGGGCTCCGTGCCTGTGACTCTGGCTTCAGGATACCGCCTCGAACGCGCAAAAATTTGCTGGCTGGATCGTCGGTCATTTCTTCACCTGGTTTATTCCAATGGGACGGGCGAGTTCTCCCTGTACCTGCGGGCGCGAGAAGGGAATTTGCTGCCGGGAGCGATCCGCGGGATTGCAAACGGCCGATTGCTGCACGCCACGAGCGCAGGCTCTGAAAACGTCTCGTCGTTCGAGACCTCCCAACTGCTGGCCGTTGTCGTCACCGATCAGCCCGCCGATGCGGCGCAGCGCTTCGCGAGGGCTGTCTCGGCCGCGATTTAGGATTGACGTCTTACTCGTTCGTTTCCACTCGCCTTGAACTTTTGCCACTCAACCATTAGACTGAATGGCTTGCTGTTGCAGCGCGGAGTCATAGGGAATGCTTCTTTCAAGAGATTACGTGGGCTACATGGCGAAGGAGATCGTGAAGCGCCTGGTGGCCGCCAAGATGGTTGAAATCAAGGACGTGGAAGGTATTTCACAGCAGGTCCGCCAGGTGATGGCGGACGAAGTGACCATCGAGGACCGGCTGAACGAGGAAGCCCGCGAAATACTGGCCAAGTACTCCGACGAGATGCGTCGCACCGGGGCGTCTTACCAGGAAATGTTCAAGAAAATCAAAAGCCAACTCGCCCGGGAAAGGAAGCTCATCCTCCGCTAAGGAGGGCGCCGACATGCGACTGAGCCGCGAAAAAACGGTCCGCCTCTCCCACCGCATCATCGATTTCCTGGTATCCAGCCCCAGCGTGGATTTCGTCGAGGACCGCGATACGATCCGCCAGGAGATCGTCAACATTCTGACGTCACTTTTGAAGGTCGAAGAGCAGGTGGACAACGAAGTCCGCGCGAAGATCGCTTCGCAAAAGAAAGAAATCCTCGAAGGCAGCGAGGAATGGGACATCCTCTATCGCAAATACTACTCCGAAGGCTTGAAGCGGCTCGGTGTTGCGGAAATTCACGCCCACTAAAAACTAAAGGGCACCCGGCGCCGCGCCAAGTGCCCTCTATCTGAAAGTCCTTAACCTTAAACCGCTAACCGAAGCTCACTGTTGCTGTTGAGGTTGCGTACTGCTTGGATCCGATGAGTCATCCGAACGGTGCTTGAGTGTCGGACGGTCGCTATCGTCCGTTGAACTGCTATCGGGTGACGATGTCGAGCTGCCGCCGTTCGAAGTGCTGTTGGGATCGCTCGGCGATGTGTTGCCGCCCTTGTTCTGCGAGGTGCGCTTCCGCAGGGTCGGCTTATTCGGATTGGTATCCTTCACCTTGATGTTCGCTTCGATCATCTGCAGGCGCGCCTTCACGTTGTCGAACTCGGAGGTCGTAACGATGTATTGGTCACGCGCGGGCAGGATCGTGGCGATTTCCTTCTGAATTGCCTCGATGCGGTCCGGCGTGGGCGGATGCGTCGAAAAAACCTTGGGAATCGTTCCTGGCTGTTTCTTCTCGTCCGCCTGCACCTTTTCAAAGAAGGAAACGAAGGCATTTGGATCGTATCCGGCCTTGTACATGTATTGCAGTCCGAGATAATCCGCTTCCGCTTCATCTCCGCGTGAAAACTTGAGGAACGTGAGCGGAATGGCGAAGTTCATGCCCTGATAGATGGCGTATCCAGCCCAGCTATAGGGGATGAAGATCATCGCCGGAATCGAGGCGAGCTGCACGATGGTGCTCTTGGTTTCTTCCCGCGTGCCGTGGCGGGCGCAAACGTGCGCGATCTCGTGCGCCATCACTCCGGCGAGCTCCGACTCCTCATCCGCGTGCAGAATCAGGCCGCTATTCACGTAGAAAAATCCGCCGGGAAGCGCGAACGCGTTGACCACATCGGAATCGATGACCTTGATCGTAAACGGTACCTGTGCGTCGGAATTTCGCACCAGGTTCTGTCCCACGCGATTCACGTATTCGTTCACCACCGGATCGTCAATGAATTTCGCGCTCTTTTCGACTTCCGCCGACAACTGCTTGCCGATCTGGATGTCGTGTTCGAGCGAATACATCTCGGGCCCATGCCCGACCTTGCGGTTGCCGATGGCGTTGACGTCCGCTTCGGTGCCTGCCTTCACGTTGGGGCTGTCCGGTTGGGCAACCGGCTGGTCTCCAGAGGCGGTTGTCGAGGCTTGCGGTTGC
This sequence comes from uncultured Acidobacteriota bacterium, assembly GCA_963814605.1. Classification (GTDB taxonomy): domain Bacteria; phylum Acidobacteriota; class Terriglobia; order Acidiferrales; family UBA7541; genus Palsa-295. Next base: position 1,048,908 of record CAWFDD010000002.1, on the reverse strand, counting down.
TGTGCGGGTGCAGTCGAGGGTGGCGCCTGCGTTGTTGAAGGCGGCGCCTGAGTAGTCGAAGGTGGTGCTTGCTGCGTGGTTGACGAAGGCGCCTGTTGATTCTGCGGGGCGGCGACCGCCGGTAGGGTCACGAGCGAAGCCGCGAGGAGTGTAGCCATCCACTGGGCCGCAAACGATTTCCTCATCGAAACCTCCGGAAGGAACCTGCCGGCATTATACACCCCTTCCGGCCGGGTCCTTGCACTTAACGCCTTGGATGACGCATCCCAGCATATGGTTTGTCGGCGCATCTGGAATTAACGCAGAAAACCACCTGCGGCCGGGAAACGCTCCGCGGATCAGCCGTCGCGAAGCTGTTGCTTCAGCCGCTCGATTTCGCCCCGGAGCTTCCCGAGGCGGCTGGCAACCGACAATTCGAACGCGAAAAATACGGCCCACACAGCCATCCATGCTGCCAGCAGAAAATGGAAATTTCTCACGATAACCCCTTTGAAAGGACCGAGTTTGAGCCAGCGCCGCGGGCGTCGGCGGCAAGCCGAAGTTCGTCAACCTCGTGGCGCAGTCGTTCGAGCCGATAGCGATCAATCAGCACCAGAATCATCACCACCATCACGCTTGCGAGGCAGACGATCAAGACCTTGCCCATCGTCGGATCGAGGCCTGAATTCTCTCCACCGAAAATAACCGGCGACGGGTGCTGCGTCCGCCAGAGACGGTTTGAAACGTACACCAGCGGCGCGTCGAGGAACGCGAAGATGCCGAAAATCGCCGAAAGGGTGGCACGACGCTGCGGGTCCTCGATCAGGCCGCGCAACAGCAAGTAGGAAATGTAGAGGATCCAGAGAATGAACGCGGTGGTCAGCCGCGCGTCCCACGTCCACCAGATGCCCCAGGCGGGGCGGCCCCAGAGAACGCCGGTGATCAAGCCTGCAGTGCAGGAGACCACGCCCACCTCGACAGATGCTACGCCGAGCCAATCCCACTGCGGCCTGCGCGTCAATAACCACGCGACGTTCGCCACGAACGCGATCGAGAGAGCCGTAAACATGGCCATCCAGCTTGCCAGGTGGAAGTAAAACACGCGCTGGATCTCGTGCATGGTGCTCTCGTCGGGCGCGATGAATAGCGCCGCGTAGCCGGCAAAGAAAATCAGCAACGCGGCGACGACCGTAATGGCGCTTCGTCCCTTCATCGGATCGAACTCACCTCATTCCTCCAGCAGAAAATCCGAGAGCAACCACGACGCAGTCAGAAACACGATATCAAATCCAGCGAGGAATGCGAGCCACGCGGTGTCCAGCGCCGGTTGTTCCGCAAACAGTGAAGCGGTCGCTTCGACGGCGGCAATCAACAGCGGCGCCAGTATCGGCAACAGCAGCAGCGGCAGAAGCAACTCGCGCATGCGCGCGTGCGCAGCGACGGCCGAAAACACCGTGCCGGCGATGACCAATCCGATTGTTCCGAGAACCAAAACCAGCGCCAGCCGGCCCAGGATTCCACCGATCGAGATGTTGTAGAGCACGGCGAACACCGGCACTAGAATCAGCTCGGCTACGGACAGAAAAACCAGATTCGCGAACATCTTCCCCAACAAGATCGCGAACGGCGAGACCGGCGCCATCCGCAGGGCGTCGAGCGTCTGGTTCGATTGCTCGCGCGCGAAAGAGGGATTCAGCATCAGCGAACCGGCGAAAAGAAAGGCGATCCACAGCAGGCCGGGGCCGTAACGGCGTGATTCGCCGGCGGTGGGATCGAAGGCAAAGCTGAACAGCACGACGACCACCAACGCGAATACGATCGTAGTGGTCAATAATTCACGGGCGCGGAACTCCATGCGGAGTTCCTTGGTCAGCACGATCGCGGCAGCGCGCGCGGTAGTCATATCAGGCTTCGGAGCGAAGGGCGGCGAGCAGCGGGCGCGGATCGCCTCCCGGGCCGCTATCGCGCTCGACTCTGCCGCCCGCAAGCGAAACAGCGCGCGTGGCGAGATCGAGCGATTCGTTGCGCGCGTGCGTGCTCATCAGCACGGTCGCACCGCTGGCGCGGAGCCGCGCGAGCGTCTCGCCGAACCACGCGAGGCCCTGGCGATCGAGTCCCGCGGCGGGTTCGTCCAGCAGCAGAAGGCGCGGATCGTGCAGCAGAGCGCGCGCGATCGCCAGGCGCTGCCGCATCCCGCGGGAAAATGTGCGCACGATGCTGCCGGCGCGCGATGCCAGCCCGCAGGATTCGAGCGCTGCCGAGACGCGCCTCGACACTTCGTCGAGCTCGTAAAGCTGCGCGAAAAAAGTCAGGTTTTCCGCGGCGGTGAGTTCGTCGTAGAGCAGCGTGCTGTGGCCGACCATGCCGATCGCCGGCTTCGGATCACGATAAACAATCTCCGTGTGTGCCATTCCGGGACCGTCGATGACCTGAGAGAGTCCGCGAAAGGCGACGCTTCCGCTGGTCGGAGTCATCAGCAGGGCGGCGATGCGTAACAGTGTTGTCTTGCCCGCGCCGTTCGGGCCGAGCAGCGCAACGAATTCTCCGGGGTGGATTTCGAGCGAGACCCCCCGCAGAGCGAGAAGCGAGCCAAAGCGCTTTTCGACCCGGTCAAAAGTCAGCCCCAGGGTCGCTGCATGAAGGTCGGAAGCAGACGCTGTTCCGGAGCGGGATGGAACCGGCGTGGAGAGAGTGCCGGACAAATGCCTCAGCCTTTCACCAGACCGCGCAGAGCTGTCTGAACGCGATCGCGTTCCCGGGCGTAATCCGCATCGGTGATGGTGCCGGCTTCGCGGCGCAATTCCAGGCGGAACAGGACGTCCTTCAGCTCGTCGAGGCTGCCGCGGACTTCCCGATCGAGATTCGACGACGCGCGCGCGACGCTGGGACTCTCGGCTTCCGCCTGAGCCGCTGTCGCGGCGCGTTTCGCGCGTGCCGTGGCCGAAGGCTTACTCTCGGCGGCGACAGCTGGTGCGGCCGCGGATTGAGGTTGTCGCGACACGAAAATCAAGCCCAGCAGAAACAGCGCCACAAAACCGGCGACGATGATCCACTTCAGGCTGTCCAGGCGAGCCGGCAGAGTCGTAACGCTCGCCGCGGGAGCTTCGCCGCCCGTCTCGATTCGAGAGTTGACCGATGGATTCTGCGTCTCGTCGGCGCCTGCACTTTGTTGAGCAGGAGGTGGCGCCGTGCCGGAAACGGAAACCGACATAGGTGTGTTCGCCGCGACCGCATCGCGCATGTACGCGCTGAATCCCTGGGCCTGTCCGGCGGGAGTAAATCCTGCGCCGGAGACCTGCACGGATGGAGGCGCAAAAACTCCGAGATGATCCACGGCGTACCCCGAAATCAGGCGCAGCGTCGCCTGATTGCCCGGATACGGCACTCGATAACTCAGGTTCACCTGACTGTCGCCCGGCCGAAAGGGAAACACGATTGCGTGCTGATTTTTTCCCTTGTCAATGGGGCTCTGCACCACAGGCATGCCGGAGGAACCAACCGCGGAAACGCTGCCAAGCTCCGCGCCCTCGGGAATCGAAAAAATGAAAGATCCGTCGGCGCGGTAGTACGCAAGCGGCGGATTGGTCTTGTTCGAGATGTTGTACTCTTCGTTGACCGTTAGATCGGAACCGTTGGGCTGAATGATGATGGCGTGCACCGTGACGGCAAAAGCGCTGGCCTTGTCGGTGGGTTCGAACACCTGGACGTCCACGGTCGTTTTATCGGGCGTGGCGGGCTCGTGATAGTTCACCCCCCGATAGACCGCGCGGATCAGCATCGGCCCGGCGCCCAGCCCAGGATTGTCGAATTTATAGTGGCCGTCTGAGTCCGTCGTTGTGTTGGCGACAGGCTGCATTCCGCCCTGAAGTCGGATCAGGATCATTTCCACGCCGGCCGCAGGCTTTCCGGTGGTGCCATTCAGAACCGTGCCGGTGACCGTGCCCGCGAACGCCGGAGCCGCTAGCAGGCAAAGAAACAGGGTAGCGGCAAGCAGCAGGGCGCTATGGCGGATATTCATGCGCGCCGCCCTTTTTCAGAAGCAGCCTGCCGAGTGGCGGGCGTCGGCGCGCTGCCGGTCAATGTATCCATGTCGGACAATACGCGCGCGGCTTCGATCTCGAGTGACTGCTTGATTTCATCGTAGTCCGCTTCGGAGAATTTTCCGGCGCGATGCTCGAAGCGCAGATCGCGCAGGTTTTCGTAAATGGCGTCGCGGCGCTCCATGAGCTGATCGAGCTTGGTGCGATGCGGCATCGAGTCCGAGGCTTCCGGGCGCACGCCGAATATGAAAATCATCGCCGCCAGCGCGAGCAGGACGCAAGCGACTGCGACGTCAGCGCTACTCATCGGATTCCTTGCCGGATTCGCGGCGGGCGCGGTCAAGTAATTCAGCGGAAATAGCCGGCCCGCCGGCGGGCGCCAGCGCAACGCGGCGTCGCCATCGGCGCACTACTTCCCAAATCAGAAAGAGCGCGATCAGAGGCGCGGCGACTGGAGCGATCCACACCAGAGCCGTAAATCCTTTCTTCGGCGGATCCGGCAGAACTCGCGGGCCATACTCCTGAACGAAGGATTGCAGGATGAGGTCGTCGGAGTCTCCGCGATCCACTCGCTGCGCAACTTCCTTCTGCATTGCTTTCGCTGTGTCGCACGGACCGGAGAACGCGCCGCCCGTGTGATTGCAGGTGCCGGCCGTGTCGTTGCAGCCGCCGCACATGCACATCACTTTCTTGCTGAGAGTCTTGGCGCGGTCGGCATTGTCGGCGCGGGAAGCCGGCGCAAGCATTAACGCAAAGAGCGCGGCGGCGATGATGGGTGACTTAGTCATCGGAGCTTGAGCGCCGAATCGGGCCGCTGGCGACTGGGCTTGTCGCGGTGGCACTGGTCCATGTCTGCTCTGTCGCCGCACGCAACACCAAGGCCGCCCGACGGTCCGGAAACATCGCCAGCACCGTACCAAGGACCATCACGATGCCGCCGAACCAGATCCATTTCACCAGCGGATTCAAATACGCATGAATCACCGGCAAATTCGTATCCGGGCTGCGTCCGGCATACACCACGTACAGATCGTGCACCGGGGTGCTCTCATTCGCGACAATCGTTTCCGTAACGCCGCTGGCCGAGAACAAGCGACGCTCAGGATAGAGCATCATCTCGGAGCGGCCATTGCGGAACACCTCCAGCGTGGCGCGGTCAGACTGGTAATTGTCGTTGGATGGCTGGTCAAAGTTCTGGCACAGAATGGTGTACGGGCCGATGGTCATGCTTTGGCCGACGTTCAATTCCTTCTGAATGTCCTGGTTGAACGCAGAGCCGGCAATCCCCACGAAAATCAGCACCATGGCGAAGTGAACCACATAGCCGCCGTAGCGGCGCGTATTGCGCATGGTGAGTTCGCCGACTGCCGTCAGCAGGTTCGTGCCGTCGCGCGTTGAAATCACACGCGCGCCGCGATAAAACTCCGAAAAAATCGTCAGCGTGACGAAAACGGAGAGGATCACACACATCAGCGGATAGAATTCGCGCCAGCCGAGCGCGAATGCCGCAGCGCCCGCAACAAGCCCACCCACGAGCGGCCATGCGAAATTGCGCCGCAGCGCGTCCAGTGACGTCTTGCGCCAAGCCAGCAGCGGACCAACTCCGGTGAGAAAGAGCAGGAAAAGCGCGATCGGCACGTTCACTTTATTGAAAAACGGAGGGCCCACACTGATCTTACTGCCCGTCGCCCATTCGGAGAGCACCGGGAAGAGAGTCCCCCAGAGGACGGCGAAGCACGCGGCGAGGAGAATGAGATTGTTGAAAAGAAAACTCGATTCACGCGACACGAGCGAATCGAGTTGATTGTCGCTGCGCAGGTAATCGCGATTCTTGAACCACGCCACCAGGCATACGACGAGCACGATGCCGAGAAAGCCGAAGAACCAGCCGCCGATATTGGATTCCGCGAAGGCGTGCACCGAACTGACGATTCCCGTGCGCGTCAGCGACGTCCCCAGAATGCACAGCATGAAAGTGACGAACACCAGCCACACGTTCCACACCTTCATCATGCCGCGCTTTTCCTGCATCATCACCGAATGCAGGAATGCCGTGCCGGTGATCCACGGCAGCAGCGCCGCGTTTTCGACCGGGTCCCACGCCCAATAACCGCCCCAGCCGAGCACGGCGTAGGCCCAGTGCGCGCCCAGCAGCACGCCGATCCCCTGAAAGCACCACGCCACCATGGTCCAGCGGCGCGTGATGTGAATCCATTTTTCTCCCGGATAGCGCCCCAGCAGCGCCGCCATCGCAAACGCAAACGGTATGGTGAATCCGGTGTATCCGAGATACAGCATCGGCGGGTGGATCACCATCTCCGGATACTGAAGCAGCGGATTGAGGCCGCTGCCTTCCGATAGCTTCGCCAAATGCATCACGCCCGCGGAATCAGCGCTGGCCAGCACGTGGAACGGGCTGGCGACGAAATTGTTGAGGATGAGGAAAAACGTCTGCACGCCCGCGAGCGTAACGCCCACGTACGGCATCAGCTCCGGATGTTTCTTTCGGTTCAGGAATAGCGCCAGGAAGACGTAGACCGAAAGCAACCAGCTCCACCACAGCAACGAGCCTTCTTGCCCGGCCCACAGAGCCGAGAACTTGTAATAGAGCGGAAGTGCGTGATTGCTATGCGCCGCAACATAGGCCAGCGAAAAATTATCCGTGAAGAAGAAATACTCGAGCGACGCGACGGCCAGCGTGACCAGTCCAAACACCGCCATGCCCGCGTTGCGCGCGCTCTTCGTCAGCAGCGTCCGGCGCGTGACGATCCCCACGATTCCGGCGACGAAGGCATACACGGTAGCCAGAAACGCGAGAAGCAGCGCGAACGAACCAAAAATATCCAAGCGGATTCCCCCTGGGGATACTAGCTTTTGTTGGGACTCTTTTCGCTGGCCACCGGCGCGCCTACGGGAGAGGCCTCGTATTTCGAGGCGCACTTCGCTTGCACCTGCTCCGCGACGAATCCGCCTTCCGGCATCAGACGGCCCTCGACGAGCGCCTGCGCGCCGTCCTTGAAGGTATCGGGGAGGGGATCGCTGCCCACGTAGCTGACCGAAAGATCCTTGCCCTGTTCCTCGAGCACGAAATTCACCCGCCCGTCGCGGTGCGCAATGGATCCCGCGCGGACGTTACCGGAAACGCGCATGCGCTGGTGAAGCGTCGAACCCTGCAAGGACGCCAGCTCGGAAATCGTGTGGTAGTAAGTCTTGCTCTGCGTGTACCCTACGTAAGCCAGCGCCAGCAGTGTAGCCACAATAATCCCGGAACCCACCAGGAATTTCTTGCGTGCTTTCATGCTTGGACCCCCATCCGACCGTTGGCTGGAACACCAAATTCTAACACATCCGCGGAATGCCGCTTCAAGCGGTGTCCGCTTGGCCGAGCGCCCTGGCCAGACGGCCAGACGAAGATAAATCGGCAAACGGCTTGCCGTTCATCAGGATCAGACGCTCTCCCCAACCGTTCGCTTGGAACATGGCGACGAGCGGCAGGGTATGCGACGAGAGCAGGACGATGGACTTCGGTTTATAGGACACGTTGACGCGCCTAAACAGCACGGGCGCAGCCTTCTCGACGGCCTTCGCTCGATCGTGCTGGCCATCGAGCGAGCACTCAACAGCGCCGATCAAATAGAAACCGCGACGCTGGAATTCAGCCAGCGCGGCTTCTTCAGTCACTCCGTGCCCCGGGGTTGCTACCGCGCAGCTTACGAGCTGGTCGAAATACGCGCGAGAATCAGGTGATCGTTCCGAACGGTCGTTCGTCGCGCGATAGAAGTAATCCCTGAAGCGGGCGGGTGGGGCGGCGTCAATCAACAAAGCCGAGATGTGAATGGGACGGAAACGCGTAGCCAGCTCAAGCCGTTCGATGCGCTGCCGGATGTGCGCATCGTCCACCTGTGCGCCGCAACCATCGCAAATAGCCATTCGCGGTTCCCCCAGGAGCTGACGGCAAGAATGGCACGGCGCGTGAATTTCTGGCAAGTATCGGAGCGTAGTCGTACAGGAAAAGTTTCGACGGCCTCAGACAGCGTGCGCGGCAGTCAGTTCGATTCGATTGCGCCCTTGGTGTTTCGCGCGGTAGAGCGCCGCGTCCGCCTCGGCCACCAGATCGCTGAATTCGGGCGCGTGTTTGCCCGAGAATCCCGCGACCCCAAAGCTGGCCGTCACCTGCACCTTCGAGCCTTTCCACAAAAATCGTTCGGCCTCCAACTCTTTGCGAATGCGCTCAACCACGATCATCGCCCCGCTCTCATCCGCATGGGTGACCACCAGCAGGAACTCCTCGCCGCCGGTTCGCCCGGAAATGTCCGAGAGTCTCGTGTTGGCCCGGAGCACTTCCGCGAATTTCTTCAGCACCGCGTCCCCAGCGTCGTGACCGTAGGCATCGTTCACGCTCTTGAAGTGATCCAGATCGGCCATCACCACCCAGAGCGGAAAGCCGTAGCGCGCCGCTCCGCTGAGCTGGCGCACGGACCACGCTTCAATCGCCCGGCGATTGGGCAGGCCTGTGAGCGGATCAGTAAGCGCCAATTCCTCCAGCAACTGGTTCTTCGCTTCGATCTGCCGGTGAAGATCAATCAGCCTTCGTCCCACGCGGACCCGTGCCACCAGTTCGTCGCGATGGAAGGGCTTCGTCAGGTAGTCGTCCGCGCCCGCGGAAAGGCCCTTAACCACGCTCTCCTTTTCGGCGTTGCTGGTCAGAATGATGACGTAGGTGTAGGACGGGTGAACTCCCGAGCGGATCTTCTGGCAGAGTTCAATGCCTGTGAGGTCCGGCATCATCCAGTCGGTGATGACCAGGTCGGGATTCTCGCGCTCGAAGATCTCGATGGCTTGATGCCCGCTGTTTGCGAACAACACCGAGCTGCAATCTTCCGCCAGGGCGTGTTCGACGAGCTTGCGATAAACAGGCGAGTCGTCGGCGACCAGAACGCTGAAACCGCTCATCAAATCCTCGGGGGCCTAAGACGTCTAGGGAGTTGCTACAGTGCGTTTGAACCGTTGGAACCGTCCGAGCCGTCCGAGCCGTTCGTCCCGTCGGGAGCATCGGCGGTGACCACCTGGCTCTGCCCGAGCTTGGTGCGCAGGCAGCCCACCAGCTCCGGTGCAAGCTCGGAGATATCCATGCCCTCGGAGACGATAAATTTGCAGCTCAAAATGGGCCGAGCCTGATCGTCGTCGGAGAGCTGACAGTTCACGCGGCAGTACTGGCATTCCTGATTCCAGCAGAATCGTCCGTAAGGGATCGTCTCGGGACTGATGAACTGAAATGCGCGCAGCAGGGAGTTTCTCTCGGGAACCAGGAATGTTTTCCCAAGGATCGTGATTTCCACCAGTCTTTCGTACGGTCGAAAAACATCCGACATCAGTGGTGCCTCGCCTTCAGCCATGGATCGGTTACCCCGTTAACCAAACCTAAACGAGTGCGCGGCGGCCGGCAACGGGAACAGGGAAGAGCGTGCCCAATGCTCTAATGGCAGGATTAAATACGGAGATTCACGATGGGTGCCCCGCTGATTACGAAGCGTGCGTCAGCTGGTCGTATTCCTTGCCAGCCGGCGCGGGCAGAAGAACCCAGAGCGTGTAAATTCCCAAGGCCGTGCCCAGCGGAAACCTGAGTAGCAGCAGGAATCCTACGACCAAGCCGAAAACCCTGGCCCAGGGTTGACGTTCCAGGAGGCCCCAGCCGATTACGACCTCGCAAACCGCCAACGCCGCCATCCAGAAACCCGCGAACGCCAGGCCTGACCAAGCTATGCCTTCGATTGGGAAGCGCCCAGAAAACGGAAACGAGTCTGATGCGAAGCCCCCTGCAAATCCGGGAAGAAACCTGTGTCCCACAACCCAGATCCAGGATACTTCGATGAGGCGCAGCGCGCCGATTACGATCCAGAGAACACCTAGAACATGAAGATTCCGGCGGACTCGCCCATCGGTAGCCACCGGCGTCGCCAAGTGAGCCGAGACATTGCCCTGAGACTTGCCGCAAGCGCTGCAGAATCGAGCGTCATCACGAATGGGCTGGCCGCAACGGTCGCAGAACATGAGTCACCTCCCCGACACCGGGTCTCACTTAGATAGTACGCGGGAACGCCGCGAAAAGTTCCACGCGGTTCGGGGGCGGCTTCTAACTCGAAGAACTGGCTCGTCCGGCGCGCGACTCTCTGCGCGCAGGTCTACGCGGCGGGAGCTAGGCTGCTCCGTGTCTGCGAGGAGGTTTGCGTTAATACGATGATCAGCGTGAACACGCCCAGTGCGGTGCCCAGCGGGCCGGTGATGATCGCCAAGAGGCCGGCAACAACAGGCAGGATCCGGCTCGACCGATCCCGCCGTAGCAGCGCCATGGCAGCTCCGAAACAAAATAAAGCTACGACGATCAGCAGAATCACGGCGCCCACAAGCCACGTATGGAACGCGTTCATCCAGAACAACGGGTTCGCCACCCGGTTCAGCAGCGCGCCCCACATCACTGTCAATGTACCCCAATAAACGACAATCCACGCCGCTTTAACGATGCATATCAGGCCGTAGATTGCCCACAGGGCGCCCAGCGTTCCGTGACGCGCATTGTCCGTTTGCATTGGCGAACCTCCGATCTCGCGGTCCAAAATTCGGGATCGCCAGCGCAGGTTAGCTCGCTCATGCGCTGCCAGGCAATACAGTAAACACCTTGGGATCAGGAGAAAAACTGCCCCATGTGCCGGAACTTATCGTAGCGTTGTTCGAGGAGCGCTTCAGGCGAGAGTCGTGAAAGTTCGTCGAGCGCGCGCAAAAGGACGGGTTCGAGGAGTTTCGCGGTGGCGTGGTGGTCGGTATGCGCGCCGCCTTCGGGTTCGGGAACGATTTCGTCAACGAGCTTCAGTTGCAGCAAGTCCGGCGCCGTGATCTTCAGCGCCTCCGCGGCCAACTCGGCCTTGGTCGAATCGCGCCACATGATGGACGCGCACCCTTCGGGCGAAATCACCGAATAGATCGAATTTTCCAGCATCAACACGCGGTCGCCGACGGCGATCGCCAGCGCGCCTCCGGAACCGCCTTCACCGGTAATGGCGACCACGATCGGAACCGGCAACCGCGACATCTCGCGAATGTTGTGCGCAATGGCCTGCGCTTGCCCCCGCTCCTCGGCATCAATCCCCGGATAGGCTCCCGGCGTGTCCACGAATACGAAAATGGGCCGCCGATATTTCGCGGCAATCTGCATGGCGCGCAGCGCTTTGCGATAGCCCTCCGGCTTGGCCTGGCCGAAATTGCGCGCCAGCCGCTGCTTCGTGTCCCGCCCCTTCTGGTTGCCGACGATCAGCACGGGGCGCCCGTTGAACCTCGCCATGCCGGCGATGAGCGCTGGGTCGTCCGCGAAATTCCGGTCGCCGTGGATCTCGCTAAAGTCTTCGAACAGCAGCCGGATAAAATCGTCTGTGTAGGGCCGTTGAGGGTGACGCGCGAGCTGCACTCTCTGCCAGGCTGCGAGATGGGCGTAAAAATCGTGCTTCAGCTCCTCAACTTCCTTGCGGATGCGACTGATTTCGCCGGCGGTCGCGTCGTCCGGGTCGGTGAGCCGGCTGAGTTCGGTGATGTCCCGTTCCAGCGCGTTGATTTCGAGCTGGCGCTTTTCGTCGCGCTGCTTGAAATCAATTTGATTCGGCGGCGGGGCAATCGGCCGCTGCGATTTCGCGGCGGAAGAGGGTGGCTGGGCCGGCGCGGTCTTGGCCGCGCGCGCCAGCGCTTTCTCCTGCAACTTCCGCTGTTTGGCCAGCGCGCGCAAACGGCGCAGCCGCTCGCGCGCCAGCTTGTGTTTTTCCTTCTCTTTATCCGGCAGATCGCTCATTGCACCACCGCGACGGAATCGGAGCCGCAAATCTCGCGCACCCGCTCGACGAGCTCGCGATCTGCACTCACCGCGCTATCTGCGTCAATGGTCGCTTCCGTTCCGTCGTCTTGCACCAAATCGAAAGCCACCCGGCAGCGCCCCGGGCGGCTGGCGAAAAGTTCGTGCAGCTGATTGATGATGGTCGCGTCCATCGCGCTGCGGCTCACGCGCACCCGCAGCAAGCTCGGCGTGCCTGACGCCTGCGCGCTGGTCCCGTTCGTAGCCCCATGCGCGGCTCCGTTGCCGCCCTGATCGCGGACCTGATCCAGCGGCCGCGCATCGGACACGATCACGCGCGTCCCCACATCTTCGACCGCAACCCTGCCCTTCACCAGCAGGGGCGTCGCCGCCTTCAGGATCGCTTCGAGCTTTTGAAAGGCTTCGGGAAAAACCAGCGCGTCGCAAACGCCGGTGCGATCCTGCAGCGTCAGGATCGCCCAGCGCGCCCCGCGGCGCGAACGCATCGGGCGCAATTGCACGATGATTCCGGCGACGATGATGTCTTCACCATTGCGGCGCCCCTCCAGCGTCGAGAGATCGATCGCCTTGAGGTCCTGCAACCGCCCTGCATATTTATCGAGCGGATGGCCGGAAATGTAGAAGCCGAGCGTCGCATATTCCGCGGCAAGGATTTCGTGCTCCGCCCATTCATCCACCTCCGGCAGCGCCTCCGGAGCAGGCGGCGTGGACGCGGCCGCGCCTCCGCCGAATAGCCCGTGCTGTCCACTTTCCTTCGCTCGCTGCAGCTTTTGCGCGCGTTCGATGGCCCGGTCGGTCACCGCAATCATCTGCCCGCGATGCGCGCCCAACCCGTCCAGCGCTCCGGCCCGCACTAGGCTCTCCAGCACGCGCTTGTTCAGTAGCCGGGAATCCACGGATTCGCAAAACTCAAAAAAGCTCGTAAACCGCCCCAGCGTCTCGCGCGCCGCCAGGATGCCTTTCACCGTGTTCTCGCCTACATTCTTGATCGCCGTCAGGCCGAACCGAATCGAATCGCCGACCGGCGTGAAATTCAGCGAACTTGAATTCACGTCCGGAGGCAGCACGGTGATGCCCATGCTGCGCGCCTCGTTGATGAATTTGACCACTTTCTCGGTGTTGCCCGTCTCGGAGGTGAGCATCGCGGCCATGAATTCAACCGGATAGTGGGTCTTGAGCCACGCCGTCTGATAGGCCAGCAACGCGTAGGCGCAGGAATGCGATTTGTTGAAACCGTAGCCGGCGAATTCGGCCATCAGATCGAAGATTTTCGTGGCCTTCTTGACTGGAATTTTGCGCGCCTGGCAGCCGGTCAGGAATTTCTCGCGCTGCGCGGCCATTTCTTCGGGCTTCTTCTTGCCCATGGCCTTCCGCAGAAGGTCCGCGTCCCCTAGCGAGAATCCCGCCAGGCGGTTCGCAATCTGCATGACCTGTTCCTGATACAGGATCACGCCCAGCGTCTCGGAAAGGATTTCCTCCAGCTCCGGCAGGTCGTAGGTGACTTTCTTGTCGCCATGCTTTCGCGCGATGAAATCCGCAATCATGCCGCCCTGAATCGGCCCTGGGCGATACACCGCATTCAGCGCCGTCAAGTCCTCCAGACGCGTCGGCTGGTAGCGCTTCAGAATGTCGCGCATACCGTGCGATTCAAACTGGAAGATGCCCGTGGTGTCGCCGCGCGCAAATGGCGCGTAGGTAGCCGCGTCGTCCAGCGGCAAGGTCGAAAGGTCAATGGCCACGCCGCGATTCTGTCGAATCAGCCGCACCGTGTCGTCGAGCACGGTCAGCGTGGTCAGTCCAAGGAAATCCATCTTCAGCAGGCCGATGCGCTCGAGCGCGTTCATGTCGTACTGCGTGGTGATTTCATCCTTGTTCGACTTATACAGCGGCACGATTTCCGTGAGCGGCTGCGGCGAAATCACCACACCGGCCGCGTGCGTGGACGCGTGGCGCGCCAGCCCCTCGAGGCGCAGTGCCACTTCCACCAGCTCTTTCACGCGTTCGTCCGTCCTTCGCAGCGAATCGAGCTGCGGCGTCTGCTTCAGCGCGTCCTCCAGCTCGATATTCAGCGTCGCCGGAATCATCTTGGCGATCTTGTCCACGTCGCCGTAGGGCATATTGAGCGCCCGCCCGGCATCCTTGAGCACCGCCTTCGCCGCCATCGTTCCGAAGGTGATGATCTGCGCGACGTTTTTCTCCCCGTAGGTCCTGCGGACGTAATCAATCACTTCGCCGCGCCGCCGCATGCAGAAATCAATATCAATATCGGGAAGCGAGACGCGCTCGGGGTTCAGGAATCGCTCAAAGAGCAAATCGTATTGCAGCGGGTCCACGTCCGTGATCTGCAACGCGTAACTGACCAGGCTGCCGGCGGCCGATCCGCGCCCCGGTCCGACCGGTATCTCCTGCGCCCGCGCATAACGGATAAAATCCCAAACGATCAGGAAGTAACCCGCAAAGCGCATCTTCTGAATCATCTGGATTTCCGAACTCAGGCGGTTCTCGTAATCGGAAAGCGGGTAGCGGAGTCGATTTTCGTGCGACAGGCGTTCGAGCTGCACCGCTCGCACGGCGAATCCTTGGCGCGCCACCTTCTCGAAATAAGAATCGGTCGTGTGTCCCTCGGGCACCTTGAATTCCGGAAAAGGATTGCTGACGCGCTGTATCTTCACGTTGCAGCGCTCGGCAATCGTCACCGTTCGCGACACAGCATCGGGCAGTTCGCGGAATACGTGGGCCATTTCGTCCGCGGTCTTGAAATAGAACTGATCGGTCGCGAACTTCATCCGCTGGCCGTCGCTCATCGTCTTCCCGGTCTGTATGCACATCAGCACTTCTTGCGCGTGGGAATCCGATTGCGTCAGGTAGTGGCAGTCGTTCGTGGCCACCAGCGGAATGCCGGTTTCGCGGGAAAGGCTGACGAGATCGCGATTGATCCGCGTCTCGATCTCCATTCCCTGATCCTGCACTTCAAGGAAAAAATTGCCCTTGCCGAAAATGTCCCGCAACCGGTAGGCATTCGTGCGTGCCTGGTCGTATTTCTCGTTGAGCAGCGACTCGGCGACTTCTCCGCGCAGGCAAGCGGAAAGCGCGATCAGTCCTTTGCTGTGGCGCGCCAGCAGCTCGTGGTCCACCCGCGGCTTGTAGTAGAAACCGTCGAGGAATCCGGTCGAGACCAGCTGGATCAGATTCCGGTAGCCCTCATCGTTCTCGCACAACAATACAAGATGGTTTGAACGCTCGGCTTCGGCGCCGCGATTCTTGTGATTATCCGGCGCGACGTACACTTCGCAACCAATGATCGGCTTCACGCCGTGCGTGGTTGCCTGATGATAGAAATTCGCGGCGGCAAACAGATTGCCGTGGTCGGTGACGGCCACAGCCGGCATCCCGCGGCGCGCGGCTTCCGCCGTCAGTTCGCCGATTTCGCAGGCGCCGTCGAGAAGAGAGTAATCCGTGTGCAGATGAAGGTGAACGAAGTTTGACCCGGACGAGGCAGCCATGCAGAAGCCATTCTAATCCAGCTTCGCGGAATCGTGTACCCAAACCTGTTGCCCGCAATTATTGTCGTTCAGTGCGGAGCGGTCGGCCACGCAGTCGAAGAGTATCTCTTCGGCGTTTACGTGCGGGCCGATTTCGATTTCGGATCACGCGGAGCGGAGGTGGGGCAACTCCTGAAGTTCGCCGCGCTAAAAATCGTCGTTTTGCTGCGTGTAGGTGAATCCCGGCAGATCAGCCGTGCCGCTTGTGTTTACTACCCTGACGCGCGTCGGCGGCTCTTCCTCGGATCCGGTTTTGCGCAGCACCGCAAACGATGTCAGCGCTTCGTTGTAAATCTTCGTGACCAGAAAGGAATCGCCCGTGTCAACCTTCTTCCAAACCTGGCCGACTTGTACCTTCTTGACGGGCACGTTACGAATGTAGACACATTCCCCAGACCCGTCAATAACGCATCGGCAGGCTGATTCGCTCCGGAAACCCTCGCCGCTGGCGCTCTTTGCGCCCTGCGATTCTTGAATCCCGTCTCGCATGCTCCCTCTCACCTAGGGGGTCGGAACTTCAGCTCCGACATGAGGATCCGCAAATCTCTGGGCTGTAGCGCCTGAGGAAAACGCTTTTGCCGCTTTGCAGTCAAAACCGGGCGCTCACTAGTTTTTCTGGAGTCGCGTGCTTCTCTTGTGGCATCTTACTATCGGGAATTCGAGATTATGCCCGACGCAAAAAAGATCGCCGTAGTTCTGTTCCAATTGGGAGGTCCCGACTCGCTCGCCGCCGTCGAGCCATTCCTCTATAATCTTTTCTGTGACCCGGACATCATCAATTTTCCGGGTTCGTTTCTCGCGCGCAAGCCGCTGGCGAAATTAATCTCGGTTACGCGCTCGAAAGTCGCCGGCCAGCGCTATGCCGCCATCGGCGGCGGCTCTCCGATTCGCCGCCTCACCGAACAGCAGGCTCGCGCCCTTGAAGTGGCGCTTCGCCCGCACATCTCCGCTCGCGCCATCGTGGCCATGCGCTACTGGCACCCGGACACTTCCGAGGCCATCGCCGCGCTGGAAAGCGCTTCCTTCGACGAACTCGTGCTTCTGCCGCTCTATCCGCATCATTCCTTCGCGACCACCGGCAGCAGCCTGAAGGAGTGGAACCGCCTCTACAAGCCGAAAGTTCCCGTGCAGCTCATTGATCATTTCTTCGACCACCCGGACTACGTCGCCGGAGTCGTCGAGCGCATCAACAGCGTCCTCCAGCGGCTTCCCAATCCAGAGGAAGTGCATCTCGTCTTCAGCGCGCACGGCCTGCCGATGGCGCTGGTCGAGAAAGGCGATCCGTACCCCCAGCAAATTGAAGCGACCGTCCGGCTGGTCCGTGAGATGGGCTCGTGGCGCAATCCCTACATTCTTTGCTATCAGAGCCGCGTCGGCCCGCAGAAGTGGCTCACTCCATCTCTCACCGGCACCATCGAGCAGATGGCTCGCGAGGGCAAGCGCCGCGTGCTCGTGATTCCGATTTCGTTCCTCACCGAACACATCGAAACCCTGCACGAAATCAACATCGAAGCGCGCGAGCTGGCCGAATCCCTCGGCATCCACGAATTTCACATGATGCCCGCGCTCAACGATTCACCGCTCCTCATCCGCGCCCTCGCCGATCTCGTCTTGCGCGCCGTCGGACGCCGCTCCGGCGTCGCCTCCCTCGCGCTTTAGGCGTTTATTGGTGTTCATCTATGGCCGCACGGGCTATCTCCCCGCCTCGAACGTGATATAAACATACCGTGGACTTCTCTCTCACCGACGAGCAGCAGCACCTTCGCCGCACCGTCCGCGAATTCGCCGAAGGCGAAATCGCACCCCACGTGATGGAGTGGGACGAGGACTCGACCTTCCCCTCAGAAATCATCCCCAAGCTCGCCGAAATGGGTTTTCTTGGCGTGATTTTCCCCGAGAAATACGGCGGCGCGGGCATGGGCTACCTCGAATACGCCATCATCATCGAGGAGCTATCGCGCGTGGACGGCTCGATCGGCATCATCGTCGCCGCGCACAATTCTCTCTGCACCAACCACATCTTCAAATTCGGCAACGAGGCGCAGCGCCAGAAATACGTCGCGCCGCTCGCTCAGGGCGAGCTGCTCGGCTGCTGGTCGCTCACCGAGCCCGAAGCCGGTTCCGACGCCGGCGGCACGCGCACCATCGCTGCCAGACAAGGTGCCTGCTGGGTCATCAACGGCGCGAAAACTTTCACCACCAACGGCCATCACGCCGACGTTTGCGTCGCCATGGCCGTCACCGACGCCGCGAAAAAACACCACGGCATCTCCGCATTCATCATCGAGAAGGATGCCCCCGGCTTTCGCCCCGGCAAAAAGGAAAACAAGCTGGGCCTGCGCGCCAGCGACACCAGCGAAGTCGTCTTCACCGATTGCCGGGTCCCGGCGGAAAATCTCCTGGGCGCCGAAGGCGAGGGCTTCGTCAACAGCCTGCAGATTCTCGACGGCGGCCGCATTTCGATCGCTGCGCTCGGCCTCGGCATGGCCCAGGGTGCCTACGAATGTTCGGTGCGCTATGCCAAGCAGCGCAAGCAGTTCGGCAAACCCATCGCCGAGTTTCAAGCCATCCAGTTCAAGCTTGCCGACATGGCCACGCAGATTGACGCCGCACGCCTGCTGACCTACCGCGCCGCATGGCTCGCCGATCGCGCCATCGCCGCTGGCGAGGCGGGTGGTGACGCCGCTCGCCTCACGCGCGAATCGAGCATGGCCAAGCTCTATGCGGGAGAAGTCGCCGTGCGCGTGGCCAACGAAGCCGTCCAGATTCACGGCGGCTACGGCTTCACCAAGGATTACCCTGCGGAAAAGTTCTACCGCGACGTCAAGCTCTGCACCATCGGCGAGGGCACCAGCGAAATCCAGCGCCTCGTCATCGCCCGCCAGCTCCTCGGCAAGTAGCGATCGCGCGCCAGCGGTTCGTCTCCGGTGTTTTGGTTTCCTCTGCGTTCTCTGTGTCCCCTCCGTGAACTCTGTGTTGAGTCCGCACTCTAAAATTGTGATCGGTCGTCCATCCGCTGCGGTCCCCGCCCTTGACGTTTGAACTTTCATCTTTCGCCTGTTAAGTTTTCATCTTCCCATCTGTGTTCATCAGTGTTCATCTGTGGATGCAATCGGTTTCCGCTCCAAGGAGCTGCCATGAAACTCGCAGAGATCGCCGAAAAACTGAGCTGCGCCACGGAAGGCGACGCGAACCTCGAAATCACCGGCGTCGCCGGCATCGAAGACGCTCAGCCGGGCGAGCTGACGTTTCTCGTCAACCGCAAATACCGCCCGGCGCTTGAGACGACGCGTGCCTCCGCGGTCCTGATCGCCCGCGACGAATCCAAGCCGCACCGCATCGCCGCGCTTCGTTCGACTAACCCGTATCTCGATTTCGCCCGCGCCATCGAGCTGTTCCATCCCGCGCCGCAGTACGCCCCGAGCGTGCACGCTACGGCCATAATTGCAGGTTCCGCCAGGATCGGAGTCGGCGCGCACATCGGGCCCTGCTGTTTTATTGACGAAGACGTCGAGATCGGCAGCCACGCGGTCCTGCACAGTTTCGTCTCGATTTATCGCGGCGCGCGCATCGGCGACAATTTCTTCGCCCACGCCCACGCCTGCGTTCGCGAGAATTGCCGCCTCGGCCACCGCGTCCTGCTGCAAAACGGAGTTGTCGTCGGCAGCGACGGCTTCGGCTTCGCGCGCGAAGCGAACGGCCATTGGCATAAAATGCGTCAGGCGGGCACCACCGTCATCGGCGACGACGTCGAAATCCAGGCTCACTCCGCCATTGACCGCGCCACGGTCGGCGAGACGCAAATCGGCCGCGGCTCGAAAATTGACAATCTCGTGCAGGTCGGCCACGCCTGCAAAGTAGGAGAAGACACGCTGCTCTGCGGCCAGGTCGGCCTTGCCGGTTCGACCAACGTCGGCAATCGCTGCGTTCTTGCCGGCCAGGTCGGCGCAGCCGGCCATCTGACTATCGGCGATGGCGCCACAATCTCATCGCAGTCCGGCGTGCCCACCGACGTCCCCGCCGCCGCAATTTATTCCGGCTATCCCGCCATGGACAATCTTGCCTGGCGCAAATCCGTTGCCGTCTTCAACCGCCTACCGGATCTGCAGCGCGAGCTTCGCGAGCTTCGCGAAGAAGTCGCGCGCCTCCGCAGCGCCTCCGGCCAATAAGGGCGTTCGCTGCGAATTTTGCGCGTCGCGAATAAGTGGTATAACGGTAGGTGTGGTTGCGCATGGGTTCGCACCGGGTGCGGGCGCGCCAGCGAACGAGCTGCGGGGAGGGCGTCATGAAGCCGAATGATTCGCATAAGTCCACGAGATTCGCAGGGATTCCATTGCGCGAGCGACTCCTGCTTGCTGTGGCAGTGATTGCGCTGCTGTTCGCGGCCGGGCCTCAGAATCTGTCCGCCCACCAGCAGGACTCGCAGACGCCGCTGCCGGACAACCCTCAGCCTCAGTCGACGACGCCGTACATGCAGCAGACTCCCGACGAACTCAACCAGTTGGTCGCGCCCATCGCGCTTTACCCCGATTCGCTCGTGGCGCAGATTCTGGCAGCGACCACATTCCCCGCGCAGGTCGTCGAAGCCGACCGCTGGCTCCAAGACAATCCCAATCTAAAGGGCGACGCGCTGGCCCAGGCGGTTGACCAACAGCCCTGGGACCCGAGCGTCAAGGCGCTCACCGGCTTTCCCAGTGTTCTCGCAAACATGGACAAGAATCTTTCCTGGACGTCGTCTCTCGGAGACGCTTACTACAATCAGCAAGCCGCCGTGATGGACGCCATTCAGACCATGCGCCAGCGCGCGCAGGCGGCCGGCAATCTGAAGACCACGCCGCAGCAGAATGTTACGACTCAAGGCTCGAACATCGTCATTCAACCCGCCGACCCTCAAGTCGTGTATGTTCCCGCCTATGATCCCTGGCTGATCTACGGCGACCCCATCCTGGCATGGCCCGGCTGGTATCCCTATCCGGGCATCTGGTTCGGCGGCCCGTCTCTTTTTTGGGGAGTCGGCTTTGGCATCGGCTGGTACGGCGGCTATGGCTGGGGCTGGAACCATTGGGGTTCCAACTGGGGCAATCACACTGTCGTTTACAACAACAATCGCTTCTACTCGAACAGCAGTACCTTCTACAACCGTAACACCTACTACAAAAATGGCGGGTACTCCCACGCGACGAGCGCATACAACAACTATCGCAACGACCAAATCGGCCGGGGCGATGCAAGCCGTCAGGCGGGAGCGCCGGGGTCGTCCGACCGCAACTCGAGTGCCTCCTCCCGCGCACCCGACAACGTCTTCAACAGTCACGGAGCAGATAACAAGCCCTTCGATAGTTCCGCCGCAGCGCGCGGCTATTCTCAACCGAGCCAGCGGAGTGATTCTTCAGGCTCCTGGGGCGGATTCGACCGTGGCGGACAAAGCCGCGGCTATTCCTCACGGGGTGGTGGCAGCTGGGGTGGCTACAGCGGCGGCGGCGGATTTGGCGGCGGTGGATTCGGCGGCGGCGGCGCTCGAGGCGGCGGACGGCGCTAATCGGCAATTCCCAACGACGACCCACGGCTGAAACGACTCAGCTCAATAGGGAGAGGAAGATATGAAGCGGACGAGGTTGGGCTTCGGCAATTTTCATTCGAGTATTCTGTCAAGAGTCGCCGCGATTGTGGTGCTCGTGCTGGCTTGTTTTTCCGCGCTCGCCGCGGCTCAGCAGCAGGGACAGAAAACCTTCTCATCGCGAATGGATGCAAGCAATGCGCTAATCTCAGCTCTTCGCAGTAATGACACCAGCGCGATGCTGGAAATTCTCGGACCGGACGCCAAGGAAATCGTGTCCTCCGGCGATCCCATCCAGGATTCGGCCAGGCGCGCCGATATTGTGGCCAGATACGACCAAATGCATCGCATGGTGAAAGAGCCGGACGGAACCGTCACGATTTACATGGGCGCTGAGAATTGGCCGATGCCCATACCTTTAATTGAAAAAAATGGAGTGTGGTACTTCGACACTCGGGCCGGCAAGATGGAAATTCTGTTCCGCCGGATCGGCCAGAACGAGCTATCCGCCATCATGGTTTGCGAGCAGCTCGCCGCCGCGCAGAAGGAATACTACGCGCAGGAGCATCATGAGTACGCGCAGAAGATTTTCAGCGATGAAGGCCAGCAAAACGGTCTCTACTGGAAGGTCGCTTCCGGTGAAAAGCCGAGTCCCATCGGTCCGCTGGTAGCTGCCGCCGAGGTCTATTCTCACAATCAGCAAACCGCCACCAATCCGTATCGCGGTTACTACTTCCACGTCCTGACCGGACAGGGAAAATATGCTCTGGGTGGGGCAAAGAACTACGTCGTGGATGGCAAAATGACCGGAGGCTTCGGTTTCGTGGCCTATCCGGCTGCATACCGTTCCACTGGTGTCGTCACTTTCATTGTGGACAAATTAGGAGTCGTATATCAGAAGGACTTGGGCAAGGACACCGTGGACATCGGCAAAGCCATGACCACCTACGCGCCCGATCCCACCTGGCGCCGCGCCAGGAATTCTCAGGAGCAATCCGCGACCGCAAAGCCCGCCAGCGCAAAAACCGCCACCGCATCCGGAAAAACCGCAACGAGCAGCGCCAGCAAGTAGAACGTCATCGAGTCCGAAAAACGCATCTCAAACCGCGCGCGCAGTCGAAATCGGCGCAGCCGCCGCGCGCCGCGCGCGAACGCGCAGCACCTTGCGCTGGTTCGCTTCCAGCACTTCGAAACGCAACCCGTCGAATTCCACGGTCTCGCCGGTGCGCGGCACGTGCCCGGCGACGCTGTTCAGCAGTCCCGCAATCGTGGTCACGTTCGAATGCTGCGCGGCCGTTTCGAGCGCCATGCCGAAGAGCTCGCCGATCTTGTCCACCGGCACGCTCCCGCGCAGGACCATCGTCCCGCCGCTCTCGCGAACCACATCCGGCGCGGGCCGCCGGTCTTCCTCGCCGATTTCGCCGACGATCTCCTCCACCAGGTCCTCGATCGTCACCACTCCGGCCATCAATCCATATTCGTCTATGGCGATGGCCATCTGCTGGTTCTTGCGCTGCATTTCCTTCAGCAGCTCGGAACCGAACTTCATTTCGGGAACAAACAGCGCCGGCCGCATCAACTCCCGCACGGTGCGCCGGCCCGCTTCGCGGTCGGGAACTTCAAGCATGTCCCTCGCCATCACGATCCCCGCGATGTCGTCGAGAGATTTCTCGTACACCGGCAGCCGCGAAAATTTTGTTTCCACGATGCGCTCGCGCAGTTCCTCGAGCGTCGACTTGGCCGCGATGGCGATCACATCGGGCCGCGGCGTCATCACGTCGCGCACGCGCTTGTCGCCGAACTCAATCACCTGTTCGATCAGCCGCGCCTCGTCCTGCTCGATGATTCCTTCTTCCGTCGCCGCGTCCACCAGCGCTTCGATGGCCTTTTGTTCTGCCACCGGCGCGCTCGGCTCCTCCTCGGAAAGCCGCAGTACCGAAACTGCCAGATCGAGCACAGCCAGAATCGGCCAGATAATCCAGAGCGACAGCCGAACCGCCGGCACCAGCGGAGAGATCCACTGCCCGCTCGCTCCTGCTATCAAAAGCAACGGCAGCAGTTGCATGGCGATCACGACCTCGGCGCCAAGCAGCAGGACAATTTCGAGCGCGGTCTGCCAGCGGTCTGGCTCGACTTGCACCACGCCCAGCACTGTCACGGCAGCCACCAGCACGATCCAGAATCGCGCCAGCAAGCTGAACGCCAGTGCCGCCCGCGCGCGTTCGATTTTGAAGCGCGGCTCGACCTCTGCCTCGAAAACTTCGAGGTGCTCATGAATCCGGCCGCCGGAGGAATGACCCAGTTCCCGGTACACGCGGTCGAGATACGACGCGACGACCAGTCCTGTCGTCAGCGCAAGTATCGCCAGCGTGTAATAGAGAATCACCATGGCTTAGCCCAATCCCAGCGCGCTGCGTAGCCGCCGCTCGCGGCGCTCCATCTGCCCGCTGTCCATCTCGTGATCGTATCCCATCAAATGAAGCAGGCCGTGAAGGATCAGAATACGCATCTCTTCGCTGAGCGTCCGTTCAAATCGCCGCGCGTTGCGACGCGCGACGACCGGCGCAATCGCAATGTCCCCCAAATACGACGCAGAGGAAGCAGACGAAACAGAGGAAGTGGAGGAGTTGTTCGCGCCAAACGGGGAAATATCGCCACTCTTGCGCGCGCGAGGGTTCCTCTGCCTCCTTTGGTTCCTCTTTCTCCTTTGCCTCTGCTCGACCGGAAACGACAACACGTCAGTCGGTCCAATCTTGCCTCGATATACCCGATTCCACCTCGCGATCTCAGAATTCGTGACCAGGCAAACGGTGACCGCATCGGCAGGCAGACGAAGTGCGCGACGCGCGCGAGAGAGAAATTCTCCCAGTTCTCTCACGGAAACGCGGACATCGCGCTGGCGGTTCAAAATCATGTCAGCTATCGGGCGAAAACTCCGCCGCGTGGCCGTTCTGCGCGGGCGCAGATCGCGCGCTTCACTGGTGCTTCACCTGCCGCGCGACTTCTTCGCCGGGCGGGCCTTCGGCTTGGGACGGACCGCCCGCACGCGCGTGCGCGCGTCGCGATGCGCCTTGGCCGCATCGTCGTGCTTGGCCTGCGCCCGCGCACCGATTGCGGCGGCGGCGGACTGCGGCTGCTTCGATCCGCCTGCCGGGGCCTTCGCCGTCGGAGGCGCTGCGGCCTGTCCGGCCGGCTGGGCGCGCTTGTCGCCGGGCTTCGCGTCTTTCGCTTCGGGCGCTTTGGCGGCAGCCGCGCTCTCTTTGCTTTTCGGTTTCTTTTTTTCCTTCTCTTCTTTCTTCTTCGGCTCTTCCTTGATGCCCGCCAGATTGCGCAGCGCTTTGGTGCGGTCTTCCGGAGAGCGAGCCTTGCCGCGAAGCTGCAATTCAAAAAGCTGTTCGATGATCTTGTCGAACTTCGGTCCGCGCGCGATGCCCAGAGCATCCAGCTCGGCCACGGGAAGCGCAAGCCGCATGGGTCGCCACTTCTGGATGTAGTTGCGAATCTTGGAAACGGCCTTCGGGTTCGGCAATTCGACTTCGATGAACACCAGCATTTCGGGCGGCAGGGAAGCCAGGTAAAAATACGCGTCGCGGGGCGCGTTGGTTTTGCGGCTCTTCAGTATCTTCACCACCTTCTGCGCCTCGGGGACCAGATGCGCGATGGCATCCACTTCCGCGGAGCGAAACTCCATGTTGCGCAGCGCCGCCGCGGCTTCCCGGGATTTCAGCCGCCCGATCACGTAACCCGTCACCGCCACCTGCAGCCGTGGCCGGATTCCGGCGGCCAGAAAATTCGCGCGCACGCGTCCCAGCTTGTTCAGGCTGTCGTAGTCGGGCTTCCGCTTCTGCAGCCGCGGATGGATCATGGCCAGCAGCCCGCGCGACTCCCACTGCTTCAGCGTTGCCGTCGGATTTTCCTCGCGAGCCAGCGCGCGAACTTCATGGCCGGCGTCGGCCCCTTCGATGTTCTCGTAAAGGCCGCGCTCCATGGCCAGCTCGAACCATTCCTGCGTGCGCGATTCCATCCGCGCTCCCATCCGCGCGCAGTAGCGGAGAATGCGCATCAGCCGGATGGGCTGGTTGGTGAAGGCGTGGATCGAGAGCGCGCGAACCTCCTGCCTCTCGAGATCCGCCAGCCCGTTCATGGGATCGAGCAGCAGTCCGCGCGACTGCGTGTTCAGCGAAATGGCGATGGCGTTGAACGAGAAATCGCGCCGCCGCAGATCCTCCATGATGCCGGCGAAGCGAATTTCGGGCTTCGCCCCGGGCCGGTCGTAGACGTCGTCTCGCGCCGAAGAAATGGATCCGTCGGCGTCTCCCGCGAAAATGATCTCGTAGTGCCGGTATTTCTCGCTTTCCCAAACAACCTTCGCGCCGCCTTTTTCCAGCTCCCGCACCATGCGGACGGGATTGCCCTCCACCGTGAAATCGAGGTCGCGTATCGGCTGGCCGGAAATCAGGTCGCGGATGGCGCCGCCGGTCAGGTACACGTTGATCTCCTGCGAACGCGAAAGCTCCTGCACGCGCTCGAGCGCGGCGCGCTGTTCGGGAGAGAGTCTGCTTTCCAGCAAGTACATATAATCGGGCATGAATGCGTGCTCCTTGTCGCTGGTGCCGCCGGATTTTCAGGCGCGCGGGTGGTGCGCCTTATAGACCTGTTTCAACCGCTCCTCGACCACGTGCGTGTAAATCTGCGTCGTCGAAATGTCCGAATGGCCGAGCATCATCTGCACGGAACGCAGATCCGCGCCGCGATCGAGCAAGTGCGTTGCGAAACTGTGCCGCAGCATGTGGGGCGTCAAGGCCTTTCGCAGCCCCGCTTTGCGGCCATATTCCCCGAGCCTCTTCCAGAACGTGATGCGGTCCACTTTGCGGCCCTTCTGGTTCAGGAAAAGATACGGCGAGGTGCCTTCGCCCTGCAGTTCGGGCCGGCTCGAGCGCAGATATCGCTGCACCGCTTCGAGGGCCTGCCTGCCGACGGGAACCAGCCGCTCTTTATTTCCCTTGCCCACGCAGCGCAGGCATCCCGCTTCCGCTTGCAGGTCCGCCACGCGCACTCCGCAGAGTTCCGAAACGCGCAGTCCGCAGGAATACATCAGCTCGATCATGGCGCGGTCGCGCATGCCCACAATCGCCGTGGTATCGGGCTGCTTGAGCAAGCGGTCCACTTCTTCGAGGCTCAGGAATGCGGGCAGGCTCTGGCGGAATCGCGGCGATTCGATGGTGGCGGCCGGGTCGTCATCCACGTAGCCTTCCATCAAAGAAAAACGGAAGAAATGCCGGAGGGTGACCAGATGTCGCGCGACCGAGCGGCTGTCGAGTCCCTTGCGGTAGAGCGAGCCGAGAAAATCCACCACGTCGCTCCTGCGCACGTCCTTCGTGCCCAGCTTGCGTTGCGCCACGAAGGCGCCGAATTTCTCGATGTCCCGCCGGTAGGCCTGGATCGTGTTGTCCGACAGGCCCTTTTCGACCAGCAGGCAATTCAGAAATGTGCGGATGTGCGATTCCAATTGCTTGGCCTTCCAATCACTTCAGCTGTTCGCGCCCCGGACGAGGTCACAGCGAAGATTCTTCGCCGCTTCGACCTGGAATAGGCACACGGAGATGCGTG
Organism: uncultured Acidobacteriota bacterium; assembly: GCA_963814605.1. Taxonomy (GTDB): domain Bacteria; phylum Acidobacteriota; class Terriglobia; order Acidiferrales; family UBA7541; genus Palsa-295. Next base: position 1,022,325 of record CAWFDD010000002.1, on the reverse strand, counting down.
CTCGATCGCGAGGCGAATCAAGCCGGGTGCGCGGACGGCCGGAGTCAGAAAGTCGGCCCCCAGCGGAATCCGGGGAGGTAAAGCAGCCCGTCGATGGCGTAAGTGTTTGCAAATCCGGGTGATAGCTGTGATACGGGCCAGGAGGCTGGCCGATTCAGGTACGCGCCTTCGGCTGTCTATCGGCGACGCTTCGAAGCTAACCCTTTAAGCAACAACAAGTTGACAAAAACCGCCATAAAGATAACATAGTCTGCGAGGACTTAGCAACATCCTCCCCTAAAAAGGCCCTACGCTTGGTGAAGAGTCGCGCTCCAGCCTCGACGCTCAAGAAAGTGGTTGTGCTTCTCCTCGACCGCAGCGCGGTCCGGGGATACCTGAATCCGGCCACGCTCGGGCAGTCCGCCGAAATTGACCTTCTCAACCTCGATGGCGAACAGAAATCCATCCAGCTCGAGGAAGTGAAATCCGTCTATTTTGTGCGCGAGTTCAAGGACCCGTTTGAGCCGGAGCGCAAGACCTTCCTGAGCCGGCCAAAATTGGACGGCCTGTGGGTCCGCCTACGCTTTCGGGATGAGGACGTCATGGAAGGCATCGTCGCGAATAACCTGCTCGACCTGCTGGATACCGGTGTCCGGCTTACTCCTCCGGATCTGCACGGCAACGTGCTGCACATGTTTATTCCGCGGACCGCCCTGGCCGAGATGAAAGTGCTTGGCGTGGTCGGCGTGGCCCGGCGATCGCCGCGGACCACGCGCGAGATCCGCGCGGTGCTGGAGGCGCAATCCAAGCTCTTCAGCGAATAAACCGCGCCACGCAATAATCCGCCGAAAAGACATATTGGCTCTTTACTGCCGTCGGAAGTACTCTATATTGGCCTCTAGGATGAGGCCAATGCTTCCTCTACATTTACAGCCCGAAAGCCACATACCGCTTTACGTGCAATTGCGCGACCAGCTTCGCGCGCTGATGCATTCTGGCGAGCTGCGCTCCGGCGATCGAATTCCAGCCAGCCGCGAACTGGCCGGCCAGCTCGGCGTTCACCGCACCACGGTTGCGAACGCCTACGCCGAACTTGAATCCGAAGGGCTGATCAGCGGCCACGTGGGCCGCGGCACCTTTATTTGCGGCTCTGCGGTGAAGCAGTTCTCGCCGCCGCCGCGCACCAATGGCAACGGCGGAGGCATGCGCTGGGAGGCTCTGTTTGCCGACGATCGCGGCGAGGAGAGCCTGAGCCGCATGATGCCCGAAGTTCCCCCGGGTGCCATCGCCTTCACGGTAGCGCGGCCCGATGCGGAATGCTTTCCGCTCGAGGAGTTTCGCCGCTGCGCCAATGATGTCCTGCGCCGCGACGGAAGCCGCATTCTGCAGCTTGGTTCGACGGACGGTTACGAGCCGCTCAAGCGCGAACTTCTCGATCTGTTTCGCAGCGAGGGGCTCAACGTTCGGGGCGAGCAACTGCTGATCACCGACGGCTGCCAGCAGGCCATTGATCTGGTTTGCAAAGCCTTCCTCCGGCCGGGCGATTCGGTGGCCCTGGAGAATCCGGGCTATCCCGGCGCGATCGCGATTCTGACCGGGGCGCGCGTGCGCGCACTGGCAGTCGGCGTGGAAACCGATCCAGCCCGCACCGGACACGTCGGAATCGACGTGGACGCGCTCGAGACCGTGCTGCTGCAGAATCGCGTAAAGTTTTTTCTGATCACGCCGGACTTTCACAATCCCACGGGCACCGTTTTGCCCTTGGCCGAGCGCCGGCGCCTTCTGGAAATCGCTGCGCACTATCAGGTGCCGGTGATCGAGGACGGCATCTACGCGCGCTTGCGCCTGCGCGGCGACGCCATTCCCTCGCTCAAGATGCTGGATACCGCTGGAAATGTGATCCACGTGGATAGTTTCTCGAAGACGGCGTTCCCGGGGTTGCGCGTAGGCTGGTGCATCGGCGCCGAAAGCGCCATCGAGCGTCTGCAGCTCGTCAAGCAGACCACCGACCTGCACACGGACCAGCTTTCGCAAGCGACCATGGCGGAGTTCATGCGCCGCGGCTATTTCGCGCGGCATCTCGCCAGGATGCGCAAAATCTACCGCAGCCGCCTGGCGGCGATGGAAGAGTCGCTCGAAAAGCACATGCCCGATGGAACGTCGTGGACGCATCCCGAAGGCGGCATGACGCTGTGGGTCACCTTGCCGGCGGGATTCGACGCAGGCGAGTTGCTGATTCACGCCCGCGAGCGCGGAATAATGTTCTTGCCGGGACGCTATTTTTACTCGCAGCAGCCGCGCCCGAACACGCTCCGCCTGGGATTTGCCTCCGTGGACGAAAAGCACATCGCCCAGGGAATTGAAAAGCTGTCCGGGCTGCTCGAGCAAGAGCTTCGCAAGCGACAGCGCGGCGTTCGCGAGGAATTTCGCGCGCGAGTGGCGCTGATTTAAGGACTCGACCGGGATGCTCCTGACACCCAATCCGACGAACTTCTGTTTTGGCTGCGGCGGCGCAAATCCCCGCGGAATGCAGCTCACCTTCGAGCAGGACGACGCGGCGCAGCGAATCCGCGGCCGGTTCCGCCTCTCCGCGGACTATCAGGGCGGAGCGGGTTTCGTGCACGGCGGCATCATCGCTTTGCTCCTGGATGAAGCGATGGCCAAAGTCAGCCGCTTCGCGAAAGATCATGCGGTGACCGGAGAGATGACCATCGAGTACCGCAAGCCGGTGCCCGTCGGCGAAGACATCGTCGTCGAAGGCTGGGAAGTGGGGCGCGACGGTCGCGTGCGCCAGCGGGAAGGTGAAATCCGCAATGCTTCGGGCGTGATCCTGGCGAGCGGCCGGGCGCGATTCATTGAGATTGACCGGGCGAGATTCCTGGAGCGTCTGCCCGGGGCGGCGGGCAGGCCAGGCGGCGAAAAGCATTAATCACCAAATTTTCGGTCGGTTCCACCGACCTATCGGCAAGGGAGAACGAACATGGACTTGATGAACAACAATTTGTGGCGAGTGAAAGTCGGGCTGGCGGAAATGCTGAAGGGCGGCGTGATCATGGACGTCACCAACGCCGACCAGGCCAGGATCGCGGAGGAAGCCGGCGCGTGCTCGGTGATGGCGCTGGAGCGCGTGCCCTCCGACATTCGCAAGGAAGGCGGCGTGGCGCGCATGGCGGCGCCGCGCGTGATCCGCGAAATCATGGACACCGTGTCCATTCCGGTGATGGCCAAGGTCCGCATCGGCCATTTTGCCGAGGCGCAGGTGCTGGAAGCGCTCGAGGTGGACTACATTGACGAAAGCGAAGTGCTCACTCCCGCGGACGAAGAACATCACGTCTGGAAGCACGGATTCAAGGTGCCGTTCGTCTGCGGCGCGCGCAATCTGGGCGAGGCGCTGCGGCGCATCGGGGAAGGCGCGGCGATGATTCGCACCAAGGGCGAAGCCGGCTCCGGAAATATCGTGGAGGCGGTGCGCCACATGCGCGCCATCGTCGGCCACATGAAGAAGCTGACCACGCTGGGCGAAGAAGAGCTGATGCACGAAGCGAAAGAACTGGGCGCGCCGTTCGAGTTGGTCGCCTGGGTGGCGAAACACGGCAAGCTGCCCGTGCCGAATTTTTCGGCGGGCGGCATTGCCACTCCCGCGGACGCGGCGCTGGTGATGCATCTGGGCGCCGAAGCTGTTTTCGTTGGCTCGGGCATTTTCAAATCGAGCGACCCAGCGCAGCGTGCCCGCGCCATCGTCAAGGCGACCACGCACTACAAGGACCCGAAAGTTGTCCTCGAAGCGTCCGAAGAGCTGGGCGACGCGATGAAGGGCCTGGACGTCCGCCAGATCGAAGAAAAAGATTTGCTGCAAACGCGCGGGTGGTAACGGAAGGCCAGTGGCGAGTGATTAGCGGCTGGAGAAAAACGGACGGCGATGAATATCGGCATACTGGCGATTCAGGGTGACTACGAGGCTCACGCTGCGACGCTCAACCGTCTCGGCGTTGCGCACACCTACGTGCGGCGTCCCGCGGATCTCACCGGCGTTGACGCCATGATCCTTCCCGGCGGCGAGAGCAGCACGCATTTGAAAGTGATGACCGAGGAAGGCCTTTTCGGCGCGCTGAAAGACTACGCCGCGAAAGGCGGCGTGTTTTTCGGCACCTGCGCGGGCGCGATTTTGCTGGCGCGCGAAGTGCACGGGCCTGCGCAAGCCTCGCTCGGTCTGCTCGATATCGCGATTCTGCGCAATGGCTATGGCCGCCAGCTCGCGAGCGACGTTCACATGGGCAGGACCAAGCTGCGCAAGGAGCCGCTCGAAATGGTTTTCATCCGCGCGCCCATTATTGAGTCGGTGGGGCAGGGAATCGAGGTGCTTGCGGAGGACGCCGGACATCCCGTGCTGGTGCGCGAAGGACGCGTGATGGCTGCCACGTTTCACCCCGAGTTGACCGACGATTCGACCGTTCACGAGCATTTCCTGAAGATGGCCGCGCAGTGATAGACTGCCCGCACTCCGATGGGCAGCGGCGCTAGCCATCCGAACTCGCGGACCACGTCTGCGCCTGATTCGAAGAAATCCATGAGTCGTCGCGCATTCTGGCTCGCCTGCGTCCTGGTGATCCTTGCGGCGCTGATCGCCTGCGATTACATTCGTTACGACCTCCGCAGCTACTCGTTATTGATGCATTTCTCCGATCCCCAAGCCTCGAACCTGCTGCTGAAGTGGGAAACTCACGCGGTTACAACCGAAGACTTGAGTATCGCGTTGCCCAGCGGCGTCGTTCGCGCGCGGCTGTATTCTCCGGTAGGCGTCGCGCGTCCTCACGGGTTGGTGGCGGTGCCTGGCATTCATCGTCTCGGGATTGACGAGCCACGCCTCGCCAGTCTATCGCGCGCCATGGCGGGAACGGGCCTCGCAGTCCTTACGCCGGAGATGAGCGCGCTGGCCGACTACCATGTGGACGCCGCGTCGATCGCCACCATTGGCGAATCCGCCGCGTGGCTCGACCAGCGCCTCGGCGAAGGCCCTGTTACAGTCATTGGAATCAGCTTTGCCGGCGGGCTGGCGCTTCTTGCCGGCGCAAATCCTCAATACGCGCCGCATATTCGCGCGCTCGTCCTGATGGGCGCATACGACGACCTCGCCCGCGCCACCCGCTATCTGGCGACCAGTGAGGAGCAGTTTCCCGACGGGCGAACGATTCCGTTTCCCGCGCACGATTACGGCGCGTCGGTCTTCGTCTACGCGCACCTGAATCAGTTTTTCCCGTCCGCCGATCTGCCCGCGGCACACGAAGCGCTGCGCTACTGGCTTTGGGAGGAGCCGCAAAACTCGCCACCGTTCATCGCCAAGCTCAGCCCCGCATCGCAAGCGACGATTGATGACCTGATGGCGCGCAAGATCGACGGCGTCGAGCCGCGCATGCTGAAAGTGATTGATAGCGAGCTGCCCGAGCTAGCGGCCATCTCTCCGCACGGCCATCTCGCGAATTTGCGCGTGCCGGTTTACGTGCTGCACGGGTCGGCGGACAACGTGATCCCGCCCGCGGAAAGTATGTGGTTGGAGCGGGACATTCCTCGCGAGGACCTGCGCGCCTTCCTCATCACCGGCGCGTTTTCGCACGTGGACCCGAAGAAAGACGCCAGCCTCGGCGAGCAGCTGCGCCTGGTGCACTTTATCGCCAAGGTTTTGCGCGCCGCGAACTAGGGGCTCCGCCGCGGGCTAATCGTAATATTCCGCGCCCAGATGGGTGATGAGTTCCTCGCCGACCATCCAGCGCAGTGTGTTCTTCAGCTTCATGGACTGGATGAAGAGGTCGTGCTCGGGATACAGCTCGCGGGCGCACATGGGAGATTTGAAATAGAAGCTCAGCCATTCTTGAATGCCACGCATGCCCGCGCGCTTGGCCAGATCGAAAAACAGCGCCAGATCGAGCACGATCGGCGCGGCCAGAATCGAATCGCGGCACAGAAAATCCACCTTGATCTGCATCGGATAGCCCAGCCACCCGAAAATGTCTATGTTGTCCCAGCCCTCTTTGTTGTCGCCACGCGGCGGATAGTAGTTGATGCGGACCTTGTGGTGAATTTTGCCGTAGAGGTCCGGATAGATGCTCGGCTGCAGGATGTATTCGAGCGCGCCGAGCTTGGATTCCTCCTTGGTCTTGAACGAGCCGGGATCGTCGAGCACTTCGCCGTCGCGGTTGCCCAGAATATTCGTCGAAAACCAGCCGTTCAGGCCCAGCATGCGCGCCTTGAATGCCGGCGCCAGCACCGTCTTCAGCAGCGTCTGGCCGGTTTTGAAATCCTTGCCGCCGATCGGCACGTTTTTCGCTTTCGCGTACTCCTCGAGCGCGGGGATATCGACCGTCAGGTTCGGCGCGCCGTTGGCGAACGGCACGCCCTCGCTGATCGCCGCCCAGGCGTAGAGCATCGAGGGCGCGATCGCCGGATGGTTCGCTTTCATCCCCGCTTCGAACGACGCCAAATCCTTGTGCACGTCCTCCGCCTTCAGGAAAACTTCAGTGGACGCGCACCACACCATCACCAGCCGGTCGCACTTGTTCTTCTTCTTGAAATCGCGGATGTCTTCGCGGATCTGCTCGGCGAGGTCGTATTTCGTCTTGCCCTTCTTGACGTTCGTGCCTTGCAGATTCTTGACGAAATTCTGGTCGAACGCCGCCTTCATCGGCTTGATGGTCTTCAGGAATTTCTGAACTTTCGTCAGGTCCTTGGCGTCCAGCACGCCGGCCTTCGCGGCCGCTTGATACGCGTCATCCGGAAACACATCCCAGCCGCCGAAAACCAGATCGTCGAGCTTCGCCAGCGGCACCAGGTCCTTGATTTTCGGTACGCGCCCCTCCGTGCGCTTGCCCAGTCGAATCGTGCCCAGCTGCGTAAGCGAGCCCACCGGAACCGATTCGCCGCGCCGCACCAGCTCCACACCCGCCATGAACGTGGTGCCGACCGCTCCCATGCCGGGCATCAGCACTCCCAATTTTCCCTTTGGCGGAGCAATACTCGCGGGCCTGCGCATTCCGTTTCCCCCAGTTTCGATCGAAGATTCTGACGCCGGTTTTTCTTGAGCGAGGCCGCGGGAGCACTCGCCGGCTCTCGTACGCGCACGCTAAACCCTGAGCGATGCGCCGGATGGACCGAAGCAAAGCATCATGCGGCATCCTGCAAGCTTTTGCAAATCATTCGATGGCAATGCGAATCGCCCCCGATGTTGCAATCACCCGTGCCGTTGTGTTGAACTCAACAAAGAGGCCCGAGCCGACGCATCGCGCCGCGGGCGAATTCGGTCGGATCGCCGACTATGGCAAAAAAGCGGGAATCTTCATCGCTCGTCCAGCTATTCAGCGCGGCTGCGAACGCCGGATTTCTCCGCGCCTATCGCCAGATCCAGGTTGACGAACGAAAATACCTGCGTCACATCCGGCGCGCGCATCGTTTGCCGGTGGATTCCTGGCAGGACATGTTCCATCTCGGCCCCGAAGTTATCGACCCCATCGCCGCGACCACCATAAAATCGGCGTCGAGAATGGCCGCGCTCGAGGGCGCAGGATTCGGTCTCGGCGGCTTCCTCACCATGGTTCCGGACATGGGCGTGCTTTCGGCGATCACCCTGCGAATGCTACAGAAGCTGAGCCTGCTCTACGGGTTCGAATTCGCGAGCGAGGAGGACACCGTAAACCTGTGGATTGCCACGGCCAGCGCTGCCGGACTGGACTTGAGCCGCGATTTCATCGAGAAGCAAGCTGTCGAGCGAGTCGTTCCCCGAATCATTGATCGTATTGCCGTCAAGGTCGGCGTCGAGGTCGCGGAGAAATGGGCGGGGCGAATCGTTCCGGTGCTCAGCGCTGGCGCCGCGGGCGCGCTGAACTACTATTTCGTTCGCGCCTGGGGCCGCCGCGCTCACAAACATTTCCGCGCGCGTCACCTGGCCGTTCTCGCTCAAAATGCTCGCGGCACCGGGAGGCGTTCGCTGTCCGTGGTGCCGCTCCTGCCCGCGAAATCGCCGGTGATGTGAACATGCATCAACGTTCACTCGTCGTTTCCCACAGTCACTCCGGGAAAGATAGCGGTGAACGCGACGGTGCAGTGCGCATTTCAGATCATGTAAAGCGCGCTGCGCCCCGAGTGCGCGCGCGGCCGCCGAGCCTGTCCGCCGCGGCGGGTCCGGCGGCGGCCGCGCGAGATCATCACTGTTTTTCGAGCGCCGCGCGGTCCCATTTCCCAAGGTTCGCCGCAGCTTCGTAGGTGCTCTGGAAAAATTCCAGGAGCATCGCCGTGGGATTGGCGGAATTCCGCACCTCGTCGTACGGCAGCAGGAACTCCCTAATTTGCGTATTGTAGGAAGCCTGCGCCGGGCGAACTTTGCTCTCGCGAAACCCGGGCGGCTCCGGCGCGGCGTAGGCGTAAAACATCGGCGCGTCGAACCCGCCGTTTCCGGGCCACCAGCCCACGCTGCTCACCTCGTGCGAGTATGCTTCGCGCGTCACCGCGTCGGCGCCCGGACGCTCGGGTGCGCGGCGCCCCGAAAATCGCGTCGCCGCCAGATCACCGCTGCCCCAGAAAAAATGTACCGGACTGGCCTTGCCGATGAATCGCGCCCGGAATTCCTTGCAGACCGTGTCCACGGCCGTCAGGATCCGCCAAAAACGCAGCGCGTATTTGGCGTCGTAAGTCGCGTGAGCCGTATCCTGGTCAAAGCGAATGGGATTCGGCACCTCCACCGGCACCGGCCATATTTTCGCGTCAATGCGCAGCGTCGCCAGCACCGACTGGAATTCGTGGTAGAAGTCGGCCACGCTTCGCGGGGAGAGCGGAATCGTTTTCGTTTCGTTGCGGCTGGTCGTGAATCGCAGCACCTGGGCGGTGAAATCGAACTCTGCCTCGAACACTCCGAGGCGGTAGGGAACCGCCGAAGTCGTCAACCCGCGTGCGCTTACGTAGAACGGCACCTCCCACCAGTGATTCACGCGCGGGCTGAGCGCCAGCCGCAGCTTGCCCACCATCTGCATCCACATGTGCAGCGTGTCGCGCGTGGCGCTCCATTCCGCGAGCGGCAGCGCCGGCCATGCGTCGTCTTTTGAAAGCGTCCAGACGGTCGGTTTGCTTCCCACGGCGACTCCGTTTCTGGCATCGCGGCCGATGCCTCAGGCGCTGGGCCCGCATAGCAGATCGAGAACCGCTAGCGCGGTTTCACTTCGTATCGCGCCAACATTCCCGCCAGCATATGGTCGCTGATATGGCAGTGGTAAAGCCAGATTCCGGGCGCATCGGGCTTCATCTCGGCGGTCACCATCTGCGCGGAGGTCACCACCAACACGTCGGTGCGCTGTCCCCCAATCGTCACCGTATTCCCGTGCCAGTGCGGCGTGTGCGCGTTGTTAAAGTCCCCCAGCGTGGCCACGTACCACCGCACGCGATCGCCCTGCTTCATGGTCATCAGCGGCATGTTGCCGTAGAGGTACCCGTTGATGGACCACTTGATGTTGGTGTCGGCGAAGCCCGTGCCAACGATCGTCCCGAACATTCCCCCCGGCGTGATCAAGTGGGTTTCCGCTCGATTCACGCCCTTCGGATCGAGAGTGTGGTCGCGGATATTGTCCTCGAGATACCAACTCTCGTTTTCGTTGATCGCGATGAACATGTTTACGAATTCATGATCCACGTCCTTCGGCCTGCCGTCGGGAAGCGCCATGCCCCGCCGCGTCACCACGATCGCTCCGAAAAGTCCGGAGGCGACATCGCGTAGTTCGTCCGCGTGCGAGTGATAGAGCCAGAAAACCGAACTCGGGTCGCTGGGACCAGGCCCGGACCGCTCCCGAAGTTCCCAGGTGTAGACGTGGGTCTCTCCGGGAGGCACGGCGCCGTCGCCTTTGTCGTTGCCGCTGGTGCCGTCCTCATAATCCGCGCCCTCGGAGTCCTTCTGGTAGAAGACGCCGTGCGGGTGCATGCCGTAGGGTTTCGTAGCGTTGTTCTTGAAAACGACCTTGATGGTGTCTCCCACTTCGCCGCGCAGGACCGGACCGAGCAGACCGAGATACTGTTCCTCGGGAGGTCGCACTTTCAGAGTTGAAAACGAACCGTCCGTATACTCCCGATAGAGCGCTTTCTTGTATACGCTGCCGATCCGGTGCGCCGCGGGCACCGTATAGAGCTTCTCGATTTCATCGAACGGCATGCCCATCGCTTCGTCGCGGCCTGCGGGCGTGTAGTTCCAGTTCACTTCATCCGCCGCGACGTAATAGGTTCGCGTCTTACCGTGTGGGCTGGTCGTCTTGTTCTGCCCGCGCGCCACGGACGCGAACGTCGTGGCTCCCATCAGAAAAAATATAAGCAGACGGGTCTGTACAGAAATTCGCAGCGACATTCACCCTCCGATACCTTCCGAATGTGATTGTGGAAATGTAGCGCGTTCGCCAGGGCCGGCAGCCTTCGCCGCCTCAATCCGTTGGTCTGTAATTGCTGATGCTGGATTTCTTGCTGCGCAAGACCTTATATCTGCAGCGCCCCAGCGTCAATTGCAACTTCGTGTTTAGTTCGAATCCGTTCGCAAACTTGTCTCGCGAATCGGTTCTCGCTCCGCTTTCGATCACACTTCCATGTTATCCACGTAGCACCACCGCCAGTCCTCGCCCGGCTCAATGGACTGCATAATCGGGTGATGCACGGCGCGAAAATGTTTCGTGGCGTGCTTGTTCTTCGAGCTGTCGCAGCATCCCACGTGCCCGCAGCTAAGGCACATCCGCAGATGCACCCAGGTGTCGCCCATCTTCAGGCACTCCTCGCACCCGTTGGCGCTGGGTTTCACGTTGTGGATTTCCTTCAGGTGCTTGCAGTCGGTTGGCATGGCCTTTGTTCCTCCATATCGCGATCCATCAGCGCCCGCGCGGAACCTATGTTAAAACAATCGAGCCGCGGAAAGCACTCGTTTGAACGCGGACACACCATGCCAGATCGCAGCACTGCATTGCAAATCCATCGTCTCCGGCGTCTTCGCCGCGCCGAGCTTCCCGTCAACACCGTCAAGCTGGCGCGGTTTCTGATCGGTAAAACTCTGGTCTATGAGTTGCCCGGCGGCCGAATCAGCGGGCGCATCGTCGAGACCGAAGCCTATCCGCCCGGCGACCCCGCCGGACACGCCTTCACTGGGCGATCGCGCGCGAATCATTCTCTCTTTCTCGCCCGCGGAACTGCGTACGTCCGATTCACCTACGGAGTGCATTGGCTCTTCAACATTGCTTCCGAAATTCGCGGCGTCGGCGCCGGAGTTTTGATTCGCGCGCTCGAGCCACTCGACGGAATTTCGCTGATGCGGCGCCATCGAGGCGTCTCGCGCGTGCTCGATCTCGCTCGCGGGCCGGGCCGCCTGGCCGCTGCGTTGCTCATCGACAATCGCCTCGACGGGATGGACCTCTGTTCGCGAAAGAGCCCTATTTGGATCGGCAGTGCCGTGCGTCCGGCGGAAACGATTGGCGTCAGCACGCGCATCGGGATTTCGCGCGCAGCCCATCGCCGGTTTCGATTCTACGAGCGCGCGAATCCTTTCGTCAGCGGCCCACTTTCGCTTCGGACCTGAGCGGGAGCAGAAAAAAAATCGCGCAATCGAACCAGCGCTCCAGATCTTGCTTGCATTGCTGAGCAGCCCCGAATTTGAGTCAAGCGGATCCTCAGATATACCTTTCTAGTCAAGTCGCCGATTGACGTCGGGGTCTGCCGCAACCCCTTTCTTCTGTTGCAATTGTGGCAACTCCAGCCTTCCTCAAGATTGACGCCCGCCTACCTAAGGACCAAATTGGTACAGCACTACCTGGGGGATGTGGATGCGTCAAGTCGTAAGGTTTTGCTTAGTCATTTTGTGTTTCGCCGCTCTTTCTGGCTCGCCCGCTTTTGGCGCCCGAGGCCAGCGAGGCGCGCATCGGCGCGTCCTCGGCGTCGTCTCCCAAACCGATCGCGGTCATATTGACACCACCAATGCCGTCCTGGGCGCGGACATCTACTCCTGCGACTCTTTGACTACCGACGATGGCGGAACGCTGCGCGTCAGGGTCGGCGCGGGGCAGATTTACCTCTCTTCCGCTAGCGCTGCGGCACTCGAGGATGACGGCAACGAAATTCAGGTGGTGACTTCCTCGGGAACGATTGGCTTCTCCGAGCCATCGTCCGGCGACCTCTCGATTCGCACGCCCGCAGGAATCGTGCGCGCGGCGGGTGGCATGGCTGTGGCCGGCGAAGTGACCTACAAGGGCCCAAAGGAGCTGGTGATCTCCGCGATGCGCGGCGACCTCACGCTGGACGTCGGTGGCGAGCTCCGCACCATTCCCGAAGGCAAATCCGCCGACGTGACCTTCGACGACAGCTTCGGCCAGGGCTGTCACGATGAAGGGGATGCGGCTCAACAGCAGCAGCGCCCGGTGGTTCGGCACCCGATCGGGTTCTATATCATCGCGACTGCGGCCGTCGGCGTTCCGAGTTACATTCTGTGGCAGGAGTGGTCGGAGAGCGATTCGAAGCCTCACAAGTAACAGTTTTAGAGCGACGCGGTGCGGAGCTTGGCGTTTCAAATCTCGGTCAAAGGTGATCCATGCCGGCAATCGAAAACTCGCAGACGGTGGTTCGAGCCATTGCGCGATTTAACGCCAAGGACCTCGAAGGCTACCTCGACATGTTTGACAAGTCCGTCGTATTCCACGGAATGCCGCGGCGATTGAAGCCCGGCGTGGGCGGGCTGCGCGATTACTACACGGCCTTGTGCATGGCGTTTCCGGACATGCGCCTGGCGAGCGAGGAAATAATCGCCGACGGCGAAAAACTCGCGAATCGGTACTCGTTTTATGGCACGCACAAAGGGGTCTATCTGGGCATCGCTCCCACTTCGAAACTGGTGATGTCCACCGGCATGGTGTTTCATTTTTTCCGAAACGGGAAAATCTACGAAACCTGGCAGTCCAACGACAACTTCGGATTCTTGAGCCAGATGGGCGCGCTGCAGTCTATGGCCACGAAATAACGCCCCCGCCGAAATCAGAGACCGATTCGCTCCCGCCTGCGGATAAGCCTGCGAAAAACCCTGCGGAAAATGACGCCGACCGGCAGATTAGAATTGCCTCCGCCGCCCATTTTTCGGATCGCTGCCGTGGCGGCCGCTGGCTTGAAGTGGTGCCGAGGGGCAGAGTTGAACTGCCTACGCCGGCCTTTTCAGGGCCGCGCTCTACCGGTGAGCTACCTCGGCACCGGCACAACAAAAGATTCTACGGAAAACGCGCTGCGCTGGAAAGGGAAAACGGAGACGGCGGAAATTTGAAAAGAGAAAATGGAAAATCGGAAAGCCGGTCGTGGGCGGCGACAGCCCTCGCCCCTCGCCCCACACACCTCTCCCCTATTTCATCGAGTCGTCGAATTCCTTCATCCAGTCTTTTGTTTTGAGAACTTCGCGGGGTTTGGAGCCGTCGGCGGGGCCGACGATGCCGTCCTTCTCCATGATGTCAATCAAGCGCGCAGCGCGGCCGTAACCGATGCGCAGGCGCCGCTGCAGCGTCGAGGTGGAAGCGCGGCCCATTTCGCAGCAGACGCGCACGGCGTCCTGATATAGATCGTCGTCGATTTCGTCCCCGCCATCGCCGGCGTCTCCGCCCAAACCTCCAACGATATTTTCGTCTTTCGGCGGCCGGAGCAGCTCTTCGTTGTAAATCGCCTTGGCCTGATCGCGCCAGAATTCGCAGACCGCGGCGACTTCGTTTTCGTGGACGTAGGGGCCGTGAATGCGGTGCAGCCGCGACGATCCCGCGGGCAGGTAAAGCATGTCGCCCTTGCCGAGCAGCGATTCCGAGCCGTTGGTGTCGAGAATGGTTCGCGAATCAACCTTGCTGGCCACGCGGAAAGAGATGCGCGCCGGGAAGTTGGCCTTGATCAGGCCGGTAATGACGTCAACCGAAGGCCGCTGCGTCGCCAGAATCAGGTGAATGCCCACGGCGCGTGCCATCTGCGCCAGCCGCGTGATGGATTCTTCGACGCCGTTGGTGTCCACCATCATCAGGTCGGCCAATTCGTCAATTACGATGACCAGATACGGCAGCGGGCGATGTTCTTCTTCCTCGGCGCTTTCAAACAGCGAAAGCGACTGGCCTTTTTCAAAGGTGCGGTTGTACTGCTCGATATTCCGGACGCTGCGTTGCGCGAGCAACTTCAAACGCCGCTCCATTTCGCGCGTGGCGTTGCGCAGGACGTTGGCGGCCACTTTCGCGTCGGTCACGACCGGCGTGTAGAGGTGCGGAATGTCGGCGTAAAGACCCAGCTCGAGTCGCTTGGGATCCACGAGCACGAGTTTCAATTCGTCGGGCGTGGATTTGTAAAGCATGCCCATGAGCAGGGAATTGATGAATACGCTTTTGCCGGTTCCGGTCGAGCCGGCGATCAGCAGGTGAGGCATCTGGGTCAGGTCGGCGGCGCGAATGCGGCCGATCAAATCTTTTCCCAGCGGCAGAGTAAGCTTGGATGTGGAATGCGAGAACTCGGGCGACTCAATCACGTCGCGCAGCGCGATGGTTTCCCGTCGCGCGTTGGGCACCTCGATTCCCACCGTTGATTTTCCGGGGATGCGCTCGATCAAAATGGATTCGGCGCGCAGCGCCAGGCAGAGATCCTCTCCGAGACCGGTGATGCGGCTGTATTTGATTCCCGCCTCCGGCTTGAATTCGAATGTGGTGACCACCGGGCCGGGATTGATCTGGGTGATGTGGCCGCCGACTTCAAATTCGGAGCATTTCTGCTCAATGGCGCGCGCACATTCCTTCAGCTCGCCTTCGTCCATTTTTTCGCCGCGCTCGGCGGTGTGCAGCAGGCTTGGTGACGGCAGCTTGAAATTGGTCTTGCCGTGCGAGATCTTCGGCTCGGGCGCGTTCTTTTTCGCAGGGGCAGGCGGCTCGGGATCGCGGAACTGAATCACGTGCGGGCCGCGTTCTCCCAGGGTGGGCTTGTCGTCGAGCGATTCCTCCTCTTCATCCTCCTCGAGTTCCTTGGTGGAGACGCGCTGTTGCGCCACGGGACGCCGCCCGGCGATTTTGATGTCCTCGACCTGCTTGCGCAGGCGCGCCGATTCGCGCTCCTCGCGCCAGGCCGTCACCCGCGCCAGCAGCCGGCCGATCACGCCCTCGGTGGCCATGGGCTTCTTCATCCAGGAGGCGGCCGCAGAGAGAGAGAAGCTGGTGCTCAGAAATAATGCCGTCAGCAGAGCGGCGATCGACACCAGATTCGCGCCCAACGGATTAAAAGCTGCGCGCAAGCCCTGCGCCAGAACCTTGCCGAGCAATCCTCCCGGCGGCAGCGCCCCGCGAACCTCCGGCATGTGGACCAGAGTGAGTTCCGCGGAAAGCGACACGAGCAGCAAGCTCCAGCCGACTACCTTCGCGGTCGGCGCTTCCATCATCTGGCTGCGGAACCAGCGCATGGCCATCAGAAACATCCCGATCGGAAACAGGAACGCCGCGTAGCCGCTGAGCTGGAAGAACAGATCGGCGGTATGAGCGCCCACCGGCCCGATCCAGTTGCGCGCCGGGCCGGTACCCGGAGGCGGCGCGGAGACGTTGAACGACGCGTCGTGCGGCGAATACGACAGCAAGCTCAGAGCCAGCAGCACGGCCAGGCTCAAGCCGACGAAGCCGATCATTTCGTTGAAGCGTTTGTTTTCGGTTGGCGTGAGAACGCGCACAAAAATCTCCTCGGGCTATCGGGGGAAGGCCGCGTCGCGAGAGAAGCCGCGGGCTGGCGGCGCGAACGACACCGCAGCAACCGCGACACCTCAGGGCTGGGTCGCGCGGGCGCTGTCGCGCGAGACCCATTCGGAGGAACGCGAGTACGGCGATGACTATAGCAAACGGGATTCGCGGGTGAACAGCGGTATTGGGAGCTGCGTGTTCCAGCAGCGCAACCTGGGAGCGAGAACTCGGCGCTGCGAAATAGCGCCCAACTTGTTCGAGGAATTCGCGGTCTCGACACTCCGGTTGAGTCGCGATATGATCTGCCCATGAGACTCTCCGCGCGCAATCATCTGGTCGGTACGATTGAGGAACTTCAGGTTGGGGATATTGTGGCCCATGTGGTGGTCCGCATCTCGGGCGACCATATCATCGAAAGTGTAATCACGCGACGCAGCGTCGAGGAAATGCACCTCAAGGTCGGAGACACTGTCGCCGCGATAATCAAATCGACAGAAGTGATGCTGCAAAAGGCCTAGCCACCCGCGCGGCCCTGCTGTTCGCGGGACCTGTTCGACAGTTTTTCACCGAGGGTTTGTCAATGCCCGATCGCTCGCCTGCCACTCCAGTTTCACGCCGAAAACTGCTCAGCATTCTTGGCGCTGCTGGAGGCACACTGGCGCTTGGTGCGGCGGCGGGCCGCTCGACGGCTGCTCAGGACGGTCGCCCCACGATGCCGTCGTTTACAGGTCCGGAGGCGAGCCCTTACTGGAATTCCGTAGGCCCTTTTGTTTCCGAGCCGCAGAAAGCGCCTCTGCTTCTGCTCACAGACCGCGGTGTTCAGCTGGAGACGCCACGATCCTATTTCCAGACGGCCATAACCCCCAATGATGCGTTCTACGTGCGCTGGCATCTGGCGGATATCCCCAACTCCGTGGATCTGAAGAAGTGGCGGCTGCAGGTGGAAGGAAACGTCGCCAGGCCCGTCTCCTACAGCCTGGCCGACTTAATCGGAAAATTTCCGGCCGAAACCATCGTCGCTGTCAATCAGTGTTCCGGCAACAGTCGCAGCCGGCTTCAACCGCGCGTTGCCGGAGGTCAATGGGGTAATGGCGCCATGGGCAATGCGCGATGGACCGGCGTGCGTTTGCGCGAACTGCTTCGCGCCGCTGCGCCGAAGGCCGGTTCCGTGCAGGTTCAATTTCAAGGACTGGAGAGCGGAGCCGGGCCCGAAGGCCTGGGCTCCAGCCTGTTCCAGAAATCGCTCGATATGGACAATCCCGTTCTCGATGAGTGCGTTGTGGCGTACGCCATGAACGGCGAGCCGCTCCCGATGCTCAATGGATTCCCGGTCCGCCTGGTGGTGCCCGGCTATTTCGCCACGTATTGGATGAAATGCATCAGTTGGATCCGCGTCCTGGATAAAACAGACGACAACTTCTGGATGAAATCGGGCTACCGCATCCCGGACACGCCGCGAGGAAATACCACGCCGGAAGAGATGAAGGCCGGAACGGTTAAAACGATTCCCATTAATCGCATGCCCGTGCGCTCGTTTATCGTCTCACCCGCCGACGATGTGAAAATTCCCGCGGGGATGCCGGTACAGGTGCGCGGCATCGCGTTCAGCGGCTATGGCGGCGTGACCAAGGTCGATGTCTCGGCCGATGGACTGAAAACCTGGCAGCCCGCGCGGCTCGGCGAGGATCTCGGGCGCTATTCGTTCCGCACCTGGGAATTCACTTGGATTCCAAAAGCAGCCAGCCACTACACGCTCGCCGCGCGCGCTTCCGACAGTGCCGGAAGCACCCAACCCGATGAGCCGGTTTGGAATGCCGGGGGCTATCTCTGGAACCGGATCGAGCGGCAGGAATATTTCGTCGGTGCTGCTGAATGAAAAGAGGAAGAGCCGTGAGGTTGATCAACAGTTACGCTGCCTTGTTTCTCGCTGGCTTGATTGCCATCGCCCTGGCCGCGGGACTGCTCTACGCTCAGGTCGAAAAGGGGAATTACGCGCCCTCGGCAGTCGCAGAGCTGCGACAGCCTGCTCGCGCGGTCGTCACCGACGATTCTGTGTACGGGGTCCCGGCTTATCCGCAATACGCTGTCGAGTTGGCGGAAGGAGAGGGCCGTGCCGAAACCGCAGCCTTCTGCAACGCCTGCCATAGCACTCGCTATATCACCATGCAACCGCCTCTGCCCGCCGCCACGTGGGATGCCGAAGTCACAAAGATGCGCAAGACGTTCGGCGCTCCCATCCCTGATGCCTCCGCCGCTCTGATCACGAAGTACTTGCAGTCTCACTACACGCCGGACACGCGCAAACAATAGAGTGGTCTGTGGTCACCGAATAGAACGTGGAGCGGGTTCATTGATCGCCGCGCCGCGGAACCATTTGCTGGAGAGGCTGGACCAGATTGAGTTGGCGTCTTCGGGCCGGCGCCTGTGTGAGCGGTGAGGTGCGTGCGAAGAGGAGTTTCGCGGTTGCTTGTCTTTTGCAGTTCGGTGTTTTGTCATTTGTGCCCCCTGTTGGCGTCCAGATTCTCGCTTTGGTCTGGTCAACCTTTTGTTTTGCTGGGCTGGAGATGTTGGAGGGTTGGAACGAGTTCGTTTAACAGCGATTTCGTGATGTACGCGTCGGCGCCCACGCTCGACGCCGTACGCGCGGTATCCAGAGACTCGTGCAGCGTGAGCACAATGATCTGCGAGCTCGGCGATTTTTCCCGAATCCGCGGCAGCGCTGTCAGCCCGTCCATTTTCGGCATGGAGACATCGAGCAGGATAACGTCCGGCTTGAACTCCGCGGCCCGCTCGATTGCCTCGATCCCGTCGCCGGCCTCGCCGCAGATCGTCCATTCCTGGTGCGTCTGCAAAAGCAGGCGAATCCCGGAACGGACAAGCGGCTGATCGTCCACAATCAGAATCTGCAAGGGCGCCACGTGGGACTCCTGAGGGCTTGGGAACCTCACTTTCGACCATTCTTTCCTTTCTGAGCATCGGGTCTTTACCTTAGTCCTTGACCATTTGGGCACAATTCCCGTGTGCGGAGACGCTTCGGAGATCGGATAACTGGACGGCCCCAATCGCAGCGCCTGCGCAAGCCCGACTGGACGGTGGATGATAGTTTTGACCTTTGGTTTTGTTGGAGTTATTCTGCGTGCACGCCGCGAGGTGAGCTATGAGGCGTGCCGTTACTTGCGGTTCTAATCTTCGGGCAATCCTCGTTGTAACGCCATTTCTGTTTATTTTCGTCTGTCTTGCGGGAACCACTTTTGCCCAGCAGGTCGGTGCGCGTCCAGGTGGCGTGCCGCATGTGAACGCGCCGATTTTCTTGCGGCAGCCGATCCGAACCGTGCGGCCGATCTTCCTCTATCGAACGAGTCCTCGATTGTGGTTCTGGGGCAGGCCACTTTACAGCTACGGACTGGGTTTCGGCTACGGCCCCGCCTGGTGGTCGAACTGCGGCCCCTACTGGCGCTGGGGTTCGAGCTGCTACGTGTATACCGTGCCCGTCTATATTTCCAGCGGAGGCGGCCGCGACCTGCCTCAGCTTTACATGGAGGACGGCACGGTCTACAACGTGACCGACTACTGGAGTGTGGACAACCAGCTCCATTTCACGACGATCGACGAGAGCGGCACAAAATGGGACGAGCATACGGTCGGGCTCGACCAGTTGGATTTGCAGAAAACGGCGGACGTGAGCAAGCAGCGCGGTTTCCGTTTCCTGCTGCGCAACGAGCCGCTGCAACAATATTTGCAGGACCACCCGGAGATTGGCACCCAGCCGCAATGATTCGGATCGCCGGCCACGAAAGCAGAAATCCCTCCAGTCTCGAGTATTCGCTAAAAAAGCGATTCGATTTGCGACCTTCAAAACGGGTGAAGCGCCTAGGCCGGCTTGCCCTCGATCACTGTCGTACCCGTGGGCGAAATTGTTGCGACTGCTTTGGTCAGCTTAACGCGTTTGTCCGGACCTGGCCGCCAGGTTGGCGAAAATTCCTGTTATGATATCGCCTCATGTCGTCCTCATCTTCATCCCTGATCGGCCGGACGATCTCCCACTACCGAATCATCGAAAGGCTCGGCGGCGGGGGCATGGGCGTGGTGTACAAAGCGGAGGACACCAATCTTGGCCGTCACGTCGCGCTGAAATTCCTGCCCGACGAGCTGGCCAGCGACCTGCAGTCTCTGGAGCGATTCCGGCGCGAAGCGCGCGCGGCTTCGGCGCTGAACCACCCCAATATCTGCACCATTTACGACATCGGTGAAGACAACGGACACACCTATCTGGCCATGGAATGCCTCGACGGCCATACCTTAAAACATTCCATAGACGGGCGTCCGCTGGATTTGGAACTGCTGCTCGATCTAAGCATCGAAATTGCGGACGCGCTGGACGCGGCGCACAGCAAGGGAATCGTCCACCGGGATATCAAGCCGGCCAACATTTTTGTAACCGAACGGGGCCACGCGAAGATCCTGGACTTCGGTCTGGCCAAACAAATCCGTCTGGCGACGGCGCATGAGATGACGGGCGCCGCCACGCGGACGCAGATGACCGCCGGAGTGCGCACCGAGGATCTCACCAGCCCCGGAGTGGCCGTGGGCACGGTCGCCTACATGTCGCCCGAGCAGGTGCGCGGCAAGGAACTTGACGCGCGAACCGATCTTTTTTCGTTCGGCGTGGTCCTCTACGAAATGTCTACCGGAACGGTTCCGTTTCGCGGCGAAACATCCGGGGTGATTACGGATGCGATTTTGAATCGCGCCCCGACGGCTCCGGTGCGGTTAAATCCCGAACTTCCGGCGAAGCTGGAAGATGTAATCAACAAGGCGCTCGAAAAAGACCGCGACCTTCGCTACCAGTCGGCTTCGGAAATGCGCGCGGATTTGAAGCGGCTGCGGCGAGATTCCGACTCGGGCCGCACGTCTCTATCGGGGAAGAACGCGATTCCGGATCCCGCTCCGCAGGGCGCGGGGAGTTCGAGCGCGGCCATCGCCATTCAACCTTCGTCATGGCTCGCCCGAAATAAATATCTGCTGGTCGCGGCAGTGGCGGTGCTGCTGGCTATGGCGAGCGTCGCCTACCACTTCTGGAGCGGCTCCAATACACCCGCCGGCCCCGCGAAAATCATTCAAATCAGCCATTGGGACAAGCCGATATTTGATCCCAGCCTTTCCCCCGACGGACACACCGTGGCGTTCAGCTCGCTGGTTGGGAACGTCGGACAAGTGTTCGTGATGCTCACATCGGGGGGTGAACCCCTGCAACTTACGAGCGATGACGGCGACAAGACTGTGAACAGTTTTTCTCCCGACGGGTCGCAAATCTATTACGGGAGGACCCGCGGAACCAACGAAGTCTGGGCCGTGCCGACGCTTGGGGGAACTCCGACGCGCATCGCAGCGGGTTTTTCGCTGGTTCCATCTTCGGATGGTAATTCTGTCTATTACGTAAAGGGAGGAAGCCACGGAATCTTCCGTGCGGACAGGTCCGGATTGAACGAGGAACAGGTCTACAGTTTGGATGCTGTGAAACTCCCTCCGCGGAGGATTTTGCCGTTCGCCGATGGCCGGCACTTGCTCGTGCTTGCGACCGATGCAATTTCTTTGCTCGCGGTCAGCCACGCCTATGAAGTGGATCTATCCAACCGAACGTCAGTCGACTTGGGGGAGATACCGGGGAACCCCAGTGACATTGCGTGGGCGGAAATGGGGAAAACGGTGTACGTCAGCCGGACCGTGAACGGTTTGACCAACATTTGGAAGTTCGGCTTGCAAGACAAGGCCATGACGCAAATCACCTCCGGAATCGGACCGGATTTTTCGCCGATGCCTGATCCGGCGGGAAAAGGGATTTATTTTGTGAACGGCAGAACCACCGGGATATTGACGGCGTACGATGTGCGTTCCAAGCAATCCACCGAACTCGCGTCCGAAAACGCAACGCAGCCGGATATCTCCTTTGACGAGAAGAAAGTGGCGTACGTCACCATGCGGGCGAGAGACCGAACCGAGCTATGGGTGTCGGGAATTGATGGCAGCAATAAACTGAAAATCACCGCCGGGGAGTCACTGGCAACAACGAACTGGTCGCGGGATAGCTCTCATCTCGCCTTCGTGATTTCGGAAACCGGAAAAGCGGACAAACCGTACGTGGTGGCGGCCGACGGCAGCGGGGCCCGGCAGATTCCCTGGTCCGCAGGATCCGTTTTTACAATATTTTGGAGCGCCGACCATAAATTCCTGTACCTGACCGGCTTCGAAAAAGGCGCATCCGTTCCGATGGTCTGGAAAATGAATGCAGACGGTTCAAGCCCCGAGAAGATCGCCTCCGATTGCGGCAATATTTCCGATGGTTCGATAGACGGAAAGTATCTGATTGGAGCGGTGTGGTCCGGAGAGAGGACCGGCATTTACGAATTTTCCATCGCGGACAAGAAATGCACGCTGCTGGTTCCCAAGGTCGAGACTTTTGGCACCGTGTTCGCACGCGATGAGAAGTCGTTCCTCTACGCGACCCCGTCGCAGCACGACGTTACGATTTATCGTCAGCCCTGGAAGGACGGAAAACTGACCGGCCCGCAGCAGGTTGGGCTGAAGCTCCCCTTTGCGTTCCCGGTATCATTTGGCGGCAACGCGTATGACTTTTCGCGCGATCTGGCCACCGTGGTCTACGTGCGTCCCAGCAGTCACTCCGACCTGTATCTGCTCAGCAAAAAGTAATTCCGCGCCCGTTTCAGAGGATCCTTAGCAATTGTCGGCGATCGTTCAGTCCACTCGCTTAACTGCCGGAGGATTCCAGCGGCCGTCCAGCGCCTGGGCCTTTGGTTCGTAGAGGCGCATGGTGACACCGAGAGTGCCGGCCGGCGGAGAAGGCAACCAGTTCGATTCCTTGTCCGCGCCGGGGCTCTCATTCTGGAGGTAAAGGTCCAGCGAGCCATCGGCGTTGTATTTCAGGTCGTCGCGGTCGCCGATGGCGAAGCGATTGATGGAATTGGCAACGGGAAAACCCTTCTCGTCGTACATGGTGACGGACCAGAACGCGTCCACGGGAGGCAGATCTTCCTTGCGGAAGTGCAGGACGTACTTGTGGGCGCCGTCGAGCGGCTTGGCGTCCGCGTCGGTGAGGCAGAGAGGATAGATGGCGTCATCGGGCTGGTTGGCGCCAAGAGCGGCCATGGCGATGATGGCGCGTTTCAGATAGAAGTCACCGTATACACCCATGGTGTCGGTGTTCATCTGCCACCCATTCACTAGTCGTGCGAGCGTAGGCACTTTCGCCACCATGTTGCCATGTGCATCGGTCGCGACTTTCGCGAGGGCCTGTTGGATGCCGGGGTCGAGTTTGTCGTAATCGAAGCTCTTGCCCGGCTCGATGCCGATTCGCTTGAGCCGCGCGATGATTGACCAGTCGGTGTCGTGCGGCGGGTTCAGCTTCATGATTTCGGCGGCGTACTTGAAATATGCCGCGGCGGGCATGTTGTTCACTTGCAGCAACGGCGGGGTTCTCATGTCCACGGAGGGATCGTTGACCGCGGCGACAGGCTGCGGCGCTTTGCCCCATTGCGAGAGCGGAGTGATGGTGTAGCCGTCCTGAACTTTGTGCACCGCCGCGTAGTCTTTAGGGCCGTTGGTCTGGGTGCGGCCGATAATCCAGACATAGGGCGTCGGCGACTGAATCTTCTGGATACCGGCAGGCAGTTGTCCCTGCCAACCGTTGGGAACAACCGCGAAACTGGCTGCCTTGGTGCCGGTGGTGCGCTTGCCGGGGACAGCGAAGGCATCCGTCCACATGTCCATCAGGGGAAGCAGATAGTAGCGACCGTCCGTATCTGGAACAGAGAGGACCATCGGCTCTTTGGTCAGGTCGAGCCAGGCCATCGAATACAGCGTGTCGAAGTTCACCCGGACGACTTCTCTGTTTTGCGCGGTCGGATAGGCTCGTATGTGGTTCATAGTGTTCATCGGGCCGCGTCCCGGGATCCTGCCTGCGTCGGTGTTGGTGAGCACGCGGCGCGTGACGTCCATGATGACCAGCGGATAGAAATAGACGTACGCCTCCATGCCGATTTCATAGGCTTCCTGCGCGGACAGGGACTGCTGTGCCGCCGCGGAATGCACGCTCAATGTGAGAATTGCACTCAAGAGGGCAACGAAAGCCGGTCCAAGAATGTGGCGGGATTTTTCTGAAAGCATAGCGTTCCCCCAAGCGCGACGAAGTGACGACCGCGCGATTCGGACCCATGATACACGCCGTCAGTAAATTGTGTCTCGGGGCCGGCGCGCGAACAGACATTCACGTGCAGTGGCCGGAAGCGGAGGAGTCAAGTTGGCATTTGGAATATTTTGGAGGTAGTGTGGTTTCTTGACGCGCGGGTCGGGAGGGACATTTGCGAATCTCGGAGCGATTACTATTACTTTCCATTGCCGCGATCCTCTTTCTGGTCACACCCGTCGCGACTCGAGGACAACTTAGCGAGTCCCGCGAATTTATATCGGCCAAGACGATTTATTTCGACAATCAGAGCGGAAATAAAACTGTGGGGGCCAACGCGGCTGCGGAGCTGAAGAAGTGGGGAAAATTTCGGATTATTCAAGACCAGAAGCACGCCGACCTGATACTCCTTCTTTCGACGGAGCCGTATAGAAAGGGCGAGACGAGCGCTGGAAGCGGCCAATCCGGCGGCCTCGACGACGGAGATGAAACCAACTGCAGGATTCCGAAGTGGAACAAGCAGAGACAAACGCAGTACGCATATCTGACGGTGATTGATACCAAGACCGGCGACAGTCTATGGAGCGCCGAGCATATCTGGGGCGGGCTGTTAACCGGATTCAATAGCGTCGGCGAGCGTCTGGTAAAGGAATTGGAGAAACAGTCGAAGAATTGAACGCCGCCAGAGTTTCACACGCCAACCTCGCGGCCCCGCCCGAATGAATGCGGTAAACGTCCGGCTTAAGACAGGAAATGGAAAAACACCAGAGCCAGGACGACGACGCCGAACGCTAGGCGATAGTAGACGAAGACTTTTAACGTGCGAGTCTGCAGGTAGCGAAGCAGCGCCGCGATGACGACGAATCCGACGATCGCGGACACGGCGACGCAAAGTGCGATATCGGACAGCGGCAAGTCGAGCAGACCGCTTCGTTGTTCGCGAATAAGCTTGGGCAATTCGACGAGCGCCGCTCCGGCGATCACCGGCGTCGAAAGCAGAAAGGAGAACCGCGCGGCGGTCTCGCGATTCATGCCGCGCAGCAATCCCGCGGTGATGGTGACGCCGGACCGCGAAACGCCGGGAAATAACGCGAGAGCCTGGGCCGAGCCGATGACCAGCGAATCGCCCAGCGACGTTTGCTCCAAGGTTCGCTCGCGCCGCCCGGCGTATTCCGCGTACCACATCAGCAGGCCGAGCGCGATCATGGCGACGGCAATCGGCGCGGGACTCCGCCACGCCTCTTCGGCTTTTTTCTCGAATAGAAAACCGACGATCCCGGCAGGAATGGAGCCCGCCACGAGATACCAGAACAGGCGCCGGCTCTGCATCACCATGGGTTCGCTCGCGCGCCGCGGATAGTGGGCTCCCAGCCCGCAGAGGACGAGCTGAATCCAGTCGCGGATGAAATAGAGCAGCACGGCGATCAGCGTGCCCGCGTGCAGCGCCACGTCAAATGCCAGGCCCGGATCAGGCCAATGGAAGAACTGAGGAATGAGAATCAGGTGCGCGCTGCTGCTGATGGGGAGAAACTCCGTAAGACCCTGCACGACAGCGAGAACGATTAGTTGCCACAGGTGCATGAACGGTCCTCTCGGCTTTTATTCGGAGATTGCGTGGCCCGCCGGAAGTTGTTTGGTCATGGTGAATGCGTCGCGGCCGTCCGGATAGTATTGTTTTTTCACTCCTTCAGTACGATATCCGTGCTTCTTCCAGAAGGCAATTGCGGAGGCGTTGTCGGTTGCCGTTTCAAGCTCTACCAGACGTGTGCCGCCAGCGGCGAGACGGCGCTCGGCCTCGGCTAAAAGAAGCGTCGCCACGCCGTGCCGCCGATAGACAGGGAGCACGTCAACCGTGACGATGGCGCCCACGGAATTCTCGTGAGCGGTCACCAGGAAGCCCGCGGTTTTGCCGGAGGCCTCCGCGATGACGCAATCGGCTCCGGGCAGACGGAGATAGGTGCGCAGATCGAACCGCGAATAGGCAATCGCGGGCTCGAAGCACTGGTGGTCTATTTCGTAGAGAGTCTCGAAATCGCGTGGGGCATAGTCTCGCAGGCTGATTATCACGGTCGGGGCTCGCATGAATCAACGGGCGATCAGACTTCCAAGATTACGGGCAGAATCAGCGGGCGTTTGGATGTCTGCTTGTTCAGGTAGCGCTTCAAATCCACCCGGATTTTTTCCTTGATGACGCTCCAGTCCATTTTTTCTTCGGGGCTGGATTCCTCGATCGTTTTCAGAATCACTTCGCGCGCCTTGGCCAGGATTTGTTGGCCGTCGTCGCTCGGGAGAAATCCGCGGGTGACGATCTCGGGGGGGATCTCGACTTTGCCGGTGTGCTTGTCGATGGCGATGATGGGAACTACGACGCCGTCTTCGGATAAATGCTTGCGGTCGCGAACGACGACGTCGGCGATTTCCTCAAGCGACCCGGAATCCACCATCACGCGTCCCGCCGGCACGGGCTCGCGTTGGAACGCGCCGCCGTCGGCGGTGAACTCGACCGGATGGCCGCTTTCGAGCAGGAAAATCTGGCCGGAAACGGCGCCGACCTGTTCCGCAAGCGCCGCGTGCTGGAACAACTGGCGATACTCGCCGTGCATGGGAATGAAATACTTCGGGCGCACGAGCTGCAGCAGGATTTTCATTTCCTCCTGGCTGGCGTGGCCGGAAACGTGAATCGGCGCGCTGCGGCCGCCTTCGTAGTAGACCAGCACGCGGCGGCGGAAGAGATGGTCAATCATGCGGAAGATGGCCTTTTCGTTTCCGGGAATGATGCGCGCGGAAAGAATGACCGTATCGTTTTCGGCGATGCTCATCAGGCGGTGATTGTCGACCGAAATGCGGGAGAGAGCGGACATGGGCTCGGCCTGGGTGCCGCTGGCCAGCACGACGAGCTTTTTGGGATCGAAGCTGCGAATGTCCTGCGGACGCACGATGCTGCCGTCCGGGATGTGCAGCTTGCCAAGGCCGTGGGCGATCTCGACGTTGTCCACCATGCTGCGGCCGACAAAGCCGACATTGCGGCCGACGCTGCGCGCGACGTCTATAACCTGCTGGATGCGGTGGACGGAGCTCGAAAAACAGGAGACCACGACTTTTTCAGGCGCCGCGCGAAAAAGCTCCTCCATGCGCACCACCACGGCGCGTTCCGATGGCGTGAAGCCCGGGCGCTCGACGTTGGTGCTGTCGCTGAACAGCGCGAGCACGCCTTCCTGGCCGTAGCGCGCGAAGGCGTGCAGGTCGAACGGTTTCCCGTCCACCGGCGTCGGATCGATTTTGTAATCGCCGGTATGGATGATGATTCCGACGGGGGTGCGTATCGCGAGCGCCACGCAGTCAATCGTGCTGTGCGTCACGTGCAGGTATTCGATTTGAAACGGGCCTATGGTGGTGATTTCGCCGGGCGCGACTTCGTTGAGCTTGGCCGAATCGAGCAGGGCGTGCTCTTCAAGTTTCTTGCGCACCAGCGCCAGCGTGAATTGCGTGCCGTAGATCGGGACATTCAGGTCGCCGAGGATGTAGGGAACTGCGCCGATGTGGTCTTCGTGCGCGTGGGTGAGGATGATGGCGCGCACCATGCGCTTGTTCTGCTTGAGGTAGGTGATGTCGGGGATGACGATGTCCACGCCGAGGAGTTCCTGTTCGGGGAACATCAGGCCGGCGTCAATTACGATGATGTCGTCGCCCGAGCGGAGGGCCATCATGTTCATGCCGAACTCGCCCAGCCCGCCCAGCGGAATGGCCCACAGCGAAGGTGTGGTTGAAGGTGTGCTCAAGTGTAGTGATTTCCTTGGAACTTCAGATGTCATCGTATCACAGCGACGGCAGGGCGGGCCGACGGCGCGGCAGGCGCAGAGAGCGCAGAGAAAGGCAAGAACGAGCCAGGGCCAAGCGTCGGCCCCGCTTTTCGAAATCGGTGGACGGAATCGGACGCCCGCGTTGGGCTCTACTGTTCGAGCGCGATTGCCTGGGTGATGAATTTACGCGCCTGGCCGATGTGCTGGACGGCGCGTTCACGCGCACCGGAAGTGTCGTCTTCCTTGGAGACGTTATCGTGAGCCTTGTTGAGCTGCTCGATAGCCTTGTTCAGGCGAGGAATCCAGCGGGCGTGCGTATCCACCTGCGGATGGTCCTCGAGACTTTTCCCATCGTCTGCGACCGACTTCAATTCGGCGATAGCCGCATCGATCTCAGCGAGGGCGTTTTTTTCCTGGTCGTGTAGCTCGCCACTATCGGGATGTTCAATCAAGGCCCGCGCGGATCGGAGTTGGCCGAGCGCGCTGTGGTAGGCATCCCACTTGGCGAGGGCGGTGGGCGCGCCAAGGCTCAGCGCCAGAAACAGCGCCATCACGAATGCGGCGATGGCAAACTTATGCGTGGCTTTCATCTTGAATCTCTCTCCTTCGTAGCTGGAATATCCGCGCGGGGGCCGCGCTGCGGGCATCAATCTATCATCAGAGCGCGTCGGTAAGATAGATGGCATTGGCGCGAATCAGGGATGCAGATTTCGTCGCGCCCGCGTTCGCAAATTCGCGGAAAGCCTGTAAGATTAACTGCACTCGGCAGAAACTTCCGAAACACAGAAAGCGCGAATGAAACGAATCGCCATACTTGGTTCGACCGGCTCGATTGGCCGGCAATGCTTGAACGTAGTTGATTCATTGCCCGGCGCGTTCGAGGTCGTGTCGCTCGCGGCGGGTTCGAACATCGCGGTGGTCGCCGAACAGATCGCGCGGCACCGGCCGAAGCTTGTGTCCGTTGCGAACGAGGACGCGGCAGCCAAGCTGCGAGCTTCGCTGAAAGCGCACGGCAGCAAGCCGGCGCCGATGCCGGAGATTTTGTCCGGGGCGCGCGGCATCGAGCTGGTTGCCACGCATCCCGATGCGGAAATGGTGGTGTCGGCCGCGGTCGGTGTGGTGGGTTTGCGCGCGACTTATCAGGCGATCGAGCAGGGCAAAGATATCGCGCTGGCGAATAAGGAAGTGCTGGTGGCTGCCGGGGAAGTGGTGATGGCGGCAGTTGCGCGGCGCGGCGTCGCGCTGCTCCCTGTGGATAGCGAGCACAACGCCATACATCAATGCCTGCGCGCGGGAAGCTATCGGGAAGTCCGGCGGCTGGTCCTGACAGCGTCCGGCGGACCATTTCGCAAAACGCCGGTTTCGCGCATGGCCAAAGTGACGCCGAAACAGGCGCTGGCGCACCCGAATTGGAAGATGGGCCAGCGAATCACCATCGATTCCGCGACGCTGATGAACAAGGGCTTCGAGGTGATCGAGGCGAAATGGCTCTTCGGCATGGACCTGGACAAGATTCACGTGGTGATCCATCCGCAATCCACGATTCACTCCATGGTCGAATATGTAGACGGCTCGATTTTGGCTCAGCTTGGCAAAACCGACATGAGGATGCCGATTCAGTATGCGCTAACTTATCCGGAGCGAGTCGCATCTAAAGAGTGCGCCTTGGATTGGTCCACGCTGCGCAGGCTCGATTTCGAGGACGTGCCACCGCGGAAATTCCGGTGTTTCGAACTGGCGAAGGAAGCCGCACGCCAGGGCGGGCCGTTGCCGTGCGCTTTGAACGCGGCGGACGAAATCGCGGTGGCGGCGTTCCTGGAGCGGCGGCTGTCGTTCCCGGGAATTGCGAAGGTGATCGAGCGCGTCCTGGAGCGCATGCCGCGCGGCGCGATTCGCAGCATAGACGACGTCCTGGCCGCGGACGCGGAAGCGAGGCGGCTGGCGCGGATGGCGGTGGATGGCAAGCGTTAGCGCCGCGGGATCGATCTGGCCGTTCGATGCAGCGTGATTGTTTGGCTTTAGGCGCGAAACCGCCAAAGGACGCATTTCGAAAGGGACGCGATTTCCTGTAAACTGAACTGAGAATCCATGACCGATACCCTCAGAATGCTGGTTGCCGGCGGAGTTGTTCTTGGGATTTTGGTGCTGCTCCATGAATGGGGCCATTTCGTGGTCGCGAAATGGTGCGGCGTGCGCGTGGACGTATTTTCGATCGGCTTTGGCCCGCGCCTTTGGGGCGTGAAGCGCGGCGACACGGATTACCGGCTGAGCGCTCTGCCGCTGGGCGGCTACGTCCGCATGGCGGGCGACAATCCGGTCGAGGAGCGCACCGGCCTGCCTTACGAATTCCTTTCGCGGCCGCGCTGGCAACGCTGCCTGATCGCCATCGCCGGGCCCACCATGAACATCCTGCTGACACTGGCAATTTTCATGGGAATTTTCTGGCTCGTCGGGATTCCTACGCCCGAGTATTTCCGGACGGCGGCGGACGTGGTTGCCGTTCCGCACGATACTCCGGCGACGGGCGTGCAGCCGGGCGACCGCATCCTGAAGGTGAACGGAGTCAGCACGCCGACGTGGGGAGACGTTCAGACGCAGTCAGAGAGCGCCAAGCCCGGCGACACGCTGGCGCTGGTGGTAATGCGCAATGGCGCCGAGGCGCCCCTCGCGGTCGCCGTAACTCCGCACGCGACCCTCGACGATCTGTTCGGCTATCCCGCGACGCAGCCGGTTCTGGACGAAGTCGTACCGGGCACACCGGCGGATAAGGCGGGGATGCAGACCGGCGACTTGATCACGTCGATTAACGGCGCGCCGGTCGTTACCTGGGGGCAATTGGTGGACCGGGTTCGCGGGTCGAACGGCCAGGTGATCCAGTTTGTGGTCCGGCGCGGCGACAAGGAAATTCCGATTGCCATGACCCCGGTGCGGGCGATGCAGCCCGATGGCGACATGGTATGGCAAGTGGGAGTTTCGCCCGTTTCGCCCGACTACTACGAGCGCGAATCGTTTGTGGCCTCTGCCAAGAACAGCGTCGCTTCCACCATTAATGGGATTCGCCAGATCGGCAACGTTCTGGGTGGCCTGGCCAGCGGCAAAGTTTCCGTGCGCGATCTGCAGGGCGTGGTTGGCATCGCCCGCGCATCGGGGCAAGCTGCCAAGCGCGGCCCCATCGAGTTGCTGTTCCTGACGGCCGTGATCAGCCTCAATCTCGGCTTGCTAAACCTGCTGCCGATCCCAATTCTCGACGGAGGGCATGTCCTGATGCTGGCGATCGAGGGCGTGATGCGCCGCGACTTGAGCATCGCGTTCAAGGAGCGTTTCGTGCAGGTCGGGCTCGTCTTTCTCCTGGGGCTATTCGCTTTTGTGATGTATAGCGACATCATGCGGATGGTCCAGACTCACCACTAGGGTCGAATCCCGGACCTTCGCCCGCGGCTTGACCGCTTTCGAGCGGCCGGAAACTCGTTTTTGGTATAATATTTCTCGAGACAATGTCCGCTACCCCCTCTCATCGCGTTTCCACCGGGGAACGCATCAACGATCACGAGCCGCCGGGCCGTCTGCAAAAGGAACTTAGCACGCGCGGCATTCGTCTGACTCGCCAGCGCCGCGTGGTGCTGCAGGTGATGGAGTCCGCCGCGCGCCACATGGACGCCGGGGAAATCCTGGAGCTGGCGCAAAAGATCGATTCGGACATCACCCAGGTGACCGTGTATCGCACGCTGGAATTGCTAAAGGGCCACGGGCTGATCGACGAACTGGACCTGCTGCACCTGCGGGGACACCGCCATTATTACGAAAGCCACGGACCGCGCGACCACATTCATGTCGCGTGCATTCGCTGCGGTAAAGTCCGCGAAATTGAAAGCGAGCTATACGAGGACCTGAAAAAACAGATTTCGAAGGATTGCGACATCGAGATCAGCATTTCGCGCACGGAAGTTGGCGGCATTTGCGGGGATTGCCGCGCGAAGGCGTGAGTAGTGAGCAGTGATTTGGGCGCTTAACCCTCCTTGGTTTTCGACTCCTTGAAGAATCCTTTCGCTTGATCGATGTCCTTGAGGACTTGCTCGCGGAGTTCCGCTGGCCCGGAAAACTTTCGTTCGTCGCGCAGGCGTTGCCAGAATTTGACTTCGAGCTTGCCGCTCGTCAGGTTGTCGCTGAAGTCGAACAGGTGGGATTCGATGGTGATGCGCGCGCCGTCGAACGTGGGCCGCATTCCAACGTTGGTCGCGGCCCGGTAGGTTTTTCCCTCGACGACCGCCTCGGTCGCATACACGCCATTTTTCGGCAGCAGTTCCTGTTCGGTTGCCAGATTCAATGTGGGCACCACCAGCTTTCGGCCCTGACCGGTGCCCGTGCGTATCTCGCCTGCGAGCGCATAGGGCCGTCCGAGCATCCGCCGCGCCGCATCAACGCGTCCCTCGCGAATCGCAGTTCGTATCGCCGTGCTCGACACCACGACTCCCTCCTGAACCACCGGCGCTACGACCTCGACCTGGAATCCCCAGCGCCCGCCCAGTTCGCCGAGCAGTTTTACATCTCCCGCTCCGCGGTGCCCGAAGCGGAAATTCCCGCCCACCAGAACCGCGCGCGCTGCCATCGTGTCCAGCAGGAACCTGCGCACAAAATCCGCGGGAGTGACATTCGCAAGCTCCGCGTCGAAACGCAGCACCAGCGCCGCTTGAATCCCGGCCGCCTCAATCGCGGCCAGCCGCTGCTCGAGTGTGCCGAGCAGGGCAGGCGCGTCTGCGGGCCGCAGAACTCTGGCTGGATGCGGATAGAACGTCAGCACGGCGCTGAGAGAATCCATCTTGCGCGCGCGATGGAGGACCGAGCGCAAAATCTCCTGGTGCCCCAGATGGACGCCGTCAAAGTTGCCGATGGTGACGACCGAGCGCTGTGGCGGGCTCCCGAATTTCGCAGTCCACTCTTCGGCGGATCGCAACACGGCCAGCGCCATCAGAGTTCGACCTCGAATTGCAGGCCATCATGCGACAGCCGGACGTTTGCAGGCAGCCGCGCATTGGTCTCCGCGTCGCCCAAATCGTGACAGATATGCGTGAACCAGGCGCGCTTCGGCTTCAGTTCCGCGACCAGCGCGAGCGACTGCTCGACGCTGGAGTGCGTGGGGTGCGGCACGTAGCGCAGCGCGTCCAGAATGAAATCATCGAGCCCGCGAAGCAGAGCCTTTGAACTATCGGGAACCTGGCTGAAGTCGGTAAGGTAGGCCATCTTGCCGATCCTGAAACCGAGGACAGGATCGGGGCCATGCATCGCCGGAATCGGCAGGAAGCGCACGCCGAAAAGGTCAAATGGCCCGTCAATGGTGTGCAGGTCAATCAACGGAACGGTCGCGCCCGGCTTGGCCTCTTCGAAAATGTAGGCAAACTGCCGGCGCAGGACGCCGATCGTGTCGGGTGCTGCATAGATCGGCACCGCGCCTCGCTGTTTCAGATTGAACGGCCGAATGTCGTCGAGTCCCAGGATGTGATCGGCGTGCCCGTGGGTGTACACGACCGCGTCGAGGTGGTCGATTCCGGCGCGCAAGGCTTGAAACCGGAAATCCGGGGTCGTATCAATCACCACATTGCGGCCGCCGTAGGCGAGCAACACCGAGGGGCGCGTCCGCTGGTCGCGCGGGTCTGCGGATTTGCACACAGCGCAACGGCATCCGAGCGTCGGAACGCCCATGGACGTTCCCGATCCCAGCACGGTCAATTGGAGTGAGGACATGAACTCAGAAGAGGGATTTTACACGCTCGGAGTAACGCTGATCCAGTCGACGACCGATGCCCGCGCGTTATTTCTTGACCTTTTGCTTGGCCATGGCCTCGGCTGCCGCTTTCGAGATCTCCATGAAAGTGAGTTTCAGGCTGCCGACCACTTCCATCAGCAAATCGTCGTCCGCTTTGGCGAGATTACCGCGCGTTTTTTCGCGGAGCGCATCGAGCATGTCAATTATTTCGCGCGCGCCCTCGAGATCCACGTACGCCTGGCCGGTCTGGGGATCGGCCATGCCGCCCATCATCGCCGCCGCATTGCGCGTCAGGAAATCCACGAGCATTTGGAAACTGCGCGACGAGGGGATCGTTTCGGCCGGAGGCTCGATCGCCGGCTGGGCGACGACGTCCGATTCCGTGGGAGCGGGAGCGGGTGCAGCCTTCGCCTTGGCGGCCGCTTGCGCGCTGGCGGCTCTCGCGGCGGCCTCTTCCTCGCGCCGTTCCTGCTCGACTGCGCCCTCGCGCAAATCGCCTGTTTCGGTGAAGTGGCGCCGGTCTACGACCTTAAAGCCTTCGTCTTGCTTGGGATCAGCCACGCTAGGGGACCTCGACTCTCAGTAAAGCCTGGGAAATGGCGGTTGCATCATCCGCAGCCAACGCCGTTGTCGTGTTCGGCCTTGAGACAAAAGTCTAACATCGCCATGGGCTGGCGACAAGGCGAGCCCGCGGCGCACCGTGAGGCCGTGAAATGAGAGATCAGCCTCGCTATTTGTCGTGCCGGTTCTGGCAGGTGAAGTTTGCGGCGTTATTCGTATCGCCGGTGCCCTTGTAAACCGCGTCCTTGGGATAGGGGCACAGAGGGCGGGTCATCTCGACGCCTTTCGTCGGATCGCCGCCGACGTAACCCGTGGCGACGATTTGATCGGGCGCGACGCCTTTCTCAACCCACTGCTCGAGCGCGCTCACCACATCGTGCGCGGGGTCGTGCACGGTCGAGAACCCGTTGCCGAAGGATGTGGCGCCAATGCCGCCGGCGCAATGCGACATTCCCGGCACAAGGAACAGGCGGTAGAAGTCCTGCGTGGCGCCCAGATCGCGTTCGCGGTTCGTCTTGCCCATCACAGACTGCACTCTTTCGAAGTAGTTGATGCTGTTCTGCGGAGGAATCGCGGCGTCGCCCCAGCCATGGTACTGAATCAGTTTGCCGCCTCGCGCCTTGAACTTACTGAGGTCGGGATCGTTGGAGTTGAAGATGCTGGCGACTTTGTCGTCCGTCATTTTGACGTCGCTATCAAAATTGAGCGTTTTGAAATCCCACTTCGGATCGCCGAAAACCATGTCCGAGAAAAAAGTGTTTCCGAAGAAGACCTGCAGACTCGCACCGGGCTGGGCGCCGATAATCCACACCCGCCACGTCGTGGGCAGCCCTTCCGTACCGACCGAATAGCCCGGGAAAATCTGCTCTCCCGTTTTCGGATTCTTGGGACCGGCGTAGATTTTCTTGACCGCTTCAACCTGGGGCGCGGTCAGGCAATCCGGAGCGTCCGCGCCCTTGCACTGAGTAACCGCCGGATCGAAGTGGCAGCGCCGCGGATCCTGGATGATGCCGTCCTTCACGCCGTCGAGGGTGTCGCAGGCGGCGACGGCCGCGTTTTGAAGCACCATCAGCTTGGCCGGAGGGACGAAGCTGGCGGGGTCATCCAATAGCGCCTGCTCGCCCCATACGGCTCCGAACAGGAGGTGGGTCCAGTAATTGGCCGGAGAGCCGGCGACGATGCCCACAAAGTCGCCGGGATATCGCTGGGCCTCCATCAGGGCTTCGCGGCCGCCGTCGGAGCAGCCTACAAAATAAGAGTGCGCAATGTCCTTCCCGTAGAATGCCTTTACGATGGCTTTGGCCTGCACGGAGGTCTCGTGGACCGCGCGATAGCCGAAATCAATCACCTTTTCGGGGTGGCCGAGCGCCCACGATCCATCCCTCGGGTTCACGTGGCCGTCGTCGGTGCCGGCAGTCGCATCACCGCGCATCAGCGCCGCTACCAAAGATCCGATCGGAATCGCTCCTGCAAATCCGCCATTGCCGACCTGTTCGAACTTGCCATTCCAGCCCGAGGCCGGCAGCCAGACTTCGAAGCGAATCTCGGAGTCGCTGGTTGGTTTTGCGGTGCCGGCCACGCGGCAGAACGCTGGCACGGCATCGGTGATCGGCGGCTGCCCGCCGCCGGCCGGCGGCTTGAACTCGCCTGCGGCAACGGATGTCGCCGAGGTGATCGTCGCATTCGTCAGCGCGAGGCTGGTCAATTTTTCGCAGGAAGTTTGCGCAAGAGCTTGCGCAGGCAGGAATGCCAGGACGATCCAAAGTGCAGCACAGGGTGTCAACGCAGCGCGAAACTTCATGGCACGGCTCCTTGACCAGAAATTTGGTTGATTGAGAGTTGCGTTCGAGGGGGCCAGTATGTGACGGAGCCGAGGCCGGAGTCAATCTCGCAGGTGGAAACCGCGAGTGGTTCGGGGGCGGCCGCAGTCTCTGCTTGTTACGCGCCAGGCGCCACGGTACATTGGCGCGCCACGATCGGTTTCAGGATTCGAGAAGGGCGCTGATTCATCATGTCTCGTAGAACATCATCGCGGAAGCGGAGGGCGCGCAAGGCGCCGCGGCGGCGAGTGGCGCCGAACCGGGCGCGGATTTCGATTTCCGCGCGCGATCGTGCCGCCGGTGAATGGTTTGCCAAGCTGATGGCGTTGCAGGCGCGGCTGCGCGGTCCCAACGGATGCCCCTGGGACCGTGAGCAGAGCCATGAATCGCTTCGCAAGTTCCTGATCGAAGAAACCTACGAGGTGCTCGAGGCGATGGAATCGGGCGACCCGCGCAAGTTTCGCGGCGAGCTGGGCGATCTGCTGCTGCAGGTGGTCTTTCACGCGATTCTCGCGGAAGAATCCGGGAGATTCACAATTTCGGATGTGATCGAATCCGTGCACACGAAAATGGTTCGCCGGCATCCACATGTTTTTGGCAGCGTAAAGGCGGGCACGTCCGCTGCCGTGCTGAAGAACTGGGAACAGATCAAGGCGGAGGAACGCGCCGCTGACGGAAGCGTCGTTGGAGACGAGCCTGCCGCCGACTCGATTCTCGGTGGCGTTCCACGGTCGCTTCCAGCGGTACTGGAGGCTTATCAACTCACGCGGCGGGCGTCGCATGTCGGCTTCGATTGGGAGAATCTGGCCGGGATCTTCGAGAAGCTCGACGAGGAGAAGCGCGAAATCGAGTCCACGCTGCGATCGGCAGCCGCGGCAAGGACCAAGGCGCCAACGAAGCATCTCGAAGAGGAAGTTGGCGATCTGTTATTTGTGGGCGTGAACATCGCGCGATTTCTTGGCGTGGATCCGGAGATTGCGCTGAAGGGCGCGAATCGCAAATTCAAGCAGCGATTCCAGTGGATGGAGTCCGCGGCGGCGCGCGTAGGCAGCCGCTTCGCCGATCTGCCCCGCGAACGCATGGAGCAGCTCTGGAACGAAGCGAAGGCGCGGGGCTGAATCGCACCCGGGTTTCCGCGTTCAAGCATGTTCGTTCATAAGCTCGCCTTATACTTCCAGCAACAACTTCCGTTTCGAGTACACTGATGCTCAATCGTGACCGACCCGATCGAAATCCGCCACTGCGCGACCAACCCGGAATTCGAGGAGTGTGTCCGACTCGAGCATCTGATCTGGGGCAGGGAAATCTCCGTTCCGCTGCCGATTTTCGTGGTCGCGCGTCACACCGGCGGCCAGGTGATTGGAGCTTTTCAAGAAAACAAATTGGTGGGATGCACGCTGGCGCTGGCTGCCTGGCGTGCCGGCAGACCGTTTCTGCATTCGCACATGACCGCCGTCGAGTCCGAGTTCCGCGACCGCGGGGTGGGCCGACGGTTGAAGCTATTTCAGCGGCAGGACGCTCTCAAACGGGCGATTGAGGTGATCGAGTGGACATTCGATCCGCTCGAGCTTAAGAACGCGTATTTTAATCTGGTGCGCCTGGGTGCCGTGGCGCGGCGCTATATCCCGGATTGTTACGGCGTCACGGAGAGTCCGGTGCACCTGGGCCTGCCGACGGACCGCCTGGTCGCGGAGTGGTGGCTGGGCTCGGAGCGGGTGAAGTCCATCCTCGCGGATGACGCACTGCCGGCAAAGGATTCGGCTGAACGCGTGTCTCTTCCCGCAAATATCGCGGAGATCCGGGAAAGCAATCGCGCTGAGGCGGCTCGAGTACAAGCCGAAGTCCGGGAAGACTTCCAAGAGAAGTTTGGGATGGGCTACGTGGCGACGGGCGTGGAATCACGCGACGGGGCGACGGAGTATGTTCTCGAGCCGGGCGGCGCGATTGCCGGATTGCGCCTGCCCGCGGCGCCCGGAGAACTGAAAGGCGGGCATGCGCCTTCGCAAGATCACGCTGCGAGAGATTCATCTTCGGTTGCTTGCGCCGTTTCAAACCAGCTTCGGCACGTCCGAGCTGCGTCGCATCCTGCTCGTCGAGGCGGATGTTGATGGAGTTTCCGGTTGGGGCGAGTCCACGGCGGGCGAGAATCCGTTCTATTCCTACGAGACGGTCGAGACGGCGTGGCTGGTGCTGCGCGACTACCTCTGGCCGCTGCTGAAGGGGAAGGAAATCGCCGCAGCGTCGGAAGTGTGGGATTTGCTCGCGCCGGTGCGCGGCCACAACATGGCCAAGGGCTCGATTGAGACGGCGCTTTGGGACGCCGAAGCGAAGCAGAGAAAAATGCCGCTGGCGAAGCTGCTCGGCGGCACGCGCGATGAAATTCCGTGCGGAGTCTCCATCGGCATTCAGCCGACGACTGCCGGACTGGTCGCGAAGGTGGACGAAGCGCTCGCCGCCGGCTATCAGCGTATCAAGATCAAAATCAAGCCGGGGCTCGACGTTGAGCCGGTGCGCGCGCTTCGCGAGCGATTCCCGCGCGTTCGGCTGATGGTGGACGCGAACTCCGCGTACCGGCTCGACGATGCGCCGCTACTCAAGGCTCTCGACGCCTTCTACCTGATCATGATCGAGCAGCCGCTCGGCTGGGACGACATTTTTTCGCACGCACAATTGCAGCGGCAGCTGGAGACCCCGATTTGCCTCGATGAGTGCATTCACGACGTGGAGCATGCGCGCGCCGCAATTGAAACCGGCGCCTGCCGCATCATCAACATCAAACTCGGCCGCGTGGGCGGCCACGCATCCGCGCGCCGGATTCACGATCTCTGCCAGGAGAGGTCCATTCCGGTGTGGTGCGGGGGCATGCTCGAATCGGGGATCGGACGCGCGCACAATATCGCGATGTCGTCGCTCGCGAATTTTTCTTTGCCCGGTGATGTGTCAGCCAGCCGGCGCTACTGGGCGGAAGATATTATCGAGCCCGAGGTGGAAGTGACGCGACAGGGGACGATCCGCGTTCCGACCGCGCCGGGAATCGGCTACCAGCCACGCCAGGAGCGCATCGAATCGCTCACCAAGCGCCGCGAGGTTCTCGAGTAGAAATTCCGACTCCGTCCGATTGCTACTTCGCGGCCGCGGGTGTCATTTCAAGGTCAAGCATGATTGAGATTTCGTCCCCGACCATCCCGGGGTCCTTGCTTACGCCGAAATCCTGGCGATTGATCTTTGCAGTGGCAGAAACACCGCGCCGCATCCCGCCCATGGCAGCAGCGACTTTGATTGGCGCGGTCGGGCCGGTGACGTCAAAGGTAACTTCCTTGGTGACGCCCTTGATGGTCAGATTGCCGGTCATCCTGAGCGTGCCTTCGCCGGTCTTCACGATTTTAGTCGATTGAAAGGTCATCGTCGGGAATTTGGCAGCGTCGAAAAAGTCGGGACTCTTCAGGTCATCGTCGCGCTTGGAGACTCGCGTGTCGATCGAGTTGATGTCGATCGAGGCGTTCACGCTCGATTTAGTGATGTCCGCATCGTCAATGGTCACCGTGCCGGTGATTTTGGTGAATTCGCCCTGGACGTTGGAAATTCCCAGGTGCCGCACTGAAAACTGCGCGTTCGCGTGGTAGGAGTCGATGTTCCATGTGGTGGTAGCCGCAAACGACGGTACCGTCAGCACTGCCAGAACTGCTGCCGAAGCCAGAAACCTCTTCATCTCCTGCCTCCTCAATGATGTCTTCCGAATGGGAATTGAATCGTCTGCGACCACGCGTCCCAGCACCGAAGTCTGTTGGACTCCATTCACCAGCCGCAGAGTCCCTGCGTAAATTCGGCGGCGCCAAAATTATATACTGGTTTTG
Source organism: uncultured Acidobacteriota bacterium (assembly GCA_963814605.1). GTDB lineage: Bacteria > Acidobacteriota > Terriglobia > Acidiferrales > UBA7541 > Palsa-295. The sequence continues at coordinate 982,637 of CAWFDD010000002.1, read as the reverse complement.
CATTCGGCCGACAGCGCCGTGACGATGGGCGAGACGTGACCGCTGATGGGCTGAACGATGACCCGGAACTCAACCTGGCGAAAAGGCCGCATTTACGGCAGAACCCATTCGGCGGGCTTTTGAGTGAACTGAAACTCGCACGTTTGCCCGGCTCCGCCGGCGGAATCCACTCGAACGAGCTGCGCTTTTCCCACGAAGTGGCAGCCGCCCGTCGCGAGGTAGACATCAATCGCGGCGCCCTGGTGCAGGCTCGCGCGGCAAGCACACCGAAATCCGTTCGCGGACACATTTTCAGTCATGATGGGAAGATCAAACGCCCTTCCGGCGGAATCGAGCCCGGAAAGTCTCAGCCCAGCCCGGATGCGCACGCGAGGTTCCGGCCGATTTGCGACGGGCTTGCCCTCAACCGCCGCCGCCAATTCGATTCGAAGTTTGTCGAAGTCCACGGGCTTTTCAAAGAAACCCTTCGCTCCCAGGTTTCTGCAAAAGCCTTCGTAGCGCGTGCTGGACTCTCCCGAGACGATGAAAATCGGAATTCGTTGGGTGAAACTGAGAGACGAAATCGTTTGACAGATCTCGAAGCCGGAATATCGCGGCATCATTAAATCCAGCAGGATGGCGTCGGGTTTTTGTTGCAGCGCGAGCACGATGCCTTCTTCGGGATCGGCCGTATCGACAATCTCGTAGGAAGTTTCCAGCTGAAGGCGCAGCAGCCTCCTCATGGAGGCGTCATCGTCAATCAGCAGCAGGCGGCGCATTTCCGGTCTCCCGATTCGTAACGGCGTCGAGCGTGGCAACCGCCCTCCGCAAGATTTGCGGAGCGCGAAATCTATGGAGCGCCCGGCGCAGGCGCAGCATCGGAGCGGACCTTGAGCACCGCCGCCGTCATATCGTCGCTCGGCTCGCCTCTGGTGAAGTCTTCGATCGCGTCGAAGAGAGAACTCAGAAAGCGATCGGCGGACTCGATGTCCAGCATGGCGCAAATATCGCCGAAGCGCGAGGGCCCAAATTGGTCGCCGTCCGGAGCAGTCGCTTCGAGAAGGCCGTCGGTGGCGAACAGGACCGCGTCGCCCGGCGCGAGTCGAATGGAAGCCTGCCGATAGGTTGCGAACTCGAATAGCCCGGAAGGCAGGCCGCCCTCGCCAATCAGGCGCGACCCGTTGGCGCTCAAATGCAGCGGAAGCGGCATGCCCGCGCTGGCGACCCGAAGTTCGAATGTCGCCGGATCGAACACCGCGTATTGGCTGGCGCAGTACCGTCCGGGAATCGGCCTGACCATTAGGCGCTTGTTGAACAATTCCAGCACCGCCGCCGGTTCTTCGCCGGTCTTGCGCACGCCGCGAAAACCGCCGACCGCCAGGGCCGCGTACATGGCTGCGGCCAGGCCCTTGCCGACTACATCACCCATGTACAGTCCCAATTTTCCGTCCGCCATGTGGAAATAATCCAGAAAGTCGCCGCCCACTTCGCTGAAGGTGCGCACCAGATAAGTGATCTCGTAGTTGGGGCCATGCAGGGGTTCGCGGGGCAATAGCGCCTTTTGCACCAGGCACGCCTCACCCACGGCAAGCTCGCTGAAACCCGAAATTTTCCCAGCGGTTGGCATAAACGACGTTTTGTCGAACCGAATTCGCGAGCTTTTTTTGACGCCCGGAACGCCGATCCTTGCAGGTCGGACGCGACTGCAGGCGCATCGCCAGCAGCGCGTCTGGACGCGACAAATCCCCTCAATTCACGTTAAGTCCTGCGCGGCGCCTTTGCAAGCGGTGCCAGTTCAGTCCTAGCAACTCCGCCAGGCCTTGTTTGGCTCGTCTGGGAGCTGGGCGATGGCGTGTCGCACCCCGGTGAAATAATCGCTGCGCGTGGCCGTTCGTTGACACTGCTCGACTCGCGTGCTACGTTCCGCGACGGTCATGCAAGAACCTTCCCGCTCCGCAAAACGCATCGCGGTAATCCCCGGCGATGGCGTCGGCAAAGAGGTGATTCCGGAAGCCGTCAAAGTTTTGAAAGCTGCCGCGACTGCGGGCGGCCGGGAAGTCGCGCTCACGGAATTCGACTGGGGCGCGGACCGTTTCCTGCGCGATGGCACGACCCTGCCGTCCGACGCTCCTGAAATGTTCCGGCGCGACTTCGACGCGATTCTTTTGGGCGCGATGGGCGACCGGCGAGTCCCGGCAAACCAGCACGCCGCTGACATTCTCCTGGGTCTGCGCTTCAAGCTCGATCTGTACGTGAACGAGCGTCCGTGCGTGCTCTTCGATCCCAGGCTCACGCCGCTCAAGGGGCGCTCGGAGAAGGACGTCCATTTCTGCATTATCCGCGAAAATACCGAAGGCCTTTACGCCGGCATGGGCGGATTTTTCAAGAAGGGGACCGCCGACGAGATTGCCACGCAGGAAGACATCAACACGCGCAAGGGCGTGGAGCGAATCTTGCGCTACGCGTTCAATTTCGCTCGCCGGCGTGGTTACCGCCGCGTGTGCATGAGCGACAAATCAAACGCTCTCACCTACGGGCACGACCTCTGGCAGCGCGTTTTCGCCGAGGTCCGGCGCGAATTCGCCGATATCGAAGCGAGCCACATGTATATTGACAATCTGCTGATGCAGATGGTCCTCGACCCGGCGCAGTTTCAGGTGATCGTGACCGGCAATCTCTTCGGCGACATTGCCAGCGACCTGGGCGCCGGGCTGATCGGCGGGCTGGGGCTTGCGCCTTCGGGAAACATTCACCCCGGGAAGGTATCTCTTTTCGAGCCTGTCCACGGCTCGGCGCCGGATATCGCCGGGAAAAATCTCGCGAATCCCATGGGCGCCGTCCTTGCCGCCGGGATGATGTGCGCGTATCTGGGCTGGAGCGGAGAGGCTCAGGCCATCGAAGATGGGGTTCGCGCCGCGATTCGCGACGGCAAGACGACAGCCGATCTCGGCGGCTCGCTCGGCACGCGGCAGGTGGGCGACTGGCTCGCCGCAAGATTCGCTTCGGCCTAGACTTTGTTGTGCGGTTCCAGCATTTTTTCCTTTTTGCTCTTCGCTCTGTTTTTCTTTATGCTGATTCGTCGGCGATATTTGCGAGCCGCTCTGCAGGAGGATTCACGAGATGCCGGCTAGATCAGCTTTTCTGGGCGCATTGGCGTTGTTGCTGGCGGTGATCCCCTGCGCAGCACAGGCTCCCGCTCGGCCGGCAGCGGGGCCAGCGGCCGCTTCGCCGGAACAGGCGCGTCTGCTGAAGTCCACCGAAGCGTTCATCCGCCATTTCTTTGGTTGGGGCGCCGATATCAAAGTGACTCTCGGACCGCTTGAGCCTGCCGCATCGCCGGATTTCTATACGGTCCCCATTCAGGTGACCCTGGGCGAACAAACGCAAACGGGCGAGGTTTTTGTGAGCAAGGACGGCAAAACGCTCCTGCGCGGTGAAATGTACGACATGTCCGCCGACCCCTTCGCCGACAACCGCGCCAAGATTCACATCGAGGGAAATCCCTCGTGGGGACCGGCCAACGCGCGCGTCACATTGGTGGAATACAGCGACTTCGAATGTCCGCACTGCCGCGAACTGCATGAAGAACTGAAGACCGTGGAGGCGCGCTATCCGCAGTTGCGCATCGTTTACAAGGATTTTCCGCTTACCACCATTCATCCCTGGGCCCAGACGGCCGCCCTCGGCGGTCGCTGCGCTTTCGACCAATCTCCGGCGGCGTTCTGGAAGGTTCACGACGCCATTTTCGACAACCAGGACGTTCTTTCGGCCGAAAATGTCTGGGACAAGCTCGTGGATTTCGCGACGCAGGCAGGCCTTAACGTGGACACTTTCAAAGCCTGTCTCTCTTCGCCGGACGCCGCGAAGGCTGTGGACGCCAATCGCGCGGAGGGCGTGGCGCTCGCCGTGACCAGCACTCCGACGGTATATATCAACGGGCGCCCGCTGGTCGGCGGCGATGTCGAGACGCTCGACCGCATCATTGATTTCGAACTTGCCGCCAAGAACTGACGTCTGAGCTGCCCGCTTTTGCCGGTTGTTAGAGCGTCAGGTCTCGCGGAAAATCACGATCGCTCAGGGGACTTCGCTTTCAACTGCTGAATGATGTCTTCAATTCCGAGTTTCGGCCATTCTTCCGCTTCGAAGTAGATCTTCCAATCGACGTCAGGGAAACCCATGCGCGTAGCCTGCGCCGGCAGTTGACCCCGGCGCGTCTCCGCGTCGGTGGGTCGGATTGCGGTCAGAGCTTCGTAGACGACTCGATGATCCGAATCTTGCCAGTGGTAATCGGCCAATTGGCTCGTGAGACGGGACCAGTCGCGGGCGCTAAATTCACGACCGCATAACGCGCGTAGAATCTTGCGTTCGAGTTCGGCAGCGGTCCCGGACGGACGACCTGGTGGCATTCGGATCTAACGCGCGACGGCGCGTGCGGCATTGTAGCGATTTTGGGACGACTTGAGCTAGAAACGCGACGCGGCGACAAGTTGAACTTGTGGCAGGGAAGTCCGAACGACAATTCCAGCGCGGCGATCGGAGGACTATTGCCGGTAGCTCTACGCGGCGGCGTGTGCGATGGCCGGGCGGACGAAGTCGATTCGGTCGATCGTAGCCGCCACGCCATAGATCGGCGTGAGCTCGCCCTTCAGCGCGGACACTCTCAGCGCCTTGGCGCTGGCGCGAACCAGCACAGTTGCGCTACGATCCCGCTCGGTGGGAAGCGCAAACGTCAACTCCAGGCCTGTGCCGGGTTCGACCGCAACTCCCGAATGAAAGTAAATCCCTGAACGTGAGATGTCTCTAAGCTGGGCGGTATGAAACTCCGCTGGGCTCTGGCGCGATGTGCATACCTGCAAAGGCAGGTAAACCTCGTACCGTCTTGCCTTTCTGCGTTCACCCATGGGTCCCCCCTTGTGGCTTTGCAAGTTGCACGACCTCTGCCACGATCGAATCGAGATCGCATACTGATTAGATGGGGCTTAGCGGCCTGTAGTACCTGTCAAAATGATACAAACCGAGCAAAACTTTCCCACCTTGGGAAATAGCTGCACGCCGGCTCAGTGAGGTACAGTCCTAGAACTAAGTGGTTGCGGTACTTGGCGATAGCTGGACTCTTAGAGCAGGGGATCGACAAGAACGGACGAGCCTTCGGCTTCGGTCAGGATACCCTTGGTGATCATCAGCTTCACCAGGCGCACCAGCGCGGCGCGCTCGTGCGCTGGAGCGTTGCCAGCCCGTATCGGCGCCGAACCGGCTGAGTAGGGGTGAGGCGCATGTTTCTCGCCGGTGAGCTCCGTAAGCCATTGGTCGAGCTCCTGACGCTGCTGAGGCTCCATCGTGTCGAAGGCAATGCCCATTCCCAGTCCGGGCTGCGAATAGACAACGATTCCGGAGCTTTCAAATTGTGTCTTGCCCTTGTGAACGCTCACCCGGACATTCGCGCCCACCGGGAACGGAACCATGGTGTCCACAAAACAGCCACCGGGGCCAAGATCGGTCGTACGCGTCGAAAACCTCGCGCCCGAACCTAGCTCCACCACCTCGGCGGACGCCGTTATGGTGTGCCGGTCAGCGTTCCGGCGATCAGCTTCGCCCGTGCCGGTTGTTTTGCTGCCAGGATGGCTCTTGTGCCCGTGGTCGTACATGATTGCGTTTCCGCCTTCCTGTTAGAACTCGATGCGAGTTTGACGCGCCTCGACGGGCGCACGTTCCGCTACTGATCCATTGTCTCCGCGTGGTCGGAGAACTGACAAGCGCTATCCCGCCACACCTTGCCCAAAAGCCAATCACGTCCTGGTGAGAACCCAGCGTGCAGGCGCTGACCGAGGGCCTCCGAATGACGCTGCTTATGCCGTTATTTGCGCGCAGGGCCTTGCGTAGGGAGGCTGATGATGTGCCTCACAACAGGAAGCGAACCGCAATACCCCGGTTGTCGTTGTCGAGGTGCTCCAGCCGGACGATCGATGCCAGGAATTTCCTGTGTGCGGAGATTTTCTCGCCGAAGGGAAAGGTAACGATCAGCCGCATCCCGACGAAGTAATGGGGCATGGCCGAGGTGAAATAAAGCCCGTCGCGCGTGAAGTCCACGACCTGTCCCACGTCCTCGATTTCAGCAAATCGCGCGTCAAACGGGCGCAAATGCACGGGCAGCGAGACTTTCAGGCGTTTTCGGGTGCGAGCGTCCTCCGGCGATTTTCGCGCCGCAGCGGCGGGCTTGAACGCAGGCCAGGCCCCCGCGGCCATGTCGGTTCTACGAGAGGTGCTCATGTATGAGTCGGAGTTTACCGACGGGCCTCGAGGGCGCCAATAGGACCAGGGTACTACCGCGTTCCACAGCAGCACTGGCGCGGCTTTCCGGCGGCTGCGCGGTTCGGATCACGCATCGCCACAGGAAGACTTCCTTGACACGGGAAGCTGGCGGGGGTTAACTTAGCTGCGTTACACGTCCTGTCAGTTCGGGACGCTCAGTGAGCTGGACGCAAGCACATGAACAGAGACGGAAAATTCAGCCGACTTCCTCTCGAAATTGTAGTAGTACCACTCGTGTGCGCGTCTCTGCCAGGAGGGCATCACTGAGCTGAGTAGCAAAGAAACAAAAGCTCACGAAACCCACCCGCCAGAGACGCTGGCAAGGTGGGTTTTATTTTTTGTGGCGATACTTTGACGGGAAAATGCGGTTCTGAGGGGAGACGACGATGGGTAGCGGCAAGGCGCGAAATGCCAGTGACAAATCCAGCGACGAGCAGCCGATGACTGGTGCGAGGATCCTTTGGGAGTGCCTGGAACGCGAAGGCGTAAAGACCGTGTTCGGCTATCCGGGCGGCGCGATTTTGCCGGCCTACGACGCGCTGCGCCACAGCTCGATTCGCCACATCCTGGTGCGTCACGAGCAGGGCGCCACCCACATGGCCGACGGTTACGCGCGCGCCACCGGCGAAGTGGGCGTCGCCGTCGCAACCTCCGGTCCCGGCGCGACGAACATGGTCACCGGCATCGCCACCGCCATGATGGACTCCTCTCCCATCGTGTGCATCACCGGACAGGTCGGCAGCAAGCTGCTCGGCTCGGACGCGTTTCAGGAAACCGATATCACCGGCGTCACGCTCCCGATCACCAAGCACAACTATCTCGTTACTCGCGCGGACGAAATCGCGCACGCCGTCCGCGAAGCGATGTACGTTGCCAAGTCGGGGCGCCCCGGCCCGGTGCTGATAGACATCACCAAAGACGCGCAGCAGAGCCTCTGCGAACTCGATTGGGAAGGCGCCACGCCGAAGATGCGCGGCTACCGGCCCGATCTCTCTCCGGCGACCGAGGAGTACGACAAGGCGCTCGAATTAATCCGCCGCGCGAAGCGGCCGCTGATCCTCGCCGGGCACGGGATTCTGGTTTCCGGCGCCGGGGAAGAGGTGAAGGCGTTCGCCGAAAAAACGTGCATTCCCGTGGCGTTGACGCTGCTCGGTCTCGGCACTTTGCCGGCTTCTCATTTTCTGAACCTGGGCATGATGGGCATGCACGGCGAAGCATGGGTCAACAAAACCATTCAGGAGGCCGACCTGCTGCTCGCATTCGGAATGAGATTCGACGATCGCGTGACCGGCAACTTGAAAACCTACGCGCAGAACGCGAAAAAAATTCACATTGATATCGATCCGGCGGAGATCAACAAGAACGTCAAGGTGGATGTTCCCCTGGTCGGCGACCTGCGCAAGATTTTGCTGGAGCTGTTGCCGCGCGTCGAGCCGGGCAATCACACCGAATGGATCGAACACATCCGCAGCCTCAAGGGCGACACCGCCGTCCGCGACATCCAAAACCTGCCGGACAATGGCCACCTGTACGCGGCGCACGTGATCAACGATCTGTGGCATGAAACGCGCGACCGCGACACGATCATTGTGACCGACGTGGGCCAGCACCAGATGTGGGAAGCGCAGTATTACAAGCACGAGCAGCCGCGTTCGCTGATTACCTCCGGCGGCCTGGGTACCATGGGCTTCGCTCTGCCGGCCGCGATCGGCGCGAAGGTGGCGCGGCCGGACGCGGACGTCTGGGTGGTGGTTGGCGACGGCGGATTCCAGATGACCATGGCTGAGCTTGCGACCATCGTGCAGGAGAATCTGAAGGTGAATATTGCCATCATCAACAACGGCTATCTGGGCATGGTTCGCCAGTGGCAGGAATTTTTCTACGACCGGAATTACGAAGCGACGCCGCTGCTGAATCCGAATTTTGCGAAGCTCGGCGAGGCCTACGGCATTCGCAGTATGACCATCCAGAAGCGCGCGGAGGTCGTACCGGCCGTGCGCGCGGCGCATGCGCACGATGGGCCCGTGCTGATTGATTTCAAAGTCGAGCAGGAAGATACGGTTTACCCGATGGTTGCCGCCGGCGCGGCCCTCAACGAAATGATCCGGCGGCCGAATCCGCTGGTCGAAACCGCCGAGGACGAATAGGACCGCCATGCTGCATACCATCGTCGTTTACGTCGAAAATAAACCGGGAGTCCTGTCGCGCGTGGTGTCGCTGTTCCGCCGCCGCGCGTTCAATATTGATTCGCTCACCGTTGGGCGCACGGAAAAGCCCGAGGTCTCGCGCATGACGATTGTGACCGATGCGGATGAGGATCAGGCGCGCCGCATCGTCGCCAACGTTTACAAGCTCGTGAACGTGCTGCTGGTGGACGACGTGACGCACCAGCCGGCGCTGCTGCGCGATCTGGCGCTGGTGAAAGTGTCGGCGACGCGCGAATCGCGTTCGCAGGTGCTGCAGCTGGCCGAGGTGTTTCGCGCCCGCGTCCTCGACATCGCCGCCGATTCGATTACCGTGGAACTCACTGGCGGCGAGGAAAAAGTGGACCGCTTGCTCGAACTGCTCACGCCGTTTGGATTGCTCGAGGTAGTTCGCACTGGAATTGTAGCCATGCGGCGCGGTGCGAAGTCTCCGTCTGTAGCGACGAAGGCCAGGCCCGTGGGGCACACCGACGACCCCACCGTGTCCTACTCTGTGTAGCGCGGGCGCTACGCAGATTTGCGTTTGGCCGCTTTGGGTTTTGCCGCGCTCGGCTTGGGGCGCAGCGCCGCGAGAAATTCGTTTAACGGCAGGGTGTTGATCACGTCCTTCTTCTCGATCCAGCCGCGCCGTGCCGTCTCCACGCCATATTTCATGAAGAGCAGGTTGCGCGTGGTGTGCGAATCGGTCGAGATCACGATTTTCACGCCCCGCTGTTTGGCCATCCGCAGGTGAACGTCGCGCAGGTCCAGGCGGTCAGGATACGCGTTGCACTCCATGGCCACGCCGTGTTTGGCGCAGGCATCGAGAACGGCCTCCATATCGTAGTCAAACGGTTCGCGACGCAGCACCAGCCTGCCCGTGGGATGCGCGATGATTTGCGTGTACGGATTCTCAATGGCCGTGAGATAGCGCTCGGTCATCTCCGCGCGCTCCATGTTCATATAGGAGTGGATGGAGCAAACCACCACATCCAGTTCCGCCAGCACGTAATCCTCGAGATCGAGCGTGCCGTCTTTCTTGATATCCACCTCACTGCCGGCGAGCAGGCGGATTCCCGGGACCTTCGCCGCGTGGATTTTCTTAATCTGCTCGAGAGTGCGCTTTTCGTCCAAGCCGTTCGCCACGGTCACAGCCTGCGAGTGGTCGGTCAGCGCGATGTAGTCGTAGCCCAGTTCGCGCGCCGCGGCCCCCATTTCCTCGATGGAATTCTTGCCGTCCGACGCGGTGGTGTGCATTTGCAGATCGCCGCGAATGTCCGCGAGCGTCACCAGTTTGGGCAGTTTCCCGTGCTCGGCGGCCTCGATTTCGCCGGTCATTTCACGCAGCTCCGGCTCGATATAGGCCAGCTTCAGCTTTGAATAAATCTCTTCCTCGGTCTTGCTGGCAACGACCTTGCCGCCCTTCAGCGTGGTCAGGGCGTATTCGTTGAGCGTCCATCCCATTTCGTTCGCGCGCCCGCGCAGCGCCACATTGTGCGCTTTCGATCCGGTGAAATAGAGCAGCGCGGCGCCGAAGCTCTTCTTCTCGAGCAGCCGCACGTCCACTTGCAGGCCTTCGCTGAGGATGAAGCTGACTTTATTTTCGCCGTGCGCCAGTTCCTGCTTGATTTCGGGGTATTTCAAGACGTGCGCGGCGACGGCGTCAATGTCCTTCTGTTTGTCGTGTCCCGGGCGCATGGTCACCAACAGGTCAATGTCGCCGATGGTCTCGCGTCCGCGGCGCAGCGAACCGGCGGGAGTCACCGATTCGACGGCCTGGCCGGCCTTCGCGATATAGGCGACCAGTTTTTGCGCTTCCTCGTCCGCCACATTGATACGCACGCGACCCGATCCCGCGAGGTTCTTGAATTGCTCGGCGGCCTTCAGGATGTTCTGTTCGCTCTTTTCGCCGAATCCCGGCAGATCGCGCAGCTTCCCTTCGCGCGCGAGTTTCTGCACACTCCGTCAACGGTGGCGACCTTGAAATTGCTCCAGAGAAAAGCGACTTTCTTCGGGCCGAGCGATTGCAGGTCGAGCAAGTCGAGAATTGTAGGCGGATATTTCTTCAGCAGCTTTTTGCGCAGGCTGTAGTCGCCGGTCTTGAGAATTTCGCGGATGTGCTCGGCCATACCGTCGCCGACGCCCGGCAGCGCTTTAAGCTTTTTGTCGTCCGTGGCGATCTCTTCGATGCGCTCGGGGAGTCCGTCGAGCAGCTCGGCCACTTTTTCATAGCTGCGGTAGCGGCCGATGATCGCGCCGTCGATTTCGAGCAGCTGCGCCGTCTCGCGCAGTATCTTTGCGACGTCTCTATTTTCCATTGCTACGTCCTCGACGCTAGAGTGTGGCAGCGACTGTCAGCGTGCCACGAACCGCGCGTAGTAAAGAAGCCCCGCGATGGACTTGCCGTCGCGAATCTTTCCGCTGCGAATCCACTTCTCGGCCTCGCGCAATGTGACGATCTTCTGAGAAATCTTTTCGTCCTCTTCTGGCTGCGCTTTACCTTTCGTGAGTCCCTCGGCCAGGAAAATGTCCATGCGCTCGCCGAGTAGCCCCGGAGACGGATAATACTCAAGCAATTTACGAACGCGCCTGGCTGTATAACCGGTCTCTTCCAGCAGCTCGCGGTGTGCACCCGTGACCGCGCTTTCGTGGGGCTCCTTGTGCCCGGCCACCAGTTCCCAGAGGAATTGCCCCACGGCGTGACGGTATTGCCGTATGAGCACGATTCGGCCATCGCCAAGGAGCGGCAAGACCACCACCGACCCCGGATGCGCGATCATATCGCGCGTCGCCACGATTCCGCTCGGTTCCGCGACCCGATCGCGCTTGAGCGTGAATACGCGCCCGCGGAACAGCACCTTGCTGCTCACGATTCGCGCCTTTCGCCCTTTTCTCGCCCCTTCGATTCTTCACGCCCGCTCCTCGGAACTCATGTCCGCGCAATTCTACCGCAGCCCCGCCGCCTGCTTCCCCAAAGTTTTTCCGCAACTCCAAGGTGCGCTTGCGTTCTTGGGCTTCTTTGTTTGCCCGATCTTTCCAGCGTTGCGTTTGATCCGTGTTGATCTGTGTTTATCTGTGGCCACGTCTGCTTTTGCTATACTTCGAGCACGCGGACCCATGCCGATCAACACCATCATCGTGGACGACGAGCGCCCGGCGCGCGACGAACTTATCTACCTGCTGAAGGGCTTTCCGGAAGTCAACATCGTCGCGCTCGGCAAGAACGGGATCGAGGCCGTGGCACTAATCAAAGAGCACGATCCGGATCTGGTGTTTCTCGACGTGCAAATGCCGGGACTGGACGGGTTTGCCGTGATCAAGAAACTCGTCGAACGCAAGGTGCGTCTCCCGCAAATTGTATTTGCCACGGCGTTCGATAACTACGCAGTGCAGGCCTTCGAGGTGAGTGCGGTGGACTACGTTTTGAAGCCTTTCGACAGGGCGCGCGTCTCTAAAGCCATCGAGCGCGCCAAGAAAATGCTCGATGCGCATAGCTTCGCCCGTGCAGCGGCTGGAATCGCTGATCGGCCAGCTGGAGACGGAAAGCCCCAGACAGCGCCCGGCGCATCCGGTAAAGCTGCTGGTGAAATCGCAGTCCCGCATGATCCTGATTGACGCCGACGACATGATCTACGCGTCGATCCAGGATGGCGCGATCACCATCTTTTCGCGCGACACCGAAGGCGTCTCGAACTACCGCACCGTAGACGAGCTGATGGAGACGCTGGACCCCGGAGTTTTCTGGCGCCCGCACCGGTCGTACCTGATCAATATCAACCACATCAAGGAAGTTGTGCCGTGGTTCAAATCGAGTTTCATGCTCAAGATGAACGACAAAAGAGCCAGTGAAATCCCGGTCTCCCGCGCGCAGACCAAGCGCTTGCGCGAGTTGCTCAAGCTGTAGTGACGGTGGTCGAGCATTTACGCCGCGTTCCGCCCGAATTCTCCCACACCAGAGGTTGTCATGAAGGCAATCGCGTTTGCGGAAGTCGCAAACCAGTGTGACAATACGTGCATGCAAAAACCCTTCATCATAGCGGTGGCAGCACTGGCATTCGGACTGATCCTCCTGGGCAACGCCCAGGCTCAACAAACACCCGCGTCGGGCGCCCAAGCGGCTCCGGCAACGAAGCCCGCGCCCGCGCCGGCCGCGAAACCCGCGCAGTCGCCCGGGGACAAACCCGCGGCGCCGGTTCTCTTCAAGTCGGATAAGGAAAAAGACAGTTACGCGGTCGGTCTGAACATCGGGCTGGGCCTGCGCAAGCAGCCGGTTGATCTTGATACCGCGAGCGTCCTGCGGGGGATGAAGGACGCCCTCAACGACAGCAAGCCGCTGCTGACACCCGACGAAGTGGGCGCGGCGCTCAACGAACTGCAAGGCGAGGCGCAGAAGAATGCGGAGGAGCGCAATATGAAGGAAGCCGACGATTTTCTGGCAGCCAATAAAACAAAGGACGGCGTCGTCACGCTGCCCAGCGGCCTGCAGTACAAAATACTCACGGCCGGCACCGGCGCAAAACCCACCGCCAGCGATACGGTGGTTTGCAATTACAGCGGCAGGTTGATCAACGGAACAGAGTTTGACAGCTCCTACAAACGCGGCAAGCCGGCCGAGTTTCCGGTCGGCGGCGTGATTAAGGGTTGGACCGAGGCGCTGCAGCTGATGCCCGTTGGATCGAAGTGGCAGCTCTACATTCCCTCCGATCTCGCTTATGGAGCGCGCGGAGCGGGCGGCGGGGCCATTGGTCCCAATCAGGCGCTCATTTTTGACGTGGAGTTGGTCTCCATTAAGGGCAAATAGCGAACTCAGGCAGGCGAGCTGCTCGCGGAGCGACTCGCGGGATGTGCGGGCATCGCTTATTCCATTTCCAATCTCCATCCTCAAGGCGGGGGATATTCCTTAGAGTGGCGAAGCGCAAACGAGTCTTGAGCGGCATGCGGCCCACCGGGCGTCTTCACCTGGGCCACTATTTCGGCGCTCTGCAGAATTGGCTCAAGCTTCAGGACGAATACGACTGCTTCTTTTTCGTCGCCGATTGGCACGCGCTGACCACGCATTACGAAGACACCTCCTCCGTCGCCGAAAACACGCTGCAAGTGGCCATCGACTGGCTTTCCGTGGGCCTCGATCCCGCGAAGTCCACGCTGTTCATTCAGTCCAGTATTCTCGAGCACGCCGAGCTGCACCTGCTGCTTTCCATGATCACGCCGCTCTCGTGGCTCGAGCGCGTTCCCACTTACAAAGAGCAGATCGAGAATTTGAAGGAACGCGATCTCGGCACCTACGGCTTCCTGGGCTATCCGCTGCTGCAAGCCGCCGACATCGTCATGTATGGCGAGCCGAAAGTAGAATTGCTCGTGCCCGTCGGCGAAGATCAGGTGCCGCACGTCGAGCTGTCGCGCGAAATAGTTCGACGATTCAACGACGCACTTCGGCCTGGAAATTGACGATCGCCTCTTTGCAAAGAACGCCGAGGCGGAGAAAGACTCGGAAGAAGCTTTTATCCTGCTTGGTGCCGGTCCCAAGGTAGGCGAAGAATCGGAAGAAATCGATTCCCGCGTTGCGCAAGTATGCAGCAGAAGCGATCCGCCGGTCTGGGTACGAGAACGCTATGGAGATTCTGCTCGGCGGCGGACGCCTCACAAAGTACTTCAAACAGCGGCAAGTCCTTCGAGAACCGGACCATCTGCTGACGCAGACCCCGCGCCTCCCCGGCCTGGACGGCCGCCGCATGGCGAAATCCTACGGGAATGCCATCTGGCTCTCCGATCCGCCTGACGACGTGCGCGCAAAAGTCCGCAACATGCTGACCGATCCCCAGCGCGTGAAACGCACCGATCCGGGACGGCCGGAAGTGTGCCCGGTTTTCGCGTGGCACAAACTGTTTTCCGCGCCGCTGACTGTCGGGAAAGTTGACGCCGATTGCCGTACGGCGGCCATCGGCTGCGTGGACTGCAAGAAACTGATGGCAGAAAACCTGGTCACCTGGCTCGAGCCTATTCAGGCACGCCGCAAGGAATTCGAGGCGCATCCGCAAAAAGTTTGGGGTATCCTCGACGCCGGTGGCAAGAAGGCCCACGCGGCCGCGAAACGCACCATGAAACGCGTGCGCAACGCGATCTTCAAGTGGGACGAAGCGCGCAAGTCCACCGGAGGCAGCTGAATTGGCATCCGCGTCGCCAACACCCTATCGAATTAATTTGCCGGCCTACGAGGGCCCGCTCGATCTCCTGCTCGATCTGATCCGCAAGCAGGAGATGGACATTCACAATATTCCCATCGCCAAGGTCACCGAGCAGTATCTCGACTATCTCCACCAGCTCGAAAAGCTGGATATAGATGTCTCCGCCGATTTCATTTACATGGCCGCGACGCTGATCCACATCAAGTCCAAAATGCTGCTTCCGGCCGACCCGCTCGCAGGTCCGGAAGAGCAGGACCCGCGCGACGAACTCGTTCACCGGCTGCTCGAGCACGAAAAGTTCAAGAATGCCGCGCAGTTGCTGTACGAAAAGCAGCAGATCGAAGCGCACGTCTGGTCGCGCCCGGACCGCGCGCTCTATACGGGCGACGCCGTCGAAGGCGAGATGGTGGTTTCTCTCGTAGACCTGATTCAGACATTTCATCAGGTGCTCGAGCGCCGCAAGAGCGTCACCAAATTCGAGCTGCACCACGAGACGGTCACCATCGCGCAAATGATGGACCTGCTCCGCCAGCGCCTGACGGCCACCGATGACCCGGTCTCGCTGATCGAATTCTTCGATACCTGCGCGACGCGCAACGCCATGATCGTCGCGCTCCTTGCGGTGCTCGAAATGGTTCGGATGCAGGCGGTAATTTTGGTGCAATCGGAGCTTTTTGCGGATATCGGCTTGCGCAAGCACAAAATGTTCGACGCGGTTTTTGCCGGCCCGGACGCCATGTCGAAAATCGAGGAGCAGTACCTGTGACCACCACGCCCGAAGAAATTAAAGCCGCAGTGGAATCCATCATTTACGCCGCGGACGAACCCGCCACGCTCGAGCAGATCGCCCATGCGCTCGGCGTGGAGAAGACCGAGGCGCGCGCCGCGCTCGATCTGCTGGTCGCTTCCTATCAAACCGACGAGCGCGGCATCGAGGTGCGCAAGGTGGCCGGCGGCTGGAAATTCTATACCAAGCCGCAGCATCACGACGTGGTGCGCAAATTCATCAAGAGCCTGCAACCGCCGCTGCGCCTGACCATGCCGGCGCTCGAAACCCTCGCTGTGATCGCCTATAAGCAGCCGGTCACCGTTCCCGAAATCAACGAAATTCGCGGTGTGCACGTCGGCGGCGTGATCAAGACGCTCCTCGAAAAGCGTCTCATCACCACCGCCGGTCGCAAGGAGGTGATCGGCCGCCCGATTCTCTACCGCACCTCGAAGCAGTTCATGATGCGCTTCGGCCTGTCCGATCTCGACGAGCTGCCGAGCCTGAAGGAATTCGAGCAGCTGGCGCAGGCCGCTCTCGGTTCCGATTCCGGCATTGCCCCCAACCAACCCGACGAGGCCGTCCCGGCGTCAAATGACGCGATCGAAGCCGCCCGGATTCGCGAGTCCGGTGAAACCAACGACCTTGCCGAACTTGGCGAGGACGCGCCGGAATCCTCGGAGCAAGCGCGAACCGCCGCGGCGGGCACCGCCGAACATTCCTAGCAGGCGCCTGATGCACGTCACAAAGACTCTCGCAATCCTGGCGACGCTCGCAGCGGCCGTAGCCGCCCCGGCGCAAGCGCCACCGCCGAAGAGTGCCCCCGCACCGCAGCAAGCCCAGCAACCGGCGCCCGCTTCGGGCAGCGCCATCAAAACCAACACGCGCCTGATTACGATAGACGTGGTGGTCACCGACTCCCATGGAAACGTGGTGCGCGGACTCAAATCCGATGATTTTCAGGTCACCGAGGAGCACGCCGGTCCGCAAAAAATCGTCAAGTTCGATTTTGTGGACGCCTCGGCGCCTCTGACGCCGCCCGGCGCCCCGTTGTCTGCACCCCCGGCGCCGTATCTCTATTCGAACCTCTTGCCGGAACGGATGCGCGTGCCGCCAACCGTCCTGATGATGGACGCGCTCAATACGGACATTGAGAACCAATCGGTGGCGCACCAGCACATGCTCAAGCTGCTGAAGACGCTGCCGCCCTCGACGCCGATCGCCGTCTTCGTGCTGGGCCGTTCGTTGCGCGTGGTGCAGAGCTTTACGACCGATCCCGCGCTGCTGCGCGCCGCCGTGGACAAGACGCTTCAGGATCCGCACAACGAGCAGAATCCGCAGGACGACCCCGACAGTGCTTCCAACGTCGCCCTGGACCAAAATGGCGATACCGAGACGCCCGCCAATCAAGCGCTCGAGGATTTCGAGAAAATTGAGTTTGAGGCCGAGATGTCCCTGCGCGTGGACGAGACCACCGACGCGATGCTCGCCATTGCAAGATTCCTGGGCGGTTATCCGGGGCGGAAGAATCTGCTGTGGTTCTCGGAGGCTTTCCCGAACTGGATCACCCCAAACGCGGATTTCGGAACGGACTCCTTCGCCGGCACCGCCGTCTACACCGACAAAATTCAAACCGCTGCCGAAGCGCTCGCGGACGCGCGCATTGCGGTTTATCCAGTTGACGCGCGGGGACTGGAAACCTCGAAGGCGTTGTCGGCCAGCCAGAGGCCCATGATGAATCGCAACAAACCCGGTGGCGGCCTCCCGGCGCAGGTCACTCGCGAGGACAACGCCCGCACCGACTCTCAAACCACCATGCAACAGATCGCCCAGGGCAGCGGCGGAAAAATCTGCATCAACACCAACGATCTTGCCGGCTGCGTGCAAGGCGCGCTCGACGATAGTTCAACCTATTACGAACTCGGATACTATCCCGAGAACGTCAAATGGGATGGCCGGTTTCACAAGATCAGCGTCAAAACCACCGAGCACGGAGCCAAGCTGCGCTATCGCAGCGGCTACATCGCCACGATAGCGTCGGCGCAGGCCAAGGCGGCTCCCGCGAACGTTCTCCAGCAGGCCTGCCGCGATCCATTGCCTTCGACCAGCATTGCCATCACCGCCGAAACAATCGCGCCGAAGCAAGGCGCCGCGGACGCGAGCGGCGGCCGGTATCTGCTCACGGTTTCGCCGAATGCTCTGAGCCTCGCGCCGGGTGGCGGGTCGCGCCAGTTGAGCATGCAAATGGCGATTTGCGAATATGACGCCAAGGGCGAATCCTTTCAGTTCTTCTTGCGGGACATGTCCGGACCGGTGTCCGAGGCCCAATATCAGAGTTGGCAGGCCAGCGGCGTCCGCGGAATCTTTGACTATGACGCGAAGCCGGAAGATCGCCGCCTGCGCTTCGCGTTCCTCGACCTGCCGTCCGGAGCAATCGGATCCGTGGACGTGCCCGCGCATCCGCATCAGTTTGGCCCGCTCCCGGAAATGGCGTCGTCACCAGCGCCGCCGCCGGCCCCCGGTCCTGTGCCGCCGCTTGCCCCGCCCTCCGGGCCACCGCCCTCGGCGCACATTGTTTTCCGCGTGGCGTCCGGCGCATCCAGTACTCTCGATTGGGCGGGAGCGAGCGTGACTTACCTTGGCAATCTCGGCATTGATGAAGGGGCGCCCGCTCTGTTCAAGAATCTGTTTGGCGCACACTATCATTGCGACGCCGGAGCTCTGGTCAGCAACGACCCCGGCTCGACCGCCAAGCCGAATCTGGTGCTCACCTTGAGCAAGCCCGGCGGAGGCAGTCGCGCCGTGGTGAACCTGGGCGGCGAAGCGCCCGTATATTCCGGCGATGTGCCGGTGGATCCAAGCGCCCGTGCGTTCTTCGATTACCTCTGGAAATTGAGCCACTGCCAGCAACCCTAGCCATAGTTCTTCGCTGTCCGCGTCATTTCCGCTAAGCTGTATGCCTCGCGGCCCGGACACCGCGAACTCCATGGAAGAACGCCTGCAGAAAATCATCGCCCGCGCGGGAATCACCTCGCGGCGCCGCGCCGAAGAAATGATCGCTTCGGGCCTGGTCACCGTCAACGGCCGCATGGTCACCGAACTCGGAACCAAGGCGGACGAGGCGCGCGATCACATCAAAGTCGCTGGAAAGCTGCTGCGCCCGGAAACGGACCGCGTCTACCTGCTGCTGCACAAGCCGGCCGAGTTTGTCTCTACGCTGAGCGATCCCGAAGGCCGCCCCTCGCTTCGCGACCTGCTCCATGGAATTCCCGAGCGCGTGTTTCCCGTTGGGCGGCTCGAGTATCATTCTTCCGGGCTCGTATTCCTCACCAACGACGGCGACCTCGCCAACCGCATTCTCCAGGCGCACAACCTGCCGCAAACCTACCAGTTGAAACTCAAAACGCTGCTGACTTTCGCGGAAATTGAATCGCTCACCCGCAGCACCGGCGCGCGCATCTCGCGGCTTCGCGGTAAGGATGCGCCCTGGTACGACGTGACGCTCTCCGAAGCCCGCCGCGACTCCCTGCGCAACAAACTTTTTCAGACGGGCCATCCTGTCGAAAAAATGAAGCGCACGCGGATCGCAAATCTCGAACTCGACTCGCTTGCCACCGGGCGATTCCGGGCGCTTTCGCCCGCGGAGCTCATCGCGCTAAAGCACAAGCTGGACGAGACCGCCACAGGCAAGAAACTGCTGGCTCGCTCGCGGCCCGCGCGCCGCCCTCGCCGGTTCCCGCAGCGAACGTCGAGCTAATCGGCCTTTCCTTTCCGCCAAAATTCGGTATCATGAGCCCATCTCGGGGGGAATTTCCCAAGGCAGTTCACAAAGAAGGATTCAGGAGTGCGCGCGGTTCTATGCGCCCGTTTCAGGTGTGGGCGTTTTCGGCGAGCGCGCTTGCATGCGTGCGGCCGCCTGGTTCTGGCCGTGCCAAATCGAAACGCATACGAAAGGATTCGGATGAACAAGGTTTCCGGTCAGGAAACACCAGGCTCTAGTCGTCCGCCGGCTGCTGCCGGCGACCCAACCAGTGAAATTCTTAAGATCAGCCGCGTCATCGCCGTCGTCGGACTTTCCAGCCGCGGCCACCGCCCGAGTTACGGCGTGGCTCAATACCTGCAATCCGCGGGCTATCGCATCATTCCTGTGAATCCCGCCGAAACCGAAATTCTGGGAGAGAAATCTTACGCCCACCTGGAAGATATTCCCGAGCACGTGGACATCGTGGATATTTTCCGGCGTTCGGAATTCGTTCCGGAGATCGTGGAATCGGCGATCCGCATCGGCGCTCGCGGGGTGTGGATGCAGGAAGGCGTCATTCACGCGGCGGCCGCGGAGCGCGCCCGCAGCGCGGGGCTGTTCGTCATCATGGACGCCTGCATCTTGAAAGAACACATCAAGCGTTTCCGCCTGCACTGAGAATCAGCCCGCATCCGCCGAAAGCGTCGGAATCAGCGGGAGGTGGGGCCGGCGATTGGCGCGCCGTGTTCCACAGGTATCTGCACTTCGATCGTCGTTCCGTTTGGACCGGACGACAGACGAAAAGTTCCGCCTTGTTCGTCCGCCCTCTGCTTCATTCCGGCCAGACCGAGCCCGGCGTAGGAGACGCGCTCCTCAAGTTCCTGGAGCTTTTCCGGAGAAATGCCCGTGCCGTTGTCCCGGACTCGCAAACTAACGCGACTTGCTTCGAAATTTAAGAGAACGTCCGCGTTTGAACCGCGCGCGTGCCGCTGAATATTGGCCAGACTCTCCTGCAGGATGCGAAACAGCGTCAACTCCACGCCCGGCGGCAGCCGGCGCTTCTCGCCCTTGATCTCCAGATTTACCGTGAGCTCCGATCTCTTGGAAAGGCCCTCGATCAACCATTCCGCGGCCGACGGCAACCCGATTTCATCCAGAAGCGGCGGATGGAGCAGATATGAAATCGAACGAACGCTCGTCACGCTGTTTTCCAAAATCGAATTCAATTCGGAAAGTGTTTCTTGGGTCGGCGGTTTGCTTGCGAACGACTCCGCAAGCATCTTGGCTACGACCAGCGTCTGGCCCAGCCCGTCGTGCAGCTCCCTTGAGATCCTGCGCCGTTCCTCGTCTTGAGCTTGCAGCAATTGGATGCTCAGCTTCTGCGAGCGCTGCTCAGCTACGACGCGCTTCTGGAGCTCCGATGACAGCCTGCGGTAGTGCTCCCAAATTAAAAACACCGCAAGGAGAAACATGGACGCGACTGCGGCTATGATCAGGCCGAACAGTCTCCCGGTGATGCGGCTTCGCCGCCGCAGCAGGATTTCCTCCGCCCGGCTCATTTCATTTCCGACCGTGGTCGTTTGAACCGACCACTCCACCAGCGTAGCCGTCAGCTCGGACTGGGCCAGTTTGTCGGCGGGACGAGCCTTCGCCGTTTCGATCCCCTGTTCAGTGACTCCCAGCCTTCCTTTTGCGGCCGCTTCCAGGCGATAGGAGCGAGCCAGTTGGTCGGGGTTGTCGGCTATCAGCTCTCGCAGTCGCGCCAAATCCGACAATGTTTCCGTGCGCGCATCGGCGAAAGCCTGCACGTACTGCGCATCGCCGCTGTCGAAAAACATGGTGCGGGAACGCCCGGCCTTGGCGAGGTCCGACTCAATCGAACCCAGACTCAGTTCCACCTCGTAGGTGTGGCGCACCCACTGGTCCCCGCGATAGAGATTGTAGATTGTCCAACCCGTAGCTGCGCCGCTAAGGACCAACAGAATCAGTGCGCTAATAAAGATCAGCCGAGGGGTGATTTGAAGTCCCATATAGACGGCCTCGGTCGTGGGCTCCGAACGGTCTGATGAAACGCGCATGTTAGCGCAGATTCTGCTCCCATCGTGAGATACAATTCCGCCGGACCGCATTCGCCGTTTCGGTTACCGGCCGCTCGCGGTCAGGAGGTTGGAATCGACATGACACGTCGGTCCTTTGTCCCGCGGTTGCTCGCTCTCCAGGTCGGGGCGATTTTCTTGCTTCTGTCATGCGCGACCTCCCGCCCGCCGCAACGCATAAGAGTTCGCGTCGCGCCCGGTTTTGCCGGGACGATTCAACTGAGTGCTTGCGTTACGGGCGCTCCGGTCGCCGAAATTTCCACGGACGCGCTGGGCAGAGCCGACACTTCCGCCTGCCCGCACGCGGATGGGAACCTGGAAATTGTGTTAATCCAGGGGAGTCGCGAATACACCGCCGCCCGGGACGACATCTCGATCCCCAGAACGGGCGACGGAATCGCAACGTCAATCAACGTGCGGGTGCGTCCCTGACTGGCGTATCAACCGAGGCAGCGCCGAGTCTTCTTCCTGCTTGACTGACACTCCAATCGTAGGGGCGATCGGATCGAAAAATCTGGAAGACTGATCTCTCAGCTCTCAACTCTCAAATGTCCTCGCTCACTGCAGCGAGTACACCTTCAACACGCGCTTCCCGGGAATCGTCACCGCAATGGTGTGTCCGTCCGGGGCAATCTGGAAATCGTGAAACTGCAGGTCGTGCAAAACTGATTTAAACGTCCCGTCGTAAAGTCCTACCCAGAGCAGAATATTGGACCTGTCGTCGGGTCCGCGCTTCAGCAGGATGCGCCGCTCGTCCGGGCTCCACGCAAAGCGCCCGAATCCCACGCGTATACGCAGCGGCGCCGCCGATGGGTGCGCGAGGTCCACGATATCCAGCGTGTCGCCGTCCTCGAAATAGCCGACTTTCGTTCCCGAAGGCGACAGCGTCAGCCCGCTCTGATAATTTTCGAGCTGTGCAACTTCGGTGACCGTCTCCTTTAATAGATCGAGCTGCACCAGCGTCAGGCGCCCGTGAAGGCTCAGATTGTCGCCCACGGCGAACGCCCTGTTTTTCTTGGCGTCCCAGATCACCATATTGAACGTGTGCCCGCCGAAGAGCTGGGTCGTTTGGCCGTCGGACGGCCGCACGCGCGTGATCGTGTAGGGCGGGCCTCCGGTCAAATACACCGCCGAAGTTCCGTCCGCAAGCCAGGCGGCGTCCACCGCGCCCTCGATGAATCGAGTCTTCGAGCCGGCAACCTTGATTTCGTGACCTTCGGCATCGAGCAGCGCGACCGCTCGGCCTCCGCCAATCGTGGCGATGGGAGCCTCGCTCTCTGGCGTCGCGTCCTCCATTTCTCCCTGTTTCTTTTGTTTCTTGGTGTCCCAGCCCAGTGGAGGCAACTGCAGCGTCATGTTCACGGCAATGTGCTGGCTGTCCGGCGACCATGCAATTGAATCCACGCGGTACCCTCCGGGCGGAGGAATCGGCATGAATTTGTTTACTTCCACGATCTGTCGCGACTTTCCGAGACTCGTAGCTACATACATGTCGTCGCGCTCGATCACCAGCCGCTTGACGCCTTTGATGCGCGGCACCGCATACACGATCGAGTTGTCCGCCGCGATGTCAAATGCCTGGCAATCCTCGTCAATGATAAATTTCGGAGTGTCCTGCGCGAATACACTCCGCGCGTGGGAAAGCGTTATCGCGCTCATCGCCACAAACGCGAAAACGGCCGCGATATGTCCAGACTTTCGAATCGCTCCTGAATCCGCTGGGTTTTCCCTCACCCGTCGCCCCTTGTCCCTCGCCCCTTCGCCCTGATCCGCCGAATCTCCTCGAGCCGTTGGCGGATTCGCGCCTCAAACCCCTGGTCAGTGGGCTTGTAGTAGCTGCGGCCGAGCAGGCTCTCCGGCAGACACGTCATGTCCGTCACTTTTTCCTCCACATCGTGCGCGTACTGATAGTCTTTTCCGTAACCCAAATTGCCCATCAGTCCTGTGACTGCATTTCTTAGATGCAGCGGCACCGGCTCCGCGATGGTCTCCTGCAAATCTTTGCGGACGGCGCCGTATCCGGTGTAAAGCGCGTTCGATTTGGGTGCGAGGGCGAGGTACACGGCAGCCTGCGCCAGCGCCAGATTGCCCTCGGGCGGCCCGATGAAATCGAACGCTTCCTTGGCCGCGATAGTCACGGCCAGAGCCCCCGGTTCGGCAAGGCCAATGTCCTCGCTCGCCATGCGCACCATCCTTCGTGCGATATACAGCGGATCCTCGCCCGATTCGAGCATGCGCGCCAGCCAATAAAGCGCCGCGTCCGGGTCCGAATTCCGCACCGACTTGTGCAGCGCCGAGATTAAATTGAAATGTTCCTCGCCGGATTTGTCGTAGGGCAGCAGCTTCCTCTGCAGCACGTCTTCCAGTCGCGCCTCAGACAGCACCGTGCGGCCGCCCTCTTCCGGCTCGGTTCCCAGGACCAGCGCTTCCAGCGTGTTGTACGCAGCGCGCGCGTCGCCGTTGGCCAGGACCGCGATGCGCTCGAGCAATTTATTACTGGCCTCAACCTGCTGCGTTCCGAGGCCGCGTTCCGTGTCCTCGATCGCGCGCCGCAGCAGCGTAACAATCTGCTCCTCCGCCAGCGCTCGCAGCACATACACCTTCATCCGCGAAAGCAGCGGCGCAATCACCTCGAACGACGGATTCTCCGTGGTCGCGCCGATCAGCAGAATATTCCCCGCCTCCACATGCGGCAGAAACGCATCTTGCTGCGCGCGATTGAACCGGTGCATCTCGTCCACAAACACAATCGTCCGCTGGCCGTAACGCCGCGCGCCTTCGGCCTTGGCCATCACCTCCTTGATTTCTTTGATCCCCGCGAGCACCGCGCTGAACGGGATGAATGCGCTCCGCGTTCGCCGCGCGATGATGCGCGCCAGCGTCGTCTTCCCGCATCCCGGAGGTCCCCACAGCAACATCGAGCCGATCTCGTCGCGCTCAATCTGCGTGCGCAGCGGCTTCCCCGGCCCGAGCAGCTCCTCCTGCCCGATGAATTCGTCGAGCGTCTGCGGACGCATCCGGTCCGCCAGCGGCCGCCCCGTCTGCGGCGCTTCTTCCGGATCGATCGCGCGAAACAGCCCCATGCTTCGCTACTCCTCGTCCCCAGCGGCCAAACGCCGCTGCCGCGCCGCTTCGTAGAGCACCAACGAAGCCGCCACTCCCGCATTCAGCGAGTCAACCGACGCGGCCATGGGAATGGAAATCGCGGCGTCGGCCGCGCGCACCACTTCCGCCGGCAAGCCGTTGCTCTCGTTGCCGACAAAAATCGCCGCCGGCTCGCGCAAGTCCGCCTCTGCCGCCGCGCCGCGCGTTTCCGGCGCCGAGGTCGTCGCATAGATTCTCACCCGCGCGATTTTCAGTTGTGCAAGCAGCACCGGAATCGCCACGCCCCGCAGCACCGGCAGCCGGAGCGCCGAACCCGCGGACGCGCGCAGCGCCTTCGGCGACCACGGGTCCGCCGTGCCACGCGCGGCCACCGCGCCGGTCGCTCCAAACGCCTCCGCCGACCTCAAAATCGTGCCCACGTTTCCCGGATCCTGCACCGCCGCCAGCACCACCACCAGGGGCGAACTCCCGCGCATCGCACCAGGCCCGCGCAGCACGTCGTCGAACCCCCAGGCGCGCTGCCGGAAAAGCGCCGCGACTCCCTGCGGAGCATCCGTTCCGGCCACGCCTTCAAAAAGTTTGTTGGTGGTGCGCAGCACGCGCGATCGCGGGATTCCCATTTCGCTGGTGCTCGCCGCGTCCAGGATTTCCGCGGCGTCGTCCTCGCCCGCCTCGCTCACCAGCAGCGCCTCCGCCTCCAGCCCCGACTGCAGCGCTTCCCGCACCAGCTTCGGCCCTTCCACGCCAATCGGCTCGCTGTCGCGCGGCCCGGTCCCGCGCAGTGCGGCGCGAAACTGCTTCAGCCACTTGTTGTCGCGGCTCGTGATTATGTCCGTCATCGTTGCGTCCGCCCCTAGGCTAATCCAGTCGGTGCAGCGCTGGCAAACGCATCTCCCGGCCCGCCCGCGTGGCTCCCGCGTAACACGCTGCATCCGTGCGCCTTGCATCCTCCGCTGCGGCTATGCTACTTTCCATGCGGGTCACGGCGCTGCGCGCCGATAGCGAACATTGTCCTCCGAAATTCTCAAGATCTCCCCGGAAGCGCCCGAGCCGCACGTCATCGAATACGCGGCCAGTTTCATCCGGCGCGGCCGCGTGATCGCCATTCCAACGGACACCTTTTACGGACTCTGCGCCGACCCGTTTAACCTCTACGCGGTCGAACGCGTTTTCCTGCTGAAGGGACGCCCCGAAACACGCGCGCTTCCTATTCTGGTCAACTCAATCGAGCAGGCCGTCACGCTGGTGCGCGACGTGCCGGATGCATTCCTCACCCTGGCCCACAAATTTTGGCCCGGCGCGCTGACCCTGGTCGTCGAAGCCACTCACCGCCTTCCGCTCAAGGTCACCGGCAACACCGGCCGCGTGGCGCTGCGCTGGGCTGATTCGCGGATCGCTACGGCGGTCATCGAAGCAGCCGGCAGTCCCGTTACCGGCACCAGCGCCAATCTTTCGAGCCACCCCTCGTGCACGAACGCGGAACAGATCGTCGGCCAGTTGGGCGACCGCGTGCCGCTCATCCTCGACGCCGGCGACACCGGCGGCACACTCGCTTCGACCATCGTGCGCATTGACGGCGACGACTGGAAGATTGCCCGCGAAGGCGCCATCCCCGATTCCGAAATTTTCAAAGTATTTTCTTGATCGCGGTTTGATCTACTTCAATTCCGCCGTCTTCAGGAAATCGTAGCCTCCATCCGGCTGAATCTCGATTCCCGTGACGCGCTCGCGGTGCACGCAGACGTTGTCCGCGTACCACAGGTTGATGTACGGCTCGTCTTCGGCGACGATTTTCTGAATCTCCGACAGCAGCGCCTTGCGCTTCTCCATGTCCATTTCCGCGCTCTGCTGGTCGATCAGCGCATCGAGCGCGGGGTTGCGGTAGTGCCCGCGGTTTGCGCCGTCCGGCGGCATTCTTTTCGAGCTAAAGACGTAGCGGAAAATGTCCGGGTCGTTGTTCGCGCCCACCCAGCGCAGCGTATAAAGCTGGAAGCTGCCGCGACCGATGTCCGCAAGGAACGTGGCGCTTTCCAGCGGCCGCAGCTGCAGATCCACTCCGATTTTTCCCCACTGATCCGCGAGCGCCTCGCCCAGCAGGCGCGTGGACTCTTCCGTCGAAGTCTTTAGCGTAAGATGAATGCGCACGCCATCGGCTCCGCGCGCAAATCCTGCCGCGTCCAGCAGCTTCTCTGCCTGCGCGGGATCGTAGCCGTACTGCTTCACGTTGGGCTCGTACGCCCAGTGGTTCGGAGGCAACAGGCTCGCCGCCGGCCGCGCCTCGCCTCGCAACAGGTAGCGGATGATCGTCGCGCGGTCCGTGGCGTAGGCCAGCGCCTGCCGAACCTCGCGATGCGCCAGGACCGGATCTTCGAAATTGAAAGCGATGTAGGCGAACTGCGTTCCCGGCTGTTCCTCTGCGAAAATTTCCGGCGTTTTGGTCAGCGCCAGCACCATGTCCGGCGTCAGCGAATTCACTCCGCCGATATCCGCCGTGCCCTTGCGCAGCTCAAGCGCCCGCACAACGGCCTCCGGCACCACCCGGAACCGCACCCGCTCGATTTTCGGCGGGCCTCCGAAGTAGTCCGGATTCCGCTCCAGCACGACCTCTTCATCCTGGGAGATGCTCGCCACCCGAAATGGGCCCGTGCCGATGGGATGGCGCGCTTCCTCCTTCCCTGAGCCTGCCCGCACAATTCCGATTCCCGGCCGCGTCAGATTCCACAGAAATGACGAGAATGGCTCGCTCAGGTGAAAGACGACCGTGTATGCGTCCGGCGCCTCGACACTCTTCACCATCGGAAATGTCCCGCGCTTCGGTGACAACACGGTGCCTGAAAGTATCGAATCAAACGTGAACTTCACATCCGCTGACGTGAACGCGCTCCCGTCGTGAAATTTCACGCCGTGCCGCAGATGAAACACATACGTCTGCGGGTCCGGCGTCTCCCATTTTTCCGCGAGGTCCGGGATAATGGTCATCCGCTCGTCGTGGGCCACCAGACTGTCGTAGATCAGCCCGTGAAGGTGTTCCGACTGCGCTTCTGTGCCGATCCGCGGATCGAGGCTGATGGGCATGGACTCGATCAGAAAATTCACCGTGCCCGCATCATCGGCCTTGTGGCTTGGCCCGCATCCCACAAGTAGCGTGATAGCTAGAATCGCGCACGCGATCGCCGTCCTTCGAGCGCCGTAGGCGCGGCCGACGTTAGCCCAGCCCGGAAGGGCTGGGAAACCAGGCCGTCGCGATTCCAAGCGCCGGAGGTGCGACACATCTTCTGCCGCTGCCGCCTCTGCCGCGAAGCTCAACGTCTCCCCCGCCCTGGCCCGTCGCCCGCGTGCGCGATCTTGCCCAGAACCGCCGCATGCCTGGCGCCAGTCGCTGACGGAAGATTTCCCGGCCGGCCATGAAAGGTCTCGTACGCCAGCAGCGCGAATCCAAACGCCTCCTTGGCCTCCGGCGCCACGCCGAACCCGCTCACCGGCGCCACCTCGATCCCCGGCAGAGAAGCCGCCAGCTGCGCCATCATCAGCGGATTGTGCGCGCCCCCGCCGGAAACGATCAACTCCTCGATCTTCGTTCGCGGCAGGATGAATCGGCGAAAGGCGTCGGCGATGGACATGGAAGTAAAAATCGTCGCCGTGCGCACCAAATCTGCAGGGCCGGCGTGGTGCTGTTTGCCCCAGCGCAGCAATCCCTCCGCGAACGCCTGCCCGAACTGTTCCCTCCCCGCCGTTTTCGGCGGTTTTTTTCGCAGGTAGGGGTCGTGCATCAGGCGCACCAGCAATTCCGGAATCGTGCGTCCGTTCAATGCGATCTTGGCGTCGCGGTCGAACGTCGCCCGGCCGTGCGTGGTCCGTTCGACCAGCGCGTCCACGATCATGTTCCCCGGTCCGGTGTCGAACGCGAACACTTCGCGCGGCCGCGCGCCGGCGGGAATCACGGTCACGTTGGCGATTCCGCCGATATTCAGCGCCACCCGGCCGCGCCGGGCGTGTCCGTACAGCAAGTAGTCCGCGAAGGGAATCAGCGGCGCGCCCTGGCCTCCCGCCGCCATATCCGCCGGACGAAAATCTCCCACCGTGGGAATTCCCGTGCGCTCGGCGATCACGCTGATATCCCCAAGCTGCAGCGTGGACGCCCGCCGCACCTTGCCCTGAAACTCGCCCGCCGTGCCCATGTGAAAAACGGTCTGCCCGTGCGACCCGATCAGCGACACGTCCTTCAGCGGCACCCGCCATTTCTTGCATGCCGCGATCGCCGCACGCCCCAGTTCTTCACCGAGCAGGAAATTCAGCTCGCTGATTTCCGCGGTGCTGGTCGCCGCCCCGTTGGCCAGCCGCAGGATTCGCTCGCGGAGGTAGGAAGGGAAGGGAACGTGAAAGTGGCCTTCCAGTTCAGCGGAAAGGTTGGGCGGCGCCCCGGTTACGCGAACGAGCGCGGCGTCAATTCCATCCGCGGACGTCCCGGACATCATCCCGAGGACTCTCATCGCGCGTGCTTTCATAGTGCACGAGTCACTGCAGCTGTTTCTGCAGCGCGGCGAGCAGATTCATTGCTTCCAGCGGAGTCAGTCGGTTCAACTCCGCGCTGCGCAACGCTTCGAGGACGGTTTCGTCGATCGCCGTGAAACTGGCCTGCTGCGGCTCGGGTGCAGCAGCGCCAGGAGAAAGCTCCCGGGTCAGTTTTTCCTCGCTCTTCTCGTGCCGGCGTAAAATCTCCCGGGCGCGCGCAATCACCTCGTTTGGCAGGCCGGCCAGCCGTGCCACCTCGATTCCGTAGCTCTTGTCGGCGCTCCCCGGCTCGACGCGCCGCAGAAACACGATCTCGCTCCCCGCTTCCTCGACTGTGACGTGCACGTTTTTCACGCCCGGCAGCAATTGCTCGAGATCCGTCAATTCGTGGTAGTGCGTCGCGAACAGCGTCCGTGGCCGCGCCCCGGAATGCAGCGACTCGACCACCGCCCAGGCGATGGAAAGCCCGTCAAAAGTCGCCGTGCCGCGGCCGACTTCGTCGAGCAGCACCAGGCTCGCGGGCGTCGCCGTGTTCAGGATCGCCGCGACCTCGCTCATTTCCACCAAAAAAGTGGACCGCCCACGCGCCAGATTGTCCGACGCTCCGATGCGCGTGAAAACGCGGTCCAGGATCGGGAGCTTCGCCTGCAACGCGGGCACGAACGAACCCATCTGCGCCAGAATCGAGAGAAGCGCAGTCTGCCTCAAGTAAGTGGATTTTCCGCCCATGTTCGGCCCGGTAATCAGCAGAAGGAACGGCGATTCGTCGCCGAGATACAGATCGTTGGGCACGAATCGCTCGCCGCGCTCCTCCAGCAGTTTCTCGATCACCGGATGCCGGCCGCCTGCGACCAGAAGTTCGCCGCGCGCGCCTTTTTTCGAAATCTGGGTCTCCGTGAATTCCGGCCGCGTGTAGTTGCGCGCCGCCGCGATGCGCGCGAAGTTCACCAGCACGTCGAGCTGCGCGATGGCCGCGGCCGAACGCCGCACCCGCGCCGCCTCTCTCGCGATGGATTCGCGGATTTCACCGTAGAGCCGCCGTTCGATTTCCAGAACTCGTTCTTCCGCCGAGAGTACT
The DNA here is from genome assembly GCA_963814605.1 of uncultured Acidobacteriota bacterium. Classification (GTDB taxonomy): domain Bacteria; phylum Acidobacteriota; class Terriglobia; order Acidiferrales; family UBA7541; genus Palsa-295. The sequence continues at coordinate 952,682 of CAWFDD010000002.1, read as the reverse complement.
TTTCGCTCGTAGCCCGCGAGCTCGCTCGACGTGAAGCGCTCTGCGTTCACCAGCGTCTGCTTGCGGTCGTAGTCGGCCGGCACCAGCGAAAGATTCGGCTTGGACACTTCGATGTAGTAACCGAAAACCTGGTTATAGCGGATTTTCAGCGACCCAATTCCCGTGCGCTTTCGTTCGCGCTCCTCCATCGCCGCGATGGTTTGGCGGCCCTGTTTCAAAATGTCGCGCAGTTCGTCAAGTTCCGCGTGAAATCCGCGGCGGATCACCCCCGGATCGCTCGGAATGGCCGGCGGATCGTCGGCAATTCCTCGCGCGATGGTGTCGCGTATGTCCGCAAGCTCATCCATTTGCTCGCGCAGCGCCCGGAGTCTACCCGCCGAAGCAGACTTGTCCGCCGAAGCCGCGGGCAATTGGACCACCTCGCCAGTCCGCATTAACTGGCGCACCACCGGAATTTTTTCGAGTGACGCTCGCAGCGCCAGCAAATCCCGCGGCGTGGCCACACCGAGCGTGATGCGGCTCATCAATCTTTCAAGGTCGAGGATTCCTTCCAGCTCGTGATGAAGCTCGCCGCGCGCGATCGTTCGCGATTTCAGTTCCGCCACGGCGTCGAGCCGCTCTTCGATCTCGCCGAGTGAAATCTCCGGGCGCAGGATCCACGAACGCAGCAGGCGCGCGCCCATCCCCGTGGCCGTCTCGTCAATCGCGCCCACCAGCGTCGCCGAGGCGTCGTCGCCCGGTGCGGGCTCGACCAGCTCCAGATTCCTCGCCGTGACCTGGTCCAGGATCATGGCGTCCTGCTGCTCGTAGTAAGTGATCCGGTCCAGGTGCTCGAGTCCCGTCCCTGCCGGACGCAGGCTCGGGATTTTCGCGGCATCCTCCGGCTTCCGCGCGCCGATCGCTGATGTCTCCCGCAGATAATGAACGATCGCTCCCGCCGCCGCGGTCGCCTGCGGATGTCCGACTAGCCCGAAGCCTTCGAGCGCCACCACGCGAAATTGTTCCTCGAGTTGGCGCGCCGCGTAATTGCTCTCGAAGACCCAGTCATCGAGGCGCGTCTCGACCGCTTTTCCCTGCGAGTCCCACAACGCCGGATTCGATGGGCGCTCGTCGGGAAACAGCGTCGTTGGGCGCGCCAGCAAAACTTCTCGGGGCGCGAGGATGTCGAGCTCGTCGCGCAGCCGCGCGTCGGCCTTTTCACCCGTAAATTCCGTGGCTCGAAATTCGCCGGTCGAAAGGTCCACGTAGGCCAGCCCGATTCTCGTCTCCGTCTGGCGGCTCGCGGCCCGGGCGCTTCCCGCTGCCGCCGCGCTCGCCGCCGCGCTGCGCGCCACTGCGGCGAGGAAATTGTTCTCCTTGGCATCTATCAGTCCGCTGCCCACGGCCGTGCCCGGCGTCAGCACGCGAATCACTTCGCGCCTTACCAGCTTCTTGCCCGGTCCCGGCTCTTCCATCTGCTCGCAGATGGCCACCTTGTGCCCGGCGCGGATCAGCCTCGCGATGTAATTCTCCGCGGCATGGTAGGGAACCCCGCACATGGGAATCGGTTCGCCCTTTTCCTTGTTGCGCGCGGTCAGCGTGATCTGCAGGATTCGCGACGCCAGAACGGCATCGTCATAAAACAGCTCGTAGAAATCGCCGAGGCGGAACAGCAGCAGCGCCGCCGGATGCTGCTTCTTGACGGCGTGATACTGCTGCATCAATGGGGTGGTGGGTTCCGTCATCGCCGCGCACAATCTCCCCGCAGTGAAGCGATTATGCTGGCTCGCAGACGGGTTAGCAAGATTCTTCGGTTTCCCGTCTGAACCAGGAGGAGGCGCAAATCCGTCGCAGTCGGTCGTCAAAATTGCTCAAAGCCCTGAAGCATTTCGCGCCATTTCCGCCGCCCGCTTTGTGTCCGAAATACTCTGGCCGGCCCCGCTTGGCCCCCTCGGTCGCCGCCACGATATACTTGGCCATGGCCCCGCACCGCCCCACCGCCCGGGAAACCGAGATCAAGCTCCGTGTCGCCGACCTCGACGGGCTGATCCGTCGGCTCCGCCGCATTCCGTCGAATTGCATAGGTCGCGTGCTGGAGCAGAACGCGCTCTACGACACTCCCGATTCCGATCTTCGGCGCCGGGGCCGTCTGCTCCGAGTCCGGATCGAGACGCCCGCGCCGTCCCGCATGGCCCGGGGAGGCCCGAGGCGCGCTTGCATCACTTCGAAATGCCCTGTGCCGGGCACCGGCCCGTCGCGATACAAGGAAAAACTGGAAAGGGAAACAGTTCTGCCGTCCGTCGGCGGACTAAACGCGACCCTGGCCTCGCTCGGGCTTCGGCAGGGATTCCGCTATGAGAAATACCGCACCAGCTTCCGCCTTCCCGGCCTCCATCTAGACCTGGATGAAACACCGGTGGGCGTTTTTCTCGAAATTGAGGGCCGACCCAAAGCCATAGATCGCGCCGCAAGCGCCCTCGGCTTTTCGCTTGGCGACTATCTTCGCAGCACATATTGGGATTTGTATGCCGCCGAATGCCGACGTCAGGGACGAGTTCCCAGAAATATGCTATTCCCTGCATGAAAAATCATCAGAGTATGCAGTCTGTGCTTGACAAACTTTCCATCTGCCTTTACTAGTCAACTGGGGACAAGTGCATCGTTATGATGGATGTGCATTCACCCAATACGGAGCCTGACGGTAGTCGCCGCGCCGGGCAGGCAGGGAGCGCCCGGCAGGAGTCGGCTACTTTCGCGCTCGTTTTCGATCGCTGTTCCCGGGGTGTACCGGACGGCCGCTGGCGGGCCGATTGGGAGTATGGGAACAGGGAGGCGAGGCCCGGCCTGAACTAAACCGAGCGGCGGCATTTGCGTCTGCCCGTGGCCGGGTTGCGTTGCCGGTCCGGGCATTTTTTTTTGCCTCGGCCAGTGGGAAGGAGAGACGGATGCTGCACGCGACGGAAATTCTGGGCGCCGAAACGTACGATTCGTTCGGCAATTTTGTGGGCCGCGTCAAGGAGATGTTCATTGTTCCTGACGAACAGGCCAACCGCATTTCGCGGCTGCTCATCGGCCGCGGCCAATACCGGCCGCTGGTGGCGCGGTTCGACCAGATTGACTCGCTCGCGCCCGGCCGGGTGAAGCTGACCACCGACGAATCGGCGCTGGAGCTTTATCACCCCAACGAAGCGTGGCTTGCCGTGCAGAAGGACCTGCTCGACCAGCAGATCATTGATACCAACGGGCGCAAGGTGGTCCGCGTGAACGACGTGGAGCTGGCCGATCATCGCGTGAACGGCAACACCGAAATGCGCATTACCCAGGTGGACGTGGGCCTTCCGGGCGCGGTTCGCCGGCTGCTGCAGGGCATCGTCCCGCCGATGGGCATCCGCCGGATCCAGCAAAAGCTTCCGCGGCGCACCATCCTGTGGGAATTCGTGAATCTGATCGAGCCGGATCCGCTGCGCCGCGTGAAGCTGCGCATGACCAGCGACAAACTCGCGTTGCTGCATCCCGCGGACCTCGCCGACATCATGGAGGAAATTTCGCCGGCGGAACGCCAGGCCATTGTTGACTCGCTCGACGAGGAGACCGCCGCGGAAACGATCGCGGAACTCGACAAGCGGCTGCAGACGCAGGTGGTCGAGAAACTCGATCCGGAAAAGGCTGCGGACATCATCGAGGAGATGAATCCGGACGAGGCTGCGGATTTGATCCAGAGCCTGGAGCCGGCGAAATCGAAGGAGGTGCTCGAAGAGATGGAGCACCGCGAGGCGAGCGAAGTAAAAGGGCTGATGCGCTTCGACGAAAATACCGCGGGAGGAATGATGAATACGGAAATCGTGGTGGTGGGCGAGGACGCCACCCGCGGCGAGGTGGTGGACTACATCCGCTTTCACGATGTCTCGCTCGACCAACTCGATAACGTGGTGCTGATCAACCGCGACGCCTCGCTTGCCGGCACCGTGCCGGTGGCACGATTGATTCTGGCGGACGGCGCGCAGCGCATGGCGGACCTGGCGTTTGAACCCATGCTTTCGGTGAAACCGGACGCCAGCGACAAGGAAGTGTTCGAGATTTTCGACAAGTACAACTTGCGCAGCCTGGCCGTGGTTGACGATGAGAATGTGCCGGTGGGCGCGATCACCGTGGATGACGTGGTAAGCCGGATGCGAGCCAAATTGTAAATCCGGCGCGTCACTAACAAATCTTGCGAGAAACGATTTAGGAACGGCATGAATACCCGGGGCACAATGACGGACGCCTTTACGCGGCTGGCAAGCCGCGGCAGGGATTTTGGCCGCCGCACGCGCGTGCTGCGCAGGCGCCTGGCCGTGTTCATGGCTGTGGTCGGCCCGGGACTGATCACCTCGAATGTGGACAACGACGCCGGCGGGATCGCGGTATACACCACCTCCGGTGCGCAATTCGGCTACGCGCTCCTGTGGTCGCTGATTCCGATGACCATCGCGCTCTACGTCAGCGAAGAGATGTGCGCGCGCATGGGCGTGGTGACCGGCAAGGGGCTTTCCGACCTGATTCGCGAGGAGTTCGGATTCCGATCCACGTTTTTCGTGATGATCGCGGCGTTCCTGGTGGACCTGAGCAATACGGTCGCGGAGTTCGCGGGCGTGGCCGCCTCCATGCAGATCTTCCACGTCAGCAAGTACGTTTCGGTGCCGCTGGCGGCGATCGCGGTGTGGATTCTGGTGGTGCGCGGCAGCTACCGGCAGGTAGAAAAAATATTTCTGGTGGCCTGCGCGTTTTACCTTTCCTACGCGATATCGGCTTTTCTGGCCAAGCCTGATTGGCTGGAGGCCGCCAAGGCGACCGTGGTTCCGAACCTTCACATGAACGCGCCCTATCTGCTGATGCTCATTGGCTTGGTAGGCACGACGATTGCTCCGTGGCAATTCTTCTATCTACAAGCAGGCTTCGTGGAGAAGCGCGTGGGGCCGCGGCAGTATAAGAGCGCGCGCATGGACGTGCTGGTCGGCAGCATTTCCTGCATGGCGATCGTGTTTTTCATCATCGTTTGCTGCGCGGCGACGCTGCACGCGCATGGCATGACGGACATCACCGACGCCGGGCAGGCAGCCATGGCGCTGGTTCCACTGGCGGGGAAGTGGGCGGGATACCTGTTCGCGTTCGGCCTGCTGAACGCGTCGCTTTTTGCGGCGTCCATTTTGCCGCTTTCCACAGCGCACGTGATCTGCGAAGGCCTGGGATTCGAAGCGGGGCTCGACCGCAAATTGGAGGAAGCGCCGACGTTTTATTCGCTCTACACGCTGCTGATCGTGGTGGGCGCGGGAATTATTCTAATTCCGAAGGCGCCGCTGCTGAAGATTCTGGTGCTCTCGCAGGTCGCGAACGGCGTGTGGCTGCCCGTGGTCCTGATTTTCATTTTGTTGCTGATCAACCGCAGGGATCTGATGGGCGAGCATGTGAACACGGTGACATTCAACATCATCGCCTGGGCCTCGAGCATTCTGATGATCATCCTGACGATCGTGCTGGTTTACACGGCGATCTTCGAGCCCGGCGCGGCAGGTCTATCGGGATCCTTGTTTTGACAGCAGCCGCACCCACCGAAGCTCCAAGCTTCGGCTCAGGCGCGCAAGAATTGAAGCGGCGCGGCGATTGTATTTTTCATGGCACGGAGAGCGTGAAGCCGGGGCTCGAAGTGCACGTAGCCGTCCCGGGTAAGCTTATAGTGGTCCAACTGGCGACACGGCGTTAGCCAGCCCTCGGAGCCAAGTTCGGCGAGACATTCCTTGAACGCCTGGGAATCGTCCACATTCGCCGGGGCGAGCGGAAGTCCATTCGGGTTGCCAGCCTCATATTGCTCGGCGAGCGGCAGCAATATTTCGTTGAGCACCTCGTATTTCAGAATGCCTTTTTTCATCTACGGGATCCTTTCGCGATGGAGTGCAAGTCCATCGAACGGATGGATTATGGCGAGGAGATCCTCGGATCAAGGTCAGCGCGGGATTTTGCTTACAGTTGAGGTATTCGTAAGAGTTAATGCGCTTCCGTTTACGAGCGAGGACAATGGACCGAAATGAGTTCGCATGTGGAACGCGAGTTGCAGTACGAGCCCGCCATCACTGAAGGGACGTCGGGCGAGCGGGGTCAGCTGGTGGAAGCGCGGGCGGTCGAGGCGCGGGGATTGACGTTGGCGGCTCGTTTCTCCTCTTCGATTTTCTGTTGGGCAAGTTGCGGCTCGAAACAGCGGCGGCAGCGCGCTTCATACATTCCGCCGGCGCCGACGACGATCAGCTCTTCCGAGGCCACGATGCGCTGGGTGTGCACGGCGGGATTTCCGCAGCGCATGCAGATGGCGAGAAGCTTGGTAATTTCCTCGGCAACGGCGAGCAGACGGGGCATCGGCTCGAACGGGCGGCCCAGGAAGTCGGTGTCGAGACCGGCGACAATCACGCGCTTGCCGAGCTCGGCGAGGCGGGCGCAGTCCGCGACGAAGCTTTCACCGAGGAACTGGGCCTCGTCAATGCCCACGACTTCCGTGCGCGGGGCGACTTTTTCGAGGATGTCGCTGCCCGTGCTGACGAGCTCGGAAGGGATCTCCAGGCCGGAGTGCGAGACGATGCCGTTCTTCGAGTAGCGCTGATCAATCACCGGCTTGAAAATCTGCACGCGCTGCCTGCCGATTTCGGCGCGGCGCAGGCGACGGATCAGTTCCTCGCTCTTGCCCGAAAACATCGGACCTACGATCACCTCGATCCAGCCCATGTTGCCCTTCACGATGTCCACGCGTTCGTTTCCTCCCAGCGTAAGGTACCACACTGCGTTCAGAATTTTGCGGCTGACGGGGAACCTAGGGTCGGGGGCCGGACGTGGTGAAGTGCATGTTCCAGGTGAAACCAAAGAGATTCACCGGAGCGTCGTAAGCGGTCGACAGGTAGATCGACCCCTGGATGCCCTCGCCGGTGCGTTCGACGGTGACTTGCTCGGGTTCGAGATGAATTCCGTGGCCGGCGGCGTGTTCGATGACCTGATCGCGAATTTGAGCGGGCGAGCGCGAATCAACCAGGCCGATGCGCGTGCCGGTCAGCGACGAAAGATCCTTGAGGTCTTCCTGCAGCTCGGCATTTGCCAGGTAGACGGAACCAATCTGCCAGCCCGCATACGCAGCCGCTGCGAGAACGAGCAGAATAACGGCGATCACGAGATTTTTCATGTGAGTCCCGAGGCGCCTAAGGATTTGCGCCCTACCTGCAAGGATAGAGGATCGAGCAAACGCGCGGGACGGCGGGTGCTGAATTGCTAAACGCGCGGAACGTCCAGGGTGGAAGCAACACCCAAAGGATTACGACGGAGGACACAGAGAAGGCGCAGAAAACACGGAGAAGGCGCAGAGAAAACCGATGGGACGCGAGGTTGCGTGCGCTGAACGCGTGTGCTACTTTCGCTCGCGGACACGCCTTGCGCTGTTTCCCGTGAAAATAGTCCCGTGAAAAACGCCGAACTTTTCAAACCCGCAAGCCGCGAGGAAGCGGAGCTGCTCGAGAAGCTCGATCCCAAGCGGCTGCCGAATCACCTGGCGGTGATTATGGACGGCAACGGCCGCTGGGCGGAGCGGCGTCATCTGCCGCGCGTGGCCGGGCATCGCGCGGGGGTGAAAGCCGCGCGGGGCATCATTGAAACGTGCGCGCGGCTGCACCTTCCGTGCCTGACGCTGTACGCATTCTCGCTCGAGAATTGGCGGCGGCCGCAGGCGGAAGTGGATTTTCTGATGCGCCTGCTGCGCGAATACCTGAAGCGCGAGCTGCCCGCGATTCACAAGAACAATATACGGCTGCTGATCATCGGGAGGTCCGCGGAGCTGCCCGAAGGAGTGCGCAAGGACATCGCCGCGGCGATGCGGCAGACGGCGCGCAACACGGGAATGAAACTGGTGGTCGCGCTCAATTACGGCGGGCGCGCCGAGCTTGCAGACGCGTTCAACGCCATGCTCGATCACGTGCGCGCGAACGGGCTATCCGCATTTCGCGCCGACGAACAGAACATTTCCGATCACCTTTATACAGCCGGGCTGCCGGATCCCGATCTGCTGATCCGCACCAGCGGCGAAATGCGCGTCAGCAATTTTCTGCTGTGGCAGATCGCCTACGCGGAGATTTACGTGACCGAGGCTCTGTGGCCGGATTTTTCCCGCGTGCGGCTGCTGGAAGCGCTGGTGGACTTTCAGAAGCGCGAGCGGCGCTACGGCGGGCTCGGCGCCGTCCGGCCCGAGCATGACGCGCGCTCGAGGCGAGGCTGAGACCGGGATGCTGATGCGAATTGTAACTGCCGCTGTGTTGATTCCCGTGGTAGTCGCGCTGGTCTGGTGGGGTCCTGCGGCGCTGCTCGCGGGAGTGGCGGCGTTGGTGGCGCTGGTGGCGCTGAACGAATTCTTCGCGCTGGGCGAACGCGTGAGCATGCATGGATTTCGCAGCTGGACGATGCTGTGCGCCCTGGGGATTTTCTACGCGCAATACGCGGCGGGAATGGTTCAGACGCGTTCCCTCGCCGGCGGGGATTTGCTGACTCGCGACGCCTCGCGCGGAGCGGTTTCGCTGGAGCTGGTATTTCTGATTTTCGTATTCGGCGCGGTGTGCACCGGGCTGGCGACGCGGCGCCCTTTGCATGATGTGCTTCCCGCGATCGGCATCAGCGCCGCGGGACTGCTTTTCGTCGCGCTGCCGTTCAGCTATCTGGTGCGTGTAAACGAAATCGAGCGCGCCGGGCGGCAGCTGGTGCTGTTCACGTTGTGCTTGATCTGGGCGGGCGACATGCTGGCCTACTTTGTGGGCCGCTCGCTCGGGCATTTGCCGATGGCTCCAGCGCTGAGCCCGAAAAAAACGTGGGAAGGGGCGATCGCCAATCTGATCGCGGCGCTGCTGGTAGCGGTTTTTTTTGCGCGCTGGATGCAGGTTGAGACTGCGAGCCTGCTGGTCGTCGCTGGACTGGCGAATATCGCAGGGCAGATGGGAGACCTGATCGAATCGGCGTACAAGCGCGGGGCGGTGGTGAAGGATTCGAGTTCGCTGCTGCCGGGACATGGCGGGATGCTGGATCGCGTAGACAGCTTGATCCTGGCGGCGCCGGTCGTCTGGGTGGCGTGGCAGTGGATCGCCGCGAGGTAGCGCAAAGCGCAAGACTTAACACAGAGCCCACAGAGAAGGCACAGAGATCACAGAGAAAGCGCCAGCATCACAGGCAGGCTAGTTGGAGCGGCCGCCGGCGAATAATCGCGCGATAGCCACCAGGACCACGGCTCCGAGGGTGGCGGCGGCGAGGCTGCCCCAGAATCCCCAGGTGACGATGCCGAGCTTGGTGAAAATCCAGCCGCCCACCACCGCGCCGATCAGGCCCACGATGATGTCCACGATACAGCCGAAGCCGCGCCCGCGCGTGAGATGGCCGGCGATCCAGCCGGCTAGCAAGCCAATAATGATCCAGCCGACCCATCCGCGAGTGGCGACGCCGAAGTAGTATTGGTGCACTACCTGCAGGGCAACGGTAGAGAAGGGAATCACGATGGCAGCCTTTCCGGCTAGGCTGTCATCCCTGGCAGAAAACGTAGCCCAGGCATTTGTAAACCAGCTTCGCCGCCAGCAAGTCGGATGCGTGGTCTCCCGGATGGGGCAGGAGGCCTACGACGTCCAGACCTACGATCTTCTTATGGTCGGCGACGGCGCGCAAGAGCGACGTCACCTGATACCAGTCCAGACCGCCGGGCTCGGGACTGCCCGTGGCCGGCATCACGGAAGGATCGAAGCCGCCGAGGTCAATGGTGAGGTAAATATTGGGGCTGAGATCGGCGAGAACTTTGGCAATCCAGCTCTTGAGCGGAACGCGGGCGATGTCCTTGGCCCAATAGAGCTGCGTTTTGAGCTGCGGAATGGCGCGCGCTTCGTCGGCGGAAATCGAGCGGATGCCGACTTGCACGGCCGGGCAGATTTCCACGACGCGACGCATGGCGCAAGCGGGACTCGCGGGGTATCCCTGGTATTCATGGCGGAGTTCGGCGTGCGCGCCGACGTGCAGGACGCAGAGATTCTTGAATTTTTTCGCCACGGCGGAAACCAGCGGAGGAGTCAGTGCGTGTTCGCCGCCGAGAGCGACGGGGAATTTACCGTCGTCGAGCAGGCCCGTTTCGGCGGTGAAAAGCTCGGTGATGACCTCGCCGAGACCGCCGTCCATGGTGTCAATGGGTGCGAGGGTGTGGATGCCGATCTCTTTGTAAGGCTCGAGCTGAAGCTCTTCGTCGTAAAGCTCGAGATGACGGCTGGCGGCGAGGATTGCGGCCGGTCCGTTGCGCGCGCCCTGCTGATGCGAAGTGGTGCGCTCCAGCGGCACGGGGAAAATGACGGCGCGCGAAGATTCGTAACGGGAATACTCCTCCGGGATTCCGCAAAAGTTTTCGGGCGGGATAGGCGTATATCGGCTCATCGTCTGTTGGCGCGTCCTTGGGGCATTTTTGCTTTGCCGTTCGCCGGCAACAACAGCTGTTTTTACGTTACCTGCGAGGGAGATGAATGGCAAAAGAATAAGGGCGCAACGATTCGCATCCGACACGAGCGGGCGCGGCAATGCGAATGTCGCAGACTACGGAGAATTGCACGGAAGGAATCGGTGGCCGGAATTTCTACGGCTGAGACTTAGTCGTCTTCGCCGAGCAGGATGGCGGCGGCGAGGACGGTGGTCCACAGGCCGCGCTTATCGCCGACGGCCGACTGGGTGATGTTCATGGTGCGGACAATCTTGTTCGAAATGCGATAGACCTCTTTTTTTTCGTCCCAGGACAGATCGGGATCGAATTCGACGTTGAGCGTGGTGGCGAGCATCTCCGCGGCGAGCTCCTCCGTGTATTCGCCCGCGATTTCTTCGCTTTCGCCGAAGGAATGGTGCTCGGAAAGGTATCCGTACATGGATTTATCCGCGGGCAGAGCGAGGCCGACGCCGGCGGCAATCAAGCGGTGAGGCTCGCGCGTCTGATTTTCGCTAATGACGGTGAATGCGACCTGGCCGGGTTTGAGGTGCTTCAACCCTTCGCTGCGCGAGATAAGCTTGCAGGAAGGAGGAAAAATAGAGGAAACCCGGACGATGTTGCAGGCGGCGATACCCGCGTTGCGCAGCGCGAGCTCGAAGCTCGACAGGCGTTCGCGGTGCTTTCCGACTCCCTTGGTGAGGAAAATGTTCTTTGCGACGAACGCCATGAGTGGTGCCGGAGTGCGGTGCCCCCTGATGTATCAATCGAAAAAAAACTGCGCTCGAAAATTAGCAAGCGTGCGCAGCGATGTCAACTCATTTCACGTCTTTGAAAAATTACAATTGTGTGAATGGAGCGGCGATGGAGCGTCCAGACGACTTCACTCATTGTTGCAAATCGAAATGCAGGGAGCCAGCGCGTCGGCGATCAATTTCAGCTCGCGAAGCTGGGGATGAGTGAAATCGGGTCCAGCATCGGTCATCGCCTTGCCCTTTCGGGACACCTGAATCACGCCCACGACTTTTCCGCCTGCCTGAATCGGCGAACTCATTATTTTCTGAATGGGATCTCCGCGCTGCTCATCAGTAATCGGCACCGCCTCGAAGACCGATGCGTGGGGAACCACCGAAAAATGATTGATCAGCTCGGGTCTTTTTTCGCGGGCCGTGCGGGCCGCCAGCGAATTCGTGCTGGAAAGCGGAATCTGGCCGACGGTTCGCAGGTTATCGGGAGCAAGGAAGCGCAGCGAACGCCCGTCGGAAGTGAGTCCCAGAATGGCAACTTCATGGGCCTTCAGGCCGAAATTCTTGCTGATTAATTCCAACACGCGAACGAGCTGAATCGGCTCGCCGTTGCCGCCTTTTCGCGCGACGTCGGTCGCCCACTTCTTCAATTCGCCGATATGCTCGCTGGCCATAGCCGGTGTGCTGTCCCTAATGCGAACTCGTCCTCTTAGCATACCCGAGGTAGGGAGTTCATCCGAGAGCGTCTCGCACTGCAATTGCGCCGATTGCAACACCGGATTTAGTGCGTTGAATGTGGAAGCGGCGTTGCCGCGCGCAACTTTCTGGTATAACTCTAGGCGGGCGTGCGCCGAACCGTCGTTCACTCGAAACACTAGATATGGTCCGCCTGGAGGCGCTTTGTCACTGCTCGCGCTTGATCCTCAGATGAAAATTTCCGAGAAAGCCCGGGAACTGCATTTTCGCTCGCTGGTCATAGACACGCATACGGATACGACGCAGCGGTTCATCTACGGCGATTTCGATCTGGGAGTGCGGCACGCCGATGGGTCGGTTGATATTCCGCGGATGCGCGAAGGCGGTGTGGGCGCTATTTTCTTCGCCGTCTGGATCAAAGGTTCGATCACGGGCCAGGAGGCAGTGAAGCGGGCGCTCCGGCAGATAGAGGCGATTCGCCGGCAAGTGGACCGACATCCGAAGGATTTGGCGGCTGCGCGGACCGCGGACGACATTCGGCGGGCTCGCGCCGCAGGCCAGATTGCAGTGCTGACGGCGATCGAGGGCGCGCACATGATGAATGGCAGCCTGGAGGTGCTGCGCGAATTCGCGTCGCTGGGCGTGAGTTACATGACGCTGACGCACATGCTCAATACCGATTGGGCGGACGCATCCACCGACAAGCCCGCGCACAACGGTTTGAGCGATTTCGGCAAGCAGGCCATCGGCGAAATGAACCGGCTGGGAATGATCGTGGACGTGTCGCACGTGTCGGACAAGACGATCCGCGACGTGCTGGCGGTGAGCGGGGCGCCGGTGCTGGCCTCGCATTCTTCCTGCCAGGCGCTCTGCCAGACTCCGCGCAACCTGTCGGATGAAATGATCAAGGCGCTGGCAGCAAAGGGCGGCGTGATGCAGATCAATTTTCACATGGGATTTCTCAGCCAAGAATTTCGCGACGCGGAAAAGGCCCAGCCGGAGCTTTGGAAGCAAATCGACGAGGAGGCCGAGCGGATTTGCGGAGAAAATGACGCCTGCCAGATTCTGGAATCGGATAGAATTGTTCGCGCGTTCGTGGCCGATGGCAAGCTGCCGCGTGTGGAATGGACGGCAATCGTGGACCACATTGACCACGCCGTGAAAATTGCGGGCGTGGATCATGTGGGGCTGGGATCTGATTGCGACGGGGCCGAAATGCCGTACGGGATGGAGGACGAGTCGTACCTGCCTCGAATCACCGAGGCCCTGCTGCAGAGAGGCTATTCCGAAACGGAGATTCAGAAAATTCTGGGTGGCAATATGCTGCGACTGATGCAAGATGTGGAGGCCGCAGCCAAATCAAGGAGAGGAAATATCGCATGACACGTCTTGCCGCAAAGATCCTACTTTGCACGATCGCCGTTTTCGTTTTCGTCGCGCTAGCTGGGCAAACACCGGCCGCGTTCGCGGGACAGCCATCCCCCGCGCCGCAATCGAAGCCGACACATGCGGGCAGTGATCCCGCGTTATTGCATCCGGCGTCGCTCAACGCAAAAGCTCCGGACGTTTACCAGGTGCGGTTTACTACCACAAAGGGCGACTTCGTTGTGCAAATCACCCGAGCGTGGGCGCCTCTTGGCGCCGACCGTTTCTACAATCTCGTGAAGCACGGCTTCTTCAACGACGCCGCCTTCTTCCGCGTGGTTCCGGGCTTTATCATCCAGTTCGGGATCGGCCCTGACCCGGCAGTCAACGCAGCCTGGGAGAACGCGAGCATCAAGGACGATCCCGTCACGCAGAGCAATCTGAAGGGCACGATCACGTTTGCCCAAACGCAGGTGCCAAATTCGCGTTCAACGCAATTGTTCATCAATCTTGCGGACAATCCGGGGCTCGACCATTCCGGTCAGGGCTTCATGCCATTTGGAAAAGTGACCTCCGGCATGGATGTGGTGCTTAAGCTGTACAGCGGCTACGGCGAGCGCCCCGACCAGGATTCGATCACGAAACAGGGCAAGGCGTATCTCGACAAGAATTTTCCGAATATTGACACCATCAAGTCGGCAACCATCATCGCGCCCTGAGGGCGGGGCCGCGCTCCAATCGAAACGCAGAACACCCGGCTTTGCATGCAGCGAGCGGGATGCGGGAAGCAGCCAGATAAGCGGAGATATTGCTGACTCTTGAGTCGGCAACGCACGCGGAGGCGACGAGGAAAATTCCCATGACCACGAATCCAGCTCTGTTGCAACCTGCTACGCTCACGGAAAAGGCGCCCGAGTCGTTTCAGGTGACATTCGCCACGACGAAGGGCGATTTTACCGTCGAAGTGACGCGCGCGTGGTCCCCATTGGGCGCCGACCGGTTCCACAATCTGGTGAAGCACGGGTTTTTCACGGACGCGGCGTTTTTCCGCAACGTGCCGGGGTTCATCGTGCAGTTCGGGCTGAGCGCCGACCCATCGGTCAACAAGGTGTGGCGAAACGCGAACATCAAGGACGATCCGTGCAAGCAGAGCAACGCGCCCGGAACCATCACATTTGCGACGGCCGGCCCGAACACGCGCACCACCCAGCTCTTCATCAACTTCGGCAACAACACGTTTCTCGATAGCCAGGGATTTTCCCCGTTTGGCAAGGTGATCTCCGGCATGGACGTGGTGAAGAAACTGCACAGCGGCTATGGCGAGCGGCCCGACCAGGGTGCGATCACGAATCAGGGGAAAGCCTATCTGGACAAGAATTTTCCCGAGATTGACATGATCAAGTCGGCCACGATCGTGACGCCGGCAGGCAATTGATCTCGCCGCGGAGGCTCCGACGGCTATCTCCGGCTTAGGCGTAATTCTCGCGATGTCCCATCCCGCATGAGTGAGGCACGAGCCGGTCAACTGAGCGCGCGGCAACTCACAGCCGTCGGGGTGGGCGAGTCTGCGCTGAGCGCGACGCTAATGTTGGCGGGCCTGGCTGCGGCGAAGGTGCTGCTGCAACTCGCCGGCGTCCGGCACTACGGGTTTTTCCGCGACGAACTGTACTACCTGGCTTGCGGCGAGCATCTTGCCTGGGGTTATGTGGATCAGCCGCCACTGATCGCATTCATCGCGTGGCTCGCGCGTCACCTGCTCGGAAATTCGATTATCTCCGTCCGCTTATTTCCCATCCTTGCGGGCGCAGCGGTCGTATTTCTGACGGGGATTCTGGCGCGCGAACTAGGCGGCGGCAGGTTCGCGCAGTTTCTCGCCGCTGCGGCCATGCTTTTCGCTCCCGCGTATTTGGCCTTCGACAGTTTTCTATCCATGAACGCTTTCGAGCCGGTTTTCTGGCTGGTCTGCGCATGGATCGTGGTGCGCATCGTGCGCGGAGGTTCCCCGAAATTGTGGCTGGCGTTCGGCGCCGTCGCCGGACTGGGTCTTGAAAATAAGCACACCATGCTCGTTTTCGGATTCGCGATTGTCGCCGGGCTCGCGCTTTCCGGTGAGCTGCGGCTGCTTCGCTCGCGATGGATTTGGATCGGCGGGCTGATCGCCCTGGCAATTTTTCTGCCGAACTTGCTGTGGGAAGCGCGGCACGGCTGGCCGCAGATTGAAGTCGTTCGCAACGCGCAGCTTTACAAGAACATTCCCATTTCGCCGCTGCGTTTTCTCGGCGAACAGATCGCGTTCATGAATCCGCTCGCGCTGCCGATCTGGCTCGGCGGTCTGGCGTGGTATTTCCTGGCGCGCAAAGGGAAGCCGTTTCGATTTTTCGGCTGGGCGTATTTGATCGTGCTGGCCATCTTCATGATTTTCGGCGGCAAATCCTATTACGCGCTGCCCGTCTATCCGCTGCTGATGGCCGCCGGAGGGGTCGCTTTCGAAGAGTTCTCCGAGTCGCACGCGCGGCACTGGCTGCGTGTCGCGTATCCGGCGCTGCTGGTGATCGCCGGTTTGGTCGCGCTCCCGTTCGGCGTGCCGGTGCTGCCGGTTGAAACATTCATGCGCTTTTCGCAGATGCTGCCGTATTCGAGCGTGGTGAAGACGGAGCGCGACGCGGTGTACGCCCCGCTTCCGCAACTCTACGCCGATATGTTCGGATGGGACACGATGGCGGAGACGGTCGCACAGGTTTATCAGAACCTGCCCGCGGCGGAGCGCGGGAATTGCGCGATTCTGGGAGGGAATTATGGCGAGGCCGGCGCGATTGATTATTACGGTCCGTCGCTCGGCTTGCCGAAGGCGCTGAGCGGGCACAACAGCTATTTCTATTGGGGGCCGCGCGAATACTCCGGGGCGTGCGTGATTATTTTTGGCGAACGTTCGGATGAATTCGTCAAACTTTTCGGGGACGTGCAGCGCGCGGCGACGATTACGAGTCCGCACGCCATGCCCAACGAGCAGAGCGTGCCTGTGTACGTATGCCGCAAGCCGATTGCGCCGTTGAGCGAGCTGTGGCCGCGATTCAAGATGATCATTTGATGATGCGATGCGAACGAGAATGCGACGGTACGAGCAGCGGCAACAGCAACGGAAACGGCAACGGCAACGGCAACAGCAACGGCAAATGACTTACCACAGAGAACACTGAGAATGCACAGAGCTCACAGAGAAAGCGGAAGCAAAAGCAAGAGCAAAAGCAAAAGCAAAAGTAAAAGCAGAAGCAATATCGAGAACAAAAACAAAAACAAGAACAAAAACAAAAACTAAAACAAAACCAAAAACAAAAGCAAGAACTTTACCGCAGAGGCCCGCCAGCAACCGGCGCGGCAGGCGCGGAGTTCACAGAGAAACCAGACGCAGAGGCTCTAGGTGCGCGGGGCACGACGGGGGAAGAGCGCGTCGCGCTCGAGGCGTCCGGCGTCAAGGCCGGTGCCGGCCAGTTTCCGGCTGACTTCCGAGCCGAGGCTGCGCACGATGCACAGCAAGACGCATTCGCTGGTGAGGATGGGAAGGGCGCGCCCTCCGACCGAGTCGCGAGAGGGCGCGATTTCCTCGGCCTGCTTCAAGACAGCCGCGAGATCAGCGGAGGGCTGCAAGGCGGAATCAGCTGGGGAAGTTTTTCTTCAGCTTGGAAAGCGGGCGCCAGACCTGCCAGCGTTCGCCTTTGCGCCGCAATTCATCGTAGAACTCGATCCAGGAATGCCATCTCTGGGGACTGATTCGGCAGATTCCGCGCAAAAAGGTTTCGATTTCGTCGCGGTCCTCGACTTCCCAATACACCGAAAGGCGTTCCCAGTTGCAGATGTACATGCCCGCCAGCAGATCGGAGACTTCGATGGCCTGCGATGCGCGGCTCCTGGCCAGCATCGAGGCAAACGTTTCGGCCCGCGCCAGATCCAGAGTCAGCCGATGAGATTCGGACCGGATGTAGCCCCCTCCCCTCGGCAGGAGGTCGCCGGACCGACCTGGACGCGCGGCTTTGCGGCCGAACAATTTCATCGCCTGCGATGCACCCCGATAGATAGCTTAGCAGATCAGGTCGAGGTGAAACTTTCGCGCGCGGCGGCGTTGCATCATGTCGCAATATGGCTCAGCGGCACTTTTCTCCGTCATTGCTCTTTATGCCTTCTTTATTCGCTAAGGCGGATACTCGCTCCCGAGAGCTATGCGCTCTTGATTTGTTACATCAGCTTTTTGGATTTGACGTATAGAAGACCGGCACGATACGCTTCCCGTCGGAATCCGGGACGTCCGGCCGATTCGCGCGACTGAGATAATAAGAATTTCATCTGTGGAGCAGTTCACACCAAATTCGAGGGAGCTTCATGTCTAACGAACTTCGCAACTTTTTGGCGCTTAACTATGGCGAGTTGGAAGACCTGAACATCAAGGCGAAAGATCAGCGCAAGAATCGCGTGGAGAGCCACAAGCTGCAGGAAGAGCGGCTGAAATACCTGACCGACGAGAAGCGCATCAAGGCGGTGACGCTGTGCTTCAGCGACCTCGAAGGCCGCCTGCACATGCTGGACTACGACAAGAAATTTCTGATCAAGAGCTGGGACAACCTGACGTTCGACGGCTCGTCGATCCGCGGTTTTACGGCGCAGCGCGAAAGCGATTTGCGGCTGGGCGTGGACTGGGGCGCGTTCTACTGGGGACCGGCGGATTTCTTCGGGTCGGGCAAGGTTCTGGTTTTCGGCGAGGTGATCGAGAAGAAGGGCGGTCCTTACGCCGCCGATATTCGCGGCATCTTGAAGGCTTTTGCGGAAGGCAAGCACAAGAGCGACGGCTACACTCTGAACGCCGCGAATGAGATCGAGGGATTCTTGTTCGCGGGCAAGGACGCGGAGAAACACTACGCTCAAACCGGCAAGTTCGAGTACGTTAACACCGGCGGCTACTACCATTCGCTCCCCGGCGACCCGCTCCGCACGTTTATTGACACGGTTGCGGAAGTGCAGCGCGCCATGGGCTTCCAGAACGAAAAGGATCACCCGGAAGTCGCGCCCTCGCAATTTGAAATCAATTACGGATACGGCGAAGTGGTGGCTGCGGCGGACCAGATCCAACTCTATAAATTGATTTGCCGCCAGGTGGCCACGAGTCTGGGCATGACCGCGTCGTTTTTGCCCAAGCCGGTTGTGGGCGTGAACGGCAGCGGCATGCATACCAATGTGTCCATTATGAAGGACGGCAAGAATCTTTTCTGGGATCCGAATGGCGAAGATATGCTGTCGGCTCTCGGCTGGTCGTTCGTGGACCGCATTTTGTCGCACGGAACCGATATTTGCCTGCCGCTCAATCCCAGCGTGAATGCGTTCCGGCGCCTCGATCCGCACTTTGAGGCGCCCAATCAGATCATCGCGTCGGCCGTTGATCGCGGCTCAATGGTCCGCATTCCGATCGGCAACGACAGGAGCATGCGCGTGGAGGTTCGCTCGGTTGCGCCGGATGCCAATCCATACCTGGTCCTTTACGCGATTTTCAAGACCGGGATCGACGGCACGATCGCATCCATTCCGAATCTTCGTCAGGCGAAACGCTATCTGCCGGACAACATTTACACCGCGCTGGAAGATTTCCGGAAATCGGCGTGGACGACCAAACTGCTCGGAGAAGACGTCAAGGGCCGCTACGCGGATCTGAAACAGGCGTCGGCGGATCGCTGCGCGCGGCTGTTGGGAACCGTCGTCAAGGGCCCCGAAATTCAGTTCCACCACGAGGTTTACAATCAGTTCCTCTGGAATCAGTTCTAGTCCGGCGATTCAGGTCGATTTCGAAACGCGAAAGCGCCTTGGCGGCACGTGCTTCCAAGGCGTTTTCTTTTTCTGCCGGGTTACATGGATCGCACCGGCATCGTAATGATGTCGTCCGATTGCATCACTTCCTTCACGACGAATCCTTCCGCGTATTTCACGCCGATCAAGCGGCCGAAGTGGCGAGCCTGGAGACTCATGCGCTCTTCAAGCTCGTCGAGCGGCAGTACCACTTTTGAGCGCCGGTCGCGGGCGGTCGGGCGAAATTGTGACGCGTATGCGAGGATCGCCCGGCGCCGGCGGTCGTACTGTTTGGTGATATCCACCGCGAAGGTCGGCCGTACATCGGCGTAGGCAGCGGCGTAAAGAATCTTGAACGGACGAAATGCTTCGCCTTCGAGCGCGTAGTTTTTCAGGCCGGCGACGAAGCAGGCCTCGTAGCCGAGCGTCGCGGCAGTGTAGTGGTCCGGGTGGCGGCCCTTCCAATACGGCAGGATCACGGTGTGCGGGCAAAATTCGCGAATTACGGCGGCGATGCCGGCTTTGTACTCGTCGCTCACCTGCAGGTGCGCGTCCGGCAGACCAAGATTGCGCCGCACCGCGACTCCCAGGATCTTTCCCGCGCGCGCCGCTTCCTTCGATCGTGTCTCGGGAGTGCCGCGCGATCCGGTCTCGCCCCGCGTGAGATCGATAATGCCTGTGCGGTATCCCGCTTGCGCCATCTTGATCATCGTGCCGCCGCAGGTCAGCTCAACATCGTCCGGATGCGGCGCAATTGCCAGCAAATCGAGTTTCATTTGACCTCCGCGAACTGGTCTGCGATTCTACATGAGCTGGGCGACCCAATTCACGCGGAGCGAGTTCATTTGACTGTGCGAGGCAATCTCATCTTCGGGGTCTTGGCAGCGGTTTTGTTTTGCACCGTCGCCGTGATGGAGATTCCCGAGCTTTTGAGGCTTGCGGACGACACTTCGAACGATTTCTCGATCACCGATGTGCGAGAGATATCCGTTCCGGCGGTCGAGGCTCAGCGGCGTTGCGCGGACACTGTGCCGTTCGTCGTGAGAACCGCTCCTCGGTTCGAACCAAGCGCTCCGGTTCAGTCGCGCAAATTTAGTCCTCTTTTTGACGAGCGTCTCCACTCGTTGTGCATTCTGAGAACATAGTCCTTTCCTCGTAGGAATGCTTCTTTCGTTGGACTGCTTCTGTGGTGTTTCCGCGCATTTTGCGAACGCAAACGCCCACACGCATGTTACCAACCGCGGCGTCGCGCCGCGTTCCGAAGAGGAGACGACAGAGGATGGACACGACGATGCATTCCAGGACCAGGAACGGACTTGAGGGATTTTTTGAGGAACTGGCGTTGCAGGTCAAACGCTTGGAGGATCTGGACGCAGTTCTGGAGATATTGAGGAGCTTAGGACACGAGCGAATCGAGAGGGCACGAGAGTCCAGAGCGTCAGCCGATAGCGGGGTCGAGCAGCTAGACCGGTACGACATCTTCAAGATTCACGCGAACCAGTTTGAGAGAGTCGCGTTTGTGAGAGGAGCCGAAAACGCGAGGAAAGCGTTGCTGCATTTCAACGCGCGAGGCGATGCCGTCTACTTCCTGCGTCAATCCGATGTCGATTGATGGACCAAGAGCCTTCAGCCGACAAAATCGTCGGGTCAACGCAGCGGAACCGGCCGGCTGACGCAGTGGAGTCTGCGTCGGAACCAACTCGGTCGCGCGAAATCGAAATGCGGGCGGCCTCGATCGGCCGCGGTTCTCACAGCGAGTGCAGGGCGATCCGATTGCCTTCGCTATCGAGAATGACGGCCCGGAAGCCGTGCTCGCCGATCTGGTGTTTGGCGTGGACGACCTTGCCGCCGTGCGATTCGGATTGCGCGATGGCATCATCGAGCCGCCCCGAACAATTGAAATAGACCAGCGGGCCGGCCGCACCGGGTTTATTTTCGCTGCCCTCGGGCATATACAGGCAGCCGCTCGAATCGGGGCTGCCGCCCGGCAACAGGCCGATCGCAAAGCCGGGATATTCCTGCTTCTTCACCGCCTGGCCGAGCAGCGCCGAATAGAAGCGGATCGCGCGGCCGAGATCGGTCACCGGGATATCGCACCACACGATCTGGTTTGCCATTTTATCCTCCGAGGGACGAGCACCGGAGCATAAAGCAATTCTGTTTTGATTGTCCAGCGAGAGGCGACGAGGCACGGGTGCGAAAGCGAGAATCGTGCCATGAATACGCGCGGTTTTCTGAGCGGCCCGGCTGGTGCTAATGTGTTCTCCTGGATTTCAGGAGCGAGAAGATGCCAAGCAATCCGCTGGATGGGCAAGTAGCACTGGTGACGGGCTCGGCAAAACGTATCGGCCGGAGCATCGCGCTGCGCCTGGCTGGGGAAGGCGCGGCTATCGTCGTGAATTACAGGGGTTCGAAGGCGGATGCTGAAGCGGTCGTCGGCGAGATTCAAGCGGCTGGCGTGAAGGCGGTGGCGATCCAGGCGGATGTTTCGAAGCGCGACGAGGTGGTCAAGCTTTTTGCCGAAGTCGAAAGAGAGTTCGGCCGGCTGGATATTCTGGTGAACAATGCCGGAGATTTTTTCGCCGCGAAATTCCAGGAACTCACAGACGAGCAGTGGGACCGCATCATGAACGCCAACCTGAAATCGCAGTTCCTTTGCGCGCAGGCTGCGGCGCCCATCATGAAGCGCCGGGGCCGGGGGCGAATCGTGAATATTTCATCGCTCGGCGGCCTGCTGGCGTGGCCGGCCTTCACGCACTACTGCGTTTCCAAGGCGGGCGTAATCATGCTGACGCGGTGCCTGGCGCAGGCGCTGGCGCCCGAGATTCTGGTCAATAGCGTTGCGCCGGGCACGATCCAGTTTCCGGGCGAGCCGCCCGACGAGGATTACATCCGCCGCGTTCCGCTGCATCGCACCGGCAAGGGAGACGACATCGCCGGCGCTGTTGCGTATCTCGCGACGGCCGACTTCGTCACCGGGCAGGTGATGGTCGTGGACGGCGGGCGGATGCTAATTTAAGACGATTGAAAATTGCTGATTCTGGAGACTCCATGCCAACTCTGATCGAGAAGCCGACTCGTATCGAAGCGGCGGGAACGAAACCGAAAATTATTGAAGAGTTCGTCGGGCGCGTGAATTCGAAAACCGCGACGTTGAGCGTCGCGCACATGCGCAGCCCGGCGGGATGGCTTGAGCCGGGGCAGACCCCGGAGTTCGATGAATATACGGTAGTTTTGAAGGGCGCGCTGCGCGTGACGCACAAGGGCGGCAGCATGGATGTGCATCCGGGGCAGGCTGTGATCGCGCATCACGGGGAGTGGATTCAGTATTCCACGCCAGAGGGGGCGGAATATATCGCCGTGTGTCTGCCGGCATTTTCGCCCGGCACGGTGCATCGGGACTGATGCGTTAGCGAGTGGAAGCTGCCGAGTTCAGGCGATGCCTGTCAGCGGGCCCAGCCCGAATCGCCGCCGGCCTTGCGAATTTCGTCGGCCAGGTCGTCCAATTGTCTCTCGAGACTTTGCTTACGATCCTCGAGCTGCTTCACCTCGGCGTTTCGGTCGTGGACGATGATCACGCCTTGCGAAAGGCCGGTCGAAGGATCGAAGGAAGCAGCGCCCGACTTGGCGATCTCGGCTTTTACGGAATCGATCTGTTGGTCGGTTGAGGCGATCTGGCTCTTAATCGCGCCGGCCCGCCCGCGCCAGTACGCTTCGGTATTAGCCGCCGCAGATGGCGGGCCAGCGCTGCGGTCGCCGTATCCCGGGCCGCGGCCGGAAGATTTTTCGCCTACCACTGAAATGGTCCCGCCAACGCTCGACAAATTATCGTCGGTATAGACTTTTTTGGCTTTGGGCTTGTCCTGATTCGCCTTCGCCTGGCGCGCCGCGTCCGCGAGCGACTGCGGCTGCTCGCCGGAGACGTTCTGCGTGGTTCCCGGAGCCGGCGGCTGGGACTGAGGCGGCGTTTGCGCCTGAGGCTGTGCGGCAGGCGTGGATGCCGACTGTGCAGTCGCTGGTGGCGCCGACGAGAAGGCCAAAATCAGGATCAGCAGGACGATGCCGCCCTTGAGACAAGCCGAATTGGTGATGCCAAATGGAGACGGCGCGTTCGTGCGATTGCTTTTCATTGAACATCCTCCGGCGTGAGCAGGGACATTAGGATTACGGTATCGGGGCGAAGCGGACGGGTCAATCAAACCGCACGGTGACGTTTCCCCCGCAATACCTGTCCTTTGGAGCAGGGCCAGCGCCGCGGGTCAAAACAATGGAAGTGATTCAGCTGCGGCCGACTTCATGCCGGGCGAGGCGCCAATTTGCGTTCCAGATCGGCTTTTACCGCCGGCCCGGGTCGCAAAAGACAAATTGTCTCCGCAAGGAATTGTTCCCGGATCTGCGAGCCGACCGTTGCGAGCCGCTGCGAATGTTATTTGCAAAAAGAGTTTTCTCGAATATTCTATTTGTGTTCGGGGGTGTACAACAGGGTGGCGGATTCTTCAATTGTAAGGGGCCTGACTCGATTCGGTAGCACGCAACGCCGCGATGCCTGGTGGCTCGAAAACCTGCCGTTCGTTGCGGTGTTTGGAAGTTTCCTGATCTATGCGACCTGGCGCGCGTTTGAAGCGAAGTTCTACCTCTCCGGTCCCTATCTCTCGCCATTTTATTCACCGCTGATCGATCCGGATCATCACTGGCTGCCGCGGTGGCTCTCGCCTGCGTTCCTGGTGTTCGGTGCTCCGGGCGGATTCCGCCTCACTTGTTATTATTATCGCAAAGCGTACTATCGCGGCTTCTTTCAGGACCCGCCGGCCTGCGCCGTGAGCGAGGGCAGCCACAGGAAATATCGCGGCGAAACCGCCTTCCCATTTATTTTGCAGAACGTTCACCGCTACTTTTTCTACCTGGTCACCATCGTTCTCTGTTTTCTGTGGTATGACGCAATCGTGGCCTTCCGCTGGCCCGACGGGTTCCATATCGGCGTGGGCACCGTCATCATGCTGGTCGACGTCATCCTGCTGACGACCTACAGCCTGTCGTGCCATTCTCTGCGACATCTTGTGGGCGGCAAGCTGGATTGTTTTTCGTGCGCCGTGGCCGGGAGCCCTCGTTATGCGGGCTGGCGCGGCGTGACCAAGCTGAACGAGCACCACATGTTTTGGGCCTGGATCAGCATGATTTCCGTCGCTCTCACCGATCTTTACATTCGCCTCGTGGCGGCCGGCGTGATTAGGGACATTCGACTGCTGTGACCGATACCTCCAAGTACGAAACCCACGAACACGACGTTCTGGTCATTGGCGCGGGCGGCGCTGGTCTTCGGGCCGCGCTCGAGGCGCTGGCGCAGGGCGCCAAGGTGGGCGTCGTCTGCAAATCGCTGCTGGGCAAAGCGCACACGGTGATGGCCGAAGGCGGTCTGGCCGCGGCGATGGCCAACGTGGACAAGGACGACAATTGGCGAACGCATTTCCGCGACACCATGAGCGGAGGAAAATACCTCAACAACTGGCGCATGGCGCAGCTGCACGCCCAGGAGGCGCCCGACCGCGTGCGCGAACTCGAGCAATGGGGCGCGCTGTTCGATCGCACGGCGAGCGGCGACATCCTCCAACGCGCCTTCGGCGGCCACACATTCAAGCGACTGTGCCACGTCGGCGATCGCACCGGCCTGGAGATGATCCGCACGCTGCAGGATCGCGGCGTGCAGATGGGTTTCGACGTTTTCATGGAATGCACGGTCACGAGGCTGCTGAAGGACGGCGATCGCGTCTGCGGCGCGTTCGGCTACTGGCGCGAATCGGGCAGGATCGTCACCTTCAAAGCCAAATCCGTGGTCATCGCCACCGGCGGCATCGGGAAATCGTGGAAGATCACGTCGAACTCGTGGGAGTGCACCGGTGATGGCATGGCTCTTGCCTACGACGCAGGCGCCGAGCTGCTGGACATGGAATTCGTGCAATTCCATCCGACCGGAATGGTTTGGCCGCCCGGCGTGCAGGGAATTCTGGTCACCGAGGCCGTGCGCGGCGAAGGAGGCATCCTGCGCAACAAGAACGGCGAGCGTTTCATGGAGAAATACGATCCCAAACGCCTGGAGCTTTCGACGCGCGACGTGGTGGCGCGCTCGATCTACACCGAAGTCAAGGAAGGGCGGGGCAGCCCGCACGGCGGAGCGTTTCTTGACATTTCCCACAAAGACGCCGAATACGTGAAGCGCAAGCTGCCCAGCATGTATCACCAGTTCAAGGAACTCGCGGACGTGGATATCACCAAAGGGCCGATGGAAGTCGGTCCGACGTGCCACTACGTGATGGGCGGGATCCGCGTGGACGCAGAAACCGCGCAAACATCCCTGCCCGGGCTTTTTGCCGCGGGAGAAGCGGCGGGCGGACTCCACGGCGCGAATCGTCTGGGAGGCAATTCACTTTCAGATTTGCTCGTTTTCGGGCGTCGCGCGGGATTGGCTGCCGCGACCTATGCGAAGAAGGCGCCTGCGCCCGCGCTCGACAACGCGCAGATGGCGGATGCCGAGCGGGAACTTCTGGCGCCGTTTGATGCTGCCGGCGGCGAGAACCCCTACACGATTCAACACGATCTGCAGGACGTGATGCAACGGCTGGTCGGAATTTTCCGCACCGACGCCGATCTCCGGCAGGCGCTGGTTGAGCTCGAGAAGCTGAAGTCGCGGGCGAAAAACGTGCGCGTCGAAGGATCGCGTCTCTACAATCCCGGCTGGCACTTGTCGCGGGACCTGCAGTGCATGCTCACCGTTTCCGTGGCTTGCACGCACGCGGCGCTCGCGCGTACGGAGAGTCGCGGTGCGCACAGCAGGCTCGATTTCCCGAAAACCGAGGACGCCTGGGGCAGGAAGAATCTCGCCATCGTGAGAAAGGGCGATTCCATGACGCTGTTCGAGATTCCGCGCGGCGAGATACCTGCCGAGCTGGCGCAGATTCTGGCGGAAAGCAAGTAGGGATGGGCGGAGGCTCCTGATGGCAGACGCAACCTTGCGGGTGTTCCGGGGCGACCGGGAAAGCGGCCAGGCGGTGGATTATAAAGTTCCGCTCAGCGAAGGCATGGTCGTGCTCGACGCCATCCATTCGATCCAGGCGCATCAATCCCCGGACCTTGCCGTGCGCTGGAATTGCAAGGCCGCGAAATGCGGCTCCTGCTCCGCGGAAGTGAACGGCAGGCCGCGCCTGATGTGCAAGACGCGCATGGATGCGCTGCCGACCGGCGAGCCCATCACCGTGTTCCCGATAAAAGCGTTTCCGGTGATCAAGGACCTGGTCACCGACGTCTCCTGGAATTACAAAGTGAACAAGAAGATTCCGGCGTTCCAGCCGAAGCCCGGCGTGGAATGGAAAATGTTCCAGCCCGATGTGGACCGCGTGCAGGAATTCCGCAAGTGCATCGAATGTTTTCTTTGCCAGGACGTCTGCCACGTGCTGCGCGATCACGACAAGAAAGATCAATTCGGCGGCCCGCGCTTTTTCGTCCGCACCGCAGGGCTGGAGATGCATCCGCTCGACGGCCTGGATCGCACGCGCCTGCTGAAAGAACAGCTCGGCATCGGCTTCTGCAACATCACCAAGTGCTGCACCGAAGTTTGCCCCGAGGAAATCCACATCACCGACAACGCGATCATTCCGCTCAAAGAGCGCGTGGTGGACGAGTTTTACGACCCCGTCACCATGATCGTGCGCAGAATATTCGGCGCCAAGAAGGACTAGCCCTTTTCAGGATCCCCGGCCCGCTTCATCCGCGGCAACGGAATCTCTCCGCTGGCCAGCTTGGCGACCAAATCCGTGTCCGCCGCCAGAAAATTCAGCTGCAGCAGCGCCGCAGGTTCGCACCACTCGATGCGTTCGAATTCCAGATTCCGCATTTCACCCGGCGCGGCGCCGGCTGCGAAGAAGACCAATTCGAAGGGCTCGCCGGATTCTCTGTATTGATGCCGGACCCGGAAAACTTCCGGGCCGATTCGCGCCGCGACTCCCAGTTCCTCGCGCAGTTCGCGGGCGAGCGCCTTTTGGAGCGACTCGCCGGGCTCTCGCTTGCCGCCGGGAAACTCCCACTGCAGTTCGAATTTGTCGCCGCGCCGCCGCTGGCACACGAGCAGTTTGCCTCCGGACTCAATCAGCGCCGCGACGACTGTCAACATGTCCGCTCTCTCCGATTGGCCGAAGTGTTCTGCGGCGCGTCCCGCTACCGCTCTTCGTCGGCCGTAAAACCAGAGAACCTGCCCCCGCCAAAAACAAAAACGCGCCGGAGAGGCTTCGCTCCCCGGCGCGCTTGCTAAGTTCCGTGTCGCCTATTGATCCGCTTGCACCTTTGCGAGCGGCGGCTTGGGCACCTGCCAGATCAGCTTGGAGTCGTCGGCCGTGTGCGGGAAATATTGCGCCGACTTCTTGCCGGAGGGCAGCAGCACGATATCCGCGCGCCGGTTGTAAGCGAGCCAATCGGAGCGCTTGTCCGCGAGCCGCGCCTTCGGCGGCGTGTTGGGGTTCGTGCTTTCGAGCGTGCCGACCGTGGCCCTGTCCAGCGGCTGATCCTTGCCGTACGCCGCTGTCTCAACCTTGTCGGCCGAGATGCCCTGGTCAACCAGATACTGCTTGATCCGCTCCACGCGGCGTTCGCTCAGGTCCTGGTTAAAGGGCTTCGAACCGCGTTCGTCCGCATGGGCTTCTACGGAAAGCTTCGCATCCGGATCGTACTCGAGATATTTCTTGAATCCGCCCGCGAGAGTGGCGAGCGCCAGTTGCTGGCTGCGGACGAGTCCGACCTGCGGGTGCCTCTTGTCAGGGTAGTCCGTCGGATAAAACACGCTCTGCAAAGTCACCGCCGGAATCGGCTCGACCGAACCCGTGATATGCAGGGCAGCCGTTTGGGTGGCCGTTCCGCCGCAAACGTTCGTGGCGTTCAGCGTGATGGTCTTCGTTTCATCAACCGTGCGCGCCTGGCCGCCGTCGGGAACCGATGACGAATCCGCAGGCGTGGCCTTTATGGTCTGGTTGCCGCTGAGCGGTACGCTTTGACCGTCGATGGTTACCGTGCCGGCGTTCGATGTCTGCCAGGTCACCGTCGAAGAATCCTGCGCGATAATTTTGTCGCCGATCTTACGGTAGTGAACGTCCGTTGGGTTCGCGTTCAGGCTCGCTTGAATCGCGGTGTTCACGTTTACGGAAGCGGAGTTGGTTGCCGTGCCGCCTGGACCCACGGCCGTCAAGCCGTAGTTCGTCGTTGCCAGCGGAGTCACGGACTGGCTTCCGTTCGTCGCCACCGCGCCCACGCCGTTGTCAATCGAAGTGTCAACCGCGTCGGCCGTCGTCCAGCTCAAGCTCGAGCTTTGCGTGCAATTGACACTGGCCGGACTCGCCGAGAATGCCGAAATCCTGGTTGGGGCCACCACGATTTGTGTGCTGATGAGGCCGCCCGTAAAGCGGGGCAGAGGCGACTTCTTCGCCAGATCCTCGCCGCGCTTCCACGGCTTGTTCTCGATCTTGCCGCTGTTCGTGACGTGGATAATCACCTTCTCATTCGCCTTCACCGTCACGCTGCCGCTGTACAATTCCTTGCCTTCGCGCGTGATGGTCACCTGGTGCGTCCCTGGGGGCACCAGCAACTCTTGATGCCACCACCAGTCGTGATTGGTCTCGTCCACGTTTCCGACGAAGTATTCGGGCTTCTTGCCGTTGAGCTCGATCGCAGCCTTACCCTGGGGCTTGAATTCGATCATGATCCGGCCGTACGGAGCGGCCACCTTATCGCCATAGGGGTCGAGCTTCACCACAAGAGGGCGTCGATTTTCCCGCCGTTATGGTGACGTCCTGCGTGGAAATCTTGAATCCGTAGTTCACCACCACTACGGTGTGTTTACCTGCAGCCAGCGGGATCGAGTGGCTGCCTTCACGGATGGCATTGCCATCCACAAATACGTACGCCGCCTTCGGCGTGACCTTGATGTTGAGCTTTCCATCCTGCGCGAAGCCGCAGGTCGCAACCAACACGATGGCCATCGCAAGGGTGAAAAGGTATCCGAGTCGTCGCATCTGAGTCTCTCCTGAAAATATATGTAGGCGGATTAAAACGATGTCCCCCGCGCCCGGACAGGCGGACATAGGCTAGGAACAACAAAATACCGCGCTAAGCTCCTTCCTGTCAATCGGATTCAAAGGAAAAGCGAAGGGCCGCGACAGCCTCCGTGGAGAGTGACTCCGCGGCCCGAGGTCCACGTTGAGTGTCGGCCGCTCTGCTTTATACTGTCGCTGATGTTCAACGAAGTTGTCCTCGATCATTTTCGCAATCCGCACAACGCGGGCGACCTTCCCGGCGCTACGGCGACCGTCGAAGTGACCAATCCCGTCTGCGGCGACATTATGCGTCTGGCCGTGCGCCTCGAGGGTGGCCGGATTGCCGCTGCTCGGTTCAAGACGCAGGGTTGCGTCGCGGCCATCGCGGCGAGTTCGGTCCTCACGGATTTCTTGGGCGGGAAGACGCCCTCGGAAGCGGGCGGCATAGCTCCGCAGCAAATCTCCGACGCGCTGGGTGGCCTTCCGCCGGCATCGTTTCACGCTGCGCAGCTGTGCGCTGATGTAGTGGCGGCGTTGGTTCGAAAACTCTAGCCTCGTCTGATAATTCGAATTCTAATGAGAGCCGGGTCCACGGAGCGCGCGCTCCAGTGTCGCCGGGTCGTTGATATTGAGGATCACGCCTTCCTCCTCCGTTGATACTTCCGATATCTCGCCGGCGTGAGCCCATACGACCTGTCGTGCGCCAACTTCCGGGGACGCCGCCAGCAGTTCCGGATAAAGGCTCGCGCGAAAAATCAACGGATGCCCCCGCCGCCCTCGGTACGTCGGCAGGACGATCGCTTTCCCGCTTGCGTCAAATTCCGCGATCAGCCTCGCAACCAGCGCGGCGGAAACCATCGGGTGATCCACGGGGCAGAGAATCATGCCGGACGAACTCTCCTCGGGCAGGCTGCGAATCGCGGCTTGAATTGACGAGAGCTGTCCCTTCACCCAATCTGCATTCACGACGATCTCCTTGGCGTGGGCGCTCAATTTTTCCCGGATCTCCGATGCGTGCGCGCCGACCACAATCCGAGTCAGGCCCACGCGCGCGTGCCGCGTAGCGTCCAGCAGGTGCTCGACGAAAGTTGTACCCCGGTAGGGAAGCAGCGCCTTGGCAACGCCCATGCGGCGCGATTCACCGGCCGCGAGAATGACGGCTGCGAGTGGCTTGCGATCGGCGACCCCGGCGGACATATCCGGGTCAGTCGTGGTGAAGGCTGGCGGCCTGCGCGAGTTTGACGGTTTTGTGCGGCAAATTCCGCGCGTTGCGGCGCACGGCGATCAATTCCGCCGCGATGCTCACCGCGATTTCTTCCGGCGAGAGTGCACCTATGTCGAGCCCTACGGGCGCGTGCACGCGCTCGAACTCCGCCGCGGAGTAGCCTTCGCGCGCGAGAGCCTGGTAAACGGAAATCACCTTGCGCTTGCTGCCAATCATACCGATGTAGCGCGCCTCGGTTCGCACCGCCCATGCCAGCACGCGCATGTCGTCTTTGTGGCCGCGGGTGACAATCAGCAGGTAGCTCGCGGAATTAGGCTTGATCTTCTCGTACGCGTCTTCGTAGGTGGTGTAAATCTCGCGGGCCATCGGGAATCGTTCCGCGTTCGCGTATGTCGTGCGGTCGTCCGCGACTCCAATCGCAAATCCGGCCGCGGACGCGACGCGCGCTACCGCCGAAGATACATGGCCTCCGCCGAAAATATAAAGCGTCGGCTGCGGCAGGATCGGCTCGACGAAAATTTCGAGCGTGCCGCCGCAAATCAATCCCGCATCGTATTCCGCCTCGTGGTTCAGGTTGAAAGTCATTTTCCGCGGCTGCTCGGTCTCGATCACTTCCTTGGCCGCCGCCCACACGTCCGCTTCCACGCAGCCCCCGCCGATGGTTCCGGCAATCGAGCCGTCCTCGCGCACCAGCATTCGCGAGCTTTCGTAGCTGGGGATCGAGCCGTTGGTGTGCACGATGGTCGCGAGAGCGCCGCGCTCACCCGCCCGCCGCATCCGCACGATTTCTTCGAAGATGTCCATGCCCTTTTATTGAGCGTACTTTGCCGCGCAGTGCGCTGTCAATCGTCCGATGACCAAAGCGCCGCTATCCCACCGTGATATTCTGGAGAATATGAATCCAAGGGTTGCGCGCATCGATCACATTCAGATTGCGGCTCCCGCGGGTTGCGAGACCGCTGCGCGAGAGTTCTACGGCGCCGTGCTCGGCATGGAAGAAATCGAAAAGCCGCAAACTCTGCGTGCCCGCGGCGGATGCTGGTTTCGTTGCGGCGATCGGCAGGTTCATATCGGCGTGGAGCGCGATTTTCGTCCCGCAAAGAAAGCGCATCCCGCGTTTGCGGTGGCCGACCTCGACGGGCTGCGCGAGGCCCTTCTCCGGCACGGCGCTCCGGTCAGCGACGACGCTCTGCCGGAATCGCGCCGCTTCTATTCCGAAGATCCCTGGGGCAATCGCCTCGAATTTGTAGAAATCGAATCGTAATCAAACGGCCCAGCCGTCCGCCCGGTATGGACACCGCCCGCACGCGATGCTAAGTTAACCCGCTCTCGATTCCTCCGGAGGCATTCATGAAGGCAGTGATTTTTTCCGAGCACGGCGGACCAGAAGTCCTGCGCTATGCCGACGTCCCCGAGCCCGCGATCGGCGCCCGCGACGTTCTCGTCCGCGTCCGAGCGTGCGCTCTCAATCACCTCGATTTGTGGGTTCGCCGTGGCATCCCCGGCATGAAGTCTCCGCTTCCTCACATTCCGGGCAGCGACATTTCCGGCGAAGTCGCCAGGATCGGTGCGGAAGTAACCAACGTCCGCGTGGGAGACCGCGTGCTTCTCGCGCCGGGACTCTCCTGCGGACAGTGCGAGGCGTGTGTTTCCGGCCGCGACAGCTTTTGCAAGGACTACGTGCTCTTTGGCACCTCGGTTCCCGGCGGCTGCGCGGAATTCGTGAGGTCGCCTTCCGTCAACGTCATTCCGATTCCCGGCAATCTTACCTTCGAGGAAGCCGCCGCGGTTCCGCTTGTTTTCCAGACCGCCTGGCACATGCTGTTTAACCGCGCGCGGCTACGTCCCGCGGAGGAGGTGCTGGTGATCGCCGCAGGCAGCGGCGTGGGCAGCGCCGCGATTCAGATCGCGAAAGCGGCGGGCGCACGCGTGATCGCCACGGCCGGGTCCGAGCCCAAGCTGGCGAAAGCGAAAGCGCTCGGAGCGGACGAAGCCGTGCTCCACGGCGGCGATTTCGCCCGCGAAGTGAAGCGCCTCACCGGTGGTCGCGGCGTGGACGTGGTCTTCGAACACGTCGGCCAGGCCACCTGGGATCAGAGCATTTTCAGCCTCAAGCCTGGCGGACGCCTGGTGACCTGCGGAGCCACTACTGGCTTCGATGCGAAAATTAATATCAACTACCTCTTCGTCAGGCAGCTTTCGGTGCTCGGCTCGTTCATGGGATTCAAGTCCGAGCTTTTCGCTGCGCTCGAGCTTTTCAAGCGCGGCCTGCTCAAGCCGGTAATTGATTGCGTGATGCCGCTCGAGCGCGCCGCCGAAGCTCACAAGCGCCTCGAAAACCGCGAGCAATTCGGCAAAGTAGTTCTGAGTATTTCGTAAGGGCAGAGCATTCTGTGCCCGGGGAACAACCTTGCGTCGACTCCGCTCGTCCATCACCAGTCCGTTCAGCAATTCAGCGCCGATGAGGTAGACTTACTCCCCAGCACGCCATGCGCCGCGAAACAACGAGCGTCTCCCAGGAGGATTATCTGAAAGCGATCTGGGAGATCGTCCAGGAAGAACAAATTCCCATCAGCGCGCGGCTGGCCGAAGATCTCGGCGTCACTCCTCCCGCCGTCACCGCAGCACTCAAACGCATGACTCGGGCCGGCTACCTCCGCGTGCGGCGCGGCGGACGCATCGAACTGTCACCCAAAGGCAAAGGAGCCGCGCAACACCTCGTCCTGCGCCACCGTCTCGCCGAAAAGCTGCTCACCGAAATCATCGGCCTGGAGTGGTCGCGCGCGCACGAAGAGGCCGAGCGCCTCGAACACGGCATCTCGCCCGAGGTATCGCGACTGCTGCTCGCGCGCTTCGGCCGCGACAGCCGCTGCCCGCACGGCGTGCCGCTGTTCGGCGGGCTGTCGCGCCTCCGCCGCAAACACGGCGCAGTCAAGCTCTCTGAATCCGACGTCGGCCACAGCTACGAAATCCTGCGCGTGTATGAGAAGGATCCGGCGTTTCTTGAATTTCTCGAGCAGCGCCATCTGCGCCCTGGCGCCCGAGTCCGCGTTCTCGATCGCGAGTACGACGAAACCATGTCGCTCACCGTCGGAGGCCACGGTTCCGGGCGCATCCATCTCGGCAAGCCCGCAACCGAACGCCTCTGGGTCCGGCGCCTCGCCTGATTCGATGTTCAACGCCCTGCGCTACTACTGGATCATCTCCAAGGGCCATCGCTTAAGTCCCTGGAAATCGCCCTATATCCAGTGGCGCATGGAGACGTTCTTCGGCCACGAAGCCGCCGATCTCACCGCCGCGAAATTCTTCCGTTTAATGTGGCGCGAACGCGTGCGCATGGAACACTTCCTCAACTGGGTCGCCGAGCGAAGAAAAAGGCAGCGCGTTGGTAACTGACAAATCGCGGCGAGCGAAGGCGCTCGCTCATTGTCGTTCGCCACTGCGATAGATACAATTTAACTATCGTGCGTACTCCCGGCGCCGTTGTGATTTCCCAGCTGTCGCGCATGGTCGCGAAATATATTTCGCACCAGCGGGCTCTGTATTTCCCCCGCGCGATTCCTCTCTCTGCCGCGCAACGCGGCGCTGTGCATGGCTTCTTTTCGTCCGAATTGCTGACAGAGGTCCGCGTCATCACGCTCCGCGGCGAGCGCGTCGCGAATCCGGATTTCTATTCCTTCGCCCGATCCTTGGGGCTCAGGGACCTGCCGGACCAATCTACGGCCGCCGCAATCACATTTTGCGACGTGGTTGTTTCGCATGAGCCCTTTTCCAACGGTCTGTTGTTTCACGAGCTGGTGCACGTGGAGCAGTATCGTCAATTGGGGGTCGAACGCTTTTCCGAGCTGTACGTTCGAGGTTTTTTGAGCGGCGGAGGCTACGAAGGCATTCCGCTTGAAAGGAATGCCCACATTCTCGGAGCGAACTACGAATCCGCGCCTTTGCACCTTTTCTCGGTCACCGACGAGGTTCGAACTTGGGCCGCGGAGGGCAGGTTCTAGCGCGTGGGGCGAAAACCTTGCTGGCATTTTCCTGTACTTCCGTACAGTAGTTCTCCGCGGCGCGCTGCGCGAAAATTCCAGGCATCGGCTTGCCCTGCGCAAGCGTGCCCGTCATGCGACGATTCCTTCTACTTTTCGTTTTCACCGCAGCCCTCTTTCAGGCTGATTGCGCGGGTGTGACCAGCGGCTCCGGCGGCAATCCCGGCGCGCCTCCGCCACCGCCTCCGCCTGCGATCAGCGTCTCGGTGGCGCCAAATCCAGTAAATGTCCGCGCTGGCCAGGCGCAGCCCTTCACTGCCACCGTCACCGGCACGTCGAACACAGCGGTAACCTGGGAAGTCAACGGCGTCAGCGGCGGCGCGATGGCCACCGGCACGATCAGCGCGTCCGGCGTGTATCTGGCTCCAGCCACGCTGCCGAGTCCAAACTCCGTCACAGTGCAGGCCGTGAGTATGGCCGGCTCCAGCGCCTCGGGACAAAGCGCTGTCACGCTCGAAAATCCCGTCCCCGTGCTCGCCAGCGTCTCGCCGATGTCGGTGCCCGCGGGCACCATTTCGATCATGGTCACGGGCAGCAACTTCGTGAACGGCGCGCAGGTGACGCTCGCCGGCTCAGCGCTCACCACGACTTTCGTTTCTTCAACACAACTCTCTGCCACCGGCACCGCCGCGACGCCGGGAATGTTTGCAGTCACGGTAGTCAATCCCAATCCGGGGAGCAGCGCATCCGGATCAGTGACTCTGCAAGTGACCTCATCGAGCGGCGGCAATCCGCCGCCTCCGCCGCCGCTGGCATGCAGCGTGATGCAGACAGGGCAGGGCGCCAGCCTCAACGGTTTCGTGCCGTTCCCCGCGGACAATCTTTGGAATCAGGACATTTCGTCCGCGCCCGTGGATCCGAATTCAGCCGCGCTGATCAATTTTATCGGCCCGACCATCGGCCTGCATCCGGACTTCGGCTCCGGCGAATATGACGGCTCGATCATCGGCATTCCCTACGAAATAGTCGACTCGACGCAAGGCCCGGTCACCATCAACTTCACCGAGTTCGGCGACGAGAGCGATCCCGGCCCCATGCCCATTCCGCTGAACGCTCCGATCGAAGGCGATCCGAATCCCAGCGGCGATCAGCACGTGCTAATCCTCGACAATTCGAATTGCTGGCTTTACGAGCTGTACAACGCCTCTCCCAGCGGCTCGGCGTGGAACGCCGGCTCGGCCGCGGTCTGGGACTTGACCGCCGACGAGCAGCGCCCCTATACGTGGACTTCCGCCGACGCCGCCGGCCTGCCTATTTTTCCGGGCCTCGCCCGCTACGACGAAGTGGCCGCCGGCGCAATCAATCACGCGCTGCGCTTCACTCTGCAGAACAGCATCGCCGCTTTCACTCCGCCCGCTTCGCACTGGGCCGCCACCTCGACCAACGCCAACGCCGCGCCCATGGGCATGCGACTGCGCCTCAAGGCCAGTTTCGACATCTCCACATATTCGGCGACGAACCAGGTGATCCTGACGGCGCTTCAGAAGTACGGCATGATCATGGCCGACAACGGCTCCTCCATGTTCATCAGCGGCGCGCCGGACTCTCGCTGGAACAACGACGACCTGCACAATCTCGACGGCGTCACCGCCGCGGACTTCGACGTGGTGCAAATGGACCCGATTTACACCTCCGCGAACATTCCCACGGGCGCAGCCCCGAGCATCTCCAGTTTCACGGCCAGCTCGCAATCCGTTTCCGCAGGCACTGCCTGTGACGCTCAACTGGAGCGTCACCGGCGCCTCGTATCTGATCGTCTCGCCCGATATCGGCGCCACGCGCGGCACCAGCGTCGTGGTCTCACCGTCGCAGTCCACCACCTACACGCTCTACGCCACAAACGCCTTCGGCCGCACCACCGCCACTGTCAACATCACGGTGCAATAGCGACCAGCCGGCGCGCCGATGCGCGAGCAACACCTGCAAATCCGGCCAGCTTGATTGCGGTTGTAAACGGGGAACGCGACTACGCGATGTGCAAAGCGGAAACGGTGGAGGGTTCTCCCTGCAAGGCCGCGCCTACCTGGCGCACGAGAACATCCTTCGAAAACGGTTTCTGCAGAAACGTGGCGGTCCCGGTGAAGTCCTCGCCGCCCTGATTCTGCTCGAGGTATCCCGACATGAACACCACCTTCAGATCGGGGCGGCGAGTCTTCATGCGGCTGGCAAGTTCGGGCCCGCGCATATTCGGCATGACCACGTCGGTGACCAGCACATCAATCCGCTCGGCCAGCGTCTCAGAAATTTCCAGGGCCTTGGCGCCGTCGTTGGCGACGAACACGCGATAGCCCGCCGAAGTAAGAAAATCATAGGCCAGCGCGCGCACTCCCTCCTCGTCTTCGGCCAGCAGCACCGTGCCGGCGGCGCGGGCGCGCACCGGCGCAAGCTCTTCCGCTGGATTGGGCGTAATGTTCTGCTCGACGCGCGGCAAGTAAACTTCAAAACGCGTGCCTTTTCCCGGAGTCGTGTCCACCCAGATGAATCCGCCGCTCTGCTTTACCACGCCGTACACCGTCGCCAGGCCAAGGCCCGTGCCTTTTCCGGATTCCTTGGTGGTGAAGAACGGCTCGAAAATGCGCGCCTTCGTCTCCGGCGTCATTCCGTGGCCGGTGTCGGTGACCGCCAGCATCACGTAATAGCCGGGCTCGACCGTCTGGCGGGATTTCGCCGATTCCGGATCAACCGTCACGTTCTTGGTTTCGATCACCAGTTTTCCGCCGCGCGGCATGGCGTCCGAGGCGTTCACCGACGAGGTTCAAAAGCACCTGCTCGATTTGCCCCGTGTCCGCCTTCACCCGGCCGAGCGATTCGCCGGCCCGGAACGTGAATTCGATGTCCTCGTGCACCAGCCGCTTCAGCAGCTTGTACATGTCCGCGACCAGCGAATTCATGTCGAAGACCGTCGGCTCGAGCGCTTGCCGCCTGCTGAACGCCAGCATCTGCCGCGTCAGCGACGCGGCGCGGTCCGCCGCCTTGCGGATCTGCTGCCCGCTGCCGAGCAGCGGATCCTTTGAAGGAAGCCGCTCGATGATCAATTCGGAGTGGCCCTTGATGACCGTGAGCAGGTTGTTGAAGTCGTGCGCCACGCCTCCGGCCAGCCGTCCGAGGGCTTCCATCTTCTGCGATTGGCGGAGCTCCTCTTCCAGCTGCCGCTTCTGCGCCTCGTTTTTCTGCAGCGTGCCGCGCATCTGGTCGAAGGCGCGCGTGACGTGTGCCACCTCGTCGCCGCCCCGCGCTTCGAGCGGAAATCCATAATCGCCGCGCTCCAGCGCCTGCACGCCTCGATCCAGGTTCGCCAGAGGACGCGTGAAGGTGTCGGAAATGATCAGCGCCAGCCACGTTCCGGTCATCAACGCCAGCACTCCCAGCCCGATCAGCAAATGATTCAGTTCGCTCAGGAATTCCGCCGCGCGATTGTAGGATTTCAGCGTAATCAAGCGTGCACTGGGGCCGGGCACCATCCGTGAGCCCCACCGATATGGCGTAAAACTGCTGATTAGCGATATGAATCTGCGCCGATGATTCCAGATCGTGAGACTGCTGGTCGAGTTCATGTTCGTCCAGCGGACCCAGCGTGCTGGTGACCACGTTGCCGTCGTAGCTGAACGCCAGGTCGGCGGAGTGCGTGCGGCCAAGATTGTGCACCGCCGAGTAGCCGATTTCGCGGCCCACGACCACTGTGCCCAATTGATTGTTTTCCGGCGACGGGCGCCGGTTCACCGATTGCACCGCGACCTGGTAAAGCGCGCCTCCGGCGAACCACCAGTCCGAGGTCGCCTTCTTGGCCACAGAGCTGATCAGCAGCTTCTGCGCCATGGCCGGCGTGAAGGCCGGATTCGTGGTGTGCAGCGTCATGATCTCGTGGTTGCCATCCGCGAGAACCACAAGGTCGCTGCCATCGGTCTCCAGCGGATTGTCGGTTGATTGCTGAAAGGTAGGTTCGTCGAAATAAGTCAGGTCCGCCAGCGTTGCCAGCAGGTCCGCCTTGCGAGCCAGAGCAAGCTGGTGCTCGTGAAGCATCGCCAAATAGGTCAGAACCGAGGTCTGCGTTTCTCCCACGATTTCCTGCTGCAGATGCGACTTCGCGACGTGGCGCACGGCGAGCAGCGTCGCGCAGCTCAGCGCGGCGGTGATCAGCACGAAGGAAAGCAGCAGCTTCGTGCGCAGCCTGAGGTTGGACGTTGTGCGTGGCGTCAGCGTCATGTTGAGAGAGAGCGCCGGGCACGATGCCTTTGCCGAGTTCGGGCGCTCGATTCCCCAGAGACAAGTTAATTTCCGGCTCCTCCCCCGCAAATGGCCTACGGGTACTTTTGCGTCGGTACTTTTGATCTATCGGGGTTTGTTCGCCTTCCCGGCTCCCCGTGGATGTCATTGTAAACATTCCCGTTTAGCCTCGATTTTAGCCTCAGCGGGATATTCTCCCCCGCAGCCAGCGTGGAAGATGGGACGGAGTACCGGGAGTACGGCATTCCAAGGATAGCGATCGGCTCCACAATTGGGGCTACCTTCGATAGTCTGCGGTCCGCGCATCCAGAAATCCGCAATTGAGACCCGATCGCGTGTATCTTGTCAGGGTTCGGGAGCCGAAATGCCACTCGTATCTGTAACTCGCTTGCGGGTTCGCTCTTATCTCTACCTGCTGCCGTTCGCGGTGTGGGCGCTCAGGAGCTGGCGCCAGGCGCAGCGATCCGAAGGCTTCCTTGGCAGCGAGCTGATGGGCGAGGCGGGAAATATCTTCTGGACGCTGACGGTGTGGCGGGACGACGCAGCGATGAGCGCGTACCGCATCGCCGGCGCGCATCGCGGCGCCATGCCCAAGCTGCTCGGCTGGTGCGACGAAGCGTCGGTCACCCACTGGACGCAGGAAACGCCCGAGCTTCCAACCTGGGATGAGGCGTATCAGCGCCTGCTGAAACAGGGAAGGCCGTCGAAGGTGAACAATCCGTCGGCGCGTCACCTGGCGCACCAGATTCCCGCACCGCACCCGGGCCGTGTCAAAGCTCAGCTGCCCGCTTCGCGCTCCAGCTAGCATCGCGTCTGCGAAGAGCGGAACTCGGCTTGAGTTTTCCGCGAGGGGAATGGTTCAGAACGCGCGAGCCTGATTTCGTACGCTCGACTGCCGCTTAACGATCCGCGTAGAAGCCGTCTCTGGCCTGCACCGTCAGATCTTTCTGTTTAGTCGTGAGCTGGAGTTTGTGATAGCCGATTTCCGCATCCGGTCCTTCGGGCGTATAGCCGAGGCTGTACTGGCTGCGCAGCTCCTCCTGGATCTGGGCGTAGATTTTGTCGATGGGCAGTTTCTTCGAGACTTCAAACATGCGCGCGCCTGTTTCCTTGGAGATTCGCGCGAGAACTTTCTTGCCGTCCGGGCGATCTTCCTGCTGACCTCCGTGACGCCCGCCACCGCCGCCCATCGGACCTCCGCCGCCCATCGGACCCCCGCCGCCCATTGGGCCGCCGCCGCCCATGCCTCCGTGAGGGCCGCCGAAGCCCCCGCCGTGACCGTACCCTTCGTCGTCGGCAAACAGCACGGAATAAACCAGCGTGTCGGCGCGCTGCGCGGCTTCCACAGCGTCCTCGAGCGTCTCTTTGCTGCCGCGATCCACTCCGTCGGAGAGAATGATGAGCGCCTTCTGGCCCTTCTGCTTCTGCATTACTTCGTTTGACGCCAGGAACACCGCGTCGTAGAGCAGTGTTCCGCGACCTCCTCCTCCGTGCGAGCCATGACCGTAGCCGCCCGAGCCGCCTTCGCCGCTCTCCGGTGTTTCCAGCAACTCCAGCGACGCTTCCAGTTTCTTGCGCGACGAGGTCAGATCCTGCAGCATCTCCACTTCATGGTCGAAGTGAATCACGAAGGCTTTGTCCTTATCCTCGCGCAGCACGTGGTCGAGGAAGCTATAGCTCGCGGTGCGCTCCGCGGCCAAAACGCGCCGCTGGCTCAGGCTGGTGTCCACCAGCAGGCCGAGCGTGAGTGGCAGGTCGTTTTCCAGAAGGAAATATTTGATCGTCTGCGGATGATCGTCTTCGGTGAGCACGAAATCATCCTTCGTCAATTTGGTGACGATCTCGCCCTTCTTGTCCCGCACCGTGGCCAGCACATTCACCACTTTGACGACGCTCTTGATATCCGGCTT
Organism: uncultured Acidobacteriota bacterium; assembly: GCA_963814605.1. GTDB lineage: Bacteria > Acidobacteriota > Terriglobia > Acidiferrales > UBA7541 > Palsa-295. The sequence goes on along the minus strand of CAWFDD010000002.1, from coordinate 912,109 downwards.
CGGCTGTTCCGGGGTGGGTTTTGCCTGGTCCTGCGGTGGTCTTTGTCTGGTCCTGCGGCAACTTGGTTGCGGCGAGGAATGGAATCAGCGCGAAGGGAAGCAAAAGCAGGAGCCATTTCCTGCGCGATAATCCTGACACCCTTTTTCCGCGGGTCATTTTGGTCGGATGATGCGCCGCTTTCATTTCAATTTGTCGTAATAAATTGGCGCGGATGGAGTTTACCATCCGCGCTTTTTGTTGGATGTGTTGCCGGCCCGGTTTGGTTTGCCGCTACTGGCCCGGCGGCGTAGAAGCCGGCGGCGCAGAAGCCGGCGGCGGCGGATACCGGAGTTGCGCTGGGCGCCTGGCCGCGGTCCGCGCGGTGCGCGTGCTCCCGCGCCGTCGCCCTGCTGGCGGCGATCCTGCATCAACTGCCGGAGCTTGTCGCGCTGCGCCGGCGTCAAGGCGTCGCGCGAATTCAGCCGGTAGTCAATCGCGGATTTCTCGAGCGCCAATCGCGCGATGCTGATTTCCTGCAGCTTGGCGTCAATCGCCGCACGATCCGGCTTGTCGGCGGCGAGAAGATCGCGCAGGTCGAGCTGTTTCACCTGCATGTCAGCGCGGCCGCGAATCTCCGTCTTGCGGAAATCCGATGCCTGCTGGCGAATCTTGGCCGCCTGTTCGGGCGTCACGCCGAGCTTTTCGCGAATGTCCGGATTGTTCAGCATCCGGCTGAGACCGAATTCTCGACCGTCCATGCCGCGGCCGCGCATGCCCCTGCGTCCGTCGCGGCCAAAACCGTCACGCCCGCGGCCCCAATTTCCGCCGTCGCGTCCGCGGTCCCAACCGTCTCCGTCGCGGCCCGGTCCACCCTGGCGCATGTAGCCGCGTTGGCGCATTCCGCCGGGCGCGCCGGAACTATCGGACGGCGGACCCGTTGGGTCGCCTTGCGCGAAAACGGTCGAGCAACTGAGCAGCAGAGCCAGCGCGATGAGCGCTGCTTTCGAGTGAGCTAGCAAGTGTGTTTCCTCCTGCCTACGATTTCGAATCATGCTTACAGATGGGATTCCGGTGAGGTGGCGAAAAAGTTCCAGTACTTTTCGCCTGCTTCGTGAAATGTGTGGACGTGCTACGAATTCTGGAGGCTGCGTTTCATGGCCTGTTCGAACTCGGCAAAATACTGACCGATGATGGTCAGATCGAATTTACGGAGAATCTCCTCCTTTCGCTCGCGCGCGAGGAGGAACTCAAACGCCCGCCTCACCAGCTCCACAGGCACGATCTTTTTGCCCGAAATGCGCTCGTACTCGGAGGTTTTCATGGTGACAATGTGCAGCGTTTCGGTCCGGCCGTCGGTCAAGCGAACGCGAAACTCTTCCGGGCCGGTCTGCTGGACTTCAATTGTTGGCGGCATGTTCGATTCGCGGTTCAGATCGTGTCGAGAGCCTGCTCGAAATCAGTGAGCAGGTCGCGCCAGTGCTCGATGCCCACGGAAACGCGCACCAGTCCATCGGTGACTCCGGCGTCCGCAAATTCCTGATCGGTGAATCCGGAGTGAGTGGTGGTTTTGGGGTGGCAGGCGAGCGTTTCGACGCCGCCGAGCGAGACCGCGTTCATGGCGATCTGCAGGTGGCGCAGAAAATCGAACGCGGCGGGTTTGCCGCCCTTCAGATCGAGCGAAAACATGGCCCCGGGATAGTCGCACTGCGCGGCGAAAATTCGCTTTTGCTCGGGATCGGTGAAAAGAGTCGGGTAGTAGACGCGTCTTATTTTCGGATGCCTGGCGAGGTGCTCGGCGATGCGCTGGCCGTTCTTGCTGGCGCGCGTCATGCGCAGGCCAACGGTGGGCAAGCGGCCGGTCAGCATCCAGCACTCATCGGGCTGAAGAATGGTGCCGTACAGGCCGCGCGCCGGACCGATTTTCTTGATCAGGCTGCCGTCCTTGGCCAACAAGACTCCCGCGAGCATGTCGCTTAGTCCGGAAAGATATTTCGTCCCGGAATAGAGCACCAGATCGGCGCCGAGCGCAAGCGGATGTTGAAACGCTGGGCCGAGCAGCGTGTTGTCCACCATCACCAGCGGACGCGCCTCCCCCGAAGCGATCTTTAGAGCCGCAACGGCAGAGCAGACTTCGCGGATATCGGTCATGACTAGGGTGGGATTGGCGGGCGTCTCGACCAAAACAGCGCCGAGGTTGTTTGCGGAGGCGATCGCTTTCGTCAGCAGATCGCCGCGACCGGCGGGAATGGGAATTCCTTCGACGCCCCATTTCGAAAGATGATCCTGAATGAAGTGCTGCGTGCCGCCGTAAATCGGAACGGTGTAAACGATGGATTGCCCCGGGCGGAGAAGCACGAGCAGGGCGGTCACGATCGCGGCCATGCCGGAGTTGAATGCCAGCGCGGCGGTGGCGTCCGCCTCGAGATTGACGATTTGATCTTCGAGAATTTGGGCGTTCGGGTGATTGAAGCGCGAATAGATGAGGTCGGTTGTCTCGCCCTCGGGTAGCGGCGCGCGCCCGCTGGCGATATCGAAGGCGCGCTCGGCGGCCTCGGGACTGGGGAAGACGTAGGTCGAGCTGCGAAACACGGCGGGCCGCGCGGAGCCCACGGACAAGCTGGGGTCGAAGCCCTGCGTGAGCACTTTGGTAGTCGGTCGCAACGTCTGCGATTCGCGGCGGTCGCCGGGGTGGTTAGGACTCATGACGAAACCTCCTCTCCATGTTTATAGCACTGAACGAGAAAGACAGCGCGGCGGGCGTGGAACGAAGTGTGAGAACCGAGGGCGAGGGGCGAGGGCGGGGGGAGAGCGAGAGGGGCGAAAAGGGTGGCCTGCGAAACGCGCGCGCGACTGTACTCCGGTACAGGTAGGAAATTCAGCAAAGGACCTATATCAAACCGCGTTGGCGAATCTCTTATTGAGTAGCATTGGCTACAGAAGTCTCCGGGAGGTGTGCTGTGAGAAATCTGATCTGGATTGCGACTCTGGTTTTGGTCGCGGCGCCCGTAACGCTGGCAAAGGACGCGGCCAGCTATGAGAAGGGCACCCTGCTGTCCATGAATTCGTCAAATTGCGGGACGGCGGAGAAGGGAAGCAAGACCGTGGCGGGCGAGGTGCTGGGCACGGACGGCGAGCACAAATCAACGCAGACGGTGCTGTGCCAGGAATACGTGTTGCAAGGAGATCGGATCGTGTACCACATCCGGCCGATGGACACGAAGCACCCGATGCTCTTGCCGGTCGGCGATGCGGTGCAATACCGCATTCACAAAGACAAAATGTACGTGCTCGATCGCGAAGGCGACCAAAAGGAACGAGAATATTCCGTCATCTCGATGGCCGTTCGGGACGACGCCAAAACCGCAACGAACACTCCGTAAGGAAATTGTCGCCAGTTGCAGAAATGCGGCGCGCGGGAAATTCTTGCGGACGCCGCCAGCTACGATTTCTTTCTGGGAACCTTTGCGCCTCTTTTGCGGGCTTCGGACAGGCCGATGGCGATGGCTTGCTTTCGGCTGGTCACCCGGCCGCCCTTTCCACCTTTGCCCGAACGCAGGGTGCCACGCTTCTCACGATGCAACGCGGTCTTGACGCTTTTGCCTGCTGCTTTGCCGTATCTTGCCATTTCATTTCTCCTTTGTGATGGCGCGAATGGCACCACCGGAAATGCCAACGACGCATCATCTCAAAATCGCAGCGACGCCGGAATACAGAGAATCGTGGAGATTGCCTCGTCTTCCAAATGAAACCAGCGAGCTGACGCCAACCGATAATCAAGAGGCGTATAATTGAGTTCGGCGGTGGCCTTTGGCGCAGCAGCACAATATCTTCGGCAAGAGATCCTCCCAAAGCGGATCCGAGAAGGCGGCGTTCCACGAAGCGCGGTGGTGGGACGCAGAGCCGAACGGCAAGGTGCATTGCTATCTTTGTCCGCGACACTGCCATATCGGCGAGGGGCAGGCCGGGTTCTGCTTTATTCGCGCGAACGAGGGCGGCAAGCTGGTCAGCCTGGGTTACGCGCATCCCGCGGCGCTGCAGATTGATCCCATCGAGAAAAAACCGCTGAACCATTTTCTGCCCGGGACGCGCGTGTTTTCGATGGGCACGGCGGGATGCAACATGGGATGTTTTTTTTGCCAGAATTGGGACATTTCGAAGTCGCGCGCCGACCAGGTGCGGTCGTCCCACGTGCCGCCGGAGGACGTGGTGATGCTGGCAATCCGCAACAACTGCCCGACGATTGCGTTCACCTACAACGAGCCGACGATCTGGGGCGAATACGTCGTGGATATATGCCACGCGGCGAAGGAATACGGCATCAAAACCGTGATGGTTTCGAACGGCTACATCACGCGCGAGGCATTTCACGACATTTATGACCACATTGATGCGGCGAATATTGATCTGAAGGCGTTCACCGAGACTTTTTACGGGCGGACCACGCTGACGCATCTGCAGCCGGTGCTCGACACGCTGGAGTGGCTGAAGAACGAGACCAACGTATGGGTCGAAATCACGAACCTGATCATTCCCACGCTGAACGACGCGCCGGCGGAAACGCGCGCGCTGGCCGAATGGGTGCTGGAGCATCTGGGGCCGGACGTGCCGCTGCACTTCACGGCGTTTCATCCCGACTTTAAATTGCGCGACAAGCCGCGCACGCCGCCGGAGACGCTGCACGCGGCGCGGGCTATGGCGATTGAAGTGGGACTGCGCTACGTGTATGAAGGAAACATCTATAGCGACGGGGCGCACACGCGCTGCCCGTCGTGCCAGGCGATGCTGATCAGGCGTTCATGGCATGATGTGGAAGAGAATCGTCTGGTGAACGGATGCTGCCCGAAATGCGGGCTGGCGATTCCGGGGCGGTGGGAGAATGCGGACGCCGGAATTCCCGCGGCTGCGTCGCGCAGGGCAGAGTTGCTGGCGGGGAAGACGTATGGCGAGATCAATTTGTAGTTTGAGGTTCAAATAAGTTGAGTTCGGAGCTGAAGCTGCGGCCCGCTGAAAGGCTATTCGAGGGCAGACTCCTATGACACTTGTGGCGGCGCAACCGTTTTTGAGCAAGCAGAAGTACGAGGAGTACACCGCCGAGCAGCACTCGGTTTGGGCGGAGTTAGTGGAGCGGCGGCGGCCGCAGATCGAGGCCTTTGCCTGCCGGGAATATCTGGACGGCTACAAAATAATCGGCCTCGAAGACGACCGGTTGCCGAATCTCGCCGCCATTTCGGCGCGGCTGAAACCAAGGACGGGATGGAGCACGACTCCGGTGAGCGGGTTTCTGCCGAGCGATGCGTTTTTCGAAATGCTCGACGCGCGCATGTTTCCGACGACCACCTGGCTGCGCAGCCGCGAATCGCTGGGATATACCCCGGAGCCGGACATTTTTCACGACGTGTTCGGGCACGTGCCGATGCACGCGCACCCGGTATTCGCGGATTTTCTGCAGCACTACGGTAGTGTGTGCGCGAAGATCAAGGACAAGGAAACTCTCGAGCGGTTGGGGCGGCTTTTCTGGTACACGGTGGAATTCGGGCTGATTCGCGAGCGAGGCACGGTGAAAATTTACGGGAGCGGCGTGATCAGTTCGCAGAACGAGTGCACCAATGTGATCGACGGGGGCTGCGAGGTGCGCGATTTCAATTTGGACGAGGTGCTGGCGACTCCCGTGAAGGTGGATGAGATCCACCATTTGCTGTTCGCCATCGAGAGCTTCGATCAGATTTACGCGGCGATGCGCGAAGCCGAGACGCGCGTGCTGGCCAGATCGTAGGACTCCGCGGCGAAACTTCAGCGCGACGGGTCGAAGAAGGCAATCGGCGAGGGCCCGGCCACAGCTTTGAGGCCTGTCGCCTTTCGGAGCGGAGGGCCGATCTAAATTGAAAACGCTAGGCGCCTGTCGGATTCAAGCCCAGCTGCCTGCCGATCAGCGTGAAGACTTCCTCCGGACTCTAAAGATGCGCGTCGACCATATTCGTCGTGTCCAGCGTACATCGCGGAGCGGAGCTTGTCATACTTCGGACAGCGGGCTTACTTTTTCCTGGATGGTCGTTGGCCGCGCGCTGCGGAATTGGCCGCGACTGCGGCGCGGATGAGTTGCTTGAAGGTGGCTTCGTTGATTTTGTCCCCTTCGCGGAAGTCGATGGCGCGCCGCACGTTTCCTTCCAGGCTGGAATTGAAGAGTTTTTTCGGATCCTTAATCGAGGCTCCGCGAGCGAAGGTGAGCTTGACGACCTGCTTGTAGGATTCTCCGGTGCAGACGATGCCGTCATGGGACCAGACGGGGGTTCCCATCCATTTCCACTCTTCCTGGATGCCAGGGTCGGCGTCGTGGATGAGCTGACGGAGACGAGCGAGGGTCTTTCCTCTCCAATCGCCGAGGTCTTCGATCCGTTGGGTGATTTTCGCCGAAGCGGACTGGTCATCCGGACGACTTGTCGCCTTCATGTTTGATCCGATCCTTGGCCTACCAGGCCGGCTGGAAGAGCTGAATGAGATTACCGCAAGTGTCGTCGAGCACGGCAATAATCGAACCGGTGACTTTGGTGACGGGCATGGTGAACTTGACGCCCTTGGCGGCCAGGCGGTCATGTTCGGCCTGGACGTCCTTCACCAGGAACTGAGCCGCGCGCATCTGCTGGCCGAACATGGCCGCCTGGTAGGCCTTTCCGGCCGGATTGGTGTTCGATTCCAGAATCAGCTCGACGCCATCGGGATCCTCCGGCGAGGTGACCGTCAGCCAGCGATACGAGCCCTGGGAGAAGTCGGCTTTCTTCTGGAAGCCAAGGACATCGGTGTAGAACCGCAGCGCTTTTTCCTGGTCGTTTACGTACACGGTGCTCCATTTGATCTTCATTTTATTTCCTCCGTTATATCGCAAGCGATGGATTCAAGTTATTTCAGTCCGGCGACGACTCGTTCCATGCCGCCGATAAATTTCTGCCAGCCGTATTTCGCGCCGTTATAGTTGGCGTCCTGACCGGGACCGAAGCCAGTCTGCTCGAAGCGCAGGAGCGTTCCGCCGGCGGTCGTGGAGAGCGTCCAACTGACGACGCTCGCGAGGCCCATCGAGCACCAGCTATAGGAGAGCCTCTCGTTGGGTTCGACCGCGAGGACTTCGCAATCAACAACTCCGTTCCAATTGGGCGCGGGCGTGGAGCGGAAATTAAATCGATGGCCGACGACAGGCTGGAAGTCGTTGTCCATGAGCCACTCCTTCATCAGCGAGCCTTGGGTGAGAGCGCGCCAGACTCTTTCGAGCGGGTGAGGCATTTCTTTTTCGATCACCAGGGAGCGCGTTGTGGCCGTCGTCATTGGTCCATCCTTTTGAGTAAATCTTCGAGGCGGTCAATGCGGTCGTGCCAGAAGCGGCTGTAATAATTCATCCAGTCAACCAAGGGCGTGAGGCCGCGCGGGCGGGCGCGGTAGTGAGTCTGGCGGCCCTTGTGCCTGGAGCGAACCAGGCCCGCGTGCTTGAGGACTCCCAGATGCTTCGATACGGCGGGCTGCGATACGCCGGAGTGGTCGGTCAGCAACCGCACGGTCATTTCTCCCTGGCGGCTGAGACGCTCGAAGAGCGCGCGACGGGTGGGGTCGGCAAGGGCGGTGAAGACGGTTCCGGTGACGGCCAGCATGCGCAATTCATAACCTATGAGTTATGGGTTTGTCAAGCCCGAAAATCTCGCCACGGCTGCGCCGGCCGAGAGACGGAAGTCGGGCCCGCGGCTTCGAAGTTGTTCTTTGTCTGGAAATTTCGGCGGTGGATGCGCCGTTCGCGGGCTGATTTTGAAATTCGCTGGGCTGAATAAAACTGTGAACTACGAGGCGCGGATCGGAGTTTCCGGTGTCACGTCCGGCAACTCGTTGAAGTGAAGTGGCGGGGACGACGAGACTCGAACTCGCGACCTCTGCCGTGACAGGGCAGCGTTCTAACCAACTGAACTACGTCCCCGCGGAATACACACCAGATGGTGGGCGATCTCCGAGCTAATCTGAAGACCTTCCGGGCGCAAACCCGTCTCCACCTGCCGTCTGACACTGTAGCAGAGTCGGTAAGCTTCCATCAAATCCGGAGTTTTGCGAAAAACTGGGGATCGAACGCGAGCGGGGCGAATGGCCACAATTGTCTAGGAATGAGATACACGGCTAAAGAGATAGCGCTGCGCTGGAATGGCCAGTCCCAACGAGAGCCGCGAATCGCGTGCCTCGGGGCGACTACTTCTTGGTGGCGGTGAAAGTTCCGGAAACCTGGCCACCGTAGTCGCAGGTTCCTTCGATCTTTGTGCCGCCGCCGTCAACCTTCCCCACGTAGGTCGCCTTCATTCCCCCGAGGACGACTTCGATCTTGACGTCGCCGTCTTTGATCGTGCCGGTGAGGGGCGAGGTGCCAAACTGGTTCGTATACGTGCCAGTTAACTTCTCGCCGTCCTGTTTCAGGACAAACGTAGGCGTGCCGTTACCGGCGCTGGTCGTAACCACGGAGTTCCAGGTTCCGCTGAGATCCGCAGCGAAGACGGTCAGGGCAAGGAGGGAGACAGCAGCGAGCAGCATCAGAGGTTTTTTCATGGGCGGACCATACACCGGAGGACTTATTTTGGCAAGCGACTGCTTTGATGATGTGCGGATACGGCGGGATTTGGAGAGCCGGCGGACGAATCGCGAATCAAAGGATTCAATGGTGGGCGATCTCAGATTTGAACTGAGGACCTTCCGGGTGTAAACCGGACGCTCTAACCGCTGAGCTAACCGCCCCCGAGTTTAGATTCTATAGGCTAGCGCCGAAATTTCACAGACCAATAGAAAAATTGTGCGGGCTTCACGGGAACTGGACAAGTGACGGAGAAATTCTCTTATAGGTTGCGTGAATTTCGTCTCGTTCCGCACGGCGCTGGAGACCAAGCGCTATTTGTGCGAGGGCGGCTGCGCGTAATAACCCTGACGGGTGCGGGCGGTAAGGCCGGGCGTGGCAATCTGGACTTCGAGCCGGTGATATTCATCGGGATGATCGGCAGAAGCGGGAGTAAAAGCGATTTCGTAGAAAGGCACGGCATCAGAAACACATTCCTTTATCGATTCGGCAAGATCGTTGCTTGAGTGAAGATCCAAACCTCCGCTCTGGACGGCGAGAACTTGCAGAGCGAGATCTCCCACGTCCACCTGGCTGGGCTTGGTGATGCCCTCGAGGAATTGTTTGTAATAGGTGGGGCCGGCGACCGATTCGACGGCGCCAATCGGGTTGATGCTGTAAAGAGTGACGCGCGCCCTGGCGAATAGCGTGGCCATGCTGACCACATCGCCGAAAAGCTGCTTCAGTTGCTTATCATCAGCCTGGCCGGCAAATTCCGGCAGATCAGGCCAGCCGGGCGATATCCACACAATGATCTTCCGGCGGCGATGAGGGGCAACGACGCCCATCAAACCGCGCAATGCATCTTGGGACATCTTCCAGCGTTCTTCGGCGCCACTGCGACCGCCGGCCGCACCGACTGCGCGCGTGCCTGCGTTGTACTGATCGAGCGAGCTGGCCAGCGCCTTCCCGTCGAGCGAAAAGTTGCCGACGATTCGTATTCCGTCCTCCGTGAACACCGTAAGCGCAACGGGATAAGCAAGCTGGCCGCCCTCAGCGCGCAGAAAATCATCAACCGCCTCGCGCTCGACGTTGACGCCCAGCGCGCCGGCGTTGACGGCGTCAATGACCACCAAAATCTCGAGCGGGACCTGGCGGCCGGTGAAGGCCTGGAAGGATTCGATGGGCCGCGGCGATTTGTTGTCCAGCAGGGTGAAATCCTGCTGCTTCAAGCCTTCGATGGGCACGCCGGACTTGGGAGTAACGACGACGGCGAGATGAATTTTTCCGTCTTGCGCCACGGCGGGCGCTGGAGCGCTCTGCTGAGCCGAAGCGGCGGATGCGACAAAAAGGGCGGTGATAAGGCAGAGACGACCCGCTACGCGGTCGGCAAGGCGCATGATGAAGCGCGGCCTCCGGGCGAACATTGTCCGCGGATGCTGTAGAACTCCGCCCATTGAGTCGCGCCAGTATACTCACGTGGCCGCGAATCGCGAACATCGAAATTACGAAGCGCTACATAACCGGAGAGCTACTTCGTGACGCGCGGGCCGGGGTGACTGGAATCGCATTGCGAGGATGTGCTCGCGCGGGCTCGACATCCGGTTGACGCAGGAGCGGTATTGCCGTGTATAGTGAGCGGGTTTGTGAGGGGGGGAGAATGATGCGACGATCCGCGCTTGCTGGAATTGTGTTCTTTTGTCTCTGTTCTCCGGCTATTTTGGCGGACACTCCCGACGGCGCAGCGCTGTTTCAGCAGAAGTGCGCGATGTGCCACGACCATCCGGCGGGACGGATTCCGGCTCGCGAGACAATTGCGAGCCTGCCGCTCGACACGGTGGTCAATGCCATGACCACGGGCGTAATGCAGACACAGGCCGCCGGCTTGAGCCCCGACGAAATTCGGGCGGTCGCGTATTTCGTCACGGGCAAGACGCCGAGTACAGCGGGCCAGGTGAACTTGGGACCAGCTCCCGCGGCGCCGCAGGCGGCGAGCCTGGGCGCAAACCGATGCACCGATGCGGCGCCGCCGCTGCGTCTGGAAGGCGCGATGTGGAACGGTTGGGGCCGCGATCTCGAGAATTCGCGCCATCAGCCGGAACCGGGAATTGCAGCCGAGGATGTGCCGAAACTGAAAGTGAAGTGGGTATTCGCCAACCCCGGGGCGCTGTCGGTGGGGCAGCCGACGATTGTCGGCGATCGCGTGTACCTTACCAGCGATGCGGGCGCCGTTTTTTCGTTGGACGCGAAGACTGGCTGCACGTATTGGGCGTATCTCGCCGAGACCGGAGTGCTGACCGCTGTGACCGTCGGCCCGTTCAGGGGATCCCCGCAGACGAAGTATGCGGTCTATTTCGGTGACGTCCACGCCAACCAATACGCGCTGGACGCCGAGACCGGAAAGCTGCTCTGGAAGACGAAGCTCGACGAGCATCCCATCGCGCGCCTTACCGGCGGGCCGGTTATCTACAGGGACAGACTTTACGTGCCGATCTCTTCGAATGAGGAAGTGGCCGGCCTGACTCCGAAATATGAATGTTGCACGTTTCGCGGAAGCGTGGCCGTGCTGGACGCCTATACCGGCAAGGTCATCTGGAAATCGTACGTGATTCCGGAGGAGCCCAAGCCGACCAAGAAGAGTTCCGTTGGGACGCAGCTTTACGGCCCGGCAGGCGCGGCGGTGTGGTCGTCTCCCACGCTCGATCTGAAGCGCAAATTGATTTACGTGGGAACGGGCGATTCGTACACCGATGTGCCGACGGCGAGCTCGGATTCGATTGTGGCGCTGGATATGAAAACCGGCGCGATCAAGTGGGTCAGCCAGGGAACGGCGAACGATAATTTCGTAGTGGGTTGCCGCACCGCAGGGGTGGGCAACTGTCCGAGCCCCATGGGGCCCGACTACGATTTCGGAAGCTCGACGATTCTTCACAAGCTGCCGAACGGTAAGCAGGTGCTGTTGGCGGGTCAGAAGTCCGGAATGTTCTACGCGCTCGATCCGGATCATGGCGGCAAGACTTTGTGGAAACTTCAGGTCGGACCGGGGAGCGCGCTGGGCGGTATCGAGTGGGGCTTCGCCGCCGATCAGGATACCGTGTACGTCCCCATCTCCGACCCGATCGGCAGAGGCGACAGGGGCGCAAGCCTGACGGCGCTCAATGTCGCGACCGGCAAGGTGATCTGGAAGACGCCATCGCCCGACCCGGTCTGTTCCTGGGGCAAGACCGGATGCATTGCGGCACAATCTGCGGCGATTAGCGTAATCCCCGGGGTGGTATTCTCCGGCTCCATGGACGGACACATGCGCGCCTATTCAACGAAGGATGGCTCGATCGTTTGGGATTTCGATACCGCCGCGACGAAGTATGATGCGGTCAACGGAGTCACCGCGACCGGCGGGTCGATTGATCAAGGCGGCCCGACGATCGCGAACGGGATGCTCTATACGAACTCCGGGTATGGCCGGCTGGTTGGGCATCGGGGGAATGCGCTGATTGCGTTCAGCGTGGACGGCAAGTAATTCGCCGGCTGCGCGGATCGCGGCCGCGCGACGGAATGTTCGTCGAGCGGGATTAGTTCGCAGGAACCGGATAGATCACGCGGCCGGCGCGGATGGTGTAGTGCACCTTGGCGAAATTGCGCGCGTCCCGCGACGGATCGCCGTCGAGGACCACGAGATCGGCGTCCATTCCGGGAGCGATTTTCCCTCGCGAGGCCGACTCTCCGAAGCGTGCCGCGGGCGCAGTGGTGAGGGTGGCAAGAATCTGCGCGGGCGTAAGCCCCGCGCGCGACATAAGCTCGAACTCCTCCGTCGTGTCGTACTCCGTCATGTAGCCAACATCCGTACCGAACAGGATTTGTCCGCCCGCCCGCTGGAATTGCAGGACCTGGTTGGCGGCAGTCGCGTTGTACCGTTCGATGGAATCCGGAGGCTCGGCGGATTTGCGCAGTTCGTATCCCCAGAGCTTGAGGGTGGGAACGAGGGACGTGCCGTTGGCCTTCATTTTCGCGACGAACGCGTCGTCCCACTTTCCGGACATCGGCGTGGTGTGCGCGAGGACATCCACGCCGGCGTTGATGGCGATGGTCGCGCCTTCCAGATTCGAGGGGTGGACGAAAACCAGGCGTCCGTGCCGGTGCGCCTCGGCAACCGCGGCGGCGACGATGTCCGGCGGCATCAATTTCACCTCGGTATGGCTCATGAGTGCGCCGACGAATAGCTTGATGACATCCGCGCCGCCATCGATTTCCGCGGCGACAAGCTTTTGCGCAGCCTGCGGCGTGGCAGGTTCTTCGACTCCTTCAATATATTTCAGAGCGATCGGCGGAAGTGTTTCGCGAAGATAGAAAGGCGTGCCGTTGGGAGGATAGACCGCGCCGCCGGCGGTGAGGATACGAGGGCCGGGAATCTCGCCCGACTGGATGCGCGCTCGCAGAGCCGTGGTGTTTGGGAGCGATGACGCGAGATCCACGACGGTTGTGAATCCGTAGCGCGTGAGCATGTCGGCAAGATTCCCAGCAAGCCGGGATGCGGGTTGGCTGGCAGCGCCGTCCCACTTCGCTTGGGTGAAATGGACGTGGCTGTTCTGGAATCCCGCGGTAATGACGAGCCCCGAGCAATCGAGAACCTTGGCGTCCGCCGGGATGCGGACGGAACGTGCTGCGCGGACGGCCACGATTTTTCCGGCGCGGATCAGCACTACGGCGTTCGTGAGTGGCGGGGCATCCGGCGAGGTGTAGATTTTCGCGCCGGTAAGGGCGAGCGCCGGGTCCGCGGTCTGCGGGGAAGCGGACAAGCCGAGGGTCAAGGCCAACGCTAACGCAACCACGGCGGCAATTGCCATCGCCGTCGCTCGCAACATTCCCGTCAACACCCTCATGCGGGCACCTTCCACCTGCACCTAACCATACGCCAGCGCGGTGAAAATGTTTCGCTTACCTTCGCCTGCCCGCGCGCCTGGCGTTCATGTTCGAGAAAGTTTTGCGGATTGGCGGTGAGGTTGACGACGTTGTGACACAAATCGGTGAAGTCTGCCCGTAACTTTCCGATATTTCTAATGAGCATGAATCAAAGTGCGCGAGAGCGTGAACGCGATCGCTGCCATTTTGGGGCAGCCTGTACTGTGGTACAGCAACAAAAATTTGCCTGTACGGAGGTACAGGTTTCCTTGCGGCGGATTGGATGTTAGCTGATTCACCACGAACTCCGCAGGGCGCGACCTATTCGAGCGCGGCTGCATGCTACTCTGCAAATTCCTGCGGTTCTAGTACCGCGGGCGGACAACTATGTCTTCGCGACTGGGTGAAATACTCGTCAAAGACAGCCTGATCTCCGCAGATCAGCTGAAGCAGGCCCTCGAACACCAGAAGAAAAATGGTGGCCGGCTGGGAACCTGCCTCGTGAAGCTGGGCCTGGTCAGCGACGATGACATTACCGCGGTCCTTTCCCGGCAGTACGGTGTTCCTTCCATCAACCTGAAGTTTTACGAGGTGGATCCGGCGGTAATCAAGCTGGTGCCGCAGGAAACGGCGGTCCGCTACCAGATTGTTCCGCTTTCCCGCGTGGGCTCGACCCTGACGATCGCCATGACGGATCCGACGAACGTCTTCGCCATGGACGACATCAAGTTCATGACCGGATTCAACGTCGAGCCGGTGGTGGCGTCGGAGACGGCGATCAGCGAGGCGATCCACAAGTTCTATGGCGAAGTCGAGAGCGTGGAAGAGCTCGACAAGGTCATGAAGGACCTGACGTCCGATGACGCGGACGCCCTGGAGCTGGCCGCCGAAGAATCCGAGATGGACCTGGCCACCCTGTCGAAGGCGGCCGAAGAAGCGCCCATCATCAAGCTCTGCAACCTGATCCTGACCGACGCGGTGAAGCGAGGCGCGAGCGACATTCACGTGGAGCCATATGAGAAGGAATTTCGCGTGCGGTTCCGCATTGACGGAATTCTGCAGAACGTGATGGCCCCGCCGCTGAAGCTGAAGGACGCGATGACCAGCCGCATGAAGATCATGTCCAAGCTGGACATCAGCGAGAAGCGGCTCCCGCAAGACGGCCGCATCATGATCAAGTACCTCAAAGACGGAAAGAAGAAGGAACTGGACTTCCGCGTCTCGACGGTGCCCACGCTGTTCGGCGAAAAGATTGTGCTCCGGTTGCTGGATAAGGAAAACCTGCGCCTGGACATGACCAAGCTTGGATTCGAACCCGAAGCTCTGGCGAAATTCGAGCGGCAGATCCTGAAGCCGTACGGGATGGTGCTTGTTACCGGTCCCACTGGCTCGGGCAAGACGAACACGCTGTATTCTTCCGTCGCGCGGCTGAACACCTCCGAAACCAACATCATGACCGCCGAGGACCCGGTTGAATTCCAGCTTCCGGGAATCAATCAGGTGCAGATGAAGGAGCAAATTGGGCTGAACTTCGCGTCCGCGCTGCGCGCCTTCCTGCGGCAGGACCCCAACATCATCCTGGTCGGCGAAATTCGAGACTTCGAGACGGCGGAAATCGCCGTCAAGGCCGCGCTCACCGGGCACCTGGTGCTCTCGACGCTGCACACCAATGATGCTCCCTCCACCATCAGCCGATTAATGAACATGGGTATCGAGCCGTTCCTGGTGGCGACATCGGTGAACTTGATTTGCGCGCAGCGGCTGGTTCGGCGAATTTGCGCGCAGTGCAAGGAACCGCTGCAGATTCAGGCCACCGCACTGATCGAGGCGGGGTTCTCGCAGGACGAGGCATCGAAAACCACGGTGCAGCACGGAAAGGGCTGCGCGACGTGCAACAACACCGGCTATAAGGGCCGCGTGGGCCTTTACGAGGTAATGGAAATCAACGACGAACTTCGCGAACTGATTCTTGTCGGCGCCTCGGCGCTGGAGATCAAGAAAAAAGCGCTGGAGCAGGGAATGATCACGCTCCGGCGAAGCGGCCTGCAAAAGGTGGCCGCCGGGCTGACGACCATGGAAGAAGTGCTGCGCGAGACCGTGCTGTAACGAGGAGAAGAAAATGGCTGGCATCACACTGAGCGAGCTTCTGAAGAAAATGCTGGAGATGTCGGGAAGCGACCTGCATCTCTCGACCAACAGCGCGCCGCGCGTTCGCGTGCACGGCAAACTGCGCCCGCTCGACATGCCGCCGCTGACCGCGGCGGACACCAAGGCGCTGGCATATAGCGTGCTCACCGACGTGCAGAAACACCGCCTGGAAGAAAATCTGGAGCTCGACTTTTCGTTCGGGTTGAAGAGCCTGGCGCGATTCCGCGGAAACATCTTCCATCAGCGGGGCGCCGTGGCGGCTGTCTTCCGCACCATTCCCTGGGAAATCAAGACCTTCGACGCGCTGGGACTTCCGGCAGTTGTTCGCGGCTTGTGCGACAAACCGCGCGGGCTGGTGCTGGTCACCGGGCCGACCGGCTCGGGCAAATCCACCACGCTCGCCGCGATGCTCGACAAAATCAACAACGAGCGCGAAGAGCACATGATCACTATCGAGGACCCGATCGAATTCCTTCACAACCACAAGAAGTGCCTGGTCAACCAGCGCGAGGTGCACTCGGATACGCATTCGTTCGCGAATTCCCTGCGCGCCGCGCTGCGCGAAGACCCCGACGTAGTGCTGATCGGCGAAATGCGCGACCTCGAAACCATTGAATCGGCGCTGCGCATTGCCGAGACCGGCCACTTGACCTTCGCCACGCTGCACACGAACTCGGCAGTTTCCACCATCAACCGTATCGTGGACGTGTTCCCGGCGCACCAGCAGCCGCAGGTTCGCGCCCAGCTCTCCATGGTGCTGGAAGGAATTCTTTGCCAATCGCTGCTACCCCGGGTGGATGGACGCGGCCGGGCGATGGTGATGGAGGTATTGATACCCACCGCCGCCATCCGCAACTTGATCCGCGAAGACAAAATTCACCAAATCTATTCGGCCATGCAGACGGGCACCGGGCAGACCGGAATGCAGACGTTTAACCAGAGCCTCGCGAACGCGTTTTCCCAGAAGTTAATCACTTTGGAAACGGCTCTCGCGAGATCCTCCAATCAAGACGAATTACAGGATTTAATTAACCGTGGGGTGACTTCGCCGCCAGCCGGTGGCCGGGTCCCAGTCCGGCGGTAATCGAACAGGGAGGTAACAGATCATGCCGGTATTTACATATCGGGGCGTCAACCGCATGGGGACAACCGTTGCGGGCGAGCGCGAAGCCGACAGCAAGGCGGCGCTACAGGCCATGCTGCGTCGGGAGAACATCAACGTCAGCAAGCTCTCCGAGAAGGGGAAGGAATTCAACATCCCCACGTTCGGAACCGGCGTCGATGAAAAGGAGCTGGCGATCTTCACGCGGCAGTTCTCGGTGATGATTGACGCCGGCTTGCCGCTGGTCCAGTGCCTGGAAATCCTGGCCGGACAGCAGGAGAACAAGACCTTTCAGAAGATGCTGAACAGCGTGCGAGCCTCGGTCGAGGGCGGCGCGACACTCTCGGTGTCTATGAAGCAGCACGAGAAGGTGTTTGATGCCCTCTACTACAACATGGTGGAGGCCGGTGAAACGGGCGGTATTCTCGATACCATTCTCCAGCGCCTGGCGCAATACATCGAAAAGAACGTCAAACTGAAGCGCGCTGTGAAATCGGCCATGATTTACCCGGTCGCGGTTTTGACGATCGCGGCCGGCGTCATCATTCTGTTGCTCTGGAAGGTCGTACCGATCTTCACCACGTTGTTCAATGGATTGGGCGCGGACCTGCCGCTTCCCACGCGCGCGGTAATCGCGATGAGCAACTTCGTGGGCAGCATATACGGGTTGATGATCGGCGTCTTTATCGTCGGCATCGGCGTGGCCATTAAGTTCTGGCAAAAGACACCGCTGGGCCGGATGACGATTGACCGCGTCCTGCTGAAGGCGCCCGTCGTCGGCATGGTGCTGCGCAAGATCGCCGTGGCGCGATTTACGCGTACCCTCGGCACCCTGATTTCCAGCGGCGTGCCCATTCTCGAAGGTCTCGATATCACCGCTCGCACCTCGGGCAACGCGGTTATCGAACGGGCGATTTCCCAGACGCGCAAAGCGGTCGAGGCCGGACGATCTCTGGTCGAACCGCTCAAGGAAACCGACGTTTTCCCGGGCATGGTCACGCAGATGATCGGCGTCGGCGAACAAACCGGCGCGATGGACGCCATGCTTTCGAAAATTGCAGACTTTTACGAGGACGAAGTGGACGCGGCCGTGAAAGACATGCTGACGGCGATCGAGCCAATCATGATCGTCTTTCTGGGCGTGGTCGTCGGCGGCGTGGTCATTTCGATGTATCTGCCGCTGTTCTCCTTGATCGGCAAACTATCCGGCCACTAAACCCCGGGGCGCGTCCCGGCGGCTGCTGTGGAGTAGCGGCGGCGAGTCCGCCTGCTGCCGCGGGGACGAGGCCGCCGACAGAATTTCAGCGAATCTGAAATGGAATTCACGCCCAGTGTGAGCGAATGGCTGCCGTTGCTGGGCCGCGTTCGTTTTCTTATCATCACATTTCTCCTGGTAGTGCTCGTAGCCGTTCGTCAGTGGACGACCGTCCCGTTTCCTGTTGTAGACGTGTTTGTGCTGGGCGCCGCGTGGTACGTCCTGGCGACGCTTTTTGTCTTCATGCTTCGCAAGTTCCCGAGTTTCTCCTGGCACGCGCCGCTTCAGATCATCCTCGACCTGCTGATGATTACCGGCGTGGTATATGCGAGCGGCGCCCAGGACAGTTATTTCATCTCGCTCTACCTTCTGGCGATTTTGATGGGCAGTATCTTGTTTTCGCGGCGGGGTGCGTTCCTGGTAGCCGGTGCAGGCTTCGCGTTGCTCGGCTGCGTGGTTGAGCTGACCTACTACGGGATCATACCTCGAACGGCGAACTCGATGCCCGGCCCGCGCGAGCTGGAGTCCTGGCTGGGGAGCAATCTCTTTGCATTTTTCGCCGTGGCCTATCTGGGAAGCCTGCTGGCGCAAACCATTCACAAGAAGGGAGTCGAGCTCGAAGAGAAAAGCGTCGAGCTGAAGGACCTGCAGGCATTCAATCGAGACATCATTGAGTCCATGCGCGGCGGCCTGCTGACCACGGATCTGGAAGGCCGAATTCTACTCGTGAATCGCGCCGGCGGAGAAATCACCGGGCAGGGATTTGGTTTACTGCGCGGCGAGAAAGTCGCCGACGTCTTCCCCGGCTTTTGGCCGGTAGAAACCGACCTGCAGGGGACTCCACTTGCGCTGCGCAAGGAAATCGAATTCCGGACGAGCGCCGGAGTAACCCGATTTCTGGGACTCTCCATCTCCCCGCTGCGCACCGCCCAGAATGAAACCCAGGGTTTCGTTTTCAATTTCCAGGATTTGACCGAGCTGAAGCGACTCGAACAGGAAGTGTTCAACAAGGAGCGCATGGCTGCGCTGGGCCGTCTCTCCGCAGCTATCGCCCACGAGATTCGCCAGCCTCTTACGGCCATGACCGGCGCGCTGAAGGAACTGGCGCGCCTGGCTCCGCTGGAAGACGACGACAAGAAACTGGTGCAGATCGTCAGCCGGGAATCGCAGCGGCTGAACCAGATCATTACTGAATTCCTGGATTATTCCCGGGAGAAAACGTACGCGTTCGCCGATGTTGATATCGTGGCGCTGATCGAAGAGACGCTGCTGCTGATCGAGCGCCATGCCGCTGCAGCCGGAAAAGTCCGCATCGCGCGGAAATTTGCCCCGGGAAAGCTGCGTGCCCACGTCGATCGCGACGCCATGAAGCAGGTGTTTTGGAATCTCTGCAACAACGCCCTGCGCGCCATGCCGGACGGCGGCGTGCTCACCGTCAGCGTGGAAAGCGGTCCGGAGTCGGTGCGGATTTCCATTCGCGACACCGGCACAGGTTTCGATCCTCGCGCGACGGCTCGGGTTTTCGAGCCCTTTCAATCCGGATTCGCTGGAGGCACGGGCCTGGGTCTGGCCATCGTGTACCAGATTCTTCAGGCGCACAAAGGCCAAATCCACGTGCAGACGGAACAGGGGCACGGCTCGGAGTTCGTGGTCGAGCTGCCGCAGGCGGCTCGTTCGCGTTCAGGCTCTCGCATGGAACCGCGCGCAGCCTCCAAGCCGCCGCAGCCCGCCGAGACGCTGGTAGGGAAGGTCTAGGCTCGCTATGGCCCACCTGCTCATCGTTGACGACGAACGCTCCATCTGCGAGCTGCTGGAAATCAGCTTCCGCAAGGAAGGCCACAAAGTGGAAACGGCGACCAGCGGAGAAGCTGCCAAGCGGCTGCTGGCGTCGCGCATATTCGACATCGTGGTGTCGGACATCTGCATGCCGGACATGGACGGCGTGGAGCTGTTGCGTTATTCCAAGGAAGTTTCGCCGGCCAGCATTTTTATCCTGATCACGGGAGTGCCCACGATTGACACAGCGATTGCCGCCGTCAACTTCGGCGCGGACCGCTACGTCATCAAGGGCGACCGGCTGCTCGACGAGCTGCGTCCCGCAGTACAGCAGGTTGCGGAAAGTCTGGCGCTGAAGAAGGAAGCGGGCTACCTGCGTCGCGAACTTCGGCGGCTTACGGGGCTCGATCACATGATCGGCACCAGCCCGAAGATGCGCGCCATTTTTGAGCTGATTCAGAATATCGCTCCGCAGCACAGCCGCGTGCTGATTACCGGCGAGAGCGGGACGGGGAAAGAGCTCGTGGCGCGCGCCATCCACGAAAACAGCGCTCGGGCGAAGACTCCCTTCATCACCATCAACTGTGGCGCGTTCCCTGAAACCCTGCTGGAATCCGAGCTGTTCGGCTACGTCAAAGGCGCGTTTACCGGCGCCAATGAAAATCGCGCCGGATTATTTCATGCCGCCCACGGCGGCACGCTGTTCATGGATGAAATTGGGAACATGAGCGTCACCATGCAGGTGAAGCTCTATCGCGTGCTGCAGGAAGGCAAGGTTCGCGCCATCGGCAGCACGGAAGAGACCGACGTGGACGTTCGCATCATCGCCGCCACGAACAAGGATCTCGCCAAGGAGATCGCCGAAGGCCGCTTCCGCGAGGACCTCTACTATCGTTTGAGCGTCATTCCCATCCACTTGCCGCCGCTGCGGGACCGCCGCGAGGACATTCCTCTGCTGGCGCGGGAATTTCTGGGACGCCTGACCAAATCCATGGAGAAAAAGATTGACGGCATCGAGCCGGAAGCCATGCGCCGGATGGAAGTGTACGACTGGCCGGGCAATGTCCGGGAGCTCGAGAACACTATCGAACGGGCCATCGCGCTGGAAAGCTCGAACCGAATCTCCGTGGACGCTCTGCCCGAAAAGATACAGACCCACTTTCAGGATGCCGTGCCTCATGCAGCGCACAACGGGAATGGTCTCTGCCTGCCCGCAGAGGGCCTCAGCCTGGAAGACCACATTCAGAGTCTCGAGCGGTCGTATTTGCTCGCCGCGCTGGAGCGCTCCGGGGGCGTGCGGACGCAGGCGGCCGGCCTGCTGAAGATGTCCTACCGTTCATTCCGTCACTATGCGAAGAAATACGGCGTTTAAGATGGAAGCAACCGGAATCGCATCGCGCGAACCGTCCCCATGCCGCCGGATGTCCGAACCAGCCGATTTCGTCAATGCTCATAAGCACAAAGTGTCAACTTCCGCGATGCCCAGTCCGGTCCGTAGCGCGAGTCTGCCGGAAACCAAGGCGGCGATGGGCTGTATGTTATTGAAATCAGGAGCTATAATGAGATCGTGTCGCGAGGGTAAACCCACGGCGCGAACCTGGCATCCCTCTTGCATTGTATGTGTGCGTACACCCCGCCAGGGAGTACAAATTGAGATCCGGAGCAATGCTCCTAGGAGACACAATGAATAAGAAACAGAAGGGTTTCTCGCTCATCGAATTGCTGATCGTCGTGGCGATCATCTTGATCATCGCGGCTATCGCAATTCCGAACTTGCTTCGTGCGAAGATCGCGGCCAACGAAGCGTCGGCAGTCGGTTCGACGCGCACCATCGTTACCGCTGAAATTAGCTACTCGAACAGCTTCCAGCTTGGTCCGACGCTGCTCACGAACCTGCAGACGCCAGCCGGCGGTTGCCCCGGAACCGGTGCGACCACGACTGCGGCCTGCTTGATTGATTCCAACCTCGCAGGCGGACAGAAGAGCGGCTACCTGTTCGTTTCAGTTCCTAACGGCGGAGCAGGCACTGCAGCCAGCCCGAACACCGGTTTTGAAGAGAACGCCACGCCGGTGACCGTGGGAACGACTGGTCAGCGTGCATTCTGCGCGGACCTGAGCGGCGTGCTGCACTTCAACACGAACGGCGCTGCGATCGGAACCGCGGCTGGGACATGCGCGGGCCTCGGAGCTGCGGCGGTTATGCAGTAGTTGTTCTGAATTGGTTGTCGAAGAAGGGGGAAGAAGCTCCGCTTCTTCCCCTTTTTTTCTCTAGGTCAGAAACGGAAGGACAGGAAAAAGCAGAAGCGGTAACGGAAGGAAAGAAGAACAGAACCAAGTAAATCAGAGCCAGGCCGAGGCGACGGATCACGGTTCTCACTCTGAAACTTAGCTCACGACACGTCGAACCCCGGAACTAAAGGGTCCCAGGAGACACTGAAATGGCTTCAAAACAAAAAGGCTTTTCACTCATCGAGTTACTTATCGTGGTGGCGATCATCTTGATCATCGCGGCTATCGCAATTCCGAACTTGCTTCGTGCGAAGATCGCGGCCAACGAAGCGTCGGCAGTCGGTTCGACGCGCACCATCGTTACCGCTGAAATTAGCTACTCGAACAGCTTCCAGCTTGGTCCGACGCTGCTCACGAACCTGCAGACGCCAGCCGGCGGTTGCCCCGGAACCGGTGCGACCACGACTGCGGCCTGCTTGATTGACTCCAACCTCGCAGGCGGACAGAAGAGCGGCTACAAATTCGTTGCAGTTCCTAACGGCGGAGCAGGCACTGCAGCCAGCCCGAACACCGGTTTTGAAGAGAACGCCACGCCGGTGACCGTGGGAACGACTGGTCAGCGTGCATTCTGCGTGGACCTGAGCGGCGTGCTGCACTTCAACACGAATGGCGCTGCGATCGGAACCGCGGCTGGGACATGCGCAGGACTCGGAGCAGCTGCGGTGATGCAGTAGTAGTTCGGTATCGGCCATGGAGGAGAGAGGAAGCCTGACTTCTTCCTCTCTTCGCTTGACTAGAGGTATCCCGCGAGACGCGGGTCTTGACAATGCGCACACTGGACGAAAGTCACGGGCAGAAGACCAGCGACCTTCGCGGGAGGGGCTTCTCGCTGATCGAGCTGATGATCGTCGTCGCGATCATACTGATCATTGCCGCGATTGCGATTCCGAACTTTCTGCGTGCCAAGATCTCGGCGAATCAGGCCGGCGCGGCATCCACCGTGCGTTCCATCACGACTGCCTCCGTAGAGTACTCGACGACTTGGAGTAACGGTCTGCCGCCAACGCTGGACTCCCTGGGCGGTGTGGCGGCGCCGGCGACTTGCATGGGCGCGCTGCTCATCGACCCGATCATTTCGACTCCGCCCTATCAGAAAAGCGGCTACGTGTTTGCTTATTTTCCTCAGGGGCCCACGATTACGAACCCTCCGCCGGGATGCGCGGCAGGCTACTCCGCTTATCTGGTAACCGCCTTGCCGATCAGCGTCTATACCGGGACGCAGAGCTTCTGCAGCGACGAGCCCGGTATCATCCATTACGATCCTGCAGGCGGAGCGATTGCCACCCCGGCCGCCTGTGAAGCGCTGAACGAGCTGCAATAGCGCGCGCGACTGCTGGTATTCCCGCGAAGACCTCGCGCTTTGCGTTTTCGTGTCCGAGGCTGGAAGGTTCCTAGCACCTCGGAGCCCTCAACTATTCGCCGATTCAGTCCCGATCAATCGCGTCTCTGTTAGACTCTAAGGATGATTCGAGGAGCGCTGCCATTCATCTTGTTTGGCCTGCTGGCGAATCCTGTTCGCGACGCGGACTCGATCCGGCGGGCGCTGGAAGCGCGGTATCAGCACGCGCGCACGCTGCAAGCCACCTTTTACGAGCGCTATTCGGATGGAAACGGCGGCGCCTCGGCTGAATCGGGAACGGTCTATTTCTCGCGTCCCGGCCGCATGCGCTGGGAGTATGAATCTCCCGAAGAGAAGCTCTTCATCGTGGACGGCACGAACGTTTGGTTCTACGTTCCCGCTGATCGAACCGCCAGCCGCGCGAAACTGAAGGAAAGCTCCGACTGGCGCACGCCGCTCGCGCTGCTGACCGGCAAAGCGGATTTGGCAAAGCTCTGCCGCTCGATTCAGCTTGTCGGCCCGGAAGCGGAGAAGGGAAGCCAGTTCGGAGATCGGACCGGTACCGGCCGGCAACTCCGTTCTGCTGTGTATTCCCCGGGACGCTTCCGGCAGCGACCCCGCTCTACAGGTGCTATTCGAAACTGATCCGGACGCCAGGCTTGTCCGCGTGTTGATCCGCGAAGCGGGGCACGTTGAAACCGAATTTCGGTTCGGCAACTGGGAAGAAAACAGCGCGATTCCCGAGGTGAAGTTTCACTTTCAGCCGCCGCCGGGAGTGGCCATCGTGGACGAGGAATCGCTGGCCGGCGAGATTCGCTGACAGCCGCCAAGGAATCAGTCCCGCAGAAACGCTTCCGTCTCCCGCAGAAACGTATCCAGCTGATCGTGATGCACCCAGTGCCCGGCGTTGGGCACGGTGATGAGCCGATTGTTGGCGATCGCTTTTCGACGTGCGTCCGCTTCCGGCACGGGCAAGAAACTTTCGGGCCCCCAGAACAACAGGATCGGGCAGGTGATTTGTCCGTAGATTTCGATGGCGTCCTGGACGTGGTGTCCGTACGGCGAAAACACGCGCGCGAAATTATCGAATTTCCAGACCAGCGAGCCGTCGGCGTCCCAATTGGTGCCTTGCAGCGTCAGGTGCCGCGCGACTTCTTCCGAAAGATGCGGATTCGCTTCCTTCATGCGCGCGATGGCGGCGTCGAGATTCGGATATGTCTTGGGTTGGCGTTTCTCGACTTTGCGCACGGCCTCGATCCAATAGCGGATTTGCTTCGACGCCGGTGAATGTATTTTGCTGTTTTCCGGCGGGCCCAGGCCTTCAATGGAAACGGCCTTGCGCACCCGCTCCGGGTACGTCCCGGCGTAGTGCAGCACGATGATGCCTCCCAGCGAATGGCCGATCAGGCGGACCGGAAAGTCGTTGACGATGTCCAGTAGCGCGGAAAGATCGAGGACGTGCTCGACCAGGCTGTACATCGCTCCCGGCGCCCAGGCGCTGTTTCCGTGGCCGCGCAAATCAATCGCGTAGACGTGATAGTCCTCCCGCAGCTTGCGCGCGACCCAGTCCCAATTGCGCGCGTGGTCCAGGCCTCCGTGGACCAGCACGAGCGCCGGCTTGCCGTCCTGGCCGTAGTCCCAAAATTGAAGCTTCAGACGATCGGAATAGAAGAAATGGGAGATTGGTTCCATGGCGTCCGGGGCAAGTCCCTCGAGATGGAAAGTGAAATCCGGGTGACTTTATCATAGCCGCCCGCCGAACCCGCCACCTTCATCACAATCGCGGCGGCACACCATTTTCGGGGTTGTCACATCCTATTGATTGGCTGTTTTCCCGGCTTCAGCCTTGCTCTGATAGGGGTATGCTAAACTTTGTGTGAATCGCTCCCTCGGAGCGGCGCGCCAACAGACCACCATGGCCGATTTCGTATGCAAAGTCGGGGATGCCTCCGGCCGGATCTTCCAGCAGGTCGAGACGGCGCAGTCTGAGGATGAAGCGCGGAGGAAGCTCGCTGACCGCGGTTTCTATGTTTTCTCCGTTCGCAATCAGTTCGATCTTCTGGCGCAGTTCGGCCGGGCCAGCAACGAACGCAGGCTTCGTCCCGCCGATTTCCTGATCTTCAACCAGCAATTCAACACGCTCGTGCGCGCCGGGTTGCCGATCCTCCGGGCCCTCGATCTCTTGGCGGAACGCGCCGCCGCGCCTCGGCTGCGGCCGATTCTGGAGGACGTCAGGCAGCGCGTGCGCGGCGGCGCACTTCTATCCGAGGCCATGGCTGCCCAGGGATCCTTCCCGGCCGTGTACATCACGGTGATCGCCGCCGGCGAGCGCAGCGGCAGTCTCACGGGCGTTCTCGAACAATACATCTCCTACTTGCGGGTCAGCAGTGGTTTTCGCAGCCGCCTGATCACCGCGTTGATCTATCCGGTGGTGCTGGTCCTGGTGGCGCTGATCGTGGTCACCTATCTCGCCACGTACGCGCTGCCGCAGTTCGCGGGCCTCTACCAGCAGCTCAACGTGCCTTTGCCGACCAGCACCAGAATCCTGCTCGCGCTTGCGCTGCCTCTGCGAAATTATTTTGTGGTTATGGCCATCGCGATTCTGGTGGCAGCAGCCGGAGTCTTTCTTTGGACCAGGTCCGACCGGGGAGCGATCGCCATAGATCGGCTGAAGCCTCGCTTGCCGATTTTCGGGGACATCTGGATCAAAGCGCAGATTGCTCAATTCGTGCGTACGCTCTCCACGCTTCTCGGCGGCGGAACTCCGTTGGTTCCCGCCCTTCGCACCTCGGCGTCGGCGATAGGCAGCAAGCTGGTGGCGACATCCGTCGAGCAAGCGGCCGATCGCGTCAAGGAAGGGCAGTCTCTGCACGTGAGCCTCGCCGAAACGCGTCTGATTCCAGGCCTCGCGCTGGAGATGATCGAGGTCGGCGAAGCGTCCGGCGCGCTTACGGCCATGCTCACCAGCGTGGCGGAATTCTACGAAGAGGAAGTGGACACCCGCCTGCAGCGCACGCTTTCCTGGATTCCGATCGTGATATTAGTGGTTATGGCCCTTGTGATAGGCTTCATTTTGATCTCCCTGTATCTGCCCATGTTTTCCCTCCAGGTTGGATCAATAGGAGGATAGGACTCGATGGCGACACCTACGAACAATCCGGCAATTGGCGAAGCTCCGGACCAAGCCGCGGAGCGGGAGCAAGCCCGTCGCCTGGCGGAGCGCTACCGCTGTCCGTTTGTCGATCTTGCGGAGCAGCGCATTGACCCTGACCTTTTCCGCAGCATTCCCGCGGAGTTGATGTTCCGGTACAGCTTCGTGCCGCTCGCGGCGCACGATTCGACCCTGGTGGTCGCCATCGCCGATCCCAGCCAGTTGCAGCTCACCGACGAGCTCGCGCTTCTCCTCGGCAAGCGCCTGCAACTGAGGGTCGCCACCGCTTCGCAGATCGGGGAATTGCTGAAGAAAACCGAGCAGTCGCAGCGCGTTCTCGACCAGGCCACCGAGGGCTTCACTCTGCAGGTGATCGGCGACGAGGAAGACAGCGAAGAAAATATTTCCATGGAGAAGCTCACGCAGGATACCGGCGTGAGCCCCATCGTTCGTCTCGTGGACACGGTGATCTTCACGGCTCTCGAGCGGCGCGCCAGCGACATCCACATTGAAACGCGCAATTCCGAAGTCGTCGTGAAGTACCGCATTGACGGTGTCTTGCAATTCGCCATGCAGCCGCTGGCCAAGGACTGGCACGCCACAATTCTGTCGCGCATCAAAGTAATGAGCGAGCTCGATATCGCCGAGCGCCGCGTCCCGCAGGACGGCCGCTTTCGGGTGCGCTATAAGGGGCGCTTCGTGGATTTCCGCGTCTCCATCATGCCGTCGGTGCACGGCGAGGACGCCGTCCTCCGCGTCCTCGACAAGGAAACCCTCAGCGAGAAATTCCGCAACCTGACTCTTGACGTCGTTGGATTCGACACCGAAGAAGTTACGCGCTTCCGGCGCTACATTCACGAACCGTATGGAATGGTGCTCGTCACCGGTCCCACCGGCTCCGGGAAAACCACCACGCTCTATGCGGCCATCAACGAAATCAAGAACGACGAGGACAAAATCATCACCATTGAGGATCCGGTCGAATACCAGGTCCGCGGCATCACCCAGATTCCGGTGAACGAGAAAAAGGGCCTCACCTTCGCGCGCGGCCTCCGCTCGATTCTGCGCCACGATCCGGACAAGATCATGGTCGGCGAAATCCGCGACCAGGAAACCGCGCAGATCGCCATCAATTCAGCCCTCACCGGCCACCTCGTCTTCACCACCGTTCACGCGAACAACGTCACGGACGTCATCGGCCGCTTCATCAATATGGGGGTCGAGCCCTATAACTTCGTGTCCGCACTGAACTGCATCATGGCGCAGCGGCTGGTTCGCGTGGTCTGCGAAAATTGCAAGAAAAAAGTCACCTACGAGCCGTCCGTCCTCAAGGACTCGGGTCTCGACCTGGCTGAATGGGGCGCGTTCCAGTTCAGCGAGGGCGCCGGATGCCTGGAATGTTCCGGCAGCGGATACCGGGGGCGCTCTGCCATCACCGAGCTTCTCGATCTTTCCGACCACATCCGCGAAATGATTATTGACCGCCGGCCAACCTCGGAAATCAAGCGCGCCGCGCGCGAAGTCGGCATGACCTTTCTCCGCGATTCGGGGCTGAAAAAAGTGCGCGCCGGAGTTACCACCCTGCGCGAAATCAACAAGGTGACCTTTCTTGACTAGCTTTACGGCTTCAGACAGTGTCGCAGGCCAGCTCTACCGCGTAGGCCTGATCGGACGCATTGACCGCTGGCTGCACGCCATGCCCCATCCCCCGGTCGTCGTGGAGATCGCGGCCCAACATGTTGCCGCGGCGCGCTGGAGCAAGCGCGGCGTTCATCTCGAAGGAGTCGCCGTGGAGTCTTTGCCCGTCGGCGCGGTGATGCCTTCGACGGTTGAGACAAACGTTACGCAGCCGGACGCAGTGCGCGGGGCCCTGCGCCGCGTTTTTGCGCGGATCCCGGTGAGCGGCGCGCATATCGCGCTGCTGGTTCCCGACCTGGTGGTGCGTGTTTTCATCCAGCCGTTCGATAGCCTCCCGCGGCGCGCCGATGATGCATTGCCGCTCTTGCGCTGGCGTTTGAAAAAAAGCGTTCCCTTCGATGTGGACGAAACCGTGGTCTCCTGGACGCGTCAGACCGGCCGTGGCGGCAATCTGGAAGTTGTTACCGCCGTTGCCAGGAAACAGATCGTCCGCGAATACGAGCAGATCGTGGAATCGCTCGGCGCGCAGGCCGGAGTCGTGCTGGGCTCGACGCTGGCCGCGACGCCGTTGCTCGAGGAGCGCGGAGCCACGCTCCTGGTTCGTCTCTGCGGGAATATTCTCACCACGGTCGTCACCCATGGCGCAAACCTGTGCGTGTACCGTTCGACGGAAATGCTGTCGGGCGCGAAGTTGCTCGAGCCACAAGCCATGCTCGATGAAGTGTTTCCGGCCGTGGCCTACTATCAGGACACCTGGGGCGCGCCGATTGACCGCGCGCGGATCACCGGTTTCGGCGATCGCGAACAAATATTCGGAGGCGCCCTGGCGGAAGAATTGAAAATTGGCGTTGGGCCAATCGCCGAAGCCCAAGGGGTGCAGGGGCTTGAGGCGGAAGCGAAGGACCTGGTGCATAACGGCCTCGACGCGCTGGCGGGCTGGATGATGAACGGCAGGCCCTGATATCGGCGAAATCTTGAATAGCAACCGATGAAACTTCAGCTCAATCTCGCCACCGCTCCGCAGCCGAATAATCGGCCGTTTCTCGCCTATTCGGCGCTGATCGGCACTGTCGGTGTCCTGGCACTCGCGTTGCTCTCTTTTGCGGCGTTCAGATCCTGGCGCGCCAATCGAGCGCTGCGCGCCGACATCGCTCGATTAGAGGATTCCATCCAGGCGGACCAGCAGCGGCAACGCACGCTCGCGTCGGATTTCCGCGGACAGCAGGCTCAGCAGATTCTGGGCCGCTCGGCATTCCTGAATTCCTTGATTGACGAGCGTAGTTTTCCCTGGACAAAGATATTCATGGATCTGGAGGAAACCATCCCGCCGGGCGTGCGCGTCGTCAGCATCGCGCCCCGACTGGTGAATGGCCGCGCGGAGGTAACGCTGGAGGTCGGCGCCGCCACCGACGAGGGAAAAATTCAGTTCCTGGAGGCCATCGAGAAATCCAAGATGTTTTCGGGCATGGTCGTAAGGGACGAGCGGCGTTCCGAACAGCCCGGCACGCCCGACAAGATCGTCCTCAATCTAACCGTCTGGTACTCGACGACATGAACATGAAATTCACATGGCGCGGCTGGAAATTGTGGACGGCCATCGCCCTGGGCGTAGTTTTGGCGCTGGACCTCGCGCTGCTCGGCTTCCTGTGGCGCTTCTCTCTGCAGCAGCCGGAGTCGCTGCGCGCCCAGCGCGATCGCCTGGCGCTCGACGCCAAGAAGCTGCGCGCCGACGTTGATAAGGGCGAAAAAATTCGTGCCTCCCTGCCGCAAGCCGGGAAAGATTGCGACGCGTTCTATCAGGAATCATTTCTGGATTCACCGACCGGCTATTCGCAGATCGAGTCCGATCTGGACGGGATCGCCACGAAGGCTGGCGTAAGAATCTCCGGTTTTACATTCAAGCAGAAAGAGCTCAAGGACCGCGGCGTCACCGAAATCCAAATCACCACGAACCTCGACGCCGACTATCCCGCGATCATCCAGTTCATCAACGGCCTCGAACGCTCCAAGAATTTTTATTTGCTCGATAGCCTGCGTCTGGCTTCGGCGACCTCCGGAGGCATCCGGCTGGACCTCGATCTGCACACGTATTTCAGGACCTGAGCGATGTCGCAACGCACGCAAGTTTACGTTCTCGCGGGGCTGGCGGTCCTGCTGGCCGCCGTGATCTATTATTACGAGTTCAACCGCGCCTCGGTCCCCGGGTTCTCCGGTGTCCTCGCTGCCGATACGAAGTTCGAGCCTCTCGACGTCCAGGAACCGAGTCTTCGGCTCGACCAGTTGGCGCGGCTTCGCAAACTCGAATATTCCGGCTCGCACCGGAATATCTTCGTCGCCACACCGCCTCCCGTTCCCGTGCCGGCGGGCCAGGCGGCGGCCGACGCGCGAGCCTTCGTCGGCCCGAAGCAACCGCCTCCGCCTCCTCCGCTGCAGGTTCCCGCGGAATTTTTCGGCTATGCATCGCAGCCGCATTCGGGAAAGCGCGTGGCGTTCTTTACCAGCGGCGATGATGTATTGGTGGTCGCGGAAGGCGCCAAATTTCTGAACAATTTCCGGCTCGTGCACATCGGCAACGAATCCGCCGACGTCGAGGAAATTGCCACCGGTCGCCACGCGACGGTTCCTTTGGTCCAACCGCCGGAAGGGGTGGGGAACCCAAGCCAATGATCGCCCGGATCCACAAATCGGCCTGCTGCCCGCCGCGGAAATGCACGCATCGCCGCCGCCGGTCGCAGGAATCGGGCTTCGCCTATTTGATGGCGATGTTCCTGGTGCTTGTAATGATTGTCGCCTCGCAGGTCGCTCTGCGGAACATGTACACGCAGGGGCAGCGCGCGCGCGAGGACGACATGATCTGGCGCGGAAATCAGTACGTCCGCGCCATTCGCCTGTACTTCCGCAAAACCGGCCACTATCCGCAGGACCTCGACGCCTTGCAGACCGGCCTGCCAGAGCTTCACTTCCTGCGCTACGCAGCCTACAAGGATCCCATGAACAAATCTGGGGACGGCGCCTGGCGATTTATTTACGTCAATGGCGCGGGACAGATCATCGGCAGCGTCCGCTACGCCACACTTCAGCAGATGGCCATCATGGACTTGAACGGCGGCCAAATTCCGCCTGTGTCCCAAACGGGCGCGCTTGTCGGCACGCCCGTATCGAGCATCGCCTCTGGAACGGGCGGTGCGAGCACGGCGAACGCACCGGGACAGCAGGGAGCGCCGGCTGGCACAAATGCTCCGGGGCAACCGTCGTCGGGCTCGGCCACCGACAATTCTGCCGGCGGCGCGCAGGCACCCGGCCAGGCGCCGGCGCAGGCAAGCTCATCCAGTTCCGGCCAGCTCGTCAACCCGCTGTCGCTCTTGAAGCCGACCGGCCCGGTTGACGGCCCCGTGATTGGCGCTTTTCTGACCGGCGTGGGAGGCGGAACGCACTCGGACGCCGCTTCGATCAAGGTTTACAACGGCGGCAAGAAATACCAAGACTGGGAATTCATTTGGAACCCGCTTGAGGATCAGGCCCGCGCCGTGCAGCAGGGGCTGACGAATCCGGGTCCGGCGGTTGGCGTCCCCGCGGGCGCTGTGGGAAATGGGAACGCGAATCCGGTCGCCAATCCCCCCGGTTTTGGGGGAGCGCTCGTTCCGCCGTCGTCGCAGCCCCCGCCGCAAAATCCGTAGGAGTTTGTCGCGTGTTCGACGATCCCAAACTCTCTCGCCCGCCGCGCAACGGAATCAGCACGTACGCGATCGTATCGCTCGTCGTTTTCGGCCTGGCTCTCGCTTACGTTGTCGGCGTGTTCTACATGCGCTGGCATAGCAATCGGGTCATCGAGGAGCGTGCGGCGGAGAAGGAACGCTCGCACGACGAAAAAGTCGTTCAGGCCATGGGCGGCGACCGCTTCGAGATTCTCAATTTTTATGCGAATCCCGCGGTGATTCAGCGCGGCGATTCCACCACGCTGTGCTACAGCGTTTCGAACGCCAAATCGGTGACGCTCCAGCCGCAATCCAATGCCGTTTGGCCGGCGTTTGAGCGCTGCGTCAGCGTCTCGCCGAAAAAGACCATCACCTACACCTTCACGGCCACCGACGCCTCGGGAAACACCAAGTCCGCAACCGCGATGGTCGTCGTCCACTAGCTCGCACTTCGACGACGCATCCTCACTTCGGCTCCCACAGCTCGATGCGATTGCCCTCCCCATCGGTGGCCCATCCGAATCGGCCGTAGGATGCGTCTTCGACCTTGTCCTCGACCTTCACGCCGTCCTTGCGGAGCTGCGCCAGCAGCTGGTCGAGATTCGTCACCCGAAAATTGACCATGAACTGCGATCCGCCCGGCCCGAAATACTTCGTGTCCGCTGGAAAAATAGAGAACGCAGTCGCCCCTACTGTGTCCGGATGTTCCTTCTCCCGCCACTCAAAGGAGTAATATTGCGGCGCATTCTCCCCTTTGCCCATGGCCTGGAGAGCGATGCCCAGATGAACGCGGTACCATTCCGCGAGTGTGCCGGGGCTTTTCGCCTTAAAGAAAAATCCTCCCACTCCGGTTGCGCTCGGCGCGTCCTTGTCACCGCTCGAACCGCGCGCCGATTGCACCACCATCCCCAACACCCCTCCCAAGGCAACGCACAACACCATTGCGTACGGTATCCAAATTCCGGATCGCATGTCTCCTCCCAGGTTGCTCGCCGCAACGGACTCAACTCTATCTCACCCCCCATCTCTGTTCCATTGCAAACCTTCGCGCCAGGGTGCAAAATGAGTGGGTAGGGAATTGCAGGTCGCGATCGCTCAGGAGCCGCGTTCAACCATGTCCGTCGAACTCGCCAAGGGCGTCACACTCGAAAAGCCGGGCCAGGATGAAAATTTCCTGAAGGACGAGGGCATTCTCTTCGCCTCGCTCGACAAGGTCGTCAACTGGGCGCGCCGCAGCTCGATCTGGCCCATGTCCTTCGGCCTCGCGTGCTGCGCCATCGAGATGATGTCCATGGCTGCCTCGCGCTACGATATTTCCCGCTTTGGCGCCGAAGTTTTCCGCGGCTCGCCGCGCCAGTCCGACCTGATGATTATCGCCGGCCGCGTTTCGCAGAAAATGGCGCCCATCATCCGGCAGCTTTACGCGCAGATGCCCGAGCCGAAATGGGCGATCTCCATGGGCGCTTGCGCCACCTCCGGCGGCGTCTTCAACAACTACGCCGTCGTGCAGGGCGTCAATCAAGTGATTCCGATCGACGTGTACGTTCCGGGCTGCCCTCCGCGCCCCGAAGCCCTGCTCTACGCCATTTTCCAACTTCAGAAGAAAATCGATAACGACCGCGGCAGCTTCCTCCGCTCCATGAATTTCAACAAGAGTTAGAACCTTCAGCGTTCCGGTTTTCCTTGGGCCTCCGCGGTGAGCGGGATTGCCTCTCTTACCGGACTTCTGCCGTGCCCCCGTCAAATTCCACCACGCTGCCCGGAGCAAAATGCTCTCGCCGCACGTAGCCCATCCCGATCGCCGGTTTCCCGTTCGCAGAAAACGCCGCGCTGGTCACGAATCCAATCTCCGCGCCGCCCGCGCGCAGCTTCGTTCCCGGCGCTGGCGGCGCGACAGCCGAAAACGTCAGCACCACTCGCTTCCGGTTCACGTGCCCGCGCGTCCTGACCCGCTCGACGATCTCCTGGCCCGTGTAGCAGCCCTTGTTGAAGCTGATGTGCGTATTTTCGAGCACCGCTTCATGCGGAATCATGGCCTCGCCAAAATCGGCCGGGAACCACGGCACGCCGGCTTCCAGCCGCAGCGAGTTCAACGCGCCCATCCCGATGGGCTCGCCGCCGACGGCGCGAACTCGAGTCAGAAGTTTTTCCCATAGTACGGACACGCACTCACGCCCGGCGATGAACTCCGCGCCCGCCTCGCCGAAATGCTCCCGCCGCACGAGCTGGCACGCAATGCCCTCAACGATCACGTCTCGAATCGCCATCCCCGGCAAATCTTGGAGCTTCACGCCGCAAGCCTGCTCGACAACCACCGCCGCACGCGGCCCTTCAACCGCCAGGCTACCGATCGTGTCGGTCGCGTCCTCAATCTTCACGTCCGACGCGATGACGAACTTCTTGAGCGTCGCCACGGTTCGTTCGCGCGCCGACGCATGCGTCCGCACCAGCACGCTCTCCGCAAGAACGTAGATTTCCAATTCCGCCAGGATGTGCCCCTGCGGATTCAGCAGCAGCGCCAGCGTCCCGCGCCCGGCCTCCAGCGCCTGAATATTGTTCGAGGTGATCGCGTGCAGATACTTCACGCGGTCGCGCCCGGTCAGCTTCAGAGTCGCGTGCCAGCTCGTATCGAATAGTGCGACGCTTTCGCGCGCCGCGCGGTACTCGCGATCCAATTGCGCAAATGCTTCGGCCAGCGTGCAGCCTCCGAATTCGGCAATCCGCGCCCCCGCCGCGCGATGCACTTCGATCAATGGCGATTCCATATTTGACGATCCGTCTCCGCGCCCATGTTATCAGATGCTCGTCCGCACGCCGGGTTTCTCGCTTCTTCCTCTGCGTTCTCTGCCTCTCTGCGGTCACTCTTTCGGTCTTCTTTGTGTTCTCTGTGTTAACTTTTAGTCTTCCTATGACTCTCGGCGTTTACATCCAGGTCCCGTTCTGCCAGACGCGCTGCACCTACTGCAATTTTCACACGGGCGTCGTTTCCCGCGATCGCTACGAGCCCTACGCCAACGCCATCTGCCGCGAAATCGCATCCTCGAATCTTTCGGCGGGGCCGCGCGTGGACACCGTATACTTCGGTGGCGGCACACCCAGCCTTCTCGAGCCGGCCCTGCTCGCGCGCATTCTCGACTTTCTCCGCCGCAACAGCGGGGCTCAGCCAACCGAAGTCACTCTCGAAGCCGATCCCGAAACCATCACGCCACAGAAGGCCTCCGCTTGGCTCGCGGCAGGATTTACCCGCGTCAGCCTCGGCGCTCAATCCTTCCGCGACGTCGAACTCCAGGCTGCCGGCCGCATGCATCGCCGCGACGACATTTTTCGCGCCGCCGAATTCCTCCGCGCCGCGGGCTTCGACAATATCAGCATGGACCTGATCGCCGGCCTCGCCCACCAGACCCGCGAATCGTGGGATGCATCGGTCGCCCAGCTTCTGCGCATTCGTCCCGAACACGTTTCCATCTACATGCTCGAAGTGGACGAGGGCAGCCGCCTCGGCAAGGAAGTACTCGCAGGCGGCAAGCGTTACAGCGCCGGCTTGATTCCGGATGACGACGCCATGGCCGACTTCTACGATCATGCAACCGGGCGTCTCGCGTCGGCAGGCTACCAGCACTACGAAATCTCCAACTGGGGTCTGCCCGGCCGCCAGTCGCGGCACAACTTGAAATATTGGCGCCGCGAGCCTTACCTCGGCCTCGGCGCCGGCGCGCATTCGTTTGACGGCGTCTCGCGTTGGGCCAACGTGCACGATCCGGCGCGCTACGTCGCGCTCATCGACCAAGGCGCTTCGGTGCGCGAGCAGATCGAGACCGTCTCGCCGCCGCATGCGCTGCAGGAGGAGTTCTACCTCGGCCTGCGCCAGCTCGACGGCATCGATTTCGCCAGGATCGAACGCGACTACGGATCGCAGCTCGGCGACCGGCTCGTCACCCTCCGCGAACGCATCGCCCAGTTGCATTCGTCGGGTTTCATCGAGACGGATGGCTCGCGCGTCCGCATCGCGCCCGGCCGCCTCACCGTCTCGAATGAAATCTTCGTGCAATTGCTCGCGTGAAAGAAATGGCCATGGCGAACTTTAATCTGCGGCCGTGCTTGGCTGCAGGCGCGATCCTTGCTAACGCACTCTTGTTGGGTGCGCAGCAACCTGCGAAGACCGAAGAGAAGCCGCATCTTCACGCGACTATCACGGTGGTTTCTCAAGGCTATTGTTTGAATTCGTATCAAGACAGAAAGGACGACCACATCGGTTCTCTTTTTTTCCTCCTGCATCTTCGAGTCGAAAACACGAGCGACCACCCCGTAATTCTGTGCAAGGAATGTATCCACACCGCAAGCGAGCCAACTCTGTCCAGGATTAACCCGGATGGCACGCCGGGCCAAATTCGGAATGGCGGCATGACCTTCGATACATTTGGGTTTGACCCACCGCGGAAGAGGCGTGAAATACCTGACAAAAGCTATGCGATTCTAAAACCTGGCGAGAGCTTCAATGGCAACTACAGGACCGGGATGTTCGTTTCCTACGACTCGCCGGCGAAGTATCGCCTGGTCTCGGGGAATTACTTTCTTCAGACTAAGTTTACGTCGTGGTGGGTGGAGGAAAAAGACAGTTCGGAGATCCTAAGGGCGAAATGGAAGCCCTACGGCTACTTGTACAGCGGCCCGCTGGTACCGGATTCGCTCGCCGTTCGAATCGACGTACCAGAGAAATTGTCGATTTGCCCGGTGAACAAATAACAGGCTAGCTCGGTCCTGATTGCGGCTAATTCTCGAGACCCAGTCCGCGTATCTTGGTGAGGAGAGTTTTGTAGGACACGCCGAGCTTTTCCGCCGCTCGCGTCTTGTTCCATTTCGATTCGCGCAACGCGTTCTGAATCTTGAATCGTTCCACGTGCGCGACCGCTCGCTGCGACACCTCTTCGAGCGGCCCTTCCCACAGGAATCGTTCTTCGAGCATGCCGTCCGGTAATTCCTCCGCCGTGGGTTTTGCAGCGGGCAACTGCAGCGATTCCGCGTGGAGCTCCGCTCCGTTTGCCAGAATCGCGGCCCGCTCGATGGCATTCTGCAATTCGCGGACGTTTCCGGGCCATGGGTACGTCCGCAGCCGCGCCCGGGCGTCGGCCGTCAATTTCAGCCCCGGTTTGCGAAACTCGCGCTTGAATCGCTCCAGAAAATGTTCTGCCAGCAAGAGTACGTCGTCGCCGCGGTCGCGCAGCGGCGGAATGGTGATGGGCACCGCCGCGATGCGGAAATAGAGATCCTCGCGGAAGGTCTTGTCCGCCACGGCGGCGCGGAGATCTTTATTCGTCGCGGTGACGATCCTCACGTTCGCTTCGATCTCCTGCGTGCCACCGACGCGCTCGAATCTACGTTCCTCGAGCACGCGCAGCAATTTGCTCTGAATGGCGAGCGGCAGCTCGCCGATTTCGTCGAGGAACAACGTGCCGCGGTGCGCCAGCTCGAGCTTGCCCATTTTCCGCGCGCCCGCGCCGGTGTACGCCCCGCGCTCGTGCCCGAATAGTTCGTTCTCGACCAGCCCCTCCGGGATCGCCGCGCAATTCAGCGCCACAAAAGGCTGCTCGGCCCGCGGGCTCAGGTGATGTACGGCCCGCGCGAAAAGTTCCTTTCCGGTTCCGCTTTCGCCGAGCAGCAGCACGGTCGAATCGGTCGCCGCCACCCGCTGGGTCATGTTGCTCGCGTCCTTCATCGTCGGATGCTCGCCGACGATACGCGGAAAGCCATACCGCGCGGCGTATTCCTCGCGCAGCAGCAGATTCTCGCGCAGCAATTCCTGCTGGCGCGCCGCCCGTTCCAGCAACAGCCGCAGATGATCGAGGTCCACCGGCTTCTGGATGAAATCGAACGCGCCCTCCTTCATAGCCGTCACCGCTTCCTCCACCGACCCGTACGCCGTCATGATAATCACCGGCAGAGTCGGCTCGACGCGCCTGGCCTCGCGCAGCACGTCGATTCCAGAATTTCCGGGAAGTTTCAAATCGGTGAGGACCATCAGATAACGCCGCGACCGCACCTTATCAACTGCGGCATTTCCATCGGGAGCTTCATCTACCGTGTATCCCGCCCGCTCGAGTGCCTTGCGCAGCATGGCGCGCAGCTCGGCTTTATCTTCGACCAGTAGGACGGGCTCCATGGCCTGAAATCTCTACCGCGCCCAGCCTGAATCGCCGCCGGACTTGCGAAGCGCGTCTTCGGCGTCGTCAATGGCCTGCTGGTCGGCCTGGATCGCCTGGCTCTTGGCGTCGATGGCGGCGGTTTTCTTGTTGATGTCGTCGCGCGTCAGTTGTTGTTGCAGCGCCTTCATCGGGTCTCCGCCGTTGTACTGCACGCTGTCCACGCCCAGCTCCCGCTGCATCACCGCGAGATCATCCTGGTCCCGCTTGAGTTTCCCGCGCAGATCGGCGAATTTCTCGCGCCATTCCTTTTCGCCGTTCTTGGCGCCGGTCCCGCCCGCGCTCGCCTTGGCATCTGCATCGTCCTTGGCCGCTGCGTCGTTCCCGACCGTCGAAATTCCGCCGGTGGACGGGAGATTATCGTTGTCGAATACTTTTGCTTTCTTGGGCGCATCTTTCTTCGCGTCGCGCGCTTTGCGGGCCGCGTCCGCTAGCGATTCCTGTTGCGGGGCAGACGATTGAGTCGTCGTAGTCGCGGTCGAATTCGATTGCCCG
This sequence comes from uncultured Acidobacteriota bacterium, assembly GCA_963814605.1. Lineage (GTDB taxonomy): Bacteria > Acidobacteriota > Terriglobia > Acidiferrales > UBA7541 > Palsa-295. The sequence continues at coordinate 873,579 of CAWFDD010000002.1, read as the reverse complement.
GACGTCTGCGACTGGTCCTGCGATCCGGCTTTCGGATCGGTCTGCTGGCACCAGCCGCTGGCCGGAACCGCGAAAACAGCCGCTGCCGCTGCCCACCATAGGATTGTGCGCATAGCTACGCCTCCCAGGACGCGCCTAGTTCCGCGCCCTTTGCTAGTTTAAATGCGTCCTGCCTGTAAGGGGAATAGAGACGGTGCGTTCTCCTGCCGCAAAGGTAACCACAGCAGAAATTCCGCTCCGCCGCCCGCGCGGTTGCGGGCCTCAATGCTCCCGCCATGCTGTAGTGCGACTTTCTGCACCACGGCCAGGCCCAGCCCGGTGCCGTCCGACTTCGTGGTGTAGAACGGCAGGAATATCTTTTGCAAATCGTGGGCGGGGATGCCCGGCCCGTTGTCCGCCACGCAGATGCGCTGCCATTTTCGACCGCCAAGCTCCTCGAGCGTGCCCGAAATCGTCACCTTCGGCGCCCGGGCTTCCGCGCTTGCCGATTCCGCTCCGTTGCGCGCCAGATTCAGCAGCGCTTGCCGCAACAGCGCCTCATCCCCCGGCAGCTCCAGGAACGTCCCCTCATACGCGAATTTGCACTTCGGCAGCGATTCCTGCAGCTCCTCGGCCAGGCGCTCGACCAGCGGCTCCATCACCACTGTCTCGTAGCAGATTTCCAGCGGCTTCGCGAATTTCAGGAATTCCGTGACCACATGCGTCAGAGCCCGTGTTTGTCCGAGAATCTTTTCCGCCGATTCCCGCGTTTCGCCGGGCTTGGACTCGCTGCGGATCATCTGCGCGTAGCCGGAAATCGTCGCCAGCGAATTCTTGAATTCGTGGGCGATGCCCGCCGACATTTCGCCCAGCGCCGCCAGATTTTCCTTCCAGCGAATCTGCTTTTGCAGCGCGGTCAGCTCGGTCAGGTCGCTCATCAGGCAGAGCGCCCCGCTCACTTTCTTCTCGGTCGTTCTTGGAGGGTCCGAAACGTGTCTTCGCACCGCCATGCGCGCGTGCTGGTAAATGGGGGAAATGGTCACGCCCAGCCGCCGCACCTCGCCTTCCGTGGTCAGGTGCTCCACCTCGCCGCGCTGAAATGTTTTCCCATCCCGCAGGCACGCCGTCAGCATCTGCGACAGACCCGATTCCTCGCCCAGAATTTCCTTGTACGACCGGTAGCGCATCGGCCGGAGCCCCAGCGCCTCCTCCGCTGCGGGATTTGACGAGCTGATCGCTCCCGTCGCGCTCACCAGCAGCAAACCGGTAGGCATGTTGCGCGTCACTTCTTCGGTCATGCGTTCCGATTCCTGGGCGCGCTCCTGCGCCAGCACGTGCAGCCGCGCCAGCTCCTTCTCCTGCGTGCGCAGCTTTTCGATCACGCCCTGCATGGATGCCGCCATGAACGCCGACGCATTCTCCGCGTCCGTCTTCGAGCTTTGCCTTTCGCTCTCCGTCGCGGCCGAATTGCGGTGCAGAAATTTCCGCATCATCACCAGCATCCCGAGCAGCGCCGCCAGCAGCAGCACCGTCATCACCACCGCATCTACCATCCCGATCGGCGAAAACGCCGGATGTGTCGTCGGCGGCATGTTCATCGCACCATCATCAGCGACAGATACCAGTTCACCAGCGGCGTGCCGAAAAACATCACCAGGACCGCCGCCATTCCCAGAAAGCTTCCGAACGGCAGCTCGTAATCCGATCCCTTGCGCCGCGCCAGCATGAACGCCAGCCCCAGCACGCTGCCCAGCACCGAGCCCGCGAGTATCGTCAGCAGCGTTCGCTTCAGTCCCAGGAACGCTCCGGCCATCAGCATCATTTTCACGTCGCCGAATCCCATCCCTTCGCGCCCGCGCATCCGGAAATAAATCTCCGCCACCAGCCACAGCATGCCGCTGCCGAACGCCGCGCCCAGCAGCGCATCGGCGAGTGAAATCACCGGCGACGGGGGAGGGAAGTCGAACATGTGATTCGCCAGCCACAGCGCCGCGCCGTCAGCGGGCTTGGTCACCAGGCTTAGCGCCAGTCCCGCGGCGAATCCGGAATAATTCACCACGTCCGGCAGAATTCTTTCGCGCAGGTCGGTGAACACCAGCACGATCATCAGCGCGGAAAAAATCGCCCACTTCAGCGCCTCGGTGGTCAGCCCAAACGCGTAGTAGCAGGCCCAGAAGAGCGCAGCCGTCAGCAGTTCGACGACTGGATACATCCACGATATTGGCGTCTTGCAGGCGCGGCACTTTCCGCGCAGCAGCAGCCAGCTCACCACCGGTATGTTGTCCCACGGCCGGATCGCCGCGCCGCAATTCGGGCACGCCGACGCGGGCATGACGATGGATTTGCGTCCCGGAATTCGCACGATGCAGACGTTGAGAAAGCTGCCGATAATCAGCCCGAAAAGGGCCGCAAAAATGCCGATCAGCGTAGTGGGCGCCACAAACTGATTTTGCCACATCGCCCCGCACCCCCGCAGCCGCCCCCGCGCAGTCGTGCCCCAACCGCTAACGCGGCGCGCTCTGTGTAATGTGTTTCGCTTTTTGCTGGAGGGTGTTCCTCTGCGCTCTCTGCGTCTCTGCGGTGGACGTTCTCAGTCTCTGTTCTCAAATCCTACCCCGCCGCAAAATTCTTCAGCTCCCTCTCATTCAATGTGAAAAGCGAATGAACCGGCGCCCCCAAAATCCCGAGGTAAACGTAAATCTGCCCGCGATGGTGGATTTCATGCTCGATCATCGCGCGCAGCAGCCTCCACGCCGTGACCGGCTGTCCTTCCGGCGTTACACCCTTCTTCTTGTAATCTTCGTCCGACATCTGCCTGAAAATCTCGACCGACTCCGCGTGCATCCGCTCCATGTAAGCGATCACGTTGTCGAAGCCGTCGGCTAGCTCGCGTCCGCAACCTGTGTAGCGGCTCGGCAGTCCGCGCGCGCCCTCGGCGAACACCTCGCGCTCGGTGGCAGCAATGTGCCGCGCCAAATCGCCCAGCGTGAAATCGCCCTGGCGGCACGTCCATTCGATCTTGTCCGGCGGAATGCATCGCACCGTGCGCATGGTTCTCTCGCGGACCTGCTCGAAATAATGCAGGAAATCGTCTCGCTCCATCGGCGTCTCTCCCGTCTTGATTTTTTACCGCCCTCACCCGATGGTTTGGATGATACACCCTCGCTCCACGTCGCGGCCCGGGCCCAAGCTTCGCCGGATTGTTCCCGGCGCGTCAGGCCAAAGCGGCTCTTGACGATTTCGCCCGGCGCCCTACGATAAGCCGCAGAATGCGCACTCCAATATTTCAAGTTGACGCTTTCACCGACCGCCTGTTCGCCGGAAATCCCGCGGCGGTGATGCCGATGCAGAGCTTTCCTGCCGAAGCGACCATGCAGTCCGTCGCCGCGGAGAACAATCTCGCCGAGACCGCATTTATCGTCCGCGATGGCGGCGACTATCGCCTGCGCTGGTTCACGCCGGCCGTGGAAGTACCGCTGTGCGGCCACGCCACGCTCGCCAGTGCGGCCGTGATCATGGAGCGGCTCGAGCCCGGACGCAAACGCGTCGTCTTCCACACCGCGAGCGGCCCGCTGACCGTGAACCGCGCCGGCGCGGGCTACATTATGGATTTTCCGTCTCGGCCGTCGGATCCGGTTGCGACGCCCGCAGCGCTCTCCGAAGCGCTCGGCGCCGTTCCAGTGGAAGTTTTCTTCAACACTTTCAACTATCTGGCGGTGTTCGAAAGTGAGCGGATTCTGCGCGGGCTTACGCCCGATATGCCAGCAGTGGCCCGCGTCCACGCTCACGGCGTGATCGTCACCGCTCCCGGCGAAGGCGTCTACGATTTTGTCAGCCGCTATTTCGCCCCGGCCAAGGGCGTCCCGGAGGATCCTGTGACCGGCTCCGCGCACTGTATGCTCGCGCCCTATTGGGCCAGGCGATTGGGCAAGACCGCGTTTCGCGCCTTTCAGGCTTCGCCCCGAGGCGGGGAAGTGATTTGCCGCCTGCTTGGCGATCGCGTGGAGCTCGAAGGCACCTGCGTCTTCTACCTCGAAGGTCAAGCGGACATCTGAGAGGTGTTCGCTCGATCTTTTCGTCTGGGGGCGCATCGAGTTTTCACTGGAGCCGTTGTCTAGCGTTTCTCCGTGATCTCGGTGGTTTCTCTGTGTTCTCTGTGTTAAGTCTTTCGCATTGTCCTTATGTTTCGTATGCGAAGCTTTGATGAACGGAGATTCTTGATGGAACAACGTCTGGATCAAACGATCGCGCTGCTCGCTCGCACTCCCGCTGCGCTCGACGCGCTCCTCCGCGACCTGCCGGAATCGTGGACCTCGCGCAACGAAGGCGAAGGCACCTGGAGCCCGCGCGACATCGTCGCCCATTTGATTTACGCCGAACACAATGACTGGATGCCGCGCGCCAGGAGAATTTTGGAATCGGGCGAAAGTCAGGCATTTGATCCCTTTGATCGTCAGGGGCACGTCACCGAAAGCCGGGGCAAGTCGCTCGGCGAGTTGCTCGGCGAATTCGCTCGCGTGCGGTCGAAAGGCCTTGCCGAGCTGCGCGCCCTGAATCTTCGGCCACACGACCTTGCGAAGCGCGGACGCCACCCTGCCCTCGGGGCAGTCACGCTGTCGGATCTTCTGGCGACTTGGGCCGTGCACGACCTCACTCATCTTCACCAGATTTCGAGAGTGATGGCCCACCAGTACCGCGACGCCGTCGGCCCCTTCGGTCCCTACCTCGGCGTGCTGCAATGCGCCGGCCACAGCGCCCCCTAAATTGGTCCGCCTTCCTCTGCGACCTCGGCTGTAGACGGTTTCTCTGTACTCTGTGCCTTCTCTGTGTCCTCTGTGTTAATCTTTCAGACCGCGCTTTCGCTGTTGCCTTCTTTGCCCTGCGAACTCAGCGTCTCTGCGGCGAATCTGCTGTCCTTCGCATTTCTGGGTATACTTCCCTCATGCCGCGATCTGAAAAGCGCTCCGCTCTCCGCATCCGCCGCGGCACGCCCCAGGACGTCCCCGCGCTCCTAACGCTGATTCACGGCCTCGCCAAATACGAACGACTCACCCGCCACTGCCGCACGAGCGCCGCGCGTCTCCACCGCCACGGCTTCGGCCGCCACCGCTACTTCGAGTCGCTGCTATGCACCCGCGCCGGCCGCCCCGTCGGCTACGCGATTTATTACTTCACCTACTCGAGCTTCACGTGTCGGCCGTCGCTCTTCATCGAGGACATTTTCGTCCTGCCGGCCGACCGCGGCAGCGGCGCCGGAAAAGCGCTGATGTCCGCTCTGGCCCGCGTCGCAGTGCGCAAAGGCTGCGGCCAGATGGAGTGGATCGTCCTCGACTGGAACACCCCGGCCATCCGCTTCTATCGCCGCCTCGGCGCCCGCCTCAACAAGACCTGGGTTCCTACTCGGCTATCCGCCGCCCACGTTCGCCGCCTCGCCCGCTCTCGATAGGCTCTCTCGTGACCGAAATGGCGAAAGGATGGGGTACCCGGCATCACGACTTTGTAATGACCAGTTAGCGCTCACGAATCACTGATATATTTGAATCCTCGCGCAATGGTCTCCTGGTACGAAAAAAGAGTTCGCCGCTACGAGCAGATGCGCTTCGATCAGGAGCCCAAGCGCCGCACGCTGGCGTTCGCATGGGGCGTCGAGCACATCGGTGGCGACGCGTCCGACGCGCATCCGCGCGCGTTCTTTGACCGCTACATCGCCGACGCCATCGCTCACAGCGACGATTGGTACGCCGTCTCGCCCGCGCCCGATTACGCGCTCGCCGACAACGTTCTCACGTTCAGCAGCGGTATTGCGTCGCCTTGGGCCGAAAACAATCGCGTCCACGCGCAGTTTTTCCCCTCACGGAAATCACAGAACGGAACGCGCGGCCCGGCCGTCGTGGTCCTTGCGCAATGGAACGCGCGCTGGGAAGAACAACAAAACGTTTGCCGCTGGCTGAACGCGCTCGGCCTCACGGCAGTGAAAATGAGCCTGCCGTATCACGACCGCCGCGCGATTCCCGGACATCCGCGCGCCGATCATCTGGTCGGCCCGAATATCGGACTCACCATGCAGGCGGGCCGCCAGGCGGTGCTCGACGTTCGCCGCACGCTGCGCTGGCTCGAGCAGCAGGGCTATGGCCCGCTCGGAATTCTCGGCACCAGCATTGGCTCGGCGATCGGATTCATCACCCTGTGCCACGAGCCGGCCTTGCAGGCCGGGGCGTTTCTGCATGCTTCCACTTATTTCGGCGATGTGGTCGCCACCGGCCTGACGACCAAAACCGTGTGGGAGCCGATCTCCGCGGCGGGCGTCTCGCACGGCGATCTGCGGCATTTCTGGTCGCCGATCAGCCCGTTTCCCTACATCGCGCGCCTGCCCGAAGCGAAGAAAAAACTGCTCCTGATCACCGCGCGCTACGACCCCACGTTCTGGCCCGAATATACGCACGCGCTTTTGGCGAAGCTGCGCGCCGAGCGAGTGCAATTCGAGGGGATGGATCTTCCGTGCGGGCATTACTCGCTGGGCGTGAAGCCGTTCAGCTATATTGCCGGCCATCGCTTCGGCAAATTCCTGCAAAAGGCATTGGCAAAATGAGAAAAAGCTCCTGCCGCAGCGACGCATAGGGCGCAAAGCGAATCCGAACCGCAACCCACCGTCACGGCCGGAACAGGAACACAGAGAACACCGAGAAGGCTCAGAGATCGCAGAGAAAGCGTCAGCGGAGCAGGGCCGCGAAGGAGCCCTTCGCCACGGCTGCCGCGACGGCTTCGATATCCGGCGCGAGCGAGCGGTCCGCGTCCACGCGCGCGGAAAGCGAGCGCACGATGTCGTAAGCCTTGCGCGTTTCCGGGCCGGGCCGCAGCGGGGCGAGCAGGTCAATCCCCTGGCACGCCGCCAACAATTCGATGGCGAGAATGTTATTCAGATTCGCGAGCATCGGTTCCAGCCGCCGCGCCGCGCCCATGCCCATCGAGACGTAATCCTCCTGATTCGCGGAGGTGGGAATCGAATCCACGGAATGCGGAGCGGCCAGCGGTTTCAGTTCGCTCGCCAGAGCCGCGGCGGTGACCTGCAGAATCATGAAGCCGGAATTCAGGCCGGCTTCGCGAATCAGGAACGCGGGCAGCTGGCTGGTCTGCGGATTGGTCATCTGCTCGATGCGCCGCTCGGAAATTCCACCGAGCGCGGCGAGCGCAGCGGCCATCTGATCGGCGGCCATGGCCAGCGGCTGGCCGTGAAAATTTCCCCCGCTGATCACTTCGCCGGTTGCCGCGCCCGGCGAGAGAAAGACCAGCGGATTGTCGGTCGCGCTGTTGAGCTCGATGGTCAGCGTCGCGCGAGCCTGTGCGAGCAGCGTCGCGCACGGCGCCGTGAACCTGCGGCGCGCAGCGCAGGCTGTAGGGATCCTGCACGCGCGGATCTTTTTCAGGCGAGCGATGCGACTCGCGGATTTCGCTGCCGCGATTCAGCCGCTCGATGTTGCGCGCGGTGATGGCGTGCCCGGCGTGCGGCCGTACCGCGGCGATGCGCGCATCGAACGCCGCCGGGCTGCCGCGCAGCGCGTCGAGCGACAGCGCCGCGGCGACGTCTGCGGTGTCCGCGGCGATCTCGGCTTCGCGGAGCGCAAGCGCCGCAAGTGCGAGCATCGCTTGGGTGCCGTTGAGCAGCGCGAGGCCTTCCTTCGCCTCGAGCACCAGCGGCGCGATTCCCGCGGCGCGCAGCGCTTCCGCGCCCGACATGGCGCGGCCTTGGTACACGGCGCGGCCTTCGCCGATCGCCACCTGCGCCAGATGCGCGAGCGGTGCGAGATCGCCCGACGCGCCGACGGAACCCTGCGACGGAATCACGGGATGCACGCCGCGGTTGAGCATGGCCACGAGAGTTTCCGCGACCACCGGCCGCACGCCGGAAAATCCCTTGGCGATGGCGTTGGCCCGTAACGCGAGCATGGCGCGAACGGCGTGCTCGCCGAGCGGCGCGCCGACTCCGCAAGCGTGGCTGCGAACCAGATTGAGCTGGAGCTGGCGGATTTCGTCGCGCGAGATGCGCGTCGAGGCCATCTTGCCGAAGCCGGTGTTGACTCCATAAACGGCGGTTCCGGCCTCGATGACCTTTTCAATCACGGCTCGCGACGCATTCATTCGCTCGCGCGCCGCCGGCGGAATCTCTGCCTCAGCGCCTTCGAATACGACGCGATAGAGATCTTCGAGCGACAGCCGTTCGCCGTCAATGCCGACTCGACTCACGTTTGCACGCCTGTGCCGATCACGATTTCGAGCGGCATGGTCAGCGCTTTGCCGTCGTGGATTTTGCGCAAGCCGGCGAAAATCTCGGCTTCGGCTTTCGCGCGCGTTTCCGGAGTGAGTTTGGCGATCAACGGACGGAACGGCGCGGCCACCTCGGTAAACTGCTGCCAGTATTCTTCCGGCGTTCCCTGCCATCGGCCGGTGACCGTGCGGACTTCCTCGCGCACGTCCGCGAAACCCGCGGCTTTCAACCGGCGTTCGAGAAGGCCACGCTCGCCGAACATGAAAGCGTGCGGCGCGTCGGGGTCGGGCGTTGGCGCTTCGACGTACTTCGTCAGGATTCCGATGGTCGCGCCGAGAAAGGGCTGCTCGCGCTTGCCCCAAACAACGAACGCGACGCGGCCGCCGGGCTTGAGGACGCGGCGACATTCGCGGAACGCCTTCACCTGGTCGGTAAAGAACATCACGCCGAAGCGGGAGGAGACGACGTCGAAGGAGCTGTCGGGAAAAAGAAGGGCCTCGACATCCGCGACGCGAAAATCCATGTTTCGCAGGCCTTTTGATTTCGCGAGCTCCTCGGCGAAGGCGATCATCCCCGGTCCGAGGTCCGTCGCGGTGACGTGTCCGGACGGCCCGACGATCTCGGCGATGGAAATCGCGGGATCGCCCACGCCGCTGGCGAGATCGAGCACGCGCATGCCGGGGCGAAGCTGCGCGGCTTCCAGGACCGCATCGGTAGCGCCGCGGGTGAACGCGGAGAGTTGCGTGTTCCATTTGCGCCAGGCGGCGACGGTCGGCTCATCGGTCCATTCCTGGCGAAGCCTTTCGCGGAACCTTTCGATTTTCGCGGGATCGGGTACGCTCATCTGGAACCTTTGGAGACGGGGCTGTGCTGCCCATCGGAGCGCGGCGAGCCGTCGGAATGTCCGGGCAGAAAGTATTTGCGATATTTTTCCGGCAACGATTTCGGGCGGCCGTGGTGATCGCAAATGACGTGCGTGGTTTCGGCAGTGGCGAGCAAATCGTCCGAGGGCTGGCGCAGGACCTCGTAGCCAAAGCGCAACATGCGCTTATCGGCGCGGGTGACGCGCGTGCGCACGACGAGCAGATCGTCGAATCGCGCCGGGCTCTTGTAGCGGCAGGATGCTTCGGCAACCACGATCAAAGTGTCGTCCTCGATTTCCATCTGCCTGTACTCGAAACCGAGGTGGCGGCAAAGTTCGACGCGCCCGACTTCCAACCAGGTGAAATAGTTGCCGTGATAGACCACGCCCATCTGATCGGTCTCGGCGTAGCGCACGCGGACGATGGCATCGGCGAAGTCCTTCATGGGCGATTAGGAGCTGCCCCATTTCGGTGCGCGTTTTTCGAGAAACGCGGTAACGCCTTCGCGGAAATCGGGAGTCGCGCGACTTTCGACATTGGCATCGATCGCCATTTCGAGTTCAGCGCGAATGGCCGTGCGGTCGAAGCTCAGGAGCAGCTTTTTGGTCAGGGCGATGGCGGTGGGGCTGGCGGCGAGCAGGAGTGCGGCGATTTCGCGCGCGCGGTCCATCAGTTTTTCAGCAGGAACAACTTCGGTAATCAGGCCCATGCGAAGCGCTTCCGCGGCGTCAATCGACCCTTCCGGTGAGCAGCAGGTCGCGCACCTGGCGATCGCCCAGGCGGCGGCGCAGGAAAACGGAGACGAGAGCCGGGATGAATCCGAGCTTCACTTCGGAGTATCCGAATTTGGCTTCGGGAACGGCGATGGTGAAATCGGCGAGCGTGGCGATCCCGCAGCCGCCGGCAATCGCCGCGCCATTTACCGCTGCGATGACCGGCTTGGGAAAACTGTGCAGGCGGAAGAAGAGCTTGGTGACGCGACGCGCATCTTCCAGATTTTTCGGCTGGGTTTGCCGGGCGGCGTGTTGCAATTCGTCGAGATCCATTCCGGCGCAGAACGACTTTCCGGATCCGGTGATGATCACGACGCGCGCGGGGCCCTCTTCCGCCTGCTGCAGCGCTCCGAGCATGTCCGTGATCATTTGCGCGGAGATGGCGTTGCGCTTTTCGGGGACGGAGAGCGCGATGGTGGCGATGCCGTCATCGTGCTGATAGGTCAGTGTCGGGTAGCCCATGATGGAACCCTCATTTAGCCACAGATAAACGCAGATGAACACTGATAGAGAGAAAAATCAAAGGCATCAGGAAAAACCTTTGGCTCTATCGGTCAAAGCAATAGGCGATGCAAAGGCATTCACCGCAGAGGCGCAGAGAACGCAAAGAAAACCTGAATGCGCGGGAAAACCGGCATGCGTTGGGTCGAATCTGGAATTCATAAACTCGTTCTCTGTGTCTCCGTGGCTAGTTCGGCTTGGTGGCCGCGGGCTGATGCGCGTATTTTTCGCGCAGTTCGCCGGTGATGGCCATGGCGATGGCCAGCGATTTGGCGTCAATGCCGGTGGAAACGCCGCGAGCGGCGAGCGTGGTCAGCACGGTCTCGGTGGGAATATTGCCGACCAGATGGTCGCCGGCAAACGGGCAGCCGCCGAGTCCGGTTAGCGCGCCATCGAAACGCCGGCAGCCGGCTTCATATGCGGCGAGGACTTTGGCGGCGGCGCCATCAGGTCGGCTGTGGAGGTGCACGCCGATTTCAACGCCTGCGACGCAGTCCCCTACCGCGCGGTAGAGGTGCGCGACGTCCTCGGGCGAGGCGGTGCCCACGGTGTCCGCGAGCGAGACGGTGCGCACGCCGAGATCTTTGAGCCACACCAGCGCGTCCTCGACAATTTCCGTGCCCCAGGGCTCGTCGTAGGGATTGCCGAAGGCCATGGAAATGTAGACCACGAGTTTGCGGCCAGCGGCTTTCGTTCGGCGCTGCAGCAGTCCCACGAGGTTGCGGGACTCGACCTTGGACATGTTGGCGTTGGCGCGGCGGAAATATGCGGAGATCGAATATGGGTAGCCGATGGTGGTTACGCCGGGAGCAGCGAGCGCGCGCTCGAGTCCCTGCTCGTTGACCACGATGCCGATTATTTCCGGTGGCTCGCCATTTGGCAGCTTCGCCTTGCTCAACTCCTGCATCACGGTTTCGCTATCGGCCATTTGCGGCACGTGCTTCGGTGAAACGAAACTTACCGCGTCAATATGACTGAAGCCGAGCGACACGAGCCTTTTCAAATATTCGATCTTCGTCGCAGTCGGAATAATTTCGGCAAGGCCCTGCCACGCATCCCGCGGACACTCCACAATTGTCACGGATTCGGTCATGGTTTCTTTCGTTTAATCCAGCGCACAGAGTCAAATACGAAGAGCGAAACGCCCAACAAAGTACAGAGTAATGCGGCCCACGCGATCAGCCTTATATCGGTTGGCATCGGGAAAGCGACGGAGCCTAGTTCGTAACCAAACGGAGAATCCCACAATGGTTTGGTGAGCCGCCAGGCCAGAATCCAAGCGGCGGCAGCAACCAGCAGCACAGGGAGCGCCCGCATTCGCATTAGGTCTGGAGTACCCCGGTCTTGAACTCAGCGACGTGCGGATTCAGAGCGGCAGATTCCAGCGCCTCGATCAGCGCTTCGCGCGTGTGCGCGGGGTCAATGATCGCGTCCACCCAGAGGCGCGCGGCGGCGTAGCGCGCGTCGGTCTGGCGCTCGTAGGTCGAGCGGATGGATTCGTACAGCTCTTTCTTGTCCTTCTCGGTGAGCTTTTTCCCTTCGCGCTCGAGTTGCTTGATCTTGAGTTCGACAAGCGTCCCGGCGGCGGATTCACCACTCATCACGGCATAACGCGCCAGCGGCCAGGCGAAAATAAATCGCGGATCGTAAGCCTTGCCGCACATGGCGTAGTGGCCGGCGCCAAACGTGCCGCCGCAGATGACCACGATCTTGGGCACCACGCTATTGGCGACGGCATTCACCATTTTCGCGCCGGCGCGGATGATGCCGCTCCATTCCGCTTCCTTGCCGACCATGAAACCGTTGACGTCGTGCAGGAAAATTAGCGGCACCAGGTTCTGGTTGCAGTCGAGGATGAAGCGAGCGGCTTTGTCCGCGGATTCGGTGTAGACCACCCCGCCGAATTCGATGCGTTTTTCGTCCGTGCCGGGGAGGGTTATATTGACGCTCTTTTTCTGGTTGGCCACGATTCCCACGGCCCAGCCGCCGATGCGCGCGTATCCGCAGAGCAGAGTCTGGCCGCGTTCGGCGCGATACTCCTCGAATTCGCCGGCGTCCACGATGCGCGCAATCACTTCGCGCATGTCGTATTGCTTCGAGGAATCGCCCGCGACGATGCCGTAGATATCGTCCGCCGAAAACGCGGGCGGCCTGGACGGCTTGTGATCAAACGGCGCGCCGGGACCGTGGCCCATTTTGTCAACGAGGGCGCGGATGCGGCGGAGGCAGGAATCGTCGTCCGGCTCGCGAAAATCAACAGTCCCGCTGGTCTGCGCATGCATCTTCGCGCCGCCGAGATCTTCGAGAGAAGTTTTCTGGCCGATGGCGGTCTGGACGAGCGCCGGACCGGCTAGAAAAAGACCGCTGCCTTCGGTCATCAGAATGTGGTCGCACATCACCGGCAGATACGCGCCGCCCGCAACGCACAGGCCCATGATCGCGGCGATTTGAGGAATGCCCATGGCGCTCATCACGGCGTTGTTGCGGAAGACGCGGCCGAAATCGTCGGTGTCCGGGAAAACGTCTTCCTGCAAAGGCAGGAAAACGCCGCCGGAATCCACCAAATAGATCGTGGGAATGTGATTCTCGATGGAGATATTTTGCGCGCGTATGACTTTTTTCGCGGTCATGGGGAAGAATGCGCCCGCTTTGACGGTGGCGTCGTTGGCAATGATCATCACGCGGCGGCCTGCAACGCGGCCGAGTCCGGTGATGGTGCCGGCGGCGGGAGCGCCGCCCCATTCCTGATACATGTCGTAGGCGGCGTAAATGCTTAGCTCGAAAAATTCGGTTTTGGGGTCGATCAGCCTGGCGATGCGCTCGCGGACGGTGAGGCGGTTTTTCTTATGCTGTCCCTCGATGGCCTTTGCGCCGCCGCCCTGGCGGATTTTTTCTTCCTCGTTCTTGATTTGGGTGAGACGGTCAATCATGGCGCGGCTGTTTTGCTGAAACGCCGGCGACTTCCGATCCACGTGAGTTTCGATCGTCGAATCCTTCAAGCGATGCCCCCGCGCCGCTCGGCTCTTTAGCGCCCGATCGCCGAGAAAGGCGGCATTGTATCACCCAGTGGTGATTTTCACTTCGGCGGCGTAGGCAACACGGTCGTGGAGTTGCGCGGAAAGTGGGGGGACTATATAGTTCGGCCCGAACCAACATGAATACGCCCATTCAGAACTATCCCGACCATGCGCCGCCCCGGCAGCCAAAAACCTGGTTTGGCCGGAATGCGAAGTGGTTCATTCCCGTTTTGGTGCTCAGCGCGGTGCTGGCGGTGGCGCTGTTCGTCGGCGGCATTCTGGAGTTTGTGCACGCTCTGATGAGTTCGTCGGAGGCGTACAAGACCGCGGTTCGGAGAGCGGAGGACTCACCGGCGCTCGCGGAAAAGATTGGGCGTCCGATGCATATCGGTTGGTTCACGGCGGGGAGCATCAATCTGAATAATGACAGCGGCGACGCCGAGCTATCGATTCCCATCAGCGGGCCGCGAGGCAAGGGCCGGATTCTGGTGGCCGCGAAGAAAGAGCATGGGCGCTGGAGCTATCAGACGATGGAAGTTGACGTGGACGGAGACGACACGGCCATCCCGTTGCTGAATCCTGGCGAGGGCGCTCCTGCGCCGAAAGACAATCCCAGCGGAATAATCTAGGCGTGCGCGACGCGCTGGCGGATGAAGTCCACGATGGCCCGAGTCGTGGTCCCGGGAAGAAATATCCCGGCGATGCCGATTTTCTTGAGGTCGGGGATGTCGGCCTCGGGAATGATGCCGCCGATCAGGACGGTGACGTCGGTCATGTCCTTGGCGCGGAGCAGGTCCATCAGGCGGGCGCAGATGGTGTTGTGCGCGCCGGAAAGAATCGAAAGGCCGATGACGTCGACATCTTCCTGAATGGCGGCGGAGGCGATCATTTCCGGGGTCTGGCGCAGGCCGGTGTAGATCACTTCCATTCCGGCGTCGCGGAGGGCGCGGGCGATCACCTTGGCGCCGCGGTCGTGGCCATCGAGGCCTGGCTTGGCGATGAGGACGCGTATTTTCTTTTCGGGCATCGTACGCTGTTTCTCTGTGGACTCTGTGCCTTCTCGGTGATCTCTGTGTTCAGCCCTTGCACCTGTCAATCAGAGCGCGAATCGCCGAATGCCTTCCTTGAGCATCGGTACATTGAAGTTTATCAACAGCCCGAGCCTGCAGCCCGAGAGTCTCAAGTAAGTTAGCACGATTGCCTCGTGAACCGGAGCGAGGGACTCGATGGATTTCAACTCGACGACAACGTCGCCGGCGACCAGGAAATCCATGCGATAGCCACAGTCAAGCTTTACGTCCTTGTACACTACGGGCACCCCTTTTTGCCGCTCGAACGGGATACCACGGAGGCTAAATTCGCGAGCCAGGCATTCTTCGTAGGCCGATTCGAGTAAGCCCGGACCGAGGAGCTTGTGCACTTCGATAGCGGCACCAATGATTGCGTGCGTGAGAGCGTTGTCTGGCATGAGGTGTTTCGGACGTGGAATTTACCACAGAGGACACAGAGAAGGCACAGAGACCACGGAGGAAGCAGGAATAGGCGGGTACGAAAGAAGAGGGTGAACAGAACGTTTAACACCGACAATAAGCCAGTCTACTTGCGGGCCGGACCGTGAATCCTTAAGTCGATCCGTAATTACGTGATGGCGACTTCCTCGTACACCCCGAAGGGTTGCCGGAGGGCATCGCAGATTTCGCCGAGGGTGGCGTAGGATTTGACGGCGTCGAGCAGGTGAGGCATGAGATTGTCGTCGCCGGCGGCAGCGTGGCGCAGGGAAGTCAAGCGTCGCTCGACTTCGGCGTTGGAGCGATCCGCGCGCAATTTGCGAAGGCGAGCGGCCTGGCTGCGCGCAACGGTCTCGTCAATGTGCAGCGTCTCGATGGGCTGTTCTTCCACGAAATAATCATTCACGCCGACGACGATCTTTTCCTTGCGGTCAACGGCCACCTGGTAGCGATAGGCAGCGTCCGCGATTTCGCGCTGTGGGAAGCCGCGCTCAATGGCTGCGACCATTCCGCCGAGCGCGTCGATTTTTTCGATGTAATCGCGCGCGCCGCTCTCGACCTCGTTGGTAAGCGTTTCGACGAAATAGGAACCGCCGAGGGGGTCGGCGGTATTGGTGACGCCGCTTTCGTAGGCGATGATCTGTTGAGTGCGCAGCGCGATGGTGGCGGCGGATTCGGTCGGCAGCGCCCATGCTTCGTCGAGCGAATTGGTGTGCAGCGACTGCGTGCCGCCCAGAACGGCCGCGAGCGCCTGGACGGCGGTGCGCACCACGTTGTTGTACGGCTGCTGCGCGCTGAGCGAGCAGCCCGCGGTCTGCGAATGAAAGCGCAGCGCCCAGGAGCGCGGATTGGTGGCGCCGAAGCGCTCGCGCATGACCTGCTGCCAGATGCGGCGCGCGGCGCGGTACTTGGCGATCTCCTCGAAGAAATCGCTGTGCGCGTTGAAGAAGAAGGAGAGCCTCGGCGCAAAATCGTCCACGCCCATGCCGCGGCGGAGGCAGCGCTCGACGTATTCGATGCCGTCGCGCAGGGTGAAGGCGAGTTCCTGAATGGCGGTCGAGCCGGCCTCGCGGATGTGGTAGCCGCTGATGGAAATGGGATTGAACTTTGGCGTGTGCTTGGCGCCGAATTCGATGGTGTCGGTTACGATGCGTAGCGAAGGCTCGGGCGGGTAGATGTATTCCTTCTGCGCGATATATTCCTTGAGGATGTCGTTCTGCAGCGTGCCGGAAATGGTGCGCCAGTCGGCGCCCTGCTTTTCGGCGACGGCAAGGTACATCGCCCAGATCGGCGCGGCGGGCGAGTTGATGGTCATCGAAGTGGTGACGTCGGCGAGGGGAATCTGATCGAAGAGCGCCTCCATGTCCGCGAGCGAGCTGATGGCCACGCCGCATTTTCCGACTTCGCCTTCCGAAAGCGCGTGGTCGGAGTCGTAGCCCATGAGCGTGGGCAGATCGAAGGCGACCGAAAGACCGGTCTGGCCCTGCGAGAGGAGATAGCGGAAGCGCCGGTTGGTGTCGTCCGCGGAACCGAATCCGGCGAACTGGCGCATGGTCCAAAGGCGATCGCGGTACATCGCGGGATGAATGCCGCGCGTGTATGGAGGCTGGCCGGGCTCGCCAAGATCGCGCGCCGGATTCCAATCGGCTAGGTCGGCTTGGGTGTAGAGACGACGGATCGGATAACTGGAAACGGTGGTGAAATCGGCGGCGCGGTCGGGAGACTTCTTCAGCGTGGGATTGAGAACTTTATCCTCCCACGCGCGCTCGGCCGCTGAGGGTTTGCGCGAGGATTCAGACGCGGACATAACCGCGGCCTTACGCGCCTTCTCAAGCGTCACGCTTCACCTCGCCATGCTATTTGTGCCCGGCCTGAGCATCCTCGATCGGCGCACCGGGGATATTCGGCGTCGTAGAGATTGTACCCTTTAGCGCGTCGGCGACGGTGATGTTGTGTACTTCCAGGGTGCGTCCCATGGCCTGGTTGAAGTTCAGCTCGGCCTCGATCAGGTTGATGCGGTCGCGGAGTTCCACGCCCTGAGCGGCAGTCAGCAACTGCTGCTTCTGAATTACGGTAAACGCCGTGGAAGTTCCAAGCTCGAGCTTTTTCACTTCGTCGTCGTAGCTTTGCTGGGCGAAGACGCGGGCTTCCTCCGCGGCGGTGATGGCGGCGCGATCCTGCACGAGTGTAATGAGGGCCTGGCGCACGTTGAGGACGATCGTATTTTGAGTCTGCAAATACGAAACTTCCTGCTGGCGCTCATTGAGTTGTGCCGTCGCGTTGTTCGCCTGAGCGGCGCGGTTGCGGATCGGAAGCGTGAAGTTGATCCCTCCCTCGACCGTCGGATACTTCCCGTGGATCAAGGCGTCCAGATCGTCCGACAAGCCGCCGGGGATCGGCTTTCCGGGGGCGGTGACGGCAACGCCAGTGTATGCCGCGGGCGTGAGGTCCGGCGGGAGAATCGGATTGCCCGTGCCGAAGTCACCAGTAAAAACCGGGGTGTCGGCGATAAAATTTCCGGTGGGGACTTGAGGCGTGATGATGCCGCCGAGTCCCGCCGACTGGTATACGCCGAAGATATTGAGCGTCGGCCGGAGCAAATTATGGGTCGCTTTCACCTCGACGCCGGCGTTTTTCAGAGTGAGCGCCGCTTGCTGCAGTTCCGGCCTCTTCTGCCATGCTTCCTTCACCGCGTCTTCCAGAGAAATATTTTCGACATTCGGATTGAAAATTGTAGTGGTGGGGGTGATTTCCAAGCCTTGCAGGTTTGCGGAGAGAGGATCCTTGGTAATGGCGACCAGCAGCGTGGTTTCGTCGAGGAGCTGGGTGGTTTGGGCCTGCACCAGCGCTTGCTGGTCGGTGGCGAGTTGCGATTGGGCGGTAATGACGTCCAGCGGAGCCATGGTGCCGATCTCCAGCTGTTTTTTATTGTTCTCGTAGAGCTGTTGGTCCGCCGCGACGGCGACCTGTTCGACTTTTACGTTTTCTCGGGCGAACACCAGCTCCCAGTAGTCGGTGGCCACCTGCGTGACGGTGGCGATCACCTGCTGGGCGAATTGGGATTCGCCGAGTTTTACGTTGTTCTTTGCTTCGATTATGAAGCGGGTGTTGACGGTCTTTCCGAAACCGTTGAGCAACGGCTGGGTGAGCTGGACCGCCAGCGTGGATTGCGAATACGGGTTGAACAGGTCGAATGCGCCAAAGTTCGTGGACGTGCGAGAGTTATTGAAGGTCACCTGGGCCTGCGTTCCCAGCGCGAAGCCTTGCGAGTAGCCGAAGTTTGCGGTGGCGATATGGTCGGCAAGGCCGACCGGCGACGTGATCTCGGTGGTCACGCCGGCAAAGAGGGGGTTATTGATGGGCGTGATCTCTTGCTCAAGCGCCAAGGTGCTGGTGAGGACCGGGTCGAACGCGAGCCTGCCATTGGCGCCGGACTTGGACAGCAGCAAGGTGGCTTCGTTCAGCCACGGGACGTAACGCTCAACTGCAATACTCAGGTTGTTTTCAAGACCCAGCGAGATGGCGTCCTCCAGGCTCAGCATCAGTTTGCTGCCCTGGATCAACTGATTGATTCGCGGGGTGTTGATGAGTTCGGGCTTGGCGACTTTAATCGGCGTATAGGGGGCAATAATGTTCGGGAACCAGGGATTGGGGATCGAATAGTTCGGTCCGGTCGAAAGACCCAATTTGCGATCCGGGGCCGGCGGGGGCCCTTGCGTCGCCGTGGGCGGCACATATTGGGGAGGAGGCGGCAGCACGGTCGGCGGCTGCTGCTGCGATTGCGCCGGTGGCGGCGTCTGCTGTTGGCCCTGGGCGTATATAGGCGAAGCCACCAGCGAGGCCGCCATCACGATCACCATGACTGCATGCGTTGACCTTCCCATCATCGTGTTTTTCCTCTCCAAGTTTTCAGATGTTCCGAATTGCGTGCACAACCCCAACCTATTGAAACGTGTGCAAGGCGTAATTTGTTTCAGAAAGTATCCGGCTATATAGCTCGCCGCCGTGCGCGTTCCCGTGCCATTGGACGTACAGGAGGGAACTCGGGCGCTGCAAAAAAGCTCATCCCGCAATGCGTCCGGCGCAATCGAACGAGAAGACACGTGAGTGTAGCACACTCAAGAGGCAGCAATCGGCGCGGTCCTGAAACTTTCGGCTTACCGCATTCGTTGACACTATAGGAAGCAACGAACTAACATGGCTCAGCCGGTCCAACCGTTGATGCCCTCACCTCCCTTGCGCAAACGCTTTCGGCACCGTATAGGCGCGATTCTCGTATTGGTCTGCGTTGCGCTCACGGTGGGGATCGCGACTCGCGCGGCTCAGGTCCAAACGACGCAACAGGTCGCAGCGCAAGCCAAAACGACGGGTTACGTCACAGATCTCGCAGGAGTTCTTACCCCCGAAGGGCGCGCGCGAATCGAAGCGCTTTGCACCGAGCTGAGCCAGAAGGCCAACGCCGAAATCGCCGTGGTCACCGTGAAGACTACTGGTGACGAAACAGCGCAACAATACTCGTTCGACGTCGCGGAAGGCATTGGCATCGGGCCGAAAAAGCAGGGTCGCGGCGTGCTGATCTTCTTCGCCACCGACGATCACAAGTATTTTACCCAGGTTGGCTACGACCTCGAATCGATTCTGCCGGACGGAAAAGTCGGGGATTTCGGACGCGAAGCGGTTCCCGATCTGCGCGCGAATAACTACGACGCAGCGATCTACCTGATGACGCGCCGGGTGGCCGACGTGATCGCCGCGGATAAGGGCGTCACGTTGAGTGGGGCGGCTTTGCCGCGCGCCGCGGCGAACGCAAGTCCTCATATCTCGCCTTTTCTGATTTTCCTCATTATTTTCGTCATTTATTCCATCATCCACTGGATATTTGTCTCCCGCGGGGGCGGACCGCGGGGACTCGGCCCGCGAGGCGGTGGAGGCTGGGTCGCGCCATTTATTTTGGGTAACATGATTGGCCGCGGCGGGTGGGGAGGCGGAGGTTTTGGCGGTGGAGGTGGCGGCGGTGGATTCGGCGGATTTGGCGGAGGCGGATTTGGGGGTGGCGGCGGATTCGGAGGCGGCGGCGCGGGCGGCGGGTGGTGACGCGGAGGGCGTGCTAAAGCATGGAAACGAAGCTCAGCGAGTTAGTGACGCGGCTGAAATCATCGGCCGGCGACAATCTGAAGGCTGTGGTGCTGTACGGTTCGGGCGCGAGCTCCGAATTTCAGGCGCAGCACTCCGATCTGAACGTAATGTGCGTGGTCGAGCGCGCCGCGCTGGCCGATCTTGAGCGCCTTCACGCGGTCACGGAATGGTGGATGCAGCAGAACAATCCCGCCCCGGTGATATTCACGCGCGACGAGCTGACACATTCGGCGGACGTCTTCGCGATCGAGCTGCTGGACATGAAGCATCACCACCGCATGCTTTTTGGCGACGATTTTGTGGAGCAGATGGAAGTTCCGCTCCGGCTGCATCGCTTGCAGGTGGAGCGCGAGCTGCGGACGGACTGGCTGCGGCTGCGGGGCGCGATCCTCGCGGCGCCGCAGAAGAAAAAAATTCACCTCGGCATCATGCTTTCATCGGTTGCCACTTTTTGCGTGCTCTTCCGCCACGCGCTGATCGCACTGGGCCAGCCCGCGCCGCACGGCAAGCGCGAAGCGGTGGACGCCATTGCGGCGCTTTCCGGAGCGGATGCGTCGGGATTTCACAGCATTCTGGAGTTTCGCGCGGGAAAGCTCAAAGCGAAGCAAATTGATATCGAAGCGACGCTGCAAACGTACCTCGAATTCGTCGAAGTGGTGACCAACGAGGTGGACCGCCGGTTCGAAACATCCTAGGCCGGCGCAGCGTATCGGGTATAGGGTCGCGCAGTTGCAAGTAATCTTTCTGTGATAGATTTTCGGTGGAGGCTACTCATGAAGGTACTTCTCGGAATTGTGGCGGTCATAGTTCTTCTGGCGCTGATTGTCGGCGGAATGTACATTTCCAGCCGCAATCAGATGGTCACGCTGAATGAGACGGTGAAGTCCGATTGGGCCCAGGTGGACGTGGTCCTCCAGCGCCGCGCCGACCTGATTCCGAACCTCGTGGCGACGGTGAAGGGCATCGCCGCGCAGGAGGTGACCGTTTTCGACGACATCGCCAAGGCCCGCCAGGGGTATCTAAACGCGCAGACTCCGGCCGACAAAATTGCCACCAGCAATCAGCTGTATGGCGCCGAGGTGAAGGTGCTCGCCCTCGCGGAGAATTATCCGCAGCTTAAATCGAATGAGAGCTTCCTGAAGCTTCAGGACGAGTTGGCGGGCACCGAGAATCGCATTGCCGTCGAGCGCAAGCGTTACGATGACGCAATTCAGGACTACAACACCTTTATCGGGAAATTCCCGGCCAACATTTTCGCCGGCATGGCCGGATTCAAGAGGAACGACGCTTACTTCGCGGCCCCGGAAGCGGCGCGCGCGGTGCCGCAGGTCCAGTTCGCGCCCCCGGTGACTCACTGAAAAACCGGCTAACTGTGCTGATCAGCGGCTAACTTGACGGAGGTCGGCGCGGCGCGCTAGGCTGTTTCCCGGCCGCGAAACTTGATGAAACAAACCGTACGAATCGCCGGAGGAATCAGCGAACTCTTCGGCACGCTCGATGAAAACCTGAAATTTTTCGAGTCCAGCCTGCGCGTCACCACAAATCTGAACGATCACGACATCGAAATCGTGGGCGAAGCTGCGCAGGTGGAGCGCGCCGCCCGGCTGCTCGACGCCTTCAACGAGCGCGTCCTCGAAGGACGCATCCCGTCGAGCCAGGAAGTGAAGGCGTTGCTGCGCACGGCTGCTGACCAGCCCGTCTCCACGCTGCACGGGGCGTTCTCTCCGTCCCACAAGCGCGCGCTCGGCAAGAAAAGCGTGCTGCCGAAGAGCGCCAACCAGAAGCGCTACATCGAGGCGCTGGAAACCTACGACATGGTTTTCGCCATCGGCCCGGGCGGAACGGGAAAGACCTATCTCGCGGTCGCGCTGGCAGTTTCGGCGCTGCTTTCCAAACAGGTGAACCGCATAATTCTGGCGCGGCCTGCGGTGGAAGCCGGCGAGCGGCTCGGCTTTCTTCCCGGCACTCTTCAGGAAAAAGTTGATCCCTACATGCGTCCGCTCTATGACGCGCTGCACGACCTGCTCGAAGCGGACAAACTCGAAAGCTTTCTCGAGAAGGGCATCATCGAGGTCGCGCCGCTGGCCTTCATGCGCGGCCGTACGCTGAACGATTCGTTCGTGATTCTCGACGAAGCGCAGAACACCACCAGCGAGCAGATGAAAATGTTCCTCACGCGACTGGGATTCAACTCCAAGGCGGTGATTACCGGCGACGTGACGCAGATTGATTTGCCGGATTCGCGCAAATCGGGATTGGTGGAGGCGATTGAGGTGGTCGGCAGGATTGAAGGCATCTCGCTGGTCTATTTTGATGAGCGCGACGTGGTGCGCCACAGCCTGGTGCAGCGCATCATCAAGGCCTACGAGGAGCACACCGGGAATCAGCCGGGCGGATCGAATTCCGGCCGCGCGACGCGCGGTTCCGGCGCCCACGCGCCCGGCGAAAATAAGTCTCGCGAAT
Source organism: uncultured Acidobacteriota bacterium (assembly GCA_963814605.1). GTDB lineage: Bacteria > Acidobacteriota > Terriglobia > Acidiferrales > UBA7541 > Palsa-295. The sequence continues at coordinate 851,076 of CAWFDD010000002.1, read as the reverse complement.
AGCCGCTCAGGGTAAAATCCCAATCTCAATTCGCGCCTATCTGCGGTTGCAACGCGCTCGGTGATGACCACAACTATTGAAAATTGGGCTGCGCAAGTCCGCGCCGGAGACGTGCGCGCGATTTCCCGCGCCGTTTCGTCCATCGAGAACCATTCCAGCGAAGCCGAGGAGCTGCTGAAGCAGCTTTTTCCGCATACCGGCCGCGCCTGGCGTGTTGGGATCACCGGTGCTCCCGGCACTGGGAAGAGCACGCTGGTGGATCGGCTGGCGGCGCACTATCGCGGCGAAAAGAAAAGTGTGGGCATCATTGCGGTTGATCCTTCGAGCCCGTTCACGGGCGGCGCGATTCTGGGCGACCGCGTCCGCATGCAGGGCCATGCGGGCGACGAGGGGATTTTTATCCGCTCCATGGCCACACGTGGATATCTGGGCGGGCTGGCGCAATCAACAGGAGACGCTGCGCTGCTGCTCGATGCCGCCGGAAAGGACATGATCCTGGTCGAGACGGTCGGCGTGGGCCAGGGCGAGATTGAAATCGTGCGGCTGGCGGATTGCACGATTGTGGTCCTGGTGCCGGGCATGGGCGACGACGTGCAGAGCCTGAAAGCTGGGCTCATGGAGATAGCGGATATTTTTGTGGTCAACAAATCCGACCGCGAAGGAGCGGGGCGCTTCGAGGAGGCGCTCAGCTCCATATTGCAGATCGTGCCGGATCGCAACGGCTGGAGGCCTCCCGTGGTCCGTACGGTGGCCACGGAGAACGAGGGCATCGGCGAACTGGCGCGGCAGATTGCGCTCTTCCGCGAGCACGTGCAGACGTCGCAGGACCGGGCCGCGCGGGAACTTGCGTACTGGAAAGAGTGGCTGTTGCGGCTGGTGAAGACGCGGCTGGTCGAGCGCGTGCTGGGCGATCGTGCAACCTCCGCCGCGTTCGATAAACTGGCCGCCGAAGTGGCCGCCAGGAAGAAGGACCCGTACTCCGCGGCAAGCGAAATTTTGTCGAGGGGCGGCGCATGAAGCTGGGCGCGCTCGAATTCCATATTATCTCCACGGGCCACGTGCTGCTGGATGGCGGCGCGATGTTTGGCGTGGTTCCGCGTCCGCTGTGGGAGAAAAAAGAGCCGGCGGACGCGCGCAACCGGATCACGCTCTCGATGAACTCACTGCTGATTTATGCCGGTGGGAAGCGAATTCTGGTCGAAACCGGCGCGGGCGACAAATTGAACGCCAAGCAGCGGGACATCTACGGACTGACGGGTCCGTTCTTGGATACGGGTTTGCAGGCATACGGCCTGCGTGCCGAGGATATTGACATCGTCCTGAATACGCATCTGCATTTCGATCACTGCGGCGGCAATACGCGTGTGGAGCGGGACAAAGTCGTGCCGGCCTATCCGAATGCCCGTTACATGGTGCACCGCGGCGAATACGAGCACGCTCTGAATCCGAACGAGCGCGACCGCTCCACCTACATTCCGGAGAATTTCACGCCGATCAAGGAAGCCGGTCAGTTGACCCTGCTCGACGGGGACGGCGAGATCGCGCCGGGCGTCGAGGTGATTCGGCTGCCTGGCCACACCGCCGACATGATGGGTGTAAAGCTCACCGGCGGGGGGAAGTCTGCGTTTTTATTCGCGGATCTGGTGCCGATGACCGCGCACCTCCCGCTGGCATGGATTTTGAGTTACGATCTCTACCCCATGACCACGCTCGAAAACAAGAAACGGTGGATTCCCGAAGTCGCGCGTGAGGGCTGGCTCGCGCTGTTTGGACACGAAGTGCGAGTTCCTGCCGCCTATCTGCGCGAGCGCGACGGCCAATGGGAACCGGAACCGGTGAGCAATGGATTAGGCGCGGAAAAGTCCAGGAGCGTGAATGGCGCGGACGAAAAAGACGACACGGAAGAAGGAAGCGTTCAAGACCGCCATCATCGGTGGCAGCGGCCTGTACCAGATGGCCGGGCCTGACGGACACGCGCGAAGTCCGCGTAAAGACGCCGTTCGGCGATCCCTCCGATGCGGTTGTTGTCGGTACGCTCGAGGGCCAGCGCGTCGCCTTCCTATCGCGCCACGGGCGCGGCCATCGCTTTTCGCCGAGTGAGATCAACTATCGCGCAAATATCTGCGCTTTGAAAATGCTCGGCGCTGAGCGAATTATTTCCGTAAGCGCCGTGGGATCGCTCCGCGAAGATTTGCCGCCGCTCGATTTTCTGTTACCCGATCAGTTTTTCGATCGCACCCGCGGCAGAACCGCCACCTTTTTCACCGGCGGGATCGTCGCGCACATCGGATTCGACAAGCCGACTTGCGCGGCGCTCTCGTCGCATCTTGCGGCGGCGTGCGAGCGGACGGGAATCAAGGTGCATCGCGGCGGCACATACGTTTGCATGGAGGGTCCGGCGTTTTCCACCATCGCCGAATCGCAAACCTACCGGGGCTTGCATTTCGACGTGATCGGCATGACCGGAGTAACCGAGGCGAAACTGGCGCGCGAAGCGGAACTCTGCTACGCGACGTTCGCGCTAATCACGGATTACGACTGCTGGCACCCGAAGCACGACGCGGTCACGCTCGATGAAGTCCTGGCCAATATGGGGCGCAATACGGACAACGTACAGCGCGCGATTCGCGAGGCGCTGCGTTCGCTAAGCGACGAGCGCGGGTGCAAATGCGGCGCGGCGCTGGCGCACGCCATCGTTACCGACCGCAAGATGATCTCTGCAGCGACCAGAAAACGCCTGGCGCCGATCGCCGGAAAGTACATTTCGTAAGGGAACAGTCCGGATTTTCCGCAGGCGCAAGCCTGCCCTTCACCAGCCTGCGAAATCGCTGGATAGAGTCTCGAAAGCACACGGAGAAAACATGTCGCTGCTGGTGGTCGGGTCGGTGGCTTTTGATGGCATCGAGACGCCGCACGGAAAAGTGGAGCGCACGCTGGGAGGCGCCGCGAGTTATTTCGCGCTGGCCGCCAGCCACTTTGCGCCCGTAAGGATCGTCGCCGTAGTCGGCGATGATTTCGCCGACAGGGACCGCGCCGTGTTCCGGGGCCGCAAAATCGATCTCGCGGGCGTTGAAAGCGCCGCCGGAAAGTCTTTTTACTGGGCCGGGCGCTACAGCCAGAACATGAATGAGCGCACCACGCTGGCGACCGACCTCAACGTGTTCGCGGCGTTCAATCCTAAGCTTCCGCAGACCTATTTGGACTCGAAGTACATTTTTCTCGCCAATATTGACCCGACGCTGCAGCGCTCGGTGCTGAAACAGGTGCGAGGCAAACCCAAACTCGTCGGCCTGGATACGATGAACTACTGGATTTCCGGCACAAATGCCGAATTGCGCGAGACGCTCAGGTACGTGGACATTCTCACCATCAACGACGACGAAACGCGGCAACTGACCAGCGAACACAACCTGCTGCGGGCCGCGAAACGCATCTTCCAGATGGGTCCGAGCACGCTGATCATTAAGCGCGGCGAGCACGGCGCGATCATGGTGCACAAGAAATTCATATTTTCGATTCCTGCCTTTCCGCTCGAGAAGGTGATTGATCCCACCGGGGCAGGAGACACTTTTGCCGGCGGTTTCATGGGCTATCTGGCGGGCAAGGGCCGCGTCAACGAAGAGACTCTGCGGTCCGCCATGGTCTATGGCTCCGTGCTCGCGAGTTTTACCGTCGAACAGTTCGGGGTCGGGCGGCTGGCCACGGTGAAGCGCAAGGAAATCGCGGCTCGCGCCCGCCTGTTTTCGCGCCTCACTTCGTTCCGGCTTTAGCCCGCCGGGCGCGGTTCGCGGCAGCCAACCATTCATTTCCTTCCCGAATCCGAGTTGACGTGCCGCGGGCCGGGGTGCTATCAATCATGGCTGTTTAGCAGGGGGATTTGCAGACGGTCTGATGTTTCCCTCGTTCCGCGTTCCCGGCTGCCGGCGCCGAGCGGCATCGGGATCCCCGATTGAAATTCTCTGGGAGGATGGGTTTGAAGCGTTCGCGCTGGGTTGTGCTCACTTCGATTGCGGTGACGCTGCTGCTGATGGGAAGTTGTCATGGGGGCGTGAGTATCCCCCAGTTCAACGCCACGCCGGCGATCACCGTTCTGGTCCCCTCGAACATCACCGTGGGCAGCCAGGACTTTACCTTGTTCGTTTCGGGAACTGGCTTCCAGTCGAACGTCAAGGGCCAGACGTTTGTGTTCTGGAACGGCTCGCCGCGATCCACGACGTTCGTGCCGTCCACCGGCGAGCTTCAGGTCCAGATTTTCCAGTCTGATGTGGCTGCAGGGCCGGGGAACGTAATTCAAGTCACCGCCGTGAATCCGCCTCCGGGCGGAGGCACGTCCCCGATTAGCCCTTTTGCAAATTTCACGATTGTGCCGCAGCAAGCAGGGTTGACGATCGCCAGCTTGAATCCCGATACCGCCATGGCCGGCGGCGCTGCTTTTGCACTCACGGTCAACGGCGCCGGGTTTATGCCCGGTGACGTGGTCCTATGGAATGGGAGTCCGCGAATCACCACCATCGCCCCGATGGCGCCAACCGTTGCGATGGCCCAAATAACCTCGGACGACATTGCCACCGGAACCTCGGCCAGCGTCGCCGTTGCCATGCCCAATCAGGTGCAGGCGACGCCGTCGATTAATTTCGCCATCACCGGACAAAACAACCGCATGCCCACTGTCGGGTCGCTCAGTCCGTCGAGCGTCACCCACGGCGGTGGCGATTTGCAGTTGCGCATCAACGGCTCGGGCTTCGCGCCGAATGCATTCGTGCTATGGAACGGGGCCTTTCGGGCCACCGCGTTCGTCAGCTCGTCGCAGCTGGTGGCGCTGATTCAGGCGGCGGACACTGCCATGGCAGGTTCGGCCACCGTTGCGGTGACGAATCCCGCTCCCGGCGGCGGCACTTCGCCCTCGCAGATGTTTACCATCAACTAGCTTGTCGCGTTCTAATTCCAAGTCCCGGTTTTCAATCTGGACTATATTTGTGATTGTTGATTTCCGCATAAAAGGGAGTCGTGGATTGGCTCAGGCATGATCCGTTTTCCGAAGCTGCACCTCAGAACTTTTCTTCTCCTCCCGGTGATGGTGATTTTGGGACCGCTGGGGAATGTTCTCCTCAGCCGCGGCATGAAGGGCGTCGGGCCGGATACGAAGTTGAGCCTGCGAAGTCTGTGGCCCATTTTCCTTCAAATTTTTACGTCCGGATACATCTGGGTGGGCATCGCGACGCTGCTCACGTTCTATCTGGTTTACATGCTCATGCTGACCTGGGCGGACTACAGCTACATCCAACCGGTTTCCGCGCTGTCGTATGTCGTGGTCGGTCTTCTCGGTTACTTCTGGTTGGGAGAGGCAGTCGTGCCTCTGCGCTGGCTGGGAATTGGGATTATCTGCGGGGGAGTGGTGATTATTGCGACGACTCCTCACCGCACCACGGACGCCGAAACGGAGAAAGTTTAGCCGTGCGCGAATTCCTGCTGTTAATGGCGGTGGTGGTGCTGGGCACGGGCGGCGAAATTTGCATGGCCCGCGCCATGCGATCGGTCGGTGAATTCGGTCATTTTCGCCTTGCGGCGCTCAAACAGTTTCTCGGCCGAGCGATGATGTCGGGATGGATGTGGATCGGCCTGGCGATGATGACCGTCGCCTTTTTCTCTCTGCTGGCAATGCTCTCGATGGACAACGTGAGTTTCGTGGTGCCCGTAACGGCTCTCAATTATGCCGTCGGCGCGGCCGGCGCCGCACTGTTCCTCGGCGAGCGCGTGGACAAGCGGCGCTGGCTGGGAGTTGCAGTCGTATGCATTGGCGTGACGGTGGTGTGGCTCAGCAGGATGTAGCTGGCTCACCACGCCTGGCGGGGAATTTCCGCTGTCAGAACGAATCGAAATTGTTGTTGTAATCCCCGTGAGACCGCTGTGCCAATTGCCTCTGGGAGATGTTGACAATCCATGACGCTATGTTCGCCGAGGTCACCGGCATGGGCAGCCGCTTGAGCATGGATTTCCAGTTGTAGAACTTCAGGTACATGCCCTGGACGTTCTGCTCGATTTCCTCGGGCGTAAAATTCTTGGGCTTGATGTGGCAGAACTCTCCGGGGAAACGGCCGATATCGTCGACCCGTAGAATGCGGTCCTCGGTCTTCATCTTCTCGTAAAACATCGTCCCTTTTTCGGGGCACAGAATGTTGAAATACGCCACCGGCACTTTTTCCTTGTGCAGGAAATCCAAGGTTGTCTCGAACACGCCGTGCGTCTCGGTGTCCCATCCGAAAATAAAGTTCAGCGAGTAGCTGATTCCGCGTCTGCGCAGGTTCGCCAGCATTTCGCTGTAGCGCTCGACTTTGTTGAATTTCTTGTTCATGCCCTTGAGCGTGTCGCGATTGATGCTCTCGATGCCCATGTTGACGTGCAACAGCCCGCTGCGCTCGGCCAGGTCCATGTACTCGTCGTCGTAGCACAAAAAGGAAGTCCACAGCGCCGACCAGCGCAGCTTCAGCGGAATCAGCGCCTCCATCAGTTCCATGGCGTGCGCCCGCTTTCCGCCGAAATCGCTGTCTCCGAAGAAAATATACTTCGAGCCGGTGTGCTTGATCTCCTCGACCACATCCTGCACCGGGCGCACCCGGAATCCTCCGCCCAGGTACAGCCTCTCGGAGCAAAACTCGCACTGCATGGGGCATCCCCGCGAAGACATCAGCGAGAACGTCTTGAACATCCCGTATCTCTTCAGGTCCAGCTTGTCCCATCGCGGCAGCGGCAGTCCCGCAATGCTCGGCATCTGCGGCGCGCGATATACTTTCTCGAGGCGCCCCGCAGCGGCATCTTCCAGCATCTTCACCCAGATCGGCTCCCCTTCGCCGATTCCAATGGCATCGCAATGTTTCGCCGCTTCCTCCGGGTGGAACCAGACGTGCGGTCCGCCCATGATCACGGGAATGCCCCGATTGCGATACTCCGCCGCAATGTCGTAGGCGCGCAGCGAGTGCACCGTCCAGGTGGTGATGGCAACCACGTCCGGATTGGTATCGAAGCTGAAATCCTGCACCTGCTCGTCAACCACGGTCACGTCCCAATCAGCGGGCGTCATAGCCGCAAGATAGGGCAGCGCCAGCGGTACCAGCTGTCGTGACTTGGATTTGAAAACAGTGCGGTTCGTTCGGGAAGCGTAATGCGACGGCTGAATGATCAACAGTTTCTTGCTCATATCCGCCTTCAGTACAGGTTTGCCTTCCACAGCCACATCTACCGCTACTCGGTTGCCAGCTCGGATCTTGAGGCGCTCGCGCTAAGCCGGGCTCGCTGGCCCCACCCCGGATTCCCGTTTCGGGATTCCCACATCGGAAAACTCTAACACCAAGGCCGCTCCCAAGTGAATCAAATTTCTGATTATTCGCATATATCACTACCCCGGCTGCGAGGCTCCCAGCCGCTGGAGCCATCGAACGGGCGTTCCCAGAAGTAAATCGTGCAGTTCCAAACTGACGCGAAGGCCGATTTCACAGGGAGATGTGCGCGCAACCCTCAACTCTTAACTCTTAACTCCCGCCTCCGTTCCTGCCGCTAGACTCGCCTCCTCAAATTCCTTATTCTCGATTGCGTCAGATGCCGCCACCCCTCAAGCCATCTGCCCTGCGACCGGGCGACTCGATTCGAGTGCTATCGCTGGCCAGCCCTGTGCAGATGGACCATTTGCAAAAGGGTTGCGAAGAGCTCGTGCGCCTCGGATACGCTCCCGAAACGGACCGGGAAAGCGTCCTGGCGAGTGACGGGTTTTTCGCTGGTTCGGCGGCCGACCGGCTATCAGCGCTCAAGGGCGCGCTTGCCGAATCCTCTACGCACGCGATTTTTTGCTCTCGCGGCGGTTACGGTTCGAACTATTTGCTCGATTGCTTCGGCTCTGCGCCCGCCGCGCCCAAGATTTTGCTGGGCGCAAGCGACATCACTTCGCTCCAGATCTTTCTCTGGCAGAAATTCCGCTGGGTCACGTTCTACGGCCCCATGGTTGCGTCTAATTTCGATCGCGGCGCAGGCGCGCCGCACGGCTACGACAAGGTGAGCTTCACGCGCGCCATATCGGAAACGAAGCAGGGCTGGCATCTCGATCTCGACGGAGAGCCCCTCGCTCCGGGTTCCGGTGAAGGCGTGCTTCTCGGAGGCTGCCTCACGCTGGTGGAATCGGCGCTCGGCACGCCGTGGGAACTCGACACGCGCGGCGCCATACTGGTTCTCGAGGATCGCGGCATGAAACCCTATCAAGTGGACCGCGCGCTGACGCACCTTCGCCAGGCCGGCAAGTTCCAGGGCGTTTCTGGAATCATCCTCGGAGATTTCCCGGAGTGCGATGCGCCTTCCGGCTCCGAGACCGTCGCCAGCGTCGCGCTGCGCATTCTCGAACCGCTCAAGGTGCCCTTCGTATGGGGCGCGCCGATCGGCCACACCACGCGCGCTATGTTGACCCTTCCTCTGGGCGTTCGCGCCCGGCTTTCCACCGGCGGGCGCGGCTCGCTCCACATTCTCGAACCGGCGTGTGCCCAGTGAGCGCCGGATTTGCCAGGCCGGCGGTCCGCCATATCCATCTCCTCGGCATTGCCGGAGCGGCGATGGCGCCGGTCGCCGGAATGCTCAAGGAGCGCGGCTTTCATGTCACCGGCTCCGACGTCAACGTCTATCCGCCCGCCTCGACGCTGCTCACATCGCTTGGAATTCCCTGGAGCGCGGGTTACCGCGAAGAGAATCTGAAGCCCGCGCCCGATCTCGCGGTGATCGGCAACGCAATTTCGCGCGGCAATCCCGAAGTCGAGCGCATTCTCGACGATGGCATTCCCTATTGCTCGATGCCGCAGCTTCTCGAGGAATATTTTCTCCCCGGCCGCACCTCGATCGTCGTCGCCGGGACCCATGGCAAGACCACCACCACGGCCATGCTGGCCTGGATCTTTCAGACCGCCGGCCGCCGCCCGGATTTCCTGATTGGCGGCGTGGCCCCGAATTTCGGCGATCGCAGCTACGGCCTGGGGGGCGGGGAAGATTTCATTATCGAAGGCGACGAATACGACACAGCCTTCTTCGACAAGGGCCCGAAATTCCTCCATTACCATCCGGCCGAACTGATTCTCACGTCCCTGGAATTCGATCACGCCGATATTTATCCCGACCTCGCCTCCATCGCGCTCCAGTTCCGCCGCCTGGTGAATCTGGTTCCGCGCCGCGGGCGCATCCTGATTTGGGGCGAAAGCTCCGCTCTGAAAGAAGCCACGGCGAAGGCCTATTGCCCGGTTGAAACATTTGGCCTGACTGCGGATTGCGACTGGTGCGCAGGGGATCTCCTATGGCAGGACGACGCCACCGAATTTCGCGTGGCCTACCGGGGCAACGAAGTCGCGCGCATCCGCATTCCCGTGGCCGGCCGCCACAACGTCCTCGACGCGCTCGCGGCCATCGCGCTCGCCCACGGCCGGGGCGTCGAATGCGACGCGATCGAACGCGCTCTGGCCAGTTTCCAAAGCGTCCGCCGACGTATGGAAATCAAAGGCGACGCGGGCGGCGTGCTGGTCGTCGAGGATTTCGCGCACCATCCCACCGCCATTCGCCTCACTCTCGAGGCCGCTCGTACGCGCTGGCCGGGACGTAAAATTTGGGCCGCCGTCGAGCCGCGATCGAACACCATGCGCCGCAAGGTTTTTCAGAACGATCTATCGGAGGCGCTGGCGCTGGCGGATGCGGTGCTGTTCGGCCCGGTGAACCGCGCGGAATTGCTCGCCGAGCAGGACCGCCTCTCGCCCGAAATGATCTGCGACTCGCTGCGCGCGCGAGGTCGTAGTGGGAAGGCGTTCAGTTCGGCTGATGAAATCGCAGGCCATCTGGCGGAAAACGCAAATTCACACGACCTGGTACTCATCATGTCCAACGGCGGATTCGACGGCCTCACCTCAAAATTGCTGGCCAAACTCAACGCGCGCACCGGTGCCCGCGTATGAGCTACAGGAGTCGTCGGGGGCTATTCATCGTCGCGCTCTGCTCGTTTATTGCGGCTCTGGTCCTGGCGCAGCCGGCAGCCGCTACGATTTCCTATGAAGTATCGCTTGCACAGCCAGCGAACCATCTCTTTCGAGTACAGATGACGATACCCGATCCTGCACCGGGGACCATTGTTTCACTCCCCGCGTGGAACGCACTCTACCAAATACGCGATTTCGCCTATCGTGTTCGCGACGTCCGAGCGTCCGCAAGTTCTCCGGATGGTCTCCGCTACCCTGTGCGGAAGCTCGATAAGCAAACCTGGAGGATTGAGTATCCGATTCCGTCGCCCCCGATCCCTCCGCCCGAAATGATCATCGAGTATTCGGTTGAATGGGACGATCCCGGGCCATTCAGTTCGCAGCTAAACGAGCATCACGCCTTCATCAACCTCGCGGAGATCCTGATGTATGTGCCTGACCGGCGTGGCGAGGAAGCGGTGGTGAGCTTTGTGCAAGTGCCAAACGACTGGAAGATCGCGGTCGAACTCCGTGCGACGCCCATGTTAGACGCGCCAGAAACTTTTACGGCCGCGACTTACGACGCCCTTGTGGACGCGCCCGTCGAGGCCGCGAAGTTCGATGAATTCAAATTCGATAGCGGCGGCGGACATTTTCGGGTGATTGTGGACGCCGCAGGCTGGAACCGCGGCCGGCTGGAAACGGCGCTGCGCCGCATCACCGCTTATGAACTTGAGCTGATGGGCGGAGCGCCCTTTCAGGAATACACTTTTTTCTTTCATATCGGACCGCCCGGCGAAGTCGGCGGAGGAGGGATGGAGCACGCGAACTCCAGCGAGATTGCCGACGCGTCGCTTGACGGTGCGATCTCCATTGCCGCCCATGAGTTCTTCCACGCCTGGAATGTAAAACGCATCCGCCCGCAGAGTCTCGAGCCCGTGGACTATACCAGGGAGCAATACACCCGCGCGCTCTGGTTTGCCGAGGGAGTCACGGACACCTACCGCTCCTACACGCTTGGAGCGCACCGGCATCTGGGCGAAGGGCAGGTTTTATGATGACCTCGCCTCGCAGATGGAGCGGCTACAGATCCGCCCGGCGCATGCGTGGCAGAGTGTGGAAGAGTCGAGCCTCGACGCCTGGTTTGAAAAATACAGCGCCTACAATCTTCCGGATCGCAGCATTTCGTACTACAACAAAGGCCAGATCATCGGCGTCCTGCTTGATCTTGAAATCCGCGACGCCACCGACAACCATAAATCGCTCGACGACGTGATGCGCCTGCTGAACGACGAGTACGCCAGGCAGGGAAAGTTCTACGACGATAGCAACGGCCTCCGCGTCGCGGTCGAAAAAGTTGCGGGCAAGAGCTTCGAGGATTTCTTCCGTCGCTACATTTCCGGAGTGGACGAGATTCCTTACAACGAAGTGTTGTCCATCGCCGGCCTCGAATTGAAAACCGATGGCGCGTACTCGATTTCGGAAATAGCGCACCCGACCGATCGCCAGCGCCGCATCCGCGAAGGCCTTCTGCATGGCTCGACGGACTGACATGCCGCGCCCGCGTTCGTCTGGTGGTCGACGGGCCGCCGCCGCTTCACCGCTGCCATGATTCGAACGCTCCTGCTGGGACTTTTTTTCGGCCTTGCCGTAGTTCTTGTTTTGCCCTGGCTCATTCTCTGGACCGTGATCGCCGGAAATCCCGACCGGATGTACCGCCTGGGTATGCAGACAGCGCGCCTGGGGAATCGCATTGTCGGAATCCGTGTGCGCGTCGAAGGCCTTGAGAATATTCCGCCCGGCGCGTGCGTCTTCATTTCAAATCATGCGTCCAACCTGGACGCAATCACCTACATCCCTGCGATTCCTCGCCGCGTCGCCGTTCTTATCAAAAAGGAGCTCATGCGCATTCCGATTTTGTCCATCGGCATGCGCCGCTCCGATTACATTTCCGTCGCTCGCGCCGACCGCGAAGCTGCCGCGGCGATTGACGTTGCCGTCGAGACGCTCAAGCGCGGCGTTTCCATCGCCGTTTTCGCCGAAGGCACGCGGAGCCCGGACGGCCGCCTGCGTCCGTTCAAGCGCGGCGCGCTGAATATGGCCATCGAAGCTGGGGTTCCGATCGTGCCCGTGTCCATCGCTGGTACCCAGCGGCTGCAAAAGAAGGGAAGCTGGATCGTACGGCCGGGTGAAGCAGTCATTCGCTTCGGCCCGGCGGTCGAGACTTCTTCCTGCACCAGGAAGCAGCGCGGGGAACTGCTCGCGCGCGTCGAATCACTCGTCGCCGCAGGCCTCCCGCCGGAGCAGCAACCTCTTCCGCGGAACTCGCAGATCGTGTAAGTTTTCGCTCCGCCGCTTCTCAGAATCTGTGCGACCGCCAAAGAATCTTTGTGGGTCGTGGCTTTAGCCGCCGAAGATCCGGCGTTGAAGCTTCACGCGTGGCGTTCAGACCGGGAGTTTTTCTTTACTGATATACTCGAGGCTCGTTTTCATGTCCCAAAAACTCATTCACGAAATCATTCCGGTCGGCATGTTGCAATGCAACTGCTCGATCCTGGGGGATCCGGCGACCGGGGAGGCCATCGTCGTGGACCCCGGCGACGAAGTCGAACGAATCCTCGCGATCGTTCGTCGCCACGGGCTGAAGGTCCGCACCATCGTCAGCACGCACACGCATATTGACCATGTCGGCGGCCTTGCTGAACTTCACCGCACTACCGGCGCTCCCGTCCTGATCCACGAAGCCGATCTCGAGCTTTATAAGAATCTCGATGTGCAGGCTCAATGGCTCGGCATTCCGACGCCCGCCATGATGCGCATCCAGGATTTCGTCAAGGAAGGCGATACTCTCCGATGGGGCGGCTACCAGGCGCGCGTCCTGCACACCCCAGGGCACACTCCCGGCAGCATTAGCCTCGTCGTCGGAGCGAATTCGGTACCGCCGACCGAAGGACGTCCCGCAGCCGCGGCCGATTCCACCGCTTCCGCGCGCCTGCTGGCGGGCGACACGCTGTTCCAGGGCTCCATCGGCCGCGCCGATCTTCCCGGAGGCTCGTTCCCCCAGATTCTCGCGTCCATTCGCGAAAAACTCCTCGTTCTTCCCGAGGATCTCGTCGTCTATCCCGGCCACGGAGACACCACCACGATCGGCTCGGAACGCGAATTCAATCCGTTCCTGCGTTAGCCCCGCTTTCCCTGTGCACTTGCTGCGCGCCCGTCGCTCCCACCGTGCTTTCGGCCGCGCCCATTCGGATTGAATTAGACCTAGTCCTAGGACCATCTATTGCGAGCTGTGGAACAGCGGCGTCCGAGTTCACTTTACTCCCTGATTAGGCCGCTGGATAATCACGGCGGTCGTCCAGACAGAGCAGCGCCAGCTTGCGTCGCTTGGGGGGTTAGAACTACAGTATGCGATGGGGGAGTTGTCCCTATCGGCTATATTGCTCGCATTCGAGCGGAAAGCGCTCATGCGGGAATTTCGTCCCAGGTTCGTTGGCGCGCGGTAGCGTTACATTGCCCGGGTGGGCCGCCACACAAATTGCGGGGTGAACCAGACATGAGACGTTCTGACCTAGTGAGACATGCGACGAAAGGCAAAGCCGTGCGAACGTCGCAGATTGTTTTCGGTGAAAGACAGCATCTGCTGCGGGTGCTCGATTCCGTCGAACGCAGCGCCCTTCCCGCTGCGCGCCTCGACCAGGAACGCCGCGTGATCGAGCAGCTGATTCACGCGCGCACCCAGGAACTGAATCGCATCAATCCGGGCTGGGACGAAAAAGTCGGCATCGTGCTGAGCGCGGAAGTGAAGCCGGACGCGCTCGACCAGCTCTCGCGCCAGGCTCCCAAGGAAGATTTTTACCTGCTGCGCCTGATCAGCGAGCATCCCAAAGTCGGTGCGAAGACTCTCGGCCGGCTCTCGCACCATCCGTACTCCGCGATCCGCGAGAATATCGCGCGCCATCCCAATAGCGATGCTTCGACGCTTTCGCGGTTGAGCCGCGACCGCTCGCAGCCGCTCTGGTATCTGGTGGCGTTCAATCCCAACGCCCCGGCCACGCTCCGCAAGAAACTGCAGGAGCGCATGCGCCGCCTCGGCGAAAAATCGGCTACTCAATAATTTCCGTGGGTTCGTCCAGACTCTGAACCAATCGGTCAGTTGTGCGTCGAGGCTTGTGCGTCCGCGGCAAGTTTCGCGGTGATCTTGCGCACGTAATTCACGGTTTCCGGGAATGGCGGGACGCCGCCGTAGTGATCCACCACGTCCGGTCCGGCGTTGTACGCCGCGAGCGCGAGCGTCAGATTTCCGCGGTATTTCGCGAGCAGATCTTTCAGGTAATGCGTGCCGGCCTCGATGTTCTGCGCCGGATCGAAGGCGTTGCCAACCGCATATCGCGCGGCGGTTGAGGGAAGCAACTGCATTAGCCCCAGCGCCTGCTTGCGCGATACCGCTTTGGGATCGAAATTCGACTCGGCGGCAATCACGTGGGTGATCAACTTTTCGTCCATGCCGTTCCTGGCGGCGGCCTCGCGAATCAGTTTTTCGAAGGGCGCATCGGGCGAGGCGACGCCAGGCGCCAGCAAGAAGATGTCCTCCGGTTCGACGCTGACCAAATCGTCCGCGGCAATTTCGATGGAGCCACCGGGGACGTTGAGCCGCACGCGATCGCCGTCGCGTTCGATACCCGTCACATGAAGCCGCACGCCGGACCGCAGCACCGCGTAGTCAGCCCTCGCCGCAGGCGCGAACATTAGCGCCGCGGCGAGGAGAGCCAGAGTTGCTATGGTCCGTCGCGTCATTCGTGCCTATTTCTTGGCCGGTGGATTTGCCGGCGGCTGGTTCGCGCTGGCCGGCGGTACAACGCCATTGTCGCGGAGGTATTCAACCATTTGGCCGTAGTGATCCATGGCATGCACGGCCGCGAAACTGGCGACTCCCGCGCGCGTGTTCAGAAACGACAGCACCGGATGGTCCAGCACCGTGAACGCGTTATCCGCGTTAATGGTGGCGATGGCCTTGTGGCCGTGTGCGAACGAGTCTTTCAAATACTGAATAATCTGAGCCTTGGTCTGAATGTTGTCCGGCCCATTGGTACCCTCGTCCATGCCGGGCGGCGTGGGCTCGCCAAGAAGCGATCCAAAGAAGAAATTGTTGATGGTGGCCACGTGCTTCGCTTCCTGCGCGAAGGTGCGCACGCCAATAAAGTTGCCGTTGGTGGGCGCGAAGGAGTATTTGTCTTCGGGCATGGCGTTCGCCGCGCCTACCATTTCGGTCTCGACGATCGTCAACTGGGTCTGAAGCATTGAGGTGATCGTGGGCGCCGGCTTCTGAGCCGCCGGAGCGCCTTGTTGGGCCATGGCGCCCGTTCCCGCGACCAAGCCTGCAAGAACCAAAATTACCATTCCCCGAAACTGTTTCATCACATTCCCCTTTTTCCGCTCTCTTTATCGGCTGCGAAGGACGTGTTGTTGAATCGCTTCGGCCACGCCACTTTCGTTGTTCGAAAGCGTAACCCGCCAGCCCAGCGATTTCAACTCCGGAACGGCGTTGCCCATGACCACGGGCAGCCCCGCGAATTCGAGCATCTCGCGGTCGTTCCAGTTGTCGCCGAGGGCCATCACGTTCTGCCGCGGAATCCCGCGGGCGCGCGTCCATTCCGCGAGCGCCGCCCCCTTGTTGACGCCGCGGCGGAGCACGTCGAGCATCGAAAAATTGCGTTGCGGATATCCCGTCAGCGCGAGCGTAAAGTCGTTTGCCGACGGAAGCGCTTCCAGGGTTTTCTTGGCGCGTTCGATCCGGGCGCAGTCGTCGAGAAAGAGAACCTCGATGGGGTCCTCGCCATCGAGACAGGCCGTCAATGGCTCGATCTCCGCGACCTGGTCGCGGTGACGCCTGAGGTACGCGCCAATGAACGGGCCTTCCCAATCAATGCGTTCAAAAATAATCTGCCTGGCAAACGGCCGGTCGAAGATCACTCCCGCGCACGACCGGAACTCCGCGGTGGCGTCGAGCACTTGCCGCGCCGTTTCGACCGGCAGCAACTGGCGGTATTCGGTTTCACCGGCCGGCGATTTCATCAGCGCGCCGTTGCTGACAATCATGTGAGTCTCGCAAGCAAGACCGGAGATCGCCGCGCGGGCTGCGTCATATCGCCGGCCGGTGACAATCACGATTTCGACGCCGCGAGCGGCGGCGTCTGCGATCGCTTGCGCATTGGCCGGCGAGAGTTGCGACTTCCCGTCCAGCAGCGTCCCGTCGAGGTCCATGGCGATCAGTTGAATCGGCACCCGCCCATTGTACAGTGACGCCATTCCGTGCGAGCGCCTGCGGCCAATATGGCTCCCAAAGCACTGTGACGGTTGGCTTCGTATTTCCACTCTCGACCTTAACACTACACGAATTGCTCGCGAAGCGAAGCTGGGACAAAGGACAGTACAAGTACAGGTCGTATTTTGACCGGCTTCGGGAGCATGGCAGGGAAGTCGAAAGTTGAAAGCTCAGACACGAGGCTCACGAATCGCGAGCGTCCTTCTTGAATGCTCCGGCATCCGATTGGTGAATGTGTGGGAAGATCGAGCCGCGTTTGCTCGCCGCCAGATGTGGCGCCAGGCGGAGCGATGGAACGCGCGGACCGGGGGACACGTGGATAAAGTTGGGAGTGAATGGCTGGAGCAGATCGGGCGCGTTCTGGAGTCGCTGAACCAGGGGGTCATCGTTATTGACGAACTCAGGCGCATCGTTTTCGCGAATTCCTTGTTTCTGGAAATGATCAAAATGCCTGCCGCAGGGTTGCTCGGCCGGACGGCCGCAAGTTTGTACCCTCCCGAAGACGTGCCGCAATTGGAAGAACTCATCGAGCGCCGGCAGGTGCAGGGCCGCGCGCAGTACGAGTTCTATATGCCGCAATCCGGTGGAACGCGCGTGCCGATACTGGTTACCGCGCGTCGAATCACGGATCCCGGCGGGCGCTCCTTTGGGGTCGTTACGGCCACGGATATCAGCGAGCAGAAACGCGCCGAGGCCGGCCTGCGAAACGCAAATGTAATGCTCGAGGCGCGGCAGCGCGAAATCGAGCAGGCGAATACCAGGCTGGAAGCGCGCCAGCGCGAAATCGAAGGCGAACTCCTGCTTGCGGAACGCGTGCAACAGAGCCTGGCACCCCAAAGATTGACCTGGGGCGGGCTTTCGGTCGAGACCTACTACCAGCCGGTAAGGAGCATTGGCGGGGACTACGGTTTGATCACTCCGAGCGACCAATTCCTCAACCTCCTGGTCTGCGATGTTTCGGGACACGGCATCAGCTCCGCGCTGGTGGCCAACCGGATTTACACCGAGTCCATATCGCAGATCGAACGCGAAGTCGCTTTGGGGGACATGTTGCGGCACCTGAATCATTTCGTGGTTCAAACTCTGGGAAGCTCGGCGTTCTATTTCACCATGGCGGCGGCGCGGTTCCGCCGGGACGGGCGTTCGATCGAGTTTGCGGGAGCCGGGCATCCTCCGGCGATGATTATCAGGCCGGGGCAATCGCCGCAATTGCTGGAATCGCGCAGCATGGTGCTGGGTTTGTTTGAACAGGCGGTGGATGGAGAAGCGGTCGTTGACGTTCCCGTCGAAAAGGGCGATCGCGTCTTGCTCTACACCGACGGGCTGACCGAATCTTTCAATGCCAGCCGGGAGATGCTGGGCGTCGAGGGGCTCGGCGAAATAGCTCGCGAGGCTTCGCTTTTGCCTCTGGCGGAAATGAAGGAAGACATCCTCAAGCACGTCGCCGCATGGCGCAACGGTCCCGCCGAGGACGACGTGTCGCTGGTTTTGGTTGAAGTTTCGTAGGTTCGGCACGAACGTGCCGAATGGTTTGACCGCTCTCAAAGCCCTGCGGTCTCCGGCACTTACAAGCCCACCCAGCAATCCTCTTCGTCTGGCATCGGCCTTCGCGCGGTCTGCATCTAAATTAGTGAGCGGTCCCGGTCTAGGTTCCTTGCCGTGCTCAGCCCGCTCAGACGCACGGACCCCGCCGGCCCGCTCGGTTTATTCCTATTGATGGGAGGTGATAATCGGATGCTTCTAAACGCAAAGCGAATTCTGGCGGGACTAGCATTGGTTTTTTTTGCCATTCCGGTGTGGGCCCGTCCAGACACGCTCCACACGGACGTTGCGCGGTGGGAGGCTGATCACGCCACCACAATCGGTACCACGCAACTCGAACCCGGCAACTATCAATTCAAAGCGCGCGAAAGCCAGGATCAACTGGAGGTCGTGCAGGACGGAAGAGTCGTCGCGCAAATCCCATGTCACTGGATCCAGCTTCCAACGAAAGCCGCAAACACTGAGATCACGATCAAGGATAATCAGGTCGTGCAAGTGCAATTCGAAGGAAGAACCGAAGCGGTTCAGATTCAGTGATTCACTTCATGCCACGGACTGGAGGGCGGGCCTGCGCCCGCCCTCATTTCGTGGAGGCTGGTCTTGCCTAACCGCTCGCCGCATCCCTGAACATTCCAGACGGAAAAGTCCGGATGTATAATCGCGTCATGCCGGACCGCAACCCACTCGCAGGCATCGTCCCGCGCATTGTTCACCCGCGAATTGACGGTGAAGCTACCATCACCGAGCAGATTGACAAGATCGAGGGTCAGGTCGCACTAGATAGCTACGTCAAGGCGCAGGTGTCCGCGCCTGAGATCGTAAAGCGCATCACGGAACTCGAAAACTGCCTGCAGCGGCTGGCGCTTGCCGTGATGGCCATCAGCGATCTCGATCGGCATCCGGAATTGCGGGCCCCCGCCGAAGAGGCAAAACTCGCGCTCAAGAATCGCCTCGAGGTAGATTACACCAAGCATATAATCCGTTCGGAATTGGGAGCGCTCAAGGACGAAGTCGAGGCGTTTAGGGACGAACTTCGATTGATCAAGGATTAGTATCGCTCGCCCTGAGGCAGTCCCTGACACCACTCCTTTCCGAATCAGGTGTCGAATCCGATTTGGGCTGATCTGCAAGGACAATTCAAAAGCATGCGCCTACTCGAGAAGATCCAGAACCATAATTTGGACGCAGCGCCTCGCCGCACAAGACCATTGCTCATAGCGGACGTTGGGTGGTATGAATCTGCTTGCTTCGCGGGGGTGCGCGAAGGCGATCCAGGCCGGTCCGTCGAGCGTTGAAACCGGGGTGGAGATGGCGCGCCACGGGGAGTCCGTTCGCGCGCGAATAGACCCGGCGCAGCGCTCGCAGGGGCGGGGACTTTCAAATTCATGTGGAGAGAAAAATGAAAAACGCATTGTTGTCAGGCTTCACGCTATCCCTGCTCGCCGGAGTTCTGGTCGCCGCCAGCGCGATTCCGTGCCGGGCACAGGAGAGTATCGAAAGAACGGGGGACCTCACGTCGGTACGGCCGGAGATCGAAGGTTTCTCCGCCGATCGTCTGAAGAATTTGCACGCCCTGTTGCAGCAGGAAGTGGACGACAAGCAGCTTGCCGGCGCGGTGACGGTGATGGCGCGCCACGGCAAGATCGTGGACTTCGCGACCTACGGGAAGAAAGATCTGGCCAGCGGCGCGCCGATGACCAAGGACACCATGTTCCGAATCTATTCGATGACCAAGCCGATCACCGGCGTGGCCATGATGATCCTGTACGAACAGGGGAAGTGGTCGCCGACCGATCCGATCTCGAAGTACATTCCCGAATTCGCGCACCTGAAGGTGCTGAAGGGCGTGGACTCGGAGGGCAAGCCGATTCTGGAAGAGCCGGTCCATCCGCCGACGATGGCCGAATTGATGAGCCACAACGCCGGGTTCACCTACGGAATCTTCGGCGCGACTGCGGTGGATAAAATGTATCGCGACGTGAATGTTCTCGGCTCCGCGAATCTGCAGGAGATGATAGACAAGCTCGCCAAGCTGCCGCTGCTCTACCAGCCGGGGACGAAGTGGGTCTACAGCGTGTCGGTGGACATTCAGGGATATCTGGTTGAGAAGCTGTCGGGCAAAACGCTCGGCCAGTTCATGCAAGACAATATCTTCAAGCCGCTGGGCATGACGGACACCGCGTTTCACGTGGACGAAGCCAAGCGGTCGCGCTTTGCGACGTTGTATGCATGGAGCCCCAAGGGTGAATTGGCGCCGACCAACGGCGGCAACGTGGCCCTCGATTATTCGAAGGAACCGACCATGCCTTCGGGCGGCGGCGGACTGGTCTCGACTACCACGGACTATCTGCGATTCTGCCAGATGGTGCTGAACGGAGGGCAACTGAACGGCGTGCGGATTCTTTCGCCGTCGTCTGTGGCGCTGATGCGCACCAACCGGTTGTCACCCACGCTGATGAACACCGAGGGGCAGGGGATCGCCTTCGCCCACATCAGCCCCGGTTATGGCTTCGGCTTTGATTTCGCGGTCTTCACCGACCCTGGCTTTATCGGAAGCACCGTGGGCAGAGGGACTTTCACCTGGGGCGGAGCGGCCGGCACCTGGTTCTGGATTGACCCAACGAACGATTTGGTTTTCGTGGGCATGATTCAGCGCCAACTGGGCAACGGAAGCCCGGACATGGACACGCTGACGCACAATGTGGTCTATCAGGCGCTGCTGCATCCGGAAAAGTAGCGGGCAAGGGGCGGCTGGGGCACGCAGGGCCTCGTGATCCGTCCAACCGGGGCACGAATGGGGGAGTCCCATCCGATTGCCGGGGGCCCCCCAAGGCTCGCCGTGGCGGGCAGCTCGCGTCGAAATATTTCCATTTCGGTTGACAGGAACCCCATCGCGTGATTAGACTGGCGGCGACCCGGGAGAAATTCTGGGTTTTGTTAAAGTTGAGAGCGCCAGGCGCAGTCAGTATCACCGAGTGTTCGTCACGGTGATTTTAGGGACGTAGTTTTACTCGGATCCCATTTGGGGACTCCGGGCAACACTAATCGCCACGCACAACCCCGCACACCCCTCGAAATTGAAAATCTTCCGGAGGAAGCCATGGCGACGAATCTCTTGCAGATTGAGAATGACACAGATATCAAGAAGCGCCTGGAAGCGGAGCGCGCGCGTCTGCGCAAAATTGCAGGACTCGATCAGCCGGAGCATTTCCATCGTCCGATAGAACGCGCCTTTACAGCCGAGGAGCGAAATCGCGTGACGATTTTGTTCGGCGGCTTCACCTGGAAGCACGAGGATCTGATTCGTGCAGTGTTCCAAGGCAGCGGCTATCGCTGCGAAAAGCTTCCCGTTCCAAACGTCGCCGCGTTCCAGACCGGCAAGGAGTTCGGGAACAACGGACAGTGCAATCCCACCTATTTCACCGTCGGCAATCTGGTGCAGTACTTGAAATTCCTGGAGGGCGAGGGTCTTTCGCGCCAGCAGATTCTGGACAACTACGTCTTCTTCACGGCAGGCTCCTGCGGTCCCTGCCGGTTCGGGATGTACGAGGCGGAGTATCGCTTCGCGCTGAAAAATGCGGGATTCGACGGGTTTCCGGGTGCTCCTGTTCAAGGACAGCGATGGAATCAAGGCTGCCTCGGGAGAGCCGGGGCTGAAGTTCACGGTTGATTTTGGATTCGGAGCGCTGAATGCGATGCACCTGGGCGATGTGATCAACGATCTGATCTACCAGATCCGCCCGTTTGAGACGACCAAGGGGGAGACAGACCGCGTTTTTCACGAGGCTGTCGCAGGGCTTTGCGAGGATCTGAGCAACCGCAAGTCGTTCGAGATCGAAGAGCGGGCGCCGGATTGGGCCAAGCCGAAATTCAAGAGCAATAAGATTCTGCGCAACACCTTCAACGTATTTGGCAAGTGGCACGAGAATATGTGGGGCAAGGACTACCTGAACGCGCTGCATACCGCGCGTGAGAGGCTGAATTCCATCGAAGTGGACCGCACTCGAGTGAAGCCGGTGGTCAAGATTACCGGCGAGTTCTGGGCGCAGATCACCGAGGGCGACGGGAACTTCCACATGTTCGAGTTCCTGGAGCGCGAGGGAGCGCAGGTGATTGTGGAGCCGATCGCGACCTGGGTGGCCTACCTGATGTATCAGGCGAAGGCCCATGCCAAAGAGAAGTGGCCCGTGAACCGGCCTCATCGCACTCCGAAATGGTACGAGCTGAAGAAACAGTTCGCGAACTACATCGGCCTGCGAAAGAGATTGTGGGGAATCGGCGCCGGCGCGCGGATGTGGAATTATTTCTATCACCGGACGATCAAGCACATGGGCGGCATCACCCATCACCTTGTGCCGCAAACCGACCTCGCGGAAATGGCGCATCCCTTTTACAACCAATTCGCGCGCGGCGGCGAGGGTCACCTGGAAGTCGGCAAAAACGTTTATTACACGGTCCACAAACTGTGCCACATGGTGCTGGCGCTGAAGCCGTTCGGCTGCATGCCGTCATCGCAATCGGACGGCGTGCAATCGGCGGTGATCAATAAATTCAAGGACATGATTTTCCTGCCGATCGAAACGTCCGGCGAAGGCGAGGTCAACGCCCACAGCCGCGTGCAAATGGCTCTGGGCGAAGCGAAGGTCAAGGCCAAGTCGGAGTTCGACGAGTGCCTGAAGTCCACGGGCAAGAGCCTGCGGGAAATTCAGCGCTATATCGAAGACCATCCCGAACTGAAGAAACCTTTCTATCACGTGCCGCACCGGGAGGGGGTTACGGGCACGGCAGCGCAGTTCATACTGCACGTCAATGATCGAATCAACAGCGATAATCGCTTCTGGAAGAGGCGCCGGGTGACGGGCACGGCGATTCCAGCAACTTCCGGCGATTAACCGGCGATTATCGCGGCACTGTTTTTGGAGTGGCAGGCATTGTGTTTATCGGCGGTCTTGGCGAAATTGGCGCTAAAGATCCGGTGAGCCGACGACAACCTTCCTAAGGAACGGAGAGGAAGCAATGCACGACAACAAGCCAGTGCAGTTGGTTCAGATCATGCCCCTCAGGCCCGAGCCACCTTCGCGCAGCGACGCGCCTCCGGCTCACAAACCGCACGACCACAACACTCAATTCCTGGTGGGCCTGGACATTGGCTCGACGACCGTGAAAGCCGTTGTGGTTGATGCCGCCACGGACAAAATCCTGTGGCAGGACTACCAGCGGCACGAAACGAAACAGCCCGAGAAGACGCTCGAATTTTTGAAGCGCTTCGAAGCCGAAGTCGGCGTGAACGGGCGCAACACGCGCATGTTCGTCACGGGTTCCGGCGGAGGCGCGATTGCCGACCAGATCGGCGCCAAATTCGTGCAGGAAGTCACCGCCGTCTCCCTCGCCGTCGAAAAGATGCATCCCGAAGTTTACTCAGTCATCGAGCTTGGCGGCCAGGACGCCAAGATCATCGTGTTTAAAGACGATGAATCGGGGCGCAAAAAGAAGATTCCCTCGATGAATGACAAGTGCGCGGGGGGCACCGGCGCGGTGATCGACAAGATCAACGCCAAGCTGAAGATTCCCGTGGATCTGCTCGCGGAACAGAAATATCACGGGGTCAAGCTGCACAAAGTTGCCGGGAAATGCGGCGTGTTCGCGGAGACGGATATCAACGGCCTGCAAAAAGTCGGCACGCCGTCCGATGAGCTCATGGCGTCGTTGTTTGAGGCCATCGTTTTGCAGAATTTGAGCGTTCTGACTCGCGGCCACACGCTGCGGCCCCACGTTCTGCTGCTCGGCGGACCCAACAGCTTTATCCGCGGAATGCGCGAAGCGTGGCAGGCGAACATTCCGCGCATGTGGAAGGAGCGCAAAGTCGCCGTTCCCGAAGGCTCCAAGCCGGAGGACTTGATTAAAGTTCCGCAAAACGCCCAATTCTTCGCGGCCTTGGGCGCAGTCGAATTCGGACGCGCCGAAGATGATTGCATCGGGTGCTATCGCGGCTACGAGGATCTGGTCAACTTCATCGAATTCGGGCGGCAGGAGGAAAAGGCCAGGTCCGGCGGAAGAGGCCTGGTTGAGAATGCCGGGGAGCTTGAGGCGTTTCGCGAATCCTACCGGCCTAAGAAATTCATACCGGCGACCTTGCAGAAGGGCAGCACGGTCGGCGGATTTATCGGCATTGACGGCGGATCGACGTCAACCAAGGCGGTGTTGCTCGACGAAAAGGGCGACATCCTCTGCAAGGCGTATCAGCTTTCAAACGGGAATCCGATTCAGGACACCATCGAGATGTTCGAGAGCATACGCGGCCAGGTCGAGGCCCAGAATGCCAAGCTCGAGGTGCTTGGCGTCGCCACCACCGGGTATGCCAAGGACATTCTGAAAGACGTCCTGCATGCGGACGTCGCGCTGGTTGAGACCGTCGCCCATACCGAATCCGCGTTGAAGTTCTACGACGATCCACACGTGATCGTGGACGTGGGCGGGCAGGACATCAAAATCATCATCCTGCACAATGGGCGGGTGAAGGATTTCAAGCTGAATACGCAGTGCTCGGCGGGTAACGGATATTTCCTGCAATCCACGGTGGAAGGGTTCGGGTTGAAGGTGAACCAGTACGCCGATCTGGCCTTCGCCGCGCAAGCCATGCCGGTTTTCGGCTACGGCTGCGCCGTTTTCATGCAGTCCGACATTGTGAATTTCCAGCGCCAGGGCTGGCGGGCGGACGAAATTCTTGCCGGGCTTGCGGCCGTGCTGCCGAAGAACGTCTTTCTCTACGTCGCCAGCATTCCCAATCTCGCCGCGCTCGGCTCGCGTTTCGTGTTGCAGGGAGGAACGCAAAATAATCTCGCCGTAGTGAAGGCCGAGGTGGATTTCATTCGCAACAGTTTCCGGTCCTCCGGCAAGCAGCCGGAAATCATCGTCCACGAGCATTGCGGTGAATCGGGCGCCATCGGCGCGGCGCAGGAATCGTTGCGCCTGTGGCGAAACGGCCTGCAGACTTCGTTCATCGGAATGGACGCGGTCCGCAAGATCGAATACCGCACCACCCGCGACGAATCCACGCGCTGCTATTTCTGCAAGAACAACTGCCTGCGCACCTTCATCGATGTCCGCACCGAGCCGGTAAAGAATTTTGTGCCCATCGAGCGGGTCACCAAGGTCCCGCTGATGGTCGGCGAGCAGCGCCTGATCATCGCCACCTGCGAAAAGGGAACCGTGGAAGATCTGAACGAGATGAAGGACATCAAGGCGGGTCTCGATCACATTCGCGACCAGCACCCGAACTTCGTGGATATGGCGTCGAAAGAAGTGTTCCGGCCCACGAACGCAAAGAGCGTCGCGGATCCGGTTCCAGCGAGGGCCTGGACCAAAGCGGCCAAGCAGCGCGTCGCGCAGATCGAAGGACGCAGCAAGGTCCGCATCGGCATCCCGCGCGTGCTGAATATCTACACCTATGCCCCGTTGTTCAACGCTTACTTCGAAAGCCTGGGGGTTCAGCCCGAAAACATCATTTATTCCGACTATACGAGCTCGGAGCTATATCGCGCCGGCGCCAGCCGCGGAGCGATTGATCCGTGCTTCCCGGCGAAAATCGGAATCTCGCACGTCTACAACCTGATTCAGGAAAAGCACCGCAAAAAGCCGCTCGACGTAATTTTCTTCCCCATGTATGACGTCTTGCACTCGCCGCTGACGAACCTCACCGGCACGAACGCATGCCCCACGGTCACCGCGACGCCTGAGACGGTGAAGGCGGCTTTCACCAAGGAAAGCGACTTCTTCGGCGAAAACAATCTCAAGTACATCAATCCGGTGCTCAATTTCGCGGACCGCAAACTGTTCGCGCATCAGATGCTGAAGGTGTGGCAGGACATTCTCGGCCTCTCGCTCGAGGAGAATGACCGCGCCGTCGAATCCGGCTTTGCAGCGCTGGCGGAATACGACCGCAGCATCTGCAAGCGCGCGCGCGAGGTGCTCGACCAGCTCGAGCGTGAAGACCGCATCGGCATCGTCATGCTCGGACGTCCCTATCACCATGACCCGGGACTGAATCACGAAATCCTCGAGGAGTTCCAGAAACTCGGATACCCGATTTTCTCGCAGAACACTCTTCCTCGCGATGAAGACCTGCTCGAAAGGCTGTTCGGGCGGGAGGTGAGCGCGGGGGTGATCAGCGGCCCGCTCGACATCCAGGACGCCTGGAAGAATTCCTATTCCTGCAGCACGAACCACAAGGTATGGGCCGCGAAGTTTACTGCGCGGCACCCCAACCTGGTGGCCCTGGAAATCTCCAGTTTCAAGTGCGGGCACGATGCCCCGATTTACGGCGTCATCGAAGGCATTATCGAAAAGTCGGGCACACCCTATTTTTGCTTCAAGGACCTCGACGAGAACAAGCCCTCCGGTTCGATCAGGATCCGCGTCGAAACGATTGATTATTTCCTGCGGCGCTATCGTGAAGAGGTCATACGAAAGCGCAAGGCGGAGCAGGACATTAACGCGCAACTCGACGCGCTGGAAGCCCAACTGCGGGGTGAAACAGTGGAGACGGGCCCAGCAGGGCTCGCACCGCTGCCCCCAAGCGGATTCCAGCCAGAGGTGCAGGGAGTCGCAGGAGATTGAGAATCGTATCTAAGATTCAAAAGGCGTCTGTGGAGGTGCGGGCCCGCTCGCACGACTGGCATCGTTCGACGGCTGTATTCGAACTTCAGAAGCAAAAACCCCAAGGAGGGAATACCCAGTATGGCCACCGTCCCCAAATTCCGAATCGACGTGGACATTCACAGTTTGCTCATGCAGCCATCGCAGGGCCCCCCGAACCTTCCCGCACCAAAAGGCCTTACCCTTCCTGAACCCGTATTCCCCCGTTTCCCGGAGAAGCTTGCCGATCCGGGTCCGGCCACTGTCCCGGAGAAGCGCGATTGGACCATCCCGCAGGCGTACCGCACCATGCGCGGCTGGCTGTTCCCATACATTCGCTCGCGCGTTCTGCCCGGCGATTTTCATCCCATCACCGCGTATTTATTCGTCGAGTACAAATGCAATTTGGATTGCTGGTATTGTTGGGCCTACAACAACAAAGTGCGAGGCATGACGGAAGACACCGCTCGCCGCTCGATTGATTTTCTCTACGATCACGGCTGCCGCGTGCTGGCCCTGATGGGCGGCGAACCCCTATTGCGGCCGGATTTCGCTCACAAGGTTATCTATTACGCCGCCAAGAAGGGATTCTGGATCTACGTCGGCACCAATGGGCGCCTGCTGCGTCCCGATGTTGCCGACCGGTTGGGAGATGCCGGAGTCGGCATCTTTAACTTCGCGCTCGACGCCTGGGATGAAAAGCCCAGCTTGCCCAAGGCCGTCACTCCGGTTCGCAAGCACATCGAGCACATCATGAAGAAGCAGTACGTCTACGGGTACATGGTCTTCTTCAACATCAATATTTGCAGGAACAACACTCAGGACGTGCGCCAGATCACCGACTACGCGCACGACAATCGCATCGCGACCGATTATCACATCAACGAAACTCCCATGCTTGAACAGGATGAGCATTTCAAGCATATGAGCGACAATCCCACCTATATCCGTCCGGAGGACTGGCCGGATATCGATTCGCTGGTGGATTGGATCATCGAGAAGAACAAGGCCGGCTACCAGATGGTCAATTCCGTCCAGCGGCTGCAAGAGATCAAGGCGTTCATCCGCATGGCCAGCGGGTCGGATCTGAAGCGGCTGGGCTGGAACGGCGACGGAACCGCGACCAATGGAGACATTGCCAAGCGCCTCGCCAACACACCCGGCATCGTGCAGGACGCCAACGGCGAACTCCATTTCGCCGAATGGGACTGCCGCGCGGGTCAGAACAACGTGATCATCCGCACCGATGGAACCGTGGCGCCTTGCTTTCCGCTCTATGGCTCGACCTTCGATTGGGGAAATATCGATCGCCACAAATTCGAGTCAGACCAGCTGACCGGCATGAAGAAAACCTGCCAGCAGCATTGTTTCTCCACGCTCAATCACAACCTCGCGTATTGCTACAACGATGCGCGGGTGATCAAATTTGTGTGGACGAACCTGGTGACCAATCGCTTGAAGGGCGGCGCGCGAAGCTTCGAGGATTAGCCGGCTGGGTAGCTGGTCGGGTTAGTTGTTGTGCTTATAACGGGCGGAAGTCACTTTCTTGAGGAAAAACTCCTGAAAGGCCGACGAGATTGAATTCTCGCCGAGCCGCACCAGCCCGGTTTCGAGGATCAGGTTCGCTCTGCTTCGATGCATCTCCGGGTAGTAGTAACTCGCAATCGCGCCGGTGACAAAGCTTCCCATCACGTAGGAGTAGTTCGGCTGCATATTGCCGTTGTCACCCTTGCAGATGATCGAGTTGCTGAGCGCGTATAGAAGCCGCGATCGCTTGCTGCCGGTCCCCCTGTAAAAATAGCGCGGATCCTGTCGCAAGATCGATGGGAATATGGCGCTGCCCAGAAACGTGCCGATCACCACGTCGCCGTAGAACGCACCGTAACGCTTCCCGTACCCTTCCAGGCCTTGCCCGTATTGGTGGAACTCGTCGCCCGCCTGCTGAAATCCGGCAATGGCCGCGACCCCGGCGAACGTGAATGCGTCAGTAGACGACTTCCACGCAAGGCCAAGCTTCTCCTTCGTGGTCAGCGAGGCCGCGTTGGGGATGTAGCTGACGTAAAAATTCGGAACGACGCGCAGAATTCGCTGCGTCTCCTGTTCCTGCACCTGCACCTGCGCGAGCTCGACCGGCGGGAGAGTGACGGTCACCGAGGTCACCACGCCCGCAACGGACAGCACCACTTGAGGGACGACCACTGCCTCGCCCGGATGCACGACTACTGTGACTACCTGGTCCCCGAAACCTGGGGCCGTGACGGTGAGTTGGAAAGAACCGGGAGCGAGGTTGGCATACGCGAAGTCGCCATTGTCGCCTGTCACCATCTCCTGGGCTGCGGGTTGACCTTCGCGGGTAAGCCGCACCACCGCTCCCACGAGGAGATTCCCGGCCTGGTCGGCCACCGTGCCGCGAATGCCGCCGGGAGTTTGTTGACCGGCCTGCTGGGCTGCCGCCGATGGCGCTGCGGTTTCCGGCGGCTTCGGCGTGCCCGCCGCGGCGGCCCCCGACGCAGGAGCCTGCCCGGACTGAGCCCGGGCCTGCGTCGGCATGCCGCACAGCAATAGGCACAGGACCAGCCCCACTGCGGCCAGTCCGCCGATCGTAAATCGCCGCTCGCGTGAGCCGATAGATTTCGAGGTTGAGTGCTTCTTTAAATAGTCCACAGCTATTATTTTAGAGCCTTCCGTATGTAATGGCGACCGGCGATCGTGAGGTACGCCGTGGCGCGTCAACCGCGGCCGGACGCGGTGGAACAGCATGACGAACGACACTTCAATTTTAATGGCTCGGCGGTCGGTAAAGCTAGCAAAAAGCCGGAGTCGTTTCACGCCAGACGCTGGCTGCGAGGATATCCGCTTGACGCGTTCTGCGACGTTTTTTTCATACTTACGGGGTGGGATTGCCTCTGTTATCCTCTCGCGCACGGCTACGAGGAAGTAACACGCCGGGCCGTGGCGCGTCTTCGAACATGAAGTGATGATGTAGCGGCGAACGATACCGCCCGTAGTCTTCGCGGTTGCGCCACGGTTGGGCTGGGCATCGAGACTTCGATTCAGATGGATTCTTCCAAGGAACAGCACACGATGAGCGAAACACAGGAGACGATGGCAAAATGGATTACTGGAACCGCCGCGTTCCTGTACGGATTCGGTTTCCTTATTACGAACGACTACTTGACCTCAATCGGCATTAGCGATTTCTCATCCCTAAAACCGAAGTTCATCATCACCGGAAGCTGGGCTACGGCGATTCTGTTCTTGGTGATTTCTCCCGGCTTTGGGCCCGGGATCGTTGTATATAACGAGGAAGACCGGAAGAAATTGCTCCCGTGGAAACGTGCATTGGGCTGGTCCGCCCTCTTTCTGCCAGTGTCGATTGCAGCGCGAATTGTTGCGCTTTTCTGGCTCTGGCCCGATATCTCCAGCGGCGAGCTCCTCATTCGACTTACTTGGTGGCTGGCGCTATTGGTGGGAGCCTGCCTCTTCACAATGTTGGTCGCCTACCTGATCCAGAGAAGCGAGGCGCTCGTACCAGCGAAGCGCAGGGGATCGGCGTGGCTTGTGCGGCTGTTCATCGGGATTCTCATGGTAGGTGCGCTTTGCGTTGCCACCGTTGCCATTGCGCGCAGGTCTTATGTTTATGTTCCAGATGCCCTTGGTGGCGGAAGGCCGACGAACGCCCGGCTTCTGCTAAGCGAGCGTGGCGCTTCGGTCTGGAAACAGGCCGGAGTGAATGTTTCCGCCGAAAGGGATTCTCTGGTGAGTGTGCCCATCAGGATTCTCTACCAGAGTGGAAATGATCTGGTGATTGAGGCGCCCTATATGAATGGCCCGCGGACCGATGAAAAAGTCGTCATTCTCAAGAAAGACTTGGTAAACGCGATCCTTCCTCAACTCCGCTAACGACGGGCCTGAAGATAAAAGACCGCGTTGGATCTTCATCAAAATCTCCTGCCTCGTGCGTCCCGGCCGCCGTCCCCGTTCCGCGCTGGTTAGCTGGCTCGCCTTGGAGCCTGGCAGTCTTTAGGTTGCGCCGGGCATCTGTTTGCAATGATGGCGAGTGTGCAGAGCGCCAAACCTCACGAAGTCTTCGACCGACACCGTACCGAAACCGGTGCTCACAACGTGCTGGCCACTGGCGACCCGTCTACGACATTCCTGGTCGAACCTGGCGAGCGCCCCTTGCAAGCGGACGCGCGCCTCAGACGGCGTGGCCGGTCCGCTCGTAGGGTTCATCGCCTTGTGGGCCTTAAACCCCTTCGGAAATACGCCCTTCTTCAAGATCCGGTTGAAGAACAACACCCTCAAGAGCGGTCGCAGGAAAGCGGGGGGCATCGGGATCGACGGAGCCCCAGAAGCGACGTTCGCCCCTTCGTCCAAGCCACGTGCCACATGCTCCACGACCTGGCTCGGCGACCATTTCCCCGGCGCGGGCGGCGTCGTCCAAGTCGCCGCTGATCTCTCTGCGGCCGCGGCAAGGTCGAGGACGGCGGCGCGATTGTCCGCAAGCGCATCATTGACATCAGCCATGGGACCTCCAGTGCGTGAACCGGTAATCGACACTGTGTCAGACCGAGTGTGCGCCTCGGGAATCGATGAGTTCGATTTGCTCACTCGTGAGACGCAGCATTCCGGGAGTTTAGTCCTACGGCCTACGTTCCGCAATCCGCTGAAACGCGATTGGCGGTGGTGCGCTCGTTTGCTAAACTAAAAATCGCAGTGGGCGTGTAGCTCAGTTGGGAGAGCGCCTCGTTCGCAACGAGGAGGCCGCCGGTTCGAGCCCGGCCACGTCCACCAATTTGTCGTTCGTTGATCGCTGCTCCGGCGAGAGCGTCCCGGTGGAACCGGGAAGGCCGCCGGTTCGAGCCCGGCCACGTCCACCATGTTTTCAATCACCTGCACCTGCAGCTGACTGCCTATACGAGCGTTCGTGTCATCATTCCCCATGGCGCCCGCATTCTAACATCGCGTACCTTGACACAGGCGGCGCCGCGGCGCGCTGATTCGGCCCGGTGAAGGAGGCAACGATGGTATCGACCAAGACGCGTGGCCATAGGGCGAAGCGCAAGGGCCCATTCATCTACGAGGACCACCGAGATAACCACGTAATTTGGCCCGGTAGGGAAAGTCATCTCCGTGAATTCCTTCACCAATCCTTCAAGGGCATGCGTCACAAGGCGAAGAACGCGTACAGCTCGAACAGCGAGGATGCGCTGACGTGGTCGTGCTTCGATACGCTTCGCAATGTGAGCCAGACGCGCCTCGCATTGGCGCTCCAAGAGTTGTGGGAGTCCGCCTACGGCGGCATGGCCGCGCCAGTTGGACTCGAAACGTCAACAATTTACATTGGAAACAGCTACGGAACGGGCAGGGAGACCACCGAAGTCGATTTGAGCTTTGAAGGCGACGGCTTTCTGATTTTTGTGGAAGCGAAGCTCTATTCTCCTATGAGCCAAGCCGATCCCGACAACTACAAGCCTCACGATCAGATCGCACGTAAACTAACAATCGGCTTAAGGGAGGCGCACCGAACGGGCAACGCCTTTTACTTCATCGTCCTCGATATTGCGCCGCCGGAATGCTTGGCACAGCTAAAGTCGGGCGCGAGCCTGGACGAAGCCAAGGGGAAAGCAGCGGGCTTTGGAGGCAAATGGCTCACGCCCTACTGGTTCTCTCGTTACAAATACGGTCGTCGGGGCAGCCTGAGGCCGCTCGAGGAACTTCTGTCGAAAGCAGGACTGGATGCGAGCCATGTTTCCCAAGTCGCGGACCGAATGGGCTGGTTAACATGGGCGGACGTCTTCAAGATCGTACTCCGGGCTGTCATACCCGCACTGTAGCCCGCGAGTTCACCTCTTGTAGTCAACGAACGGTTTCACCGATATCGTGTAAAGTGCTGGCGGCGCTAAAGGGGTTGGCAATGAAACGAAAACGGTTGCAGGGAAAGGCTCGAAAAAAGCATCATCGCCTGGAAAGCCATTATCAGGACATCGTGCAGAGATATCTCACGAAGCATCAAGGATGTTTGACGGTCCGAGAGCTGAATTTCGCTGGCCCAAAATTCGACGTTGTAGGCTTCGACCCCGACGCCGAAGAATTCCGCATCGTAGAATGTAAGCGCACCAAACGGCCGGTTGGCGTTGGTCAAACTTTCGGCCAAATCCTCGCATATAAAGCGATGATCTGCGATGCCGGCGAGAACTTCCTGACTAGTTTCGAGCATGCTTTGGCGAAGGCTAAATTGACTCGCAAGCCTTTTTGGATTCACGCTGCTCGATTTGTCGCCTCGCGGAAGATTCCAGTTCGATTCTATGTTGCCCTCCGTGAAGAAGCTTGCGGCCGTCCCGACGTTTTGAAATTGATCAAGCGTGACCTGAGTGCTGTCGGGATCATACGGATCAATCAATATGACCAATGTAAGGACTACGTTCGGGTTTTTGGTGAAAAGGATTTCGAACTCTGCCGTGCTGTGCGCGTCGACATTCCTATCGCTCTACCAACCCGACTGGACTTGCAGTCAATTCTGGACGAAAAGGGATCAAACCGAAATGTATCGCTCCTCGCAGCCAAGCTCGACCGAAGAATCCTGAAGATGCGGCGGGGTATGAAGTCTATCCGCCACGGGCACTATATTGTCTACCGTGTGTCCCAGAACTTCGTATATCTGAAGCCTAGGGAGAGGCATCTACTAGTGAGTGTCAAAGAAAGCTCGGGTTGGCACGATTTCCGCGTGATTAAGGAAAAACAGCTGGGAAGCCTCGTTTCGAAGGCCCGCAAGGCGTTGGACAGAACGCTTGGGTAATTCTGACTCAGAGGGCAAATGGAAGTCCCATCTCGAATATCCAAAAATGGAAGAGGGCCTCAGTAAGGGACTCGATCGGAACTTCGGCCAGTTTTCGTGCGCGCGAAAACTCATAGAAAACTTGATTCGATCTAAGTCCAACGCTCAAGAAGTCTTCACACTCCTCTGTTCGCGCCTCGACGCACTGGCCTCCGCAGCCGTACGGGAATGACCAGACCGACTTTTTGTACCACGGCGAGTGAGAGAGTTTACATCACTGGTCGGACTGGCTTTTTCACCGTCCGTTTTCGCAACGAGGAGGCCGCCGGTTCGAGCCCGGCCACGTCCACCAGCTTACAGCGTGGTTTCCAGTTCGGGGTCGGCGGCGAAGCTGGATTCCTTGGTTTCCGCTTTCCCCTTGGTGGACTCCATCAGCGAGGGCAAATCGGTCGGCTGCTCCAGCAAATCCGCCAGGTGCAGACGCAAATTCCCCGCGTTGGTCGCAACGCTGAGACCCGTGTTGATTTCAACCACGCCGGCGCGAATAAGCTTTTCGATCTCGTCGTCAAAGCACTGCATGCCTTCGGTCGAGCCGTCGCGCATCGCGTCGAGCAGCGTTTTCCCCTCGCCTTCTCCCTTTTGAACGTATTCGCGCGTGCGCAGCGTGGATTTCAATATCTCGAACGCGGCCACGCGTCCCTTGCCGTCCTGGCGGGGAATCAGGCGCTGCGAAATGATGTAGCGGAAGCTCTTCGCCAGCCGCATGCGCATGGCGTTCTGGTCGCTCAGGGGGAAGGCCCCAACGATTCGCTCAACGGTCTTCGACGCGTCAATCGTGTGCAGCGTCGAATAAACCAGGTGGCCGGTTTCCGCCGCCTCCAGCGCCACTTCAATCGTCTCGCGGTCGCGCATTTCGCCGACCAGAATCAGTTTGGGCGCCTGGCGCAGCGCCGCGCGCAACGCCAGAGCGAAGCTCGGAGCGTCGCTGTGCAGCTCGCGCTGGTGGACGGTGGACTTCTTGTGCGCATGAAGGAACTCGATGGGGTCCTCGATGGTGATGATGTGGCAGGCCTTCTCTTCGTTGATCTTGTTCACCAGCGCGGCCAGGGTCGAGGATTTGCCGCTGCCGGTCGGCCCGGTGACCAGCACGATTCCCGGCCGCAGTTCCGCGGCCTCCGCCAGCTGCGTCGGCAGGTTGAGGGACGTGAAGTCGGGAACACTGCTGGCGATCACCCGCATCACGATCGCGCAGCTTCCTCTCTGGGTGAAAATGTTTACGCGGAAGCGCGAAAGCTTCGCCAGGCTGTAGGAAATGTCGCATGAACCTTCCAGCCTGAGCTTCTCGATGGCGTGGGCGTTCTGGCCGATCAGGTCGCCGGCAATTCGCGCCGTGTCCGCCGCGGTGAGCGTGCCCACGCCGGCAATCTTCAGCTGTGCAAGTTGGCCGCTGATCTCAACCTGAGGGGCCCGGCCCGGCGAAAAGATCAGATCGCTGATTTTCTCCGAGGCGCGCAGCATGGAGGCAATGATCGTCGCTGTAGGCACCGGTGCGGCGGCAGCAGGCGGCGCAGCGGGTTTTGCGACGGCTGCGGGAATTGGGGGCTGCGTGGGTTCCATTGAGACTCTCCTTCCGGTGGTCCGGAAGGGGGACCTGGAGTATTTACCATCTCCAGTATGGACGAAATGCACAGTGGACCCGGTGGGGAGATGAACAGTGTTCTCAAACGATTAGCGGCCGCGGGGCGCGCCGGAAGGCGGCGGACCGGTTCGAACGCCTGGCGAAAAGGCACGGGAGTGCGCAGTTCTCCTTCAAAAAAGATATTGGACCTTGCGAGTGAATCGGCCTTACCATTGAAGCACTGTGGTGAAGATGGCAAGACGGTCTTTGATTTCGGGTGGTGGTGGGCCGGCCGGTGCGCGAAATGCCTGCTCGGACTCTTCGCAGTTGGCGGCGATTCCGGATCTTCGTGGCGGAGCCGCATGGATTTTCGCTTTGGTGCTTTTGGCTGTGTCTCCTGCTTTTGCACAAAGCCACGGCGGCTCGCCCCACGGATCGCAGGGATCTGGATCTTCCGAGCCCACCACGCCGGTGGCGGCCGGGCCCGCTCTCCCCGGGAATGGCGACACTTCGGACCCGTTTGGAGTGACGCTTCCGCTCACGGTGCTCGGCGATGCTTCTGGTGACATAAGCCGAATCATGCAAAACGAGTCTTGCAACACCTGGACGGAGTCCGGCGTGCGCAGCCCTACCGTCAGCGCGGTGCGACTCGCGGTGCCGGCCAAGGCCGCGAGCGAATATCAGAAAGGCTGCTCGGCGTTCAAGGGCAAGAAATTCCCGGAGGCCGAAGATCACCTCCGCCACGCGATTGATTATTACCAGGACTATTCGGCGGCTTGGGTGGTGCTCGGCCAAGTGCTGAATTCGGAGGAAAAGAAGGACGACGCACACGCGGCATGCTGGAAAGCGCGGGAAATCGATCCCGGTTATGTGGCCTCGTACCTTTGCCTCGCAGACGTCGCTGCGGTTGATAAAGACTGGGACAACGTTTCGGATCTGGCCAGACAGGCGCTCGGTATCGATCCGACCGGCAACGCCTACGCCTACTACTACGCTGCCGACGCCGCCTTGCACCTCAAGCAGCTGACTCAAGCCGACGTTTACGCACAGGCCGCGATAAAGATCGATCAATGGCATCGCATGCCGGAGCTGCACCTGTTGTTGGCGCACGTCTACGCCTCGGAGAAAAACCTGGTGGGTGAAGCCGAGCAGCTGCGGCAGTTCCTGAAGGCGGCTCCGAATTCCAAGGATGCGCCCGCGGCGAAAACCCTGCTCGCGCAAGTCGAAGCGCAGCCGGCAAAGTAACGAATCCCGCCGCGCTTGATCCCTACGGACGTCCGTTCGCCGCACCCGTTTCGCGCTCGGCCACTATCTTTCGCGCGTTCGCGTAGAGCGCCTTCGCCTGCGGGATCGAGGCGATCGCTTTATCCAGCTGCGGGTCGTTCTCCAGCGCGATGTGGTATCCCTCGTCGACTCCGAATACCGTGGTGAACACCTCGCGCTTGATCTCCCATTGCAGCCAGGGAAGGTTTTTCTGGATATCCGATTCCGTGAAGGGAACGTGCTGTTCGCCGAGATACTTCCGCAGTTGCGCGATCACCGAATCATCCACCACGAATTCCTTGGTGACCTCAGGCTTCTCACCGAGATAGTAGCGGACAAAATCGCCCACGCTCTGCGCCACCGGATAGAACACGCCGCGCCGCTCGAGAAGTTCTTCGAATTCGTCCGGCTTCGGCGCAGCGACCGCGACGTCCGGAGTAATCCCGCCCTGGCCGTATACCTGGCGTCCGGTGTCCGTCAATTTCACTTCCGGCGCCGATGGCGGCTTGGGATTGTAGTGGTAGTCGTACAGAGTCTCATTCTTGTAATCGCGCTGGATCAGGCGTCCGCTCGGCGTGTAATACCGCGCGGTAGTCAGAAGCAGCGCCGTATTTTCGCCCAGCGGAAATTGCGTCTGGACCAGCCCTTTGCCGAAGCTGGTCTCGCCCACGATCAGCCCGCGGTCGTGATCCTGAATCGCGCCGGATACGATTTCCGAAGCCGACGCGCTCTGCCCGTTCACCAGCACGATCAGTGGAACGGCAATTCCTTGATTCCCCTGCACTGCGTAATAGGGGCGCTCCGGGGACGACCGACCGCGGTGCGAAACGACCAGCTCGTTCTTGTCCAGGAACATATCGCACATGCCGACCGCCTGATTCAGCAGTCCGCCGCCGTTGTTCCGAAGATCGAGGATCAGCCCATCGAGCTTGGAGACGTCGAGCTGCTTCAGCGCCTCCCGCAAGTCGCTATCCGTCGTCTCGTTGAAAGTGAACACTCGAACGTATCCGATTCCGGGCTTAACCATCTCCGCGTATTCCACGCCCGGGCGCGGGATTTCGTCGCGCACCACGTTTACTTCGATGAGTTTGTCCCAACCTTCGCGCGAAATGGAGATGTGTACCGGCGTTCCCTTTGCGCCCTTCAGCATATCCGCCACTTCCGTGGTGGTCAGGCCGACGCAGGGCTTTCCGTCCACCTTGGCGATCGTGTCGCCCGGACGAATCCCGGCCTTGTATGCTGGCGAATTGACGAATGGATATTGGACGACCGTCTGATTATCCCGCGAGGCAACGACCATCCCGACGCCGTAGTATTTTCCCTCCTGCTCCTCGCGGAACAGGGCGTACTGCTTGGGATCGAAGAAATTCGAGTGGGGATCGAGCACGTGCAGCATTCCGGGGATCGCGCCGTCGTAAATTACCTTGTCGGTGTCCACCGGATCGGCGTAGTTCCGCTCGACCACCGACAGCACGCGCGTGAAGCTCTTCACCGCGTCCTGCGTATCGTCCGAGCTCGCAGCTGTGGCGCTCGCCGCGGGCCCGTAGAACCCCCCGAGGATGGCCGAGACTGCCAGCACCAGTACCAGCAACAGAACTCCGCGCGTCGCCGAGACTGAGCTGCTTGAACTCTCTGCGTCCGCGTTGGCTTTCCGGTGGGTTGTTAACATCGCGCCTCTCTTTGCCCCTGGAACTTCAGTATAGCACACTGCTTTCGGTCGTTTGACAGGCTCGGAGGCCTCTTCTATGATTCAAAAACGGCTGGCGAGTCGGCCGCCGAGCCCCGAATGCTCAGTGTTCCCCATCTCATTGTGATCTTTATCGTTGCGCTGGTCGTATTCGGCCCGGAAAAAATTCCGGAGCTGGCGCGCAACCTCGGAAAAGTGATGGCTGAATTCCGGCGCGTCACCGGGGACCTGCGCTCAACGTTCGAGGGGCACCTGCGCGACTTGGAACGCGAAGCGGACGCCCGCCGAATCGCAGCTCCTGCCGCAACCCCGGCTGATCCTGCACCTGCGCCGTCCGCGTCGCCCGAGGTGCCCAAGGTAGACGACACGATCGCGCCAGCCGCGGGTACCGTGCCCGCAAAGCCTCCCAACGCCGCGGCGCTCACCGGGGCTCCCGCCGACGCTTCCACTCCGGCTGCGACAGATCCGGCAAGCAATCTACCAAACCCCGTGCTTGATCCCTATATGGACCAAACCGGCCTCTCTTCGCACGGCTCGTCCGGCGAGTCCGCGGCGTCCAACACCGAATCGCAACCCGAAAAAGTGACCGATGGCGACCGTCGCAACTCCTGATCCGGCACGCCGCCCGCGCGCCGAGGAGGACTCCGGCGCGGCCATGTCGTTTTTCGATCATCTGGTCGAACTGCGCAAGCGAATCATCAGCGCGCTGCTCGCCATCGGCGTCGGCATGATCGTAGGCCTGGCGGTCGCCAGGCGTCTGATTGACATCATCGTCCAGCCGATGCGCATCGCGCTGCGCGCGAATCATCTCGAGGACACGCTCTATTACACGCATCCCGCCGGCTTCGTGTCGTTTTATATCACCCTGGGTCTCTACGTGGGTCTCGTTCTGGCCATGCCGTGGGTGCTTTATCAAATCTGGCTTTTCGTCGCCCCCGGCCTTTACAAACATGAGCGCCGTGCGACCGCCAGCTTCATCGTCTCCGCCATGCTGCTTTTCATCTGCGGCATCGCCGTCGGTTATTTTGGACTGCTTCCGCTGGTGTTGACAAAAGTCATAGGATTTTCGCTCGGCGGCCCGATCAAGCCGCTTATCACCCTCGACGAATACTTTAGCCTGATCCTGGTGGTGCTGGTGGGCCTGGGTGTGATTTTCGAGATGCCCGTGGTGGTTTTCATCCTGTCGCTGTTTGGAATTGTCACCCCCAAATTTCTGCTGAAAAATTTTCGCTATGCCATGCTGGTCATTACCATCCTTGCAGCCATCGTTACCCCTTCGCCCGACGCCACGACCATGTTGATCTTCATGGCTCCCATGATCGTGCTCTACTTCGTCAGCGTGCTGGTCTCGTATGTGGTTCTGCGCCGCAAGCGCGCGCGAAAGCTCGCTGAAGGCGAGGCTGCCTGATGCGAACTGCGATGGGTCTGCGTAAACCGTCTTGGGGCGCAGCTGCTGCGCTCGGCGCCTTGTTTGTTTGCGCCTGCAATCACAACGCGCCTCCTGCGGCCGCGTCCGTGAACGCATCTTCGCCCGGCGCTCCTGCTTCCCCGGCGCAAATCGTTGTCTCTCCCGCCGACACCGCGCCTCCCGCGTCGCAAACCGGCGGCTTCGACGGCGCCAAAGCCTACGAACAGGTTGCCAGGCTCGTCGCTTTCGGCCCGCATCCGCCCGCCACCGATGCCATGCGCGCCGTGCAGAAATACATTCGCGCGCAGCTCGAAGGATTTGGCTG
Organism: uncultured Acidobacteriota bacterium; assembly: GCA_963814605.1. GTDB lineage: Bacteria > Acidobacteriota > Terriglobia > Acidiferrales > UBA7541 > Palsa-295. The sequence continues at coordinate 811,525 of CAWFDD010000002.1, read as the reverse complement.
CGCCGTGGACGAGGACGATTTCAACGCCCAAACCGCAATGGGCAATATGGCCATGAAGAATATCGTCGCCAAAATTCCCGGCACAGGCCCGGGAATCATTCTGCTGCTCACGCACTACGACACCAAGCGCGTGGACAATTTCGTGGGTGCCGAGGATGCCGGCTCCTCCTCCGGCGTGATGCTCGAAATGGCCCGCGTCCTGTGCGCCCAGCCGAAGCGCGCAAATGCCGTGTGGATCGCTTTTCTCGACGGCGAGGAAACCCAGGCGCAATTCGAATGGGACGAGGCGGATAGTCTCTACGGAAGCCGGGAGATGGCCGCTCGTTTGGTTCTATCGGGCGATTCCAAGCGCGTGCGCGCTGCAATCCTCGCCGACATGGTCGGCCAGAAGAACCTGCTGCTTCCGCGCGATTCGGAATCCACGGAATGGCTCACGAACTTGATATGGAAGACCGCCGCGTCTCTCGGCTACAAAGACATTTTCGTGTCGCGCAAGACATACAATGGAGACGACCACGAATCGTTTCTAAAGCGGGGCATGCCCGCAGTGGACATCATCGACCTTCAGGGTTACATCGACTTGGGCTACTGGCACACGTCGCAGGATACGCTCGACAAAATCAGTCCGCGCAGCCTGGCCATCGTCGGCCATGTGATCCTCGAATCCGTCAACCAGCTTCAAAAGCGTTGACGCCGGCCGGCTGCTGCGTTTCGTTTTCAGGCTCTTCGCGGACCTCGCAGGATTCTTGCAGGCAGGAAAATAATTCCGCGAACCAGCTCCAGAACTCCCTCCACGGCAATTCCCAGAATCCGGAACGGCAGCAAGAGCAGCCATACCAGCGGATAGAGAATCAGCGCCAGTAGCGCCAGCGGCCAGCAGACCAGCAGCAGAATGCACCAGAGTAGAAATGTCGCCATAGCCGGCCGTTGACCTCCTGCCAAAAGATACGCACTCAAGCGTCAAAGTGTTTCACGCGCCGCCCGGATTGGAAGAAGTCGGCTTTGGGAACTATGCTACATTTTCACCGGCGATCATGCCCACGATTCAGGTAAAAAGCTCCGCCGGTTCTTACGCCGTAACTTGCGCGCCGGGCGCCCTGGCTCGCGCTGGGTCGCTGATTTCACGGATGGGCGATTCGACCGGCGCGTTTATAGTGTCATCGCCGCGCGTCTGGCGGCACTGGGGCCAGCCGCTGACCAGAGTTTTTGGCGCGGCGGCGCGGCGTGCGATTCTTTTTGACGACGGCGAATCGCGCAAGAATCTGGCGACAGTTGAGTCCATCGCCCGCGGGCTGATCCGGTCTGGCGCGGACCGTCACGCGACAATCGTTGCGGTGGGCGGAGGCGTCGTAGGCGACGTGGCTGGCTTCGCGGCGGCTACTTATTTACGTGGAGTTCGGCTGGTTCAGATTCCGACCACGCTCGTCGCGCAGGTGGATAGCGCCGTCGGCGGCAAGACCGGCGTCAATCTCCCCGAAGGCAAGAACCTCGTCGGCGCGTTTTATCCCCCAAGTCTGGTGATCGCCGACCCTGCGTTCTTGCACACCCTGCCGCACCGCGAATTCCGCTCCGGTCTTTACGAGGTGGTCAAATACGGTGTGATAGCCGACCCGAAGCTTTTCGCGTTCCTCGAAAAGCACATGGACACGATTCTTCGCCGCGATCCGAAAGCGCTCGATTACATTATTTCGCGCTCGATCGCCATCAAAGCGTTCGTGGTCGGCAAAGACGAACGCGAAGGAGGACTGCGCCAGATTTTGAATTTCGGGCACACCCTCGGCCACGCCCTGGAGGCTGCCACGGGCTATTGCGTGTTTCTCCACGGAGAGGCAATCGCCTGGGGCACGATCGCGGCGGCGATGATGGCGCTCTCGCTCGATCGCCTCCCGCTCGTGGACGCCTTTCGCATTGTGCGCCTGGTAGCTTCCGTCGGGCCGTTGCCGAAAATTCCGGCGATCCCGGCTGCGAAGCTGCGTTCGATTCTGGCAGGCGACAAAAAATCGCGCGGTGGCCGCGTGCTCTGGGTTTTCCCGCGTAAAATCGGCAAGACCGAATGGGGGATCGAGGTTCCCTCGCGGCTCGTGGAGGCTACCGTTCGCAGTCTGCCGGAAATAATGAACCAGGCGCGCAACGGCGCCGGATTCGCCGGCGCTCAACGCAGGAAATCCTAGGCTCCGATCGGCAATGACCATGGCAGCACAGAAACCCGCTCCGCTTCCCGGCACTCGCCCGCCCGGCGCCACCGACGAAGGCGAGGCCTCCGCTCGCGTGCGCGACATGTTCACGCGCATCGCGCCGCGCTACGACTTCCTCAATCATCTGCTGTCGCTTTCGCTCGACCGCGTCTGGCGCCGCCGTACGGCGGAGCACTTTCTTGACATTCTCAGCCGCCCCGACGCGCGCGTCCTCGATCTCTGCTGCGGCACCGGCGATCTGACGTTCGCGCTCGACCGTGCGCGCGACGCCGCGCTCGATCCGTCCCAGAGTCGCTGGCCGATTGTCGGCAGCGATTTCGTCGAACCCATGCTTTCGCGCGCCCGGGATAAAGCTGCGCGCGCGGGCTGCTACGCGGTGTTTGCCGCTGCCGACGCCCTGCACCTGCCGTTCGCCGATACCAGCGTTGATCTGATCACCACCGCGTTTGGCTTCCGCAATCTTGCCAATTACGAAGGCGGCCTCCGCGAATTCGCGCGCGTCCTGCGGCGGGGCGGGGAATTGGGCATCCTCGAATTTACCGAGCCGGAAAGCGGCCCCATGGCAGGCCTTTTCCGCTTCTACTTTAAGAATGTTCTCCCGCGCATCGGTGGCGCAATTTCGGGCGACAAAGAAGCCTATGCCTACCTTCCTGGCTCTGTGTCGAAGTTTCCGCCGCCTTGGGGACTCGCGGCGTTGATGGAAAAGACCGGCTTCGCGGACGTCCACATCGCCTCCTGGAATTTCGGCAGCGTCATCCTGCACTCCGCCCGCCGCTCGTAGCTGAGGTGACTTTTCTTCTGTCGCTAGCTCCGCTCAGGTATGATTATCGAGCCATGTCCACCGCCGCCGCACCGCAAGCCGTGATTGACCTTCGTAGCGACACCGTCACTCGCCCCACGCCCGCCATGCGCCGCGCCATGGCCGAAGCCGAGGTCGGCGACGATGTCTACGCCGAAGACCCCACGGTCAACCGCCTGCAAGCGCGCGCCGCGGAAATCTTCGGCCGCGAAGCCGCTCTTTACTTTCCCTCCGGCTCGATGGCCAACCTCACCGCCATCAAGACCTGGACGCGCCCCGGCACGGAAGTGATCTGCGAGGCGCAGGCGCACATCTACCTCTACGAAATGGCCGCCATGTGCGCCATCGCAGGCTGCATGCCGAATACCGTTCCCGCCGCCTCCGGCACGCTTACCTGGGATTTGATCGAGCCGCTGATCCGCCCGCACATCTATTACCGCGCGCAGACCGCGCTCATCGAGCTTGAAAACACGCACAACATGCACGGCGGCACGGTCTATCCGACCGCCATTTCCGACGATATCTGCGAGCGCGCCCATGCCGTGGGACTGCCGGTGCATCTTGACGGCGCGCGCGTCTTCAACGCCTCTGTCGCCCTCGGCAAACCCGTCGCCGAGATCACCAAAAAGTTCGATTCGGTGATGTTTTGCCTTTCCAAGGGCCTCGGCGCGCCGGTTGGCTCCATGCTCGTCGGCTCGCGCGACTTCATTGATAAAGCTCGCTCCACACGCAAGCTGCTCGGCGGCGGCATGCGCCAGGCCGGCGTCCTCGCCGCAGCCGGGCTGATCGCGCTCGAAGAGTCGCCGAAAAACCTTCATCGCGATCACGAGAACGCGCGGCATTTGGCGGAAGGCCTGGCCAAAATTCCCGGCGTCACCATTGACCCAAAGAAAGTCGTCACCAACATTTTGATGTTCGACGTCGCCAAGTCCGGACGCACCGCCGCGGACGTAGCCGCCGAGCTCGGCAAGCACGGCGTCCTCTGCGGCCCAACCGCCAGGTTCTCCATCCGCATGGTCACGCACTGCGACGTGGACCGCGCCGCAATTGACCGCGCCCTCGCCGTCATCGCCACGATCATCGCCGCTCGCCCGTCGTAGCACGGTCGCTTTTCTCTGCGTTCTCTGCGCCTCTGCGGTGAGTTCCTCGGTGTTTCGCTTTTCGGTTTCTCCGTCAGCTTGATAGTATGGAAATGTAGCTCGGAAAGGATTCGTCGCCATTGAAACTCCGGCCCGCCGCGCTGTCGCTCTGCATCGCCTTGGCCGTCACCGGCTGCAGCAAAAAAGACTCCGGCGAATCCGCCGGGCCGCCGGCTCCCACGGCGGTAGTGGATCCCGCAACCGCGGGCTCCATCACCGGCACCGTGACGCTCGATGGCCCGCCGCCCTCATTCAAACCGATTGACATGAGCGCCGAAGAAGCCTGTGTGCAGGCAAATCCCTCCGCCGTCGTTCCTCCGATCGTCGTCACCGGAGAGCACGGCGCGCTCGCCAATGCCGTCGTCTACGTCAAATCCGGCCTCGGCAGCTATCATTTCGATATCCCCTCGTCGCCCGTGGTCCTCAATCAGAAGGGCTGCATGTATCGGCCGCGCGTTCTGGCCGCGATGGTCAACCAGCCCATCGAAGTTCACAATGAGGATCCGACCATCCACAACGTTCACCCCATGCCGCGCGTGAATCGCGCCTGGAACCAGTCCGAGCCGGTCGGCGATCCGGCGATCCAGACGACATTCAAGAAGCCGGAGCTTGCTATTCCCATCGCCTGCAACATTCATCCGTGGATGCGCGCGTTTCTGTTCGTTTTCGCGCACCCGTATTTCGACATCACGCCGGCGACCGGCGAATTCGCGCTGAAAAATCTCCCGCCCGGCACCTATACCATCGAGGCCTGGCAGGAAAAGTTCGGCGCCCAGGACCAGACCGTCACGCTCGGCGCCAGGGAATCGAAGTCCATCGATTTCGTTTTTCACGCGGCCCCGCCCCGCTGAAGGTGGCCATGGCAGCCGGTGCGGCCCGGGCCGGTGCGTCATTCTGAGCGTAGTTCCGAGTGCTATGTTTGCCGTTGGGATTCTTAGCGCGGGCTGTTCTGTAGAACGTGGTGCTGTTTCTTGGCGGCTTGCATCTTCTGGGAGACGCAGTTGTTGAGGATTTCGTCCAGTTCCTCGGCGCGGATGGGTTTTGAGAGGTAGCCGTCCATTCCCGCGGTCATGCAGCGCTCGCGGTCGCCCTTCATGGCGTGCGCCGTCAGGGCCATGATTTGCAGGTGCCCTCCGTTCTTTTTTTCCGTCTCGCGGATCGCCGCCGTGGCTTCGCACCCGTCCATCTCCGGCATCTGCACGTCCATCAGCACCAGATCGAAGGTCTCCTTCGCCAGCGCCTCCAGCGCCTCCCGGCCGTTGGCTGCCACCATCACCCGGTGGCCGCGCTTCTCCAGCAGACGCGTCGCCAGCCGCTGGTTCACGGCGTTGTCTTCGGCCAGCAGCACCCGCAGGCTCGAATCCGGATCGCGCGCGTCGCCCAGCGAGTAACGCGTCACCAGGGGAATGGCCCCGCCCTGTTCGCGCGCTCCCAGCACCCGCCCGATCGCTTCGCGCAGTTCCGACTGGCGGATCGGCTTCATCAGGTACGCCGCCACGCCCAGCTCCTTGCAGCGTAGGGCGTCGCCGCGATGTCCGGCCGAGGTCAGCATCATGATCGTGGGCGTGGCCAGCTCCGGCCTCTGGCGGATGCGCTCGACCAGCCCGAAACCGTCCATCCCCGGCATCAGCAGGTCGGTGACGATCAGCGGAAAGGGCGTTCCGGATTGGTACGCAGCGGAAAGCTCCGCCAGCGCTTCATCGCCGCTCTCGACCAGCGTGGGCTGCATCTCCCAGCGCGTCAGCATGCCGCTCAGGATTCGGCGGTTGGTCTTGTTGTCGTCCACGATCAGGACTTTCACGCCGCGCAATATCTCGGCAGGGGCAATGCTGCCCACAACGGCGGGATTCGCGTCGGTCACTCCCAGCCGCACCGTGAAGTGAAACTGCGTGCCGCGTCCGAGTTCGCTTTCCACCCAGATCTTGCCTCCCATCATCTCCACCAGCTGGGTGGAAATGGTTAGTCCCAGACCCGTGCCGCCGTACTTGCGGGTGGTGGAGCTGTCGGCTTGCTCGAAGGCAGCGAAGATCGATTGCAGCTTGCCCTTGGCGACGCCGATTCCGGTATCGGAAACCACGAAATGCACCATGCGCTCCGCGCCCTGCTCGGACTCGATGTGGACCTTCAACGCCACTTCGCCCTTTTCCGTGAACTTGATCGCGTTGCCCACCAGGTTGACCACCACCTGCCGCACCCGCGTCGCGTCTCCGCGCATAATCTCCGGAATCTCCGGTGCCACCTCGCACAGCAGCTCGAGACCCTTTTCGTCTCCCCGCATCGCCAGAATCTTCATGGTGTTTTCCAGGGTCTCGCGCAAATTGAATTCGATCGAATCGATGTCCAGCTTTCCGGCCTCGATCTTCGAGAAATCGAGCACGTCGTTGATCACGCCCAGCAGGGCGTCGGCGGAAAGCTTGACGGTCTCCAGGTACTCGCGCTGCTCCGGGGTCATGTCCGTATCCAGCGCCAGATCGGTCATGCCCACGATGCCATTCAATGGGGTGCGGATTTCGTGGCTCATGTTGGCCATGAACTCGCTCTTCGCCCGGTTGGCCGCTTCCGCCGCCAGTTTCGCTTGGGCCAGCTCCTGTTCGTGCAGCTTCCGCTCCGTCGTATCCCGGATAATGCCCATGAACCCGATCGGTCTCCCGTCCTTGTCCGTTCGCAGCGCCCCGGATTCTTCGACGAAACGCCTCGGCCCGTTGGGCACGCTGACTTCATATTCCAATGGTTTGAGCCGGCCTTTCGTTTCATAGACCTCGAGGAAGTACGCTTGCACCATATGAATGAGCTCGGGGTTGAGAAACACCCTGAAATTCGCGCCCATCATCTCTTTCTTGGAATAGCCGTAGATCCTGCCGAAGGCTTCGTTCATGAAGACGTAGTTTCCGGCCAGGTCGACCTCGAAATATCCGTCTTCCAGTTTGTCGAAAATCTCCCGGTAACCTTCTTCGTTCTTGCTGGAGGGCTCCGGTTTCGGCGCGCGTTCCGCGGTGCTTCGGACGAACGCGGCGAGATACTCCGATCCATTCCGCCGCAAGCGGCCCACGGCGATTTCCGCGGGGAATTCGCGCCCGTCGCGACCCAACAGCGTGATGTTGTTCGGCGGGTACAGCCCCGGGACCGTGCCCAGCAAAAAGTAGGCGAGACCCTTTTCCCGTACGCCGGAATAACGGGCGGGCAAGATCATTTCCGTCAGCGGGCGCCCCATCGCCTCCGCGCGCCGCCAGCCAAACAGGGCTTCCGCCCTCGGGGTCCATTCCGTTACCCGCCCTTCCAAGTCCACCTCCACGTAGGCGTTGAACGCCATCGTGGCCACCACGGTCGCGCGGTCCGCCGGCTCGACGGGCAGCGGTGGGTTCGCAGGGCGGTTCACGGGTTTGTTTTCGTCCGTCAGTGCATTCTCCCGAATTCCATATCGGCAACGGGTGAACTAATCTTGCGTCTGCATCTCGTTGCCTGCAGTTTTGTTTCACAAACAATGCCATTTCGGGACAGTGAAGTGCCCCTGGATGGTTCTTGACCGGGATCACCGTGAAAATTCTCAAAAGCTGATCGCAAGGTCTCTCTGCCTCGGCCATTTCTGCCGGATCGCCTTGGCCCGCCGGCAGACAGACGACGGAGCCGAGTCGAACCCGCAGCGGCGCGCCGGTTCAGAGAAGGCTTTGCCTTTTGCAGGGAGGCTCCTTACAATGGAAAGTCCTTCGCACTCGTGATGTCGCCAAATCACACTTCAACGTCTCGCGGCGTGTACCGCTTTGCGGTGGCAACTTCCTGTTGCACGATTTTGCTGCTGATGGCTGGCGCGCTGGTCACCAGCAACAACGCCGCGGATTCCGTCCCCGATTGGCCTCTGGCTTACGGCCGTCTGATTCCTCCGCTGATCGGCGGGATTCGCTTCGAGTACGCGCACCGTGTTCTCGCGGGCATCGTTTCCGTTCTCACGCTGGTTCTGGCCATTTGGATGACTGTCGCGGATCGCCGCCCGCTCGCCAAGCGTCTCGGCTGGACCGCCTTTAGCCTGGTACTGGCCCAGGCCGCTCTCGGCGGCTTCCGCGTGCTTGAGGGATTTCCTGCCATTTCGGCGACCGCGCACGCCACGCTCGCCCAGATATTTTTCATCACTGTCGTCGGACTATCGCTCTATTTGAGCCCGTGGTGGCAGAGCGAGCACGCCCCGCTTGAGGATCGCGGCTCGCCGCGCCTGAGAGTGCTGGCGCCGTTGATGACTGCATCCATCCTGGTGCAACTGATCTTGGGCGCGGCTTTCCGCCATGGGGCATTCGGCATCGTGCCGCATCTGATCGGGGCGGGTGTCGTCGCCGTGTTCGTGATTTGGGCGGGAGTGGCGGCGAAGCGGCGTTTCCGCGAGGTACGCGATCTTCGCCGCGCCACCATTGCGCTGCACGCCTGTTTCGGCACCCAGCTTTTGCTCGGCGGCGCGGCCTGGTGGGCGGTGACCGCGGCTGCGGAAGCCGTCCAGCCGGTCTTTTTGTATGTCGTTTTAGAGGTCGCCCACGTTCTTGGCGGCGCGCTCACGCTCGCCGCAGCGGTGATCTTCACGCTCACCTGCTTCCGGCTGATCCCATCGTCGGTCTCGATCAGTGCGGACGCCCGTGCGGCAAAGCAATCGCCGGAAAGGGCGGGTGCGTAGCGCAATGAACGAGCTTCGCGCCAACGCCCTTTCGGGATTTGAGCGGCCCTGGGCCTATGTCGCGCTGACCAAGCCGGACGTTACATTTCTGGTGGTGATCACCACCGTGGCCGGATTTTATCTCGGGTCGCGCGGGCCGCTCGATTGGCCTCTGCTGCTGCACACGCTCGGCGGCACGCTGCTCGTCGCCGCGGGGACCGCGGCGCTCAATCAGTACATCGAGCGCGAAATGGATTCGGTGATGCGCCGCACCGCCGCGCGTCCGCTGCCCTCCGGCACGCTGCAGCCGCGCGAGGTGTTGATTTTCGGGATTACGTCCATCATTCTGGGCGCCGCCTGGCTGCTCGTGGCCGTTAATTGGCTCGCTGCGCTTGTCGCCGTCGCCACCAGCGTTCTATACCTCGGTCTCTACACGCCGCTTAAGACACGCACCACTCTATCCACCGCCGTGGGCGCCATCCCGGGCGCGTTGCCTCCGCTGATTGGCTGGGCTGCCGCGCGTGGATCGCTTTCCCTCGGCGGCTGGGTGCTGGTGGCGATTCTTTTTTTCTGGCAGTTTCCCCATTTCATGGCCATCGCCTGGATGTATCGCGAGGATTACGCGCGCGCCGGAATTCAGATGCTTCCTGTGGTGGACAAGAACGGCGACGCCACCTTTCGCCAGATCATCACCACCTCGGCGATTCTGGTGTGGGTCAGCGCGCTGCCGTCGGTGGTGGGCATGGCCGGCATCGGCTATTTTTTCGGTGCGCTCGTGCTGGGAATGATTTTGCTGCAGGTGGGGTTGTGGGCCAATCGCTCCCGCACGAACTTGCGCGCCAAATGGCTGATGCACGCAACTGTGGCTCATATTCCGATCCTGCTCGCCTGGCTGGTCCTGGATCGTCTGATCACCCGATGATTCCGGTCGCGTCTCCGAGGGCTGATTTTAGATGAAGCTGCTCCCCCTCGCGTCTCTTCCCGCTGTGAACGCCTCGCTCAACGCGGCGTGCACCGTTTTCCTGCTCCTCGGATTTGCGTTCATCCGCAACGGCAAAATCCGCTACCACCGCTTCTGTATGATCGTGGCGTTCCTGTGCTCCACTGTTTTCCTGTGCTTTTATCTCTGGTTTCACTTTCACGCGGGAGTGATTCGCTTTGGCGGGCAGGGCTGGATCCGGCCTGTCTATCTGACCATTCTGATTACGCACACCACTCTGGCGGTGGTCATCGTGCCGCTGATCCTGATCACCCTGTCGCGCGCCCTGCGCGAACGCTTCGACCGCCATCGCGCCATCGCCCGCTGGACGCTTCCGCTGTGGCTCTACGTCTCGGTTACCGGCGTGATCGTGTACTGGCTTCTCTACATCGCCTACACGCCGATCTGGCCCGCCGGATTCGGCTCGTAATTGCGCGAGGTCTCCGCGCCAAGACGCTTTATTCCCGTTGACGGCACGGCTCCGCTGAAACCTCGGCCGGACGCCAATTCCATTCCCAGCCGGAATTTTATTTGTAGGAGACCACGGCGTGGCCGTCCTGAATTTGGACGTCGCTGACATCGGACGGGAGTTTCAGCTTCTCGCGATTTTCGGGTGAAGACATCATCTTGGACACCGCCGCATCCAGCGTCGACTGCGGCAGCGGCAGGGAACCGAGCTTGCCGGAGACCGGGATGAATTGCATGTAGCCATCTTTCGAGCCCAGGTGACCGTCAAGTTCCAGCGACAAATCCTTCCCGTGGAAATCGAAGACCACGTAGGCCTTCACCAGGTCGCCCTCCATGTCCACCTTCACGTCCTTCACCGATTGCTGCACCTGTTCGACGGTTTGCGGGTCGTTGCTGTTAAGCGCGGCCAGCGCGCCGGCGTTCGGGTCAGCCGACGTGGCAGGCGCGGAAGCGTTTCCAGCGGGCATGCTCGGGGCGGCCGGGGGTGCTCCCGCAGTTTGGAGATTCTGCTGCAAGTACGAATTCAGTTCCGTGCGGTCGAGCTGCACCTGCGCCGGCTGTCCGGCGGCCTTGGCCTCGTCCGCGGCCGCGAACTTCTGTTCCGCGCGCGTCGCGGCGCCGGGATCGTTTTGCACGTTGGGCGGGGGCGATTTGCGCAGGATCAGCGCCAGCACGAACCCAAGCGCGACCAGGCAGCAGGCGGACAGTATCTGAAACAGTGTTTTGTATATGTTTCGTTCGGCCATGGGACCTCCGCGACCACATTCAGTCTAGCAAGGGCATGCGCGGCGCGGCGCGGGTGCCTGCTCGGCGGTGGCGTATCGTCCACTGGTCCCGCGGACAGGGGCCATTTGAAATCGTTGCAATTGCATCCAGTTGAAATGCATTTGTGCTCATTGCCGGCTATTAACGCCATGGAACAAGTCCAGCATGGCTGGGTTGACACTTATTCCGAGCATATCCAGACTTAGGGCAGGCCAAGGCATCCCCGGCCTGCGGAGACTCCGAATTTCACCAACGGGCAGAAGCTGAATGCGCCACCACTATCTCCAAGCTCAATCGTTCGCGCCCGGCGCTGATGGCGCGCCCACCGGAAAACGCCCAGGACAGCACTGCCGAAATTAAAATCGGCATTCGAGGAGAGACGAAGATGGGAAAGAGACGTTCACGATTCGCGGTGATGGCGTTGGTGCTGGCTCTTGGCGCGGGATACATCGCCGCGGCCGGCGAGGAACAGACCTTTCGAGGTGAAATTGGGGATTCGCAGTGCGCGCTCAACATTCACTCGCTCAGCCGCTCGCACGGGGAGATGCTCCAGGAGAAATCCATCGGCACCACTCCCGCGGATTGCGCGCACTACTGCGTGAAGGAAATGGGCGGAGTCTATGTGCTCCAGGTGAAAGACAAAGTCTACAAGCTCGACAATCAGGAGCTGGCGGACAAGAACGCCGGACAGAAGGTCAAGGTTGTCGGTGTGCTCGATCCCAAGACCAACACCATCGCGGTACATTCCATGGAAGTGATCAAGTAGCGGCGGACTATTTTCCGAGCGCGCGAATGAGCGCGTCCGTGAATTCGCTTGTCGATGCGGAGCCGCCGACGTCGCGCGTCAGCGATTTTCCCTCGCGGTAAATCTTGTGCAGCGCGTCTTCGATCCTGCGCGAAGCTTTGTCCTCGCCGAGATGAACCAGCATCAGGATCGCGCTCATCAGCAGCGCAGTGGGATTGGCGATGCCCTTGCCGGCAATGTCCGGAGCGGTGCCATGCACCGCCTCGAAAATCGCCTCCCTTTCTCCGATATTGGCGCTGGGCACCACACCGAGGCCGCCAACAAGCCCCGCGGCAAGATCGCTCATGATGTCCCCGTAAAGATTCGTTAGCAGCAGCATGTCGTACTGCGTGGGATTCAGGACCATCTGCATGCAGGCGTTGTCAATGATCAGCTCTTTGTATTCGATATCCGGAAATTCGGCGGCGACTTTCCGGATGGACGTGAGGAAGAGTCCGTCCGATAGCTTCATGATATTTGCTTTGTGAATGCCGTGAACTTTCTTGCGGCCCCACTTGCGCGCGTATTCGAAAGCGTAACGCGCAATTCGCGTGGAGGCCTTCTCGGTGATGATCTTCAGGCTTTCCACCACTCCGGGAACGATTTCGTGCTCGAGCCCGGCATATAGATCTTCCGTGTTTTCGCGGATCAGCACCATGTCCACGTTTTGAAATCGCGATTGGACGCCGGCGAGATTCTTGACCGGGCGCACGTTGGCGTATAGATCGAGCGCCTTCCGCAATCCCACGTTGATGCTCGGAGGACCGAAGGCCACCGCCGTCGCCAGAGGTCCCTTGAGCGCCACGCGGTTCTTGCGAATGGATTCGACCAGGTCGGACATGGCCACGTGCGCGCCGCGGCGGTCGATGTCCCCGCGCGCGGAGGCTTCTTCCCAGCGGATGTCCACGCCCGCGGCGGCGATCACGGATTTTACGGCGCTGGAAACCTCGGGGCCGATGCCATCTCCAGGAATCAAAGTGACGGTGTGTTTCATTGGGCCCGAGTAGTTTATGTGTTTCGGCGCGGCTTGTCGCGGGCTGGATGCGGCGGGTTTCGTGTGCATTAACCGGGCTGAAAAGTTGCTTTCTTGGCCCTGCACAGTCCGCTCGTTTCTGTTATAATGGGGTGGAAATATGGCGCGAAGACGCGGTTGGTCGCGCGCAATCCTGGGAGGGCAAAATGGTTCAATTCACGCCGGTAGCCGTCTCGAAGGTGAAGGAGATCCTGTCATCGCAGACGCCCATGCCGACGGGCCTGCGTGTAGCCGTGGTTGGCGGCGGCTGCTCGGGCTTCAGCTACAAGATGGCTTTCGAGAATCAGATCAACGAGCAGAGCGACAACGTGTACGAATTTGACGGCTTGAAGGTCCTGGTTGACCAGATGAGCGAGATGTATCTCGATGGCATTTCCATTGACTACATCGAAACGCTCGAAGGCGCCGGATTCAAGTTTAACAACCCCAACGTGAAGAGCACCTGCGGTTGCGGCAGTTCGTTCACGGTCTAAGCGCGCCGAAAACGAATTCGCGGTTTTAATGGCTCTCGGAGGCGATCCCTTCGAGAGCCATTTTGTCTTAGAGCGGAGGTGGGATTGGCGGCGGGTTGCGTAGCGCCGGCCTCCTGCGGAGCGATCAGTGGAGATTACTGTTGATTGAAAACCCAGGCTCTGACCCGTATGCTATCTGGTCCCGATGAAGATAGCGCTGGCACAATTCAACCCGACAATTGGCGATTTTGAAGGTAACCGCGCGCGGATTCTGCAGCTGGCGCGAGAGGCGCAGGCGGGCGGCGCCGATTTGGCGGTTTTCTCGGAGCTCTGCGTCTGTGGCTACCCGCCGCAGGACCTGATTGAGCGGCCGTCGTTCGCCGCGCGCAACCAGACCGAACTTGAGCGGCTGGCCAATGAAATCCCGCTGCCGTCGCTGGTCGGCTTCGTCGGCAAGGCGCAGGACGATACGGGAAAGCCGGTGGCGAATTCGGCGGCGCTGATCGCGCACGGGAAAATCCTGTTCGAGCAGCAGAAGATGCTGCTGCCTACCTACGACGTGTTCGATGAGACTCGTTACTTCCAGCCCGCCACGATCCAGCACACCTTCACCTTCGGCCCCGACACCCTTGGAATCACCATCTGCGAGGATAGCTGGAACGACAAGAGCTTTTGGCCTGAACGGCTCTACGACCGCGATCCCGTGGCGGAACTGGTGGGGAAGGGCAGCACCCTGGTGCTGAACATTTCCTCATCGCCCTACCGGCTGGGCATACGCGGCCTGCGCCACGACATGCTGCGTGCAGTAGCCAGAGATCGCGGCGTGCCGGTCGTCTACGTGAATCAGGTGGGCGGCAACGACAGCCTGATTTTCGACGGTTCGAGCGTGGCATTCACCGCCGATGGGCGCGTGGCGGCGATGGCCAAATCGTTTGACGAAGATTTGGTTTATTTCGACAGCGCCACGGGCAAGGGCGATATCCGCCCGGCCATGGCGGACGAATTCGAAGCGGTATACAAGGCGCTGGTGATCGGCACGCGCGATTATGTGCGCAAGTGCGGCTATCGCAAGGTGGTCATCGGATTGAGCGGCGGGGTTGATTCAGCTCTGGTCGCGGCGATTGCCGTGGATGCTCTGGGCGCCGCCAACGTGCAGGGCGTGGCCATGCCCGGGCCCTATTCCTCTGAAGGAAGCCTGCGCGATGCCGCGCAGCTGGCCAGGAATCTGGGCATCAATATGATTACCCTGCCGATCACCGATACCTTCGCGAGTTACAAGCAGACGCTCGCCAAGCCCTTCGAAGGCCGAAGAGAAGACGCCACCGAGGAAAATATTCAGGCGCGCATTCGCGGCAATCTTCTCATGGCGCTCTCAAACAAATTCGGCTCGCTGGTGCTCAGCACTGGCAACAAATCCGAGCTCTCCGTCGGATACTGCACGCTCTACGGCGACATGGCCGGGGGGCTGGACGTAATCTCCGACGTCCCCAAGACCATGGTCTACGACCTGGCGAAGCTCGTGAATCGCACCAAGGAATTAATTCCGCGCGAGACCCTCACCAAGCCCCCCTCCGCCGAACTTCGCCCCAATCAAACCGATCAGGACACGCTCCCGCCCTACGAGGACCTCGACCGCATTCTGAAGGCCTACGTGGAGGATCTGCTCAGCCCCGAACAGATTGCCGAGGAATCGCTGCTGCCGCTCGATCTGGTACGCTCCGTCGCGCTGCAGGTTGACCGCAACGAATACAAGCGTAAGCAAGCTCCGCCGGGATTGAAAGTGACTTCGAAAGCCTTCAGCGTCGGCCGCCGCTTCCCGGTTGCTCAAAAATATTCGGTCTAGCGCCCCGCTGCCGCTCTACACTCCCAGCACGTTCACCAGTTCGCGCACCGACGCTGCCGATTTGTCGAGCGCCGCCTTGTCCTCGGCCGAAAGCTTCACCTCGATAATCTGCTCCACGCCCTTAGCCCCGAGCTTTACCGGCACGCCGACGAACAGTCCCTTGATCCCGTACTCGCCCTCAAGATATACCGCGCACGGCAGAATCTTCTTCTTGTCCTTCAGGATCGCCTCAACCATCTCCACGGCCGCCGCCGACGGCGCGTAATATGCCGAGCCAGTCTTCAGCAAGTTGACGATCTCCGCTCCGCCCTTTCGCGTGCGCGTGACAATTGCCTCAAGCTTTTCCTTCGATATCAGTTCCGGCAGCGGAATCCCCGCCACGGTCGAATAACGCACCAGCGGAACCATGTCGTCGCCATGTCCCCCCAGCACGAATGAGTGCACGTTCTCCACGGACACATTCAATTCCGCCGCCACGAACGTGCTCATCCGCGCCGAATCGAGCACTCCGGCCATGCCGAGCACGCGGTGCTTCGGAAAGCCGCTGATCTTGAACGCCGCCTGGGCCATGGCATCCAGCGGATTGGTCACCACCACCAAAATAGCGTTGGGCGACAGCTTGACCACCGCTTCGACCACCGCTTTCATTACATCAAAGTTAGCCTTCAGCAAATCGTCGCGACTCATCCCCGGCTTGCGCGGAAATCCCGCGGTGATCACGATCACATCGCTGTTCGCCGTCTCCTTGTAGTCTCCGCCGGCGGTGGAGATGCCCGTCGCCTGCGCGTCCGTGCCCAGTATCGGCGCGGATTCGGCCATGTCCAGCGCCTTACCGGCGGGTACTCCCTCCAGGATATCGGTCAGCACCACGTCGGCAAGTCCCGCGTCGTGAATTCGCTGCGCGGTTGTTGAGCCGACGAAGCCGCCCCCTACCACGGTCACTTTCTTGCGCATTCCTGTTTCTCCCTGTTGGAATCGAACGATTGCCTTAGCGGACCGCGGGTGCCAGGACTTTCATGTTGTCAATGATCGCCGAAGCGAAGTCCGCCGTGCCCAGCTTGGTCGCGCCGGGCATCAGCCGTTCCAGATCGTAGGTCACGCGCTTCTGCTGCACGGTGCGCGCGACCCCGTCCTCGATCAATTGCCCCACTTCGCCCCAGCCCATGAAATCGAACATCATCGAGCCCGAGAACATCACCGAACTCGGATTGATCACGTCCTTATCGGCATATTTCGGCGCCGTCCCATGCGTGGCTTCGAAGCACCCGTAGCCGTCGCCGATATTGGCGCCCGGCGCCATGCCCAGGCCGCCGATCTGCGCCGCGCAGGCGTCGGAAATGTAATCGCCGTTGAGATTCGGCGTGGCGAAAACCTGGTATTCGTCGGCGCGCGTCAGCACCTGCTGGAACACGGAATCGGCGATGCGATCGTTAATCAGAATCTTCTTTTTCCACTGCCCGCCGCCGTGGGTCTTCCATATGGAATCGAGCACGCCCTTCACTTCGGCATAAATCTGTTTCTTGAACTCTTCGGTGGCCTGCTCCAGGCCCGGTTCGATCATCTCCGCATTCTTCTCGATGCTCAGTCCGGCGTCGCGGTCCTTGTTGCCCAGAATCCAGCTCTCGCGTTCCGTCACGATCTGCGAGCGGAATTCCTCGGTGGCCAGCTCGTAGCCCCAGTCGCGGAACGCGCCTTCGGTGAATTTCATGATGTTGCCCTTGTGCACCAGCGTGACCACCGTGCGGCCCTTTTCGATCGCGTGCTGGATGGCGCGCCGCACCAGGCGCTTGGTGCCGAACGGCGAAATCGGCTTGATGCCCACGCCGGAGTCCAGGCGCACGGACTTCTTCGTGCCCTTGAGCATTTCGTTGTTCAGGAACTCAATCAGCTTCTTCGCTTCCGGCGTCCCCGATTTCCATTCGATTCCCGCGTACACGTCTTCCGTGTTCTCGCGAAAGATCACGACGTTCATGCGCTCCGGATTCTTCACCGGCGAAGGCACTCCCTCGATATAGCGCACCGGCCGCACGCAGGCGTAAAGGTCCAGCAACTGGCGCAGTGTCACGTTCAGTGATCGAATGCCGCCACCCACCGGCGTCGTCAGGGGGCCTTTGATGGCCACGCGAAAATCGCGGATAGCGTCCACGGAGTCCTGCGGAAGCCAGTCCTTGAACTGATTGAACGATTTCTCGCCGGCGAAAATCTCCAGCCAGGCGATTTTCTTCTTGCCGCCATAGGCGATCTCCACCGCCGCGTCGAACACCCGCCGCGACGCCTTCCATATGTCGCGCCCCGTGCCGTCCCCTTCGATGAAGGGAATCACCGGCTGATCGGGAACGTGGAACTTGCCGCCGCTGTACTCGATGACCTTGCCGTTCGACGGTACCGCGACTCCGTTGTAGGAACTCTTCATGGATTGCTGTCTCCCCGGGTAAACAGGCCGTTGCTTGACTAAGGTCCGCAAATCGTCCGACAGGACCAAATACCTTAACACACTCGCCGCCGCGCTACGAATTCGGACGTAGGTCCTCCGGAAAAAGTTTCGATTTCCGGGAATAAATCCGGGGGGACGGCGGTCTGGATAGGTGCAAGGGGATAGCGCCGCCTCCAAGCGGCAATTTCCGCCAAATAGGAGAGCGAATCAATGGGAGACATCATCAAGGAGAACTTGAACCACGATGGGATTGACCGCCGCGGATTCCTGAAATGCATGGCCTGGGCGGGAACCGGAACGCTCTGCGTGATGCAGGGCGGCGTATTGAAGTCCTTCGCATTCGGTCACCCGGGCAATATGGACAAGGCCGCCACGCAGGGCGATTTCGCCTTTGCGCAGATCAGCGACTCGCACATTGGATTCGACAAAGCCGCCAACCCGGATGTAACCGCCACGCTTCGAGCGGCGATTGACAAGCTCAACGCCCTGCCCACGCCGCCCGAATTCGTTTTGCACACCGGCGATCTCAGTCAGCTTTCGAAGGCGGACGAATTCGACACGCTCGACCAGGCGCTGAAGAGCGTTCGCACAGACCGCATTTTCTACGTTCCCGGCGAACACGACGTGCTCAACGACAACGGCGAGCAATATCGCGCGCGGTACGGAAAGGGAACGCTGGGTGACGGCTGGCAGAGCTTCGACCATAAGGGCGTCCACTTCGTTGGCTTGGTGAACGTCTTGAATCTGAAGGCCGGCGGCTTGGGAAGCCTCGGCAGCGCGCAACTGGAATGGTTAAAGCATGACTTGAAGCACCTGAAGCACAGCACCCCCATCGTGGTTTTCGCACACATTCCTTTGTGGTCGGTCTACCCGCAGTGGGGATGGGGCACGGACGATAGCGAACAGGCGCTCGGATACCTGAAGAAGTTCGGCTCGGTCTCTGTCCTGAACGGCCACATCCATCAGGTGATGCAAAAGGTCGAGGGCAACGTCACCTTCCATACCGCCATGTCCACCGCTTTCCCCCAGCCCGCGCCGGGGCAGGCGGCGTCTCCCGGTCCGCTGAAGGTCCCAGCCGAAAAGCTCCGAAGCGTGCTCGGGATTACCGACGTCAATTTTGTCCGCGGGTCGCACACGCTCGCAATTGTGGACACAACACTTCAAGGGGATTCTATGCCGGCCATGCCGGCAACAAGGGAGATCAACCGATGAGACCTTACATGATTCGAACCGCGTTATTTGCGGGATTGCTGGTGGCTCTGCCGTTCACTCCGGTGCGACCGGGCGGCTTTTCGGCTCGTGCAGCCGGGGAACAGCCCGCCGCAGTCAGCGTCAATATTGATAATTTCGTGTTTACGCCCGAGGAAATCACGGTGGCGAAGGGAACCACCGTCACCTGGGTCAATCACGACGACGTGCCCCATACCGTGGTGAACCCCGACAAGAAATTCAAGTCGAAGGCCCTCGATACCGACGATAAATTCTCGTTCACCTTCACCGATTCCGGCACGTACGCCTATTTCTGTTCCATCCATCCGATGATGACAGGCAAAGTCATCGTCAAGTGAGCCAGGTGCGCTGATGCATCCCTTCGATATCAAAAACGCGCTCCTGGCCAAGCACGCCCAGCACGTCGTGCTGATTCACTTTCCGATTGCCCTCTTCATCATCGGAGTGCTGTTTGATTTCATCGCGCAATGGACCAGGAAGGACCGCATGGCTGTGGCGGCTTACTACAATCTGTTCGCCGCGGCTCTCGCGACCATTCCCGCTGTAATTACCGGGATTTTGGCGTGGCAATTTGCTCTCGAAGGACAGCGGCTGAGGGGCATCCTGCTTTTGCACCTGATCATGGGATGCACATCCACCGTGCTGATCTGGATCGTGTGGCTGATCCATTGGAAAACCCAACGCGAGCAGGGCGCGGAATCCCCCACCTACCGGCTGCCGATCGAGGCGGTGGCCGTGGCGATCGTGGCTCTGACGGGTCATCTCGGCGGGTTTCTGAGCGGAGTTAACATCCCGAGCTAGCTTGCCGGCTTTGCGCCGGGGCCTGCTCGCGCTCGCACGCGATATGATCGCGCCGACAAATTGTTGGTATCCGGTCGGGGCGCCTGAGAGTCTAATGGCGATATGCTGGAGGAAACGCGCGGCGTATCCAGTGGCTCGGACTTCGAGCACGTCGTGTTGCCGCATCTGGATGCGGCCTACAACCTGGCCCGCTGGCTCGTCCGCAATACGCATGACGCCGAGGACGTGGTTCAGGAGGCGTGCTTGCGCGCTGTGAAGTTCTTCGAAGGCTACCGGGAAGGCAACTCGCGCGCCTGGCTTCTTCGCATCGTGCGCAATACCGCGTATTCGTTTCTCGAGAAAAAACGGCCGGCGGAGCTCGCGGAGGAATTTGACGAAACGGTTCACCAACCCTCAGCGGAGTCCCTCGACGCGGAGGCGGTTCTCGTCCAGGGAGTCGAAAGCCGCATGCTTCAAGAAGCACTTGAAGCGCTTCCCGTGAAGTGTCGTGAGGCTGTGATCCTGCGCGAGCTTGAAGAACTTTCCTACAAGGAGATCGCCGAGGTGATGGGCGTACCCATCGGCACGGTGATGTCGAGCCTCGCGCGCGGGCGTGCGCAATTGCGCGAGTCGCTGCTTCGTGGACGCGACGAGGAGGTGCGGCGTGGCTTGTGAACGCGACCAGCTTCTGCTCCACGCGTACGCCGATGGCGAACTGGATCTCGTCCGCAGCCTTGAATTCGAGGAGCACCTGAAGACATGCGCTGAATGTGCCCAGGAACTACGAAACCAGCAGACCCTGCGGAAGGCAATTCGCGGCGGCAATCTCTATCGGCGGGCGCCGGAGGGGCTGCGCAGCAGGATTATTGCGGCCAGCGGGAAACCCGGGCCTGTAGCGAACGAGATTGGCCGCGGTGCGGTCGTTCCGATGCGCGCGCCGCGGCGCTGGGCGGCGCTCGAATGGGTCGCGGTCGCTGCCGCAATCTTGATTGTAGCTGCTGTGGGATTGAGGATCGTTCCCGGCGTGCTGCATGCCCGCCAGGACGACCTTGTAGCGCAGGAAATCGTCGCCAGCCACATTCGATCGCTGCAGCCCGGGCATCTGTACGACGTTGAGTCAACCGATCAGCACACGGTCAAGCCGTGGTTCGACGGCAAGCTCGATTTCGCTCCGCCGGTGCGCGATTTGGCTGATCAAGGTTATCCGCTGGTCGGCGGTCGGCTCGATTTCATCGGCAATCGCACCGTGGCGGCGCTGGTCTATCAGCGGCGAAAGCACCTCATCAACGTCTTCGTCTGGCCGGAGAGTTCAGGAGATGTGACGCACGCACCGGGACTTGAGAAACAGCGGCTGATCAACGGCTATAACCTGATCGGCTGGCGGAGCGGCGAGATGTACTTCTGCGCCGTCTCCGACGTAAATGCGGATGACCTGCGCCAATTTGCGCAATTACTTCAACAGTGAGATTTCTTGGCGGTGCGCTCGAGCGTCTTGCGGTCTTACTTGAAGTTTCAAACCACATCAGTCATCAGGTCGGAAATTTCAACCCGCACTGGAGGTGTCGGCAAGCCGACGATGGATTCGCGATTTATTCGTAAGCTGGCGCGCGGCTCACCAGCTGTGTGAAACCCGCGATCAATGCTCCCAGCAAGAATCCCCCCACATGCGCCCACCACGCCACGCCACCAGTGTTGATCGCGCCAAGCGAACTGACCCCGCTTAGGAAATTCATCACGAACCAAAGCCCGATGAACACTGCCGCCGGAATACGCACCGTGAAAAAGATAATCAGAAGAGGAACCAGCGTCAGGATGCGCGCCCGCGGAAAGAAAACGATATACGCGCCGAGCACTCCCGAGATCGCGCCGCTCGCTCCCAGCGATGGGATATGCGAACCCCAGGAGAAGAGCACCTGGGTGAGGCCCGACGCAATTCCGCAGGCAAGATAAAACAGCAAGTAGCCCAAGGGCCCGAACCGGTCCTCCACGTTGCCGCCAAATACCCACAGAAAAAGCATGTTGCCGATGATGTGCAAAAAACCGCCGTGCAGAAACATGCAGGTGAAAAGCGGCAGAAAGGCCTCCAGGGGAGTGTAGCGGCGGCCTTCGAGCGCCAGTTGGATATGGGACGGCGTCAGCGCGTATGTCCTGATGAACGCCTCGCTCGCGGCGTGCGGAAGCGTGATTTGATGCACGAAGACGATCACATTAGCGGCGATCAGCAGCAGCGTCACGATGGGGAACGAACGCCGCGGCGTCATATCTTTCAGCGGAATCACGGTTGTGCTCCGCCGGACGTCGCCGCCTGCGCTGCCGCCGCCCGCCCTGCTTCCAAGGTCTCCGCCGAATAGGCCAGTTCGGAGCGCTCACCGGTTTTTCGCAACGCCGCAATCTCGCCGAGCGTGGCGATTCCGCCGCGCGCTCCCGGAGCCGTGCAATTCAGGGCCGCCGCAGCGCAGCCGAACTCAAGTATTTCTTCCAGCCGCCATTCGCGGACCAGCCCATACAAAAACGCCCCGTGGAAAATATCGCCCGCGCCGGTCGTGTCCACCGCATGCACGCGGAATCCGGGGCAGAGGAGAAATCGCTCGCCATCCCAGGCAATGGCGCCGAGACGCCCGAGCGTTGCCGCTGTCAAGCGACACTTGAACTTCTGAAAAATTGCCGGCAGCGACTTCAATAAATTCTTCTCGCCAGTTAATCTTTCAGGAAATTCTTTCGAGGTCACCACGAAATCAACATATTCAAGTAACGCTTCAACTCTCGGATAGCGATTGTCGAAGTCGCCGACGACTGAAATACTTTCTTCGCGCGCCCAGCGAGCCGCGAGCGCCGCCGCTTCGGTGTCATGCCCGTCCACAAGCAAAAGCTTCGCTGCCGAAATCCATTCGCGTTTCAAGTCGGCAGGTTGAAGCGCGATCTTGGGATCACGCTTCCAAATTACGGTGCGTTCGCCCGACGGCTCGTCCACCAGTATGAACGACGACTGGCTCATGCATCCGGGCGCCTCGATCCACTGCGCATCGACGCCTTCGCGAGCCATCTCGTCCATCTGTAATTTGCCGGCGGCATCGTCGCCGATTTTACCCACGTACCGCGCGGAAAGCCCCCAACGGCGACAGGCAACCATCGCGCTGGCTACCTGTCCGCCGGGTCTGACGTCCGCCGAAAGCAGCTCCACTTTGGAATCGAGGGCAGGGAAGTGCGGCAGACGAATAATCGTGTCCGTGGCATTGATTCCCACTCCCACAACCTCTGTTCGCGCCGCCGCATTCGCTTCATGCATCGCGCAAACACTGTAGCCGACCTTCGAGAATTTTCAAACGTGAGCCGCGAAGTTTCGCTGCCGCGTCGTTTATCAATTGCGCCGCATGTCTCGCTATGGTAAAAAAATTAGTCCCGCTGCGCGCGCCTGGCGCGGCCTGCTCGAGCTCCGATCGAATCGGAACGTCAGTCCGTCGCCGGTCGACACGCCGACACTTCAGATGCCACTTCATGAATCCGAGGCCATCATCCTGCACCGCTACCCGCTGGGCGAGGCCGACCGCCTGGTCAGTTTCCTTTCGAGGACCATGGGGCGGGTGCGGGGAGTGGCGGCCGGCTCGCGCAAGACCAAAAGCCGATTCGGCTCCTCGCTCGAAAAGCTTTCACATATTCGCATTTGGTTTTTCGAGCGCGAGGCCCGCGACCTCGTCCGCATCAGCCAGTGCGAAATGATCGAGTCGTTTCTCGATGTTTTTCGCGACTATCCATCGAGCGTGGCGTTTGCGCTGTTCACCGAAATAACCGAGTCCGTATTGCCGGAGCGCGAAGCCTCCGACGCGAACTTCCGTCTGTTGTTGCTTGCCGCGCAAACGGTGAAACGCACAGGCAAGGCGGAATTGCCGCTGGCTTACTTCACGTTGTGGACAGTGAAATTGGGAGGCTGGTTGCCGCCGCTGGATCGCTGCGCGTTCTGCAGCAAGGGCCTGGCGGAGGATGCGCCGGCGTATTTCGCGCCGAGCGCATCGGCGCTCGCCTGCGGAAAGTGCCGCAAACCGGGAATGCGGGTGATATCCGCAGCTGCGCTTTCGGCGGCGCGAAAGATGCTTGGCCAACGACTGGACCGGCTGAACAATGATCCGGCGTCTGAAGCAATCGGAGCGCGTCCCGCGAGGGAGTTGACGAACGTCATGCTCGACGTAATTGAGCATCAAATTGACCGCAAACTAAAATCGCGAGAACTTCTGGAGTCCCCGGCGTGAGCAAGACGGCTCGCAGTTCAAAAGCAAAACATCAGACGGCGAAGCCCGGAGGGCTCACGTTTCAGGATCTTCTACTTAAACTTGAACATTACTGGACGACGCGCGACTGCATTTTGCAGCAGCCCTACGACATTGAAGTGGGTGCGGGCACGATGCATCCGGAAACTTTCTTGCGCGTGCTGGGGCCCGATCCGTATCGAGTAGTGTACGCGCAGCCCAGCCGGCGCCCGGCCGACGGTCGGTACGGAGAAAATCCCAACCGACTTTATAAGCACACCCAGCTTCAAGTGATACTTAAGCCTTCGCCCGCGGACATTCAGGATCTGTATTTAGCGAGCCTGTCGGCGGTGGGAATTAATCTGAAGGAACACGATATCCGGTTCGAGGAAGATAACTGGGAATCGCCGACGCTCGGCGCGTGGGGCATCGGCTGGCAGGTGCTGCTGGACGGCCTGGAGATTACACAGTTCACCTACTTTCAGCAGTGCGGCGGAGTGGACCTGGATCCAATATCGGTCGAACTGACCTACGGACTCGACCGCATCGCCGCATATTTGCAGGGCGTGGACAACGTCTTCGACGTGCGCTGGTCGAACAACGTGACTTACCGGCAGGTGCGTCTGGCGGAGGAGCAGCAATTTTCGGCGTACAGCTTCGATCACGCGGATACGGCTTCGACGAGGAAGCAATTCGATTTGAACGAAGCGGAAGCGGCTCGGCTGCTGGCTGGATTCGAAGCGGTGAAGGCGCCTGCCGCAAAAGAGCGGTTCCCGGTGCTGCAGGCCTACGACCTTTGCCTGAAGTGTTCTCATCTTTTCAATGTGCTCGATGCGCGCGGAGCGATTTCGGTGACCGAGCGGGCGGGGATGATCGCGCGGGTGCGAAAGCTGGCAACGCAGGTGGCGAAAGCGTGGCTCGATCAGCGCGCGGCGATTCGCGCATCGGCTGGGGTAACGGCATGAAGTCGCGCGGCGATCTGCTTTTCGAAATCGGCTGCGAGGAAATTCCCGCCGGAATGATTCTGAAGGCATCGCAGGAACTTAAAGCGATTCTTGCGAAGCATCTGTCGACGAATGGGCTGGTCGACGAGCCGACAGCTCAAGCAACGATTGAGACATTTGGCGCGCCGCGAAGGCTGGTGGCCATCGCCAAAAATATTAAACTGAAACAGGAAGATGTGACGCGCGAGATCAGCGGTCCGCCGAAGGCAGTGGCGTTCGATGTTGACGGACAGCCGACGCGCGCCGCGGTGAGTTTTGCGGAGAAGCAAGGCCTGCCGGTTTCGAAGCTGACGATCGTGGACACTCCGAAGGGCGAATATGTGGTCGCACGGCAGCTGGTGCGCGGCAAGGCTGCGGCGGAAATTTTGAGGGAGATGCTACCTGAGGCGATACGCGAGATTTCCTGGCCGCGGTCCATGATCTGGACGGGAGCGCAGAGCCCTCGATTCATCCGGCCGATTCGCTGGATTGTGGCCACGCTAGACGGAAAGGTGATTCCATTCTCCTACGCGGACGTTCGGGCGGGGAATCACACAGACGGCCATCGATTCCTGGGCAAGAGAAACATTGCAGTCTCCGGTCCGCGCGACTATGAGGCCAAGCTCAAGCGGAACTTCGTGATCTGCCGGCCGGAGGCCCGGCGAAAAAAGATCGACGCACAACTTCTGGCGTTGACGAAGCGCAAAGGGCTGCGCACGCACGAGGATGCGGCGCTGCTCGAGCTGGTAACTTACTTGAATGAATGCCCGAGCGTGATCCTCGGGAATTTCGATCCCGCGTTTCTGGCGCTGCCGGACGAGATACTGATCACGGTGATGCGCGGCCATCAGAAGTACTTCGCCGTGGAGAGCCGCAATGGCGAGCTCGCGCCTCATTTTCTGGCAGTCATCAATCTGCCGCGGGATCCGAAGGGACTGATTCGCGCGGGGCACGAACGCGTGCTGCGGGCGCGGTTCGCCGACGCGCAGTTTTTCTGGGAGACCGACCAGAAAACGAAGCTCGGCAACTATCTGCCGAAACTGGCGGCGGTTACCTACGAGCGGCGGCTGGGAAGCTATGGAGACAAAGTCGCGCGGATGCGGTCGCTGGCGCGCTGGCTTTCCGAGCAGTGGTTTTCCGGAGGCATCACGCAGGCGGATGTGGCGGGATCCGATCGCGCCGCGGAACTCGCCAAGTGCGATCTGGTGACGGAAATGGTCGGGGAGTTCGCCGAATTGCAGGGAATCGTCGGCGGACTCTACGCTCGCGCGCAGGGCGAACCGGAAGAAATCGCCTGGGCCGTTTACGATCAATACAAACCGCACGGGCTCGACGATCCGCTGCCGCGGAACTTGACCGGTTGCGCAGTGGCGCTCGCGGATAAACTGGACTCGCTGGTGGCGTGCTTCGCCGTGGGGGCCATCCCTACAGGTTCAAGTGATCCTTTCGCTTTGCGGCGCGCCGCGCTGGGGATCGTCAAAATAATTCTGGAGAGGAATTTACCGCTCTCTCTTTCAGCGGCAATATCGGCTGCGGCAAAATCGCTGAAGGAGCATGAGCCGCGGATCGAGGCGTCCGCCGCCGTCGAGAAGCAGGTGCTTGAATTTCTGCTCGAGCGCGCGCGATACATTCTGCGAGAGAGGCGCGGTTTTGCCTACGACGAGATCAACGCAGCGTTCGCCGCGGGCGCGGACGATTTGGGCGATGCGGTGGAGCGCGTCACGGCAGTGAAAGCGATACGGGATACCAGGAATTTTGCGCCGCTGGCGGCGAGCTTCAAGCGCATCCGCAATATTTTGGAGAAGTCGGCAGGAAAGGGTGACAAGGGGCAGGGGGCGGTGAAGCAGGAGCTGCTGAAGGAAGCTGCCGAGCTGCAGCTCTACACCGTGGCGCAACGAATCGGCGAGGAAGCGACGCGTCTGAAGAAGGAGAAGAAATACAGGAAGGCGCTGGAAAAGATTTCGGAGCTGCGGCCGGCCGTTGACCTCTTCTTCGACAAAGTTCTAGTGATGGTTGAGGATGAAAACGTGCGCAGAAATCGAATTGCGTTGCTGGCGATGTTGTTAAAGGAATTTTCGAATATTGCCGACTTCTCGGAATTGGGCAGCGAAGAATCGAAATAGAGCTAATAAGGACGTACATGAAGTATCGGCGCGCCGACAATTTTCAGCTTGCCGGAGCCGGAGAGCGGACCTAAGGAGCAACATGAAATACGTATATTTTTTCGGAGCGGGCAAAGCAGAGGGCACGGGCGAAATGCGGGACCTGCTGGGCGGCAAGGGCGCCGGTCTCGCGGAGATGACACGGATCGGCCTGCCCGTCCCGGCGGGATTTACGATCACCACGGAGACCTGCGATTACTACCTCAAGCATTCGCACAAGTATCCGAAGCAACTGCGCGCGGAAGTCGC
The DNA here is from genome assembly GCA_963814605.1 of uncultured Acidobacteriota bacterium. Classification (GTDB taxonomy): domain Bacteria; phylum Acidobacteriota; class Terriglobia; order Acidiferrales; family UBA7541; genus Palsa-295. The sequence continues at coordinate 784,356 of CAWFDD010000002.1, read as the reverse complement.
CAAGCAATTGGCGCGGCTCGAAAAATTGACCAAGAAAAGGCTCGGAGACGCGAACGATCCGCTGCTGGTCAGCGTGCGCTCCGGTTCGGCGCGCTCGATGCCTGGCATGATGGAGACCATCCTGAATCTAGGGCTGAACGAGCGCTCGGTAGGGGGGCTGGCGAAGGCCACCGGCAACGAGCGATTTGCATGGGACGCGTACAGAAGGCTCGTGCAGATGTACTCGAGCGTGGTGATCGGCCTGCCCAAAGAAGAGCTTGAAGTCCGGCTGCGGAATATGAAGAGCAAATTAGGCGTGAAGGACGATACGCAGGTGACCGCGCAGGGCTGGCGCGAACTCGTTGGCGAATATAAGGCTTACTTCAGACAGAAGACGGGGAAGGATTTTCCCGAGGATCCGGTCGAACAGCTCTGGGGCGCGATCGGCGCGGTGTTCGAATCATGGATGGGCGAGAAGGCGGTTACCTACCGGCGCGTTGAGAAAATCACCGGTCTTCTGGGAACCGCGGTGAACGTGGTGCAGATGGTGTTCGGCAATACCGGGGACGATTCGGGAACGGGCGTTTGCTTCACGCGCGATCCTTCCACCGGCGAGAAAATTTTCTTCGGAGATTTTCTGCTGAACGCGCAAGGTGAGGATGTCGTAGCGGGCATCCGCACTCCCGTCCAACTTCGCGAACTCCAAAAGCTGATGCCGAAGGTCTATCAGCAGCTGGAACGGGTCCGGGAAAAACTCGAAAAGCACTATCGAGATATGCAGGACATGGAATTCACGGTAGAGCGCGGCAAGCTTTATATGCTGCAGACTCGCACGGGGAAGCGCTCGCCATCGGCAGCGTTCCGCATGGCCGTGGACATGACCAACGAGAAGCTCATCAAAGTTGAAGAAGCACTTGAAAGAATAAAATCAGAAGATATCGAGCGGCTGTTTTATCCGGTGCTCGATCCGAAGCTCGCGCGCGGCGAACTGGCGAGCCGAAAGCTCGCGGAAGGAATCAACGCGGTGCCGGGAGCCGCGGTCGGGAAGGCGGTGTTTACGGCCGAGGCGGCGGAGCACTGGGCCGCGGGCGGAGAAAAAGTGATTCTGGTGCGGCGCGAAACGAGTCCGGAGGACGTGGGCGGGATGTACGTGGCGCAGGGAATCCTGACGGCAACGGGCGGGAAGACGAGCCACGCGGCGGTTGTGGCCCGCGGCTGGGGCAAGTGCTGCATCGTGGGCGCGGAGAAGATCGATATTGATGCGAGCGCGAAAAAAATGACCGTCGGCGGGCACACGGTGAGCGAGGGCGAATGGATCACGCTCGATGGCGGCGACGGCTCGGTTTACAGCGGGCAGATTGACCTGATCCGCCCAGAACCGCCGAAAGCCTACGAAACGCTGTTGAAATGGGCGGATAAAATTCGACGGCTCAAGGTGCGCACGAACGCCGACACGCCGCGGGACGCGCGCGTGGCGCGGGAAATGGGCGCCGAGGGCATCGGCCTCTGCCGCACCGAACACATGTTCTTCAAGGATTTCGAGCAGCCGGAGAAGAGCATCGAGCGCCAGGACGCCATCCAGGAAATGATCCTGGCGGACACTCCGGAGGCACGCCGGAAGGCGCTCGCCAAGCTGCTGCCATTCCAGAGGCGCGATTTCATCGGAATTTTCGAGGCCATGAACGGGCTGCCGGTGACCATCCGAATGATAGACCCGCCGCTGCATGAGTTCGTGCCGCACGAACGGGCCAAGCAGGAGGAATTGGCGAAGAAAATCGGCATCTCGGTGGAGACTGTGGCGCGGCGAGTCGAGCAACTGCACGAAGCGAACCCCATGCTGGGGCATCGCGGGTGCCGGCTAGCGATCACCTATCCCGAGATTCAGGAGATGCAAGTTCGGGCCATCATCGAAGCGGCCATTGATTGCCAGAAGCGTGGCATTAAAGTGTTACCTGAGATCATGATCCCGCTCACGCTGGACAAAAAGGAATTTCGAATTCTGGAAACGCTCACGCGACGGGTCGCCAGCGAGATCATTTCACAATCTAAGGTGAAACTTGAATATGTGGTGGGCACGATGATCGAGCTTCCGCGGGCGGCGCTGCTGGCGGGAGAGATTGCGGAGTACGCGGAGTTCTTTTCGTTCGGCACCAACGACCTGACGCAGACGACGATGGGACTTTCGCGCGACGACGCAGGGCGGTTCCTGCCGGAGTATGTGGACCAGAGCAAGGCGGCGATTTTCAAGGAGGACCCGTTCCAGACGCTGGATGTATCGGGAGTTGGGATGTTGATCGAGTGGGCGATCCAGCGCGGCCGGAAGACGAGGCCAAAGTTGAAGATCGGGATTTGCGGCGAGCACGGGGGAGATGGAGAAAGCGTGAAGTTCTGCCACCGCGCCGGGATGGACTACGTGAGCGCTTCGCCGTTTCGGGTGCCCATCGCGCGGCTGGCGGCGGCGCAAGCGGTGATAGAGGGCAAAAAACGGTACCGCAGCTGAAGCATATGGGGCGAAAAGCCGAGGCGGCTTTGGTGCCGAAACACTTCAAAACTGGATCGCTTTTGCGGCGAGTAAGGAATGAGCTAGCGGCGCTGGGAAATCCTGAGAGGGCGGCGGGCGCGCAGGCATACATGAAGTCGGCGATGCCGTATCACGGCGTGGCCGCGCCGCCGCTGCGAGCCGCTTGCAAGAAAATTTTCGCCGATCTGGCGCTGCCGTCGCGGGACATCTGGCGCGGGCACGTGCTTGATTTGTGGCGCGGCGCGCGATTTCGCGAAGAGCGCTACGTGGCAATCGAGTTGACGGGCGAAAAGCGCGCCCGCGCGTTTCAGACTCCCGCCGAAATGCCGCTGTACGAGGAAATCATTGTCACCGGGGCGTGGTGGGACTACGTGGATGCGGTGGCATCGCACCGCGTGGGGACAATCCTGCGCGATTATCCGGCGCCCATGAAACAAAAGATGCTGGCGTGGAGCAAGTCGGCGAATATGTGGAAGCGGCGCACATCCATCATCTGCCAGCTGGGATTCAAGGAAGAGACGGATCTCGATCTGCTGTACGCGTGCGTCGAGCCATCTCTCGATTCGAAGGAATTTTTCCTGCGCAAAGCCATTGGTTGGGCGTTGCGGCAATATGCCTGGACCGATGCAGCGGAGGTGAAACGCTACGTGCGGCGAAATCGCACGCGGTTGAGCGGGCTCAGCCAGCGCGAGGCGCTCAAAAACGTCTCGCGTTGAACGCGGCGTTCCGGCAGCCAGCCCTGCGCTTCTAGTGCGAAACTTCGCTCGCGGTGGTCAAATGCGCGATACCGATTTCGCGACGCGAGGCGCGGGGGTTACGTCGGCATTCTCAGGAAAAAATAGACGCCGAGGAATCCGAAGATCGCGTCCGGGGCCCAGGCGGCAAGCAGAGGAGGAAGTTGCCCCGCTGAACCCATGGCCTCAAACAGCGCGGCCGTGGACCAGTAGATGACTCCAATCCCGACGGCCACGGCGAGGCCGCCGACCGCGCCGCGGGTGCCGACCAGGAATGCAAAGGGCGCGCCGAGAAAAACGATGATCGCGGCGATCAGCGGGAACGCGAATTTCTTTTGCCATTGGACGGACAGGCGCGCGGTGTCAAATCCGGCCTGCCGCAAACTCGCGATGTATTCGCCGAGTTGTCTCCAGTTCATCTGGAAAGACTGGCGAACCTCACGGCGGAAGTATCCGGGCGGCTCGGTCAACTCCGGGAGCGTGGTGGCTTTGAAGGGCTCGTAACGAACCACGCGCCCGTCGCTGCCAAAATCGCGCACCCAGCCTCCGGTGAGAATCCACAGACTTTCGGATGGCTCCCAGGTGGCGCGCGTGGCAAAAATGCGCCGGCGCATCTGAAACGTGGCCGGATCGAGTTCGAAGACGTTGAGCCCGCCGAATAGTTGACGGTCGGAATCAAATAGTTCGTAGTTGTAGATCTTGGAGTTTTCGCCGTAGATCCACTGCCGCGCAGGCTCGAAATAGGTTTGCGCCGGGCGCCCCTTGATCTCGTTGCGAAGGGCATCCTGGCGCTGATTGGCGTAGGGCAGGAAGGTGTCGTCGAGAACGAAAAGGCATCCGGACACCAGAATGCCGGCGAGGAGGAGCGGCACGACCAGCCGGTAGAGGCTGATGCCGCTGGCTTTGAGCGCGATGACTTCGTTGTTCTTGGCGAGAATGGCGAGACTGACGAGAGTAGCAACGAGAGTCGCCAGCGGCGCAAGTTGATAGATCATCAGTGGGATGAGATAACGGAAATAGTTCACGACGGTGAGGAACGGAACGTGGTTGCGGGCGATGTCGCCCAGCAGATCGAAGAGCGTGAACGCGTCGAAGATCAGCACGAAACCCGCGAGCAAAACGAAAAAGTAGTAGAAGAACTGCTGGAAGAGGTAAATGTCGATGAGCATGGGGAAGGCCATGGCGCGGCTGGCGGCCAGGGATTGCCGGAGACCCACGGCGGGGAGTGTCACGTGTCCGGCGCCGTTGGAAACCGGGACCGGCGCTGCTGTTTCCGGGCGCGGCCAGAGCGACTCGAGCCAGGCGATGACGCGGCTCGGCCGGCGAATGTTTTCAACGCGAGCCAGCATAATTATTCCGAGAATCAGCGCGACGATGTTGCCCGCCCACACTCCGGCCCATGGTGAGATGCGGCCCTGCGCGGCGAAGTGATCACCGGATACGAACAGGAAGTAGTAGCCACCAACCAATACGAGCGTGAGGATCAGGCCTCCCGCGCGGCCGCCGCGGCGCGGACGCACGCCCATGGGCACGCCCAGGAGCGCGAAGACGATGCAGGCGGCGGGAAAGGCGATGCGGCGCTGAAATTCGACGCGGGAGGCTCGCCATCCAGGTCCGTCGTCGGCCAGCAGCGCGGCGGTCGAGCGCTCGGCCACGGAGAGGGCGCTATTTTTCAGGGGTGAAGCGGGGCCGGAAATGTCCACGGGAATATCGGTTTCGCCGAAGGTCGTGACGTTATATTGGTCCGGATTGTGCGGATCATATTCCTGAGTACTGCCGGTTCCGAGGTGAAGGTCAATTTGGTGCTGGGCCGAATTGGAAATTACCTGGGCGTCCTCGGCGATAGTCACCGAGGACTGCTGGGAGTGGTCACCGGATTGCGGAATAAGTCCGGAAGTCGCTCCCGGTGTAGATGCCAGAAAAACACCTTGCCATCGTGTCGCGGCGGCCTCCACGTCTTGCACGTATAATATGAACTTCGGGAATCGTTCGTCGAACACGCGGGGTTGGACTGCAAACGGGGCCTGGGAAGAGAGAAGCTCTTGCTCCAGCTTCGCAGCGGTGCGGATGGCGAGCGGACTAAGCCAGAATGTGGTCAGCAGCGTGGCGATCCCGGCGACGACCGCAACAAATCCGATGGGCACGAGCAGCCTTCGCAGGCCGATGCCGGAGGCGTGCAGCGCCACGATCTCACTGTCCGCAGAAAGACGCCCGAGACCGATGAGCACGCCGACGAGGACGCCGATGGGAAGGGTAAAGGCGAGTCCGGGCGGAATGGTGCAGAGAAACAGCAGAATCACGGTCCAAAGGCTGCCGGAATGCCTGACCACGAGATCCATCAGGCGAACGAGCTGGGGCACGAAGAATACGAAAGTAAAGACAGCGAGGCCGAGGATGCCGTGGGAGACTACTTCGCGGGCAATGTATCTATCGAGCAGGCGCATAGGCGCGCGGAGCACATTCTAGCACCGGGGGCAGCGGATTGGGCCGAGTAAACCTTGTCATTCTGTGGCACATGCACCAGCCGCAGTATCGCGACCCGGCAACGGGAGAATACGTGTTGCCGTGGACGCGACTGCATGCGCTGAAGGACTACTGGGGCATGGTGAAAATCCTGGAGCCGTTCCCTCGGGTTCACGCGACCTTCAATTTCGTCCCGTTGCTGGCGGAGCAGATTGAGGAGTACGCCAGCGGACAATTCAAAGAACGGTGGTTTGAGATCGCGTTTGCGCCCGCGGAGTCGCTGCGGCCGGAACAAAAACGCGAGGCGCTGGAGCGTGCGTTTCAGGTGAACGAAAACCTGCTGCGCCGCTGGCCGAGATTCATGGAGCTCGAATCGGATTGGCGTTCGAGCGGCGCGGAAACCTGCGTGGCGCACTGGGCGCCGCGGGACTGGCGCGATTTGCAAGTCCTCTCGCAGCTCGCCTGGATGGACGAGGAATATCTGGCGAAAGATCCCGCCGTCCGGGGACTCTCCGAAAAAGGGAAGAACTTCACGGAAGAGGACAAGACCATACTGCTGGCCAGGCAGCATGAGCTCCTGGCGATGGTCCTTCCGGAGTACCGCCTGGCCGAAGCGCGCGGTCAAATCGAAATCTCGACCACGCCGTATTACCACCCGATCCTGCCGTTGCTCTGCGACACCGATATCGCGCGGGTGGCCAACGTGCACACGCCCCTTCCTCGGCCCCCGTTCCAATATCCAGAAGATGCGCGAGAGCAGCTGGTGAGGGCGCGGCAATTCCACGAACGCTGCTTTGGAAAACCTCCGGCAGGGCTATGGCCGTCGGAGGGATCCGTTTCCGATCAATCGCTGGAGATCGCCGCCGATCTGGGATTTCGATGGTTTGCCACCGACGAGGGCGTGCTCGGACGGACGCGCAATATCGGCTTCTGGCGCGATGCCTCCGGATACCCGGACAACGGCCCGGAATTGTACACGCCCTGGATTTTCAGCCGCGGCCAGCGGCAGATGACCGGATTTTTCCGGGACCACTATTTGTCGGACCTGGTGGGATTCGTGTACAGCCGAATGGGAGCGGAGGCCGCGGCAGAAGACCTGCACCGGCGCATCCGTGCGATCGGCGACCGCGAACCCGGCGGCGAAACGGCTACTGTCAGCGTGATCCTAGACGGCGAAAACGCCTGGGAATATTACCCTGGAAACGGCAGGGATTTTCTGCGTAGGTTCTACGAGCGCATCGAGCGCGATCAGGATATCCGAGCGCTGACCATGAGCGAGGCTGCAGACGCGGCGACCGCGCCCCCGAGAATGGTAGGCATCTTCCCGGCGTCGTGGATCAGCGCGAATTTCGACGTGTGGATCGGCCACGCGGAGGACATCCGCGCCTGGGATCTGTTGCGCGACGCGCGCGAGACTTTCGAGCGGGCGAAAGCGCGAGGCGGATTGATGGACCCGTTCAATCCGGAAAAATTCACCCCGCAAGGGCGGCGCGCCTATGAAGCGATCCTGGCCGCGGAAGGGAGCGACTGGTGCTGGTGGTTCGGTCCGGAGCACGGCTCGTCCAACGACGCGGATTTCGACCGACTTTATCGCAAACATCTCACGGAGATTTACAACGCGCTCGGTGAGCCGGCGCCCGATGCGCTGGCGCAGCCGATTAAACGCGCCCTGGAGCGGGCGAGGAGGGAAGCGCCTACGGCGTTTCTTGACGTGCAGGTGGACGGACGCGAGAGCAGCTATTTCGAATGGCTGGGCGCGGGACTCTATTCACCGGACCGCCGGAGCGGATCCATGCACGGCAGGCAGTCCGTGCTGGGCGACCTCTACTATGGATTTGGAGACGCGCATCTCTGGCTGCGGGTGGATTTTATCGCGGAAGCCATTGCGGAAATGCAGGAGTTTCAGCTGCGCGTCACGGTTTGGGATTCCAAGGAAACGCGCATCACCCTGCGCGTTGAGGATGGCAAGCTCGCCGGCTGCGCCGTCGAACACCATGGTGTATGCCTGCTGCACCCGGAGAACGGCGTATCGGCGGCATACGGCAAAATCATGGAAGTGGCGCTGGCGCGCGAGCTTTTTGATCTGAGCGGGCGGCGCGAACTCGTGATGAGCATCGCCATCTGGAGAGGCGGGTTGCCCGTGGACGTTTTGCCAGCCGAAGGGATGCTGGAAGTGGCCCTCGGAGAAGAGAATTGGGCGTGGAACACGGAGACTCCGAAGAATCAGCAGTATTAACACGGATTGACAACGGTAACCCGCCGCGGGATAGTCGGCGCGCCCCTTTGTGGGGGACGACCGAAAATCAAGAAAACTAACGCAATTGGCTCGGCTTGATTTGAGCCGCCCAACCCGGTGACGAGAACAGGCTCTCGTTGCCGGAGGAGGGCCTAATGAGCAGGAAGCAGTTGATGGTGTGCCTTCTGGCGCTGGCCGGAAGCGCAAGCGTCCTCCGTCTGGCACTTGCCGGGATGAACGGTGCGTTGCGGCCGCGCGACCCGCCGCGGATTTTCCGTCAGACAACAACACAAGATCGTGGCCCGGGAATTGTGTCCGCGCACGAGAGCAAATCGTGGGCGCACGATGTTCATTTCGCCGGCGTCGTCCCGGATCTGACGCGGTCAGCCCGCTCGAACCTCTCGAACGTCAGGATGCCGATGGCGTTCGAGCCGAATCGAGGACAGACGGACGCGTCCGTCGAATATGTCGGTCGAGGAAAGGGACTGACGGTCTTTCTGACGGGCCGGGAAATAGCCATCCGCTTCGCGAAATCCGGGGGTATCTCGCCCGAACCTTTGAGCCGGCCTCCGCCGGACGCGCAACGAGAGAGCGACGGTGCGCTGATAATCCGCGTCGCGGGGAACAACGAGTTTGCCTGGAGGGGTGCGGAAAAGCTGCGCGGGGAGAGCAACTATTTCGTCGGCAACGATCCGAAGAAATGGCAGGCGGGAGTGCCGCATTTCGCGCGCGTGGAGACGCAGGATGCTTCGCGTGGGGTCGGCATGGCGATTTACGGCAATGACGAGGGTGTCGAATACGATCTGCGAGTTGCGCCGGGAGGAGATGTTTCAAAGCTGCGTCTGAGGCTGACGGGCGCTCAGAATGTGCGTCTCGACTCCGGCGGTGATTTGCTCCTGAATGTCGGCGGCGACGAAGTGCGGATGAAGAAGCCGTCGGTTTACGAGCAATCGCACCACGGATGGCATTCGTCCGGGTCTCGGCGGCACGGAGCTGTGGGAGCGCGGCGGGCGCGAAAATATTCGCCTCGCCAATCGCGGCGGCCGGCAGGCGCGAAAGTGGCCGGCAGGAACCCCAGGCCGCGACGAGCTGCCAATCCCTGCGCGCCGCGGTCGTCGCGTGCTGGTCAGGCGACGACTGCCCATGGTGACATACCGTGCCCGGTGCAGCCGGCCGCGGCGGGTAAGTCCGGGACGAGCGATGGCAGTCGTGTGCCGTCGGGCAGCCGGAAAATTGCAGGAGATTACAGTCATTGAGGCGGACGGCTCGATAGGGTTTCGCATCGGCCCGCACGATCCGAATGCCACGCTGGTGGTGGACCCGTCACTTTCAGTCGCCTACGGCACGTTCCTCGGAGGGTCGGGGACCGATTCAGCCGCAAGCATCGCTCTTGATTCCACAGGGAAAATCTACGTCAGCGGCACGACGACTTCGGCCACGTTTCCGGGTTCGTCCGCTGCAAAACTGGGGCCGGCAGACAGCCCGCCACTGTTCTTCATCGCCAAAATTGATCCGACGATGAGCGGGGCGAGTTCACTGATCTATCTTACATTTTTGGGCGGGAGCGGAACGCAGGCTGGAGGCTTGATCGCCGTGGATGGGAAGGGAGACGTGGCCATCACCGGCACTACAACGGCCACGGATTTTCCAGTGACGGACACCAGCCAGCCAACGAGCGGGCTCGTGAACGGCGGTGGAAACGATGTAATCGTCAGCGAAATCGCGCCAGCGGGCAACAGCCTGATTTTTTCAACCTTGTTTGGCGGGAGCGGAACGCAATCGCAAGCCGGGCCGGGCGGGATTGCCCTTGATTCGACGGGCGACGTTTACGTTGCGTCGGATGTGCACACGACTGCTGTGGATCCGGCGTCGGCGGACCTGCCGGTCACGACCGGTGCATTTCAAACTACCTGGGATGGAGAACCCGCCGATGGATTCCTGGCGATTTTCACACCGCCTACCGCCGCCGGAGGCGCAGCGGTATTGAAATACTGCACCTATCTGGGGACGAACTCGAATGGGCAACCGGGCGTGGGCGGTGTGGCTGTGGACGCCTCGGGAAACGCCTATATCGCAGGCTTCAGCTCCAACAGCGTGAATGGATTTCCCGTTAAGAATGCCATTCAAACTGCGTACGGCGGCGGTACGTCCGATGCGTTGCTGATGAAGATTTCGCCGACGGGGAATGGCGCGAACGATCTGGTGTATGCGACGCTGCTTGGGGGGTCGGGAACGGACCAGGCGCTGGCCGTGGCTCTTGATTCCGCGAGTCCGCCGAACGCTTATGTGACCGGAACGACCGGGTCGCCGAATTTTCCGACGGGCGGCATGGTGGGAGCCTACCAGTCCGGCCTGCACGCCAACGCCACGATGAACGCTTTCCTGTCGGTGGTCGCGCAGAATGCGATCAGCGGCCAGGCGTCGCTTGCCTACTCCACATATATTGGAGGCTCCGATGTGGATGCCGGGCAAGGCGTGGCTGTGTCGGCGCCGAACGCCGTGTACGTGACCGGAGCGACGTCCTCTTTCGATTTTCCATGGCACGACAACCTGCAGGCGTTCAACGGCGCGGGCGACGCGTTCGTGGCGAAGTGGGACACGACATCTCCCGGTGCTGCATCTCTGATTTATGTAACGCCGCTGGGCGGGACCTCGCCCGTCGGTGGAAGCGCGAGCGCGCAGGGCAATGCGGTGGCCGCCGGCCAAACCGGGCACGTCTACGTGGCGGGATCATCCACGTCAGCGGATTTTCCCACTGCGGTTACCACGGAAAGCGCGCTGAACGGATTCCAGGCGTCGTGCGCGAGCTGCCAGTTCACGCCGCCGCTGGCGGATGCGTTCGTGGCGGAAATTGCCGAGAGCGCCACACTCATGCCCAGCGTTTACTTCGACGTCGGGCGCGTGAATTTTCAGCCCATGACCGTGGGCACGACCAGCGTTCCGCAGCTTGTCGCCGCATTCAACGGCGGCGAGGCCCCGCTTACCATTACCGACATTGAGATCACCGGCATCAACGCCGCGGATTTTTCGAGAATCGGCGGGAGCGCTTGCATTGGGGAGGCAATCAGCCCCGGAACGACGCAAACGTGTTCCTTCGAAGTGCAGTTCACTCCATCGGTAACGGGTCCGGAGGCGGCGGTCGTGGCGATTACCGACAACGCGCCGGGTAGCCCGCAGATCCTCGAACTCATGGCCGCGGGCCAACCGGCGCTAGCGGCGATCTCCCCGTCGAGCGTGAATTTCGGCGACCAGCCGGAAAATTCCGCGGCTCCGGCACAGGCCATCACGGTGACGAACCAGGGCAGCCTGAATTTGACGCTCGCCAATATCGTCGAAGGAGGGCCGGACGCGGCCGATTTCGCCTTCGCGGCCGGAAGCAATCCCGGCAGCTCACCGTGCCAGACGGGGCTCTCGCTGGCGCCGGGAGCCAACTGTCAGGTGAGACTCGCGTTCGAACCGACCGCCGAACGGACATTTAATGCGGAACTCGACCTGTACTACAGCAGTTCGGGGCAAGCGGCGAACACGGAGCAGATCGTGCCGCTCACGGGAGTTGGGACGCCGCCCGCGCCGATCGTAAGCTTCTCAGCGCCTTCGCTGATCTTCAGCAGCGAGAACGTGGGCGGCCAAAGCGGCGCGCAGAGCGTCACCTTGACGAACCAAGGAAGCGCCACGCTCAACATTTCCAGCGTGACTCTCACCGGCGCCAATGCGTCCGATTTCGCGATTGCCGGTTCGGGGACTTCGTGCCCGCTCGGCGGCGGAACGGTGGTGGTGCAGGCCTCTTGCACCGTGGCGGTCCAATTGGCGCCGCAATCCACGGGCCCAAAAAATGCGAGCTTGAGCTTCACCGATAATGCCCCGGGCAGCGCTCAGCAGGTCGCTTTGTATGGAGCCGCGATCGCGGGACCGTCGCTGCAAGTTTCTCCGCCCAGCCTGACGTTCGCGGCGCAGAGCGAGGGCGTCGCCAGCGCTCCGCAAAACGTCACAATCCAGAATTCCGGTGGCGCTGCGGACGAAGTTTCCGGAATCAAAATCTCCGGCGCCAACGCCGGCGATTTCTCTTCGCCGGCTGGTTGCACGCCGAATCCGGTTCCTGCAGGGAGCGGCTGCCAGATCGGCGTAACATTCACGCCCGGGCCCTCGGGACCGGGAATGCGGACAGCTACATTGAGCGTGCCCGGGGGGACTCCGCCAACCGTAGCCCTTTCGGGAACGGCCACTCAGGCCGACGTCTCCGTGCCCACCAGCGTTAGCTTTGGCAGCCAGCTCGCGGGCGGCGCCGGAGGAACGCCGCAGCCCATCGCGGTGATGAATTCCAGCTCCGGTGCATCTGCCGGCACGCTGACAATCACGTCCGTGACCCGAACAGGATCGAATCCGGGCGACTTTGCGGTATCGGCGGATTCGTGTACGGGAGCGAACACTGCGCCGGGCGCAAGCTGCACGATCCAGGTGGCGTTCAAGCCGCTGCAGCTGCCGACCTGCGGCGTGAACGGCGGCGCCAGAACTGCAACGCTTACCCTGAATGACAACGCTCCCGGCAGCCCGCAGAATATTCCGCTCAGCGGTACGGCCATGGACTTCTGCATCAACGCCCCGGCTGGCGAGCCTGTTCTCGGCTCAATCACCCCGGGGCAATCCTCGACTTACATGCTCGAAATTGACTCCTCCGCGGGATTTACGGGTGCTGCCGCGTTGGCATGCTCGGTCCCAGCGGCTCTGGTGGGAGCTTGCAAGGTGACGACAACTCCCTCCAGCAATCCGCCCGTCGTGCAAATCAGTCCTGGCAGTCCGGGTGAGTTTCAACTGGTTGTCACCACGACAGCTGAACCATCAGCCGGGTCCTTGATCCACTTTACGCGGCCGCAGACCGGGTCACGACCGGGCGGAATTCGTTCTCGATGGATTCTCGTATTCTATCTGGCCATGCTCGCGGGTTGGATATTGCGGAGGCGTCGCCCGAGTGTCGCGAAACTCGCGCAAATTGTACCGCTTCTGCTGGCGTGCGCGATCGGCATGTCAGCGTGCGGAGGAGGCGCCAGCACGGCCGATCCGCCACCGGGAACGCCTGCCGGTACCTATCCGATTACAGTAACGGCGACGGTGACTCCGACGGGGCAACCGAGCGTCACGCGCACGCTGGTCCTGAACTTGACTGTCAATCCTCCGCCCGCGAATTGAGCCGATCCTTGCTCGCATCTCCAGTCGAGGTGGTCTGGCCCCTACGAGCCACTCCGCTCTAGAAAACTTTGATGGCCAGATCGCGCGGGTGCGAGCCGGTGGGAATCAAAGTGATCAGGCCAGACGTTTTCGCGCGCACGATGGCGAGTTCGTCCGACGCCGTCTCGACGACGACGAGGATGTCGTCTCCGGGGGTGAGCTGGCAATTGCGCGGATCCTGGCCGACGGAAATAGGCCGCGCGACCTGGCGAATGTTGATTGACACCGGCACGATATGACCCGCGTCTGGATCGGATACGTAGAGAGTGGCGGAGTCCGCGGTCAGCGCCGCGGCCGAAGGAGACATTCCCAGGAGCAGGAAGTCGCCAACCTCGTTCGTCTGCGTGTTCACGATCAACAGGCCGTGGGCGTCGCTGGAAGGGATGTAGAGTTCGCCGCCGTCCGGCTTGAGAATCAGCGCGTCGGGTGCGCCGTCCAGGGCGAGATTGGCCAGCAATACGTCTCGCTTCAAATCCACGACGGAAATTTGACTTCGCGAGCCGGAGGTAACGAAGGCCTTGGAGCCGTCGGGCAATATGGCGATCTGCTCGGGATCGGACACGACCGGGATCGTGGCACGTATCGCGAGTGAATTAGCGTCGAGCACGGAGACTGTGGCGTCATCGCGATTGGAGACGACCAGGAGTTTTCCGTCCGGCGAGACGCGGGCGATCCACGGCCGTCGACCGGCGCGTGCACGCGCCACGACCTGGCGCGTGGCACAGTCGATGGCGACAACGGTGTTCGATTCCGAAGCGGCCACGTAGGCGCGAGAGCCATCGGACGAGAAATCCAGGGCGTAGGGGGCGTTGCCAACCGGAATCCGCCCAGTAATTTGATTGGTGGCCGCATCCAGCACCCAGGCGTAACCGCCCGCGGAACTCAGCCCCCAGATTTCCTTTCGTGTGGGATGAGCGCGGATGCCGGTCGGGCCCGCGCCCACAGGAATCGTCGCCGCCGGCGAGAGTTTTACGAGATCGATAGCCGTGACCGTGCCGTCGCCAGTGTTGGCGACGTAAGCGAACAGATGCAGGCCGGGGCGGAGGAACGACGGCCGAAGCTCGACCGCAACTTCACGGGCGGCGAGACCCAGGAGCAGAATGATCAGGATCAACAGCCGGAAATCGACGCGGAGTTTCAATTCAGTGTGCGGCCGAGCACGGCGGCGATGGCGCGAGATTCGCGCATCAACTGATCGAACTCGTCGGGCAGGATGGACTGCGGCCCGTCGGAGAGCGCCTTGGAGGGATCGTGGTGGACTTCGACCAGGATGCCATCGGCGCCCACGGCAATCGCGGCGCGCGAGAGCGGCAGAACCTTGTTGCGCCGGCCCGTGCCGTGCGAGGGGTCCACGACAATTGGAAGATGGCTAAGTCGCTGCACGGCGGGGACCACGCTCAGGTCGAGCGTATTGCGCGTGTGATCGGCGAACGTCCGCACGCCGCGCTCGCAGAGGATCACGTTATAGTTGCCCTCGGACATGATGTATTCAGCCGCCATCAGGAATTCGTCCAGCGTGGCCGACATGCCGCGCTTCAAGAGGACCGGCTTACGCGCGTGCCCAGCGCGTTTCAGCAGCGAAAAATTCTGCATATTGCGCGCGCCGATCTGAATCACGTCTGCATATTTTTCAACCAGATCGAGCGATTCATTATCAACGGCCTCGGTAATGATGCCGAGCCCGAACTTGTCGCGGACAGCGGCCAGGATTTTCAGGCCTTCTTCGCCGAGGCCCTGAAATGCGTAGGGTGAGGTGCGCGGCTTGTAAGCGCCTCCGCGAAATAATCGCGCGCCCGATGCCCGGATCCGTTCCGCGATGATGAACGCCTGCTCGCGTGTCTCAACCGCGCAGGGACCGGCAACGATGCCGACCGCTTTGCCGCCAAATGTGACTTCGCCGGAGGGCGTGGGAACGCGGACGACCGAGTTTTCGGGTTTGAGGTCGCGACCGACCAGTTTGTAGGGCTTGCTGACGGGTATGCATTCGACGACTCCCGGCATGGAGTCGAGCGAGCCGGTTTCAATGGCGCCGCTATTTCCGGTGATGCCGATCGCGGTGCGGCCTGCGCCGGGCATGGGGTGGGCGCGAAAGCCCATCGCCTCGATCTGCTCGCAGACAGCGCGCACCTGTTCTTCGGTAGCATTCGACTGCATCACCACGAGCATGGACGGCTCCCTGGAGCGAAGACGAAACGGCAATTTTAGCTTATTCAGCGGCAGGGAGGCAAAGATGCTCTACTGGCGAACGATCGAATATTTTGGAGGCGCGGGGCGGGATCGAACCGCCGATAAAGGTTTTGCAGACCTTTGCCTTACCACTTGGCGACCGCGCCCCCGACAGATGCGTGGAGCAGAGCGACTGCAACTTCAAATGATAGCATCCCCGTTCGCGGGTTTTCCAGCGGCTTGAGTCCTGCCGGCACGACGAATTTTGGGCGATTTCGGGTCGTTTGCGCCGACAGCGAGTTTCCGATAAAATAGCTCACTAATCACGCGGACAACCTGAGGGAATGGCGGAAGAAAATTACAGGACTGAACTGACATTCGACGCCGCTGACGAGTATCGTCCGGAACCACCCCCCGCACCTGAAATTCCCGCATGGAAAGACGGCAGCATCCGCATCGGAATCCACACATCCATTGCCGGAGACATCGCCGGTGCGCTCGATATCGCCCATGGGCTGGGAGCGAACGCGCTGCAAATATTCTCGTCGAGCCCGCGGACGTGGGGTCACGGGAGCTCGCGCATCGCGGAAACGGATGCGGCGCGGTTTCGTCAACGCCGTGCCGAATTGCAACTCGGGCCTGTGGTCGTCCACGGAAATTACCTGATCAATTTGGCTTCGCCGAATCCGGTCCTGCGCACGCGGTCGATTCAGGCGTTCCATCAGGAAATCGTCAGGGCGATGGCGCTGGGCACCGACTTTCTGGTGATTCATCCGGGGAGCGCGCAAGGAACCACGGTCGAATCGGCGATCGCCGCGGTGGCGCAGGGACTGAAGCAAGCGGCGCGCGGACTAAAACTTGGCGAGTTGCGCATTCTGCTTGAAAACACCGCGGGCCAGGGGAGTTCGCTGGGTTCGCGATTCGAGGAATTGAAGGCCATCATCGAGGCGTGCCCGGATTTGCCGCTCGGCGTGTGCGTTGATACGGCACATATTTTTGCCGCCGGCTGGAGCATTCACACAGAGGAGGGTTTGTCGGCCGCGTTGCGCGATGTGGATCGCGTTGTAGGGCTTGATCGCGTTTTCGTCGTGCACGTGAACGATTCGAAGGTGCCGATCGGCTCGCGCGTGGACCGGCACGAGCATATCGGAAAGGGCAAGATCGGACTTCGGGCATTCGGCAGGATTCTGAATCATCCGCTGCTGGCGAAGTGCGCGTTCATCCTGGAAACGCCCATTGATAAGCCGGGTGACGATAAGCGAAACGTGGCCGCTCTGTGGAGATTGACCGGACGCGTGGTGCGCGCCAAGGGACCGGGGATGAAGCCTCGCCCAAAAAGGAGCGTCAAGCAAATCGCGCGCAGAAATGCTACTCGAACCAAGCATAGATCACGGGGGAAGTGAACTTGGGCGATTACGATCCACAGCGAATCGAAGCGAAGTGGCAGAAAGTGTGGGACGAGCAGGGCGCGTTTTACGCGGAAGATGGCGACGCTTCCCGGGTGAAATACTATTTGCTCGAGATGCTGCCGTATCCCTCGGGCACGCTCCACATGGGCCACATGCGCAACTATACGATCGGCGACGCGGTGGCGCGCTACAAGTGGATGTGCGGCTACAACGTGCTCCATCCCATGGGCTGGGACGCCTTCGGATTGCCGGCGGAAAATGCCGCGATCCAGAACGGCATTCACCCGCGCGAATGGACGGACGAGAATATCGCGGAGTTCCGTCGCGTCCTGAGACGCTTCGGCTTCAGCTACGACTGGCGGCGCGAGATCTCCACATGCGTTCCGGAATACTACCGGTGGAACCAGTGGTTTTTCCTGCGCATGCTGGAGAAGGGAATCGCCTACCGGAAAAAGAGCAGGGTGAACTGGTGTCCGGAATGCCTCACCGTGCTCGCCAACGAGCAAGTGATAGACGGTTTCTGTTGGCGGCACGAGACCACGCAGGTGGAGCAGAAAGAACTCGAACAATGGTTCCTGCGCATCACGCAGTATTCCGACGAGCTGCTCGACGACATGGGAAAGCTTGGCGCCGGCTGGCCCGAGCGCGTGCTGGCGATGCAGCGGAACTGGATCGGCAAGTCGCGAGGCGCGCGAGTGCGTTTCGAAGTCGCGGGGACGCCGGAGACGAACCTCGAGGTATTTACCACCCGAGTGGACACGATTTACGGCGCCTCCGCGATCGTGGTGGCTGCCGGGCACCCGCAATTGGATAAGTTGCTTGAAAGCGTTCCCGGCCGCTCGACGATGGAAGCACAACTCAAGGCCATGCGGCAAAAAAGCATGCGCGCCGCGGACATTGCTACCGCCGAAAAGGAAGGGTTCTTCACCGGACGATTCGCCGTTAATCCGTTTTCCGGCGAGCAATTGCCGATCTGGGTCGCCAATTTCGTTCTCGCCGAATATGGAACGGGCGCGGTGATGTGCGTCCCTGCCCACGATCAGCGAGACTACGAATTTGCCGACAAATACGGCTTGCCCATAAAGATCGTGGTGCAGCCCAAGCAGGGCGCACCGCTGCGTCCCGATCGGATGAGCGAAGCCTACACCCAATACGGCAAACTCGTTGACTCCGGGCCGTATTCGGGCCTGACGACCGAAGCGGCACTCGAAAAAATGACCGCGGATGCCGCCGCGAAAAGATTCGGTGCGGGCGAAACAACCTACCGGCTGAAAGACTGGGGCATTTCGCGGCAGCGTTACTGGGGCACGCCCATTCCCGTGATTTACTGCGTCAAGGATGGCATGGTCCCGGTTCCGGACGATCAGCTGCCGGTGCGATTGCCGGAGCAGCTGGCTATCGCCACGGCGGGGCAGTCGCCGCTCGCCAGCGTTCCAGAATTCGTCAATACGACATGTCCGAAATGTGGCGGCGCGGCGCGGCGGGAAACCGACACCATGGATACGTTCGTCGATTCGTCCTGGTATTTTTACCGCTACACCGATCCGCATAACGACAAGGCGCCGTTCGATCCAGGGAAAGCGCGCTACTGGTTTCCGATTGACCAATATATTGGCGGGATCACCCACGCCATCCTGCATCTGATGTATTCCAGATTTTTCTGCAAAGTGATGCGCGATCTCGGTCTGGTGAACCACGATGAGCCGATCACGCGTCTTTTCACGCAGGGCATGGTGCAGAAGGGCGGAGTAGCGATGTCGAAGTCGCGCGGAAACGTGGTTGGCGCGATTGACATGGCAGAGAAATACGGCTGCGATACGGGGCGGATGTACACGCTGTTCGCGGCGCCTCCGGAAAAAGACCTGGAATGGAGCGAGCAGAGCATTGAAGGCTCGGCGCGTTTTCTGAATCGCGTGTACCGGCTGGTCGAAAAACATTCCACACGCGTTCGGGATGTCCCGATTGATTGGAATGCGGCAACGGATATGGCCCGGGCGACAGCCAAGGAAAAGCTGCTGGTCCGCCGGACGCACCAGACGCTCAAGCGGGTAACGAACGATTTCGAGGTGCGCTGGCATTTCAACACGTCGGTCGCGCTGATCATGGAGCTGGTGAACGCCCTCTACGAACAGGAGCCTCTCGACCAGGACGTCTCGCCGACGATCCTGAAGCGCATGCTCGCGGTGCTGGTACTGATGCTGTCGCCGATGACGCCGCACATCGCCGAAGAGATGTGGGAGATGCTGGGGAACTCAGGCACAATCTCCCGGCAGAAATGGCCGGCGTATCGCGAAGACCTGACCCGTGAAGAGCAAATCGAGATCATCATTCAGATCAACGGCCGCGTGCGCAGCAAAATGATGGTGGATGAAGGACTGAGCGAGGACGAGACGAGAGACCTGGCACTGAAGGATCCGCGCATTGCGCCGTTGCTTGCGGGCAAGGAAATCCTGAGGGTGATCGTGGTGCCGAAAAAGCTTGTGAATATCGTGTTGCGATGACGATCGGTGGTTTCGCAGGAGGCAAAATGATTCGAAGTGGACGGCGTACCTGGCTGTTGGCGGTGGTGGCGCTGGCGCTGGCAATCGCGCCCGCTACGCGCGCACAGCGCAACTGGGCGGACGAACGATGGGTCGGAACCTGGAGCGCTGCGATGCAAGGTCCGATCAGTTTCGCGAACCGCACGATCCCGAACGAGGGATTCGAAAACCAGACGGTGCGCATGATCGTGCACACCACGGTCGCCGGATACCGCGCAAGAGTGCGCCTATCGAACGCGTACGGCGCAGAGCCACTCGTGATTGGGGCCGCGCACTTGGCCCTGCACGGTACGGGATCGGCAATCGTGCCGGCGTCGGACCACGCTCTTACATTCAGCGGCCGCGCGTCCATCACGATCCCGCCCGGCGCCGAAATGCTGAGCGACGCGTTCGATATGGACATTCCGCAGTCGGGTGATCTGGTGATCAGCATTTACGCGCCCGGAAAAACGGGAGCGCCTACATGGCATTCGACCGGACTTCATACGACCTACGTTTCTGCGCCGGGCGATTTCACGTCCAAAGCGGATATCCCCGACGCGACCACGCGGCAATCCTGGTATTGGGTGGAAGGTGTGGACGTGCTGGCTGCGGAGCAGACGGTGGCGGTCGTGACATTCGGAGATTCGATTACGGACGGCTATCGATCGACGCTAGACGCCAACCACACCTGGCCGGACGAACTGGCGCAACGGCTGCTGGCCCGCAAGAGTCACGCCGGCCCGCAGATCGCCGTTCTGAATACGGGGATCAGCGGCAACCGCATATGGCACGACGCGATGGGCTCGAACGGGCTAGAACGATTCGGTCATGATGCGCTCGGGCAAGCGGGAGTTCGGGACGTGATTGTCCTGCTGGGAATCAACGACATCGGTTTTTCGAATATACAGGGCCTTGCGGACCAGGCCGTCACCGCCGACGATATCATCGCGGGCCAAAAACAATTTATCGAGCGGGCACACGTTCGCGGACTGCGAGTGTTCGGCGGGACGCTGCTCCCGTTTGATGGCGCAAACTATTTTTCGGCGGATGGAGAAGCGAAACGCGTCGCGGTCAACAACTGGATTCGCAAGGGTGGCGCGTATGACGGCGTGATCGATTTCGACGCGGCGGTGCGCGATGCGCAGAATCCGACGAAGCTTCAGGCTGCGTTCGACAGCGGCGATCATCTTCATCCGAACGACGCAGGCTACAAGGCGATGGGTGATGCGATTGACCTGTCGCTATTCGCCGAAATGAAAGGCCAGAAGAAACACTGACCGGCAAGAACTCAGACGGAGCGATAATGACGCCCAATAGCGAAGCCGCAGCGCCAGCGAAAGAGCACGGAGGAATGGTGAGCACGAAACACGGTATCGTCGTGCTGGATTTTGGCGGGCAGTACACGCAGCTAATCGCGCGGCGCATCCGCGAGCAACAGGTCTTTTCCGCAATCCTTCCGTGTACGGCGACGATTGCGGAAATCCGGGCGCAGGAACCGGTAGGGATTGTGCTCTCGGGCGGCCCGAGTTCGGTGTACGACAAGGACGCGCCGGTCTGCGATCCGAAGATGCTGGAGCTGGGAGTTCCGGTGCTGGGCATCTGCTACGGCATGCAATGGCTGGCACACGCGCTGGGCGGAAAAGTGGAAGCGGCCGAGCGGCGCGAGTATGGGCGGGCGCAGCTCGACATCGAACGCGATTCCAAGCTTTTCGCAGGAGTGCCCTCGCAATTGAGCGTGTGGAATAGCCATGGGGATCACGTTGTGGGCTTGCCCGCGGGATTTCACGTGACTGCCCGGACGCACAACGCGGTGGCGGCGGTGGAAAATCTGACGTCGCGATTTTATGGCGTTGAATTTCATCCCGAGGTGAACCATACCGACCGCGGTACGGAGATTCTGCGCAATTTTGTCTTTGGCATCTGCGGCGCGAAGCAGAATTGGGATCGCGCCGGATTCATCGCGGAAACAGTGGCCGCGATCCGCAAGCAGAGCGAAGGGGCGCGGGCCATTTGCGCGCTCAGCGGCGGCGTGGATTCGACTGTCGCGGCGGCGCTGGTTCATCGGGCCATCGGCGACCGGCTGACGAACGTGTTCGTTGATACCGGGCTGCTGCGGCGCGATGAATTTCGCGAAACGCTGGAGCTACTTCGCGATCGCCTGGGCTTGAACGTGATCGGCGTGGATGCTTCCGAGAGGTTTCTCCGGAAATTGGCGGGAATCACGGACCCGGAACAAAAGCGCAAAATCATCGGCGGGGAATTCATCGCCGTGTTCGCGGAGGAGCAGCGCAAGCTTCTGGCGGGCGCGGACGCTGGCTTGCCGGTGAAATTCCTGGTTCAGGGGACGCTGTACCCCGACGTGATCGAGTCGGTTTCGGTGAAGGGCCCTTCCGCGGTGATCAAATCGCATCACAACGTTGGCGGATTGCCAAAGGACATGCCCTTCGCTCTGATCGAGCCGCTGCGCGATCTGTTCAAGGACGAAGTCCGGCAGATCGGGCGGGAGCTGGGCTTGCCGGAAGAAATCCTGGTGAAGCAGCCGTTTCCGGGTCCGGGGCTTGCGGTGCGCCTTCTGGGAGAGATCACGCGCGAAAAACTTGAAACGCTGCGAGGGGCGGACGCGATCGTGGTGGAAGAAATTCGCCGCGCGGGACTGTATGAGAAAACCTGGCAGGCGTTTGCGGTGCTGCTGCCGGTGCGCAGCGTGGGAGTGATGGGCGATGGCCGAACCTACGCGGACACCATCGCGGTGAGGGTGGTTGACTCGCTGGACGCCATGACCGCGGATTGGTCGCGCCTGCCGATGGAAGTTCTCGAACGAATATCGGTGCGAATTGTGAACGAGGTTCCGCACGTCAGCCGCGTGGTCTACGATATCAGCTCGAAACCACCGAGCACGATTGAATGGGAATAGGCGATGGGGAACTGACCCAGCGCTACCTTGAGCAATTCGACGCGCGGACGCACAACGACTGAGTTGGCTCCATGCTTGCAGCGGCGGGCCCTGTTGCGGAAAATAGACGCGGGAGCGGCTGGCTAGCGATTGGCCATTTTCTGGGCCATGTAAAGCAACAGGCGACGGTCAGCTTCTTCGATCTTGCCGAGAAGCCGGCGGAAACGGCCCAGGTAACGGGCATCCTTGCCGGTGCTGCCCCAGGCGATGTCGTCCGCGCTCTTCCGCTTGGGAAGATTCGGTAGCACGGGCGGTTCTTCGCCGTCGTAGAAGAGCTGATAGAGGGGCACTTCCATTGCCCTGGCCAGCTTCTCGAGAGTCTCGATCGCTGGGACGGTGTGGCCGTTTTCGACGCGCGAAATATAGCACCGAAGCAGGCCGGTGCGCTTTTCGACGTCGCCTTGTGACAGTTTTTTTGTTTCTCGTAGTAATCTGATGCGGTCGCCGATTATCATGGCGGGTATTGTCACATGGACCAGTAGGCCCTGCAAGAAATAATTGGAAACGCGGAAGGGTTTTTTTACGTAACCGAAAGCCAATGTCGAACGTCCCAAAGAGTATGGTAGCGAGCGCCCCGGCGCTTACTCTTCCTCTGGACCGAAAGGTCAAGAAGGAAGAAGACAGAGAACTAGTACGCCTGTCTCAAAGTGGGACTGAGACGGCGTTCGAGGAACTGGTGCGCCGGCATCAGCAGCGCGTTTTTGCGCTGGTGGGAGGAATTTTGCGCCGGCCGGAGGACGTAGAAGATGTCGCGCAGCAAGTTTTTCTAAAGGCGTATCTGGGCATCAAGCGGTTTGACCAGCGCGCGGCGTTTTCGACCTGGCTCTATAAGATTGCGGTCAACGAATGTTGGGATTATTTGAGAAAGAAAAAAGTTCGGCCGCTGGTTTATGAGGCGGATTTGTCCGAAGAGCAGGTTTCGAGGCTGGACGGCATAGTCTCTGCGGAGCGTCCGCCGGAAGGCCCGAATGCGCGTGCCGAAGCGCGCGAAGTGCTTGATCGGATGCTGACGTCATTGCCGGAGCAGGATCGGCAATTGCTGGTGCTGAAGGAAATGGAAGGGTTTTCCGTGCAGGAGCTAGCCGAAATTCTCGATCTCAATGTGAACACGGTGAAAGTGCGGCTGTTTCGCGCACGCGGCCGAATCATGGACGTCTATCGGCGCCGGATGAATGCCGGAAAAAAGTCCGCGGAATCGCGGCCGGCGCGGAGGAATGGATAAAAGCCATGGCAACGGGCACTGAGTTCGAATACGCAGGATGTACGAAGTATGAAGCGGTGCTTGAGGATTACCTGGAAGGCGCGCTGAGCGCTGCCGACGCCAGGAACGCCGAGAATCACTGGCGGAACTGCGCTGCGTGCCGAGATGCGCTCGAGCAAGCGACGGCGAGCGTCCGGCTGCTCCGTGCAGCTGGACCCTCCGATGGTCCGGGACCCGCGTTTGC
Organism: uncultured Acidobacteriota bacterium; assembly: GCA_963814605.1. Classification (GTDB taxonomy): domain Bacteria; phylum Acidobacteriota; class Terriglobia; order Acidiferrales; family UBA7541; genus Palsa-295. The sequence continues at coordinate 760,705 of CAWFDD010000002.1, read as the reverse complement.
GCGCGTGGTGATGGCGCGAATACGGGAGGCCGAGCAGGATCGTTCGGCGGAGCGCGCCGGTTTGTGGCAGCCGATTGTGAGTCTGGCGTGGCGATTCGCCGCCACAGCCATGCTGGCGCTTGGAGTGCTTGTCACATATGACGCCGGATGGTGGCGCCATGCGCAACCCGATGTGACCACGGCACGTCTTATCGGTGTGACCGATCTGCTTTCTCCGGAACCGGCGAGACCGCCGGCGGATCGAGATGAAGTCTTGATGATGGTCGCGGACAACAATCATGCGAAATAGCAACGCTCGCCTCGAAGCAGCCGCGCTCGTCTTCGTCGTTTTTGTGTTGGGGCTCCTATTAGGGGGCGTCGGCGGCCACCTCTGGGACGAGCGCGTTCAAGGAAACGGGCGTTCGGCGGCGCAGATCAATACCAAGCCAACCCGCGATCAGGTGATCAACAGTTTGACGCAGCGGCTGCAATTGACCCCCGATCAGCAGAAACAAGTTACCGTGGTGATTGACGACACGCGTGCGAAGTGGCAGGCACAGTACGCGGAAGCGAACGCGGAACACGAACAGATTCGTCAGCAGGCGCGCGCCAGCATTCGCGCGGTGCTCACGCCCGATCAGCAGGCTAATTACGACGACTACATGAAGCAGCTGGACGAGCAACGAAAGAAAGAAGCCGCTCACTAGGATTGTTCCCGAGCTCCTTCGCCCCTTCGATGTAGCTCCGGTAGACCTTCTCGCGGAACGCTATGAGCGACCCCTCTACGAAATCCGGCGCATCGGCAAAGTCTGCCACCGATGGCGCGGCCGGAAACACCCCAACCATTCGACTGGAAGGCGTCCACAAAACATACGATCTTGGCGAGATTCAGGTGCACGCGCTGCGGGGCGTCTCCATGGAAATCTATCCGGGAGAATTCGTCGCAGTGATGGGCGCATCGGGATCGGGAAAATCGACGCTGATGAATATTGTGGGATGCCTCGACAAGCCCTCGCGCGGGCAGTACTTCCTCGATGGAAAGGACGTTTCCGGGCTCACGAAAGACGAGCTGGCGAAAATTCGCAGCCAGAAGATCGGATTCGTGTTCCAGCAATTCAATCTATTGTCGCGAACATCGGCGCTGGAGAATGTCGAGCTTCCCACGATCTACGCCGGCGTGGCAATCAAGGAGCGCGAACGGCGCGCCGAAGAGGCGCTGAAGCGCGTCGGGCTTTCCGATCGCGCGGGGCATTTCCCATCGCAGCTTTCGGGGGGACAGCAACAGCGTGTGGCCATCGCCCGGGCGCTGGTGAATAATCCATCGCTGCTGCTGGCGGACGAGCCGACCGGAAATCTCGACAGTCGCACAAGCATCGAGATCATGGATATTCTCCAGAATCTGAACGACCAGCACGGCCTCACCGTGGTAATCGTCACGCACGAGCCGGATATCGCGCAATTCGCCAAGAGAGCGCTGGAATTCCGTGACGGAAAAATGAAGAAAGACGTTTTAATCCATCGCCGCTCGATCGCGGCAGACATTCTGCCGACCTTGCCGTCACCCGATGAGGAAGATCGGCTCGAAGCCATTGCGGGGGCCGAGCCGGCAGCAAAGCCCAACGGAAGTTCCGCTCCGAAGTAACGCCGATGCCGTTCGTCACGAAGGTTAGGAAAGTTCGGCGGAAAAAAATATCGAACCGGCGGCGAAAATCCTTCGGCGGTCCCCCGTGCAGGTTTTAGAAGGGAATGTCTTCGTCTGAGATTTCCGGGCCGGGCGCCGGCTCGTCCGGAGCGGGGCCGGCGACATCAAAATCAGCTTCGGCGGCGCGCCCGTGGCCCATGCCAGCAGCGGAACCGCTTCCGGCAGCGCCCGCGGCAGCGCCTTCGGCGCGCGATGTGAGCATGCGCATCACGTTTCCGACGATTTCCGTGGTGGTGCGTTTCTGGCCGTCGCGCTTATCTTCCCATTGGCGCGTTTGAATGCGGCCCTCGACGTACACCAGCATGCCCTTCTTCAGATATTGCTGCGCGATTTCAGCGAGCTTTCCCCACAAGACAACGCGATGCCACTCGGTGCGCTTCTGGCGTTCGCCGGCGCGGTCCTTGAAGGTCTCGTCGGTCGCCAGAGTGAAATTGGCAACGGCCTGACCGCCCGAAGTGTATCTGGTCTCTGGATCGCGGCCCAGGCGCCCTACCAGGATGGCTTTGTTTACCGACATGCGCAGGAGTATATCAGAAAGCCCGGAGTCAACAGTAGCAGCAGCCCCACCCGCAGCCCATCGTCGGTTCAGTGCCGCCTGGCCGGAATTTTGGTATCATTCGCCCGCCATCCGACATCAAATTTTCCGGAGGTCCAGCCATGAGTGAAACGCAGAATTTACAGAATCATGCCAAGCTCGTTCCCGGATTCCATTTCTTCGTGTTGCCGGTTTTGCTGATCAACTTGATCTGGTCAATCGTTGACGTGGTGCACGGTTTTTCCGCGCAGTCCACCCGGTCGGCGGTGGTGGCGTTGGCCTTGCTGATGCTCGCGTTCACGACTCGCCTCATGGCGCTGACCGTCCAGGATCGTGTGATCCGCCTGGAAATGCGGCTGCGGTTGCAACAGCTGCTTTCGGCTGATTTGCGGCCGAGGATTCCAGAATTTACGGTAAGTCAATTGGTGTCGCTGCGCTTTGCTGGGGATGCGGAATTGCCAGAGCTGGCGCGAAAAGTCTTGCAGGACAAAGTCACCAATCGCAAGGCAATCAAGGAACTGGTCCGCGATTGGCAGCCTGATTTTCTCCGCGCGTAGTCCTCACCGACGCCGACGGAACTGGCTGGTCCCCGCATTTGGCTCGGCGATCGCAACGATCAGCGCGCCGGGCGTGTGGCAGGTGCGGCGCCAATTTCGCGCAGCTTGGCTTGCGCGCGCTTGGCCTCGTCCGAGGACGGGGATCGGCGGATAACTTCGCGCAGGTCGCGCGTCCCGCTGGCCTTCATCCCGAGCTCGAGCTCGGCCATGCCGCGTTTCATTAGCGAAGCGTCCACCTTGAAACTCTTCGGATAGTTCGCCAGGACGTTGTCATAGGACGCGATCGCTCCCTTAAAATCGTTCTGAGAGTAGGCGATTTCGCCGAGATAAAACTGCGCATTTCCCGCCAGGTCGTTCGACGGAAAGTGTTTGATGTAGTCCGTAAACTCCTGGCGAGCGAGGTCGTATTTTCCGCCGGTCATGTCCCGCAGGCCGTTTTGGTAGAGCGTGTCGGCCGAAATCGGGGGCATCGCAGGAGGTGGCGCGCCGCTGTCCGGACTAGCCACCGGTTCGCTTGGCGCCGCCGTGCCCGTGGTTGATCCTCCCGAAACCCTGGCGTCAATGCTCTGCAGCAGGCTCTGAATGTCGGTCATCTGCTGCGAAAGTTTGCCCACCCGCGCCTGAACGTCCTGCAGATTGTCGGAGAGGCCCTGCGTCTGCTGGGTCATGGTGTCAATGCGCGCGCCGGTATTGGCCTGGACTTCCTGCACCGACTTTTGCAGCGAGTTCATTTCGCCGGCAAGCTTGTTGACGGAATCGAGCGATTGTTGGACGAGCGTCTTGATTGTAGCGTTGTTGCTGTCCACCGCACTGCGCAAGTCCTGCTGCGCCTGCGAAATCTGGTTCACGGACTGTTGCAGCTCAATCATTTCCTTTGAGACAGCGCCGGCCGGCTGAGGAGCAAGCAGCGCTCCGCCGAGCGCGCCGAGGACGACTGCCGCGAGTACGAGCACGATCCATCGAGTGCGCAAAGGATGCCTCCTTGGAGAAAAATGGCCGCGCACGCCCGATTGCGGCGTTACCGGCGCGGTGAGCCCGGCCCGCGTCAGCGAAGGAAGCGACTCGATCGCTGACGCAGGCGCGAGCGAAGTCTTAGTGTGCCATGACAAAGTGCGCGCGGCGATTCTGCTGCCAGCACGATTCGTCATGCTCGGTGCAGAACGGACGCTCTTTGCCCCAGCTGGTTGTTTCCATGCGATCCGCCGGAATGCCGAGCGAAATGAGGTAGTTCTTCGCGGCTTCGGCGCGTCGCTGGCCCAGACCCAGGTTGTATTCCGTGGATCCGCGCTCGTCGCAATGGCCTTCGATGGAGACGTGAACCTGCGGATACGAACGCAGGAACTCGGCATCTTTCGTCAAAGCAGCACGGGCGTCCTCGCGCAGATCGGACTTATCGAGCTCGAAATACGCGTCCTTGACGTCCTGGTTGAACAGGTCGCTCACGTTCGGCGGCGCGGAAGGCTCGGCCGCCGCGGGAGCTGCGCCTCTGACCGAAACGCTGGCGCTGGCGCTGGCGCTGCCGCCGGAACCCCTCGCCGTTATGGTGAAGGTGGTGGACTGCGTAGGATTCACCGGAGTCGAACCCTGCGGCGCGACTTTTCCCACGCCCGGCTCGATATCAAGATCTGTCGCGTTCGTCGAAGACCAGGACAGTGTAACCGTGTCGCCGGAATTCACCGTGGACGGAGAAGCATTCAACGTCACGGTTGGTTGTAGAGCGGGAGCTGGCGGCGGTGCAGGGGCTGTTGCCGCCACTTTCTTTTTGCATCCGCCGGCGACGACAGCGAGAAGAACGAGGCCCAGTAGCAGGGGGAGCTTGCGAAAAGTACTGTGGTGCATGAACTGCCTCCTTCGGCGTTGCCGCGAATGCTCTGCGGTTTCGCCGCGAATAAATTTACTCCAACTTGCTAGTAATATGCCGTGAGTCAAGAATTAAAGTTGAGTCCGTCACTTCGACGACCAGTTGGGCGATTCGTTCTGCCCTTCGAATGTCAGTTGACGCGGTTGGCTCCCATCCGCAAGCATGGACCAGATCTGGCGCGTACCAGTTCTGGTGGATTCAAAGACAATGTGCCGCCCGTCCGGCGCCCAAGAGGGTCGTTCGTTGCGTCCGGCGTCGCGAGTGAGTTCCACGAGTTGGCGGCTCGCTATATCCATGGCATAGATATCGTAATTACCACTCGGACGTCGCCAGCTAAATGCGAGCAGTTGTCCATTGGGTGACCATGCCGGGTCCACGACGTATCCCATGTCGGGCAGATTCAGCTTCTCGACGTTCGAGCCGTCAACGTTCGAAAGGTAAACCACGGGAGATCCGCCCCGGTCACTGACGAAAGCCAGTTGTTGACCCGTCTTCGGATTCCACGCCGGAGAAGTGCTCACGCCCGCGGCAAACGTGATGCGATGCAGGTGCGCCCCGCTCGTATCCGCGATGTAAATTTCAGGATCGCCGTTCTGGCTGGACATAAACGCGAGTTGCGAGCCGTCGGGAGACCACGCCGGCGAGGTGTTCGTGCCGCGATATCGCGGGAATGCAATCAAGCGGTCGGAAGCCGATGAGTAAATGCAAATCTGCGCCGATGTGACCGTACGGAAAGGCGCGAAACAAGTGAATGCGATTCGCGTGGCATCGGGAGACCAGCGCGGCGTGAGCGCGATGGATCTGAGATGCGTAAGTTGCTTTTGATTCGCGCCGTCGTAATCCATCATCCAGATTTCCTTGTTGCCGTTTCGCTCGCTGGCATAGGCGATCTTGGTCTGCGCGATGCCGGGCTGCCCCCCGCTCAGCACGCCGATAATGTCGTCGGCAAACTGGTGCGCCATGCGCCGCACGTCGGTATCCGTCGCCGCGCCGCGGTAGATTTTCTGAAGGGCGAGGGGCGCCGCGGGATTGTGCACGTCGGAAAGGTATCCCGCGAACGCGACGCCGGCACCGTCCGCCGAGAGATTGCCGTACGCCACCATGTACGCGTTCGCCGGAGCGGCGGCCCAGTCGTCCGCCTTCAGTTCGCTCGGCTGGCCCGGTACCTGCGTGGGATAAAAACTGGGGCTGACCATGTCGAGAATTCCGGAATATTCGAGGTCCGCCCACGCGACATCATGAAACGTCTTGGGCAACGGCTGCGCAAAACTCGAACGGGACACCGTATCGGGGAGCGCGAGACGAGCCTTCGTGACTCCCAGGCCGGTCCCAGTCTTGAACCAGTCTTGTGCGGCCGACGGCGGCGCGGACGCGATCGCTGCCAAGGCCAGGATGAAAATCAACTTCAAGAATAACAGCGGTGTAAACGTCTCCTTTACCAATGAGCACCTCTTATGAATGCTGTATCGGCTGAGAGCAGAATTTCTTGTGCGCATAGTGTGCCGTCTACCTGTGAAAATCGAACCAGAACTCCACATTTACATTCGATCCGGAATATTCGGCGGGCAACGGCGCAAGCGGGCTGGAGTCGCGCACCGCGCGCGTCGCCGAGCTGTCCACGGAATAGTTGTTGCTGGATTGGGTCACCTGAATGTTCGTCACCGAGCCATTGCGCAGGATTGTGAAGGTGACGACCACGCGTCGCGCGGTCGCCACACTCGGATCCACCGTTGATTGCAGCCAGTTGCCGCTGATGCGCCGCTGCACGGCTTCGACGTACCACGAAAAGCGCGAGCCGAAATCTCCGCCCGCGGTGCCCGTGAATCCGAGTCCGGCCTGCGTGGTACCCGCGCCAAGAGCAAATGAAGTTGTCGGCACCGTGGGAGTCCCGCCTCCGCCGTACGGAATCGCGTTCGGAGGGGGTGGGGTGGGATTCTCAAGCAATTTCGACGGCCGAGTCACATACTTCGGCGGCTTGTTGCGTTCAAATTTCGGAATGGGTATTGCGTCCGGCGCGGGTTTCGGCTGCGGCGCGGGCTCTGACTTGTACAGTCCCTTGGACTCATCCACAACACGGCTTGGCGATACGACGTCGGGGCGGGGAAGAGGAATCGCCGGCACGTTGCCGACAATGCCCACGGTAATCGATCCGCCCGGCCCTCCCCAATCTGCGCTCCGCCCATGAAAGTACGCGTACATCACCGCCAATACGCAAAATGTAAGATGAATGATCAGCGAGATATAAAGGAACCGCTTCAGCGGGTCGTCCGGTCGAGTTGCGGCAAGAGCCGTCATTTTAATTTGCCCGAGATCATTGTACCTGCGGCCGCTCGCTGAGCGGTTGCGTCACCACGCTGACGTTTTGGATGCCCGCCTGGCGCAGGGCATCCACCACAGTCGCCCAGCTTCCGAACGGAACCGATTCGTCGCAGCGAACATATACGGCCTGATGTTTTGGATCGCGGGATTGCGCCAGTACCTGCTGGCCGATTTCGTGGATATTGACCGGTTTGTCGTTCAAATACACGCGCTGGCCGCGGTCGATGGTCACGACCATGCGCACTTCCGTCAGTTCTTTGACCGTTTTCGTCTTGGGCACGTCCACTTCGATTCCCGACTGCAGGATCGGCGCGGTGATCATGAAAATAATCAGCAGCACCAGCACCACGTCAATAAACGGCACCATGTTGATTTCGGAGAGCGAAGTGCCGGTCTGTCGTTCGATGGACGGCATAACAGTAACCTATGAGTTGTACAGCGTTTCGACTTTCGACACGAATTCCGCGGCGAAATCGTTCATCCGCGACGAAAGACCGCGGATGCCGTGAAGGTAGTGGTTGTAGGCGATCAGCGCGGGAATAGCGGCGAATAATCCTGCAGCGGTGGTGACCAGCGCCTCCGCGATTCCCGGCGCCACGGCGCGCAGGCTGGCGGCGCCGGCGTCGCCCAGTCCGGCAAACGCGTCCATCACGCCCCAGACCGTGCCGAACAATCCGATGAACGGCGAGACCGAAGCAATCGTCGCCAGCGACGACATTCCTTTTTCAAGCCGCCGAACTTCCTCGCCCGCCGCCACCTGCATCTCGACGCCGACGGCGCTCGCGTTCCTCAGCTTCCCGGCTGGCTCCACGGCGCCGCGGGTGTGCGCGCCGCCGATCTGCGATTCGAGCTCACGGTATCCCGCTGCATAAACCGAAATCAGCGGAGTGCCGCCGACGCCCGCACGCAGCGTGTTCGGATCGGAAAGGCCGCGGCCAGCACGAAACATCTGCAGAAACCTGGAGGTCTTGCCATCCAGCCCGCCAAGCTGCGCATATTTCTGAAGAATTAACGCCCAGGAAAAAATGGAAAGGAGCAGAAGTATTCCGAGGATGACTCGTGCCACCCCACTCGTCTGTTCGAGAAGAGTGAGCGGGCTCGCAAAAACGAGCAGCGCCGGGCCAGTAATTGTTTTCCCCCTTGAAAATAAATTTTGCCGGACAAAAGCAACGTAGCACACGCTACCAGCAGTTTCAAACTTATCAGACGCGGCGAAAAGGATTTGTGCTGCCTGAAACGACACATCGCTTGCGCGGGTCCCAGCGATAATTCCATAGTCACTCCACCCGCTTCTGTGTTATTTTCTGCGCGTGACACGCGAGATTTGCCGCCGATCATTTCAATATCATATTTCTCTGCATAAGTTCTTCCGGCTGTTGAACTACACAGCTAGTTACTTTTAGCCGCATCTCGTCACGCGAAAACTGGCCAGTCCACGGGTGTTTTCAATTTCAGCCCAGGTCAAGGAGATTCGATGAGCGCGTCTGAGACAAGATCGGCAGGTCCCATCACGACCTTCGTGAAGCACCACTATCGCCATTTCAACGCGGCCGTGGTGATTGACGCATGCGACGCCTATGTGAAGCATCTCGCGAGCGGGGGCAAGATGTTTGTCACCCTCGCCGGCGCCATGAGCACGGCGGAGCTCGGCCTGTCTCTTGCCGAAATGATTCGCCAGGACAAAATCCACGGCATCTGCTGCACCGGCGCCAATCTGGAAGAAGACGTTTACAATCTCGTCGCCCACAATCACTACAAACGGGTGCCGCACTACCGTCATCTTTCGCCGCATCAGGAAGTCGAGCTGCTCGAGCATCACCTCAATCGCGTCACCGATACATGCATCCCCGAAGAAGAGGCCATGCGGCGCATCGAACGCGTAGTGATGGAGGATTGGTGGGCGGCGGACCGCGCCTCGCAACGGTTCTTTCCCCACGAATTTCTCTTCAAAGTTCTTTTGTCGGGGAAACTGAAGAAATTCTACGAAATTGATCCTAAAGACAGCTGGATGATGGCCGCGGCGGAGAAAAATCTGCCTATGTTCGTGCCCGGCTGGGAGGACTCCACGCTCGGAAATATGTTCGCGGCCCAGGTCATCGGCGGCGGTGTTAAGAACGCAACCACCATGCGCGGCGGGATCGAATATATGATCGAGCTGGCCCGCTGGTACACCGAGACAGCGACGAAAACGCCTCTCGGCTTCTACCAGATTGGCGGCGGAATCGCCGGCGATTTTCCCATCTGCGTTGTGCCCATGCTTCATCAGGATTTGAAACGTCCCAACGTTCCTCTGTGGGGTTATTTCTGCCAGATCAGCGATTCGACCACCAGCTACGGCTCGTATTCCGGCGCCGTGCCCAACGAGAAAATCACCTGGGGCAAGCTCAGCGTGGACACACCGCGCTTCGTCATCGAATCGGACGCCACCATCGTCGCGCCGCTGATGTTTGCCTATATCCTCGGCTGGTGAAAGTATCTGTGAGCCTTTGGAGTGCGGCAGCTTGCTGCCGCTGCTTGTGCGCGGGGCTTGCCTCCCACATTCCTGCCGTCTAGGGGGTCGGAGCTTCAGCTTCGGCATACGACGCCCTTGAGAAATCGGGGCTTTGGCTCCTGGGGCAAAGGCGACTATTCCGAGAGGTGGAACGTCAGCTCGGCGTTTTGCCAAACGGCCGCGGGTTTTCCGTTAGGCCCTTTAGCAGGTTCAAACCTCCACGTTGCCACCGTTTCGATCGCCCGCTCATTTATCCCGCAGGGAAGCCCCGTCAGAACCACGATCTCGGCCGGTTGCCCGGTAGCGTCAACCAGAATTCTGAGTTTGACCTCTCCCTGTATTTTCGCGGCCATGGCCGACTCGGGGTAATCCGCATGCATGCACTCGAGGCATCGCGGCGGAGTATAGTCAACCGCGGAATTCATCGACGGAACGCTCGCTCCATTATCCGGAACATGAAAACCGGCTCGTACCCAGGTGAGGCCGATTTGGTCGGAGGGTTTCCCGGCCGCGGCAACCGATTTCGATTCCAGCGCCTGCATCTCCGGCGTCAGCGGCACCGTAACCCGCTCGTCGAAGACCGTCTTTTTGTCCTCAATCCGGGTGGCCTCGATTCTCACCACGATGCGGTCCTGCAATTCGTCCATGTGTCCCTCGACCACGAAGGTCGGTTTCGGCTTGCCCGCGGAACAGTTCACCCCCGCGTCGGCCGCAGACTGCGCAGGCAGCCCGGTAGCGTTGGAAGCGTCGAACTCCCCGCCGGGATCAGCCACTACAAAATCCCGCGCATTCTTCGCCAATGCCTTGGACAATTCGCGCGCGAGCTCCGCTCCCATCGCGTTTGAGCCGCCGTGTGTCTCTACGAAATCCGTAACCACCACGCTCGGCTTCACCAAAAGCCCCCGCGACACCAATACAATGGCGCCGCTCAGTCGTACAGCAACGGCATCGAAATCGGGCGCCTGGCAATACGCCCGCTCCGGCACGGTGGCGACCAGGCACACAAGAGCAGCTAGACAGGCCACGGGAAAGAGGCGCTTTTTAGGGGGTCGGAGCTTTAGCTCCGAAATAAGGCGCAGGCACTGAATGCGCTTTAGCGATTGAGGGCACTCTGCATGGCCTTTTCCCGAAGCCCGTAGGGCATTCTGGCTATGGGGTTGGCGGCGAGCTCGATCGGGTCTCATCGCTGCACAGTCACGGCAAGAAAAACGACAACATGGGCAGTCTAAGCGGCTCAACGCATTCGACGCAAGCGTCCATACTAAACATAATTCTTGATCATGAGTAAAATGTTCGACATCGCGATTGACTCTCTGACGCCGCGCTTCGTCATCGAATCGGACGCCACCTTCGTAGCGCCACTGATGTTTGCGTACATCCTCGGCTGGTAATCCGCCCCGCTGCCGGGATTTTGCCAGTAACGCCGCGGGCACAGCCGAAACTTCGCTCTTTCTCTCGTGTTCTAATAATTATATTGGGCGTGGCACGAACACGCTGCGCGCTACACGGAGTCGGTATGCGAGCGAGACTCGGAATTCGAATTGTCGGCTTGATGTTTATTATTTTGTGCCTTGTGGGACTGCGAATGGCGACGCGGCTGCGATCCTCGCATACTCATGCCGCGGTGATGCCGACGACGCTTGGAACGATCAATGTGGACGGGCGCGTCCGCACGTATCTTCTGCACGTACCGCCGAATTACGACGCCGGAAAACCCGCTCCGCTAGTGCTCGTTCTGCACGGCGCGACGCAAAGCCCGGAGAACATCGAAGGCATGTCCGGGATGAGTCTAATGGCCGACCAGCAGGGATTCATCGCCGTCTATCCGAGCGGGACTGGCCGCCTGAGCAATGTCCCAACGTGGAACTCCGGCAACTGCTGCGGCTACGCTCGGGAAAATAATGTGAACGATGTGGCTTTCATCGCCGCCTTGATTGACACGCTCGAGCGCAGCTATTCGATTGATCGCAAGCGCATCTTCGTCACCGGAATTTCCAACGGCGCCATGATGTCTTTCCGCCTCGGCTGCGAATTGTCGGGCACGATCGCCGCGATTGCTCCGGTCGAAGGCGCACAAAATCTACCTTGTCACCCGTCCAGCCCCGTTTCCGTCCTCGTCTTCCATGGGACTGCAGATAGACTCGTACCTTTTGATGGCGGCAGCACTCCGTTTCAGATTGGCCCGCGTCGTGACGACACGCCAGTATCAGACACGGTCGCGTTCTGGGTCACGCGGGACGCTTGCTCGCGCACGCCCGCGAGCGAAGAAACGCCCAGTCTGCACACGTCGGTTTATTCCGGATGCGCCGATGGCACAGGCGTCGCGCTCTACGCGATTCAGGGCGGCCATCATATCTGGCCGGGCGTTGCGCACAGCGGAAACGATGTGCAGGCAACCGCGATTATGTGGGATTTCTTCGCGCAGCACCCGAAGCCGTAGCGCGGACATCTGCGGGAAACTCCAACTCTGTGCGGCTCATCTCAGTGGACGCAAGCGCCTGTGCTAGACTCGTGCTTTGAGGATGAGCGAAACCTTCGACATCGGAATTGAAACGTTAGTTGCTCCCGCCGGGGTGTCCGCGCCGGAAGTGCCCGCGTCTTCCAGTGTGAATGCGCTGCCTTCCGCGAACAGCAAATCGTTCTTCATCGAGACATTTGGCTGCCAGATGAACGTTCACGACGCCGAAAAAGTCGCCGGCGTTTTTCTTGCCCGCGGATACCGCCCCGCCGCAAGCATCGCCGAAGCGGACGTCATGCTCTACAACACCTGCTCGATCCGCGAAAAGGCTGCGCAAAAAGTCTTCTCGCGCCTGGGCGCCTGGCGGGGCATCGCGGACGGAAAAATTATCGGCGTGATCGGCTGCCTGGCCCAGCAGGAGGGCGAAGACATTTTCGAGCGCGCGCCTTGGGTGAGTCTGGTGTGCGGCTCGGCGAGCTACCGCAAGCTGCCGCAAATGGTGGCGGAGCTGGAAGCGGGTGGCCGGCGCGTGATGGGCCTCGATCTCGACACCGAAGAAACATTTGAGACCGAAATCACCCGTCGCGACAACCCGCTGCGCGCCTACGTCACGATCATCGAGGGCTGCGACTACGCCTGCTCGTATTGCGTCGTGCCGCACACGCGCGGGCCAGAGCGCAGCCGTCCGAGCGGCGCCGTCCTCGGGGAAGTGCGCCGGCTGGCCGATGCGGGCTACACCGAAATCCAGTTGCTCGGCCAGACGGTGAATTCCTATCGCGATCCGTCGCCGCGCGGCAAGAGTTTCGTTGAGCTGCTCCGCGAAGTTGCGGCCGTAGACGGAATCCGGCGTGTGCGGTTCACCACCTCGCACCCCAACGACTTTCATCGCGAGATCGTCGAGGCTATCGACGAAACGCCCGCGCTTTGCGACCACATCCATCTGCCCGTGCAATCCGGTTCCACCCGCGTTCTCGGCGCGATGCGGCGCACTTACACGCGCGACGAGTATCTCGAAAAGATTTCCTGGATTCGCGCCGCGCGCCGCCCGATCAGCGTCACCACGGACATCATCGTTGGTTTTCCCGGCGAGACCGAGGCGGATTTTGAGGAGTCGCTCACTCTCCTCGATGCTGTGGGTTACGACGGCGTTTATGCTTTCACCTATTCGCCGCGTCCGAATACGACGGCCTCCAGCATGGCCGACGCGATTCCCGAAACTGAAAAATCCCGCCGGCTCGCGGTGCTGCAGGATCGCCAGCGCCGGATTCAGATCGAGCGCAACAATAAGCTCATCGGCGCCACGTTCGAGTTGCTGGTGGATACGCATCACGCCGCACGCAGTCAGTGGGCGGGACGTTCGACTAGCAACCTGATCGTTAATTTCACTTCGCCGCGTCAAAATCTTCTGGGAGAATACGTACAGGTTCACGTAACCCGCGCCGCACCGTTCAGTCTGGTCGGCGAGCACGCGTCGTGACGCAGCGGAGGCCACCATGGAACTCGAAGTAAAGATTCGGGGGCTGATGATGGATCCCGCGACCAACACTCCGGTAGTAGTCCTCCAGGAAACGCACGGCACGGGCGTGCTTCCGATATGGGTTGGCGTTCCGGAAGCGCAGGCCATCGCCCGCGAAATCGAAAAAATCGAAGCGCCCCGGCCCCAGACCCACGACCTTCTCAAGAATGTTCTGCTCGGCCTGGACGTACACGTCCAGAAGGTAGTGGTGTCCGATCTCAAAGAAGACACTTTTTATGCGCTGATCTGGATGGAGCGTGACGGCCATACCATGTCCATGGATTCGCGGCCGAGCGACGCGCTGGCGCTGGCCCTTCGGCTCGACTGCCCGATTTTCGTCGAGGATCAAGTGCTGAAGAATTCGAATAAGGCAGGCGTCGTCTCGGAAAAAAGCTCGAACGAAGAGTTGCGCAAATGGCTCGAGGGTCTCAACGACGATGACCTTGGCCGTTACAAGATGTGAGTTCTCGCATGCCTCAATTCTCTACAACGCGATGGCCGGTATATTGCTTCGCGGCGATAGTCTTCCTAGCCGTCTCAGTATCCGCACAGGAGCCCGGCCCTTCGCCAGATGCGGTACCCATCAGCATGGAGCATCATCACCATCTCGTTTTCGAGAATTCCTACGTGCACGTCCTTTATGTCGAGATTCCGTCGCAAGAAACCACGCTGTTGCACCGTCACGACTGGCCGTACATTTCGCTTCCGCTGGCTCCGGCCGACGCAGCGCCATCCGCGCAGCGCGTCCTGTATTCGGCGGGGCATATGTCGCACGCGGTGAAGAATTCCGGTGAAGCACCGATGCGAATCGTTGCTATCGAATTGCTTCACCCGCAAGACGGAGTTCGGAACCGCTGCGCCGCGATTCTTCGCGATCAGCCGAAAGAGTCGTGTCAGGACGACGCGCTGTCGCCAACGAATCCGTCGAAGCACACGCCGCTATTCGAATCTGACGAAATTCTCGTGGAATCCTGGGAGCTCGGTCCCGATGCTAGGACCCCGCCGCTGGACGATCATCTGGACATGCTCGTCAGTGTGTTGAATGGCGTGACGGTCACCGGCAATGCGGGACTCGACTCCGCGAACGCAGTGCAGGGAGGGTCGCTGTGGGTGCCGGCGGGCTCGAAGCCCGTGTTTAAGACCTCGCCGGATCGCGGCGGGCACTTCATCGCGGTCACTTTCAAGGACAGCGGCAAGCGGTAACTGGCGGAGAGCCGATCGACGCTTAGAATCGGATGATCGTCGGCAGCGCTATATGGCGCTTCACTGCAAGCCAGGCGATCAGTCCGGTGGCCGCATCCTGAGTGCCGTGCTGCATGATCCCCGGACGCAAGCTCTTCCGCAGTACCGCCAGAATTCCGAACATCGCGCCATATGCCGAAATCACCAGCATGCCCTTCCAACCTTGATAGCCATGCGCCAAGCCGAACAAAATTCCCTGGAGAATAACGCCCGCGCCGGCATTGCCCGTCCACGCCGTGAACTGGCGCAGTAGATAGCCGCGAAAAACGATTTCCTCGCAGAATCCGGCGAGGATCGCCAGCGTCAAGAAAGCCGTCAATTCGGGAACCGTCACCGGAAGCATGCCCCTCGCCGCCGCAGCGCCGCTGAAGTCCAGTGCGAAGCGTGCAAATAGCAAAAGGCCGATCACCGCAAGCCAGAATAGGAATGCCACACCCACGTCTTTGAAGAAATCGAGCGGTCTTCGCCACTTGCCGCCGATCAGCTCGCGTAACGGCACTCTGTACTTGAGCACCGCGGCCAGCCAGACATAACCGAGCAGAAACAGCTCGTACACCATCGTCGCGATGTATATAGCCAGGCGGTTCGGCTGGATCGCCGGGTTCGAAAGCCTCGGGAACCCCTGGGCGACAGCAAGACCGATTAGTACGACCAACAGCACGATGGTGTGCCAAACTGGCGCAACTGGCGTCACCCGGCTAGTCGCCGTTGGCGCCTGCGGCATCAAATCTTCGTTCTCAGCGTTCGGCATAACACCTTTCAGTAAAACTGACCGCGCTGGAGTGTATCAATTCCGCTGCCGCGCACAAAGCATGACGCGGCACGCACGTTCATTCGTTGCACGTCAAATTTCGCTTGCGTTGCCCACGGCAGAATGGGTACATTGATCGCTACTCGTAGTGGCGAAGGGGGCTACCAGGCTCCATATGTAGGTCTGGGGTTGCCATTCGGGTAGCGAGGGGCTGAGGTTTGACCTGCGTCCTGGCAATTGCCAATCAAAAGGGCGGCGTCGGTAAGACCACTACCTCTATCAACTTAGCTGCCGCGCTGGCCATCAAAAAGAAACGAACCCTGCTGATTGATCTCGACCCGCAATCCAACGCCTCGATTGCTTTCTTCTCCTCGGACGAAATCCAAAGCACCATGTACGATATTTTCGCCGAGCATCCGACCGAAATGGCGAAGATTATTCGCCCGACAAAAGATCCCAATCTTCACGTGGCGCCGGCGCGGCTCGCGCTCGCCAGGCTTGAGCAGCAAATGGCGGGCCAGTTCGACGCGCCGTTCAAACTGAAAGACGCGCTTGCGCCGATTCTGAAGAATTACGATTACATCGTGCTCGACACTCCGCCGGCGCTGGGAATTCTCACCGTCAACGCGCTGGTGGCTTCGACTCACTTGCTTGTGCCGATTCAGGCCGCGTACTTTGCCATCGAGGGCACGGACGATCTGCTCGAAACCTACGGTCGGATTCGCGCGCGGCCCAATCCGAGCTTGAAGGTTCTCGGCGTGGTCATCACGCTGTTCGACAAACGCACCAACATCTCGCGCGACACGCACGAACAGATTCGCGCCACCTTCGGTAACGCGCTCTTCAAGACGCGCATCAGCAAGAACGTTCGCCTGGAGGAGAGCCCGGCGTACAAGGAAACCGTTTTTACCTACGCGCCGAAATCTTCCGGCGCCGAAGAATATAAAAAGCTCGCTCAGGAGGTACTACAACGTGTCGAAGAGGATCGGGTTGCCCGTCACTCTCAAGATGCGGCATGACGCGCATTATGTAGAAACACTGACCAGCTTCAGCGGCGCGTCCGTCGGGCGCATGATCCCGATTGACAAGATTCGGCCGAACCCCGACCAGCCGCGCAAGAATATCGGCGACGTGAGGGAGCTGGCGGATTCCATTCGCGAAAAGGGTGTTCTCGAGCCGCTGCTGGTTCGCTACATGCCGCGCGAGGACATCTACTACATCATCTCCGGCGAGCGGCGCTTCCATGCCTCCCAAGCCGCCGGCCTGCACGAATTGCCGTGCATCGAGAAAATTGCCGATGATGCGGAAACTCTGGAGCTGGCGCTCATCGAAAATCTCCAGCGCAAGGATCTGACGCCGTTTGAGGAAGCCGATGGGCTGCAGCGCCTTGCCGATCAGTTCGACTACACGCACGACGACATCGCCAAGAAAATCGGCCGCGCGCGCTCTTCCGTAACCGAGACAATGTCCCTGCGCGTGATTCCCGACGACGTGCGCCGCGCGTGCGTGGAGAAGGGAATTGCTTCGAAGTCGCTGCTGCTTCAGGTTTCCCGCCAGCCGAGCGAAAAAAAGATGCGCGAAATGGTCCACCGCATTGCGCAGGGTGGATTGACGCGCGACGAAGCTCGCCGCGCGCGGAAGGACGAAACCGAATCGGCCCCCCGACCCCAGCCCTTTAATTTCGATTTTCAGTCCGAGGACGGTTCGTTCCGCGTTCGGCTCCAATTTCGGAAGAGCCACGTGAGCGACGAAGAACTTGCCGCCGCCCTGCGCACGGTCCTGCGCCGCCTCGAATCCGGCTCCCTGTCCTCTTCCGCAGCGTAGCCTAGCGCCACGACTTTCGGCGGATTTACGCTGGCTCGATGGGGCACAGCTTGTTGGCTTTAGCTTGCTAGCCACTTCGCGTACGCTCGCACATCAATCATGGGCACTGTACCGCTCATCTGAAGCCGAGCAATCAGTTCCAGCAAAAAAGCGGTCGCGGGTTTTCCCTTGAGTCTGAGGCTATAACCACCCGCCTCGTCTAACCCGAAGATGCCGTGAGCGGCAACGCAGCCAAGATCGAGTCGGCGTTCGCCTTCCGAAACGAGCGAATCCAGCAAGGGTTGCGCCATTGGCGGAGACCAGTCGCTCTCTAGAGTGAGCAATCCCGCGAAGACGTAAGGCGGCGGTTTGGGCGGAAAAGTTCCGCCTGCGTGTGGGATGCTAAGGCTTGTCCTTGTTAGCTTGCGAACACTTTGAGCTTTGTCCTGTGCATATTTCACTTGCTCGGCATTGATAGCTTGTTTCGCCTCGAAGACAGCATAGACACTTTCCGCGGGAACAATTACTTCGCCCTCGAACTTGAAAATGAACGGCGAATATTGCCGGTCAAAAATAATTGCGTCGATCTGATTGCTGAACTGCCCTTGGCTGTCCACGATATGGCCCTTCGCCGTTTGGTAGCGTTGTGGCAGATAGCCTTGAAGCAATTCCACCCACACGTGTTCGCTCGCATCGCCTTTCGTAACGGCGTGGCCAAATGACCTGCGAGCAATGGACAGGCGCTGCTCGATGTCATCGTGCAGTCCTGCTAGCAATTGAGAAAGGGACCATTTTTTCGTTGTATCGGCGCTCATACGAAAACCCGCAGGTCAACCGGGGGCATTTTGACTCTCGCGAAAAGGCGGCGTTGGGGGATGTTGCTCAACAACTTCTTTGGCTAGATCAAAGGTGATTGGGCCGGATGGATATGCGGCAAGCAAGAGGCCCGGGAGAAGTCGCTGAGCCATATCCGAATACGTGTATCCGTACGATCGTCCGTGCGTCGCCCCTGTCGCGGCTGCAAGCGATTGAATCTGCTGGGAGGTAAAGCCCAGTTCCGCGAGAATGGGCTGCAGAAAAGCCCTTCGTTGCAGTTCATTCGGCCGGCTGAAAGTGAACGTAACTGCAGCCCGCCGACGGACCGCAGGGTCCAGCGCTTCGAGCCTATTCGTACACATGACGACGATGGCCGGAAGATTTCCCGCCGCAAGATCATCCACGCCCCGGATTAGCGCGTTTACACCCGCTCGGTCCTCGTGATGCATTTGCCCGAGCTCGCGCGATTGCGCAAGTGCATCAGCCTCATCGATCAACAACACAATCCCAGAACTGTGCTTGGCTCCGCGCCCTGTACCTCTCTTGGCAGCCTGCCTCACCTCAGCGAATGCCGTCGAGAGCAAGCTGGTCATCTCACCCACGGCGCCTGTGCCACGCGCGTTGAGACTCAGCGCATAAAGCGTCACTGCCATCCCCAACTCGCGCGCAACAGCGTCCCCAAATGTCTCGGCGAGGACTGTCTTGCCTGTCCCAACATCGCCGGCAAAAACGAAAAGTGGCGGGCGGTCACGAAAAAGGTCGACAATCTTGACCCCCTTGCGATGATGTTTGGCACTCCACACACTGAGACTCTGGGGATCGAGCAGAAGGCGTGCTTCCTTCAAGATCCGATCCTTCACATCGTCAAGACCGACAAGGGACTCGAAACGGCGAGCAGCTGCGGGATCGGGGAACTCGCGCACATCCTCGAAAACGTCTACTTTGTCCTCACTCATGACATCGGCTGGAAGGTCTGGCGGCCTAACGCACATCCGCCCGAGAAATAGTTCCGATCCGACGTCCAGTATCCGGCGCCGTCAGACGGTGGCCGCCCCTCAGTCCTTTGGACCGGCAGCGCCGACTGGAAGCGCGTCTGCTCAACACTTGAGAGCCTGAAGAACGCGGCATTACGCGTCAAGTAATTAAAGAATACAGAGCCGGCAATGTCCACGTGCGGCAGCACCTTGCCGGGGCGGTCATCGTTGGTGAGCCTGCCGCTCGAATCGACCTGATAGCGCCACGAGACAACGCGCACGCCGTTGCGCATGAATCCGAATTCGTACTCCTGAATGTATCCGGCGTTCAGGTATTGTGCCAACTCCTCGGCGAATTCGCGGATTAGCGACTCTGATGGCTTCCCATAAAATCCGGCGCACAGATGCATGTCGGCAGCCACCTTAGACGCGAGATTGCGAGCATGGACGATAGTGAAAGTAGATGTCGTCGTGTAACTAGTAGTCATAGTTTCATCCTCGAAAGGATGGCCCAAGAACATCTTGCCAGCAGACAATCGCTCGTCCCTTCGTCGTCGCAAAACGAGCCTCGGAAATTGCTTCCAAAGCGTCCTGCGCCGCGTTTACGATTTTCTGCCGGTGATTCTCGTCGTAGATTGACGCCACGTTGTTTTTCTCGTTTACCGGGTCGAATATTTCGATCGCCTTCCCGGTCGGTCCGGGTAGATCTGACGCCGAATAGTAGTCCGTGAAATAAATTCGCGACTTGAGCTGCGACTTCACGACATATGCGAATAGCTTTTCGAGCGCAACCGTGTAGTCGGACACGTCGAGGCCGTTGTCCGCAAGGTGCGCGACGATCATTTCCACCATGAAGGACTTGAACCTGAATGCTTCGTCTTTCTGTCTTTGAAGCCGCACCCACCATTTCACAATTCGCACTACTTGCGCGAAGTGATCCTTCTGGCGGGCCTTGCGCTTCCTGATGAATGCCAAATGAAGGGGGATGCTAGTGAGCACCGGCTCGTCGCCGTTGGAGGTGAACAAATACCCGCGGTCGTCGGGGGCGCCTTCGCAAAGCACTGGCACGACATCGACGCTCAATCCGCTCACAGCGTACTTGATGCAGACAGAGTGATCGTTGGGCTTAATTTGATCGGGCTTCATCTGGGGATATGCATCCCGCAGACGTTGCGCCAACCAGTTGAGTAGGTCTGGCTTGGAACTGGGAGTTTCTTCCGCCCTTACGTAGAGCGCGACATCGACATCGTTGAGGGTCTTTAGCGAAGTGCCCTTCGCGAGGCTGCCAGAAAGCAACGATTTGACGAGGCCGTAGTTGGGGTGGTCGGCAGCATACTTATCGAGCTTATCGCGCAGTATGCGAACCTGGCCCCGGTATTCCTCCGCGTCTTCGCGACTGAGGTTGACCGATTCGGCAGCGAAATTCGCTATATCGGCATGCATTATCGCGGACGCCGAGAAAGGACCTTCCACCGCCCGTGCCGCTAACGTGTTCACCGATTACCTCCACTTCGGCGCGAATTCCGGTACGGACAGCGCCCACAGGCCCCACGTCGGGATGACCCTTCCACATCGCCAGTATAGCGAAGACAAAGCGAAAGGCAAATGCTTTTAATCAGTGGTGCCGGAATCGTCCACTACAACATTAGATGCGCCGGCTTGAGCGAGGTTGCTTCGAATTGAGATCTGGATTTCAAGCGGGCTCTCGCGGTACTGGTCGAGGGAATGCCGATAGCCCGCCCGCGGCCTTCGCGGCGCGACGCGATATCCATCCGCCCACTCGACACCCTTCGGTCCTCAACCGTTGCGTCTGCATTTCTAATCGACACAAGGACGATTAGAAATCGCACTAAACCCTTAACAATGTGTAGTTTACGTTTTTCTAATCGACACAAATTTAGTGCGCAGGCGCGACTTCGCCGTGCTCGTGGTAGGTGCCAAACTTCTGCGCGATTGGCTTCAACGTAGGATAAAACTGCACGAAGCTGTGTTCGACGGCGGCATTGTCCTCATGGCACTGCCAGCATGCTTTCTTGGGATTCGCCGTCGCGGTCTTGTCGTCGGTGTCGAAGTTGAAGTACGCCCACTTGTCTGCAAACCGGCGGGTGTCCTTCACCTCGACTGCCAAGCCCATCAAGTCCGTTTGAAAGTGCCCGGTCTTGTTAATCGAGCCTTTGGTCTGCTGGTCGCGCTCTTCCAGGACAAACCAGGTCTTGTCAGGCCATTTTCCGCTGGCAACGAATTCGCGGTACGCCCACTGCGGCACAAAAACGTTCGTGAACATCTCGTGGCTGCCCGGCATGGGGTTGTAGTTCATTCCCAGGCCGGACGACAGGTAGATCCATTCGCGGTAGCCTTCCGGACGCACCAGCTTGTCGCCCGAAAACTGCGCTTTTGGCGAGCTGGCGTCAGTGTCCGCGGAGCGCGACTGCACTGCGCCAAGGGTCGCCAACAAAATTGCGAGCGTTCCGCATGCGAAAGGGATTCTCATGTCTCCTCCGGATAGGGTGGTCCCGGTTCAGTGCGGGAATCCATGCACTCTTTGGACGCGCCAATTCCTGTTTGGGCGCTCGTTGACGTTGCTGCTGATCCCGCCGGGTCAACGGCACCGATGGTTTATCTCGGAGAGCCGTTCACACAGGCCGATATGCGCCGGCAAGTTTCGCAGCGGGCCTCAATTGAGCTTCGGAGCCGGCATTTTCAGCGAGTTGTAGAGCGTGTCGATCCAGGCGTCGGTGTTTACGAACGCGCCTGAATACTTCTGCCAGGCGGCGAGAATCTTCTCGCTCTTCATCTGATCTGTCGTTTCGCCCTTGGCGATCGCCGCCTGCACTACCGCCATGGTGTCCTTCATCATCTTCGTGTATTCGCGGAGGTCGTCCATGGTGGCGAGTTCGCCGTGTCCGGGTATGACCTTCACGTCCGTCGGCAGCGTGGCCGCTACTTTCTCGCATGCCGCGATCATGCCCTGCACGCTCCCGCCGCCAAGGATGTCAACGAATGGGAATCCGTAGCGAATGAACTCGTCGCCCATGTGCACCACATTGTTCTTCGTAAAGTAAACGACTGCATCGCCGTCGGTGTGCGCCGCCGGGAAATGCATCACGCGAATCTCCTCATCGTTCAAATACACCGTGACGTGATCGCCAAACGTAATAACCGGCAGCGCCACTTTGGGCTGCGCGGCCGACTGGAACTTCACCGCGCCGCCGTTTCCGGTGGAGCTGCCGCTTTCCATGCGCTTGCGCAAATTCTCGTTGGCGATGATCGTGGCGCCGCGCGCTCCCCATGCCGAGTCTCCATTCGTGTGGTCGCCGTGGTAGTGCGTATTGACCACGAAACGCACCGGCTTGTCGGTGACGCCGATGCCCTTCAGCGCCGCCTGAATCTTGTCCGCCAGCGGCGCGTATTCGGTGTCCACGATCAGAATTCCGTCGTCGCCCAGCGATGCGGCGATGTTTCCGCCCGCGCCTTGCAGCAAGTAAATGTTCCCGGATACCTTGCTGACCTTGATCTCAACCTTGGTAAAATCCGGCGTCTGTTGCGCCAGCGCCATGCAGGGAATCAACAGCAGTGCAGCGATCAGTAATTTTCGCATCGGTGTCCTCGCCTTCCGTGAAGTGCGGGAATGTTATCACTGAATTGCGTTTGATTCCCGCAACTCGCAGCTCTTGACTCGTCGTGCCGCTTTGGGTTTTTTCCCCTACTCTCGTTTTCGCGCTCGAAACTGTTATCCTATCCCTCGATATGGAGCTTTCCGCCCAGCAGCTCGCAATCCTCAACCGCCTGCAGCATCGCGGTTTCGAAATCGTCGCCTTCCCGATGTATGAGAGTTACGTCGGCGTCCGAAGAGGTAATTGCGGCGCACTGCTCGCTCCCGTGGGCTCGGACTCCTTCACGCTCTACGGCGAACCATCCTACCTGGTCGCCGGAGGCCTCAGCGCCCGCACCATTCAGTCCGACGGCCACTGGTTCGTCCGCAAGAAGGACAAGCTTGAGGCCAGTCCCGAGCGCACCGCCGAACTCGAAACCTTTGCCGCCGAACTCGTCAACGCTTTGCTGCCCGTTGCGTAACCTCGGGTTCAGATGGCACTGGCCGAAAAACCGCTTCCTGTTGCGCACTCATAGTGATGGTCGCTCGCGCTGAAAGCAGCCAGCCGCTTTCGCCAGGAAAATCAAATCGCGACGGGGAGCGTCTTCAAGCCGCGCAGGGCGTAGTTGGGAGTCCACTCCGGCTTCTGGCCGGTCAGGCGCATTTTCGGGAATTGCCGGATGATCTGCAGGATCGCCACCTGACTCTCGAGCCTCGCCAGCTGGTTTCCAATGCAGAAGTGCGCGCCGGCTCCAAAGGAAAGGTGGGGATTCGGCAATCGTCCAAGGTCCAGTTTGTCCGGGTCGCGGAACTCACTCGGATCCCGATTCGCCGCTCCAAGGAAAAATATAACTTGCTCTCCTGGATGCAGCCGGGCGCCGCAAATTTCCATCTCCTCCTGGGCGGCACGGCCGGTGTATTGCACCGGACTCTCATAACGCAGTAATTCCTCCACAGCCGAGCGGATCAATTCAGGATTCTCGCGCAATTCGGCAGTTTCCTTCGGATGTCGCAGCAGCGTGTAAACTCCATTCCCTATCAAATTTCGGGTCGTCTCGTGGCCGCCGAATAGAAGCATCACGCACTGCGCGTGAAGCTCTTCTTCCGTGAGCACCTCTCCATCCGCTTCGATATCGAGCAGGAGGCTGATCAGATCGCTTCCTTTCTGCTTTCGGCGTTGTGCGACCGCCTTCCCGAAAAATTCCGTAAGCCCCAGAACCGCGTCTTGCCCGGCTTGCACCTGCTCGATGGTACGGCCTGGATTCCCCAAGCACACCGCGATGGCATCCGACCACTCCAGAATCTGTTCGTGCATGGTGTCCGGCACGCCGAGCATTTCCACAATCACGCGAACCGGCAGCGGATAGGCGACCACTTTCAGCAGGTCGGCCTCGGAGACATGACGCAGCGGCTCCAACTGCCGCTCGACAATCGCTTCCACCTGCGGGCGCAGGGATTCGGCCACCGCCGGAGAGAATCCTTTGTTCATCAGCTTGCGCAGTCGCGTGTGTTCCGGTGCGTCCATGAACAGCATCCATAGTCCCAGCATCCGCGCCAACTCCGAAAACTGCGCTTGCTGCTCCGCCGGTAGACTGCGCAAAAGCATTGCCGTGCGTCTCGCGGAAAGCCGCGGATCTCGAATGGCTGATGAACAATCCGCGTGACTGAAGACCGCCAGCGTGCCCGGCCCATAGTCCACGCTGTGAATCGGCCCCTCGCTCAAAAACCGGCGATAAGTCGGATACGGATCCTCCAGGAATCCTTCCACGAACAGTTTCTTCAACATCGAGGGCACCGCTTTGGTCGCAGACATTTCTCGCGTCCTCTCGTCGGCGCAGTAACGCATGCGCGAAGCGATTTAGTCACACCGAATCTAGCATCTCCGTTGTGACTCTGACAGGATTTTCGGCCTCGGACAGGACCGCAACAAAATCGGAGGCTCGGCGCGCTTCGGCGGCGACGAACTCCGGGTAAAACGCCCGAAGTGTTATTATCCGGCGGGCTTCTGGGGCGACTGCCGTAGCTGGGAGCGGCGACAACGCCTGCGCACTCGCCCGCGAACATTATCACCCATGAGCATTTCTCGTCGCGACTTGCTGAAAAACTCGGCGGCTCTGCTGACTGCGGCCTCCGTCATGACCGCGCTCGACAGCGTCGCTTCTCCACGCCGCGACCAATCGGGCTGGCGATTGCCTGATAAAAACAAGTTCAATGTAATTGAAAATCAGTGGATCGTCATGAAGGATGGCACGCGCCTGAGCGCCCGCTTATGGCTCCCATCTAGCGCGGCGAACACGCCAGCCCCCGTCGTCTGGGAGTACATCCCCTATCGCAAACGCGATTTCTATCGGTCTCATGACAATTCCTGGGGTCAGCAGCTCGCGCAATACGGCATTTCCTTTGCGCGTGTGGACGCACGCGGTTCCGGCGACTCCGAGGGCGTATTGCTCGACGAATATCTCGATCAGGAACTGAACGACGGCGTCGAAGTGATCGCCTGGCTCGCGCGCCAACCCTGGTCAAACGGCAATGTCGGCATGCGCGGCATTTCTTGGGGCGGCATCAATACGCTCCAGATCGCCGCGCTCGGCCCACCCGCGTTGAAGGCCATCATGCCGATGTGCTGCACCGACACGCGCTACACCGACGATGCCCACTACATAGGCGGCGCGCTCGGCCTCACCGACCTCCAGTGGGGAACTCAGTTCAAGGCGGTGATGGCCACGCCGCCGGATCCGGCCATCGTCGGCGATCGCTGGCGCGAAATGTGGCAACAGCGACTCGATTCCGCGCCGCCGATCCTGCAACAGTGGCTGTCGCATCAGCGCAACGACGCTTTCTGGCAGCGCGGCTCCGTCTCGCGCGACTACTCGACCATTAAATGTCCCGTGTACATCGTGGACGGCTGGGTTGACACCTACGTGAACACCGTGTCGCGCATCCTCGCGAACGTGACCGGGCCGCGCAAAGCCCTCATCGGGCCCTGGGCGCACAATTACCCTGAGTCGGGGAGTCCGGGGCCGAGCCTGGACTGGGCCTTCGAGGAGGTCCGCTGGTGGAAGCATTGGCTCGCGGGAGTCTCGACAGGAATCATGGAGGAACCGATGCTCCGCGTTTACATGCCCTACGCCACGGCGTCGCAAACCTACCCGGCCGACACTCCTGGCCGCTGGATCGCCGACTCGGCTTGGCCTCCAACCGGCACGACGCCTCAAACATGGTTTTTGGACGACGGGCGCCTCTCGCCGAAACCGGGATCGCAGGCCGTTTCCGTTTACGTGGCCGACAAAATCGTTGGGTTGCAAAAACCGGAATGGCTGCCGTTCCCGCCGGCGGGCCTTCCGCGGGAGCAGACGCCGGACGATCAGCATTCGCTGCTCTTCGACACCGCGCCGTTGGAATCGGATCTCGAAATTCTCGGGCACCCGGTCGCGAAAATCCGTGTCTCCGCCGATCGCCCCGTCGCCAAGCTCGCGCTGCGCTTGTGCGAGGTTACTTCGGACGGAAAATCATGGCTCGTCACCTATGGCCTCCTGAACCTCACTCATCGTAACAGCGACGAGAGCCCGACTCCGCTGACTCCCGGTCAGACGTACGACGCAAAAATTGACTTGTCACTTATCGCCCACCGATTCAAGCGCGGCAGCCGCATTCGCCTAGCTGTGTCGGAAAGCTTGTGGCCGCTGGTCTGGCCATCGCCGGAAGTGGTCACCTTGACGCTCATGCACGTGGCATCGAGCCTGGAATTACCCGTTCGACCGCTTGTGCACGATCCGACTTTCCCGATTCCGGTCATTCCTACCAGCCCGACGGACTTCGCGCCGCGCGGCGCCCCGCTGGGCGCGGCAGGTCCGGACGCAAATGGTTGGTACGAGATTCAGCAGAATCCGCCAGCGTTTGCCTTCACGGTGCCCGACACGGGAACGACTATCTCCGGCGCGCTGGCGCTGAAGGAGAGGCTGCGGATTCGCCAGGGCGACAACAATAGCTGCACCTGGGAGGGCGAGCGCACTAGCGGCTTGAAGCGCGGCGGCTGGAACTGCACCGTGTTCACCTCGTTCCGGATCAGCTCAACCGCCGAGAATTTCTTTATCGAGGAGACGCTGCGCGCACTCGACGGCGAAAAACTCATCTTCGAGCGAGTAAACAAATCCACCGTCCCGCGCGACCTAATGTAGATCGGCTCCGTTGCCGAGCCGGCCGCGTTCTTTCGAGACAGGAAGCAGCATGCCTATCAACTGGCCCCAACGCTATGCACCACACCGCGTCGCGGCGCGCGTCAGCAACGAAATCTCAATTGCCGCGGCACCGCAGACAGTCTGGTCGCGGCTCATTCGCGCGTCCGCATGGCCCGAGTGGTACCCAAACAGCGCACGCGTACAGATCGAGGGTGGCGCCACCGACTTGTCTCTCAACGCCCGCTTCACTTGGCGCACCTTTGGCGTCGCGGTCAGCTCCACCGTGCGCGAATTCATCCCGTGTGAGCGAATCGCCTGGGATGGATCGGGCGCGCTTCTCGACGTCTATCACGCCTGGCTGATCGAACCTCGGCCATACGGCTGCTGGGTGCTCACCGAAGAAAATCAAAATGGCCTCGCCGCGCGCGCCCAGGCCGTCCTCATGCCCAATCGTATGCATCGCGGGCACCAGCTATGGCTCGAGCGCCTCAAGGCCAGAGCGGAATCCGAACCCGGTACCGCCCTGTAATATCGCAAAGTTTCTGCCGATGGCCATCTCAATAACAAAACTCTTCGCGCACCGTAGCGAAACACAGCGCGATTGTCTGATGCAATCTGCAAGAGCAGGCGGCGCCCCGCAATCTCAATGCTAGACTCCCCGTTTTCCCCGGCGTACAATTCCTGCCCATCGGCAATCCCCGGCAACAAAGGAAGCCAATGCAATGAGCGAGAAGTCGCGCGACAACGCCAAAGAGAAGCCCTCTGTCACGCTTCCGGGAACCGTTGACAAGATCATTCCGGCCACGCCTCCGATTGAACCCGAGAAAGCGCAGATATCGGTAGATGGCGGGGAAGACCTCTACAAGGAAATTCGCATCGAAAATAAACTCAAAGACAGGGACGGAAACGACGTCGCCCTCAAACCCGGCGCTCCGGTGGAAGTCACAATCGAAGCCGAAAAAACCGCGACAACCCCCAAAAACTCCTCCAAGGCCGCCAAGTCCGGCTAATCCTCATCTTTTCCGCATCAAGCCCGATTCACGATTTCGCTCGCGCAGCCCAAGATCGCGCCGTCAACGTCGTCTATCCACCAAGGTCCACATGGATCCGCGCTTGCACTATCGTTCGCCTGTACTAAGATGGTCACGTGAAGATCGCAAACCAGAAGTTCAACGAGATTGCGACGCCGCCGAGGTCCTTCGGACTGCGGCGGACTGGCGGAATCGCGCCCATTGGATTCTCCCGCTGGGGCCGCGGCGTCTGTGCGTCGGCAGATTTTGATAACTCGTGACGCGACTGCACCGATCGCCGCGGACATATTGTCCACGGTTTCCGAATCGAGCCGAGGGGTTACTATTCGCCATTCATTTGCCACAAGTCACTGCAACTCTATCCGTCACAAGGTGCCGATTAAATTTCGACGCAACCTATTGAAAATAAACGATCGGCGCCCAGTCTACCCGTCACAGAAACGCGGGGTCTGACATGTCGGCATCCTCCCCAAATCCGACCGCAATTCCCACGCCCTACGACGTGATTTGCATCGGCGCAGGGCCCACTGGCCTCGCCTGCGCCATCGAGGCCACTCGCGCAGGTTTGCGCCCCCTGGTGATAGATAAGGGCGCGCTGTGCAATTCGCTCTACAACTACCCGACAAACATGTCTTTCTTCACCACGCCCGAACGCATGGAAATCGGCGATCTTCCGATGACCACCACCGGCGGCAAGCCCACTCGCGCCGAGGCGCTGAAATACTACCGCCGCGCCGCCGAGCACTTCCGCCTCCAGACCCGCCTCTACGAGCGCGTCGTCAGCATCGGCGGCTCCGACGGCAATTTCTTGGTGAACACGCTCGGCTGGTCTGATGTCCGCCATCAATATCACGGAAAGAAAATCATCATCGCCACCGGCTACTACGACCGCCCCAACCTCCTGGGCATTCCCGGTGAAGACCTGCCTCACGTCTCGCACTATTTCACCGACGCGCACCTCTACTGGAACCAGGATGTTGTCGTAATCGGCGGGAAAAATTCGGCCGCCGAAACCGCGCTCGATCTTTTCCGCGGCGGCGCCCGCGTCACGCTCATTCATCGCCAGCCGGAAATGGGCAAAAGCCTCAAATACTGGGTGAAGCCCGACATCGAGAACCGCATCCGCGCCGGCGAAGTCCACGCGTTATTCTCAACCAACGTCACGCGCATCGAGCCGGGAAAAGTCTGGGTGAAGAATTCCGGCCCCGAGAAATCCATTCCCGCCACGCAGGTCTTTGCCATGACCGGCTACCACCCCGACTTCGGTTTTCTCGAGCAGCAGGGTATTCAGCTCGATCCTGAGACTCGCCGCCCGAACGCGAATCCCGACAGCCTCGAAACCAACGTCCCAGGCATTTACGTCGCCGGCGTCGTCGTCGGCGGCTTAAAAACCTCCGACATCTTCATTGAGAACGGCCGCTTCCACGGCCGCCAAATCATCGCCGCTATGACCGGGAAGGGAAGGCTGCCTGACGCCGCGCCCGTCGCGCCGCCCGGAGAATAAATGCGGGTCGCGAAATTTCCTGCGGTCCGGAAATCTACGGACGCGGGTCGAAAACTTTGCTAAAGTGAGTGATCATGGCTTCGATCGTTAGAGAAGTAGTCGAGACGTTCGGGACGCTGGCGAAGGGTTTCAGCGTTACGTTCCGCACCATGTTTCGCAAGACGACCACAGAAAACTATCCGGACGTCCCTGCCAGTGTCCAGCCGCGCTATCGCGGAATCCATGTCCTGCAGCGCGACGAGAACGGATTTGAAAAGTGCGTAGGATGTTTCCTGTGCGCCGCGGCCTGCCCCGCGAATTGTATCTACATTGAGGCTGCGGAGAACACCGACGCCGCCCGCATCTCCGCGGGTGAGCGCTATGCCAGCGTCTACAACATTGATTATTCCCGCTGTATTTTTTGCGGTTACTGCGTCGAAGCGTGCCCCACCGATGCCATCACTCATGGACACAGCATCGATCTCGCGCCGTATGACATTAACGCATTGATTTATCGCAAGGAACAGCTCCTCGAGCCCTGGCCGCCCCGCACCTCCGCGACCTGATCCCTCGGCATCCCTATCGCCGCCGTGAATTTGCTAGTCGCGAGTAACGCACGCTGCGCCACGAACGTCGCGGGAGTGCCTCGCGTGGGGTCAAAGCATTAACCGTCACAAAAAGATTGCACCGCTCGAAAACTAATTGCGCCATGAGATTGGTGCCGCGAATATTGTGAGCTTTCGTCGACAGGCGTTGCTGACTCAGGTATTCGCCGCCGATGCTTCGACTTGAGGTCGAGAAGCTTCGGCAATCCACATTCTCGCCGCAGTCAGCTTTTCGCGTCGGTTGCATGCGCCATTCGAAACGGCTGACTCTGCAGCGTTGTCATGTTTGTATCGTTTCGCAATGTGTACTCGTTTGTTGGACTTTTACCGCAACGATTTCGTGCACTCAGACAACCCTTTGTTTAGCGCGAGCTTGCTCTCACCATCGCATCACGTTTTGTCGTCGTTCGCGGTTGGGTCACGCGTTGGATGAATTCCGCAACGTCGGAATCTCGTCAGATTGATGTGATGGCTAGAAGTTGATAAGTCCCGCCGTGAGGAATCACTCCGAACTGACGCAAGGTTTCTTGTCCGGGACAATTTGCGGCTTCTCGCGGTCTCGCGCTCGATGCAGTCGTGGTTCTTTTCCGCGCAACCGATTGCGGGGTACGAGAAGTCTGACCCCTTCGCGTCAATAGCGCATGTGCCACGGGTCAGATAACCTCTCAACTCCGGGACTTTGGCGCATTCGTGGCAAGCGACGTCCGCGTGCGTGAAATGCAACGTTGTCCGTTCGGCGCGCATCCGGGACACGCATCGCCAGATTCGCACCGTCGCTGCAAATAATCCTGTCGGTCGATCGTCCAGGTCGTAATCGCGGCAATGCTTCTCACGCTCCTTCATCCACGAACGCCGTCACGCCGTGAAAACTTCCCCGGGCTAGTCGTCCCCCGCCGCTCTCCGTCGCACCACCGACGCCATCGCAACCACAACTCCGCGAATGAATAGTTTATGTTGGCGCGCGTGGGACGGACGCGATTCGGCGTGCGAATAGGAAAAGGCTCTGCGAGAAAGTGTGCAATCGAGGGCACGGGAGTGCGAGAAACGGGATCGTAGGCTGCGCGGAAGGGTGCAATCGGAAGGACGGGAGTGCGAGAAACGGGGTCGGAGGCAGCGCGGAAGAGTGCCATCGAAGTCACGGGAGCGCGAGAAACAGGCTCGGGGGTTGCAAGGAAGACGGCAATCGAAAACGCGAGAATTCGAGAAACAGGGGCGGGCGTTGCAAGGATGCGTGAAGTCGCGAATGCGGGGACGCGAGAGACAAGATCGGGCGCCGCTGCGGTTCCCTCGCGCGTCTGGGACGGCCGGGCGTTTCGGCGATGCGGCATTTTTGGCGGTTCGGAGGATGCGAGATGGAAGTCGGCGTACGCAGCGACGGGTCGCAACTGTCACGAGTTGGACAATTGCGGATTGCGGCGAAGTAAATTTCCGGCGCGGATCGCGGCCAATGTCCCGAGGGGCTTAGTGCGACGCGAATCCAGGCGTGAACAAGAAATCGCAAGTGACGAGCAGCCGAGGCCATGGGAGTCGAATGAACGCGCAAACCCCAGTACCGGTAAGTGGAAGCGAAAAGACGAATGGAGCAAACACTTCGATTCGACTGAAGGCCGAGCGTCAACTAGATCTCTCGAGTGACTTCCAGCCGAGGTCACGCGAGCCAAATAAACATGCAATTCGACGAACTCGAGTGCGTGGAAGCGAAAAGGCGAATGGCCCAAACAATTCGAGGCGACAAAGGCTCAGGCGTGAACGGACGGGGCAACAATCTTTGCGCCCGACCCGACTCAACTGCGCGAGAGCATGACGTCGAAACGGACAGCCAAGAGCAAAATGACCGGAATCGTGACGGATCGACCGCGACATCGAAGTGTGGCTGCGGCATGGGGCACCGCGTTGGCGTTTGCGACGTTGCGAGCAACGGGGCAGAGTGACGCGACGGTGGCGGCGCGTCAGCGAGTTATCGAAAACGCTAAATCGCGGCTTCGTCTCGCGATTAGCTCGCAGAGAGCTGCACGCGCCAATCGTGCGCTTGCTGCTGCGCGCAGCGCACCGCCGGCGGTCACCGCCGTTCTGCGAAAACTTTCCCCTCGCAGTGTGAAACAAACGACCGCTCTCCCCTGGCGCCCTATGACGCCGCAGCAACCCGGTCGCGGCGCACTGGGCCGCCGCGAAACGGAACGCGCGCCAGCCGCGCGGGACGAAATTCGTTCCGCGGTACAGGCGTCAGCACTCCGCGGTCGGGGTTTGCTCGCGACGCAGGATCGTCACGCGGTGCGCGCGTGGGACCCAACTCCAGCGCGAAGTTCGCGACCTCCGGCGCCGGCGCGGCGGTGTTCAGGAAATCGCGCTGCAATTCATCCGACAAACCGGGGCGAGCGACTGGCTGGCTATCGCTCAATGTGCATGCGTCAGCTTTCGGCCGAGCGCGAGACCGCCCGGAAATACCCGCAACGAGTTTTTCGACTGCGCCGAAATGCGTGGCCGCAGCCTTCGTTAAAGAAGTGGAGCGGGCGCACGGTGACGCCGGCGAAGCAGCGCGTCCCGGATTTGTCCGGCCAGATCGCGGCGCCGCCGGCGCAACTTCGCGTGACTCCGTGCGTACGACGAGCACGGCGCTCGGCGACGAGTCCGCCTGTCGTTCGGGCAAAGTGCGCGCGGCGGGCTCAACTGTTTCGGGAAGAAATGCGATGGCCAGCTGCTCGAAATGAGCGGGCTTGTCCGCGGAACGGCACGGAAGATTCGCGCCGGCGTCGTGCACACGACGCCATTCGAGCAGCGCGCGAGCCAGCCGCGCGTCCGCCTCGGAATCAATCCACTCTTCCAGAATTTCGTGAAATTCTTTCCGCAAATTTGCTGCGGCATTCAGGCGCGAGAGTTCGACGGATTCCAACGACATCTCCGAACAACTTGCCAGGTAATCGAGCGGCGGCCGGGTGGCGCTCATTGAAGTTTCTCCGATGCCTTGACGTTCGAAAGCAGGAGAACTGCGGATGCGCGCGGATAGTAACACAAGCAGTAGGTAGTGCAATGGTATCTGGGAAGGAAAAAGTGCAGCGGTTCGCTCCGTCCAGAACGGCCGGGCGTTTCGGCGATGCGGCATTTTGGCGGTTCGGAGGTAAAGATGCTCTGCAGTAGTTTCCCGGCCAAACCCGGCGGCGGACACGCGAACGCCGCCCGCGCCCATCGTTTGTTCGTGGAGAAGCGTCGCATCTACAACCGCCTGTACATGCGTAGTTGGCGTGCCGACCCGAGGCATCGCGCGTGCGAACGCCAGCACCGCCAGCAGTGGCATTACGCGCGCAAGCTGCGCGACGCGCTGCGCGTTCATCATCCCTACGCGAACGATCGCGGATGTCCCGTGTGCGGTTTTTGCCGCAAGAATCCGCCGGTCACGAAGGTGTGGCGCCTGGAGATACGCGATCTTGCGCCGGGCGGTTATGTAGAAGTTCGAGTGCCGTACTGCGGTGAGTGCTGAGAAGCGGCGCGAAAGTTTCGGATACGTTCTGAAGCTGAACTGCCGCGGAGTTCCCTCGGCCAAACGATGCGAGGCAAGGACTACAACGCGGGATTGCGCGGCGTGCTTTTCGAAGCGCGGCACTACGAGCGCATGGGCGCGGCAATTTGGCTCTACGGCTGGCTGGTGCTCAGGCAGACGCATCAGCAAGGCGACATCGGCTGGGTGCTGGGCGGCGCTCCGATCAGTTATCGCGAAATCGAGGAGGAGACAGGATTCAACGTCCGCACGCTCGAACGCTGGATGCGCTCGCTGCGCCAACACGGCTACATCCAAACCCAGGCAGCTCCTGCGGGCATAATCGTGCGCATCACCAAGGCCAAGAAATATCCACAGGCCGGCCGCAAACTTGCGGACGGGGTACGCAGAATTGCGGACGGGTCCGCGCAAAAGTGCGTAGCAAGTGGGTGTTATCCCATGCAGAATCAATATGCTGCGGGTGTCATAGGTAGTTCATTGGTAGCTCGATCACCAGAAAGAACAACAACCGCAGATTTCCACAGGGATTTCCACAAAAGCGCTAGAAACCAGGCGCCGGAAAGCGAAACAATAAACTCAAAACCTTCCGGTTTAGAACAAACACAAAATCAAAATCGAAACCGAAAAAATTCTCCCGAAGCGACTTTTCCTGCCGGACCGCATTTTCAGCAGCAAGCCGAATTCTTTCTCGAAGCGCGATTGCGCCGCCAATTGATCCGCGCGGAGCGCGAAGAAGCGGTGCGTCGCGAACTCGCAGTGGGCAGCGGACCTGAGGTTCCACATTCATGAGCGTGCTGATGAAATTGCGCAGGGAAGTAAGCCACGGCGGAATCGTGCCGCGCGGCTGGCAGATGGCGTGGTACGAGCCGCGCCGGCGCGTCGGCGTGTATTACCCGCCGCCGTTGCACTGGTTGCTGCGCGCCTTGCGCGAAATTGTTTACCGGGCGGCGATGGCAGTCCGCGCGCCGGCAATCGAATGCGCGCAAATATTCGAGATGCAGCGCACGCAACGCGATCGCCAGCGCACTGCGGACGACTACGCGCGCGGCTATCTCATCGGCTGGCGCGAATGTTTTCACGAGTGCCTCGCGGCCGTGGAAGACGAGCTCACGCGTTCGAACGAAGTCTGGGAAATCGGCGCCCTGCTGACCGATACCCCCAAGCCGGGTAAGCAAAATTGACGATCCGAGCGCAGCCCAAGCTACTCGCCACTAGCCACTAGCCTCTGACTTTCACGATGAAAGCCACCGAAATATTCGACGAATGTCACGGCCGCTACCGCGGGCTGCGCGAATGGCTGGCCGACTCGACCGGCTCGGTGCGTTCGCTCGATTTCGAAAAGCCCTCGGCGGGCTACCTGTGGCGGCCGGACCGCGCCCGCGCCTGCGAATACATCGCCGATTTCGAACGCATCGGGCGTCACGCGCTTCGCCGCCCCGAGTGGAAAGGCCGCCTGAAGCTTTTCAACATGTATTTCGTGCGCGGCGCGGATTATCGGCGCGCGGTTCGGCTGGTGGGCGTATCCGAGTGCACCTTCGACTATTGGTATCGCGAGGTCAAGCGCTCGATCGGCGCGGAATTCTCGCGCACCGGACTCTATCCTCCGTCGCGATATTTCAACGCGCGGTGAATCGCATCGGGCGCTCGTGCAACGAACCGCTCAGTCAACGGTCGCCGAAGCCGTTCGGAAAAAACAGTTCAGAAATGGCGCTCTTTGCGCGAGCCGACCAGGAGGCTTCGGATCAGTGGAATTCCCAGCGTGAATGGGACGAACAGGAGATTCTTCATCAGGCTCGAGCGCTGTTCCAGACGTTCGTGCGCCGCGTCCGCCTCGTTTTTCTTCGCCGAAAGCACCGCGTTGATGTATTTCAGGAAATCAACGCCGCATTTGTCGCACTGGCCGCCGTGCCGCTGCTCATGCTTGCACGAAGGACACTCGTAGCGCAGCGTGGCGTGGCACCGCGGGCAGAACCGCGCGATGTCGCGTGCCTCCGCATTGCATTTGGGGCATTGCATGAGGGTATTTTACGCGCCTTGGGCCGACGCAGCAGGATCGTCGAGACACCCATGCGCCCACAGCGTTAACACCACTCGTCGGTCAGCTTCGCCCCGCATTCGTCCGACGCAGATCGCCCTACGAGCTTGAGCGAAATCGGATATTCGGCGAATACCCTGCGGCTTTGCCGCCGTGTCCGGCAGCAGCTTTTCGCGCAGCGTCACCGGGACGCGCCGGCGCCGCCTGTCGCTTCGCCTGAGGCGTCGGCGCGAGCAATCGCACCACGTGCCCGAGGCGCTCCTGGCGATACGGTTTCGCGATGCACACCACCGCGCCGAGTGAATGCGCGTTCGCGTAGTCGCTCGGATACGCCGAGCTGGTCATCAGCATCACCGGAATAGTTTGCAGCCGCGGCGTGCCTTTCACGTACGCGCACAGCTCGTATCCCGGCAGATCCTCGCCTTCGATTTCCGCGATCAGCAGCGCGGGCGTGAACATCTCCAGCACGTGATGCGCTTCTCCGGCGCTTCTCAGCGCCACCACTTCGTATCCTTCGCCGGTCAGATACGCCTTCAGCGATTCGCGCACCGAAATATCCTTGTCCACCACGATCACCAGCGGTTTTTTCGTGCCGAGTTCCGGTGTGTAGCAAGGTTGCACTTCAGGTGCGTTGAGTTTGCGCCCCCCGGAATCCACGAGATCCTCGCCGGCGCCCGATCGCAAAATAACCGCCACCGCGAATCGGCCGTCCGGCATTTTCGCCACGCGCGCCACGCGCCCCGGCTGTTCGGCCTGCACGGCCACGGGAGACTTGCAATAGGGAAAGGCGACCATCACCGGCATGCCCACTTCGAAAGCGGCATCCTTCGCCGCGAAAAGCACTCCTCCGCGCGACACGTCCAGCGTCGTCGAGATTTCGTCCGGGCCCCCGTCGGTGACGTCCACGCTGCGCACGCGCACCGGCGCGGAAATCAGCGCGCGGCGACGGCAGCGGCGTTCCTCGCGCGAAGATGCGGGCTTCGCCGCGGCGTCGCATTTGCCGATCGTCTCCGCAGACATTTCCGCGGGCCGCTGCAATGGCGCAGCGCCGCCTTGATTTTCCTCGGGAACCCTAAACTCAAACGAATCGCTCATTCTCGATTGCCTCGTCTTCTATGCGTGCGTGTCCGAAGTGGCAATTTAGCAAGCCGCGCCCCGCAAGCGCAGTAGAGACAAAGTCACATTCGCGCAGTACCGGGGCCGGGCGATTTGCCGGTACTTCCGTACCATCGGTAGAGTAGTACGGTGCCACCCGCCGTCGCATCGCCGGTTTTCGTATCGCTTTCGCTGGCGGTTTTGGTTTCGGCGGACTCGACAGAAAATCGCCGGCGGGACGCCGGCGCTACAAGAGCCTCGCGCCGGTAGTCTGGTTTCTCCCGATATGCAACAATCAGCGCTCGCACCTCGCGTGAATCGTTGCCTCGGGAAGGGAACTGATGGCCGCGGAGAAGAAGTATCGCCTTTCGGTGCTCGATCTCTCGCCGGTAGCGTCCGGCTCGACCAGCTCGGACGCGCTGCGCAACACGCTCGATCTCGCGCAGCTTGCCGACAGGCTGGGCTTCACGCGCTACTGGCTCGCCGAGCACCACAACACGCCGCTGATCGCCAGCTCCGCTCCGGAAATCATGATCGGCCACGTGGCGTCGGTCACGAAAAATATCCACGTCGGCTCCGGCGGCATCATGCTGCCCAATCACACGCCGCTGAAAGTGGCGGAGACGTTTCGCGTCCTCGAGGCGCTGCATCCCGGCCGCGTGGATCTAGGCCTGGGACGCGCGCCCGGCACCGACCCGCTCACCGCGGTCGCCCTGCGCGGTTCGCGCAACGCACTTAGCGCCGACGATTTTCCAGCGCGCCTCAGCGATCTGCTGAGCTACCTCGACCACGGCTTTCCGCAGGGCCATCCGCTCGAACGCATCCGCGCCATGCCCGACGACGTGCCCATGCCGGACGTCTGGCTGCTCGGCTCCAGTGATTTCTCCGCCGAGCTTTCCGCGCAGATGGGCCTGCGTTTCGCTTTCGCGCATCACATTCAGCCGCTGCCGGCCGTCGGCGCGCTGCGCATGTACCGCGAACATTTTCAGCCCTCGGAATATCTGGAGCACCCCGAAGCGTTGATCGGCGTTTCCGCGATTTGCGCCGAAACCGAAGCGCGCGCCGCGGAACTCGCCAAGCCTCTGGCGCTGACGCTGTTGCGTTTCCGCTCCGGCAAAATGGGACGCTTTCCCTCGATCGAGGAGGCCGCAAATTATCAGTTTTCGCCGGACGAGCTCGAAATCGTGGAGATGAATCGCAACCGCTCGTTCATCGGCACGCCCGCGAGCGTCCGCGAGCGCCTCACGCGCCTCGCCGATCAGGCCGGCGTGGACGAAATCATGATCACCACCATGACCCACGACCACGCCGACCGCCGCCGCTCCTACGAACTCCTCGCCGAAGCCTTCGCCCTCGCCCCGGCCTAACCCACACCGCGCCCAGCGGTCCGCCCTTGCTCACGATTGCAGCACGTCCCGGCGAGCCGGGACGGCAAACAGCGGCGGCAAGCCGCCGCACTCCATATACGCGGTGCCGGCGGACGATTGAGGACACCGGTCGCATCGCGGCAAGCATCTGCGCCTTGAGCGTTCTGTGCGTCGCGGGAGGATTCGTCGCAGGCCCGGTTACACCCTGATCGAGACTTCGAAAGAGTCCGGCACCGAAATCTTGTCGCACGGAACGCTGAAGACGTTTTTACGAAAGGCTGCCGTGGCTTTGCGCTCGAACCATCCAGCCGAGCACCAAGGATAATTTGCAGCGCGCCGGACAACGCCGTGATGCACCGCATTTTCGTGGACGTAGTGCAGGCGGGCGAGATACGAATTCTGAGTGGTGAGCAGCGTGTCCCAATATTGAAACCAGACCTGGCGTCCGGCTTCGCGGTCGCGCTGATTAACCTCGAGCGCGGTGAGCGAATGCAAGCGCCGAATGGTGGTTGAAAGATTTTCGGGCGAAGAGGACGAGGCTACGAAATGATAGTGATTGGGAAAAACCGCCCAGGCCTGTAGCGCCCATCCGTGGTCCAGACAGAGCTTCATCAGCACTTCACAGAGCAAGCTCAAACGTACCCGCGACCCGAATGTCGGCTGCTTGCCGTAAGTCCCCGCGGTCACCATGTATGTTCCGCGCTCGGTGAAACGATGGGACGGGCTGTGGGGCCGGTCGGCCATAAATTTGCGCGAGTGTACGCCCCGCGCGAGACCAGGGGCAAGCGTCCTGCACAGAACGCGCAAAGCGCAGATGCTTGCCGCGATGCCGCCCACCATCCTCGATAGAGCGTGGGCACCGCGTATGTGGAGTGCGGCGGCTTGCCGCCGCTGTTTGCCGCGCGGGCTTGCCCGCGCGTGCTGCAACCGTGAGCTAGCCAAGGCCGCTGGAATGCAACCACGGGTCGTTTCACTGCCGATTTCGGCTCCAATTTTCGCGTTTTCCAGGCGTTGTTTTTGAATTTATTTCGTGGTAGTATCTCCATGCGTTTGTTGCTCTTGTGTCGCTTTTGACGCGAATCACAGGGCTGCCGGGCCACCGTCCGACGGCCTTTTTTTTGGCGGCAGGGCATTCCGGGGCGCAGATAGCCTTCTAGGCGACTAACCGTCGTCTTATGAATTAATTAGGAGCAGTAAAAGTGGCTACAGAACAGGGCACCGTAAAGTGGTTCAACGCAGCAAAGGGTTATGGCTTCATCCAGCGCCAGTCCGGTGAGGACGTCTTCGTGCACTTCTCGGCGATTCAGTCCGAGGGTTACAAGAGCCTCAACGAAGGACAGGCCGTCGAGTTCGAAGTCAAGCAGGGTCCCAAGGGTTTGCAGGCCGAGCGCGTCACCGCCCTCTAAAACCTGACAGGCCGTCACCGTTCGTCGTAATCCTAGGAGGCATTGTGCAGACTCTCGTCGAGGGCCAGGCTATCCGTCACGACCAATACGGTCTTGGCGTCGTCACCGAATCAAATGTCGAGCGCACCACCATTGAATTCGACAATCACGGCGTGAAGAAGTTCGTAACTTCGATCTGGAGCGCGGAACTGATCGGCGAGCCCCCCACGGAGCGTCCGACCAAGCGCCGCGGCCGTCGCAAAGCGGTCAAGAAAGCCTAGCCGCCGGGCGCATCCGCTCGCGCGTTCAACCGACAAACTCAACGAAGATTTCCGAACGGCTCCCTGCATCTTACGTGCTGGGAGCCGTTCTTGCGTTCGCGCCTAGGCTTCGACCAGATTGATGCGGATGGCGTAGCGGATCAGTTCGCTGAAGCTGGCGAAACCCATCTTGTGCATGATGTGATTGCGGTGGCTTTCGATCGTCCTCGTGGATACTCCCAGCGTCCCGGCCACTTCCTTGTTGCTCCGGCCCTCCGCCAGCAGCTTGACCACCTGCAGTTCGCGCTCCGTCAGCGCAGAGATGGGTTTCCCATTCGCGTCCGTGCCCGGTCCGGTGCCATCCACGAAATTCTGAGTCATGGCGAACGCCAGCCGGCCGGTGAAAAACGGCTGGCGGCGGCGCATGTGATCGATCGCCGCGAGCAGCTCTTCGTCCGCGTCGGACTTCAAAATATAACCGAGCGCGCCGCAGCGCAGCACCTCCCGCGCCAGCTCCTCCGAGAAATGCATGCTCAGCACCAGCACTTCTGTTTCCGGAAACTGTTCGCGCAACGCTGCGGTCAAGTCGAGGCCGTTCATCTCCCCCATGGTCAGATCCACCAGCGCCAGATCCGGCTTGAATTCCTTGGCCATTTCCAGCCCCTCTTGGCCGTCCGAAGCCTCGCCGCACACTTCCATATCGCGCTGCGATTCCACAATGGCGCGAATGCCGAGCCGCACCACGGGGTGATCGTCCACCAGCAGGACTCGGTAGAGCCTGCCGCGCTTGGATGTTGCAGAGCTCGAAGAGTGAGTTGCCGAACCGACCGTCGCCGCCGATTCTGATTCCAATGGGGAAGCTCCCGCCGTTGTATGTCTCATTTTTTCTCTCATGTCTCACCCGATCGGGCGCTCGCTGACGCGTTTCCCAATCTTGGAGGCCGGGCGCGCAGGGCGCCATTCCCAAATTGGGCTCAAATTACTCTTAGCTAACCCTGCTGTCAAGTCAGTTACTGTACCGAAAGCGAACGAATACTACCGACCCTATCCGCAACTCCCGCAACCCAAAAACGGTACTGTTTACCATTGTGCCCGGCCGACGGAGAGCCTAACTTCAGCCCAAGGTCTGGAAGGCGCCATTGCGCTAACGTTCCGTCGGCGTTGCCCGATAAGCAAAGTGGGAGGCGCGGCGCGGATTCGCCCGGATTCGCTTCTTCGGACCGCCCACGCGCGATCGCCGTCCTCGACTTGCAGGGGAGCCGCAGAGGTCGAGTCTCCGCGAAGAGGTATCGCCATGCCAACAACCGAATTACGGATTCTGGTGATCGGAGCACTTTCGCCGGCGATGCAGGGAATTCTGCGCCGCTTTTCGGCACACGGCTGGGGAGCGCAGCACGCCAGAAACGTTCAGGAGGCCAAGGATCTTATCGGCATTTTCGACTACGACGTGGTGCTCGCCTCCGAAACACTCACCGACGGCCGCGGCTACGACCTGGCCGATTCGGTCGCCGTGCATTCGCGGACGCTGATGGTCGGCGTGCCGCTTTCCGAAACGCACCTCTGGCTGCCTGTCGTCGAGCGCGGCAGAAACGTTCTGGGAAGCCGCGGCCTGAATGACCAGACCATGGAATCGGAAATGACCAGCCTGCTCGGCGGGCCCAGGCGCGATCCCGCGCGCGATCGCGTCAGCGAAATTCCCCGCAGTCCGGCATATGCCGCCGCCCGTCCCGCGCCGCAGAGCTCGACTGCATTGCGCCGCAAATACAGAGACCGCGACCGCCTGCCGATGAGAAGCTGAGGAGGTCGCCGTGAAACCAAACCCTGCCGTGCCTTCATCCTTTAGCCGCGCCGCCGCCCGAAAAGCGATTGCCGCCCGGCCCCGGCGCGCGTTTCGCGCGCCCGAGCGCGAATGCATCGCCTTGAGTGACGCCACCGACTGCCTGCTCGAGGCCTACGACGTCATCTCCCGCCGCGCCTATGATAATTTCCTCGCTCGCGCGCCCCGTTCCGGAGACGAGCTGCAAGACTGGGTCCGCGCCGAACGCGATCTGCTGCTCGATTTCCCGATCCACGTGCAGGAGTCTGAGGAATTCGTGTACGCCCTGGCCAGCCTTCCGGGCGCGCGCGCGGCGCACCTGGAAGTGGGCATTGACTCGCGCTGGCTGGTTATCCTCGCGCACGATCCCCGGGACGATTGCCGCGATACCGCGGCGCAGGAAATTCGCGCCTGCGAATCGGACCCGCACGAGAGACGTAGGGAGGTCCGGTCGCGCGAAAACCTCCCATCCCTTTTGCGCGAAATCGAAAGCCGCAGCGAAGACGGATCGCCCGAGAATCGCTCCCCGGTTTCGCGCCCGGCGCGCAGCCCTGGCCCGACAGCCGCTCTCCGATTTTGACTGCCCGCCGAAATCCATCTGCATCCTGGCATTGCCCGCCGAAGTCAACGCCGCCGGCTCCATCGCCGTCCTCGCCGATGGCCTCCTCGCCATTCGCATGCCCAAGATTGCCGAAGCGCGAGACTCGAAAATCGAAATTCGAAAATAGTCACTCGCGACCGACGTATTTCAGTTTTCCGCGCCTGGCCACGCGCCACCACAACGTCACACCCGCAATCACCGACACCACGCTCGCAGCCTGCGCATTTGTCAATCCGAAAAACGACCGCGGGTTGATGCGAATGAACTCGACCAAAAACCTCGCTACGCCAGTCAGCACCAGATAGACCGCAAACACGCTGCCCGTATAGGGGCGCATGAA
Source organism: uncultured Acidobacteriota bacterium (assembly GCA_963814605.1). Classification (GTDB taxonomy): domain Bacteria; phylum Acidobacteriota; class Terriglobia; order Acidiferrales; family UBA7541; genus Palsa-295. The sequence continues at coordinate 718,420 of CAWFDD010000002.1, read as the reverse complement.
CATCATTTTCCAGTAGCCGCGCAGTCGTCTCCAGAACGGCAACGGGCGCTGAGGGTGTGCTCTCTCTCTCGCCTCAAACGCTTCGCGCGCCCGCTCAAACTCCTCAGGCGACAGCTTGGGACCGGGAACAAGTGCCGCATTCATCGTGGTTCGGCGCGGATTCACCTGAAGCGTCCCCATGCGCCACAGGATCCACGCAATCGCGCACGCCGCAATCAACTCATAAATCGGAGTAGGGTGCACGCGCGCGGTCGTCGGCACCAGCCCATTCGGAAAACTCATGCCCCAGGGCAGGGAAGTCGGCACGCCGTAATCCCCGTCGCCGGAAAGCAGGCAGCCGATTCGCCCCACGCCGTATCCCAACGCCGCCGCCGCCGACCCCGCATCGAAAATTTCCAGCAGCGGAAATTTAAATCGCCGCGCCAGCCACACAAACGCCGCAAATCCCGCGATCAGCCCGCCGAACCACGCCAGGCCGTAGCGGCTGAAAATCTGCCCGACGGGATCGGCGAACAACTCGCGCGGCGTCTCCAGCACGTGATACACCTTCGCGCCCACAATCCCGACCAGCGCCGGCACCGCCACGAACATCTCCGCCGTGCTGGTATCCTTCGCCGCCAGCCCGCGCCGCGCCATGTCCGCGCGCAGCACGTAATACGCGGCCACCATCGCCGCCGCCACCATCAGTCCAAACGTCGGCACCAGCAGCGGCCCCAAATGCAGAAAAGGAATCATCGCGCGCCAGTATAGCCGAAGCAGGAAGCCGAAATTCGAAAATGGAAAATCGAAATTAATTGCCGCACCGCATCCGGGGTAATATCATCACCCTCGTGCGGAAACCGACCGCCATCCTGAAACACGCGATGCTCCTCGCGGCCCTGACCACGGCCTTGACCGCGGCCTCGATTGCCGCCGCTCAGCAACCTCCGGTGAAATCCGCGCTGCTCGATCACCTCGTCGGTAAATGGACGCTTCAGGGCCCCATGGCCGGCCGCGACGCGCAACACGACGTGGACGCCGAATGGGTCCTCGATCATCATTATTTGCAGATCCACGAAATCTCGCGCCACCAAAACAGCCAAGGCAAACCCGACTACCAGGCCACGATCTACATCGCCTGGAACGACGCCGCCAAGCAATTCGCCGCCGTCTGGCTTGACGATTACGGAGGCCTGGCCGCTCGAATCAATCGGCGTCGCCGATCCGAAACCGAACGAGCTTCATTTTATTTTCAAGAACGACAAAGGCGCGGTCGTCTTCAGCAACGATTTCCTCTACGACGAAAAAACGGATACCTGGGAGTGGCGCCTCGACAACATCGTGGACGGCGCCGCCAAACCCTTCGGCCGCGTAAGACTCACCCGCCGCTAGCGCCAGCTTGCCCAGCGCCGCCATGCACCGCCTCCCCGCATGTCGCTGGTTTTGTAGGGGCACAGCATGCTGTGCCCGGCCCAATTTCTTGGCGACGCGCCGCCCATCCGCCTCGATCGCGCGCCGCAGCATTTCTGCCCATTTTCGACTTTCGCTTTTTTATCTTCCTGTCCCAAAGTCCTGTATTTCCGCACCCGCTCCAGTGCCTGCAACCAACCCATGCGCGATCGCGTCTAAGGGTGTAGAATCACTTATACGTAACGGTTGCCTCGATCTGCACTTTGAGGTGCGAAAATGACTCTCGCCAACCCAGTCGCGCCATCGCAAAATAAAATGGCAGTCGGCATTCTCGCGGCGGTTGTACTGCTGTTCGCCCCTTCGGCTGCGCTTGCGCAGCATGGCGGAGGCGGCGGCCACGCGGGCGGGGGAGGCGGTTTCGGCGGCGGCGGAGGATTCCACTCCAGCGGCAGCTCGCACGCATCGTCGCAATCGTCGTCGCATTCCACAGGCAGCTCACGCCGCACCCAGCTCCGGTCGCGCACGCAACGCCTCCGGCCAATTCATCCGTGCATCCTGCATCCACTTCAACATCCGGCAGGCGCGTGCCGGGCCTGGTAGTGGCTGGCCCAGGCGGTCCGGTCCTGCTCCGCAACCAGGCCGCTCCGCGCAATTCCGTCCTCGGCTTCGCGCCGCAGACGAGTCCCTGGCAATCCACGCCCATTCATTCGGGCGCCATGAGCTTCTCCGGCCAGGGCCACGAGCTCTGGCAAGATTCCAGCGTGCGCAGCGCGGGAACTCCCGCATCCTCCGCGGCCATTCATCCGACGACCAGGCCAAAACTCGCCGCGGCTGCTCCCGGTTCCGCCGCCCAGGATTTTCTCAAACGCGCCGGTGCAAGTTGTTTACTTCCCCTACTACGGATTTTTCGGCCCCGGTTTTGGATTTTACGGCGGCGGATTCGGCTGCGATCCCTTCTCCGGCTTCGGCTGCTATGGCTACGGCGCCGGTTTCGGCTACGGATTCGGCGGCGGATTCGGCGCGGGCTACGGTTACGGCGGCGGCGGTGGCGGATTCGGCTACGACTCCGGCGACAACAGCCAGTACCCCGTTTCCGGCGGTCCGTATCTTTTCGAGAGCGACAAGGCCGGCGACAACGCTGACGCCGCCGCGCCCACCGACGAAAATCCGTCCGCCTGGCAGAATCCTCCGGCGAGCAGCTCAGTCACGGCCGCAGCCCCCGCTCCTTCCACGCTGATCTATCTGAAGGACGGCACCATCTACGAAGTGATGAGCTACTGGCTCGACGGCGGCAAGCTGCACTACATCACCAACTACGGCGGCGAGAACGCGATTGACATGAACTTGCTCGACCTGCAGCAAACGGTTGACGCGAACACCCAGCGCGGCGTGACGTTCACCCTCCGCCCCGCGCCAGCAGCGCAACCAGCTCCCGACGCGAACCCGTCGCCTGATGCCGCGCCCGACACCGCCCCCGCCCCGCAAAAATAATCCGTCGCGCCGTTGCGGTTTCTTGGTAGGGGCACGACCTCGCCTCGTTGTCGCCCGTTCATCTTCGTTTTTCGCAACGCTCCCGCTCCTGCGATTCGAACTTTTCTGCTACTCTTGCCTGCCGGGCCGCACCAACGGCCATCCGAATCCGCACACGGGGAGGGAATTGCGAATGAGCGAGCACTATCACGACGCAGGCGACATGGGCCTTCTCAAGGAAATGCGCAAGCTGGCGCCCGCGGAATTCGACGCCTGGCTGAACCTCGACAAAATCGTCGGCCGCGAAGGCGGCGCCATCCCCAGAAAATACCGCGAGCTCATCGCCCTGGCGGTGGCATGCACCACGCAGTGCCCCTACTGCATCGAAGCGCACGCCAAGGGCGCCAAAGCTGCCGGAGCATCGCGCGAGGAACTCGTCGAGTCCGCGTTCCTGGCCGCGGCACTGCGCGCCGGAGGCGGCGCGACCCACGGCGCCATGGCCCTGAAATTCTTCGACGGCAAATAAGCCCGCTTTCGCCTCCGCCGCCGACAATCGCCGCCGGTTTTTCTTCGTAGGGGCACAGCAAAAGGGGCCCCCAGGTCGATGGTTAATCGAGCCTGGGGAATCAGTCGTGCCCGGCGCTCGACCTTGGCTGTTCCACTTCCATTCATCACTGGCCGCGTAGCGGCACGACATAATGTGCCCGGCGCAGTTGCTTGGCGTGATGTGGCCCATAGATCTCTCGCGCCATTCGCCTCGGATGATGTGGAGTGCGGCGGCTTGCCGCCGCTGTACGCCGTCCCGGCTTGCCGGGACGTGCTGCAACGTCACGCCAATCGAGACGATTCGAGCCGTGCCGGGGCGCGATGCGGGCCGGCGGGTAAGCCTCGGCTCGGGCGAAGCAAGCTTCGCCCGAAAACAGCGGCGGCAAGCCGCCGCACTCCACACGGCGCTGAGCTGGTGTGAAACGCAGCTCGGATTATCCAGCCCGAGGCATCCAGCCGATCGCCGCCCCATTTTCTACTTTCTATCCTCCATTTTCCGCGTCCCCGCCTTAGACGATTTTTCTCTACACAAATAAACACTTGACACGCGCAGCGCACGCGCGTAAATAAATTATCGTTATCCTCGTCGTGTGCCTGAATCGTCTCCCTCACGTTTCGCGCTCAAATAAATAATCTTTCTCCTGCCGTCGTCGCGCCTTTCTCTGCGAACTCTGCGCCTGCCGCGCCGGTTGCTGGCGGGTCTCTGCGGTAATCCTTCGCCTCTGCCTTCCTCTAGCCATTAGTCACTCGCCACTAGCCACTTCCCCTGGAGCCCCCATGCCGAATTACAACACGCAGGTCCCGCCCTACTCGATCTTCCCGGGCGACGTCGCCCTGGCCTTCAACAGCGAATCGCCCGCCGCCGGCCAGGCCAGCCAGCAATTCGCGCTGCCCAGCTACGCCGGCTTCCCGGAAAACGGCCGCACCATCCGCTGGCAGACCATCTACGCCACCGCGCCCTCGGCCGTCAGCATGGTCCTGCAAACCGCCATGTCCGACGCCGACGCGCAATACACCACCATCGACACCTCCGCCGCCACCGCCGGCGAAGCGCGCACCGTCACCGCCGTGCGCGGCAATTTCATCCGCGTCAAAGTTTCCTCCATCACCGGCGGCGCCGGCATCATCGTCCAAATCCTCGGGTAGGCGGAACAGGCGTATACTGGTAACGTGCACAAGCCGTATGCGGCTATCTCGGGTGTAAAGCCAACGGGCGAAAGCGCTACCGATCCGATTCCGGCTCGCGTCCTGCCCTTCGGCCTCAAGGGCGTAGGTTTGCTGACGGGACACCCTGTCGGGCTGCTCGTGGTCGCGGCCGTATGTTTTACTGCTTGGAGAGTGTCGGAGGCGCGGGAGTTCACGCTGTTTTCGGTACCGGTGGGAGTCCTTGTCGGTCTCCTGCTATGGTTCCGCAATCGCCGCAGAACCTTCGCCTCGCCACCGTCCATCAAACGGAATCCCTTATAGCGCGCGCCGCGCTGGATGTACTACAGTCTCCCTTTACGGGAGGGGCAGCCATGCTGAGGCGATGCCTGCTCGCGGTTCTCCTGGCCGCACTCGCCCTTCCGCTGCCTGCGCAGAATCCTGCACCACCCGATCTCTCCGGCACATGGAATCTGGACCGCCAGAAGAGCGATTTGCCTAAGAACCAGTCGGCGGCGGCTACGATCGTCATATCTTGCGCAGGGCCCAACATTGCGATGCATTGGACGAACGAGGGCAGGGAGGCATCCCGGGAATATATCGCCGACGGAAAATCGCGCACCGTTGATCCGGGGCCGACCGCGGCAACTGAACTAAAGGCCTACTGGAAAAAGTCTGTGCTGATAATTGAGGAGCTTCCGCGGCGTCCCGGAGTCGCGCTGAACGATGGGCCTGAGCCGCCCTACGGCCAGCCGAAAATGCTCGTTGTTCCTACCGCCCAGACTACCCGTTGGACGCTCTCAAAGGACGGCCTCACTCTGAAGCGTCAAATCTATTTCATGGGCGGGATGCAGGTCATGGTCTACGACAAGCAATAGCCATGCTGCCACCGTCCCGCGTGATCGCAATCGCAGGTTTGGCCTTTTTGTTGGCCGTGCCGGCACAGGCGCAATCGGAGCCTGCGCATCCCGATCTCACGGGCACCTGGAATCTCAACCGCGTCGCAAGCAAAATCCCAAAGGACTCGACTCAGTTCCAGGACACGATCTACATTGACTGCACCGGCTCCACATTTCGCATGGGCGCCACCGCGGACACAGCGGATCTGCCGAGCACCTGGGTTGCCGACGGTCAGGAACACTCTGTCGGGCACGTCGAACCAGCCGGCTCTCAGAGAGGCTACGACCTGATCCACATTGCGTACTGGCAGAAAGCTACGTTAATAACGGAAGCTACCATCCGCGTGAGAAACGACGCCGGCACCGTGTTGCCGAGTCCACGTATCGCGACGCGCTGGACGCTCGCGAAGGACGGCCGCCAACTTATTCGGGAGGGCGGCGGTTCAAAGTACACCTTGATCTACGATAAGCAATAGCCGCACCGCCTCCGCGCGGCCCCGCGCGTCTCACCCATCCCCATTTGCGCTATGATGGCCGTGGGTACTCCGGGGAATGGGCCTAACTCGACGTTTTGCTTTCGGCGCAGCAACGATTGCGGCACTCGTGATTCTCGCCGCCGCGCAACCGGTCCGCGCGCAAAACGCAACTTCGCCAGCGGCCTCCCGCGAAGCGTCAGCTCTTGCGCACGCAGCCGCGCCGCCAGCCGCGCCGACCTCGGCCATAATTCCTGCGCCCGCGCCGCCCCAGGCGCCGACGAATTCCGCTTCCGCGCCGCCACAATCGCCGTGTCAGCAGCTTTTGCCTGCTCCTTCGCCGCAAGCGCCCGCCGCGTGGCACTGCATCACGGTGACATTCGACTACGATTTCAAACAAACCCGGCCATGCGCCGGGGCAAAACCCGTGCATCCCTGCGTCGCGCAGTTCGGCATCTACGAAACCACCGCCGGCATGAACAAAACGAATGCCATCCCGCTTTTCAACGTGGCACTGCCGCCGAATCCGAAGGGCGTCGTTACCGGCATCACGCAACAAAGCCCCAAACCGATGGATCTCGCACTCGGCTGGCACCGGCTCTGCGTAGCCGCGCTCGACAACCGCGGAACAAGCTCAACGCTGCGATGGTGCCAGACCTGCGGCACCTGGATTGACGTCCAGTCCGGCCCGACGCCGTCGCCCTCAATTTCAGTGCCGTGCAATTCGCCAACGCCTCCGGCAACACCGCCGCCCGCGTCCCCGCCATCTCCCGGCGCATAGCGCGCACCCCGCCTCGCCGTCATCGAATTTCGATTTTCAATTTTCGCTTTTCGAATTTCGCCTTTCGCGTTTCATCCCTCGCGCCCATGTCCCGCTGCATCGCCCTCGTGCCAACGCGCGCCTCGGCTCCAGCCTGGCATCGCTGCCTGAGCCGCGCCCGGCCCGGCGACCGTTTCTGCGCGCATCATCGCCAGGCGCTCGACGGCGCCGTGATGGGGCTCCTCCACTCGAAAGAACATCTCCATGCCCAGCAAAAAAGCCTCGACCAGAAGCGCCAACGGGCGCTCCGCAGGCGGAAACAATTCCGTCGCCGCCGCGCCCGGCTCGCCAAACAAGCCCGCAAAGAAGCCCGCAAAAAAAAGCGCCGGCAAGCCCGCGAAAAAAAGCCGATCCTCGCGCGGTACGGGCGAAAAAACCCCGCCGACGCGCTCGCCGAATTTTTTGGGGAATGAATCGAAGCAAACCACCCAACGCAAGCGCGTCCCCCTGGCGGAGGCCTTCCGCATCGCCGGAATTGACGAGCACAAAATCGCCGAGGGTCATGTGGAAGTCTATGGCGAGCTCACCAGCGCGCGGCGCAAAAAACCAGAGAGCGCCGTCAAGCTGATTTTGGAGGTCCTGAAAGAGTGGACGCGCGTCATCGTTCCGCCGCCGCGAAACACTGATCGCGCGCTCTTCTCCGACGCGCCCTCGACCGTGGAGCTTGTCCACACCGTCGCTCGACCCGTTCGCAGCGCGCCGCCCGCGCCCCGCGGCGAGCCGATCGCCGCACCTTCCGCGTAAGCACCTCCGCCCGTCCGCCGCGGCGGATGCCCGGTGCCGCCGGTTTTTCTTCGTAGGGGCACAGCATGCTGTGCCCGGCGCAGATGCTTGGCAAGATTCAGCCGATCCAGCAATTGGCTCTTCAGATTTCGCGGATGGCCCAGCACCGCCAAGCAAGCTTTCCGGGCGCAGCATGCTGCGCCCCTACAACCCCACCTCGCGCGCCGGTTTTCCATTATCTATTTTCTCTTTTCCATCTTCCGCATCACCAAGGAGCCCTCGTGACCGCACCCACCACCAGCACCACGACCACCGCCATTAGCCGCAAAACCGTCGGCTACATCGTGCAACTCGCCGGCATCGCCGCATTTACCCTCGGAGCCGTCTTCAGCCTGCACCACATTCCCATCGGCGCGTCGTTTCTGGGCGGCGCGGCGGCGTTCTACGTCGGCGGCAAAATCCGCAGCCTCTCCTAGAATCCGAAACTCGCCATCCGAAACTCGAAACGCGAAATCGGCGCGCGCGAGACCGAATTTCGAATTTCGCTCCTCGAGTTTCGTCTTTCCTCCCATGGTCTCCCTCACATCCGGCGTCGACACCTGCCTGGACGAAGCCGAATCCGAGAACGCGCGCCCGAATCCTCTCGCTGACGCAGCGAACGCTATCGGCAGGGAACGGCTCGGAGTGAAGCTCGGCTACACTCCCTTTCCCAAGCAGCAGGAATTCCACGCCTCGCCCGCAAAATATCGCCTTTTCGGAGGCGCCGCCGGCCCCGGCAAATCGAAAGCGCTGCTGATGGAGGCCATCCTTCAGGCGCACGAAACGCCCGGCTCCAACACGCTGCTGCTCCGCCGCACCTTTCCCGAGCTCGAGCAAACCCTGCTTCACTATTTCCGCCGCGACGTTCCCCGCGAGCTGTACAAAACTTTTTACGAATCCAAGCACCTCGTCGAATGGACCAACGGCTCGACCACCCGCTTCGGCTACTGCCAGAGCGAGCACGACGTTTACCAGTATCAGGGCTCGGAATTCCTGTTCATCGGCATCGACGAGCTCACCATGTTCACGCTGCGTCAGTGGCAATTCCTCACCAGCCGCAACCGCTGCCCGATTCCCGGCGCGTTTCCGTGCATGGCTGCGGCGACCAATCCCGGCAACATCGGCCACTCCTGGGTGAAAGCCCTGTGGGTTGACAAGCAGCCCGCGCCCGGCATGGAAAATCCCGCCGAGTACGATCCCGCCGACTACGATTTCATCCCCGCGCGCTACACCGACAATCCTCTCTACGCCGGCGACGAATCCTATCTGAAGACACTGCGCGCCCTGCCGTCGCATCTGCGCCGCGCGTTTCTGGACGGCTCCTGGGACGTCTTCGCCGGCCAATATTTCGACAATTTCGATTGCTCGCGCCACGTGGTGCGCGCCGAGCAGATCGGCCCGACGCTGCGCGAAAAATCCTGGTGGCCGCGCTGGATCTCAATGGACTGGGGCTTCGAGCACCCCTCCGCGGTGTACTGGCACGCGTCAATTCCAGCCGCAGCCCTCGCCGCGCCGCCATCCACCGCCGCTCCGCATGTCGCTGCTGTTGTAGGGGCACAGCAACCGGGGCCCCCAGGTCGACGGAATGACAGGGCTCCCGAGGCCTCGGCAAGAGGCGCTCGGGAGATCATCGAGCCTGGGGATCAGTCGCACCAGGCAGCCTTGTGGGTCAGGGCTTCAGCCCTGACATAACAGATCGGCGCGAAGCGCCTTCCTCCCTGCCGGAGGCGCATTTTCCTTCCCGTCCGCACGAGCGGACGATGGGTTCCGGTCACGCGCAACCTCAATCGCTCGTCGTCACCTACCGCGAATACGTCACCCGCCGCACACCGCCGCGCGAACTGGCCCGCGAAATCATCGCGCGTTCGCTTCTCAGCAGCACCGCCGCGCCGAACTCCTCCGCTCCCGCCCGCGAAAAAATCGACGCCATCTACCTTTCGCCCGACGCCTTCGCGCGACGCACCGACGAAGCCTCCATCGCCGAGCAAATGGGCGACGTCTTCGCCGCCGCCGGTTTCCCGCGCCCCGTTCCCGCGGACGACGATCGCGTCGGCGGCTGGATGCTGATGTACCAAATGCTCGAGCGCAGGCGAGTGGGTCTGCGTCACCGACAATTGCATCGAGCTGATTCGCACCCTGCCGAATCTGGTCCGCGACCAGGCGCGCGTCGAGGACGTCGAGAAAATGGACGGCGACGACCCCGCCGACGCCGCTCGCTACGGCCTGAAATCCCGCTACGGCGCGCGCTATGGCAGCGGCCCGAGCGACCGCCGCATGCCGCTCGCCGACCGCCTCGCCGCCCGCGTCGTCTCCGCCGACCCCACCATCCGCGCCATGCAGGCCCGCAAAGCCCTCCTCGAAGAAACCAGCGGCGCCAAGCCCGTCCCCTTCGCCCACCACCGCCGCCGCTTCCGCGACAATCCGTAGTTTTTTCTTCGTAGGGGCACAGCAAGTGGGGCCCCCAGGTCGACGGATTGACAGGGCTCCCGAGGCCTCGGCGAGAGGCGCTCGGGAGATCATCGAGCCTGGGGGATCAGTCGTGCCCGGCGAGGCATTCCGCGCATCCGCCACGCCCTAAAGTGTGCGGACGCCGGGCTAGTGTTTTTTGAATCTTGACCAGCTAGGTTTTCGATGAGATTTTGTAATCGGCTTGCGGGAGGCGAGAAACCAGCTTCTTGCCTCCCGGAAATCGACTTGAGTTTTCACGCATAACTGGTATAATCATGTTGAAGTTCGCCGACCTTCGGGGTCGGCTTTGCCCCAACCGAGGGGCTGGCGTTTCGGTAGAGCGGGCTGGAGACGGCCCGCTCGACTTGTTTATGGCCAAATTTTCCGGGCCAAATGTTTCTCATGAATCTCGCAAGGGAAAAGCGTCGAAAAATGGCGCGTTTCTCCGATCACCTTGCAAACGAGAACTCGCCACTGTGGAAGTGCTTCCGTACCGAAGTTCCTAACGTAGTTTTCATCACCGCTTCCCAATGCTTGCCAATTCCTGCAGATGCAATGAGGGTCTGTGGCGAGTTCCACGGCCCACGGTATTTCAGAAGCTCGTTGAACGTCGTACCTCCCATCGATGAATGCCAGTTTGCCTGACCTGATTTCCTCAATGGCGAGCTTTCGATTGCGGGGCTCTTTGCCGAACTTATTCGTCAGCTTGATCTGATGAATAAAGTGTTCCGGCTTGAAGCGCACGCGATAGCCGCGCGGGTCGCGCAAGTCTGCGTTACAGAGGTTCAGTTCGTACCATCGAAACACTTCCTGAATACTATCGAGAGGCAGGAGTTTGAGAGGCATTCAGCGTCGGCCGCAATGTCTGGCAGCTTCGATAGTATATCCAACTTCTAATGTACCAGTCGGTGATACCGCTTTTTCGAAATGAGGATCTGAGCTAGGCGGACCAGAGTCCGCTGCGCAGTTCGCTCGGTTCGGCCGCGTCTCCCCAAGCCTCACGCAGGGACCTAATGAACTTTGGTCAAATCTGGCGCCGAATTGCGTCCAGCCGCAACGAACGCACGCTTGAATTCGAAATCGCCCAGCAGCGCGCCGAAATCGCGCGCCTCCGCGCCGAAAATCGCGCGCTGCTGAATTCCATTCTCGGCATCGCCGGCATTCCGCCGATTCCCGTGCCGGCGTTCACGCCAAATCCTGTGACGACCTTCACGCCGCTGTCCCCCGCAGTCGGTCATTCCGAGTCTCCGACGCACTCCCGCGCCGCCGACGAATCTCTCCTCAGGCCTCCCCACCTCCTCCAAACGGCCCCCACGAGCGATTCCTCGTCCCGTCAGTCCGGGACTCGGAATGACTCCCCCCTCCCGCCGTCACCGCAGGCGTCGCAGTCGCCGAACGCATCGCAGATCTCGCCGACGCCAGAATCCGCAACGCAGCCATCCGCGCCGGCGAAACCGCGCAGCCTCGCAGCGCTGCCAACGCGCCGCCGCTCCTGGCACCAAATTAATCGCCTGCTGGAATTGGAATCAGCGCGACCAAAACCATGTGAGTAGGGGACGTAGTGACATGGTGCGATTCGTGAACCCCCAATTTGCGAAACGTTGGTTTTGATTTTCGGACTAATCACTAATCACCATGTCACAAATCGACTCGCTGCTAGCCACTCTCCCATGGAGGTTCCATGCCCTTCATCAACGGCCGTTACCACATCAATCCGATCATGGGCCAGGCGCTCGAAGCCGCCCGCGAAGCCGAAGCCGCGCTCGCCGCGTTGCAGCAGCGCGCCTCGCGCGATTCCAGCGATTCTTCGAACGACGCGGCTCGCGACGACAGCTGCGATCCCGACGATCCAACATCCTCCGACGCGCTCGCCGGCCCCGGCCCCATCCACCACGTCGAAATCGAGGCGTCCGAGATCGTGCCGTCCAACTCCGGCCGCGCCGTCCGCGGCTTTGTCGCCCGCGTCCATCGTTTACCCGCCGAAGCGCGCAGCGCGAACGACGGCGCCGCCTCTACCGTTGTCTTTCCAAGGAGCGCAGCGATGAAAAATCTCTCCCCCGGTTCATCCGCGCCGCCTCCCGAAACGCACGTCTTCGCCGACCATCGCGACCTCGTAAATTTCCTCCGCGACGAACTCGCCAGGAAATAGGCGGCTGCGCTTTTGGTGTCTCCCGATTTTCTCCGCGGCCCTCTGCGTCTCTGCGGTGATCCCTCGCCCTCATACCTCGCCCTCACACCCCGCTTATGGTCTAGAATGTCCGCCTGAGGAATCGCGGCCTTGAGCTCCTGGAATTCCATGGGCGGCTATTCGCAACACGGGCACCGCCATCGCCACCGGCGGCCGTCGCCGTCCGCCCCGGCGTTCGTGCGCTATACGGTTCTGGCGCTCGCCGCAATTCTGATCGTGACGCTCGGCTGGCGCGGCGTACGCTGGACCCTGCATCCCCGCGCCGCGGCCACCACGGGCTATTCGCCCTCGCCCGCGGGTCCGCAATCGCGCTCCTCGCTCTGGCAGCTCGATTTCACGCAGACGCTCGAGGGCGCCGCAAACGACGCCGCCGCGGGCAGCATGGGCGCAGCGGAAATGGGCGTGGACCGCGCCGACTCCATGATCACCACCGCGCGCGTGCTAAATAGCGGCGCGCCAACCGATTTCTTCGCGCCCGCGCTCGCCGAATTCGACCACATCGTGCAGCAGCATCCCGACGACCAGCGCCTGTTCGAACACGTCACCCTCGCGCGCATTTCGCTGGCCGAGCTGCGTTCCGCGCAGAACCCGGATCCGCCCGCCGCCGCGCGCGGCGACAAAAGCCCCGCGCCCCTGTCCATCGGCGCGCCGCGCGAAATCGCCGCGAATCAGATGCTCGATCCCGCCGCCATCGGCGGCGGAAATTTCATTGACGCCACGCTGATGCCGGACACCTCGGAGATTCTCCTGCCGCCCGCCTCGCGCGCCTTCGCCGACAACGTCCGCGTCGAGAACCTCACCTTCGCGGGCGCGGCGCAAACCCTCGACGGAATTCGCTGGCGCAATGTGATTTTCATCGGCACGCGCCTGCGCTACGAGGGCGGCCCGCTCGATCTGCAAAATGTGCAATTCATCCGTTGCCGCTTCGGCTTCGTCAACGACGACCGCGGCGCCCGCCTCGCCTCCGCCATCGCCAACGGCAAAACCTCCCTCACCATCGAGTAGCCGCCATCGGCGCCGGCGCAAATCCTTGGCGTGATGCGGCCCATTCGGAGCCAACCGTTCGGCGGCGACGCGTCTGTGGAGTGCGGCGGCTTGCCGCCGCTGTAGGCGCAGAATGGGCTCCCAGGTCGACGGTTAGTCGAGCCTGGGAGATCAAGCGCTTGCCTCGCCCGATCCGAGGAGTCCCTGCATGCGCAGACCGCCGCCCAGGCAAGCGTCGGTGTTTGCGAATGGCACGATCTTGCAGCACGTCCCGGCAAGCCGGGACGGCAAACAGCGGCGGCAAGCCGCCGCACTCCACATGCTCCGAGGCGATGCGAACGCGCGACTGATAGGGAGCAGGGTCGTCAAGCATCTGCGCCCCTACAACACCACCTCACTCATTGTGATGGAAAATCCGCCGCCGCACGTCGGGCTTGAATTCCACATACGCATTGCCGCCGAAGCGCGACGCGAAGCCCCACGCCGACCGAATCGCGGCGTCCTTGTTGTTCGAAGCGCTCGGCGCGCGCCAGGTGTTCGACAGCCAGTTGCTGCTGGGAACAGCGATGTACCGCGCGTACGCGGGATGAAATTTGCCGTCGCGCCCCCGAGCGGTGAACGTCTGGTAGAGCACGCTTTTCATGCGCGTGCCAAACCCGCCCTCGCCCAGGCGCGCGTAGCGCGGATCCTCGCCCCAAATCGCGCCGAGGCTCGCCTCCATCGTGTTGCTCACCGCGGCGCCCGCCAGATCGATTCCCAGCCGCCGCCCGAATCCGTCCCAGTGCGGGCCGTACTCGTACGGCGAGTCAATCCCGGTCTGCACCGCGGCGAACACCGCATCGCCGAAAATGCGCAGCGGCTGAATTGTGTTCGTCATCACCCAGTAAACGCGCCCCGATCCGTCAATCGGTTCGTAGGGTTCCGTCTGATGCGGCGCGCTGGCATTCGCCGCCGCGGGCAGGGAACTCGTATCCGTGCTCTGCGTGTCCTGCGATCCGCTTTGCGCGCCCGGCGCTGATTGCGTGGATTTTGTTGAGGGCGTGCCTGAAGCGGCGCTTGCAGACTGCGCCGCCTGCGCGAATCGCGCGGGCGAATTCGCCGCCGCCGCAACCGCGGCATCCTGCGCGCGAGCAATCGTAGCGCCTGGGAGCGCGACCAACGCGGCCGCCATCGCAATCGAATAGACGCCACGTCGAATCGCCAATCGCGCCACCATCGTCGCCGCTTTTCTCCGGGTGCTCGCGCCCGAGTCGCGAGCCAAAAAGCGTACCAATTCCGCCGCCGCCGTGGAATACATTACTTTCGGTAGGTTTAACTTCGCCGGCCCGCGATGCCTTTGTAGGGGCACAGCAAGCGGGGCCCCCAGGTCGACGGTTAATCGAGCCTGGGGGATCTGTCGTGCCCGACTCTGATGCTTGCCTCGATGCAGCCCATTCGGAGCCAACCGTTCGGCGGCGACGCGTATGTGGAGTGCGGCGGCTTGCCGCCGCTGTTTGCCGTCCCGAGTCGCGAGCCAGCGAACGCAATTCCGCCGCCGTCGTGGAATACATTACTTTCGGTAGGTTTAACTTCGCCGGCCTTGGATCGCCGCGACCACGACCAATCCCACGCAGATCAGAATGGCAAAGGGCGCGAAAACTGCGCCGCCCCAGTAGTTGAGGTATTCAATCTGGCCCCGGGCCAGGCGCCGACTCCCAGTGAAAATATAATTAGCCCGACCGCTCCCAGCGACCATCGGTCTCGGGTTGAAAATCGCCACGGCTCGGACTTTCGCGAACTCATCACGCTCAACATACCAGACAAACTGAATTACAAGCGAGAACTGAATGCCTCCACAGACACCCACTCCGAATGCGAACCCGGCGATCACGCCCGTCGAAAGCCCAGCCCCGGCCGCGCAATCCGCCTCCCCCTTCGGCCTGAACAATGAAAATCTCCCCGAGCGTCTGCAGGAAGCCCTGCGCCGCCTGGTGCTGCAATTCTCGACCGAATCGGAATCCTCGCGCCGCCAGGAAATCCGGCGCATCAAGCAGGCGCACCAATTCTGGCGCGGCCTGCAATATCTCTGGTGGAGCGAGCGCGACCAGAACTGGCACCTGCCCTTCGAGCAAAAGCTCGGCGGCGCCAGCTCGGTCGAGGACATGCCGCGCTACGAATTCGTCACCAACATTTACCAGGCGTTCGGACTCTCGCTCGTCTCCGTGCTTTCGCAGGACGTGCCGCGCGTGCGCTTCTTCCCGTCGTCCGCGCAGGCCGAAGAGGACGTCGCCGCCGCCAAAGCCGCCACCGAAGTCGCCGGACTGGTCGAGCGCAACAACCGCATCGGCAACCTGATCGTCGAGGAAGCGTTTGATCTGTGGACCGACGGCAAAGTCGGCGCCTACGTGCGCTTTGTGGTGGACGGCCAGCGCTTCGGCTTTCATCCCGAAACAGAAATCGGCATGCGCGAGGTGAAGCTCGGCAACGATGTGTACGTGTGCCCCGATTGCGGCGCGGAGAGCAGCGCGGGAAACGATGGCGCGCGGGGTGTAGGGGGTAGGGTGTCGGGTGTAGAAAATCAGGACGACGCCTCCAGCGGAAGTGTGGACGCCACGAATTCAGCCGATACACCCTACGCCCCACCCCTTACAGCCGACGCCGCGGGTTCACCCTCTACACCCCACACCCTACACCCTACAACCTGTCAACAATGCGGCGCATTGTTGACGCTCGAAGACTTCGTCGCTGCGGAAATGGTCACCGTGCCCGCGGCGCAAACGCGCCTGCGCGTGCCCAACGGCCAGGAAGTCATCACCATCGTCGGCGGCCTGGAACTGAAAACTCCTCCGTGGGCCAACGACATGCACGAATATCCCTATCTTCAGTGGAACATGGAGGTGCATCAGGCTCGCCTGCGCGCGGCCTATCCGCACGCCGCGGATAAAATCGGGCCGCCCGTCGCCAGCGGCGCGCAGGAATACGAACGCCTCGCGCGCCTGGCGCAATCGCAAGGCGGCCCGCTCACCGAAGGCGGCGATTTCAACATCAACCTGATCACCTTCCAGCGCACCTGGCTGCGTCCCTGGGCCTTTTTCGCGCTAGACGACAAATCCCTGCGCGACCAGCTCCTCGAGCTGTTTCCCGACGGCGCCTACGTGGCGCTTGCCGGCGACGTCTACTGCGAATCGCGCAACGAAAACATGGACGATCACTGGCGGGTTCTGCACGCCCTGCCCGGCGACGGATCGAGCGGCCGACCCGCGCTCGGCGATTCGCTCATCAGCGTGCAGGAGCGTTTCAACACGCTCTCGAATTTGCAGATCGAAACCTACGAATACGGCGTCCCGCCGATCTACGCCGATAGCGAAGTCCTCGATTTCGATTCGCTGCAGAGCCAGACCGCCGAGCCCGGCGCGCACTATCCGGCGCGCGCCAAACCCGGCCAGTCGCTGGCCGCGGGATTTTTCCAGCCCGAGCCCGCGCAGGTGCCGCCCGATCTCGCGCAGCACGCCGCGAATCTGATGGGGCCGATCGCCCAGTTTCTTACCGGCGCGTTCCCCGCGCTTTTCGGCGGAGCCATGGCCAATACCGACACCGCCGCCGGATATTCCATGGCGCGCGACCAGGCCATGGGCCGCATCGGCCTGGTCTGGCGGCGCATGAAATTCTTTCACGCCGATATCATGCTGCTGGCCGTGGATTGTTTCCGCCGCAATCGCCCCAACGACGTGGAAGTCACGCTGCTCGGCGCCGGCGCGGCCTTTGAATCAAAATGGATTCGCCTCGCCGACCTCAAGGGTAATCTCTTCAGTTACCCCGAAACCGACGAGCAGTATCCGACGCTGTGGTCGCAGCAGCGCGCCGTGCTGATGCAACTGATGAGCAATCCCGATCCGCAAATTCAAGCCGTGCTCGCGCATCCGGAAAATATGGCGCTGGTCAAGCGCATGATCGGCCTCGAGGAATTCGTCATCCCCGACGAAGAATCGCGCACCAAGCAATACCGCGAAATCGCGCAGATGGTAGGCGAAGCTCCGGTCGTCGTGCGCCAGGGAGAAGGTGTTGTAGGGGCACAGCATGCTGTGCCCGGCAAACATTCTTGGCAAAGCGCCGGCCATCCGCCGCAACCGCCCGCCGGCTCCGCTGCTCTCGAACTAACGCTTCCCACCATCATGCCCGACGAATTTGCCGACAATCACGCCACCGAACTCGAAATCTGCATGCGCTGGTTTTCCTCCGACGCCGGCCAGGTCGCCAAAATCGAATCGCCCGCGGGCTACGCCAACGTCCGCGCCCACGCCATGTTCCACCGCGAATACCTCCTCAAGCAGCAACGCCAAGCCGCACAAGCCCAGCAGGGAACCGTGACGTAGGGAAGCATGTCCAACAGGCCGTGACGCTAGAAGTTTCTGGGATGGAAAACAGTGAGGCCGGGTATCTGCTTGAAGTCGTCCTTCTCGTCGAACGTCAGGATGTAATCAATTCCGTTGTTCTTCATGATCACACTGTGTATGACGTCTCCAACACCCGAGTGATACTTCAGAATCCCTTGCCGGACATCATCGAAGAACCGCGAAAAGTTATAATCCTTCTCGGGACTGACTTCGAGAAAATGCAGCTTCAATCCGCCGAGACTCTCAAGAAACAGCTGGCTTTCGATCGCTGCGACCCTGCTAGGATCCAGATTCCTGGATGAAATCAGGATATTGACCATCTCCGTGACCGCCCACACGGACGTGCAAAGCCATACATCCTCGGCGCTCGCAAAAACACGCAGAGCATTCTGTACCATGTGTTTCTTGGACGCTTCGGATGGGTTAGGCGAGAAGTAAGCAATGAGGATGTTACTGTCGAGATAGATCGGCCGCATCTACCTTTTGGCGCGGGCTCGCACAGCTCGCTTCTCTTGAAACGTTCGGATCGCTTTAATCGAGACGGTCTTGCCTGATTTCATCTTGAACTTCACCGTCACCGGTTTGGCAACCGTCTTAAAGGCAGTCACTTTTGCTTGTGTCTTTCGCATAACGACATTCTATCACTTTTGCCGTGGGCCGGCTGCGTCTCACTGGGTTCTTACGGGAATCGCTTCGGTGGGGGTGGCGGCAAAAACTGCACGCTAAGCGTCATGTGCGACGCCGTCGGTTTGCCGCCGGATGTTGCCGGCTCGAACTCCCACAGGCTGAGCGCGCGTTCGGCCTCGCGCTGCAAGGGACGCGGGCCCGACAAAACTTTCGTAGCGCCGACGCCGCCGTGCTCGTCAATGATCACGTCCATGGTCACCACGCCGTCCACCTGTATGCCTACAGCCCAGGGCGGCAGAGTCGGCTGCGGCTGCGACAAAATTCTCGCCGGGATAATAGGCCCGGAGTTCCCCGCAATCTGCGTGCGGCTCCTTGACGGCGCCGCGTCCGCGTCGGGCGCATAATTGTTTCGGCTCGACGCCGTGCGCTCGGAAGCGGGAGCGCGCGCGGCCATCGCCGCAGGCGCGTAAGTGGATTTCGGCGCGCTGGCCGGCGCTCCAACATTCGCCGCTGGCGCGTTCGCGTCAGCAGCCACTGGCGCTGCCGGTTTCGGCTGCACCGCGGCCGACTCGCTCGTATCGGCGGGCATGATCGTGCCGCGCATGGTATGCCAGATGAATCCGATGGCCACGGCGATGAGCACCGCCGCGGCGATGGTCACGTAGGTCGCATTCTTGCCGGTGGTGAGCTTGTCCGCAAAGGTCGCCTTGCGCCACGGCGATTTCGCATCGCTTTCGTGGTCTTCGTAAGGCGTCTCCGCAGCCGCCGCGTTCGGCGTACCCTTTCCCGCGGCTCTTGACGCTGCATCCTTGGCGGTCTGTTCCGCCTGCCGTTCTTTGAACGCCGCGAATTTCGCCAGCCGCGCGTCGCGCTCCATCAGCGCCGCGAGATGCTTCTGTTCGTCCGGGCTGTCGGCTTCCGCGCCTTCCGCCGTCTCCGCGATTTTCCCCGCGTCCGACATCTGCTTCAGCGCGGCGTCAATCTGCTGCCCGGTGGGTTCGCGTGCGGCCAAGGGCGATGCCGCCACCACCACTGCCGGCTCAAAATCGGGAATGTGCACGGACGGGTCAGGCGCTGAACTCGGCGCCATCTCGAACGCTGGCATCACCTCTTCGCGCAGCGGTTGCCCCGATTCCTTCGCCGGCGACGTCATGTCCTTGGCCACGATGTTCGACACCGTCCCGCTCATCATGGCGAGATCGTCTTCGGGGTGGGCGTCAGGCGCGGTGGTTGCCTTCGAATTTTGCTCGCTGGCCTGGCGTTCGGCGGCGGCGGTGAGCCAGAATCCGGGCGCGGGAGTGTTGAACTCAATGTGCGTGTGTCCGCCCTGGCCCTCCGGCGGCGCTTCCAGGACTTTGCAGAGAACTTGTTTGCCGTTCTGCGCGTTGTGCAGAAAAATCACCTGCCCGACGGCGACTTTCGAGCGCAGTTGCAGCATCGCTCCGTCTTCAAATACCAGGATGGTGGTGGCGTTCTCGGAAAAAATCTCGCGCTTGTCGGTTCCGGGGACGGTGATCGCCCCTTGGATAATGACAGGGATCTCCAGAGCCTCAGCGTGGGCTATGCGCGCAGGATCAGGCATGGGCCTGCTCCTCGCTCGCTAGAATTCGTGCCATTTGCGTTTGCCCCGTTCGAAAATCGAAACCCCCGGCGTACACCCGCGCAGTGGTCGCGCCCCCGCGCGCTCGTCCAATCTGGCCTGCCAAGTCTATTTTGTGGCGCAAACCACCCTGCGGCAATAGAAGCGGCGCCCCAGGTTGCGTCAGAGTTACCCCGTAGTTACGTGGGAAGGCGCAAGTTACGCAACCCGTTGTTTCGCAGCCGTGCGCACGCAACCGGCGCGGTTCCTTGGCAACAGGCAATCCATCTGCCTCCCGCGTCCCTTGCCGCCGGTGTTGTCGCGACACATGCTTGGCTCCGCGCAACCCATCCGCCTCCCGCGTCCCTCGCCGCCGTGTGTCCGAGGCACTGCATGCTGTGCTCCGGCGCAATCCGCCTGGCTCCGCGTAACCCGTCCACCTCGTTCAACGTTCTTTCGCGCGGCCCTCTGCCGGAAGCTCTACAATCGCGAAATCAGAATGCGCGATGTGCCCTTTCTCCCGAAGCGCCGCGTCCGTGCGGCTGCCCACATTTGACTATTCGCAGCCATCCGCCTACTTCCTCACCATCTGCGTGCGGGAAAATCGCCTATTATTCGGAAGAGTGACCGAACATAGTGTCTCGCTGAGCGCTTTGGGCCGAATCGTCGATGAATGCTGGCTCGAAATTCCGACGCATTTTCCAGGCGCGGAACTGTCGGAGCACATCCTGTCATGCCGAATCACGTGCATGGCATTGTCATAATCCTGCGCGAAGTGCCGGGAATCGAGCTGAGGACCTGAACCGCGGGTTCCCCACCCATCGCTAAGAAAGTTTGGCCGAGCCGATTGGCTACGTCTGAGAGGGATTTCTCGCGTCGTCGCGCCCACCACCACTGAAACAGAAAAACAGCGGCAACAAGCAAGACAGAGAGAAGCAAGTTTCGGGACCAAATAGGCATACCGTTCTTCCAAGAAGTCACTCACCCTTGGCCGTGATGTAACGTTTCATGATTGTATCTATGCACAGTGCTGAGGCGCAGGAATGAGTCGGGCCGCGGAAGAACCGGCGCGGGCGTGGATTAACTCGCGACGGGCTGCGCGCGCAGCTTCATCACCAAGCCGGCGACCTCTTTCACGTTAGGAACGCCGTACAAACCCACCGTGATTTGCGTGGTTCCGTTGTTGTTCGTGCGCATCACGGAGTTTGTGCGGATCAGCACATCGCCCGTCCCGTCGGGACGCTCGCGGTGATCCACTTCGGCGATATCGTTGGGAATAATCGATTTCACGCTGCGGATCTTGGTGCCGGTTATGACCATCACGCGGCGATTGGTGACTGCATACACGCCAGTGCGTCCTTTGAGATACACGAATAGCGGCGCCAGGACCATTCCAAGGCCGATGAGAAGAAACGGCAATCCGAAGAGTGGCAGCACGTTGAAGGCGCCGGGTGCAGCATTGTGGTGATTCGCCAAATTGTGCGTGCTGCGATAAGCGGTGCTCATCCAGAAAAAAGCGAAGCCCGCGAACGGAATCCCGAAGAATGAGGCCGGCAGTGCCGACAGAGCTGATCGGCCCGGATTGGCCGGTCCAGTCCAAAGAAGGCTTTCGCCGCCCTGCAGTTCCGATTGAGCGCTCAGCTGCACGTCGCTGGAGTTCATTGCGTCCTCCTGATTCCCAAGGGATGTCGTTGAAACAATTTTAGCCGCGCAGGCAGGCTTCTGTTCCGGGGATCCGCCGCTTTTTGCCGCAACAATTACTGGCCGGACGTACAGGTGATCTGGCGTTGCCACGCGCCGCGGCGCACCGCTCGATCGAGCAGGTATCAAGAGTTATCGGCATGCGGGCGCTTATCTATTCCGCTTGGCGCGTGACCCAGGACTTAGGCGGAATTAAGATTGGAGAACCCTGCATACTCATCTAGGGCATACTCTACCGGCCGTGACTATCGAGATGCCGGGCTCGACTGGCCCTACCATCGTGGAGTCGTACAGGGATTTCGAGCCGCCCGAAGACTTTCGACAAACCGTCGAAACTCTATTGAAGTATGTGCCCGGCAAATATCTTGTGGGCCTGAAGACGATTGTTCTCACCAATCGGGCCGCACTCGGTAGAGATCGGCGCAGGGAAAAGATGTGGAGCGGCAATCGCAAAATGCGAGTGGCAGACGCACTGGGATCCTATTCGCGGCAGGGGAGATCCTCACCCGCTTCGGTCTGGCTGTATGTGGACAACATGCTTAGCGCAGATTCTCCATGGTGGAATCGGGGCCCTCTGATTCGCTACCTGGGTGTTTCCGAAGTTCTGTACCACGAAATCGGGCATCACATTCATAGCGTCCACAAACCGGTCTATGACGGGCGCGAAAATGTCGCAGAAAATTGGACACGCAAGCTACAAGAGGATTTCTTTCGGGAACATTTTGGTGTTTCACTCCCTTCAAACACGCGTTCTGCTACGTGACTCCTGATTGGTCGGATAACCGGATAAGTTCGTTTCACGATCACTTTGCGAGGAATCCGAAGGCCCAGAGGGAAATAGGCGCGCAAGCGAACATGATTGCCGTAACCACGCGAACCTTTAGGAGAAGTCGCCCGTCTGGATACAGTCTCTTGTATTCGCGGTGCAGTCGCAGGTTCTTGGATAAATACCACCCGAGCGCTGCAAACTGTTCCTCTCTTGGAAGTTTTTCATTTACCTTGTCCATCATCTCCCAGTTCGCAAAGGTCGAGATCATGCCACAGGTCGAGACACACACCAACGAAGCGATTCCGACTACGATGTGAGATGCCATTTACCCGCATTCTAATCCATTGCTTGTTGTAGTTGCCAAGGCAGGAAAAAACGACAATCGGGCTAAAGCCCTAACCCGCGGCCGGGGCGGGCAGTTGCTGCGTCATGCAATGAATCGTGCCGAGGCCGAGGACCAGATCGCGGCAATAAACCGGCACAATCGTCCGGGAAGGGAACAGCGCGGCAAGCTTTTCCAGCGCCACGCGGTCAGCGGGATCGTTGAACGTGGGCACCAGCACGATTTTATTCGCGATATAAAAATTCGCGTAGCTCGCCGGCAGCCGCTGTCCCGCGAACCACACCGGCTCGGGCATCGGCAGCGTCTCGACGCGCAGCGCCCGCCCGTCCTGGTCCTTCATCGCGCGCAGGCGCACCAGGTTTTCCATCAGCGGACGGTGATTCTCGTCCGCGGGATCGTCCTCGGCGACGATCACCACCGTCGAAGCGTCCACGAACCGCGCCAGATCGTCCACATGCCCGTGCGTGTCGTCTCCCGCGATTCCTTTCGCCAGCCACAGCACATTCGTCGCGCCCAGATAACGGCGAAATATTTCCGCGTAATCCTCGCGCGCGAATCCGGGATTGCGCTGCTGCACGCGCCCCAGCAGACACTCCTCGGTGGTCAGCAGCGTCCCCCGGCCGTTCACCTCAATCGCCCCGCCTTCCAGCACCACGCGCCGCCCGTTGTGCTCCGGGAGCAGGACCGGCCGCTTCAACTTCGCAGTCGCGCGCGCGACGACTTTCGCGTCCTTCTTGTAATCGTCGTATTTCGCCCAGCCGTTGAACGCGAAGTTCAGCAGCGTGCTCTGTCCATCTGCGCCGCAAACCGCAATCGGCCCCGAATCACGCATCCATCCGCGATCGGTGGGAACGTGGAAAAACGTCACCGCGTCCAGATTCGCGTGCGACTTCCGCAGAATCCCGCGCACGCGCGTTTCCGCAGCGCGGTCCTCGACCAGCAGGTTGACGCGCTCCACATTCGCCAGATGCCGCACGATCTCGGCGAACGCCCAGGGTATCGGCGCGAATTTTCCCGGCCAGTCGGTGAGCTCGTGCGGCCATCCGAGCCAGGTCGCCTCGTGCGGTTCCCATTCCGCCGGCATGCGAAAAGTCATGTGATCAAGATTGGGAATCGCACTACTCCTAGGCATTCGCGAGGGAATTCGTTTCTCTGCGATCTCTGTGCCTTCTCGGTGCCCTCTGTGTTTCAATTCCATCTGATTTGATCTCCGCGTTCACCACAGAGAACACAGAGACCTGCGCGCGGAGTACACGGAGAAGACCGTCAGAAGAGACCATCACTTGCCGAGCCAGCGGCTGAGGATCGGCTCGTACGCATCCACGCGGCGGTCGCGCAAGAACGGCCAATTGCGGCGCGTGTCCTCGCTCTTCGCCGGATCGCATTCGACGACCAGAATTTCCTCTTGATTCTGCGCCGCCTCGGCGACAATCTTCCCGAACGGGTCGGCCACAAACGAATTCCCCCAGAATTCGAGGCCGGTGTCGCTCGTCGTATGCGTCGCCGTCGAACCGGGCGCCGCCGCGACTCCTTCAAATCCGACGCGATTCACCGCCGCCACATACACTCCGTTGGCAATGGCGTGCGCACGCTGAATCGTCTTCCAGGCCTCCAGCTGCGCCGCGCCGAACTCCGCCTTCTCCGCCGGATGCCAGCCGATGCTCGTCGGATAAAAAATCACCTGCGCGCCGCCCAGCGCCACCGCGCGCGAGCCTTCCGGATACCACTGATCCCAGCAGATCTGCACGCCGATGCGCCCGTACTTCGTCTCGAACGTCGGAAATCCCAGATCGCCCGGCGTGAAATAAAATTTCTCGTAGTAGAGCGGATCGTCGGGAATGTGCATCTTGCGGTATTTGCCGAGGAACGAGCCGTCCGCGTCAATCACCGCGCAGGTGTTGTGGTAAAGCCCGGCGGCGCGCCGCTCGAAGAGCGATGCGATGATGGCGACTTTATTTTCGAGCGCCACTTTGGTGAGCACGTCAGTCGTGGGGCCGGGAAAAGTTTCCGCCAGATTGAACAGCTCGGCGTTTTCCGTGCGGCAGAAATATTCGCTGCGGAAAAGCTCGTCCATGCAGACGATTTGCGCCCCGCGCTTTGCCGCCTCGCCGATTTTTTCGACCGCCCGCGCCAGATTTTCCGCCGCGTCCTTGGTCGAACGCATCTGTATCAAGCCAATAACGAATTTGTCGCTCATCCGCGACATCGTACCACGCGCCCACCGCCGTTTCGTAGCGCCGCTTGGTTGCCGTTGTAGGGGCACAGCATGCTGTGCCCGGCGCACATGCTTGGCGGCCATGCTCACAATCATTTGCGCGTTCGCATCGCCTCGGAGTCTCTGGAGTGCGGCGGCTTGCCGCCGCTGTTTTCGGGCGAAGCTTGCTTCGCCCGATCCGAGGAGTCCCTGCATGCGCAGGCCGAGCCCAGGCAAGCGTCGTTGTTCGCGAATGGCACGATCTTGCAGCACGTCCCGGCAAGCCGGGACGGCGTACAGCGGCGGCAAGCCGCCGCACTCCAAATACGCGGTGCCGGCGGCCGATCGAACTTGATGGCCCAGCATCCGCCAAGCAAGTTTGCCGGGCGCAGCAGGGTTTGCGAATCCCGCGACCGCGCACCAGGGGCGGGTTTTGAATCCGGCCCGCTGGCGCGCTATCGCAGGTGTGACGCGGGGAAATATCGGGAGTGACAAATGACGGAGCGCGGGATCGCTGATATGCGCCGCGCGTGCTGGCGAGAACCTATCCCCCAGAAACCTACGACCGAAGACCTGCGCACGAACTCCGCGCGCTACAGCGACCGTTCGATATTGCTGCTGATGCCGCTGCGCGACGCGCCGTACACGCTCTTCATCGTCGGAGGCGGCGCCACCAATCTCACCACATGCTGCAGCCGCTCGGGCTGGAACGGTTTGGCCATGCAGACCACCGCGCCCAGCTGATGGCTCGCCGAATAATCCGCGGGCTGCGCCGATCGCGTCAGCAGGATGACCGGCACCAGCGCCAGGCGTTCGTTGCGCTTGATGATCAGGCAGAGGTCGTGCCCCGACATATCCGTCGCCTCAACCTCGGCGATAAAGACGGCCGGCACAGTGGTGCGCAGCACTTCGAGCGCTTCCTTCGCCGACGGCACGATGATCACCGTGTAGCCGTCCTGCGTCAGCATGTTGCGCATGATTTCGGCCGTACGCGTATCCGGCTCGACCGCCAGCACGACGGATTGCGCCTTCTCCATTGCCGGCGTTCCGTTGCCGCTGACGCCCGCGTCCATCGCCGGGCCCGTGGCGCTCTTGCGGTCGCCCTTGGCTTCCGACTTGGCGGCCACGAACTGCACCGCGACGCTGAATTTTCCGCCGGGCTGCTCGGTCACGCGGACGATGTCCGCAGTCTGCGCCGTGTTCAGCGCCGCCGCCGCGGTAGAGTAGGGAAATGTGACCTCCAGCTGCTGGCCTTTCCAGTAGCCCGCGTGCTTGGCGGTGAAAAGCAGGCCGTCGCGCGAGACGTCAATACTCATGCACACTTCTTCGAACGGTTCCGGTGAATTAACGGCGTTGACGTGCACCTGCGCGGAAATTTTTGCCCGGCGCCTACGGCGGCGCTCGATGGCGGCCGCTTGATTCTGCGCGGAAACCGCTCCGGCCTTTGCTTTTTCTTCTGCTTCTGCGATTGGCGAATTCATCCCCACACCTC
Source organism: uncultured Acidobacteriota bacterium (assembly GCA_963814605.1). GTDB lineage: Bacteria > Acidobacteriota > Terriglobia > Acidiferrales > UBA7541 > Palsa-295. The sequence continues at coordinate 692,220 of CAWFDD010000002.1, read as the reverse complement.
AGTATCTATTGCGGGCCTTTCTTCGTGCACCAGGACAGCCGAGTGGCTTCCCCCGCTGTCACTAATGTAGCGGCAGCAGCAAGTCCGCGAAATAGTACGAAGGTTTCAATTTTGGGTACTTTCGTCAGTCGCGGCAGTCTCGTAAGTGCCTTGTGCACAATATGTTACGGTTCGTCGTGGCGGCCATGTTACGCCGCCGGTTTTCGCAGTCGGCGCCCTAATTCAACGCCGCAAGGAGATTCCCCAAATGGCACCCGCATCCACCGCATCGCGCGAAACGACCCCCAACACCTCGCACACGAATCCCGCCCACCCGCCGGCCTCGCGCACCACAAACAACACCGGCCGTCCCATCCCCGCGCGCCCCTCGCGCATGGCGTCTGATCTCCCAGGCTCGATGATCTCCCGAGCGCCTCTTACCGAGGCCTCGGGAGCCCTGTCATTCCGTCGACCTGGGAGCCTTTCGGACGACGAAATCCTCGGCCTGCCCATCGCAGCGGAACTCGATTCCGCCCCTGCCAATTCAACTGTCATTCCGAGCCCGCAAGAACCGGCTCGGGATGACGACGCGGCGGCGGAGCCGCATGCCAACAATCCCACCGCCGTTCCCGACGAACTCCGCGCCACGCTCGACGCCAATCCCGATCTCCGCCGCGCTTGGGACGACGCGCAGTCCTACCGCGAAACCTTCGCGTCGCCAGAAGAAGCACGCACCGCGAGCGCTCTGCTCGCCGACCTCGATCGCATGGACGCGCTTTTCTTCTCGCGCCGCCCGGAAGATCATGCCGAACTCGCCCGCGCCGTCGCCAGCCTCGACCCCGCCGCCTTCGCCTCGCTCGCCCAAGCCATGGCCGGATTGGCCGCAGGCGGCTCGAACGCATCTCGGTCATCAACACAAGCCGGCCACGTAGGGGCACAGCATGCTGTGCCCGGTGAGGCGAACGCACCCGTGGGCCACTTGCGCGACGTATCGCGCGCCAATTCTTCGGTCAATGGCGACGATCCTGCCAAGGATGATCGCCGGGCGCAGCATGCTGCGCCCCTACAAAACCAGCCGCCCGCCAATCCCTCCGCGCCCACGCAAGCGCAAACCGAATTCTTCCACGCGACCAACGCCGCCGCGGTGCAAAGCGTCCTCGCATCCATCGAATCGCAGGTCGAGCGCCTGCTGCCCGAAGGCGTGTCGAAATCCGCGCGCAACCGCGTGGTCGGCGAAATCTACCGCGAGCTCGATTCCACGCTGCGCTCCAATCGTCAGCTCGCGCAACAGATGCGCGACGCCTTCCGCTCCGGCGCGCTCGACGCCGATCATCAGCTCGCGCTCGTTTCGCTCGTCACCGGCCGCGCGCGCCAGGCGCTGCCCGGCGTCGCCAAGCGCGTCCTCAACGAATGGACCTCGACCCTCGTCGCCGCCAACAACGATCGCCGCACCCGCCAGCGCGCCGCCGAGCATCGCGTGGACATCGCCGGCTCCAGCGGCACCGGCAGCGACGGCTCGCGCTCCATGACCCCGCGCGACATTGACTACCGCCGCATGTCCGACTCCGACATCCTCAATTTGTAATTGTGATTGCGACGCGTCTCAGGGTCTGCCGTGCTCGAGCTGCGTCGGGCCCAGGTCAACGCCCGTTGGAATTGCCAGCCCGAAAATTTCCTCGTATTCGACCGGCTTGCCCGCGCACACGTGGATGGGGAACTGCTTCTGGAGCTGCTTCCTGTCCGTAAGATCCGCGGCCGAGCCGTCCCGATGGATGGCTGCCAGCTTTTGCACGTGACCGTCCGGCCCGGCGCGCAGGTAGACATTCGTGATGATCACTTCGGCGGGCACGTCGCCCTGATACGATCCGCTCAGGATGGAAAACGAAAATATCGTGGGATCCGGGGCCAGCTCTCGCACCTCGGGCTTGGCGCACCAATCGTGCGCGGTCGCGCCGTCGGGCGCAGCGAATGCCGCATCGTCGAAATGGCTCACCGCCTCGAGCTTGTCCACATGAATCTCCAGGCTCTCGTCGTCAATCGTCGAAACGATATGCCCTGCAACGCGCAACGCGCCGATATCCGTAAAGTTATCTTCGCTCAATCCGACACGCGGTTTTTCGTGGACCACCTTGTCATCCCAGGACGCGATCGCGCCTGAAGCCGGAGAAAAGCACTGCGCATTTCCTTTTCCCGAGGATTTCAACTCCGCGCAGACCACCTCCTCCGAGTTCTTTTTGGCGGTGTAAACCTTGCCGATGTCCACTTTTCCGGCGACCGACTCGTCCACGGGGAAGCGCATCAGTTGCCGCACCCTCCACTGCATGTAGGTGAGCGTGGGACTGTTTCGCCGGATGTAGAGTTTGTCCTGCGCCGCAACGTAGGTGGCCATCAGCGGGCCCAGGCGGAATTCTTCGCGATAACGATCGGGCGACGCCCAGATCAGTTCGTAGCTCCCGTCGAACGAGGCGCTGCCGACGGTATATTTAATTTTCGCGACGGCGTGGAACGGCGCGGCGCCCGCTCCGGTCAACGCCATCCGGCCCGCCGCTTTCGCGACCATATCCGCCGCGTCTTTCTTCGATGGCAAAGTCTGCGCCGCAAGCGGAAGCGCAGCAAGCGCCGTTAGCAATAAGACGACCACCGCGGCCGCAATGCGCATCTGTCGCATAACTCGCGGGCTACGCTACCACCAGCGATGCCGCCACACAAGCTGCACCCTCGCTCCGCAAATTTTTCTAGCCTTCGTCCGTAAAGGACACCTGCCTTCGCGCTCCGCGCTTCCGCGCGGCAAGCCAATCACGAATCGCACGTCGCTAGTCACTAGCCACTCGCCACCCGCCTGCGTGCTTTGCACTTCGGCGGGCAGGCTCACGAATTTCACTCCCAGGGGGTAACAAATCCAATGGCACAAATGCAGAACGCCCAATCCGTCGCACTCCAGCTCGAAAAAGTCCGCGACAAACTTCCGCTGCTCTACGAGCGGGACGACATCCTGCTGACCATGATCCAGCAGCGCGGCGACGTGGAACGCGTCAGCTCCCGCAACATGCGTCTTCCGCTGCAAATCCGTCCGGGAGGCAAAGCCGGCCTCGCCAATATGGACGGCGGCGACCTCGGCCGCGGTTCCGGCACGGTCTACGACGTCGCCCAAGTCACGCCGGTATTTTTCCGCCACGCCGTCGAAATCACCAAACTCGTCGAATACGCCAGCAACGCGCCCGACAAAGCCATCGAGAACGCCGCCAAGCGCGAAGTCAAAAACGCCATGGTGCAGTTCCGTTCGTTCCTCGACAAGGTCATGCAGACCAACGGCAACGGCGTGCTCGGCACCATCGGCTCGATCGTCACCACCGGCCTGCCTTCGGGCGTCGCCGCGCAATTCAACATGGCCAAGCCGCCCGGCGCGCAGCTTTTTTATTACAACCAGACCATCCAGGTGTACGACCCGACGCTGACCACCAATCGCGGCTCGGCCAACATTCTGCTCGTCGATCCGTTCAACTCGCTGATCCAGGTGGACGCCTTGCCCACCGGCACTTCCGCAAACGATTTGGTGGTGCACGACGGACTCACCGGCGCGCAGCCCACGTCGCTGTTCGGCATCTTGTATCACCAGACCAACGCGACCACCGGCACCTGGCTCAACCTCAACCGCGCTACCTACCCGGTCGAACTCGCCACGCCGGCGGTCAACGGCAACAATTCCGCGATCACTCCCGGCGCGGTTCGTCTGGCCATCAACAAGGTGCGCAAATCCCTCGGCTCGAACCAGGTGAGCAAGCTGATCGCCTACACCGCCCTCGAGCAGGAGCATCAGTGGGAGCAGCTCGGCGTCACCATTTCTCAAATCATCAAGGAGGGAGCGGGCGGGCGCGCCAGCGATCTCGATCTGCTTTTCACCGGCGAGAAATCCATGGCCGGCGTGCCCATCAAGTCGAGCATCAACGCCAATCAGACGCGCGTGGATTTCCTCGACCTCTCGCACTGGGGACGCGCCGTCATGCAGGACATTGATTTCTACGATGTCGGCGGGCAAACCGTGTTCCCGATCTACGGCACCAGCGGCGGAATTTCGGCGGCGTACATCTTCTACTTCGTCACCGGATTCCAGGTGTGGAACGAGTCCCCGCGCAGCGGAGCCTACATCAACAACCTCGCCATTCCGACGGGGTATTAAGCCGGGTATCTCTGGGGTCCCTCCCAAAGGGCAAAAACGCTATGCCGTCGTAGTGACTCGTCGGTGCGAACCACGGAGCTTATGTACGTTCTCCGGATCCATGTCGAGCAATCGCAACGCTACATCGGCGGCTTTGCTCTGTACAACCCGACCAGTCTCCCAACGTGTAACCACCTTTTGACCCAATCCGAACAGGTCCTCAAGATCAGTCTGAGACAGGCCCAACCGACGTCTGACCTCGACAATTGCCTCCGCCGAGAGCAAGCCTTGGGTCTGTCTCACCTGATTCTTGGTTGCGATGGAAACCGCTCGAGCCTGTTCGGGCGTAAAGAATCGCTCGCCACACGAGGAACATTCATACATTTCCGCGCCTTTGATAGAGATCGGCACCTGGTTGTATTTTGTCGCGTAATTCCGACGAACTTTTCTCACCTTCTCGGAATCACAGATCGCACATGTAATTGTGTTCACAGCACACCTCAATTTGGGTCTGTCATGTAACGCTTTCGTCTTCTTTGAATGAAATGATCACTGCGTCGTTGGATCGATTGATTTGCAGTTTGAGGTAAACACGCCATCCCTCAAACGAAATCTTGTAAACGTCCTGCATCAAGCCCGGAACCAACGTCGCTGGCATCGTTTTGTAGAAATGTGTCTCAGCCAGATGGTCCACGATGCACTCCACAATTGATTCGTCGTCAAGCCCCATCAACGCGGCGGTTCCGAGCGAGGTCACTGTGATTACATAGCGGCCCTCAGACACCAATTGCTTGATCGTTTGCAGCGAATAGCTCGCGGCCATAAGCTCTCCTTATAGGATGTTTCTAATTTGGGTATCGTCATTGGCTTCTCCTTTGGTCGTGAATTCGGTGCACGCTGGCACCTGCTTGGCTCAATCATTGAGCGCTATTAGCGCCGTGCTTACGGTAGCATAGTGCTACCTACGAGTCAAGCGGCAGTTATGCGAAGCTCAACACCGATCGTCCAGTTTGAGCGCGTCCGCTCAAGGAAGTGGGTGTGAGTGTCGGTCTGTTGACCCCGCGCACTTCCGGCGATAACATTCCGGGCCTCGCAGTACGAACCAACGCGCGGAGGCACGCCAGCATGAACGCGAAATTATGCTTGGAGATGGCGGCGCTGTTGTGCGCGATAATTCTTGGAACCGGCATCGTTAACGCCTCTTCCAGCGACGAAGAAGCCGTGCGGAAAGTGGTGAATGGATTCCCGGAGGCATGGAATCGTCACGACATGAACGCTTTCGGAGCGCTCTTCGCCCCGGATGCCGATTTCGTCAACGTTGGCGGGATGCACTGGAAGGGGCGGGAATCGATCCAGTTGAACCACGCGTTCGTTCACGGCGCGATTCCCGCAGACTCGGCGGGTGTCGCCTCTCCCAAGAGCGCCTACGGCATTTTCAAGACAAGCAACCTAACTTTCAAACAGGTCGATGTTCGTTTTCTGCGTAAGGATGTTGCGGTGGCTCACATCCAAACGGAGTTGCAAGGTGACGCTCGCACGAAGGAAACGAGACGGACCCTTCTGGTCATGATTCTGACCAAAGAGAACGGTCGGTGGCTAATCGCGGTCGCTCAAAATACCGAGATCAACCGGCCCCCTGAATTAGACCGCTGACGCGGAAGCAGGTGGGTATTTTCAAAATCGTCCACCACACATCCGCCTCCTCTGTTGACCCGCTGGCGTCTCCGGCGATAACATTCCGGGCCTCGCAGCACGAACCAACGCGCGGAGGCACGCCAGCATGAAGATTTCAATTGCGGCAGCGGCGATACTCTCCATTTTCGCGCTGGCGTTCGCGCCGCCGCGCGCCTCGGCCCAGCAAGATGGTCCCTTTCAATGCATCGCCGCGTCTACGGCGGGCGGCCACATCACCATGTACGTCAGCCAAATGATTCCCAGCGGCGGAGCAAAACCCGGCCCGGCGATCAATAAGGCCTGGGGCGACTACGTCAAGGCGGCCTATCATCTGGACGCTGTCTCCTCGGCCGTGTGCAACCAGATGTCCGCCGATCCGGCGATTCAGCAGCGGGTGATCGCAACAGAACAGAACGCCTGGCAGAAAAACAACATCCAGCTCGTGCAGGTCAATTACGCTCCGGGACAGAAGCAAAATTCGTCGCCGAATTCGAACACCAATCCGTATGCGACCGCTGCGCCTCCCGCCGACGCCGGATCGAAAGACGCTCCTGCCGCCGACGCCAAGGACGACGCGAAGAACGCCGCGCCTCCCGCCGATGCCGGCCCGCAGCCGCGCTCCTCTTACTGCTACTCGGACGACAAAAAGCCGACCATCTATTTCAGCGACGCCTTCGACACCGCGGACCTGCCGTCCCCGAAAGCGTGGGCAAACGCTTTCCTGAAATTCCTCGTCCAGAAGTACAGCTACAAAGGCACGGTCACATGCAAAGATAGCGACACGATTTTCAACGCGCAGAGCGCCATCCGCGATCAAAAGGACGCGCTAGCAGGTAAGGAAACCATCGACACCGACTGGACCTACGAGCCGCCCGCGCCCGGCGACCCCGCCGCAGCAGCCGACGCCCCCGCCGACACGCCCGCCCCGAAGAAATCCACCCACGCCGCACACTAACGCGCCTGTGCGCCTTGCGGGTTTCTCGGTGATCTCTGTGCCTTCTCCGTGCACTATGTGGTAAGGGCTTTGGGGATTGGATCTATCTGGGGAAAAACTTTACGACGTGCCCGCCGGCGTGCGCACTCGTCCGCTGCGCTCGAGAAACTCGCGCCCCAGCGGCGTCAGCTCAACTAGCGGCTCCTGCCCCGCGACGCGCCGCTGCGCCACAAACCCGCGATCGTTCGCGTCCTCCCACACGGTCAGCTTCGGACAAGACGTTCGCCAGGCATCCATCACCGCCGTGTAAGGCTTCGGCTCGGCCGCAATCCATTCGAGGAAATCCAGAATCAGAGGGGTCAGCGGGTCCGTCACAGTCGAATCTCCACTCGCACCTGCCACCATCGTAGCAGATTTCCATGCGCCGTCTCCGCGCCCGTGCATCCGTCCAAAAAAAAGGGACGGCCTCGTGGCCGCCCCTGAACTTCCCGTCGAACTGCGCTGCCCGCGGTTACTTTTTGTTTTCTTCTTTCGGGTGCTCGGCCGGGTGTTGGTTCGCGTGCTGGTTAGCGTGCTCGTTCGGGTGCTGATTGGCGTGCTCGTTCGCGTGCTCGTTAGGATGCGGATGCGCATCTGTTTTGTCGTTGTGTTTGTCGTTGTAAATCTGACGGCTTTCCCTGTTCTGCTCGTGTTCGATCTGATTGTGTTCCTGGCCCGTCAGCTTGCCGCCGTTGGCCTGGCGATCGGCTCTCGCCTGGTTATGGATGGCGGTCTCGTTGTGTTCGATGTGGTTGGTTTCGCCCTTGGTCAGCTCGCCGGAATGAACGCCCTGATTGATGCGGTTCTGCTGGCGATCCTGACGCGCGTTCACGCCCATGCCCTCCGGGTGCGCCGGAGTTCCATGGTTGACCGCCGCGTAGTTGCTGCGATCCACGCGGGCGTTGTTCTCGTGCATATGCTGGTCCGCAGTTGCAGGGAGACCCTCGCGCGCCCAACCGCGCTCCTCGGCCGTGGCGTGCGCCGTGGCGCCGCCCGGTCCGTTGAAGCTGTAGTGATTGTTGATCACGGTCCGGTTGTTGATGACGGTGCGGTCCTCGTATACGTTGTGGAATCCAGCACCGGCGTGCCAGACCGCGGTGTTGTACGCGAACACTCCGCCGCGCCATTCGCCGCCGATGAAGCCTACGCCGCCGTAGCCGAACCCGTAGTTAATTCCGCCGTAAAATCCTACGTGAGGACCCCAGTAGCCCGCGTGCCAGCCATACGCGCCGCCCACAAAGCCCCAGTATCCCGGAGTCCAGAGAAATCCGACTCGCGGAGGGGCGACCCACACTCCCGGCACCCAGTAATAGTCCGACGCGCCATACGCCCAGTAGCCCGGAGTCCACAGAAAGCCCTCCGTCGGGCAGGGTGGTTGCACGTACACCGGAATTGCCGGCGGCGCCACGTGAATCGAAACTCCGACGGCGATCTGCGCCTGCGATGCCGCAGGCACAGCCACGGCAATGGTGAATATGATGGCTAAAAACAAAAGATGACGAGCTTTCAGCAACGTTCGCATGAATTATTTCCTCCCCTTTAAGGTCCCGCTGCCGCTCCTGAACTGGCAGGTCGGAACTCAGGCCGGTTATGAATTATTATGACGCAAATCCGGACTCCGGCGGACACAAAATCTGCGCCGCCTCATCCAATAGGTTAAACCCGCCACCCCCGAAAAAGTTGCACGGCAACAAGAGGGGCCCCCCAGGCGCTCAATTTTCCTTCGTAGGGGCACAGCATGCTGTGCCCGGTGCAAGACCTTGGCGAGATGCGGAGCATCCAGCAATTGGCTCTTCAGGTTTTGCGCATGGCCCAACACCGCCAAGGAAGTTTGCCGGGCGCAGCATGCTGCGCCCCTACAACCCCACCGCGCGCGACGGTTTTCTTTTTGCGGGCGCAGATGCTTGGCGTGATGTGGACCATAGATCTCTCGCGCCATTCGCCTCGGATGATGTGGAGTGCGCCGGAAATCACCGCCGGAGGCGCGGCCGTTACTTCGGCGTGGTGAAAATCGGCCGGCTGGCCATCTTCAGCTCGTGCGCGGTGGGCTGTTTCTTTTTCGGCTTTTTGGTTTCGCGGCTTTTCTTGTCTTTGTTTCCCATTCCCGGATTGTGCCACGGACCGCCCGCCTTGGCTAGAGGCCGCTCGGCCTGGAGCCTCGATCGCCTTGACGCCACCGAATAACGTTGGGTTATAATCTGTGTCCCTGGCCACTACTCGAGGTGGCGTATGACCGTAACCAAGGAACGTTGGCGGGACCTCTGCAAGCAAGCCGCTGTCGAAAAAGACCCCGATAAGCTCGTGAAGCTGTGCGATGAGATCAACGCAATCCTCCAGAGCGCAAACAATGCCAGCAAGCAAAGTCCTCGGACGGATTTAACGCGCGCGGCCGCGGCAGGTACCGGCGCCAATCATCGTTGACGATTCGTCAGTCTCTGGCGCGCGGTTGTTCGCTGCGGGTCTATCGTCGGCCATGGCCGCCGATTTTACTGCAGCGTTTCGATCTTGGCGTAGCCGATGCGCAGTTGTTCGACCGGCTCCTGCGTGCCCTCGGTGCCGCTCGCGCGCAAGGAAATAATCGTCGCATCGGTCAATTTGTATTTCGCCGTCGGCTGGTCGCCGTATTTCATCACCACGATGTCAATTTCCGGGAAATGCTGCTTGTTCGAATAGGCGGCGAGCAGTACCAGCGACGAATTGTCGCGATCCTTCACAATCACGATCGGAGGATGCGTGGCCTTGCCCGCAGCCGCGCCCGTCGTGGCAGCAGATTCTTCGGCCATGGCGGCCATCTGCGGCGCCGACGGCATGGAGCTCTGGCGCAGCGGGATCCAGCCGTCGTATTTCGGATCGGTGGATTCGCCGGCGACCTGCCCGTGCGCGGTCACCATGCGCATGTAGCCCATGCCCTGCGCGTGCGCCGCGGTTCCGATCAGCAGGCAGGTGCTCAAAATCAGAATCGGCGCGGTGAATCGCAGCGCGCGTCGAAAATAGCCGAATAAGCGCGTCCCGGCGTCGAGTGCAAACAGAATTCCCACGTTGATCAGCGTATTCATTCTTTCCCCCCAAGCCTTCGCCTTTCCTTCATTGTCTTACGAATCTTCCGCCTTGCAACCCTCCTGTGATCCAGGTGCTACGCGAAACGCACGAGGCCCCCGCCTCGGTCCAGCAGCGCATTCGGCGCGCCGGCGGCGAAAACCGCTACGGCGAGCCAAACTTCCGGGTGGTCTGGGGAGGCTCGCGGCTCACCTGGATCGGAGGGCGCTGGACGGACCGCGACGCGCACGACAATTTAATTCGTGAGGTGGTCGAGCTGCGGCAGGTGCCGAAATATTTGCCGGCCCACCGCTGGCACATCGAGCGCTGGATGCCGCCCGAATTTTACGGCTCGCCGGAGGTGTGGTACGAGCAGACCTGCGAAGTGGAGGACGGCGTGCGCATCCCGGCGCTCGGGCCCTATCCCGCGCGCGGCGAGTACGAACACTGCTTCACGCTCGAGACCGCGACGGGCGAATTCATTCCGCTCAATCCCGCGGCCTGCGACTGGATCGCGCGCGCCATCGAGTGGTCGCGCCGCCAGCCGCGCCAGGCCAAGCGCCTCGCGCTCGCCGCGCGCGAAGCCGCCCGCGCCCGCAATTTTGACCGCGCCGCCGACGAAGTGCTCGATGACGCATTCCCTCCGTAGTGTACGGTTCTGAACACTTGCGGCGAAAGGGGCGAAGGCAGATCGCACGTCGTATTGCACAAAACTATTGCACAGATGGTACACGCCATTGCATGATCGCGTTCCGCGCCACCCCTGAAGCCCCGTATTATCACTGGCCGGACTCTGGCAAGCCGATTGCACGTTGCAAGCGTGAAGTAGACCATCCCGCTGCCGGATACGGATGGTTTGGATTGGAGCGCCATGAAAACCCTGACGAGCAAATCGTACGTGCTGGGTCTGGTACTGCTGGCACTATGCGCCATTCCGTCCAGCGCCCGTGCCGACACCTACACGCTCGACGGCGCCTCGATCGAGGGCTTTTCGCTGGACTCCGGCAAGTCTTTCGTCGTGGATCTGCCGCTCGGCGAATCCTGGGGCTATCTGCTGGATGAGTTGGACGGTGCGAAGATCCCTAGCCTTACCATCGACGACTACAAATCAATTGGCGGCGTTGAGACCCTCGTAGGATCCTATACGTTCACCGGCGATCACGTCGGCTTCGTCTTCTTTGACTGGGGATGGTGGGAAGGTCCTCAGGCATACGTAGTTTTTGATTATTCGGGCACCGGCAATGCGTCCGTTCCCGAGCCGTCAGGACTCGCGCTGCTCGCCACTGGCTTGCTCGGCCTGGTGGGCATCGGCCGCCGCAAGCTCTTCAATTAATTCCGCAAATTTTTGAATGCTCGGCCTTAGCGCGCTTTGCGCAGCGGCGCAGTCCGCCGCGATTTTCGTAGCGTTGGCTTCCCGCCGGCGTTTTTTGCTTTTGCCGTTTCCTCGTAACCACCTCGATTCGCGATTCACCGCTCACTACCCACACCCCCAAAAGGAAACTCCCTTGCCCACCGACATAATCACCACCGCAATTCACCACGCACGAAGCGATGTCCCGCGCCCGCTCGCCCATTTTTCAAATACCGGCAGCGAGATGCGCATTGACACCCAGCCAAAGCACGACACTGCCGCAACCGTGGCGGTCGCCTCCGTCTCCGACCAGGACTGGTACATTTCGCGAACTCACGGCGTCTATCACATTCCCGCGTGCCCCAAGCCATCGCCCGAATCGCCGCAGCCCTACGCGCTGCTGCTGATCACTTCGCGCGGCGACGTAATTGACCTCGGCGACGGCCGCCGCCTGCCGTTCGCGATCTCCGCGCGCGAAATCGCCGACGATCTTCTGCAGGATCTCCACGACCACGGCATCTTCGTCTGCGCCGGCCCGCGGCCCACGCCCGAAGAACTCGCCGCCGCCACCACGCGCCGCGACGCCTACTATCACCGCCTGATCGCCGAGGGCGACACGCTCTGGGCGCGCGGCCACTCCTTCCGCGAAATTTCAGATTTGCATCGCCGCGCGGCCATGGCCATCGGCGCGGAACGCGAATGGGCCTACGTTCCCATGCGCTTGAGCGATTGCCCCGCGTGCGGCGAGAAAGTTAAAACCGGCGTCGCCGTCTGCAAGCATTGCCACGCCATCCTCGATCCCGAAAAAGCCGCGCAACACGGCCTGGGCCCCGGCGCCAACGCGCGCACGTCGCCGGCAGCCGCATCGCCCTCCGCGCCGGCAGGCGCGCCGGGGAATCCTCGTCACGCCGAAAAAACCTCTCCGCGTTAGTGTGGGGCCCCCAGGTCGACGGATTGACAGGGCTCCCGAGGCCTCGGCGAGAGGCGCTCGGGAGATCATCGAGCCTGGGGGATCAGTCGTGCCCGGCGTTACGCGCGCCACATCCGCATATCTACGCACAATTCTCGTCGTGCCACAAAACGGCCGCGGACTTACAATCCCACGATGAACGGCATCCACACGCAAAAAAGGGAAGGGAAGCCAACGATGGACAAGATCATGAACGCTGCGACGAGCGGCGACGGCGTATCTCCCGTAGGGGAACGGCAAGTGGGGCCCCCAGGTCGACGGTTAGTCGAGCCTGGGGGATCAGTCGTGCCCGGCGAACGTGCTCGGCGCGCGCGCGCGTTTGTTCTGCCCGCGCTGCTCGCACTATTCACGCTCACCGCGCTGCTCGCACCCGCCGCGCACGCCCAAGGGTCGCGCAAGGACGACATCGTCTTCGGCACCACCGGCCATCCGGTTGCCGGCGCCACGGTGACGGTCTGCCAGGCCACAGCCACCGGCACTCCCTGCGCGCCGCTCGCGACCATCTACACCAGCGCCACGCTCGCCACCACTTCCCCCAATCCGTTCCAGACCGACGGCCTCGGCAACTATCACTTCTACGCGCCCGCCGGACGCTACATGATTCAGATCACCGGCCCGGGCATCACCGGCACCATCACCCAGCCCGACGTGATTCTTCCGCCCGACGTTTCCTCGACCGGCGCGGGCAATAATATTTCCGCGTTCGGACTGAACCTTGGCGGCAATCTCAGCGTCAGCGGAAATGTAAACGTCACCGGCACGTTCACCTCGGGAAGCTACAGCCCCGGCACTTTCGCGCCGACCTCCATCCAAGTCAGCGGCAGCGGCTGCATCGCCGGTCCGCGTCCCACCGTTGACGTCACCTGTCCTCCCTACAACGCGAAAGGCGACGGCGCGACCGACGACACCGCCGCGATCTCCGCCGCGATCACCGCTGCTTGCGCGGTCACCACCACGTTCGGCAGTTTCCCGATGCACCCGGCCGTGGTCTTTCCTCCCGGCGTCTATCGCGTGCAGCAGCCGCAAACTCCGTCCACGTCGCCGATATTCACTATTCCGTGCACGTTTTTGGAGCTGAGGGGATATCCCGGCGGAAGCTCTGCCCAGTTCGGCAATCCCACCTCGTCTATCGTGGTGCTGGCTGGCGCAAGTCCCAACGCCGCGCCGATGTTTCTGGTCGGATCGAGTGCCTCCGCCATCCGCTTCAAGGATTTGGCGATGACCGGGTACAACCAGGCCGTGTACGCCAACAATACGAATCACGTCACTTTCGATAACGCCCCGATGACGGCAACCATCACCGGAATGACCGACAATACTCCTCTAAAGCTCACAAACATGCTGGAGGTCTACCGGGTCAACCACAGCAACTGCGAGTTTGCGGGAGTCACCACCACTCTGCCTCCGGTGATGTACACCGTGGAATCCGGCGCGCAGCCCTTCATTCTCTTCATGTTCACGAAAGACGTGACCGACTCCGGAGGCGCCGAACAGGCCATCATTCGCTCCGCGTGGTCCGGTCTGGGAGCGTTTGGCGAGATGATTTTCAGGGACGTGCAGGTGGAGGATCCCACCAACGGATTCCTGATCGTCACCAACACATCGAGCGCCGCGGGGCAGGGAATCGGTCCCTGGATTTTCGATCACGTCACCGTCGAAGACGGCGGCGGCCCGATCATCACGCTCAATGATTCCACGTCCATCCTGGGCGGCGTGTACATGAACGACGTGAACGACGGAACCACGCAATCTCCCGCCGTCCAGATTCTCGCCGGCCACATGGATAACTTCGATTGTTTCGGGGCGCGCTGCGACGTATCGGACGCCAATGGCAACGCCATCGGCCAGGGCCGCGCCGAAGAACCGTACGGCAGCATGGATCACATCAGCGACAACGCTTTTGAAATCGCCGCTCCCACTGCCGGCCTCTACTTCGGCGGGCCGACTCTCGCCGACCGCTGGTGCGCAACAGGAGTACAGTTCTGCTCGCTTGGCGCCGATCCCTCCTTCGGATTCCTCTTCGGCTTGGGCGATTCCAACGCCTTCAGCGCCGGACTGAAACAATCCGCCAAGGAATCTTTGGACGTACAGTTCGCGGCGCTTCTGCCGCCCACGGGCTTTTCCGGTTCGGCGACCACCGGCGGCTCTCTTGCCGCCGCCACCTACTACGCGCAAATCTGGTCCACGACCACCAGCGCCTGCAACGTCGGATATTCTTCCTCCACCTACGCGACGGGCGTGGCCGTCAGCGGGTCGAACAACGCCGTCAATTTCGGCTGGACGCTCCCGATCGCCACGCCATCCACTCCCTCCGGCTACTGCCTGCAGATCAAGACCACACCCATACCGGTCAGCTCGAATACCAACTCGGCGATTTATGTTTCCGGCGCAAGCACCGCGTCATTTCTGTACACCGGGCAGACGCAATCCGCCATCGGAGTGCCCGCCGCGAACCAGATGGTTTCCGCGCATCGCTTCACGTCCAGCTCGCTCGGCGTCAACACCACCAGCCCGCAATACAATCTCGACGTGAACGGCTCCGCCGCCGTGAATTCCCTGAACGGCGTGCAAAAAGCCGAGCGATTTGCCGGCTCCGACGCCGCCGCGAAAATCAACGCCTGCCTCGCCGCCGCCAGCATGACCACCGGCATCTGCGACGCGCACGGCCTCACCGGCGCTCTCACCGGCTCCTCGCGCATCCAGATTCCCGCGGGAACCACGCTGCTTTGGGGCCTGGCGCAGCTCACCATCAACGACACCACCAACAACGACGCGGTCGAACTGCTCGGCGACGGCAGCTCGCTCATCGGCTATCAGGAAAGCGGCGCCGGAACCCTGACGCGCGCCGATACCAGCGGTTTCATCGCCTGCCAGCCCGCGGGATGCACCGCGGTGAAAAATCCCAACGCCGCCACGCGCAACGTGGACTGGGTGCACATTTCCGGAATGGATCTGCAGGCCACCGGCTCGGGCTCGACCGTGCTGAACCTCACCAGCGTCGGTCACGCCGATATCGAAAACAACCGCCTGGTGCTGGGCACCGGCGGCAGCTCCTACGGAATTTTCGGCGACACCTCGACCGGCGGATTCGATTCCACCAACACGCTGATCAAGCACAACGAGTTCGATCCTCAATTTCAGAATGACCGCTGCCTGCACCTCGCCGGAATTTTCAACGTCATCGAGATGGAGCAGAACACCTGTGTTCTGCCCGCCGCCAATACCGGCACGGTGTGCTTCGAGCTGGCCAAGGATTCCAGCGGAAACTATCCCAACAACGACGAATTCTACGGCAACGATTGCGAAGGCTCGTCCACATCGTTCGGCCAGATCGGCTACAACATCATCAACGCGGACAGCGTCACCATTGGCCCCAACAACCGCTGCGAAAATGTGTACAACTGCTTCCAGTTCCCGGTGGACGGCAGCGCCGTGGGCATTCACATCCTCGATCCCTACATTTCCGTCTCCGCGAATTCGGTGGTGAAGGCCAACGAACCCTCCACCGCGCAGGTGGCCATTGATAACAACGGCCCCAACTGGCTGCCCTCCATGCACTACGGCTTGAACGACCTCGCGGGGCGAAATTTGTTCGGCAACGCCGCGTTTGAGGGATGGTCCAGCTCCATCGCGCTCTACTATTGGGGCGGAGTCAGCGGCACGAACATCAATCAGGCGGGCAGCGGGATCTACGCGCAGAACACCAGCGCGGGAACTCCCGCGGATTCGACCACGCAGGGAACCTACAACGTCAAGATCGGCGACAACGCCACCGCCGGCCTCGGCGTGAATTCCGGCTGCGTGCAAATTGATGCGACCATGAACTACACGCTCGCCTTTCGCATCGCCGCTTCCTCCACCAGCATCAATTTCCGCCCCGGCTTCCGCTTCTACTCCGATCCGAACTGCACTGAGGCCGACAAAATCACCAACGTGGCCACCAACGCGCGCGTCCTCACGCCGGCGAATTATGCCGGCGCCTCCGCGCTCGTCGGTACCGGCCCGAACTGGCAGAGCAGCAACGCCTCGCTCACCTACAACAACGGAATCACCTGTAACTGCAATGTGACCGGCGCGGACTGGCAAGTCCCGACCGCCAGCACCTGGACGCCCACGCGCAATTTCGCCATTACCTTCCGCGTGCCCAACGCCTACTCCAGCCCGACCACCGTGGCGCAGTCCATGCGCGTCTTCGTCATGGAAAATACCGCTGCGAATCCCAACCAGATTTTCGTGGACGACGCGGTGCTCAGCCAGGGCCCGGTCAGCAGCAGCGTTCCGCTTACCGCGGGCGTTTCCGACAGCGTGAATCCGACCGTCTACGGCAATCTGACCGTTGCCGGAAATCTCACCGCCGGCGCAAGCGCGTTGCCCGCCGCGCTCACCTCCGGCACGCCCACGGCCGGCGACTGCGCTGCGTTTACCTCCGGCACGGTGACGAACATTCAGGATTCCGGCTCGCCCTGCCCCACGCTTTTCACCAAATTCGCCATGGGATTTCTTTCCGCGGGAGAAGCGCCCAGCGCCACGAACGCTGTGGATGTCTCGGTCGTCTATCTGCCGAATATCCAGTTCTCGCACCTCACCGTGGACGTCTCGACCACCGACTCGAGCACCAGCGATTTCTACAGCTGGGCGATCACCGACTCTTCCGGCAACGTGAAATGCTCGGTCACCGCCGTGAACATTACGGCAGGCGGCGCGAACGACCAGGCGTGCACGCAGGGAACGGTGACCCTCGCGGCCGGAGCGTACGTTTTCGCCTTCACCGGCAACGCCACCACCGGAAAAATCGCCTATAGCGGCACCGCGCCTCTCGCGCTATCGAGCGCCGTCTCGAGCTCGACCAGCTCCAGCGGCGCGATCACGTTCCCGATCACCGTGCCCAGCGCCGGCGTGACGTTCAGCGGCTACGGCCTCCCGGCGATTATTCTGCACTAGGGAAACGGCGCTTTTGACCGACCTATTGACCGCAGCTGGACCGAGGGCTACTCTTGATCGTCGGGGTATATTGAGGTAATAGTCATGCCCACCGTGTCTGAATCGCCGCGCCTGAAGGCTTTGAAGTCTGCTCCCATGGACTCATGGATAGCCTTATCCAGCGATGAGACCGTAGTCGTCGCCAGCGCCCGCACGTTTGAGGAAGTCTCCAGGCTAATCGAAGAATCCGGACTCGCCGATTTGGTCGTGCTCAAGACTCCGAAGCATTGGGCCCCCTTTTCGGTGTGAACCTTGATATTCCCATGCAAGGACTACCCCGATCAAAAGGGGCAGAGTGATTGGTGCGCCGCGCTCCAGGTGCGCCTTTCCAATCCCTCCAAGCACTCTCCGCCCTCGCGGCCTTTTGAGGTCCTCATTGACACCGGCGCGTCTCGCAGCATATTCCACTCGGCGATTGGCCGCTCGCTTGGTTTCAACGTTGAAAAAGGCGAAATAGAAGACACGGTTGGCGTGTTCGATCACTGTTGGACCATTGAAGAACTACTAGACTGGCCACCCGTTTGTATCTGCAAAGTCTCGATCTACGTCGCAGCGGAATGGTTACATCCATCGCATGATTCTGCGACGTTCGGCCGTGGGCGGGAATCCTGGGACGGAGCGTTTAAGCCTCCATCATTTCATATTTACTCTCGACCCATCTTCTTATGCCACGTAATTCGATTTGACTGCAGTCGCTCAGCTCTAGCCGCTCACTTTGATCCCGCGCAGCATTGTCGGGGAATCAGTGGATTGGCTGGCATCAAGGAAATCCTCCACCGATCATGCACATCCCTGAATCCACTCACCTCTGGGCGCTTTTCGCCGCCGGCCACGGACTGCACGTCCTGAAACGCGCCAGCCTCTCGGCGGGATCTAAAATTTCGGGCACCAAATCGCGCGTCGAATGGCTGCGCACCAACGCGCTCAATCTGGCGATTCGCCTGTTCGTCAACGCCGCGGGATTTTCCTACTGGATCGCCCATCCCAACGCCGCCACGCAAATGGTCCACACGCTGGGCATCCCCTTCGACCTGACCATCGAGCCGGGCCACGCTACCGCCGCCATGTTCGGCCTCTCCGGCGACAGCATGGTGGACTGGGCCGCCGCCAAAGTCCCGTTCCTGCACAAGGAAATCCCGCCAGTCTCTTCGTAGGGGCGTCGCCGCGAGTCAGCAGTCACGAACTACAAATCACGGATTCTCGGCGTAAATATGCTTCACCGCATTGGGAATGGCATTGAGGTTCGGCCAATCGGGGTATCCCATTTTGAATTCGGCGATCAACAATTGCCCGGCTTCGTCCGGCGTCTTGCCCTCGAGTTTCAATTCCAGGGTGCGCGCCTGCAGCTGCTTGAAAAACCGGTAATCCTCCTGAATCATCCGGCCGTTGCCCGGCGGGCTGTGATCGGGCAGGACGTAGCGCGGTTCGAGCGCCTGCAGCTCCGCCAAAATCGCCAGCCAGCCGCGCATGCTGGCGTTGGCGTCCGGCAGATTCGGCACGGTGCGGTTCTGCACCACGTCGCCGGAAATCAGCGTGCTGTCCGGCTCGACGTCAATCAACTCGTCGCCGCGCGTGTGCGCCTGCCCCATCCAGAAAAGCCGCGCGGTCGCGCCGCCCAAATCGAGGGTGATCTCTTTTTCAAAGGTGATGTCCGGCGCGCGAAATTTCACTCCGGCCAGCAGTTCCTTCATTTGCGGCGACCGGTTGCTGAACGTCTGCACAAATTCCATGCCGCGCTGATCGAGTTCCTTCTGCTGCGCGATGGGCCGCACGATAATGGTATTCGCCGGGAAACCGCCTTCGCCCGCGGCGTGCTCCGGATGATAGTGCGTGGTGGTCAGGTAGAGCACCGGGCCCTTGGAAAGCTTTTGCGCCTCGTGCGCAGCGATTGCGCCGTTGCGCGGACCCAGGCCGGTATCCACCACCAGCGTCGCGCGGTCGCCCACCACGATGCCGATATTCGGAAATCCGATGATCGCCCACACGTGATCGGAAACGCGCGTCACCTGATTTTCCGGCAGCATCAGTTTGGGCGCCGCTTGCGGTGCCGTGGCCGGCGGCGGTGTCTGCGACGCCGGAGCAGCCGTTGCCGGAGCCTGCGGCGGACGCGCAGCGGCAATCGCAGCCGCTGAAAAAATAATCGCAGCCGCGAGCGTCACGAGCGGCGACACACGCTGCCGCATCCTGCTTCGAGATTTGAGATGAATTAACATCGCCGCTCCTATGTACTACACTCGCGACGAAATCCCAAGCGCCCGCCACTCCACCTCGCCTTTGCACTTTCTTCGTAGGGGCACAGCATGCTGTGCCCGGCGAACGAACTTGGCTGGCCCACCACCATTCGGTCACTGGCCGCGTAGGGGCACGACATATCGTGCCATTACGGCGCAGTTGCTTGGCGTGATCTGGCCCATAGATCTCTCGCGCCATTCGCCTCGGATGATGTGGAGTGCGGCGGCTTGCCGCCGCTGTATGCCGTCCCGGCTTGCCGGGACGTGCTGCAAGATCGTGCCATTCGCAAGACACCGACGCTTGCCTGGGCTTGGCCTGCGCATTTAGGGACTCCTCGGATCGGGCGAAGCAAGCTTCGCCCGAAAACAGCGGCGGCAAGCCGCCGCACTCCAAATACGCGGAGCCGACGGCTGATCGAACTTGATGGCCTGCATCACGCCAAGCAAGTTCGCCGGGCGCAGCGTGCTGCGCCCCTACAAAACCACCGGCCGCGCAGCACCCGCCACGACTCTCTAGCCACTAGCCACTCGTCACTAGCCACTGCCGTTCCCCCCGGAGGCCCACGATGCCCGTCGTCCCCACCACGGCGTATTCGCAATGCGAGGACGCGCTCAATCTGGCGCGCGCGCTGCTCAACGACACGGCGGGCTCGGTCTTCACCGACACGCTGCTGATGCCGCTGCTGAACTCCGCCTATCGCGGCCTGCAGCGCGAGCTCGCGGAAAACGGCGTCAGCGTCCTCGCCGAGCAGCAGGACCTGAACCTCGCGACCGACCCGGTCAGCGGCATCACGCCCACGGAAATCAGCGACGTCTCCAGCCCGCAGCTTCCCACCGACTGCCTCGCTCCGCACATGCTATGGGAACGCGCCACCGCGAACACCACCGACGTCTTCGTGCCCATGGAAAAATTCACCAGCGGCGGCTCGATGCTGAACTCTGCAGCCGAGCAGTTACCTGCGATTGTGGGAGTGGCGCGAGGACAAAGTGAATCTGATCGGCGCGACGCAGGCGATCACCGTCCGCATCCGCTACGAAAAGGTTCTGCCGCTGCTGACGCTGGGCACCGATCCGGTGCAGATTCGCTCGGCGACCGACCCGCTGGGCTTCGCCACCGCGGCGCTGGCGGCGCGTTCGCGCGGCGCGCGCGCGCTGGCGCAGGATCTGCTCGGCACCGCGCAGATGGCCACCGAAAATCTCATCGAGCGCTACGTTCGCCCGGAACAAACCAAGGGCCGTCGCCGCCAACCGTACAGCTTCCGCCGCCGCATCGTCTATCTGTGAGTGTGGTTTTGCAGCGCCGGCATCTTGCCTCGCACTGCGGTTTTTCTTCGTACGGGCGCAGATGCTTGACGACCGTGCCCCCTATCGGTCGTGCGTTCGCATCGCCTCGGAGTATTTGGAGTGCGGCGGCTTGCCGCCGCTGTATGCCGTCCCGGCTTGCCGGGACGTGCTGCGAGACTGAGCCAATCGTAAATGCCGACGGTTGCCTGTGCGCGGCCTGCGTGTTTGGCAACTCCTCGGATCGGGCGAGGCAAGCCTCGCCCGAAAACAGCGGCGGCAAGCCGCCGCACTCCACAGACGCGGAGCCGACGGGCGATCCAACTTGATGGCCTGCATCACGCCGAGCAAGTTTGCCGGGCGCAGCATGCTGCGCCCCTACAACACCACCGCGCGCGCGTCTTTCTTAGCGCGGGCATCTCGCCGGCGTTTTTTGACGACGGCGCCTACTTGATCACATCCAGCATGATCTGCAATCCGCGGCCGGCATTCAACGAATTGCCGTTCGAATCGAGCGCGTTGGCCGTGACGTTCATCGTCGTCTGAGCGATGGGAGTGGCCGTCGAAGGCGTGGGCGTTTTGCTGCCGCAGCCGAGCAAAAACGCGCCGCAAATCATCGCCGTCGCAAAAATAACGCCGCCCGCCCGGCGCTTCGAAACTGGCAGCGCGCGCAGGCTGGCGAAGCCAATCGCCGTCGCCGTCAAAATCGCCAGCAGGGCGGGGAAGAGCGGCACGCGGTCCAGGCGTTCCCTGATCGCGCGCACGATCGGCACCGCACCACGCCTGGCGCGCACGGCCGCCGCGGTGCTGTTGCACGGATTCGTCACCGGCGGCGCCGGCGATGTATTCGTCGAGGTCACGATCACGATGTTGAACGTCGTGGCTCCATTGACCGTCGGCGTGACCGGACACGGCGTAAACGCGCAGGTCGTGAAAATCGGCAAATTGATCGGGCACTGCAGCGTCACCGTTTCGCCGCTGGCGCCGAAGACTCCCACGGAATTGACCTGCGCCATGAACGTAGCCGTGCCGCCCTGCGCCACGCTGATCATAGGCGTACCGCCGGGCACAATCTGCATGCTGAAATCGTCGCCCGTCCCGGCCAGATCCTGCGTCGCCAGATCGGACGGGTTCGAATCCGTCACCGTCAGCGTTCCGGTGATCGGGCCGACGTTCAGCGGCGTGAACGCCACGTTGATCACGCAGCTCGCGCCCGGCCCCAGCGACACGGTGCAGCTTGTGCTCGTGGTCGTGAAATTTGTGGGGGGCGGGGTAGGCTTGGTGCCGGCCGGCTCAAATGCCGGAGTGATGGTGATGCCGCTCACCGCCGTCGCCGAAGTATTCGTCAGCGTAAAGGCAAACGACGGCGACGTTCCGGAGGTCGGCTCGTTGCAATAGGTGAACGTCGCGCCCTGCGCGCAGCCGGGGCCGCTCGGAGGCGCCGGCGCGGTGATGGTGATGTTGCTCGCCGGATCGCCGAGCGCGCCCAGCGCGATGATCCGGTTGCGCCCCTGCTCGGAGACGAACAAATCGCCCTGCGGATCGAAGGCGATGTCTCCCGGCGCAATCATGCCAACCGCGGCGTCGCTGGTTTTGCCGCTGGTCGCGTCCACGCGCAGAATGTTTCCGCCATTCGCATCCGCGACAAAAAGATTCCCGCGGCCATCCACGGCAAGACCTGCCGGACAAACGGACCGCGAACCCGCCGATGCGGGAACTGCAGCCGGGATCGCCGGCGATTTCGTCGCGGTCGCGCTGGACTCCAGCGCCGCGCACGGACCTGAATTTGCCGCTTCCGCATCCGCTGCGGGAAGCGCAGGCGCGAACCCCGGAACGATCGCGATCGCCCGCGTCGCGGTCTGAATCGAAACCACCGCGCCGGTATCCGGCGACGCAACGAATACTTTGCTGCCGTCGAGCGTCACGGCAATGCTCGCCGGCGACGCGACGTGCGCCAGAATCGTCAGCTCCCCGGTCGTCTTCGACAGCACGCTCACGGTTCCGGCGGTGTGATCCGCGATATAAAGATTCCCGGCGCGGTCAACGGCAATTCCCAGTGGCTCGACCAGCGCCACATTCTGCGCCGGCGCCCATTTTCCCGCCACGCTGCGAATGATTTTGGGCTCGCTGCTCGATGGCCCAGCTACCGCGCGAATCGTGCTGTTTTTCGTGTCCGCGATGTAGAGCGTGCCGTCAGCCGCCGATGCGATCCCGCTGCGCTTTGTCAGCGAACCCTGGCTGAGGCTTAGCTCGGCCTTTGTCGCATCGCCGCCGTCACCCGCAAAGCCGATTTGGCCCGATCCCGCGAAGGCTAACCCAGAATCGGGAACGAACTGAAACATGCAAACGCCAACGCAAACTTCGCCGGCACCAACGAGGAGAACACGCGCAGCCGGAGCAGCAGCGGCGGTCAGAACGCCCACCCGCCTGCCAAACGCCACCGACGATCCCTGAGAACCGTTGTGAACGAGGAATATCCCCTGGGGCATTTGCGTATCTGAAGGCGGATCAATGCGAAACGACGACGGGTAGTTTTCGCCGGTCACCACGACCGCGCCCGCCGGCGCGCCATTCTGCGCCAACGCCATTGCCGCGCACACCATCACCGTCACCGCACAGACAGCCAGCAGTCGCCGCACCAAGCTCCCCCTTATGGCAAAAGGATTCGACGCTTTGGATTCACCAGCAGGCGTTCGGGTTGCGCCGTGCCCCGGCCCCGCGTGGGACCCGCCGGAGCCGCAAACCTGCCCGCCGATAGACAGGTCTCCCCGCCTCTCGACGGGCCGTCCATCATACCAGCGGCCAACGAGCGCTGCCTAGCGATTGGTAAGGGTAATCCCTACTTCGAGGAGGATTCGACGGAAGCCGCAGCGAGCCACGCCCGCGCGGATTCTTCGTCGCGGAACGTCTTCAATTCGCAGACGCCCTCGACCAGCGCCTCCAGGCCGCGCATCAGGTCGAGATTCGCGTCCGATGAAACGATGATGGCGATCGAACCCAGCGGGCCTTCGAGGCTCATTTCGTGCAGCAGCTCGGCAATTTGCTGAATATCGTCGGCCGTGGACTGCATGGCTGCGCCGCGTGCGTCGGCGAGTTCCGTATAGCGCAGGCTCTGCTCGCGCCGCCGGTGCAACCAGTGATCGCGCACATCCGACGCCGTGACCGTGCCAATGGCCACAACCCCAACGGTGCGGTGATCGTGATCTACGCCGGTGATCAGCGGCATAGCGTGAATGCTACTCCCGTTTCCGCGTTCCCGGCAAGCCGTATCACGCAGAGTACGAGCATATACCCCTTAAACACCGCGTTTCTATATCCCATTAGTTCCATTACGGCACAAGTACACACCCCGCATCGCCAGCCATCGCACGTCGCTTACCGATTTCACCTTTCTCCGGAGGAACCATGGCACTCACATTTTCGCTCGTTGACACCTGGGACGACGGCAAGCGCATCCACGTCGCCGGGACCGCCGCCGCGTCGGGGAACTACACGACCACCGGCGACACGCTCGATCTCTCGCAGTTTCCGATCATCGCCGCGACGCAAGCGCCGGTGCAGGGCACCGCGTGGATGGACGGCCTTGCCGGGCTACGACTACGTTTTCTATCCCGGCTCGGCCATGAACAACGGCAAAGTCAAAATCTTCCAGCAGGGCGCAAGCGCGGGCGCGTTCCCCGAGCTCGCCGCCGGCGCCTACCCCTCCGCCATCACCGCCGACACCATCACCTTCTACGGTATCTTCAAGAAGCTGCTGTGAGCCGTCGAGCTGGCGCTACGCACACCATCTCGCGCGACGGTTCTTCTTCTTACGGGCGCAGATATATCGTGCCCGGCGGTCCTGCTCCCCATCAGATCGCAAGCGGTTTCGCATCGCAGCGGAGTACTTTAGCGAGCTCAAAGCGGCGGCAGTCTGTCGCCACTGTTTGCCGTCCCGGCTTGCACGGGACACACGTGCCGAAGTAACATAGGCGCCAGTCGAGGTACCCGACGGTTGCCGGGGCGCCGGTCTTCGGAGGTGGGTAAGTGTCGTAGCGGTCAGAACCGTTCTCGCGGCGCTCGGATATTTTGACCGGAAGATTTCCCTTCGGCAGGAAGACGCCGCACTCGACAGACGCCGTGCCGGCGGCGATCGAACTTGATGGACAACAGCAGCGCCCAGCTAGACTGCCGGGCGACACGCTTGTTCTTCGAAGGGGCACAGCAAGCTGTGCACAATGAAACACCTTGTCGCCGCGTAACCCATCCCGCGAGATCCACCGCGTAGCCATAGGTATCGAGATGGCGCAATTTCGCCAAGCACTCTTCAGCTCCGCCGCTGCACCCTGAAGCTGACTGGCGCGTTCGTCGGGGGGTCCCCTGCGCAGGCACTCGCGCGCCGCGTCAGCACGCCATCTCGAGTTCACAATCGCGAATCTCTCAGCCACTAGCGACTAATCGCTGATCTCTACTCCACAACTGATTCTCACCATCGCCACTGCGTTCACCCACTCCCATGTCCATCGAATCTTTTTCGCCGCTGCCGCTGAACGTCTTCAGCACCTGGGTCACGCTGCTCGATCCCTCCGACGTGCCGCCTTGGAATGTCGCCCAATCTCGGCGACGTCGATTTCTTCCCGGGAGGAGTGCGCACGCGCCCCGGCCTCGTCTCGCAATTCCCGCTGCTCGGCGGCGCGCCGCAGATCAACGGCCTGAAGACCTACATCACCACGAACCTCGTGCAGCGCCTGCTGGTCTTCGATGCGCTCGGCAATCTCTACAAGGAAACTTCGCCCGGAGTCCTCTCCGTCGTGGTGCCCGGCGCCGCGAAGCCCAATCTCTATCTCGCCTCGACCACGCTTTTCGGCCGCGAGTACATGGCCTTCGGCGACGGCGTCACCGGCCAGGATCTGCCGCGCCAGTACGACGACGTGAACTACGATCGCGTCAGCCAGATCGGACCGGCCGAAGGGCCCGCGCGTCGCCGACGCGACCTCCGGGCAGCATTTCGCCCGGCGTGCATCAGTGCGTGGTGGTGTTCGTCACGCGCCAGGGATTCTGGACCGCGCCTTCGCCGCCAGTTTCCTGGACCGCCGCGGGCGGTCTGAAAGTGAGCGTCACGAATATTCCCACCGGCCCATCGAACGTGGTGCAGCGGCTGCTCGCGTTCACCGCCTCGGGCGGCGCGAGTTTCTATCACGTGCCCGCGACGATGGTGATCAACGACAACACCACCACGTCGCTCACCGTGGATTTCACCGACACGATTCTGCTTTCCGGCGTCAGCATGGATTATCTCTTCGGCCAGATCGAGCTGCCCGAGCAGCTCGGCGTGGTCGGTTATGCCGAGCGGCTTTTCTGGTGGGGCGAGCGCGCCAACATGGACAACTGGCGCAACCTGACCTTCGATGGCGGATGGGACGCCTCGGGCAACGGCCGTCCGCTCGGCTGGCAGCTCGATCCGCGTTCGGCGCGGGCGGCAGCCGCCAGTCGAGCGATGCCGTCTGGGGCGATGCCTATCAGATCACCGCCGACGGCGCGACCGCCGCGCGCGGCTAATTTCGCAGAACGCGATCACTGGACGACGACGGCGATCCGCTGTTCGTCGACAACACCGACTATTCCGTGCGCGCGCGCGTGGCGCGCACCTCCGGCCTCACCACCGGCACGTTGCGCATCAACGCCTTCAGCCCCACGCTCGGGCAGATCGGCACGGGCCTCGCCGTCACCATCGTGCAAGCCACCACCGAGTATCAGGAATTCATCGCCGACCTTTTCGCGCCGCAGACTTCGCTGCCGTCCGATCTGACGCTGCGCGTCTACGCCGATGGCGTGCCCGCGCCATCGGGCGAATCGTTTCTGGTGGACATGCATCGAGGTTTTTCCCACGGCCGCGGCCGCGAATCCGTCGCTGGTGCGCGCCTCGGGCACGGAAGCGCCCGAGGCATACGACGGCGTCAGCGGCATCATGAGCATCGCCGAAAACAACGGGCAGGGAATTCGCGCCGCGTTCACGCTGCGCAACAATCTCTACTTCGTGAAAGAGCGCAGCATGTACGTCACCGCGAACGACGGCGTCAACGAGCCGGCGCTCTGGCAGGTCGAGGAAGTTTCGAACCAGGTGGGCACGCCTTCGGCGCACGGCGTCGCGCTCGGCGAGGAGTGGGCCATCATCGCCGGCCGCTCCGGCGTGTATCTGTTCGACGGCAGCGAGCCGGTGAAAATCTCGCAGGAAATTCAGCCCACGTGGGACGCCATCAACTGGCAATACGGCCAGCTCATCTGGGTGCAGGTGGATACGCAGCGCAAGCGCATTTACGTCGGCGTGCCCATGGGCGCCGCGACGCAGCCGAATCAGGTGCTCATGCTCGATTACACCGAAGGCTTTGGCGATCCGCTGATGGCCATGCTCACCGCGCCGGAACGCTCGCGCAAATGGGCGCCTGTGGAATATCGCCGCGAATTCCTGCGCGCTGATCGAGCGCTCGACCGGCGTCGCGCAGATTTTCTTCGGCTCGAATAACGCCAGCGGGAAAATCTACGCGCTCACGCCCGGGCGCGTATTCCGACGACGGCGCGGCCATCAATTCGTTCTACTCGACCGCGTTTCTCGCGGCCACGGGCGCGGCGCTCAGCGGCCGCAATCTTTTCGGCTACCTTACGGCCTACGTGCAGGGCGCGGGATCGCTCGCGCTCGCCGCGCTTTCGCCGGGCGATGTCGTCTCAACCGCGCTCGGCACCTGGACGCTCGCCTCGCCCGCTTCGCGCGACATGGAGCAGTTCACCAACGTGCTCGCCGAGCGCGTCTCGTATCAGATCGGCACCAACGCCGCCGGCTCATGGTTCTCGATCACCAAGCTCGCGCCCTGGGCCAAGCCCGACCCCTTCGCCATCGTCCGCGGAGGGAACTAAGCGATTTGTCGCTTCGTAGCGCCGGATTTTACTTTGACTCTGCCTTCAGCTCGTTGATCACGAGCATGGACGTCGTCGAATTTTGCCCGCTGGCTTGGCG
Source organism: uncultured Acidobacteriota bacterium (assembly GCA_963814605.1). Classification (GTDB taxonomy): domain Bacteria; phylum Acidobacteriota; class Terriglobia; order Acidiferrales; family UBA7541; genus Palsa-295. The sequence goes on along the minus strand of CAWFDD010000002.1, from coordinate 664,598 downwards.
GTAGCGGTCGATAGCCGCAGCTGTATCGTGCTTGCCGAGCATCGCCATTAATTCCGACCGCAGCGGATCCTTGATTCCGTCTGCCAGTGACTTGTAACGCGCCTGCGCCTCTTTCCGCGCCGCGGCGCCATCGCGAAAAATCTTCAGCGATTGTTCCGTAACGCACGGCTGATCGGCGAACCAGCGCCCGTTTTCCTGCGCCAGCCATAGCACCACGCTTCCCACATCGTTGCCCTGCTGGTAATCAATGTGCATTTCACTTGTGGGATTCACCGGAAATCGCGCCATGCTTTCGATGCCTTTGCGATTGCCTTCATTCACGGCCATGACGGTGAACCGGTAGTTCGCCGGAATCGAGTCGCGCATGCTGACTTCCCCAGCGCCCAGTCGTAATAATCCTTTGTGTCGGGCGTGATGCAGGCCGCGGACTTCGGATGGTAGAGCGTCAGCAGGCGCGGAATGTCCTTGGCGTTCGTCGCCGCCACGTACTGCGCAGCGAAGGCCTTTGCTTCGGCGGGCGACGGCTGATCCTGCGCCTGCGCGCGCACGCAATCGCCCAGCAAACGGCCAGCAATAGTGCGCAGATGGAGCGTTTCATCGTGGTACTCCCGGGAAAAGTAATTCTCCGATAGCTTCATCCGAGAATCACACGCAGCGCCGCGCGACGAGCAATTGCTGCAGCGCCGGACGGCGCAGGAGAGTAAACCGTGCTCAACATCCAACAAATCGAAGCGCTGCGAAAAACCAATCCGCAGCTTTACGAAACGCTCAAGCGCCTTGGCGGCGCATCGCTCGGCCCGAACCAGGGCTGGAGCCTCGACAACCAGATCACCGACGGCACGAATTTCGCGCGCGTCGCCACCGACGCGCTCACCTCCGAATCAGATTGACCCCACCAAGCCCGGCGTGCTGATGCGCGGCTCCGTGCCGCCGACGTGGTCCGGCGCGTTCACCTACGTCTCGACCACTTCGAGCCTCACGTGGTCGTGGAGCGGCCTGGCGATCTACCGCGCCGACGGCACCACCACGGCGATTCCCAATGGCTCGGTCGCCGTCACCGGACTCACCGCCGCAACCACCTACTATTTTTATCCTTACTGGGACGACAACGCGTCGTCGCTCGCGTGGGTTGGCGGGCGGCGCAGGCGCTCCCGCGAACGCGCAAACCGCGAAGACCAATCTCGCCGCGCAGCAGCAATCGCTGCAAGGACTCATTCCGCTTTCGCAGGGAGCGATGGTCGCCGCCACCACCAGCAGCGGCACCGGCGGCGGCTCCGGCGGCGGCAGCGGAAGCTGCCTGCGCGCGGGTACGATGGTGCTCACGCAGCGAGCGCGGCACCGTCGAAATCGAATCGTGCGCGGTCGGGGAACATCTGCGCTGCCCGGCAGGCGCCGGCGGCGAATCGTGGACGCGCATCGTGCGCCTGGAAGTCCGCGACGCGGACACTTTCATCCGCCTGCATTTCTCGAACGCCGAATCGCTCGACGTGACGCCGCATCACATCTTCACGCTCGCCGACGGCTCGCCCATGCGCGCCGAGCGCCTCTGCCTCAGCGATATTCTTGGTCGGCCGCTTCGGCCGCCTCACGCTGAAGCGCATCGAGGCCATCGTCGAGGAGAGGCAGAAGGTCACCGTCAGCTGCGAGCCGACGCACCAATTCTTCGCCGGCCACCACGCCGCGACAGTCCTCACGCACAACTACACTTTCAGCTCGTGAACCGGTTCAATTGTGTTCTGGTACGTAGCACTAGCTACGCACCGTGTGAGGCATTGCCGATGGACACAGACGTTCATCGCATAGGGCCGGTGGTTTCGCGGGAATGTGGGCGATTCGCCAAGACAGTCCGGCGATTGCAGTGCAACGCCTTACACAATTGCCTTGGGATCTTTTCCGTGGTCGGCATGAGCATCGTGCCCGGCGCCGATGTGGCGGAGTGCTGCACGCCTATTGCGCTCGCGTCCGATAGGCTCGTAGTATTCGAGTGCGGCGGCTTGCGCCGCTGATCCGAACGAGTCTTGCCTCGCTCGATCCGAGGGGCACAGCATGCTAAGTCGCCCGGGATGAGTTGGTGTTTGCGTACTCAGCCCGGCAATTATCCCGCCTGCGAAGGCGTAATTCGGCAAGCAGCGGCGGCATGCCGCCGCACGCCGTCTCGCGCTGGCACGGGTAAACGACTCGTTGGCGCATCTGCGACAGCGTCCGCGGCACGCCGGGACGGCGAATCCGTCGACGGCGGCTGCCGGCATTGTCATACGGGCGCCGGCCGATCGCTGGCGGAGCCGGCGCTACGAACCTTGACTCGTTGGCCGCGCTCCGGCATATTTTCAGCGCGTGATGTATCATGTCGCGCATGTCCATCGTGCAGTGCTTTCTTCCGCGGCAAATCCGTGCTCATCACCGGCGCATCGTCCGGCATCGGCGAGGAGCTGGCGTGGCAACTCGGCCAGGCCGGTGCGCAACTCACTCTCGCGGCGCGCCGCAAGGACCGCCTTGCGGCCATCGCGCAAAAAATCGCCGGAACCGGCAACCCGCTGCCGGTCAGCGTCGAATGTGACGTCACTCGCGATGGCGACCTCGAGCGCGCCGTCGCCGAAGCCGTCCGCAACTGGAACAAGCTCGACGTGGTCTTCGCCAACGCCGGATTCGGCGTCGCCGCGCCGCTGAAAAAACTCACGGTCAACGATTACCGCCGCCAATTCGAAACGAATGTCTTCGGCGTGCTGCGCACGATTTACGCCGCGCTGCCGGAGCTCGAAAAAACCAGGGGAAATCTCGCCATTGTCTCGAGCGTTTCGGGATGGGTTTCGACGCCCGGCGCTTCGCCCTACTCGATGAGCAAGTTTGCGCTCGCGCGCGCTCGCCGACGCCATCGGCCCGGAGCTGCGCGGCACCGGAGTCAAGGTCACGGTGATCAGCCCGGGCTACGTCGCCAGCGACATTCGCCGCACCGACAATCACGGAAAATTTCACGCCGGCGCGAAGGATCCCGTTCCCGCATGGCTGCAGCTGAGCACTCCGAAAGCGGTGCGCGCGACTCTGCGCGCCGTGGCCCGCGGCAAGCGCGAGGCGATTATTTCCGTCCACGGCAAAGTTTTCGTCGCCGTCGAGCGCTTCGTCCCCTGGCTCAGCCGCGTCATCACCTCGCGCATGACCACCATCCGCTCGAAAGACGACGCCAGCCGGTGGCAGTAGCCGCAGCTCCTTCTCGCTCCGGTACACCTTGGCCTCTTACTTGCTCTCCCAGTATTGGAAGGGAACTGCTATGCCGTGGATCAACGGACGATTCTATGCAAATCCGCTCTTTGGCCGCGCACTCGAGCGCGCCCGCGCCGCGGAATCAGGCCGCGTTTGGTCCGAGCAGTATCCCGAATTGGGATTCGAGCCTATCGCCGATCAACCCGAGCGACGCAGCGCCGGGCCAGCCAACCCCGGCGCAGCCTCCAGTCCAAGCCAGTCGAAGCAACAAAGCGACGCCGACCGCTGGGTCACGATTGACGGCAAGCACGTTCTAATTCACGAGACAGAGCCCTTGCCAACGTCGGGCGATGCTTCCATTTACGCCGATCGGTTTGAAGGAAAGCTCACCGCAAGCCGCGAGAGCTTCCGGCAGTCCGGTTACACCGCGGCGTTACTCCCCCGTGACCGTTGGTATTCAGTTCCCCTGGGCACACGTGTCAAACTTACTTCGGGCGACCGAAGCGTGGTCGTTAAGATCAACGATCGCGGCGCAGGTGATAATGTAGCAGCGTCTTCGACGAACGCTCGATCTGTCCCGTGCTGCTGCGGCGGCGATAGCCGGCCAGCACGTCGATAACGACAAGGAGGCGAAGGGAGTCGGATTGATCCATCTGGACAAGATCGAAATCGTTCCCAAAAACACGCCACTTGGGCCCGGTCAAGCATTGATTAGCGATGGAGGAGAGGATGCGCCGTGGCTCTGACCCGTCGCGCTGTTCGCTGTCAGCATGTTCCCTGCGGACCTCGACTCAAGCACAGCAAGCACTGTCGCAATCACCGACAGCACCCTCCGCCAGCCAGCCGTCGCATTAGCCACGGAGCAGTTCCCCGATCGTGACAACGTGCGGATTGTTTGCTGGAGCATCTCCGAAAATACCGGTCCGGTTTCCGAAATCGTAGTCTTGGAAACAGACGCGGAAGGCCGGGCGTGGCCTCTCTGGCGCTCGGCGATGGACAGTTCGTATTCTCCCAAAATTTGGTTTCTTCCGGGCACGACTCTGCACGGACTTGCTGTAGCTCTCGTCGAGCGGCAAACTGGTGCGGCGTCGTCTGAACTCGACGTTGTCGGCAAATTCAACGGTCACATCGCGCGATTGCAGCGGTTCGATGGATCAGAATTCGAGGTCCGTCCGCTGGAGGGCGCAGATTTTTCTTCCCTAATCGTGCACACGGACGTAAGCGTCCTTGATGTTCCGGAAATTTATCGCTGGAACGGCACGCGTCTCGTGATCGACAGCGCCGCGCACCCGGATTTCTACGGACGCCTCTTGACTGAAGATCGAAAAAGCCTTCCCTCGGATTCCGCCGCAATCGTACTCGTCAACCTGGCTCGCATTGCGGTACTCGCGAACGACCAGGAAGCGGCAAGGCAAATCCTTGAGAGAGCGCGCTCGGCCGAGCGCAGCAAAGGCGCATCGGCCAACGCCGAAACGCTCCGGCTGATCTCCCAGGCACTAAGCGCCATTCGGGCGAAGGAAAAACGTGTGCCCTAATCGCACAAATCGAAACAACAGAGTGATGCGGCGGGCTTGCGGTGACTGACCAAACTTCGTCCAGGACGGCATCAGCCAAATGGGGCCTAGCGTTCCGGTTTACGTATCGCAAAGGAATACCCAGAAGGTCACGAAATGAACGCCGGTCATCGATACACGCCGGGGCTCATAAAGGCTTCGCTCGGATTTAGCTTGGTCGCGGTGACGGCCTTTGCCGGCGGCGCAAGCCCGCACATCTATCACAATGAGGAATTCGGAATTACGCTCCCCGTCCCAGAGCACACTCTGCTCTGCGCGTTTCCCCCTCAGCATGACCACGGTCCCGTTCTCATGTTGGGAGGAGTCGGCAACCAAGCCTGTTTCGACTTGCAACGCAACAGGGCTATCGTGATTTTCGCCAGTTACAACGCGTCGGATGAAACGAAGAAGCTGCTCGATTTCCTGTCGTGGGAATGTACGGGCATCGCGAAAGGCCCGTGCGGTCCGCCGCCCGAAGGCCTGCGTATCAAAGGACGAACTGCCGCTGCGGCGCGCGTGGACGGCGCCGACGGTTGGCTCGACATCTTCGTCGTTACGCAGGCCGGCAATCCCGACCCCGCCTTCGACTTATCGGTCCCTTCGATCAACTACGACCTCAGCTTACGCACGACGGCGGGACATCTCGACGAGGACCTCCGCATCTTTCGCGCGGTCCTGGCGACGGTTCGATTATCGCCGTCGCACTGAACGCTTTCCGGTCAGGCTGCGTTACTTCAGCTCGGCCGCGAACAGCGCCGTGAGCTTCGCGAACGCTTTCTCGGCCTGCGGCTTGTTGTACGCGGCGCTGTCGGCGACGGTCCAGCCGTGCAGCGCGTCCTCGTACACTTCGCTTTCGTATTTGCCGCCCCACGATTTCAGCGCGCCGTTCAATTTATCAATCGCTTCCTGCGGCATGGAGTGATCCTTCACCGCGTGGCCAAAATAAAGGTTCGGCCCATTTTTGGGAATGCGCGGCAGCGCCAGGTGCGGGCTGGTCGGCTTGTCGGTGAAAAGCCCGCCGCCGTGGAATGACGCGATCGCGCCCACGCGATCCGGCTTCGCCGCCGCCGTGCGCAGCGCCTCCTGCCCGGTGAAGCAATAGCCGATCGCGCCCATCTTCGCGCCGCTCACCGACGGCTGCGCCCCGAGAAAATCGATCAGCGCCGTGGCGTCGCGCTCCATCGCTTCCGGCGGCAGCGGACCTGCCAGCTCGCCGAAGCGCTGCATGGTCTTCGGGTCGCCGCCGAAATTCGGCGTGAAATCGAAACACTTCCCGCGCACCGTGCGATAGAACGGATTCGCCAGCAGCACGGTGTAGCCCGCGTCCGAAAGCCGCTTCGCCATCGCTCGATGCGACGGCCGAATGCCCATGATGTCGGGATAATGAATCACTCCGGGACGCTTTTTGCCGTCCCCCGCTTCGTACAGCACCGCGTCGCACACGCCGTCCGCCGTCTTGATCTCGATTTCTTTCTCGCTCATCGCGCTTCCTCCGTCGCTCGGTAGTGGAATTCGTCCGCCGGATATCATACGCGATTCGATGTGGTGTTTCGAATTTCGCGTTTCGATTTTCCAGTTTCGGCCTCACCATGACCGGCAAAGCCTACTACATCACGACGCTCGCCGACTGGCAGCGCCACGCCGCGCGCTTCGCGAATTCGCACTGGCTCGCGCTCGATCCCGCCGCGCCCGACGGCGCATCGCCAAATAACGATGCGCGCATCCTCGTGCTCATCGAGGCGGACGAAGGCGTGCACCTCGCGCTCGAGGACGATCCCGCCTTCGAGGCCCTGCCGCATCCGCTCGCGCAGAAACCGATCTCCGACGCGGCGCAATCCGCGCTCGCGCCGCACGGCGTCCCTCCCGGCGCCACCACATTCGACGCCGCCGAAACCCTCGCCCGCCTCCACCCGCTCCTCCGCCATCGAGTCTTTTGAGATTTGGCTACGTCCTCGGACCATGTGGAGTACGGCGGCTTGTCGCCGCTGTATGCGCAGAATGGGCTCCCAGGTCGACGGATTGTCAGGGCTCCCGAGGCCTCGGCAAGAGGCGCTCGGGAGATCATCGAGCTCCGGTCTTCGGAGTCCGGTGGACTCCACCGGAGTCCAGAAACCGGACCTGGGGAATCAGTCGTGCCCGGCAAACTTGCTTGGCGTGATGTAGCCCATAGATCTCTCGCGCCATTCGCCTCGGATGATGTGGAGTGCGGCGGCTTGCCGCCGCTGTTTTCCGGGCGAAGCTTGCTTCGTGCCGCGATCCGGGCCTTCGCCAAGCACCGCGGACTGCGCACAGGCAACCGTCGGCAGTTGCGATTGGCTCATGCTTGGAGCACGTCCCGGCAAGCCGGGACGGCAAACAGCGGCGGCAAGCCGCCGCACTCCAAATACGCTGTGCCATCCGATCACGGTTCGTAGCACCGGCGTCCCCGCCGGCGAATTTGATATGCGTCCACCTCGCAGAGAATCGCCAGCGGGATGCTGGCGCTACACTCCCTGCGCACGCGCTCTGCCCTCATCGAGTCGCTCGCCACCTGCCCTTGCTCATCCGCGAATACACGCCGGCCGATCTCGACGCGCTGCGCCGCATGCACGCGCGCCAGGGCTTCGACTACGCGTTCCCGGACCTCGCCGATCCGATTTTCGTCTCGAAGCTCGTGGTCGAAGACGACGACGGCCGCACGGTGATGGCGTCGCTGGCGCGACTCACGTGCGAAATGTATTTGCTCGTTGATCGCGAGGGCGACTCAAGCCTGTCATCCCGAGGCCCGTCCTTGGCCGAGGGATCTCTCTTCGACGCCGCCACTTGCAATCCGGACACGCGAAGAGAGATTCCTCGCTGCTCTCGGAATGACAAGCCGGACACTCGCGGCCGGGCAGGGAACGCGCGGGCGCGCTGGGCGCAATTTCTCGCGCTGCACGGCGCCGGAGAACGCGACCTCCTCGCGCGCGGCCTCGACGACGCGCACGCCTGGCTCCCTCCGCCCATCGCTCGCCGCTTCGGACGCCGCCTCGAATCTCTCGGCTGGCTCCGCGACGACGCCTGGACGCCCTATTGCCGAAGGCTGAAAAGCAGTGGCTAGTGACTTGTGTCTAGTGATTGGTGACTAGAGATTGCCGATTTGCGAATCAATGGCGCACGCCCGCCTCTGAATTTTCTTCGTAGGGCGCAGCACGAGGGGCCCCCAGGTCGATGGAATGACAGGGCTCCCGAGGCCTCGGCAAGAGGCGCTCGGGAGATCATCGAGCCTGGGGTATCAGACGCGCCCCTACAACCCCACCTCGCGCGATGGTTTTTCTTTTACGCGCGCAGTTGCTTGGCGTGATGTGGCCCAGTGATCTCTCGCGCCATTCGCCTCCGATGATGTGGAGTGCGGCGGCTTGACCGCCGCCGTTTTCGGGCGAGGCGCATCGCCCGATCAGGGAATCGCCAAGCACGGGTGACTGCACCGAGGCAATCGTCGGTGTTAGCGCATGGCGCGATCTCGCAGACGTCCCGGCAAACCAGGACGGACCAACCAACCATGCCGCCGCATGCTGCAAATACGCTGTGCCGGCGCCCGATAGAACGATCAGGCCCCGACAGCCATTCGATCTTGCCGGGCGAGGCATCTGCAGTCCCAACGGAAAACATCGGCCTACCGGCCGCACCGCCCGCTCTAGCCACTTGCCACTAGTCACTCCCCACTCGCAGCACTGTACCGAACATTTCAATCAGCACACACGCGTTCGAATCTCCACGAGTTCGCCAAGGAGGCCCCATGGGACGAGGAGCAGAACAGCACACCCGCAATCTCACCGACCAGCAACTCGCGCAGCAGAATCAGCTCATCTCGCAATCGAACCAGCAGGGCCAGCAGGACCGTTCGCTGCTCATGCCCACGATCAACAGCCTGCTCACCAGCCAGGGCTACACGCCGCAGCAGCAGTCCGCCATCACCCAGCAGTCGCTCGGCGCGGCCAACACCGCATTCGACGCCCTCCGCGAACGCGCCGCCAACCGCATGGCCGCCACCAACAACTCCGCCGGCTACGGCGACACTCTCGCGCAGCTTGGCCGCGAACAGGCGCAGACCGACGCCAGCCAGGCGCAACAAAATCAGATCGCCTTCGCCAACCAGCAGCTCAAGGAACAGATGGCCGGCCTCAACGCGCTCGGACAGACCTACGGAATTGACACCAATCTGCTCGGCAAAGCGATGGGCGTTCCCGCCGAGCTGCTCGGCGTGCGCCAGCGCGCCTCGGCCAGCCCCGGCGGGGGACTCGGCAGCATGTTCGGCCTCGGCTCCAGCATCGCCTCGCTGTTCGGCTAGTTGATAACGCCGGCTTCCGGCTGACGTCTTTCTGAAGCGCCCACCGAAACCGCATTGTCGGTCGAAGCTGAACGATCCGATGGTCTAGTCACTCGCCACTCGCCGCTAGCCACTGCCTTTCCCATGCGTGAATTCCTCAATTCCAACTGGTGGACGTTTGCGCTCACCTTCGCCGTGCAATTCGCTCTCTTCGTGCGCTGGCTCTACCGCCGCGTCCGCAACGACGAACTCCTGCGCGCGTTCATCCAGGACATGGCCACCAATCATTTGCCGCACATCTACGATCTGCTCGACAAGCAGTGCGACCGGCAGGGAATTCAGCGCAATCCTCCTCCGCCCATTCGCTGGCTCGAGCTGGCCGAACAAGACCGCCGCTCCCGCCGCTGACGGATCGCACGCGCTATCTCGCGCGGAGGCGGCAGTTCGCAATAGCGGGAGATTCGGTAACGGTTCCGATTGAACCAGCGATACCCGCCCCAAAGCATCGAGTTGAATCCCGGCAGAGAAAAGATTCCGTAGAACGGCCACGCCCACCAGATTCTTCGCGACACGTAGAGGTACGCGTCGGCGCCGGAATGCAATTCGCCGGCACGTGTCAACACGCGGATATCGTCGAGTAGATCGTCCTGGGAAACTTGCAAGCTGCCGTCATCCCAAGCGGATTGCAAATCCTTCAAGGCAAAGCCGCGTCGCGCGATGGTGCTTTCCCACATGTGCACCCATTTCCAACAAAAACCGCATCCGGCGTCATAGAGAACCCAGCCGACAGCAGGGAGTTCCGGAGCCGCGGCTGGCGCAGGACCGCTCATGCGATCCGCTCGCCCTTGAACACGACCACCGGCGAGCCGTCGGCGATAAACGCCGAATCGGCGGCGCGTCGCAGCACTCCGCCAAACGCGTCGCCATAAAGCGCGGCGCCGTCGCCTTCAAATCCGCCGCTCGCGCTGCGCCAGACGCGCCACTGCGGATGCGTCACGTGATATTCGACAGTTCCTCCGTCGTGCGCTGTCGCGAATATCCCCAGTAATGCTCGGTAATGAACTGCTCGATGCTCCCCTCGGCCGGCGGCACCGGCTCGCCCGCAGCTTCCGCGTGAAGCCGCGCCCAGTTGCCGCGCATCCGCCACTCGTATTCGACCGCCGCGCCTGCGCCATTCGCGCTCACTCGATGCCGCATCGGATAGCGGACATAATTTTCGCCGTAGGCCAGCCGCGCCAGCCACGCCACCGCGCGCTTCGGCACGATCTCGCGGATGAAAACCACTCCGCGGCGGATTTCGCCGCCGCTGTCGCGCCGCCGGACGTAGAACCGCAAATTAACTTCGTCGAAATTCGCGTGGAAGGGAACCGGCAGCACTCCGAAAAGGTTCGTGCGCAGAAATCGGAATCCGACCAGACTAATCAGCGTTCGGCCGCCGAAGGAATCCAGCTCCGTCCCGCGCGGCACGTACTCGCGCATCAGCCGCGGGTCCACCTCGTAATTCAACATCACCAGATCGCGCCACTCCGCCGCCAAAAACACGCGCTGATGATCCGTGGTCCCCGCCATAAGAGTATTTTAGTAGGGGCACAGCATGCTGTGCCCCGCGAATTCGCTTGGCGTGATGTGGCCCATAGATCTCTCGCGCCATTCGCCTCGGATGATGTGGAGTGCGGCGGCTTGCCGCCGCTGTACCTCGGGCAGGCTTGCCTCGCCCGATCCGAGGAGTCGTCCAGCGAGTAAAGCGCGCCCAGGCAATCGTCGGTGTTTGCGGATAGCACGATGTTGCAGCACGTCCCGGCAAGCCGGGACGGCAAACAGCGGCGGCAAGCCGCCGCACTCCAAATACGCGGTGCCGACCGCTGCATTTCCTCTACACAATCACGCGTTTTCCCCGCAGGGACACGACAGCCCGCGCGCGCAGCGCACTCCTATCCACTGTCTTACCCGCCGCAAGCGTTTGATTTTGCCGCTCGCCGCCGCGTCCCTCGCTACGGCCCCACCGTCGGCGGCAAATACTTCGCCAGAAAATCCGCGACCGCTTGCCGCGTGATCTGCGCTCCGATGCTGCCCCAGAAAAGATCGTAACCGTGTTCGCCGTAGGGAATGGTCACCAGCACATTGGGCACGCCCACGGCGTTCAGCTTCTCGACCGTTTCGGTGTGCCCGCTGTACGGCACCAGATGATCGCTCGCGCCCGCGGCGATTAGCGTCGGCGGCAATCCCGCGCGCACGTGATAAATCGCGGACACCGCGCGATACCTTTCCGGAAACTGGTCCGGCGAGCCGCCGATGTATCCGGTGTTGAACGTCACCGCGCTGATCGAGCCCAGGCCGGACTTGATGTTCCAGCCCAGCGCGAAATCTTCCGGCGGATAGAGCGCGAAAATCGCCTTCGGCTGCGGCACGTCGCCTCCGCAGCTCGACGTCACCGTCCCGTCGCCCAGCCCGTAGCCGACCTGCACATCGAGCCCGCCGCCCGCGGATTGCCCGGTGAGCAGCATGCGGTCCGGCGAAATGTTGTATTCGCTTGCATGCGACGCGATCCATCCCATCGCGCAGGCCACATCCTGCGCCGCCAGATTCCAGGTCACCGGCGGATCGAGACGGTAATCAATATCGAACACCGTATAGCCGCGGTCCGCGAACCAGCGGTCCCAGTTGCGGCCGTCGCTGCGTTCGCCCATCGAGTAGCCGCCGCCGTGAATGGAAACCACCGGCGCGGTCGGCGGAGTCTTCGCGGAGATTGCCGCGTCCGACATGATCGTGTTGTTCGCCGGAGCGCTCGGCGCGTTGCTCTTGGCCGACGCCGGCAGATAAATGTCCACCTTGAGATCCTTGCCATCCACCGTGGCGAAGACTTTCGTCTGATCGGGCATGGCCCGCGGCCCCGCCGCGACCACGCGCAGATGGTCGCTCCACGAAATTTTCGCGCCGTAGCGATCCGCCGCACGCACCAGTGAAATAATCGGGACGGTCGCGCCAACCGTCGCCAGAATCGCGATCACCAGAATGATGGTCACGCCCGTTCGTCCGCCGAGCGACCGCGCCCACAGCGCGAGTAAAATCGCGACCAGTCCCGCCAGAAAAACATGCAGCGTGAAAAACGAGATGAAGATCGTCCCGATCACGCTGACCAGATTCGTCGAGGGAATGAACACGCCGACGACAATCACGGCCACCAGCAGCGTCAGCACCGCCGCAAAAAACGTGACCACCCGCCGCCCCCAGGTTCGCCCCGCGCTCGCGCGCGCATCCGCAGCCGTCCCCGCACCCGTGCTCGTCGTGCTCATGTGTATTCCCCCGTTTCCCCGCAGTCACTTCAAATTGCCGCTGGCGCCGACCGCGCCGTTCTTGCTGCCGCAGCACTCGCCGTTCTTGCCGCGCATAGTACCACCGCCGCCGCCGACAATCCCCGCCGGTTTTTCTTCGCAGGAGCGCAGCATATGGGGTGGCTCAATCCCTCACCCCTCAACCCTCATCCCTCGCCCCTAACCATGCCCCCTCCCGCCGACCTCCTCGCGCTCGCCCGCACGATCGCCTCGAAACACGCGCTCGACCCCGCGCTGGTCTGCGCCGTCGTCGAACAGGAATCTGCCTGGGACGCGCACGCCATCCGCTACGAGCCCGGCTTCCGCTCGCGCTACGTCGCCCCGCTCGGCCTGCCGCCCAGCGAAGAGGTCGCGCGTTCGATTTCCTGGGGCCTGATGCAGGTGATGGGACAGGTCGCCCGCGAGCACGGCTTCGCCGGAAAATTCCTCAGCGCCCTCTGCGACCCCGCCGCCGGCCTCGACATCGGCTGCGCGGCCCTCGCCGCCAAAACTCTCCGCCGCAGGGAATGATGTCGCGCGCGCACTCGAACTATGGAACGGCGGCGCCAACGCCGACTACGCGTCGCAAGTCCTCGCGCGCCTCGCGAGCTACAAATGAACGCGTACGAGGGCAGGGAACTCCCGCTCCGATCGGGATCGCCATCCCGCTTGCCCGCCGCAGCTCCGGCGTGTCACGGAGCGACTCTGCCGCGGAGCAGCCACGCCTGGTCGCTCACCGACTTTCGCCGCTGGTGGACTTCGCCGGCCCGCCATCGCTGGCTGCGCGCCCTCGCCCTCGCCCCGCCGCGCGACCTCACCAACTTCGGCGACCTCGTTTAGCGCTCGGTACGAAGCCGGAAACCGGCCTACTGGTGCTTCTGTTTCGCAGGCGAAGCAGCAGGCATCGTCGGCGGCGGAACGTACAGCAAAACGTGGTCCTGAACCTTGTAGAATCGTCCTGTTCGGGGATCAAAAGAGTGGACGAGTGAACTCAAATCGCCCGAATTTGGCGGCGTCCACGAGTCGCAATTCAGGATGCAAGAATCGACGCTGAGCATAACCATTCGGCATTCCTTCGCGTACCTCGTCAACCGCCGGTTCCAGTCCGGTGGGAACTTGACGCTCGCTAGTTCGGCGAAATCTAGCGGCAGGCGACCGTGCATTGATTCGAATACTTCGATATCTCTCCTAAGGTCAACTAACTCGGCCTCGACGGCCACCGAGCCAACGCTCGAGTTGTCAAAATTGCGCACGGGGAACGCTCCGCTTAAAGCGAGGCGCTTCATTGCTTCGACATGTTCTTTGATTGCTTCCATCTGAGGCGTCGTCTTCGGGAAATCTGCCTTGCTAAGTGCCTGACGGAAAGCGAAAAGCAGAAACCCGTAGCAAAGCAACGCCGCCCCCAGCAAGACGGCTGATATTCTCCAAACCCACTTCATGGTTTTCACCTTCTAGACTAGCTTATCGCTGAAAGCTCCTCTGGAGCTCTATAATCACGGCCGGAAGATTAATCGTCCGAGCGCTGTTACCGCAGCACCGGAATCCTGCCGCCGTCTAGCCACCAATCACTAACCACTATCCCCCTGGATCTCCCATGACCCGCCGCACCATCGAAATCGTCGCGTTCTGCGTCGCGCTACTGCTCGCCGCGATGTCCGTCCACGCCTGGCTCGCCTCGCGCGACGAGCAACAGCGTCTCGCTGCGGCGCTCGCAGCGCAGCAAAAGCTGCTCGACGCCGCCGACGCCCGCGAGCGCACCCGCCAGTCCGCGCTCGACGCCACGCTCGCGCAAATCGAAAATCTCAAGCGCGCCACGCAAACGCCCGCGCAAATTCTCGCCAGCTTGCCAAAATATCTGCCGCTGCCGCAACCGATCACCATGCCGAGCGATGCCGCGAACCCGAGCGCCGCGTCCGCGCAGCACGCGCCGCCCTCTGCGGGCGAGCAGGGAACTGACGCCTCGGCGAAACCCGGCGTCTCCGGCCAGACTTCTTCGCCCGCGACCAACGCCTCCGCGAACCTGCCCTCCGCCCCCGCCGCACAAATTCCCTCCGCCGACCTCAAGCCCCTGTTCGATTTCGTGCAGGACTGCCGCTCCTGCCAGGCCCAGCTCGCCGCGGCCCGGCAAAACCAAGCCGACGACGCCGCCAAGCTCGCCGCCCTCACCACCGAACGCGACGCCGCCGTCACCGCCGCCAAGGGAGGCACATTCTGGCGACGCCTCCGCCGCAACGCGATCTGGTTCGGCGTGGGCGCAGCCTTAGGCGCCGCCGCCGGCTTCCGCGCGTCCAAGCGTTAACTGGGGCCCCCAGGTCGACGGTATGACAGGGCTCCCGAGGCCTCGGCAAGAGGCGCTCGGGAGATCAAGCGAGCCCGGGGGATCAGTCGCGCCCGGCGAACATGCTCGGCGATGTCTCGCCATCTGTCGCACATCCGGCCCACCTCGAACCATGTGGAGTGCGGCGGCTTGCCGCCGCTGTTTGTGGGCGAGGCTTGCCTCGCCCACTTCTCGTTCGCCCACGACGCCACGGTTCTCTCTTCGCAGGGGCACAGGAGGAGGGCCCCCTCGGTCGACGGTCAGTCGAGCTCCGTTCTTCGGAGTCCCGAAACCGAGCCTGGGGATCAGTCGCGCCCTCGCCCTCGCGCGGCGGCGCCTTCTCTGCGGTTTGTTCCGGATTCAGGTGCGCGAGCGCGGCGACGTTCAAAATCTTGCCCAGTTCGAACATCACCAGCGGTTTGTGGTCAACCGTGCTCACCTGCCAGTATCCGCCTTCGGTCCCGTCGCGGACTCTCTTGAACCCGTTCAGGGTTAGTTCTTCGTGCCAGCGATTCTCCGACACCCATGTGAGTTCATACGTCCCGGAAAGATTTTGTTCGCCTAGCTTACCCGCAATCCGCGCGTGCAGCGCGAAGGGCAAGGCGCCGTCCGCCCGCAGATCCTCAAGCTTGGCGGCGCGCCGCAGCATGGCCGCCGGGTCCGCCGCGCCGTGGTCCGCACGCGTCGGCAGCGTCGGGCACAAATGGGAAGTCGCGCCCACAATCAGTGCGAATCGGAATTGCGCGTTCACCCGAGTCTCGCCAGCGCCACGGGCGTGAGCGCGCCGCATCTTTGTAGGTTAGGGATCGAGTTCCGGCACAAAACAGCCGCATGCGGCGCGTGGTTCGCGTTTCGGACGCTCTTGCGGAACGCCAACCGATGCGCTGCTGGTTCTCTCGCAGCAAGCATTCGGGCTTGCGCCCACCGCACCGGGGAAGTAAGCGGACCTCGAAGGCGCTTCCTGCGTATTGAATCGAAACGCCATTCGTTCGTTCACCAATCACCACTCACTAGCCACTAGCCACCAATCGCTAGCCACTGGATCTCCCATGACCCTAGCACCACCCGTCCTTGGTCGTTTCCTTCGAGTCGTCTTTCGCCGTTTACTACGCGCGCGCGTTGCCCAGTCGTTTCGCCTTTCGTGCGGGCGTTGCCCGCCCGTTTTGCCGTTCTCTTAGATAGGGGCGATTCGCGCCCTTCGCGTCACCTGCTTTTCGCTGTTTTCCTCGGTCGAGCATCGGCCGGTCGCGCTTTGCCTCTCGCAGGGAACAAACCCCATCCGCAGGCCTCGCGCCACCTCGCTTGGGTCTTCGACTCGTCCCGACCGCTTTCGGGGCAGGAGAGACGAACGCGCCGAGCCCAGCGCGATGCCCGCATTCAAGCGTACCTCGAGAACCACCCCTTCAACCAACTCTTGACTTCCGCGAATGAATATTATGTTTATCGGGACGGGGAATATCTTTATCGCGTGCGGAAGAGTGCTTGCACGCGTACGGACGCGGGCAATTCGCTGGGCCTCCCACATTGATGCGCGGGAATCGTTTCTTGTTACGTTGCGTTTCTCAGAGGCTTCGCGGGTTCGGACGAATCTGAGAGGGTGTCCAGCCAGCGCCTGTTCCCCGTACTGTACAGGTTCTTTATCGGAGCGAAGTTGAAGGCCCCACTGTTTCTCGAACGAGTCGGTCGACCCTGGGCGGGATCTCTATCGGCGCGCAGCTTTGAGGACCCCACTATTTCTCGAACGGGTCACCCCTGGGCAGAATCCTTAGAGGCGCGCGCGGTCAGAGGCTCCACTGTTTTCGAGTGCGGCGGTCGACGCTGGGTCCGACGGTGACTCAGAACTTGTAGCGGCGCACACAACTGCGTTGGTTGACGTCACGGAACCCATGGCGCCAGCCGCAGTTTTGTAACTCCGCTGTCCTTGGAAGGTGCCAGTCAGTTCGGGGTTCGACGGTGACACGGGATTTGTAGCGGCGCACTCAGCTGCCAGCTTGAGTCCTTTTCCGGGAGTCAATTTAGACCACGCTGGTTGACGTCACGGAATCCCTAGCGCCGGCCGCGGTCCTTAGACTCCGCTGTCCTTGGAAGTGGCCAGTCAATTCAGGGTTCGATGGCGGCACAGGATTTCTTCGCTGCGGCCAAGGCCCTTGGGATCCGCTGGCCGTCGGAAGCGTCAGTCAATTACGAACTGAGTGATGGAATGGCAATCGAGGCCAGGTCGCCGGGGGGCCTGAGAGCGATGCGATTCCATTGATGAACCGCGACCGGTCGAGGTCGTGGTTCGCCTCTGTGGTCCCAGATGGCTGCCCGGGGCCCGCTACGGCCAGGCTGGCGGATTCTCGGTAAAGTGGCCCGGACGCAGAGGCCAGAACTCTGCAGCGAGCGTGTGATCTACGTGCAGCGGGAAGGACGCCGCGGAGGAATTGCGCCCAGATCGTGTCTCCATTGGCGAACGGACTCGATCGAGCCGTCAGCGATACCTACGTTGGCCGGTGTGAGCGGCGACGTTGAATTGAGATATGCTGAACGTCGCGCCCGGCGCCCTGAACGATTGCGAAATCACACCCGCGTCGCAAGCTTGGTCTCCGGGGTGGAAGGGAGTTGCAGTCCAAAAGTGACCGCGCCGACATACATGTGGGTGAGTTTCGGCGTTGCGGCCGCTTCGGCAATGGCGATTGACCTTGGCGTTTTGCATCGCAAGGCGCATCGGATCAGTTTAAAGGAGGCGCTCGCGGAAAGCGCCGGATGGATCGGGCTCGCGCTAGCATTCAATATATGGATTTACATTTCCACGGGCCATCAGGCGGGGATTGAATTTCTTACCAGCTATGTGGTCGAGAAGTCTCTAAGCATTGACAACATATTTGTCTTCCTGCTGATCTTTCAGGGGCTGGCAGTTCCCGCTAGGTCGCAGCACAAAGTGCTGTTCTACGGCGTCGCAGGTGCCTTGGTGATGCGGGCGATTTTTGTGTTCGCTGGCGTGGCGTTGCTGAGCCGATTTCACGTGGCATTGTTTGTGTTCGGCGCGATCTTGTTGGTGACTGCCATACGAATGTTGCTGCCCGGCGGGCACAAAGTGCAGCCAGAACGAAACTGGCTGGTGCGTATCGCGAGAAGAGTCGTCGCGGTAACGCCGGAATTCAAGGGTGAACGCTTTCTTGTGCGAAGAGATGGAAGGTGGAACGCGACTCCCCTGCTATTGGCGCTGATCGCGGTCGAAGCGACGGACATCGTCTTCGCCGTTGATTCCGTGCCGGCGGTGCTGGCGATTACGCGGGACACATTTATTGCGTATTCATCGAACGTGTTTGCCATTCTCGGGCTGCGCGCGCTCTATTTCGCGCTGGCGGACCTGCTGCCTCGGTTCCGATTCTTACGGCCGGGACTTGCGGCGATCCTTTTGTTTACGGGCGCGAAGATGCTCGCCAGCGACTGGATACATGTGTCGGTTGGCGTCTCGTTAGCCTTCATCGTCGCAGTGCTGGCATTGATGGTGGGCGCGTCGGTTCTGTGGCCGTCGAAGAATCGCCGCGCGGCATAGGCGATCGCAGGCAGTTCCCCTCCCCACCGTACCTGGTAGGAACCGCCGAAGCGCGAGTCGAGCCGGCAGCGACGCGAGTGTCTGCGCTACGCGATCAAAACAGGAACTTGAGGGCGAACTGAATCACGCGCGGTCCCTCGCGCGTTTTTTGGATTTCGCCGAAGGTGGAATCGCTGAAGTTGCCGTCGGGATTGGCGAACTGCGTGTGATTCCAGGCGTTGTAGAACTCGGTGCGGAACTCCGAACTCCAGCGTTCGCCGATGGGCGTGTGCTTTATGAGAGCGATATCCGTGTTGCTCAGCGGCGGCCCGCAACAAAGCGAGTGGGGCATGTTTCCGAATGTGCCGGGAGCGGGATCGTTGATGTTGTTCGAAGTGAACCATAAGTTGCCGTTGGTCTTTGGGTTCACGAATTGAACTTTGCCGGTGACTTCGGGCGTGTTGGCGTCCTCAAAAAAGTAACTGCTCTCGAGCTCGAGGTCGTCCTGCGTTTGCACGCGAATCGGAAAACCGCTCTGATAGGTAATGATCGCGGAGGTTGCCCATCCGTTGATCAATTTCCCGGTGATGCCGGCGTGTTTCGGGATGGGCAGTTCCCAGTAGGGGCTGAAAACGAAACGGTGTTTTGCGTCGAGGAGAGACACGCCGCGGGTGGCATTGATATTTATGGGATTCAACTCGTTCTCGAATGACGCGCCCTGATCAATTGCCTTGCTGAAAGTATAGGAAGCCTGGAACATCAATCCGCTGGCGAGATTGCGCTCCACGGAAACCTGCAGGCCGTTGTAGTTCGAATTGGCAATGGTGTCCTCGGAGAAGATGTTGCTGAAAACGGGTATGCCATCCGGCGGACAACCTACTCCGGTGGTGGGCTGGCAGATCGGCGACGAGAAGGGACGCAGGCCCACGAGTGTGATGGCGGGCGATCCGGGACCCCCTGCCACCGAAGGCACGGAACCGTAGGGCAGATGCAGAGTAAATCCCGCAGGGAGCGAACCCGCTGGCAAGTTGTACGCAGAATCCGAACCGAATGGCCCGCAATTGTAAGCCGCGCTGAGCGCCGGATTGGATTCTGGATTCGGTGAACCGTCGGGCAGCACCGCAGCGTAAAAAGTCGAGACCGCTTCGAGGTCCAGGCAGGTCTGCGCATCGCCGGGGTCGCGGTCGCGGATGGCGAGGAGATGGTGATCCTGCGTGCCAACGTAGGCCAGTCGCAGCAGCATGTTCTTGGTCAACTGGCGCTCGATGGTGAGATTGTACTGCTCCGCATATTGCGCATGCAGATGCGGCTGGAACTCGCCGGCCAGCAGGATGGGCCGGAATTGCGACCAGTCCACGCAGCCAGGGGGACCGCCGGGCGTGTCGGACGCGCACGGAGTCTTCGGCGTCTGATTCAGGATGCCGCCATAGGGATTTGGAAACTGCGTGCCGCCCGCCTGAGGCTCGAACGGCAAATTGAACAGCGTATTCGTCAGCGAGGTGCTGCCGCCGAAGGGAGGCTCAGCGCTAAATTGCTCGAGCACGAGCTGCTCGATCGGATTGTAGAAAATGCCATAGCCGGCACGGATGCTTGAATTGCCGGGACCTCCGGAGAGTTTCGCGAGCCAGCCACTTGTCCAGCCAGGGCTCCACGCCAGACCGATGCGCGGAGCGAAACCTCGATAAAAGGTGCTCGTCAATCCGCGAGGAACGCCCGGGTCTCCCGGGAAAACCAGGCCGAGCGGGAAGATGGACGCACCCGGGCTTCCCGGACCGCAGGGTCCGGCTGGCAAACCGGTAGCCATGGAACTCTCCTGCGACATCCAGCACGGATATTGCATGGTCGCCTGGCCCGGGCGGAAGGTCTGCAGGCGATTGCCGGTGTCGGCGTAGGGAGTGTTCAGCTCCCAGCGCAAGCCATAGTTGAGGGTGAGATTGCTCTTAATTTTCCAGCTGTCCTGCGCGAACAGATAGAGAGCGGTATTGCGGTCGTCCTGCGCCTGCGCCGCGCCCTGGGTGTAACTGCTCGACGTGCCGAGGAAATAGTCGGGATAGGAATCGCTGAACCCGACGTCGTTGGTCGTGGGGTTGTCGCAATTCTCTCCGGTGGGCGATACGATCGGATTCGGCGGATTGATATTCGTCGGCGCGCAGAGATTCGCGTCGCTCAGAAAAATGAAATTGCCGTTGATATCGAAATACAGGAACTGGTCGAACTGTTGACGCCGCACATCCACGCCGAATTTCATGGTGTGAGCCCCGACCGCTTTGGTGAAATTGTCCGTCCACTGAAATGTGTTGCCCGTCTGCGGAAGTTCGCCCTCGTTGTTGTTGCCAATCGAGAAGCCGCCGGAAATATTCACGCTCGGGACACCCTGGCGCCCGGGAATGTCGGACGTGATGCCCTCCGAAGGATTGGCGGGGTCCGAGAAGCACAGGGCCGGCGAAAGAAACGAGCCGCAGGAATCCTGCACGCTCGGGAGAATATTCAGCGGGTGATTCAGATTCTGCTGTCCCTCGCGGAAATAGTTGAAGCGGAACTCGTTCACCGCAGTGGCCCCGAGCGTCCAGGTGTGGCTTAGATTCCACTGCTGCGTGCGGGTCTTAAACAGCGCGCCGAAACCAGGAAGATTCGAGCCCGCGGCCTGGAACGTAGAAAATGGATCTGTGGTGGTGTCGTCCTCGAAATAGTAGTAGGCGGTAAATTGCTGCGAGCTGTTGATTTTGTGATCGAGACGTATGGTGAATTGATCCTGCCGCTCGGCTTGCTCGCCGATCTGGGAGATATTGCAGTTATTGTTGCCGTTCTGGTCCACGGCGCCCGAGCAGTTGTCCGCAAACGGAGCGACCCACTTGTTGTAGAGCGCCACCGCGGTGGGGTCAAAGCAAGCCGCCGGAATTTGGTTGTTCGGGAAAATACTCGAAAAAAGCGTGCCGGCGGCGATCAGCCCGCCGCCGATGCCGGTAACAGCTTGTTGACACGTCGTATTGGGATTGTTCGGATCGCTCTTGCGGCCGGCCAGCAGCGAGGCGAACGCCGGATCCACCAGCGTGCCGACGAATTCCGGTCCGCCGACGTTGTTGAAATTCCCGGCGACCTCGTCCGCCGTGGGAAACAGAACCGTTCCCGCGTCAATTCCCTTCCTCAGGCGATCGCCTTCGTAGGAGCCGAAAATGAAGGTGCGATCCTTTTTGATCGGGCCGCCGATGGTGGCGCCGAACTGATTCTGCTTGTAGTCCAGCACGTCGGGATCGAAATAGCCACGCGTGTTCAGCGCGTCGTTGCGAAGAAATTCGTAAAAGTCGCCGTGCAGATCGTTGGTGCCGGATTTGGTGACGACGTTGACCACCGAGCCGGAATTGCGCCCGTACTCGGCGTCGAACGTATTGGTGAGCACGCGGAATTGTTCGATGGCGTCGGGTGAGGGCTGAATTGCCGGACCGTTTGCGAAGATATCGTTGCCGTCGCCGCCGTTGACCGTGTAGTTGTTCGCGCGGCCGCGGCCGCCGTTCACGGAGACTACGCCCGGATTGTCGCTGCCGTAGAAAAGATCGGCGCCCACCTGCGACTGCACTCCGGGCTGCAACTGAAGAAGCTGATAGGTGTCGCGCGTGCTGAGAGGAAGTTCGCGCACCGAGGTTTCCGACATCACCGCGCCGATCTGCGTGCTGGTGGTTTCCACCTGCGTGGCGTTGGCCTGCACCGTCACCGTTTCAGTCGAACCGCCGATGGCAAGCGTGATGTTGACCACGGCGACGTGGCCGATGCTGACGGGGACGTCCTGAGCAGTAAACTTCTTGAAGCCATCGGCGCGAGCGACGACTTCGTAGGTGCCCACTGCCAGTGCAGGAATTTCGAAAGTGCCGTCGGCAGAGGTCGTCGCGTTGCGCTCGGTATTTGTGCCGCCGAGGGTGGCGGTCACATTCGCGTTCGGGACCAGCGCGCCGGAGGGGTCGCGAATTTCGCCGCGAATGACCCCGGTGGTCTGCGCGGCGGTTGCGACGGTCCACAACGCCATGGCGCACACCACGGCCAGCACCTGCCGCCGGTTCGCTGCGAACCTGGCCATTCCAAAAACAACTTTGTCGGATACTTCTTTAGGTACTTCGTCCACCGCCCCAGAGTCTCCGCTTCCACACAGACCGTTGAAGAGCGTGGTACAAGTCCCGCATCGAGGCCTGAGCGGCCCATGATGCAAAACCCCCGCTGCTGAGGCGCACATAATACGTGGTTACGCCGAGAAGGAAAGCGGTATTTTCGGTTTTGCGAAAGAAAAGCGCGAACAACAAGACACCCGGGAGGAGATTCCCGGGTGTCCTACCGCATATTCCCGCCAGGGAGAAAAGCCACTTCGCGAAGAGCGAGTTTTAGTGCCGGTTGGCGTTCTGCATGTTGTGGATGCCGGAGAAAAGATACATGCCGGTGCTCGCCGTCTGAGGGATCCACCAGTTGCGGCGAATAAAGCTGTTCTCGCTGCGCTGCATGCGATGCGCGGCGTAGTCCAGGATCACCGGGCCCACCTGGATTGCGGCGTAGATCGCCGGCGATTTCGCAAAGGGGCGCATGAAGGGATCGGATTCGGTCGCGCCATTCGCCACAGCCGCGCGGGTCGAGTAGGCGTCAAACGTCGCAGCACTGTGTTGGGCGATCGAGAGAAGTATCCAGCTCCGGCGCGGATGCGTCTCGGCGGGGATCACGCGAACCGGCTTGTCGGGCAACGGCTCGCGAATCTCCACGTCGGAGAGCGCCCGTGAATTTCGCATCGAGGTATCCAGGGAGGCCGCTGTCAAGGTTCCGGAGCCAGTCCCGGCTGGATTGCTGGCGCCGGAGCCAGACGCGGCTATCGGTTTCGGTTGATTGGGTTTCGCGTCCGCAAGCGAAGCTGTGGCGATAGGGGTCGCGGGCGCGATGGCAACGTCGGGTAACGCTTGTGCGGCTGCGCCAAATTGAAACATCAGGGCAGCAATTGCCAGGACCATGGAAGGGGGCTCCTTTGGTCTTACGCAGGTGAGAAAAGCAAGGGCAGTACCAACCCTAGGTTGGCTGATAACTGTCCTGTTTTCAGTGGAAACCTGTTCGAAGGGACAGCTTTACGCTGGAAAAGGCCCGCCTGCTGCCACGTAGGTGGAAGTTCCCTTCCATAAAGTGACCGCTAACCGGGATTCCTGCCAGGCGAAGCGGGGCGAAGATCCATGCGATGCAGTTCCCGCCTGTTGTTGCCGAACCGTAGGCTACTTAAGAGCGGAAACCGTCTGAAGGCTGGCGCGGGCCGCCGCGAGAGTACGGTCAATATCGGCGTCCGTGTGCGCGGCGGAAACGAACAGCGCTTCGAATTGCGAGGGCGGCAGAAGGATGCCTTGCGCCAACATCTCGCGAAAAAACGCCGCGAAACGGGCGGTGTCGGACTTCCTGGCGCCGGCATAGTCGTGAACCGGTGCTGGAGTGAAAAACAGGGTGAGCAGCGACCCCTTGGCATTGACCTGGCCGGCGACTCCGGTTGCGGCGAGGGCGGCGCGCAAGCCTTGGGCGAGCCGAGCAGCCTTGGCGTCGAGCGCCGAGTAGAAATCGGGCTGCTCAAGTTTGGGGAGCACTGCGAGTCCAGCGCGCATCGCCAGGGGATTTCCGGAAAGCGTACCGGCTTGGTAGACGGAACCGAGCGGCGCGATCGTGTCCATGAGTTCGCTGCGGCCGCCATAGGCCGCGACCGGGAGTCCACCGCCGATGATCTTGCCGAGAACGGTGATGTCGGGATCAAGCTTCGGCGCGGTCGGCGCGGCGCCATAGGCGAGGCGGAATCCGGTGATCACCTCGTCGAAGATAAGCAGAGCGCCGTCGCGATCGGTGATGCGCCGAAGCGCGGAAAGAAATTGCGGCGCCGGCGGCACGACGCCCATGTTTGCGGCGACCGGCTCAACGATGACTGCGGCGATCTTGCCGGCGTGCTGCGCGAATATCCGCTCGACGGCGTCGGCGGCGTTGTACGGAGCGTTGAGGGTGAGGCGCGCCAGCGACTCGGGGACGCCCGGACTCGATGAAATGCCGAGCGTGGCGAGGCCCGATCCGGCATCAACCAGAAAGCTATCGGCGTGGCCGTGGTAGCCGCCCTCGAATTTGAGAATCAGCTCGCGTTTGGTGAAGGCGCGCGCCACGCGAACCGCGGACATGGTCGCTTCGGTGCCAGAACTGACGAAGCGGATTTTTTCAATCGAGGGAATAGCGCCGGCGATGCGTTCGCCCAGTTCGATCTCGAGCGGTGAGGTCATGCCGTAACTTGTGCCGCGCGCTGCCTGGTCTGCGACGGCAGCGACGACGTCGGGATGCGCGTGGCCGAGAATCAGCGCGCCCCAGGAGCAGACGTAGTCGAGGTATTCGCGGCCGTCGGCGTCCCACACTCGCGAGCCCGCGGCGCGATCAATGATCAGCGGAGTTCCGCCGACTGCGCGGAATGCGCGTACCGGGCTGTTCACGCCACCAACGAGAATTTTCTGGGCTCGGGCGAAGAGATCGGAGGATTTGCTCACGCGCCAATAATAGTACGGGAGTGGCCGCCGCACACAGGGGTCAATGGGCGAGATATCGCCAAGAAATCGCGCGGGGCAGGAGATATCGTGCCCCTACGGACTAGCACTTGTTCAGCCAGCGGGCGACGTCCTTGGCGTGGTAGGTGAGAATGATTGACGCGCCGGCGCGCTGGATGCTGGTCATGATTTCGAGGACGATGCGTTGCTCGTCAATCCAGCCGTTGCGGGCGGCCGCTTTGACCATGGCAAATTCGGCGCTGACGTTGTAGGCGGCTATGGGCACGTCGAAGCGCGCGCGGACGCGCGCGATCACGTCCAGATACGGCAGCGCGGGCTTGACCATGACGATGTCGGCACCTTCTTCGATATCGAGCGCGACCTCGCGAAGGGCTTCGCGGACATTGGCGGAATCCATCTGATAGCTGCGGCGATCGCCGAACTGCGGCGTGGACTGGGCGGCTTCGCGGAACGGGCCGTAAAACGCGGACGAATACTTCGCCGCGTAAGCCAGTATCGCGATATCCGTAAATTTGTTCGCGTCGAGCTTCTGGCGGATGGCGGCCACGCGACCGTCCATCATATCCGAGGGCGCCACGATATCCGCGCCCGCGCGCACGTGCGAGAGTGCGGCGTCGGCCAGCAGCGCGATGCTCGGATCGTTGAGCACTTCGCCGTCCTTAATCACGCCGCAATGGCCGTGGCTGGTGTACTCGCACAGGCAGACGTCGGTGATGACGACGAGATTGAGCTTGGCTTTGCGGATCGCTTCGATCGAGCGCTGCACTGCGCCAGTGGGAGAGGCGGCCTCGGAACCGATCTCGTCCTTTTTCTCCGGCAGGCCGAACAGAATCACGGCGGGCACGCCGAGGTCGGCGACTTCGCGGCATTCCTCGACAATCTGATCGGGCGATTGCTGACAAACGCCGGGCATGGAACTGACTTCGACGCGGACTTTATTGCCCGGGCAGGCGAACATCGGATAGATCAGCCCGGCTGCGGAGACGCGGGTCTCGCGAACCAGGTCGCGCAGCGCCTCGGTGCGGCGCAAGCGGCGGGGACGATGGATTGGGAATGTCATGCCGGCCTCGGAGTTGACGGTCTCTCATGATAATACTTCGCGATGGCGTCGGCGAGTCCGGCTGCGGACGCCTCTTCCGCTTCGATATGCACGCGAACCCCTGAATCGCGCATCGCTTTCGCGGTAGTCGGCCCGATGGCGGCGAATTGGATGCGCTCGGCAAGTCTTGCCAATTCGCCCGCGCCGAGAAAACCATCGAGGTTATGGAATGCCGATGGGCTGGCGAAAATCGCGACGTCAATTTCAGCGCCGCGAATGCGGTCGAGAATGGACTGGTCCGGCGCTCCGGGCGCGATGGTGCGATAGGCGATAGCGTCGGTCACCAGCGCTCCTGCATCGCGCAGCGCCTTGGCTATATGGTCTTCGGCGCGATCGCTGCGCGGCAGGAACACTCTGTGGCCCGCGAAGGTATCGCGCATTTCCTGAGCAAGAGAGAGCGCGGTGTGGTTCTCGGCCACGTAATCCACCTGGAGTCCCTCTCGCCGCGCAGCCTCAGCCGTCGCCGGGCCCACGACAGCAATTTGCTGAATCGCCGGCTGAATCCCGAGCTGCTCGAGACGCAAGGCGACAAATCGTACCGCATTCTGGCTGGTGAACAGAACCCAATCGAATGTCGCGAGCTCATGCAGCGCACGATCGAGCGGCCGCGAATCTTCGGGCACGTCGAAAGCGACTGCCGGCAGCGCGACGATTTCCGCGCCCATATGTTCGAGTGCGCGCGTTAACTCGCCCGCCTGCTCGGACGCGCGCGTGACCACGATGCGCTTCCCTGCCAACGGTTTTTCAGTGGCGTCAATCATATCCGGCCAACATGTCTATCTTGCCAGACGAAGGAATCGATCGGCGCCCTCCTGCAACAAGGCTTCTGCGAGTCGAATGCCGATCTCTTCCGCATCTTCGGACGGTCCATTCTCAGAGGCTCGTACGCGCTCCGTTCCCGACACGGAAAACACGCCTGCCTCCAGATGCAATTCCCCGCCGCGTAACACCCCGAGCGCCCCAAGGGGAATCTGACAGCCGCCGTGCAAGGTGCGCAGCAGAGCGCGCTCGGCCGTCACGCAAACCCGCGAATCCGCGTCATCGAGGCTCGCGACCAGCCTCTGGGTTTCAGCATCGTCCGCACGCGTTTCGATTCCTAGCGCGCCCTGCCCCACCGCCGGCAGCATGAAGTCCTCGCCCAACACCTGAGTGACCCTGCTCGCAAGTCCCAGGCGGTTCACGCCGGCCATGGCCAGAACGACGGCGTCGAATTCGCCGGCGTCGAGCTTCTTCATGCGCGTGTCCACATTGCCGCGCAGGTCCAGCACATCCATGTCCGGACGGTGATGCCGAAGCTGGGCCTGTCGGCGAAGGCTGCTGGTGCCGACGCGCGCAGCGTTCGGAAGGCCCTTCAGGCTCCGCCCGTTGCGGGAGATCAGGCAATCGCGCGGATCTTCACGGCGCGTGATGGCCGGAAACGCAAGCCCGGCCGGCGTGTCCGTGGGCACGTCCTTCATGCTGTGCACGGCGAGATCCACGGTGTTCCCGAGCAGAGCCTCTTCCAATTCCTTAATGAAGATGCCCTTGCCGCCCGATTCCGCACCGATGATCTCGTTGATCTGGGCCACCGGCGCGGATTGCATGCGATCGCCGGAAGTGCGGATGCGAATGATTTCGGTTTCGACGCCGTGCAATTTGGCGAGGCGATCCGCGATGTGATTGGCCTGCCAGAGCGCGAGCGAGCTGCCGCGCGTGCCGATTCGCAGCCGGGTCACTCCCCGCCACCGCCTTTTTCGCCCTTCCCGGCGTCGCGATCAATGCCAAAAAGATGGCGAAGGGCCTCGATGGCGCCGAGGCGTCCGCGCATCTCGCGGGCGTTGCGGAGGCGCTCGGTGGGTTCGTCGAGCACACGCTCGATCAATTCTTCGGTGATGTTGGATATGCGCTGGCGTTCTTCCGGCGAAAGATCCTTTATTTCGGAGAGTCGCTCGCGCAACAAAACTTCGCGGTGCTTGCGGAATCGCCCGCGCAGATCCTCGACAATCGAGCTGGCTTCGAGCGCCGTGCGCCAGGATTCGAATTTGGCGATGTGCTCGGTGATGATCGCCTCTGCTCGGGGAATTTCCGCTTCGCGCGCGCGTTTATTTTGCTCCACGATTTCGCCGAGGTCGTCAATGTTGTAGAGATAGAGATTGTAAAGTCCGGCCGATTCCGGAGCTACGTTGCGCGGAACGCCCAAATCAACCACGAACACGGGCCGCCCGCTGCGCGCGGCAAGGGAGCGGTCGAGCATCTCCCGCGTGAGCACCGGTCCGGTGCTCGAAACCGAAGTCACGATGATATCGGGCGCGGTCAGAACTTTTTCGAGCGAATCCCAGTGCACCGCTTCGCCGCCCATGCGCTCGGCGAGTTCGGTGGCATGGTCATGCGAGCGGTTCACCACCCGCAGATTGCCAATGCCCCGGCTGCGCAGATGCTCGACGACTTGTTCGGCAACCGCGCCTGCGCCGACGATCAGCGCCGAGTGGCCCTTTAGATTGCCGAAGACGCGCTCGGCAAGTTTTGTCCCCGCCAGCGCCACGGACATCGGCCGTGCGCCGACCTCCGTTTCCGCGCGAACGCGCTTCCCTACCTCGAGAGCGCCCTGAAACGCGCGGTTCAGCACCGGCCCCGTGGAGCCGTGATCGAGCGCCTGGCCGTACGCCGTACGAAGCTGCCCCAGAATTTCCGCTTCGCCGAGCAGCATCGAATCCAGGCCCGCGGCAACGCGATAGAGATGGCGGACTGCGTTGGTTCCCTCCCAGCGATAGAGGCGGCCGTCCAGCTCGGTACGCGAGATGCGGTGAAACGTGGTGAGAAAATCTTCCATCTGTTCGGTCACCGCCGCGTCGGCGGCCGACGGCACACCGTAAAGCTCGCTTCGGTTGCAGGTCGAAAGTACGACCGCTTCCTCGAGGATTCCCCGGCGGCGAAGTTCTCCGGCAGCGTCGAGCGCCTGTTCAGCGGTGAACGCCACGCGTTCCCGAAGCTCGACGGGCGCGGTGCGATGGTTGCAGCCGATCAGCGCGACCCGTATGCCGCTGGTGAAGCGGCCGGCCGCAGGAGTCTTCGTCTTGGAGGCGATGGTCATCAGAGGAATCGGTGGAACTTCGTGAGATACAAGTTCACCAGCGTGTAGCTGAAAAGCACGATCGCGAAATTCAGCGCGCAGACCAGCGCGGCTCGCGAGCCTCGCCAGCCGCTGGTGCGCGAAAGCAGCAGATAGGCGGCGTAAACTGCCACGATCAGCAGCGTCACAATCACTTTCGGGTCGCCCCAGGCATAGGCTCCGGAAAGCCGATGCTCCCACACCAGACCGCTCCCTACGCCGAACGCCAGCGCCGCCAGCCCCACGAAAACGCTGCTGCGCGACATGCGGTCGAGGACGTTGAGCGCCGGAAATCGCCAGAACGCCGCGCCGGGCCGATGCGATCGCAGGACGCCATCCTGCAAAAGATAGATCAGGCTGAGGACGAACGACAGCGCGAAGGCCGCGTAGGCCCAGATGTTGAGCGTCACATGAAAGGCAAACAGAGCCCCTTGCGCAAGCGGAGGCGGCGGCAATTCGCGGGGAGCGAACCCAGTCAGAACGGCCATCCATACGAACATCAGTAGCGAGACGAAGGCCCCCACGGTCCGCTGGCGGTGAAACAGCTCCAAACCGAGGTACGTCACGCCCAAAAGCCAGGCGAATAGCGACATCGAGCCATAGAGGTCGTCGTAAGGCACGGCATGAGAGCCCATGGACCGGTCGAGCAGGGCGAAATAGTGGCACGCTATGCCGCCTGCCAGCAGCAGCGTGGCCAGGCGTCCCAACCACAGGTTCGGGGCAAAGAGCAGCCGCGCGTAGCAGAGGAAGCTCGCAGCGTAGAGAGCAAGGGTCAGATAGCCCATGTGATTTGGCATGGAGAGCGCTCGGTCCGGTCCGCCAATTATACCGCCAAACGGCCTGTCGGTGCGCCCCGTGGAGGCGCTGTGGGGCGTATCAGGCTTCTGTTATCATGATTAGGACCCACCCATTCGCATATGGTGCAGAAGGCCGAAAACACGAAAGAACTGCTGCTTCGGGCCTGCCGGTTCCAGCCGACCGAGCGCGTCCCGGTATGGATCATGCGGCAAGCCGGACGCTATCTGCCCGAATACCAGGCGGTGCGGGCGGAGCACGCCTTTCTCGAAATCTGCAAGACGCCAGAACTGGCTGCCGAGGTGTCCATTCAGCCGCACCGTGTGCTGGGCGTGGACGCCATCATCGTGTTTTCGGACATATTGATCGTGGCCGAGGCGATGGGGTTGCCGCTCGACGTGCCCGATTCCGGGCCGGTGCTGTCGAATCCGGTGCGCGATGCGGATGGCGTGCGACGGCTGCGGGAATTCGATCCCGAGCGTGAGACCCGATTCGTGGGCGACGCCATACGGGCAATCTGCAAAGAGGCCGGGCCGAATGTTCCCGTCATCGGCTTCGCAGCGGCGCCGTGGACGCTGGCCTGCTATATGATTGAGGGGCGCACTCGCGGCGATATTTCCCGCGCCAAACAGATGCTGCGCGACGAACCCGAGGTGATGCGCGAACTACTGAAACGAATCGCCCGTGCAACGAGCGGGTATTTGAATTCGCAGATCGCCGCCGGAGCGGCGGTCGTGCAGCTCTTTGACACCTGGGCAGGGGAGCTCACCACCGAGCAGTACGATGCATTCGAGCTTCCGGCGACGCAGATGGTCCTACAGGGACTCGGCCACGCGGACGTGCCGACGATACTTTTCGCCAAGGGATCGTCGCGGCATTTGGAAAGCCTCGGCAAATCGGGCGCGGATGTGCTGAGCGTGGACTGGAACACCGATCTGGCGGAGGCCCGGCAAAAACTCGCGCGGCGCGTGGCATTGCAAGGGAACGTGGATCCAAATATTCTGCTCGGCCCTGTGGAAGAAATCCGGCGTGCGGCGCGCGAGGCGATCGAGAAGACGGGCGGCGCGGGGCATATACTGAATCTGGGACACGGGATTCTGCCCACGACGCCGGTTGAGAGCGCTCGAGCGTTCGTGCAAGCAGGAAAGACAGCGATGGTGGCGGCGCGTCCATGAGCGACGTGAAAATAAAACACGGCGAGACGCTCGAAATCGGCGCAGTCTCGGAAGCGCTGCTCGAGAAATACAATCGTCCGGGGCCGCGCTACACGAGTTACCCAACGGCGCCGGTTTGGAAAGACGACTTCGGTCCCGGCGATCTGGAAGATTCGTTCGCGAAAGCGGAAACGCTCGAAACTCCGCTGTCGCTCTACATGCATCTCCCCTTCTGCGAAAGCCTGTGCCTTTTCTGCGCGTGCAATGTATCCATCCAAAAAGATAAGAGCGTGGCAATTCCCTACCTTGCCGCGCTGAAGCAGGAAATCGAGCACGTAGCCGGAAAAGTTTCCAAGAAACGCCCGGTGATCCAGTTCCACTGGGGCGGCGGGACGCCGACGTATCTGACGCCCGCGCAGATGGAAGATCTCTTCGGGCACGCACGCGAGCGATTCTCGTTTGCGCCGGACGCTGAAATTGGAATCGAGGTGGACCCGCGCGTCACCACCCGCGCGCACCTGGAATCCCTGCGGCGGCTGGGCTTCAATCGGCTGAGCATGGGCATCCAGGATTTCGAGCCGAAGGTGCAGGAAACCATTCGCCGCGTGCAGCCCTACGAGATGACGCGCGATTTGATAAGCGCGGCGCGCGAGCTGGGCTTTGAAAGCCTGAGCGTGGATTTGATTTACGGATTGCCGTACCAGACGGCCGCAACTTTCCAGACCACGATTGATCAGGTACTGACGCTGATGCCGGACCGCGTGGCCATGTTCAGTTACGCTCATGTGCCGTGGCTGCGCAAACAGCAGGGCGCATTCGCAACGCATCTGCCCGAAGGCCGCGAGAAATTCCAGATATTTCGCGCGGGCCTCGACCGATTTCTTGGCGCGGGCTACCTCTATATCGGCATGGACCACTTCTCGCTGCCCGGAGACGAACTCGCTACCGCGCAGCAGGGACGCACCCTGCATCGAAATTTCATGGGTTACACGACAAAGGCTGGCGCGGACCTTTACGGAATGGGCGTCAGCGCGATCAGTTCCGTCGGCGCAGCCTACGCGCAGAATCGCCGCGAAGTTCCGGCTTATCAGGCCGCGGTCGCCGAGCGCGGCATCGCCACCATGCGAGGATACAGGCTTTCGGCGGACGACCTGCTACGCCGCACCGTGATCGGCCGATTGCTCTGCCACACCGTGATTCCGAAGCGAGAGGTCGAACGCGAGTTCTCGATTTCGTTCGACGAATATTTTTCGTCGGAAATTGCCCGGCTCGCCGAGCCATCCGCGGACGGACTGGTGACACTCGACCGGAACGAAATTCGCGTCACGCCGCTGGGGCGGATTTTTATCCGCAACGTGGCCATGGTCTTCGACCGCTACCTCGAGGAACAGAAGATGGACCAGAAGCCGCTGTTTTCGAAGACGCTGTGAACGCCCCCGCAAATCCATGAACACACAGGTTGTCGTCATCGGCGGCGGAATTTCGGGCCTGGCGTGCGCGTACCGGCTATGGCAGCTCGGAGTGCCGGTAATGCTGCTCGAGGCTGGGGATCGCCCCGGCGGCCTGATCGGAACCGTCGAGCAGGGCGGGTTCCTCTTCGAGACCGGGCCCCAGAGCTTTCAGGGCACCGATTCGATGCTCGATCTGGTGCGCGAGGTGGGAATCGAGAACGATCTCTATCAGGCCGATCCGCGCGCGCCGAGATACGTGCTGCGCAACGGCCGCCTCGCAAAAATTCCCATGTCGCCGCAAGCGATTCTGGGCACTTCCCTGCTGGGACTAGGCTCGCGCTGGAAGGTGGCCTCCGAAGCGCTGCGGAAAACGAAACCACCGACTGAAGAAGAATCCGTCGCCCAATTCGTGCGGCGGAAATTCGGGCACGAGATTCTGGAGTACCTTGTGGCGCCATTCGTTTCCGGCGTGTACGCCGGCGATCCCGAGAAATTGAGCCTACGCGCGGCGTTTCCATCGCTCGACGAGTGGGAACGGTCGTACGGAAGCATCCTGCGCGGGGCGATGAAGTCCCGGCCCGCGAAAGGGGCTGGACAGGGTCCTCCGCCGCTGTGTTCGTTCCATCATGGCATGGCCATGCTGACGCGGACGATGACCGCCAAACTGGGTGAAAGCGCCCGGCTTTCTGCGCATGTCGATGCCATAACGAAAACCGGGGCGAATGGCTCGGCACGATTCCAGGTTCGATTCACGCAAAAAGGTCAAACGGAAACGGTCGAGGCGAAGGCCGTGGTGATCGCGACTCCTGCGTATGCGGCGTCGCACCTGATCGCACCGTTCTCGGAAGCTCTGGCGCGCGCCCTCTCGGGAATTCAGTATGCCGGAGTGGCCGTGGCTTCCGCAGGGTACTTCGAGCAGCAGGTCGGGACGCCCCTGGATGGTTTTGGAATCCTGATTCCGCGCAGCGAGAAGTACCGGACGCTCGGGATCGTCTGGAATTCGGCGCTGTTTCCCGAGCAAGGCGACAATGGGCACGTTCGGTTGACGAGCTTCGTGGGCGGCGCGACCGATCCCGAAATCCTCGAACGGACGGACCAAGATGTCCTCGCCGTCGTGCAGGACGAGAGCGCGCGAATTCTGAAAATAACCGGACAGCCGATCGTTTCGAGCGTCTGGAAGCATCCGAAAGCGCTGCCGCAATACAACCTCGGCCACGGCCACATCGTGGAGATGGTCCGCGAGAGTGAGGCTTCGATTCCAGGCCTGTATTTCGTGGGCAACTACCTGGAGGGGCCCTCCATCGGCAAGTGCGTGGATCGAGGCTCGCAGACAGCCGAGGCCGCGCGGGCCTATTTGCGCGACGGCGGCGCAAAATCGGTATAATGCTCTGGTTCAACCCTTGGCCAACGCACAGAAATCACGCCGCGAAATGCTCGAGCAATTCGTCGCGCAAAAACCGGGCGACGCGTTTGCTCGCTACGGACTGGCGCTGGAATGCGTGAAGCTGGGGGACGACGCCGCCGCCGCTGCCCACTTTCACAAACTCCTCGAATCCAATCCTGATTATTCCGCGGGATACTTCCAGTTCGGCCAACTGCTTTCCCGACTCGGGCGGCTGGATGAAGCGCGGAAACTGCTTTCCGACGGCATCGTCGTCGCGCAAAAGGCCGGAGATATGCACGCGCGCGACGAAATGCAGGCGGCGCTGACGCTGCTGCGCTAGTCTCCCGCGGCGGTGAGACCGCCGAACATGCAGAGACCGAATCGAATTCCGCTTTTTCCGCTGGATGTGGTGCTGCTGCCCGGCGCGGAGCTTCCTCTCCATATCTTCGAGCCGCGGTACAGGACCATGATCGCGCGATGCCTCGAGGAAGACCTGGAATTCGGCATGATTCTGGCGGCCGGACAGGCGCTTGCGACTGTGGGCTGCACCGCCGAGATCGTCCAAAAGGTCCGCGACTATCCCGACGGCCGAATCGACATCCTCACCAAGGGGCGTGCGGTTTTTCACTTGCTGGAACTGCTCGACGACAAAGAATATTACGAAGGTGCGGTCGAATATGTCTCCGATGCTGCGCAACCCGCCGATCCTGAACAGGAAGCGCAGCTTCGGAAGACCTTCGAGAACTGTCACGCCCAACTTTTTGGAATGCCGTGGAGGGATGCCGCGGGCGAGGAATCCCGGACGCTTGCCTATCGCATGGCTTCGCTCCTGCCCATCGAGCTTGAAAAGCGCCAGGCCCTCCTGGAGACGAGGTCGCAACCTGCGCGATGCGAGTTCCTACTGCGCTGGATGGAGGGATTCCTGCCCAAATTCGTCGCGCAACAACGCGCGCAGAGGCTGGCTGGCGGAAACGGGCACACGCTGAACTGATCTGGCGAGGGCGCCGGCTGGCAACGCTCAAGCAGGCAATATAATCCTAATTATGCGTGCGCCTCGCGTTCCACTATAATGGCTTCGTCACACCGAACCAGATTAGGATTTGCGCCGTCATGAGGAGTTGGTGAGCGAATGAGTCCACAACCGAAGAATTTGGGTGAGCTGCGCCGCAGTCCCTGGTCGGAAGAAAAGGTCGCGCAGAGAACGGTCCGGCAAGAGCTTCGCGAGAATCTGCTGGAGAGGCTCGAGAAAAACGAACCGATTTTCCCCGGCGTGCACGGCTACGACGACACGGTCATACCGCAGATCACCAACGCGGTGCTTTCGCGCCATCATTTCATATTGCTCGGCTTGCGCGGACAGGCCAAATCGCGAATCCTTCGCGGGCTGGTCGGGTTTCTGGACGCACAGATTCCGGTCATCACCGGTTGCGAGATCAACGACAACCCCTATAGCCCGATCTGCCGCGCGTGCCGCGAACGAATCGCGGCCGAAGGTGACGCCACGCCGATATCCTGGCTCGGGCGCAACCATCGTTACGTCGAAAAGCTCGCCACACCGGACGTCACCATCGCGGACATGATCGGCGATGTTGACCCCATCAAGGCGGCGCGCGGCGGGCGAAATCTGTCCGACGAGCTGACCATTCACTATGGGCTCTTGCCGCGCGCCAATCGCGGCATCTTCGCCATCAACGAGCTGCCCGATCTCGCCGGCAAGATCCAGGTCGGCCTGTTCAACATCATGCAGGAAGGCGACGTGCAGATTAAGGGCTATCCGGTGCGCATGGCGCTGGACGTGCTGCTGGTCTTCACCGCGAATCCAGAGGATTACACCGCGCGAGGAAAAATCATCACTCCGCTGAAGGATCGCGTCGGCTCCGAAATTCGCACGCACTATCCGGCGACGGTCGCCGAGGGCATGGCCATCACCGCGCAGGAATCGTGGACCGTCCGCGACGGCAAGCGCCGCGTGCAGGTGCCGGAGTACATACGCGAAGTCGTGGAGGAAGTGGCGTTTCAGGCGCGCGAAGATAAGCGTGTAGACAAGCGCTCGGGCGTCAGCCAGCGCTTGCCGATCAGCACGCTAGAAAACGTGCTGAGCAGCGCGGAACAGCGCGCCGTACGCAGCCACGATTCCGCCGTCGTCGCGCGGGTGGCGGATGTTTACGCAGCCATTCCCTCGATGACCGGCAAATTCGAGCTCGAATACGAGGGCGAGCTGAAGGGCGCCGACAATATCGCGCGCGAGTTGATTCGGGCCGCCGTCGGCAAGACGTTCACCAAGTATTTCAAGGATGTGAATTTTCAGGCGGTGGTGCAATGGTTCGAAATCGGCGGCGAACTGAAAGTTCCTGCGAACGCCTCCAGCGCCGAATTGCTGAGCCAGCTGAAAAAGATCCAGGGGCTATTCGAGCATCTCGAAGCGCTGGGTGTGCGCTCGAAGGACGATGCGGCCATCCAATCGAGCGCCGCGGAATTCATTCTCGAGGGGCTTTGGGCCCACAAACGAGTCAATCGAAGTGAGGAGCGCGGATACTTCGCCGAGGTGCGCAAGACGCCCGAGCCGCGCGAACCCCGCGAGCCGTCGGGCCGCTTGCCGCGCCGGCAATTCAACTAGAAATGAAATACACAAAATATTCGCGCTACGCGCCCGGCGCCGCAGATGATCTGGATCTGCAGGAGCTGATGAACCGGCTCTCGGATTTCTTTCTGCAGAGCGGCTTCGAATCGCAATACGGTTTCCACGAACTCGATGTGGAGCGTTCGCGCGAGCAGCATATGGAGGCGCTGCGACAGGCGATTCTGCGCGCGCTGCAGGAAGGCGACCTGATCCCGCCGGAATTGCTCGAGCAGCTGCAGCGGAATCCCGACCTTTCGCAGAATCAGGAACTCCGCGACCTGATTGATCAAATCATCCAGCGCATGGAGGAAGAAGGACTCATCACGCAGCAACAGTCCGCGCGCGTGACTCCCCCGCCCTCCGAGACTCCGGGCGGCCAGATCGGCCGCGAACAGCCGCGCGAGGAAGCGCGTTTCGAAATCACCGACAAGGCGCTGGATTTTCTGGGCTTCAAAACGCTGAAAGACCTGCTGGCGTCGCTGGGCAAGAGCAGCTTCGGCCGGCACGATACGCGGGACCTCGCAACCGGCGTGGAATCGGGCGGCAGCTCGAAGGCCTACGAATTCGGCGACACGCTCAACATGGACATCAGCGGAACGCTATTCAACGCGGTGCAGCGGAACGGCACCGGCATTCCCATCGAACTCGATTATCCGGATTTGATGGTGCACCAGTGCGAATACCAGAGTTCGTGCGCGACGGTCCTGATGCTGGATTGCAGCCACAGCATGATTCTCTACGGCGAGGACCGGTTCACGCCGGCCAAGCGCGTGGCGCTGGCTCTTTCGCATTTGATCCGCACGCAATATCCGGGTGATTCCCTCCACTGCGTGCTGTTCCACGACAGCGCCGAGGAGATTCCGCTGGGCAAGTTGGCGCGGGTACAGGTGGGGCCGTACTACACGAACACGCGGGAGGGTTTGCGGCTGGCGCAGCGGATTCTTTCGCGGCAGAAAAAGGACATGCGCCAGATCATCATGATCACCGACGGGAAACCCTCGGCGCTGACGCTCGAGGACGGGCGGATCTACAAGAACGCGTTCGGCCTCGATCCGCTGGTGGTCACGCAGACGATCGAAGAAGTGGCCAAGTGCAAGCGCGCCGGGATTCTGATTAACACCTTCATGCTGGCGAGCGATTACAGCCTGGTGCACTTCGTGCAAAAGATTACCGAGCTCTGCCGCGGCAAAGCCTACTTCACCACTCCTTATACCCTCGGGCAGTACCTGCTGATGGATTACGTCGGCCGGAAGACCCGCAACATTCACTGATTCGAAGTCATTCCTCTGCCGCATCGAGAAGCGGCTTCTTGTATTTCGGGGGCTTATCGCGCTTGTTGGGAATGGTGCGTTCGGGCGGCGGCATGCCGGCGCCGAGACGCGCGCGGCGGCGAGCTTCGGTGGGGACCTTCCATTTCGATTTCTTTTTCTTGGCCATACTCCGAGGCTGGAATTGTAAGCCGAAAATGCGGTAAATGGACTGCTGCTAGGTCTTCGGCGAGACGGCCGCGACTTTTTTGCGGGCCAGGTCGAGGAGTTTCGCGTCGGTGCAGACTTCGTAGTAGGCGCGGGTTCCCTGCGCGCCGATCTTCCCTCCCGGCAATAGCTGGCGGACGAACCCCTTGCGCACCACGATTGGCTCAAGCGATTCGCCGAGCGGCACTTCCCCGAAGTAGAGCTGGGCGCGCTCCTTGCCCCAGGGCAGCGGGAAATTGCCGCCCATGGGTGCGAGAGAAATCTCGGCGCTGAGCTTTTGAAAACCTTCTTCGTTCAGCACGATGCCGTTCAAATTGTAGCGAACCAGCAGCTCTTCGCTTTCGTCGTCGGCTGCGTCGTCCATCAGCGTCTGCAGCAGGAAGACATTGAACGGAGACGGATTGGATTGAAACAGGCGCTTGGCCATCTTCGCGCAACTCGACAGGCGATCGGAGAGATTGAGCGCGCGGGAGATCATGATCTTGGAGTCGGCGTCTTCCCAGAGCGAAGGCGCCGAATCCTGAAAGGCGACGCCCACGCCCAGCTCGAGCGCGGGCAGATTGGCGGTTCTGGCGCGCGCGTTGTAGGCCGCGGTTACCGCCAGAATTTCACGGGCGAGCACGCAGGCGCGAGCGACGGCCCGCCGCGTGGCGCGCGTGGATTCGGTCTCGTAGATCGCCAGAATAATCGCATCGCCTTCGATGAATACCTTCGCGGCGCCGTAGCGCTCGAGCATGCGCTTCACCGGTTCGTGCAGGTTCATACTGAAGTGCGAGGCGGGATTCATGCCGCGACTGAGCAGATCCTTGGTCATGCTGGTCGAGCCGCGAACGTCCGCCTTGATGACCACGTGATTGGTTACCGGATCGTCGGCGGGACGGTTTTCCTCCGGATGGAGAAATTCGTAGAGGCTCTTGTTGGCGCGGGAAAGCTCGCGGGCGCGTTCGGAGTGAACCAGGTTGATGCGCTCCATCCAGGCGACAACCTGCTGGTAGTTCCGGCGGTCGCGGCGCAGGCGCATCAGGTCCTCGGCGAATTGAAGCCCCACGCCCAACGTCTCTTCCGTTGTGCGGCGGCGGATGGCGCGGGAGGCTTCTTCAAGCTTTTTCATCGAGACTTTGCGCGCCGGGAATTTTTCCAGAATTTGCGCCACGCGTTTCGCTTCTTCGCGCTGGACCAGCGCCTTTTTCAGCTGCTGGAGGTGGACAGGCGGGCAGTAGTCCGCGGAAATCTTGCGCATTTCGTAGCTGGCGAGCACGTGAAACAGCAGGTCGCGCTCCTCGAGTCGGTGAACCCATTCTTCCAGCAGCTTCGCCCGCGTTTCCGCGGCGGAATCGCCTTCGGCCGGCGAACCATCTCCGGGCACGCCGTGAGGGTCGAAAAGACGGTGGGCGTTGGCGGGCTGATTCAGATAGTCGCCCAGGCGGTTCTGAAGCTCTTCCATCAAAAAGTCCATGCGCTGCTTGGCCGACACGATCTGCGGATCGAGATCCTCGAGGTTCTTATCGAGCGACGCGGATTTCCGGCGAAGATCCTCCATCTCGTTGCGCGCATCGGCGGCGCTGGCCGGCTTGCGTTTGAATAGTGAGGGAAACGAGCGGTCGCCGTCGCCCGCGCGGGAGGCCGCTTCATCCTGCTCGGCTTCGATGCGGGCGTGTTCGGAACGGAGCAAGCGGGCCTGTTCGAGCAGGCGCTCATGGGCGTTGCGGGCCTTGGAAAGCTCGTCGGCGCTGTCGCCCGCGAGCACGTAGTCGCGAACGAACTCGAGCAGCAGCGCGTCGAAAGTTTCGAAGCGGTCCGGATCGTTCACGAAATTGCCGAGGAGCACGTAGTGTTCGAGGAAGAACTGGTCGTCGTTGCCGCCTTCCACGAAGAGGAAGCGATTCTGCAGCAGCGGATAGGCTTCGGAAACTTCCTCGCCGAACAGAGCGCGGCGCGTCTTGGAGATGGTGGTTTCTTCGACTTCGCGCCAGATGCGGCAGAGCGTCTCGCCCACCTGGCGAATCACGTTCTTGCGGTCCGCCTGAAGATCGGCGATTTTCGAACGCATCACGTGTGCCTGCTCGCTGTGCTCGAACAACTCGCCGCGCCCGCGAATCCAATCCTTGCACTCGACCAAAATGCTGGAAAACTGGCTGCCGGTTTCCTGGCTGATGAATTTCAGCAGGGCCAAGTGATGCAGGATGTCGGTCTCCACAGACTGCAGGAATTTCGCGCGGGTAACCGATTCCTGGAGGATCTCGGTGAGCATTTTTCGAAACGCGGCATGCTCGGGCGAACTGGATTGTTTGCGTTCCTTTTCCTTGCCGTAGAGCAGGTTGACGTTGACCGCCTGGCGAACGAGATCGCCCAGATATTTGCGCGTGAATTCCACGAAACGGGGGCTCAGAAAAACGTCATAATGGATGTTGTCGATCCCGAGCGAGAGATTGGTCAGCCGGATCTCGGCGGCATAAGGCTCAAGTTTCATCCGGACAGGATGGGAGGGAGGAGCCGCGATGTGCGTTTCCGGCATCGGGAATCTTTGCAGAGTAACGTTTCACTGTAGCTGAGGCAGAAACGCGGGCGCAATGGACTGGCGCGTAAGTGTTACTGTACCAGTGCAGTACGCGCGCCGCGGGTCAGCTCCGAGGTGATCGAAGATGAGCGCCGAGGATTCTGCAAGAGACACATTCGAGGAGGCTTGGCCCGACGGTGGAGCTGACGAAGCGCCACTCGAGCTTGCGCCGCCACTGCGCGGGAGCGCCGGCGACCAAGGTCCGTGTCTTTATCTCGGGCCAGGCGGGCAGCGGTGCGATCGGCGCGCGATTGAGGGCGGGTACTGCGCCAGGCATCGTTCGGGCGCGATCAGTCTTCCGAAGCCGTCGATCTCCAAGAAAGCTCTCGCCGCCATCATCGGTCTTGCGGGGATTCTCTGGCCATACCTTGCCGATCTGGTGCGTGAGTTCATTCGCTGGATGCATTCGCACTGACGCCGGTGTCAGATGGAGTCAAGTGCGAGCATGTGGAGACATTCTTCGGCCATACTCGCAGAGAAGATGACACCGAATCCTCCGTTTACGGGTAAAATATCCAACCATGTCGAAGCTACTGCAAGGCAAAACCGCAATTGTTCTGGGGGTCTGGAACAAGTGGAGCATTGCCTACGCGATCGCGCAGGCATATTCGCGCGAGGGCGCCAAGCTGCTGCTGACCTATCAAAACGAGCGGGCCAAGCCCGCGGTCGAGGAATTGGGGCGCGAGCTCGGCGCTGCCGGGTTTTTCCCCTGCGAAGTGCAGGAGCAGACGGACATTGACCGGCTGGCGGAATCGCTCGAGGCCGGCGGGAACCGGCTCGATGTGGTGGTGCACAGCCTGGCGGCGGCAAGGCACGAGGAGCTGAATCAGCCATTTCTGCAGACCTCGCGCGAGGGATTTCAGCTTGCTCTCGACGTGAGCGCCTATTCGCTGGTGGCGATCTGCAAGGCGCTCTCCCCGCTGATGACAAACGGCGGGGCGATCATGACGCTGACGTACCTGGGGTCCACCCGAGTGGTGACGAATTACAACATCATGGGAGTGGCCAAGGCGGCCCTGGAAGCCGAAGTGAGGTATCTGGCGAGCGAGCTTGGGCCGAACAAGATCCGCGTCAACGCCATTTCCGCCGGGGCGATCAAGACGATCTCCGCGCGCGGCGTGAAAGATCTGTCGAAGATGCTGGAGTTTTCGGCGCAGCGCGCGCCGCTCCGGCGCAATACCGAGACTGCCGAGGTTGCCGATGCGGCCGTGTTTCTCGGGAGCGATCTGGGACGAGGCGTGACCGGAAACATCCTCTACGTGGACGCCGGATTTCAGATTATGGGTTTGTAAGCGCCCGAGAGGGATCTTCAATCACGATGCGGCGCGTGTCCTCCGCGACGTGCTCCAGCCGAATCCGCACGACGGGCCAGTCGGTGCGCAGAGTCAGCTTGTCGGGCCATTCCACGATCACTACTGCTTTCTCGGAGAAGACGTCCTCGAGGCCGAGCGTCTCCAGATCGTGGAAATCAGCGATGCGGTAAAGATCCACGTGATAGACGGGCGAGCCGCGGCCGTATTTGTGGACAAGAGTGAAGGTCGGGCTGGTCACCTCGTCTTCGTCCGCTGCGCCCAGGCCGCTGGCAATGCCCTTCGTTAGCGTCGTCTTCCCTGCCCCGAGATCGCCCGAAAGCAGCACCAGAGCCGGCGCCTTCAATCGCGATCCGATTTCGCGGCCTCGCAGGATGGTTTCTTCGGAAGAATTCGTGACGATCTCGCGGCTAGGCACGGCCGCACTCGGAGTAGAACTGCTTGTAGGCACGCGGCAGGGCGAGAATCAGATCGGAAGCCATCAGCGGCGCTTCCCCACTTTCGCGGTAGGCAACATCGGCCGCGAGACCGTGGAGGTACACGCCGAAGGCGACGAGCCGCAACCAATCGGATGTGCCGAATTGCGCGGTTAATCCGGCGAGGATGCCGGTGAGGACATCGCCGGTGCCTCCCGTGGCCATGCCGGCGTTTCCGGTCGAGTTGACGAACGCACGGCCATCTGGCGAGGCGACTACCGTGCCTGCGCCCTTCAGAATCACGATGGCGTTCCACTCGGACGCGGCGCGCAGCGCTACTTCCATCCGGCGAGCCTGGACATCCCTGACTGAGCAGCCGAGCAGGCGGGCCATTTCGCCCGGATGCGGCGTCATGCAGAGCAATCCTTCGCGGTGCTTCAGCTCCGCGGCGCGGCCGGCGAAGGCGTTCAAGCCGTCAGCGTCAAGAATAATCGGCACGGTTCGCTGGCCGACGATCACGCGCACGAATTTCTGGGTGTCCTCGTTGGTGGAAAGGCCCGGACCGACGGCGAGCGCACGTTTCCCGGAAAGAATCGTGGCAAACAGGCTCCCTTCAAGACAGCGCTCCGAAATCGTTCCGGCTTTTGTCGCTGCGAGCGGTTCGGTCATGATTTCCGGAGTGTGGACAGCGACCATCGGCAGCGCGGGCTCTGCCGTGGCCACGGTGACAAGGCCTGCGCCGGCGCGCAGCGCGGCCCAGGATGACAGGACGGCGGCACCGCTCTTGCCGACGGAACCCGCGACGACCAGCGCGTGACCGTAGTCGCCTTTGTTGCCATCGGCCTTGCGAGGTCGCGCGAAGACGCTGAACTCCGACGCATCGCTCCAGCGAGTGTGTCCCCGCCCGATCTCTTCTATCAACGCTGGCGGTGAGCCGATTTGGCGAACCAGAAGCTGCCCGACGCGGCGGCCGCCTTCGCCGAGAATCAAACCAGGCTTAGGCGCCGTGAACGTGACGGTGAAATCGGCGGCGATGGCTGCGCCTTGAACGTCGCCGGTATCTGCGTGCAAGCCGGAGGGAATGTCCACGGAGACAACGATGCAACCCGGTTCGCGTCCGTTGACGCTGTCGATCGCTTCGCGCATGCGGCCTTCGACCACGCCGCGGACTCCCGTTCCCAGTAGCGCGTCCACCACAATCACACCGGAGGAAAGCGGCAGCCATTCGCGCTGGGTCGCGTCGCGGTCCACATAGAGCTTGCCCGATTTCTTCCAGCGCCGGAGGTTGGTGGCGGCATCGCCCTTCACATCGCGCGGGTCGCCGATCAGATATACGGCAGGTTTGGCGCCCATCTTCCGCAGATGACGTGCGACAACAAATCCATCGCCGCCGTTATTTCCCTTGCCGCAGAGAACCACCACCCGGCAGCGGGC
This sequence comes from uncultured Acidobacteriota bacterium, assembly GCA_963814605.1. Taxonomy (GTDB): domain Bacteria; phylum Acidobacteriota; class Terriglobia; order Acidiferrales; family UBA7541; genus Palsa-295. The sequence goes on along the minus strand of CAWFDD010000002.1, from coordinate 621,089 downwards.
GAGATCCGAAAATCGCGAAAGGATAAACTCCGCGACGCTTTGCCCGGCATTTTCCATCAGAGTGAGGCTGGGCACCCGGAAGCGCACGGTGGTCAGGCGATCCACTTCTCTCATTTCCGCGGCGGTGAGGATTTTCATGGAGCTGTCTCTCGAGGGCAGTATAAGGCCAATGGGGCGAAAGTTGAGCGGGGCTATCCCATGCGCGCGACGACGACGGTCATGTCGTCCGCCTGCTCCGGCGTTCCGGACCACTGTTCGGCGGCCATCACCAGATTTTCGGCGATGCGCGCGGCACGCGCGTGGCGCTGGCGGAGCACCTCCGCGTTCAGGCGCGCTATACCGAACTCCTCGCCATACACGCTTTCCGGCTCGGTGAGCCCGTCGCTGAAAGCTACCATGAGCGATCCCGGTCCGACCGCGAGCGTGCACTCTGTGTACGGGGCGTCCTCGAACATGCCGACGACGGTGCCGCCTTGATCGAGAGCTTTGAATGAACCGTCGTCAACCAGCATCGGCGCCAGGTGGCCGGCGTTGGTGTAGGTGAGGGTCTTCGCTTCCGAGTCGTAGACGGCGTAGAAAAGCGTGGCGTAGCGATCGTCGGTAGTATTCCTGAAAAGGTGTTTGTTCAGCTGCGAGACGATTTCGCAGGTGCCGACCTGCGTCTCGAGCGACGCCATACTTCGCAGAGCCGCTTGCAGGCTGGCCATCAGCAGCGCGGCAAAAATTCCCTTGCCGCTGATATCCGCGAGCACCACGCCGACCCGCGACGGTCCAAGTTTGATGAAATCGTAATAGTCGCCGCTGACCGTCCGCGCGGGGCGGCATATCGCCGCCAGCTCCAGGCCTGGAAGCGACGGAATCGTTTGCGGGAACAGCTGCTGCTGGACCTGCCGGGCGATTTCGACTTCGTTTTCCAGACGCTGTCTCTCGCGCTGCCCTTCGATCAGCTCGGAGATCGAACTGGTCATTTCATTAAACGATTCTCCCAGTGAACCAAGTTGGTCGCGATTCGAAACGCGCACGCGATGGCTGAAGTCTCCGCGGCGCACGTGCAACGTGCCGTCATAAAGATCGCCGATCGATCGAGTGATCGTGCGCGTGAGAATCGTGCCTGTTGCCAGCGCCACAACTTCCAGCACCAGGAATACCAGGCCAGACACGAAAATCACAAGCGCGAGATACGGCCCCAGCGCCCCCATAGACTTGAAAAGCCCGCTGTTCACGGTCACCGGACGAAGCGAGAACGAAGCCAGGACCGGCGCCATGGGCGCCTCTTTACCCAGGTCGACGTTGTAGACGTCGAACGTGGAGCTTCCCTGCAGGTGAGGGTCGAACCAACTGTGGGAAACCGGCAGGCTCCGCCTGGCGCTGGCGATCTCTTCACCGGTAACGTAAAGCTTTCCGTCAATGGGCAGAGAAAATCCGTGTGTTGGGCCCGGTGCGGCCGGTTTCATCAGTATCAATTCGATGGGACCCAATTCCTGCGGAAATTTGTCGAGAACTTCCGAGGTCAAGGGAGCGATGACCATCACCGTGAAATCACCGGAAGGAGCGCTGCGGCGCTGAACGGCGACGAACGAAAGCTGTTCCTGGTATGCCACCAGGCCCGCGTAGCGCTTGCCGTCGGTGGTTGCCAGAAGCGGCTGTCCGCGATTCAGGGAGACCGACAGGCCAGGCCATTCCGCCTGTTCGTCGGAGATGAGGCCGGCGATGGCCGGCAGGGAGAGCGCGTCCGGGCCGATGGGAGTATTGCTGCGAAGCGCCTGATGCTCGATGGCACCGACGATGGCTTCCGCGTCGGTCTCAATTACCTCGACGCGGTCCTGCACGGCGTCATTCAGCAAATGAGCGCCGAGCTGGAGATAGAAAAGATACATGGCGATGCCGATCATGGTCACCAGCAGGACCACGGGCACCACGGCCATGAACACGTAGGCTACGATCAGCCGGTTACGAAGGCTCCAAAGGACTCGCGTCCGCACCCACGGCACCAGACGGATCACGAAATAGACGAGCGCCGCGAAAGCCAGGAATCCGAGAAACGTTGAGAACGGAATGAAAACGCCGAGAAGCGAACGCGCGATCCGTCCGGCAAGATACAGGACAACAAGGACGAATGCGATGCGGTCGAGCAGCGAAGTTCGCCGGAGAAGGAGCCACAATCGTCGGGCAGAGTATTGCATCACGGGAACCGGCGTGGGGCTGCGCGGCGCCTAGATTGCCGCGCGCACCCGCTGAGAGCCAGAACAAAAATCTATCACGGATTAGGACGCCGAGCGGTCGCCCTTTTGAACGTGGCTGTGATGGCGGCTGTAAGTGAAGTAGATCACCAAACCGATGATCAGCCACAAGATCAACCGGGCCCAGTTGATCCAGCCGAGTTTGTACATCATGTACATATTGAAGACGATTCCCAGTATGGGGACGACGGGGACCCAGGGTGTCCGAAACGGGCGGGCCTGCCCTGGATTTGTGCGGCGAAGAACCAAAACGGCGATGCAGACGATCACGAAAGCCAGCAGCGTGCCGATGTTCACCATTTTCCCGATGTCGTCGATGGGAATCAGGCTGCCCACAATCGCCGCGAGCAGGCCAACCAGCATGGTGTTCTTGTACGGCGTGCGGAATTTCGGATGAATAGCGGCGAAGAACTTCTTGGGCAGCAGCCCATCGCAGGCCATGGAATAGAGCACGCGCGTCTGGCCGAGAAGCATGACCAGCATGACGCTGGTGAGTCCGGCGAGAGCGCCTGCCGTGATCAGATACGAGGCGGAGGTCAAGCCTCGATCCATGAACGCCACCGCCAGCGGCGCTTCCACGTTTATTTCTTTCCAGGGAACCATACCGGTCAGCACCGCGGCGACCAGGATGTATAGGACCGTGCATACCAGAAGCGAAACGATGATGCCGATCGGCAAGTCCCGCTGCGGATTCTTGGCTTCCTGGGCGGTCGTCGAGACCGCGTCAAATCCAATATAGGCAAAAAAGATGTAGGCCGCCCCCGCGCCCACGCCCGAAAAACCCATCGGCGCGAACGACGCCCAATCGTGCCCCCAGTTCGAGACATTCACGTAGCGCATCCCCAGCAGAATAACGAACAGCACGACGGCGACTTTTATGATCACGATCGTTGAATTGAATGTGGCGCTCTCCTTGATGCCCACGATCAGAATCGCGGTAATCAACAGAGCAATGAGGAATGCCGGAAGGTTCATGCCAATTTCAACGCCGAACAGGTGCGGGGCGCCCACCAGATCGTGCCCGCGCTGAATCAGCTCGGGAGACTGGGCGCTGATAATGTCGCCTACTTTGGCGAGAAAGGCTTGCGTGCCGGTAACCAAAGTGGGGTCGGAGGCGTGGGCCATCTGCCGCGCTACCACGTTTTCGGCGGTGCGCAGAGCCGTCCAATGGTCGTACGCGAGCCACAGCGGCATTTTCAGGCCGAAGATATTCAGAAACTCGATGAAGTGGTTCGACCAGCCGGAGGAAACCGTGCTCGCGCCCATGGCGTATTCAAGCGTGAGATCCCAGCCGATGATCCAGGCGAACAATTCACCGAGCGCGGCGTAGGCGTAGGTGTAGGCGCTGCCTGCCAGCGGAATCAATGCCGCGAATTCGGCGTAACAAAGGCCCGCGAATGCGCAGCCCAGTCCGGAAATTACGAAGGAGAGCATCAATCCCGGCCCGGCGTAGTGGGCGCCAAGTCCCGAGAGCACAAAGATTCCGGCGCCGATGATGGCGCCGACTCCGAGGGCCGTGAGGGAAACCGGACCGAGAGTGCGTTTCAACGTGTGCGCGCCGGCGTCGTCTGCTTCGGTCAGCAGCCATTCCATCGGCTTCTTGGCGAACAGCGGATTGCCCATTCCGAAGAATCCTCCCAGGCGTCGCGCAGACCTGCGCCCTTTGAGCGCGACTCTACGATTCAGCCGGCCGCTTCCCTGCCCACTTCCAAATGCCGTACACGGGTAGCCCGAGCAACACGATGATCAGGCCGGGCCAAGTGTACTGTGGTTTATACCGCAACAATTGGATTTCGAGAAATCCCGCCGCAAAAATATAGAGCGCGGGCAGCACCGGATAGCCCAAGGCGCGGTAGGGCCGCGGCATATCCGGACGCCGCCAGCGCAGCACGAACAGGCCGGCGAGCGTCAAAATGTAGAAAAGCAGCTGAGCGAAAATCAGAAAGTCGAGCAATTGCCCGTAGGTCCCGGAGAGGCAGAGAGCGGACGCCCAAATGCACTGCGCAACGAGAGCCACTGCGGGAACGTGATTGCGGTTCACGGTTCCCACAGAGCGAAAGAAGAGGCCGTCGTTGGCCATCGCGTAATAAATGCGAGCGCCGGAAAGAATCAAGCCGTTGTTGCAGCCGAAAGTGGAGATCAGGATGGCGATCGCCATCAGGATCGCGCCGGCGGGCCCAAATGCAACGGAGGCAACCGCCGTGGCGACGCGTCCCTCCGCTGCGAACTCGATTCCGCGCGCCATGGCCGTCGCGCCGTGCAGTTCGCCCGAGAGCGGAAGAACGCGGAGATATGCGACGTTCGCCAGCACGTACAGGAAGATTACGATTCCCGTGCCGAGAGCGAGCGAAAGCGGCAAATTGCGCCCCGGACTTTTCACCTCGGCGGCGGTGAACGTCACGCTGTTCCAGGCGTCCATGGCAAATAGCGAGCCGACCATGGCCACGGCGACGAGCGTGATCGTTCCGATCATCCAGGTCGAGCTATCCGGCGGATAAGGGTGCATCGCGGACCATCCGGCGTTGCGCCAGAATCCGGTGAAGTTCGCGCTCCGTGCAATCGCGGTCGAGAACACGAATCCCAGCAGGACCAAGCCGGCGAGTGCGACGATTTTCGCGACCGTGAAAATATTCTGAACGATCTTGCCCAACCGCAGGCCGCGCGTATTGATCCAGGTGAGAAGCACGATGGAGAGAATCGCCAGCAGATTCTGGCGATTGAGGCCGACGTTGTACGGGCCAAGCTGGCCGAACCAGGGGTGCCACGGCCCGAACGTCCCGATCTTCCAGATCCATTGCGTCGGTGAGAACCAAGGCCAGATCACGCCCGAAAATTTCGACAGCGCGATGGCCACTGCGGCAATCGTCGCGGTCTGGATGACCAGTAGCATCGTCCAGCCATAGAGAAATCCAAACACCGCACCGCAGGATTCGCGAAGGTAGACGTACTGGCCGCCCGCGTGCGGCATTGCCGCGGCCAGCTCGCCAAAACTGAGCGCGCCGATCAGCGTGACCAGGCCGGACGCGAGCCAGACCACGATCAATAAGCCGGGGCTTTGCACTTGATGGGCGATGTCCGCCGATACGATGAAAATTCCGGAGCCGATCATCGAACCGACGACCAGCATGGTCGAGTCGAACAGGCCCAGGCCCTTGACCAGCTCGCCGGAGGGACGGGAGCCTGTGGACTCGATCGTTGGCTGCCTGGTCGCCATTTCAGTTGCCATGAGAGAGGTTCGCTAACTCTTCCTGTGCCGCGAGCGGCCCGCTACGGCGAGATACTCGCGCGCTCGCGCGCCCGGATCGGGCGCCGCAATCAGATCGCGAATGACGGCCACGGAATCCGCGCCGGCCCGAAACACGTCCGCGGCCGACTCGATGGTGATGCCGCCAATCGCCACCAGCGGCTTCTGTGTCAGTTGACGCGCCGCACGCAGAAAGTCGATCCCCACCACCGGATCGGGATTCGCCTTCGTCCCCGTGGGGAAAATTGGCCCCACCGCAATATAGTCCGCCGAAGTCGCGTCCGCTGCGCGCAATTGCTCCAGGTTGTGTGTCGAAACGCCCACCCAGCGCGGAGGACCGCAAATCCGTCGCGCTTGCTCCGGAGCAAGGTCTTCCTGGCCGACGTGGACGCCGCCCGAATCGGTCATCGCGGCGATGTCCGGACGGTCGTTCACGATCAGGCGCACGCCGCGCGGCGAAAGGATGGCTAGCAATTCGTTCGCCTGCGCGTGAACGCGCGCTGCGGACCCGCGCTTGTCGCGGAGCTGCATCAGTTGGACGCCTGCATCGGCCAGCGTCTCTGCGAGCGACACTAGAGGAGTTGTCGAGACGTCCGGATCGAGGATTGCGTAGAGCGCAGGGAACAATCGCCGCCTCCCGGGTCAGAACCAACGCTAAATGAAATTCCGCGGAAGGATACTACTTCCCTTTCACGGCCGTGAGGCGATCGAGAAAATGGGTGTCGAATTTTCCGGCGATGAAGTCCGGCTCCGCCAGAATGCGCTTGTGCAGCGGGATCGTCGTTTTGATGCCTTCCACGACGAATCCGTCGAGTGCGCCGTGCATGCGCGCGATGGCTTCGGCGCGGTCGCGCCCGTGGGCGATGAGCTTGGCTACCAGCGAATCGTAGTACGGCGGGACGACGGCGTCGGCGTAGACGGCAGTATCGGAGCGGATGCCCGGTCCGCCGGGAACTCGGAACGCCGTAATGCGCCCCGGCGAAGGCACGAATGTCTCGGGGTCCTCGGCGTTGATGCGGCACTCGATGGCGTGGCCGTGGAATTCGAACTTGCCAACCGCGTTTTCAAGCCTCTCGCCGGCCGCGATGCGAATCTGCGCCTTCACCAGATCCACCTGCGTGACCATTTCGGTGACCGGATGTTCGACCTGAATACGCGCGTTCATTTCGATGAAGTAGAGTTTCCCGGAGGCGTCGCGCAGGAATTCCACCGTTCCGGCGTTGGAGTAGCCGACCTTGCGCAGCGCTTCCACGACCTGCTTGCCGATGCGCTCGCGGGTCGCGGCGTCAAGCGCCGGTGACGGCGATTCTTCGAGCACCTTCTGATGGCGCCGCTGGAGCGAACACTCGCGCTCGCCCAGATGGATCACGTTGCCGTAGCGATCGCCCAGCACCTGAAACTCGATGTGCCGCGGGTGCTCGATCAACTTCTCCATGTAAACGGCGGGGCTGCCGAAGGCCTGCTGCGCCTCGGCCTGGGCGGTTTGAAACGCGGGGATCAATTCGCGCTTGGTGCGCACCATGCGCATGCCGCGCCCGCCGCCTCCTTCGACCGCTTTGATCATCACCGGGAGCCCAATTTCCGAGGCGACTTTCTTCGCAGCAGCTTCGTCCGGTACCGCGCCGTCGCTTCCGGGAATGATGGGCAGGCCGGCGGCGCCCATCTCGGCGCGCGCTCGGTCCTTTTCCCCCATCATGCGGATCAGAGCCGGCGAAGGGCCGATGAATGTGATTTTCGAGGCTTCGCAGACTTCGGCGAAGTTCGCATTTTCGGAGAGAAAGCCGTAGCCGGGATGGATCGCGTCCACGTTCGCGATTTCAGCGGCGCTGATCACCTGCGGAATATTCAGGTAGCTTTCGCTGCTGCGCGGCGGGCCGATGCAAATCGCCTCATCGGCGAAGCGCACGTGCAGCGCGTGGCGGTCCGCTTCGGAATAAACCGCGACGGTGCGGATATCCAGCTCTTTGCAGGCGGAAAGCACGCGCAATGCGATTTCGCCGCGGTTGGCTATCAGGATTTTTCGAAACATGCCTTTTGGGACTCGATCCGCAAGCGCTCAGGCAAGGATTCCGCTGGTTCGCACGGCATTCCGCGAAGGGCTACTTCTTCCCGCGCGGCCGGATGCCGAAAAGCGGCTGGCCGTACTCCACCGGTTCGGCGTTCTCCACGAGAATCCGCACGACTTCGCCCGCCACGTCGGATTCGATCTCGTTCATCAGTTTCATGGCTTCAATGATGCACAGCGCCTGACCCGGCTCGACCTTGGCGCCGACGGTGACGAAAGGATCGGCGTTCGGACCCGGCGCGGCGTAAAACGTGCCGACGATGGGAGACTTGATCAGGTGCAGGTCCGCTTCCGCCGGCGCACCTGCGTGGGCGGCGGGTTTCGGCGCCTCCGCGGCCCGTTCGCGACCAGCTGCGGGTGGCGCAGCTGCGTGGACTTCCGCCGGCCGGTAGGCGGCAGCGGGCGCCGCGGAAGGCTTCTTCAGGCGGATGTGCACGCCACCGCGCGCATATTCGAACTCTTCCAGGCCGTGCTTCTCCATGAAAGCGAGCAGCCGTTCGACCTCGGCGAGGTCTACTCCGCCGACTTCTGCGCCGCCAGTTGTTTTTTTGGTGGTTTTTTTCGCCATCTAAAGCTCGAGAAAATCGCGAGTCGCAGTCGTCAGATCTGCAGCGCCTTTGGCAGTCACGACCACGTCGTCCTCAATGCGGATACCCCCGAAACCTTCCAGGTAGACGCCGGGCTCTACCGTCACGACCATGCCTTCCAGAAGAACCGTCTTCTCGCCCTTGCCCAGCCGGGGCATTTCGTGAACTTCCAGGCCAAGCCCGTGCCCGGTGCTGTGCGTGAAGTAGCGGTCCAGCTTTGCCCGCTTGAGCGCGTTTCGCGCCGCCCGGTCCACGTCCTCCGCAGCAACTCCCGGCCGGATTGCCCGCTTGCCGGCTTCCTGCGCCTCCAGGACCGCGCTGTAGAGGCTCCGCACCCTTGCTGACGCCTTCCCGACGAACACCGTACGCGTCATATCGGAGCAGTAGCCGCGCAGTATAGCACCGTGATCCAGGACGACCAACTCGTTTTTCCTGAGTAGCTTGGCGGTGGGTCGGGCATGTGCCCAGGCAGAGCGCGGGCCGGAGGCCACGATCGTCTCAAACGAGGGCCCCGAGCCACCCTGTCGCTTGATCTCATGCTCGATTTCCGCCGCAATTTCAAGCTCACTAACGCCCGGCCGTATCCGCCGCACAATCCGCCCAAACACGACGCTAATGATCTTCGCCGCCTCGCGCATTCGGCCCAGCTCATCCGCGTCTTTCACCGCCCGGAGCTTCTCCACCGCGCCGGCGTCGCTCACCCAGCGCACACGGCCGCCCGCCCCGGCGTCAAGGGCTCGTTTCTGGACAACGCTGACGTGCTCTGGTGAATACGCGACCCGCCAGCGCCCCTTGCGGGCCCGCAGGGTTTCTAAGACGGCTCGCAGCAGCCCATGCTTGCAGATCTGGGTCCGCGCGCCAGACACTTCTTCGCGAGCCTGAAATGTATAGCGGCTGTCGGTATAGAGCGTCGCCGCGGACGAATCGACCAGCAGCATTGCGGCGCTACCCGTGAATCCGCACAGATACTGAATATTGGGGAGATGCGTTACCAGAATCGCGTCGGCGCCGAGCGTCGAAAAGGAAAGCCGGAGCCGGCCCAATCTGACTGCGGGCCCGCTCCGGCTCAGGTTTCGTGCTTCCGACTTGTTCGCCACGTCTGCCAGACTACATGCTAGCTGGGCAGAATGCGAGGCGTCAGGAAGAACAGCAGCTCGGAAGACGTCGAGCTGACGGTTGTGTGCTTGAACAGGTTGCCAAGGACCGGCACGCTGCCCACAAACGGAACCTGATCAATGTTCGTGGTCTGCTGCGTGACGATGATGCCTCCGATCACGACGGTGGCTCCGTCGTTTACGGTGACTTTGGTCTCGGCTTCCTGAGTATCAATGGCCGGGATGCCCTGAACGCGTGGGATCGAGCCGTCAATCTGGTCGTTCTCCACGTTCACGTCCATGTAGATCGTGCCATCCGCGGTGATTTGCGGCGTCACGTCCAGCTCCAGGACGGCGTCCACGAACTGCACCGACACGGTATTGTTAACAATCGTCTGCACCGGAATCTTGGTTCCCTGCTTGACGGTTGCTTTCTCGTTGTTCTGCGTAATGATCTTGGGCTTGGAGAGCAGCTTGCCGACCCCGCGCGATTCCGCCGCCGTGATGATCACGTCCAAGGCAAAGTTCGTCGACGTGAAGGCGTACTCGATACCGCTGGTCGGCACGCTCGCCGGCAGGTTGCTGTTGAGGGGAATCGAATTGCCCGTCGAACTTCCACTGCTTCCGCTGTTCACGATGATTGGCGGCGTGGGCAGACCGGTACCACGCGTGATCGGGCTGGTGCCGACGCTACCGGTGCCGCCGACGACGTTGCTACGGCTCGGGTTTCCACCGGCAAAGCCGAACTGCGTGCCGATTTCGCGCGAGAACGAACGGTTCGCTTCCACCACGCGCGCTTCGATTTCGACCTGCTGCGATTTCCGGTCGAGCTGGCGGATCAGATTGTCCATCACCGGCAGCGTGGACGGGATATCGCGGATGATCAGGGTGTTGGACCGGTCGTCTGCGATGATGTCCCCGCGCGACGACAGGAATTTCTTGAGCGTGACGGCCATAGCGGTCGCCTTCGCGTAGCTCAGAACGCGCGTTGTGGTAACCACGTCGGCAGCCTCAGCCACAGCCTTGGCCAGGTCGCGGTTTTCTTCCGCTTCCTTCCTCAGCGTTTCCTTGGTTGCCAGGCGAAGCACGTTGCCGTCGAGCTGCTTGTCGAGATCGTTGTTCTTGAGCACGATGTCCAGCGCCTGGTCCCACGGCACATCGTCGAGAACGATGGTCAGGTTGCCCTTCACGCCAGGGTCCACCACCACGTTCAAGCCGCTGATCTCGTGAATCAGGCGGAAGAAATCGCGCAGGTCCACATCCTTCAGATTGACCGAAATCGGCTCTCCTGAGTATTTGCCAACCGGCGGCGTAGATGATGTTGCCTGTGTCTGGGCCATCGGTGCGGGTGCCGGCGCTGCTGCGGGTTGCACCGGTGTCGGCGCGGGCGCCGCAACCGGAGCTGCATCGGTATTGGAAGCGCTCGCCACCACTGCTCGCGTGGCCGTCAGCGTTTCGGTCTGCGCGGGTTGCGCCGCAGCCGGAGTCGCCAAGGCGGATGAAGTTTGCGTCAACGCAGCGGGCAGAGCCGCAGCCGGCGCCGGAATTACCGCTGGCTTCGCTGCTGCACTGGCTTCCGTTGCGTCGGTGTGAGCCGCAGGCTCGGACTTGGTGGTAATGCTGGTCGCGCTTTCGGCAGCGGGCGCGGAGGTTGCGCCTGCGCCGGTGGACGGCTTTGCCTCGAACGAAACGGTAACCGTGCTGCCCTCGCCCTTAATGCTGTAACGCGCGGGCTGGCGGAGATCAATCACCACGCGCGAAACCTCCGGCGTAAACTGCGCCAGACGAATTTCCCGCACGGGATCGAGATTGCTCGCGATTTGCTTCTCGGTCGTCGTCAAATGCGAACCGGCAAAATCCAGCACGAGACGGTCCGGATTCTGCAGGTGAATGGAGTGATAGCTCAGCGGGCCGGATCCGGAAATGCTGACTTCCGTCGCGGCGCCGTTCTGCGTCAGATGCACCTGGCGAATCGACTCATGCCCGGTCGCGGCTAGGTCGGAGGACTTCGCGGATGCGGGTACCAAGGTGGCCGTTGCTGTCACGGGCTTGGCTGCGGCGGCCGAGGCTGCATTCGCCGAGCGCGAAACCAACAGCGTGAGGTCTTGCTTGCCCTGGCGCTCGAGCCGAGGTTCGACTCCCTGAGCCAGCAGTATCTCCAGGCGGACGACCGGCTTGGTCCCCGAGGCGTAGGAAATCACGCGGTAGCTCTTCACCAGATCCGAGGCGACCACGCGCGCGCCAGCCGGGTCTCCCGCCGACACGCCGCTCAGGTCGAGCACATAGAGGCTCTCGCTCGGGCGATAGGTCGTGTATTCGAATGGCGCATTGGCATCCGCTTGCAAGCGGACAGCGCCGTCCTTGACCTCCGCCTTCACGTGCACCACCGGCGCGTCACTCGCGCGGAGTGCCCCATTCGTCCAGATTAGACCGGCCGCCAACAGCGCGCCCAGCCCCAACGCCCTCCATAGGATCCTCATTGCTGCTCTCCTGCACTCGCGTAGATTCGCTTCGTCACCATACGCTCAACCGGTTTGCCGAAGGCGTCCTTCGAATTCTCTTTGAACGTCACCCCGTCCAGCCCAATCTTCTCTACATCCCCGTCGTACAGGCGGTCGCCCTCCCGGATGAAGTAAACGCTCAACTCCGGATTGGAGACCACCGCAATCATCGAATTTCCCGATCGCACCGCGCCGTCCACGCGCACCGTGGCGATCACCAGGCCGGCCTTGCCCGGAGGCAGATGTTGGCCGGTGTCTTTCTTATCGTTGATCAGCGCCGCAAACGGATCGCGCTTGCCGACCGCCTCGATCTTGTCCTTGTCCGCGCCCGGACCTGCCGCAGCCTCCGCGGCGGGCGCCGCAGCGGGCGCGGGCGAAGCTTCCGGATTCGCTTTAGCCTTCGCAGCGGCTCTAGCCGCTCTCGCAGCTCTCGCCTTTGGCTTTGCCGCCGGTTGCTGTGCGGGCGGGGTTTGCGCCCACCCGCCAGCCGCCAATGAAAGCGACATGGCCAGCACTGCCAACAGTTTTGCGGATGTGTTTGCCAGTGTCATTGTCGTCGCCCTACTTTTTCGCCGGCGCCCCAGCCGGAGCTGGATTGGGTGCCGTCGAGTTCGTAAAGAAAGTGGTGATCGTAAAAGTGCCGGTTACCGTCGTCCCCGCCGACATATGGAACTTCACGTTGGACGGCGTGATGGACGCCAGCTTCAGGTCGCCTACGTTGATAATTCGCGACAAGCGGCCCAGGCGCGCGAAAAAGTCCAGAACCGCGTAGTACGGCCCATCCGCCTCCACCGCAAAAGGCATTTCAAAGTAATAGGGCTTCTGCGCGATCGGAGCCGCCGTCAGGGAACGAATCGCCACGCCCGAGGTGATCGCCGCGCGCTGCACCATCAGGATGAACTGATCGGTTTCCTTATCCTCCGGAACGATGGTCTGCAGCGTGGCCAGCTGCTTCTGCAGCGCGTCCATCTCCGTCTGCAATTCCGCGCGCCGCTGCTTGTAAACCCGGAGGCTCTGCACGTCCGCCTCAAGCGGCTTGATTTCGGCCTGGGCGGACTCGAGCTGCGTGCGCACGCTCGTCAGCGGCGAGCCGGGCACGTAGAATCCGAGCAGAACCAGCGCAATCGTCAACCCCACATACAGCAGCGCCTGCAGGGGCCAAGGCCAATCTCGGAAGCTGGTCGCCATGGCTAGCTCCTCCCTTTAGCAGCTGGCTGCGGAGGCTGTGCCGTCCCCACCGCCTGCGTCTGCGCCGGTGCCGGGCCGGTTGTTGGAGGTGCGATGGCCACGGACATTTCGAAGCTGTAGGTTTCGACCCCCGGCAAGAGGTCGTTCTCCTTGGCATTCTTGATCTCGACCTGATCGAAGTATGCGGACTTCTTCAATTCGGTAATGAAATTGGCGACCGCGGTGATCGACGCTGCGTTGCCCTGCAGCACGAGGGCGTCGCCCTTCCGGTCGAGAGACGTCAGCCAGAGCGAATCGACTCGCACCACGGTGTTCGCCACCATCTGCAGCATGTCCTGGGCGCCGGTGCGGTTTCGCTGCAATTGTTCGATCACGTCAATCCGCTGCTGAAGCACGCTCTTCTGGGCCTCGAATCGGTCCACGTCCAGCTTGATCTGCTGCAGGCTGGCTTTTTCCGCCTTGAGCGCGGAGATGCGCTTGTTGGTGTCGTCCAGCTGGCGTTTCTGCTGGTAGTAGGTGATTCCGAGAATCACCGCCGCCAGACCCACGGCCACGAGTGCAAATAGAATTTGCACCGTCGCTTCGAGCGGCACAGCTTGTTTGGTGGCCTTCGGACGAGCCTGGCCTAGTAAGTTAATCCGGATCATGGCGTGTCAAAGCTCCTCAGCGCTAGGCCTACAGCGATCGCCAGGCGCGGCGCCAACTCGCGAAGCTGGGTCTCATCGTGACGCCCTGGATTGATTGCGACCTTTCGAAATGGGTAGAGCTCCTCGACCGGCATGGCGAATTCTTCCTTCAATAGGTCCAGCAGGCCGGGAACACGCGCCGTTCCTCCGGCAACCACAATCCGGCGAATGTTTTCGCCGCTGGCCGTGGCGCGGAAAAAATCGAAGGTCTTCTGGATTTCGAGGATCAAAATGTCCGATACCGAGCGCAGAATCGCGCTGCGCTGCTCTTCGCTGACCCCCGGCAGAGTGCCGCCCATCTTGAGCTTCTCCGCGTCCTCGAAGCTCAGGTCGAGTTCTTTTTGCAGCGCGTCGGTGTACTGGTTGCCGCCCACCGAAACGTCGCGCGTGAACAGCGGCGTCCATCCGCGAATGATGTTGATGTTCATCACGCTGGCGCCGATATTCAAAAGCGCCACAACCTGCGACGGATCCGGCTCGTAATTCACCTCGAAGCAGTTCTGCAGGGCGAACGCGTCGATGTCCACCACCACGGGAACCTTGCCGGCCTGCGCCAGCACGTTTGTGTGGTTCAGAATCTTGTCTTTCTTCACCGCTACCAGCAGCACGTCCATCTGGTTCTCAGTTGCTTCCAGAAGCTGGTGGCTCAGGTTCACGTCGGCGATGTCGAACGGGATGTGCTGGCTGGCCTCTGCCTGGATCCGGTCGTAAAGCTCTTCTTCGGTCATCAGCGGCATGCTCACCCGCTTCACGATCACCGAATGCCCCGATACGGATGTGGCCACATCCTTCACTTTTATTTTCTGGCTATCGAAAATCGAAATTATTTTCTCGGCGACGGAGGGAGCATCCATGATCGCGCCATCCACGACGGTATCCTGGGACAATGGCTCCAGGCCAAAGCTCACCAGCTCGTAACCGTCTTTCGCTTTCTTCAATTCGACGGCTTTCACCGAGCTCGAGCCAATGTCCAGGCCAATCAACGATTTTGACTTGCCCATATTAAACATCGTGTGGCCCCTCGCTTCTCGCTCCACCCCGCTGCGCAGGGCGGATTCCACATACCTCTTCGGTTTCGCTCACTGCCTGTGAAAACCCCACTGCCCTTCGGTTCTGATTCGCCCCAACCCCATGGGGCACTCGCCGAGTAGCGTAGGCCAGTAGTACTGATACGCCCGGTACGCTCCCCTTCATTCGTTTATTGCATCCGCCACACATACTGTCAACCCACATGTTAGGAGCGTGTGCTTTTGGTAAAACCCGGTCGGGCGTACAGGAAGGGCCAAAAAGAGGCCTAAATCAGCTATTACCGCGGCTGCCAGAGGGTTCCCGGGTTAGCGATGATTCTTCGCCGGGAGAATCTTAAGTTGCGACCAGATCGCATCAATTCGCTTTTTTGTAGCCTCGTCCATCTTTATCTCGTCCGGCCAGCGCCCGGAAAAACCCTCTTCGCGGCCACTTGCGTGTCGCGTCAATTCCCATCTTTGAGCCGAAATCCTGCCGCCGGGCGGCGTGATCGAGAGTATCCACCGGCCCGAAAACGAATTGGATGTCGCGTTCCGGGTCAATCGCGCAAAGCGCCTTCCACACAACCTCTCGCGAATCCTGCACGTTCACGTCGTGGTCCACGATCACCACCACCTTCGTGAACATCGCTTGCCCCAGCGACCATATCGCATTCATTGTTTTCCGCGCGTGACCCGGATAGCTCTTGCGAATTGACACGATCATCAAATTCTGAAAAATTCCCTCCGCCGGCATCGCCACGTCCACGATCTCGGGATGCTGCATCTTCATCACCGGCAGAAAAACACGCTCGATCATGTGGCCGATGAAATAGTCCTCCTGCGGAGGCGGGCCCACGATCGTCGTCAGATAGAGCGGATCCTTCCGGTGAGTCACGCAATCCACATGGAACACGGGATACTGCCCTTCCAGCGAATAAAAGCCGGTATGGTCGCCGAAAGGCCCCTCGGTGCGCATCTCTCCGAGCTCGACATGCCCTTCGAGGACGATCTCGGCATTTGCCGGAACTTCCAGATCAACCGTTTTGCACGCCAGCAGTTCGACAGGGTCGTTTCGCAGGAAGCCGGAGAACAGGAACTCGTCCATGTCCGGCGGCACCGGCAGGATTCCCGAAAGGCAAGTCGCGGGATCAGAGCCGATCGCCACCGCAACGTCCAACCTCCCTCCGGCGTTCTTGCCTCGCGCGCTTCGAAAATGCTCGGCGCCGTGCTTCTGCGTCTGCCAGTGCATGCCTGTGGTCCGCTGGTCGAACACCTGCATGCGATAGCAGCCCACGTTGCGCTTGCCGGTATCCGGATTCTTGGTTATGACCATCGGCCAGGTGATGTACCGCCCGCCGTCCTGCGGCCAGCACTGCAAAATCGGGAAATCGAAAAGCGAAAAACCTTCGGTGCGCACCACTTCCTGGCATTCTCCGCTGCGAACCGTCTTCGGGAACACATTGCCAAGCTCCGCCAGTTTCGGCAGCATCTTCATCTTGTCGAGCAGTCCCTGCGGCGATTGCATGTCGAGAATGGACGAAATGCGCCCCGCGATTTCGTCGAGCGAGTTCACTTCCAGCGCCAGATTCATTCGCCGCTCGGTGCCGAGCAGGTTCGTCACCGCGGGAACTCGCGAACCCCGCGGACGCTCGAACAGCAGCGCCGGACCACCGGCCTTCACCGCGCGGTCGGAGATCTCCGTGATCTCAAGAACCGGATCCACTTCGGCCGAGATACGCCGAAGTTCGCCTTCCTTATCCAGCTTCTTCAAAAAATCCCGCAAATCCCGGTGCGCCACTTCCCCTCCCTGGCTTTATTGAGCGGCCCACTTTAGCACGGAGCCTTGCGGCCAAAGAATCGCTCATTGCCCTGGCACAGAAGTCGGATAGAATCCGGTTCTTCGGCGGGTAACCGCGGGGCTGGTTTCCGCGTCCTAGACATAAGGGAACTAGAAACAGTCCAGCCTGAGCGCCTCGTGCTTGGTTGAGAATATTTCCCGCACAATCGGAGATTCATGTCGCTGAGAGAGTCCTACCAAAAGCACAGGAAGGCGTATTTTATCGGCGCCGGCTTGGTGATTCTCATTTTCGCCTATTGGATCTACGCCCGCGGCAAGTCCAACGACCCTAAGTACACCACCGTCGTCGTGCGCCGGGGCGACATCGTGGCATCGGTCCAGGCTACCGGAACCATCAACGCCCTCACCACTGTTTCGGTCGGCTCGTATGTCTCCGGCACCGTTCAATATATCTTCGCGGACTTCAATACTCGCGTGAAAAGCGGCCAGGTGCTGGCTCAGCTTGATCCCGCCATCTATGAAGCGCAGGTCACCCAGGCGCGCGGCAATCTTCAAAACGCGCAGGACAATTTGACCACCCTCGCCGCCAACGTACAGGTTGATCAGGCCAATCTCGAGAAGTCCCAAGCCAACGTGGCATATGAACAAGCCACCGCCAAACGCTCCTCCGATCTTTTCAAAGCGGGCATCGTTTCGACGGATTCGAACGATCTGACACAATCCACGCTCGGCCAGGCCCAAGCGGACGTTCAATCCGCACAGGCCGCGGTTACGCAGGCCAAAGCGACGCTCCAGCAAGCGCGTGCGCAGGTGACCGCCATGGAAGGCGCGCTCAAGGGCGCCGAGACGAATCTAAAATACACCACCATCATTTCACCGATTGACGGCACCGTCGTGGCGCGAAATATTGACGTCGGACAATCCGTGGCCGCGACTCTGCAAGCGCCGAACGTGTTCACCGTGGCGCAGGATTTGACGCGCATGCAGGTCTATGCCGCCACCGACGAGTCCGACACCGGAAATATCAAAGTCGGAGGTCCGGTGACTTTCGCGGTGGACGCCTTTCCCACCATCCTCTTTGACGGGCGTGTCAGCACCGTGCGCTTGAATCCCACCACCGTTCAAAACGTGGTCACCTACAACACGGTGATTGATTTCAGCAACCCGGACGAAAAGCTCCTCCCCGGCGAAACGGCCTACGTCACCATTCCCACAGGCAAGGCCACCAACGTCGTCGAAATTCCCAATCCGGCCCTCACCTTCAAGCCCTCGATGCTTCAGAAAGATCTGCAAGCTCTCTACAAGCAGTACAACATCCCGCGCGCCGCCGTGACCACCCATCTCGGTGGCTGGCAACTCGTCTGGAAGCTCGGGCCGCAGAAAAATTTGATACCCGTCGCCGTGCAGGTGGGAATCACGGACTACAACAATTCCCAGCTCATCAGCGGCGATCTTCACGAAGGCGATGTCCTGGTCATTGCCGCCACCCAGGCAGCCGGCTCCGGGGCCGGACAACGGCCGCCGGGATTTGGCGGTGGACCCGGAGGACCGCGATGACCTTTATGCATTTCGTAGTTGAGGCCGCGACATGAATCCCAGAGAGATAATCCGCGTCGCCCTGCGGGCGCTCGCGCGCAATAAGTTGCGGACCATCCTCACCATGCTCGGCATCATCATCGGCGTGGGCGCGGTGATCGGCACGGTAGCCATCGGCCAGGGAGCCAGCGCGCAGGTGCAGCAGCAGATTCAGGCGCTCGGCGACAACATGATCATGGTCTTTGCCGGCAGTGTGAATTCCGGCGGCGTGCGCATGGGCAATGGCGCCAATAAAACGCTGACCGCCGACGACGCCCAGGCCATCTTGCAGCACGTTCCCAACGTCGTCGCCGTTTCCCCCATCGCCGGAGCCAGCGTTCAGGTTGTCTATGGCAACCAGAACTGGCTCACCCGCGCCACCGGCGTGTCCCAGGACTACAGCCACATTCGCAACTGGCCCGTTGTTTCCGGCAGCATGTTTTCCGAGCGCGACGTGGATATGGCTGCCAACGTATGCGTCCTCGGCAACACCGTGGCCCAGCAGCTTTTCGGCGACCAGGATCCCGTGGGCCAAATGGTCCGCGTCCAGAATCTTCCCTTTCGTGTTCTCGGAGTTCTCCTGGCGAAGGGGCAATCTCCCACCGGGCAGGATCAGGACGACACCATGATCATGCCCTACACCACGGTGCAGAAGAAAATCTCCGGGATCAGCTGGGTGCAGATGATCATGCTCTCTACCGCCTCGCAGGATTCGATGACGTCCGCGGAGTCCACCATCTCCGGCCTTCTCCGCCAGCGCCACCATCTCCGTCCCGGCGAAGATGACGACTTTATTATCCGCAGCCCGAATGAATTCGCGCAGGCTGCTGCCGCGTCTTCCTCGGTGATGACCATCACGCTCGCCATCATCGCTTCCATTTCCCTGCTGGTCGGCGGTATCGGCATCATGAACATCATGCTGGTCTCGGTCACCGAGCGCACCCGCGAAATCGGCATTCGCATGGCCGTCGGCGCGACGGAACGGGACGTTCAATGGCAGTTCCTGAGTGAGGCGCTGGTCCTCAGCTCCATGGGTGGCATTGCCGGAATCATTCTTGGCGTCGTCGTCTCCGCGCTCATTACTCGCTTCGTCCACTGGTCCACATTCGTTTCTCCGCTGTCGGTCATCATCGCCGCGGTCTTCTCCGCGCTGGTCGGAATATTCTTCGGATACTACCCGGCGCGCAAAGCCGCGCGAATGGATCCCATCGAGGCCCTCCGCTATGAATAAGAACGCCGAAAAAAGTCGCGCGCGCGCGTGGGTTGTAATCGCCGCGTTGCTGACCGGTTTTGCGTTCGTTGCCGGAGCGCGCGCCCAGACAGGCAATCCGCCGATGCACGCCAAGCCTGCAACGCCGGCTGCCGCGACTCCCAGGGCCACCGCAAGCGCCAGCGCCTATGCCGGCGCGGTAGTCAAGAAAACACCGGCGGGCGAGGCCTTCTTCATTGTCGGGTCGGTTGACCCGTCGAAATCCCAGGTCCTGCTCAAATACCCTACGGAAGTCACGTTGCTCGTAAATGTTGACGCCAAAACGCAATTCTTCGACGACTCTGGCAAGCCGCTAAAGATTACCGACTTCCGCGCAGGCGATACCGTGTGGGTTACGACGGCCGAATCGGCCGGCGCGGTGAACGCCGTCCGCATCCGCAAAGGCCAGATGACCGTCGCGGATCTCCATCGCTACTACCTCGATTATCCTGAGATTAAGTGACGATCCGACCAGGATCGCCATCCTGAGGGAGCAACGCGACCGAAGGATCCCTCGGTTGTTCAAGCAGGTGAGCAGCGCGATGCCGCTCCGCATTCTTGCGCGCCCGGCAGCCCCGGTGGTATTCTGCGTTTGAAATTTGGACCCGAGCGGGCGTCGTACAATGGCAGTATAGAAGCTTCCCAAGCTTCGGACGTGGGTTCGATTCCCATCGCCCGCTCCATACATCGTATGATTGGCATGAACCTGCCGGTTTCGTTCTGCGGGATTAACGCTGAGGTCGTAGTGCCTTCGCCGGCGCCGCCTAGCGGGTCTGCGCGAAGTCTTCGGTGATGTAAATCATTCCGTCGGACGCTCTCACAATCCCAATTCCCACGCGGGTGTAATCGGCGCTGAGAATGTTCCAGCGGTGGTTATGCTCGAAGCGGGGCTCGTCCATGAATTCCGATTCCGCCTGCACAACCGTTTGGCATAGGGCGATGTTCTCGCCGACCGCCGTCCACTGGATTCCCGCCGCCGACACTCGCTGCGCTGGCGAAGCTCCATTCGCTGCGGTGTGGCTGAAATACCTGCCGCGTGCCATTTCCGCGGAGTGCGCTCGCGCCACCGCGGCCAGCCGGTCGTCCCATTCCAGCGGTCGCGCGCGCCCTTTTGTTTCGGAAATGTACTCCGGAGCGGAGCGGTCGCGGTTGATCAGCTCGAGCGATTGCTTTTCGAGCGGGTCGTCCGCCGGTGCGAAACTTCGCCACCCGCCGATGTTCTGCGGATTAGCGGCCACGCTGAACGTGGCGCCGCACGCAAATACGATCAGTATCGCAATCGCTGCGCTGCCATAAATTGCTGTCGCGGCAGGCCACAGCTTGTGCCGGAGGGCGGGTGTGCGTTTCTCGTCCACCCTGCAACGTTATTCCGAGCCGGCGCGCAAAAATATTGCCCGAAAGGACAGTTTCAGTCGTGGTACGGAAGGACATCACGCAATCGCCAGCGGTATCGCCTTCTTCCACTTCCCTTGCGCCTTCAGAATCAGCTCCACCACTTCGCGCACCGCGCCATGGCCGCCGGCAACCGTGGTGACGTAGTGCGCCACGCGCTTCACTTCCGGCACCGCGTCGCCCACCGCCACCGCCAGCCCGGCACGTTCGAGCAGCGGCAGATCGGGAAGATCGTCGCCCACATACGCAACCTCTTCATCGGTCACGCCCGCGCGCACCAAAATCGCCTTGTAGGATTCCAGTTTTTTCGGCTGACCCTGCACCACGAACTCCATCGACGCTTCCCGCGCGCGCCGCGCCGTCGCCGGAGAGTCCCGCCCGGTGATCAGCCCGGTGCGAATCCCCATGATGCTCGCCAGCTTGATTCCCGCGCCGTCATGCGCATTGAACACTTTCATCTCCACCACGCTGCCGTCGGGGAAACCCTGCAGGCAGACCGTTCCGGGAGTCATCGTACCGTCCACATCCATCAGCAGGACGCGAATCTTCTTCGCGCGCCGCATCGCGATTGCGGGAAATTTGATTTCACGGATCGCCATAACCGGAAAGCCTCGGTTCGGGAGTGACGAGGAATATCTTACTCGAAGTAGCAGCAGCTAGAACAGTTGCAGCGTCCACAGATCGTGAATGTGCACCACGCCCTCCAGCCGCCCGGCGCCATCCACCACGATTACCGACGTGATCTTCTTCTCTTCCATCAACCGCAGCGCCGCCGCTGCCAGCTCCGTTCGCGGCAGCGTCACCGGCTTCTTCGTCATGCAATCAATCGCGGCCAGGTCGAGCACGTTCTGCTTGCGCCTCTGCATCACCCGCCGCAGATCGCCGTCGGTGATAATTCCCATCAGCCGCCCATCGGGCTTCGTCACCGCCGTCAATCCCAGTCCCTTGCGGCTCATTTCGTAAATTACATCCGGCATTTTCGTGGTGGGCAGGACGCGTGGCAGATCGTCGCCCGTGTGCATCAGCGTCTCAATTCGCCGCAGTTTCTTGCCCAACCGTCCGCCGGGATGCAGCGCCGCAAAATCGTGCTCCTGAAAATCGCGCCGCTCCGCCAGCACCACCGCCAGCGCGTCGCCCATGGCCAGCGCCGCCGCCGTGGACGATGTCGGCGCGAGATTCAGCGTGCAAGCCTCTTCCTTCACGCCGATGTTCAGCACCACGTCGCTCGCCGCGCCGAGCGGCGAATTTGGGTGCGCGGTCAGTGTAATCAGCGGAATTCCCAGCCGCTTCGCCGGCTCGATCAGATCAATCAGCTCCTGCGTCTCCCCGCTCGACGAAATGGCCACCAGCACGTCTCCCGCCGCCAGCATTCCCAGATCGCCGTGCAGCGCGTCCGCCGCGTGCAGAAAAAGCGACGGCGTGCCCATGCTCGAAAACGTCGCCGAAACCTTCCGGCCGATCAAGCCGGACTTCCCCAATCCGGTCACCACCGCCCGCCCCTTGCACTCGTATAGAATGTCCACGGCCTTCTCAAAACGCGCGTCGAGATGCTCGGCCAGTCCGGCAATCGCCTCCGCCTCCACCTGAAACACGCGCTTCGCGCCTTCGATCGCCATCTTCACGCGCTCTTCTCGACTCATCGTGGGCCATCCAATTCTCGCGCCAGGGCCGCGATCCGCAGGATTCGTTCCAGCATCGGCTGAAGCTTCCCCAGAGCGAGTGCGTTCGTGCCGTCCGAAAGCGCTTTCGCCGGATTGTCGTGCACCT
Source organism: uncultured Acidobacteriota bacterium (assembly GCA_963814605.1). Classification (GTDB taxonomy): domain Bacteria; phylum Acidobacteriota; class Terriglobia; order Acidiferrales; family UBA7541; genus Palsa-295. The sequence goes on along the minus strand of CAWFDD010000002.1, from coordinate 598,696 downwards.
CCAGAAACAGCCCGTCCGCCCCGATCGCCGTTCCCGCCCGCGCCAGCGGTTCGATGAACTCCGGCTGGCCGCCGCTCGATTTCCCTTCCCCGCCCGGCAGTTGCACCGAATGCGTCACGTCGAAAACCACCGGATACCCCAGCTTGCGCATGATCGGAAAAGACCGCATATCAACCACCAGATTCTGATAGCCAAACGAACTTCCGCGCTCGGTCAAAATTATTTTCTCGTTCCCCGTGCTGGCCACTTTTTCCGCGGCGTGCGCCACGTCCCACGGCGAAAGGAACTGGCCCTTCTTGATGTTCGCGACGCGCCCCGAACGCCCGACCGCGACCAGCAGGTCGGTCTGGCGCGAGAGGAACGCGGGAACCTGCAGCACGTCGCAAACTTCCGCCGCCGGCGCCACATGCGAAACCTCATGCACGTCGGTCAGGATTGGCAATCCCGTTTTCTTCTTTATCTTGCCCAAAATGCGCAGCCCGTCCTTCAGTCCCGGCCCGCGATAGGATGTTACCGACGATCGGTTTGCCTTGTCGTACGACGCCTTGAAAATCAGCGGCACTTTGACCGCGCCGGCGATCTTCGCCAGGCATTCTGCCGTGGACATCGCGTGCGCTTCGCTTTCGATCACACACGGGCCCGCGATCAGGAACAGCGGCGCCTTCGCGCCAACCGCGATTTTACCGATCGTAAAGCTGACCGGCGACTTGGCCCCGGTGGATTGCATGGAAAGGGTTATGTCCTCTTGACTAGTCAGCAGCCTATTCGCGTTTCCGCCTGTTTTCAACTTTCAATTCTGCACCAAGTTCCTTGCCGCATCGGAAAAATCGCACTAAGGCTCGGTTTTGCAAGCGGTTGGCGGATTCCAGTACGGCCCATGGTGATCGCACAGTACGGTACCAGCGCTTCCCTCGAATTCTTTCTCCCGTCGCGCGCCGCCCTCAAGATCGCTCGACGAAGATTTCTTCTCTTGCTATCGTTGCTGTGCCGATTCACCGTGCGAGGTGCCGGACGTGTCCGCCGATGTTCCGAAATCCATTCTCGATAGCGCTGATATCACCGCCGTCACTCAGTTAATTCTCCGCGAGCGTGAAAGCCGCGACCTCGGCCGCTGGCAGCAGATGCGCGACTGTTTTTGGCCGGACTCGCTGATTCGCGTCAGTTGGTTTCAGGGCAACGGCGCGGACTTCGTCACCGGCTCTATGGACATGGCTCGCCGCGGACTTCCGGCCAAGCACCGCCTGGCGCCGATTCTCGTTACCCTATCGGGATCGCGGGCCGTTGCCAGCCTCGCCGCCATCATTGACCTCCCGGTGAAATTGAAGGGTGTCGAAGCCACGCTCTCGACGCATTCGCGCTTCCTCTATCGTACGGAGAAGCGTGACAGCAGCTGGCGAATCGTCGGATTCGACGCCGTTTACATGCGTGACGAGCTGACCCCCGCCATCCCCGGCCAGTCCGTCTTCATTGACCCTAAAGAGGTTCAGTCCTGCCGCCCGTCGTACCGGATGCTTTCGTACTACCTCGATCACCAGGGCTTCAGCGTGGATTCCAACCTTCCTGGCGAGGACCGGCCCGACCTCGTCGCCGCTCTAAATCTGGAAATCTATAGCTGGGCGGGAGTTCCAGTACCCTCTTGAGGGCTACCCCTACAAACATAGTGGTGATGACGCATTCCGCAACTCTCTGATAATTAATCGGATAATTTCTCGCCGCAAACCCCGATCTTCGGCTATACTGCCTTGGCAGTCGGGACCCTCTATTGCCGAGAAATTCGGCTCCTCCGAGAAACCGTAGAGGCTGGGGCTGCATCAAAACGTTATGACTCAAAAGCGAAAAGGATCGGGACGCCTAGTACCAACCCGCCCTACGGGCGTTGAATACCGGGTGATGTACGGAATTCACCTCGTGACCGAGGTGAAGCAGCACGGCCGCGGGGTTCGTCCGGCCCATTGGGCGCGATGCTCCGTGAAGTCCGCCACTGACCACCGGATTCCCGTGGGCGATTATTTCCTCCACGCGGACGAAGGCGGAGTCTTCCAGGTGAAGTCCAACGGCAAGGTCTGGCACTACCTCGCGGCAGCGTAGTCTTCCGCCCGCTCGGCCAGTCGTCGCCCCGTGCTTTCCCTGTTCGATTCATCGCGCCGGGACGTGTGTGCAATCCCGGCATTCCCTCGTCTCCGCAGAATCAGCTCGCAGCCGCGCGGCCAAGCAATTCCTTCCGCACGATCGAAACACCGCTGACGAGCGATCTCAATTTCCCAAACGCTGATTCCGCAGGCAGGTATTTCATTCCGCAATCCGGCGCGGCGACCAGCCGCTCCGGGCTGACGAACGGCAGCGCCCGCCGAATTCGCGCCGCCACCATTTCGGGCGTTTCCACTTCGTGCGTGGAGAGGTCAATCACGCCGAGAATGATGGTTTTCCCCGGCAGCCTCGCCAGCACCGAACAATCGAGAGACGATTGCGCCGTCTCGATCGAAATCTGCTTTACCGGTGAATCCGCCAACTCCTCCAGAAATGAATACGCCACCGGACGCCCCGGAACCAGCGCGGCGTAGCCGAAGCAGATGTGCAACGCCGTGGTGCCCGAGACATCCTCGAGAGCCCGCCTCACCGCGGCGAGGCCGAAGCGGCGCGCTTTTTCGGAGCGCGCCTCCATCCACGGCTCGTCCATCTGCACGATATCCGCGCCCGCCGCGAAGAGATCCTTGATCTCCGCGTTGACTGCGGCGGCGTAGTCAAGCGCCATCTCTTCTTCCGCAGCGTAGTAATCGTTCTGCGCCTGCTGCGACATGGTGAAAGGTCCCGGCACGGTGATCTTGATTTTGCGGTCGGTATTCGCGCGCAGGAATTTCAGATCTTGGACTTCGACGGAGTGCAGCCGTTCGATTTTGCCGACCACGCGCGGCACCTGCACGGTGCTTCCCGTGCGGCTGGTTACTTCGCCCGGATGATCGAGGTCCACTCCGGAAAGCGCCGTGGCGAAGCGATTCGAGTAGCTCTCGCGCCGCATTTCGCCGTCGGTGATGATGTCGAGGCCCGCCAATTCCTGCGCGCGAATCGCGAGGAGGGTGGCGTCGTCCTGCGCCTGCTCCAAAAATTCCGGCGCCACGCGCCAGAGCTCCGCCGCGCGCACGCGCGGGGGCATGCGGTGGCCGAGCTTCTCGCGATCAATCAACCAATCCGGCTGCGGATACGAGCCCACCAGCGACGTGGGTATCAGAGGCATGGCTACTGGGAAGGAAGTGGGTTGCCTTGAACGGCGGCGAGTTGCCACCGGCCATTCTGCTTGATCCAGACACTAATGAGCCGGAGCACTTCGTCCCGCTGTTGCCCGTTGATGTTGACGCGAATGGCGGTGACAGCATTCACAATCACGGTATCGCCATAGGTGCGATAGTGTGACTCTTTGTCTTCGATGGAAGAATACTTGAGCGTGCCGGAGCGGAGCGCGTCGAGGTATTGGGTCTTGGTGGTGTTCGGCGTTGTCGGGGGAGTGCGCAGATAGTCGTCCGCCAACAGTTTCGACAGCGTCTCGATGTCGCCTTTCACCAAAGCCTTCTGAAATTGTTCTTCCGCTGCGCGCATCTCTTTCGGCGGCTTCCCAGTTATCTGCTGGGCGCGGGCGGATGGCAGGATCGACAGAAGGATCGCCGATTGCCAGCAAGGTTGTTCGTAGCATCGGGAGACAATATCACACATTTTCTTGGCGACCGCACGGCTCGTGGAACGGTCCGCGGAATGGCCTTGGTTCAACGTCTCGCGCAGGTCGTTCCCGGCGGCCGAGTCCGTTAGACGCCGAACTGGCGGAGATGATGGTCCAGGTGCTTGTAGGACAAGATCGCCCACTCCTCCGGCGTGAGTTTGCCGAAGAAGCTGTGCGGGTGCTTGGTGCATCCGGCGGGGCCGGCTGCCGTGAAGCGATCAATTAATTTACAGAGGCGCTCGCGTTCGATGTCCAGGTCACGCTGATCCGCTATCACAAGAGTGGGCGACGTGGGAGAATTCCGGCGCATCGGTTTGTCGTCGCCCAACGCCAGCGGTTTCACGACCCTCCCGAGAAGGCGGCCGATGAACATCCTGGGCGGGACTATGTCTCCGACCGCCCAACCCAACCCCACGGCGCAGTGCGCCTCGGCTTGTGCTGCGGTCATTTTGCCCCATTGCCTCGGGCTATCGGGCTTGAGTCGCGCGAGGCGGTCCTTTATCTCTTGCGCGACGGCGGGTTCGTAGAGATTTTTCATGCCAGGAGTTTACCTTCGATTCCGCTCGGGACAAACCGCTCTATGAGCCGGCTGCGGATGCGCGGTGGCCAGAGGATTCGTCGGGGCCGAGGTGCATGCGGGATTCGGCGGCAACCGCGTCGGTGGGTTGGCCGAGGCGCAGACGCCGGTTTTCGAGGCTGGCGTGAACGAATGCGGCGAACAGCGGATGCGGAGCGAGCGGCTTCGATTTGAATTCGGGGTGGAACTGACAACCGACGAACCAGGGATGGTCGGCGATTTCCACGATCTCGACGTACTTGCCGTCGGGCGTGCGGCCGGTGATGCGGAAGCCGGCGTCGGTGAGAGTGGGCTCGTACTGGCAGTTGAATTCGTAGCGATGGCGGTGGCGCTCGGAGATTTCGGTTGCGCCGTAGGCTTTCGCGGCGAAGGAATTCGGCTCGAGTTTGCATGGCCACGCGCCCAGCCGCATGGTGCCGCCCATTTCTTCGACGCCGAGGAGATCGCGGAGCTTGTAGATGACGCGATTGGGAGTCGAGGGATCAAACTCGGTGGAATCGGCGCGCTCAATCTTGGAGACCTGGCGCGCGTACTCGATGGTGGCGCACTGCATTCCCAGACAAATTCCGAAGAACGGGACCTTTTTCTCGCGGGCGTAGGTGATGGCATGGACCATTCCCTGAATCCCGCGTTCGCCAAATCCGCCGGGCACCAGAATGCCGTCTACGTGGCGCAGCAATCGCTCGGCGGTGGCGGCGGAATCAATATCTTCGGCTTCAATCCATTCGATCACCACGCGCTGGCGGCTGGCCAGCCCGCCGTGGACGAGCGCTTCGCGAAGACTTTTATAAGCGTCCTCGAGTTGGACGTACTTCCCTACCACGCCGATGCGCACCTCGCCCTGCGGGTGCTCGAGATTTTCGAGCATCGCCAGCCATCTGCTGAGGTCGCGCGGCGGAGCTTCCAAATGCAGCAGGCGCAAAACCTGTTCGTCGAGGCCCTCGGAGGCGAGGGTCATGGGAACTTCGTAGATGTTGCCGACGTCCGGCGCGGAAATGACGCAGCCTTCGGCGACGTTGCAGAAAAGAGCGATTTTGGCTTTCAGGTCCGCGCCCAGCGGACGGTCGCTGCGGCAGATCAGAATGTCGGGCTGAATTCCGATGCTCAGCAGCTCCTTGACGCTGTGCTGCGTGGGCTTGGTTTTTAGTTCGCCGGCGGTGGCGATGAAGGGCACCAGAGTAAGGTGCGCGAAGACCACATTTTCGGCGCCGAGTTCCAGGCGCATCTGGCGAATGGCTTCCATGAACGGCAGCGACTCGATGTCGCCGACGGTGCCGCCGATTTCGACGATGACGACGTCCACGCCGTCGGCAACTTTGCGAAACGCGGACTTGATGGCGTCGGTGACGTGCGGAATCACCTGCACTGTCTTGCCCAGATAGTCGCCGCGGCGCTCCTTGGCGATGATGGATTCGTAGATGCGGCCGGTCGTCCAGTTGTGGTCTTTGGTCAGGTGAGCGGAGGTGAACCGCTCGTAGTGGCCGAGGTCGAGATCGGTTTCCGCGCCGTCGTCGGTGACAAACACCTCGCCGTGCTGGTAGGGCGACATAGTTCCGGGATCAACGTTCAGGTAGGGATCGCACTTCTGCAGGGTGACGCGGAGGCCGCGGCTTTCCAGCAAACAACCCATCGAAGCCGCTGCCACGCCTTTTCCGAGGGAAGAAACCACACCGCCCGTTACGAAGATGTATTTCGGGCCGGTGTTCAAGGCGCTCGAAACCCTCCAATGGAGTCGGCGTACAACTGATTATGAATGGAAAGCGCGCGGGTGTCAATTTAAGAGACGACAAAATTTCAAATTGCGCGCATGAATTTTTTCGATGGCGTCGGAACAGGGCGTCGGGGACGCCGGTGCGTCAGGCGTCGATGGGCTTGCGCAGCAGCGCTTCCACGCGAGCGACATCGGCGGGAACGTCCACGCTGACGGCATCGTAATCGGTTTCGACGACACGCATGCGGAACCCGTTTTCAAGCCAGCGCAGCTGTTCGAGCTGCTCGAGGCGTTCGAGTTCGCCCGGCGGCAGCGTGGGAAATTCGAGCAGCGCGTCGCGGCGGAACCCGTAGAGGCCGAGATGCTTCCAGTGGCGCGCGGCTACGGTCTCGGCGGTATCGCGCACCCAGGGGACCGGGGCGCGCGAAAAATAGAGCGCATTGCCGTCAAAATCGCGGACAACTTTGACGACGTTGGGATCCATGATGTCGCGCGGTTCCCCGATGGCCGTACAGGGAGTGGCCAATTGAATTGTTTCGTCCTCGGAGATCGCGGAAACCACGGCGTCCACCGTCCCGGGATCCATCAGGGGCTCGTCACCCTGAACGTTCACGTAGATTTCGGCGGGTAGATGCGTGGCGACTTCAGCGACCCGGTCGGTTCCGGTGCGATGGTCAGAACGGGTGATGATCGCTTCGCCGCCGAAGGCCTCGACGGCGCTTTTGATGCGGGGGTCCTCGGTGGCCACGACCACGCGCGAAACCAGGCTTGCCTGGCGCACGCGCTCGACGACGCGCTCGATCATGGATTTACCGGCGATCATCGTCAGCGGCTTGCCCGGGAAGCGCGTGGAGGCGTATCGCGCCGGAATGACCGCCAAAACATTCGGAGATGCGGAATTTGCCATAAACTCGACGACAGCATCGCCGATGACGCCATAGTAGCACGGAGCAGCGCGGGGCCTGGGTTCGCCACGGCTGCGTCGGGACCGCTCGAGGTCCTTGCTTTGAAGTGGTAAGGTGGTAATATCCAGGTGTAGCGCGCCCGGGGGTACCATGGAACACCGCGCCGGTCAGCCAACTCGAAATTGGAGGTTGGTGATCGCTTGCGCGGCCCTCGGAACCCTCGCCGTAGCGTTTCCCGCAGCGTATTTGCGAGCACAGCAAAGCCCCCCCGGCCCGGAGACCCCCCCGCCGTCGGATTCGTTCAAAATTCAGAAGGGCCAACCGATCCGCACCGAAACGCAGATCACCCTGGTGGGCGCCTCGGTGACCGATCCGCTCGGGCGGCTGGTGACCGGCCTGCAGCAGCAGCATTTCCGCGTGTTCGAGGACGGCGTGGAGCAGGAAATCGTGCGCTTCTCGAGCCAGGATGTGCCCGTATCCATCGGCGTCATCTTCGATATGAGCGGGAGCATGGCGGACAAGATCGACAAATCGCGGCAGGCGGCCGTGCAATTCTTCCGCACCGCGAATCCGGCGGACGAATTCTTCCTGGTTGACTTCAACGACCGGGCGCAGCTCATCAGCCCGTTCACCGAGAGCGTGGACGACCTGCAGGACCGGCTGATGTACACCGGCGCGCACGGGATGACGGCGCTGTTCGACGGCGTGTATCTGGGGCTGAGCCAAATGCGCGGAGCACACAACACAAAGAAAGCTTTGCTCATCTTATCGGATGGAGGCGATAATCATAGCCGGTACAGCGAAACGGAAGTCCGAAAGTTCGTAAGAGAAGCGGACGTTCAGATTTATGCGATCGGATTGTTCGAGGCCGAGGCGCCGACGCCGGAGGAAAAAGCGGGCCCCGGACTTCTAAACGACATCACCATGATGACCGGCGGCCGGGCGTTTGCGGTGCAGAACGTGAACCAGTTGCCGGACATCGCCACGAAGATCAGCATGGAGCTGCGCAATCAGTATGTGCTCGGATACATTCCAAGCCACCGCACGCACGATGGGAAATGGCGCAAGATTAAAGTCAGACTCAACCCGCCCAAGGGTCTGCCGCCGCTCAGCGTTTCCGCGAAGAGCGGGTATTTCGCGCCGGGCCACTAGCGCCCTTCCGTCGCTGCTCCTCCCGATTTTATTTCTGAGTATGCTCTGCGCGTTGCCCTGCGCTCAGGCGCAGAATCCGCCTCCGATTCTCTCTCCGTCGAGTCCGCCGCCTCCGCCCGGATATACGCCGCCCGGCCAGCAGCCGGGAGCCGATCACAAGCTCAAGGCCGCCGTGGAACTGGTGGTCCTGCACGTGACGGTGTCGGACGAAAGAGGGCAGTTCGTAACCGATCTGAAACAGGGCAATTTTAAGGTCTTCGAACAAAACATCGAGCAGACAGTCTCGTTTTTTTCACCCGACGACATCCCGGTGACCATGGGGCTGGTGATTGACAACAGCGGAAGCATGCGCGAAAAGCGCGATCAGGTGAATGCCGCGGCGATGACCTTCGTGCGCACCAGTAATCCGAAGGACGAAGCGTTCGTGGTGAATTTCAGCGACGAGTATTACCTCGACACGGACGGCGATTTCACCAACGACCAGGCGAATCTCCACGACGCGCTTTCGCGGATTGATACTCGCGGCAGCACGGCGCTCTACGACGCGGTGATCGGATCGCTCGCTCATTTGAAGAAGGGTCACAAGGACAAGCGCGTGCTGCTGCTGATTACCGACGGCGACGATACCGCCAGCGAAAAGACATTCGAGGACGCCATCAAGGCTTCCGAGGAATCGAACGCGACGATCTACGCTGTCGGCGTCTATAGCGACGACGATCGGGAGCACGACAAGAAGATGGTGCGGCGCTCGAAAAAAGTGCTGACCGAGCTCGCCGAGGCGACCGGCGGGCAGGCCTATTTCCCCGATCGACTCGATCAGGTGACGCCGATCTGCGAGGAAGTCGCGAAGGAAATTCGCAACCAGTACACGTTGGGCTACTACCCCGCCAATACGTCGCACGACGGCGCGTTTCGCCCCGTTCAGGTGAAAGTGATTCCGCCCAACGGGCGCGGCAAGCTGGCGGTGCGCACGCGGTCCGGTTATTTCGCGCCGAAAGCCGCTGCCGGCGACTAAGCGCGGCGCTTTTCTCCCTGCGTCAAATTTCGCGTCATTCGCCGCCTAAGGATTCGGAAACGGCGGCGCCTGGTAGCCGAAAGTCAGCACCGACTCGATCTGCACGCCGCTGCCATCGTGGACGGCGGGCCGAAAACTCCACTTCAGCACCTGCTCTCGCGCGACCTGGCTCATGTGGGAGTTGTCGGAATTAAGGGCGTAGGTTTCGCGGGCGTGGCCGGAGCGATCCACGCAGACGTAGATGCTGAGCACTCCGTAATTGCGCTCACCCACCATGGGAGGCCAGCGAATCTCCGGCGCATTTAGAATCAGGCTGCGCAGAGTTTTTTCGTTCACGAACACGGTCTGCAAGGGCGGCTCGGATGTCTGCAAGCCGAAAAGGGTCTCATCCGGAGACGCCAGCTCGTCGAGCATTTCGACGTCCGCCTCCAGCTCGGTGCCCGGGCCGAGGTACTCTCCGATCGTGCGCGCCACCTGTTTATCCGCAAATTTCTTGTAGTTCGCATAGGAGACGCTGTAACCGGGAGCGCCAATCGACTCCAGCCGCCCGTTTTCGAAGCAGTACGTAGAAAAAACGCGATTCGTAACCGGGGGATCTCCGGCCAGGAATGCGAATCTTCGGCACACCTCGGATCCGGAATCTGGGGCTTGGATAAACATCCCCTCCGCGCTCAGGGTCCCCCTTGCGGTGTCGTGCGATTTCGTCAAGTCGATGCCCTGCACCGCATCACCGGGATCGAACAGGCCGTTCACAATGGTGCGCAGCCAATTGGGGTAGTAGTCGCCTTCCAACTGCGCACCCACCTTGCTTCCGTTTATGACCAGCACCTCCGCGAAACCGTGGGACTTCACGGTGCGCCGCCATTTGTCCGGGGCCACCCAGAACTCTTCGATCTCCGCATCGTGATCGGTATTATTGCGGTCGGTTTTCTCGAAGATCCTCGCTTTCAAGTGGAAGGGCGCCTCTCCGGGAACGGTGAGCTGAGACTCGGCGATGGCGTGTTTGGGGAGGTCCGCGAGAGTTATTTTATCGGCGGCCCACAGGGAAATCCCCGTCCCGGCGAGTACGATCACGACTCCTGCGAAGGTTCTTCGCATATCTCTAGCCTTATCGCACACGGCGTTCCCGCAGGCAAGGCGTGCAGAGGGAGCTTGCGCGAGCGGGCCAGTTTGGATCGATGCGCCCTCGGAACGCGATTGCTTTGCTTTCATAACAGACACAGGACATGATGACGAACGAAACAGGGAGTATCTCGCGTGGCGGGTTCACTTGTCGTGCTAACCGGAGCATCAGGCGGGGGAAAGACCACCATCGCTCGCGCCATCGAAACCATGCATCCAGAGTTCACCGTCTTCCGCTTCGACACCATCGGGGTTCCGTCAGCAGAGGCCATGGCCACATTCGGAACGGGTCACCAGCCGGGTGGGGCATGGCAACGTGCGATGACTCTCGAGTGGTTCAAGCGTATAACTCCCATCCTCGAACGCGGCGGCAAAGTACTCTTCGAGGGCCAAATGCGAATCGCGTTCATTCAAGAAGCGCTCGCAATCTGCGATATTTCGAACGCCCGCGTGATCTTGGTGGACTGCGACGATCAAACGCGCGCCGACCGCCTTACCAATCATCGCCGCCAGCCGGAGTTAGCCGACGACAGCATGATTGGATGGAGCAAGTATCTGCGTCGGGAAGCAGTCGAGGCCCGGTGCGAAATTCTTGATACCGGAACTCTCGCGATGGCGGAGTGTGTCCAGCGAATCGTCAACTACCTGAGCGAAACGGGCGGTTAGTCCAAGCTCGAATGGCGGGCGATAACGCCCAGTCCCTCTCGTTCAGCCCTCCGGGTTCGTAACTCAAGGCCTTGTTTTCTTGGCATTCGGTATGCGGATTCAGACTGACCCACCGGCGAGCTTGGGAGCCATTTGCCGGGTTTGGCGGCGAGGCGTATAATTTTTTGTTTAGCCTTATGCCAACGGAACGCACTGAGAAGCTGGCCCTCGCCGATCGGGTTCTAGCGCGAGCGGCATCCGCACCCGCAGCGGCGGACGCGGAGGAAATCCGCGTGCGCGGCGCGCGCGTCCACAACCTCAAGAATATAGACTTCCGCATCCCGCACAACGCCATCACCGTGGTTACGGGCGTATCCGGCTCCGGCAAATCGAGCCTGGCGTTCGATACGCTTTACGCCGAGGGCCAGCGGCGCTACATCGAATCGCTTTCGGCGTACGCGCGGCAGTTTCTGGAGCGCATCGAGAAGCCCGACGTGGATGAAATCACGGGAATCGCTCCGGCCATTTCCATCCGCCAGAAGAACTCCACGCGGAATCCGCGGTCCACGGTCGCCACGGCCACGGAAATCTATGATTATTTGCGGCTGCTCTACGCGCGAGCGGGGCATACGTTCTGCCTGAACTGCGGCGAGGAAGTGCGCAAGGATTCGCTCGATGAAATCTCGGCGCGTGTGATGGCTCTTCCTGCCGGCCGCCGGTTCTACGTTCTGTACGAATTGGCGATGACGCCTGAAGTGGCCGCAGCGGCCGGGGCGCATAAAGATGCCCCCGCGCGCCCGCGAAAGGCGGCACGCCCGTCTCCCGAGACCATTCGCCAGACGCTCACGAGCCTGCGCAAGCGCGGCTTCAATCGCCTGTTCCAGGCCGGGCGTGTGTTTGAATTTTCCACGCCGGAGGATTTGCTGGATGTGGATTTCGCGAAGCCCGCCTACGTGCTGGTGGATCGGCTGGCAATTTCGCCGGAAATACGCTCGCGGCTGGTGGACTCGATCGAAATCTGTTACCGCGAAGGACGCGGCGAGGCCATACTGCAATTTGTCGCGGATGACGCGGCCGCGCCGGGCGGCCCGGCGCCGGACCGGCTGGTATTCAACGAACGATTCGACTGCAAGAAATGCGGAGCCATCTATCAAGAACCCGAGCCGCGGCTTTTTTCATTCAACAATCCCTATGGCGCGTGCCCGCGGTGCCAGGGATTTGGCAACACGATTGATTTCGATCTCGATCGCGTGGTGCCGGATAAAGGCAAATCGCTCGCCGAAGGCGCCATCGAGCCGTGGACCAAGCCTCGTTACAAGCAGCTGGCCATGGATATGCGCAAATACGCGCGCGCCAAAGGCATTCCCTATGATATTCCGTTCCGCGAGCTGACCGCGGCGCAGCGCAATGCCATTCTCGACGGCGACCGCAAAGAGGATTTTCCGGGCGTGAAGGGATTTTTCGGATGGCTGGAGCGCAAGAAGTACAAGCTGCACGTGCGCGTTTTTCTGAGCCGTTACAGGGGCTACGCCACTTGCCCGGATTGCCGCGGGACGCGACTCCGAGCTGAGGCGCGGGCGGTTAAAATCGCGGGGCGCTCGATCACCGAAGTCTGCCAGATGACGGTGAAGGAGGCGCGGCCGTTCTTCAACACGCTGCGACTCAGCCCGGCCGAAACCACCATCGCTGAAAAAGTGCTGGAGGAAATTCAGCAGCGCCTGCGATTCCTCGACGAAGTAGGGCTCGATTACCTGACGCTCGACCGGCTGACCTCGACGCTTTCGGGCGGCGAGGCGCAGCGCATCCAGCTGGCGACATCGCTCGGATCGCATCTGGTCGGCGCGCTCTATGTGCTGGATGAGCCCTCGATCGGCCTGCACCCCCGCGACACCGGCCGGCTGATTGAAATATTGAAGGGGTTGCGCGATCTGGGAAACACGCTGCTGGTGGTCGAGCACGACCCCGATACAATCCTTGCCGCCGATACGATTCTCGATCTCGGCCCCGGAGCCGGAGAGCACGGCGGCGAATTGATATTTGCGGGAACGCGCGAAGAGCTGCTGGCCGACGCGCATTCGCTCACCGGCCGTTACCTGCGCGGAGAGCTGCGCATCGCGGTGCCGCCTCGCCGGCGAAAGCCGCAGGGCAAATTTCTGAAAATCCTAGGAGCGCGCAGCCACAATCTTCAAGGCGTGGACGCGACCGTGCCGCTGGGAATGCTGGTGGCGGTGACTGGCGTATCGGGCTCCGGCAAATCAACTCTGGTTTACGACGTGATCTATAAAGCGCTCGAAGCCAAGCGCACCGGCGGCAATTGGCGCGAGTACTGCGACCGGATCGAAGGCGACGCGGCGATTCAGGCCGTGGAGATGGTGGATCAGTCGCCCATCGGGCGAACGCCGCGATCGAATCCGGCGACGTACATGAAGGCGTTCGATGCCATTCGCGACCTCTTCGCCTCCACTCCCGAGGCGAAGAAACGGAGTCTCGGCGCGGGACATTTTTCGTTCAATATTCCCGGCGGGCGGTGCGAAGCCTGCCAGGGCGACGGCACCGTCACCGTGGAGATGCGTTTCCTGGCGGACGTGGAACTCATCTGCGAAGAGTGCCGGGGTACGCGCTACAAAAGCAGCGTGCTCGAGGTGCGCCACCGCGACAAAAACATCCACGATGTGCTGCAAATGACCGTGCGCGAGGCGCTCACATTTTTTGCGCCGTATCCCAAGGTGACTTCGCGGCTGCGCGTGCTCGACGAAGTCGGCCTCGGCTACCTCCGGCTGGGGCAATCGGGCACCACTCTTTCCGGCGGAGAGGCGCAACGCTTGAAACTGGCCGCGCATCTTACGCGACAGGACAACAGCGGCATTCTTTATATTTTCGACGAGCCGACCACCGGCTTGCATTTCGACGACATTCAAAAGCTGCTGACCGCGTTTCGCAAATTGCTGGAAGGCGGAGCTTCCGTGCTGATCATCGAACACAATCTCGACGTGATCAAATCTGCGGACTGGGTCATTGATCTGGGGCCGGAAGGCGGCGACGCCGGAGGCAGGATCGTGGCCGCGGGAACGCCGGAGCAGGTCGGGCGGAATTCGCAATCGCACACGGGCAAGTATCTTGCGCGGGTGCTCAACGTGCGCAACGGCGCAAATCACGAAGACCACCATTCACCAACCAAGGCAAAGGTGCCGGGAGAAACTCGCTCCTCCGCATGAGATCGGTTTCCAAAGCGCTGATCTGCTGCGCGCTGTGCGTCGTGCTCGGCGCCTCCCAACAAATCTCCGCACAGACTGGCAACCCGCCGCCGCGACATCTTGCCGATCCGGCGGCCGAAGCGCTGAATAAACTTCTGGAAGCCGCGCAATCGGCGGTTGACAGGAAGGATTACGCCGGCGCCGCTCAAAACTACGAAGACTACCTGACGAAAAAACCCGACGACGCCATTGTGCATTACGATTTGGGCTACGCCTACTCCGCGCTGAACCGGACCGCGGATGCCAAGAGCCAGTTCGAACGTGCCATCGCGCTCGATCCCAAGATGGTGGCCGCTTATTTGAATCTCGGAGTGACGCTGCTCAATACGGACCCGGCTGCTGCCGTCGAGCCTCTGCAAAAGGCGGCGGAACTCGCTCCGCAAGATGCGCGATCGCGCTGGCTACTGGGAACGGCCCTTGAACGCAGCGGCAAAGTGCCCCCGGCCATCGAGCAATATCAGGCTGCCAGTAAACTCGAGGACTCCAATTTCAAGTATCGTTACGCGCTCGGCCACGCCCTGGCCGTCGCGGGGCGCGGGGACGACGCCGTGCGCGAATATCGGGCTGCGCTCGGGCTCCATGGATCCGGCGCTGAGCTCGCCCAGGTGCATTTCGGGATTGCTCTGGTGCTGATCGCCAAGCGACAATTTCCGGACGCAGCCGCCGAACTGGCGCAGTATCTCGACGCAGTGCCAAACGACACCAGGGCGCGGGTTTTACACGCCTCCGTGCTCGTCAATCTCGGGAAAAACGACGACGCGCTCGCTGAACTCGACCGCGCATCCGCATCCGGTCAGGAGGGCGTGGCCACGCTCGAGCTGCGAGCGGATGTCTACTGGGATCTGAAGCGCTACGCCGATGCCGTACCCTATCTGCAGCGGGCGGCGACGCTCGCGCCGGGCGACGCGGAAATCCCCGCGCGCCTCGGAAGGACGTATCTTCAGGCGAAGGATTACGCGAACGCCGTTCACTGGCTGGCCGCGGCTTACAATATGAATCCGAAAGCGACCGATGTTCTGGCGTATCTCGTTGACGCGGAATACGGCAGCAAGAATTATGGCGCGACACTTAAGGCGCTCGACGCGCTGGAGATGCAGCGGGACCTTCCGGCAACGAGCTGGTATCTTCGCGGCTCCTGCTACGATAATCTTGGGCAAGCGGCCCAGGCGCTCGGTGCGTATCAGAAATTTCTGCAAGTGAACAAGGACGAGAACAGCGACATGTACTTTGCAGCCACGGCCCGCGTCCGGGAGTTGTCCCGGGAAATCAAGAAGAGGTAGGGATGCTCGGCATCATCCGCATTGCGGCGCTCGTTCTGGCCATGGCGGCGTTCGCCAGTTCCCTTCTTGCGCAAAATAAAATCGCCGACCTCCAGGCCAGACTCGCGCACGAGCCCAATCCGGTGTCAAAAGCCAGGATGATGCCCCAGCTCGGCGACCTCGAGTTCGCGGAAATAGACGCGGACGTCAACCAGGGGCGCTTGACCGAGGCGCTCACGCTTCTCACCGCCTATCGCGACGAGGTGATTTCGTGCGACAAGGCGCTCGACGCGCTGGGAATTGACGCGGACAAACATCCGAACGGCTTCAAGCAATTGCAGTTTTCGCTGCGCGACTCGCTGCGGCGTCTGGACATTGTCATCGTTAGTATGACCACCGACGAGCAGCCGCCATTTCTCCAGATTCGCAAGGAACTCAGAGAGCTTGACCGGCATCTTATTGACGATCTGTTTCCGCGCCAGGATCAGGGAAAGCCGCAGTCCTAGAAAGCGAGGACGGAAGTTTCGATGCGCTATCGAATCGCCACGATCGTGATCGCCGCGTGGATGCTGGCCGGCATGGCCGTGGCGCGCGTCCCCGATCCGCAACAGCAACAAAAGGATTACCTAAGCGACATGGAAGCGGACAAAATCCGCGATGCGCGCGAGCCCGCCGAACGCATCAAGCTCTATATTGCTTTCGCGGAAGATCGCCTTACAAAATTCGAATATGAACTCAACCGCACGGTGCAGGAACGGCGGCGGAGCGAGATCCTGAACGGCCTGCTCAACGGCTACGCCGGTTGCGTGGACGACGCCGCCGATCAGATCGCCCTGGCGCGTGAGAAACATCTGGACATTCACGAATCGTTGAAATTGATGCAGACCAAGAACAAGCAATTTCTCGCGCTGCTTCAGAAGTACGACAAGGACGGGCCGGAGCTGGACACCTACCGCGACACGCTGGAAGACGCGATTGAGGGAACCAAGGACGCACTCTCCGACGTGGACGAAGCGCAAAAGGAATCGCAGGCTCCCCCGGTGCGGAGAAAGCAGTGACGCGTCCAGCCGCGCGCAACGGCAATCGGAGCCGAGCCGTCCCCGGCGGCGAGCGCATCTTCCAGCGAATCTATACGCGACTCGGATGCGAAGGCCGCCCGCCGCAGTTCGTCGTCGAATATCATCCTTATGCCGGCCTGACACACACCATCCGCCTTCGTGAAGATACGGCTCACGTGAGGCTTTCCGACGCGCTTGGGCAAGCGCCCCGCACCGTCGTGGAAGCCGCCGCCGCTATTCTGCTCGGACGCCTGTATCGTCGGCGGCCTCCGGCGGAAATGATCGAGACGTATCGCCGGTTTTCCTACGCGCGATCCACGCGCCGGCGCCTGCTTCTGATGCGCCAGCGGCGCGCTCGCAGGATGGAGCATCGCCCCGCCGGGGCTCATTATGACCTTGAGCCGATGTTCGACCGGCTGAATCATCACTATTTTCAGAATCTCCTGATCCGTCCGCGTTTAGGATGGAGCACGCGCGGCTGGCGCACCCAATTGGGATGCTTTGATCCGGCGCTTCATCAGATCGTGCTCAACCGCCAGCTCGATCACCACCAGGTTCCCGAGTATGTGGTTGCCTACGTCCTATTTCACGAGATGCTGCACCTAAAGCATCCCATCCGCTTCGTCCGTTGCAGGCGCGAATCGCATTCCCCGCAGTTCCGTAATGAAGAAAAAGCGTTTACGGATTACGCACGCGCTATGCGCTTTCTAAGCCGGTTTCCGTCGCACCGCTCCGCATAACGCACTTCTTTTCAGGTAGTTAGCCGAGTCTCCCCCGCCGACCTGCGATCCTGCGCGGAAATGTAAGCAGAGATATGCCTAATAAGGGGCGCCTGCAGAGGCGGCCATACTGGAGATGGTTCATTATGACACTGCCTTCGTCCGCCAATATTCAGGTCGGAATGCGTCGCGTCGAACGGCGCGAATGGCTGCTATGGTCTTCCGCCATTCTTGTTACCTTGCTGCTCACTCTCGGCATCCTTTCCTTCAGTTTTCCGATGTTGCGGCCGTACACCGGGGGGTTTGATTCGCTTCATCTGAGTGTTGCCCTTCGCGGCCTGGTCGGTCTGGTGTTGCTGTTCGATATCTACACGATCTATCAGCAGGTGCAGATCTATCGAATCCGGCATCAGCTCGTGGAACGCGAGGAGCTATTCCGGCTGATCAGCGAGAACGCCGCGGACATGATCACGGTCGTTGACCCCAGTGGCCGCCGGCTCTACAACAGCCCGGCCTGCGCGCGGGTTCTCGGCTATAGCAACGAGGAGCTGGAAAACAGCTCCTTTTTCGAACAGGTTCATCCAGACGATCGCCAGGCGGCCGAGCAAGCGGCCAGGGAAGCCAGCGGAGGCGGCGAGGGCCGTACGGTTCTATACCGCATGCGCCACAAGGACGGCAGCTGGCACGTGATCGAATCCGGCGCCAGTGCGATTTTGAACGCGCAGAAAAAGGTCGAGAACCTCGTGATCGTAAATCGCGACGTCAGCGAGCGCAGGCAGCTGGAAGAAAAGTTTCGTCAGGCGCAGAAGATGGAGGCCGTGGGCCGGCTCTCCGGCGGGGTGGCGCACGATTTCAACAATCTTCTCGGCGTGATCATCGGCTACGCGGAATTCCTGCAGGAAAGCCTCGACGCCGAAAACAAGCTGCGCGGCAGCGTGGACGAAATTCTGAAGGCTGGCAAGCGCGCGGCGTCGCTCACCCGCCAGTTACTGGCGTTCAGCCGCCAGCAGGTTCTCGATCCCAAGGTTCTCGATTTGAACGGCGTCGTTTCCGACATGGAAAAAATGCTGCGCCGCATGATCGGAGAGGACATTGAACTCTCAACCGTTCTGGTCCCCGAGCTCGGCCGCCTGAAGGCCGATCAAGGCCAGCTCGAACAGGTGGTCATGAATCTGGTGGTCAACGCGCGCGACGCCATGCCTCAGGGCGGCAAGCTGCTCATCGAAACTCAGAACATGATCATGGACGAGGCCTTCGTGCGCCGCTATCCCTACCCTGTGCAGCCGGGGCCGTATGTTCTCCTGACCGTCACGGACAGCGGAATTGGCATGGACGCCGAGACCAAGGCGCGCGCGTTTGAGCCATTCTTCACCACCAAGGAAAAGGGAAAAGGCACGGGGTTGGGTCTCTCGACCGTCTACGGCGTCGTGAAACAGAGCGGCGGCTACATCGACATCTATAGCGCCCCGGGCGCAGGCACCACATTCAAAATTTATCTGCCGCGGGTGGATGAAGCGATTCACGCGGAGCTGCCTTCCCGCGCGGCCACCTCGTTCACCGGCAACGAAACAATTTTGCTCGCGGAGGATGAGACCTCCCTGCGAACTTTGACGCGCAACACGCTCGAACTTTGCGGTTACAAAGTGCTCGAAGCGAAGGACGGGGTCGAGGCGCTCGAAGTCGCCGACGCACATGACGGGACCATTGATCTGCTGCTGACGGACATGGTGATGCCGGGAATGGGCGGGCGCGCGCTGGCGCAGGAATTGACGCGCCGCCGCCCGGAGGTTCGCCTGGCGTACATGTCCGGTTACACCGGCCAAGCCGTCGGCTCGCAAGGGCCGATTGATCCGGGCAGCGTTTTCCTGCTGAAGCCTTTTACGCGCGAGATGCTCACTCGCAAAATCCGCGAGGCGCTGGATCGCAGCGTTATGACGGAGACCACATGAAAGCCACTGCAGAGCGCACCGACCAGGCAAATTCTGGGGATTCCGGAGCCAGAACCACGCCGAAAATCCTGATCGTGGACGACGACGAGGCCGTGCGCGGATTGCTGCGCATGCGGCTGTCGGGCGCGTATCAAATCGTTGAAACGGGCGATCCGGAAGAAGCGCTGGGTCTCGCTCTCGAACACAAACCGGACGCCATTCTGCTCGACCTCATGATGCCCGGATTTTCGGGATTCGAGCTGTGCCAGAGCCTCCATTCGTTGAGCTATACCTCGCGCATCCCGATTTTCGTGATTACCGGCGAGGCCGGCACGAAATACAAGGAGCACTGCGAGAGTCTTGGCGCGAAGGGATATTTCCACAAGCCCGTGGACTTCGCCGCGCTGAAGGCCGCGCTCACCGAGGAACTCAAAGGCAAGCAGCCGGAACGCCGCGCGCATAAGCGCGTGCAGATGCGCGTTCTCCTGAAATTGCGCGGGTCGGATCACCAGGGAAAGCAATTCGACGAATCTACGACCACGGACAACGTGAGCGCCGGCGGATTCCTGTGCAGCTGTGCTGCGTCTCTTGTGAAAGGCACTCCGGTGGACGTGTTCCTTACTTCCGGCGGCGCGGAACGTCATGCCGGGCGCGCCAAGGTGGTGCGCAAGGAACCCACCGGCTCGGCGCTCAACCGCTACGGTTTTCAGTTCATCGAAACGACCTCGGATTGGGTTCTGCAGGATAAGTAAATTCGTCGCTCGCGGGACGCGGCGCCCTATTCTCCGGAGAGCTTGTCGATCTTGCCCTGGATTTTCTTGGCGTCCGGCGCTTTCGGGTAAACCTGTAGATATTCCTTGTAATACTTCACCGCGGTCGTCTTGTCGTTTTTCTTCTCGTACGCTTCGGCGAGCAACAATCGCGGTTTCGCAAAATTCGATCGCGCGCGAATCGCGTCCTGAAACCGCGAGATGGCCGCGTCAATATCGCCCTTATGCATGTAGAACGTCCCGACTTCGATGTCGTCTTCCGCAGTAACCGGGTCGTAGGCTCCGGCGTCCGGCTTCGCGGCGGGAGGCTTCGCGGGCGGAGAAACTGCAGGTGGTTGGCCGGCAGGCTTCGAACTCGATTCTCCTGCCGGCGCTCCGGACGGCGCCCCGGACGGAGGCTGGCCGGCGGGCTTCGAACTGGATTCTCCTGTCGGCGCGCCGGAAGGCGGGGGCGGCGTCTGGCCGGTTCCCTGCCGCGCGGACGCGGCCCCGGCGAACGATCCCATCAGGACTACGAACACGAGTTGGCTGAACGCTGCGCGCATCGAGTCTCTAGTTCTGCTTAGATTGCGTTTGCTATCATGAAAGTTGTCTTGTCAGGGCCGCGTTTCCCCGGGGCGGCCCGCACTTCACGATTGTAGCAAGCTGCAAATGGAACTCCGCGAAAAAGTCGATCAGCTTCCTCCACAGCCGGGTGTGTACCTGTTTCAGGACGCCGGCGGAAAGATCCTCTACGTCGGCAAGGCGCGCTCGCTGCGCAGCCGCGTCAAATCCTACTTCCTCGAATCGCGCTGGCAGGATGCCAAGACCGGCTCGCTGGTCCGCGAAATCGCCGACCTCGATTACATCGTCGTGGACAATGAAAAGGAGGCGTTGGCGCTCGAGAATAACCTTATCAAGCGGCACAAGCCGAAGTTCAACGTCCTGCTGCGCGACGATAAGACGTATCCCTACATTCGCTACACGGCGTTCGAGAAGTATCCGCGAATCTACGTGACCCGTCGCCTGGACAAGGACGGTTCGACGTATTTCGGTCCGTATTTTCCCGCCAGCCTCGCCTACCGTCTGGTCCATCTGATTCACAAGCATTTTCTGGTCCCCTCGTGCACCGTGGATCTGAATCGGACCCACCCGCGGCCATGCCTGCAGTATTACATTCACCGTTGCCTCGGTCCCTGCGCCGCGCTGGTCACCGACGAACGCTACGCCGAGGCCGCGCGCGATGTTCGGCTGTTTCTCGAAGGGCGGCGCAACGACCTCGCGCGCAGCCTGAAGGAGCGCATGGAGCGCGCCTCGGACGAACAGCGCTACGAAGAAGCCGGTGGCTATCGCGATCTGTTGCGCACGCTCACGGAAATGGAGGAGCGCCAGAAAATCGCCGCAGCCGAAGGCGACGATACCGACGTCCTCGCCTGGTACGCCGAACCCCCACAGGTCGCGGTGAATTTATTTCACCTCCGTGGCGGCCGGGTGGTTGACCGGCGCGATTTCTACTGGGAGGATCTCGAGGAATTCGATCCTGCCGAGTTCCTGCCGTCCCTGCTGAAACAGCTCTACCTCGAAGCAGGCTATCTGCCCCGTTACATCCACACCCCTATTGATTTCGACGATCGCGCGCTGCTCGAGGAAGTTCTCACCGAAGCAGCCGGTCACCGCGTGGAGATATTCAATCCGCAGCGCGGGCAGAAGCACGCGTTTCTCGAACTCGTCGAGAAGAATGCGAAGCATTCCTTCGTGCAGCGTTTCCGCGTCCTCAAGCCAAGCTCTCGCGCCATCGCCGAAGCGCTGCAATCCGCGCTCGGGCTTCCTGAGCCGCCGAGACGCATCGAGTGCTTCGACATCTCGCACATTCAGGGGTCGGACACCGTCGCATCCATGGTCGTTTGGGAAGACGGCAAGATGAAAAAGTCCGACTACCGGAAATTCATCATCCGCGGAGATGCCATGGCCGCGGGCCCGGAGAAAACCGAGGGCTTGCGCCGCGACGATTTCGCCAGCTTGCGCGAAGCTGTCGAACGGCGCTATCGCCGCCTGCAGGACGAGCGCAAACCCCTGCCGAGCCTGATCCTGATTGATGGCGGAATCGGCCAGCTGCACGCCGCGGCGCAGGCGCTGGACAAACTCGAAATCATCAATCAGCCGCTGGCCAGCATCGCCAAGAAGGAAGAAATTCTCTACATGCTCGGACGCGAACATGAACCCATCGCGCTCGATCATCACTCTCCGGTCCTCCACCTGATTCAGCAGATTCGCGACGAGACACACCGCTTCGCCGTCACTTTTCACCGTCTGCGCCGGTCGAGCCGGCGCATCCGCACCTCGCTGACCGAGATCCCCGGCGTGGGTGAGACCACGGCGCGAAAACTTCTGCTGCGATTCGGAAGCGTGGCGCGCCTGCGCCTGCTGAGCGTTGACGAACTCGCAGCGGAACTGCCGCGCCACCAGGCACAGCGCGTTTTCGACGCGCTCCATGAGGCCACCGCGGCTCCCGCCGCGCCTGCGAATAAAACCTAAGTCGAGACGCTGCCGCGCGCAGTTACCCGTTAGGACAGGTTCTCGTCTGGAAACTCCGGACTGCCCCTGGTACCGACAACTTATCGCGCCCCTGCTAGGGTGATTTGAGCTCAAGTCTCGACACAGGAGAGCGCCGATGCCAAGAATTGCGGCTGTCACAGCTTCTTTCCTTCTCTTCGCATCCTTGGGCTGCAAAGCCCAGGACACTACGCCCAAACCCCTGACTGCCGCGGGAGTGCTGGCCCTGATCGCCGGCAACACGTTGCCTGAAACCACCGCCCACGCGATCACGGTCGATGGGATTGCCTTCCGTCCAGACGATTACTACCGTGGCCTGCTTGCCACTGCAGGCGCCGATCCGAAAGTTCTCACGGCTTTGAGCTCCGCCAAGATTTCCGCCGATGTCGCTCCGGAGAACCAGCCCGGCAAGGATTTCCTCCAGCACTTCGTCAATGCGGCCGATTCCATCCACAGCCGAAACTACAAGCAGGCCGCAAACGAAATGAGCGCGGCCGCCACTTCGAATATGTCTTGCCCCGAGTGCGGCTTCGTCATGGGTTACGTTTTCCAGAGGATTCACGACTGGAATCGCTCGCAAGCTGCTCTCGAAGAAGTTCTCAACCAGGCTCCCGCTTTCCCGGGAGTCCACGCCCGGCTGGCTCTTGTCTATCTGAATGAGGACAACTCCTATGCAGAGCAAGCCCTCGCCGAAGCCAGAACCGCTCTATTGCAGTATCCCGACGATCCGGAAGGCCACAAAAATGCCGGCCTCGCGCTGGATGCGCTCAAGAACACAAAAGCCGCCGTCGGCGAGTATCAGGTGGCGTTGCGCTTGAAGCCGGACTATGAAGCGGCACATTTCGATTTGGCACTGCTCTACCACAACCAGCAACAATTCGATAACGCCATCGCCGAATATCGCATCGCGCAGCGTCTGGACCCCAAAGACGCGGACGCGTTTTACAACATGGGCAACGCGCTCAACGTAAAAGGAGATCTTGCCTCGGCGATTAAGGTCTATCGTGACGCAAAGGCGATCGCGCCCGATCGGTACGACATTCGCCAGAATCTCGGCTCCGCTTTGATCGGCCTCAACGAGAACGCCGAAGCGGTCGTTGAGTTTCGCGAGCTCGTGAACATGTACCCGGATGCGCAAATGGCGGTCAACTCGCTCGGTCTGGCGCTCCTGCGTTCCTGGAAATTCGACGAGGCCATTCCGGTCCTCAGAAAAGCCGTGGAACTTGATCCCACCGACGCGCACCCCCACTACAACCTCGGCTCGATCTTCGAAGAACAGCATCACGACGACGATGCCTTGAAAGAGTACTCGACGGCGGTACAGCTCGACGAAACCAATGGCGATGCCCGCCGTGGTCTCGGAAGAATCCTGATTCGCAAGAAAGACTACTCGCGCGCGTCCGACGAGATGAAAAAAGCCTCGCTCCTGATGGCTGGAGACCCCGACATTCACAAGCTCTATGGCGAAGCGCTCGAAGGTTTGGGCAACCTGGATGGAGCCATCGGCGAGTTCCGTCAGGCGGCCTCGCTGGATCCCTCGAAACTTCAGACCGTGATCGAATTCGCCGCCGCTCTCGAACAAAAGGGCGACTGGGTCGGCGCACTGGACGAATATCATCGCGCCGCATCTGCCGATGCGAGTATCGACCTTCGCGGCAAAATGATGCGCGTGGACGATCGCGATCCACAACGGGAGTATACGGAAGCCAAGAAGCGCTTCGACGCCCATCTCGCTGCCCTGCGGTCGGCCGGCAAATCCTCTGACGCTACGGCTTTGCAGGCGAGTGTCGCGGCATTGGATTCCAAACAGGGTGTATCCGCGCAAATCGATTCGGCCATGCAAAGCGGCGTGTCGGCCACGCGGCAGCGCAATTTCACCGGAGCCCGGCAGGATTTCCAGAAAGCGATTGATCTCGAAGACCAACTCAAGCCTCCCGATACTCGCCTCGTCACGGCGCTCGATTCGCTGGGAATGACCTACGTGGGCGAGGATCCAAATGCCGCGCAGGCCGCGTTCGAGCGTGAGCTGAAAGTAGCCACGGAAATCTATGGTCCGAATTCGGCCAACTTGACCGGGCCGCTCCAGTCCCTGGGAAACAACGCGCTGATGCAGAAGGACTACGCCTCGGCCAGTGCGTTCTTCTTCCGCGCCGTCGATCTCAACGAAAAATTCTTCGGCGAAGGCAGCAATCGCGTTGCCGACAGTCTGGTGCAGGCGTCGGCGGTCTATTTCGTTCAGAAAGACTACGCTAAAGCTGAACCCTATTTGCTTCGCGCCGTACACATCGACGAGTCACTCTACGGAAAGGACGGTCTCGACCTGATGGCCCCGCTCGCGACTCTCTGCCAGCTGTATAACCGTTGGGACAAGCCGGAGAAAGCGGCGCCCTGCGATCAGCAGCTCGTCACCGTGCTCGAAAAACAATATGGCCCGACCAGCCCGGTGCTCGTGACCACGCTCGCGGGCGAATCCCAGGCTCTCCGAAAGATCGGACGCACTCAAGAGGCCGACACTCTCGACCACCGCGTGGCGCAAATCCGCAGCGCGACCATGACGTCGCCGTGACGCCTTGAAATCGCCCGACGTGACTTCCGTCACACCTGCGTGTGCAGTGCCGGAGTGTAGGCCTTAGGGACCACTCGCGTATCGCCAATCTGCTACTATTCCCCGCGTTTCATGCGCATAAAGGATTGAAACCGTGGCGGCTCCCGCCGACAGTCAGATCGGTCCCGGCGTTTCAGCGAGCGGACTCGCGCGTCTGGGAGTCGCACTCGCGGACTGGTGCGAGCGTTGGTTTCCGGATGCCTTCGTCTTCGCGCTCATCGCTGTAATCGTCGTTTTCATCGCCGGAGTGTTCGCCGGCAGCGCCGTCCGCGATCTGGTCCGCTATTTCGGCGAGGGATTTTGGGGGCTGATTCCGTTCACGATGCAGATGGCCATCATCATCGTGGGCGGCTATGTGGTCGCGACTTCCCCGCCGGTAAACCGCCTGATTCGCCGGCTCGCGACCATTCCGAAAACACCGCGCGCGGCGATAGCCTTCGTTGCATTTTTCGCCATGGCCGCGTCGCTCGTCAGTTGGGGCTTCAGCCTGATCTTCAGCGGCCTGCTTGCCCGCGAAGTGGTGAAGCAGGTTCGCGCCGTTGACTACCGGGCGATCGGTACAGCCGCGTATTTGGGCAGCGCCACGGTCTGGGCGCTGGGGCTTTCGTCGTCCGCGGCGCTGTTGATGGCCACTCCATCGTCGATTCCGGCTGCGCTGGTCAAGATCAGCGGCGTGATTCCGCTCAGTCAGACGATTTACACCTGGCAAAGCATTACCGTCGCGGCGATATTGATGTCCGCGTCCGTCGCCGTGGCGTACTTCTCGGCTCCGGCATCCTCGGCCCGCACCGCCGAATCGTTCGGCGTAATGGACGAAGTCTTGCCGCCCAAACTGGACGCGCGCCGCGCTCCCGCTGAATGGCTCGAATATGCTCCGCTGCTTTCGCTGTTGATCGGCGTGCTGGGCCTCGCATACTTCGGCCAGGTCGTCGTTGCGCGCGGGCCTCTCGCCTCGCTCGATTTGAACACCTACAATTTTCTCTTTCTGATGGCTGGCCTGCTGCTTCATTGGCGGCCGAGATCGTTTACTCGAGCCGTGCATAACGCCGTCCCCGCGACCGCCGGCGTGCTGGTTCAGTTCCCTTTCTACGGCGGGATTTTCGGCATGATGACCATGTCTCCGCTGTCGCGCGGTCTCGCCGGATTCTTCGTGCGGGTTTCCTCGCACGGCACCTTTCCGGTCCTGGTCACCATTTACTCGGCGATTCTCGGCCTGTTCGTGCCTTCCGGCGGAAGCAAATGGATCATCGAGGCGCCTTACGTCTTGCAGGCCGCGAAAGACCTGCACGTTAACCTCGGCTGGGTCGTGCAGATCTACAACACCGCCGAAGCGCTGCCAAACCTGGTGAATCCATTCTGGATGCTGCCGCTGCTCGGCATCTTAAAGGTGCGCGCCCGCGATCTGGTGGGCTATGGCATTCTCTATCTGGTCGTCAACACCGGACTGGTCTTGTTTTTCATGTGGTTTTTCGCCCGCACCATTGCTTACCTGCCGCCAATGCTTCCGCAGTGACGCGACGCGCGCCGCTGCGACCCTTTCCTGCGTTGCTTGCCCGTACTGGGAAGCCTATGCTACTCTGAAATTTGGAGGTGTCTTATGAGCGACAACGTGGGTTCGAAGGTTAGCTTCTTTATGGTCGGGTTGGGAATCGGCGCGCTGGTGGGAATTCTTTTCGCCCCGAAATCCGGCGAAGAAACGCGCGAATATTTGTCCTCCAAAGCGGAAGAAGGCCGCGACTACGCGCAGAAAAAGGCTCGCGAATTGCGCGAGCGCGCGGAAGATTTGATCGAGCGCAGCAAGGAAATCATGGCCCGCCAGAAGGACGCCATTTCCACGGCTGTGGACGCTGGCAAGGAAACCTACAAGCGGGAAGCTAAGATCTCGTAGCTTTCTGGAGGAACCGCTCATGTCGGGCTGGCTCGAAGCATTCATCGTCATCGCCACGTTGGCCATCGTCATTCAGATGGCCATTCTT
This sequence comes from uncultured Acidobacteriota bacterium, assembly GCA_963814605.1. Classification (GTDB taxonomy): domain Bacteria; phylum Acidobacteriota; class Terriglobia; order Acidiferrales; family UBA7541; genus Palsa-295. The sequence goes on along the minus strand of CAWFDD010000002.1, from coordinate 571,759 downwards.
TTGGCGATGTTCGTCCAGCTCCGTTCGGCGATCGGGACTTTCACGCGCATCGCGTCGCAGTTGCAGGCGCGCATGGATCCCATCCTGGTTCGCACCAACCGGATCCTCGAGGATTCCGAGGAACGCATCGCCAGCATCATGGGCGATGGCGCGGAAATCGCGCGGGTCGCTCGCAGCCAGGCCCAGAAAGTGGACCGCGTTTTCAGCGACATGGTTGAGCGGCTGCGCATTCAGGTGGTTCGCGCCGACCACATCCTCACCGGAGCGCTCGAAGTGATCGAGGAAACCGGATCAACCATCCGCTCAAAAGTGTGGAAGCCGGTGCATCAGGCGTCCGCGGTGCTCAAGGGCATCAAGGCCGGACTCGAATTCATCCGCAGCGGCAAGCGGCCCGAATCGGATGCCGCCACTCAGGACGAAGAACTCTTCATCTGAAGTTCGTCCATATTCCTCTCACGTTCACTGTAATCCCGAAAGCATTCATGCCTGAAGGATCCCTCTTGTCTCGACCGCACGCCCCGCGCTTCACGCGAAGAGAGATTCCTCATCCCGATGAACGGCGCGGGCTTTCGGAAAGACACCTCGCGTGCCGGTCAGATGATCCAGCCGCCGCCGAGGACTTGTTCGCCGGAATAAAAAACGGCGGCCTGGCCGGGGGTGATGGCGCGCTGCGGCTCGCGGAAGGAAATTCGCGCGGTGGTTTCGCTGAGGGGCGAGATTTCCGCGTCGGCGGGTTCGTGGCGATTGCGAATCCGCACCCGCGCTGCAATGGCAGCCGCGGGAGCCGCAAACGGAATCCAATTGACGTTGCGCACTTCACAAACCGAGCTGCGAAGTTCACGATCCTCGCCAACCACCAGGCGATTCGCCTCACGGTCGAGCGCAACCACATACATCGGATGGCCCTCGGCGAGGCCCAGCCCGCGGCGCTGGCCGACGGTGTAGTTGTGCAGTCCGTTGTGGCGGCCGAGAACTTCCCCTGCAGTGGAAACAATGTCGCCGGGCTCGCCAAGCGTTAGCGCGTCGCTCGCGCCGTTCGGCGCAGTTCCCTGCTCCCGCAGATAACTTTCGATGAAGCGCACGTAACTGCCCGACGGAACGAAGCAGATTTCCTGGCTTTCGGGCTTTTCGGCAACGGGAACCGCCAGGCGGCGAGCGATGTCGCGGACTTCCTGCTTGGTCATCTCGCCGAGAGGAAAATCCGCGCGCGCCAGCTGCTCCTGCGTTAAGCCGAAGAGAAAATAGGTTTGGTCCTTGGAATCATCCACCGCGCGCCAAAGTTCGTGGCGGCCTGTCTCGGGATTGCGGCGAACGCGCGCGTAGTGGCCGGTGGCGATCCGCTCCGCGCCGATCTGGCGGGCGGTCGAGAGAAGCTGGTCGAACTTGACGTCGTTGTTGCAGCGCGTGCAAGGAATCGGTGTTCGGCCCGCAAGATAGTCCTCCACGAACGGGCGGATGACCGTCTGCTCGAACGCGCGCTCGAAATTAATCACATAGAACGGGATGCCCAAATGCTCCGCGACGCGGCGCGCGTCGTGCACATCATCGGTCGAGCAACAGCGGTGCTGCCTGGGCCCATCGCTCTCGAGTTCCGGCAAGCGGCGCTGATTCCAAAGCTGCATGGTGAGTCCCACGATTGTCTCGCCGCGCTCGCGCAGGATCGCTGCGACCGTGGAGCTGTCCACGCCGCCGGACATTGCCACCGCGACGGTGTTGGAAACAACCGGCGCAGCGTCCGCCTGGGCGGGCGTTGCCGTCTCCGCGACCGCAGACTCCAGTTGGTCGAGAATTGGCATGGGCATTAATTCGCTCGTCAGTTCGCTCATCGCGCAGGCATCGCGGCTGCGGAAGCCGGTTCTCGCGGGGAAAGCGCCCGGATGCGTTCAACGACCGCGGGAATCACGGTGATGGCGTGCTCGATTTCACGCGCAGTCGTCGCGCGGCCGAGGCTAAAACGAAGACTCGAGCGCGCTTCGTCGTAGGAAAGTCCGGAAGCCAGCAGCACGTGCGAAGGCTCAGTCGAGCCCGACGAGCAAGCTGCTCCGGTGGAGCATTCAATTCCGAGCAAGTCGAGACCGATCAGAAGAGCCTCACCGCCGGCGCCGGGAAACTCCAGATTTGAAGTATTTGGGACGCGGCGCGCGGAATCGCCATTGCGCCGCACCGCGGGAATGCGCTCGATCAGCGCCGCTTCGAGCCGGTCGCGAAGCGAGCCGATGCGCGCGGAGTCTTCGGTCAAGAGCTTGCGCGCGAGTTCCGCCGCCTTACCCAGGCCAACGATGCCCGGAACGTTTTCAGTGCCCGGACGGAGATCGCGCTCGGCGTGGCCGCCGTAAAATCGCGGCGCGATTTTTGTTCCGGTGCGGACGTACAGCGCGCCGGCGCCCTTGGGACCCCAGATTTTGTGCGCGGAGATAGAGAGCAGGTCCACGCCGAGTGCCTTCACGTCGAGGGGAATTTTTCCCGCGGACTGCACGGCGTCGCAATGGAAGCGGACTCCGGCTTCGGCCGCGATGCGGCCGATTTCCTCGATCGGCTCAACGGTGCCGAGCTCGTTGTTCGCGTGCATCACGCTGATCAAAATCGTCTGCGGCCGCAGCGCGCGGCGAATTTCCTCAGGATCGACGATTCCCTGCGAGTCGCGCGCCGTCGACACGGGAACGACGGTAACGTCAATTCCCTGCCGGGCGAGTTCTTCGCAACTGTGCAGAATCGCGTGATGCTCGATGGCGGTGGTGATGATGTGCTTGCGAGACTTGCGCGACGCCGCGACCGTGCCGAAGAGCGCAAGATTGTCCGCCTCCGTCCCGCCGCTGGTGAATACAATTTCGCTGGATTTCGCGCCGATCAGCGCGGCGACCGATTCGCGGGCGGAATCAACGGCGGCGCGGGCGCGCTGCCCTGCGGAATGGACCGATCCTGCGTTGCCGAAGTTTTCCGCGAGGAAAGGCAGCATGGCGTCGAGGACCGCGTGGTCCACGGGCGTGGTGGCGTTGTAATCAAGATAGACGCGCATGTAAGCGACGAGGCCAGACTGCGGCCACATAATCAGGCTAGCAGGATGTCGAGAGAAATCAAGCAGCGAGTGGTGTGGCCTTCAAACAGGAAGAACTGCGAAGGCTTGATGCTGGCGCACTTTGTGAAGATGTCTGGTCGCGGCGTTGCTCACGGAAGCAGCTCCTTCAACACCAGCGAAGCGGACAATTCGTGGCCGTCGCGTCTCCAGGTAATCGGAACAGTCGTTCCGGGTGGCTGCTGAAGAAGGCGCCCGACCTCCGTCATGGACAGCTCCTGGATATTCTGGTTGCCGATGCTCAGGATTGCGTCACCTTGCCGAAGGCCCGCGTCCTCAGCCGGGCTGTTCTTCATCGTATTCACCACGACGGTCGTTTTCGGATCGTTCCTGAAGAGCATCAGGCCGCTCCGGGAGAACGGCGGTGGCGTGAAACCCGGCACGCGATCGAACCAGATGCGCTCGTGCAAATAGTCGAAGTCGAGCGTGAAGTTTTGGAGTATGCCGCTGCCGATGTTGCCAGCCTCGGTACGTGAAGAGAGCGCGCCCTTTGTGTCGTCCGCGTACGCTCCGACGATGTGGTGAAACGAGCTGCCCGCCAGCTCGAAATCGGCCAGTCGGCTTGCCCAGGTCTGCGACGCGCCGCCACTGCCGAACGCCACGATCGCAATCCCACGCTTCATCTCGTCCCCGAAGCCGTGGTGATCCGCCCACACGTGCTGAACGAGCAAGAAGCCTGTATTGCCGGTGTCCAGCGCGAAATCTCCCGAGATTCCGTTCAACTGCGCGCGGAGCAGCGGTATGTCGTCTGCGAATGTAATCGGTACGGCCTTTGCCGAGCTCGGTGGTGGGTAGGAATCACGAGGCCAGAAAGTTAGTGTGCGGTTGCGATAGTCGAGGCGAACGGCAAGCCTCTCCAATAATTCGAGTCCGAGAATGCCGGCAAGGGGAGGGCGCGGCCCGCGCTCGACGGTGGCGTACTGAAGCGGAATGACGAAAAAATTCTGGTTTACAAGAGTGACCCCGCCGATCTCCACGCGACCCACTTTTGCGAATTGAATGGGCAGCGTCCCGCTGCCAGTCCCGCCGGAATTCCCGGCGCCCGCAGGATGCAGCCCCAATAATTCCGCGGCTGCGGGAGTCAGAATGGCATGGCCGCCAGTGTCCAGGATAAAGGCGAACGGTCCCTGCCCGTTCAATCGGGCCTCGAGCGTTACGAAGCCGTTTACTTCGATCGGAACGGTGGCTTCTCCTCCAGCGACGGTAGTGTCATCGGGGATGCGGGGCGCCTGGAACGTCTCATCGCTCATCGCGACGTTGACGCGGTAATCGGAAATGTCAAAAACGTCGAGGTTTCCGGCACCGTCATCGGTGGTTATTTTGTACGGCAGGAGCACGCCACTCACGGTTTTGTAGCCGGCGTACGTGGTGACCTGGATCGTGGTTGGCATGGTTCGTACGGTTTTCGCGAGAAGGTGGGTCGTGCTATCGAACCAGAACTGGACCGGCTGGCCACCGAGGGGAGTAATCCAAATCGTGTCGAAGTTTTTTCCGGCGTCGGTCTGGCTCTGAACCGCGCCGAGGACCGCCTTCTCCGCGCCGGGCTTCAAATACGCGCGTCTGGTGAGCCACTCGTCGGTGATCGTGGCTTGCTGGGCGAATTCGGAATCCAGCCGATGAACGCCGCCGGACTGGTCCTGACGCCAATGTTGCGCACCGTCCCACACCTCTTTGTAGCGGACCACTTGAAAATCCGAATCGGAGAGTGCGCGGCCCGTTTTGACGTCGTCAACGTAGCTCGATTGGCCTGCCATGCCCGAAGAGTTGTCGGCGCCCTGGTAGCTGAGGGCGTTGATTTTGTCCCAGGCTTTTCCGCCGGCGGCCGCGCGGGCGCGGGCCAAGAGCGCATCGCCGGGGGTCGAGGCCCAGCAGGGCGCCCGTAAAATCAGCAGAAGCAAACCTACGAAATAGACCGCTCGGAGATCAGCGGGCCGGCGCGCAGGCTTGAGTCTTTTCATGCGGGCAGAATGCCGCAGACGGGCGTGGAGCGTCTTGAACGCATTTGACCTGCCTTCGCCAAACCCCCGGAGGCTTGCCGGTTATGGCTTGTACCGTGCGGGTCATGTGGGCCTGATCGCAGAAGCCGCAATCGAGGGCTACGGAGGAGAGAGGCTCGCTCCCGCTAACCGTTTTGGTCCACGCCAATCGGCCCCTGGCCTGGGCTCGGTAGGCAGAAGGGCTCACGCCAAAGACCTTTCGGAATCCGCGGGACACCGTCGCAAGCGCCAAACCGCGCCAATGGGCCCAATCCCGAAGCCGGAGATACGGATCGGCTAAAAGTGCTGTGGCCAGTTCGTCCGGCCAATCCGTCGCCTGAGCCGGCACTGGTTTCATTGTGGAGAGAAGAAAATCGAGCGCCTCTCGAGGGTCCCGCTCCGCCAGACGAACCGCAGCGTCGGGATCTGCTGCCCGCATAAAAGGCGTCGCAGGCTCCATCAAGGCTGGAAGCGGTATGTTCAGCACCTCCGCGCCGGTACGATCGTAGCGGTTCAAGTGGGCCTCGAATCCGCCATGAATAACCACATCTCCTTCATGCACCCGCTGGCGCCCGCGGTCTCCCGCTTCCTCGTACCCTCCGGAAACGACCAGTGCGAGGTAGCTGTGTTCATGTCGGTGCCGGGGCAGCACGGTGTAGGCGCCCCGGAATTGGCGGCCAAAGAAAGTGGGGCAGAAGCAACTCATTTCGAAAGATTACACGACGGGCACGCGATTTGAAAGATAGCCAGGGCGCAACCGCGCAGCTGTGGCAGCGACGGCGGGCGAAGCGGCTACTTCTGGTAAACCGTCGAGCCGCCGGTCACCGTGCGGACGATTTCGATATCTTTAATTTTCTCCGGATTCACGGTGTGAGGGTCGTCCGCCAGCACGACGAAGTCCGCGAATTTTCCCGGGGTGATCGATCCTTTGATTGCTTCCTCGTGTGAGTTGTACGCTCCGTTGAGGGTGTTCACCTGCAGGGCTTCCTCGACGCTAATTCGCTGGTTGGCGCCCCAGGTCTCTCCATTCCAGCCGGTGCGTGTGACCATCCCCTGCATACCCATAAGCGGTGCGAACGGTCCGGGGCTGAAGTCCGAACCGGCCGCCACTCGAATTCCAGCGTCCAGGAACGAGCGGTAAGCCATGCAGTGCTTCATTCGTTCTTCGCCATAAAAATGAAATTTGTCGGAATTGTAGTACGCGTATGTGGTGAAGGGGGCTGGAACAACGCCCAGCGCCTTCATGCGCCGCAGGAGATCGTCGTTGATCAGCGTGCAATGAGTGATCTTGGGGCGCAGGTCCGAGCGTGGTGCGGCTCGCTGGGCGCGCTCGTAAGCGGTAAGCACCATGTCGATGGCGACATCTCCATTGGCGTGACAGTTGGGCTGAATGTTCGCTCGTTGCACGCGCTCCGCCCACGCATCGAGATCCGCCTGTGTCTCGGTGATGTTACCGCTGTACGGAGGATTCGTGCCGGCGTACGGCTGGCTCATCGCCATGGTGCGTTCGGAGAACGAACCATCCACGACATGCTCGAAGGTGGCGCCGAAGCGCACCCACTCGTCGCCGAAGCCGGTGCTGATGCCATTCTTGATCATCGCGTCCAAAATCTCGCCGCCAGTCTCAAAGCTTACGCGGTGCAGTAATTCGCCCCTGGCCCGCACTTGCTGAAGCGCAAATAAATCCCCACCCTCGTGGTGAACGCTGGTCAGGCCGTAGCGGACGAACTGTTTGGAGATGAAGGCAAGGCCATCGCGCTGACGCTGTTCCTTCTGCTCTGGCGTGAATGTCTCGCGCTTACCGACGGTGTAGAACACCTCCTGCCCGCGGTCGGTGACGCGTCCGTTGAGTTCGCCATTCTCATCGTGGTCGTAGGTTCCGCCCATGCGGTTCGGAGTGTGCTTGTCTATCCCAGCGAGTTGCAGCGCTTTGCTGTTGTAATACGAGGTATGGCCGCCGCGATGATGGACGCAAACGGGGTGCTCGCTCGAGACCTGGTCCAGGTCGTGCACGTTGAGCTGACGGTTGTCCTTCACTTTCGTGTCGTCAAAGAAATACCCGTCTATCCAAAATCCCGCAGGGGTCATCTGCGCTTTGGCGCGGAGTTTTTCGATGATGCTGGCGATGGTGACAAACTCAACCTCATAGGGATTGCCGACGATGACCTCGTAGAGCAGGATGTCGCCGCCCGCGTGATTGTGGCAATCCACGAACCCGGGTGCGATGGTCATTTGCTTGGCGTCGAAGACTTGGGTTCCGGTGCCGATTAACGCCTTGGCTTCCGCTGTGCTACCCACGGAGACGAACCGGCCAGACCTGACTGCAAACGCTTCCGCCTTCGGCATGCGGGAGTCCAGGGTGTAGACCTTGGCGTTGATTACGACCAGGTCGGCGTGAAGCGCATCGCTCCCGGCACTCTGCACTTGAGCGAATAAGCTGGCGGGCAGAACACCGCCGCCGGCAAGACCGGCTGTGCCGGCGCCGATCAGGCCAAGAAACTCCCTGCGACTTCGGCGATCTCTATTCATCGCTCCTCCTCGCGGGAAAAGGAATCGCGCGTAAGTCTACACCGCTTGATCTTGCCACCGTTAGGGCGATGGCAGTCTCGGGCGGAATGCTAGCGCATCGGCTGCCAGGACGCGCAGGGCCGCACACGCTTTGTCCGTGAGCGCCCTCATAGGCGCTCCGTCGCTCGAGTTGCAGAATCAAGCTGTTCAGAGCAGGCGTCAGGCGTTACACTCTGCAACCGTCATGCACCTCTCCACCTCGACCGCGCGGCGCGAATTCCTCAAGTTTCTGGCGGCAAGCCCGTACGTCGCCGCGCTCGGCGGAGTCGCCGCGTTTCTCGAGAAAAGCTCCCTGGCGCAGAGCGCTCCCGGAGATTCCGATGTGATCGCCGATCCGGCAAGTGCCCTGAGCGTATTCGATTTCGAGGAACCCGCTCGTCGCAGGGTGAGTCCCGGCCACTGGGCCTACATGGCGAGCGGTGTGGACGACGACGGCACGCTGCACGCCAATCGCGAGGGGTTCAAACACGTGGAGTTGCGCCCGCGTCGGCTGCGGGATGCGACCAAAGTGGACATGCGTGTGGATCTGTTCGGCACGACGTACAGCAGCCCGATTTACCTGTGCCCGACGGGGAGTGAGAGAGCGTTCGATCTGGGGGGCGAACTGGCCGTGGCACGCGCGGCAAGAGCGCGTGGCACGCTCGAATTGCTCTCGACCGCGACGTCCACCGCGGTGGAAGAGGTCGTCAAGGCCTACGGCCGGCCTGTGTGGCAACAGCTCTACGCGCCAAGCAGCTGGGAAGTGTGCGAAAAAATACTTCAGCGCGTGGAGGCCGCCGGCTGCACGGTAATCGCCCTCACCGTGGACAATACGACCGGCCGCAACAGCGAAACATTTCTCCGAACCCGCCCCAAGGACGTGAAGCAGTGCACCACCTGCCACGAAAGCGCCGCGGGACCCAGCGCAAAAGAACGACCTATGTACGACGGAATTGACATGACCGGCGTAAAGCTCACGAATCCCGCGATGGACTGGGAATTCGCCGACCGCATACGCAAATTCTGGAAAGGCAAGTTCCTGATCAAGGGCATTGACACGGGCGAGGATGCGCGACTCTCCGTTGAGCATGGGTTGGATGGGATCATGGTGTCGAACCACGGAGGGCGCGCCACGGAAACCCTCCGCCCGACGATCGAAGCGCTGCCTGAAGTGGTGGCCGCGGTGAGCAACCGCATTCCCGTGTTCGTGGACGGTGGCTTTCGTCGCGGCACGGATGTCTTCAAGGGCCTGGCGCTCGGCGCCAAGGCGGTTGGCGTCGGGCGCCCGTTCCTGTGGGGATTGGGCGCCTTCGGCCAGGCGGGCGTTGATCGGGTGATCGAAATCCTGCAGGGTGAATTGAAGTTGGTGATGGGCAATTGCGGAACTCAGACCGTCGCCGAAATCACGCGCGCCTACGTCGCCACGCCCGATTGGAAATCGTAGAAGTTCACGCCAGCGCCGATAAGGCGGATCGGCATCGTTGTGCCAAGCATGTGGGCCGGGAACGATAGTTCGTGCCCCTATAGGAAATTCAGCTTGGAGGGAGTGGGTGCTTTCCCGCGGCCCTCAATTTACGTGGGCGTCGAAGACGCCCGTTTCGACGATGCCGCGGCGTTTCACTTGCACGAAAATGCGGTAGACGCCCGGTTTAGGGAAGCCGTACGGAAACGACACTTCCGCAGGCAACGCAGCAGGCGAAGCCGAGGACATCGACATGCCGGCCGTCGTCTTGCCGGACATCGCCATCGCTGGCATCGAAATGCCGGGCGTCGCCGGGTTCTGATTCGAGCCTAGACTCGCATCGGCCAGAGTGATCGCTGCCATGGGAACCGAACCATCCGGATGAACGTGCGCGAACACGCTGAAATCGGAACGCACGAAAACCGCATGCGCAGGCATTCCCATGTACGGCTCGAGATCGGCCACGGGATTTCCGCTGGCGTCCTCGACGCGGAAGCGAAACCATAGCAACCGATTCGACGCGAGCGGCGCGGCGTCGCGTACCCACACCATGCGGGCTCCGTCAGAAAGCGCGGCGACAAGATTGTCCTGGCCATTCAGTGCGAGCGCAGCCGCGCTGGCCTGGGAATCATCTCCGGTGAAGTTTGCGCCGCGCATGTCCGGAATGTCGGCTTCCGCAACCATGGTGTCTGGGAAACCCGATGCGCGCACGATATCCGCGAAAATCTTGTAACGCCCGGCGGCCAGCGAGGGAAGCTGATCGGCGAAAGTTTGCTGCGCAGTCTGGTTCGGATGCAGGTGGTAAAACTTATCCATCTGCGGCGTGCGAATCAGAAAAAGGTGCATCAAGTGGCCATGATCCGGGATCAGGGCGCTCATCACCGTGTCGGGACGCCGAATGTTCCAGTCGGACTCGCCGATGCGCAGCAGCATCTTGTCGCTGGAATCGAGCGAGACCGACAGCTTCGGCGGCTGATAAATCATGTCGCTGGTTTTTGCCGCCGCGGTGCTGGTCCACCACCATCTGCCGAGGGTGAGAAATCCGACGACCACGACCAGAGCGCCGAGCATGACCATACGCGCAGCCCGTTTTTGGCGTGAATCTGGCTGATCGCCGGGTTCAAGCTGAGACTCGCGGCGCGCCGCACCCGCAATTGATACGATTGCCGCCACAAGCAAAATCATCAGTCCGAACAGCAGTGCTCCAAGATCCTTTTGCATCGGGAGCGTGTTCCGCGCTGCCGCGGGGACCGGCACCGCGATCGTGCCGGAGCCCTGATCGCCATCGGCTTCGATGCGAACCTGCCAGGAGCCGGATTCCATCAGCCAGATTTTGCCGGCGAAGAATTGCGGGTCGCCGTTGGCGGGCTGAAGAATGTCCGGCGGCGGAGGAAACTTTGAGCCCTCGCCGACGATGTACAGCGGAGTAATCTTGAGTTGGCGAATGCCAGACTGGTCGCTGCGAACTTCGATCTCGGCCACGCCAGGAATCATCTGCGGGGTGCGGACCATCACGGTAAGGTGGTAGGGGCCTGCATCGCCCTGCAAATACACATTCGGGCTGCCGACGTGCCCGAAGCACGCTGACCCAATCGCCATGGCGCATAGAAGCGAGATGAAGCGACGATGCATGTTTAACGGGAGCCTCTCGTTCCGTAGCGTCCGCAATCCGTACCCTCGAGACTCTGGTTTCGATCTCGATGATCTGTTTTTTTCGTTAGGCGCGAATCTATCGCTGCAAGTGTGCCAGCCGGTCTCCGAACGCGACACCAATGCGGCAGGACACGATGGCGAAAATCCACGCGAGACCAAGCCCGAGCCAAAGCGCGGCACGAGTGGCGTCTGGATGCTGATACTCCCAGGCAAAGTGGTACATCGAGGGAGGAACCGCGTACGAGAAATAGTTCTGGCCGAAAAAGGCGTTGCGCGCGGCCGGTGAAATCATGAACTTCCCCCACGGCCAGTCCACGATAAGAAGAGCGCCGAGAAAGGCAGTCCCGGCAATCACAGCCTGTAAGCCTCGACCGCGGTTCGCGAAACGGTTCAGCACCAGGTCCAGAGCGAACGCCGGAAAAATCAGCAGCACCGGAAAACCCATGGGCACCATGTGCGTGACGTTGGTGAACACAGGACCAAGTTTCGGCGACGCCGGAAACATCGGGAAGATCCACAATCCGGCGAGCATCAGCGCCATGTAGATCGCGGCGACCAGCGTCGCGCCCCAGCGGCGCCCCGAAGCGCGCGCAAACGCCACCAGCATCAGCGGCGCGCCGAAGGTCAGCACCTGATAAAAGATGGAACTGTGCATCAGCGTTGGATCGCAATCTTCGCTGACCAGCGTGATGTGCAGGAAGATCAACAGTCCGCACAGGTAGAGGAAAAGTCGGTTCAGATTCGTTTTCGTCTCGCCGGTGGCGCGGTTCATTTGTGCGACAAGTAACAGGAGCGAGCCGAAACCCACACCGAGAACGCCGAGCCCAAGAATGACGTGCGGCGGACTAAGAATCTGCACATCCAGGCCGAACGAGTTGTGCCACCAGTTGTCGAACGGTGCGGAGGTGAGCATGGTGACGCCGCCCCACGCCGTCAGAAATGCGCCGAGCGGCCCGCGGAAACCCCAGACTCGCACCGAAGCGGCGCGGCTGGCGTCGTCATGCGCGAACGTCGTGGAGAAAATCAGGTACACGCAGGTGATGGCCGCCAGAATGCCGCCGAAATGGATGGCCAAATGCGCCGGAGTCCAAAATGTGTCGCGACCAATCGTCTGGTGCCAGGAAATGTCCCAGTACAAACCAAAGGTAATCGAGGAAACCGCGATCACGCCTGACACCACGAACCAGCGAACGCGGTTGACGGCAAGCGACGTCGTCGCAAGTTCTGGATAAGTTGGCAAGCCTCCCTGCGAGGAGGGCGTCAGCACAGTGGTGGACATAGGTATTGAGCCGGAACCTGCTATCTCGGCTCCGAACTCGGGCAGAATACACTTCATCTGCATTCCCACACAATAAAATTGAGGCTGCAGCGGGCAGAGCGTTGCTTAGCGAAGGCGGATGAAACATTTGATAGGCTACGAGCGTATCTTGATGTAGCAGAGGTGCGCGATGGACCAACCGAGAATTCAGCGACGTGGTTCGTTTGCCGGCCCCATCATTTTGATCGGTTTGGGTCTGGTATTTCTGATGTTCACGATCTATCCGGACTTCTACCCCTGGCCGATTCTTTTCCGCTATTGGCCGGTGATCCTGATCCTGGTGGGATTGGGCAAAATATGGGACAGCTATTACCTGCGCCATCACGCCGATCAGGGCGCGCCTCCTGCGGCACCGATCATTACCGGCACGGGCCTGGCCTGGATTGTGTTGCTCGTTTTGTTTGTTTTCGCCGTGTGGCACGGAGGGGCGACCTGGCGCGACAACGGCTGGCACGATCGCTGGTCGTGGCGCGGAAGAAGTTTCGCCAGCGACTTGCACGATAGCCAGGCTATCGAGTTGCAGGGCGCAAAAAGCGTGGACATGAATGTGAACATTCCCGCGGGGCAACTGACGTTGAGCGGGGGCTCGAGCCGGCTGCTGGACGCTGATTTCCGATACGAGCAATATGAGGGCAAGCCGAAGGTGGACTATTCGGTGAACGGCGGGCGAGGGCATATTGAGTGTTTCGCAGGACGAAAATCACTGGCACACGCATTTCGGGACGGAAGACAACGAATGGAATTTAAGAGTCGCGAGCGATGTGCCGCTCGATTTACGCGTGGAGGTGGGTGCGGGCCAGAGCAACCTGCGGCTCAACAGCGTAACGGTGAAAAACCTCGACGTTCATATGGGCGCGGGCCAGCTGGACCTGGACTTGACCGGCGAACGAAAGTCCAACGTGGATGGAACGATCGAGGGCGGCGTGGGACAGGCGACCATTCGGCTGCCGAAGGACGTGGGCGTGCACGTGGAGGCGAGCGGCGGAATTGGCGCGGTGGACACGAGCGGCCTCCACAAGGATGGGGATGCTTACGTCAACGACGTGTACGGGAAGACGCCCACGAACATTGAGCTGACCATTCATGGGGGAGTGGGAGAAATTCGCCTGACTACCGAGTAGCAACGGGGGCGAGGGGCCAGGGGGTGAGGGATAAGCCCCGAAAGATCAAAAAGCCTCACCACGGAGAGCGCTGACTGGGCACAGAGATCACAGAGAAGCCATCGGCGGGCAAGACCGCATCCCCGCGAACACACCGGAAATCGCGCGCAATACGCGACAATTTCACTGCAAATGTGCGGTAATTCTTCGGCTGGTTCGGGCATGCGTTACTCAATCGCGCCAGACGCGACGGATGGCTTTGACAGATGCGTGAGCGTCCGTTAGCGTCGAAGTGAGAGGCGCGGTCTTTCCCTTCGCGTCCCGGATCTGAAACAGGAGCCAACCTTGGCGCGGCCTATCATTACGTTGACGACGGATTTCGGCACAAACGACCATTTGGTCGGAGTCATGAAGGGCGTAATCCTTAGCATCAACCCCGAAGTCAACATCGTGGATATCACCCACAGCGTGCTGCCGCACGACCTGCTGGACGGAGCACTGGCCATCGGCCAGGCTTACAAATATTTTCCGCCGAAGACGATCCATCTCGTGGTCGTTGACCCGGGCGTGGGAACGGAGCGCCGGCCGATCCTGGTTGCGGGAGACACGCACTACTTCGTCGCGCCAGATAACGGCGTGCTTTCGTCGGTGTACGACCAGACCGAGTCGCTGTACGTCTGGAACGTAATCTCCGAGCACTATTTTCGGCAGCCGGTGAGCAAGACTTTTCACGGCCGCGATATTTTCGCGCCCGTCGCCGCGTGGATGACGAAGTCGTGGCAGTCGTCGGCTTTCGGCGAACCGATCACCGATTTTGCGCGGTTCGCGCTTCCCAAACCGAAGACCACCGGCAACACGATTAAGGGCGTCGTGCTGCGCGTCGATCAGTTCGGGAATCTGATTACCAACTTCCGAGCGGAAGACGTGCCTGCTTTTGCGGCGGCTGACGGCAAATTCACAATTCGTGCTGGAAATGCGACGGTTACGAAACTTGTTCCCACATTTGCGAGCGGAGCGAACGGTGAAGCGATCGGCTTGATCGGGTCGAGCGGATATCTCGAGATTTCCGTGAACAAGGCGAATGCATCGCGGGCGCTGTCACTCGGACGCGGCGCGGAAGTGACGGTCGAGGTCAGTTAGGCAAGGCATTTCACCGGAGAGACGCAGCGAACGCAGAGAAATCCTTCGGCATACCACTAAGACGAACCTGAACGAGACCAGCCTCAACACAGAGAAAGCCGCTCGAGAATCGCCACGTTCTGCGCCGTGCGCGGTAGTTCCCTCCACAAAGGCAACAAAACCATCTACCGAGCTAAGGACATCACGATCAGGTAAGAGCGCATGCGCGGGTCCATCCAGTCGCGCAGGGCGTCGCCGAGGAGATTGAACGCCAGGACGGCGATCATAATGGCCAGAGCGGGGAAAATCACCATGTGCGGTGCGTCAAACAGGTGGCTGCGGGCGTCGTTCAGCATCGCGCCCCAGCTGGCCATTGGTGCGAGCACGCCGACGCCGAGAAAACTGAGCGTGGATTCGGCGAGAATCGCGCCGGCCATGCCGATGGTCGCCTGAACAAGCACGGGCTGAAGAATATTCGGCAGCAGGTGCCGTACCAGAATGCGCGCGGGCGAGGCCCCGAGCGATCGTGCGGCGAGCACGTACTCCATTTCCTTGGCCTGCAGAATTTGTGCGCGCGCCAGACGGGCGTAGCCGGCCCAGCCGGTGACGATCAGCGCGATCATCACTTTGCCGATGCCCGGACCCAGAAATGCGGCGAACGCGATGGCCAGAAGAATGCCGGGAAAAGAAAGGAACGCGTTGATGATGACGATGTTTACCACGCTGTCGAACCAGCCGCCGCAATAGCCGGCGATCGCGCCGATGGCCAGTCCGATCAGTCCGGCGCTCACTACCACGCAGATTCCAACCATCAGCGAAACACGTGCGCCGAAGAGCGTGCGCGAGAGTATGTCGCGGCCGAGCTCGTCGGTGCCCATCCAATGCGCGGCGCTGGGGCCGGCGAGACGCGCGGGAAGGTTCTGCATCGCGGGATCGGCTGGTGCGAGCCACGGCGCGGCGAGCGCCAGAACCACCAGCAGCAGGGCCAAAGCGAATCCCACCCGCCCCGTCGGGCTGCGCCGCAGAAATTCGCGAAGGGATTTCATTGCACGCGCACCCGCGGATCAACCAGCGCATAGACGGCATCCGTCAGCAGGTTGACCAGGACGTAGGTAAAGGCGATCAAAAGTATGCAGCCCTGCATCAACGGATAATCGCGCGCTCCGATGGCCTGCACCGTCAGGCGGCCGATTCCAGGCCAGGAGAATATGGTCTCGGTCACAATCGCGCCGGCGAGAAGCGTCCCAAATTGCAAGCCAAGGATGGTGAGGATAGGAATGAGCGCGTTGCGAAGGGCGTGCCGAAACAGCACCGCGGATGGCCGGAGCCCCTTGGCGCGGGCTGTTCGGACATAGTCGCTCGAAAGCTCCTGAATCACCGACATTCGCACCATGCGGGTGAGGATGGCGGCGAGCGCTGCGCCGAGCGTGATCGCCGGTAGAATCAGATGCGTCGGCCCCCCGCGTCCAGACACCGGCAGCCAGCCGAGAATGACCGAGAACACCAGAATCAGCACGGGGCCGAGCGCGAAATTCGGCACGGAGAGCCCCAGGAGCGTGAGGACTCCGATAGCTCGGTCGCTTGATGTGCCGCGCCATTCGGCGGCGAACATCCCCGCCGGAATACCAATCGCCGCGCAGACGAACAGCGCAACGATCGCGAGTTCGAGGGTCGCCGGATAGTGCGAAAGCACCACGCGAGTTACCGGTTCCTGGAAACGGAACGACTCGCCAAGATCTCCGTGAACGACGCCAGCAAGATAATGGCGGTATTGCGCGGCTACGGGCATGTCCAATCCGAGCCTATGGCGCAACTGCTGTAAATCTTCGGCGCGCGCGCCTTCGCCGAGCATTTGCTGCACGGGGTCGCCCGGGACAATATGCGCGAGCAGGAAGACCAGCGTGACGATCAGCCAGAGCGCGGGAATGGCGAACACGAGCTTCAGGGCCAGGTAGCGAATCATTTGCGGCGGCGTCCCTTGACGGCGCCCGCTGGAGCAAGATTGTCCGCTGCAGGTGTGGCGGGAGACTCCGCCGGCGGAGCGGCGATTTCGGCCGGCACGGCAAGCGCCTTAATCTTCACGCGCGAGACGCGGCGGCGTTCCATCTCCATTACGGTGAATCGATATCCGTCAGATTCGAAACTTTCGCCGCCGCGGGGAATAAATCCAAGGCGGCTAAGAACGAATCCGCCCACCGTTTCGTAGGAAGAGTCGTCCGCGAGCCTGATGTTGTACTGCGCGGCGAGGTCGCGGACCTTGATGCCCGCGTCAAAAATCATTCCGCCGTCGGGAAGCACGAGCGGCCGCTCAACCACGTCGAATTCGTCGTGAATCTCGCCGACCATCTGCTCGAGAATGTCCTCGAGCGTCACCAGGCCGAGGATGCTGCCGAATTCATCCACTACCATGGCGAGGCCGGTTCGGCGCGTGCGGAATTCGAGGAGGAGTTCGCTGGCGGGCTTGGTCTCGGGGACGATCAGAACGTCGCGCAGGACGTTGCGCAGATGAAATTCCCTGCCGGCGAGTGGATCGCTCGCGCCGTGGGCTTGATCAATCAGCACCCAGATTACGTCCTTGATGTGCACGAAGCCGAGAATGTGATCGAGCGAGCCTTCATACACCGGAAGCCGCGAGCGCTGCGTGGTGGCGAACATGCGCATGGTGTCTTCCAGGCTCGCGGAGGCATTCAGCGCGTGCATGTCGGGGCGAGGCACCATCAGCTCGTGGACCTGCACCTGGCTGAGCTCCATGGCGTTCTGAATGAATCGCGCCTCGCTGGCCGGGAGAAGGCCGCGGTCGCGCGCCTGCTGGATCATCACCTGTAATTCTTCGGCGGAACGCACCAGCGTATGGCTGTGCGGAGCCACCACTCCGAGCGCGCCGACGATTCTTTCGGCGACGCCGTCAAGCAGATCGATGGCCCAGCGAAACGTGTTGAGAAACCAGTGAAAAGGCCGCGCGATCAACAGCGCCACGCGTTCGGCGCGCGCCAGGCTGAGGCTCTTGGGAATCAGCTCGCCGAAGATGACCTGCAGAACAGTGAGGAGACCGAAGACGACCACGAGCGCTACACCATGCTCGACGATCGGAGCCCAGGGGCGAGTTACATGCTCGACGAGGGGCCGGACAATCGCGGCCAGGGTGATTTCGCCGAGATAGCCGAGCGAAAGGCTGGCGATGGTGATCCCCACCTGCACGCCGGAAACGACGCGGCTGAGATCGCTGATCAACAGTTCAACAATCTTGGCGCGGGGGTCGCCCTTTTCGACCAGTTGGCGAACGCGCGAAAGCCTGACGGCGACCAGCGAGAATTCGGCCGCCGAAAAAAACGCGTTCATGCCAATCAGAAACACGATGCCGAAAACGTGGAGCGCGCTCATCGCTGGAACACCCTCACGGCCTGAAACCCGCCATGCAAGGCGATTCTAACAAGACGGGCTCGGCAACGGGAGAAATCAAGGAAGAGGTTGTCCGCCGACGAAAGCGCAGTTCCGATGCGGTTAAGAGCGCCCGACTTAGCGTTGTGACGCCTTCCCTGAGGCGACCTGTGCGTTGAAATCCGCGGATTTGCCGCGCGGCACGGTCAGCGAAGTCCAGCGATCGGACGCCAGATGTTTGGCGACATAAACGATCTGACCGATGTGGTAGGCGTAGTGCGCGATCTGGCGGTTGATCGCCTGCATCACCGAATGGCGTTCTCCGCGAATGCGGATCTCGCGGCTAAGATCGGAATCGGTGAGCGCCGTTAGCGCTTCAAATACGACCTTCCAGGACGCTTCCCACATCGCCAGAATTTCGGCGCGAGTCTGTGGCGGCGCGTTGAATTCGGACTCGCGGTCGCGGTCCGGCTTCTCGCCGTCGGAGGTAAGAAAATCCGTCCAGCGCGAGCGCATGTTGCCGGCGATGTGCTTGACGATGATGGCGATGGAGTTCGATTCGGAATCGAGAGCGGCGGTCAGCGCGTCGTCCGAGCACTGTGCCATGGCTTGCTCGCCGAGCTTCTTGTAAAAGCGCAAAAGAGAAAGAGAATCGGCAACGTAGGAGGTTGTGAATTCGAGCGCCATATCCCGATTTTGCATCTAGGGAACTTCGCGCGCAAGAGCCATGCGCCCCGCGAACTTCATTACTTTGTTGATCGCGATCCACGCGAGTGAAGCTATGATGGTTTTCAGAGCGCGAGAAACAGAGATGGACTCCATGGAAAAGTATTTGAGCGCGACCGAAGTGATCGACTGGAATCATCCGTCGGTGCTTGCCAAGGCTAGGGAAATATCCGCGGGCGTTCGCAGAGCGCGGGACCGCATAAGGGCATTGTTGAGGTTCTCGGACGTGCGCTAGAATGCTCCAGCGCATAGCCGGCGAGGCGTGCGGGCCTTCGAATAAAGAGATCAAATGAGCTCTGCCACAAACAAAACAGCCGAGCCGCAACGCAAGGGCGACTTCGAGAAATCGCTGGTGCGTCTCGAGGAGGTCGTCAAGCGGCTGGAAAGCACGGACCTGTCGCTCGACGAAGCGATGAAGCTTTTCGAGGAAGGCGTGAAACTTTCTCGCGAATGCCAGAAGCAACTCGAAGAGGCCGAAGGGCGCGTCGAAATTCTGTTGAAGAAGGCGGACGGCAAGATCGCTGCGGAGCCGTTCGAGCCGGAAGATGAATCCTCCTAGCGCCGGCCACCCGTTGCGTTCGATCCGCAAGCAGTTCAACCCCACAAAGCCGCAAGCATGAAACTTCCCGAATTTTACCAAGCAGATCTCACTGTCGTGGAGGCGGCTCTTGAGCGGCTGCTCCCGCAGGAAGACGCTGGCGCCAACGTCTATTCATCGCGCGATGCGCTATAGCGTGTTCGCCGGAGGCAAAAGAATCCGGCCGGTGCTGTGCATGGAAGCGGCGCGGATGTTTTCGCACGATCCGCAGAGTGCGCTTGATGCCGGCTGCGCGCTGGAATTCATTCACACCTATTCGCTGATCCACGACGATCTGCCGGCGCTCGACAACGATGATTTGCGGCGCGGGAAACCCACGAACCATAAAGTATTTGGGGAGGCCATGGCGATTCTCGCCGGCGACGCGCTGCTGACGCTGGCATTTCAGACCCTGGCGTCCGCGCCAATCGAATCGGAGCGCCGCTTGATGATCATCGGCGAAATCGCGCGTGCCGCCGGGACCGATCGCGGAATGATTGGCGGGCAAGTGGCCGATATCGAAGCCGAACGCAAACCGGTGGACGGCGCGGGGCTCGAGTACATCCATCGCTCGAAGACCGCCGCGCTGATTCGCGCGTCCGTTGTAGCCGGCGCGATTGCGGGAGGCGCCGAGCACGCGGATATTACGCGCCTGTCCGGATTCGGCGACAACATCGGCTGGGCGTTTCAGGTCGTGGACGACCTGCTCGATGTCGAAGAGTCGTCCGCGGCCCTTGGGAAAACCGCGGGAAAAGACCAGGCGCAGCAAAAAGCCACCTACCCGGCGCTTTACGGTCTCGACAGGTCGCGCGCGATTGCTGCCGATCTCGAAGCCAAAGCGCTTGCCGAACTCGACGGATACGGCGAACGCGCCGCCAGGCTGCGCCAGGTCGGCCAATTCCTGGTCGCGCGCCGGTCGTAAATTTCCAATGAAGAAGTCTGCACCGCTTCCTGACAATACCTCGCCGCCGCGAAAAATTAAACCCGGAAAAGCGCGAATCGACCTGCTGCTGGTGGAGCGCGGACTCGCGCCGTCGCGGGAACGCGCACAGGCTCTCCTGCTCGCCGGGCAAATTCGCGTGAATGGCGCGAGGATTGATAAGGCCGGAACTCAGGTCGCTGCTGACGCCATAATCGAAATTGTCGGCGAACAACTGCGTTACGCCAGCCGAGGCGGACTCAAGCTGGAGGGCGCGCTCGAAGATTTCGGAATCAACCCGCGCGAACGAGTTTGCATGGACGTAGGCAGCTCGACCGGAGGCTTTTCGGATTGCCTGCTGCAACACGGCGCGCGCAGAGTCTTCGCCGTTGACGTGACGATTGATCAGCTTGATTGGAAGCTCCGGCGAGATGCGCGAGTGACCACGGTCGAATGCAATGCTCGCTATCTTCGCCCCGAGGACATCGCTGAAGCTGTGGATCTCGTCACCGTGGACGTCTCCTTTATTTCCGTGAGCAAGATTCTCGGAGCGATTGTGCCTGTCGCGTCGGTTGGCGCGGAGTTTCTGATTCTGATCAAGCCGCAATTCGAGCTGGATAAGCGCGAAGTCGGAAAGGGCGGAATCGTCCGCGACGCCGCGCTGCACCAGAAGGCCATCGAACGCGTGGTCAAGGCGGCGACGGAAACCGGCCTGGAGATTCTCGGCGTGCGGCCCAGTCGCCTGGCCGGTACCGAGGGAAATCAGGAGTTTTTTCTGCACGCCCGCCGCCGCGAGTAGAATACAATGCAGCGTCAAAACCGATGATTCGAGCCGCAGGCGTCATTTCCAAGCCGAACCGGGAGCTTCTCTCCTCCGTCGTGCCACCGTTGGTCCAATGGCTGCGCGGGCGGAACATTGACGTACTCGTTGACCAGGAAACATCCGACTGCGTCAACCCCGGCGTGCCCTCCGTCGCTCGCGAGGAACTCGCAGCGCAGGTTGACCTGATGATTGTCCTCGGCGGCGACGGCACGCTGCTTTCAGCGGCGCGGGCGCTGGGAACCCACAAGGTGCCGATCCTCGCCGTGAATTTGGGAGGGCTGGGATTTCTCACCAGCGTGACGCTCGACGAACTCTATCCCCTGCTCGAGCAGGTGGTCGCAGGGAAACACCTGACCAGCGAACGCATGATGCTGGATGCGGAAGTATTGCGCAGCGGCCACGCGGCCGAACCCCAGTGCGCGTTAAACGATGCGGTCGTGAACAAGGCCGCGCTCGCACGCATGCTCGATTTCGATGTCCATGTGGATGGCAATCATGTGGGCCGCTACCGCGCCGACGGGCTGGTCGTCGCCACGCCAACCGGTTCGACGGCGTATTCGCTTGCTGCGGGCGGGCCGATCATCGATCCGGACCTTGACGCCTTTGTGATCACGCCGATCTGCCCGCACATGCTGACGAACCGGCCGCTTGTGATTCCCGACACGGCGCGAATCGATCTCGATTTCACCGCGGCGGAGGAACCTGTGTTCATCACGCTCGACGGCCAAATCGGATTCCAGCTCAAGCCCAAGGATCACGTGACCATCACGAAATCGAAGAACCGTGTGTCGCTCGTGCGCCCGCCAACAAAAACTTATTTTCAAGTACTACGCAGCAAGCTCAAGTGGGGCGAGAGATAGCCGCGGACTCCGCGCGTAGAGAATGAAACGCAAGAGAAATCCTTCGTCTGCTGCGCGAGCTCAGGATGACCAGCCCGCTCGAATCGTCACTTAACTTTCAGCACCACGAGGGTGCGGTCATCGGATGGATGTTGCCCGCCGGAAAAATGGTCCGCTTCCACCAGAATTCGATCCGCGAGACCGTCCGCAGGTAAGCCGGGATTTTCGGCGACCATCTTGGCGACCCGAGCGGAGCCGAAAAATTCCCCTCCGCGATTTTGAGCATCGCCGATGCCGTCAGAATAAATCACGACAATATCGCCCGGATCGAGAATTATCGTCCGCTCGTCGTATGTGGCTTCTTCAAAGATGCCCAGTGGAAAACCGGTCAAAGGAATCTTTTCGCAGCGGCCCCCGTGATAGAGAAGCGGCTGTTCCTGGCCGGCGTTAGCCACGCGCAGGCGACGCCGCTGGCGGTTCCATGTGGCGAAGCAAAGGGTCATGAAACGGCCCTCGATCAGTCGCTCGCCCAAAAAGCCGTTGAGCGCGCGCAGCATATTCGCGGGGCGCGGCTTCTGCGAGCCGAGGCTGCGAAGAGTGCCCACGGCGACCGCGCCATAAAGCGCTGCCGCGCTTCCCTTCCCGCTCACATCTCCCAGGGCGATGCCCAGGTCGTTGGGGCCGTAGCGC
Organism: uncultured Acidobacteriota bacterium; assembly: GCA_963814605.1. Lineage (GTDB taxonomy): Bacteria > Acidobacteriota > Terriglobia > Acidiferrales > UBA7541 > Palsa-295. The sequence goes on along the minus strand of CAWFDD010000002.1, from coordinate 549,559 downwards.
ATGAAGTCGTAAAGATCGCCGCTGAGTTCGCGCGAGGAGACCACGCGCGCCGCGATATCCAAGCCGAATTCGGGACCCGGAAGACGCGGGAGCAGCGCGCCCTGAATTCTGCGGGCGGCGTTCAGATCGCGCTCCATGCGGCTCTCATCGCGCGCCACCTGCTCGTAGAGGCGCGCGTTTTCTATGGAAACAGCGAGATTCGCCGCCAGAATCGAGAGCACCTGCACGTGGTCCGGCGTGAAGTAATTGAGTTGCGGACTCTCGAGGTCCATCACTCCCACCACGCGCGCCTTGTAAATCATCGGAACTGCCAGTTCCGAACGCGTTTCGGCATTCACCATGCGATAACGCGGATCGAGCGCGACATCGGGGACCACCACGGGTCGGCGAAGTTTCGCTGCTGCGCCCACGATTCCCTCGTGCGCCGGGACGACCGATTTTTCCTGAACGCGCTGGCCAAATTTCACGGTCACGCGGTGCCGGAACACCGCAGCGGTCTCGTCGTAAAGCAAAATGCTGAAAATCTGGTAGTCAATGAGGCGTTTTGCGAGTTCCGCCGCGCGACGCAACACCTCCTCGACCTGCAGCGTGGCGCTGGCCTCCCGGCCGATCTCGTTGAGAAGCAGCAGCGTTTCGGCCTGCTTCTGCGCGCTTTCAAAGAGTCGCGCGTTTTCCACCGCCGTACCGATGCGGCTGGCAACGAGCGTAAGGATTGTCTGTTGATAGGGCGTGAAGTAGTCGGGTTGGCGGCTTTCAATATCCATGACGCCGATCACGCGACCTCGAACGATGAGCGGCACAGCCAGCTCGGAGCGGACATCGTCAACTGCCGGAAGGTAGCGCGGGTCCTTCAGCACGTCGCCGACGCAAATCGCCTGGCCGGTGGTAGCGGCGGCGCCGATAATCCCGTCACCCATGGGAATTCGCCAATGTTCGATCACTTCAGGGCGATGGCCGATCGCGAATCGGACGTACATGTCGTTGGTGTTCTCTTCCCGCAGGAGAACGGCAAAGATCTCAAACTGCATCAAGCGCTTCACTTGCTGCGCGGCGCTCGCCAAAACCTGGTCGAGGTTCAGCGACGAGTTGATTTCATAGCTGATTTCCGACAGTACGGCGAGTGTCTCCGCAGGGATTTCCGGCATCGAATTGAGATTTGCCGCGTCCACTTGTGACTGAAAAGCGTGCCCCATTTTCCGATGCGGTGCAGTATGCGCCGGGTGCGCGGGCGGAAATTCAATTCCGCGCAGCGCGGGTGATTCAATTCATTATAGCAGGCGGCCCGCGAGCGATTCGCGCATAGTAAGAGCGCCCGATGGAAAGTTATCGAGGAGAGGGATGGAGCACGCAGACATCCTTCAGGTTCCGGTAGCGCTCCGCAAAATCGAGCCCGTATCCGACCACGAATTCGTTCGGAATGGTGAAGCCGATGTAGTCGCCCTTTACCGGCTTCAAACGGCGCGAAGGCTTGTCGAGCAGCGCAGCCAGGCTGAGCGATTTTGGACGGCGCTGTCGAAGAACGCGCAAGAGATAGTTGGCCGTGAGTCCGGTATCGAGGATATCCTCGACCAGGATCACATTCAGTCCGGCGACGTTGTTGTCCAAATCCTTAAGCATGCGCACCTGCCCGGAGGATTCCTTGGTCTTGCCATAGCTCCCGACGGCTATAAAATCAATGGAGGTTTCGAGATTGATTTCACGAGCAAGATCGGCGAGAAAAAAACAAGCGCCCTTAAGGACGCCAATCAGGTGAACGCGCTGGCCCTTAAAGTCCCGCGTAATGCGGGCGGCAACGGCGCGCACGCGCCTCTCGATCGCGGTCCGGCGGATGCGCACTTCCAGATATTCCTTTCGAGCGGACGCCATCGTTTCGCACCTCTCCGTAAGGCTGCTTACTTCACCTCGACAAATCAAAACTGACGCGGCCGCTGGCGTGTTACGAAAGCCCAATGACCCGGCCGGTCTCCAAATCTATATCAATCTCGTAATAGCCTGGCCGCGTGGACAGGCCCGGCATGGTGCTCATCGCTCCGAGCAGCGGGTAGAGAAATCCAGCACCGACGCTCGCGCGAATGTCGCGCACCGGAACGATGAAGCCGGTGGGCGCCCCCTTGAGATTCGGATCGTGGCTCAGGCTCAAGTGCGTTTTGGCCATGCAGATCGGCAGCTTGTCGAAGCCGAGGCGATTATACAGGGCGATTTTCTTTTGGGCCTCCGGCGAATACTCCACTCCCGCGCCGCCGTACACTTCGCGCACGATCGTTTCGATCTTTTCCTTGATGCTCATCTCGAGCGGGTAGAGAAACTTGAACTTGCCCGGCTGTTCGCATGCGGAAATAACGGCCCTTCCCAGGTCCACGGCGCCGAGACCGCCTTGGGCCCAGTGGTTGGTCATCACCGCGTCGTGCGCCCCCGCCTGTACGGCAAGCTTGCGAACAAGATCAATCTCCGCCGGCGTATCCGTCTGGAAACGATTCACCGCGACCACCACCGGGATGCCGAAAAGGCGCGCATTCTGAATCATTTTCACCAGATTGGCGCAGCCCTTCTCCAGCAGCTGCAGATTCTCTTCGGTGTAATCGTGATGCAACGGCTGACCCGCGGTTACCTTCGGTCCGCCCCCATGCATTTTCAGCGCGCGAATCGTGGCTACCAGAACCACGCAGTTTGGCGCCAGGCCGCTATATCGGCATTTGATATTGCAGAATTTCTCCATGCCGATATCGGCGCCGAACCCCGCTTCGGTCAGCACGTATCCGTCCGAACCCACAAGCTTCAGCGCAATTTGATCCGCGACGATCGACGAGTTTCCGTGCGCGATATTCGCGAACGGTCCGGCGTGCACGAACGCAGGCGTGCCCTCCAGCGTTTGCAGCAGGTTGGGCAGGATGGCGTCTTTCATCAGCACCGTCAGCGCGCCGCCCACGCCGAGATCGTCCGCAGTGATCGCCTCCCCGGCGCGGCTCGTCCCGATCACCATGGCGCCCAGTCGCTCGCGCATGTCCGCCAGGCTCGTGGTGAGCGCCAGGATCGCCATAATCTCGCTGGCCACCGAAATGTCGTAACCTGTGACGCGAGTCATGCCCTTTTCTTCGGGCCCCTGCCCGATCGTAATCTGGCGCAACATGCGGTCGTTGGTATCCGTCACGCGACGCCAGGTGATGCTGTCGGGATCAATGTCCAGACGGGAAAAACGGCTGCGCTCTTGCGGGGTCAGCGCGTTGGGGTCCGTTTTCGAAATTCCCAGCTTGCGCAAGCGGCGCAACATGACCGGCGAAAAGCGGCGGCTGCCGTCCTTGGCGGGCGGACACAGGCGTTCGAACAGGGCCTCGTCCTTCTGCGTATTCTCGTGCAACATTCGCGTGTCAATGGCCGCGGCCAGCAAATTATTGGCGGCGGTGATGGCGTGGATGTCTCCGGTGAGATGTAGATTGAATTCCTCCATGGGAATAATCTGACTGTAGCCCCCGCCGGCGGCGCCCCCCTTGATGCCGAACGTGGGACCCTGACTCGGCTGCCGAACGCAGGTAAAAACTTTTTTTCCAAGATGCGCGCCAAGCGCCTGGCTCAGGCCAACGGTTGTGGTGGTCTTTCCTTCGCCCAGGGGTGTGGGCGTTATTGCGGTGACGACAACGTATTTCCCGTTAGGAATATTCTTCAGACGGTCGCGAATCGAAAGGTGTACCTTGGCCTTGCTCTTGCCGTATAGCTCAAGCTCGTCCGGGAGAATGCCCGCCTCGGCGGCGATCTTCTCGATCGAGATCGGCGTCGCAGCCTGGGCGATTTCAATGTCGCTCGGCACGCGCGCGAGCATGTTCTGCAGCTTATGAGGCACCCGTCTCCCCTTCCGGCGGCTAACGACGTAAAGTGCTGAGTCTTGGGATTCGCGGCAGACGAAAAGCGGCGCGAAAACACAGTGTTCGTGAAGTCCGTGACTCGGACGATTACCGTATATGGAGGCTCGCAGCCGTGTCAAGCAACAATGGAACGAGCAATTTGAAAGCGATGCAACTGCGACGCAATTGTTTCGATTTGGTAGGCGAAGTCGCTGAGCTGAACTACCCGGGAGGTCGCGAGCAATGACCGAGCGAGCGTTACCCGAGCCATGGCTGAGGGGTACGTTGACTGAGATTCCGGCCGTCCCGCGAGCTGTGCTGCACGCTCTGGAACTGGCGAAGGAAGATATCGCGCGCTGGTGCTTTAAATTGAGCGATGAGCAGCTGAACGCGCGGCCCGGCGGGATCGCACCGGTGGCATTTCACCTGCGGCACATTGTGAGGAGCGTGGATCGGCTGCTCACCTACGCCGAGGGAAGGCCGCTTGCGGGCGATCAGATCGCCACGCTCAAGACTGAACTTGAACCCGGCGCGACGCACAGCGACTTGTTTTCCGAATTCAACGACGGGCTGAATAAAGCCGCCGCGAGGATTCGAGCGCTAGCATCGACGGACTTGGAAATGACGAGGAAGGTCGGCAAACAGGAGCTACCGACGACTCTGGGCGGCCTGTTGGTCCACGTGGCCGATCACACCCAGCGTCACGTGGGGCAGGCGATCACCACCGCAAAGATTGTGGTTGCCCAGGGCGGCTAGAGGCCGCCCTTCCCGAACCTCCGAGCCGTCAGCGCCTACCGCCCGGCGAACTGGGCGGCCTCGGTCGAGCCTTCCAGCGCCATGGTGGATGACGTGCCGCTGGTGACGGCTTGCTGAATCGCGTCGAAGTATCCGGTTCCCACGAAGTGCTGATGTTTTACAGCTTCATAGCCGTGGGCGCTTTCGCTCCGAAACTCTTCATCCTGCAGGCCGCAGTAAGCGGTCATGCCGGAATTCTTGAATCCGCGCGCGAGCTCGAACATGGAATGGTTCAGGGCGTGGAAACCGGCCAGCGTGATGAACTGGAACTTGTAGCCCAGCCTCGCCAACTCTCGTTGAAAACTGGCGATGGTGGCATCGTCCAGGTTTTTCCGCCAGTTAAATGACGGCGAGCAATTGTATGCCAGCATTTTGCCGGGAAACTTCGCGTGCACTCCGTCCGCAAATTCGCGCGCCTCATTCAAATTCGGAGTGGAAGTCTCGCACCAGATCAGATCCACGTATGGCGCATACGAAATCGCGCGGGCGATTGCCGCCCTGGTTCCGTTCTGCACGCGGAAGTAGCCTTCCGCAGTCCGTTCGCCGGTAATGAACTCGTGGTCGCGAGGGTCCACGTCGCTGGTCAACAGAGCGGCGGCTTCAGCATCGGTTCGCGCGATCAGCACGGTCGGCACTCCCATCACGTCCGCCGCCAGCCGCGCCGCAACGAGTTTCTGAACTGCTTCGACCGTCGGCACAAGGACTTTGCCGCCCAAGTGGCCGCACTTTTTCGCCGACGATAACTGATCCTCAAAATGAACGCCTGCGGCGCCAGCCTCGATCATGGCCTTCATCAGTTCAAACGCGTTCAAGTTGCCGCCGAATCCCGCCTCGGCGTCAGCGACCATCGGAGCGAGCCAGTACGTCTCGTTTCGCGCTTCCGAATGGTGTATCTGGTCCGCCCGCATGAGGGATTGGTTCAGGCGGCGCACGAGATTCGGAACGCTATCGGCCGGATACAAACTTTGGTCCGGATACATCTGCGCCGCGTCGTTGGCATCGGCTGCGACCTGCCAGCCGCTGACGTAGATGGCTTTTAGACCTGCGCTCACTTGCTGTACGGCCTGGTTGCCCGTCATCGCACCCAAAGCGGCCGTGAATGGTTCTGTTTGCAACAAATTCCAAAGGCGTTCAGCTCCGAGACGTGCCAGCGTGTGCTCCACGTGAATCGATCCGCGCAGCTTCTCCACATCTCGCTGACTGTATGGACGAACGATCCCGGCCCAGCGCGGATTCGTCTTCCATTCGATCTCCAGATTCATCGACTTTCCATTGTTGCTTGGCACGTTGAGGTCTCCTCGTTGAGTATGAGTTAGCACGCCATTTACATGGGCAGACCAAACTTCCGCCCGCGATCAGCAGCTGATCGAGATCCACTTTTCTAGCTGGGATAACGCGAAGAGGGACGTCTTCGCGTTGTTACCGGCGTCAGGGCCAGGCCGTGGCCGAAATGCTCGGGTTTAGCCTGATCTCAAGTTGTAGCGGCCTTCACATTCCGGTATCAAATAGTACAGAAATTATATGTTTCAGGCGGCAGTAAGTCCAACTGATTGTCGTTATCACGCTGATAAGAATATGCTATCGTGCTGCGACAGGGCGGGCTGGACAGAAAATGCCCTTCCGGAGGGCCCATGGAACTCGATCAAATAGAAGCGTTTCTGGCCATTGTGACCTACGGCGGATTTCACAAGGCCGCCGAGGCGCTGCACGTGAGCCAGCCAGCTATCAGCGGCCGGGTGCGGGCGCTCGAGAGTTCCCTGGGCGCACAGCTATTTGTGCGCGGCCGAGCGCGGCCACAGCTGTCACCGGCCGGCAAGGCACTGCGGCCGCACGCGGAACAGCTTTTGCGCACCGTCTCGATGGCGCGCCAGGCGCTCCATGAATTGCAGCCGCAGACCGGCGGAGCGCTGCGGATCGCCGCTTCGCTTTCCGTGTGCACCTACTTGATGCCGGACGTGATGCAGGAGTACAAGTCCGCCAATCCGAAGGTGATGGTCCATTTGCGTTCCGGGAATTCCGTACAGGTGCTGAAAATGGTACTCGAGGGCGATGCCGACATCGGAGTAGCGCGCTCGCTAAACCATCCGGAGGTGGAGACCATGACGCTTCGCGACGATCCGCTGGTTTTGGTGGGTCATCGCGCGCATCGCGCGGCGACGAGGCAGCAGGTAAGCCTTGAGGAGGTCGAGTCCTGGCCGTTAATTTTCTACGACCGCGGTTCGAGCGATTGGACGCTGACGCAAGGGCTGTTCCGGCGGGCCGGCTTGCTCCCCAACGTGGTGCTCGAGGTGGAAACGATTGAAGCGGCGAAACGAATGGTAGAGCGCAAGCTGGGATTCAGTTTTCTTCCGCAGATCGCGCTCACGCAGGAGCTCCGCCAAGGAAAACTGGTGTCCATCGAGATCACCGACGCTGAGCCGCTACGGCGCAATCTCGACGTAATCCATCCGCGGCGCCGCCCGCTGACCAAGGAGGCGCTCGACCTGCTCGCTATCCTGCGCGCGGCCGCCGACACCGCGCTGGCCGCAGGAAGCCAGGCCGCGAGACGCACTCGCGAACGGCCTGACTAGGCCTGCCGTCGGCAGAGCGACTATAATCGCGACCTAGCGCGCGCCGGAATGAAGGAAGCGATCGCTTCGTTTGAGCATCCGCCGGCAGCGGCAGTTTCAGGAGGCATTGCTCGTGTACTATCAGCCCGGCAAAACCAGTCACGGACTTCCGCGCGATCCATTCAAATCCTGCGTGATTCCCCGCCCTATCGGCTGGATATCCACGATCAGCCGGGATGGTGTGCACAACCTTGCGCCGTTCAGTCAATTTCAAAATCTGACTTTCGATCCGCCGTACGTGATGTTTGCTTCCAACCAAAAAACGACGGGACGCAGGAAAGATAGCGTTGTCAACGCGGAGCAAACGGGCGAGTTTGTCTGGAATATGGCTACGTATGAATTGCGCGAAGCGGTCAACAAATCAGCGGAGGAAGTCCCGCCCGATGTGGACGAATTCGATCTGGCGGGCGTGACCAAAGCGGCGTCGCAGATTGTGAAGGCGTGCCGCGTGGCGGAATCTCCGGTGCATTTTGAGTGCGCTTATCACCAGACGGTTCGGTTGCCCGGGAACGGAACGATGGGCACGGTGGACATTGTGTTCGGACGGGTGATTGGAATTCACATCAAGGATGAGTTCATCGGCGCGGATGGCAAGATCGACGTGCTGAAGATACGACCGATCGCACGGCTCGGCTATCACGATTACACAAGCGTCGAGTCCGTATTCGAGATGATCATTCCGGGGAACGACAAGCGGAGACTGGAAGGGATGGAAGGCTCGGCGCGGTTTTGACGGTCGCGCCGAACGGACTACGACGCCTTCTCCTGGGCAGCGACCACGTATTCGGAGTACGGGCCCTTGAAGTCCTCGACCTTGCCGCCTTCAAAGTGCCAGATGCGCGTGGCGACTTCATCAATCACATCGTGATCGTGGGTCACCAGAAGAACGGTCCCGAGGTATTTCTGCAGAGAAATATTCAGCGCGTTGATTGATTCCAAATCCAGATGGTTGGTGGGCTCGTCGAGAACCAGCACGTTCGGTTTCTGCAGCATGAGCCGGCAGAAAATCAGCCGCGCGGACTCGCCGCCCGAAAGGGCGCCGGTCTGCTTCAAGGCGTCTTCGCCGCTGAAGAGCATCTGGCCCAGCAAACCGCGCAATTCCTCCTGCGGGGCCTGGGGTTTGAACTCGTGCAGCCATTCGATCACGGTCCTGCCCTTGATGATGGATTCGGAATGGTCCTGGGCGAAATATCCGACGGCTACGTTATGTCCCCAGACGACCGTGCCGCCGTCAACCGGAAATTCCTTGTCGGAATCTTCAATAAATCCGGTGGCGTTGCGGATGAGCGATTTCAGCAGAGTGGTCTTCCCGGAACCGTTGCGGCCCATGAGCGCGATCTTTTCGCCGCGATCCACTTTCGCAGAGAAAGGCTGGATGACTTTTACGCCGTCATAGGATTTCGCGATGCTCCTGATCTCCAGAGGATGGCGCCCGGAGTGCTGGTCCATTTGAAAGCGAATGAACGGGCGGGCGATATTGGAGCGGGCGAGCTCCGCTGACTGCAGCCGCTCGACTTCTTTCTTGCGCGAGGTCGCCTGCGCGGATCGCGTGCCGGCCGAAAAACGGGCGATGAATTCGTTGAGCTGGGCGATCTTTCGCTCGCGCTGGGCGTTCTCGGATTCAATGCGTGAACGGATGGAGGTCTTGGCAAGGACCATGTCATCGTAGCCGCCGTTGTACATAATCACGGTCTGGTAGTCGATGTCGGCGGTGTGCGTGCAGACGCTGTTGAGAAAGTGGCGATCGTGCGAGATCACAATCAGCACGCCTTCGTACTCGATCAGGTAGTCCTGCAGCCAGTGGACGGAATCAAGGTCCAGATGGTTTGTCGGCTCGTCGAGCAGCAAGGCGGGGGGACTGCCGAAAAGCGCCTGCGCGAGCAGCACGCGAACCTTCTGTCCGCCCTGCAATTCGCGCATTTTGCGCTCGTGAAGCGGCTCCTCCAATCCCAGCCCATCGAGGAGCACCGCCGCGTCCGATTCCGCGGTATATCCGTTTTCTTCGCCAACGATTCCTTCCAGCTCCGCCAGGCGCATGCCGTCTTTGTCCGTCAGGGTGTCGTGGGGCTTGGCGTAAAGCGCGTCACGCTCCTCCAGCGTTTTCCAGAGACGCGCGTTGCCCATGATCACCGTGTCAATCACGCGAAATTCGTCAAAGGCAAATTGGTCCTGCCGGAGGATGCCGAACTTTTTCGGCCGGGTGACGTCGCCTTTGGTGGGCTCGATGTCCCCGGTCAAAATTCGCATCAACGTGGTTTTACCGGCGCCGTTCGGACCGGTAATGGCGTAGCGGCGGCCGCCGAAAAACGTACAGTTGACGTCCTCGAACAGGATTCGGGGACCAAAGCGCATCGTGATGTTGTTGAGTGAGATCAAGGCAATTAATTATATCGTGGTTTGGCCGCCGGCGTTGGCCGGTCAGAATCGCAGATTGACTGCCTTACACGGGCCTCCATGAAATTACTAGGCGAGATTGGCAAACAAATCAGCAAGGCTGAATGACTTTGCGCTCTTCACGTAGACGCCGAAGAGGCTGCGCGGGTCGCTGCCATGCGAGAGCGAATACTCGCTTCCCTTAAACAGTTTGTCGAAGAACGTCCGAAGCTCCGGCGTCAGCACTTTCCGCGTGGTTTCATCGTTCGGCGCGAACAGGCGGTCGTTGACGAATACCTCGACATCGTGCCCGTTGAACCGCAATTTTCCCGCGAGTTCAGTTTCGCTTGCCAGACGCTCGAAAGCGCTCAGCGCGGCGAAAGTAGCCTGCCTCAAACGATCGAAATTCGAGCCATCGAGCGGAGCCTTGCGATTGTAGCGAACGCCCAGGCGATTATCCGCATTGTCCACACTGTAGTTGGCCTGGTGGCCAATCAAGATGACGCCGGGACCTTCCGGCACGTGCCGGTAATCGGCCACATCGAGAAGCAATTCATCGAACACATGTTCCCGAATCCAGCGGTGAAACACAGGAATCAGCGGTTCGAGATCAACGTCTTCAGGGTCCCGCGCAAGGAGCTTTACGTTGACGTGCTGCAAATTGATCGGGGAGGACATGCTGGGGGTTAGACGCCGACCGCCGTCCCCATTTTGTTGTAGCAACTATGCGCGGCATCAATGAAAAGCTGGGCTTCGTCAATCAGGTAGCGGCTGGAATCAGCGGTGTACGGCTGATCGGCTTTCTGGTGCGCGTCGAAGAGGTAGTTCGCGAACTTCCCGCCCGCGTAGGGATCCCAGAATTTCTGGGTGTCGTAGAATAGTGTGCGAAATTCGCCAATGATCTCACCGGGATCGTCCGAAATATTCGGACGAATGATCTTCACCAGCGCTTTGGCGGCGTGCACCATGGATTGATACGCAGTTCGCCCGGCTTTCTCGATTTCACCGCTCTCAAGCGCAAGCTGCGCCTCGAACACTTCCCTTTCGGCGGCGCCCAGATCGAAATCCACCGACGAAACGACCTCCCCGGCGCACTCGCCGACTCCCAAATCGCCCAGCGTGTATTCGCGGGGATCTCCCCAATCGCTGAAGAACGACCGGTCGGCAGGATCCGCGGGCGGCTTGGCCAAATCCTCGAGCGCTTTCTTCAATTCCACTTTTCCTATGCGCTTGACGAAATCCTTGAAGGTTTCGCCGTTGGTGCGGGCGGCCACATAGCGTTCCGTGAGACGCGTGACGACCTGGGGAATATGCTTCGATGGAATCGCCGCGACCGGCAGGCCATACGATCCCGCGTTGTGCTCCCACTCGCCGCCCAGCACCACCTGGAAATGCGGCACAGCAAATCCGCCGACTTTCCGGCTGACGCCGTAAAATCCGAGATCGGCAATGTGATGCTGGCCGCAACTATTGAAGCATCCGCTGATCTTGATATGCAGGCGCTGAACGGACTCATCCAACTGAAAACTCTTCTCCGCCAGCTGCTTGTGGAGTTCGCCGGCAAGCCCGCGCGACGACGAAATCCCCAGTTTGCAAGTATCGGTTCCCGGGCAAGTGACGATGTCCACGATGGCGCCCGCACCGGGATCGCCCAGACCGACGGCCTCCAGCGCCTGATAAATTTCCGGCAAGTCGCTCTGGCTCACCCAGCGGATCACGAAATTCTGCTCAACCGTGGTCCGAATGGTTTCTCGGGTAAATCGCCGGACGATGTCAGCAAGCGAGCGGAGCTGGTTGGCGGTGATGTCGCCGAGCGGGAGCGCGACGGTGACGACGACGTAACCCGGTTGCTTCTGCGGGCGGGTGTTGGTGTTCAGCCAGCGTTGAAAACCCTCCGATGCTGATGCAGGCCACTCGCCGCCGGGCCGCAGCGGAGCTTCGGCGAATTCCTCGGCATTCGCCAGGAAATCGGTCCATCGAGGATCGTGAACCAAGGTCTTGCGCTCTTCGAGAACCAATTCCTTGAATTTCTCGATGCCCAAATCCTGCACGAGGAATTTAATCCGGGCGCGATTGCGATTTTTCTTCTCGCCAAGCCGCGCGAAGACGCGGGCGATGGCCTGCGTCAGCGGCAGAATTTCTTCCGCCGGAACAAAGGAATCGAGCAATTTCGCCATATACGGGACAGTGCCGAGGCCGCCGCCGACGTACATCTGAAATCCGCGCTTCTGCACGCCGTTTTCGTCGCGGGTGCTGGCGATAAAACCCACGTCGTGCATATTCGTGAGGCCGCAAGCATGCTGCGCGCAGCCGCTGAACGCCGGTTTGAATTTTCGCCCGAAATTCTGGCAGTCTGGATGGCCGAGCAGAAACTTCGAGAGCGCCCGCGAATAGGGCGTAACGTCGAACACCTCGTCCTGGCAGGTGCCCGCGTAGGGGCAAGCGGTCACGTTGCGGACCGAATTGCCGCAGGCCTCGCGAGTGGTGATATTCGCGGCCGCCAGGCGGCGCATGAGGCTCGGCGTATCGTCAATATGAATGTAGTGGAGCTGGAAATCCTGCCGGGTGGTCACATGGGCGATATTGTCGGAGTATTCCTCGGCCAGCTCCGCCATGGTTTCGAGCTGATCCGCGTTGAGTCCGCCGCCGGGAATTTTGATGCGCTGCATGCCCGGGGCGTCCCAGAACGTGTTCGGGCCTTTGGTGAGCTCGCCGGAGGGATACGAAAACTCCTGAAATTTCGCGCCGTCGTAGCGCTGGCCGTTGTCGTAGCGCTGGCCGTAGGTTCCCCGGCGGAGACGCGTTTCGGCAAAGAGACGCTCGTCTATCTTGCCCTGCTTGCGCAGCGCGATTTCCGTCTCGTAGATATCGAGCTCGCGGGCCAGATTTTCCGGCATTTTCCCGGCGAGCCGCTCTTTCCAAAGTGCGTTGGAGGCTTTCATATGTATCTGAACCTACAAGAGTAACAAATCCATAGACGAACTGCACCCGAACCGCGAATCGCTACAGTAACTGAATTGGATGTATCGGCTGGTGTCGAAGATTCGAGATCGCCGTTGCACCGTTGCGTTGGAGACGGATCCGGTGGAGGCTACCCGGGACGCGACGCCGGAGAAACGTCGCTTATACTACGAGGCTTGGAGGAACATCATGCTGGAAGCCGCGAAAGAGATATTTCTGGTTGTCAGCGCCCTCTTTCCAATCGTCGACCCCCTGGGGGGAAGCCCCATTTTTCTTGCGCTGACCCGAGGGGAGACGTCCGAAGCGAGGCGGGCGCTTTCGTGGCGCATCGCGGTGAACAGCTTTTTTCTGCTGGTCGGCTCTTACCTCATCGGGACCTACATCCTCGATTTCTTCGGAATTTCGCTGCCGGTGGTGCAGGTGGGCGGAGGATTGATCGTGGTTTCGACGGGATGGGCGATGTTGAAGCAGAAGCCGGACGAAGAACACAAGGTGACACGCAGAAAAATTCAACAGGAGGATCCCTTGCATCGGGCGTTCTACCCATTGACGCTGCCGCTGACGGTGGGGCCGGGGTCCATCTCAGTGGCGATTACGCTGGGCGCGAACGCGGTGCATCACCACGGACTCGATCTGATTGCGATCATTGTTTCCGTGGTCGGATCGGCGCTGATCGCATTGAGCGTATTGCTGTGTTATGCGTCCGCGGATTGGCTTGGCAAGATGCTCGGTGCTACGGCGATGACGGTGATCATGCAGCTGGCTTCGTTCTTACTGGTGTGCATCGGCGTTCAGATTCTGTGGAACGGGGCGAGCGCACTGCTGGCCTCGGTACATATGGCTGTGCGATGAAATAGCCAAACTTCCGATGGGAATAAGAAGAGGTTGAATGCGACTCGGACTTGTAGGAGATTGATCTTCGAATTGCGGCTCTAGAAAAAGGCAGCGTTCGCACTGCAAGGAAAAAATGTGAATCCGTCTCACGGCAAGCCGCTCTCTGATGTGCGGGTTCTCGATCTCTCGCGCCAGCTTCCCGGCCCCATGGCGACGCTGCACCTTGCCGATCTCGGCGCGGACGTCATCCGAATTGAACCGGCGCGTGAAGAGCAGCGCGCAGGAACACTTGGAGCGGGCGCTGGAAATCGTCTCGATGCGAGCACGCTGTTATCGCTCACCCTCAATCGCAACAAGCGGAGCATGCGGCTGGACCTGAAGCAGGCAGCGGGCCGCGAGATTTTTCTTCGGCTGGCACGCAACGCGGAAATTGTGGTCGAAGGTTTTCGTCCCGGAGTCGTCGAGCGGCTTGGCGTTGGATATGAAGCGGTGCGAGAGGTGAATCCGCGGATCGTCTACTGTTCGATTTCGGGGTACGGCCAGACAGGTCCCGATCGCTTGCGTGCCGGCCACGATATCAACTACATGGCGTGCGCCGGCGTCGGCGAGCAGATCGGAACAGCGGGTGGCCCGCCTGCGATTCCAAATCTTCAGATCGGCGATCTGCTCGGAGGCAGCCTGACACCGGTGATGGGTATACTGGCCGCGTTGGTTGACGCGCAAAGAAGCGGAGAGGGCCGCTACATCGACGTTTCCATGACGGACAGTTTGCTGGCGCACTCCGTGGTGGCGCTCTCGACGCTGATGGCCGCGGGTCAATCTGCCGAACGCGGCGGCGACGCGCTTTCCGGGGGTCTGCCCTGCTATAACTATTACCGCACCGCGGACGGCCGCTACGTGGCCGTGGGCGCTCTGGAGCGCAAATTCTGGGAGAGGTTATGCGATGCGCTGGAGCGGCCGGATTTGAAAGCTAAACACCTGGTTCGCGGCGAGGAATCGCGGCGCGTCCGCGCAGAGCTGCAAGCGATATTCGGCTCGCGCACGTTGGCCTATTGGACCGAGAAATTCCGGGAGGTGGACTGTTGCGTGACGCCGGTACTGAAGCTGGACGAAGCGATTCAAAGCGAGCAGATGCGTGCGCGGGGAATGATCGTGGAATCGGAATATGCGGGTCGCGATTTCAGCCAGTTCGCGCCGCCATTGAAGATGAGCAATTTCGATTTTTCCGTGGAGCGTCCCGCGGCCACGGCAGGAGCCCATACCGAAGAGATTCTGCAAGAGCTAGAATACGGACCGGACGAAATCGGAGCGTTTCGCTCGGCCGGTGTACTGGGATGATGCGTGGATTCGTCAGGAGGTTCCGTGAAACGCCAACACTTTGAACCTGAACACGATCTGTTCCGGAAGAACTTCCGCCAGTTCATCAAGGATGAGATAACGCCACACTACGAAGAGTGGGAGCGCGCGGGCATCACCCCGAAGGATATTTGGAGGAAGGCGGGTGCGAACGGTTTCCTGTGCACCTGGGCGGACGAAGCCTACGGCGGAGCCGGGGTCAGGGATTTTCGCTACGACCAGATTATCTGCGAGGAGTCGGCGGGTGCGACGGGCGTGGCGTTCGGCCTGCATTCCACGGTGGTGGCGCCGTACATCGACAAGCTTGGCAACGAAGAGCAGAAGCGGCGACTTTTGCCCAGAGCGGTGTCGGGAGAAGGAATCCTGGCGCTGGCGATCACGGAACCGGCCGCGGGCAGCGACGTGGCCGGCATCAAGACGCGAGCGGAACTGCGGAGCGATCATTGGCTGCTGAACGGTTCGAAGACTTTTATCTCGAACGGCATCAACGCCGACATCGTTATCGTGGCGGCGAAGACGGATGCCACGAATCCGCGGCGTATCGGGCTTTTTATCGTGGAAACGGGGATGCGTGGATTCGAACGCGGGCGCAAGCTCGAAAAGCTGGGCAATCACGCGCAGGACACCGCGGAACTTTTCTTCAACGACGTCAAGGTGCCGTGCGCCAATGTGCTGGGCGACCCGCACCGGGGTTTTCGTGCGATGATGCAGCTGCTGGCGGATGAGCGGCTGGTTGCCGCGTGCGGCTCGCTGGCTTTGGCGCGCACGGCGTTCGATATGACTCTGGCCTACGTGAAGGAACGCAAGGCCTTTGGCCAGTCGATCGCGGAGTTTCAGAATACCCGCTTCAAGCTAGCCGAGATGAAGACGGAATTGGACCTCGGCCAGGTTTTCCTGGACCGCTGCGTGATGGATTTAAATGCCGGCGAATTGACGCCGGAGATTGCGGCACAGGCCAAGCTTTGGACTTCGGAGCTGGCTGGGCGAGTGACGGATCAATGCGTTCAATTCTACGGAGGCTACGGTTTCATGTGGGAATACCCCATTACGCGGCTCTATGCGAGCGCGCGCATCCATCGCATATGGGCGGGAACCACAGAAATTATGAAAGAAATCATCTCCAGATCGTTGCTGGGAGACAAGAGTTAGGGGCGTGCCTTTTCTGTACCGTCGAGTAGGGGCACACGAGCGAGGCCGGACATGACCGAAGCATATATCTACGACGCTGTGCGAACGCCGCGGGGCAAGGGCAAGGAATCGGGATCGTTGCACCAATGCACCCCGGTTGCTCTGGCTTCCACGGCGCTGCGCGCAATTCAACAGCGCAACCAGCTGGACACTTCCTATGTGGACGACGTGGTGCTGGGGTGCGTGGAAGTGGCCGGTGAACAGGGCGCGGACATCGCGCGAACCGCGGTGCTCGACGCCGGGTACGCGGAAACAACCGCCGGCGTCACCGTAAGCCGTTTCTGCGCGTCGGGTCTGGAGGCTTGCAACATCGCCGCCGGAAAGGTGATTTCCGGAGAAGCGGACTTTGCAATTGGTGGCGGCGTGGAGAGCATGTCGCGCGTGCGCATGGGTTCAGCGGGCGGCGCGCTTTTTACCGATCCGCAGATCACATTTCCGTGGCACATCGTGCCGCAGGGGATTTCCGCGGACCTGCTGGCCACGCGCATGGGATACACACGCGCGGACGTGGATGCCTACGCTGTCGAAAGCCAGAAACGGGCGGCGTTCGCACAGAAGAGCTGCCATTTCAAACGCTCGATCGTTCCCGTAAAGGACATGAACGGCGACGTGGTGCTGGATCGTGACGAGCTGATTCGGCCCCAAACGACCCTGGAGGATTTGGCAAAGCTCGAGCCTTCCTTTGCGCATGCCGGCGAGAAGTTCGGCTACGACTCTGTAGCGATCCAGCGATATCCAGATACGGAAACGATCCATCACGTTCATCATGCCGGAAATTCGTCGGGAATAGTGGACGGAGCAGCGGCGGTTCTGATCGGCAGCCGGGAGGCCGGCGAAAAACTAGGACTCAAACCGCGAGCCCGCTTTGTGTCGTTTGCGAGCATCGGAAGCGAACCGACCATCATGCTGACCGGACCATCGTACGTGACGGAGAAAACCCTGAAGAAAGCGGGCATGACCACGCAGGACATTGATCTTTATGAAGTCAACGAAGCTTTTGCGGCGGTGGTGATGCGCTTCATGGACCTGCTCGGCGTGAGCCATGACAAACTAAACGTGAACGGTGGCGCGATCGCCATGGGGCATCCCCTCGGCGCGACGGGCGCGATGATCCTGGGCACTCTGCTCGACGAGCTGGAGCGGCGCAATCTTGAAACCGGGCTCGCCACGCTGTGCGTGGGCGGAGGAATGGGCACTGCCGCGATTATCGAACGTGTTTAGCTTCGGAACGAACGTCCGCAAAAGGATTCCGTGTGGTGATTGATTACCGGGTGGACAACGACGGGGTGGCCGTCATCAGCTGGAATGCGCCGGGGGGCACCGCGAACACCCTGGATGCAGCGGCGGTTGCGGAATTCGCCCAGCGGGTCGGGGAAGCCATTCGCGACGAGCGCGTCCGAGGCGTAATTGTCTCGTCGTCCAAGCCCGATTTCCTTTCCGGGGTGGATTTGAGGGCGTTTGCGCGAACTGGCGACGCAGAATCCGTGAAGTCGCTGGTCCGCAGCTTGGACTCAGTGCTGCGCACTATGGAGACCTGCGGCAAGCCATTCGTCGCGGCCATCAACGGTGCAGCGCTCGGTGAAGGATATGAGATCTGTCTCGCGTGCCACTATCGGGTTGCCGCCGACGATCCCGGTTCGCGAATCGGACTTGCCGCAGGTTCAGATGGGACTGCTGCCCGGAGCAGGAGGCACGCAGCGTTTGCCGCGCCTGATTGGGATTCGCAATGCCCTTCCGCTTTTGCTCGAAGGCAAAACGCTGGCGCCACGCGAGGCAAAGGATGCGGGCCTGATTGACGCACTCGTTCCTGCCGCCGATCTACTCCCGGCTGCGAAATCGTGGATTCTGGATCGTCCGGCGGGCAAGGTAAGTCAGCCGTGGGATGCCAAGGGATTTCGCATGCCAAGCGGAGCTTCGACCAGCGCCACGGGCTTCGAGACGTTCGCCACGGTGCACGCGATGGTGCGCGAAAAAACCAGAGGCCTCTACCCCGCTGCGCCGGCGATTCTCTCGTCCGTGTTCGAAGGATGCGCCGTGGACGTAGCCACCGGACTGAAGATCGAGACCCGCTATTTTGTACATGTGCTGTGCGGGCCGCAGGCTCGCAACATCGTGCGCACGTTTTTCTCGCGGGAAGAGTTGGGCAGTCTGGCTGCGCGGCCGAAAAATGTGCCCGCGCAAAAGTACACAAAGATTGGCGTGCTGGGGGCGGGCATGATGGGCGCGGGAATCGCCTATGTCTCAGCGCGCGCGGGACTCGACGTCGTGCTCCTCGACACGACGCAGGAAAATGCCGAACGCGGGAAGGCTCATAGCGTCAAACTTCTCGACAAACTGTCGGCTAAGGGCCAGCTCCGCGGCGAAGCGCCGGAAAAAATCCTGGCGCGCATCACCCCTACGACGAATTACGCGGACCTGAAGGGTTGCGAGCTTGTCGTCGAGGCCGTGTTCGAAAACCGCGAAATCAAAGCGGATGTTACCCGGCGGACAGAAAGCGCGGTTGGGGCGGGCATTCTGTTTGCCTCGAATACGTCCACGCTCCCCATTACCGGACTCGCCCAGGCGTGGTCCCGGCCGGAAAACTTTATTGGTCTTCATTTTTTTTCGCCGGTGGACCGTATGCCGCTGCTGGAGATCATTCGCGGCAAGAAAACGTCGGATGAATGCCTGGCGCGGGCAATGGACTTTGCGGAGAGAATTGGCAAGACGCCGATTGTGGTCAACGACAGCAGAGGCTTTTACACCAGCCGGGTATTTTCCACCTTTGTCAACGAAGGTCTGGCCATGCTCGGAGAGGGTGTTTTACCCGCCCTGATTGAGAACGCCGCCCGCATGGCGGGCATGCCCGTGGGCCCTCTGGCGCAGGCGGACGAGGTATCACTGGACCTCATGCAACACGTGCGGAAGCAGACCATGGCTGATTTGGGCGCTGCGTACCGTCCCTCTCCGGGCCACGAAGTCTTCGAATCCATGGTGGAGCAACTAGGGCGGCTGGGGAGAAAAGCTGGCAAGGGCTTTTATGACTATCCGGCCGGCGCCAAGAAGAGGCTCTGGCCGGAGCTTTCAAAACACTTTCCGATCCGCGCCGATCAGCCCAGCGTCGAGGACTTGATCCGGCGATTTCTTTACGTACAGTCGGTTGAGAGCGCCCGTTGCATGGAAGAGGGCGTGATAGGCGATCCCCGCGATGCCGACGTGGGTTCGATTCTTGGCTGGGGCTTCTGCCCAGCCATCGGGGGCACCATCGGCCATATCGAAACAGTGGGCGTCGCAAAGTTTATTGCGGAATGCGATCGGCTCGAGAAGGCGCACGGCGAGCGGTATGCCGCTCCTCAGTTGCTCCGCGATATGGCCGCGAAAGGCAATTCGTTCTACCGTTCTAATTAAAGCGGGCGTACCGTCTTGATACCGTATCAGCGTCGGTCGTCCTCGCAAATTCCCTGCCCCACGAGGACTGTCCCATCCGGCGTGAAAACCCGCAAGACATTGAGCGCCGAGCGTCTAATCGGAAATTACATCCGGGGAGTTTAGCGTGACGGTTGGCCCAGGATCCGCGTAGGCCTTGAATCACGCCATTGCAAAGGCTTTACAACGCACACCGCTTATTGCTGCCAGCCTCCGCCGAGGACCTTGTAAAGCTGCACGAGGCTCTCGTACTCGTTGCCGCGCGCCTGTGCGAGAGTTAGCTCGGCGTCAAATAGCGATCGCTGCCCATCCAATACTTCAAGATAGGTAGTCGTCCCTCCGGTGTATCGCAAGTTCGACAGCCGGACGGACTCGCGCAAGTCCGCAACGGTGTCCTCCTGGCGAACTCGGACCTGATGGTATTTCTCATAGCCGATCAGCGCATCGGAGACATCTCCGAACGCTTGTTGGATGGATTGCCGGTAAGCGACCAGTGCCTGTTTCTGCTGCGACTCGGCCAGCCGCAAATTCCCGCGCAGCGCTCCCCCCGTGAAAATCGGCTGACTCAATTGTGCTCCGTAGGCCCAGATTCCAAGTTGTGAACTCATTAAATTCGAGAAAGCATCGCTTCGCCCGAAGGCCCCGCCGCCGGAACCCGTCAGCGAGATTTGGGGAAAGAACTGGGCCTTCGCCACTCCGATTTCAGCGTTCGCGGCGACCAGATTTTGCTCAGCCTCGCGAATATCCGGCCGGCGCTCCAGCAGCGATGACGGCAAGCCCGCCGGCACTTCCGGAGGAAGCGGCTGCTGGACCAACGGGAGCCCCCGGGGTATGGCTTGCGGATAGTTACCGAGCAAAATGCTGATCGCGTTTTCTTCCTGCGCTACCTGCCTCTCCAAATCCGGGATCGAAGCGTTCGCCGTATCCAGGACTTGCTGGGCCTGTAGCACATCCAGTTTCGTGGCCACACCGTGATCGAGGCGCAGATTGGTGAGCTTGACGGAATCCTGCTGGGTGACAACCGTGTCGCGGGAGATTTGGAGCTGGAGATCGAGTTGCAGAAGGGCGAAATAGTCGGTCGCCACATCGCTCACCAGCGTGAGGACGACGGTTTTCTGGGCATCTTCCGTGGCGAGAAGCTGAGCGCGCGACGCTTCCGTGGCTCGGCGCAGTTTGCCAAACAAATCCAATTGAAAGGCGGCATCGGCGGTCAGAAACAGGAAATTCGACTTCGTTCGGGAGACATAGTCCTGACCACCGAGGAACTGGCCGTTCCCTTGCACCTGTGGGAAAAGAGCGGAGCGGGTGATGGCCACCTGCGCGCGGGCTGAGTTTATGCGCTCCGTCGCGATCTGCAAGTCGTAGTTTTGCTTCAAAGCTGTGCGGATCAGATCTTGCAACTTCGGGTCCTGGAAGACCTGCCACCAGGGGAGATCCGCGAAGGACGCTGTCTGAGGCGCGACGGGCGTGCTGTCGCTGAGATCGCGGAAGGCCGTCGGAGTCTGAACTGCGGGACGATGGTAATTCGGGCCGACCGCGCAGCCAACGACAAAGACGGAGACCACCGTGGCTAATGTCAGCCGCGCCAGTCTCTTGAAATATTTGTTTCGCGATTCAGTCGAGCGGTTCTTGCTGAAGGCGGCCATTTCAGTCTCCCTCCGCTGGTTTGGGAGTGGAAGGCAGCGCCGCCGCAATGTGTTCCTTTTCGGTGCCGGACCATTTCTCGACCATGTAGAAGATCGCGGGAACGAAAAAGATTCCGATGGCGCTGGCGGCGAGCATGCCTCCGATCACCGTAGTTCCCATGATCTGTCGAGCGACCGAGCCCGCCCCGGCGGCAATCCAGAGCGGCACGCAGCCAAGAATAAACGCGAAGGAGGTCATCAGGATCGGCCGCAGACGAAGCCTGGCGCCCTCGAGCGCAGAGTCCACCAGCGGTTTGCCCTTATCGAATTCGTCTTTGGCAAATTCGACGATGAGGATGGCGTTTTTGGCCGCGAGGCCGATGAGCATCACCAGCCCGATCTGCGCGTAGACATCGCTCTCGATCTGGACCATGTAAGGCGGATAAAAAACGCCAAGCAGAGTGCGGCGCAGCCAGAGCATGGCGAAAGCGCCGAACACGGCCACAGGCGTGCTCAAAAGGACGCTGAGCGGCAGCGACCAGCTTTCATACAGCGCCGAAAGAATCAGAAAAACGAACAGCAACGAAAGCCCGAAGATTACCGCCGGAGGGACGCCTTCCCGCGCCTTTTGCTCCTGATACGACATGGCCAGGTAATCGAATCCCATTTCGTGCGGCATGGTCTGCTTGAAGACGTCTTCGAGGGCGGCGGTGGCCTGGTTCGAGCTGTAGCCGGGCGCGGCGCTGCCGTTGATCTGGGCGGAGCGGTACTCGTTGAAGCGCATGGTGAATTCGGGCCCCATTCTGGACTTCACCGTGGTCAGCGTCGAAAGCGGAACATTGTCGCCCTTGGTGTTGCGAACATAAAACTGGCCGACGTTTTCCGCTTTGGCGCGGTATTCCCCTTCAGCCTCGATGTACACCTGCCACTGGCGGCCGAAGCGATTGAAATAATTAATGAAGTACCCGCCCATGAAGGCCTGGATCGTGCGGTAGACGTCGTTGAGCGGGACGGCCTGCTTGAGCACTTTGTCGCGGTCCACGTCCACGAATTCCTGGGGCACACTGGGCAGAAACGTGGTGCTCATGCCGGCAATCTCGGGCCGTTTGCTGGCGGCTTGCATAAAAGTGGCGAGATTCTTGGCCAGGAACTGAACGTCACCGCCGGAGCGATCCTCGAGCACAAACGTGAATCCTCCGGCTGTGCCGACGCCCGGGATGGCAGGCGGAGAAAAACCGAAGGCAATTGCGCCGGGCAGCTGACTCAACTGGCGATTGATATGAGCCTTGATTGCTTGCAATTGCTCGGCGTTCGAGGTGCGCTCGTCCCAGGGCTTCAACGTGACAAAAAAGAATGCGTTGTAACTGGTACGAACAAAACTAAGCAAACTGAAGCCGACGACACTGACTGTGGACTGCACGCCTGGCGTGTCCGCCAATACTTTTTCGACCTGCGCCGCAACGTCGGTGGTGCGTTCCATGGAGGCGCCATTCGGAAGCTGCATATTCACGTAGAGGTAGCCCTGATCTTCGTCGGGAAGGAAGCTGGACGGCACACGGTTGGCAAAAAATGCTGCCAGGCCCCCAAATATCACCAGCAAAACTATGGCAACGGAGGTTTTGCGGATGAGAACCGCGCTCCAGCCCACATAACCTTCCGTGGCGCGTCCGAATACACGGTTGAAGCCATCGAAAAACCTTCGCAGAAGCCCGCGACTTTCCTCTTTCGGGCGCAGCAGCAGCGCCGCAAGCGCCGGACTGAGCGTCAGCGCATTGAACGCCGAGAGAATTACCGAGATCGCGATCGTGACGGCGAATTGCTGATAGAGCCTGCCGGTGATGCCGGGAATGAACGCGGTGGGCACGAACACGGCGGAAAGAACCAGCGCGATCCCGATCACAGGCCCGGAGAGCTCTTCCATGGCCTGCAAAGCCGCGTTCTTGGGAGTCATGCCCTCTTCAATGTGGCGTTCCACGCCTTCGACGACGACGATCGCGTCGTCCACCACAAGGCCGATGGCCAAAACCAGGCCAAAAAGTGAAAGCGTATTGATGGAAAAACCGAACAACGGAAAGAATATGAAAGTACCCACCAGCGCTACCGGCACCGCCAGCAGCGGAATCAGCGTCGCGCGCCAGCCCTGAAGGAAGATATAGACGACCAGGATGACCAGCGCGAGGGCGATCACGAGAGTCTTGATGATCTCCTTCATGCCTTCGGTGACGGCTTTGGTGGTATCCAGGGCCGTGACGTAATCGATATCCTCCGGGAAGCGCTGCTTCAATTCAGCCATCAGCTTGTTGACGCCCGCGGCTGCTACAACAGCGTTCGAGCCGGGCAATTGATACACGGCAACGATGGCGCTCGGTTTGCCATTAAATCGGCCCTTGGTGCTGTAGTCCTGCGAGCCGAGCTCGATCCGAGCGACATCACGGACCCGCACGACGGCGCCGTCCGGCGTTTCGCGCACCACGATCTGCCCGAATTCCTCGGGCGAGACCAAGCGGCCCTGCGCGAGAACGGAATAAGTGAATTCCTGGCCCTTGGGAGCAGGTTCGCCGCCCGCTTTTCCGGCTGGATTTACGGTGTTCTGAGCCTGAATTGCGCTGACGATATCGGTGACCGTAATTCCCAGCTTGGCCAGCGTGTCGGGCCGGACCCACAGTCGCATGGCATATTGACCCGCGCCGAATACCTGGACGTTGCCGATGCCCGTCGAACGGGTGATCGGATCGACGAGGTTGATGAAGGCGTAGTTCGATAGAAACGTGGCGTCGTAGGTTCCGTGGGGCGAGTACAAGGCCAGCAGCATCAGCGGAGCGGTTACGGATTTTCTGACGGTGATCCCGTAGTTGTTCACGTCGGCGGGGAGCTGGGAAGCAGCCTGCGTCTCGCGGGACTGCGTGAGAATCAGGTCATTGTTGGGATCCGTTTTCACATCAAAGTCAACAATCAAAGTCGTGTTCGAGTTCCCGGTGGCATTCAGCGAGTACATGTAATTCATGTTGTCCACGCCATTGACCTGTTGTTCGATGGGAGTGGCAACGGCCTGCTCGAGGGTTTCCGCGTCCGCGCCCACATAAGTCGCGAGCACCTGAACTTCCGGCGGAGCGATATTGGGAAACTGGGCGACTGGCAGGGTCAAAATCGAAATGGTACCAACGAGCACCATCACAATCGAGATCACCATGGCCACGATGGGCCGGTTGATGAAGAATTTCGACACGCGACTAGTCTCCTGTCGACGCTTCCACAAACGGTTTAGGGTTCACATGCATGCCCGTGCGAACTTTCTGTACTCCTTCCGCGACGACTCGATCTCCGCGCTTGACCCCGTCCGTAATAATCCACTCGTTGCCGACCTGGTCACCGACCTGTACGGCCCGGATGCTGACTTTGTTCTGGTTATCAACAACCGCCACTTGATAACCGCCTTGCACTTGCGACACGGCACGCTGGGGCACGAGCAACGCGTCCGGCTGGGTCCTGACCGCAAAGCGAACTTTGGCATAGCCGCCGGGACGCAGAATATTTCCGGGATTGGGAAACAAGCCGGCGATGCGAATCGCGCCGGTATTCGGATCCACCTGGCGGTCGGCGAAATAGACTGTGCCGTCGCGCGGATACGTCGAACCATCCGCGAGAATAATTTGCAGGCGCACATTGCTTCTAGCCTCGTCGTTCGCTATATCTGTGGGAAACCGTTTCCGCCAGGCGAGATACTCGGACTCGCTCACCGTGAAATAGACCTTGATGGGGTCAAGCGTAGAGACGGTGGTAACGGCGCCGCTGCTCGGACTGACCAGTGCGCCCACCTGGAGCTGCGCCTGGCCGGCGATGCCGTCTATGGGCGCGACGAGGCGGGTAAAACTGAGATTGATTTTCGCGGTTTCCAGGGCCGCCTGAGCCGTCTGAATTTGAGCCTTGCTAGTTTCTACCGTGGCTATGGCTGCCAGGTTGTTCTGGACGGCGTTGTCGAGATCCTGTTGGCTGGCCGCCTGCTCTTTCGCCAGAGGCGTGTAGCGGTTCACATCAAGCTGGGTGCGGTGCTGCACGGCTTCGGCGTTCGCCAGATTCGCGGTGGCCTGATCCAGATTCCCCTGGGCTTGGTCAACCACCGCCTGAAACGGGCGTGGATCAATCTGGAAAAGCAGCTGGCCTTCCTTGACGAACGAGCCTTCCTGGTAGCCCTGGCGCAGCAAGTAACCAGTGACCTGCGCCCGGACGTCCGCGTTCACGAAGCCGTCCAGTGTGCCGATCCATTCGCCATAGATCGGGACATCCCTCTGCTCAACCTGAACGACGGAGACTTCCGGTGAAGGTCCGGGCGCGCCCGACACGTGTTTCGGGCGAATTGCGCCGTAGATGAGCCCGGCGACAAGCAGGCAAAACAGCCCCGCTATCCAGTATTTGTATTTCAGAAGCGTCTTCATGTTCGTCTCCCACTCTGGAATCCCGCGCCTGATACGAATACGGTCATCTCGGTTCGGTGAGTTGAGGCTCGAGCTGGATCGAGCGTTCGGACGGCTCAGCTAGTTTCGATGCGGCCGCCTCGCCTTACGTTTCAGCGGCTCCGCGAATCTTAGCCCGGCAACAATTGAAAACGCAACGGTAAGTCCCGACACTTCGCGGCCCGCGTCGTGACGGCTGCATTATGCCCTGATCGCGGGATGTTTTATCTCTTTTTGGGGGATTGATTCAAACGAAAGAATTGTTGGTAGGGGCGGTGGGGATCGAACCCACGACCTTCGGCTTAAAAGGCCGCTGCTCTACCACTGAGCTACGCCCCTAGTTGGTCTTATTATCGTACTTCGAAAAGAATTAGAGCGCACCCAGTAGATCACAATTCTCGCGGATTCATGGCGGCAATCTCCGGCGAGATATCACTCAGAATCCGCGCTCGTCAGCATCCAATGGTTCTGAGCCGTCAGACAAGACCTGGAGTTTACGGACGCCTTCGCTGAGGGTACGATAACCGCGGCTAACTGATCCACTCCGCCCGCGTGAAGCTAGCGAGCCTGAAGGAGCGCCGCACCCGGCCCGAAGCATAAACTGACATCAGCGCTCGGCTGGCGCTGCCGTCGCTGGTTAAATTTTCTCGGCATCGGGCAAAGAAGAAGGCAACGGTATTTCCCCAAGGGGCTCACTGGCACGACCAGACTCGCGCCTTCGTTCCTCAAATCCGACGCCGATAGCCAAATAGATGAGTGCCGAACGGGCAAGTTTCAAAAGGTGCAGGGCCTTGCGCTCGAACTGCTCGCGGGACACCATCAACGCCAAGTCATCAGGCGGTGCGGTTAGGCACTCAGCTACTGTCACTCGCAAGTATTTATGCTCGATATGGTTCCTTATTTCGCTAAGTCGACGGGCTTGTGGTTCAGCCACCTCGTCGTTCGACTTCTCGAAGAAGTCCTTAGCGAGCCAGTACAAGGCACAGAACCCCCAGTTGCCGGTCAAGTCGAATTCATTTCGTAACGGTTTGGTCTCACCGGGGCGCCAGAGGCTCCTGAATGAGACCTGTTTTTCCGGTATTCCCAGGCCCATGTAGGCGTTGATAAAGAAGCCAACTTTATCGAAAAGAGAGTACGAAACCCTGAAGGCAGCCTTGACCTTTTCAATTGCTAAGGAAAGTGATGGTCGGGGTTCAGTCGCCTGAAGGTCCACATCTCTATCCGAAAAGTGCGGCCTTTTCACCGTTAAACTCTCATACAACAACCAGCGCGCCGATACGTATTCTTGCTTCATCTGGTCGAAAAAGCTCGCGAATGTGTGAGGGGCTTCGAGGGGTACAACGTGAGTCGCCAATCCCATTGAGTCGGCGGAAGCCACAGAGTACGGACCCAAGTCATTCGAAGGAGTCAGATACAAATAGTTGACCAGACACCAATGGCGGTAGTCGCGTTCTTCCTCTGTAGCGGAGGTATCCGGCGAGGTGAGGGGATCAAGCGCAGCAATTCCGTTTACGTCCACCACCGATTCGATCCAGTTCTTGAGTTCCTTGGTTTTTTCTCGACTGTGTCGATCACGAATGTCTGTGTACGCTGCTGTCGGTGCAAGGGCGGCCGATGCCTCTTTGTGCGCCACGAACGAGAGGCCGTAAGCCGGGATCTCGAGACCTTCCGCATACGCAGCCAAGACCCTGGCTCGGTTGCACAGTGCCATCCCGAAGTTCGGCTGCACTTCGAGCGCACGACGCCAGTATTCGAGGGCCTCTATGGCCCGGCCCGCGACACGTAGTCGATTGCCAAGGTTGTTGAGGCACATGCACTTGGCGGTGCTGGGAATTTGTCCGAACTTCTGGTGCGAAACAGCACGGCGGAGATAAAAGATCTCGCGTGCCAGCGTGGCCTGTTCCCACTGCCACTCCGTGCCATATCGTTCTCCCGCGAGGGCATTCGCCCTACCGTAATCTAGGAGAATCGCCTGCTCACCACTAATGCCCTTTCGCTCAAGAGCCTCGTACCAGGTAATTGCACAAGCGAGGCTATCCTTGCGTCCGAGTTCTCCGGCAAGATTGGTCAGCAAGGTGGTGCGGGAAACAGCATCCGCGTCTTGGCGACCATCGATGCCTTCTTTCATGAGGAGGTCGCAGAGTGCGCCTTTTTGTAAGCGTTCCTGATCGGTCATGCTGCTCCACCGTAGAATCCGCTGGTTTGGACTACTGAAATGTCGCAAGCCGGGCGGCAGCGGCTATTCGGGGTGCCTCGACGCCGCCATTCGGCGCGCGCCTCGTCGAGCTGAATCGAGAAGAGTGATTTCGTCCCGTGTTAATCGACGTCGCCGAGGTAGGTGAGGTCGCGGGCGGAGTCATAGTGGATGGAGGGGCCTCACCCGACGGATTGCGTGGCATCCCCATTTTTGCGTTCGCGCTTCGGAATTCCCATCGACTTCCGCAGATGATCTTCGATCAACGTCTCGTCGATCGGTCTGCCGATAAACGCGTTCACTCCTGGTATCGACGTAGCGCCGAAGTGATCGACCATCTCCGCGATCTTCTGAGATGGCGTTAGGGAATAAACGAATCGATCACACGAACTAATCACCATCTGATTCACCCTTCCAACGGTGTCCGCATCCACTTTGGCCCTCGAATCACGGAACGGCGTATCCGTCATTACGAGGCACGCTGTCGGAGCCAGTGGAAACGCGATCACGACGTTTTTTGTCCCAAATCCATAACCTGGATGCCAAATCTCCTCGTGCTGAGTGGGAAAGCGGACGAACGTAACTATAGGGCAGTCCGAGGTCACGAACTCGCAACCCTCAGGAGCATGCCAGACTTGCCAAGACTTTTTCATCATTTCTCGCCTGCAAATTTCGATATGCATGCCGAGAATTTTCACAAACGTGCTACGCGTGTGACTCGCATTCGTGAACATCGCCGACTGTTTTCTGATCATCTCGGCCATCTGTTCACTCGTGTACGTCTGCCCCATTGAGTTCCGAAATATGCTTGGCGAAGTCACGCAGATACTCTTGATTTGACGCAAGAGTCGTATACGGCGCTTCCAGTTTTGCCCAATTACGAGCCGAGAATTTTCGGCGGACTGTCGATCGCTGGAATAGCATTCCCGCGTAGGAGGCGAGCTTGACGGTCACCAACGCCATATCACAGAGGGGAAATTTCGCACTTACCAACGCATCGAGACACTCGTCTTCAAACTTGGCCAGCGCTGTCTCAGTGAATTCGTCCTTGGACCCATCGTCGCGAACGATCTGAAAATAGCCGTTCTCGCGGCCCTGTGATCTGGTTGATCTCTGCTGGGGCGGCTTCCCTTTCTCGTACACGCACACACGTCCGGGCCTATTTCGCCGACGAGTGGCGAACTGCTCCAGATAGAACCGAGGAATTGTGTGTGAGCCAATCGCCATGCTTTGGATTATACCTAGAACCTCCGGGTCCTTGGGAAGGCCCCAGGCTTACGGTTGGCCGATCAGTTCGCTTGGCTCCGAAAACCGATTCACCAAAATGGTGCAAAACTGTGGCTAAACGGTGGCCAAACTCGATGAGACGAGGTGAAAACAGGGGTACCGAACGGCATTTGGGTGAGCGCTATGGTGCAGCAAAATCAATGACTGATTGTGGGCGACTTGCGGAATCGACCGGTAGAGGGGCGGTGGGGATCGAACCCACGACCTTCGGCTTAAAAGGCCGCTGCTCTACCACTGAGCTACGCCCCTAGTTGGTCTTATTATCGTACTTCGAAAAGAATTAGAGCGCACCCAGTAGATCACAATTCTCGCGGATTCATGGCGGCAATCTGCGGCGAAATATCACTCAGAATCCGCGCTCGTTGGCATCCAGTGGTTCTGAGTCGTCAGACAAGACCAGAAGTTTACGAACGCCTTCGCTGAGGGTACGATAACCGCGGCTAACTGATCCACTTCGCCCGCGTGAATTCGCGCGCCTTGCCGCCATGGGCGTTCATCAGGAGTTGTGAATTTGATCAGCTTGATTCGAACGCTCATCCGTCCATACCGCCTAACGCTGCTGGCCATTCTTTTCGCCATGATCGTCCAGACGGTGATGAGCATCGCGGGCCCGTGGCCGCTGAAGATCGTCCTGGACAACGTGGTGGGAAGTCACAAGGCGCCGGCGTGGCTGGACGGCTTGCTGGGTCACGCGCTGGGAGGCCACTCGAAGATGCAGATCGCGTTCGCGGCGGCGGCGGCGCTGGTGGTCTTTGCGGCGCTTGGCGCTCTGGCATCTTATGTGGCGAACTATTACACCACCAGTGTCGGCCAGTGGGTGGCAAACGATCTCCGCATGAGGACTTACCACCATCTTCAGCAGCTTTCGCTAAGCTATTACAGCCAGCACCAAACCGGCGCGCTGGTGAGCACCATCACGGCGGATGTGCAGACCATTCAAGCGTTCGCTTCAGGAGCAACGCTCGATATCGCGGTGGACCTGCTCACGATTGTGGGAATGCTGGCGATCATGTTCTGGCTCAATTGGGACTTCACTCTGATTGCCATTGCGGTGACGCCATTCATGCTGCTCTTCGTCGCCAGGTTCAAGAAGGCATTGAAAAAAGCTACCCGCGAAGTGCGCGTTCAACAAAGCAATATCGTTGCGGTGGTGGAGCAGGGTCTTGAGTCCATCCGCGTGGTGGAGGCGTTCGGCCGGCAGGATCTGGCGGACAAGGACCTAGGAGCCGTGAGCCGCGCAACCGTGGATGCAGCTCTGAAAGCACGGCGGATTAAGGCGCTTCTGGCTCCGGTGGTGGCCGTCACCGTATCTATATGTGCGGCTGTGGTTCTATGGCGAGGCTCGGCCCTTATTTTGAGAGGAGTGATGACCGCGGGCGCGCTCACCGTCTTTCTCACCTATCTCACCAAATTCTTCAAGCCAGTGCAGGATCTCGCCACGATGACCAATTCCATCGCGCAAACCGCCGTCGGCGTGGAGCGCGTGCAGGCCATTCTCGATGCCGACGCCGTGATTCCCGAGCATCCCGATGCCAAAGAAGTGGAGCAATTCACGGGCGATATCGCGTTCGATCATGTGGCCTTCGCTTACGACACGGAGGCGCCCGTGCTGCACGACGTCACCTTCCACATCGCACCCGGCCAAATGGTGGGAGTCGTTGGGGCCACTGGCGGCGGAAAATCGACAATTGTGAGCCTGATACCCCGATTTTACGATCCGACCGCCGGGACAATTCTCATCGACGGTGTGGATATACGCGAGTATAAAGTTCAGGCGCTGCGAAGCCAGATCGCCTACGTGCTGCAAGAAACTATTTTGTTTCAGGGCACCCTGGCCGAGAATATTGCCTACGGCCGGCCGGAAGCGACGAGAGAAGAAATCATTCAGGCGGCAAAGCTGGCCGACGCCCACGAATTCATCGTCGCCATGCCGCACGGCTACGACAGCATCGTTGGCGAGCGCGGGGAGACGCTGTCCGGCGGCCAGCGCCAACGCATCGGCATCGCCCGCGCAATTATTCGCAACAATCCCATTCTCATTCTGGACGAGCCAACCGCGGCTCTCGACACGGAATCGGAGAGAGTAGTGATGAAGGCTCTGAAAGAACTGATGCGAGGACGCACGGTCATAACCATCGCGCACCGCCTCAGCACCGTTCGCGATGCCGATTTGATTCTGGTTCTAAAGGACGGAGTCGTAGCGGAACAAGGAACCCACGACGAACTTCTGAATCTTGGGGGTGCGTACAGTGAGCTCTATCGTGTACAGTTTGAATCGGCAACCGTGAACGACAAGGCGCAGCAACTGAATATTACGCAATAGGCTGGCCGCCGATCGGCCGGCCAGAGCAGCTTCAACCCCGGGAGATGGAATGCCGCGTTCCCTGATTGTTCTTCCCGACGACTCCGCGAAGCCTGTCCTAGAGGCTATCAACGGCGCAAACAAATCCCTCCGCGTTAAGATGTTCGTTTTTTCCGATCCGAGTCTTCTGAAAGCGGTCATTGCGGCGAGGCGGCGCGGAGTTGACGTCCGGATCATGCTGAATCCCACGCGCCGCGGCGGAGAATCGGATAATGACGCGTCCCGAAAAGCTCTGCTCGCGGGCGGCGTGAGCGTGATTGACAGCAATCCCGCATTTGCGCTGACGCACGAAAAATCGATGGTCATAGACGACCAGACAGCGTTCGTAAAATCGCTGAATTGGAAAACCGAAAATCTTACGGAAACGCGCGACTATGCGGTCGTCACCACGCATCGCCACGAAGTGGGAGAAGTGATCGAGTGCTTCGAAGCGGACTGGAAGCGCAAGACGTTCGAGCCGGGCTGCGACGCTCACCTGATATGGTGCACCACCAACGGTCGCGAACGAATCGCACAGTTCATTGACGACGCAAAACACACGCTCTTTCTGCAGAACGAGCGCTATCAGGACGCGGTCATTATCGAGCGCCTGGTTCGCGCCGCCACGCGCGGCGTCAAAGTCCACGTCATGGCCCGGCCTCCCTACAAGCTAAAAAAGGAAAAGCTTACCGAAGCAGTGGGCGGGCTGCGCACTCTGGATGACGTCGGAATCAAAGTGCACAAACTGAAGCATTTGAAACTTCACGGAAAGATGCTTTTTGCAGACGGAGTTCGCATGATCGTCGGATCCATAAATCTCGCGCCCGGCAGTTTTGACAATCGTCGCGAGCTTGCCATCGAGGTGCGCGACGACGAGCCCATCGAACGCATGAGAAAAATCGCACATCACGACTGGAAACACTCACAGCCCCTTGACCTGACCGATGAAGGCCTGGAGGCCCATCTGCAACAGCACAACATCGACGCCGAGAACGAACTGGCTTTCAAACCCGATCGCAAGAAACGCAAGAAGCGACGCGAATAATCTTGCTTCGCGAACCGCAGCGGCACGGCCAGGAATCGCTGCGCGCGTTCAATACGGGCTGTTCATGGTTGTCCCCGCTGAGGCAGAACGCGCAGGACGCGGGTGGCCTGGAATCGCCCGGAATCGTCGAAAAGGAAAGCCACGTCGGCGACACCAACGCGCGCGCAAGCGTGACATCCGTCCTGCAAAAGATACTCCACATCGAATTCCTGTCCGTGCGCGACGGAAACTGCTGCAGGAGTCTGCATGTGGTAGCGATCGGACGGCCAGACGCTGATGTTCGGGAACTTCTGAAGGAGAGTGGCGTAGTCGGAGTTCATGCGTAGCTGGTCGGACGAGAGGTATTTCGCGTCGTCAACATCAATGATCGGCGGATCTCCATTGACCAGGAATACGCCCTCCGTCTCATTCGCGCGCAGAAAATACTCGACGTAGGCGATGTCCACGCGGCCGGTATCGCGGAATCCGCGCAGATAGGCGCTGCCTGGATCGGGGAGAGACTTTGAGAATGCAACGGCTTCGGCGGACGCGCCTCCAGCCCCCATCTCGCGCAGGAAGCATTCGCCGGTATGTTGAGGATCGGCGCCGCATTTCGCGCGAATACTCGCGATGAGTTGTGGGGCCGGTTTCCAGACGGCTTGTGGACCAAGTCGTCCCGGCGGAGCGGCAAGGGCCGTGCGTGTCCCAAGCGAAGCAGGCCGGCGCGCGACGAAAAGAACAGAAATAATCGAAAGGAACGCGATCCACGAGATCATGCGCCTCATTGCGCTACCCCCACAATTCTGGAATCATGCCACTTGCTCTTATTTGGTCGAAGCCCTGAGGGTCTCTTGCATAACCGCGATTCCTCGGCGTACATGAACCCGTGCTGCGGGCCATTCGCGCACATCGCTTCGGCCACCGCTGTCGCGAGCCGAAAAACTCGCTCCGACTTTACCTCCGGCGGCCTGCCTGGCGCAAATCCTGCCGGCCGGACGGCTTTTCATTGCAGCGAGTATTAGAGTCTCTGGAGAGGCCGGCAGGGAGAGATAGAAAATGGAAGCGAATCCGATTCTGTTTCGCGATCTGACCTACATATTTCTTGCTGCCGTGCTGGGAGGGCTGTTGGCATGGCGCCTCCGCCTGCCTTTGATTCTGGGGTTCGTGGTCGGAGGTGTCGTGATCAGCCCGTTCACCCCAGGCCCTCACGTTTCCGACTTGCATTCGTTCGAGGTGCTTGCCGAAGTCGGCGTGGTTCTGCTGATGTTTTCGATCGGCGTCGAGTTTTCAATTCCGGATCTGATGCGCGTGAAATGGGTCGCGCTGGTTGGAGCGCCGCTCGGCATTTTGACTATCGTGGGTATCGCGATAGCGGCAGGAAAGCTGATGGGATGGAGCGTGACGGAATCGGTGGTCATCGGCGCGACGGTTTCGGTTGCCAGCACCATGGTTCTGGCGCGGCTTCTGACCGATTCCGGAACGCTGACCACCGAATTCGGCCGCGTGATGATCGGCATCACGCTCGTGGAGGACCTGGCCGTGATCTGCATGACGGTCGTTCTCCCTGTGCTCGCCGACAAGGGCGAGGGCCGCTTCGTCAAAGCGGCGTGGATCCTGGGTAAAGCCGTGATCCTGCTCGTGCCGCTGGCATTTCTGGCGATGAAAGTAATTCCGCGGTTACTGCGACGCGTCAAACTGACGTGCAACTCCGAGCTTTTTCTTTTAGTGATGATCGCGGTTTGCCTGGCGACAGCGGCTCTCGCGCAAGTGGCCGGATTTTCGGTGGCGCTGGGCGCTTTTCTTGCGGGGCTATCCCTTAGCGGCCTGGAAGATCTTCACGACGCGCACATTCAGCTCGTTCCGCTTCGCGACGCCTTCGTGGCGCTCTTCTTCGTTTCCCTGGGAACGCTGATCGATCCGAAAGTACTGCTTCAGAGCCTGCCGCTCCTTGGAATCATGCTTCTACTCATCGTGATCGGCAAATTCCTGGTCTGGACGGCGATTGTGTGGGTCTTCCGCTATCCCATCCGGACCGCGATCGCGGTGGCTGCCGGGCTGACGCAGATCGGCGAGTTGTCGTTCGTCGTCGTGCAGGTCGCGCGATCGTCGGGGATGGTAGCCGAAAATGTTTTCAGCACCGCGATTGCCGCGTCGTTGATTTCGATATTGCTGAACGTCTTTATCGTGCGCGGAACACTCAAGTGGGTCGGCGGAAAGTTTCCCGGCCAAGGGAAGCTGCAAAGTACGACAGTCGCGCGCGAGGCGTAGCACGCTCCGCTGCTGTAGCGCCAACTGTGCTTCCCTAGGTTCGCAAAGTACGCTTGTCGCCCTGGCGCAGGGTGACACCGTCGCGATCAAGCCGCTCGAGCAATGGAATCACCACGCGACGGCTGCTGCCAAGCGCTTGACGCAGATCGCTCGCAGTCGCCGGTCCGCGCGAGCCAATGTACTGCCGAACCATCTCGGTGGCTTTCTTTACGCTATCGGTAGTCATTACGACTTCGGCGTTGATCTCAACAATCTCACCGCTCTGAATCAAGAATCGTAGAGCCTGTTGCGAGCCTGGATCGGGCGCGAGCTCCTTGCGCGACGGAGGGTCGAGCGGTTTGGCCGCCAGCGCCGCTCTGATCTTCGCGCCGGTCGCGCGAAGCTCCGGAGGAAGCGCGGGCTGGTGAGACGCGCGACGAATCGCCGCGCCGACTCGCAAAAATTCACTCAGACACAGATCGGCGGCCAGCGCGTCGAAAAGCTCCGGAACGGGTAATTCATCTTTGAGCGCGGCGCGAAGCTCGGTGAGCGGCAAACCGCTCTGTTCGGGATGGGCGCGATGTCGCGCGTCAATTGCGTCCGCAGCACTGCGCCGCAATGCCTTCCACCGGCCGGCGTCAACGACGAAATCTCCGGCAAGCACGACCGAGCCCGCTGCAGCCAAGCGCGATACTGCCGCGGAAATATCGGCGGCGCTAAAGCGCGACTTCAGAAGCAGCAGCGACCTCCGCGACGCGCCCTCGTAGGCCGCTTGCGATGCTATCAGGCGAGAAATCTCTCCGGGCGATTCCGCGCGTGAATCGAGGAATTTCGCGCGCGCTTCGCTGCGGAACAGCTTTCGATTTCCGTCGGGATCGAGAATGATGCCGCCCGCCAACGTGTTGCGTTCGGCCCAGTCCCGCGCGATGAAGCGGTCACCGGCAAGTGCAAACGCCGGAGCCTCCAGACGAAGCTGCGCGACCGACCGTTCACCCGGGCCCAAGCTGCGGGGCTTGCGGAACGCGACGCGCGCCGCCACGCTGCCGCTGCCATGATGGACGTGAACCCGCGCGCCATCTTTGATTGCATGCACCGCCCGGGACGAAATCTCGATGAGCACATCGAGAACATCGCTGGGCGCGCCGAAATCGTTCAGCGTGATTGCCTCGCCGCGGTGAATGTCCTCGACGGAATCAAGGGACAGATTCAGGGCGGTACGGGAGCCGGGGACGCTTGCCTCGACATCGCGGTTGTGGCTCTGGATATTGCGAATGCGAGCGGTCTTCCCGATGGGCTGGATCGCGACGGTTTGTCCGCGCCGCAATTCGCCGCCGGTCAGCGTGCCCGTTACCACGGTGCCGATTCCCTGCAGCTTGAACACGCGATCCACGGGCAGACGCGGTTTGCCGATATCGGGCTGAGGCGCTGCATCTGCCAAGACGCGCGAGAGGGCGGTCTTCAGCTCGTCGAGGCCCTGCCGGCCAGTCACCGAGGTCGGCACAATCGGCGCACCGGCAAAGGGCGTGCCGTGCAACTCTTCGCGGATGGCGGCGGTCGCGCCGGTTTGGTCCTGCGTCAGATCAATTTTCGTCAGGGCGACAACGGCCCGGGTCACGCCGAGATAGCTCAGAATCTGCAGATGTTCTTCGGTTTGCGGCATCCAACCGTCGTCGGCCGCAACGACCAGCAGCGCCAAGTCAATGGAGCCGACGCCCGCCACCATATTCTTGACGAAGTCTTCGTGTCCGGGGACGTCAACGATTCCAAGCACTGTGGACGAAGCGGGATGATTTGGATTCGGCAATTCCAGATGTGCGAAACCAAGGTCAATGGTGATTCCGCGAAGCTGCTCTTCGGGCAAGCGGTCGGGATCTGTGCCGGTTAGCGCTTTGATCAGGGCGCTCTTGCCATGATCCACGTGTCCCGCGGTGGCAAGAACGAAATGTCGGACGACGGACATCAGACGAATCTCCCGCGTGCGGTGCCATAGCGACAATCGCGGCTGGTCACGGGTGCAGGTCTCGGCACCGCTACTGGCACACACTTCGCAGGGCAGCGATCAATTCAGCGTCTTGTCGTGGAAAGACGGTACGCAGGTCAAGTTTGACTTTGCCGCGGGCCACATAGCCGATCACGGGCACCGCATGCTCCCGCAGGCGGGCTGCAAGTTCCTGCGGCTTAATTGCGCTGTGGGTCAGAT
The DNA here is from genome assembly GCA_963814605.1 of uncultured Acidobacteriota bacterium. Taxonomy (GTDB): domain Bacteria; phylum Acidobacteriota; class Terriglobia; order Acidiferrales; family UBA7541; genus Palsa-295. The sequence goes on along the minus strand of CAWFDD010000002.1, from coordinate 512,833 downwards.
CGAGCGCGACAGATTCGATCATCGAACGTGGCAGCGTGCCGCCGCCGATTTGCGCCTGCCCTGCGCCTACGCCGACTGCAACCGGCACTCCGCTGAGGGCCGATTGGATCTTCGCCGCGCGCACACGCAGCTCGTCATTCGAAATCTGCAACATTTCGAGCACCGGAATTCCCTGCTGGCCACGCAGATAGATGTCCGTGGTGGCCTCGAGCGCCGCCAGAATGAGTTTGTCGCATCGCAACGCGCGAAAGAAAGGATCGCGCTTGAGCCCGGCGATCAGTTTCGCTTTGCCGGCGATCACCCCCGCCTGCGGACCGCCGAACAGCTTGTCCCCACTGAAACAGACCAGATCCACTCCGCGGCCGATCACTTCCGCGGGAGTAGGCTCGTGTTCGAGTCCGTTCGCTGTCTGAGTCTCGACCATGGCGCCGCTGCCAAGGTCCTCGACGAATGGTATTCGTTTTTTGCGCGCCAGCGCCGCGATGGCCTCCGCGGGAGCTGATTCGACGAAGCCTTCCATATAGAAATTGCTGTGATGGACCTTCAAGATCAGCGCCGTCTCGCGGCCGATGGCGCGGGCGTAATCCTGCAGCGAGGTCTTGTTTGTCGTGCCCACTTCGCGCAGCTGCGCTCCGCTGGATTCGAGGATGTCGGGTATCCGGAAACCACCGCCGATTTGAATCAGTTCACCGCGCGAAATGATGACTTCGTTTCTCGGGCAGGGAGGGCGGCGGACGCCGTGCCGCGTGCGACGCTCGGGAACCTGCGCTTTTGTCTGGCAGAAATGGCGCAGGATGAGGACGAGCGCGGCAGCATTGTTGTTGACCACAGTCGCCGCTTCGGCGCCGCAAAGCACCGCGAGGCTTTGTTCCAAATAGCCGGCACGACCGCCCCGTGTTCCGGAAACGAGATCGTATTCAAGGTTGCTGTAATTTGATCCGATCTTCGTGAGTGCCGCGACGGTTTCCGTTCCCAGTGGTGCGCGACCGAAGTTGGTGTGGATCAGGATTCCAGTGGCGTTGATCAGCGGGCGGATGCGTGAAACGTGCAGTTCGCGCAGCGACTCGCGCACCGAAGCCACAACGGCGTCAAACGCCGGAACTGATTTCTGCTTGCGCAGCTTACCGAGTTCCCGGCGGACTACTCCGAGAACGATCGGCCGCGGCAATCCGCAATCGCCCAGCGTTTGCAGGATTTTTTCCACTGAGGGGATCGCACGGAGTCGAGAATGCGTCATGCAGTGACCCTTATTCGCGGTTTGCTCGACCGCACAATACGTCCGATAACGGCCGCGCAGAGCGAATGCGCCTTCGCGAGCAGTTGCGACACCGCTTTCAGGTTTTTCTGCGGCACGCAGAGGAGCAGGCCGCCGCTGGTCTGCGCGTCCGTTAGCAGCGTCTGCTGCAGAACGGAGGCTCCGTCCCAATCCGTGAAACCATTGGCGTATGAAAGATTGTCGCGGCTGCCGCCGGGAACGCAACCGGCGGCGATGAGATCGAAGACCTCGCTGCTGATCGCCGGCACGTCGGCGGCTGCGATTTCCGCACCCACTTTGCTAGAGGTGCACATAGCGCCCAGATGGCTGAGAAGGCCGAAGCCGGTGACGTCGACCGCAGCTCGCACGAGTCCGCGCTCTGCGACGTCGGCGCCGACCGTGTTGAGGCGGGTCATCAGAGCGATGGCTTTTTGTTCGAGAGCCGGCGTGCACAGCCCGCGCTTGATACCTGTGGTGATGATGCCGGTGCCGAGTGGTTTGGTCAGCACGAGTGCGTCGCCGGGACGCGCGTTCGCGTTCGTCATCATGCGGCGCGGCGAGACGACGCCGGTGACGGCGTAGCCGAAGATCGGTTCGGGCAAACGGATGGTGTGGCCGCCGATCAGGACGCACTTTGCTTCCTGAATTTTTTCGGCGCCTCCGCGGACGATCTCGTTTACCGTCTCGAGCGGCACGATATCGGCGGGCACACCTACAATATTCAGCGCGGTTAGAGGCCTTCCCCCCATGGCGTAGATGTCGGAGAGCGCGTTGGTCGCAGAAATTTGGCCGTACGAGAATGGATCGTCGACGATCGGAGTGAAAAAGTCGGTCGTTTGCACCAGGGCGTGGTCGCGGCTGAGGCGATATACGCCGGCGTCGTCTCCGGTGGCCGCGCCGACGAGGACGTTGCGATTTTTCAGCATCGGCACCTGACGCAAGACTTCCGTCAGAGCCTGACGGCTGAGCTTGGAAGCACAACCGGCGCAGGATGAGAGCGCCGTCAATTTGAGAACTTGTTCAGCGGTTGACATTCGCGATCAACGCCTTTCGAAGCGCCGGATCAAATTGGCGGAGAGGGTAGGAATCGAACCTACCCCCCGACACAGAGTATCGGGGCGACGGTTTTGAAGACCGTGACGACCACCAGGCACGCATCACTCTCCCAATCAATTGCGGCAGGCGGAAAAGCGGCGCCACACGCACCGCATCACTGCCGAGCGGGATGAGATTCTAGCTTGCGGGAGCGCCACGAGCAACGGGCGCGAGACACTGGGCGATTTGGCGTCCGGGATCAGTCCGCCGACGAGAGTTCGCCGGGCTTCAGAGCGCCGCGGGCACGTTTGCGTTTCCAGACGTAATCCTTGCGAAGCTTTTCCTGGTGTTTCTTCACTTGACTCTCAATTTCTGCGAAGGCGACCTTCGCGCCCGCGCGGGCATCCGCGCCACGCCCGGTCGCGTAAAGGGCTCCCGTCGGCAGAGTGAGGCTCAAGAAAAAACCGTACTCAGTCCGGCGGGGAGTTTTTTCAAGCGAACAGTGCAGCGCGACCAGGTCGGGGTCGTACCGCTTCAGGAAGCGATTCAGCTTCTCGATATGCTTTTCGCACTCCAGCTCAATCGAGTCGCGAGACCCCGCTTCGATTTGACTGTAGGTTATTTTCATTCGGATACCTTTCGGTGAAGAACATGGCCGACCGAAGGATCGTTCTCATGGCAGCGATACCAGAGTAGCCCCGCGCGCCATACCACGCAACCGTTGGCGCTCGCGACTCGCGATTTGACACCCCGATCGCGGACGTCATACGCTCAGTGGCGATTCTGCAGGTTATTGTTCATGCCCTCGAATTCCAATTCGTCCGGCTCAACGCGAGGCCGAATCCTTGTCGGTCCCGCCGGATGGTCTTACGCCGATTGGAATGGCATCGTTTATCCCCATCGGCGGCCGCGCGGATTTCATGAAGCCACTTATCTCGCTGAATTCTTCGATACCATCGAGATCAACACGTCGTTCTACAATCCACTGCGTCCGGAACTGGCTGCGCAGTGGGTTGAGCGTATCGCGGGAAACCCGCGATTTCTTTTCACCGCCAAGCTTTGGCAGAAATTCACGCACGAACAGGGCGCAAAAGCCGCGGACGAACAGCTCGTCCGCATGGGCTTCGATGTGCTCCATTCCGTTGGACGCCTGGGTGCGGTACTGCTGCAATTCCCTTTTTCGTTTCACAACACCAGTGAGAACCTGAAGCGCTTGAAGCAGATCATTGGTATTTTCAGCGACTATCCGCTGGTCGTCGAAGTGCGGCATTCATCGTGGGCTCAACCGGAATTTTATGGTTTTCTGCACGAACGCCACGTGGGAATCTGCAATATCGATCAGCCGCTGATCGGTCGGTCGATTGAGCCTGGCGAACGCACCACATCCGCGCTCGGCTACGTCCGTTTGCACGGGCGCCGCGAAGACACCTGGTTTAGCGACGATCCCGAAATGCCCAGCAGCGAGCGCTACAACTACCTTTACTCGAGCGAGGAACTCGCGCCCTGGGCCGACCGCATTGCACACGTGGCCGCGCACACCAAGACCACCTTCGTGGTTACGAACAATCATTTCGAAGGCAAAGGAGTCGTCAATGCGCTGCAGCTGATTCAGATGCTCACGCGCAGCAAAGTGAAGGTTCCCGAGCCTCTACGCCACCGCTATCCGGAGCTCGAGGCAATCGCCGACGCACCATCCAGCGAACCAACGCTGTTCCCTCTCCCGCCCAGGTAGCGGCGCAGCCTGCGTGCCGTGGCCGAGCTTTCGCCCTGGAAACACACTTCCACGCATCAAGAATGCTTGGCTTTCATCTCAAGTGGGCTACTTCTTGAAGAGATTTTCGAAGGCCGTGCGCGCGTCGTTAGGTTTCGCAGCCGGAGGAGCGGCCGGGGCGTTCGAGGCGTAGGTCACCGGAGAAGTGTCCTTCTCAACCGTCATGCGGAATTCGAAAAACGTGCAATCGTTCTTCGCATCTTTCTTCGCAATCCGTTCGGGTATCGGCTGGGTGCACTCGAACTGCTTTCCGGTGTCGAAGTGAACGCACTGTTTGCAGGAGTGCAGTTCGAAATGACATCGAGGGCATTCACCATTCTGATCGAAGCCGGGCGCCAGCACCGCGCCGCAACTCGAACATCGCGCCCTCATCACGGTTCCGACCATCCGCGGAGTGCGCGGTCCGAGCATGTCCTGCTTCGGCCGCGGCTCGCTCGGCCGGTCGGCGCGCTCGGTTCGCGCGCGCTTCTTTTCTTCGGCTTCGCGGTCGCTATAGCCCCGCTGCCTATACTTCCGCTCCATGAAAATCCTCCTGGGGGGTTGTCCCATGATACCCCGGAACGCCCCGCGTCAAACGGCATCTTCAAAGGAATTGCGAAACGGCTATGAAACGCTCCGCTTGGCCCACAGCCTCGAGAAGCCCTCGAACGGCAGATCCGGTTGCAGAATCGTCTGCGGCCTGCCAAATCCGGCGAGCAATGCCTCGGCCGCCAGATAGCCGCTGCGCACCGCGCCTTCCATGGTCGATGGCCATCCGGTGCGCGTCCAATCGCCCGCCAGATACAGATTCTCCACGCTCGTTTTTTGCGCGGGGCGCCAGCGGTCCACGCCGACCTGGGGCGAAAATGTCGCGTTGACTTCCTTGATCACCGTGGCCTTTTCCAGTTGCGCCTCGCGCGTGGCCGGAAGGACGTCCGCGAGCTCGCCGCGGCAAAGGTCAATAATCTCCTGGCGGGAACGCGCAACCAGATCATAAGACGCGCTGATGACCAGTTGCAGGTACTCGCCGCGCGCGGACGTCTCGCCGTACAAAAGAGTTTTGTTGAACACCCACTGGGTTGTGTGGTCGAGCAACGTTAGAAATGGTTCTCTCATCACTGCCCGGTCGAACCACAGATGAACCCCCGTGATCGGCGAAGTCCGAATGTTTCGCAGGCCCTCGAGCGGCCCTCCCGGCTCGCCCATTTCCTTTGGCAGCAGGCCGAGCAATACGTTGTGCGGCACAGCCACCACGCAAGCATCCGCGGAAACCTCCGAGCCGTCCTCGAGCACCACGCCCGCAAACCGGCCGTCGCGCACGCGAATCTCGCGAACTCCGCAGCGCAGCCGCACCGGGCCGCCCCGCCGCGCTATGGACTCGCGGCATCCTTCGTAAAGATCGGCGAGCGGCACCGACGGAATTCCGATGCGATATCCGCCGCGGCTTCCGAGAAAGGCCTTCCAGAAAACGTCTATCCCGTAGTGCGCGTCCGTCCTCGCCAGCTCCTCATCGAGCGCGCTCACCAGCACGACGCGCCAAAACCTCTCGATGGCGGCCGGCGTCTGCTTCATCCGCCGAAGCCACTCGAGCATCGAAATGGACTCGATGCCCGGGGGCTGCCCGCCCGACCGGGCGATCGCCAGCATGGCCCCCGCGATAGACCGCTTGTCCGCAAAGTTCAGGGCGCCGAAAAAAAGAAACGAAAACGCCATGTGTAACGGCGGCGGAAGTCTCGACGCCTCAATCGTGGAACGCCGCCCCTCGCGGTCCGCGAAATAGAGCCGGTCGTAGAAGCGGATCTTGCCGCCGGCTCCGGAGCGGCGGTAAAAGTCGGCGAGATTCGTGCAACAGCCCAGCGTGACATGCTGGCAATTGTCCACTTCGCTGCCGTCCGGCAGCGTGTAAGAAGTGGCCCGCCCGCCGAGGTGCGGACGTTTCTCCAGCAAATGAACCTCGAGGCCGGCCTCAGCCAGCGCGACGGCGGAGGCCAGGCCCGCCAGCCCGCCGCCGATCACTAGAACGCTTTGCGATGGCATCCCTCTTCCACCAGCCCGTCATCCCAGCCGTCAGGAGAAATTGGATTTTTTCGGCGCTCGACAGGGAGACGCGCGAAGAGAACACGTCGAACCCGCGCTCCTCGATCCGCGCGAGTAAACTGCTGTAGGTGCGAATCAACGCCCACAAAGTCGCGCGGCTGTCCGGATCCACCTGCGCGACGAGCGGGGCGCCTTCCTCATAGAATCGCCAGGCGCGACTCGCCGAGAAAGCGAGAAGCTCACGAAGCGCGGGCGTCAGCGGCCCGCGCAGATCCTCGTCGCGAACTCCGAACCGTGCGAGATCTTCGAGGGGCAAATAAACGCGGCCCATCTCATAATCACCCCGCACGTCGCGGAGAATGTTCGTAAGCTGAAAGGCCAGGCCGAGGCGTTCGGCCAGGTCCGGGGCGCGCGGGTCGCGGAAGCCGAAAACGTGGAGACAGGTCAGCCCCACGGTGCCTGCCACACGGTAGCAATACTCCGAGAGCCGGTCGAACGTCGCGTAGGACGCGACCGTCAGATCCATTTCTGCGCCCAGAATCAAATCATGGAAGTAGCGGCTTGGAATTTCGAAGCGCGCGATGGTGTCGGCGAGAGCCGGGAGAATTGCGTGGCCATCGGTGCGGCCTGCCGCAGATTCATCCAGCAGAGCGCGCCAGCGAGCCAGGCCGAGACGCTTGGATTCGATATCTCCCGGCTCATCCGCAACGTTGTCCACCAGGCGCATAAAGGCATAGAGAGCGCACAGCGCGTTGCGCTTTTCCCTGCGCAGTCTGAAGAACGCGAGATAGAAGCTGCTTCGCGCAGCGCGTGCGATGCGGTTGCATTCTGCGTAGGAGGCGTTCACGCGCTCGGGGTCGCGGCCAGCAAGACCAGCGGTGGCCATGGTCGCGTCTGCCTCTCGCGCGGCCGTGGAATGCGGGTGCGCGGACTTTTCGGTTTCCGGGCGAGGTGCGCGCGCGAAGGCTCTGGAGCCGAGCGCCCGGCCGACCAAATGGAGCTTGGTCCATTTCGAAAGTGAGGGCCGATGCGCGAGCGTGTTGTATCCCGAAGATTCGATGGCATCGAGGATGGCGATTCCGCCCCGGCTGAAAAGTTCGATGTCCGTGCGCAGGCCCGGATCCACACACTGGGCCAACGGCATTCCCGCGTCAAACAACTCGCGCGTGCGGCTGATCACGGACTTCATCAGCGCCACGTAACGGGAATCGAATCGCCGCGCGATAATGTCCGCTTCGGTCAGCCCGTGCCTGGAGAGTTCCTCGAGGGGAATGTAGATGCGACCCTTCTCGAGGTCCCGCGAAACGTCCTGCCAGAAATTGGCGAGCTGCAAAGCAGTGCAGGTGCAATCGGAAAGCCTCTGGCGTTCCTCGTCGCGATAGTCGCATAGATGGAGCACCAGACGCCCCACGGGATTCGCCGAGTAGGCGCAGTATCCCAGAACATCCTTCCAAGTGGCGTAGCGCTGGGTCTTTTGATCCTGGCGGAAGGCGCGGAGGAGATCCACGTACAGCCGCAGCGGAGTATGCTTGGCGCGAACCGTTTCGCGAAGCGCGATCATGACCGGATGGCTCGGCTCCTCGCCGTGACGCCAGCAGTGGCGCAAATCCTCTTCCCAGGCGTCCAGCAGCTCGAGGGCCCGAGCACGATCCGCGATTTCATCGCCGAGGTCGTCCGACCAGCGGCAAAAAGCATAGACGTTGTAGAAATGCTGGTGCAGATGCCGCGGAAGGAGCCAGGAGACCACGCCGAAATTCTCGTAATGGTGCGTGGCTAGCCAGCGCGTGTAGCGCTGGGCTTCCTCCGCGCTGCAACGCAGTGGTGGCAGGTTGCGCGCGATCTCAAGTTCAGGCGTTGGCAACATCCGGTTGTTTGGCCGATCAGAGGCTGCTATCCATTGTCTTCAACCACTTACGCATGATTCTACTCGGGCGGCGCAATACAAGGGCTTGTTGGCGTAAAGATCGCGACAAGAGACTCGGTCAGGGAATAATAGCCGTCTTCAGCTCGCCGTTCCGGTTTTTCATGTGCTCAAACACGCCGGGGAGATCCGCGAGCGGCACTTCGCCGGTAATGAAGTCGCGGGCGCGAATCTCTCCGCGCACGATGGTATCGAGCGCCTCACGAATGAACTGCGGCGTATGGTGGAAGGTGGACTTGATGGTGATTTCGGAATAGTGCAGCGCCGCGGGATCGATCTTCACTTCCGCGTTCCGCGGACACCCGCCGAAGAGATTCACAGTGCCGCCCTTGCGCACCATCTGCAGCGCCCACTGCCAGGTAGCTGCCTGCCCGACCGCTTCAATCACGGCGTCCGCGCCACGTCCGCCCTCCGTCAATTGGCGAACCAGTCCCACCGGGTCCTCAATCTTGGAAACGTCGTATGCGGCGATGGCGCCGAGGCGCTCGGCGGCCCGCACTTGACTTTCGCGCTTGCCGACGGCGATGACTCGCGCGTTGCGGCCGGAAAGAATGCGGATGAATTTGAGTCCGATCGGCCCGCATCCGATTACGACGACCGTGTCCCCCGGGCGGATCCCGGTTTCGTGAACTCCGCGCAGCACGCAGGCGAGCGGCTCGACGATCGCCGCATCGAGAAACGAAACGGTGTCGGGAATCTCTAGCATGTTCTCGCGCACGATCCGGCCGGGAATGCGAATGTATTCCGCATAGGCGCCGTTATTGAATAGAAGATCCTCGCAGAGGTTGGGCTGGCCCTTGCGGCAGTAGAAGCAGCGATTGCAAGGTGCGGAATTCGACGGCACCACGCGCATCCCCCGGCGAACGCCGCCATTGACCGCGCTTCCCTTCTCCTCGACGATTCCCGAAAGCTCATGGCCGAAAAGCGCCGGAGGCTGAATCATGCGCTCGTGAAATCCCTGCTTCCAGACTTTGAGATCGGTGCCGCAGGTGAGCGCCACCTCCACGCGCACCAGAACATCGTCCTCGTCAAGATGCGGGATATCCACGCGCTCGATCTTCACGTCTTCGGAGCCGTAAAGGACCGCCGCCCTCATGTGCCCGTTTTTTTCGGATCTGGTCATTCGTGCGCGATCATGACTTTAAGGGTATCGCTTTTCGGGTGCGCCGCCAATTCCAGCGCCTCCGCGATTCCCTCCAGTGGAAAGCGGTGCGAGATCATCTCCCGCAGAGGCAACCGCCGGCTGAACACCAGCGCCGCGGATTCTTCCTGATCGCCGACCGAAGCGCTGTAGCTGCCGAGAATTTCTTTTTCTTCGACTCCCACCGCCGCCGCCGGAAACTGCAGCTGCAGGACGGGGTCATTATGGGCAAACAGTAGCACGCGTCCACCCGGACGCGCGATAGCCAAAGCTTCGGGGACCAATGACGCGTTGGGCACAGCGAGCAGAACCGCATCTGCGCCGCGGCCGCCCGTCCGGCGCCGGATTTCAGACGCGAGACTTACCGCCGCCGGGTCGAAAGCCTGCGCGGCTCCGAATCGCACGCTCGCGTCGCGCCGCCCGGCCATCGGATCGCTGGTATACACGGTCGCGCCTTCGTTCTTCGCGAGAATCATCAGCAGCATTCCGATCGGGCCCTGGCCGATCACCAAAATAATTTCGCCGGAGGCAACGCGCGCCTTGCGGACGGCCTTCAGACAGGTGTTCACCGGCTCGACGAAGGTGGCTTCTTCAAAAGTCACGCCAGGCGGCAGCGCGATCATTCCCCGCTCGACGATCCAGGGCATGGCGCGAACAAATTCCGCGAATCCGCCGCCGTTGGGATCGAATCCGGCGGTCAGCCCCACTTTCTTGTAGCCGACGCATTGCGAAAAGAGTTTCTTATCGCAGTAGAAGCAGCCGCCGCAGGGAATGTGATGAAAGCTGACCACGCGGTCGCCGGTCTTGAATTTCGTGACTCCCGCGCCAACTTTCACGACTGTCCCCGCGAGTTCGTGGCCCAGAATCTGGGGCGGCTCGATGAAGCCGTGATGAATCTTCTTAATGTCCGTGCCGCAGATGCCGCACGCCGCGACGCGGAAAAGCACTTCGCCCGCGCCAATTTCGGGAATCGGCACATGCTCAACGACGACGCGGCCTTTGCCGCGGTAGACTCCGGCGCGCATCTGGCCGCCGTTGCCAAACCCGGACTCGCGCGCCCCGACTTGTGCGATCGTGTGGCTCATATGGCCAGCGCCTCGGCCTTGGCGATCTCCGGCAAAGGGCCGGACGCCACCCGTTGAATGTACACGTCGAGAAACTGCGCCAGCGCACTTGCGGCTCGCTCGCTTTCGTTTGCCAGGCGCAGCAGCCCTGCGATGCGTCCCGGCCGGCGAACAACTTGTCCGATCACTCGCGGAACGCTTACGGTGCCTCGTTCACTAAACACGCGGTTGAAATCGAGCGGTAGATTCGAGTCTGCTGCGTCGCTCACGGCCCTGATGGCCACGGATCGAATATTTCTCTGGGCGGCCGCAGCGAGAACGTGCAGGCTTTCCATATCCACTGCGTCGCCCGATACGCTCAGGGCGCGTTTCTCCTCTGCTGTCGAAACGACATTCTCCGAGACGAGGAGTCTTTCGACCAAGCTCGCACCCGCAACTTCCGCGCATGAGACCAATTCGGGATCGCTGTGGTATAGCCGCGCGCCCTGGACGTCAGCGACGGTACGCGCGGCGAGGATGTCGCCTGGAAGGTATGACGGCTTGAGTGCCCCAGCGAGACCCGAGGCTATGCAGACCTGAGGATCGCTGTCGAAGGCGTGAGCAAGAGCCCGCTTGGCGGCGAAACGGCCCGCGCCGGTCAGCACGACGCGGACGTCGCACGCGCCAACCTGCGCCGCGAAGGTTTGCTCCCACGCATCCCCCGAGATGCGATCGAAACGCCGCAACTTGCGCCACGGCGCGAATTCATTCGCGAGCGCGAAAGTGATGAGGACTCTCATATTAATCGTATGCCAGATGAATCGTGTTACTGCTCAGGGCACGCTTCCCCGTTATAAGTCCAGAAAGTACAGCGATCGCAACCGCCTCTAACCAGATTCCTATGAACGCCCGTATAGAGTATCAAAAAGTTACGCTGCCTGCGCGCGCGCGACTGACTTTGTTCCCCCGCGGCCTCGCAGATACCCGTGCTCGACGTACCAGCCCACCGCGCGCTCGAGCGCCGCTTCGACGGCGCCTGGCCTATAACCCAGCTCACGCTGAGCCTTGTCACTTTCGATAAACATGCGATGACGCGACATCTTCACGCCCTCGACCGGAATTTGCGGCTCGCGGCCGGTAAGGCGCGAGAAAAATTCGTCCGCATATCCGGCAGCCAGCGCCACCGCGTGAGGCAATCGCACGCGCGGCGCAGGGCGGCCAGTGATCGCCGCCAGCGCCTCCAGAATCTGTTTCAGGGTCATATTGCGATCCCCGAGAATGTAACGCTCTCCGATTCGGCCCTTCTCCGCAGCCAACAGGTGTCCGGCGGCCACGTCCTCAACGGCCACCAGATTCAACCCCGTGTCCACGTACGCAGGCATTTTCCCGTTTAGAAAATCCACGATGATGCGCCCCGTGGGCGTCGGCTTCCAATCGCCGGGTCCCACCGGCGCCGTGGGATTAACAATCACGACCGGAACGCCCGCGGCCGCCGCTTTGATTGCCTCGAGTTCCGCCAGGAATTTCGAGCGCTTGTAATGCCCGATCATTTGCCCGAGGGTCGCGCGGGTTTCTTCGTCGGGCAGCGACGCCGTGTGACCGGCAACCGCAATCGTCGCCACGGTGCTGGTGTAAACGAATCGCTCAACACCCGCCTGACCGGCCACTTCCAGAAGACGTCGAGTTCCCTCCACATTGGTCTCGTAAATTTCGGCGGGATTCTGCGTCCACAAACGATAGTCGGCGGCAACGTGAAATACGCGCCGAACTCCCTTCATGACGCGATCGAGCGAGATCATGTCCCGCAAATCGCCGACTACGCGCTCCACCGCCAGACCGTCGAGCGATTGCACGTTGCTGTTGCTGCGAACGAGGACGCGAACGGAATGGCCAGCGGCGACTAACTGGCGGGCGACGTGACTCCCGAGAAAACCGGTAGCACCGGTAACGAGCGTGGTCATAAAGTGCGGAAAACCCCTTTAGCCTGCTCCGTCATTGACCGTCTCGCAGATGAACCTCATCTGCGGCGATTTGCACCCCGACGAACCTTCCTCGGCCCTGACGCAAGTTTTCATATCGCGCCAGCGCGTAAAGCGGGAAAGAGTTGCGATACAGGTGATACTTCAGATAGAACACCAATGGGAAGCCCGTACCTGTGAATTCGGCTTCGTCCCACGTCCCATCGTCATTCTGGCGCGAAACCAACCAGCCGACGGCTCGTTCCACCGCGGGATCTTCCGCGCCGACCACGGCGAGCAGGCCGATCAATCCCCAGGCCGTCTGCGACGCCGTGCTCTTCCCTTTGCCCTTCAGCGACGGATCGTAGTACGAGAGAATCGATTCGCCGAATCCGCCGTCGGAATTCTGCACCGAACGCAGCCAGTCGGCGCCGCGCCGGCATTCCGGAAGCGATGCGAGTCCCGCGGCCTCGAGTGCACGCAACACTCCGCTCGTGCCGTAGACATAATTCACGCCCCAGCGGCCGAACCACGAACCGTCCGCGGTCTGCTCGTGGCGCATAAACGCGGCCGCGCGCTCGATCACCGAATGCGTCGCCGGCCAGCCCATTTGCCCCAGACATTCAACGGCGCGCGCGGTCACATCCGCCGTCGAAGGATCGAGCATCGCGTTGTGGTCAGCGAATGGAATGTGATTCAGAAAATCGAGATTATTCTCGTGGTCGAAAGCGCCCCAGCCGCCGTCCGAATTTTGCATGCTCACGAGCCAGGCAAGCCCGCGGCGAATGGAATCCCGCAACCGCACCGGCTCCGGGTCAGCAACGCGGCCAAGCGCCATGAGCACGAATGCGGTGTCGTCCACATCGGGGTAAAAATCGTTCTGGAATTCGAACGCCCAGCCCCCGGGTTCGGCATCGGGGTTTTTCACCTGCCAATCACCAGGTCCCAGGATTTGATTGTCCACCAGCCACCGCGAAGCCGCTAAAAGCGAAGGGTGCGACGGATCGAGCCCTGCCTCTTGCAACGAAACCATGACGATGGCCGTGTCCCACAAAGGGGAAATGCAGGGCTGGACGCGCAGAGTGTCGTCTTCCTCGATTTCGTAACGCGCCAGAAATCCAATCTCGCGCGCGAGAAGTGGATCGGACGTATCGCGGCCCTCCGCCGCGAGCGCGAAAATCGAATTCATCATCGCCGGATAGATCGTGCCCAGACCTTCGCTGCGTTCCAGGCGCTCGAGCATCCAGGTCCGCGCGCGCGCCAGGGAGACGCGCCGGAAAGGCTTCCACGACATCCGCTCGTAACGCTTGATGCACCGGTCCAGCGCGAGGAACAGGTTTTTCCAGGAGACGACGCGCTTGTCCCACGCGAGCGACGGCGGCTTCACGCCGGGACGCAGAAAAATTTCGTCCACGCTGACGCCCTCCGGCAAGCGCCACGCGGGCTTGTGTGCATAGACAATCGCCAGCGGAATCACGATGCCGCGCGTCCACGACGACATTTCGTACACGTTGATCGGAAACCAGTCCGGCAGGAACATCAATTCCGGCGGAATGGCGGGAACGAAAGTCCAGTCAATCGCGCCGACCATCGCCAGATAAAAACGCACGTACGAGTTCGTCGCCTCGAGACCGCCGAGGTCGTGTATTTTTGCGCGAGCGCGCAGAAGATGCGGCGACGTCGCGGAGTCTCCGGCCAGCCGCAGCGCCACCCATGCTTTGACGGTTGCGTTCAGTTCCGACGGGCCGCCGTAGAAAATATTCCAACCGCCGTCGGGGAGTTGCCGCTGCCGGATGTACTTGGCGAGCTTGGCGGTTTTGGGCGAACTCAGTTCGCCGAGAATCTGGAGGTAAAGTATGTAATCGGATTCCAGAGTGGTATCGGCCTCCAGCTCGCCCCACCAGTATCCCTCCTGGCTCTGGGCCGACAGCATCCAATTAACGCTCCGGTTGATAGCCTGTTCCGCGGGCGAATCAAGACTTCGGCGGGGAGCGGTGGCTGCGCCATGTGTTGCGCCGGCATTCGGCGGTTCCAATCGCAGTCTCGCCTCTGGTGCCATCAACCCCTCAGACATAACTTGTCACTTCTTATCGTTCGCCAACCCGCGGTTCACCGTGCTCGTCTCGCAGGTAGCTCCCTGCGGTGCCCTTCGTCTCGAGCTTTCCGGGAGTGTCGGGAAATGCCCAATCTCCCGGCGTTGCAAACAGTTACGGGCTAATCCGCACTATTATCTTTTGTATACCGCCCTGGGTCAACTGAAAACGCGCGGTCTTTTCCAGTTTGGCTGCCCATGAGATGCCAGTTCCCCGTTCCGGGGCTGCCTGCCGGCGAAGGGAATACGAACCCCTGCGCGATCCACGCACGTGAAGACGCGGTTCGGCGTCAATTGGGGCCACGCCGGCCTCAGTTAGATTTACTTGCCTTCCAGCCGGCGAACCCGCTCAGCCAGCTCCGGAAGGCGCGCGAACCAGGCGTATTGCTCCTTGAACTTGGCGAGCGGCCGAGCGGGCGTACCCCACACGGTCTGCCCTCCGCGAATCGTCTTGCCGCTGGGGATACCGGCTTGGGCACCGACGATCGCACCGTCTTCGATCCTGCAATGGTCCGCGATGCCAACCTGACCGCCGACGATCACGCGCGTGCCGATGGTGCTGCTGCCGGACACTCCCGTCTGCGCTGCGAGAACGGAATGCTCGCCGACTCGAACGTTGTGCGCGACCTGCACAAGATTATCGATTTTCACTCCGTCGCCGATTTGCGTATCCTCCAGCGAACCGCGATCAATCGTAGCTATTCGCGCCGATCTCCACGTCATCACCGATTTGAACGTTCCCGATCTGCGGAAATTTCAGGTGGCGGCCTTCACCGAAGACGTAGCCAAATCCATCGGCGCCGATGACCGCACCCGAATGCACCTCGACATGATTTCCGAGGCGCGATCCGGCATAGAGCGTGACGCGCGGATGCAGCCGGCAATTTTCGCCTACGTAAACGCCGCGACCCAGGAAGCAGTGCGCCGCGATCTCCGTTCCCGCGCCGATCTCCGCCCCGTCCTCGATCACCACGTAAGGCCCAATTAACACGCGCGCGGCCACCTTTGCATCCGCTGCGATGATCGCTGTCGGATGAACACCGGCTGAAGGCGCGCGATCCGGCTCGAGCCATCGGGCCGCCTTCGCGAACGCGAACTTCGGATCGCTCGCTTCCAGAATCGTTTTGCCGGCCAAGCGCTCGCCCGGCTTGGCAAGCACGCATCTCGCGGCGGAATCCGCGGCGCGTTTTTGATGCCGAGGCGAATCAAAATAAATCAGATCTCCAGCGCCGGCGCGTTCGGGGCTGGCGACACCCGAAATCTGCGCGCGCGGATCTCCTTCGAGCCTCGCTCCGAGATACTCCGCGAGTTCAGCTGCAGTGCGAGTCATAGTTCCCCCTGTTGTATCGAATGGCGAAGGCCCGAGAGATTTCGAGAGCGCGCGTAGCGACGGCCGCCTAGAACGAATAGATCGGCTTCTCCCCGGGCGGGCGAGTTTTCCAGCGCCTGTGCACCCACAGCCACTGGTCCGGATGCTCCCGGATAAAATCCTCGATCACGCCGGGTGAATCGCGCGGTGTTCTCGACGACGTCGGATTCCTCGTCGGCCGTTCGCGCGAGCTCAACAGCCGGCGCGAACCGCAGGCGGTATCTCCGGCGCGTGTCATCCCAGGAAAGAAATCCAGGCACGACCGCGGCATCCGTGCGCAGCGCAATGCGCGCCAGGCCCGAAGTGGTCGAGGCCGGAATGCCGAAGAAATTCACGAAGACGCTTTCTTCGATATCCGTGTTGTGGTCGGCCAGCACTCCCACAGTCCCACCCTCGCTGAGAACTTTCAGGATGGCGCGCGCGGAGCGGTTCTTTTCGATGGGCTGGTTCCCGGACCCGCAGCGATAACCGTTGATGAGCGCGTCCACGCGCTTATTCGCGATCGGCCGCACCAGGAAATGCAGCGGGTAGCCGTACAGTGCCTGTGCGAAGGGAGCGAGTTCCCATGCGCTCATATGCCCGGTAAGGAACAAAACACCCTTTCCACGGCGGCGGGCGGCGTCGAAATTCTCGAAGCCATCCACCACCACGATGCGCTCAATTCTTTCTCGCGTGTATTTTGGAAACTGTGAAAATTCGCCCGCCATCCAGCCGACCTGGCGGACCATGCCGCGGATCACCCGTTTGCGCTGCGCGTCGGTCCAATCGGGAAACGCGAGTTGCAAATTAAACAGCGCCGCGCGGCGCAGCGGCGCCCGTATCGCAAAAGCAGCGCTTGCAAAACTGGCCCCGATGAACCGCGCCACCGGCCTCGGCAAGAGTCCCAGCAATTTTATTCCCGCCCACGCCGCGGCGTACTCCAGCGATTCCCGCATCGCGGTCATTATACGGTTAGCAAGTTCAAATTGAATCCGCCGATGCTAGACTCGTCCCCGCCTTGAACGAAATCCGCGAAAACGACCAGGGCTCCGCACACTGGATCGTCCCGCTTTCTGCGGCAGCGATCGCTGTCTGTCTCTTCGGAAACCTTGGCGCTATCGGTCTGGTGGGCCCGGACGAACCCCGCTACGTCTGGATTGCGCGCGCCATGGCCGACACCGGCGACTGGATCACGCCGCGTTTGTACGGGCAGCCGTGGTTCGAAAAACCAGTATTGTATTACTGGGCTGCCGCGGTCGGATTCCTGCTGCGCCTTCCGGCAGAATGGGCGGCGCGACTGCCGTCGGCCTTCGCTGGACTCGCCGCGGCCCTCGCTATCGCCTGGCTCGCCAAGAAACACTATGGCGGCGTCCCGAATTCCCTTTCGAGCCCCGCGCTGCTCGCACCGCTGCTTTTTTCGACCAGTGTCGCGGCGGTCGGATTCGCACGTTCGGCCAGCCCGGACATGCTCTTCAGCGCGTCTGTCACTCTGGCGATGGCAAGCGCTGCGTGCGTATTCCGCTATTCTGGCGCGTTGCGCGAGGCCGATCCGGCGCCCGGCGTCACTCGCGGCGACGCGTTGCCGGTCGCGCTCTTCGGCGCCTTTCTCGGCCTGGCAGTACTGGCGAAAGGCCCGGCCGCGATCGCGTTGGCCGGCGGCGCAATCGGAATCTGGGCTATGGCGACGAAGCAGTGGCGAGTGACGTTTCGACTGGCGCATCCGTTTGCCATAATCGCTTTCTGCGTGGTCGCGCTTCCCTGGTACGTCCTTTGTGCGATTCGCAATCCCGATTTTCTGCGCGTATTCCTCTGGCAACACAATTTCGAGCGATACGTCTCACCGATTTTTCAGCACCGGCAGCCGTTCTGGTATTTCGGCCCGATCATTTTGCTCGCGCTCCTCCCCTGGACGGCACTGCTCTGGCCGGTTGCACAAGAAGGGCTTTGGCTCTGGCGCGACAAATCCTGGGCAAAATCGCCCGGATTTTTCTTCGCGTGCTGGGCAGTGTGGCCGGTCGTCTTCTTCAGCTTTTCGCAGTCGAAGCTGCCCGGTTACATTCTCCCGGCAATCCCGCCGCTGGGGTTGCTCTTTGCGATCAGTATCCTTCGCACGACGTCAGGCCGGGGGGTGAACACCAGGAAAATATTGGCCGGCGTGGGTTTGACTTGGGTCGTCGTTGCAATCGGCGCCGCGTTTGCAAAGTTCCCGCTCGCGTTCCGCGCCGATAGTGACATACCGCTGCCGATCAACGCGTTCTCGACGGCGTCAGCCCTCATCGTTGCAATCGTGCTCCTCGTCGTGAACTACCGCGGAAAGCCGTTCTTGGCGCTCCTGCTGTGTGTCGTATTTGTCGCCGCCGGTGTGGAGATAGCAAGCCTGAAGCTTCTCCCGATCCTTGATCCCTTCGTCTCCGCGAGGCCTCACGCTGAATACATGCACAATGACCTGCATCCAGACCGGATCTTCACTTACCAGCTTTCGCGCCGTTGGGAATACGGCCTGGCGTTTTATTTCCGTCGCGAACTTTCGGAGTGGTCGCCGGACGACCCGAGGCCGGCCCTCGTTCTGACAACACCGGACGGCCTGGACCGTATCAGAAAACTCGGCAGATTCAGCGGAGAGCTCGAAGAGCAGCAACCCGGTCTGGTGTACGTCCCAATCGCGCCCATGCCGGTCTTGCGTTAGTGGCCTGAAGTCGGCGGAATATCCTGCAGGAAGAAATTGACGATCTGGCTCTCGTAGCTTTTTCGGTCGTCGTCAGACATGTCGCGATAACTCAGCCGCTCGCGCAGCGCTTGTTTTGGCTCGGGCGCCTTGGCGAAAAGCCGCAGTGTTTCCTCGGCGAGCGCCGGCCGATCATCCGCTTGCACGAACAGCTTGGGGATTCCCTGCGTGCTGCCGAGCCGGGCCGAAGCGGAAGGTTCATTCCAATAGGAAAAATTCATCAATCGGAACGCGAAATCGGTAAAGGGCAGAACTCCAGGCAGCGATGCCAGCCCGGACTTCTTCACTTCGATTCGCAGCATATCGCGCGGATCGCCGTAGGCGTCGTCCACCACCAGCGCCGCGATGCGCGGGTCGGTCTCCGCCACTTTCAACGCCGCGTAGCCGCCCATGTCCACGCCCCACAGGCCAAAATGCCGCGGGTCCACGTCGTCTCGCGTGGACAGAGCCTGTACTGCGGCCCGGAGCTCAGCGGTCTCGTGGTAACCCAGGCTCGTGAGGCCCGTGCTGGTTCCGTGGCCGGAGAAATCGAACAGGAAAACGTTGAATTGATGGTCCTGGAGCGCGGTGACCAGCGTCAGCACGTCGGCGCGCTGCGATTGATATCCGTGGCAAACGATCACCGTGGGCGAGCCGCGCAACCCGGGAAAAATCCAGCCGTCGCGTGTCGCGCCCCCCGCGACTGGAAACGAAAACGTGGCCGGATGTCCCATCATCACGCTCAGATCGAAACTGGCGGGAGTCCGCGCCGGGCGAAGAATTTGGTACAGGAGGAACCCTGAAATCGTGGAAACCGATATCACCGCGAACAGCAGCAGCGCCAGCAATCCGGAGAAAGCCTTGGCGATTCGAGTTTTATATGGGCGGGGCTCGGATAGGGCGGCCATCTAAGCGCGGGCGCTGCAGCGTACGCGCCTCAGGGACCGGATGTTAGCACATTTTTGTAAGAAGCTTGTTTCTTGCAATGCGCGGGCGTGCAAAAGCCGACACGTTGGGTTCCGGGCGGCGCGACGCTATAATGCCTGTAGGGGGAATACTTGGCTTCGATGCAGATTGTGGACCTGCGCCAGCTCCATTCGCGCTCGCTCGAAAACCTCTTCCGCGAAGAAGTGGAGCGCTGGCGCGACGAGCTGCACTGGGACTATCGTCCTTCCGTCGATTTGGTGCGCAAATTCATCGATTCGCGCGCCTTGGGCGGATACGCCGCCATGGAGGACGGCCGCCCCGCCGGCTACGGTTTCTACGTCCTCGAGGATCACAAAGGCCTCATCGGCGGTCTCTTTGTCTCCTCACGCTACTCGCAAAGTCCGATCACCGAGCGTCTGCTTACCGAAATGCTCGGCGCGCTGCGAGCCACGCCGCGCCTGGAACGAATCGAAGCGCAGTTGATGCCCTTCGGCACCGAGCTCGACCCCGCGTTTCTTTCGCAACACTTCCGGCTGCACGCTCGGCAGTTCATGCTGCTGCCTCTCGACAAAGCCAAACTCGCGGGCAAACCGCCGTCGCCGGGCCTGCGCATCGAGCCGTGGACGGACCGCGCATTCGAATCCGCCGCGCGCGTGATCCAGCTAGCCTACGCGAACCACGTGGATGGTCAGATCAACGATCAGTATTGCAGCGAAGCGGGCAGCCTCAGATTCCTGCGGAACATCGTTTTGTTGCCGGGATGCGGCCAGTTCTTGCCGGACGCATCGTTTCTTGTGCGGCCAGCCACGGGAGACCGCCCCATCGCCATGATCCTCACCTCCACGGTTGCCGAAGGCGTCGGCCACACAACGCAAGTATGCGTAATGCCGGGATACCAGGGCAGCGGCATCGGCCGCCAGCTGATGGAACACTCGATCCAGGCCCTGCGACGCAAGAACTACAAGTCGCTCTCGCTCACGGTCACGTCCATCAACAAGCGCGCCGTCGAGCTATACGAGCATCTCGGATTTCGCATGGTGAAAACCTTCGCCGCGGGTGTCTGGCAAGCGTAGAAATTCTATTTCTTCGCGCGATCCTTCAGCAGCCCCTTCAGCTCGTCCATAAACTCCTTCACGTCCTTGAAATCCAGGTAGACGGACGCAAAGCGAACGTAGGCGACCTTGTCCAGCTTCTTCAGATGGCTCATCAGCAAACCGCCGATTTCCGTGGTGGTGCGCTCGCGATCCGCAGCCTCGCTCACGAATGCCTCCGCCTCATCCACAATCGTCTCGAGCTTGCCAACGGGCACGGGCCGCTTTTCGCACGCTTTCAGCAGCCCCTGCAGAATCTTCTGGCGCTCAAATTTTTCGCGCCGCCCGTCCTTCTTGATGACCATGTACGGAATTTCGTCAATGCGTTCGTAGGTGGTGAACCGGCGCTTGCACTTTATGCATTCGCGGCGCCGCCGGATCAGGTCGCCGGTGCGCGCTTCGCGAGAGTCTATTACCTTGTCATCCAGATGCGCGCAGAAGGGACACTTCACTGCAGCCTCTCTCTCGGCCCAACCCCCAGATCGCCGCCCTGCTCGGCCTCGGCCAGCAATACCGCTTGCTCGGCTTGCGCCTCCGTCCGCGCCATGCGCCGCAGTTCTCCCATCGACCATCCCTCCCGGAACAGCAGCGGCACTCCCGCCAGGCAGCATCCCGCAAACGTGATCAGCCACAGCACGATCGCTGCGATCGCCGCCGGTTCCTTTTCTACTCCAAAGATCAGCGTAAGCACCAGAAAAGTTGCCAACTGTGAACCGCCGCCGATTCCGGGAAGCTGCACCGCCGAGCCCACCAAGGTAAATGCCAGGACCAGACTGGCGCCCGCAAGGCTCATCCCGGCCAGCTCTCCTCCAAAAGCGTGCGCTACCCAAAAATACACGAAGGCCACCAGCAACCAGTGCAGCGCCGTATAACCGGCAAGCACCCCGAGATCGCTCCAGGTGCGCACCCCGCGCAATCCATCGCTGAACCCTTCGAGCAGCACAGCAATCTTCTCGCGCCACCCTTTGCGCCACTTCGGGTGCTTCAACTTTTCCGCCAGCCACGCCGCGCCGTGATATCGAAAGTAAATCAGGAACACGATCGCGCCGATCAGACCCGCCAACAAAAACGCGCCTGCCGAACGCGCCACCCTCAGCAGCAGATCGTTTCCTGCCCCGGCGATTCCGCGGCGCTCGAACGACAGCAACGCCAGCACCGCAAGCGAGGCCGCCGCGGCCATGTCGAACACGCGCTCCAGTACATACACCCCGAACATCCCCGGCATCGGCAGCCCGCTCTTCCGCGCGATCAGCACGGGCCGGACCGGCTCTCCGACCCGCCCCAGCAGGAAAGTGCAGGCGAATCCCATCAGCGTGGCGTTGAACACATCCCAAAACTTGACTTTGCCCAGCCAGCGACAAAATCGTATCCACCGCAGCGAGCGCAGCGCGTAGCAAACGTAGATCGCCGCAAGCGCCATCACCAGCAGCGAAATCCGCGCCTCGCGGATCGAGGCCGCCACCATCTGCCACCGGAAACCTTCAAGCGTGATGGAGTTGCGAAATCTGTAAAGGAAATAGCCAAGTGCCAGAATGGCGGCCAGAAGTACCACGTACCGGCGATATTTTCGCAGCATTCGCTTGAACCGTAGCAGCAAGGTTTCGACAGTGTCAAGGAGGAGAGCGACGGGTGGTTCCGCGTGGACGCACCCAGTTGTCCGCGCGCATCACGCCAGAGTGATATCCTCGTCGAGTGGCAGCGGAAAGCAAATCACGCGCGCAGCGGAATCGCGCCCCAGGATCGCTCCGCAACGATTCCGAAGGCGTAGGTTTGTGCGCCGATTGCGCCTATTGCCGCCGGATCGAGTCCAGCCGCGGAGCGGTGTTTTATTTGTGCGGGTTGTCTGCCACGGATCCGGCGTTCCCGAAATACCCGCCGCTGCCGGTGACGCGATGTTCGGGCTATTCGGCCAAGAAATGACGGAGGCCAATACCTCGGCAACTTCGGTCAGCGGGCCGCGGCGAACGACGATTGCGCGTCGGGACGCGCCCGCTGCATCAGGTCCCACGCTTCGATGAACTCTGGCATTGTCTCTCGCTGTCGGGGTGGGCTCTTCAGAGTCTCGGCAACGTGCGCCAGCATTAACTTGTAAGCCATGGTGCGGTCCGAGCCCGGCGCGAGCAGTTCATCGGCGCTTAGCCCAACCTGCGTCGTCTTGCCCTCCACCTCGACCTTCATCCACACCTTGCCCTGCTGATCGAGAAACGGCGTGCCCTTCTCGTTCAGCTCCTTAAAAATGTGTCCGACCGAGTTCCGATCCGCCAGAATGTGCGCGTCCACCGCCTCCGCCACAACGCCATCAAACTTTTCGCGGTAAGCGCTCCATTCTTTCTGGCTGCCCACCATGCGAACGCGTTCTTCGAGCTTCGCCGCCTCCAGACCCGGCACGCTCGCCTCGGAGGTGTCGCCGCCGATCTTCGCCAGATCGATCTCGTGCCCGAGCTCTCCCGCGCGAATCGTCGAGTGATCCTCGAATTCGTGCTCCACATTAAAGCGGCCGGTCAATAAATTCGAGCCCACCACGAACGGCAGTTCGTGCCACGCAAAGACGGCCATCGGAACCAGCAGCTTTTTCGAGCGGTACAGTTGCTCCGCTCCATTGCGGCACTCTGAGCTGCGCTTGATCGTGCCCGGCAATTGCGCGAAGTGCATCACGCGATATTGCGCGTCCGGCTGGCCGTGCGCGTAATGCGAAAACGAGTGCGCAATCCCCTTGGGGCTGCTGATCCCGAAATCGTTCATGACGTCGCGGTGAGCCGCGTGCGGGAAATACGTGTTGATGACATTCTTGGTGAAGTCCGCGCAATTGTGCGCCACGCCGTTGAAATGATTCACGTTCGGCGAGTCGTTGAACTCGGCGATCAGTTTAAGGTCCTGTTCGACGGTGGTGGACACCACCAGGATGTAGAGAGTTCGTTCCGACGAAGCGCTCACCATTTCCCGCCACTCAGCACCTCCGCTGGTCTGGCAGGAATGGCCTTCGCAAAGTCCGCCCAAAACCTGTTCGCGGTAATTCTGTTCCAGCAGCCTCTTCACCTTCCATGTGGAGAAAATAGGCCGGCTTGCCGGATCGGCCACGCCGTAAACGAATACGTTGAGCGGAACGATATTCCACTCGAAAGGTTGGTCCTCGCCGAGCGTTGTGTAGTTGCTGACCACCGAGCCTTGCTCGTTCGGTCGGCAGAGGCGCAATTTGACCGGCGTTTCCGGGCAGATGCGCGATAGGTAGACGGCGCTGTGGCCCGAGCCCGTAATTCGCTCGAGGCTGGTATCAATCGACTCGTTCAGCACGAGTCCCACGTCGCCCCGGGCGCTCGCGGAAGCAAAGAGCGCGACGGTGCACAGGAATACGATGGAAAATCTGAGGCGCAAAAGAGCGTCCCCTTCCACGCAGGATTTGACTGCACGAGCGCGGCCCGGGTCCGCCCTACGTCGGCTTATAGACATTACCAAGCCTATAAAATTAGATGCCCCCTTGTCCCGAAATGTAAGCTGCCTTGTGTTTGAAAGTGCAATTCGCCTAAGATGCCCCGCGGCACGGAACTTTTCGACACCCAACTGCGTTCCATACTGTGAGGCGGATATGTCATGCGGATCGCGAGGCTAGGCAATTTTGGAGCCCGACGCCCAACTGGTGCAGCTCTGTCTCCGGGGCGACGGGCCGTCCTGGGAGGAACTTGTGCGGCGGCACACGCGGCGCGTTTTTAACCTGTGTTACCGGTTCACCGGCAACTCATCTTCCGCCGAGGATCTGAGCCAGGAGGTTTTTCTGCGCGTTTTTCGCACCCTGCCGAGCTACCAATCGTCGCAGGGCGCTTTTCCAACCTGGCTTACCAGCGTGACGCGCAATTTGCTGGTGGACCATTACCGGCGCACGCGGCGCGACCGCATCACCGACTCAATTGACGACGCCATGCCGCAGCTTGAGGAAAGGCAGTCTCCCGCGCGTACGCCCGACAAACTCGCGCTGGCATCCGAGCTGAGCGCACAGTTGCAGCGCGGGCTTGCCCGGCTTTCTCCGGAACTGCGCGAGGCGGTCATTCTGCGAGATCTGCAGGGACTCGATTACGGCGAGATTCGCACCGTGCTGGAGGTTCCCGAAGGCACGGTGAAATCCAGAATCAATCGGGGGCGCATCGAGCTGGCGCGCATCCTCGAGGAAATGGGAGTGCGTCCGGCTTAAACGCCGGTACGGAAGCCAATGGACTGGAACTGCACACTTACGGAAGAACGGCTGAGCGAATTGCTCGACGCCTCTCTCTTGCCAGACGAAGCGGCGGCGTATTCCGCACACGCTACCGGATGCGACCGCTGCGCGAAATTGGTTGCTCAGGTGGGCGGCCTGGTCACGCGGATGCAACGCTCCGCTCTCGTCGAAGAGCCTCCTGAGCTGGTTGGAAAGATCCTCGACGCGACGCTTGGTCCGCGAAAACAAACTAGAGTTTCGCCGGGTTGGTCCGGATGGCTCTCCGCGATTTGGCAGCCGCGCTTCGCCATGGGCCTGGTGACCGCAGCGGCTTCGCTCGTGATCGTCGCTCACGCGCTGGGTTCCGCAGCCGGCAAGTCCGGCATGAACCCCGTAAATCTGGTGCGGGGTGCGAACCGTCAAGCGCATCTCACCTACGCGCATGGCGTGAAGTTCGTCAACGATCTGCGCGTGGTTTACGAAATTCAATCGCGGCTGTCATCCCAACCCGAAAGCTTCTCCGAACCGATTTCCGTCCCGGCTGCGAATCCGTCCGTCAAACCGGAGCCGGGCCAGCAACAGCAGCAGCCCTCGAACGACCCGCATGAGAAGTCGCAGACCGTTCCGCACTCGATCCGCCGCGATGCGCGCGCGGTCGTCGAGCTCGCAGTGATGTTACCGGACAGCTTTTCCGAAAACTGGCAAACCGGCGCGCTCAGGAGAAACCCATGAAATGTGCAGAACACGTTGACGTGGACGCCACCGGCTATTGTCGCCAGTGTGGCAAGGCTCTTTGCCCCGCCTGCACCCGCGATGTACGCGGCGCTCTCTATTGCGAAAATTGTCTGGCCAACCTCGTCAGCGCGCCCGCAGCGGAGCTGAAGAGCGCGGCGGTCGCCGGCTCCCACCCGGGAACCGCTCTCGCGCTCGGGTTTATCCCCGGTCTCGGCGCGGTCTATAACGGTGAATATGTAAAAGCGCTGATCCACGTGCTGATTTTCGGCGGCATCATCGCCGCTCTGACCGCGGACCTGCCGGCCGGCTTCATCGCTCTTTTATCCATTGGGCTGGGTTGCTTCTATTTCTATATGCCCATTGAGGCCTATCACGTTGCCAAAGCCCGCCAGGCAGGACAACCTCACCCGCCCGACCTGATGCAGGGCGAAGGCCGCAGACCTATCGGCGCGATCGTGCTGATCGCTTTGGGCGTGCTCTTCCTGCTGGCGAATTTTCATCTCCTCGAGCGCGAGTGGTTCGCCCGAGCCTGGCCGGCGGGGCTGATTGTGCTCGGCGTGTGGATCTTGATGGACCGCATGAGGCGCACGTCGTAGGAAAGGACGCCATGGCCAACGATACAAAAATGAATTGCGCTTGCGCGCGCTGCCGCATTCGCGCTCTGATGGGCCCGCTCATGCTGATCGCTACGGGCGCGATCTTTTTGCTCGGCAGATTCACGAGTCACGGTTTCCTGCAGCTTTGGCCCCTGCTGCTGGTGATCGCAGGAGTCGTTCTGTGGCTCGAAGCAACCGCCTCGCGCGAGGGCCACACGCGTCCATGAGGACCCCGTGAACGATCTTCCGCGCCGAAGAAGATCCATTTTTCCGGGCCTGCTCCTCATCGTGCTCGGATTGATTTTTCTGCTTCACCGCATCAACCCCGGCCTGGAAATCGGCCACATGGCCCGGATCTATTGGCCCTTCTTGTTCATCGTCTGGGGCATCGCCAAACTGATTGACCATGCCGCCGCAAGCAGTGCCGGCCAGGCCCGTGCGCCGCTGCTTTCCGGAGGCGAGGCCGCGCTGCTGGTGGTTCTGGCCTTCGTGCTGATCGCGTTCGGCATGCGCGACTGGGTTCACGATCGCTTTCCGAACGTGCACATTGACATACCCGAATTTCGTCAGCCCTATTCGCAAAGCCGCGAACTTGCCGCTCAGGCAATTCCCGCCGGGTCTCGCGTCACGGTCGAAACCGGGCGAGGAAATATCACCGTCCACGGCGGCGCGGGCAACGAGCTGCGCGTGGGCGTAAGCGAATCCGCGGGCGGTCCCAGCGAATCGGCTGCGAACGACCGCATGCGCAGCGTTTCCGTCGTCATCGAACAGTCGGGCGGCGGTTACAGCATCCACCCCGTTCACCAGAGCGATTTCGAAGAGACGATCAGCGTTGATCTGGATGTACAACTCCCCAAAACCGCCAGCGTGACCCTGCACACGCCTCGCGGCAACATCAACGCCTCGGGGATCGCCGCAGTCCTCGCGGCGCGCACCGAGAATGGCGACATCGAAATCCACGACGCCTCATCGGATGTGGCCGCGCAAATGGAAAAGGGCGACGCGCGAATCACTGGCGTCGCTGGCAACGTTACCTTGAAAGGCCGCGGCAACGATGTCGAAATCGGCGACGTGGCGGGCGACGTCACTCTCGACGGCCCCTTCATCGGATCCACCATTGTCCGCAAAGTCGGCAAGACCATCCGCTTGAATTCGCAGTGGGCCGATCTGACCGTTGCGCAACTGACGGGCCGCCTGGAAATAGATTCCGACGAGATCAAGCTCTCGGACGCCGCTGGATCCGCCAGAATTCAGGCGCACAACAAAGATGTCACCGTGGAAAACGTCGCGGGCCAGCTCGACATCGTCAATTCACATGGCGACGTCAAAGTGACTTTTGCCGCGCCTCCGCGCGAGGCGATCAACGTCACCAACGACTCCGGCGAAGTGGAGCTCACCCTACCGGCAAAATCGAGCTTCCAGATCGCCGCCTACTCGCGCGAGGGCGAAGTCCAGAGTGAGTTTGAGGACCCCTCATTAAAGTCAACCGGCGAGGAAAAAGACGGGCGGCTGAACGGTCAATTCGGCGGAAAACCCGGAATGCCCGGTCCGAAAATCACCATCACGACAAGCTACGGCACAATCTCGTTGCACAAATCCTCTTAAATCCTTCCTGCCGGCTTCTTTTCTGACCCGCGCAATCGATCGAGCGTCGCAAAAAACTCCGGAAAGGAAACTCCCACGCACTCCGCATCGCGGATCGTCGTTTCGCCTTCCGCGCCAAGCGCTGCAACCGCCAGCGCCATGGCAATCCGATGATCGCCCCGCGGATCGACTTTAGCGCCGCGCAGTTTCCCGGCGGAGCGCCCCTCGACCCGCAGGCCATCGGCAAACTCCTCCACCTTCGCACCCATCTGCCGCAAACCCTCGGCCAGCGCCGCAATTCGGTCGCTTTCCTTCACCCGCAACTCCTGCGCGTCGTGAATCTCGATCCCCTTTTCCGTGAACGGACCGAGCGCCGCCAGCATCGGCAATTCATCAATCATCTCCGCCACCTGCGATCCGGAAATCGCGCCGCCCTCGAGTGCCGCGTGCCGGACGGAAACGTCGCCGACCAATTCCCCGTTGCGCATCTGCACCGTGGCCACGCGCACCGGCGCTCCGATGGAGTTAAGAAAATCCAGCACCCGCGCGCGCGTCGGATTCAGCCCTACGTTGTGAATCATCAGCGACGATCCGGGCAGCACCAGCGTGGCGCCAATCAGGAACACAGCCGTGGAAAGATCGCTCGGGACCGCCAGCTGACGCGCCATCAGCTTCGGCCGCGGATGGATTTGAATTGTGCCGCGGCCGCCGTCCAGCACTCCGCCGAACTCGCGCAAGGCCACTTCCGTATGATCGCGAGTGTTGATGGCCTCGCGCACGGTGGTGATGCCTTCGGCGTAAAGCCCGGCCAGCAGCACCGCCGACTTCACTTGCGCGCTCGGTGTCGGCGGCGCGTAATCAATCGCCCGCAAGTTCCCGCCGCGAATCTCGAGCGGCGCGCGATCGCCTTCTTTGCTCCGAATTTCCGCGCCCATCTGCCGCAGCGGCTCGATCACCCGCCGCATGGGACGTTTGCGGAGCGACTCGTCTCCCGTAATCGCCGACTTGAATCGCTGCCCCGCCAACACTCCGCTCAGCATGCGCATTGTCGAGCCCGAATTTTCCGCGTCCAGCGTCCGCCGCGGCTCGCGCAATCCGTCCAGCCCCTTCCCGGCGATGCGCACTCGACCGTCGCTCGACTCGATCCCCACTCCCAGGCCGCGCAGGCACTCCAGCGTGCTGCGGCAGTCGGCCGCCGAAGCGTAGTTGGCTATCTCGCTGGTACCCTCGGCCAGTGCCGCCAGGATCGCGTAGCGATGCGATATGGACTTGTCGCCCGGCAGCTCGATCACGCCTTCGACCGTGCCCCCGGGCGAAATTACCTTCTTCCCCATGGCCCTAGTCTAACATGCACATGGCACGTCACTTGGAGGTCGTGCGGATTCCGGGAAAGGGTCACTGCAGAGCCGAAAGATTGACTTCCGTCCGGGCGGGTCTAGTTAGAGCAAGTGTGCCGATTCAGTCCGCTAGTTAACCCCTCGCCGGACTGTCCGTAGCCCAGCCAGGGAAGCAAAACATCGGCTGCTACGGCGGCGCCGTGAGGCGACCAGTGGTCGTCGCACAGCAGGAAGTACGATTTGTAATCGGCGCCCGCTCTCGCGTCCATTTCCGGCAGCAGATCTTTGATGGGAATTCCGTTCGCCTGGCCCCATTGTTCCATCAACGGCCCCAGCCGGTCTTGGTGCAATTCATGCAGCCGCCGGAAATCCATCGTTCGCGGAATCAGGAAAACGGCCACCCTCGCGCCGTGAGCGTCGGCGGTGCTTTTGATGTCTTCGAGCGCTCTCTTCAACCGCGCAATGTCCACGTCGGTGAAGTCGTTGTAGCCGGAGTATGGCCGGGTATACTCTCGAAACGATCCCCAGTACAGGCGATTATACATATACTGCACGACGTGATAGGACGCGAGATAGCCCCGCAGATAATCCTCAACGTAGTCGAAGTTGTCGTCTAACGTGTTCGGCTGGAAATGACCCGTGTAGTAAATCGAAAAGTCGTCGGCATAGTAGGGCCTGTAGACATTACCCCGCCCGTTTTGCCTGCTGAAGTTCACATCCATGTCGTGGAAGTCGTTGTCTGGTAGTACGCCTACCATGACCACGTCATGATCGAACTTCGCCGCCATGGTCTTGTAGAGCAGCGCGTACTGCAACGGCCCCGTGCCGCCGATGCCGAAATTCAGATGCTCGCGGCCCGTCCGCTTCTCCAGGACGTTGCTCAAGCGCTCGTCAGCGGTCAGACCCAGACCTTCGATCATGGAGTCGCCCAGCACGACCGTCCGAGGCTGCGTCGAATGCAGGCTCCGCTCCACATCCCGCGCGCCGTAGCTGTTCGTAAAATATTCGACGCTGTAACAGCCGTCCTGATGAAGAAAGTGCCCGTTGGCCGGGTGCCAGTCTCCGATCGCTTCGTTGTTCACAACCCAGAATTGTTGATGGTTGGCCCGGTAATTTGGCCTGCTCGAGGGCCATTTGCTCCAATGAACCACTACCAGACTGGTAAGCTCGGCGAGAATTGCAAATATGATGAAATTGATCGCTATTAGCCTGAGGGCATATAGCGTGGACTGGCCTATCGAGCGCCGCCTGGGACTACTCTCTACCGCTGGATTCATTTCTCCTCTGGCCGCGACACACGTTCACGCAGGAATAGAAGATCACTTCTTTCCATCAGGAAGTTGCCCGCAACCGGGCAATCCTGCACAGCACTACGTCCGTACGGCCATTTTTTGAGAGGGAAGCTAAATATCAGTTAGTGTATCCGCTGCGGCCGAACGCCTCATAATACCTTGAACTCGTCGAGGGCGCAATCCGGACCCGACGGCAGTCTCCTGATTTCGAGCCGGGCTTGGTAATCTCCGCGCGCACCCAGCCCATGACCCTACCCCCGGGACCCATTTCTTGACGAATCGCGCGAATCCTGTTACAAAAGCTAGCTCTCTATTCGAGCTTCTCGCAAGTAAGGGCTCCCGTTCAGGGAGTCTTCCTCCGGGGGGAAAGGACGCCGTCGCTGAGTGAGACGGTGAACTTGCGAGCGAAGGATAACGCCCGACCGCAATTGACG
Source organism: uncultured Acidobacteriota bacterium (assembly GCA_963814605.1). Lineage (GTDB taxonomy): Bacteria > Acidobacteriota > Terriglobia > Acidiferrales > UBA7541 > Palsa-295. Next base: position 482,367 of record CAWFDD010000002.1, on the reverse strand, counting down.
ATGCAGACGATCATCTCCTGTAGAACGCCTCAAAAGTCACTAATGAAATCATCCCACGGAGGATTACTGATGCGCATTAGATTCGCAACCGCCCGAGAGACGCGTATAAATCCGCTCCTTTCTCGATTGGCGAAAATCTTCGCGGCCGGCGCCGCGCTTGCAACTATGCTGATGAGCGCTGGCGCGGCCATGGCCCAGGAGAGCGCCGGCGGCGAGGCCAATCTAAAGCTCCCCGATCTCTCGCAAGTGCGATTTCTTAACTACGGCAGCCATCTCGGGATCGACGGGCATGCGCTGCTGCTCTGGGGAATTCTCTTCTGCATTTTCGGTCTGGCCTTCGGCATGACCATCTACGTGCGCCTGAAGAATCTGCCGGTGCATCGCTGCATGCGCGAAATTTCCGAGCTGATCTACGAGACCTGCAAAACCTACCTCATCAACCAGGGAAAATTCCTGTTCCTGCTGTGGATCTTTATCGCCGCGGTGATCGTGCTCTACTTCGGCGTTCTGCGTCACTACGAAGCGGTAAAGGTCGCCATGATTCTGTTCTTCAGCGTCGTGGGCATCCTCGGAAGTTACGGCGTCGCCTGGTTTGGAATCCGCGTGAACACTTTCGCGAATTCGCGCACCGCGTTTGCCGGTTTGCGCGGCAAACCTTACCCGATCTACCAGATTCCGCTGCGCGCCGGAATGAGTATCGGCATGATGCTCATCAGCGTCGAGCTGCTGATGATGCTGATCATTCTGCTCTTCGTTCCCGGCGACTATGCCGGGCCGTGCTTCATCGGATTCGCCATCGGCGAATCGCTGGGCGCCGCAGCGCTCCGAATCGCCGGCGGCATCTTCACCAAGATCGCCGACATCGGCGCCGACCTGATGAAGATCGTGTTTAAGATCAAGGAAGACGACGCGCGCAACCCCGGCGTGATCGCCGATTGCACCGGCGACAACGCGGGCGATTCGGTCGGCCCCAGCGCCGACGGTTTCGAAACCTACGGCGTCACCGGTGTGGCGCTGATCACCTTCATTCTGCTCGGCGTCTCGAATCCGGTGGTGCAGGTAGAACTGCTGGTATGGATCTTCGTGATGCGCATCGCCATGCTGGTGGCCAGCGCCGCGGCGTATTTCATCAACACCGCGATCGCCAAGGCCCGGTTCGGCGACGCCGATAAAATGAATTTCGAATCGCCGCTCACGTCCTTGGTATGGATCACCTCGCTCGTATCCATCGCCATGACCTACCTGATTTCCTACTTCATGATTCCCGACCTGGCCGGCGATCCGACGCAATGGTGGAAGCTGGCCACGATTATTTCTTGCGGCACTTTGGCGGGCGCGATCATCCCGGAACTGGTGAAGGTATTCACTTCCACGGAATCGCGGCACGTCCGCGAGGTGGTCAGCTCGGCGCAGGAGGGCGGCGCTTCGCTGGGAATTTTGTCCGGCTTCGTGGCCGGCAATTTCTCGGCTTATTACCTCGGCCTGACCATGGTCATCCTGATGTCCATCGGATACCTGGTCAGCCTCGGCGGCCTCAGCGCGATGATGATCGCGGCCCCGGTTTTCGCCTTCGGCCTCGTGGCCTTCGGATTTCTGGGAATGGGCCCCGTGACGATTGCCGTCGATTCCTACGGACCCGGTCACGGACAACGCCCAATCGGTTTACGAATTGTCACTGATCGAGCAGGTCCCCAACGTCAAGCAGGAGCTCAAGAACGATTTCAATATTGACGTCAATTTCCAGCGCGCCAAGGACATGCTCGAGGAAAACGACGGCGCCGGGAACACCTTTAAGGCCACAGCGAAGCCCGTGCTGATCGGCACGGCCGTCGTCGGCGCCACCACCATGATCTTCTCGATCATCATGGCGCTTACCAACGGCCTTACCACGAACGTTCCGAAGCTCTCGCTCCTGCACGCGCCGTTTGTCCTCGGCTTGATTACCGGCGGCGCCATGATCTTCTGGTTCGTCGGCGCTTCCACGCAGGCGGTGACCACCGGCGCTTACCGCGCCGTCGAATTCATCAAGGCGAATATCAAGCTCGAAGGCGCCACCAAAGCGTCGGTCGAAGACAGCAAAAAGGTCGTGGCCATCTGCACCAAGTACGCGCAGGCCGGCATGCTGAACATCTTCATCGCCGTCTTTTTCGCCGCGCTGTCGTTCGCCTTCGTCGAACCGTTCTTCTTCATCGGCTACCTGATCTCCATCGCCATCTTCGGCCTCTATGAAGCTATCTTCATGGCCAACGCCGGCGGCGCATGGGACAACGCGAAGAAAATCGTGGAAGTCGAACTGAAGCAAAAAGGAACGCCGCTGCACGATGCCACCGTCGTCGGCGATACGGTCGGCGATCCGTTCAAGGACACGTCGTCCGTGGCTCTCAATCCGGTCATCAAGTTCACCACCCTGTTCGGCTTGCTGGCGGTGGAGCTGGCCGTTGACCTCGCGTCCAAGAACCCCTTGCTGACGCACATCCTCGCCGCCGTTTTCTTCCTGATTTCCTTCTTCTTCGTCTACCGCTCGTTCTACGGAATGCGGATTAAGGGCGCGGAGTAGTCGCTCGGGACGCGAACGTAGAGAATTCAAAGTGATTCAAGGGAGGGCTTTGGCCCTCCCTTTTTATTGGCGGTTGCCCGCGACTGGATGGCTGCGGGAAATCGGCGCCAGCTAGACTCCAGAAAAAACTGAAAATTTACCGCCTGTACTGACACTGAACTTTCGGCCAGCAGACTTGCTCCACTGGTTTTGCTATCGTGAATTGATGTCGCCTTCGGTCGACCAGCACGGCGCGACCGCAAGCCGCCTTCCTGGCGAAGGCGTGTTGCTCTTCGAAAACTGAAGCGAAACAGGGTTCCACGCACAGCCCTGAGTTTTTGGGACTGCGCGACGGAAAGAATGCGCTGCGCTGGATTCGCGAAGCGTCGCCACCCGCCTCACCGTTTCGTTTCCCGCGTCCAGTTACGAGAATTCAATCGACACAAGGTGCCGATTAAATTTCTCTCTAACCCGCTGAAAACAAAGAAAAATGGCATCCGTCAACCGTCACACTTTTTCGAGGTCGCGAGTTCAGTTCGAGCGAGGTTTTCGGACTCCGCAATTCCTCAACGCAGAGGGTTCGAGGGTGCAGGACGGCGCCGCTGGGCGACGGTCGCAGGGGCACACGGGAGTGTCCGTGCCACTGAAATCAGCACTGCACGGGTTGTTAGGCTTTGATCACGCCGAGGAACTGGCGCGGGTCGTTGGCGAAGCCGGGGAAGACAGCTTTCAGATTGTCGCCGCCAAGATGCTTTGTCATCACCTCGCCGAGCACGCTGCGGTAGTCGGTGGTCACGGCGAGGTCGCGGCCTTCGTAGAGCTGGCCTTCGCTCATTCCCGGCCAGCGCGAATACACGCGTCCGCCCTTGATATCGCCGCCCATCAGGAACATGCAGTTGGCGTGGCCATGATCGGTGCCGCGATTGCCGTTCTCGTGAGCGGTGCGGCCGAATTCGGACATGCTGACGAAGACCACGTCGCCCATGCGGTCGCCCATATCCTGGTGAAACGCCGCAATTCCCTGCCCCAGATCGCGCAGCAAATTGGAAAGCTGTCCTTGCACGCCGCCTTCATTGACGTGGTGGTCCCAGCCGCCGCTATCGAGGAAGGCAACTTCGAGACCCAGATCCGCCTTGAACAGCTCGGCGATCTCCATGAGGCTTTTACCGAAGCGGCTGGTCGGATAATCCGCGCCGTTTTCCGGCTGATACGAATCGGGATTAATTTTTTTCAGTTGGTCAATCGCTTCGAATGTTTCCGCTCCCACGCCGCGCATGGCCTGATCCACCGTTTGCGCGTACATGGCCTCAAATCCGCCCTCGACCGTCGTCTGCGGGCCGAACATCTTGAATTGCTTCAAATCCGGGATGGCCACCGTGGGCGCGCTGCCGGCAAGCGTGCGCGGCAGGTAAGGGCCGAACGCCACGGCGCGGAACGGCGACGCCTGGTTCTCGGGCATGGACTGCAGCGCGCGGTTCAGCCACCCGTCCTCGGTGGACTTCACGCCGGGCGTGCCGGATTCCATGAAATCCTGCGCGTCGAAATGGGATCGCGAAGGATCGGGTGAACCAACCGCCTGCACGATGGCAAGCTGGCCCTTCTGAAAGAGCGGAAAAAGCGGCTGCAAGCTGGGGTGCAAGCCGAAAAATCCATCGAGGTCAATCGCGGCTTCCGCGCCGCCGCGGCTGGGCGCGGGAATCGCAATCGTCGGGCGCAGCCGGTAATAGTTCGGCTCGGCGAACGGAACCACGACGTTCAGGCCGTCCATCGCGCCGCGCTGGAACAGCACGACCATTTTCTTCTTGTTCGGTCCGGCGGTGGCCGCAACGGCCCGCTGCAGGAACGAAGGCAGAGACGCCATCCCGAGCATCGCGATGCCGCCATTCTTCAAAAAATATCGCCGGGAAATGGTCATAGTCATTCTCCCTAACGGCGCTGGAATTCGGGCGTGCCCAGCACCAGTCCGGAAAGCAATCCCTCGTTCACCTGCTTCACCGGATCATCGAGCGACGCCTGCAATACCTGCGGATCGTTCAACCGGCTCTCGAGCGTTTGTCGCGTGGGCGCTTCCACCTGGCCGCCGAGAAAGAGATCGAGCGAGCGCGCCAGAGCCATCTCAGGATCCTTGGATGCGTCCTGGCCGTACATCGTTGTGAGATTCACGTTGGTTCCGGCGAGACGGCCGGTCGAAAATGTCAACGCGAAGTTGAGCCGGTTCAGCAGAGCGCCGGTGTTCACCCACGTCTCCGCCTTGTCCGAGTATCCGGTCGGGGGCTGGCACAGGAACAGCGGCTCGCCCATGCGTCCCACCCACTGCGCGAGCGGCAGGGAGATGGCAACGTCCGCGTTCAGCGCGCGCGCCGTGCTCGAAACCAGCTCGAACGGCGTCTTCACCTTCGACCGGTAGGTCTGCTTCGACCAGAATTCCGGCGAATAAATCATCGCCCTCATCACGCTGCGAATATCGCCGCCGGACGATTGATATTCCTTCGTCATGCGATCCAGCAGCGCGGGCGGCGGAGTGTCGGACACAAAATGGCGCGCGATTTCCATGGAAATAAATCTCGCCGTATGCGGATCGGCCGCCAGCATTTTCAGGGCTTCCTCGCCGTCCCTTTCGCCGCCGTAGTTGAAGGTGTGGCCCATGACCACTTTCTTGCCTTCGGCGTGAAACTCGGGCCGGAACATGAATTCCGGATCGCGGCGCGGCTCGCGCACCGTCCAGCCGGTCAGGCATCGCGCCATTTCGATCACGTCCTGCTGCGTGTAGCCCGTATCCACGCCGACGGTGTGCAGCTCCATCACCTCGCGGCCGTAATTTTCGTTCAGCCCGCGATCCTGCTGCTGATTCGCGCCGGCCTGCGCGCCGAAGCCGCCGTTCGGGCCGGGGAACGTCCCGGGATTCGGGGCAAAGCCTCCGCCGAACATTCCCTGGTATCGCGCGCGACGCATGGCGATTTCCTGCTGGTGTTCCTTGAAGGCGACGGGATCGACGCTCTGCCAGTTGTCGAGGAAGAACAGCATGGCCGGGCTTTTCGCCGTGGCAGTCAGCAAATCCTGAAACTTGCCCATGGTATGCGGACGAATGGTGTCGCGCACATACGCCGTCAGCATCCAGCGGTCCGCGCCCTTGTTGGCAAACACGTTGAAGTGGTTGAACCAGAAATCTTCCATCACGGCTTCAAGCTGGCGCTCGCTGTAAACGGCGCGATCGAGCTTGGCCATGGAGAGCTCGGCAACGATCCGATTCGGGCCGACCATTTTCGCAAGCGCCTGCTGCGCGCGATCGGTATTGTCGTTGCCGGTGTCCGTCAACTGCGCCATCGCCGCGCGGCGCTTCTCCATCATCTGCTGCTGATATTCCTCCTTGGTTTCGCCGGCCTTCTTGGCCGCCTGATTGGGCGGCGGAAATTCGTCGAGAAGCTTCTTCGCGGACATATTCAGCGTCGGATATTTCTCCAGGCGCGTGTTGAGCGCGGAATCGTCAATGGATTCGGGATGCAGCTGCTGGTCAATCCATTTTTCGAGGCCCATTTGGCGGATGCGTTCCACGTCGCCAGGGCGCGGGCCGTATGCCAGGCGATTCAGTGCATGCAGGATGGCCTGATCTTCGGTTAGCTCGGTGATCGGGAGATGGCCTTTAAACTTGGCGTCGGAAGTCGTGACGTCCGTATTGGCGGGGGCTTTGTCGTGCCTGTCGGCGCTGGCGTTGGGCGCTGCAGCCAGAATGAGCGCAGCCAGCATCGCGGCGATGGTAACGCCGAGCACCGCTGCGCCTGCTGTGTCCAGATGCCGATTCGCGCTGCGAGCCGTATTTCGAGGTTTCCTGGTCCGGGGCATGGCCTTCATCCAATTGTAACCCCGCCCCGGCGCAAAAGTTGCGATGGCGTACTAGGAGTTAATGAACGGGACCTGCTGGAATCGGGGATTAGGGGACGACGACGGTCATATTGCTGGCTCTGGCGGAAGCCTCGCGTGCTTCGCGCGCTTCGGCGTTGTAGGCGGCGCCCAGGAGCACGATGATGGCGGTGAGGAACATCCAGAGGAGCAAGCCGATCGCCGAAGCCAGCCCGCGGTAGAGTACGTCGTAAGGCATCCTGCGGACGTACCAGCCGAAGGTGATATCGGCGGCCCACCACAGCACGGTGGCAACCACAGCTCCCGGGAGCAAAGCCATATAGCCCTTATGGCCGGGGCGCCCGAGGCGATAGAGCAGGACCAGAACGCCCATCGCCAGAATAAAAACCACCGCCGCGTAGACGGCCAGCACGACATAGTGAGTGAAAATCGGCGAGTCCGTCTGCTGCATCACCCAGGCGCGCGCTTGTTTTCCGAACACGGTGAGGACGACGACGGCAAGCATGGGGACAATCGTCAGGCACAGCAGGCCGAGCGCGCGCGCCTGCCGCCGCCAGTAACCGGGTTCGAGCAAATCTCCTTCGATCACGCGAAACGCTTCCATGTAACCAATCATGGTCTGCATGCCCGCCAAAAGAGTGCCGCCCAGGCCGAGCAAAATCCATCTCCATGGATGCACGGTCTTGCGCACGAAGTAGCCGGCGACGACTTCTGCGCTGCCGGGCGGCAGAATCTGGCTGAGGCGATCGGGAATTTCCCGCAGGGCGTCCTGAAACAGCGAAGTGTCGCTCAGGAGCCCGAGCGCCAGCAGCAACAGGGGGAAAAAAGCGAGGAACATGTTGAAGGCGATGGCCTGGCTGAGCGTCACGCAATCTGGAAATACCCGGCCAGTAGCGCGAACGAGATTCCTGAATATCCTGTCCATCGCCATTGGGCGGGATTATACGGGAACACGGGGAATTCGCGCTCGTTGTTTCAAGCTGCCACTTTGGCTGGGCGGTTTCGCCCGAGCGCGCTTGCCCGCAGATCAACGCACAGAGTAAACTGCCAGAGAAATGACAACCCAGCCGAAGATCACATCGAGCCGCAGCGCCGAAGTCGTCCGCAAGCACAAGGAATTTGTCTGGCCGGCGGTGACGAATTATTATCGCGAGCCGCTGGTGGCGGACCACGCCTCGATGCAATATTTGTGGGACATCGAGGGCAACAAGTATCTCGATTTTTTCGGCGGGATTCTGACCATCGGCGTTGGACACTGCAATCCGAAGGTGACCTCGAAGATCAAAGCGCAGGTAGACAGGCTGCAGCATACTTCCACGCTATTTCCCAACGAAGCGATGGTAGCGCTGGCGGAAAAGCTCGCCCAGATCACACCGGGAAAACTGCAGAAGAGTTTTTTCACCAGCTCCGGAACCGAAGCGAACGAAGCCGCCATCTTGCTGGCGCGCATGGCCGGACCAAGTTACGACGTGGTGGCGCTGCGCCACGCGTACGCGGGATCGTCGGCCCTGGCGAAAGGCGTGACGGCGCAGGCGCCCTGGCGCAAATCGGGAGTCGTGAGTGTGGGCATCTCGCACGCGCTCAATCCATATTGCTATCGTTGCCCGCTGCACTTGAAATATCCGGATTGCGGAGTGGCCTGCGCGAACGACGTGGAGAACCTGATCCAGACGGGGACGAGCGGCTCAATCGCCGCGTTTATCGCCGAGCCGATTCAGGGCGTCGGCGGATTCATCACTCCCCCGCCGGAATATTTCAAGATCGTCTATCGCATCGTGAAGAATTACGGCGGCGCGTTCATTTCCGATGAAGTGCAGACGGGCTTCGGGCGGACCGGGAAGAAATGGTTCGGCATCGAGCAGTGGGAAGTGACGCCGGACGTGATCACCTGCGCGAAGAGCATGGCGAACGGCGCGCCCGTCGGGGCGACGATCACGACGGCGGAACTGGCGGACAAGTTTCAGGGTCTTACGATTTCGACATTCGGGGGCAACCCGGTTACGTCCGTGGCGGCGCGCGCGGTAATCGAAGTGATCGAGGAAGAGAATCTGCTGGAGAATACGCATGTGGTCGGCGGGTACCTGCGGAAGAAACTCGAGGAGCTGAGGGAAAAATATCCGCTGATCGGCGATGTTCGCGGCATGGGGATGATGCAGGGGCTGGAGCTGGTCCGCGATCGCCAGACGAAAGAGCCTGCGCCGGCCGAGACGGTGGAGCTGATGGAGCGGGCGCGGACGAACGGTCTGCTGATCGGCAAGGGCGGGCTCTTCGGCAACGTCATCCGACTGTCCCCTCCGATGAATATTTCGAAGGCGGATGTGGACGAAGGGATTCGGCTGCTCGACAAATCCTTCAGCGAGGTTACCGCCCGGTAACCAGCCGGCGCGCGACTGCGTTTCATTTCCTGGGAGGGTCATACGGCGGGACTATTCGATCGCGAAATCTTTCTCGACATCGAAACGCTGCGCTTGTCGCACGAGGTCCAGGGCGGCTGGTCGAACATTCCGGGATTCGGCGTGGCCGTCGCCGTGACCTGGGACAAGGAAAATAAATTTCGGCGCTGGTTCGAGCCGGACGCGAAAAAACTGATTACGGAGCTGGAGACCTTCACGCACGTAGTTACTTTCAACGGCAACCGTTTCGATCTTGAAGTGCTTCGCGCCTATGCGCCGGTGGACGGGCTGCGCAAGCGCTCCTTCGATGTGCACGAAGAGCTGCATAAACTGCTCGGGCATCGCGTGAAGCTAGACCAGCTTGCCAAGGACACGCTTGGCACAGCGAAAAGCGGCGACGGGATTGAAGCGGTGGGGTGGTGGCGCGCGGGAGATAAGGACCGCGTCGCGGCCTACTGCGAGCAGGACGTGGCGATTTTGCGCGACATCGTCGAGCACGGGCGGGCCAAGGGATACGTGATCGTGGCGTCGCGGCAGGTGCCTGTGAAGTGGGAATAGGTTGCCGCCGGACAACGAAATGCCTTCCGCTGATGTATTCTTCTGACCCATGAGATTGCCGCCAGGAAACATTCGGCTCCGAGAAGAATTGCATCGCACGTTTCTGGCGATTGCGGCGGCGCTGATTCTGTTGATTTTTCCGACGACCCGTTCAATCGCCGCGGGCCAAACGAGCGCCGGCGACGCCGGGCGCATTCACTGGAAGTACATCGAAATGGCGCAAGTGAGGCTCGACGACAAAGCCCCGCTCAAGTGGAATGTCTATCAGCCGGCAAAAAAAGATAAGAAAGATAAGAAGGAATCCAATCTGGTATTGGTGCTGGTCGGGCATCGCTACCTGATGCTCGACACGCAAGCCCGGCTCGTCTATCTGGTCCCGCTCCCAGAGCTTCACGCGCAAGGGGCGGATTTTGACAGCGGAGACCTGGCGCAAAAGTCGCGAATCATCCCCAGCGCGGATTGGACCGCGCGGGATGTCGGACCAGCGGAGTTGTATAGGTTCACGCTCGGCGACTACGGACGCGTCCTCGAAGTCTCGCTGCCGCACATGCCTGATTTGCGCCCGTTCTACTGAAGAAGAGAATTGCATTCACAGATGAACACTTGATTTTCACATCCGCCCGGTTACTTCTGTTTTCATCGGCGTTTATCTGTGGATGCACGAGCGTTCGTTCGCAGGCTGCGCCAGATCATCCATGCGAGTGTGGCAATCATGCCGACCCAGCCGAGGACGCGCACGGCATGAGCGATTGCGGTGTCATGCTCGAGGACACCGAGCCTGCCGAAGAGATACGCCCAATCGTGGATGACGTAGTCGCCATCGCCGACGGTCAACAGCGGCAATTCTTGCGCTCGCGCGTCGGCCATGTACGCAGCGATGGGCAGGAACTGCTCGAAAAAGAAAAACATGCAGAATGCGGTCCCCGGAATCTGACGCTGGAAGATGAAAAATGCGGCGAGCATGAGCGGAACGCTGAGCTGCAGAATCGTTCCGCCCGCCACGGCCAGGAATTCGCCGAAAAACCGGAACAGCAGATGACCGCCCTCATGAATGGGAACGAAGACCAGATCCATCATCAACAGCACGCCCGAGCCGCGCGCGGCCTGATAAAGGAAAAGAATATAGAAAGCAGATGCGACGATGAGAACTGCCCGAGAAACGGGGCGCCAATCGCCTTCGAGGAGTTCGAGGAACGGCAGGCGCTCGGTCCACGACTTCGGCAGGCGCATCGTCGCCGTTCTCCTCCGCGCTGGGCGTCACCGCGACCGATCAGCGATGATATACGTCAACGACCCAGGGAATGCCGACCAATCCATCCTGGACCTTGACTACGACGAGATCACCGCGGCTGAAACTTTCGAAATTGACGCGGCCCACGGGAACTCGCTCGATGCGATGGTCCTGGCGCCAGGAGGTCACAATCAGCCGGCGGCTGGGCAGAGCTCCTCCCATCGAGAATTTCGAGATCACCCGCGCTTCCTGAAGCTGCGGCGGGACTCGATCGAACGCTCCGTTGGCGAGCATCAGCGCGGAAAGCAGCCAGGGGAGCGGGATCAGGCCGTAGTAAACCCGTTTGAGGGCTTCGAGCTCCAGGTGGCGCAGGGCGCGCCGCTCCAGCCATATCGCGAGACCGAGGGTAAGAAAAAACAGCACGCCGATGAAAATCAACATGCCGTCGAGCTCCAGCGGCGGATAACGGTTGCTTGAGGCCACGAAGGCGAGGGCGCCAAGCACAAAGACCGCGGTGCGGTTGAGCAGTTTCCTGCGAAGCGAGAATTCGGCGGCGGACGAATTGAGGCCGCAGTAGGCGCAGACGTCCGAATCCCGCTCCGACCCGCAATTCAGGCAGCGGGTCATTTCACAGGACGGATGCTGGACGGGGCGTTCGCCAGACAGACCATGTTTTCATCCCGGCCATTCGAAAGCAGCTGGCAATCAATTTCCTGGGCGCTGCGGACAGCCTGATCGTAGTTCGAACCGGTGGCAGTGGCGCAGTGCGTGGCGCCCTTGAACGCCATGCAGACCTCGTATCGTTCGCGGGTCTGCTGAAGCGTCGAATACGCGAGTATGCCGATCAGCGCCACCGCTCCGATGCCGGCGATCCAGCGAATGTGATTTGATTTTTGCGCCACGATTGTCAGTCCATCTCCCGGGCGGAGCGAACGCGCGACGGTGAGTCTACACTATTTGCGCGGCGCAAGATTTCGTCGCGCATCTGTTTCTTCAGATGCGGGGCCAGACCTTCGAGTTTCGCGATCTGTTTCAAATCGCCCAGGGTGAATTGAGGGATGAGTGCCAGCACGGACGCAGCGGGCGTGTGCGCGTGGCGCACCAGCGCCATGCGCACGTTGTACTGGCAAGACCATTTTGAATGCTGAGCGATCGCAACGACGACGCGCGCGGGAACACCGGTCTTCGCCAGCACCTTCAGCACCTGGCTTTCGGTGAGGAACGCGTTGGCGAGCGCAAGGTTGGTGGCGTGCGGATGCCCCTCCGCCAGAATTGCTCCGGCGACGCGCGAGGGGCCGCGACGTGCGAGAGTCAGTTTTTCTCCGATCGCGAGATGCGGGACGCGCGTGAGGATGACTTCTTCGGCGACGCGGCGAATGTCCGCGGGGGCGGACGGCAGCAGGCTCAAGCGGACCAGATCGAAAAGGAAGAGCTGCCGCACGGCCGCGAGGGCGAAGCGCTTCGGCGTGCGCGGATGGCGCGCCAAGCGCAGCCGCACGGCTTCGCTCGACGCCCATTTGCCCTGCCCGGCCACTGCTCCGAGAACCGACGCGGGCAGATCGAGGCGCTCCAACATCAAGATTACGTGGGGCTCGTCGAGATTCGGATTTGCAAGCAGGGCGAGCAGGGTTTCTTCGCCGGCCTCGTGCACGAGAGACTTCAATTCGTCACCAGATGCGGACCGGGCGCGGGCGACCCGCGCATCCGATTCAGGCGGCATTGCCCTTTGCGCCGCCGAGCCGCACGGCCATGCGGACGGCAGCCTCGGCGGGAGAAATTTGTGCGGCCACTTTGTGCACCCGGGGAATTAATTTCTTCAGATCTGCATCCACCGCCGCGTCGAAATACTTTGAGCGTCCGTATGCGCCGCCCACCTTCGCAACGGGAACTTCGCGATGGAGCCAGCCCAGCTCCCTTGCGACGGACGCTGCGAGCTCAGCCAGTGACGCCGCGGCCGCCGAGAGAATCCCGCGAGAGACGGTGTCATGCGCGTCCGCTAACTCGGCGACGAGAGGAAACGTTTTCGGAAATACGGAATCTGCGTTTTTAGATATCTGGTCCATAAGCTGATCCCAGCCGCGGGTTTGGTGCCAGTCGAATATTCTTTCGGAAAGCTCGGTGACCGGGCCGCGATGTTCTTCGGCGAGCGCCACGGCTTGAATTGCACGCCGTCCTATGTCGAACGTGCTGCCTTCGTCGCTGAACCACGGGCCGCGTCCGCCGGCGCGCGCTGTTCGGGCATTCGCGTCGCGGCCGAACGCAGCGGAGCCGGTTCCCGCGAGGAGAATAATTCCTTCGGCGTCGCCGAAAGCGGCTTCGAGCGCGATATCAAGGTCCGTAGTCACGCGAACAGCGGCATTTGGGTAACCGCGCTCGAAGAATGTGGTTACGCGCCGCGCCACGCCAGAGCGGCCCGCGCCTCCCAGTCCAGCGCAAATTCCGCGAATGTGCCCGGCGTGGATTTTTTCCTGCTTCAAAACGGAGTCGGCCGCGTCGCTGAGCGAGAACCACGATCGCGTATAACCGCTGCGCAAAGGATTCGACGGGCCGGCCGATGCTCGCGCGACCACGCGTCCTTCGGCATCCGCCAACACGCAATCGGTTTTAGTGCCGCCGCCATCGAAGCCGAGGAAATACGTGGCATCAGAATTGGAGATTTTCTTGTGCATTGATCTCTTTCAGCGTGCTTGACAGTTTCCGAAGCAGGCGGTTAGCATCGCGCGACCTGCCGGGCACGGCTCGATGCGAATCAGCCCATTCGACTTCGCGATCATACTGCTGTATCTCGTCGGCATCACGCTTTTCGGCGCCCACTTTCGGCGCGGCCAGCAAACCCTGCGCGATTATTTCCTCGGCGGCCGCACCGCGCCGTGGTGGGCCATTGCCTGCTCGATCGTGGCGACCGAGACCTCCACGCTGACCATCATCGGCACGCCGGCGATTGCCTTCGCGGGCAATCTCGGGTTTCTGCAACTTGTCTTGGGCTATCTGGTCGCGCGGGTGATTCTGTGCGTGGTACTCATCCCCCAGTATTTCCAGGGTGAATTTTACACGGCTTACCAGCTTCTGGAGAAGCGTTTTGGCAAACGCATGAAGTCGGCTGCGGCGGTTGTTTTTATGGGAACTCGCGCGCTGGCGGAGGGCGTGCGAATCGCGGCGATCGGCAAGGTGGTGAGCGTTGCGTTCGGAACGGGAGACCGATGGTCCATCGCCATCGTCGCCGCGCTCACGATGATCTATACGTTTGAAGGCGGCATGCGGGCGGTGATCTGGACTGACGTCGCGCAGTTCGCGCTGTATTTGAGCGGCTCCGTGGCTGCTTTCTTCCTGCTGCTGCACAAAATCCCCGGCGGGTGGCCGGAAGTTACGAGCGCGGCAGCGGCAGCCGGGGGAAAACTGCGCGTCTTCGATTTTGCGTTCAGTCTGACGAAAAGCTACACGTTCTGGTCGGGCCTGCTCGGTGGAACATTCCTGACCATGGCGAGCCACGGAACCGATCAGACCATGGTCCAGCGACTGCTGGCGGCGCGCAATGAACGCGACAGCAAAAAAGCGCTGCTGTTCAGCGGCGTGATCGTGTTCGTGCAGTTCGCTCTGTTTCTGGTGCTGGGCGTGATGCTTTTTGTGTACGCGCAACATTCGTCGCTGCCGGTGCCGGGCGATGCAGACCGCATTTTTCCGGAGTTCGTCGTGCGCGACATGCCCATTGGCCTGGCGGGACTGGTGCTGGCTTCAATTTTCGCCATGGCCATGTCGAACGCCAGCGGCTCGCTGAACTCGCTCGCTTCGTCGAGCGTGATTGACCTCGGCGCCGGCCGCCCAGGAGGCACACCTTCACGACAGCTCAGCCGTTCGCGACGGATGACTCTAATTTGGGGCGTGATTCTTGGCCTGCTCGGATTAGTTCCCTGGGGCCATGTGCTCGAAGCCGGGCTGACCATCGCTTCGATCACTTACGGAGGCACGCTGGGAGTCTTCCTGCTCGGCACGTGGAATCGCCGCGCAAACGAGAATGGCGCGCTGATCGGATTTGCGACCGGGATCGCGGCGATGGTTGCGGTCCGATTTTGGACGCCGCTGGCATTCACCTGGTACGTGCTCGTGGGAACCATCATTACGTTCGCGATCGGTTCCTTGGCCAGCCTCGTCACCGCTAGAACCAGTTAATTTGCCCGTTTCCGCCCACCTGTCCCTTCGTACAGTTCGTCTTTCGCAAATCATTCGCTGAGTAACGTTGGACGGATTCGCCGAACGCGGAAACAATGGAAACAGCGTCATGATCTTCCCCCTGGCACACGAAAACCTGCGCGGCCGGCGATGGCCTGTGGTCACCATCGGCATCATCGTGCTCAACACGGTCATTTTTCTGTTCACCAACGGAAAAATGGAGCAGGAGATGCGGCAGACTGCCGACGTGGAGCTGCATATTCTTTTTTTAAGCGCTCAGTACCCTGACGCCCAAATGACGCCCGGGGCAACGGATCTGGTGAGAGCGGTCAAGCTCCAATACCCGGAGCAATATCAGAAACTGGTCACCAAGTTTCAGGACGACGCCGATCAGGCGGCGCGCAGCAATTCTGGTCAACTGCGCGTGTTGCCCGCCGAAGCCGACGCCGAAATGGCGCAGTTGTGCACGCAGCTTACCGATATCGAGCAGCGCTCGATTGCCTGGAAGTACGCGTTTCATCCCGTCGATCCGACGCCTTGGAGTTACGTAACCGCGTGCTTTCTTCACGGTGGCTGGCTGCACCTGATCTTCAACATGTGGTTTCTGTGGCTCTCGGGGACGGTGCTGGAAGATCTCTGGGGACGCATCGTGTATCCGCTCTTTTATCTCGCGACGGGCGTCCTGGCGAACGCCGTCCACGGCATTGTTTTCCCGCACAGTTTGATTCCGGCGCTCGGCGCATCCGGCGCGATCGCGGGACTGATGGGCGCGTTTCTGGCGCGCTATCCGAAGACGAAGATTCGTCTGGGCTGGCTTTTGTTCTTTAAGGTCTTCAAGTTCAATGTTCCGGCCTATGTAATCTTGCCGCTTTGGCTCGGAATTCAGGTCTTCTGGGGCGTGCTGTCCCGTTCGACGGGACTCGACACAGGAGTCGCGAACTGGGCGCACATCGGAGGTTTCGCGTTCGGCGCC
Source organism: uncultured Acidobacteriota bacterium (assembly GCA_963814605.1). GTDB lineage: Bacteria > Acidobacteriota > Terriglobia > Acidiferrales > UBA7541 > Palsa-295. The sequence continues at coordinate 466,651 of CAWFDD010000002.1, read as the reverse complement.
TTGGGGGCTTTCCTGCTTCGCACGACCGGAATCGAACAGTCCGCCGACCAGGCGATCGAAGCGAAAGTTACATGGAGCGCCGACCCGCGAATCGTTCGGGCGACGGAAGCTTTGGGCGAGAACAATCCAGGAGGCGCGATTTTCGCGTTGCGGGAGCTTGTAAACGAGAAGCCAGATTCTCTGGACGCCTGGGAATTGCTGCTGAAAGCTCAGAGCAACAAGCAGGACTTCGAAGGACAGAAGGAAACGCTCGGGGCGCTATGCCGGTTGCGTGTGGCCGGCGGAGACCTCGAAGGTGCCTGGAACGATTATTCGGAATACAAGAATCTTGGCGGCACAAAGCTGCCCCGCGGCGTCTGGCTCGAGATTTGCCGGTATCTGGAGCAGAAGCAGCGATGGGAGACCGCCGCCGAGGAGTATGAGAACCTCGCTCGAGCAAATTCGGGCGAACGCGCCGGTGTTTCTGCTCTGGTTTCCGCTGGGCGCATTTACTCCGAGCACCTCTTCAAGCCTGACCTCGCGGAAAAGCTATTCAAGGAAGCGGCGGTGTCGCCCGCGCCGCACTCCGACCTGGACGCGGCGATCCAGGAGGGGCTGAAGCAGTGCACCGCTGCCGCGCACAAGCCCGGCGCCTACGGGCGCTGAAAAACCTTGCCTTCGTTTGCTAGCTCCCTGGAAATTGAATCGCTCGGAACGACCCTGCTGGAAATGACTGAAAAAGCTCGGGATGGATCAGGTGCGCGAGCAGAGCCACTCCGTCGGCGAGGCGGGGGCCCGGGCGCGAGAAGAAGGCGTTCGCATCGACCGCGAAGACGCTGCGCTCGCGCACGGCGGGCAGTTGATTCCAGCTTTCCGGAAACTGCGCATGGTTCCATTCCGCCGCGGCGCGCCCGGAGTTGTAGCCGCACGGCATGACCACGATCACATCCGCGCGCGACGCTGCGATCTGTTCGGCGGTTACCTGAAACGAAGGCTCACGCAAACGGCCGAACACGTCTTGCCCGCCCGCGTGAGAAACCATCTCCGGAATCCAGTGGCCGCCAACGTAATAGGGATCGAGCCATTCCAGGCATACGACGCGCGGTCGAATTCGGGCGCCCGCTGCCGTGGCCGCGATGGATGCGACTTGTCCGGCGAGCGTGGAGGCAACTTTGTCCGCTTCGCGCTGGCGCGAGGTCGCTTCTCCCACGCTGCGGATGTCCGCCCAAACCTCGTCGAGCGATCGCGGGGTCAGCGACAGCACCCGCGGCCGGCTCGCAAACCGGGAGAGCGCGGTCGCCAGATCGTCCGGCGAGGCCGCGCATACGTGGCATAAGTCCTGGGTCAGGATCAGATCGGGCGCCAGCGAGTCGAGAAGTTCGGCGTCCACTGCGTAAATGCTTTCACCGCGCGCGATGATTTCGCGGACCTGGCGATCAATTTCTGCAGGCGCAGCGTGGGGGTCAATGCGCGTGCGCAATAGCCTCGGCTTTGTGGAGGCATCGGCGGGAAAATCGCACTCGTGGCTGACGCCGAGGACGGAATCACCGAGGCCAATCGCGTAGGCGATTTCCGTCGCGGAAGGCAACAACGAACAGATGCGCAACGGAGCCTCTCGCCGAGAATAATCCGGAGATCCCAATTCATGCACCATGAACCGCCGCCGTTTCCGGCATAAGGTCCGCAAACACAAACCCGTCGCGCTCGACAATTTCTCCGGGCGTAATGGGAATCGATTGTCGAAACATCGGACCGGCGCTTACACAGGTGTGAAACTCGCCATTTTCTCCGCAGGGATCGACGCCGGCCGGCAGTGCCGCGAGAAACGCTCGATCGAATTGGCGCCCGGCAAATGTGCGGTCCAGTTTGCGCGGATCCACGCAGGTGAGATGCGCGCGAAGGCCGCCTGCAAGCATCTCTTCCGCCAGTTGGCGCGTGTCCCTTCCCCACAACGGAAACGCGGGAGTCATTCCGCACGCTGCGAGTTTCTCTTCCCGATAGGCGCGAACGTCCCGGAGGAAAAGGTCGCCGAAAATAACGTGCCGGACTCCCTCAGCCCGCGCCTGCGCCATGGCCACGCTCATCGCCTGCTCGTAGATCTCGTTCGAGCATGGCGACGGGATCGGAACCTTCACGAGCGGCAGGGCTGCGGCGGCGGCTTGCATTTCCAGGAGGCTTTCGCGCACCGCATGCATCGCCACGCGCTCGTGCGTGCGATTCACGGTGGTGAGCAGCGCGACGATGTCAAATTCTCCGCTCTGACGCACGGTATGCAACGCCCAGGCACTATCTTTGCCGCTGCTCCAAGCGAGCCACGCCTTCGGTGGTGCGTGGAGCGAGCTGGAGCTGTTCTGCATCGTTCGCGGATCAATGATACAGGAGATACTTCTCACGCATGGCGCGGAATTTGTCGAGATCGGCGGACCAGCCGGCCACGATGTCGGCAGGCGCATCGCCGCGCTTGAGCCGGTCAACCGTGGATTGCGAGCCGAGCAGTTCGACGATCTTGTCCAATTGAAATCGGTCCGGGTACATGCGATGCAGCGCATCGGCGATCTCGAGTCCCATGCGCATGGACTGGAGTTCGGCGCGATTGGAGATGGCGATACTGATGCCCTGGCAGGGTTTTCCGCTATAAAGTCCGTCGGTGGGCGTGAATTGCACAGCTCGAAATCGCACGCCCGGAATCTTTCGACTCTCCAGCGCGGCCGCGAATTCGTCCGCGCGAATCCAGGGCGCGCCGATCATCTCGAACGGTGCATCCGTTCCCCGCCCCACGGAGACGCCTCCCGCCTGCAAGATCTCCACGCCCGGGTAGAGAAACGCCGCGTCCACAGTGCGCAGATTCGGCGACGGCGGAATCCATGTGAGGCGCGTCTGATCGTAAGTCTGGCCGCGACGCCAGTTCATCATTGAGAAAACCTGCAAATCCGCGCCGATTTTGTCCTCGGCGTTGAACATCTTGGCCAGCTCGCCCAGCGTCATGCCGTAGCGCACCGGCATGGGGAAATACCCGGTGAAGGACTTGCGGGCTGGGTCGAGCATCGGCCCTTCGATCACGTCGCCGCCCAGAGGGTCCGGCCGGTCGAAGACCACGAAACGAACGTGATGCTTCGCGGCCGCCTCCATGCAGTAAGCCATCGTCGTGACGTAGGTGTAGAACCGCACGCCGGCATCTTGCACGTCGAACAGCAGAACATCGACGCCTTTCAGCATTTCGTCGGTGGGACGGCGCGTTTCGCCGTAAAGGCTGTATACCGGCAAGCCCGTTTTCGCATCGGTTGCGTTTGCGATCGCCGCGTCGGCCTTGCCGCTAATTCCATGTTCGGGGCTGAACAACGCGACGAGCTTGACGTCTTTTCTATGGGAAAAGTCGTTGATGGTGCGGCGTCCCTCGGAGTCCACGCCGGTTTGGTTCGTAACCAGCGCCACGCGCTCGCCAGCAAAGGGCTCTGAATTCATCAACTCATAGACGTCGATACCGGTGAGAACTGCAGACGCGGCGCCGAGGCTAGTTCGCGGCGGCGGAGCGGTGACCGGCTGCGATGCGGTTGACGTAATCACGAATGTTGCGGCAGCCACCGCAAGCAATCCGACTTGAGAACGGTAACGTAACATCGCTCGAGAGGCTCGATTGTACGGCATGAAACCGCGTGCTATATACAAGTACGGGATGCAGGCGTCAACAAAGAAGCCCCACGGCGGAAACGATGCGTAACGGGGGGCTTTCGGCGGCGCTCACTCTCGTCGCAATATTCTCGCTCATGACACCCTCCTCTCGCGCGCAAAAAAGCTCCTCGAAAACGTCGGCACCGGCCGCTTCGAATGTCTGGGTCGAACAGACGCTCAAGAAAATGACATTGCGCGAGAAACTGGGGCAGCTGCTCATGGTAACGTTTTTCGGCGTCTTCGATTCCGCCGAAAGCCCCGAGTACAAAGAGGTGCTGCACGAGGTTGAGGAGAATCACGTCGGTGGGTTGATCGTGATTACGGATCGCGGGCCGCTGGGGATCGAACGCAGCCAGGTTTACCCGACCGCGGTGATAACCAACGAGCTGCAACGCAGGGCGAAGATTCCCCTGCTGGTCGGCGCGGATTTCGAGACTGGCACGGGAATGCGCCTCGACGAGGGCACATCCTTCCCGTCGCCGATGGCCATCGGCGCGACCGGTGATCCGAAGCTCGCATATACTGCCGGAAAATATACGGCGCTCGAAGCGCGCGCCGCGGGCGTGCAGTGGATTTTCGCGCCGGATGCGGACATCAACAATAATCCGGACAATCCGATTATCAACATACGGTCGTTTGGCGAGGATCCGGCGGCAGTGTCGGCGTACGTGAAGGAGTTCGTTCGCGGCGTGGAGGACAACGGCGCGCTGGCGACGGCAAAGCATTTCCCCGGACACGGCAACGTGAGCGTCGATTCGCATATTTCGCTCGCGACGGTTCCAGGCGACCGCAAGCAGCTCGAAGCCACCGAGCTGGTTCCCTTCCGTGCGGCCATCGCCGCGGGCGTGAGCGCGATTATGCCGGGCCACCTTTTCGTGCCGGGGCTCGAACCGAACCCGGAAGTTCCGGCTACGCTTTCGCACAGCATTCTCACCGGCGTGTTGCGCGACGATCTGAAATTTCAGGGCCTGATCATTTCCGACGCGCTGGATATGGGCGGCGTCACATCAAATTATCCGCCGGGCGAGGCTGCCGTGCGCGCGATCGAAGCCGGCACGGACGTTCTGCTGATGTCGCCCTCCCCGGACGCCGTCATTGCGGGGCTGGAGGACGCGGTGCGTTCCGGGCGGATCTCCGAGAAAAGGATTGACGCATCGGTGCGCCGAATCCTGTCCGCCAAAGCGCGACTCGGATTGAATAAAAACCGCACCGTTGACGTGGCGCGCCTGAACGAAAGGTTCGCGCGCCCAGAATATGAGTATCAGTCGCAAAGCATCGCCGATCGGGGCGTCACTTTGCTGCGCGATACGCCGCGCCTTTTGCCGCTCGATTCGACGCGTCCCATGCGTGTTCTGCTGGTCGCGCTTTCTTCCGACGCCGATCCGGTTCCGGGCGAAAGCATCGAGCCCGAAATTCGTCCGCGCGTGGACTCGCTCAAAGTGCTGCGCGCGGACACGCAATACTTCACCGTCGGCGCGCTGAAGCTGCCGCCGCCCGACACGTATGACGTCGCCATCGCCGCGCTCTTCGTGCGCGTCGCCGACCGCAAAGGCGATGTCGGCCTACCGGACGATCAGCTTGCGTTCGTGAATCAGTTGCTGGCGGCGGGCAAGCCCACAGTCGTCGCCGCGTTCGGCAGCCCTTATCTGATCGAGCGTTTCCCGAACGCGAAGACCTGGGTGGCGGAGTTTTCGACCAACGACGTCTCCCAGCGGGCCGCGGCCCGAGCGATTTTCGGCGAGGTGGCGATCTCCGGAACGATACCCGTGACGGTTCCCGGTGTAGTGCGGCGCGGCGACGGCCTAAGAGTCGCGGCCAATCCCATGACGCTTCAGCCTGCGCCCGCGACGATGACGGATCGGCTCAAGCCCGCCTACGCGTTGCTCGATCGTGCCGTGGCCGATGGCGCGTTTCCCGGCGGCGTGCTCGCGGTCGGCTGGAACAGCCAGCTCGCCATGCATCCGTTCGGCAAACTCGAGCGCGACGGGGGGGCTTACGACGTGGACGAGGATTCGATGTACGACGTGGCGTCGCTGACCAAACCGATCGTCACCACGACCGCGGTGATGCTGCTTGCGCAGCAAGGGCGCCTGGATTTGAATCGCCCGGTCGAGAGTTATCTGCCCGCTTTTGGAGCCGCCGCGAAATCCGATCCCAATCCGGCCTGGCGCGCGCGCGTGACTCCGCGAATGCTGCTGCTGCACGATTCGGGGCTGCCCGCTCATCGCGACTTTTACAAGGACGCCAAGGGCCGCGATGCGATTCTCGCGCGCGTCCTCGCTGAGCCGCTGATCCACGAGCCCGGCACGCAGGTGGAGTATTCCGATCTCGGATTCATCATGCTCGGTGCAATCGTCGAGCGGCTGACCGGCGATTCGCTCGACACTTACGCGAAGCGGGAAATTTTTCAGGCGCTCGGCATGGACCGCTCCATGTTCAATCCGCCGCGCAAACTACGCGAGGATATTGCGCCGACGGAGATGGACTCGGACTTCCGGAAGCGACTTATTTGGGGCGAGGTTCACGACGAGAACGCCTGGGCCATGGGCGGGATTGCCGGCCACGCCGGGCTTTTTTCCACCGCGGAGGACATCGCCTCGTTCGCGCAGATGATTCTTAACGGCGGCATTTATGGCAACGATCGCGTGCTGGCCCGCTCGACGATCCTGCAATTCACCACGCGGCAGACGATTGCCGGCTCGGCGCGCACGCTCGGCTGGGACGTGCCCGAGGAACCCTCCTCGTCCGGTCGCTATTTTTCGGCCAAAAGCTTCGGCCACACGGGCTTTACAGGGACCTCGCTGTGGATTGACCCCGAGCGCGATTTGTTTGTAGTACTCCTCACGAATCGCGTCAACCCTACGCGGGCCAATGAAAAGATCAGACGGGTGCGCCCGGCACTGCACGACGCTATTTTCGAAGGCCTGGGACTGGCTTCCGGCCAAGCCGCCGCACGATAACTCCCTCGGCACAACGCTGATCGGAATTCCGCAGCCGCGCGCCGTCGCGGCTTGGCTGTAGCTATAATTATCCAGGGGCGGGGCGCACATTGAAACCAGCCAGAACGGAGCAGCGGAATCCTGGTTCGCGCGGCCTCGATCGGAAATCCGCCCTCGAAATTGTTCGCGTGCTAAACCGGGAAGACGCGACCGTAGCGCCAGCTGTTCGGCGCGAGTTGCCGCACATTGCGCGGGCGGTGGATGCCATCGCCAAGGCTCTGCGCCGCGGCGGAACTCTTTTCTATGTGGGCGCCGGCACCAGCGGCCGCCTGGCGGTCCTGGACGCGGCGGAATGTCCGCCGACATTTGGCACGTCGCCGCGAATGGTACGCGCCATTATCGCCGGCGGCGAACGGGCGCTGCGGCATGCCGTGGAAGGCGCGGAGGATTCCGCAGCACAGGGCGCGCGCGACTTGCGCCGGGCGGGAGTGTCGCGCCACGATGTAGTCGTGGGCGTTGCAGCAAGCGGGAGTACGGCGTACGTGCTTGGCGCTCTTGAATTCGCGCGGCGGCGCGGCGCGATCACCGTCGGCATAACTTCGAATCCGAAGTCGCCGGTCGCGCGCAAGGCGCGGATTTCCATCGCGCCCGATACAGGGCCGGAGGCAATCGCGGGGTCCACGCGTCTGAAAGCCGGAACCGCGCAGAAAATGGTCCTGAATATGCTTTCTACCGCTGCGATGGTGCGGCTCGGCAGAGTCTACGAGAACTGGATGGTTCACGTGGCGCTGACAAATCAGAAGTTGCGGCGGCGAGGCGCGCGGATTCTGGAGGAGGCGGCGGGTGTGAGCCCGTCCGCTGCCGAACACGCTCTGCGTCAGGCGGGCCACAATCTGCCGGCTGCGCTGGTGATGCTGAAAACCGGGGCCGGCTTGCGCGATGCGCGGCGATGGCTGGCGGAATCCGGCGGCAACGTTCGGACTGCGCTGGAAGCAGCGAAGGAACGCCCCAACAAACTCAAGGGCCGGAAATAGAACATGGACAAGTTCAAAATCCAGGGAGGCCGCAAGCTCGAGGGCGAAGTTCGCATCAGCGGCGCGAAAAACGCTGCGCTGCCGGCCATGGCAGCCACGCTGCTGACCGCCGAGGCCGTGCACCTGAAGAACATTCCGCACGTGCGCGACATCATCACCATGGCGAAGCTGCTGGCGCACATGCGCTGCAAGGTCGAGAGTCCGGACATTCCGCCGAGCGAATTTATCATCCGCGCGGAAAGCGTCTCGCACGCGGAAGCGCCCTACGAGCTGGTGAAGACGATGCGAGCTTCGGTGCTAACGCTTGGGCCGCTGGTGGCGCGATTCGGCTATGCGCGCGTTTCCCTTCCCGGGGGATGTTCCATCGGAGCGCGCCCGATTGACCTCCACATTCAAGCGCTGGAGAAACTTGGCGCCACAATCGCGGTGGATCACGGCTATGTCGAGGCAAAGTGCAAACGCCTGCGCGGCGCCGAATTCCGCTTCCCGAAGATTACGGTCACGGGAACCGAAAACATTCTCACCGCGGCGGTGCTCGCGGACGGAGAAACCGTTCTCGAAAATTGCGCGCTGGAGCCTGAAATTCCCGACCTCGCCGCTCTGCTCGTCAAAATGGGAGCGAAAATCGAAGGCGCGGGCACGCCCACGATCCGCGTGCAGGGCGTGGAGCGGCTGCACGGCGCGACACATACCATCATCCCCGACCGCATCGAAGCGGGCACATTCCTTATCGCCGGCGCCATCACCGGCGGAGAACTGCTGCTGACGCACTGCGAGCCGAAGCATCTTACCGCGATCGTTGACAAGCTTCGTGAATGCGGAGTCGAAATCAAATGCGAGGGAAAGAACGGAATGCGGGTGCGCGCCGCGAAAAGACTCGTAGCCGCGGATGTAAACACTGAGGAATATCCCGGATTCGCCACCGACATGCAGGCGCAATTCATGGCTCTTGCCACGCAAGCGCAGGGCGTCTCGCACATCCGCGAAACGATTTTCGAGAATCGCTACTTGCACGCCAGCGAAATGGTCCGGATGGGCGCCAACATCGCAATTGATGGAAATACTGCGGCCGTCACTGGCCCGGCGCAGCTCAGCGGCGCGCCCGTCACCGCATCGGATCTCCGTGCCAGCGCCGGGCTGGTCCTGGCAGCGCTCGTCGCTAATAACACGACGACGATTGACCGCGTCTACCACATCGATCGCGGCTACGAGCAGATCGAGCTGAAACTCCGCGCCCTCGGCGCCAGCATCGAGCGCGTCTCCAGTAGTGGAAACGATTAGCGATTCATGGCCCGAGCGGCGGACAACGTCGGCCGGCCTCAAACGCATGCTCACACGTCGCGCGTTTTCGGGATTGCAGCCCTTCTTCTCTATACGATCTGCGCCACAATTATCCTGACAAAACAGCCCCTCCTAAATGCTCTGTGTGCTGCTCCGCTCGGAATCTTTGCCGTAGCCGCGTATCCACGTCACCCGGAGCGAACTATCCTTTTTCGCACACCCGTGAAATCGATTGCTGTGTTCGCCGTAATTGTCTGGAACCTTTATCTGTCGGCCGTTTGGTCTCGGCGTGTGGTCCAGTTCATATACGTTGCGATATATGCCGGCTTTGACTATGCGGCGCACGACCGGGTGCAATTGATCCAGCGAAGGAGCGAGTACCTGTCCCGTTTGAGCAATGGGCTGATCCTGCCGGCCCACGTCTGGCTCTCGTCGCTCTTCGTTGGCTTTCTGCTAGTGGCGGCTGGTTTACTTGGACTGTCCTGTATGGCGGAACGGTTTGTCGGTATGGTTCGCGACGAGAAATCTTCAGGAATAGCTTGAGAGAGAAATCAGGCCGGATTGCGACGAAAAAAAGGGGCCGGTTCTCACCAGCCCCACACCTAAGACCAGGTTGCGTTCGACGATCTCGCGCTATCCCGCCGCTTCACCCTTGGCCACTTTGTCGCGCTGATCGCGCAACACGGCCTTGCGGCTGAGCCGAACTTTGTTGCCTTCGATAGCCAGCACCTTCACCAGCACCTGGTCGCCTTCCTTCAGCTCGTCGCGAACCGCCCGAATGCGCGCTTCGGCGATTTCGCTGATGTGCAGCAGGCCGTCGGTGCCGGGGAAAATTTCGACGAAAGCGCCGAATTCGGCGATGCGCACCACCGTGCCCAGATAGGTCTTGCCGATCTCGGCGGTGGCCGTGATGTCGCGAATCATCTTCAGGGCGTCCTCCGCCGCCTTGCCGCTGCCGGCGAAGACGTGCACCTTGCCGTCGTCCATCACGTCAATCTTCACGCCCGTGACTTCCACGATCGAGCGAATCTTCTTTCCGCCCGGCCCGATCAGGTCGCGAATCTTGTCCGTGGGGATGGTCAGCATGTGCAGGTGAGGGGCGTAGACGGAGATTTCCGGCCGCGCGCTCGAAATGGTCTTCTCCATGATGTCGAGAATCTCCAGCCGCGCCTTGCGTGCCTGGGCCAGCGCCTCCCGCATCATGGCCACGCTTACGCCCGCCACCTTGATGTCCATCTGCAGAGCCGTGATTCCCTGCCGCGTGCCCGCGACTTTGAAATCCATGTCGCCATAGTGATCTTCTGCGCCGGCGATGTCGGTCAGGATCGCGTACTTTTCGTCCTCGACGACTAATCCCATGGCGATTCCCGCGCAAGGAGCCTTCAGCGGCACGCCTGCGTCCATCATGGCAAGCGATCCGCCGCAAACCGTGGCCATGGACGACGATCCGTTCGATTCCAAAATATCCGAGACCACGCGCATCGCGTACGGGAAATCGGCTTCCGACGGCAACAAGTTTCCAAGCGCCCGTTCCGCCAACGCGCCGTGGCCGATTTCGCGCCGGCCCGCTCCGCGCAGGAATTTCACTTCGCCCACCGAAAAAGGCGGGAAGTTGTAGTGCAGCATGAATCGCTTGAAAACGTCCTGCTCGAACAGCAGATCGAGCCGCTGCTTGTCTTCCTTGGTCCCCAAGGTCGTGGTCGCCAGCGCCTGCGTCTCGCCGCGGGTAAATAGAGCGGATCCGTGAGCGCGCGGCAGCACACCTACTTCGCATGTGATCTGCCGCACCTGGTCGAACGCGCGGCCGTCGGGACGCCTGCGGCGAATCAGCATATCGTCGCGGAAAATGCGCTCGCGCAGCCGTTCGAACGCGCGATAAGCGAGTTTATGCTTCTCTTCGTCTTCCTCGGGAATACTGGCCATGAAGTCGGCCTTGACCCCGTCCACCAGGCCGTAGCTTTCAAGCTTCGGGTGCTTCTGCGTGTCCAGCGCGTCGCGCAATCGTTCGCCGTATTTCTGGGTGATTTCCTTGTAAAGGGCCTCGTCAAATGCGGGCGGCTTCACCGTCACCTTCGTCGGATTGACGCGGCTGCCCAGATCGCGAATCGCGGCGACGATCTTCCGTATCTCCGCATGCCCGAACTCCAGGGCGTCGGCTACCGTATCCTCGGAAACCTCCAGCGCGCCGGATTCGACCATCACGATCGCGTCGGCTGAGCCGGCGATGATCAGGTTCATCTGGCTGACTTTCTGTTCCGCGACCGTCGGATTCACCACCAGCTTGCCCTCGAGCATTCCTACGCGCACGCAGGCAATTGGGTTGTTGAACGGAATCTTCGAGATATACAGCGCGGCAGAGGCCGCAGTGACAGCCACGACGTCAGGATCGTTTTCGCTGTCGGCGGAAAGCACCATGGCGATGATTTGCGTTTCGGTAGCCCAGCCTTCGGGAAAGAGCGGACGTAGTGGACGGTCCGTTAGCCGCGATGTGAGTATCTCTCGTTCGGAAGGGCGTCCTTCGCGCTTGAAAAAACCGCCTGGAATTTTTCCTGCGGCGTAGGTGTATTCGCGATAGTCCACGGTGAGCGGAAGAAAATCCTTCTCAGTCGCCTTGTTGTCCATGCAGGCCGTGGCGAGCACCACGGAATCGCCGTACCGGGCCACAATCGCTCCATGCGCCTGGCGTGCCATCTTGCCGGTTTCCAGCGTCAGCTTGCGTCCACCCAGGTCCAAACTCACTTGTTCAAACATCCAGCACATCCTTCTGTCCCGGTTCACCGGGAACGGTCATCAGATACGAGAGCTCACTCTCGGGAATTCTCTTGAAGGGGAGAAGCGCACGATCGGGCGCCGGAAGGCAGATGGATTCGCTCGCAGACTAGCTCGCAAATGGCCTCGCACACCGATCCACTTGCGGCCCATCATAAGGCCGACAGTTCAAGTTTGTGCGGTGGAGGAACATGCAGCCAGAGCGGCTGCTCAGGGGTTCCGCGCTACTTGCGCAAGCTAAGTCGTGCCACAATCTCGCGATACCGATCCGGGTCGCGCCGATTCAGATAGTCCAGCAGCCGGCGTCGCTTGTTGACCATCATGATCAACCCGCGGCGCGAAGCGTGATCTTTTGCGTGGGACTGGAGGTGGGTCGTGAGGTAGTTGATTCGCTCGCTCAGTAGCGCAATCTGCACTTCCGGCGATCCGGTGTCTTTCGTATGCACTCGGTACATCTCGATTACACCGGCCTTGGCTTCCATCAACCGTTCCTCCCCCTGAAACGTCGTGCCCTGCTCTATGCTCTTCGCCTCTTCAACTTGAAAATGCTATCACGGAGCCTGTACCCCGCAAAGCAAATTTACCGTCCTCTCGCAGCCTCGCCGCTGTGCGCCGAATGGCCTTCGCAGGGGCATCCGCCGCGGCAGATGTCCAGCATTCATGCTTCGCTACATCTCCGACACGATTGACGATTCAGGCTCCGTCCCCAATCTTCTAAAGCGTCGGCGAATCATCCCCCAGCATCGCCTTGCGCACGATCTTGATCGGCGGGAAACCCTGGCGCATGAAATCGTCGTGAAATTTCTGCAAGGAAAACGCCGCACCCTGTTTCTTCTGCACGTCCGCGCGAAGCTTCAGTATTTCGAGCTTCCCGAGCGTGTAGTAAAGATACGTGGGATCGGAAGTTCCCCGCTTCGTCTCGACCAAGCTGATCTGGTGCGTCTGGTAGCCTTCTTTTTCAAAGAAATCCACCGCTTGATCGAACGTCATGTTCCCGCGATGCATCTGGATGCCGACTACAAACCGCGCGTTGCGAAGCAATGCATCCTGCAACTGACCCAGCCGAATTAATTTCGACTCGCGCTCGTCCTTTGCGCCGACTCCGGGCTGGCCGTAGCCTTCATCCAGCATCATCTGTTCACAGTAGTGCGCCCAGCCCTCGACATCCGTATTCGCGCCAAGAAGTTTGCGGATTTTCGTGGGCGCCTGCGGCGTCCAGAGAAATTGAATGTAGTGGCCCGGATACGCTTCGTGGACCGACGTGCTGATTATTGTTCCGCGATTAAAATCGCCCAGCCGCCCCTCGATTTCCGCGGGGCTGTCGTGCGGGCCGGGCAGCGTCACGTTGAAATAGGCTTCTTTGGCCACTTTCTCATAGGGACCCGGCGTGTCCATGGAAGCCGTGGTGATCGCGCGCATGAACGGAGGGGTTTCCTTCACGATGGGCCGCACGTCGGAAGGAATGGTGATGATGTGCTTTTGATTGATGAACGCGATCAGCCCGTCGAACGTGTCGCGAAAGGCCTGTAGCACGTGGTCGGGCGTGGGATGGTCCGCCTCCAGCTCCGCGAGCACCTGTTGGGGCGTCTTCGTTGGATCCAGTTCGTGGGCCACACGGTTGAATTCAGCCTGATTCTTGCGCAAGTTGGCTCTGCCGATTTCCAGAAGCCGGTCAAGCGGTGTGTCAACCATTTCGTCGTACTGCAGTTTTTTCGAAAACGTCGCCGCGCCGATGCGGTAATCGCCATTGGAGCGCGGCAACAGATCCGTCTTCATCCACTCTCCATAACTTTGCAGTGCGGCGATCACCGCAGCGTTGGTCTTCGCAAATTCCGCCTTCGCGCCGGCATCGGTCGCGTCGGCGAATGCCGCGGGCACATCCGTCTGAAAGAAACTGACAATGCCGGGAATCTGCTCGAGAGCGATCTCCGTGTAGATGTGCGGCGGATTCCTCAAATTTTCGCGTGCCTCGGCAAAAACCGCGGGCATCCGTTTTTCGCGGGCGATCACGGAACGCAGGCGGTCGTCGGCCGGTGCAAACCGCCGGATCATAATCACGTAAACGCTGTTCGTGACTCCGCTGGAGTAGGTATCCGGATTCTTCTCCCACGGCCGGATCGTTTCGAGAGTCAGCAGCTGCGAGCGGATACTTGACAGCAGAAGTTCGTGATCCGCGGCATTCGTTTCATCCAGACCCGTGGCGTCAAACGCCGCGACCCGCCTCTCCAATCCATGCAGCGCTGCGATCTCCTCTTGAACCGCGGCGCGCGAATAATCCTCGAGCTGCGCGTCATACTGATGAAAACCGACGTTGGTTCCCGCCGACGGATTGAATTTATAGAACTCGTCGAAATAGCTCTCCACCAGCGCATTCCATGCCGCCAGAGAATTCCCTGCCTGATTCCCCGCCGCGCGTGTGGCGTCTGCCGGCGCGATTCGTTCCGGCGCACCGAACGACGGAATGGAGGTTAGCCCCGCGACCAGCAGAAACGCCCAGACCATCGCTGTGCGCATTTCCCTCTCCCTCGATTAGAATTTGACCGTAATCCAGAGGAAGGGATAGTAGTATCGAGGATGCTCCCGCACAACTAAATCAAGCCTGAGCAACGGTCACCGGTATCCGGACTTTTTAGGTTTAGGAATAGCGCATTTTTTCGAGATCGGCGATTAGCCCGGGCCCTGTGGGATGCCATCCCAGCCGTTCCTGCGTCAGCGCGCTTGAAGCCGTAAGGTTGAGACCAGCGAAACGGCCAAGCCATCCGAAATGGGCTGCTCCCTCTTCCGGAGACATTGCTACGACCGGCACCTTCAATCCTCGGCCGATGGCCTCCGCGATATCCCGGAGCAGCACTCCCTCTTCCGCGACCGCATGATATCTGGCACCCGATTCGTGCTTTTCCAGCGCCAGACGATAAAGACGCGCGGTATCGAGCACGTGCGCCGCCGCCCAGCGGCCGCTTCCGTCGCCTAAGTATGCCGAGACACCTTTCTGGCGGGCCACCTCGATGGCGTAGGTGATCAGACCCTGCTTGACTGTGTCGTGAACCTGAGGAAGACGCACCACCGACACATTCACACCGCGCGCCATCAGCGAGACGCCCGTCGTTTCCGAAGCACGGGGATAGGAGGCGGAGGTGGGAACAGGCGGATCGTCCTCGGTCGCGAGACGATTTTTTGCCAGGAGCGCGAGCCCGGAGGTGACGAGCAGAGGACGGTCGGAACCTTCCAGCACGGCGCCGAGCGTCTCAATCGCGCGCCTGTCGATCTCGCAGCACTCCTGAAACTTCGACCAGTCGTGGACGAAGGCGCAATGAATCACGCCATCGGAGTTGGCCGCTCCAGTCCGCAGACTTTCCAAGTCTTGAAGATCACCTCGCAGCACCTGCGCACCGGCGGCGGCGAGAAATTTGGCGCCCGCATCCGAGCGCGCCAGGCCGAGCACCTGATGACCCGCGTTGATGAGTTCCGGAACGATGGCGGAACCAATAAAGCCCGTTGCTCCTGTAAGAAATACTTTCATCGTAGCTCCTCATGATTGCTGAAAATTCTCTCCAACGAGTTCTTCGCTTTTCTTCCACAACGCCTCCGCCGTGTTTGCATCGAGCGCATATTCGAGTACTCCCTCGACGATCGTGCCTGCGGTCACATCGCGCGCAACGATTCTGGCGACGTGGCAGTTCTCGCAGTATCGCCCACCGATTTCGTCAGCCGGAGCAACCACACCGGCCCAGATCGATGTTGCAGCGCCCTGCGGAATTGTTTTCCATCGGAACGGCGCCTTACCCTGCGCCACGAGTTGCTGATTAATCTGCTCAATCCTCTTTTCGAAGAAGTCAGGTTCCAGGTGGCGGCCCAACTCGGTCCGTATGCCTCCCGGGTGAACCGCCGCCGCGCGCACGCCACGGTCTCGGTGCCGCCGGTCGAAAGCAACGGCAAACAGGATGTTGGCCGTCTTCGATCGGCCGTAGCCAACCCAGGGTTCGTAGGGTGTCCGCTCAAAGTTGGGATCCTCGAGGTTCACGTTGGAGTAGCGGTGGCCGAGAGACGACAGGCTGATCAGCCGGCCGCCCGTGCGAATCAGAGGCGCGATTCGGTTGACGAGCACAAAATGGCCCAGGTGATTCGTGCCGAACTGCATCTCGAAACGATCCGTCGTATAGCTGAACGGCGTGGCCATCACACCCGCATTCGCGATGACCACGTCGAAGGGTTCGCCCTTCGCTACCAGCGCATCAGCGCAAGCGCGCACGCTCTTGAGGCTCGCCAGATCAAGCTCTACCAGTTCGAAGCTTCCGCCGCTGGCGCCAGCAGCCTTTCGTACTTGACTGGTCGCGATTTCAGCCTTGGACAGATCCCGCGCCGCACCGACTACTTTTGCGCCGTGCGCCACGAGTGACCGCGCCGTCTCCACACCCAGTCCCGCCGAAACGCCGGTAACAAGAATTCGTTTGCCGCGCAGATTGACCCCGGACAGAACCTCATCGGTCGTCGAGGTCGCCCCAAATGTGTGTACCGTATTCATATGCTTTCTCCTTGAACCGGCGTCTTCCATATTGACGAGCCGCCACGGTCTCAACTAAAGTGGAGACCATCTCCGCATAATGAGATTGCCGGAGACGGTCTCCGGATGCAAGAATTTTCGAGTTTTTTAAAGATGCCCAAGAGACGATCACAATCTGCCCGTCGAAAGCCGCGCGCGGATGCGCAACGCAATCGCGAGCGCATCCTGGAGGCTGCTAAGGAGGCGTTCACCCGGTCGGGCGCGAACACCAGCCTGGACGACATCGCGAAGCAGTCAGGCGTTGGTCCAGGAACCTTGTATCGCCACTTCCCTACGCGCGAGGCGCTTCTGGAGGCGGTTTATCGAACGGAGGTGGAGAAGCTGGCGGCAGCAGAACGGCAGTTCGCCCAGGCGATGCCTCCGATTGAAGCACTACGAGCCTGGATGCTGTTGTTCGTGGATTACATCGCGGCCAAGCGTATCATCGCCCCCGCGCTGAACACCCTGCTCGGAGGCGCCTCCAAGCTATATGAAGGGACTCGCCCTCAGATCCAGGGAGCCATCGAGGCTCTGGTGAAGCGCGCCATCCAAAGCGGCGACATGCGCAAGGACCTCGATCCATTCGATCTGCTTCGGGCCCTCATCGGGGTGTCCAACGTGGCGTCGGGACCCGACTGGAAGCAAAGCGCCAGAAGGCTCGTGGATATCCTCATCACTGGCTCGCGGCCAGTTAAATAGGGCGGAAATCCGACTCGCGAAGAGTCGGCCGTGCGGTGGTCAGTTAGGCCGTCTGGGCCTGCTGTTTTGCAAGGGTGTCGCGGATAGCTTTCATTCGTTCGCGAATCGCCGCAGTCCTCTTGCGTCCGTCCGATGTGGCGTCAATGAATTTTTCGAGATTCGCGCCAAATTGCGGACCGAAGGTGGCGCGGATTTCGGGAAGGAGCATCTCGACCTTCGCGAAGACGCTGATGTGCTCCCCGTTGCAATTGTTGAATAGCTCTGCATTAATGGCGCCGTCGTTAACCAGCGCCGCCGCCATATCCCAGTATGACACCACCATGCGCAAGTGACCGCTGTGAGCGCCGAACATCGCGCTGTTGAAATCCGCGATGGTTTGCGGATTGAATTCGCGAAAATACCAGTCGCGCGCTGTCCGCATCGTCTCTTCGCGGCGCAGTTCATAGAGCTTCAGGATGAGACCGGCTTCTTCTTGTTTCGACATGAGCAAAATCTCCTTAGAAATGGTGTGTGCCGCTTGGCTTTGCTCCTCTGAGTCTATCAAAAGTGCAGGCTGACTCACGCGCTTACCGTATATCGAAGGAAGATGTCTGTTTGCACGACGAATCATGCGGTGATCAAAAACGTCTGGGGTACTCAATTTGCCTTTGGACACGCTGGGCAACGCAGGCAACTTCCGAGCTTCTTATTCCAACGATAATGGAGCCAAGGGCGAAGGTTTTCCCAAAGCAACGAGCACATCTGACATTTCGGATCGCGTTTCGGAACCGCTAATTGCAGACCGGAGTCGGTGCGCCCGACCACGGGAATCGCGGAGGATGCAGTGAAGCAAGCAGGCACAAGCCACCATCAAGCGGAGATTCGCTTGGCATTCATTCTCGGCGCGGGACTGATTGTCGCGTCTGTACTGTGGAATGCATTCTCCGGCGGATCGGGTTCTCCCAAGAAAATCGCGAGCTTACCCAAGAAATGGGAATTCACAGCGACCGGGGCGATAACCGCGTCTCTCGCGCTGGGCAGCGACGGAACGCTGTATGCCGCGGGCGAAGACGGACTCCTCTACGCGCTGGACGCCGCTGGGAATCTGAAATGGAAATTTGATGCCGGACACATGATAACGGCGCCGGTCATCGGAGCGGATGGAACGATCTACGTTTCGAACGAAGGGGAACGCATCTATGCCGTCAGCCCGACGGGCGCTCAGTTGTGGGCCCAGGGAGGGGGCCCGTACGCGGACAAACAGCCCGGCTGGCGAGCCGCCGCGATCGATCAAAGCCACCTCTACACTCCATGGCGCAATCAGATTCGAGCAATTCAATTGAACGGTGGAGCGTTTGATTGGACAACGGGGATCGGATTTCAGCGCGGCGGTTCGGTCAGTATCCTCCCGAATGGGCTCGTCGTTTATCCCGGGAACGGAAGAATGGACGCGGCGGATCAAATGGGTAGAACGCAATGGGAGTATCCGGTGATGAATCCTCCATTGACAGTGGACATGATCACCAGGACAGCCGGGCATATTCCCCCCGGGAATTTTTGGCTCGATTCGGGGATTGCCGTGGCCCTCGACGGCACCCTCTACGTTTGTGCGACGGGTTCGCGGCTGGTTGCTTTAGCGCCGGACGGAACCTACAAATGGGAGTTCAAGCCCAAGGTCTACTCGCTCAGCAAAGCCACGCCGGTAATTTCTGTAGATGGAACGATTTATTTCAGCAGCGGCGACGGTACTCTCTACGCGCTAAGTCCTGACGGAGCCCAGAAATGGGCAACGGAGACCGGGGCTGAGATCGTTGCAACGCCCGTCGTGGCAGCCGACGAATCAATCTACGTAGTGAACGGCGCGGGATTGGTTACGGTGTCGCCGGAAGGCAAAATACTTGAAAGAGTCGCCATCGCGGGCGGGCTGCACTCCTCACCTACGCTGGGCGCGGACGGGACCCTCTACGTCGCTTCGGGCGCAGGTAAAATCGTGGCGTTTGCGGGTTCGCACGGGGCGCTGATGGACGGTCCTTGGCCCAAATTTCAAGCCGATCTCGCCAACACCGGCCGCGCGCGCCCATTCTGAACGGACGCCTTGATTCCCTTGCTTCTCTGTCGAACTGCCCGATGAACGCTGCCGGTTCAAATCGCCATATGTTGGCTTCCATTTGCGGCCGTGCCACACGGCGCAACTTCGCTGCTCGGAAGCGTTCCTACTGGGCGCCTTTGACTTCGTTATACACCTCGGTGATGAACCGGATTTTGCTCACCGGCGTATCACCCTTCGTCGTCGCGTCATATGGCGCGGTCAGGTTAGCGGCCAGCACGTCGCTGAGCGACTTGCCTTCATCAACCAACTTCTTCGTCCTTGCCAGGATATCAACGACCATGGCGCGGTACGGAAGCAGCTCAGCCTTTTTGACCATCGTGCCGTGACCGGTAATCAGCGTCGTGTCTGGGCCCGCAATCGCTTCGATCATGTCAATCGCCGTGATCATGCCCCGGATCGAGCCGCCATTGGCCTGATCGGCGAAGGGATATCCGAAATTGCGGTAGAAGTCTCCAATGTAAATGGCATTCGCATTCTGGAAGCGAACGACCGTGTCGCCGCCGGTGTGCGACGCGGGAACTGGAATAAAATCCACCACTTCGCCATCCATATGGATCGTTACGGCGGCAGTGCCCGGCGTGCCCAACCGGTAGGTCACCACCGGCACGCCAGCCGGATCAGGCGCCGGAGACGGAGAGCCGTCGCCCCGGCGCGGCGGGTGCAGCATCTCATCGCGCAGTTCCTCGCGCGCGAAGATCACCGCACCCTGCTTCGCGAAAAATGGATCGCCGCCCGTATGATCGGGATGTATGTGCGAGTTGACCAGAATTCGGATGGGTGCGGAGCTGAATGTTCGGATCGTCTGCAAAACTTTCTCGTGCAACTCCTCGTCCTGGGAATCCACCATCAGGATGCCGTCTGGGCCAAAAAGCACGGCGATCCTTCCTCCGGCCGCGTCCGGATGGGTGGTGTCAAGATCGGGTGAACCCTGCAGGATATAAAGATTCGGCGCAAGTTTCGCCGTCACCGAGATCTCGATCTTGTCCCATTGCGCGAATGAGCGCCCCTGCCCCGCTCCCTGTGATGCTGGAGTCTGCGTCTGCGCGCAAACGATCGCGGGGATAACGGCAATCGCGCTGAGCGCTGCCAACCATAGTCCTGAACGTCTCATTGGCGCCATCCTTTCGGTTCGATGCGGAATTCTCCGATGACCAAAGCCAGAACGCGCCTGCCCTTACGAGCTCGTGTTGCGCGGGTCGTCTTTCGGGTCAACGTAATCTAGCCCGAGTGGCCCGATCCCCGTTATTTGGGTGACGTACTCACTCGATTTCGCCCAGTGGAAATGGGACGTGTTGCTGGGGAGAATGACGACTGCGCCGGGCGGATAGGCTTCCAACTTGCTCGCATCGAATTTATCGCCCAAACCGATATAAAAGACGCCGGAAATGACCGTATAAACTCGATCCTCGGGATGCCTGTGAGGAGGCAACTTCACGCCGTGGGGCGCTCTGACTCTTATCGTATAAGGGCCGGGCTCCGAGGGATTACCGACGACAACGGCGAGCCGGACCGAAGGCGGAAACGCCGGGAACGGCTTCCAATCGATATCTTCGGACAGGATTGATTTGAAATCGGCCTGGCCTGGCTGGTGAGGCCGGGCTTCGCTTTGCTGGGCACGCTTTGCGGCGGTGGCTTTCTGCGACATACAGACCTCCTTCACGTAAATGCGTAAACGTCACCACAGAATTTCGAGATATGTCCGCCAGGCTTGGCATCGAACGCCCACCCGGGCTACTTGCCGTTGCGAACGAGCGACAGGAATTCGTCGCGGGTCTGTTTGTTCTCGCGGAAGACTCCGAGCATCGCGCTGGTCACCGCCGCCGAATGCTGCTTCTCCACACCGCGCATCACCATGCAAAGATGCCGCGCCTCAATGATCACGCCCACACCCTGAGGGCTGAGTTTGTCCTCGATGGTCTGGGCGATCTGGCTGGTCAGCCTCTCCTGTATCTGCAATCGTCGCGCGTACATGTTCACCAGCCGTGCGATCTTGCTCAACCCGACCACTTTTTTGTTCGGGATGTAGGCCACATGGCACTTGCCGAAGAACGGCAACAGGTGATGCTCGCATAAGCTGTAAACTTCGATGTCTTTCACCACCACCATCTCGTCGTAACACACGCTGAACATCGCGCCATTCAGCAGCTTTTCCGGGTCCTGCGCGTAGCCGCTGGTCAGAAAGCGCAGAGCCTTTTCGAAACGCTCCGGCGTGCGTTTCAAACCCTCTCGATTGGGATCCTCGCCCAGCTGCACCAGCATCTGGCGAATCAGTTCGGCCATTTTTGCCGATCCTGCGGTTTCTGGAATGGCGATGTCGGTTGTCTGGCTCATGGTTATCTTGTCCCTCATGGCGCCCATTGCTCCCGGCCGCCGATTTCCTCGTCGAATTCGAAGCTGTTCTTGCTGGTCTCTTCAATGCGCACGCGTTCCAGCCGCGCCGCCGGAAATTTCCGCAACCGGCGATAAATCTCCCGGCAGATATTCTCCGCCGTCGGCACTTCGCTCGCGAATTCCGCCACTTCCTCATTCAAATACTTGTGATCGAAGGCCTCCACCACCTCGCGCTCCACAAACGGATCCAGTTCGCCCAGATTCGCGATCATTCCCGTCGCCGGATTGACCGCGCCTGAGACGGTCACTTCCAGCGAGTAATTGTGGCCGTGGCCATAAGGATTGCTGCACTTCCCGTAAATTCGCTCATTCTCGCTCGCGCTGAAATTCGGCCGATGCAGCCGGTGCGACGCCGCAAAGCGATACCGCCGGGTAAGCGAAAGTTTCAGCGCCCCGCTCACGCCTTCCCCCCGTTCGACGCCGCAGTGCAATCCGCAAACAGATCGGGCGACTCGTACAGCCGCACCCGGTCGAGTTTCCCCATGCCGATCTTCGGCTCCAGCAAACGCCAGATCGCCGCGGCGATGTTCTCGCACGTGGGAATCTGCCCGGCCAGCTCCGGCACCTCGTAATTCAGGTGGCGATGATCCATGCGCTCGCCGATTTCCCGCTGCATGATGTCCTTCAATTCCTTCAAATCGAGAACCATTCCCGTCGCCGGGTCCGGCTCGCCCGCTACCGTCACTTCCAGAACGTAATTGTGTCCATGCCCGTGCGGATTATTGCACTTTCCGAAGACGCGGCGATTCTCCTCCGCCGAAAAATTCGGGTTGTGATAGAAATGCGCCGCGGAAAACTCCATCTTGCGCGTCACTCGTATCATGGCGTTTTCGCCGCGTACTCCCGACCCTTCCACACGACCTTCCCTCTGGTGCTTTTCCACCACGATTCCATCAGCACGGCGCAGTAGAGGGCGGCGCTCACGGAATAATATTGGATGTATCTCGTGGGATAGAGATTCCGGTACAGCGCCGCCGCATAGGCCACATAGCGTGCCAGCAGCGCGCCGATACATGCGCCTAGCGCCGGCGCCAGCCAAAAAGTTTTCACTCCGGCGAAATGCAGCAGCGCGATCGTCGCAAATCCCACTTCAGCAAACGGCAGCGCCTCGATCAACTCAAAAAATAGCGCCGAAGGATTTCCGCCCACCAGCGGATACAGATTCTTCGTCCAGCCCTGCCACATCGCCCCGAACGAGCGGTACATCCGCGTGCGCACCACGCCCATCGGCGCCGTGAAGTAGATCCCGTATCCGCTGCGTTTCACCAGCCGCGCCAGCGCCACATCCTCCAATAGTTCGCGAGCGACCGCCGCGTGCCCGCCGACCGCTTCATACGCGTCACGCAACACCAGAACAAACTGCCCATTCGCCGCCGCATCCGGTCGCGCCGGATCGTTCACCCGCGCAAAAGAAAACTTCGCCGCCAGCCGGCAATACACAAACGGAATCAGCGCGCGCTCCCACCAGGTTTGCAGCTCCTGCTCCGGCGAAAACGAAACCAGCACCGCGTCGTGATCCACGGCGTCCATCAGCGCCCGCCGCGTCGAGCCGGAATAGTGAAAGGTATCCGCGTCCGTGAACAGCAGCCACTCGCCCTTCGCCGCCGCCGCGCCGATCGAAACCGCATAATTCTTGCCGACCCAGCCGGCCGGCAGCGCGCCGGTCTCAAGAATCCTGAGCTTCGGGGTGCGCGCCGCCAACTCCGCCAGAATCGCACCTGTAGCGTCGGTGGACTGGTCGTTGACCACGATCACTTCCCCAACCTCAAGCTGCGCCGCGACCGATTCAACCGCGAGCGCGATCGAAGCCTCTTCGTTTCTGGCGGGAATGATGGCGGAGACCAAGGTTTTTGCAATCCCATCCACGGGGGCTGCTAAACTGCTCGTTATATCGTCGGCGATGCCTCTATTATAGGGCGCTTGGATGGCGGATTGAAACGGAAACTGAAAACGGGCCTCGTTCTGGCTTTCATCGCCGGACTTCTGGTTCTATTCGCGCACCCCGATTACCGGCAGGGCGAACCCAGCCTTCGCGGCACGACGCCGAAAGATTTCGCGCTGACTCTCGATGGAAAGCCCGCGCGTCTGAGCGATTTCCGCGGCAAAGTCGTGCTCCTGAATTTCTGGGCTTCCTGGTGCCAGCCTTGCGTCGAAGAAGCGCCTTCGCTCAATGCGCTGCAGCAGCGCATCGCCCCACTCGGCGGCACGGTGCTCGGAATCAACGTCGGCGTGGACGATGAGGAATCGGCCTACGAGAAATTCCTGACCACCTACAACATCAATTTTCCCACCTATCGCGACGCGACCAAACTCCTCGCGGCCTCCTACGGCACCACTGTGTACCCCGAAACCTACGTGATAGACCGCAAGGGGCGCCTCGATCGCAAGATCATCGGCCCGCAGGATTGGACCAGCCCCGAAATGATGACCTACCTCGATTCCCTGCTGAACGAAAAGTAGGCGTGGTTCGACTTCTCCATTGCCAGCGCCTCACCACGACGGCGAACGGTCGAAATAGTTTTGTGGGTCGCGGCTTCAGCCCCGGAAGCTCCGCCTTGAGGCTGATTCAGCAAAATGCTAAACGCCGTATCGCGAAACGGATGTCATTCATAGCGCAGCGCGTCCACCGGATCGAGCCGTGCGGCGCGCATCGCGGGCATAAACCCGCTCAGAATCCCCACCACGACCAGCACGGCTACCGACGCCACCAAAATTTCCCAGGAGATGTGCATGCGGATGTCTACTCGACCCGAGGTGTCCTCGTAGGCCGGGCCTAGAAACGGCAGAGTGCCGATAGCCGCCCCTATCACTACAGAAAGCAGCACGCCGATGGCGCCGCCGGCCAGCGTGATGGCCAGCGCCTCGGTCAAAAACTGCGCGCGAATGTGCCGCCGCCGCGCGCCCAGCGCCCGCCGCAATCCGATTTCGCGGATGCGCTCGTTCACGGTGACCAGCATGATATTCATCACGCCCACGCCGCCAATCCCGAGCGTCAGCAAACCCACAAACAAAAGAAGGAATTGCAGGCCATAGGTGATTCCGACCATGATCGGCCGAAAATCTTCCTGGCTGATGAACTGCACCGCGCGCTTGTCCGTCGGCGAAAAATGCTGCCGCGCCGCCAGGATTTCCAGCACCTGCTGCCGCACCGCCTTATCAAATTCCACGGAGACCGGCTCGATCACCAGCACGCTCGCCGATTTCGTATCCCACAAATCTCCCGCCGTCGAATGCGGAATCCATGCGGAGAGGTCGTCGTTCATGAAATAGCTGCTCTGCTGGAATTTGCGGTCCATGGTGCCGATCACCATAAAGGGCGCGCCGTTAATCCGCACCGTCTCGCCGACTGCCGGCAATCCGCCGAAAAGTTTCTTCTTCAGCAGCGCTCCCAGGAAAACGACGCGCCGGCGATTGATCTCGTCGTCGTCGTCGAGCCACCGTCCTTCGCTCGGCACCTCGTTGCGCATTTCTCCGTACGCCGTGCACACACCCCGAACCGCGGTGCTCGTGGATCGCTCCTCGTGCGAAAGCCCCAGCGTCTGCACCGATTCCTGGCAAATGTGTTTTGCCAGCGTGGCCGTGGCTCGCAGCTCATCCACATCCGGCTGCTCGAACCTCACCTGCTGCCCCGCGCGCTCGCCTCCGGCCTGCTCTCCCGTAGTTCCCGGCCAGGCGATGATGGCGTCGTGTCCGAACGAGTCGAACGTGTACATCAGGACGTGGCGAAATCCCGAGCCGTAGGCGAGCAGCAACGTCACCGCGACGATTCCCCACACGATCCCCGTCATCGTCAGGCAGCTGCGAACTGGCTGCCGCCGAAGCGAGCTCCACGCCTGCTGCAGGATTTCCTCGAACATCGCGCTCTATCCCCCAGCCTCGAATCGTAGAGCCTCGATGGGATCCACTTCCGCCGCGCGCCTCGCCGGATATAGCGCCGAAAGCACAGCAATTGTCGCCAGTAGCGCAAAAGCCAACGCGCCGGATTTCCAGGTCGGCAGCAGGCCCGCAAAAACCTGCGGCATCGGCAGCAGATCCACCAGCGCGCAGAATCCGTAAGCGATGCCCATCCCAATCCCGCCGCTCAGGAACGCGATGAACGTTGTCTCGACGAAAAACTGGCCGAGTATGGAATTTTTCGTCGCACCCAGCGCCTTGCGCACGCCGATTTCGCGCGTTCGTTCGCGCACCGCCACGAGCATCACGTTCATCACGCCCAATCCGCCAAGGAAAAGCGTGACGATTCCCACCGCGCCCATGAAGTATTCCATCCCGTCCATGATCATGGCGTTCGCCTGCGCGTCCTTGATGGTGTCCCAGACGAATGCCGCTTCGTCGTCCTTGGGATCGAAATTGTGAAGCACCCCGAGCGCGGCCCGCGCCTCGCGCTGGCAATCCTTATGCAGCGCGAGCGACTTGGGCACGATCAGCAGGTGATCAATCGAGTGCGGCGGCGCCGGAGGCGCGTTCGGAAAGTCGCGGACCATCGCGTTGTAGGGAATGAAGACTTTCCGAATGTCCTGGCCGTCGTAATCCGAATTTTGGTCCTTCGGCTTCATCACTCCGATCACGCTATAGGGGATGTCGCCGAGCCACAGCGTCTCGCCGAGTACGGGCCGGTTGCCGAAGAGCTGTTTTCTCGCGTCGCTCCCTAAAAACGCCACGCGGTTCACTTTCTCTTCATCCTCATCGTTGTAAAAATGGCCTTCTCCCACATCCACGCTGCGCACCATGGAAAACGGCGGCAGCGAACCGACCACCAGCAAGTTTCCGCTGTTGTAGCGGCTGCGCAGTTGAACTTGATTGCCGATCTCCGGCAGCACGTAGCGGCACGCCGGCGACTGGCCGCTAACCGCCAGATAGTCATCGTCATTCCAGTGGAGATCGCGGCCCGCGCGCATCCCGCCGGCCTGCATGCTGGTCCGCCCGGCAAAGAAAATCATGATGTCCTTGCCGAACGTCTCCGAGTTGCGCTTCAGCCCTACGCGAAGCCCTTCGGTAGCCGCCACCATCAGGGTGATCGAAATAATTCCCCAGGTAATGCCGAACATGGTGAGAAAAGTGCGCAGCTTATGAGCCCACAGGGTCTGTATGGTGTCTCTGAAGAGGTCGCTGAGATTCATAGTCGGTTACCTCGTCATCCTGGATGCACCGTCATTCTGAACGCAGGGACCCAACTGTTCTGGCGTTTCGTGCCGCTCTTGCGGCACGTTGGGCCCCGCAGTCGAAGAATCTCTCTTCCGGCCGCCCATCCGAATCTACTGCAGTATTACCTTCTCTCCCTCATTCAACCCCGACAATACCTCAGCCTTCACGCCGTTGGTGATTCCGAGCTTTACAGCCATCTTCGTACGGCCCTCCGGGCCCTTCGGATCGGCAATTTCGACGGAAGCGTTCTTGTCCTTGTCGAAAATCACCGCGCCTTCGGGAATCAGCAGGACGCTCTTCTTTTCGTCGAGAATAATTTCGGCATTCGCGCTCATATTGGCGCGCAGTTCGCCGCCCGGATTCTGAATCGAGACGCGCACCTCGAAGGTGGTCACGTTGTCTTTTTCCTGGCCCAGCGGCGCGATCTTAGTCACCCTGCCGTCGAATTTCTTGTCCTTGAACGACTCGACCACGATTCGTGCACTTTGGCCCAGATAGATTTTGCCGACATCGGCTTCGTCCACTTTGCCGAGAACGTAGACTTCGCTCGTGTCGCCCAGAGTCATCACCAGCGTAGCCTGCGAGCCGAGAACCAAGATCGAGCTGACCGCATCGCCGACTTCAACGTCTTTCGATAGCACCACGCCGTTCATCGGACTCGTAATCGTCGAGTAGCGGAGATTTTCCTCGGAGTTGTCGAGTGAGGCCTTGGCCTGTGCGATCTGCGCTTTTGCCTGAGCCACCTGCGCCTTGGCCATTTCGGCATTGCGCTGCGAGGAGACCTGCTTGTTGAGCGCCAGCTGGTAGTTTTTTTCCGCGTCCTGCATTACGTTGAGCGCGATCAGCCCCTGGTTGTACGATTCGTGCGCGCGGTCCATGTCCTTCTTCAGGAAGGGCACGTCCGGACCCTCGGCGTCCACCAGATCCTTCTGGTAAGAGGCTTCGGCGGCCTCGAGCGCGGCCTGCGCGGCTTCCAGGTTGGCGCGCGATTCGGCGACGCTGGCCTGCAGTTGCTCCTTGTCCAGATCGGCGAGCACCTGCCCGGTTTTCACCTGGTCTCCCGCGTCCAAATAGATCTTTTCGACGATTCCGCTGGCCTTCGATTTCACTTCCACTTTGGTGAGCGGCTCGATTTTGCCGGTAGCAACCACGGAACGCGCGATGTCGCCGCGCTCGACCGCCGCGAGTTTATCTGCCTCGATGGTATGGGTGGGGCGCAGCGCGGCCGTGGCGATCACAATTACGGCGACCAGCGCCAGCGTGACGCTCCCCAGCACGATCCAGCGTTTGCGCTTCTTCCGGCCGTTCTTGCCGTTCCCGCCATTCGTGCTCACGGACGCCCCCATCTGATGCTTTTCGACGTTCTGGGAGTAGATACGTAAGCTCCGCCGAGAATGTTCCCCTTCACGGATCTGTAACAAACACCTATCTGATCGTTACCGGCCCGGTTCGAAGTTCTCGGATTCGCGGTTGAGTTTTCCGTTGCCACCGCCGGTCTTGTCGCCCGCACATCCGCTCTCAGTTGATGGATGGACTCACCGGCGCTTGTCGTACTGGCACGCGCTGCAACCTTTGACACTTGGGCGATAATGGATGGTTATGGAACGCGACCCAGTCTGCTCAATGACGGTTGACCCGGCGCGCGCTGCTGCCAAAGCCGAGTACGCCGAGAAGACCTACTATTTCTGCAGCGCAGGGTGCGCGGCCAAATTCCAGGCTGACCCGGACAAATATCTCAGCGGTAAGCCGTTGTTCCCCCAGCCCGGCCAGGTCCCGATGACTCCATCGGACGGCATGACTCCCGCGCCCGCCCAGCTCGTTCAATTTGACGATGTGAAGCCTACCTCTGCAGGCGAACGGAAATCCACGACGTATCTCTGCCCCATGCATCCCGAGGTGCGACGCGATCAGCCCGGGACCTGCCCCAAATGCGGCATGTCGCTCGAACCGAATATCCCTCCGGCACCTGCCACGCGGACCGAATACGTCTGCCCAATGCATCCGCAAATCGTGCGCGCAACACCCGGCGCGTGTCCCATCTGCGGGATGACTCTCGAGCCGCGGACCGCCGCCGCGGACGAGGAAGAAAACCCGGCGCTCGTCTCCATGACCCGGCGTTTCTGGACCAGCGTCGCCCTGGCCATCCCCGTCGTCGGGCTGGGAATGTCCGATTTAATTCCCGGCCTGACGGCGCAGCAGGTTTTGTCCATGCGCGCGATCGGATGGATTCAGCTGGCGCTCGCGACGCCGGTGGTCCTGTGGGCCGGATGGCCGTTCTTCGAGCGCGGCTGGACGTCGCTGGTGAATCGCAGCCTGAATATGTTCACGCTGATCGCCCTCGGCACCGGCACGGCCTACGTTTACAGCGCCATCGCCGTTTTGTCGCCCAGCCTCTTCCCTGCCGCCTTCCGCATGGCCGACGGCAGCGTGCCCGTATATTTCGAGGCGGCGGCGACGATCACGGCGCTGGTCCTGCTGGGACAAGTGCTCGAGCTGCGTGCGCACAGCCGCACGTCCGAGGCGATTCGATCGCTGCTGAAGTTGTCGCCGAAGAGCGCGCGACTGGTTCGCGCTGACGGCACCGAAATCGACGTGCCGGTGGAACACATCGCCGTAGGAGACGTCCTCCGCGTGCGGCCCGGAGAAAAAGTGCCGGTCGATGGATTGGTGACCGACGGATCGAGTTCCGTGGATGAGTCGCTAGTCACCGGTGAACCGATTCCGGTGGAGAAAATCGCCGGCGCGCGCGTGACCGGTGGGACCGTTAACGGCACAGGGACATTCGTGATGCGCGCGGAGCGCGTGGGCAGCGAAACGCTCCTGGCGCAGATCGTGCGCATGGTCGGCGAGGCGCAGCGCAGCCGCGCGCCGGTGCAGAAGCTTGCCGATCGAGTTGCCTCGTATTTCGTTCCCGCGGTCGTGCTCGTAGCGATACTCACGTTCATCGTTTGGTCGCTGGTGGGCCCCGCGCCGAAAATGGCGCACGCGTTGCTCGCCGCCGTCGCCGTGCTGATCATTGCTTGCCCGTGCGCGCTCGGACTCGCCACGCCGATGGCCATCATGGTCGGCACGGGACGCGGCGCGCTCGCCGGAGTGCTGATTAAGAATGCCGAGGCGCTGGAAATCCTGGAGAAAGTGGACACGCTCGTCGTGGACAAAACGGGAACGCTGACCGAGGGGCGTCCGCGCGTCACGTCAATTGTCGTCGCGCCGGGACAGGACGAAAGCGGGCTGCTTCAATTAGCCGCTACGCTCGAACGCGGGAGCGAACACCCGCTCGCGGCTGCGATTCTAGCGGCGGCGAAAGAACGCAGCATCGTCCCGGGAAATGTCGCCGACTTCCATTCGCGCACGGGATCCGGTGTGACCGGAATTGCCGACGGGCGCAAAGCGGCGCTTGGAAATCGCGCGCTGTTCGCCGAGCTCGGCGTTCCGCTTGGCGATTTCGATCAGCGTGCGAAAGCGATGGAAACCGAGGGGCAAACGGTGATGTTCGTCGCCGCCGATGGACGAATCGCGGGAATCATCGGCGTGGCCGATCCCGTGAAGGCCAGCGCGCAGGAAGCTGTCGAACGCCTGCACCGCGAAAACGTTCGCATCGTGATGCTGACCGGAGACAGTCGCGCGACCGCCGAAGCGGTTGCCCGCAAGCTTGGAATCGACGAAGTACACGCCGGCGTGATGCCCGATCAAAAGGGAGCGATCGTAAAGCAGCTGCAGGCGGAAGGTCATGTGGTGGCGATGGCGGGCGATGGAGTGAATGACGCGCCCGCGCTCGCGCAGGCCAGCGTCGGTATCGCCATGGGAACGGGAACGGACGTGGCGATCGAGAGCGCCGGGATCACGCTGCTCGCCGGCGACCTGCGCGGCATCGCGCGCGCTCGGACGCTCAGCCGCGCGACGATGCGCAACATCCGCCAGAATCTGGCGTTCGCGTTTCTCTACAATTCCCTCGGAATTCCCATCGCCGCGGGTGTGCTCTATCCGTTTTTCGGGTTGCTGCTCAGCCCGATCCTGGCCAGCGCGGCGATGACCTTCAGCTCCGTTTCGGTGATCGGCAATTCCCTGCGGCTTCGGCGCGTCAAGCTTTGAACCTCCACCGCAGCGGGCGTGAATCCCGCGTGATGGCGATGCTATAATGCGGCCATGACCCAGATGACCGTAACCTACGAATTGCAAAACCCGCTGAAAGCCGAGCAGTTTCGCGCGCTCGGCCAGTTCGCGAATACCTACGGACTGCATAAGTTTACCTTCGACGAAAAGACCAACCGGCTGCAATTCGATTACGACGCTTCGCGGCTGCGGGAGACCGTCGTCGAGCAGGTGCTGCGCCAGGCGAAAATCCCCGTGCTTCGGCGGGTTGCGCAGGCCTGATTTCGCGTCCACACCCGATGTAGATACGAGAGGAGATTTTCTTGCCGTTGTACGAATACAAATGCGTGAAGTGCGGCCACCGCTTCGAGAAGATCGAAAGCGTGAACGCTTCGGAAACCAAGAAGTGCCCGAAGTGCGGCGCGCGCGCCGAGCGCATGGCGTCCGCGCCGGCGATTCAGTTCAAAGGCTCCGGATGGTACGTGACCGATTACGCCGGAAAGGGTTCCGCCGCTGCGCCGAGCGAAGGCTCCGGCGAAGGCGCGGCGCCGAAAGACTCCGAGAAGACCGCGGACAAATCCGCGGAGAAGAAATCCGACGCGAAATCGGATTCAAAATCCGAGTCTAAACCGGAATCGAAGCCGGCGGCTTCCGACAATTCCAACAAGGGCGCCGTCAATCGCAAGAAAAAGTGACCGCTAGAGCTTGAGTCCCTGCAGATAGGCGCGAAATTCAGGACCGAGCTTGGGGTCCTTCAACCCGAAATTGACCGTGGCCTGCAGAAAACCCTGCTTGTCGCCCGCGTCGTGAACTTTTCCTTCGTAGATGCACGCGAGCATTTTGTTGTCTTCCGCCAATCGGCAGAGGCCGTCGGTGAGCTGGATTTCGCCGCCGGTGCCGGGCTTGGTTTTCGCGAGATAGCCGAAGATTTCCGGCGGCAGAACATAGCGTCCGGTGACGCCGAGATTCGAGGGCGCCTTTTCCGCGCTGGGTTTTTCCACCAGATTGCGAACGCGCAGGACGTTTTCGCTCCACTTGGAATTCTCTTCGGGCCTTGCATCCACGATCCCATAAAGATGGACGCGCTCGCGAGGCACCCGCTCGACGTGAATCACTCCCGAGCCAGTAGCTTCGTAGATGTCCACCAGTTCGCGCGTGGCGGGCAGGGCGCTCTCCATGATCACGTCGCCAAGCAGCACTGCGAACGGCTCGTCGCCGACAAGTTCTGCAGCGCAAAGAACGGCGTGGCCGAGCCCGAGCGCTTCGCTCTGGCGCGTGGAACTGAACTGCACGCCGCTGCCGATGCCGTGGACCAGTTTGGCGAGATCGGGCTTGCCGCGCTGCGTAAGAAAGTCTTCGAGCTCCGGCGCGAAATCAAAATGGTCTTCAATGGCGCTTTTGTGGCGGCCGGTGACGAAGATGATATGTTCGATGCCGGAGGCGACGCACTCCTCAACCGCGTACTGGATCAGGGGCTTGTCCACGACGGTGAGCATTTCCTTGGGGATGGCCTTGGTCGCGGGAAGAAACCGCGTGCCCAGTCCGGCCACAGGCAGGACTGCCTTGCGTACTTTTTTGTGTTTGTCGGTCATTTGATTTTGCGACAGGCCGGCGTCGAGCGGGCGAGCCTTCCTGCCTATGCTAACATAGCGATTTTGAGCGGCATTCAAGATTGAGGCGTGGATGTGAGCGCAAACGAACATCTGGAGAAGTGTCTGATCCTGGGCATCGAATCGTCCTGTGACGAGACGGCGGCCGCGATTGTGGACGGCGGACGGAAGATTCTGTCGAGCGTCGTCGCGTCGCAGACAGAGATTCACCGCAAATATGGAGGCGTGGTGCCGGAACTCGCCTCGCGAGAGCATCTCCGTCAGATCGTGCCGGTGGTGCGCGAGGCGGTCGAGCAGGCGCATGTGTCGCTCGGCGACGTGGACGCGGTGGCGGTGACGCAAGGGCCCGGGCTGGTCGGCGCGCTGCTGGTCGGCGTTACGTACGGCAAGGTACTGGCTGCGGCCCTCCGGAAGCCGCTGATTGGCGTGAATCATCTTGAGGGCCACGTTCACGCGGTTTTTCTCGAAGCGCACGCGGGCGGCAGGAAACCGAAGTTGCCGGCAGTGTGCCTGATTGTTTCCGGCGGGCACACGATTCTTTACGACGTCAAATGCGATGGCGCGAATGGCTCGGAACACTTTTCGTACGCTCGTATCGGCGGGACGCGCGACGATGCGGCAGGCGAAGCCTACGACAAAGTCGCGCGAATGCTCGCGCTGGGTTATCCCGGAGGGCCGATCATCGACCGGCTCGCGGCGCACGGGAATGCGCAAGCGGTGCGGTTTAACGAGCCGAAGATGAGCGGCAATGTTTTCGATTTCAGTTTCAGCGGGATCAAGACAGCGGTGCTCTATCATCTGCGGCGCAATGCGCAGCTCGAGCCGGAGATTGCGGCGCGCAGGCAGGCTATGGCGCGCGGCGACCGCAGCGCGGACGCACTGCGCGCGCTTTCGAGCGCCGCGACTCTCGACGTGATCGCGAGCTTTCAGCGCGCGGTGGTCGACAACCTTGTTTCGCGCACATTCGCGGCAACCGAAAAGCACGCCGCACGCACCATTCTCGTTTCCGGCGGAGTGGCGGCCAACAGCGAGCTGCGGCGGACATTTGAGGCGGAAGGCGCGCGCCGTGGAGTCGAAGTCTATTTCCCGAGCCGGGCGCTTTCGACCGACAACGCGGCGATGATCGCGGCGGCGGGTTATGCGCGCTTCATGGCCGGCGAACGCGCCGATTCGACACTGAATGCCGAAGCAAATCTGCCGCTGGCGTAGCTAACATGCCGCGGCAGTTGTCAGGTGGGTTCGCGCCCGTGGACTTTTTTCGGTCCCGCCGCGAACGCCGGAATCGAGTGGCAAGCAAATGACACCAGCGAACAGCATGAGCGGGAAGATATGCGTGGTCACCGGCGCGAACAGCGGGATTGGGAAGGAAACGGCGCTGGGCCTGGCGCAGATGGGCGCGCACGTGGTGATGGTGTGCCGGAACGCGGAGAAAGGCAAAGCGGCGCTCGAGGACATGCAGCGCGAAGTGCCGTCCGCCCAGCTCGATCTGCTGATCGCGGATATGTCGTCTCAATCGTCGGTGCGCGCGGTGGCGAAACAAATTCACGACAAATATTCGCGGCTCGATGTGCTGATCAACAACGCCGGCGGAGCGGCGGGCGCGGGCACGCTTTCCGCGGATGGAATCGAGCTGACCGTAGCCGGCAATCATCTGGGCGCAGCGCTGTTGAGCGGCCTGCTGCTCGATCTGCTGAAAGCGAGCGCGCCATCGAGGATTGTGAACGTGTCCTCGGAGGCGCATCGCGGCACGAAGGAGCTGGACATCAACAACCTGCCGCGAATCGAACCGGGCATGAGAAGCGGATTCCAGGCGTACGGCCGGTCGAAGCTCCTGATGAACGCGTTTACGTTCGAGCTGGCGCGAAAATTGGAAGGAACCGGGGTGACCTGCAACTGCCTGCATCCGGGCGTAGTGGCCACGAACATCTTTAGTCGCGCGCGCGGCGCGTTCAAAATAATTTTGACGCTCTCGCAGCCGTTCATGCTCAATTCGAAGCAGGGCGCGGTGGTCTCGCTGTGGGCGGCGACAGCTCCCGAGCTGGCAAGCGTCACCGGCAAATACTTCGTCAAATCGAAAGAGAAGGAATCGAGCCCGCTGTCGCGAGACGCGAAGCTGCAGGCGGAAGTCTGGCAATGGACGGAAAAGATGACCGGGCAGACGTTAGCGTGATGTGATGGAATTCTCCCGAGGACTGGGATTTCCTGTGCTCAGGATGCTCGACATGAAGATTGACTATCGCGACGGGCTGGTTTTTTTCGCCTTCGATCCCAAGCGGTTCCACTAGCGCGCGGAGACTGGGTTCGGTCGCATTTTTTCCGGCAAGACCAATTCCTCTACAGCAGCGGGGGTTCGTAGATGTAGGCGAGGCCGTCGGCGGTGACGGCGTAGGCTTTGGAGCCGTCGAGCGACCAGCGCAGATTGACGACGCCCTCGGCGGCGTACTCGTCGAAGACCGTTAGGCGATTCAGGTCCACCAGGAACAAGCGGCCCTTTGCGGAGTTCTTGAGCCACGAGCTGAAGCAGAGGCAGAGCGGCAAGTGCGGGTGGCAAGCGCAGAGCTCGGCGCCGAACGGCAGGGCTTCGGGCGCGGCGCCAGCGCTCTGCTTCGAGAGCCGGTAAGCCTGACCTGCGGCGCAGAACAAAAGCTGGCGGCTGTCGGAGGTCCACGCCAAGTCAGTGATGTGGCCCTGCGCGGGAATTATTTTCCGGCGGCGGATGCCGGGGAGTTCCAGAAGCACGATCGAGTCGTCGGCCCATTCGCCTTCGATTTCGGCGACGGTTGCGAGAGTAGTTTCGTCCGGGCTGAAAGCCGTGCGGCCGAAGCCGGAGAACGCAACCTCGTCGCCGGGTTCGGCGTCCATAGTTTCAGTCCCCAGCCAATTTTCAGCGGAGTGGGGAGCGCGAAGCTCAGCGGCAGGCTCGGCAGCGAAAGGCATGGCATCGGGCGTTTGCTGCGCCACCGGCCACAATCGCAATCGCGCTTCCCCGCCCCCGCGCGATGCCGCCGCAAAATATTTTCCGGTGTCCGACCACGCCAGGCACGACGGAAAATTCTTGAAATCTCCAAAGCCGCCGAGGAAAACTTTGCCGCGGAGATCGAATACGTGCAATTCGGGCAGCCAGCCGCCCCAAGCAGCGACGAGATGACGGGCCGCGGGCGACCAGGCAAACGCCGCGGGCAGTCCGGGCGGGCTCGCGTCCGGCTCGCCGGGGACGACGAGAGCGAGGGTTGGCTCGCCGCGCTCGATATCGTAGAGCGCGACGCGCTCCGTGCCCTGACGGATGAGCGGCGAGAGAGCGCACAGCTCACCGGACGATGAAATTGCAAGCTGCGACGAGCGGCCGCTGAAAACTTTCTTGATCAGCCAATTGGAATCGCGGGCCAGGTCGCGCAAACCGCGGGCCACCAGCGCCGCCGACCGGACGGCCAGCGCCTGGGACGGCGCGCGTACGATTTCCTTCGCCGGCGATTTTTCGCTGATTTCCATTAGCGGGAGAGCGGAGCAGGTTCCTTGAGCCGCTGCTTCGCGAGCGCGATCTGTTCGTCCACTTTGGCGATCATGTCCTGCAGCACGTCGTGGCCGCTCTTTTCGGCTTCGTCCACGCGCGATTTCAACTGGTGAAGATCGGAACGCAGCAGTCCCTGGAGCTCCGCTTCAATTTCAGCGAGCCTGCCGCGCGCCTGGCTGACGCGGCGGATCACGCGAATGAGTTCGGCCCCGGGGCCTTGGCCCTGGACGGCTTCGGGACTGTGTTCGTACGCGGTGAGGATTTTTTCAAGGCGCGATTCGTCGCCCTCCTCGTAGGCTTGATTGGCCTCGGCCATCAACTGCTGGCGCTTGGCGCGGTCGTCGCGGTCGGAGGTGAGATCGGGATGCACGCGCCGAGCGACCTCGCGATAAAGGCTCTTCATTTCAGGAGAGGCCTTGAACGAGCGCGGTTCGTGAGCGGATTTTTCTCCGGCGACGGATTTTGTATCGCCGGCGCGGGCGCGGGCCTCGCGAGCCGCTTGCTGGGCGCGTTCGTTCTGCGGCTGCTCGCGAGCGACGCGTTCGGCGATCTGCGCCTTCCACTCGTCAAGCTCGGCGTAACGCGAGCCTACGAAATGCAGATAGCGGCGCTCGAATGCGCCGAGTTCGGCGCGCAGATTGGCCGAACGCAGCTCGCGATCGGCAAGCTCGGCTTCGAGTGCGGCCTGCTCCTCGAGCTTGCGCGCAAGCTCCTGGTCCTCGGGTTTCGCCGGACGAGTATCCGCCGTCTTCAGAGCCACCGTCGTCGCCTTTTGAGAGGGTCCTGAAGCGAGGATTTCGGCCGGCTATTCCCAGGGGCGCCGTAAAACCTCGCAAATACAGTTAAATTGTACGATGCGCGTGCGGGGCCGCTGGTCCGGTTGGCAAGCGCGGTTTCCAGAATGAGAAATAGCCGCGGACGGACCTTGCGTCCACCGGACTTGGCATGGGCCAATTTGTCTTCGGTGGACGGCTGGAAGTAACCGCGTGTTCATCGTTGCGCGCGGAGCGCTGCCTTACAATTATGGTCGTTTGATACTGGCTCCGGAGGGAGAAGACTGATGCAGGAGACAACCGAGCAATATAGGAAGCGGATGTTCGAGCATATCGAGGGCGGCAACCCGCTGAAGATGCAGGCGGCGGCGCCGGCAAGGCTGGCGAAGTTATTGAAGGGCGTCAGCCCTGCAAAGGCGCGGAAGCGGCCGGCGCCGGGGAAATGGTCCATCGCGGAGATCGTAGCGCACATCGCGGATACGGAGCTCGTCGGCGGATACCGCATGCGGGCGACCCTGGGGCAGCCGGGAACGCCGATCATCGGCTTCGACCAGGATTCGTGGGTGACGGCGCTGCACTACGACAAGCGCGATTTGAAGAAATCGTTCGAGCAGTATCGCGCGCTGCGCGAAGCGAACCTCGCGCTGCTCAAATCGCTGACGCCGGAACAGTGGAAACACGAAGGCCTGCATAGCGAGCGCGGGCCGGAGAGCGTCGAGACGATGGCGCGAATGTACGCGGGCCACGACATCAACCACTTCGAGCAGATCGAGCGGATTTTGGGGAAAAAGAAGTAAGCGTCAAACGCGGCAAGCCGGAGGTCCGCGACGAGCCAGTCCGTGGTTCGTCGCGGATAACGAATCGTCGAGACGCAGCCTTCGACGCGCCTCAGGGTGAAAATCGTTCGGGTTTCACCAAATCCTGCAACGCAATGCTTCGGGGCGCACCATCTTCGAATCCGCGGCGCATCCCCATGCTTTCGCGAACGCCGGAATATTTGACAGCGGGCCATTCACGCGGAACTGATCGAGCGGGTGCGGGTCCGTCTTGGCGAGAAGCCGCGCGGACTCGGGGCGGTAATTCGCCGCCCAATGGCTGGCATATCCGAGGAAAAAGCGCTGATCGGCGGTGAAACCATTGACAACCGGCGGCGCTGGCTTTCCGGCAAGGGTTTGTTGATAGGCGGCGTAGGCAATGACCAGGCCGCCGAGATCCGCGATGCTCTCGCCCTCCTCCAGCTTGCCGTTGCCGAACAGGCCCGGCTCGACTTCATAGGAGCCGAACTGCTTGGCGATGCAATCGCCGCGCTCACGAAAATTCTTCAAATCCTCCGGCGTCCACCAGCTTTTGAGATTGCCATCGGCATCGAATTGCGCGCCCTGATCGTCGAAGCCGTGAGTCATTTCATGGCCAATGACGGAGCCGATGCTGCCGTAGTTGAAGGCATCATCCGCTTTGGCGTCGAAAAACGGGGGTTGTAGAATTCCCGCCGGGAAAACGATCTCGTTGTGCAACGGCGTGTAGTAGGCGTTTACCGTCGGCGGCGTCATTCCCCATTCGCCGCGATCCACGGGCTTGCCTATTTTGGCGAGATCGCGAGCGGTTTCGAACG
This sequence comes from uncultured Acidobacteriota bacterium, assembly GCA_963814605.1. GTDB lineage: Bacteria > Acidobacteriota > Terriglobia > Acidiferrales > UBA7541 > Palsa-295. Next base: position 428,518 of record CAWFDD010000002.1, on the reverse strand, counting down.
CGTCGCCGCGAGTGACATTTTCGTAGTAGGAACCGCGATCCACGCGGAAGGCGGAGTAGTCGCGCCACTTGTCGGGATAGCCGATCTTCAAATTCATGGCGTCGAGCTTGTGGAGGGCCTGCTCGCGGGTGGCCGGACTCATCCAATCGAGCGTGGAAATATCCTGGCGCAGAGCGGCCTTCAGATTCTGGACAAGCTCCAGCGCGCGCGCCTTTGCTGCCGGTGGAAAATAGCGCTCCACGTAGAACTGGCCGAGGGCTTCGCCGAGTTCACCATCGGTCGCCTGAACGCAGCGGCGCCAGCGCGGCAGGATTTCCTTGGTGCCTGAAAGCTGGCGGCCGTAAAAATCGAAATTTTCGTTGACGAATTTGGCGGAAAGCGCGGGAGCGGCATTGCGAATCAGGTGCCAGCGAAGATAGATTTTCCAGTCGGCGATGGGAACGGAAGCCAGCGCGGCGTCAACGGCCTTGAATGCGTCTGGCTGAGCGATATCCACCTGGGTCACGCTGGGAGCGCCGACCTGTTTGAAATAATCGGGCCAGGAAAGATGCGGAGTCAGGTCCGCGAGCTGAACGAGCGTCATCATGTGGTAATTCAACTGCGGGTTGCGAAGATCCTCGCGTTTGGTGGCGGCCTTGGCCAAGGACGTCTCCATGTCCAGAACGACTTTGGCTTCCGCGGCGGCGGTGGCCGCATCATCGCCCAATAGCTGAAACACATTGGTGACGTGCTGCACGTAACCGGCACGAAGAGTCTTCGAATGCTCGTCGTCGTCGAGGTAATACTGCCGGTCGGGCATGCCGAGGCCGCCCTGCGCGGCGATGAAAATCACCTGCTTGCTATCCTTGAAATCCTGGATGGAGCCGAACCCGAAGGCCACATTCACTCCCGCGCGCTGCAGTCGGGCGATTTCGGCTTGCAGGCTGGGCACGTCGCTGATGGCCGCGATGCGCTGGAATTCCGGATCTAGAGGTTTCGCGCCGGCGGCCTCAATTTGCGATTCGTCCATGCAACTGGCGTAAAAATCGCCGATCTTCTGGCGGTTCGAGCCTGGCGCGGCCGACTTGTCCTTTGCCGCGTCCTCGAGGATCTGGCGCAGCGCGTCCTCATTGGCGGCGCGGAGCTTGCCGAACGCACTCCAGTTGGGGCGGTCGGATGGAATCGGGTTGGCTTTCATCCAGCCGCCCGCAGTGAATTCATAGAAATCGTCGCAGGGTTTCACGGAACGGTCGAGATCGGCGAAATTGAAGCCGTGTGAGGAGGTGTCGTCAGCGCCGCGCGCGCTGGCGCCTGCTCCGCCCGCGCTGCCGGGATCGGCCACGAAACTGGCGCAGCCAGAAGCGACGGGCGCATCAGCAGCGGTTCGGTCGGGGCCCGAAGACTGGGACGAGAGCACAATCGGAAATGCCAGGAACAGCGCCGCCGCTGGCAGCGCAACGATCAAACGTCGAATCATTGAAATTATCCTCGCTCGAATGGAGATCGCACGCGCACACGTCTCTATCGGATGTGAATTGCGACTGGAAAGCTGCCCCTGGGCGAGAACGTCTGCCCGCTACCCACCGCCCCGATATTCTGCGTGCAGCGCGACGGCATGTCAATCGCCAGCAACTTCGTGCGCGTCCATTATTCGGGGAGTATCCTACGCCCGGCGACTGCGGAGGATGATTGTGCCGGAACCACGCGAGGAGTATCGACGGCGGCTTGAGACGCTAGTCGGAAAGCTGGCTGCTGAGGAGCGCCGGCACATCCTGATCGGATATTTGAAACTGGCGGTGATCGGCGCAGGCCTGGTCATGGTTTGGCTTCGTCTGGCTCGCCATGCGTTCTCGGCATACTGGCTGCTGTTGCCGATCGCCGCCTACGCAGTGCTGCTGGTTGTACACGAGCAGATCATCCGCGCTCGAGATCAGGCGGAAACGGGCGCCAACCTTTACCGCCGAGGACTTGCGCGGATCGACGATCGCTGGAGCGGCACCGGCGCGAGCGGAGAACGGTTCCGTGATCCGAAGCACGTTTATACGGATGATCTCGACGTGTTTGGCCGCGGCTGCCTCTTCGAGCTGCTATCAACTGCCCGGTTGCCCATGGGTGAAAATCGTTTGGCCGAGTGGTTGCGCGCGCCTTCTCCCCTTAGCGTGGTGATCGAGCGGCAGAGTTTAGTAGCGGAACTCCGGCCGAAACTCGACCTGCGCGAGGATTTGGCGATTACCGGAGAGGAAATGCGCGCGCGCCTGAATCCGGAGTCGCTCACGGCGTGGTGCGAGAGCGCAGCGGTGCTTGGCGGACCGGTCACCCGCGGCATCGTGATATTTTTTGCGCTGGTCGCTTCAGCGAGCTTCCTCTATTTCGTCCATACCGGGAATTACCTGCCCTTTCTCGGAATCGTGATTCTGGAGGCTATTTTATTCGCGCGCATGCGGCGGCGCGCAGTAGAAGTGATCTCCGGGGTCAACTGCAACGCCGAGGGCGTTGCGTTATTTTCGAAGATTCTCGAGCGGCTCGAACGCGAACCGTTCGCGGCGCCGCGGCTGCGGCAACTCGTGGCAGAGCTGAAGCGCGGCGCGCAGCCAGCTTCAACGAGCGTTCGACAATTTGCGCGCATCGTCAATTGGATCGACGCCCACGACAGTCTCATCGTTCGCATCCTCGATTGGCCGCTGCTCTACACGATCCAGACCGGACTGGCCGCCGAAGCATGGAGAAGGAAATGCGGCCCGCATATGCACACCTGGATTGACGTAGCAGCCGAGGCCGAAGCGCTTCTTTCGCTCGCGACCTATTCGTTCGAACACCCCGCGGATCCATTCCCGGAATTTGCCGGCGAGGGCGATTCGCCAGCCGTCTTCGCGGCAGCGGAGCTTGGCCATCCGCTGATCGAGGCGTCCAAATGCGTGCGAAACGACCTGCGCCTCGATGACAGGACGCGGGCGTTGATGGTAAGCGGCTCGAACATGTCCGGGAAGAGCACGCTGCTTCGAACGGTTGGCATCAACACGATCCTGGCGATGGCTGGGGCGCCCATTCGTGGAAAAAGTCTCCTGCTTACGCCCCTGGCACTGGGCACACGATTGAGGAGCGTTGACTCCCTGCAAGAAGGACGCTCGACGTTCTACACCGAACTGCTCAGAATTCGCCAAGTCTTCGACATGACGGCCGGAACAACCCGCGTGCTGTTTCTTTTCGATGAGTTGCTGGACGGCACAAATTCGCGCGACCGGAAGATCGGCGCCGAACATCTGGTCCGCGTGCTGCTGGAACAGGGAGCGATCGGCATCGTGACCACGCACGATCTGGCGCTCACCGAGATGACCGCATCCGCAGGCGGCAAGATGCGAAACGCGCACTTCCAGGACTACGTCGAGGACGGCAAAATGAGGTTCGACTACAAACTCCGGGATGGCGTGGTCACCAAAAGCAACGCGCTCGAACTCATGCGCCTGGCGGGCCTCGACGTATGATCGTCGCTGGCCCGCGCTAATTATCGATCTGGGCGCGCTGCAGGCGGTCGGAGTAGTCCACGTACACCGTCTTCCATTCGGAGTAGAAATCCAGCGCGGCGAGTCCCGCTTCGCGATGGCCGTTGCCCGTGTTCTTGGTGCCGCCAAACGGGAGGTGGGTTTCGGCGCCGATGGTGGGCGCGTTGATGTAGACGATGCCCGTTTCGAGATCACGCTGGGCGCGAAACGCCTGATTGACGTTGCGCGTGTAGATCGAAGCCGAAAGACCGTATTGCACGCCGTTGGCGATGGCGATGGCGTCGTCAAACGTATCGAACGGCATCACCGCGACGACCGGGCCGAAAATCTCCTCCTGGCAGATACGCATCTTCGCGTTGCAATCGGTGAAGACGGTCGGCTCGTGGAACCAGCCCCTCGCGTGTGAACCGGTTTCCAGGCGATGTCCGCCGGCAGCCAGCTTCGCCCCTTCCCCGCTGCCGATGCCAACGTACTTGATCACCGTCTGCAACTGCTGTTCGTTGATGCAGGGGCCCATCTGGGTGGCGGCGTCGAGGCCGTCGCCGACTTTCAGCGCTTTCACGCGCGCCACAAATTTCTCGACGAATTCGCGGTAGACGCCCTTCTGTACAGCCACGCGGCTGGCGGCCGTGCAGCGCTGTCCGGTGGTGCCGAAGCCGCCCCAGACCGCGCCTTCGATGGCCAGGTCGAGATTGGCGTCATCCATCACGATGATGATGTTTTTTCCGCCCATTTCCAGATGGCACTTCTTGAACGTCGGCGCGCAGGCCACGCTGACGATGCGGCCTACTTCGGTGGAACCAGTAAAGCTGACCAAACCCACGTCGGGATGATTCAGGATCGGCCCGCCGGCCTCCGGGCCGTAGCCGAATACCACGTTGAGCACGCCCGGCGGCAGGCCCGCCTCCGCGAGAACCTGCGTGAGATTGTAAGTGGAAAGCGGCGTGTCCTCGGCGGGCTTCAGCACGATGGTATTTCCGCAGATCAACGCGGGCATCGCCTTCCACGACGGAATGGCCATGGGAAAATTCCACGGCGTGATCATGCCGGCGACGCCGATGGGCGCGCGCACGGCCATTGCGAATTTGTTGGGCAGCTCGGACGGCGCGGTATGGCCGAACTGGCGGCGTCCCTCGCCCGCCATCAGGTAGGTCATATCAATCGCTTCCTGCACATCGCCGCGCGTTTCGGCCAGGACCTTGCCCATTTCGCGCGTCATTTCGCGCGCGAAATCTTCCTTGCGCGCGACCAGGATTTCGGCGGCGTGAAACAGAATCTCGGCGCGCTTCGGCGCGGGCGTTAGGCGCCACTTCTCGTAAGCTGCTTTGGCCGCTTCGACCGCTGCATTTACATCTTCGGCGCCCGAGGCCGGGAACATGCCCACCAGCTCATCGGTATTCGCGGGATTGCGATCCTCGATCGCCTGGCCGTTGCGGGCCTCGACCCATTCACCATTGATGTAGTTCTTGAAGAGCTTTGGGGCAAATGCCGTGGCCATCTGTGGTCCTCCCGGAGGTGCGTGTGCGCGGTCCGTGCCTGCGGCTTCGTCGCGGCGATTCGATGAGGCGATGGAGCCGAAGCTAAGGTTAGCAATCGCGCGATAGCGGCGTCAAATCGCCCGCTCCAGCGGTACTGGTGTGGTTCGGCGATTCTGGTCGAACCGCCCGCGGCATGCGAGTTATGACCCGTCGAGCAGATTTGGATCTTAAGCGTCACTCAAGACAGAGAGAACAGCGGAATTCGGAGATCACAGAGGAAGACTGCCCCGGAATTACTGTGGGCGTTGTTTGACTTCGGGCTATTGCTTAGATGATTTGGTGTCCGAACTGGGCGCAGGAGCCGATGAATTGGCGGAAGCGACAGGCCCGCCGGTTGCGGCTGCCGAGGAAATGGGCTGTGAAGCTGGCGTCGCGGGCGCTGCGGAGCAGCAGCTTGGCGGAGTGACCGGTTTGGGCGCCGAGACTCCGGCGATGCCCGAGCCGAGGCCGAGCTTTTGCAGCGTCGGCGCGTCGAGCTTGCCGTTGGCGTCTATCCCGTTGGCGGACTGAAACTTCTCGAGAGCGGCGACGGTGCTGGAGTCCCACTTGCCGTTCGGGTCGCCCTGATAGTAGCCGCCCTTGGATAGCGCCGACTGGATTTCGGAGATACGGTCTGCCGTGGGCGCCTTCTGCGTTGGCTGGTGCTTTGCGGCGTGATGGGTTTTCTTATGGGTTGCCGGTTTCGCGGGCGTGGACGCGGAAGTCGAAGGTGCGGGCGAACTTGCCTGTTGCGCTGCGGCTGGAGAAGTTCCTGCCGGTGAAAGCACGCAAGCAAGCGCGAGAGACGCGACGACCAAAAGCCATCTCATCTGGTTGACCCCTGTTACTGGACGCTTATAACCCGAAAAACGCCGCCCCGATCCGACTTCATTGCTTTAATTATCCGGATTTGGCCGCGCGACTCAAGCCGCAGGGCCCAGTGGGGGACGTATCAGGTAACGGCGAACAGGGCGCGAAGCGGCGCCTCAACGCAGGTCGCCGGGTGGAACGCCCAGGGATCGCCCGGCGTCTTCCGCGTTGCTGATTTCGCTCTGCAGAGCGTTCGCGCGGTTATCCAGCCGCTCGAGCAGATCGGTGGTCATGTTGCCGCCGTTGCCCGGAGTGGGCGGAAGAAGCGTCATGTTCTGCGCCGCCTGTTCGTCCCGCATGTCGGCGACAACTCCACGGACTTGCGCGAGCTGGTCCGAGGCTTCCTGAACCTGTTGCGCCAGAGCGACGCGCTGCTCTTCAGCGTCCGGTTGGCTTCCGGCCGGTGCGTAGCCGGCTGGGTCAGCCAAAACGCCCGGCAATATACCGTTGCTTCGAGCAACGTCGCCGAGCGAGTCAATTTGCTGCTCGATTTCCTGGCGGCGCGCCTCGAGCTGGGCGATCAAATTGTCGGTCGTGATTCCCTCGCACGGAGCGTTGAGCACCAGCCCCGAGGTCGAAATCGTGTCACCGGAGGCACGGAACTGGCGGAGATCATCTTCGCGGCTTGCTATTGTCGCCTGCTCGGCTTGCAGCGATATCAGCTGCTGCGCGTACCATCCGGGGTCTTTTTGCGGATCGAGCGGCGCGCTTGGCACTACGGCGATTGCCGCCGGCAGCAGGGACTTTTCAGCGGCGGCGGCCCGGGAGCTGGCGACCGCGCTGTTGCGCGGCGCGTTCGGGGCAAACGCGGGATTAAGCCGCTCGACGTCGTCGTTGGTCCAGACTTTTTTCTGCGTGTCTGGCTTCGACGCGGCTGCATTCGGCGCAGGAGCGGGCTTGGCGGGATCTCCCGCCGCCAGTGTCACCACCGGAATCGCCAGAGCAAGGCACAGCGGCGTCGCGACCAAAAATTTGAATGAGAAGCCCACGGGAATGCGCATAGCTAAATCTCCTTCTTCATGCACGCCAATCCAAACGCCTAGTTGCGGGGGAGCCGAAGTATGACACGCATAGGAGATCGCTTGCAAGACGCGCGAGCGCGCGGTACTCAGTCGGTCAATGTCCGCCTGCGCCGATAGAAGAAGCAGCTGAACTGCTTGAAGAAACGCAGAGATTAATCAAGCGCACCCGAGCCCGATCAGGGCGCTAAGGCTTTGCCGGGACGGAGCCAGCCAAGTACAGCGTCAGCACGCGGTCGGTGTCAGAGCGTCGCGCGATGCGGAAAAGCACATCCTCGCCAGGCTTGAGCTTGGCCATTTGGGCGCGATAGTCCGCGAGCGAGCTGATGGCCTCGTGATTGACCTCGATGATCACGTCGCCGCGCGTGAAGCCGACATCCTCGGCAAAGCTCGCGGGCTCGACTTCAGTGACCACGACGCCCGTCAACTTGCCCATTTCGAGTTTGTGGGCGAGGTCCGGGGTCAAATCTTCGATGTGCAGGCCAAACTGCGCCGGCTCCTCCGCCTGATCGGGCCGCTCTTCATCCTCTTGAGCCGATTGCGGGAAAATCTTGGTGCGGTCGGCGACGGTGAGCGTGACGTCCTTAACCTGCTTGCTGCGCACGTAGCGGACCTGGACGGAATTGCCAATCGGAGTCTGCGCGATCGGATTCACCAAATCGGCGCCGGTATGCACCGGCTGGCCGTTGACGTTGGTGATCACGTCGCCTGCCTGCATCCCAGCTTTATCAGCCGGGCTGCCCGGTTCAACTGCCTCAACGACGATTCCGTAAGGCGCGCCAAGCTCCCTCAGCAGGATAGGATTGTTGCTGTTCTCTTCCTGGAAGGTGACGCCGATGGACCCGCGCACCACTTTCCCGGACGTTACCAGCTGGTTGTAAACCGTGATCGCCGTGTTCGACGGTAGCGCAAAGCCGACTCCCTCGAATCCGCGGCCTCCGGTAAAGATCGCCGTGTTGATGCCGATCACTTCCCCGCCCAGGCTGACCAGCGGCCCGCCCGAATTCCCGGGATTGATCGCCGCATCGGTCTGAATAAACCGCTGAAACTGATGGCCGACGTTCGAGCGGTCCTTGGCGCTTACGATTCCGGCGGTGACCGTGGAGTTCAGTCCGAACGGGCTGCCGAACGCGAGGACCCAGTCGCCCACTTGCACGCCATCGGAATTTCCGAGCTTGGCAACCGGCAAATCATGATCGGCTTCGATCTTGATCACCGCAAGATCGGTGTCCTTGTCGAATCCCACGACGCGCGCGCTGTAGTGATTGGAGTCTCCGTCGAGAGCCACCTGAATTTTCGTGGCCTGGTCAATCACGTGGTCGTTGGTGAGAATGAATCCCTTTTTGTCCACGATCACGCCCGAACCCAGGCTGCGCTCCGCGTCGGGCGCATTGTCGGGCGAATCAAAGAAGCGATCGAAGAAATCCGGGAAGGGATTCTCTGAACCGCGTGAACCCTTGCCGCCTTTGGGCTTTTCGATGACCTGCGTCGTGGAAATATTCACGACCGCAGGGCCGAGATTCTTCGAAATACTCGAAAAAGCGCCGGAAAGCGATATCGGATCGGGGATTGCCAGCAGCGCTGCGCCGTTGCTCGCCTGCGCGCGTGTGGCCATGGCGCGGCCCGATATCAGGGTACCGATCAGGATGCCGCCGCAAAGCGTGACGACCACCAGGAATGACGCGAAGAATTTCCGGTTCCTTGCCCAGAGCCATAGCTCCCGAAATTCGATACCCATCCTCGCGCTCCTTTGCCTCGGCCGAACGACACCAGCACCTGAGTATAACATCCCTTCAGATGCTGCAAGGCCGCTACCCGCAGCACTTGCCTTGAAAACCAAGGCCACGCCCACTGATTCGGGATTTGCCAACCGCCGGGCTCAGGGGTACAGTTCCTGCGCTCCCATGACGCCTTCGCAGGGCGGGCGATCCTCCAGGCTTCCCACGGGTAGAGGCGATGAAGATTGAGTTCGGCGTAATTGACCATATTGACCGGCAAGACAGGGCTATCGCGGACACCTATGATAGCCGCCTGAAACTGATCGAGATGTACGACCGGGCCGGCTTTAGCACCTTCCACCCCACCGAGCACCATTCCACGCCTCTGGGACTGGCGCCCTCTCCGAATGTCTTTCTGGCCGCGGCCTCGCGCGTCACGCAGCGCATTCACTTTGCTCCGCTGGTGCTGATCGCGACGCTCTATAACCCACTGCGGTTAGCGTCGGAAATCTGCATGCTCGACCACCTGACCCGGGGCAGATTCGAAATCGGCACGGGTCGGGGAGTCTCCCCGGTGGAGCTGGGATTTTTCAACGTCAAGGAGCAGGACGCTCCTGGCATTTATGCAGAGGCGATGGAAGTGTTGATGGCCGCGCTGACCGAAGACGTGGTGGATTACCACGGCAAGTATTTTGATTTCACCAATGTGCCGATCGAGCTTAAGCCTTACCAATTGCCGCATCCTCCGCTGTGGTACGCCACGAATAGCCCGGAGAGCGCGGCCAAAGCGGCGCGCAAGAACATGAATATCGTCACGCTGTTGAAGTCGTCCGAGGCGTGCGCCGTGATTGCCGCGCACAAGGAAGCGTGGACCGCAGCCCACGGCAGCAACGGCAAGAAACAGCCTCGCGCAGGAATTACGCGCTTCATCTATGTGGGAGAAAACGACCAGCAGGCTCAGGAACGAGCGACGCAGGGGGCCCAGGATTTCTTCGAAAGCCTGGCCTATCTCTGGCGAAAGTTCACCCCGGGTTCGATGAACGTGGAGATGCTCAAGCGCTCCGGAGCGACCGCGATAGCCGGCACACCCGCGACCGTGCGGACGAAAATCGAACAGGAATTCGAAGCGTCCGGGGCCGGCTATTTCGCTCTGCGCTTTGCCTACGGAAATCTAACCCACGAAGAAAGCGTGCGCTCGCTCGAACGATTCACGAACGATGTGATGCCGCACTTTCAGAAGTAGCGATTGCCATTCGGCGCGGGCGGAAATAGTGGAGCGCGGCGTGGCCGCGCCCCGCAGGAGAAGCTAACTCTGTTCCGTCCTGAACACGGCCGGCAGAGGATCAGCCAGTGGATCGTCCTCCATCGGACGCGGGCCGGTCAGGAGTTCGAGCGGTTCTTCATCGGTGGAATTGGGTTCGAGTTTTTTCTGCGCCCGGCGTTCGGCTTTGGCGCGCGCCTTCTCCATGCGCTTCATTTCCTTTTGGCGCTTCTGAAATGTCGTTGTCATGGATTCTCCTCAATATGAAATGGGACGCGGACTCCGCCGCCGTCCTCCACTCCAACTCTTAAAACCCTACCAACGCGGCTCGCGCGGCTGGCGCGGCGATTCGCGGTAGTCCTCATTCGAAAATCTGCCGCGTCCGCCTCCGCCGCCACCTCGGCCACCACGATCTCCGCCCCGATCGCCGCCGGGACCGCCGCCTCGCGGACCGCGCGGCCCGCTCGAAGCTTCCTTGGGACGCGCCTCGTTCACCTTCAGATTGCGTCCGCCAAGATCTTTCCCGTCGAGAGACTGCATCGCCGTAGCCGCTTCCGCATCGTTGGGCATCTCGACAAACGCAAACCCGCGAGACCGGCCGGTTTCGCGGTCCATGGCGATGTGCACGCGCGTCACCGCTCCAAACGGCTCGAAGAGCGCCCGCAGATCGCCCTCCGTGGTCTGAAAGCTCATGTTGCCCACAAACAGATTTTTCATGCTCGTCCTCTCCTGGGCAGCTGCCCAGGCTGGTGCGACCTATCGCGGCACGTGGCGACGCGCCCTTCGCCGGAAATCAGCGATTTCAAAACCAGATCAAGTCGTGCGGGGCAGGCCTGATGCGGCGCTCCGGCAGGCCCCCAAACGCTGCCAGCACTGCAAAAGCGCATATATACTCTAACACGATTGGCAAGAAAACCGGAGACCGGCCTGGCCGGCGGTGACGCGAACTTCCCCGCTCAGCACATTGATCAGGCCCCAGCCCAGGAGTGGCCCGCGCCGAACTCGTCCGGATTACGCATCAGTCTGGACTTCGGATCACCTTCTGCCAACCAGGGGGTAGAGTGGCACCACTCGATCGGATCAATTGTAAAAACCGAGGCGAAATGATGCGAGCTCGCCGCCATCCGATTCGCCTGCCCCGTGCCTCGATCGGCGATTGACTGTCCCTCGCCCCGCTCAAGACGCGCATCGGTTGACATTCCGCCCCAATGCGTTCACAAAGGAGCCGCGGCGCGGGCCGCACCGTGTTCCTCGACGAGAAGGAGGCACCAACATGAACTTTCTTGAATGGATTATCGTCGGCATGATCGCCGGCTGGCTTGCGGGACTGGTGATGAGAGGAGGGGGCTACGGCGTTCTCGTGGATATCATCCTCGGGATTCTCGGAGGCCTCCTCGGCGGATGGCTCTTTGGAATGATGGGCATCTGGCCCGCTGGCGGAGTCATCGGATCGCTGATCGTCGCTTTTGTCGGTGCGGTGATCCTGGTTGCGATCACGCGCGTGATAAAACGCGCCTAGCGAATCCACGAAACCAATAAAACGCGTTGGCTCGAAGCTCGCAAGAGCCGGGCCAGCGCGTTTTTTTTTGCGCGCTCAACAATTTCGCCCGGAAGCCGGCGTCCGCCATCGCGCTTCAAGCGTATTCGAGCAGCAAGGCCGTCAACTCATCGGGACGATCGAGCATCACGTCGTGGCCGCAGGAGATCGTTCGCGTCTTCCAGCCTTTCGCTTTCGCGCGCTCGTGAAGGGCTGGAAACGGCATGTCCTCCTGGAAATCCGTGGCAAGAATATGTGTGACGTTGCGGACGCGCTCGAGTCCGCCGGTCAGCTTGATGCGCTGCTCGAAGCACGCGAGCGACTGCGGTGTGCACTGCGCGTTCATCCAGGCGCTGTCCCGCGCGTTGACCCGGAAAACCTCCCCGGGAATCGGCGCTACCTTCCAACCGTCGCCCGCGGTTTTCACCTGCTCGCGCATCGCTTGCGTTTGCGCGGGCGATTGCAGATCGAGCAGGCATTCTCCGTCTTCCAGGACAAATGCGTCCAGATAGATGAGCGCACGAATCCGCTCCGGCATGCGGTCGGCAACAGCGCTGACGACGCAGCCGCCATAGGAGTGGCCGCAGAGAATAAAATCCGTGAGTTCCTCCCAGCGGATCAGGTTCGCCACATCGGCGATATGCGTTTCGAGATTGACAGCCGGTGAATTCAAATGAGAGCGCTCGCCGAGCCCGGTGAGCGTCGGCGTGTAAACCTCGTGTCCCGCCGCCTGCAGCGCCTTGCGCACCCTCTTCCAGCACCAGCTTCCGTGCCATGCGCCGTGAACGAGAACGTAAGTGGCCATGGCCGCGGAGTCTAACACACGCACCGATTCATCCGCAGTCATGCCCGCAGCGCGAAGGCCGCCCGGAACAAATCTCCGTTAGAACGTTTTGCGACTGCATCCGGATCAACGCCGATTGACAGCGTACTTCAATGCAATCAAGATGATCGAATTCCTGCGACGCTGCAGATGCCGCGGCCGAAAAAGCCTTAGGCAGAGCCGGAACCAAACTGCGGAAAACGGAGATCGGCATGTTAGAGCCGGCGAAGGCCTTCGATGCTTCTCTTGCGGACCAGAAATCGCCGAAGGTCGGGCCAGCCGGGATCGAGATAGCCTATCAACGCGCCGGGAAGCCCGGCGCCCCAGCCGTGCTGCTGATCATGGGGATTGCCGCGCAATACATTCATTGGCCGGATGCGTTTTGCAATGCGCTCCTCGACGGTGGCCTGCAGGTCATCCGCTTCGACAATCGTGACGCCGGGCTCTCGACGCACATGACGAATGCCCCGCCACCAAATCTGCCCGCGGCGCTGGCCGGCGACCTGTCGACGGTGTCCTACACGCTGTCCGACATGGCCGGCGACGCGGTCGGTTTGTTGGACGCCCTTGGCTTCGACCAGGCTCATGTCGTCGGCGCATCCATGGGCGGCCAGATTGCGCAAACGATGGCCATCGAGTATCCGGACCGTGTCCGCTCTCTGACGTCCATGATGTCGACAACCGGGAACATTTCTGTCGGACAGCCCTCGCCGGAGGTTCTCCGGGAAGTCTTCGCTGGTCCACCGGCAATCACCCGCGATGAAGTCATCCAGCGGATGCTCCGGGCGATGCGCGCAGTCGGCTCGCCTGGATTTCCGGGCGACGCGAACGAAATCGCATTGCGAGCGGGCCGTGCCTACGACCGCTGCTATGATCCACTCGGCGTTGCGCGTCAAGCGATTGCCTCGGTAGCCTCCGGCGATCGCACCGAGCGCCTGCGTCAGCTTGAGGTCCCCACGCTGGTGATCCACGGTCTTGCTGACCGAATGTGCGATGTCAGCGGCGGTCGAGCAACGGCTGCGGCGATTCGCGGCGCCGAACTTGTCTTGATCGAGGGGATGGGGCATGACCTGGCGCCCGGGTTGCAATCCCGACTCGCGGCGCGCATCGCCGAGTTCGTCTGGCGTGCGGAGGGCGGTTAGACTCACCCCAATCCGTCGATCGCTGGGGATTTTCGCACGAGGCGCCGAACCTGGGCATCCTGGGAGCGTCGGTGATGGGCACGAGCGGCGCTCGCAACCCTACGCTGACCGCTCAGGCGCTCGCCTGGCGGACCGCCGAACACCTCGCCAAATCCTGGAAGCAAATCGCCAACCCGGCCGCCGGCGCGTAGCCCAGGCCGTCACCGCGCTGACGCCGTTCGTGGACATGGCGGCTGCCACGTCTGCAGGATCCGATGTTTCAAAGTCCTTCCCTTTCGAACCCTTCACACAGACCTTGCCGAACCCGTTGGGAGGTTTCATTTCCTTCTCGGGCGGCAACGCGTAAACGTTCGCGGGCGAGGCCTCCGATCTTTAAGAGGCCTCGCCCGGTTTTCCCCGTGAGTATTTTCGAAAAACGTCCGTCGCGCAGACGCTCGCCAGAATCGCCCGCGCGACGGTTAGGTGTGCTTAGAGCGACCGCAGGAAATTCAGCAGATCCTGCTGTTGGGATGCGCTCATGCCGTTGAAGATGGATATGACGGTGTTGGCTTCCGAGCCCTGGCTCGCGTGCGCCTGAATCGCGTTCATCAGGCCGCCATTCGTCGGATTAGCACGACCGTCGTGGAGGAAGAACACGCGCTGGCCCACTCCCCACAGCGGAGCGGTGCGGAATTGATCGGGACCCGCCGCTCCCTGTGACACGTTATCCGCCAATCCGCTTCCCATGTGGTGAACCAGTAGATCCGAGAACAGAGCAGCCGTCTGATTGTTCAGCCCCGAAGTGAAGGCCGACGTTCCCGTCTGCAGTGTTGGCGTGTGGCACATGTCGCAATGCGCTTGAGCGAACACCCGTGAACCATTCTGAATGGACTGGATGCTCGGATTGCCCGGGATTCCCTGCGTGGACGGCGTGGGCGGCGCCAGGAAGCGCATGAACATGGCAAACTGCACGGTGTCGCTCGGAATATTGGCGCCGGCGACGGTGAAGTTGGTCGAGTCTTCCGGCGTGGGATTGAACAGGCACGACGACGGAGGCTCGTTGCGCTCGTTGGGGAACAGCTCGTTGGTCACCCCGATTTCCACGTTGTAGGCTTCGCCCGCGAAAATCTCGAGCGATTTATTCTGCGCCTTCCAGCCAAACCGTGTGATCGTCCCGTCGTTGCCGCTGGTGTTCGGCTGGCCCGTGATTCCGAGCGATTGCTTGAGTGAGGCGTTGGCGTTCATGTTGGCGACGATCGTCGCGTCCGGAATGTTTTCCATCAAGCCCGAGCCAAACACCGGCGTGGGGATGCGGAAAATCAAGTTGCCGAGCTGTTCCATCTCCGCAAAATTCGGCTGGGCCACATTGCAGCCCATGGCGTCAGTCCTACCGGCGATCGTAAAAAGATCGTGCACGCCGCCGTCGGGAGTCGACGTCACGCTGTTGTTGCTGACTACAAACGGAAACCGCGCCTCGCGCACCGGCCCATCGGCAGTCACGAAGAACGGCAATTTGTTGTTGGCGCTTGCGTCCACCGCCGCGGCGATCTGCGGGTTCTGACCGATATTCGGGAACGCGTGCGTGCTGGGGCTCGATCCGCCGGGAGCCGGCTGCGAGTGGCAGCCCTGGCAGCTGTTGGAGTTGAAGCCCGGTCCCAATCCGGCGCCGGGCTCGCCGGGAATGCTGCCGGTCACGGAGTCCACCTGTCCAAATCGCTGCAGGCCGTTGAGAAAAAACGTGAGCTCCGCCGCGCTGAGCGACGAGAGAGGCTTTCCCGCGCCGACCGAACCCGCGCGCGGCCCTGGATCGCTCGCTGTGTTACCGCCGTTTGAGCCGCCGCCGGGCGCTGTGTTGTTGCGGCCTCCATCAACGCTTCGGCCGCCCTCCTGCGCGAACGCGGCTGGCAGCGGACCGAACGCCAGCAGCGCCGTGACGAATCCCGCAATCGCGAAATTCCTACGTGACTTCATATTCGCACCTCTCCTTTTCCGCGCCCGGGCGGACGGTAAGCCACACCCATAGCGCGCAAACTTTTTCGGTCTCACGGCTGGGCGCCAATTAGAAGATCGTCAGAACGGCAAAACGTTCCATTCGCAGCGGAGGGTTGGAATTCCAGCTTGCGAATGCGCCCGGAAGATACGCGAGGACGTCAACGTAGTCAAGGTGGCCGAGGTACAGTTTACGTACAGGCGAAGGAGCAGTGTCCAGGTGGTGGCTATCGAGTACTAGCGTCCAGCGAAGAAAAATCAGCGGCTCGATCCGCTTGCGGGATGAAATTCGATGAGACGCAGTTCTGTTTCTGCGATGGTTCCGTGATGATGATACTGATAGCTGGTGATTCCCACGCCGCCCACAAACTCGATTTCCGTGTCGTCAGGATTGGTCTCGAACCCGATTTCATACGCGGTCCTCGTTCCAGGAGACACGCCCTTCACCGCGTGAAGATCGGCCGGGTACGGCGCTCCGGTGACCCAACAGTAGCGATCGTCCGGCCGGCGCATTCCTTCCTCGTCGCAAAATTTATTTCCCTTCGCCAGAGGAAGCTGCAGGAACCAGTCGCGCACCTGGGCCAGCTCTTGCAGCGGATATTTCGGGTTATCGATCTGATCGAGCACCGACTGCGTGTCCCACTCCGAATTCAAATAGAACTTTGCGTCTGGCGTCACCACGATTATGGAAAGCGCCGGCGTGGCGTTGCCTTCGGACCAATCCAGATCCGTCGGGAATCCGCTTACAACGGAGGCCGAAACTCCCTCCCTTTCGACCGTACGTACAACCGACATCTTCCAGGTTACCGGCGTCATTTTCCCGATCACCGACGTGCCGTCATCGGAACGGACCCACCCGCGATAGACCCACTCGGTGCCGGGTGAAAGTGGAAATCCCTGCTGCGTTTCTTCGCCGACTTTCGCCGATGCGAAAAGCCCGCCGCCGAGCAGAAGTAAAACGAGGATCACGCCGCCGCGCCGCACGCTCGCCGCCTCCCATGACGTCCGGTTGGCCCGCGCCTATTGTATTCCCGTTTCGCCTGAAGCGAAATCCGCCGCTGCGCCGACGCGCCGAGCCTGTGACTCGAGTCTTTTATTTTTTGCGCGCGGCCATCCACAGCGAATCGCTGGTCGGCAGGCAATCCGCCAACGGACGCGGCAGCGATTCGAGGCCGGCTCGCCGCAGAATTTCGTGCAGTGTTCGCGGCGTAAAATAATTGCAATGCGCGGGGATGTGATACCCGCACCATTCCATCCCGCGGATGGTGCGGTTCCAACTGGCGTAGTTGGGAGTTTTGATGACGGTGACGCCGCCGGGCTTGAGCAGGCGATGTGCCGCGCGCAATCCCGCGATCGGCTGCCATTCGTGCTCGATGTAGCCGAACTGCGTCACCACGTCGAAGGAGTTCGCCGGCAATGTGTCCGCCAGTTGCGTGACCGGACCTTCCAGAATTTTCTCCGGCGAAATCCGCTGCCGGGAAATCTCCGCGCCCTGCGGGCTCAGCTCAATTCCAGTCACATCGAAGTACTTGGAGGCGAGCGTGAGGAAACCGGCATCGCCGCATCCGAAATCAACGAGTTTCCCTGCCCTTGCCCAGTGCAGCGTCTGCGAAAGCATGCGGCCGTTGGTATTCGGCCGCAGCGGTTTTAACAGGCGCGACAGGAAAACGAAAACCGGCTGCTTCTCTCTGCGCCTCTCCGCTTCCTTTGAATGCTCGGCCATCCAGTCGTGATCGCGCGCCTGGACGTCGTAGGGCAGCTCGCTGCCGATGAACACCATCCTGCACTGGGCGCACTCGACGATCTCCCACGGGTCGCGCTGCTCGAGCACCTTGCGTTCGTTCGCGCCGCAAAGCGGGCACGCTCGGGTTTTCACGGTTGTCGCTTGGACGGTGGCGGACATGTGGTGATGGCGCGGATTCGGGCGATATTACCACCGGCGACGATGCGAAGAAACGACTGCAGCGCCATGGACGGGTTTTCCTTTTCATAAGCGACGGCCATCTCGGTCATCACGCCTGGTCCGCCGAGCGCGCGATAGACGACATGCTCGCGGTGAAGCGTTTGCATGGAGCGGGGAACGATGGCCACCCCGAGTCCGGCGGAGACGAGGCTGATGATGGTTTGAATTTGGGAGGCTTCCTGGGCCACGCTCGGCTGGAATCCCGCGCGCCGGCAAATTCCCTCGATTTGGTCGTAAAGCCCCGGCGCGCCGTGCCGCGGGAACAGGATGAATGGCTCCGCGGCGAGCGCCTTCACGGCCACGTTCGCCCGCCTGGCTAGGGGATGTTTCTTCGGAAGCGCCAGAATCAGCGGCTCGCGCAGAATCGCTTTGATGACCAGCGACGCCGGCGCGCGCTCTACCGGCAGGCGAACGAACGCAACATCAATCGTCCCGGCCGCCAAGGAGGCGAGCTGTTCCTCGGTGCTCCGCTCGTGAAGCGTCAGCTCGACGGCCGGAAACTTCGCGCGGAAGGCGCGAAGTATCGCGGGAAGCGTGGTATGCGGGAAAGAGCCCGGAAACCCGACGCGCAAGCTTCCGGACACGCCCTCGGAAAGGCGTCGCGCCGCGATTCCGACTCGCTCGGCTTGAGCCAGTGTTCGCCGGGCCTCGTTCAGCACGGCTTCGCCCGCCGGGGTGATTCGCACCTGGTGTTTCGTGCGATCAAAGAGCCTGACGGCCAACTCTTCCTCGAGCTGGCGGATCTGCTGGCTCAGAGGAGGTTGAGAGATGTGCAGCCGGGCCGCGGCGCGGGTGAAATTCAGCTCCTCGGCCACGGCAACGAAATAGCGGAGATGGCGAAGTTCCATGGCCATATTCGCTACATATTACCATAGATATTCTTAATATTGGACACGTATGGGGCGTCCGCGCTATGAATAGCTGCGAGTTAGCTCTGCCGTCGGGTCGCCTAAGCATCTCTATGGCGGATTGGCTCTGCGAAGGCAGAAGCGCTACAATGCGCGAGGGGAATGAGTTTCTTTTATGGCGCCACGTACACTCTACGAAAAAATCTGGGACGCGCACGTCGTCCACGCGGAACCCGGCCAGCCTTCGCTGATCTACATTGACCGGCACCTGATCCACGAAGGCACCAGCCCGCAGGCATTCTCGGGCTTGAAAGTCGCGGGTCGCAAAGTGCGGCGACCGGAGCTGACCTTCGCGGTGATGGACCATTCGGTCTCGACCAAAGACCGGCTGCTGCCGGTGCTCGATGCCGACGCCAAAGGGCAATTCGACGCGCTGGAGCGCAACTGCCGGGAGAACGGCATCAATCTTTTCGACATGAACAGCCGCAATCAGGGCATCGTGCACGTAATTGGCCCGGAGCTGGGCATCACCTTGCCCGGAACGACCATCGTCTGCGGCGACAGCCATACCGCCACGCACGGCGCGTTTGGCGCGCTGGCCTTCGGCATCGGGACCAGCGAAGTGGAACACGTGCTTGCGACGCAGTGCCTTTCGCAGTTCAAATCGAAGACCATGAAAATCGACGTGCAGGGCAAGCGCCCGCGCGGCATCACGGCGAAAGACATCATTCTCGCGATCATCGGCAAGATCGGCATCGGCGGCGGGAACGGCCACGTGGTGGAGTACACCGGCGAAGCGGTGCGCGGACTTTCCATGGAAGGCCGCATGACCATGTGCAATATGTCCATCGAAGGCGGCGCGCGCGCGGGAATGGTGGCGCCGGATGAGACCACATTCGCCTACATCGAGGGTCGGCCGTTTGCGCCGCGCGGCAAGGATTTTCAGAACGCCATCGAGGAATGGAAGGCGCTGGCGAGCGATCCCGGCGCGAAGTACGACACGATTGTCACGCTGCAAGCGGCGGAGATCGCGCCCATGGTTACATGGGGCACCAATCCCGGGATGGTGACGCAAGTAACCGGGCGCGTGCCTGATCCGACTTCGTTCAGCGATCCGGTTGATCGCAAGGCCGCCGAGGGCGCGCTGGTTTACATGAATTTGAAGCCCGGCACGCCGATGGAAGACATTCGCGTTGACCGCGTGTTCATCGGCTCGTGCACGAATTCCAGAATCGAAGATTTGCGCGCCGCGGCGAAGGTCGCCTCCGGCAAGCACGTTTCGAAATCGCTGAAGCAGGCGCTGGTGGTGCCCGGCTCGCGTGTTGTCAAAGCCGAAGCCGAAAAGGAGGGCCTCGACAAAATCTTCCGCGACGCCGGATTTGAGTGGCGCGATTCCGGCTGCAGCATGTGCATTGGCATGAACGACGACGTGCTGCCGAGCGGCGAGCGTTCCGCCAGCACTTCGAACCGAAATTTCGAGGGCCGCCAGGGCAAGGGCAGCCGTACGCATCTGGTCAGCCCGGCGATGGCCGCGGCCGCGGCGATCGAAGGCCACTTCGTGGACATTCGCAAGTGGAGCGGCGTGGAAGGGACGGAATAATCGTGCAGCCATTCACAAAACACACCGGCATGGTCGCGCCGATGGACCGCGTGAACGTGGACACCGATCAGATGGTGCCGAAGCAGTTCCTGAAGCTGCTGACGCGCGAAGGCTACGGGAAGGTTTTATTCTACGACTGGCGCTACCTGCCGGGCGAGAAGCAGAATCCCGATTTCGTGCTGAACCAGCCGCGTTACAAGGGAGCGAGCGTGATTCTGGCGCGCGCGAATTTTGGCTGCGGCTCGAGCCGCGAGCACGCGCCGTGGGCGATTCTCGATTACGGATTTCGCGCGATTCTGGCGCCGAGCTACGCGGACATTTTCTACAACAACTGCTTCAAGAACGGCATCCTGCCGGTCACGCTTTCCAACGAGCAGATGGACGAGCTTTTCAAGCGCACCGCGGCGAAGGAAGGCTACCGCGTGACCGTTGATCTGGAGCAGCAGGTCGTCAGCGACGATCAGGGCCTGCGATACTCCTTCACCGTGGATCCTTTCCGCCGCGATTGCTTGCTGCGAGGCCTCGACGATATCGGCCTGTCGCTGGTGCACGAGCCGGACATTTCCGCGTTTGAGAAAAAACGCCTCCGCGTTCCCGCGATGAGCACTCCCCTCGACGTCAAGTACCACCTCTAGGCCGTTAACCATCGGACAAGCGCTTCGCCGCGCTTCTTGCTTTGATCGAGCCTCGGGTCGATCATTAAAGCGGAGTTGTTCCGATGCCTCGATTTCTCATTCATCACGCCAGCGAAGGTTCGCGCGTCTTCGAGTTGCTTGGCGACCGCCCGATTGTGATCGGCCGCGCCAAGGCAAACAACCTGGTGCTCGACAACGCCAGCATTTCGCGGCAGCACGCGGTCGTGCGGTCCACTCCCGACGGCCGCTGGCAAATCATTGACCGCTCGAGCGCCAACGGCGTGAAGGTGAACGGCACCGCCGTCAAAGAAGCTTTTCTGCGCGCGAACGACGAGGTGGTGCTCGGTGAATACCGGCTGCGCTATTTCGAGGATTCCGCAGCGCGCAACATGGTCACCTACGGCACGCCGCAATTGCCGCCGAATTTCGCGAAGGTGATGGCGGAGTCCGCGTACTCGGGATCATTTTTGCCGACGCAGCCGCTGGGCAGCGCGACATCTCCGCAGGTTGACCGCTCGGCGACGGCGAAGGATCGAGTGAGCGCGCTCGAGCAGGAAAACCGATTACTGACGCTTCTTTACCGCGTGAATCGAGCGCTCAGCGAAGTCTCCAGCGTGGAGGATGTCACGCGGCGAACTCTTGACCTGGTACTTGAAATGGACGGAGCGGAGCGCGGCTTCACCATGCTGCTCGACCGGGAATCCATCGGCGGCGGAGATTTCAGCAAGGGCGGCTACGGATTCGAGCCGGCGGTGATTCGCTATCGCGCCGGAGCGAAGGCGTCGCCGGTGCAGGGCGCGCCGCAGCTGACGATTTCGCAAAGCATCATCCGCCAGGTGATGCACGGCGGGCTGCCGCTGCTGGTTTCCGATCCGCAGGCCGACCCGCGCCTGGCCGCGAGCCAGAGCATCGCCAATTCCGGAATTCAATCGGCGATGTGCGCGCCGCTGGGAACCAAGGACCGGCGGCTCGGTCTGCTCTATGTGGATAATCTTTCGCGGCGCGGGATGTTTACGGTCGAGGACTTGAATGTGTTCACGGTGATCGCCACGCAAGCGGGATTGGCGATTGACCGCGCGCGGCCGCGCGACGAAGTGCTGGCGCAGCCGGTTCCCTCGGCCGCGCTCAAGTAGCGGTCAGACTAGGTTTCCTGCGGTTTCCCTGCGAGACGCTTCGGAGCTGCGTTCGTCCACGCTTCGCGCATTGCCCTCTTTAATGTGCGCCGCTTTCGCGTTTTTCAAATGCACGCACGTCGCGCCCCTCTCGCCCCATTTGCCTTTCGCGGGCACGAACACTTTCGGGTCGGCGGTGACGAAAGTCTCCTGCTGGTCGGGCATCAGCTTGATCATTCCCCAGTCTTGGTCGAAATAACCGAGCGTGGCGAAGACTTTTCCAGCGACGCGAAAATCGGGGTGATCCATGTGAGAACTCTGCACAGTCTCGGGAAAACTGAGCGCCATGCGCCGGAATTCCGCAACCGTCATCGTGCTCCCTCCGGGCGCGCGGCGGCCTCGACGATCGAAACCAATCCGCCAGTAACCGGAATCACGCCGCGACACTCGAAGCCCGCGCTCCCCAGCAGCATCTTCCATTCGGCGGCGCTGCGTTCTTTGCCTCCCGTCACTGCCAGCATATTTATGTCGCTCATCAACCGCTGTTCGAGCCCGGTGTCTGCGTGATCAACGATGTCGGGCAGAACGAATTCGATGATCAGGAGCCGGCCTTCCGGCGGTATCACCGAGCGGCAGAGACGCAGAATATCGATGGCCTCGCTGTCCTCGTGCCCGTGAAGAAAATGTTTCATGATGTAAACGTCGGCTCCGGGCGGCACGCTCTGGCACAGATCGGCGGCCAATACATCGCAACGTCCGGAAAGGCCGTCCTTTTCGAGACGCGACGCCGCCCTTTCAATCGAGTCCGGACGATCCACGAGCATGCCGCGCACACCCGGATACGCTTTCAGGACGGCGCTGATCAGCGCGCCTCCGCCGCCGCCCAGATCGGCGACCGTGCGGTACGGAGAAAAATCCCACGCGCGTGCGATGGGCATGTAATCCTCCGCCGGGGCCGTGCCCATCACGGCGCGAAAGATGGCGCTTGCATTGGGGTCTTTTGACCAGCGCGACACGACGCCCTGGCGCTCCATCACTTCCATCCCGGTTTCTCCTGTCCGCACGCACTCCGTCAACTGCGCCCAGCTATCAGCGAGCAGGTCGGCCCAAAATACGACGGCGGCCCATTCCGAATTGCGTGAATCTTTTCGCAGCGGATCACCGAGATCGGTCAGCACAAAACGTTCCGGGGAATTCTCGGCGACGATTCCGAAGCTCGCGAGAGCCCTCAACAGCCGGTACAACGTGGCTGGCTGAGCCCCACAAGCCACGGCGAGCTCAGCGACGGAACGCTCGCCGTCGCCCAGGGCTTCTGCGACACCCAAACGAGCTGCCGCGCACAAGACGCGGCTGCGCGCGTAGCCCATGGCCATTTCAGTGAGCGCCCTGTTCTGAGCGACGTTGCCGATTGCGCCGCTGGTTGCCGACATTTTCGCCTCGCTCCGTTGGTTCGTCTCAAATTGTACGCGAGTTACCGCCGTCAGGGCGCAACGTCGCGAATGTGCGTGGCGATGAACCAGCGGTTGCCGAAAGGATCGGTCACCCCGCCGCTGCGCTCGCCGTACGGCTGGTCCGCAACGGGCTGAATCGACGCGGCGCCGGATTTGATCGCCCGTTCGTAGACCGCGTCCGCGTCCGGCACGTAGAGATGCAGCGTGGCGGGCCGCTGTTGATAGGGACCGTGCGGCTCGCTCATGCCGATGACGGAATCGCCGATGCGCACCTGTGCGTAGTGAACCACGCCGTCGGGAGACTGTGCACGATAGACTTCCTCTGCGCCGAAGGCTTTTTGCAGGAACTCGATCATCGCCGGCGCCCGCACCGGATTGAAGTGCGGAGTTACGGTGCGATAGTCCTTGAAGATGACGTCGCCTTCGGCCGATTTGGAGATGTTCCAGCGGTTACCTGATTCATCCAGGATGACGCCGCCGCGGGCGCCGGAGCCTTGAACGGCCACAGGCTCCAAGACGGTGGCGCCGGCCTCGGTGGCGCGCAGGAAGGTTGCGTCTACGTCGTCCACCCGCAGAATAATCGTCGCGGGCGTCGGCGGATACTGCGGATTGGCGTCGGCCAATTCGATCATGGAGTCCCCGATTTTCACTTCGGCGTGCATGATCAGATTTCCGCCGGGCCTCTGTATTCGAAATTGCTCTTTCGCCCCGAACGCTGAAACCATGAAGTCAATCAACCGTCCAGCCTCCGGGACAATCAAGTACGGCGTGATGGTGTGGAATCCTTCGCGAATGTATTTCGCGGCCGCGGGCGCCGATGGACTGCCCGGCTGCTCCGACAATTCATTCAGGCGGCGTTGCATCTCCTCAGTCGTCAATTCCTCCTTGCGCGTAGTGATCGTCCATGTATAGCCGAACGGATCGATCAATTGCCCGGAACGATCGCCGTAAAACTGGTCCGCGATCGGCCGCACGATTTTTGCTCCCGCAGCAGTCGCCTGGCGCGCGAACGCGTCCACATCCGGAACGTCGAGATGAAGGCGGATAGGCGACCCGCCCATGGACTCCGGTCCCCGGAAGCCGTATTCCGGGAATTCATCGGCGAGCATGATTAGAGCGCCGCCGATATCAAGCTGGGCGTGTCCGAGCCTTCCGTCCGGCTGCATCAGGCGCATCAGTTCGGTGGCGCCGAACGCCTTCTTGTAGAACTCGATCGCGGCGGCCGCGCCCCGGATGCTCAGGTATGGCGTAAGGGCCGCGCGAAACTCGGGGGCTGCCTTTGCAGTGCTGGCCATGTTTGCTCTCCTTTTCAAATCCTTCCTGAGGCGATCTTTGAATTGCTCGCGCGGAAGATCGCGCAGGGCGCCGATCAGCTCGACCGCCGGCGCGAGCTTCGCGTCAGGCAGCCGCAGCGCCTTTGCCTGGGACGGCCGCGCGCCGGGGCGACCAAGCACGCGCTCCACGAGCCGGTCGAGTTGTTCGATTTGTGTGTGATTAGGCATTTGGTCCACCCAGCTTCTTGCGGGGCTTCTTCGTCCAGTGCTCGCGCAAAGTCTGGATGCCTCGAAATTGAAGCTGCTTGACGGCGCCGGCGCTGCGCTTGAGGTCGCGGGCGATTTCGGCGATGCTTTTTTCCTCGGCAAAGCGCATCTCAATTACGCGGCGCTGTTCTGCCGGCAAGGCCGCCACATTGCGAAAAAGAAGCGCGCGGCGATCGATCTCCTCGGGCGCGATTTCGCCGTGCGGATCGGCTGGATCGTCCGCGACGGGAGTTCCCTCCTCGCGCGCGGCGCGCTGCCAGCGATCCGTTATGGCGTTCGCGGCGATCCGGTAAAGCCACGCGGCGAAGGGTGCACCGCGCCACTCAAATAGGCCGATGTTCGCCAGCGCTTGATGAAAAACTTCGGCGGTTAGATCCTCGGCGTCCGCGCGGACAAAGACGCGCCGCGCGATATATGCATACACACGTTCGAAGTTGTCCTCGTAAAGCTCCGCGAAGCGCGCGGGATCCCTCTGCGCCGCCTCGATCAGGAGACGTTCGTCCGGTTTCTCTTTCAGAGCCTTCAACCCATTCTCCGCAGGACGCGTTCTCAGTTAGATTAACCGCCGGGCAGGCGAAAGGTTACGCGGGAATTTCGCCGGGCTGGCTTTCCGTCGCCCCCATCCATTCGGCGAGCAGAATGCCGGCGAAAATCAGCGTGGCTCCAAGGAACGTCCGCGCGCCGATGCGCTCGGAGCCCATGATCACCGAAGTGAGTGCGGCGAAGACGGGCTCGAGCGTCAGCAGGATCGCTGCGCGCGACGCCGAGGTGCGTTTTTGCGCCCAAGTCTGCAGCGAAAAACAGATTACCGTCGCGCCGATGGCCGTCGCCAGTATCGCGAAGATTAGATAACGGGTCCAAACGAGCTTCGGATGTTCCCAGCCCGCGGCGGCGGCGATCGGCAGCGTCACGGTCGCAAGTACCGCCGTGGTGGCGACCTGCAAGAAGCTCATGGATGCCACCGAAAACCGCCGCACGTTGCGGCTGATGAATATCATGTGGAACGCGAACATCACCGCGCATCCGAACACGATCGGATCGCCGCGATTCAGGCCACCCAGTCCCTCGGGCGGCACGGAGAGGAAATAGAGTCCGGCGAGGGCGCACAGCGCGCCCGACCAAATCCAGATCGAGATACGCCGCCGCATCACGATCGCCAGCACGAACGGCACGAACACCACATACATCCCGGTAACAAATGCAGCCTTCGACGGAGTGGTCCAGCGCAGCCCGGTGACCTGAAAAATGTACCCGGCGAACATGAAAATCCCGATTTGCGCGCCGGCCCACACCTCGCGGAGCGACAGCGCACGCACCGCGCGCCAGTAAATCGCCGCCATGATCACCGCTGCAAGCCCGAAGCGGACGGCGATATAGGCGATCACGGAGACATCCTCGAGCGCGACCTTGATCACCACGAACGTGGCGCCCCAGATCATTGCGCACACCACCAGCGCCAGGTCGGCGCGCAGGCGTTCGCTTAACATTTGAGGTTTCTTGAAATCACGGAGCAGAGTCTATGCGGCAAATGGCGTGTCGGCAAGAACAGCAAAAGTGCTTGACGTTAGTCTACGAGCGTAGTAGATAGCACGGAAATATATGACCCTACAATTAATACGATCTACGGTCATAGTTGTACTCGGCCTCGCCATCTTGCCCCAAACGCCTTTGGCCGAGGGCGCCGCGCGAGCACAATCCACTCCCACCTCCGCCCAAAACGTTCGCTCGGCGACCGCAGCCGAAGCAACAGGTTACGTAACGGATTCCGTGTGCGCCGGCAAATCGCAGCGGATCGACGTAAGAACATCTAAAGGCACGGTGCATCTTCGCGCGCCAGCCAGCGGCGTACTCGCCATCGAAGACCCCTCGCAACTGCCAGAAGGATTCAATCCTTGCAAATCCCTAAAGGGCCAGCGCGTTTCGGTCCAGTACGCGCCGGATCGTTCGGCCGACGGGACCGGCACGATTGTGTCGATACGCTTGCTTCCACCTGGAGAAGTGAATTCCGCGGATGGACCAATCGCCCCGGTCGCACAGGCCGCCGCGCCAGCGACGGATTCCCTACTGGTCCCCGATGCGCAGATGACGGCGGAGGGGCCCGTCACAGACGTGACCTGCAAGGGAAACGACATTGTCGTGAAAGTCCTCACGGAGAAACGGCAGTTCACGCTTCACACTCGGGACTACACCCGCCTCAATTTCGACGATGATCGAAAATCAGTCGAGAATAAGGATTTTCCGGCCTGTACAGATCTGAAGGGGCGGGTCGCTGCAATCGACTTCATTGTAGTTGAAGGCAAGCCGTACGACGGCGAGATGCGGAACGTCGAAATAGAGCGCTAGAGCGCCGAACGGTATTCAGCGTTCGACGCCTGCCAGAGAGACAACCGCCAGAAACAGGCGCTTCAGGCCTAGTTCCCGCCCCGCGGGGTCATACCACTCGTCCAAAGTGTGCGAACCGCCGCCGCGTCCGCCGCCACCAAGCGCCACGGCGGGAATTCCCAAGGAGAGAGGAATGTTGGCGTCGGTCGAGCTGCGTTCAAGGCGCGAACGATTCAGAAGATACGTATCCACGTTGCGGATGGTGGCAAGCAGCGGCGAATCGTCCGGCAATTTCCCCGCGGGCCGTGTGCCGAGAGAACGCACGCTCATCTTCAGCGCGTCGTTCGCGGACTGGGTCGCCGAAATCTCCTCTTTCGCGCCGGCCGCCATCGCCTCGCGCATCGCCGCTTCCAGCCGGCCGAGCTCGGCTTCGTCCTCCGAGCGCAGATCCACCTTCACTTTGACGCTCGAAGGAATGGAATTGACCGAGGTGCCGCCCTCGATCGAGCCGACGTTGAACGAACTCCGCGGATCGTTGGGCACCTGCACCGCGGAGAATTTCACGATTCCCCGGGAAATGGCCGTGATCGGATTCGGCGCGCCGAAATCGGACCAGCTGTGGCCGCCCGGACCGGTGATGCTGACCTCGAACCGCCGCGAAGCGATGCCTTGCGTGGTGATGTAGTCGGTGGACGGCCCGTCCACGGCGATCACCGCCGAAAGGCGCGAGCCGTAGCTATCCGTCAGCGCGCGCATGCCGCGCAGGTTTCCTTCGCCCTCCTCGCCAACGTCGCCGACCAGCACGATCGTCTTGGTGGTGCGGACGCGCGATTCCGCGAGCGCGCGCGCCAGCGCCGCGAGTGACGCGAGGCCCACGCCGTTGTCGGAAATGCCGGGAGCGAGCAGCCGGCCCCCGCTGCGCTTCACCTTGACGTCCGTGCCCGCGGGAAACACGGTGTCGAGATGCGCCGCCAGCAGAATCACGCTCTTGGCGTCGGAACCGGCGCGTTCGGCGATTACGTTTCCGGCTTTGTCCGTGCGGACCTGGAATCCGCTGGCCGCCAACAATTCCTTCAGCGCTTCGCCGCGGCGTGCTTCGTCGAATTCGGGTGCGGGGATTTCGGTCAGGCGGATTTGCTGCTCGGTGGTCCAGGCCGCGCTGTTGTCAATCCATTGCAGGCCGCGCGCGCAGGCGGGATCGCCGGCGAGCTTGGCGATTGCATCATCGGTCGCGCGGGCTGAGAGCGTGGCCATCCATAGAAAGATACAGCAGATGAGAGCGCGTTTCACGCGATTCGTGCCGTGGATTCTACCGCCAGTCGTCGAGGATATACACACCGGCGCGATTGTAACCCGAGTTTTCGTCGCCGCTCTCCATCGCCACGCCTTGCATCTCGGTGCGAAAGCCGCGCGCGACCAGCGCCTGAAACGCTTCGCGGCGCGCGAGATTCACGCCCGCGGTGATCTTCGTCGCATTCACCGCCCGCGCGTAGTCCTCTACCGCGTCGAACAGGCGCTCGAGAGCTTCGCCGGCGCGGCGCCCAGGGCGCACGGCGGCGAATTTCACGTAGCAGACTGCCGATCCGGCCTCGCTGCCCGGGCCCGAGTGGCAGACGGCGAAGGCGGCGAGCTTCGAGGCGTCGAACAAGAGAATCGTGTCGCCGAGTTTCTGGCTGTCTACGGCGCGAATTTCACGCTCGACGTCGAGGCCTTCGAAATTTGCGTTCGTCACTTCGGCGCAGGCGGCAAGAATTTGAAGCCGGCCCTGAATTGTGGTTTCGGACAAACGCGTGATTTCGTAATCGGAAGAGCGCGCGGCTGATGCCGGCAGCGTCTGCTTCGCCATTACGGCCACCAGATTGCGCGGCCAGAAGCCGAATTTTTGATAGAGCGCGATATGTTTAGGGCTGTGCGTGAAGGTGTACAGGCCGAGATGCCGCGTGCCCCAGCGCTGGAAAATTTCCATGGTCGGCGCGAGAAGAAGCTGCGCCACGCCGCGGTTCCAGTATTCGGGCTCGACGGTCAGCGGGCCGAAGAATCCGAAGCTGCCCCAATTCGCGGCGAAATTCGAGCCGATCAGTTTTCCGGCGTGTTCGGCGGCGAGAACCGCGGTCGGGATCGGCCTTCCAGCGCGTTGCGGCAGCGTCGCATCGCCCACGCCATGCGCGGATCGTCGGTGGGCAGTCCGAGGAACGTCGCGAACGCCAGGCGAATGATGCGGCGAGCTTCGGCAAGTTCGCCTTCGACGAGCGGACGAATCAGGATGTCCGGTTGGGATTGCGCCGTGGCCACACAATCATTAAAACGCTGAAATGGGAGGCTGGCAAGCCCGCGCGCAAGCAGCCTAGCGCCGCGCCGGAGCGCCCGCGAGCGCTAGAATTTCCGCTTCGGTAAGCACGCTCGATGACTGCTTCGCAGCAGCGAGAATTCGATCAACCACGTCATCGGCCGCCGGCAGGCCGCGTTTGCCGAGCCAATACACGACGTTGGAACGGCCGCTCATCGGGCCGATTTCGATGATCTGCTCGAGTCCGAACAGATGCGCCGGCACGCCGCTGTAAATCGCGTCGGCGAGTTCCGGATCGTCGCGTTTGTAGGCTTTGGCGATGGCTGCGGCGTGCACGCCGGTCTGGGTGCGAAACGCGTCGCGGCCGACGATCGGGTAATTCGGAGGGATCACCGTTTGAGTCGCGGCCGCGACGGCTTCCGAATATTTCTTGAGCTGCGACAGGTCGCGGCCCCGGAAATTTTCGAGGCCCAGCAGCTTCAGGTTCACCAGCATCATTTCCATCGGTGTATTGCCCACGCGTTCACCGAGAGCCAGCGCGGCGGCATGAACTTGATCGGCTCCCGCGGCAATCGCCGCCATGGAATTCGCCACGGCGAGGCCGCGGTCGTTGTGGCCGTGCCAATCCACGCGGATTTTTTCACCCGAGGGCTTGACGATTTTCTCGATCGCGAATTTGACCAGGTTGTAGGCGCCGCGAGGAGTTGCATGGCCAACCGTGTCGCACAGGACGATGGCGCGCGCGCCGGCGCGAATGGCGGCCGAATAGAGCGCGATGAGCGTCTCCGGGTCGGTGCGAATGGTGTCCTCGGTGACATACATCACCGGGAGTCCGGCCGACACCGCCTGTTTCACCGCGTCTTCGGTGGTGCGCTGAAGGAATTCGACAGTCCAGTCCTCTACCAGCCGCCGGATCGGGCTGGTGCCGAGAAAGAGCGCCGCTTCCAGAGGCTTACCGACGCGCTCGCTGAGGTTGATGATCGCCTGGATGTCCTGTTTCTGCGTGCGCCCGGCTGCGTGGGGCCGGATTTTCATGCGGGAGCCGAGGATTTCGCGCGCGAGCGCCTCGGCGTCTTCAAACGCGCGCGGCCCCGCGCCGGGCAGGCCGACGTTGACCGTGTCGATTCCCAGCGAATCCATCAGCTGGACGATTTCGATTTTTTCGGCGATGGAAGGGTTGCGCACGGACGAATTTTGCAACCCATCGCGAAGGGTTTCGTCGTTGAGGAGGACCCGGGTTCCGGGCGGAATGTCCGGGTCGCTGTAGCGATTCCAGTCGTGGATGAGTGCGTTGTCCATGCGCGAAATACTTCAATGCTTTGAGCATTTTACACGATTTTCGCGGCTAGGATTGGCCGGAGCGGCGGCGCGAGGCGGACGATGCGAGCGAATCGGTGGGATCGGGGAACTCGATGGAGACGAGATAAAGTCCCTCGGGCGGCACGGTTGGGCCGGAGCGCGAACGATCGCGCAATTCGAAAAGCTGCGGAATATCGGCCGGGGCGAGCCTTCCCTTCCCGACTTCGATCAGCGTGCCGACGATTTTGCGGACCATGTAACGCAGGAACGATTGGCCGCGGACCACGTAGGAGATTTCTTCGCGGTCCGGCTCACCTCCCGGCGAGGCAGACTCGCGCACAATTTCCGAGGAATGAATCACGCGGATCATGTTGCGGTCTTTGTCGTCTTCTTCAGAGCCGGAGGATGCCGCGAACGAAGTGAAATCGTGCTCGCCTGCAAAGAGTCGCGCGGCCTCGGCCATGGCGGCTTCGTCGAGCGACCAGGGATAGTGCAGCGCGCGGCGGTATTCAAAGGGCGGCAACACGCGACCGCGATAAATGCGGTAGCGGTAGGT
Source organism: uncultured Acidobacteriota bacterium (assembly GCA_963814605.1). Taxonomy (GTDB): domain Bacteria; phylum Acidobacteriota; class Terriglobia; order Acidiferrales; family UBA7541; genus Palsa-295. Next base: position 397,570 of record CAWFDD010000002.1, on the reverse strand, counting down.
CTTGCCCTGCGCCAGCCAGCGAGCGTGGAATTCGGAGCCCATTTCCTCCGCAGCGACGATGCGGATTGCCGGGGGCAGCAGCGCGTTCAGGGCGCGCTGAAATTCCAGCGCCGAAAGCGCGGATTGCGTCTTGAAATGCGCCACCTGCCCGAGTGCGTGCACACCAGCGTCGGTGCGGCTGGCGCCGTGGATCAGGATTCTCTCCTGCGTGATTTTATACGCGGCGTCAATCAGCGCGCCCTGGATGGTGGGGACGCCCGGCTGCAACTGCCAACCGTGGAATTCCGAGCCGTCGTAGGCGATGGTGAGCTTGATATTGCGCATGAGACGTGTGGATTATCGCACGGCGCGCGTTGGCAGTGGAGTTCCGGGGCCTGGAAGGGACGCGGCGCGCATCCGGGATAGGCGTGACCCGTAAGAAAAAACGGCGCTGGGCAGCTGGGACTGGGTGTATATTGCTGGAAAACAGGGGGACATATTCGAATTTTCCGGTCAGCCAATCGCGAAAAAGAGAGCTGAAGAAGGAGCGGAAATCATGAAACGAGCGCTTCTGGCAATTATCGCGGTACTCGCGGCAGCAACAATGGGGATGGTCGCCATGGGAGGCACCACTTCATCCGATCCAGTCTCCCCGTCGGTCACATTCAACAAGGACGTGCTGCCCATTCTGCAGAAAAACTGCCAGAGCTGTCACCGCCCCGGCGAAATCGGACCGATGCCGCTGCTGACCTATCAGCAAGCGCGTCCCTGGGCCAAGGCGATAAAGGTAGCCGTGGCTACCAAGAAAATGCCACCGTGGTTCGCCGATCCGCATTACGGTGAGTTCGCGAATGCGCGCAAGCTGACGCCCGAGCAGATCGCCACGCTCGAGGCATGGGCCGACAACGGAGCTCCCGAAGGCGACGCGAAGGATGCCCCGGCGCCGGTGCAGTTCACCGATGGCTGGCAGATCAAGCCCGACGTGATCATTTCCATGCCGCATACCTTACCGGTGAACGCCAGCGGCACGATGGAGTACATCAACATCGTTTTGCCGACCGGATTTGCGAAGGACACGTGGATTGCAGCGGCCGAAATTCGCCCGCGCGACCGGTCCGTGGTGCATCACGCCGCCGTATTTATTCGGCCGCCGGGATCGAGATGGCTACCGGGCGCAAAGTATGGCGAGCCCTACATCGAGAAGCCGGGCATCCAGCGAGATGCGAATGGATTCGAGATTAAGCAGCCGAAGGCGACATCCGAGGTGCCAATTCAGCTGCGGCAGCAGACGAGCGATCCTACGCGCGTGACCGGTGAGGACAGCGAATGGCTGGCGGCGTACATCCCGGGAATGCAGCCCTGGGATTTCCGTCTGGGCAACTCCGCGAAGCTGGTTCCGGCGGGTTCGGACATTGTGATCAACCTGCACTTCACGCCGAACGGGACCGCGAAGGAAGATGCGGTGGACGTGGGACTGGTGCTGGCCACAGAGCCGCCGCAGCATCGCTACCTGACGGTTGAGTCGTCCGCGCCGCATACCATGGTGATCCCGGCGAACGACCCGAACTTCGAGGTGCACTCCAGTCTGGTGTTCGCGAAGGACGTTCAGTTGGTGTGGTTCCAGCCGCACATGCACGTCCGCGGCAAAGACATGACTTATAAAGTCGTTTATCCCGACGGCCGGACCGACACGCTTCTGAGCGTGCCGAATTATAGCTTCAGCTGGCAGCTCGGTTACAACGTGGCGAAGCCGATCTTTCTGCCGAAGGGCACGCGGATAGAAGTCACCGCGCACTTCGACAACTCCGCGAACAATCCGTACAACCCGAATCCCAACCTGAACGTGCCATGGGGCGATCAAAGCTGGGAAGAGATGATGGCGGCGTTCATGGGCGTGATTGTTGACGACAAGAGTTTGGAGCCGGCGCAGGTGATCGAGCCCAAGAGCGCCAGGGCGCAAGGGTCGCCGGCGAGCGACTAGCATCGCCACAAGCCGTGCCCGTTAGTTTCAACGAGGTTCGCCGCACCTGGATGGCGCGGCGAACCTCGTTTTTTTTGGTTCGACGCGATTTTTATTCCCGAAGCGCGCCTCGGAGAAATTGGTTTGAGTAGGCGGAAAATAAAAAGGGGCCCCGGCTTGGGATCCAGGGCCCCAAAGGTCGCGTTCCGTTGATCCGGCCTAGGCGAGACCGGATCATGGGGTCATCCATCCTAGCTTCCCTCTCAGAGGCAGGTGGGAACGACCCGTGCCATCGAGCGAATGGGCCCCTTCCTCCCCAATCGCCTGATGATGCGGATCGTGTTGGAACGCGACCCACACCGTGCCTTATGCATGTTCGTTGCCCATTCGCGTTAGTTTCCACTCATCTCGCGCACAGATTTTGAATCACTTAAGAACCTGAGACTTTGACTTCCGCGGATTTGAGCTTCAAATCGGGAATCGCTGTCCCTGTTTGGAATCCGCCCCTCGATGCGCCGACCGGCGGCGAGTCGTTCCTGCATCTCAAACGTCTAATGATCTGAGATTGTGCGGCACGAGCGTCTGGCTCATAATGAAGTCACCGGGGGCGCTAGCGTCAATCGCATGAAGAAGCTCTGCATACTCGCTCTCATGGCCATCGTGGGAATCGCCATGGTGATAATCGGGCACCCACCAAAGGCTGTGGCGACTAACAGCGTGTCCGACCCCCACCCTCCGCGCAGCGCGCAACAGGCGAGTTCGGCAGCTGATGATGAGGGCGAAGTTGCCGACGTGATCCGCTTCGCCAAGAATCCCGAGCGGATGCCACCGTTTCTAGTGAATGACCTCGACGGACGCGTCCTCTCAACCGCCGAGTGGCGAGGCAAAGTGGTGATCGTGATGTTCTGGGCGACCTGGTGTCCTCCCTGCCGCGAGGAAATCCCGGAGATGATAGATCTCGCCAACCGCTACAAGGACCGGCTGCAAATCGTGGGCGTTTCGGAAGATGACGACGCGAGCCCGGAAGAGGTCCATCAATTTGCGCGGGCGGCGAAGATTAACTATCCGATCGTCATGGGCAACGGCGGAATTTCGCGCGAGTGGGGCGGCGCACCGGCGCTTCCTACGTCTTTCATCGTGGATACCGAGGGCCGTGTGGTGCAGAAGCACGTGGGGCTGTACCCGACGGAAGTGTACGACCTCGAAATACGCGCTCTGTTGGGCGAGCACGTGGACAAGAAGATTGAGACCTTTGTGGATCAGGGCCAGATTTTTTTGAAGAACGCCGCGAACGCCACGGAGCTGCCGAACGTGGATTTCACCGGGCTCAGCGCCAGCCAGAAGCGCGTGGCGCTGAAGCGCATGAATTCCGAAAGCTGCACCTGCGGATGCAAGTTAACCATCGCGCAGTGCCGGATCAACGATACCGCCTGCGACGTCAGCCGGAAACTCGCCGCGCAAATCGTGCATCAGGCGGGCGCAGCGCATCCTGCCGCTTCCTCTGCAATCCGCCAGTAACTCCGCAGTTGATTTCTTCCGGGCGGGACGCACGCGGGAGATTCATGCCCATGCGAAAAATCACGCGGCCCGCGGCGCCGCCTGCGAGGGCACGACGCCGCGAGCCGGGCTGAGTTCGATTGCCGGCTAATCGTACTGCAAGCAGATCTGAAGCTGGTGGATGGCGTTGTCGATCGCGCCGATCGCGTCTGCACGGTGGCCATGGTAGTCATGGGCGGCGTGGTCCAGGTGTTCCCGCGCGTGCCGAAGCGAATCAATAGCCGCGTGAATTTCGGGATGCCCTTCAGGCGCTGGAATTGCGGCCGGCGCTGGTTGCGGTTTGGGAGCCGGCGGAGCGGCGGGCGCCACCAGCGGAAAGGACAGAGCGAAAACAAGTGCCACGATCGCGAGCGCGATGATCAGACGATTCTTCACGGAAGGTTCCTCCTGATCCGGGTTGACCCGGTTTCGTTGCGAGAATTTTCCGGCGTACCGGCTGGGCGTCGGCACTCCGGAGCAGCCCGATGGTATCGCCTCGCCGGCAATCCCGCGCAGCGCGTTTTCGAGCGTGTCGTCAAAGAATCAAGCTTCGTCCATCGCGCGCTCGCACCGCGGCGATTCGCCCCCGCTTGACGTCCTTCGCCCGGCCGGGTTAGCCTCCCTGCCGCATTTTGACCGGCTCGAATTGCCGCGGGTGAATCCCCGGAATCCTGCGCCCGGCATAAATCCGAAGGGATGTGCTCGCGCGTATATAAATCAGCGGCCAGTACAGGAGATAGAACTTATGTCGGACACTCGAATGGTCGGAACCTTCGACCTGGAGCGCTATCTGCGCAATTCAAGAAAGGTGGATGTCGCCGACGTGGATTTCACGCGCGCTGCGGAATATCCGCTCACGCAGGATGAGATCCACGCGCTCACCTACATGATGGACATCGAATCGCACACGGTGGTCTACTTGCGCGCAATCCTCAACACCTGCGCCATCGAGGACGCCGATACGACGGCATTCCTGAACTGCTGGGCATACGAGGAATTTTTTCACGGACGCACAATCGGGCAATTCCTGTCCGCGTGCGGGATCGCATTCGGAGAAAATCGGGGCGCCGAGATTCAGAGGCAGGCGGCATTTACGGAATGGCTGAAGGAGATGGGCGCGTCGCTAGTCTGCCAGATGTCGCGGCACTTTCACGCCGCGTATCTCACTTACGGCGCGATTTCCGAGCTTTCGACCCTGGAAGGTTATGGCGTACTCGCTTCGCGCACGCAGAATCCGATTCTCGCGGACATTCTACGGCGTCTGGCGAAGGACGAGCGGCGGCATTTTTCGTTCTACTACAACAAGGCGAAGATCACACTGCAGCCGCGCAATGCGCAGCGCCTGACTACATTCATCATCAAGCATTTTTGGCTGCCGGTGGGCGGCGGCGTGAAACCCGATGCGGAAGTGAACTGGATTCTGCGCTACATTCTGAATGGTTCCGACGGTGAGGCGGTCGCCCAGCGCATTGATGCGATGATTGCCAAGCTGCCCGGGCTCGGCTGGTTCAATCGCCTGTCGCTGAGCCGCGAACAGAGCTTGCGCCGCGGACGCGTTCTGGATCCTCGGGTTTCCGAGCTGGCGGTTTCGTCTTAGACTGGCGAAGCGCTTGTGCTTACGGACGCAGATTGAGAGCTGCGCCTCCGTCCGAGCTGTCAAACCGTCAATTCTGAGCGGCGCGGGCGGGTGGCTGGCGTGCGCAACGGGAAAGCAACCCCTGCAATACCGGTCTCGAGCAGCTTGGCGAACTGCGCTGGAAACACTGGCCTGCTGAAATAATATCCCTGCGCTTCTTCGCAGAGATGCTCTTGAAGAAACTCCAGCTCTTCCTTGATTTCCACTCCCTCGGCCACGACCCGCAGTTTCAGGCTGCGGCCCATGCCGATGATCGCGGTCACGATGGTCGTCTCGTCGGGAAAGCCGGTAATCTGGCGTACGAACGACTGATCAATCTTCAGCGCGTCAATCGGAAATTTTCTCAGGTAGCTCAAACTCGAGTAGCCGGTGCCGAAATCATCCACCGCCAGCTGAACTCCCTTCGCTCGCAACGCCTTCAAGATGGACTGCGTGGATTCCGCATGCTTCATTAACACGCTTTCGGTCAACTCCAGCTCCAAACATCTTGGATCCAGGCCCGTATCCTTCAAGATCTGGAATATTCCCGACAGGAAGTTTTCATTACGAAACTCCATCGCGGAAATGTTGACCGCCATGGTGCCCAGCGGCAAACCGGCATCCAGCCAGTCTTTGGCCTGTTTGCACGCTTCGCGGAGCACCCAATTGCCGATCGGCAGAATCAGGCCGCAGTCTTCCGCAACTGGGATGAATTGGCCCGGAGGTACGAACCCTCGAGTGGGATGCATCCAGCGCAGAAGCGCTTCCGCGCCGGTAATCTCTCCGGACTTCAGATTCACCTTCGGCTGGTAGTGCAGCGCGAATTCCTTTCGTTCCACCGCTCGCCGCAGGCTCTCCTCGATGGATTGCCGCTCCACCGCGCGGACGTTCATGGCCGGCTTAAAAAATTGATAGCTCTGGCGCCCATTTTCCTTGGCCTGATACATGGCCGTGTCCGCATTCTTGATGAGCGTCTCGGCATCCAGACCGTCGTCCGGATAAACGCTCAAGCCGATGCTCGTGGTGACGTGAAGGTCGTGCTGGTCAATCGAATGCGCCTCCGCCACCGCCCGCAGCATTCTTCTCGCCGTGATGGCGACGTCGGCAGAATGTTCCACTTCGGAAAGCAGAACCACGAATTCATCGCCTCCCTGCCGGCTGACCGTGTCCGAGCCGCGCACGCAATCCACCAGGCGTTGCGCGATGGATTGCAGAAGTTTGTCGCCGATCGGATGCCCCAGAGAATCGTTGATGTGCTTGAACCCATCCAGATCCAGGAACAGGACTGCCACTTTTTTTCCGTGACGCGATGCCCACGTGATCGCCTGGTTGACACGGTCGTTCACCAGCGTTCGATTGGGCAAGCCGGTCAGAAAATCGTGTTCGGCTGAATGAGCTATTTGCAGAGCCATCGCCCGCGCCACGCTCACGTCGCGGAAGACGATCACTGCCCCTGTGGCCCTCCCCTCGCGGTCGTGGATGGGGGCGACGGAGTCTTCAATCGGGGTTTCAAATCCGTCGCGCCGGAAAAGGAGGCAATTCGGCGGCAGGTGCACCGTCCGGTCCTCTCCAACCGCCACCTCCATCGGATTTGCGTTGTTCGTTCGGGTGGCGGCGTCAATGATCCGGAATACCTCAGCCATCGGCTGGCCCTCCGCTTCTTCCCGCGACCAGCCCGTCATTTTCTCCGCGACCAGATTGAGAAAGGTGATGTTTCCATCCTCGTCCGTGCAAATCACTGCGTCGCCGATGGAGTTGAGCGTCACTTGCGCGCGCTCCTTCTCAACGAACAGCACCTCCTCCATGATCTTCCGCTCGATGGCATAGCGCAGTGCCCGGAATAGCCCGCGCGTCTCGATCTGGCCCTTGATTAGGTAGTCTTGCGCGCCTTTTTGCAGCGCTTGTGCGGCCAGCGTCTCGTCGTCCGAACCCGTCAGCACCACCAGTGGGACGCGAGGTGCGGCCGCGCGCGCCCGCTTTACCGCTTCCAGTCCTCGCGCGTCGGGTAATCCCAGATCGAGCAGGATCGCGTCGAACACGCGTGCCGCGAGACGCTTCTCGGCCTCGCCCATGGACTCCACGTGGATCAAATCGGTCTTGTGCGTGTCCTGCTCATTGAGCATCTCGCGGAGCAGACGGGCGTCTCCGGGATTGTCTTCGACCAGCAGCAACGCTCTGATCAATTTTTTCCACATTGGTTTTACCCTTGCGGCGGTAATTTGGCTTCTGTCAGCCAGAAACTGTTAATGCTCTTTACCAGGTGCTCAAATTCCATGAGCTGAACCGGTTTACTGAGATAGCAATTTGCGCGAAGTCGATAGCTCTTCACGATATCCACTTCGGCCTCTGAAGTAGTCAGGATCACGGTTGGGATCGTTTTCAGGCTCTCGTCATCCTTGATGTGCGCCAGTACCTCGCGGCCGTCCATCCTGGGAAGGTTCAGATCGAGCAGGATGAAATCCGGGCGAGGGGCTTTGCTGTGGACACCCTCGCGTTTGAGAAAGGACATGGCCTCCACGCCGTCGGTCGCAACATGCAAATGTATCGACACATTGGCCTCGCGGAAGGCTTCCTTCGTCAGCCGGACATCGCCGGGACTGTCTTCGACTAGTAGAACCTCGATCGCCCTGCCGCCTCTCTCGATTGCGCTCATGATTTCCTCTCATTCACACTAGCGGAGGACCACCTGCAAATCCTTCGGCGGAGACTTCCTCGACCCGATGAATTAATCGGACCGTTGTCACCCTTCATGCGGTTTGCTTCTTGTGTGGCAACTTGACTTTGGTCAGCCAGAAATCGTTGATGCTTTTCACCAGCGTCTCAAACTGATCCAGCTGCACGGGCTTGCTCAGGTAGCAGTTCGCCTGAAGTTCATAGCTTCGCTCGATATCCGCTTCGGCCTCGGAAGTCGTCAGAATAATTGTGGGGATCGTTTTCAGGCTTGCGTCCTCTTTGATGCGGGCGAGAACTTCGCGACCATCCATTTTCGGAAGGTTCAAATCCAACAAAATAAGATCCGGCCGAGGGGCAGCGGACTGGGCGCCCTGGTGCCGGAGGAATGCCATGGCCTCCATGCCGTCGGAGGCCACATGCAAGCGGACGGACCGGTTGGCATCGTGGAACGCTTCCTGCGTCAGCCGAACGTCGCCCGGGCTGTCCTCAACCAGTAGCACCTCTATGGGCATACCTTCCTCTCCGGCAGTCGTGGTGTCCGCTCACCAGTGCGACCCGCGCCAATTCGTTGCTGCGACTCAGGCTTGTCGTCCAATTCGCGAAACAAACCTGTGTTGCCTGGCGTTGCTTTGACCTGCAGCCATTTTCCGATCAATTTGTGGCGCCTTCGCCTGATCCGTGCCGTGGCAACTTGGCGTCCCGCAGCCAGAAATCGTTGATGCTCTTTACAAGACTGTCGAACTGATCCATCTGCACGGGCTTATTGAGGTAGCAGTTCGCCTGGAGCTTGTAGCTTTTGACAATGTCCACTTCGTCGTCCGACGTCGTCAGGATGATTGTGGGAATTGTTTTCAGGTTCTCGTCTTGCTTGATGTGAGCCAGCACCTCCCGGCCATCCATTTTGGGGAGGTTCAGATCCAATAAAATCAGATCCGGCCGCGGAGCGCCGTTGTGCGTGCCCTGGTGTCGCAGAAATACCATGGCTTCAGCGCCATCGCTAGCCACGTGCAAATGGACGGTCGGATTGGCGTTTCGAAACGCTTCCTGCGTCAGCCGGACGTCACCGGGGCTGTCTTCAACCAACAGAACCTCGATAGGCATGCCGCCGCGTCCGATAATGTTGTTCATGATTTCCTCTCTGTTCCGTCTAACGTAAATCGAAATGTCGAACCCTGCCCCGGTTGTGACTCGACCAAAATCGTTCCGCCGTGTCGCTCAACGATTTTTTTGCAGATCGCCAGACCGATTCCGGTGCCTGCGAACTCTTCCCGCTTGTGCAGCCGCTGAAACATTCCAAAAATCTTCTCGAAGTACTGCGGATCAATTCCGAGCCCGCTGTCTTTGATCGAGAAAACCCACTTTTTTTCCATATTTCGCGCGGCTGAGATGTGGATATGCGGGATTCCGGGACCTTGGTATTTGATCGCATTGCCGATCAGGTTCTGGAATAGCTGCGTGAGTTGCATGTCGTCCGCCATCACCGCGGGCATGGGATCGTGCGTCAGCATCGCGCCGCTTTCTCTGATCGTTTCCTTCAGATTGATGAGCGCTTGTTGCAGTGCATCTTCACTCGGTGTGTCAACCAGATCGCTCCCTTTTGTTCCGACGCGCGAATATGCCAGCAGATCCTGAATCAATCGCTGCATCCGGCCTGCCCCGTCCACCGCGAAGGCAATAAACTCATCGGCATCGGAGTCCAGCTTTCCCTTGTACCGTCTCGAAAGCAGCTGGGTGTAACTCGCCACCATGCGAAGGGGCTCTTGCAAATCATGCGACGCAATGTAGGCGAACTGTCCCAGCTCCTCGTTCGAGCGATTCAGTTCCTCGACCTTGCGCAGAAGATGCGTTTCGGCCGTCTTGCGCGTGGTGATGTCGCGAATGGCAGCCGTCACCAGGACACCTTCGGCGCTTTCGAGCGGGCTCAGCATCAGCTCGATTGGAAATTCGCTTCCGTCCTTCCGACGCCCAATGAGTTCGATTCCCGTACCAATCTTCTGCGCCAGCGCGTCCTCCGGGGACCGAAGACCATCCGAGATCAGCCTTTCCGCGAAGCCCTCTGGAATAATGTTCTTCATCTTCTGCCCCACCAGTTCATCGCGGTGGTATCCGAACTGTTTCTCCGCCTGCACGTTCAGCAGTACGATTTCACCCCTCCGGTTCACCACCACCATGGCGTCCGGAGCTGCTTCGAGCAGCCCGCGATACCTGCCCTCCATTTGCGCGAGGTGCTTTTCCGCGTCCTTGCGCACGGTGATGTCGCGGATCGCCGCCGTCACCAGAATCCCCTCGGAGCTTTCGAGAGGGCTCAGCATGATCTCGATCGGAAACTCGCTTCCGTCTTTCCGCCTCGCCGTAAGTTCAATCCCTGTCCCGATCTGTTGCGCCAGCGCATCGGCCGCGCTGCGCAGGCCGTCGGCAACCAGCCGCTCCGCAAAACCCTCGGGAATAATGTTCGTGACCTTCTGCCCCAACAGTTCGTCGCGCCGGTATCCGAATCGATTCTCCGCCTGCACGTTCAGCAGCACGATTTCTCCGGCCTGATTCACTACCACCATCGCATCTGGCGCCGCCTCCAGCAGCCCGCGGTATCTGCCTTCCATCTGCGCCAGATGCTTTTCCGTGGCCTTGCGTACGCTGATGTTCCGGATCGCCGCGGTGACCAGAATTCCCTCGGCGCTCTCAAGAGGACTCAGCATGATCTCGATTGGAAACTCGGTTCCGTCCTTTCGCAGCCCGGAAAGCTCGATGCCCGTGCCGATCTGTTGCGCGAGAGCCTCCGCCGTGGTTCGTGTGCCGTCCGCGATCAGCCTTTCCGCGAACCCCTTCGGAATAATGTTCGTGACCTTTTGGCCTACGAGCTCATCGCGGTGATATCCGAACTGTTTCTCCGCCTGCACATTCAGCAGCACGATTTCTCCGCCCTCGTTCACCACCACCATCGCATCCGGCGCCGCTTCCAGTAGTCCGCGATACTTTGCTCCCGAATCCTTGGTTTGGCTGAGGTGTCGCGCGTGCTCCTCCGCATCGCGCCGGTCGTGATCGCCTTTTTTGTCGACAAGATTCGTGGCCATCAGAATCGCACCCGCGCCGCAGTGGCAACTGGCGCAATCGAGCCCGACGCGTGCATTAGCGGCGGGCGTGCCGAAAGAGTGCCCGCCAGCCGTTCGCGAAGCCGCAGCAGAGCCGACGTGTGAATTTGCGACACTCGCGACTCCCCGATGCGCATCATCGCGCCGACCTGCTTCATGGTCATCTCCTGGAAATGATAGAGCGCCAGCACCTCTCGCTCCCTGCCCGGCAGTTCGCCGATCGCCTGTTCGAGCAGGCGCTTGGTCTCCGAACGCACCGCCTGATGGTACGGATCCTCTTCCGTCGCTTCGGCGCGCGTTTGCGATATCTCGCGCTCGCCCGGTTCATCGGCGTCCGCCTGCAGGCTTCCAATATCGAGACCGCGCAAATCTCCCTGCAGCCGCTGCAGGCTCGCCAAGCTTATCTGCATCTCTGCCGCGATTTCGGTGTCGCCCGGATCGCGCCCAAACCGCGCCTTGCATTGAGTGATGGCCAGTTCCATGCGCCTGGCCTGGCGGCGCAGCGCCCGCGGGCTCCAATCCACCAGCCGCAAACTGTCGAGGATCGCCCCGCGAATCCGAAATTCCGCGTAGTACTTCAGTTGCACATTCTTTGTGGGGTCGTATTTCCGAACCGCGTCCATCAGGCCGAGAATTCCGGCGTGGACCAAATCCTCGAGCGGGACCTGGGGAGGCAGCCGGCCATGAATGCGGCGCGCGACGTACTGCACCTGCGGAAGGTGCTCGAGCAGCAACTTCTCGCGCTCCGCCTCATCGACCGCCAGGCCTTCTCCGAGAGGATGATTTACCGTCGCCACGCTCGCTGCTAACATATTCGGCCTCCGATTTTTTCTTCCTTCGACCTAGGCGGCGTTCCCGCTCTGCTTGGCGCGGGGCTGCAACTGATAGCCGACTCCCCGCACCGTGTGGATCAGCTTGTGCTCGCATGGCGCGTCCACTTTTTTGCGCAGGTAGTTGATGTACACGTCCACGATGTTCGTCATCGTGTCCACGGGGATGTTCCAGACGTTTTGAATGATTTCCATGCGCGTCACGCGCTGGCCGGAATTGCTCATCAGATATTCGAGCAGCGCGAATTCCTTCGGCGTGAGCTTGATCCTTCGCCCCGCGCGCTTCACCGAATGCTCCACGCGGCTCAGCTCGAGGTCCTCGACGCGCAGCACCGTCTCCGCGTAGTGGCCGCCGCGGCGAAGCTGCGCGCGGACCCGCGCCGATAGCTCCGCGAACGCAAACGGCCTCAGCACGAGATCGTCGGCGCCGAGATCGAGGACGCGGGCACCCTCGGCGGCGCTTCCGCGACTCGCCAGAATCAGGATGGGAAGTTGCTCCTGCGCGGCGCGAACGCACCGCAGAGCTTCGACGCTTTCGTTCTCGGGGAGATGAAGATCGAGGATCGCGGCGTCGTAGTGGCGCTCGCGGGCGAGGGATTTCGCTTCGACTGCGTTGACAGCGCGATCCACCGCGTAATTCTCGGCACGGAATTCCCTCTCCAGAAATGCACCGAGAGCGAAATCGCTTTCGGCGACAAGAATGCGCATGGCTGCTCCAGTGGAAAGGGGGGAATTACGGAGGGGGAAGCCGACTTTAGTGAAACATCACGCGTGAGTCAAAAGAATTACTTATCGCGACATCTGTAATTTCCACAAATGAGAATCGCGCGCGAAAAGTGCGCCACGTTGAAACGCCCGCGCTAAAAACCGCGCCGAAATGAAACACGCGCGGCGGCTAATCACACGGGCGCGTCATTTTGTCGGCGCGAATTAGCTCGTCAAATTCCTTTTCGGTCAGGTAGCCGAGCTTGAGGTTCGCTTCGCGCAGACTGATTTTTTCGTGGTGCGCTTTTTTCGCAATCTCCGCGGCTTTGTCGTAACCAATCTTCGGGCTGAGCGCGGTGACGAGCATTAGAGAATTTTTCACGTACTGCTCGATGCGCTGGCGATCGAGCTCCATTCCCTGCACGCAGTGGTCGGTGAACGAGCGGCAGGAATCGGTGAGCAGGCGCACCGAGTTCAGAAAATTGTGAATGATCACCGGTTTGAAAACGTTCAACTCGAAATTCCCCTGCGAGCCGGCAATGCTGATGGCCGTATCGTTGCCCATCACCTGTACGGCGACCATGGTCATGGCTTCGGACTGCGTCGGATTTACTTTGCCGGGCATGATGGATGACCCCGGCTCGTTTTCCGGAAGCATCAGCTCGCCGAGCCCGGCGCGCGGGCCTGAGCCGAGCCAGCGAATGTCGTTGGCGATTTTCATCAGCGAGGCGGCGAGCGTCTTCAGCGCGCCGCTGGCGTACACGATTTCGTCGTGCGCGGAAAGCGCGGCGAATTTGTTCGGATGGGATTTGAACGGCAGCCCGGTCAGCTCGGCGATTTTCCTGGCGGCGCGCTCGGCAAATTCCGGCGGTGAGTTCAAGCCGGTGCCCACAGCGGTTCCGCCGAGCGCCAGATCGTAGAGCCCCGCCAGCGCCTGCTTCAGACGCTCGATATCGCGGTCGAGCAGGCTCGACCATCCGGACATTTCCTGCGCGACGGTCATCGGCGTCGCGTCCATCAGATGCGTGCGGCCGATTTTGACGACGTCACCGAATGCGCGCGCTTTGGCATTCAGCGCGTCGCGCAGCCGGGCCACCGCTGGTATCAGCGCTTCGGCCACGCGCGACGCCGCGGCAATGTGCATTGCCGTAGGAAACGTGTCGTTCGACGACTGCGACAAATTGACGTCGTCGTTCGGATGAATCGGCGATTTGCTGCCCATCACGCCGCCCGCGATTTCGATGGCGCGATTGGAGATCACCTCGTTCGCGTTCATGTTCGTCTGCGTGCCGCTGCCGGTCTGCCAGATGCGCAGCGGAAAATGCGCGTCGAGTTTTCCCTCGATTACTTCGTCGGCAGCCTGCACGATCAGCTTCGCTTTTTCGGCGGAGATTTTTCCGAGCTCCAGGTTTACCAGCGTCGCGGCCTTTTTCAGGATTCCGAATGCGCGAATCAGCTCGGGCGGCATTTTGTCCGCGCCGATATCGAAATGGATCAGCGACCGCGCCGTCTGCGCGCCATAGTAGCGGTCGTTGGGCACTTCAATCCTGCCCATGCTGTCGGATTCGATCCGTGCGCCGGTCTTCGATGCAGGAGACGCTTTGCCGTCCACGGTGATTCCTCCGTGTTCCTGGTACATTCAAAGCATACTGCAAAACCCTTAGAGCGCCGACGCGCCGAGGAAAATTTTCCAGGACTAGTACCCGAGGATCACGGGGCGAGATTGCGCCACCGCCCGTGGCGCATTGCAGCCGTTAGACTTCCGCGGCCCGCAATTTCGGCCCAGCTAGGCAATCCCATTGCATGTCCTGATGCCGGAGCGGCGCATCGTCAGAGATCTGACGCGTCGCGCGCGAGCGAAGTCTGCTCTCGCAAACCGCCGCAAGCTGAGGAGGTCAGCGATGGACGAAGAACGAGAACCGATTCACGTGGTGCGAGGAAAAGTAATAACCGCCCCTCATGCCAGCGCCTGGCTCGCCATTAGCGTAGTCGTGTTGATCATGGCCCTCGCCGTCACCGTGGGCTACATTTATCAGCAGCAGACAAATTCGAAGCAGCTTCTCTCCCACGACGCAGAACGGAACGCGACGATCACGCAGATGCAGAATCAGATTGACGCGCTGACGGCGGCGATGAGCCAGACGCCCGCTCCGGCTCCGGCCGCCGCTGCCGTTCCGCCGGCAACCAACCCCGCCGCGTCCAGGCGCCGAACGGCTGCCGAAAACAAGCGCTTCAACGAAATGCAGGCCAAGCTGGATGACCAGCAGCAGCAGCTGAAGGACACCCAGGACCAGGTCGCACAGGCGCGCACTGATCTCGAAGCGAACCTCGGCTCTACGCGCGACGATCTGAACGGCTCCATCGCCAGGACGCACGACGAACTGGTCGCGCTTGAACAGCGCGGCGAGCGCAATTACTTCGAGTTCGATCTGACGAAAGCCAAACATTTCCACCGCGAGGGTCCGATTATGGTCTCGCTCCGCAAGACCGACCCGAAGCACAAACGCTACGATCTGGCGCTCGTCGTGGAAGACAGCCTGGTCAACAAAAAAGGCGTAAACATCTACGAGCCGGTGTGGATCAACGGTTCGGACATGCAACAGGTGCAGCTGGTCGTGAATAAGGTGGACAAGGACCAAATTCACGGCTACGTGAGCGCTCCGAAATACGTTCAGACGGCCAGCGTGACCACCGTCTCGGCCCACACTGACAACACCACCGGCTCATCCACCGCGCTCCCTGCAAATCAATCCGGCTCAACCGACAACGGGGCGACCAAGGACACTTCCACCACCACTACCTCGCCGGAATAGCAGCAGACGCATCAGCGCTTCCGGCAGGGCGACCACGCTGCCCTGCCGGATAGCCGCCCCCGCTCTCCTCCGCGTCCTCTGCGTCTCGGCGGTGGGTCGGTGTGCATGTCTCTGTGCTCTCTGTGCCTTCTGTGTGTCCTCTCTGTCAAAAGTTTGCTGTTGCCTCCGATCTTCGGTTTTCATCGTAGAATCTCCCGATGCCGTTCTCACTCCATCTGGGCACCAGCGCATTCACCGCCGCCGGCTGGGAGGGCTCCTTCTACCCCGCGGGGATGAAGCCCGCCGACTACCTCACCTACTACGCTACGAAATTCGACACTGTCGAGGTCGATTCCACCTACTACCGCACTCCGACCGCCGCCGTGGTGCAGGGCTGGGCGCGCAAGACCCCCGAAAAATTCATCTTTGCCGCGAAGGTTCCACAGTCCATCACCCACGAAAAGGTCCTCGAGGATTGCGACGCCGACTTCAAGGAGTTCGTCAACACCATGGACCTGCTGGGCGACAAACTCGGCCCGCTGCTACTGCAGTTCCCCTATTTCAATCGCAGCGCGTTCACCGCCGGGGCGCAATTCCTCGCGCGCTTGAAACCGTTCCTCAAAAAACTGCCCAAGGACCATCGGTTCGCGGTCGAAATCCGCAACAAGAACTGGCTCACCGCCGAGTTCGCCGACCTGCTCCGCGAACACGGCGTGGCCCTCGCGCTACAGGACCAGTCCTGGATGCCGCTGCCCGCCGCCTATAAATTCGATCCCATCACCGCGGACTTCACCTACATCCGCTGGCTCGGCGACCGTAAGGGCATCGAAAACATCACCAAGACCTGGGACAAAGTCGTGGTGGACCGCACCCCTCAGCTCATCAGCTGGGTTGATTTCTGCTACTCCATCAAAAAACGCGGCATTACCATTTTCGCCTACGCCAACAATCACTACGCGGGCCACGGCCCGGCCACCATCGCACAATTCCTCAAGCTCTGGGACAAGAAGTAAGGCCGCAGCTCGCTACGCCCGACCCTGCCTCTCCTCCCGAATCTCGCTTCCCCGTCGCATCGGGCGGCCAGGCGTGAAGAGACAGATCAAATTGCCGTGAGGTTCGCCGAAGACTACAATCAGGTTGCTGTGGTTGAACGCGAGGAGGTGAATCACATGAATTCGCTGCGGGATTATCTGCGGGATGCGCAACAAAACCGTGTCGCGATCGGCCATTTCAACATTTCTGACCTCGCTACTTTAAAAGCTGTATTCACCGCCGCCCGGGAACTGAATGTGCCGGTCCTGGTCGGCCTGTCCGAGGGCGAGCGTGAATTTGTGGGCACCCGTCAAATTGCAGCCTTCGTGCGAAGCCTGCGGGAGGAATTCGACTTTCCGATTTTTCTTAATGCGGATCACACTCATTCGCTCGCTAAGGGAATTGAAGCTGCCAAAGCGGGCTTCGACGCGATTGTCTTTGATCTGTCGGCCCTGCCCTTTGAAGAAAACGTCCGTCAAACCAAGCAGGCGGTCGAAGCCCTGAAAGCGATCAACCCTTTCATGCTCATCGAAGGAGAAATCGGGGACATCGGAAGCGGATCGGAGATTCACGAAAAATCCCCCGACCTGTCCAAGGGTCTTTCCACGCCGGAGCAAGCGCGGCAGTTTGTAGAAGGCACCGGGGTGGACATCCTGGCTCCCGCGGTCGGCAACATGCACGGCATGCTCCAGAGCATGGTGGACGGAGAAACGAAGAAGCATTTGCAGATCGAAAGGATCGCTGCCATCAAGCAAGCGGCAGGGATCTTCATGACTCTTCATGGCGGCTCGGGAACCGATGATGAAGATTTCCGCAGAGCAATCGCCGCGGGAATGAACATTGTCCACATCAATACGGAATTGCGCGTCGCGTGGAGGCGGGGTCTCGAAGCTGGCTTGGCAAAGCTGCCGAATGAAGTGGTGCCTTACAAAATCTTGCCGTTCGCCGTGGATTCAGTAAGACAGGTCGTCCTCTCGCGCTTGAGGCTTTTCAACAACAAACGGCAGTTCGCTCAACGAACGTAGCGCCAATCGCCGGCGACCCCCACGCACCCTGGAGAATTTCATAACGCACCTTCTCTCTAACCCCAAGATTGTCGGCCAGGGAATTGTGGACGTCCAGTCCCGGATCGGGCATATTAATGGCCGAGCGAGTGGCTGTTTTCACGCGCCGTGCCCGCACGGCTTGCGCGAACAGGAATTTCACTTCCAGTCCCTACCGCAGGAGTGAGCCATGAAGAGAATCGCAATTCCGCTGATGGTGCTAATTGCCGTAATGCTGGCTGTCTTGGGCGGCAGAGTCAGCTCTGCGCAAGATAAGCAAGACAAGTACAGTCTGGCGATCCCCGGAGGGCTTTCGTTTTCGGAGATCCGTGGATATGAAGACTGGCAGCCGGTGGCTCCGAGTTTAACCGACGCCCAAAACGTGATCAGGTTGATCGTCGCCAATCCGATCATGATCAAAGCCTACCGGGACGGTGTTCCCGGAAACGGCAAACCTTTCCCGGATGGCTCCAAAATTGTGAAGCTTGAGTGGAGACCGAAAAAGTTGACCGATCCCCCATTTTCGGCGAACACCCCGGACACGGTGCCGGGCGATCTGGCCCAGGTCGAGTTCATTGTGAAGGACAGCAAGAAGTTCTCAGACTCGCACGGGTGGGGCTACGCCATGTTCGACTATAACGCCGCATCGGGAACATTCGCGCCTGCCACCCTGTCCAGTCATCCGCCGGTGGGACACGACGCCAAGTGCGGTGCCACATGCCACACGTTAGCGAAGACAACGGACTTCATCTTTACGGCGTATCCGAAGCGATAGTCCGCCAACGGTATCCAGTCGCCGAATGCCACAACCTTAAGCGGGCGGCGCATCGCACGCCTTAGCTGGTTCTCTCGACGCTACTGTGCTCCGCAAGCCGTCCAGGATTCCGGGCGCCGCGGCCGGCTCACGGCACCGTCGCACGGGACAACTAGCGGAGCGGCGCCACCCTCCATCGCCCGTAAGCTACAAACACCGCGAGCAGGCCAACCATAAAGGGCGCCACTCCCGCTCGCACGCCCATCGCCACCACCGAAACCCAGGTAGCTCCGATCATGATGATCACCAGCCCGCACGCGGCGAGCGGAGTCAAACCCGTCCGGATTCGTGTGATTCCGGGAAGGATCATGCCGAGCGCTCCCAGAATCTCGCATATGCCGACGAAATGCAGGAACCAGCCCGGCAACGCCGTCCCCTTCGTCAATTCCGCGATGGGTATCGCGAATTTCACGCCGCCCGCAAATAGAAACACGCACGCCAGCAAGCCTTGAACGATCCACAAGGCCACATTCATTGCCTTGCCCGCCGGGCGCTTGAGTGTCTCGCTGGTCGCCTGAGATGCCATCGTCAATTCTCCCGATAATTTCGGATGAGGCTCCCAGTGTCAACGGCGAGTCGAGCCCGGGAGATAAGACCGGTCGCCACGAATCACGAGTCACTAATCACTAATCACTACTCACTACTCACCACTCGCTGCTCACGAAGATTCAACGATGCTGGAATTCCGGCGACGCCAATATAAACGCGGCAATCAGTCGCAGCTTATTGGCCAGCGCCGCGGCGTTGTTGCGGTCAACGTCAGGATCTTGCGTCTCTTTGCGGATGATGGCTTCGTCCTTGGGCAGAAGTTCGCTGGGCAGAATGGTGTCCTCGGTGAGGGCGATGGCGAATTCCAGGCCGGTGGGTTTTTCGGCCAGCACGGCCTTGGTTCGAGGCTGGTCGAGACTGGTAAGAATCCCCAGCGTAACGATCGCGTCCGGATCGAACTGCACTTCGTGGAGATTTCCCTGCGTCAGCGCGGTGGAAAAATTAATTCGCGTGAGCAGCGCGCCTTCGTTGTCCCACACATCGGATTTCATCGAGTAGCCGGTCGGAACGGCCATGCCGTAGGGAGGCATGCCCATCGCCGAAAGATTCTGCAGCAGCGCGTCCGGCAAGACAACATCCGTGCCAGTGGCGCGGACGGAAGAAACCACGAGTTCGAGCGGCGTTTTCATCTTGGCGCGATAGACCGCGGGTGACCAGAACTCCGGCGAATGGAACATGGTGCGCAGGACTTCACGGATGTCGCCATCGCTCGACAGGAATTTCGCCGCCATGCGGTCCACCAGCGCCTGGGGCGGATCGTCCGCAACAAATCGCGTGGCGATGCTTTTGGAAATGAATCGCGCAGTGGCCGGCTGATGCGCCAACATCGTTAGCGCCTGCACGCCTTCGTCCTGGCCCGACTCGTAGAATTTTTCGCCCAGCACGGTCTTCGTTCCCGGCTCGTGGCGCCGCGCGTCAAACTGAAATTGCCCGCCGTCATCGGGATCCGCGATCGTCCATCCGGTCAGCACGCGCGCCAGTTCGGTCACGTCGGCCTGGGTGTAACCGCCGTTCACGCCAATCGTGTGCAGCTCCATCACTTCGCGGCCGTAATTTTCGTTCAGGCCGCTCTGCCCGTTCTTGCCCGCCGCCTGTGAATGCGGCCCGATGCTCAGCCAGTTATCGAGATACATCAGCATGGCCGGGCTTTGCGCCGTGGCGATCAGCAAATCGGAAAACTTGCCCAGGGCGCGCGGGCGAATCACGTCACGCTCGTATGCAGTGGTGTAATAGACGTCCTGATTCTTGTATTGGAAAACGTTGAAGTGGTTGAACCAGAAATCGGTCATCACTTCGAGCAGCTGTTTTTCCGAATAGATGGCGCGGATCAGCTTCGCCTGCTGAAGCTCCGAGGCCACCACGCCCGCGGGATTCGCCAGCGCGCGAATGATTTCGCGTTCCTGGGGTGTGGATTCCTTGAGCAGGCGGTCGCGCTGCTCCCCGCGCAGCAGAGCCGGGAAATTGATCAGTTCTTCCGGAGGTTCGCTCTCAAGCGCGGCTAATCGCTGATTCTTGGGCAGCGCGAACAAGCTTTCGGCGAGAGAGCGTGCTTTCACTTCAGCAGCAGTTGGCGGCGGCTTGGCGCCACCTTCGGTCGCGTTCGGCGCATTCATTTTTGCTGCGGGATTCGCGGCCTCCTGGGTTTTGATGGCTTCTTGCTGCTTGATGCGCGCGACGTTGACGGCGTAGACCATTTTGCCGTCGGGATCGTCGGGCATCGGCCGCTTGCCGGCGATGATCTGGCGGATCACCCCGTCGGACGGAAAAGTTTGCGCGAGCTGCTTCGGATTCATGCGCGTGGTGGCGTAGGGCCCCAGGCGCGCGTTGAGTGCCGAATCGTCCACGCTCTCCGGATGCAACTGGTCCTCGAACCAGGCGTCCATGCCCTTGGCCAGGAGCGCTTCCACGTCGCCGGGCCTGACGCCGAATGTGAGGCGATTGAGCGCGTGGATGGCCCGCTCGCGATCGGTCAAGCCGGCGGGTTGGCTTTCCTTCGCCGCGACGGTGTGGGTTGGCGCCTTCCGCGGCGCAGACTGCGGGAACGCGGGCGTGGTTATACTTAACGCCAGCGAAATCGAGATGAGGCTTCGGGTACTAGGAATCTTCATGTTGCTCCCGCGTCCGCCTCCGTGCCGTTATGAACCAACTCCTGCTCCATTTTAAACCCCAATGGAGCGCGTTTGTCTGGGCGCACGGAGATTGGTTCCCGGACGTCAATACGGGAGGAGACAGGATTGCGGCGCTGAAGTCGGACCGCGGGAAACGGACGAGTTTCAGCCCTTGTTGTCGTGCTTGGCGAACATGGCGGATTGTTCGAGCGCTTCCTGGGATTCGCGGAAGGCCCGCGCCGCGTGTTCCATGGCCTGCCGGGCGTGCTCGTGGCCGGTCTGGTGGTCTTCTTTGCCGTGATGCGTCGCCGCCACACGATGGGCCTGCGCGGCCAGCTCGTGAAATTCTGCCGCGCGGATATGCGAATCTCCCGCCATGAATCCCTCCAAAATGCAGCACCAACGTTAGCAATTCGCACGGGGGATGTACACTCTCGCCTTTCGCCGGCTGCGACTTGTGCTTTTGGGCAAGGGCCATTTTACTTTTCCACACGAATAGGACGACCATGGTGCGGACTGCGCTCCCAGCCTTTTGGCGTGTGTCGGCGGGGGGAGACTATGACCGAGGCATGGAAAAATTGGGAAGGCCAGGTGGCCGACGGGCGGTTCCACCTGCGCCAGTATCTCGGAGCGTCGGAGCGCGGCCCCGTGTTTTTGACCGACTACGGCGAGCCGGAGCCGCGTCCGGCCGCGATCAAGCTGGTTCCCGCGGATCCGCAAAATGCAGACGCGCAACTCGCACGCTGGACTCTGGCCGCGACGCTGGCGCATCCTCATTTGCTGCGCGTGCTTCAGACAGGCCGATGCCAGGTGGACGGCGCGCGGCTGCTCTACGTGGTGACCGAGCTCGCTGATGAAGATTTGTCGCAAATTATTCCCCAGCGCGCGCTGAGACCGGCGGAAGCGCACGACATGCTGCGGCCTGTGCTCGAGGCGCTGGCGTACCTGCAAAGCAAGGGGCTGGTCCACGGGCACATCAAGCCGTCGAACATTATGGCCGTCGGCGACCAACTGAAGATTTCAAGCGACGGAATCTGCGCGGCGCGGGATACGATCGCCGCGCACGGCAAGTCGAACGCGTACGATGCGCCCGAGGCGGGGACGCGTGGATGCTCTGCAGCCGGAGACGTCTGGTCGCTGGGCGTGACGCTGGTCGAAGTACTGACCCAGCAGCTGCCGGCGTGGGAGTGGAAAGGCCAGGAAGAGCCGGAGCTGCCGAAGGTGCTGCCGGCTCCGTTTGGCGACATTGTGCGGCACTGTCTGCGCCGCGATCCGCAGCGGCGCTGCACGCTGGCGGAAATCGCCACGAGGCTCGATCCCGACGCGCCCGCGCTGGGAAGACTGAAACTCGTCGAACAGCCCGCAGAGCAACCGGTGAAAACGCACACCGAACCGCGCGTGGCTGCCCCGCCTGCGGCGCGCGCGCCGAAACCGCCAAAGGCGGCAAAGCCTGCGGTCGAGGTTCAACCGGGAGCAGCGGACAACGAGTTCAGCCGTGTGCCGAAGCGCAGCTACGCGATTCCGGCGCTGGTGATCGGAATAGCGGCGCTGGTGGTGATATTCGCAGCGCCGAAATTGTTCAACCGCAACGGCGCTCAAGCCTCGCGGGGATTGGCGGCTTCCGCGCCGGAGAAGCCCGCGCCGAAAGCCAAGGCGAAAAAAGCCGACGCGAAACCGCCGGCGGAGAAAGTCTTCGCCAAGCGCACGGATACAAGCGAAGCGACTCCGCCAACAGCGGCCCCGCCGACCGTAGCTCTGCGGCCTACACCTGTTGCGAAGAAGTCCGCCGGCGACGTGGTGCACGGCGCAGTCGCGCATCAGGTGCTGCCGGAAGTGCCGCAGAGCGCGCGCAGCACGATCAGCGGGACGGTGAGGGTCGGCGTGCGCGTGAACGTGACCGCGTCGGGGAAAGTGGCCGACGCGGAATTAGACGCCGCGGGGCCGAGCAAGTATTTTGCGAACCTAGCGGTGAAGGCGGCGCGAGAATGGGAATTCACGCCGGCGAAATTAGATGGGCAGGCTACGCCAAGCGAATGGATCCTGCGATTTGAATTTGCGCAGGACGGGACGAAAGTCACGCCGATAGCACGGTAGCCGTCGCCCGACGTCTCCGTGAAGTTCAGTCCCCTGCAGCAGCGCGCTCGATCTCGGCGTTAATCTCGCCCCCGACGAGAAATGCCAGTCCGCTCACCTGACACCAAACCAGGATCACGATCACCCCTCCGAGCGCGCCATACGTAGCGGTGTAGCCGTTCGACAAATGCATGTAGATGCGCAACCCCGCCGAAGAAGCGAGCCACAGCAACGTGCCGAAGACCGAACCGGGAGTGATCCATCGCCGGCGTTGCTTCGCAAGATTCGGCCCGCAGTAATAGATCAAGGAAAACGAAATCAGAGCGGAAAGCACAGCGGCCGGCCACCGCAGATTCTTCCACGCGAGCGCGATGAATGAACTCCACGAAAATTCCGCGGCGAGCCAATCCACAGCGTGGCTGCCTACCAGCACCAGCAGCAAGGCCGCAAGAAGCAGGATGGCCATGGCCAGAGTGAGGGCGAACGCCAATGCGCGCACCCGGAACCAGGAGCGGGCCTCCCGGACGCGATAGACGACGTTGAGAGTGGTAATGATCGAATTCATGCCGCTGGACGCAAACCAGATCCCGGCGACGATCCCGAAGGTGAGCTTTCCGCCGCTGCTATTGGCCGCCAAATCGTTGAAGACGATGTTGAAGAGCGCGAACACCTTAGGCGGGAGCAGCACGGCGAAATAAGCCAGCAAGTTGCCCTGCAGTTGGGCGTCGCGGGCGGTGAACAAGCCGAAGACCGCAAGGATGAACACCATCAGCGGGAAAAACGCGAGGATGAAATCAAACGCGAGGCCGGATGCGCGGCTAATCAGATCGTCCTGCCACGCGGCGCGAACGACTCGGTAGGCCAGGCGAAGCGGAGTGAGGCCGCCAAGTTTCCAGGGAGATTCCAGTCGCGCCGAAGCGACGGCCACCGCAGGTGAACTGGGTGCGGCCAAATGGCACCTCCGGCGCGAATTCTAACTCGCCAGCGGGCCAGAATTTCGAGATTTCAGGAGGCGCACCCTAACTTGCGGACAGCTGTACGGCTATTGCACTCCTGGACAGGCGGTTTGCGACGGTCGCCCGCGATATGCTGGCGGAGGGTAGACTTTATAGGAATCGTCAAAGCCCGGGCTTTGACGGATTTCGAGCGCTCCGGCGTGCGAGATAGGGGGCACGGCCGCGCTTTATTGGCTGGGATTTTCCTCAGGCGGCACGTTTCTCGAGGGGAAAAACGGGACTCACGATGGCGCCTCTGTTCCAACGTCTGTTTGTAGCCGATGAGGAAGCAGAAGGCCCGAAGGCTGCCCGGGCACCGGACGCAGAAACCGTAGCGCAAGAAGCCGCGACAGAAGGAGCTGCAGGCGAAGTGAAAATTGAGGACACTACTTCTCAGACGATGAGCGTGAAGCAGGAACCGCCGCAGGGCCTGATACCGGCAAGCAATCTGCCGCCGGCGGCGGACGCGCTGGCGGAGCTTTTTGCCGAAACTTCCCCGCCGCCCGAGCCGCAGCCGGAAAACGCTCCGCAGGCGGCGAAGATTTCAGAGATGGCGCCCTCCGAAGCGAAATCGGAAGGCGCGCCAAAGCGGCGGGGCCTATTTGCGCGTTTGCTTAGCTTCAATCGCCCAGCGGCAAAAGCCCCGGACGCGCAGAGTCCAGCCGCGGAGAGACCTAGCACAGAAAGGCGAGGCGCTGAGGCGACGGGATCCACGTCGGAAGTGGTGGCCGCGGCTGGGACGCAGGAGATGCCGACAACTGTCGCGCCGGCGGACGCACCAGTAGCGGAATTGGTCGAAGTGCCGCTACCGGCGGAAACGCTGCCCTCGGCGACCGATACGCTCGCCGATCTATTTCCGCCGGAAGAGACTTCCGCGGTGGCGACGGCCAACGCTCCGACAGAAATCCGCGAAGCCGCGCGTGAAGAAGTGCGAGAAGCTGAGACACCAGAGGTTGTGGGCCAGACTCCGGTTGAACCCCACGTCGAGGCAGTGAGCCACGCCTTCGCAAAATCGAAAGCTGAAGAGAGCGCGCCCGACGCCGCGATCGCGCAGGTATCTCCGCGAATTGACGCAGGCGTGGCGTTCAGCGCGGATACGCCGCACGAGGTTCGCGTCGAGGAATTTCGTAGTGAAGACGAACACGACGCCGCGCGGCTGAGTTCACTCGAGGCGCAATGGCGGCGCGAAAGTTTGGAAGCCGCAGGCGGAGAACAAGCGACTTCCGCAAGCACGGACGAACCTTCGGAGGAATCGTCCGCAGACGACGAGTTGCTAGCTCTTCAAGAAACATTAAGCAAAACGCCCAACGCGGCGGCGGAAGCGCCTCGCAGACTCTACAAGGATTGGGAGTTCGACGAAAAGCTGGCGAGCCATCGCGAATGGGTGGAATCGCACGGCAAGACGGGGCAGCGAGCCGATCTGTCGAACGCACAACTCGAAGCGACGGAGCTGATCAGCGTCAACCTGCGGCTGGCCGATCTTCACGACGCGAACCTGAGGGCCACGGATTTACTGCTCGCGGACTTGCGCGATGCGTGCATGGTGCGTGCGGATCTGGAAGAGGCCTGCGTGGTTGGCGCGAATCTGGAAGGCGCGAATCTGGAAGGCGCGTCGCTGGAAACGGCCATGGGACTGGTGCCGCGGCAGTTCGCGGGTGCCAACCTGAGGGACGCGCTGCTGTCGCCGGAGTTGATGGAATTTCAGGCAATCACGGCATTCCAGCGCGAGTCGCGGAACGCGTTCCGCTATTTTGGATTGATGACCGCGGGGAGCGCGCTTTCCTGGCTGGTGATCTGGAAAACGCGGGACGCGCAACTGCTGACCGATTCGGCGGTGATTCCCTTTCTGCATTCGCACGCCGCAGCGACGGCAGTGCCGACGGCGGAGTCGTATCTGATCGTGCCGGTGGCCATCTTCATCGCTTACCTGTTGTTCCATTTTCATTTGCAGCGGCTTTGGGACTCGGTGATGGAGCTGCCCGCCATTTTTCCCGACGGGCAGACGCTGGGCGATCGCGGGCCGGGAATCATCACCGGATTATTGCGCACGCATTTCCGCTGGATGAACCCCGATCCTACGTCCACGCGACTGGTGGAAAAGGGGGTGTCGCTGCTGGCGGCGTACTGGATCGTGCCCGCGACGCTGCTGCTTTTCTGGGCGCGCTACCTGACGCGGCAGGAAATTCACGGCACGATTCTGCACGCGCTACTGGTGGTGATCTCGACGGGAGTTGCCGCCTATGCGACGACGAAAGTCGGCCGCGCGCAGGAACGGTGGACGGTGGAAAAGAAGTGGACGCAGCGGCTGGTGACGAGGCTGAAGGCGATCAACCCGATTTCGGTCGCAGCGGTTACCGGCGTGGTGCTGATGCTGCTTTCGGTGGGAATCATCGCCGGAGTGCCGCACGACCGCACTCGGGCGCCGCAGTACGGAGCGACGAATATCCGAAGATGGGCGGCGAACGCGTTCTGGTGGCTGGCGTTCGATCCGTACGCGGATTTGACCGAAGCCTCCATTTCGCGGCGGCCAGCGGACTGGAACGGAGCCGACGAACAAGTTGCGTCGGTGGATGGCCTGCGCGCCAACAACGCGAAATTCCGCTACGCGCAGGCATACGGTGCGTTTCTGGCGAACTCTCATTTGTGGCGCGCGGATTTTCAAGGCGCGTTTTTGTCCGAGGCGGATCTACGCGGCGCGGACCTGGGCCAAAGCAACATGCGGTTCGCGGTGATGGACCACGCGCTGATGAGCCACGCGAATCTCGACCGGTCAAATCTTGATGGGGCCGACATGCGGCGCGCGGATTTGCGCGGCGCGAATCTATCGTATTGTTCGCTCGCGAATGCGGTGCTGGTGGATGCGCGGCTGGACGGCGCGAGTTTTTATACCGCGCGGCTGGATGGCGCGACGATGACACGCGCGAATCTGGAGAAGGCGGACCTGCGTGAATCGTTTCTGGGTGGAGCGCACATGGACCACGCCGATTTGCGGGATGCTTACCTGTGGTCGGCGAAGCTGCCTGGCGCGGATCTTGGCGGCGCGCAGCTGGGAGGCGCGATCCTGATTGACGCGGACCTGCACGGAGTGAATCTGGGCGGGGCGCAGTTGACCGGAACGGTGCTGAACGGCGCGGACCTGAGCGGGACGAGTCTGGAGGGCGCGGACCTGCGGGGCGCGCTGGGGCTGAACGCGAATCAGGTGTGCTCGGCGAAGTCGAGGCGGGGGGCGATGCTCGACCCGGAGATGGAGACGCAGGTGGATGCGCAGTGCGGGAAATGAGCAGGAGGCGGAGGAGGCACAGGAAGCAAAGGAAACGCTGCATCGCGAAATTCGTTTAGCGGATCACCTTCGCGCGGCACGGATCTTTCCTTCGCCTCCTTTGCCTCCTCCGTCTCCTTTGCTTCACACGCTTCCCTTTCATTCGCGCCGCTAATTCACGAGCTGGACCACGGGCTGGCGGCTTTGAGCCGGTCATTCACGTTCTCGATGTTCTTTACGCCCTGAACGGAGAGCCAATCCTCGAGCGCTTTCGCGCCCTGCTTCGCGTAGATCGGAATCGCGTCCTTCCAGGTGGCGCGGCCGCAGAGAACACCTGAAAATTTGACGCCGGATTCGGCGGCGAGTTCGAGGGTTTCGGTGAAAACGTCGTTGCTTACGCCGGCCGAAAGATAGATGAAGGGAAGCTTGGTGGAAGCTGCGGCTTTGAGGAAGAGTTCCTTGGCCTGGTCGCGGGTATAGGCGGATTCGCCTTTGCAGGATCGGGTGCCGGCGACGAAGGCCATGTTGACGGGGACTTCCACTTTGAGAATGTCCACGCCGTACTGAGGCTTCGAATATTCCGCCATGCTTTTCGATACGATGTCGGGCTTCTTGCGCGCGAAATCAATGGCTTTTTCGTCCCCGCCTTCTTCATAGCCGACCAATTCGAGGAAAAACGGCACGTCCGCGGAGGTGCACTCGGCGCCGATGCGTTCAACCCAGGCGTGCTTGATGTCGTTCACGTGCGGCGGATCGAACGGCGTGTAGTAGAGCAGGATCTTGATGCAATCGGCGCCCGCGGCGACGAGCCGACGGACGGACCAGATGTCGAGAAGATCGGGGAGGCGGCCGGGACGGGTGTTGTCGTAGCCGCTGTTTTCATAAGCGAGGAGCAAACCGGCATTTTTCGCGCGCGCGTGAGCGGCGGGAAGCCCGTATTCGGGATCGAGGAGGATGGCGCTGGCGTGAGGGGTGAGCACTTTGGTGACGACGGTTTTGAACTCCTCGAGCATCTGCGCGGTGACGGCGCCTTTGTCGATGCCTTTGTCTTTGGCGATGGCGCTCCTGAGCGAGCCGCGCTGGTCCATGGCCGCGGCGGCGATCACGTCGCGTGAATTGGATACGGCCTTCAGGCCTTTGAGCTTTCCGGGCGTGCGTTTCATCGTGTGCGGCCCTCCTGGGCGAGATCGAGGCTAGGGAGACGGCATTTTAACATGCGAGGCCGGGCAAGTTGAGACCTAAGACTTCAAGCTAGAAGCGATAGGTTTTCACCGCAGAGACGCAGAGAACGCAGAGAAAATCGGACCCAAACGCTTAACACAGAGGACGTTGAGGAGGCACAGAGTTCACGGAGAAAACTGAAGAATCGGAAAAAACTACAAGAAAAGGACGTGGTGCTGGTTGGCGCAGGAGGAGTTGCCGGCGGAATCGGCGACTGAAGCGAGGCGGGTGAGATCGTCGAGGAGGCTGGGGCCGATCGAGGCGAGCAGCGGCAGGAAGCACAGGGTGCGCTCCTGCAAACCACCACTGGGATAGAGCGAATCGAGCAGGATGCGCTCCTTGCGATCCAGAATTCCCGAGCGGAAATTTTCGGCGCGGGCGACCTTTCCTTTCAATTGCTCGATCTGATGGAGGATCTTGCGCTCGGAGGCATGCAGGGCTTCGAGCAGCGTTGAATCGAGACGGCCGAGCGGTTCCTCGTAGGACTGGAACATGTCGCGGAGCGTCGCCTCGTTCTTATCGAAACGGGCGGAAAGCTCCGCCGGAAGGAATTTCTGTTCCATTTTCGCGCGAAGGTGCTGAGAGCCCGCGAAAATGTCGCGAATGTCGAGGCCGAAGTGAGCGAGATACCGGACGATGGCCGGCTCGACGATGGTGAAACTGGCGCGCGGAAGAATCGCGGGCATGCGGCCGAGGATCGCGCGGTAGATGGTTTGGTTCTGGGCCATGTAGGCGATTTCCGCTGGGCCGCCGAAATAAGCCGCGGTCGGGAGAAGCGTGTCCTGCACGATCGGGCGCAGAAGAGCGCTGGGAGTGAAATTTTCCGGCGCGGATTGAATGGCGGCGGCGAGGTAGTCGCGCGTGAATTCGGCGTCGCCGGCGGAAAACTTTCCGTCGCGGCTGCGGAGAGGCTCACGCCGGCCGCCGACCTTGTAAAACAGCAGCGTGGTCTCGCGGGTGACCTTGACCTGATCGTGAAATCCGTGACTTTCGAGTTCCTTCGAGCGGGCGAGTAGCGTTTCGCGCAGCGGTCCGGCGTCGTCGAGCGCGCGCAGATAGACGGGCGCGGCCAGGCGATGGAAGCGGGGGTCGAGCGGATCGAGAAAAATAATGCCGCGGCCTGCGAGCAGACGAGTCATCAACTTTCCGAGCGCCGAGCCGTAGGTTTCGCCGCGCGTATAGGATTCGCGCAGCGCGCCGGCGACACTCTCGGCCGAGGGACCTTCGAGGGTTTCCGCGGCGGTGGCTACGAGCGGCTCGATCGCGTCGCCGAGAAGAACTTCACCGACGTGGCGGCCGACGTCCTCCGGCTTGGCGGGCAGTTCATAGCGGGCGAGGCCGTTGCGCGTGTTCCAGAAAGCGTGATTGACCTCGGCGAGATCGTGGTCTTCCGTCGCGAGCCAAAAAATCGGGACGGCTCTGGTGCCCCGTGCAGTGGTTTCTTCGGCGCAGCGGACGGCGGAGAGGGCTTTGTAGAAGCTGAACGCGGGACCGGAAAAAAGGCCGACCTGCTGGCCAGTGACGATGGCGACAGCGCCGGCAGCGAGGCGGTCGAGATTGCGCGCGGTCGCGGGATCGAGCTGGTTGCCTGGGGCGAATCGGCAGTTTTGCTCGCGCAGGATTTCCACGACGGTCTGGCGCATCGCGGAATCGAGGCGAACTTCGCGCGCGGCAGCATCAATGCCGGCGGCGGTGGGCGGATGCGCGTAAAAAGCGGAGACGCGCGAAAAATCGTCGAGGAACGATGAGAAAAGCTTGGTGGTGTGCGGGATTTCGCGGAAGGGAATGCAGTGCGACTCCATCGAGACCGTCATGATACACGCGGCCCCGAACACCGGCAACAATCGGCGGCGGCGAATGCGGCGTGCGTGGAGTCAGTTTTCATCATTGATGAAATTGGATGATTCGCCGCGGCGAAGGATTCGGGCGCCAGAGCAACCCGTTCCACCGCAGAGACCCTGAGAGCGCAGAGGAAAACAGAAACCCGGTACGAATACGTGACATCGAGCCAAGGCCACTGAGTTAGGAATGGTCCGCCGGGGCGGAGGCGGCGAATTTGCGGCGATGAAGGTCTTGGAGGGCGGCAACGTCGGGGGCGTGTCCGGCCATGGCGCGTATGCCGCGGGCGGCGGCGCTGGCGGCAGACAGCGTGGTGATGCAGGGAACGTTGTAGCGCACGGCGGCGCGGCGAATGGATTTTTCGTCGTAGAAGGATTCGCGGCCGAGCGGCGTGTTGATGACCAGATTCACCTTGCCGGTCTTGATCAGGTCCACGATATTCGGGCGGCCCTCGTTCACTTTGTACACCGCTTCGAGCTCGATCCCCGCGCGAGTGAGGGCGGCGCCGGTGCCTCGCGTGGCGATGATTCTCAAGCCGGCAGCCGCGAGGTCCTTGGCGACTGCGGCGACATGGCGCTTGTCGTGGTCGTTTACGCTCATGAAGACAATTCCCGAGAGCGGCAGACGCTGGCCTGCGGCGAGTTGCGCCTTGGCAAAGGCGAGGCCGAATGTGGCGGAAATGCCCATCACTTCGCCAGTCGAGCGCATCTCGGGACCGAGGATGGTATCCACGCCGCGGAATTTATTGAACGGGAACACGGGCGATTTCACGGCGTAGAACTCGCGGACGGCGAGTTCCTTCACGCCACCCATGTCCACAACCGGAAGATGCAGGTCTTTGAGCTTGCGGCCGGTCATCAGACGCGCGGCGACCTTGGCCAGCGGGACGCCGGTGGCTTTGCTGACGTAGGGAATGGTGCGGGAGGCGCGCGGATTCACTTCAAGGACGTACACCTTGTCGTGCTGGATGGCGTATTGCACGTTCATCAGGCCGACAACGTGCAACGCGCGGGCGAGACGCACGGTGTAATCGCGGATGTGCGCGAGCACCTCGGGCTTGAGCGAGACCGAGGGGAGAACGCAGGAGGAATCGCCGGAGTGGATGCCGGCTTCTTCAATATGCTCCATGATTCCGCCTATGACGACATCCTCACCATCGGCGAGCGCGTCCACGTCCACTTCGGTTGCGTCTTCGAGAAACTGGTCAATCAAGATCGGACGCTTGGGATCGGCAGCGCCGCCGATCTGGGCGGCCTGGGCGACGTATTCCTCGACGGTTTTCAAATCGTAGGCAATCACCATGGCGCGCCCGCCGAGAACGTAGCTTGGCCGGACGAGAACCGGGAGGCCGATCTCCGCGGCGGCGGCGACCGCTTCCTGCGGCTCGAACGCCGTGCCTCCGCGCGGCTGGGGAATATTCAGCTCGGCGAGAAGGGCGCCGAAGCGGCGGCGATCTTCCGCGAGGTCAATCGACTCGGGATCGGTGCCGATGATTTTGGCGCGGTTGCGCTTCAGCTCGAGCGCGAGATTCAGCGGGGTCTGCCCGCCGAATTGGACGATTACGCCCTCTGGCTTTTCGCGTTCGAGGACGGCGAGCACGTCTTCAAGCGTGAGCGGCTCGAAATAGAGGCGATCGGAGGTATCGTAATCGGTCGAGACCGTTTCGGGGTTGCAATTGATCATCACGGTTTCGTAACCGTCTTCCTTGAGCGCAAGGGCGGCGTGACAGCAGCAATAATCGAATTCAATTCCCTGCCCGATGCGGCTGGGGCCGCTGCCGAGGATGACGATCTTCAGGACGGTCCACCGCGCCGGATTCGTCCTCTTCCTCGTAGGTTGAGTAGAGGTACGGCGTGAAGGATTCGAATTCGGCTGCGCAGGTGTCCACGCGCTTGAAGACCGGGACGACGCCAAGCTCATGGCGGCGGGCGCGCACGGACGCGGACTTTACATTCCAGAGTTTGGCCAGCTCCTCGTCGCTGGCGCCGGAGCGCTTGGATTCGAGAAGCAACTCGCGAGAAATTCCGCGCAAGGAACTAGCGGCGACGCGGCGGTCGAGGGCGACCATATCCTCCATCTGGCGGATGAACCAGGGATCGATTTTCGTGAGGGAACAGACTTCGTCGCGCGACATGCCGCGTTCGAGAGCCTCGAAGAGCCAGTGAATGCGGTCGGGGCCGGGAACGTGGAGTTTTTCGCGCAAGAGAGAAGGCGTGACTTCTGCCGGAGCGCGCCACGCGGTGCTTGGCTCAAGCGAGCGAATAGCCTTGCACAGCGATTCCTGGAAGGTGCGGCCGATGGCCATCACTTCGCCGACGGATTTCATCTGCGTGGTGAGGGTGGTTTCGCTGCCGGGAAATTTTTCGAATTGAAATTTGGGGATTTTGGAGACGACGTAGTCGATGCTTGGCTCGAAACAAGAGGGAGTTTTGCGCGTGATGTCGTTGGGAATTTCGTCGAGCGTCATGCCGACGGCGAGCTTGGCGGCAATTTTGGCGATTGGGAAGCCGGTGGCTTTGCTGGCGAGCGCGGAGCTGCGCGAGACGCGGGGGTTCATTTCGATCACCACCATGCGTCCGGTCTCGGGATCGATGCCGAACTGGATATTCGAGCCGCCGGTTTCGACGCCGACTTCGCGAATGATCGCGGCGGCCGCGTCGCGCATGCGCTGATATTCCTTGTCGGTGAGGGTTTGCGCCGGAGCGACGGTGATGGAATCGCCGGTGTGGATGCCCATGGGGTCCACATTTTCGATCGAGCAGATGACCACGAAGTTGTCGCGAAAATCGCGCATCACTTCCAGCTCGAATTCCTTCCAGCCGATCACGGATTCCTCAATCAGCGCCTGATGAACGGGGCTGGCGTCGAGGGCGCGGGCGATGGAATCGGCGAATTCCTCGCGGTTGTAGGCGATGGAGCCGCCGGTGCCGCCGAGAGTGAACGACGGACGAATGACGACGGGATAGCCGAGCTCGTCGGCGAGCTTGATCGCAACCGGAATTTCGTTGACCACCGCGGACGCAGGAACTTCGAGGCCGATGCGGCGGCAGGCGTCTTTGAAGAGCAGGCGATCCTCGGCGATTTTGATGGCGCGCAGCGATGCGCCGATGAGTTTGACTCCGTATTTTTCGAGGATGCCGGCTTCGGCGAGTTCGACGGCGAGATTGAGGCCAGTCTGGCCGCCAACGGTGGGGAGAAGCGCGTCAGGGCGCTCGGCGGCGATGATGGCTTCGAGATATTCCTTGGCGAGAGGCTCGATGTAGGTGCGGTCCGCGATTTCGGGATCGGTCATGATCGTCGCGGGATTGGAATTGACGAGAACGACTTCGTAGCCTTCCGAGCGGAGGGCTTTGCAGGCTTGCGTGCCCGAGTAGTCGAACTCGCAGGCCTGGCCGATGACGATCGGGCCGGAGCCGATGATCAGAATTTTCTTGATGTCTGTGCGTTTGGGCATGGGTTAGTTGAGCGCGCGATTATCGCGCGGTTTCCTTCATCATGGCGATGAAATCGTCGAAGAGGTAGCGGGCGTCATGGGGGCCGGGGGATGCCTCGGGATGATACTGGACGCTGAAAAGCGGCAGCGAGCGGTGGCGCATGCCTTCGTTGGTGTGATCGTTGAGATTAACGTGAGTGATCTCGACGTCGCTCGACGGGAGCGAATCAGGGTCAACACAGAAGCCGTGGTTCTGCGCAGGTGATTTCCACTTTCTGGGTGCGCAGATTTTTCACCGGATGATTCGAGCCGTGATGGCCGAATTTCAGCTTGAAGGTCTTGCCGCCGAGCGCCAGGCCGCAAAGCTGGTGTCCGAGGCAGATGCCGAAAATCGGAACTCGGCCGGTCAATTTCCGAATGTTTGCGACGGCGTAGGTGATCGGCTCGGGGTCGCCGGGGCCGTTCGAGAGGAAGACGCCATGCGGCTTGAGCGCGAGAACGTCTTCGGCGGAAGTCTTCGCCGGAACAACGGTGACGTCGCAGCCGTGGTCCACGAGCAGGCGAAGAATATTTTGCTTGATGCCGAAATCGTAGGCGACGACGCGATGGCGCGGGTCTGCTTCAGGGGCTAAAGCTCCCTTCTTTTCATGAGCGGAAATGTCGGAGCTGAAGCTCCGACCCCCTAAACTGCCTTCTCCGTTCGACCCCTTCGCAATTCCCTTGCCCGATTGGCCTGGGGTGGACGGGACGGCGATCGGCGATGCGAGGCCGATCGAGCCGTGCGACCAACCGTATTTTTCCGTGGTGGAAACGCGGCCGGCGAGCTCCTGGCCAGCCATGGTGGGCAGCGCGCGAGCTTCGGCGATGAGCTGCTCGGCGGAGGTGTCGTCGGTCGAGAGGATGCCGCGGAGAGCGCCGACGTCGCGAAGGTGGCGCACCAGGGCGCGCGTATCAATGTCACCGATGACCGGAACGCCGTGGCGTTCAAGATAGGCCTGCGCGGTTTCGACTCGACCGCCAGTTGGAAGCGAGCGACGAAAATTCGCGGACGATGAGGGCTTCGATGTAGGGCTTGCCGGATTCTTCGTCGTCGAGATTGGTTCCCACGTTGCCGATGTGGGGATAGGTCAGGCAGACGATCTGCCCGGAGTAGCTGGGGTCGGTGAAAACTTCCTGATAACCGGTGAGGCTGGTATTAAAAACGACTTCACCGCCACGGCGGGTACGAGCGCCCGCCGCACGGCCGTTAAATACTCTTCCGTCCTCTAGCGCGAGAATCGCGCGTCCTGCGAGGGCCTCGTTCAGTGTGTCCTCCAGAAGATGTCATTTCGATGCCGCGCTTACCGTTGAAGAAGGAGTCAACGAGCCGAAGTGGTCCACGGGCCAGTAGGCGAATACGGCTTTGCCATAAATAAACTGGCGCGGGACCGAACCGAAAACGCGCGAGTCGTTGGAGCTATCGCGATGATCGCCCATCACAAAATACTCGCCCTGCGGAACGCGGCGCGCCGAGTAGTTCGAGCCGTCGAGATAGCCCGAGGGAACATACTGGTCCGGCAATTCCCTGCCGTTCACGAAAACGTTTCCGGCGCGAATCTCGACCGTCTCGCCGGGAAGTCCCACAACGCGCTTGATGAACGACTTCGAGCGATCCAGAGGATACCAGAAGACGACCACATCGCCGCGCTCGATCGGCTCGAAGCGATAAATAAACTTGTTAATGAAGATGCGCTCCTGATCGGAGAGGAGCGGATTCATGCTGGTCCCCTCAACCTTAACCGGCTGGTAGAGAAAAATCATGACGACGATTGCCAGGCCGAGCGCGACGGCCAGGTCGCGCGTCCAACTGCGAAGTTCGCGGCGCAAGGGAGGCACGGCCGCGCTTTCGGGCGCGACCGGCGAGCCGGGTTGAGTTTCGTCCTGCATGCTTTGCACTTTCATTTATATCATGGCGAGAAAGCGGAGGCAAAGCGGTGCGGCGAAGGCAATTGCATGGGGACAGGCACCGGCCGCTCCGAATTAAAGGCAGAGATCACTGAGAAGGAACGGAAAACACAGAGACAACCGGGGCGGCGGCACGGCTTCATTCACCGAGCGCGAAGCCGACGATGGCCATGGCTGCGAGAACAGCGGTTTCGGTGCGGAGGATATTTTCGCCAAGCGAGGCTTCGACGAATCCGGCGGCGCGAGCCGCGGCGAGTTCGTGGTCGGTCCAGCCGCCTTCGGGCCCGATGGCGAGAGCGATCGTAGAAACGCTGTCTGCGGGGGCTGAAGCCCCGCTATGTTGCTGAGGTTCAATGTCGGAGCCAAAGCTCCGACCCCCTAAAAAGCTCGCCAAGACTTCGCGCAGCGACGGAGCTTCGCGGCGTTCCGAGAGCAGGATTTTGAGCGCGGCCGAGGATTGCGCGAAGGCTTTTTCTAGGGCGATGGGCGGATCGATCGCCGGCGGGCGGAGGCGGCGCGACTGCTGGGCGGATTCAAGGGCGATTTTCTCCCAGCGCGCCAAGCGTTTCGGTGCTGCGGCGATGAGCGGTTTGTCCGTGCGCGCGGCAGACAACGGCGTGATGGTGCTCGCGCCGAGCTCGGCGGCTTTCTCGATGCACCATTCGAAACGATCGAATTTAACAAGCGAGAGAAGGAGTTCGATCTGCAGCCGAGATGCGTGCGCGGGAATCGGCTGGACCAGGGCGAACTCAATGCGACTCTCCGCGCGCTTTGAGAGCATGACGCGTTCAATTTTGGCTAGCCATACGCGCTGGCCATCGCTCAGCTCGTAGAGCTGGCCCGGCTCGGCGCGGAGGACGCGGCCTAGATGCTCAGCGGCATCGCCGCAAAGGCTGGCGGAACTTGATTCAAAGCGATCAACGAAGAAGCGGCGGCGCATGGACAGGATTGTATGCCAAGCATGTGCGCCGGGCACAGCATGCTGTGCCCCTACGAATCCGCCATGCTTGCTCAACTCTTGCTTGCAGGATTTATCCGAAGATGTCTTTTACTTTGTCGAAGAAGCTGGAGGAGCGGTCGTCGGGCTTGTTTTCGACTTTGATGGACTGGCCGAGTTGATCGAGCAGGCGTCGTTGATCGCGCGACAACTTCGACGGGATCACGACGCGGATGTTGACGTAGAGATCGCCGCGGCCGCCGTGGGGATTCGCCAGGCCCTTCCCTTTCTGACGGAAAATCTGGCCGGACTGCGTGCCCTCGGGGATTTCGAGATCGGCTTCGCCTTGCAGCGTGGGAATCTTGATCTTGGCGCCGAGCGCAGCCTGCGGAAAGCTGACCGGAACCGTGCAGTAAAGATCAGCGCCGCGGCGTTCGAAGAACGGGTGTTCTTTGACTTCGAGAAAAATGTAGAGATCGCCAGCAGGCCCGCCATTCGTACCGGGTTCGCCCTGGCCGGACATGCGCAGGC
Source organism: uncultured Acidobacteriota bacterium (assembly GCA_963814605.1). Lineage (GTDB taxonomy): Bacteria > Acidobacteriota > Terriglobia > Acidiferrales > UBA7541 > Palsa-295. The sequence continues at coordinate 360,613 of CAWFDD010000002.1, read as the reverse complement.
GCGTGCCGGAATCCACTCCGGCGGGAACGCCGACCTCGATCGTGCGTTCGCGTTCGATGCGGGCCTGTCCTCGGCAGCTGGCGCAGGCCTCGCGAACCACTTGTCCCGCGCCCTGGCATGCCGGGCAGGTGCGCGTAATGGAAAAAAATCCCTGCTGATAGGCCATCTGGCCGCGGCCGCCGCAGGTTTTGCAGGCAGCCATTCCGGTGCCGGGCTTTGCGCCCGTTCCTTTGCAGGCTTCGCAATTTTCGCGGCGGGCGATGCGAATCTTGGTGCTGACGCCGGCGGCGGCCTCTTCAAAACTGAGCGACATGTCGTAGCGCAGATCGGCGCCGCGCTGACCGCGCGAGCCGCGGCCGCGCCGGGCTCCGCCACCACCGAAAGCCTGGTCGAAGCCGAACAAATCGCCCAGGATGTCGTGGAACTCCTCGAAAATTGTGGAATTGAAACCACCGCCGTCGAATCCGCGGCCGCCCAGGCCAGCATGGCCGAAGCGATCGTAGACCGGGCGCTTCTGCGGATCGGAGAGAACGCTGTAAGCCTCCGAGGCGAGGCGGAAATTCAACTCGGCTTCCGCTTTATTTTCGGGGTTGCGGTCGGGATGCCATTTGAGCGCGGCTTTGCGATAGGCCGATTTGATCTGGTCGGCGGAAGCGTCGCGTTCGACGCCTAGGACCGCGTAAAAATCCTGTTGGGTGCCTGGTGCCATCGTTCCCTTTCAAGAAATCAAAATCCGGACTTCACGAGCTAGAGCCACGACCCACAGACAATCTCAAGTCTCTTAATTCTCGCGCTTGGAGACGCGCGCTTGCTTTGGCTCCGGCGCACTGGCCACGCGGACCATCGCGGGTCGCAGCACTCGGTCGTGAAACAGGTAGCCGGACTGCATTTCGCCGATGACGATGCCGTCGGCGTGTTCCGCTGTCTCGACGCGCTCGATGGCATGATGAAAATGCGGATTAAATTCCTGGCCTACGGAATCGATGCGGACAAGCCCCTGCTTCGCCAGCGTTTCCCAGAGCTGGCGCCGGATGAGTTCAAAACCCTTGCGATGCTCGAGGTAGGAAGGATCGCTGTCGCCGGCGAGGGCGCGGTCAAATGCATCGAGCACGGGAAGAATGTGTTCGATCAGCGTTTCGACGCCGCGATGGCGGTCCTGCTGGCGCTCCTTCTCGACGCGCTTGCGGTAGTTTTCGAAATCCGCCTGGCGGCGGACGAGAGTGTTCATTAGCTCCTGCTTTTCGGCGAGGAGCTTCGAAACATCATCCGCGGCGGATCCTGGGTCTTGGTCCGCAGCGCGCGCTTGGGCCGAATCTGCCTCGCCAGCGGCAGGATCCGGGTTCTGGCTTTTTTGCTTGTGATCGCTCAAGGAGTTTTCGTCTCGTCGGAATTTTCAGAGAAAAATTGGGCCATAAAGGCGACGGCGGTGATCACACGCTCGTAGTGCATGCGCATGGGAGCGAGAATTCCGAGGGCGCCCTGCACCTGATCCCCTGCTGAATAGGAAGCGGAGACGAGCGCGAGATGTTTTCCGGCGTTGGTCATCTTGTCGAGGCCGAGCTCCACGTGAACCGGTTCGGGCGCTTCGATGCAGCCGCTGAGCAGAGCGATGAGGCGGTCCTTCTCTTCGATCGCTTCCAGCAATTCTCTTAGTTGCTCGTGGTTCGTGAATTCGACGGCGGAAGCCATCTGCGCGGCGCCTTCGACGTAAATCTTGCGCTCGGTGCTGTCGCCGAGGACGGCCGGATCGCAGAGCATCAGCGCGTCGCCGGCGATGCGGCCGTACTGTTCGCGGTCGCGCTCAACTTGCGCGCGAAGGTCGGTACGCATGGCCGCGAGCGTCCAGCCGACGTAATGGCGATTCAGATGCGCGGCAATGTTGTCGAGATCTTCCTGACGAAACACGCGTTCGGGATGGATGAGCTTGTCGCGGGTCAGGCCGCCGGTCACTAAAATGACGAGCACGCGGCGATCCGGCACGAGCAAGAATCGCACGTGCTCGACGACGCTGCTGGCCAGCGGCGGCGAAATGAAGATTCCCAGGCCACGCGAAACCGCAGCGAGGACGTGGCTCGCGCGCTCCATCACAGCTTCCGGCGTCTGCGCGGCCGCAAGCTCGCGGCGAATCCACTGGCGATCTTCGGGGCTGGCGGTGGCCTGCGCCGTAACCTGCTCGACGAAAAACCGGTAGGCGGCGGCGGTTGGGACGCGCCCCGCGGAAGTGTGCGGCTGGTACAGGTAGCCTTCACCTTCGAGATCGGCCATCACGTTGCGCACCGTGGCAGAACTCAACGCCTCAACGTGGCCGCGCGCCACGCTGCGCGAAGAGACCGGCTCGCCCGTCTCGATATAGGCGCGGACAACATCCGTCAGAATCTGCTGGTGCCGCTTCTGTTGCAGGACCGTAGGGCTCATGAAGTACCGAAAATCCTTCCCTGTAATAAAATTCTAAACGCCGCGAGGAACGGCGTCAACTTCTCGACGAACGAAAGGGCGCTTGGAAGGAACACCGCGGCTGGGGCTGGCAGGCGTACGCGGCCCAAAGACAGCACCGGGCGTCCGCCGTGGCGGACGCCCGATTAAAATCGAACCAGGGATTGAAAAAAGCTATTCCGGAATCGCGGTCGCTTCCGGCATCTGGAGCTTGGCTTTTGCCAATGCACGGACGATGTTGGTTTCCACCGTCTGTTCGGTCGTATTGCGCACCGTGGCCAGTTCGCTCACGAGAAGGTACTTCGCGCGTTCGAGCATCTTTTTTTCGCGGAAGGAGAGCGGCTTCGTCCTGCTGAGGGCGACAAGACCTTTCAGCACGGCGGCAACTTCCATCAGCGAGCCTGTCCGCATGCGGTCCGAATTTTCTTTGAAGCGGTGTTTCCAATCGTGGTGAGATGCTGAGCGGCCCTTTTCAAGGTAGGAAAGAACTGCGCCGGCTTGGGTTGAGCGGATGATGGGTCGCAATCCCACGCTCTCGATGTTTGCCTGGGGTACCATCACCTTCAAGCCACTCGAAAGAATCCGCAACATGTAAAAGCGTTCCGATCTGCCGTTGACGTAACCAAAGCTAATCTGTTCGATGAGCCCCACACCGTGGTTCGGATACACGACTTTTTCGCCTAGCTTGAAGTCCATGAGTCTGAGTTCCTCCCCCGAAACTACCTATTGAAATCTTAGGCTTATGCACAGAGCCGGTCAAGCAAATCCCAACAAATCGGGCAAGATGAAAGCGACCATTTTGGGCCAGTTTTGCGCCGGTTTGGCAGGGCAATTGCCCTATAATGGGGCACGTGCTGACACTAGCCTTGGATACATCTTCACCCGCAGGAAGCGTTGCAGTGCTGCGCGATGAAAAAGTGGTCGGAACGGTTTCAACCTGGACCGACGAGATTTACTCTTCGCGAATATTTCGCCACCTCGATTTTCTACTCACGGAGCTTTCACTCTCTCTCGACCAGTTCGATCTCTTCGCGGTGGCCGCCGGCCCCGGCTCGTTTACTGGATTGCGAGTCGGGCTGGCTGCGGTGAAAGGCTGGGCGGAGGTCTATCACAAGCCGATTGCGGCCGTAAGTGCCCTAGAAGCTGTGGCGGCACAGTCAAGTTCGCCGTCGCCGTTGCTAGTTCCAGTACTAGATGCACATCGCGGACAAGTCTATTTCGGGATGTACGCGCGCGCTGGCGCGAACGGTGAATATAGATTAGCGCTCGAGGGCGAAGAGTGCGTAATGACACCGGAGGAATTCATGGAGGCGTTGGCAGTACGTGGAGCCTCCACCGAATGCACGATCGTGACGGCTGCCGCAGGGCTGATTTCGGGCGCAGTGTCTCGTTATGAGACAGAACACACCTCGAATGGACGGACTCGCGTGGTTGAGGTATCGGCGATTTTGGCGCCGCATGTCGGCAGACTTGGAGTCGAGCGCGCGCGGCGCGGCGAGGTCGTGAATTCACTCACGCTCGACGCCAACTACGTGCGGCGAACGGATGCGGAACTCCATTGGAAGGCACCGAAGGAATCTTGAACGTTCGACCGATCGAGACGCGCGACGTGGAATTCGTGCTGGCGATCCAGTCTGCGTGTCCAGAAATCGCGCAATGGACCAAATGGGACTACGGGCGCGTGGTGCAAGGCGACATGGCCGGCTGGGTCGCGGAGGAAACGAGCGAAGTTGCCGGATTCATTGTCGCGCGGCGGGTGGCGAGCGATCTGGAAGTCCTCAATTTCGCGGTGGCCGCGGAGTGGCGACGCCGCGGGGTCGGCGCAGCGCTGCTACACGAGACGATCGCGTGGGGCGCGACATTTCACGCCGGGAAGGCGTTCCTCGAAGTGCGCGCTTCCAACCTCGCGGCGCTCAGATTTTACGAGCAGAATCGTTTTAAAGTCACCGGCAGCCGCCCGCGCTACTACTCGGCTCCCATCGAAGACGCGCTGGTGCTAACCGCGCCGCTCGGATAATCTGCAAAGACGACGCTGACCCTCGTTACATCTGGCAATTCTGATCCGCAAGAGAGACTGAATCCGGCTGGTTCGAGCGTGCATCCGATATTTCGTCGGCGCAGTCCTGAACAAACATCCGTTTCGAGCCATGGCAGACGCGATAGTAAGCCCCCGAGCGATTCCCGAACGCGCGGCGACGGCCAACGTTGCGACAGCCCCCGCGTCCGTCGTATGGCGGCCGCAATTCAATCCGTGGTTAATCGCCTTTGTCGTCTCGATGGCGGCTTTCATGGAGGTGCTCGACACGAGCATCGCCAACGTGGCACTTCCCTACATCGCAGGCAGCCTGGGAGCGAGCAACGATCAAAGCACATGGGTGCTGACGTCCTACCTGGTTTCAAATGCGGTGGTGCTGCCGATCAGCGGATGGCTCGCCAAAGTTTTCGGCCGCAAGCGGTTTTTCATGGTTTGCCTGGTGGTCTTCACAGCGAGTTCGCTGCTGTGCGGAATCGCACCAAGCCTTGGAGCTCTGATAGTTTTCCGGGTGCTGCAGGGAGTGGGCGGCGGCGGCCTCCAGCCGATGGCGCAGGCGATCCTCGCGGACACGTTTCCACCTGAAAAGCGCGGACTGGCGTTCGCGATCTATGGCGTGACGACGATTGTCGCGCCGACCATCGGACCCACGCTCGGCGGATGGATCACGGACAACTACAGCTGGCGCTGGATTTTCTACATTAACCTGCCGGTGGGAATCCTGGCGCTGTACCTGGTTTTCCGCCTGGTCGAGAACCCGCCGTGGGCAAATCGGGTCCGAGGCGCCGGCGTGAAGATTGACTACATCGGCGTAGCACTGCTGACGCTCGGCGTCGGCGCGTTGCAGATCATGCTTGATAAGGGGCAGGAGGACGACTGGTTCGGCTCGCGCTTTATATCGACTCTAGTCGTCCTCGCGGTCGTGGGACTGGTCTCGTTCGTGATCTGGGAATGGTTTCACAAGAGCCCGATTGTCGAGGTGCGGCTGTACAAGAATCTGAACTTCCTGGGCGCGAATTTCATGATGTTCATGTTGGGAATGATGCTGTTTTCGGTGGTGGTAATGATGCCGCTGTTTCTGCAATCGCTGATGGGGTACACCGCGGAAACGGCCGGTTTGGTGCTTTCCGGCGGCGGCCTGATGCTGCTGTTCATGATGCCAGTGGTAGGAATTATGGCGTCAAAAGTGCAAGCGCGTTATCTGGTGGCGTTCGGGTGGCTGATGCTCGCGATTGGGATGTTTATTTCCAGCCAGCGGATCGACCTGCAAATGAGTTTCGCGAGCGCCAGCCTGCTGCGTTTGATGCAAGTATTCGGGCTCGCATTTCTTTTCGTGCCCATCAACCTGTCGTCGTACGTGGGGATGCCGCCGGAGAAAACCAGCAGCGTCGCCGGCCTGGTGAATTTCATGAGGAATATCGGCGCCAGCGTGGGGACCTCGATGGTCACTACACTGGTCGAGCGGCGATCGCAGGTGCACCAATTGGAGTTGGTGAAGGATGTCGCGCACGGACAAATCAGCTACGCGAGGCAACTGGCGGGACTGACGGCGCGACTGATGGCGTCGGGGGTGAATTCGGAGCGGGCGGCGCAGCAAGCTTCCGCGCTGTTGTATCGAACACTGGTGGCGCAGGCGAGGACACTGGCCTACATTGACACTTTTCAAATTCTGGCGGTAGGAGCGGCGATTCTGTTTGCACTTTCCTTCGCATTGAAGAAGAATCACCCGGGCGGGCGCCCCGTGCCGATGGACTAGGCGCGGTATACGTTGAACCGAAACCTCGCCAGCATTTTGCTGGATCAAGGCGCGCCCATATCGGATGCAAAGGAGTGCCCATGATCCGAGTGCTTACCATCGAGCGCGAATACGGCAGCGGCGGTGCGACCATTGCAAGCGGAGTGGCGGAACGGCTGGGCTGGAAGCTGTGGGATCAGTTGTTGACCAACGAGATCGCGCGGCGAATGGAATGTGATTGCCGGGTGGTTGAGGAGCACGAGGAGAAACGGGACCCCCTGTTCCACCGTCTGCTGATGTCTTTTATGCGCGGCAGCTACGAAGGAAGCTTGAACGCTCCGCGGCTCAAGATGGCGGATACCGATTGCATCCGAGAGGTCGCCGAGAACGTGGTGAAAGAGGCCGCGGAAGGCGGCAATTGCGTCATCGTCGGGCGCGGTTCCGCCTACTATCTCCAAAACCGGAGCGATGCCTATCACGTGTTTGTGTACGCTCCGTTCGATGAGAGAGTCAGGCGGCTCAGGGCGGGCGGAAAGTCAGAGCGCGAAGCGGCACATCTTGCAGAAACCGTTGACCACGATCGCGCGGCCTTCATCAAGCAATATTTCGGAGTGGAATGGCCGGACCGGCACCGTTTTCATCTGATGATCAACTCAAAGATCGGAGAGGGAGCGGTGGTGGAGACGATTCTCGACAGCATCGGAATGTCGGACAAACGAATGGCTGCACCTGGCGTTCCGGTTGCGCGGCAGGGAGCATCGTAGGCGGAAGCGACGGGCCGCAGCCGACTTCGCCCTGAGCGACTCGTGCGGTCCAGCCGTCGGGAATGTCGCCCGCAAGCACACCTCCTGAAAAATGCGACTAGGTTTGAACAATAAACGCGCGTGAAAACAGCAGACGTTGCCATTATCGGAGGCGGCCTGATCGGCGCATCCGTCGCATTCGAGCTGGCCGGCGAAAAACTCCGCGTCACCGTCTTCGATTGCCGGCAGCCGGGCCGCGAGGCATCCTGGGCCGCGGCGGGAATGCTCTCGCCCGCGCCGGATTCACCCCGCGATTTGGCGCTGGTGCCGCTCAGTCGCGAAAGCCTGCGACTCTATCCCGAGTTCGTCGCTGCGATTGAAGAGGCGTCCGGGCTAACAACGGGTTATGCACGGGAAGGAACGCTGGAATTATTTTCGGCGCCGTGCGCCGAGGCGAATCGCGACAAACGAGTGGCCGAATGCCGGCGATCGGGACTGGCGGTCGAAACGGTTACTCTCGACGCGGCGCGGCATTGGGAAAAAGCGATCGGTCCGGCGGCGCGCGCGGCCGCGTGGTTCCCTGAAGAAGGCACGGTTGAGCCGCGAGCTTTGATGACGGCGGTATTGACGGCTGCGCAAAATCGTGGTGTCGAGATTCGCTCCGAATGCACTGTGAAGGGTTTAACTCGTGAGCACGGCCGGTGCACGGGAGTGGTTGCGGACGGCGAGGAGATTTCAGCGGCCCAAGTGATCGTGGCGGCGGGATGTTTTTCGAGCGCGATTGCGACGGGCAGCGAGCTACTCAGCCGCTATGCGCCGACGCGGCCCGTCCGCGGACAGATGATGGCGCTGAAACCGGATGGCGCGAGTCTGCGGCGAGTGCTGCGATCCGAAGGAGGTTATCTGGTGCCGCGGCGGGACGGGCGAATCGTTGCAGGGAGCACTTCGGAAGAGGCCGGATTCGAACGCCGCGTCACGCCGGAAGGGATGCGCAAAATATTTGACGCAGCGCTGGAACTTTTTCCGGGACTTGCCGGCGCAGAGGTGCTCGAAACGTGGGCCGGACTGCGGCCAGGCACGCCGGATGATCTCCCGATTCTTGGACCGACTGATATCGAAGGGCTGCTCATCGCCACCGGACATTACCGCAACGGGATTCTACTCGCTCCTGTAACCACCAAACTGGTAGGCGAATGGGTTGCTCAAGGCAGAACTACGATTGACGCAACGCCGTTCTCGCCGCTGCGATTCGCTGATCAAAAACCGCTGGCTCGAACGGCCGATTAGCGCCGCGCGGCAGGCCAACAAGGTCGAATGACCTAAAATGGAATTTTATTGCGCTGGGGCTCGCGATTCGGCGGCCCTGGAAGCGTGGAAGCCTGCCCGGGAGAGGTGAACTGAACTTTGTCCGCGTCGAGAACGATTGCGCGGTCAATCACCACCTCGACCGTGGAACCGCGCGGCAATTCGGCGTCCGGGCCCCGCGACAGCAGGACCGCGCCGAGGCCCGCCGCCGCGCCAATACCTGCACCGATGCCCGCGCCGCGACCACCGCCTGCAATGCCTCCGATACCCGCACCCGCAGCGGTTGATTTGATTATCGTGCCCGCATCGGAGGCTTTGTCGGTGTCTCCTCGGACTTTGCCTTCGTCATTTACCGTCTCCCCGCCACCTGTCCCAGCACTACTCGGCGTTGCGTTGAGATCCACCATGTAAGCGTTGGGAAGAATCATCGTTGTTAATTTGATGCCCAATTCAGCGCGTCCCTTTACGCGCCCCGCACGCTTGGATTCTGTGACCTCGCCGCTCATATAGGAACCGGCAGGGATTACGACGCGACCGTCAATCAAAACAGGGAAAAGCGTTTCGAAATAGACCGGGTCGCCGGGACGCGCGCTGCGCGTGGAAAGCGCGTTGTGCAGCACCAGCGGAATATGCGTGCCGCCGGGGACATTGATGGTCGCGGGTCTTGGAGACGCGCTGCCAGGGGTGGACGGAGCGGGCGCGGCTGCCGGCGCTGGCGCGGATGCAGCCGCGGGCGCAGTAGCTGGAGTCGCCGCAGGAGCGGGTGAATTCTGCGACGGAGGCAACGGTCCGGTGTCCTGCGACGACGCGGTGGCTACCAGGCTGAACACCAGAACCGGAAGCGCGACGCCGAGCGCCCGAAGATGAAAGCTATTCATAAAATTCCCTCGCAACATCTCCGATCGAAGGATGCGCCCCAGGCGCGGCGAGATGCTTGAAGGGTAATCCCATACATGCCCGCTTGACCACACCAATTTGCGGCGGGAGCACCTGCGTGTACGACTAAGGCACCTACGCTGGCGCGGACGCGCGCCCGATTCCAGCGCGCCAATATACTGGTGAAGCACGCTCTAGGCGAACACACACGATGCGATTTCATTGGCGGACATCCCTGCGCAGTAAGACGCTCTTAATCGTCATGGCTGCTCTGATTGCGTTGGTGGGGGGACTCTATCTGCTGTCACGCGTCGTGCTGCTGCGCGGGTTTTCGCGGCTGGAATCCGATTTCGCGAAAGAAAATCTCGGGCGCGCCTCGAGCGCACTTTTGAACGAGATCGACACTCTGCAACATGCAACCGACCAGTTTGCGGACCAGGATCATACCTACGCCTATCTCCGGGGTGCGAATCCCGCGGACGTCCGGGCCCAATTCCCATCGCGGATATTCGAGCAGCTGCGCGTAAATTTCGTGGTCGTGCTGGACCGGTCGGGACACAAGGTTTTCTCCAGAGGCTTCAACCTGGCCGACATGAGTGCGGCGCCGGCGCCGGCTGATCTCGATAGCCACCTGCATACCGGTTCGCCGCTTTTCGGCACGAATGGGAACACCAGCGACCTGGCGGGAATCGTAATGCTCGCGTCCGGGCCGGTGCTGATTGATTCCAGCGCGATCCTGACCAGCAGTTCGGACGGTCCGGTAGCAGGACGGCTGATCATGGGCCGATATCTGGACGCCGATGAGATCGTGCGACTGGCGGCGATGACGAAAGTGCCGATCGATATTGAGCGGATGGACGTGGGAACGATGCAGCCCGATTTCCGCGTGGCTGCCAACTCGATCACGGACCTCGACCCGATTCTGATCCGGCCAGACACTCGAGATTCGCTTGCGGCCTATCAAACGTTACGCGACATCTACGGAAAGCCTGTCGCCATCCTGCGAATCCGTCTTCCGCGGAAGATCTACGATCAGGGACAAAACAGCCTGCTGCAATTCCTGCTTCTCTTACTCGCGGCGGGCCTGGTGTTCGGCGCTGCGACGATGTACATGCTCGAGCGCTTCGTGATCTCGCGAGTAGGACACTTGAGCGACGACATCACACAAATCGGAGCCAGCGGCGACCTGGGCGCGCGTCTCCAAATTTCCGGTCACGACGAACTCGCCAACCTGGGAGCCACCATCAACAGCATGCTCGAGGATCTCGAAATCGGCCAGGTCGAGCGGCACGCGGAGCGGACACGGCTAACCGTGATGGTCGAAAAGATGCCGGCTGTGTTGTGGACAGCGGATACCAGCCTTGTGATTACGTCCGCGATGGGAGCGGGGTTGGACGCCCTCGGTCTGCGCGCCCGCGACCCGATCGGGCTGCCGATTGCGGATTTCTTTTTGACGAAAGACAAAGACACTCCGCCGGTTGAGGCTCACCGGCAAGCGCTGGAGGGCAAGGCGGTCCCCTTCGAGGTGACCTGGAAGGACCGTCGCTTCGAATCGCACGTGCAGGCGCTGCGGGACAGCGAAGGCGTGATTCAGGGAGTGATCGGAGTCGCGCTGGACATCACCGAGCGCGACAGACTGACAGACCAATTGCGGCAGTCGCAAAAAATGCAGGCCGTCGGCGAACTTGCCGGCGGCGTGGCGCACGACTTCAACAATTTGCTGATGGTCGTAAAAGGCCATGCACAGCTGCTGTTGGACCGCCTGCCCGACGCCTCGCCGCTTCGGCTCAGTGTCGAACAGGTGGAGAAGGCCGCCGACCGCGCCGCGTCTCTTACGCGGCAATTGCTGGCGTTCAGCCGCAAACAGGTGTTGCAGCCGCGTGTGCTGGACATGAACGAAGCGGTCGGGGGAATGATCCGCATGTTCTCCCGCGTGATCGGCGAAAACATCGAAATGGCATTTTTGCCGGGCGGGAAACTCGGCCGCGTGAAGGCGGATCCGGGACAAATCGAACAGGTCTTGCTGAACTTGGTGGTGAACTCGCGGGACGCCATGCCCAACGGCGGCCGGTTGACGATCGAAACGTCAAATGTCGAGCTCGACCGGGGCTACGCCGCAACGCACACCAGCGTCGAGCCGGGACTCTACGTGATGCTTACGGTAACCGACACGGGCTGCGGCATGGACGCGGAAACGCAAGCCCGAGTCTTCGAACCGTTTTTCACCACCAAAGGGCCGGGCAAAGGCACGGGACTGGGGCTGGCGACCGTGTATGGCGTAGTCAAGCAGAGCGGCGGATACATCTACGTCTATAGCGAAGTCGGCAAAGGAACTACCTTCAAGATTTATCTTCCGCAAGTAACGGCTGAACTCGACAAACTTTCGCCCGAGACGGACAACAGGCGCAGCGCGCGCGGCACGGAAACGATTCTATTCGTCGAGGACGAGCACAGCGTGCGCGAGCTGGTCCGCGACTATCTGGTGGGAGCGGGATATTGCATGCTTGAAGCGTCCGATGGAATTCAGGCTCTGAAAGTTGCCGCGTCGCACCCGGGCCCGATCCATTTGCTGATCACCGACGTGGTCATGCCGCACTTGAGCGGGCCGGAACTCGCCACAAAGTTATCGTCCGAACGGCCGGCGCTCAGGGTCCTGTTTATTTCGGGATACACGGACGACACCGTGTTTCGTCACGGCGTTCTGGAGGGAGGAGTCGCATTCTTGCAGAAGCCGTTCAACCTCAAAGCGCTGTCGCAGAAAATACGAGAAGTATTGACTGGAAAGCCCCTCGCGGACACAGCACGAAAAGAATTCGTGAAGAACTAGAGGCGATTACTTCGACAGCGGCGCGAAGTGGCTCACTCGCGTGATCTCGCCGGTCAGATTAAGAAAACGCTCTGCCCGGTGAGCTCGTAGCGTTTGCGGCATTTGCGGCACGCGGCCAGATTATCCACGCGGACCATGTAAGAACTCGCCTTCGCAAACTGTTTTTTGTCTTCCTCGTTCGCTCCGGCGGGAATCTGCGACTTCTTCGTTCGCACCATCCAGCGCACGGGAAATGAAGTTTCCTGACGGCAGTGCGGGCACACGAAGACCTGTTGCTTGGTCTCTTCCTTCTCGTCGTAAAATCGCCGCTCGTCCATTCGTCTCCGCGCGGATAACCTTGCCGCAGGAGGACGATATCCTCTTCCGCGTGCGCTGCGCAAGCGTTCAATCAGTTTTTATGCTAACCGCAGATAACCGGGGGAATAAGCGTACGATGACCGAGATTCCGGCATTCGCTTGCGCAAAGGAACCTGCGCAATGGGATTCGCCAGTTTCATTTGATACGATGGCCGGCGACCCCGACAGAACAAATGCGCACGGCCCCGACATATCCGCCGCGATTCCCAGCATGGATTCGATGGGCCCTGCTCGTGTGGCTCGCGATATGGATCCCCGCTTACTGGCGCACCTGGGGCGGCGAGAATTTCGTCCATCTCTGCGACATGGCCGTCATTCTTGCGTGCGTCGGCGTGTGGACGGACAGCATTCTGCTGATTTCAAGCCAGGCGATATCATCGCTGTTGGTGGACGCCGCTTGGATACTCGATGCGGGCTGGAGACTTTTTCGCGGGCACAGCTTGTTCGGAGGCGCGGATTATCTTTTCGACGCGCACTATCCCCTATGGGTTCGGTCGCTGACTTTTTTTCATATCGTAATGCCGGTATTACTCCTCTTGGCGCTGCGCCGATTCGGCTACGACCGGCGTGGCTGGGCACTACAATGCGCCATCGCGCTCCCGCTTTTCGCCGCCGCGCGCTTTACTACGCCGGCCAGAAATATTAATTACGCCTTCGCCGATCCCTTCCTCCACCGCGCCTGGGGACCGCCTCCCATTCATGTACTGATCAGCTGGCTTTTCATGGCGATCGTCGTCTATTTGCCGACGCACCTGGCGCTGAAGGCGCTTTTCCGGCAACCGCAAACGAAAACGTCGTGAAGATTCAATCCGCCTGGCGAATCGCGCGGAGATCAATCCCAAGCTGCTGGCATTTCTTGTAGAGGTGGCTGCGCTCGAGGCCGAGCGCTTTCGCCGTGTTGGTCATGTGGTGGCGATTGCGCTTGAGTTCGGCAAGTAGCGTTTCGCGCTCGAACGATTCCACGCGCTCCGCGAGCGTTCCCTTCAAGTGCTCGCCTGAGCTCTGTCCCACGCCCGCCGCCGCGCCTCGTGGCAGGGCGCGCGTGATTGTCGCGGCCTCCACCACGTCGCCGGACGCGTACAGCAGCACCCGCTCGATCACGTTGCGCAGCTCACGCACATTCCCCGGCCAGGCGTAAGCTTCCAGCGCCGCAATCGCTTCGGGCGAGAAACGCTTCGGCCTCCAGTGATTCTGGTCCGCGAGCAGCGTGGAAAAATGTTCGGCAAGGATGCCTATGTCCTCGCGGCGGTCACGCAGCGGCGGCAGGACCATCGGAAACACGAACACGCGATGGTAAAGATCCTCGCGAAATGTTCCCTGCCGCACCTGCTCCTCGAGATTGCGATGCGTAGCAACTACCACTCGCACGTCCACAGCGAATGGCCCACCGCCGCCAACGCGTTCGATTTCGCCCTCTTCCAGCACCCGAAGCAGTTTCGCCTGCATGGCCATGGGCATGTCGCCGATCTCGTCGAGAAAGAGCGTGCCGCGATGAGCCTGCTCGAATTTTCCGATGTGTCGCGCCGCGGCTCCGGTAAACGAGCCCTTCTCGTGGCCGAACAACTCCGACTCCATCAGCTCCGCGGGAACCGCGGCGCAATTCAGGGAAATAAACGGCGCGCCGTGCCGCGCGCTTTTTTCGTGCAACGTGCGCGCGATCAATTCCTTGCCCGTGCCCGTTTCGCCGCGAATGCAGACGCGCGTTTCGCCCGCGGCCACCTGCTCGACCTGTGCCATCACTTCGCGCATCTGCGGGCTGGTCCACACGAGTTCGTGCCGGCCGAGCCGGTGTTTCAACTCGCGGTTTTCCTGCTCCAGGCGCGCCAGGCGCACCGCGTTTTCGACAGTGAGCAGAAGTTTCTCGGTCGAAATGGGCTTCTCAAGAAAATCAACGGCCCCCAGCCGCGTGGCGCGCACCGCCATTTCAATAGTGGCCTGTCCGGACATCATGACCGCCGGAGATGTCACGCCGATATTCTTGAGATCTTCCAGCAGTGCGATGCCATCGCGGCCGGGCATGACCACGTCGGAAAGAATCAGGTCATAGCGGACGGATTTTGCCAGCTCCAGGGCGCGCGCGGCATTGTCGCAAACGGTAGCTTCGTGGCCGGCGAGGCGAAATGCGCGAGCGAGCGACGCGAGCGTGTTCGCGTCGTCGTCAATGATCAGGATGTGTGCTTTCAGAGGCACGCGCGGCTACGCTCCCTCACCCGCGAGCCCCTCGGGTTTTTCGGAAGCGGCCGGTTTAGGAGCGTCAAATTGTGGCGCAGGAAGAGGTCGTGGAGGCGGCTTGGCCGGGAGATGAATGTGAAACGATGTGCCCACTCCCGACTCGCTTTCGACCGATATGCGTCCTCCATGATCGCTTACGACGGACTGCACGATCGCGAGTCCGAGGCCGGTACCGTGCTGCTTCGTCGTGTAGTACGGCGTAAAAAGCCGCTCGCACTCTTCCGGCGTCAACCCGCTGCCGGTGTCGGAAATCTCTAGATTAACGCCGTCGTCCTGGCGCGTCGTGCGCAGCATCAGTACGCCGCCAGCGGGCATCGCGTCCATAGCATTCAGCACCAGATTCTCAATGGCTCGATGCAGCAGCGCCGCATCGGCCTGAACTACCGGCAAGCCTTCTTCCAGGTGAAGCTCGGGAGTAATCGGCGGGCGCCCCACCGCGCCAAACTGCGCCTCGAACAATTTCACCACGCCGCGCACCACGTCGTTGACGTTGACCGGCCCCAGCTCCGGCTGCGGCATCTTCGCGAAATCGCTGAAGCGGCCGACGATGTTTTTCAGATTGTCAATTTCTGAAAGCAGGATTCCAGTGGACTCGCGGAATACCTCGTCAAACTGCTCGGGACTGCGTTCCCTGGCACGCTGAAGATTCTCGACTGTTGTCTGCAGCGGGAACAGCGGATTCTTCAGTTCATGCGCCAGGCGGCGCGCGAGTTCGCGCCATGCTGCGACTCGCTCGGCCTGCAGCAGTTGCTCTCGCTGTTCCGTCAACTGCGAGGTCATGCGGTTGAACGCGTTTGCCAGCTGGCCGATTTCATTGCGCCCGTGCACGTTAACGCGAGCGCCCCAATTCCCTTCCGAGACTTCGCGCGCTCCTTCAGCCAGTTTGCGCACAGGACGTGTAACGCGAGCCGCGCCCCACCAGCTGAGCAGAAGTCCGAAAAACAGGCCCATGGCCACGACTGCCAGCGCCAGATCGCGAATGCGGCGTTCGAGATTCACCACTTCCTGCTGCGAGCTGCCGATCAGCAGGACGCCAAGCAGCTCTTTCTGCCTGCCCTGCAACGGCAGCGCGTGAAAGGCTTCCAGGCTCGCAGGATCGGGAGTCCAGGAAATCTTGAACGTCTGCTCGCGAGGCTGCTGACGTTCCTGTTCGATAAACGGAGCGAGCCGTTCGCCGTCCACCACCGGGCCGGCCGCATCTACCAGATTCGTTGGCTGAAAATTCGGGTCCAGGTCCAGGTACAGGAGCGCGCGCATGCCCGACGGCAGGACCAGCGAATTCAGAAAATCCTTCCCGAGCCGCTCGCCCCCCGAAATATAGAGATCCCTGTCTCCCACGCGGACCGTTGAAACAGCCATCAGTCCGAGCGCTGGTCCTTCCTGCGTCTCCACTTTCATCAGGAACGAACCAAGCGCGGACCAGTCCTGCGACTGCGTGAGCCAGTCCATTTTGTAACCGAAGCGCGCAGGCCACTCGTTGGACGAAATAATCGCGCCGTCGGTGCCGACAAAATCGAGAAAGTCGAGCTGATGGGACTGCGAAACTCCGCGCGAGTCGTTGACGTACACGGAAACGTCCGCCTTCGGGCGGCTCAGATCAATGGCCATGCGCACGGTGCCTTCGGCATCCGCGATTCCCTGCACACGGTGGACCACATCCTGCCCGCGCCGTTGGAACTCGCCCTCGAACTGCGCCACCAGCGCTTCGCTGTGCCGGCTGTTCATTTCGTCGAAGGCCCGCCGCGCGACGATGGTGACTCCGGCGGCGATTACGCCGACCGACAGCAGCAGCGCGATCGTAAAAACCCAAAACAGTTTGGAGCGGAAAGTCACTGTGAATCCTGTTCCAGCCATACGTCGGCAAACGGCCAGCCTTCGCCCGCAGCAGGCGCTTTCCAATCCCGCACGCGCGGGCCCAGGCCATACACCTGCGGCAGCCACACCAGCGGCACCACGTGATAGCCGCTTACGATCGCGCGTTCCCGATCGTAAATCTGCTCGGACGACGCTGCGAAGGGCAGCGCAGCCGCGTCCAAACCAGCCATTGGCACGAGCGCAGCCTGCATAGCGGCGAGCGCGTCGCGCGGGCGCGACGACGAGATTCTCAGGCGCATGACGCGCGCGTCGTAATTCATTGGAGATGGCGCGGGGTTCGCGATCGCCCCCGCCGTAAGCGAGATTCCCGCGTCCCGCGCATTCACGGCGATTCGGTCGGCGATGGCTTGATCGAGCGAATCGCCCGAATCATATCCCAATACAATCCTCGGCGAACCCGCGACTTGGGACCACAATTCCTTCGCGCCAGCAGGGTCCATGGCTGTAGAGAAAAGGAACGCAGTGCCATTCGCCCATTGCGGCAAGAGGCCGCCGGCCGGTTCGCCTTGCTTCTGCAGAATAAAATTGACGATCGCGGCGCGGTCAATCGAACGCGCCAGGGCTTCGCGGGCATGCGTATCTTCCGCGACTGGGCGGCCCGCGGTGAAAACAAGCGCCACCAGTTCGTTCGGCTCCGATGTGCTTACGCGTACCCCGCGCTCGGCGGCGCTGCGGGTCTCCTCGGGGGGGATTTCCGCGAAGTCCGCCTTACCTACTTCGAGGTCGAGCAACCGATCCTTCGCTGCACGTCCCATTTCGAAGTCAATGGAGTCCACAAACGGCCGCCCGCCGCGATAATTGTCGTTCGCCGCGAGAGTCACATGTTTTCCCGATTCCCACGCGGAGATGTGAAATGCGCCCGATCCGGCCACGCCAGTGAATGTCCCGTCCGGGTTGCGCTGGCTGTAAAGCAGAGAATCAATCTCGTCTTTCGCCTTGGCCGCGTCTGGATCCGCTGGCGCGCTGGCGGGATCGAGCGAATTCAGGAATGCGCCGATCTCGACGCGCAGGGTTCCGCCGTATCTCGGCCGCCGCGCCGATTCGACGCGGCCCGTGTGCAGCAGTGCGGTACTAATTGCCACAAGTAACAGACACAATCGAAGCTTCATACGATCCTGACTCGAGGGTTCGCGAAATCAATCGCGCCGATTTGCCGTCGTCGCCGGGCCACAGCGCCAGAATCGGCCCGGGGACTTCCATCGGCTGGCCGATAGCAGCGGCCCTGCCGTCCCTGATTTCGTACAGCTGAATCTGGTCCTTCTGGGTCCAGTCGCCCGAGCCCGTAACGAGCACTTGCCAGGCCAAGTCACATCCGCTGTCAATGGATACGATGTCGCTCCCCCAGCCGTCAAAAACCGCCACTGGGTCGGCCGTTCCCACAAAGAGCTGCGCCTGTCCGTCAAGACCGGCTACCACTCGCCGCGAAGAACTCATACCCGTCGTGTCCGATGACGGTGAAGCGGAAGAAAAAAATGGGGGGAACTTCGCCTGGAGGCTGTCGGAAAACGTAATCGTGGAAAAGAAATTTCGATCTGGAACGGATGTCCAATTGGCGGAACCCATCGGCCATTCCTGGCCGGCATTCTCGCGGCATTCCACGGCGAAACTGGGATTCCACGAGCCGTCGCACCGCACACCGCCGAAATACGCGCTCACGTGCGTGGCGTCCGCCGCGACCAGACGCCCGCGAAGGTCACGCGTGGCATACCGCCGGGAAACGGGCTGCGCGATACGAAGCACCTGAGCGCCGTCGTCAAATTCGTAGGCCACGAGCCGGTCCGGTTCCAGGAAATACCAGAGTGCGCGGCGCGAGTCCGCGGCCAGCTGCACGAAATCGAGTATCGGTGCGGACTGCTGCCACACGATTCTCCGCTGAATTCCCGGCTGGGGACTCGGCTGGGGCGGTAACTCTCCCGTAGCCGCAACGGGAACCACCGCTACTTGCTGGGCGTCGCCTCGATGAATCTCGGCAACCAGTTCAAATCCCGCCAGATTTCGGGAAATTGTCACTTGCACTTGCGCGTCGGCCGGGGCCGGGACCGCACGGGCCCCTCGCTGCGACATATCGTCCTCGAGAGTCCGCTGCAAGCCCGCGAGTTCCACCGGCGCTGCCGCGGAAATATCCTTCAGCTCGAGAGAAAACGCCTGTGTCGAGCCCAGCGCGGCGGCGATTTTTTGGGCCAGGCTGTACACGGCCTCAGTCCACGCGTGAGGGATTTCGCCCGGCGCCTGCGCAAAAGACGCGCCGGCGGCGCAAGCAATAAACGAGACAGCGACAATGGACCGCAGGATCGAAGGGATTATTCGGCGGAGTGGCCGCATCAGCTTGGGCCAATTTTGCAAAGCGTTCGTCGTGAGTCATCATAGCACAACCTCGGAAACGGCCCGGAGGTGTTGCGCCGGCGGGGCTTCGTTTTGTACACATCTGGCGAAGCCCCAGCAAGGGTTTTTGCCGGCGTCACTCCCGAGCGGGTCTCGTTTCTCCCGCGCCCCTAGCCCGGACGCGGAAAATTCCAGACCGGCCGGAAATCATTATGGCTTCAAGTTCGGCCGTGCGTTCAAAGTGCCCGCTTCGTTCGCCATCGCCGAGCGCAGCACGTCGTTGGTGAAAAAGAATTTTCCGTCGTTCGGCACCATCATGATTTGCACGCGGTCCGAAAGCCGCTGCGCGATGGTCAACTGCACCAGCAGCGGATTTACTTTTAGTGCGGCAGCCTGCAACTGCATCTCGTCGGATTCAGCCTGCGCGGTCAGGCGAATGCGATTGGCTTCGGCGTCGGCTTGAAGCTTTTCGCGGTCTGAATCAGCCTGCGCCGTCACCCGAATGCGGTTGGCCTCGGAATCAGCCAGCAGCTTCTGGCGATCCTGGTCCGCTGCTGCCGAAACACGGATGCGATTGGCCTCGGAATCGGCAACCAGAGCCTGGCGCTGTTGTTCTGCCTTGCTGTCAATGACCTTTGCCTGCGCCGCCGCTTCGGCGTCTTCAATCGTAGTCTGTTTACGCGCTTCGGCCTCCAAGCGCGACTGCTCGATCTGCTTCTGCTTTAGCGGAAGTGTGAACTGCATGGCGTCCGATTGGGCCTTGGCCATGATCACCTGAGACTGCGCGTCGCCTTCGGCTCGCTTCACTTCTCGGACCTTCGCGGCCTCCGCTTGCGATTGCGCTATGGCAACTTTCTTCTGCTCAATTTCAGCATCTACCGAGGTGCGGTCGTCCTCTTGCTCCTTCAGCAGAAGATCCTCGAGACCCTTGGCGTATTCCTCCGGCAGCTCGACCTTTTTCAGCAGCACTTCCTTGACGACGATGCCGTCGCTGCCCAGCCTCGTGGTAATCAATTGCGTGGCGCGCGAACGGAATTCCTCGCGCTTCGTGGAGAAAAGGTCGCGCACGATGTAGTTCGGCGCGATTTCGTGAAACGCGGCCACCACCGTCGGCTCGACGATCTCGGAATCCACCGGCTGCGGCACGTTCGCCTGGATGTACGCAAGCCGCGACGGGTCTATGCGATAGCGCACCGTCACTTCGAGGCCTACGGAGAGCCCTTCGCGCGCCTGCACCTCGAGAACTTCCATTTTGTCGTTCCGGACCGCGAGCGCGGTCGTCGAAAATACGCGGTCCCGAACGTCGAACAACTGCACGTGGTCAACCAGCGGCACAATCAGGTGCGTGCCGGCATAGAGCGTTCCTGGCTGCACGCCGGACATCTGGCTGATGCGCACGCCGGCCTGGCCGTCCGGCACGACCAGGATGCTCCGCCCGAGAAGCCCCGAAATCGCCGCGAGGATGGACAGCTTCGCCGCGGCGCCCCAGCGAATCTTCCGCCGGGTGCGCATCGAGACGACCGGCGGAGCTGGGGCTGGAGCCGGGAGTTCCCCGAGCAGCGAAGTATCTGTCGGCTTCGGGCGGCGGCGCAAAATCCGGTCGAGTTCGTAGGCGAGGAAGATGTCGTATAGGACCATGCCGGCGACACATGCGAATAGGCCAAAGCACCCTGTGATCAGAAGAAATCTCAGAAACAGCATGGCTAGCTCCTTTACCGCGAGGAGGCCCCCGTGGGCACCCGAACGGTGAACCCCAAGACGGCGCGCGTCACGCCTTCTTAGCGGTCGGCGGCCGGTGCGCCTCTGGCGCGCCGGGGCGTTCCCTGCTCTACAGTTGACCGTCGCGCGGTTGGCTCCGCCGCATGGGCATCAAGCTGGTCAACCCGTACAGCCCGACCCATTCCAGCCCAAGCGCCAGTCCCAGCGCCGCGATGATTGCTCCCACCACCTCTGCGAATCCGATAAAGCTGTTCATCACCGTCGTCCTTCTGGCTGGGCCTGCGCAAAGCAGGAATGCAGCACGGCGGCCAAATGAGATGAACTCGGGAGAAAGAACTTAGCGGCAAATACGCCACGAGAACTCGTGGCGCTGAAAACACGACGTGGAAAATGACACGCGATCAGACGCATCGCGGCAACGGCTCGCGATACGGTAGAATGCGCGCGCAACGGTGAGCAACTCGATGAACTCCGGTAGAGGGGCAATCGTCCGTGTCGCGCGATTCGCGATTCCGGTGCTGGTGCTGGCCTGCGGCCTCTCTGGCGCGGGACAGCAGGGGAAGCATACGGTCGCGCGAACGCCTTCGAAGCCTGCGTCACGCCCGCAGGAACAGGCCAGCCCGCCTGCAGCGACTCTCACTCAGGCCATTCGGGAAAACAATCTGGGGCTTGCATTAATGGACCGGCGCGATTTTTCGGCTGCGCTGGGAAAGTTTCAGACAGCCTGCGTCATGAATCCGGACTCCGACACGGGCTGCCTGAATATCGGCATCGCCCTGTTGAATATGGGGCGCTACGACGACGCTGAGAATATCCTTACAAAGTCCGCCGCGCGGGATCCTCAGAGCGCGCGGGCATGGTACAACCTGGCCCTACTCGACAAAGCCTTGCAGCGCCCCGACGCCGCTCGGGAGAACTTTCTGAAGGTAGCCGCAATCGACCCCGATGACGGGGATACCCAATACTTTCTGGGCTATCTCGCGTCGGAGTCGCAACACTACGATCAGGCGGTCGCGGCTTTCAAACGCACCATCGAGCTCGATCCCTTTCACGCCTCGGCCGAGTATGGCCTTTCCCAGGCCGAAGGGCATTTACGCGACGCCGCCAGCGCAAAAGCCCATTTCGAGCGTTTCCAGCAGATCACTTACGAGAGGTTGGGCAAGCCAATCCGGTTTCTTTACGGCGAACAGGGAAAGTACTCACTTGGGCAGGAGATGGCTGCGCCGGTCGCGGCTGTCCAGGCGGCGATTTCCGTACAGTTCGTCAATGTGACCTCGATTTCCGGGCTCCCGCAATTCTTGCGTGCCGAGCCGGCGGTCCGCG
Organism: uncultured Acidobacteriota bacterium; assembly: GCA_963814605.1. Classification (GTDB taxonomy): domain Bacteria; phylum Acidobacteriota; class Terriglobia; order Acidiferrales; family UBA7541; genus Palsa-295. The sequence continues at coordinate 338,834 of CAWFDD010000002.1, read as the reverse complement.
CGCGACCCAGCAGGCAGCACGCGGAGACCAGCGACGAGAGCGCTGCGCACACACTCGCCGGTTTCCTCGGGAGCGGCGCATGCATCATCGATTTCGACGGCGACGGCCTGCCGGACATTTTTCTCGTCAACGCCGACGGGAAGGGCGACGCAGCGCTGTACCGGAATACGGGCAGGGGTACGTTTGTCAACGTGACGAAAGCGGCCAAGATCGAATTCCACGGCGAGGGAATGGGCTGCGCTGTCGGGGACTACGACAACGACGGCCACCCCGATCTGGCAGTCAGTTCGGCAGACGGCATCACGCTCTTACATAACGAAGGAAACGGCACATTCAAGGACGTGACGGAACAGGCCGGGCTCCGCCCGCCAAGCCAAACGAGCGGGAATTCCGACGGCCTGGCGATGGGAGTGACATTCGTCGACTACGACGGTGATGGTGATCTCGACATTTATGTCACCCGGTTTACCGCCTTCCCTCTTGAAAGTCGAACGCAACCCTTTACATTCCCCGAGGACTCTCCGGCTCCGGGAAACATCGTCTGGAGAAACAACGGAGACGGAACATTTGTGGACCAGACGAAAGATTTGGGACTCGGAGGCAGCGCCCCCTCTGTCGGCGTCATCGGAAGCGATCTCCACAACGACCACGGGATTGATCTGGTTGTCACCGGCTGGGAGAAATTTCCCACGGTGTTCGTGAACACTCGCGAGGGACCGTTTCGCGCGTCGAGGCCATGGGCGATCAGCATGCCGGGACCGGCCGCGGGAGTGGTAGCGGCCGATTTCGATCACGATGGTTGGATGGACTTGGCGTTCACGCACTGGGCTTCGCCGGGAATCAGCATCTGGCGAAATGTCCGGGGAAAATCGTTCGAGCGTCTGCCGCTGGTTGGACCGGTGTGGATGCGCGGCTGGGGAATCGCGGCCCTGGACTACGACAACGACGGCTGGGTGGATTTGGTCGCCGTGGGCGAGACCTTTGCGGGAGAAGGCCGAATCGCTCTGCTCCGCAATGAGGGACCGGCCGGATTCCGGGACGTCACGCACGAGACCGGGCTCGACAAGGTGGCGCTGCACAATCCGCGGGGAGTGATCGCGTTTGACTACGACGGCGACGGGTCGGCGGATTTGCTGATCACGCAGAACAACTTGCCGCCAGTGCTGCTAAAGAATGTCGGTGGCGAGAAGAACAGGTGGCTGAAGCTGACGCTGAGCGGCGACCCGGACAACAAGCTCGGAATCGGGACCAAGGTGGACATCTTCTCCGGAGCGCAGCGGCAGACATGGGATGTTACCGGCGCGTCCGGATATCTCGGACAAGGCGCGCCCGAAATTCTGACCGGGCTGGGAAGTGAGGGACTGGCTGACGTCATCCGGTTGCTCTGGCCGACGGGCTTCCGTCAGAACGAGATGCAGGTCCGCGGCGGGGTGCGGACGCCGGTTCCGGAGACGGAGTCGCACGAATCTGCCCATTGACGCGCGGGGAGCGTGGGCGAACTTGTCCGCGGGAGGCTGGGAGGAATTTTGGCGATTAGAGTGGGCGCCGATCGTTTGTTTTGCGGAGGTTGCGGTAGATACTACTCGCACGCGTTTGGCGATCAGGATCTGCAGTTCGCAGCTCGGGCATCGTCCTCGGCGGTCGTCGAGCTGTGAAAGGCAGGCGGGCGAGGTTGGGCGAAGCAGTTTGGCTAACGCTTGCTTCGGCAACCTTTCTCCGGATGCCGCGTTCTACACCTCTACGGTTCAGGCTAACAAAGCGAAGCAAAATATTCGCTTGGTCCAACGTACAGTCAGAGTACAGGTATAGTACCTACCTGAAATTCAGCCATTCGTTCTTCGGTTTCGTGCGTCATACCTATGGATGAAGGCGGCCGGTATAGTTTATTCGGAGGGTGCATGCGAAGCAGGTTCAGCGGATTTCTATTGGCGATCATCTGCGGCGGATTCATTTTCGGCGGGGTGACGTATGGACAAACGGCTTCGGGACCAGTGGCCGCGCCGGCGGGTGTCGACGCTCGGAGAGACGCATTGAAAAAGCTGGTCGCCGAGGAGTGGGAATACGAGATGCATGAGAGCCCGCTGGCGGCCACTTTTTTCGGGGATTACCGCTACAACGACAAGCTGGACGATTTCTCGATGGCGGCGGTGCTGCGACAGGACAAGGCATCGAAGGATTTCCTGGCGCGACTCGACAAGATTGACACCTCAGGTTTCCCGGAGCAAGAGCAGCTCAACAAAGCGCTGTTGGCACGGAAACTCCGTCAGGGAATAGCCGATACCGAGCTCAAGAATTACGAAATGCCGCTGGACCAGTTTAATGGCGCTCATCTGGGGCTGGCGCAGATCCCGGCGGCGGTGCCGGCCGATACCACAAAGCACTATGAAGACTATTTGGCAAGGCTGCACCAGATTCCGCGGGCGATAGACCAGATCGTCGAACTGGCGCAGCTGGGACAGAAAGACAGACTGATGCCGCCGCGATTCGTGCTGGAATTGGTGGCGAAGCAGTGCGATTCGATCGCCGCTGCCGAGGGCGAGGCCAGCGCATTCGCCGCACCGATCCAGAAATTCCCGGCGGCGGTTTCCCCCGACGACCAGAAACGCCTGCGCGACTCGATCGTGAAGGCGATCGACACGGAGGTGCGCCCCGCGTACCTGAAGCTCGCCAAATTCGTGCGCGAAGATTACGCGCCAAACGGACGTACCGATCCGGGATTGTGGGCACTGCCCGAAGGAGACGCGCGCTATCGCGCCGCCGTCCGCGAGATGACCACCACAGACATGACTCCCGAGCAGATCTACGAGTTGGGGATGGAACAGGTGAAGGAGTCCGAATCGCAGATGACGGCGATCGCGAAACTACAGGGCTTTCCCGACTGGAAGAGTTACGCGGCATCCATTCGGGATAATCCGAAGCTGAGAGCGACGTCACGCGAGGAGATTCTGGATATGTACCGGAGGTACATCGCGCAGATGCAGCCGAAGCTGCCGCAACTGTTCGGGCTACTTCCAAAATCCAGACTCGAGGTCGTGCCCGTGGAGGCATACCGTGAAAAGGAAGCGGCCGCCGCGAGCTATTTTGTCGGCACGCCGGACGGCTCGCGACCCGGGAAGGTTTACGTGAATACCGGGGACTTCGAGCACCGCGAGCTTCCGGAAATCGAAGCAGTCGCTTACCACGAAGGCATTCCCGGCCATCACATGCAGCTGTCGATCCAACAGGAATTGCCGGAGCTTCCGCCATTCCGGCAGCATGCGTCCTACACGGCATACATCGAGGGCTGGGCACTTTACGCCGAGCGGCTGGGAAAAGAGATCGGCTTCTATCAGGATCCGAACAGCGACTTCGAGCGGCTGGCCAGCGAACAATTCCGCGCGAGCCGCTTGGTGGAAGATACCGGCGTGCACTACAAGCGCTGGACGCGCGAGCAGATGGTGCAGTTCTTCCAGGATCATTCACTTGAAACCGGAGACGATCTTCAGGCAGAAGTGGACCGCTACATCTCCTATCCGGCTCAGGCCCTGAGCTACAAAATCGGGCAGCTGAAAATTCTTGAATTGCGCAAGCGGGCGCAGGATCAACTCGGAGAGAAATTCGACCTCCGCGCGTTTCACGACGAGATGCTCAGCGGGGGCGCGCTGCCCCTGGATGTGCTGGATACCCGGACGAATGCCTGGATCGCCGCGGTGAAAACGGGAACCGCAGTCAAAAGCGGACGCTAAGCGAGACACAAAAGCGTAGGGACCCGCCGGTCGCTTGATTGCCGCGCGCGAAGCGTGCTAATTTCGGCACGTAGCTGCTCAAGTTCTTTCCGCCAACCATGTCTTTGTCCAAGCTCACGGAGTCGAACCTGTCTGGACCTACACCTGAAGGGCGATTGCCATCGCCGCTGCGCAATCCAGTTTTCTGGCGCGTCGAGGGGAGCCTGTTAAATCTTACGGCGGTGCGGCCGGTCGGTTTCTTCACCTGGAACGCGCAAAGTTTTCTGGGGCGATGGGCGCGCCGGGGAACGATGGGCGTGCTGGCGGTGGCCCGGCCCTTTCTATACGCCAGCGACCGCGTGTTTGCCACGCGCGTGTTGCATGCCGTGCTGCGGCACACCAGCCGGGACCGATTGGATCTGCTTGGCGAGGAATTCTTCGAGTACTTCCTAAAGCCGCGGCTCAAACAGCGGGGCGTCGAGAAACTCCGGGAAGTGATGGAGTCGGGCGCGGATGTGGTGCTGGTCAGCCAGGGCCTCGATCACGTCATGCGGCCGCTCGCCAATCATCTTGGCGCCCGGTGGATTCTTTCAAATCGCCTGGATTTCCGCGACGGTATCGCCACGGGCCGGCTGCTTGACCCCGTGATCCGGCCGCGCGGCCCCCTCGCCAAGCTTCGCGCAGAGCGGCCCGACGGGACCGTCGCGAGATCGCAATTGCTACACGATCTCGGCTTCGCGAAGAATCCTGCAGTGCTCGAACAGACGATTCGGCCGGCGCAACGGCCGGCGACGAAAATTGACCTCCCCGTGGTTCATTTCGATTCGCGGAACGGCCGTACGCCGCTTTCTGTGCGCGCCACTTTACGCGGGAAGCAGATTCTTCTGATCGGCAGCACTGGATTCATCGGCAAAGTGTGGCTGGCGAACCTGCTGACCGAGCTGCCGGAAGTCGGCCGCGTCCATTTGCTGATCCGCGGACACCGCTCGGCAACCGCGCTTGAGCGCTTCGAGCGTGTTGTTTCGGAATCGCCCGTGTTCGACCGGCTGGCGGAGAGGTACGGCGACCGGTTTGGAGATTTCCTCCGCGAGCGGGTGGAAGTGGTCGCCGGCGATGCGAGCAAGCCCGGGCTTGGCATGACCCCCGAAGTGCGCCAGCGCCTGGGACGGTCGCTTGATCTGATCGTCAACAGCGCGGGTCTGACGGACTTCAATCCCGACCTGCGCGACGCGCTGGCGATGAATGTTCATTCCACCGAGCACCTGCTGGACTTCCTGCGCGACTGCGATCATGCCGCGCTTCTGCATCTTTCGACGTGTTATGCAATCGGGCAGCGCGACGGGCGCATCCTGGAAGAATTTTCGAAAAACTACAATCCTGCAGGCGTCAAGGAGTTCGACGCGCGGAAGGAGTGCGCTGCGCTCGAGACGCTGATTCGGGAGACAGAAACACGCGCCGAATCCGCGGAGGTGACGGAAGAGCTGCGGCGGCAGGCGCTCGCCAAGAAACACGCCTCCAAGAGCTTGCACGGCGTGGCGCTCGACAACCAGATTCGCAAGAACCGCACCCGGTGGCTGCGGCAGGCGCTGATGGAGGCGGGAACGCGGCGGGCCAACGAGCTTGGCTGGCCCAATACGTACACATTCACGAAAAGCATCTCGGAATCGCTAATCGGCGATTTCGTGGAGTCCACGCCCGGCGCGGCGGTTGCGATCGTGAGGCCATCGATTGTCGAATCGTCCATTGAGAAGCCGTTCGTGGGCTGGAACGAGGGAGTGAATACTTCGGCCTCGCTGTCGTATCTGCTGGGCACGTATTTTCGGCAACTGCCCACAAATGAGAGCAAGTGCCTCGACCTGATTCCCGTGGATATCGTCACACGAGGCATGACGCTGATCGCGGCGGCGCTCGTCGCACGAAGGCACGAGGGCGTATATCACCTGGCGACTTCGGTAGCGAATCCGTGCGACATGCGGCGATCGATCGAGCTGACGGGCTTAGGACATCGCAAGTTCTACCGCTCGCAAGACGGCTTTCAACAGCGGCTGCGTCTGAAGTTCGACGCCATTCCGGTTTCGGAATCGCGCTATGAAAAGCTATCGGCACCCGCGCAAAAAATCGTGGTGCAGGCCATCAACCGCAGCGTGGAACCATTGCGGTTCGTGCGGCCACCACTGGTGCGGCAGGAGCGCGAACTCGAAAAGGTAATCAAGCTGGTGGCCCTGTTCAAGCCGTTCATCCTGGACAACGATCACGTGTTTGAGGCTGCCAACGTGGAGATGCTGGACGCTGCCTTGCCGGCCGAGGAACGCGCGGAATTCGGATACGACGCGCGCTCGCTTGATTGGTGGGACTACTGGATCAACGTGCACATTCCGGCGCTGCGCAAGTGGTGTTATCCTCTGATCGAGGGCCGTCCGCAGGAAGCTCGCCCGCGGCGCAGCGTGTCCATCGCCGTCCGCACCGAAGCGAGCGCCGCCGGAGCGGCTGGTTCAACTCCGGCAACGACGCCCTGACACCCAAACACTGTGGCCATCCTTCTGACCGGCTGCACCGGATATATCGGTGCCCACGTTGCATCGAACCTGCTCGCGGATCATTCCGAGCCGCTAAACGTGCTGGTGCGCGCGCAAGATGCCGAGGAAGCGCGGAGCCGCCTGTGGCGCTCGCTGCAGCTCCACATGGATTTTTCGAATTTCGAGGGCTTCCTGAACGGGCGCATTCGCATTTTTCTGGGCGACTTGACGGACGCGCACTTCGGTCTGCCGGCGGATGAGTACCGAAAACTTGTCCAAAGCACAGATTCAATCATCCACTGCGCCGCCTCGCTGAACCGCAAATCCGAAAAAAGCTGCCTGAACGTCAATCTGCGCGGAACGCTGGAGGTAATTCAACTGGCGATGCGCGCGCGCGACGAACACGGACTGCGGCGCTTCAGCCACGTGAGCACGGTTGCGGTCGCCGGACACAGAGCGAACGAAGTGGTTGAAGAAGATTCGGCGATTGATTGGAATCGGTCGGATTACGATCCGTACGCGCGGACCAAAAAGTTCTGCGAACATATGGTCCGCGAGTTGCTTCCGGATGTCCAGCGGACGATTTTCCGGCCCAGCATCGTGCTGGGCGACAGCCGCCGGCCGGAGACAAACCAGTTCGAAATGGTTCGCGCGTTTGTGTTTCTCGCCGGGCTGCCCGCGCTTCCCTTCCGTCCCACGGACAAAGTGGACATCGTGCCAGTGGACTATGTGGCGGATGCGATATCAACGCTGCACCTGAAGGAGAAGCCAGCGCATGAGATCTATCATCTTTCTTCGGGTAGTGACTCCGAGACGTTCGCGGAATTGACGGGCGCGCTGGCGAAGGCGCAGGGAAAGCGCGGACCCGTGTACATGCCGAGTCTCGAAGGGCCTTCGTCAAAAATGGTCAACGCGCTGGCGGGCCGCGCGGGAAAAGTCGGCGGGCTGGCAACGCTCATGAAAGTGTTTCTGCCATACCTGGTTTGGAACACGGTGTTTGATAACCGGCTCGTGGTGGCGGAGATGGGGCGAAAGCCAGTGCCGTTTTCTCAATATTGCTATCCGCTGCTGCATTTCAGCCGCGACAACCATTTCATTTACAAATATCGCGATTGGCCGGCGGAGAGCACGGCGAAATCGCAGCCGGCCGCGGCGGCGCTGCAGTCGGGCGGGGCGCAGGATTCACGACGATGATGGACATGGACGTCGTCCTTGAGGCTTGGGTCAGCAGCCTGATCGAATACCACAAACTGAAATACGTGCTCGGTTCGGGCAAACGCTGGAAGCCGGGGCAGAAGCTCAAGCTGCTGTTCGCAAGTTATAACGGCACGCGCAACACCGGTTCCGACATCCGTGTGGAAGAAATCGTGCGGCAGATCGAGCGGATACTCGGCGCCGAGAATATTGCCGGGACGGTGATGACCCAGAATTTCGATTTGACGCGCGGATATTTCGGCGCCGCGCAACAGGTGCATCTGCCGGACGTGTTCCCGCCCTTCCTGAATTCCGAAGTGCCCAAGCACGACGGCGTAGTGGCCTGCGAAGGGTCCATGTTTAAGAGCAAGTTTGCCAATGCGCTGACAACGATGTTTGTGGGCTCGTTGGGCATCGCGTCGGCGCACAACAAGCTGAGCGTGGCATACGGCGGCGAGGCCGGAGCCATGGATCCTTTGCTGCAAAAAATGTGCAAGCGCTACTGCCACGACTCGCTGGTGATCACGCGGAACGTCGAATCACAGGAGATTCTGGGCAAATTGGGCGTGGCCACTGAGTTGGGAACCGATACCGCGTGGACATTTCAGCCGCTCGGCGCGGAGTATGGCCGTAAGGCGCTGCGCGAAGCAGGATGGGATGGGACGACGCCGGTGCTAGCAGTGTGCCCAATCAACCCCTTCTGGTGGCCGGTGAAGCCATCGGTTGTGAAATGGCTGGCGCACTCCGTGGGCGGCGCGTACGCAAGAAGCTACTACCGCACGATCTATTTTCATCGTTCGGGCCGCGACGTTGATGCCGCATATGCAAAATATCTTTCCGCGATGGCGGAAGGCGTTCAGCGGTATCGCAAGAGGCGTCCCGTGTTTCCGGTGCTCGTCGCCATGGAGATGCTCGACCGCGACGCATGCGCGCGTGTAGCGGATGCCGTCGGCGGCGCGCCGATATTCGCGTCTGACGAGCTGAACATGTATGAGCTGGTCAGCATATTGCGGGGGTGCGACCGGATGCTATCTTCGCGGTTTCACGCGATCGTCACGAGCATGCCCGCAGGCGTGCCGTCGGCGGGCGTGACGATGGACGAACGCATCCGTAATTTGTTGCGACAGCGGGGACACGACCACTTGCTGATGAAAGTCGACGAGCCGGAGCTGGCCGACAAGATCGTCGCGGCGCTCGTTGCACTCGATGCCGAGGCCGAAGAAATTCGATACTCCATGGGTCGAACGGTCGCGCGCAATCTGAAAATGATGTCGCGGATGGGAGTCTATTTCGAAGAGCGAGTCGCGACGCAATACCCGGAGTTTCCGATTCGCACGGGCGTACTCAGCTGGGAGGAATATCTTCCACCGCTGGCGCCGGAACTTCGCAAGCTGCTGGAAGTCCACAGCGGAGCACTGGCGGCATGACGTATCTGGAAGGCATCTTCGAACGGCTCGGGCGGGCACAGAATTCGCCCGTCGTATGCGAAGCGCGCGATGGCCGAATCCTGCCAGCGAGCGGAGCCGAATTACTGGCTATGGTCCGGCGAGCGCGGCGCTTTATCACGACGCGCGGATTGAAGAGGGGCGACCGCTGTGCTCTGTATGCGCCGAATAGCATTCGCTGGGTGGCTCTCGATCTCGCGCTAATGGCCGAGGGAATCATCGTTGTGCCGCTCGATCCGCGCCAGGTGCCTCACGAAATCGCAGCGGTGATTAAGGACTCCGCGCCATCGTTGATCTGCTGCGCCGATTCGGAATTGGCTGGAAGAATTCACGAAGCTGGCTTCGCGGCGGTGGCGAATGCATTGTTCGACGACGTATTTAAAGGCGAGCTCGAGTCCACATCACCGCCGATTCATCATGCCGACCACGATGCGGTGACGATCGTCTACACCTCGGGGACATCCGGCGAACCCAAAGGGGTGGTGCTCAACGGGGGCAATATCACCTTCATGATCGGCTGCACGAATGCGCGTCTCGATCAATTAATGGGCGCGCGGCAGGAGCCGGAGAGTGTTTTCCAATACGCTCCGTTCTGCTTCGCCGCGGCCCGGATCCTGTTGCTCACTTCCCTTTCGCGCAACAGTGTCTTGACGCTTTCCACCGACCTCACCAAGATTGCGGACGAGTTGAAGCTCGCGGCGCCGCACTATTTCGTGAACGTGCCCATGTTTCTGGAACGCGTTCGCCGCAGGGTCGAGGAGTCCATTCAGAAGCGCGGCGGGTTCGCAACAAAGGTTTTCTCGCGCGCACAGCAGGCGTATCACAGGAAGCAAAACAAGGTTGCGAGCGCCGCGGATTCTCTTTGGCTCGCCATGGCGAACTCTTTGCTATTTCCGGCGATACGCAAGAACGTCGGTGTCAACCTGAAAGCGCTGATCTGCGGGTCCGCTCCGCTTTCCGCCGACACGCGATTGTTTTTCATGATGATCGGCATTCCAGTGCTGCAGGTTTACGGACTGACGGAGACGACCGCAATTTGCACGATGGATGAGCCGGGGCGCGTCGAGCCGGGACGGGTGGGGCGCGCGGTGCCTGGAGTGCAAATGACGACGGGCGAAAACGGCGAGATTTTGGTCCGCGGTCCGAATATTTTCCCAGGATACTGGCAGCGGCCGGCGGACACTGCCAAAGCGCTCGAAGGCGGATGGTTTCACACCGGCGACCGAGGCGAAATGGACGCCAGCGGCAATTGGCAAATCACGGGAAGGCTGAAGAACCTGATCATTCTCAACTCCGGGCACAACGTGGCGCCGGAGCCGCTTGAACAAGCGCTCGCGGCAAGTCTTCCGGAGGCCCAGCAGGTGGTGCTGCTCGGAAATCAGCGGAGTTTTCTCGCCGCGCTGGTCACCACCGCCGGTGGCAACGGCTGCGATGGGCTGAAAAACGGCCGGATTCAGTCGACGCTCGATGCGCTAAACGCCGGCCAGCCGCACTACAAGCAGATTCGCGCATTTCAAGTGCTGACCGAGCCGTTCAGCATGGAAAATGGCCTGCTAACGACAATGGGAAAGCTCAAGCGCGACGCGATCGCAGCGCGGTTCGCGACCGAAATTGAAAGGCTCTACCAGAAGAAGTCCGCATGAAAACCTTTTCGGGAAAAGCACTTTCGTGGAGGACCACCGACGGCACGATTGAGCTCGTGCTGGATCGCGCGCCATGCAATGAGATCGGCTCGGTTACGCTCGCCGAGCTCGAGCAGTTCGTTGCCGCCCTCGGCACGCTTGAAAAAGACGCCCACGCGCTGATCATTTCGAGCGCGCGCACCGAGGGTTTCAGCGCGGGGGCCGACTTGCGTGAGCTATATGAGCGTTCGCAGGCGATACCGGCCTCGAAGCGACAAGCTGCCGTGCGCGATTTCCTCGAAAGAATTCACCGCGTGATGAACGCGATTGACGCAGCGCCGTTAACGACGATTGCGGCCGTCCATGGCGTCACGTTCGGGGGTGGGTTTGAACTCGCGCTCACGTGCGACCTGTTGGTAGCGGACAAGATGACGCGATTTTGTTTTCCGGAGCTGCGGCTGGGGCTGATTCCCGGCTTCGGCGGGATTCCGCGCCTAAAGCGCGATGTCGGCAACGCCATCGTGCGCGATCTGCTGCTCACGGGGCGCAGCATCAACGCGACCAAAGCGCAGGCGGTCGGCCTGGTCAGCCAGGTGACGGCGGAAGGAGATGCACTCCGCGTGGCGCGCGCCACCGCTGCGCAACTGAACAAATTCGATCGCGCTACGGCGACGGCCGCCAAGAGCTTCATCAAATCCATGCCGCACGAAGAGCTACGGCGCGAGATAGACATCTTTTGCGATCTGTTTACGCGGCCCACGGTGGAAGCGGGGCTTCGCAAATTTGTGGAGAGCACCGACGCACTGCCCTATCTGCCGTAGGCAGCTGCGGATGTAAACGCAGACGGCAGAGACGAGGCGCAAAATGTGGGAAGATACGAGAGTATGACGGCGATCGACAAAACGACGGACGAAGTCCTGCAGCTGGCCGCGACGCATTTCAGAGTGCCGCGCGAACGGCTCCGCGCGGATGACGATTTTTTCAAAGCGCTGGGCATTAACAGCCTGCAGGCGCTCGATCTCTTGACGCGCCTGGAACAGCATTTCCACATCGAGCTTCCGGATTACGAACTTCAGGGCGTCAGCGATTTCCGGACGCTCGCCGAACGTATACAATCCCGCCTTTGATGCTAGATCTCAATAAATACCAATGTCTGGGAGAAGCGCTGCGGGCGGCGCTCGACCGTTGGCCGGACGAAGTCTGTCTGATCGAAGCGGACCGCGACCGCGAGAAAGCGCGGTTCACGTATCGCCAATTCAAGGAAGCGGCGCTGCCGCTGGCGCGCGCATTGCAAGACGCAGGCCTGCAAAGTGGCACGCGGGCAGCGATCATCATGACCAATCAGTCGAAATGGCTGATTTCCGCTTACGCGATTTTCTATGGCGGCGGCGCGTTGGTTCCGCTCGATCACAAGCTCACTCCCGAAGAGCAGGTTCAGTTGCTGGTGCACTCCAAGGCGGAGTTTCTGGTCATCGAGTACCACACGTGGAAGGCCATCACTCGGGCGACGAATTTCAAGGCGCTGACTACGCGCGCGATCGTAGTCACCGAAGCTCCGGCTGGCGCCGACCTCGCGGGGGCGCAAAAGTGGGAGGAATTTCGCGGCGCCGGCGAACCCATGTTTGTGATGCGAACGCGGCACGACCCCGCCTGCATCGTCTACTCGTCGGGCACTGGTGGTCGTCCGAAAGGCTGCGTGCTGACGCACGAGAACTATATCGAACAGTGCATCGCGCTGACGAAGCTGTATCCTTTCTGGCCGGGCGTAACATATCTGAGTATTTTGCCGACAAACCACGCGATAGACTTCATGGTCGGATTCATTGGACCGTTTGTTTGCGGAGCCGCGGTGGTGCATCTGCGCACGCTGCGACCAGAATATGTTCGCGAAGCGTTTACGAAATATAAGATTACTTACATGAGCCTGGTCCCGACGGTGCTCAAGAATCTGGAGGCCGGACTGCGCCAGCGATTCGCGGAATTGCCGAGAGGCCGCCGCAGAATTCTCGATGCACTCATCGGCGTGAATCGAGCGCTCACACGCAGCAGGCCGAATCGAACAGTCAGCCGGCGTCTGTTGCCTCAGGTTCACGATGCATTTGGCGGCAAGCTGCGCGCTCTTTTCGTCGGCGGGGCATTCACCGAACCTTCGACGCTGCAATTCTTCTACGACCTCGGCATTCTCGTCGGCAACGGTTACGGGTGCACAGAGGCCGGGACAGTGATCACTGTGAACGATTTCAAGCCGTTCCGGGCAGACACCGTCGGCAAGCCGTTGCCTGGCATGGAAGTGAAGATTTTGAAACCCGATGCGGAAGGAATTGGCGAAGTGATCGTCCGCAGCAAGACGGTGATGTCGCACTACCTCGACGATCCCGAAATGACGGCCGAAACGATTGTGGACGGCTGGCTGATGACTGGCGACCTCGGCCGCCTGGACGAGCGCGGCCATCTGCAACTCTTCGGCCGCAAGAAAAACATGATCGTGACCGAGGAAGGGAAGAATATCTACCCCGAGGACGTCGAAACAGCATTCGAAGGAATCGCGGCGAAAGAATTCTGCGTTTTTGCCGCGAACTATCTCTGGCCCGCGCGCACGATGGTCGGCGAGCAACTGGTGATTTTGGTGCGTCCGGAGACCGGCGCTCCGGATGGGGAAGCATTCGTAACGAATCTCGCCAAGCGCAATCAACGACTGCTGAATTACAAGCGCGTCAGCGGCTATCTCGTCTGGCACGCCGAGTTTCCGAGGACTGCATCGCTGAAAATCAAGCGCACCGAGCTGGCTCAGCAGATACGCAAAACGCTGGGCCGCGAGGCGGTGACTCCGCTGTGAAATCCGCCCGGTACTGTTCCACGACGAGCCTGCGGCGGTGAGTGCGCGATTCTTCGCCATCGTGAATCCCGCGGCCGGCGGCGGACGCTGCGGGAAGCTGGCTCCCGCCGCCTTGGATCGTGTGCGGCAAGCGGGTCTCAATCTTGAGGTCGCAGAAACGACCCGGCCAGGCGACGCGACGGAGCTCGCTCGCAACGCCTATGCGCAGGGGTTCCGGAATTTTCTTGCCGTCGGTGGCGACGGCACATCGTACGAAATCGTGAACGGGCTTTTTCCCGACGCCGCAACCCACGGCCGGCCCGCGCTTGGATTTCTGCCGCTCGGCACGGGCAATTCATTCTTGCGAGATTTCACAACGCGTGGAGTCGAACACACCATCGAAGCACTCCGGCAGAACCGCCGGCGCCCTTGCGACGTGATTCGAGTGCGGCACACGAGCGGCGAAATTTATTTCATCAACATGCTGAATTTGGGATTTCCAGCCGAGGCAGGCGAGGAGGCCAATCGGAGATTCAAGCGCTGGGGCGCCAGAGGCTACATTCTGGGCGTGTTGGCAAAACTCGCGCAGCTCGAACACCAAGCGTTTCCGCACCGCCTGGAAGGCGCGAATGAGTGGGACCGCCGGCCATGCCTGTTTCTCGCCTTCGGCAACAGCAAATTCACCGGCGGAAACATGATGATCGCTCCAAATGCCGAATCTTCCGATGGAAAGATCGAGTACGTGCGATGGTCGCCGCTCGGCCGCGTGCGCCTGCTCTGGAACTTTCCACGACTCTTCACCGGCTCGCACATTCATCATTCTTTGGCCTCGCGCGCGGCGGTCGAGCGGGTCGATCTCGATCTTGGCGGACCCGTAAACGTCATCGTGGATGGCGAAGTACTACTTCTGGATTGCCGCTCGATTGAGATTCTGCCGTCCGCGCTGGAAGTCATCGTATGAAGAAGGCGTCGCTTACCGTTCGGTCTTTAGTCCTATGGGCCGTGAGCGGAATTCATTTCGGAGTGCTGGGCACGGCAGCGGTGCTTTTCGGACTCTGCGTGGACCGGCATAAATACGACTGGATCAATCGGGCATTCTTCCGCAATATCGTGCGTCTCGCCGGGGTGAAGTTCGAGGTGCGTAGAGCTCCCGGGTTTGATCCACATCGCACGAGCATATTCATCTGCAACCACGTAAATATTTTTGATCCGTTCGTCATTTATTCTGCGATTCCGCAGTTCGTTCGCGGATTCGAACTCGAGTCGCACTTCAAGGTGCCAATCTATGGCTGGATGATGGGCTGGTTTGGAAATGTCGCCGTGCCTGATGCGCCTACGCGCGAGAGTCTCGCAATCATGACCGAGCGCGCCAAAGCAGCGCTCGACTCCGGCACCAGTCTGATAGCCTTCGCGGAAGCCGCGCGTACCCGCGACGGCCACGTCCACGAATTTAAGAAAGGGGCATTCAATCTCGCACAGAAATTCGGCGTGCCGATCGTGCCCATGAGCATCGTTGGCTCATACCAATTTTTTCAGACTGGCAACTGGATGTTGCATCCCGGGAAAATCACCGTCTACTTGCACGATACGATTGACACGTCGAAAACCGCGCGCGGGGATTTGGATGCGCTGCGGAAACAGGTGCAGGAAATTGTCGCGGCGCCCGTGGAAGATTCGCTGAGCGCTCCCGAGAAGACTTAAATCGTCTGTGTGGCGCTGGCTTCGGGCAAGGACCGGCCGGCGCGCAATTCCTGCCAGGTGTATCCGACGCGGTGAATCACCGTGATTGTCGAAATCGCCGCGATGACCCAAAGTGCCGGCGCCATATGATTGAACGCACCACCCAGAATCAACAGCACGAGCCGCTCCGGCCGTTCCATGAAACCTACCTTGCAGGATGGGATCAAAGATTCTGCGCGGGCGCGAGAGTAGCTGACCATGAAGGAACTGGCCATCGCGACGGCCGCCAGTACCATATAAAACGCCTGGCCAATCAGGGTGTAGTAGACGACGAGACCCATATACAGTCCGAGGTCGGAATAGCGGTCCAGCGTCGAATCCAGGAACGCGCCGAACGCGGTTACCTGCCCGACACGCCGGGCCACCTGACCGTCGGCCATATCGAGAAACGCCGCCAGGAATAGAGCGGCCGCCGCCCACCGAAACTGTCCCATGGCGAAAAAGGCGGCGGCACAGGAGTTCACTCCCAGCGCCAAAAACGTGAAGGTGTTCGGCGTAAGGCCCGTAGCCGCCAGCCCGGTAACCACGTGCCGGAGGAGCCAGCCAGCCCCTTCTCCGATCCAGTAGGTCACCGGACGATTCAGGTCTTTGCGTTCACTATCCATTGACCCAAAATAATACACCTACACGCAAATGTGTGTCCGATGGATTTCGCCGGGCCGAGTCTCTGGCCCGAATCGTGCAACAAGTTCGCGATGTGGCTGGCGCGAACGGCAGCATTTTGTGGCGCTCGCGCGCACATCCCGATGAGGCAAGCATGAGAGCGAGCCCAGCTTACAGTAGCTACCCTATAGTGTTATTGCTGGCACGAGTGCTAGTCTTTTGCCTTCCGGCAGCGGCCGAAGGGTCCTATCAAATGAGAACAACAAAGTAGGCTCAACGCAGTCGACCGAATCAGTTCGCAGGCGGAGGGGACGATCGAGACGCGGACCACGATGGCGAATCGTCACTGGATCTCCTATCGGCTATTTGCGCTAGCTGAATCCCGCTCTGAGGTGGGTCGGCGCAATAGTCACCCAAGATGCGACTCTTTGGGTTTACCCCAGCCGATTGTACCCACCGCGTCGTTCAATACATCTCAAGGAAGGACCGGAACCATCTTCCACATCCATGCCCAACCAATCGAACTCTGCTGAGAACCTGGCCTCTCCCGCGGACGACTCCACTCGCAAACGGCACCGATGGATCGGGTGGATCATCGCCATCGCCGTAGTCCTGATCATTGTCGGCGCGATCATGCTTTGGCGGCGCCATGAGGCCAAAGAGGCAGCGGCGGCGGCCGCGCGTCAAGCCGCTGCTGCGGGGGTCACGATCACTACCGCGATCGCCCAGAAAGGCAACATCGGAGTTTATTTGGATTCCATCGGTACAGTCACGCCGGTGTTCACGGATTCCATTACGAGCCAGGTGAATGGTCTGGTCATGACAGTTTCTTTTAAGGAAGGCCAGATCGTGAGCAAAGGCGACCCGCTGATTGACGTGGACGCACGTCCCTACCTCGCGAATCTCCTGCAAGCACAGGGCGCACTCGAAAGAGATGAAAACGTGCTCGCGCAGGCACAACTCGACCTTCAACGCTACAAGGACGCGTTGGCGCGGAACGCCATCGCGGAGCAAATCGAAGCGGACCAGGAAAAACTTGTGCTGCAAGTACAAGGCACCGTCAAGAACGACATGGGCGTAGTGCAATTTGACCAAGTTCAGGTCGATTACTGCCATATCACCGCCCCGATTAGCGGTCTGGTGGGTCTGAGGCTGGTGGATCCAGGCAACGTGGTGCAGTCGAGTGGAACCCAGACTCTCGCGGTCATCACTCAGTTGCAACCGATAACGGTAATTTTCACGATTGCGGAAGACAGTCTGGCCCCGGTCGTTACTCGGCTGCGCCAGAAAGCCAATCTCACGGTAGACGTTTTTGATCGGACCGGCCAGCAGAAGCTCGCCAGCGGGGCGCTGATTGCGGTGGACAACCAGATCGACACGACTACCGGCACGGTGAAGGGTCGGTCGCAGTTTGACAACAAGAAGCTCGCGCTCTTTCCGAATGAGTTCGTAAATACGCGCTTGCTTGTCAACACGTTGCAAGGGGTGACGCTGATTCCGTCGTCGGCCATTCAACAAAACGGCACGTCGGCGTTCGTCTATGTGATTCAAGACAACTTCGCGCACCTGCGCACGGTGAAGGCAGGAGTGACGGACTCGGGAATGACGCAGGTGGAAGGAATCAATCCCGGC
The DNA here is from genome assembly GCA_963814605.1 of uncultured Acidobacteriota bacterium. GTDB lineage: Bacteria > Acidobacteriota > Terriglobia > Acidiferrales > UBA7541 > Palsa-295. The sequence continues at coordinate 321,563 of CAWFDD010000002.1, read as the reverse complement.
GATGTGGTCGCCAACAGCGGTTTCGATAAGTTGCAAGATAACGTCAAGGTCGTCGATTCGAGCAAGCCCGCCGCAGCCAACACGAGCAGGAGCAACGCACGTTGAGTCCGTCCCGCCCATTTATTCTGCGGCCGGTGGCAACCTCCTTGCTGATGGCCGCGATCTTCCTGGTCGGAGCTGTTGGTTATACGCAGTTGCCGGTGTCTGCGTTGCCGGAAGTGGACTATCCCACTATTCAAGTCCTGACTTTTTATCCAGGGGCCAGCCCCGATGTAATGGCAACGACCGTTACGGCTCCGCTGGAGCGTCAGTTTGGCGAATTACAGGGCTTAAGCCAAATGACTTCCACCAGCTCGGGTGGTACATCGGTCGTGGTGCTGCAGTTCAATCTAAGTCTGGATATCGACGTCGCAGAAGAAGAAGTGCAGTCTGCCATTAACGCCGCGCAGAGCCTCTTGCCGTCCAACCTGCCCGCGCCACCCATCTATAGCAAGACAAATCCGGCCGACGCCCCCGTCCTCACGCTGGCGATCACGTCCAGCTCCACACCGCTTTCGCAGGTTGAGGATCTGGTGGACACCCGCCTCGCGCCCAAAATATCACAGCTCAACGGAGTTGGCTTGGTCACCATCAGTGGGGGGCAGAAGCCCGCTGTGCGGATTCAGGCCAACCCACACCAGTTGTCGTCCTACGGCATTAATCTGGAAGACCTGCGCAGCGCGTTGACTGAGGCCAGCGTAAACGCCGCGAAAGGAAACTTCGACGGCCCGCGCCAGGATTACCAGATCGACGCCAACGATCAACTTGTCAGCAGCAACGACTATAGGAGCGTTGTCGTTGCGTACCGCAATGGCGCGCCGGTGATGTTGACCGACGTGGCGAAGATCGTGGACGGGGTCGAGAATAATATTCAGGCGGCGTGGATGAATCAGACGCCCGCGGTGATCCTGAATGTGCAGCGCCAGCCTGGTGCCAACACCATCAGCGTCGTGAAGAGCATCAAGAAATTATTGCCGCAGCTCGAGGTCAACCTGCCTGCCAGCATCCAGGTGACCACGCTCACCGACCTCACTACCGCCATTGAAGCGTCCGTTTCCGATGTTGAGTTTGAACTGATGCTCACGGTCATACTCGTCGTGATCGTTATCTTTCTGTTCTTGCGGAGCGTCTACGCCACCATTATCCCCAGCGTGGCCGTGCCGCTATCGCTAGTTGGCACTCTGGCGGTGATGTACATCCTCGGATACAGCCTCGACAATCTGTCGCTGATGGCGTTGACCATCTCCACTGGTTTCGTCGTGGACGATGCCATCGTAATGATTGAGAACATCTCGCGATACATCGAGCAGGGCGAAAGACCGATGGACGCTGCGCTCAAGGGTGCGGAACAAATTGGCTTCACCATCCTTTCGCTGACTGTATCGCTCATCGCCGTCCTCATTCCTCTGCTGTTTATGGGCGACGTGGTTGGGCGCCTGTTCCGGGAATTCGCGGTGACGCTTGCAGTTACGATCATTTTTTCCGCGATTGTCTCTCTAACGCTTACGCCGATGATGAGTGCGCGCATCCTGCGGCACACCCCGAAAGAACAGCAAGGACGATTCTACCGGGCCTCCGAACGCGTATTCGAGCGGATGATAGCGTTCTATGGAAGGACGTTGAAGTTTGTTCTGGGATACCAGACGATTGCGCTCCTGGTTGCCGTAGCAACGCTGCTCCTTACGGTTTTTCTTTACATCGTCATCCCCAAGGGCTTTTTCCCGGTGCAGGACACCGGTGTTATCCAGGGCATCTCGCAGGCACCGCCGGCGATCAGCGCAAAAGCCATGGCCGCGGAACAGCAAAGGCTGGCGCAGGTAGTTCTGGCTGACCCCGCCGTTGAAAGCCTCTCCTCGTTCATTGGTGCAGATGGTACGAACACGACGACAAACACCGGCAGGATGTCCATCAATTTGAAGCCCATCAACCAGCGCAAGATCAGCGCTTCGGACTTGATCCGCAGGCTCAAACCTAAATTGGACCAGGTTCAGGGAATACAGCTGTTCATGGAGCCGGTGCAGAACATTACCGTGGACGACCGCGTGAGCCGCACGCAATACCAGTACGCGCTCGAAGACCCCGATGCGAATGAGCTGAATGACTGGACGAACCGTTTCGTCGCCCGGCTGAAGAAGCTGCCCGAGCTGGAGGATGTCGCTACCGATCAGCAAGCGGGAGGGCTCGCCGTTTCTCTGGTGATCGATCGTGTCACGGCTTCGCGGCTTGGCATCGCGCCGACCACGATTGATAACACCCTCTATGACGCTTTCGGCCAGCGGCTGATCAACATCATGTACACGCAGGTGAATCAATACCATGTCGTACTCGAGAGTGAACCGCGGTTCCAACAGGACCCCGACATCCTGAAATATCTCTACATACAATCGAATGCGTCAGCTGGCGCAACAGGGACCTCTGCAGCCGCTTCGTTCGCGGCTTCCGGATCATCCTCCGCGGGGTCAAATGCGCTCACGGCATCACCGCTGTTCACTCCGTCGGCAAATACGCTGGCTCCACCCGCGAACGCGCTGTCGGCAAGCTCGGTAACAGCAACGTCCAGCAAGGGCGCGGGGTCGGCGGGCACCCCCAGTTCGGTCATGAGCAGCGCGGTGCCGCTGAGCGCTTTCTCTCATTTCGAGAAGACGACAGAGCCGCTCACAATTACTCACCAGGGCCAGTTTCCGGCGATCACCGTTTCGTTCAATCTCGCGCCGAAGGCTGCGCTGGGCAGCGCCATTACGGCAATCAACAAAGTTCAGAAAAACATGCACATGCCCGCCAGCCTGCAAGCTGGTTTTCAAGGCACTGCGGCATCATTTACAAACTCGCTGTCGAATGAGCCGCTGCTGATTCTTGCTGCCTTGGTTGCCGTTTACATCGTGTTGGGCGTTCTGTACGAGAGCTTTATTCACCCGATCACCATCCTGTCCACGTTGCCATCCGCAGGCGTGGGAGCGTTGCTCGCGTTGATTCTCTTTGGGGAGGATCTAAACGTGGTTGCTCTCATCGGCATCATCCTGCTGATCGGCATCGTGAAAAAGAACGGCATCATGATGGTGGACTTCGCGCTCGACGCGGAGCGAAATCGCGGATTGAGTGCAACGGACGCTATTTTCGAAGCGTCCCAACTGCGTTTCCGCCCCATCATGATGACCACAATGGCCGCGCTGCTGGCCGGACTGCCGCTGGCGTTGGGAACTGGCTTCGGTTCGGAGTTACGCAGGCCGCTGGGCATCGCGATGGTTGGCGGATTGCTACTGAGCCAAGCGCTTACGCTTTACACCACGCCTGTTATTTACATCTTTTTTGACAATCTTGCCGCGCGCTTCCGCGATAAGTCGAAAACGCCGGAAACCGGAGGCGAGCCCGCGCCGGCCGGACAACTATGAATATTTCGGCAGCGTTTATTCACCGGCCAGTCGCCACGACCCTGCTCACGGTGGGGTTGGCAATCGCCGGTGGAATTGCGTTCGAGGTGCTGCCGGTATCACCCCTGCCGCAGGTCGATTTTCCGACCATCTCGGTAAATGGGAGTTTGCCCGGGGCCAGCGCCGAAATTATGGCGTCGTCCGTCGCCACCCCCCTGGAGCGGCAATTTGGCCATATAGCGGGTGTCACGGAGATGACTTCCGCCAGTTCCCTGGGCAGCACGTCCGTCACGATTCAGTTCGATTTGAGCCGCGACATTGACGGTGCGGCGCGTGATGTGGAAGCCGCCATCAACGGCGCGCGAGCGTACTTGCCGGCCAACCTTCCTTCCAATCCGACCTACCGCAAGGTGAACCCAGCGGATTCCCCAATTATGATCCTGGGTCTCACTTCGGATAAATATGGTCCCAGCAAGCTCTATGACGTCGCCTCAACGATCATGGAACAGAAGTTGTCGCAGGTCCAGGGTGTAGGGCAGGTCAATGCGGGAGGCGGTGCGTTGCCGTCTGTCCGTGTTGACGCGAACCCGACGCAATTGGCGAGCTATGGTCTGACCATTGCGAATCTGCAATCCGCGCTGAGCCTTCAGAACGCCGATTTGCCCAAGGGCCAGATCTCGAATGGCATCGTGACCGCGGACATCCTTGCAAATGACCAAATCTCACTAGCGGCAGATTACAAGCCGCTCATCGTAGGTTACAAAAACGGCGCGGCCGTTCATCTCTCCGATGTCGCCGATGTTGCCGATTCCGTGCAAAACGTTCGCGCTGCCGGATATCTGAACGGCAAGCGCGCGGTTATGCTGATTATTTTTCGCCAGCCGGGCGCGAACATCATCAACACCGTTGACAACATAAAGGCGCAGCTCCCGTATCTGGAAGCGTCTATTCCGCTCGGCATCGATGTCACCATGGTTCTCGATCGCACCACAACGATCCGTGCCTCGATCAGCGACGTTGAGAGGACGCTGATTGTTTCAATTTTTCTCGTCGTCGCGGTGGTGTTTGTTTTCTTGCGCAACGCTCGGGCCACGCTGATTCCGGCTGTGGCCGTCCCGGCGTCGCTCCTCGGTACGTTTGCGGTGATGTATCTGTTCGGATACAGCCTGGACAATCTCTCGCTGATGGCTCTGACCATCTCCACCGGATTTGTCGTCGATGATGCCATCGTCGTCATGGAAAATGTCGCCCGCCATCTGGAAGCCGGCATGAGGCCATTTGACGCGGCAATGAAAGGGGCGGAGGAGATCGGTTTCACCGTCCTCACCATTAGCGTTTCTCTTGTCGCGGTCTTCATTCCTCTCTTGCTCATGGGCGGGATCGTCGGCCGCCTGTTCCGCGAGTTTGCGGTGACCCTCTCGGCAGCCATTGTTGTGTCCATGGTCATTTCGCTAACCACCACGCCGATGATGTGCGCCTACCTCCTTCGGAAAGAGCGAACCGAAGGGCATGGTCGCGTCTATTTGGCGAGCGAAAAAGCCTTCAACGGGCTGCTGTCAGCGTATCGGCGAAGCCTTCATTGGGTCTTGGAAAATCCAGTCCTTACGCTGGTCGTACTCATGCTCACCATAGCGCTCAACGTGGTGCTGATCATCAAGATCCCCAAGGGCTTTTTCCCAGTTCAGGACACTGGAGCCATCACCGGCGGCGTACAAGGCCCGCAGGATTCGTCATTCGCTGCGATGAACGGTTCCATTCAGCAAATCGTGGGCGTAATCAAGAACGACCCCGCGGTGGCGAACGTGATTGCGTTTACCGGCGGCGGCGGGGCAACGAACACCGGCAACATTTATATCGCGCTCAAACCGCTCGCGGAGCGCAAAACCAGCGCCACTGAAGTGATCGCGCGCCTGCGTCCCAAGTTGAATCGATTGCCTGCGGCCTCCGCATTTCTCCAGGCAGCGCAAGATCTGCGGATTGGCGGACGAGGCGGTAATGCGATGTATCAGTACACGCTCCAGGCGGATAATGTGCAGGATCTTACGAAGTGGGGTCCCATCCTGTTGCGCGAAATGAAGAAGTTACCCGGCTTCCAGGACGTCAACTCCGATCAACAGAACGGCGGGCTTGACGAGAATCTGACTTACGACCGCCCCACAGCGACAAAGCTCGGCATCACCGCTCAGTCGCTTGATTCGACCCTGTACGGCGCTTTCGGCCAATCGGAGGTTTCCGTAATCCATACTCCTTTGAATCAGTATTACGTGGTACTTGAAGTTGCTCCGCAGTATTGGCAATCCCCAGAGGGGTTGAAGGACATCTACCTCCAGTCGTCGACAAGCGGCGGCAGCATTCCGCTGCTCACGATGGCCACCGGCCAAGCCAGCACAACGCCTCTGGCGATTAACCACACAGGATTGTTTCCTTCCGTAACCGTTTCGTTCAATCTGGCTTCGAATGTGTCCTTGAGCGAGGCCACTGAGCAAGTCGCCCAGATGCAGAAGCGGCTTGGCACGCCTTCCACGATCCAAGGTTTTTTTGCGGGCACCATTCTCGCGTATCAACAATCGCTCAGCACCGAGAAGTACCTCGTTTTGGCAGCGCTGCTGGCAGTCTATATCGTTCTTGGGGTTTTGTACGAGAGTCTCGTACATCCCATGACGATCATCTCAAGCCTGCCGCCCGCCAGCGTGGGCGCGATGCTGGCGCTGATGCTCTTCAAAATGGATCTGAATATTATTTCAATTATCGGCATCGTGCTGTTGATCGGCATCGTGAAGAAGAACGCCATCATGATGGTCGATTTCGCTCTCCAGGCTGAGCGTCAGGAAAAAAAGAGCACGGAAGATTCGATCTTCGAAGCCTGTATGCTGCGCTTCCGTCCGATTCTGATGACCACTATGGCTGCCCTGTTCGGCGCATTGCCGTTGGCGCTGGGGACCGGTACTGGATCCGAACTCCGACGCCCGCTCGGCATTACGATCATTGGCGGGCTGATCCTGAGTCAGTTGCTCACGCTCTATACCACCCCAGTCGTCTATCTGACATTTGATCGCATTCGTCTCCGCTTGCTGGGAAAGCAACAGGCATCGAACGGCAGCCCTAACCTGGCCCCGGGTGCTGCGGACTAAATGTTGACGCAACACAAACTCGGAACCGCGCGAGGCGCGAAAATGCGTTCCGCGGCGTCATCCCTGGCGCTAGCCGCCTCGATGACGATTCTGGCGCTCCTGATTGGATGTAACATCGGCCCGAAATATCACCGCGCGCCAGTGGATGCTCCTCCGGTCTACAAGGAATTGGATGGCTGGAAAGTAGCTCAGCCGCAGGACACCGCAATTCGCGGAAATTGGTGGGAATCGTTTGGCGATCCGCAGTTGAACGCCCTCGAAGAGCAGGTGAATGTTTCGAATCAAAACATCGCCGCGGCCGCTGCCAATTTTCTGGTCGCCCGGGCCATGGTTAAGGAAGCTCGCGCCCAGCTCTTCCCGACTGTGACAGTGAATCCCGGCGTCACTTGGGAACGGCCGTCGGCGACTCTTCGTTCGAACAACTCAGGGACCGGCGGCACGGGCACCACGTCGACTTCGACCGGGACGTTCGCCGATTACATCTTGCCATTCGACGCATCGTATCAGGTTGATCTTTGGGGCAAAATCCGAAACCAAATAAATGCCAATATCCACGCTGCACAGGCGTCGGCCGCGGACCTGCAAAATGTCCGCCTCACTGCTCAGGCCGAAGTCGCAGTGGATTATTACCAGATTCGCGCGCAGGATTCGCAGATACAATTGCTCGACGAAACCGTGAAAGCGTATCGGGTTTCGCTCGATCTGACCAAGGCCCTCTTTCAGACCGGCATTGATTCCGACCAGTCGGTGGCGCAGGCCGAAACGCAACTGGAAACTACGCAAGCGCAAGCTACCAACCTCGGCATCCTGCGAGCTCAGTATGAACACGCCATCGCTCTACTGGTGGGCAAGCCGGCCTCGTCGTTTTCAATTCCGGTGGACCCGCTGAATGCAAATCCTCCCGATATTCCGGTGGGCGTTCCGTCCCAGCTTCTCGAAAGGCGCCCGGACGTAGCGGCAGGTGAGCGCAGCATGGCCCAGGCAAACGCGCAGATAGGAGTAGCACGGGCTGCGTACTTCCCCTCCCTCACCCTGAGCGCCAGCGCAGGGCTCGAAAGTTCCTCGATCTCCAAACTGTTTACGTGGCCAAGCCGCTTCTTTTCCGTGGGTCCGCAGATGAGTGAAACCATCTACGATGGGGGCCTACGCCGCGCCACATTGCAACAATTCCGGGCGAATTATGATGAAACGATTGCGAACTATCGCCAGGACGTTTTGACGGCATTCCAGCAGGTGGAAGACAATCTTGCATCGTTGCGCATCCTCTCGCAGGAGCTGCAGCAACAGGATGCCGCGGTGAAGTCCGCACAGAGGAATTTGACGATTGCCACGGATCGATATCGGACGGGATTGGATCCCTATCTGGACGTCATTGTGGCGCAAACAGCATTATTGGGTGACCAGGAGACTGCGGTCAACCTGAGGATGGAGCAGATGACATCCAGCGTGCAACTTATCGAGGCACTCGGTGGTGGGTGGGATGCATCTCAGCTGCCTTCCGCGGCGTCCATGATCGCGAAGCCATAAGTATGCCGATTCCAAAGCTCTAAGAGCGAGGTTTACCGGAGGTGTACACGGGAAGGAAACGGCGTAATTAGCTCAGTTTCAATCAGGAGCAATGGTGCCCGGGGTGGGGGTCGAACCCACACGACGCGTAAGCGTCAGGGGATTTTAAGTCCCCCGCGTATGCCATTCCGCCACCCGGGCAATTTCGCAAGAGTAGCGTTTTGAATCACTAACTGCAATACGACGGAAGGACAGGTGTAGAAAAAACTTACGTGCTCACGCTCCGTTGGAGCCGTTGTTTCCATGCGGGCCTTCGGAGCGACCGTTTTGCGATCGAGACTGTCTGGCCTGAAAACAATAGAGGACTAACTCGACCCGGGTTGATACGCCGAGCTTGTCGAATATCTTAAAAAGGTAGTTCCGCACCGTGTGTTCGCTAAGACCCAGTTCCACGGAGATCCCCCGATTCGTCAACCCTTCGGATACAAGACGCGCAACCTCGCTTTCCCGCTTCGACAGCAGCTCAATGCCGTGCGCATCGTGCAGGCGCACCGGCATTTGACTCAAGACGTCCAATAAGTAGCCCAGATGTTGGCTGTTGGCCCAAACCTGGCCTCGGTGAACCGCGTGAATGCTCTTCGTCAGTGTCTCCAGCGGCTCATCGCGAAAAACGACCCCACGCGCGCCGCATCTGAAAGCATCAATTACGAGCTCCCGCTCGCGGGAGCTGAGCAAGAGTATCGGACGGGTCTTCAATTGCAGCGAACGAAGTTCGCGGAGTATCTGGAGGCCGTCGAGCGGGCCGTTCTCCAGCTGTGCACTGATGATGGCCACGTCCGGCTCGCGCTCCTTCACCAGTGCGAATGCTTGTCGGGATCCGATTGCGGACGCGAGAACCTCAACGCGCGTGCGCTTCGGCCTGAAGACACTCTCGACCAACTGACAGTTGAGCTGATTCGCTTCGGCGATGACGACCGTGACGACAGAACTCCACGACTGCTGGCGGTCCTGCATCCTGTACCTCGCAGCTCAGGAGTCTGGAAGGTGCGCGGATTCTAGACAATCGCTACTCGGAGTTACAAGCACAAAGAATACGTATTCAACTGTAAAACTTTTGCGGATTGCTGCGCAAAAGGCGCAACGATCGGCGCGAAGTTGACGTAACGAACCGAACGATTCCGCCGTCGAAAAATTGTCGCCAGGCCATGCAATTCGATGCTGAGGCCAAGCACGCTCGGCCACCAATTTTGCTGATCCATGCGAATGGCTCGCAGGCTTTCGAGCTCCATCTCAACAGCGGGGATACTCCTACTCCGCTGATTACACGCGAGATACGGGTGGCGAAGACGATCCGTGGTGCCGCGCCGTCAGAATCGTCCGCACGACTCGATACGGACCGCGGAAAGTGTCGCACTAGGTACATTTGTCCCTATGCAGTGCGGACATCCGTCCATGGGTCGTTTCTGATGATTGACGTATTCTCAACCGGAGTCTAGCGGATGACGAGAGGGAGGATTAACGACCCTCCGAATCCAGTCCTCCGATCAGTAGTTGAACACCAGAAACGAAGCGCTCCCGCCGCGCGAGACATTGGGCCACTTGTGAGATCGCCGATAGCAGCATAACGTAACGCATAATTTACTTATGGCACATCAATCGCTAACTAGCGCCGAGTCAAAAGCCGCGTACGGCGCCCGCTACTGCACCCCAAGCCTAATCAAAGATCCCCGAAAGGCGGTGCGCTACGCGCTCCGGACCGAGGTTGTCTTTAGTTGGTCTGAGAAAGGCGGCGCTCGGCGCAAATCTCGCGGCGTCACGCGCGACATTAGCCCGAAAGGTGCATATGTGATCGCGGTTTCTGGCCCGCCTCCCAGTGCGCCGTTGACTATGAGCTTTTACCTTCCGACGCTCCGAGGAGAGTCACAGGGCGTTCAGGTGCAAGCGCAAAGTCGCGTGTTGCGAATCGATTCGGGAGCTGCGGGACTCTGTATCGGCTTTGCCGTCGTGAACGAGCGAACGAAGCTATGCAAAAGCTGAGCCTGACAGTACTTACGACGATCCTATCATGCATGTGTTCCCACTCCATGCTGGCGCAAAGGGGCGCCGCAACTGCCAATTCTTCGCTTTTGCCGTCTACCTCGATTTCCTCGAAAGCCGGCGAAACCAATAACGAGAAAGACTCCCGCCTCGATCCTCGGCGGCGTGATGCGAGGTATCGATTGTGCGCGAGCGACGTCGTCACGCTGACGTTTCCGCTCACGCCCGAATTCGACCAAACGGTGAGCGTACAGCCGGACGGTTTTGTAAGCCTCGCGGGTGCGGGCGACGTACATCTGGAAGGGCTGACGACGCAGGAGGCCGCCGATTCCGTTCGAGCGGCGTACACCAGGATTCTGCACGACCCCCTTGTTTCCATCGACCTAAAAGACTTCAACAAGCCCTATTTTATTGTCAGCGGACAGATCAACCAGCCGGGAAAATTCGATTTGCGCGGCGAGATTTCGGCGACACAGGCTGTCGGAATTGCCGGCGGCTTCAAGGACTCCGCAAAGCACTCTCAGGTTCTATTGTTCCGCCGTGTGAACAACGATTGGTACGAAGTGAAACTCCTCAATCTCAAAAAGATCTTGCGAGGTCGCGATGTCGGCGAAGACCCTGAATTGCTCCCAGGCGACATGGTTTTTGTTCCGCAAAATTTTGTTTCCAAGATAAAGAAATTCATACCGACGTCCGGAATCGGGGCCTATTACCAACCCTGACGCGGGTAGTGCGTTGCAAGAAAGCGACGATGGACGACTTGACACTTCGACCCGGATCCAGCCGCAGCGAGTGGCCGATGACGTTGCGCGATATGGCGATGCCGGTCTTCCGCCACCGGGGTCTGACGCTTCTGATTTTCTTCGGGATATTTTTTGGTGGCATATCGAGCGCGCTCCTTCTTCCGCGAAGGTACGAAGCGGAGATGAAGATCCTCGTGAACCGCGACCGCGTGGACACGGTAGTCACACCTGATCCAAATGCTGCGGAAGTGGTAGCGCCGGTTCCCGTTGTCTCCGAAGAGGACATCAACTCCGAGGTCGAACTGTTGAAGAGCCGCGACCTGCTTGAAAGCGTCGTGGTGGCGTCCGGACTCGGAGCGCGGACAAACTCCCTCTGGGAACGGTTCGGCGAGCGCGCGTCCAACCTGGTTCGCGGCGCTCGCTCGACACCGGAAGCTCGGCTGGCTCGGTCGGTTCAGGAACTTGAGAATCGCCTCATCGTGGAACCGCTCAAGAAAACAACGCTGATCCGCGTAGCTTACGCCTCGCATGATCCGCTGCTGTCGGCACATGTGCTGCAAACGCTGGCCACTTTGTATCAGGAAAAACATGCCGCCGTGCACCGGCCGGTAGGCGCGTTCGACTTCTTCGATCAGCAATCCAGACGCTATCGGGACCAACTGGCCGCAGCGGAAACGCAACTCAGTGATTTTAACGGCCGTGAAGGTGTTGTTGCGCCCGCTGCGCAAAAGCAATTGGTGCTCGAGCAGCTCAGTCAATTTGAGGCGTTGCTGCAACAGGATCAGTCCGGGGCCATCGCAGCCGACGCTCGGGTCCGAGCGCTTCGCGCCCAGTCGCTCGCCGGTCCCGAACGCCAAATCACCCAGATGCGAACGCTCGACAACGCACAGTTACTCGCGCAAATGGAGGACACCCTGCTCTCGCTGGAATTGAAGCGTAGCGACATGCTGGCCAAATATGCGCCATCCTATCCTCCATTTCGTGAAGTAGAAACGCAAATCGATGAAACGCGAACCGCCATCGCACAGGCTCGTCAGACGCCGGTGCAGGACATCACCACCGACCGGACGCCCGCCCAGGACTGGATGGCCACCGAAGTCGCCAAGGCCCAGTCCGATCACGCACAGCTTGAAGCGCAGGCCGCGGAAACGGCTCGCGCCGTGCGGCATTATCAGCAAGTCGCGCAACAGCTTGACCGCCAAGGCGCGATGCAGGATGACCTGGTTCGCAACGTGAAAACCGCTGAAGACAATTACCTGCTCTACCTGCGCAAGCGAGAGGAAGCGCGGATTTCAGACGCGCTCGACAGCAAGCGGATCGTCAATGTCTCGATCGCGGAGGCCGCGACGGTTCCGGCTCTCTCCACGCTGCGCCTCGGCTGGTTACTGATCGGCAGTTTTTTCACGGCAACGATTCTGAGTGTCGGCACGGCGTACGCCGTGGATCGAGTGGACCCGTCGTTCCGGACCCCCGCTGAACTAGGCCGTTATCTTGATATCAAGGTGCTCGCCTCAATTCCCGCGAGCGGCGCGAGGCCATGATGTTCCTGGAGTATTTTGGATTGATCGAGCAGCCGTTCGGCGTGACGCCCGATCCGCGCTTCCTCCACCTGGGGCCGAAGCATCGCGAGGCGCTCGCTTCGCTCGTCTATGGCACTGAGAATAATCGGGGATTCCTGGCACTTATCGCCCCGCCCGGAATGGGCAAGACTTCCCTGCTCTTCCACTATCTCGAAGGGCTACGCAACCAGGCTCGCACGGTTTTCCTGTTTCAGGCTGCAGCTGATTCGCGCGACCTGATGCGTTACCTGCTGGCCGACCTCGGCCTGGACGCAACCAGCGCCGACCTGCCGGGAATGCACGAGATGCTAAACCAGGTTCTCACGGAAGAGATGCGAGCGGGACGGCGGTTGATCCTGGTGATTGACGAGGCCCAGAACCTGGACGAAAGGGTCCTCGAATCGATCCGACTGCTTTCGAATTTCGAGACTCCCTGGATGAAGCTCATGCAAATTGTCATGGCCGGTCAGCCGCAGTTGGCCGAGCGCCTGGCTCGGCCTTCCATGTCCCAGCTTCGCCAGCGGATTTCTTCCATCATTCGCCTCGATACTTTCACCATTAAGGAAACGAACGCTTACATCGACCATCGCCTATGGGTCGCCGGATATACCGGTCCGCCGTTGTTTACAGTGGGTGCGCGCTTGTTGATTGGGCAACACAGCGGCGGCATCCCTCGCAACATCAACAATCTCTGTTTTCATTCGATGGCGCTTGCGTCGTCTCTGGGGAAGAAGCAGGTTGATTCGCAGATGGTAAGCGAGGCCGTGTCCGATCTTTCCATCGAACCGAGTTCCATTAAGTCCTCTCGCCCACGGACTCCTTCTGCCGGGCCCACGCTGGTTCCATTCCATCCGTCGCCGACTCGCAAGAGTGCCGGCGGTCCGCTTCTAAGTCCGCCGTCGAGTAGAGCATCGAAATTGATCCCGGCGATAGTCATCACCTGTGCGGTTTTGTTTCTCGGCCTCGTCTCCGGTGCCACTTGGAAGACCGATGCTGGCAGCATTCCTTCAGCCGCCACTCCCACCGCGAATGCAGCGGTCTTTCCGGTCCTGATGACCCACAGCGGGAAGGCGCCGGAGGCGTTACCGAGTCAATCGACCTCACCCTCGCCCGACGCGGTGACGGTAATCGAGACGTCTGAATCGCTTAGCCCTGTGCAAGCAACCCAGGATCAACGACTCATCGCAGTGAGTGTCCCGAAGGGGACCACTTTGCGCCACCTGAGCCTTCTTTATCTCGATCGATTCGATCAGCCGACGTTAACCGCGATCCGTCTGCTCAATCCCGCAATCACGGACCCGAATCACCTCGAGGCGGACCAACGGATCCTCCTGCCATTGTATCTCCGTCACGATGTCCTCGAGGCGGCGTCCGCGAATGTGATCTCAAGCTCAGTCGGCTTGAAACCAGAACATGCCCACGGGGAGACGCCGTGAGCCGGAACTTTGACATCCTGCGCCGAGAGGCGGTTCCACGCCCGGAGTTCCTGCCTACTCCGGTACCGTCCGTTCGGTCGCATGAAGGCGCACGCAAACGGGATGACCTCGCGGGCGTGGAAAATGAAATCGCAAAGCTCGTGCAGCGCGTCTTCATCCTCACGGGAGAGGCGCGAACGCCGGACGTCGTTGCATTCTGCGGCATCGAGGAAGGCGCAGGCTGCAGTTGGGTCTGCGCGCGGGCGAGCGAAGTGCTGGCGGTGCAGGTTCCCGGACGGGTGTGCGTGATTGATGCGAATCTCCGCAGGCCGTCTCTGCATAAACACTTCCGTGTGGAAAAAGGCATTGGTTTGGCGGAAGCCATGAAAGACTCGCTGCCCGTCGCCGAGTATGCGCGGCCCACGTGGATCAGCAAATTGTGGTTGATGACCTCGGGCGCAGTAGGAAGCGAACCCAATGGCGCGCTCAATCCTTCCAGGCTGCGGACGCGAATTGCGGAGCTGCGCGCGGAGTTTGACTATCTTTTGATAGATACCCCGCCAATGAGCTCCTATTCGGATGCGGCGCTGCTCGGCCAGCTCACGGACGGAGTCATTCTGGTCATCGATTCCGCTGCCACGCGGCGTGAACCGGCGCGAATCGCCAAGGAGAGTCTTGAAGCCGCCAAAATTCCGGTGTTGGGAGCGGTCCTGAATCGGCGGACGTATCCCATTCCCGAGGCGCTATACCGACGGCTTTAGCGTGGCGCCCCGGACCCCGAACGACCGCGGGGCGAGAGGGATCTGTAATAAGGGGCGAGCATTCGCCCGCAAAAGTCCGAGTGGCTGAGTTCAAGGTCCTCCGCGGGACTCAGGGACAAGGCCACCTGATCGCGCGTCAGGCGCTTTTTCCGGCTGTAACGGCCGGCTCCGTTTCTTGGGCCAGCGGGAACAGACGCATGCGCGCGGGGTTGCCAACTACTAAACGCTGTAAATGGTGTCTACTAATGCAAACGCTCTCTGTTGGACAAGCCACTCGGGAAAATCCTCCCATCATCTCCGGAGCCCGGGCCGTTCTGGCGCGGCTCGGGAGACACACCTATGCCATGGACGCGTCCGTGTTCGTCCTGCTCGCCGAAGGAATCCTCGCCGCGATTTGCTACGCGCTCGCCCTCATGCTGGTGACGCAGACTCGCGAGACTGCGTGGACAGTTGGAGCTCTACGAAGCACCCTGCTCTTCGGCACCGGATTTCCGCTGGTTTTTTCCCTGGCCGCGCGGCTGCATCGCCGATCGCTACGTTACGCGAACGCCTTCGATCTTATTTCCATCGCCAAGGCGGCGAGTCTTAGCAGCATCCTGCTAGGCGCCTTTGTCTGGTGGCAGTTCCGGCAGCTGGCCATCCCCGCTGCTGTATTCGTCGTGAATGCCGCGCTCCTCCAGATCGCCTGGGCAGTTTTGCATTTCGGCGCGCGCGCTCATCGCGCTCAGCTTGCCGCGGGACGTACCACCGGAAAACGCGCCGTAATCGTCGGAGCAGGGGATGCCGGAATGGCCGTCCTGAAAGAACTGGCGCTCGATGCCGCGTCGCCATGCCGTCCGGTGGCCGTAGTGGACGACGACGACGAAAAGTGGGGCCGCGATCCATACGGCGTTCCCATCGTCGGCGGTACCAAGGACCTCGCCAGAATCGCCGCCGCAAGCAAAGCTGACGAAATCCTGATCTGTATCCCCAGTGCCACGCATTCGCAGATGCACGATATTCTCGACGCCTCCCGACGGTCGAATCTCCCCGTGCGCACGCTTCCTTCCCTCGGCGAATTGCTCCGCGGACCAAATCGCGGCGCCGTTTCGCGCCGCGATCTCCGCAGCCCGCGCATCGAGTATCTGTTGCAGCGCGAGGAAATCCGAATGGACGCGGAGCAGATAGTTGAGGTCGTCGGCGGGCAAACCGTGCTGGTCAGCGGCGCGGGGGGCAGCATCGGCTCGGAACTTTGCCGCCAGATTGCCTCGGCAAGCCCGCGAAAACTGTTGCTGCTGGATAAATCCGAAAACAGCCTCTTTTACGTGCACCGTGAAGTCTCGGAACATCTGGGCGATTCGAGCGTGACGCCGTTTCTCGCCGATCTGGTGGATCGAGATCGAATCGCGCGGATCTTCGCGGATGAACGCCCCGACATTGTATTTCACGCAGCAGCCTACAAGCATGTCGCCATGCTCGAGCGGCACCCGCAGGAGGCCATTCGCAACAATGTCCTCGGCACACTTCACATTTCAGAAGCCGCACTCGCCAGCGGCACGCGCCGCTTCGTGAACATCTCCACCGATAAAGCCGTCGCGCCGCGCAACTACATGGGCCTCTCGAAAAAAATCACGGAGCTTTGCATTCAGGAGCTTGCACGTAGTTCGGACGCGTGCCTCTCCAATGTGCGGTTCGGAAATGTCGCGGGCAGCACAGGCAGCGTCTTACGGCTCTTCTGGGACCAGATCCAGAAGGGTGGTCCCGTTCGCGTCACCGATTCCCGCGCGACTCGCTACTTCATGTCCGTGTCCGAGGCCGTGCACCTGATCCTGCGCGCAGCTGCCCTCGGCAAGGGCGGCGAGACGTTCGTCTTCGATATGGGCGAACCGCTTAATATTTACGAGCTCGCGAAGACCATGATGCTTTTTGCAGGATTCAAGCCGGAAATCGATATTCCCATCGAATTCATCGGCCTGCAGGAAGGCGAAAAGCTCACCGAAGAGCTGTGGGAGGCTTGGGAGCGGCCCGCACCGACCGAGTCGGGTCGCATCCTCGCAATTCGAGGAGAAAATGCACTGGCGCATGGAATCCTGAGCAAGATCCGAAGGATGGCCGAATATCTCAAGCACGCGGACAACGAAAAGCTCATCCTTTATCTCCACGGATCTTTTCCAGAGTTCAGCGCGAATAGGCCCTTCGTCGCGTCGCGCGCGGAATCGCGCGTGGCGCGGCTGCCGGCAATACAGTCGATCGATTCCCTGGGGGCCGCATGAGAATCCCTCTTTCTCAACCCGTCATCGGCGAACGCGAGATTGAGCGCGTGATTGGAGTTCTGCGATCCGGAAAATTGAGCCTCGGCCCGGCTCTCGACGAGTTCGAGACGCGGTTCGCCGCCCATGTCGGTACGCGCTACGCCGTGGCGACAAATAGCGGAACTTCCGCGCTACACCTTTGCGTCCGGGCGCTTGGCATCGGGCCGAATGACGAAGTCCTCACGACATCATTCACCTTCGCCGCGTCGGTGAACTGCCTCCTGTACGAGCATGCTGTGCCTGCGTTCGTGGACATCGATCCAGTCACCTTGAATCTCGATTCCGCCGCGATACGCGACGCCTTGGCACGCGACTATTTTTGGGATCCCGGCCGACTCCATATGATGAACCGCCGTTCCGGACGCATCCTCAAGGCCCTTCTCCCCGTGCACGTGTTCGGGCTTCCATGCGCGATGGAGGCGCTTCTTGAGATAGCGTGGGAATTCAATCTGGGTGTTCTCGAAGATGCCTGCGAAGCGCTTGGCGCGCATTACCGCGGTCGTCCCGTGGGCACCTTCGGCGATGCCGCGGTCTTCGCGTTTTACCCCAACAAGCAGATCACCACCGCGGAGGGCGGCATGATCGTCACCAACAATCCCCGAATTGCCAAGCTTTGCCGCAGTCTGCGTAACCAGGGACGCGAGGATGATGCCGGGTGGCTTAGCCACGCTCACCTCGGCTACAACTATCGCCTCAGCGATCTCCATTGCGCTCTGGGGTTGGCGCAGCTCGAAAGAATCGACGAGCTTCTTTCCGCGCGCGAAGAAGTTGCGACGCTATACTCGCGCGAGCTGGCTGGCATTCCTCAAATTGTGCTACCCGAGGATTCGCCCGGTTCGAAACGGAGCTGGTTCGTCTATCCAATCCGCGTGCGGGCCTCATTAACCGGTTCTTCGGCGGCGGCGACAGTGCTGCGAGATCGTCTTATGACCGGCTTGCGTGAACGCGGGATCGCGTGCCAGGCGTATTTCCCTGCGGTCCATCGCCAACCCTACTTCCGCGAAATGGGCCTGGCCCCGGACCGTCCCCTACCCCACACCGAATCGGCGTCGGACCGCTGTCTCGCTCTTCCGTTTTTCCCTTTCATGACCGAGGAGCAGGTAGCCGAGGTTTGCGGGGCCATACGCGAAATTGTGGCTGCGCCGGAAACGATCTGCGCGAGCACTGAACCTCGGTATCAGGAGGCGGCGCGCGCTGCCCGGTGAACGGGGCTCAGCGCCGCGCAGAAACAAAATGGCAACCACGGGACACATTCGCGCCTCGCAAGTCACCGATGAGCGCGCTGCGCCGGCTCCGGCATCGCGTTCGCCGTTTCTCCTCCGCACCGTGCGCATGCAGCCCTATTTCTACAGCGCGGTTTGCAAAGCGCGGCTGTTCTATTCACGGCGTATCGCGGGAGCTTCCGCCCGTCGCGCATTCCTCCAAAATCGAGCGCTGTTTCGCACGAACGAGTTCGAAGCGCAGCAGGTGGACTCGCTGCTAAGCAATGGATACGCGCTCGCCGCGGGATTTCTCCCGAGACCGCTCGTTGACGCCATCTATTTCAAAGCGGACGTCATGTTCCGCAATCTGCAGATCGACTTCGGGCGCAGCTACTCCGTGCAGACCGGTCAGCGTCGCAGCCTCGAAAACCTCACCTACGACGAATTGGCGGCCACCGAGAAAATGATCGCCTTGGCTGATCCGCTTCTCCACATTCCCGAGCTTGTCGGCGTCGCCTTCCACGAAGCTATTTTGAAAATCGCCGCGAATTTTCTCGGCTGCGTCCCGCCACTCTATCGAGTTACTGTGGTGCGCGATTTTCCCCACAACCGACCGCTGCACTCGAGCAATTTTCACAAGGACAATGACGAATCCGATTCACTGCAAATCTTCATCTACCTGGTTGACATTGACGATTCGTGCGGTCCGCTCGTTTATGTCACCGGTTCGAATCATTACGATGTCCGCTCCTGCCGTCCGCGCCTTTCGCGCGACCTTGGCATTGCCTCCAACGATGGCCGCCTCAGTGACGAGGAAGTCGAGCGCATCTACCCACAGCGCGAATGGGCTGTCCTGCGGACCGGGCGGGGCAGCCTGGCTGCCATTCATGGCAATGGCATCCATAAAGGTCCCGCGTGGGCGCGCCCCGGCAACCCCGGCAACAAACCTCGCACCGCCATCAAGCTTGATCTCCACGGCCATAAGTCCGGGGTGGTGCGCGACCGAAAAGAGAACCGCATTCGCACGCCGGATTTTGAGCGCATGAGCGAGCTGCAGCGAATGTTCGCGCACGCCACGCTCGTCCAGGACGCGCTCAGCCGCTCCGCGAGTGCGGGCTAGGTCACCAAGGAAAATGCACCTGCAAACAACCGCTGCGCGCGCGGCCACACTCCTTTCCAGGAACCCGGCGCTCTTCTGCCGACTGATGCTTGCAAAATTGAATACCGCGCGCCCGATGCCTCCCCTTCCCGCGCGAAAGCCGATCGGTCAGGTGACTTTCGAACTGGATCTCAGCGACTATCGCGGCACCGCGCCGATGTATTTCGGCTCCTACGCGCTTCTCGTCGTGGAAACGATGCGACGATTTCTTCGCCCAGGCAGTGTTTTCCTCGACGTCGGTGCAAATATTGGTTACATCTCCGCTGTTGCTGCAGACCTGGTCGGCCCGCAAGGAGAAGTCCACGCCTTCGAGCCCGTACCGACCTATTTCGACAGACTTCGCAAGCTCGCGGCCCTGAATCCGAATTATTCCATCATCGCCAATTCTTGCGCCGTGGGAGAGATATCCAGGGCATGCACGATTTACGTCGCCCGCGAGCCCGGGCAAAGCACGCTCGTTCCCGCATATAAAGCCCCCTCCGAGACCGTTTCGAGTCTCGAAATCCCGGTCGTTCGTTTGGATTCGTACCTCGCAACGCGGCGAATCGAGCGCGTCGCCTTGATCAAAATTGATGCCGAAGGATTTGAGCTACCGATCCTGAAGGGCCTCGAAGGCTTTCTCACAAAATCCGATCATCGCCCGCCGATCATCTGCGAAATCGCCCCGCGCGCCTATCCTCTATTGCAGCGCAGCATCTCCGAACTCAGCGCGTTCATGGCGAATTACAGATATACAGCTCGCGACCTCGTTGACGGCGTCACTCCGGTTGATCTTGGAGCAATTAAGCATGTCGAGGATGTGTTATTCGTGGCGGCGAAATAAATGTACGCGCGACTCAATTTCGAAAAATGGAGCGGCGGGGCCAGATTCCCGTTCTCGAGCCTCGCGATATTTGCCGGCGCTTTCGCTGCCGGAATGCTCCTCTTTTCGTTTGGCGCTACTCAGGAAAAGTTCCTGTGTGCCGCCGTTGGTGTGGCGGCCTTGGGAGTTCTGCTCCTCTATCCCGAGCTGGCGCTCGCCTTATATGTCGTCATCGGCGACGTCAAGGGCGACGATCGCGTCGCCGCGCTACTCCCCTACGATCTCACGCTCGCCCTCGGCGCCATTCTTCTCGCTGGCATCGCTCTAAATTTTCTGCGAAGCCGGCGATCCGTACCGATGCCGCCGGCGTACTTCCTTCTTTTGGCGCTCGTGGCCCTGATGGCGGCGAGCCTCGCTTATACGCCCGTTTTCGACGCCGGACTCGAGAAGTTCGAACGATTTCTGACCGTCACGGGCATCGTAATCGTCGCGCCGTTCTTCGTTCTCGGCACGCCGCAAGCGATGAAGCGGTTCCTCGCGGGCTTCGCCGTCATCGCGTTCGCGATCTGCGCCTGGTCGCTCACCAATCTCGGGGGCTCTGATCGTCTAGTGACGCCCAGCAACAACACGATCGGATTGGGCCACATTGCGTGCGCCTTGATTGTCCTGATCTGGTTCGCCGTGATCCCGCGGTTTTCACTCTCTTGGCGATTGTTGGTCTACATATTGCTGGCCGTACCAGCCCTCGCGTTGATCGGTTCGGGTTCGCGCGGCCCGGCCATTGCGTGCTCCGTCGTCATTTTCATCAGCCTGTTCTTTTATCGCCGGCGCTGGCTCGACGTCGCTTGCCTCATCGCTCTCGGGCTGGCGACCCTGCCCTTCGTCAACATCCCTGGCGCGTCGCTCGACTACCTTGCCACTCTGATAGGCAGCCAGAGTGTGACGGCGCTGATGAGTTTTCGCGGCGACCTGCTCGACTACGGCTGGAAATTGCTTCAGCAGCATCCGTTAATCGGCGTCGGCATCCAGGGCTTTCGCTATGCCTCACCGAATCCCGCGTTATACAACTGGCCGCACAATATCTTTCTCGAAATTGGTTGCGAGCTCGGAATCCCCGCCGCGCTGGCTGCCTGCGCGCTATTCGTCGCTGCAATTCGAGAGTCTTTGCGCCAGTTGAAACACCGCCGCGCCCCCCATTTCATGCTTTCGCAACTCGCCGCCGCTTTGCTCGCCATCGGCATCATCAATGGCACGAACACGGGCGACATCAATTCTGACCGCTCTACCTGGCTTTTCTTGAGCCTCGTCTTTGTCGTCAGGGGCTTTCGAATTCAGTCTCCGGAGCGCACGGAGATCGCCGTGGAGGTCGCTAGTCCGGTTCCGGCTTAGTCAAATGGCCACCCACGCCGCCAAGATAATCGCTCGCAGCACGCCGCAACATATCGCGCGGCCCATCACCGTGTGCCACTTCACGACATCTCACACGGACCTCAAGAGCCGCTCATTTCACCGCCAATTCATGCCCCTGGCCGCCGGCGCATTCGGCGTCCGCTACGTTGCGCCAATAAAAGCGAGCGGCCGTCGCGAGGGAGTGGACCTCGTGGCTATGCCGAGGCACGCCGGCCTCGTTCGCCGAACCCTCGCCCTTCCGGCCCTTTTTGTGCAGCTCTTGAATCAGCGCGCCGGCCTTTATCATTTCCAGGACCCTCAGCTTTTGCCGCTGGCGTTCGCGCTCAAACTTCTTTTCCGCAAGCGCGTTGTCTATGACGCTTATGAGGACTTCCCTTCCATCGCCGCGAACAAGAGATCGATTCCGCGGTCTCTTCGTCCATTCGCGTCGAGATTCGTAGCCGGCCTCGAGAATCTCGCGGCACGCTGTTTTGACGGCGTGATGACCGCCGACCCCTTCACCCTGCGCCGTTTGGCGCGTCGCGGAAAAAGCCGGAAACTGGTCTTCTACAACTTTCCGAACCTTGACGTATTTCCGCCTCCTCGGCGGCGCCTCAAGTCGTTCGATGTCGTGTATCGCGGCGGGCTTTCCGAGCGGGCCGGCACCCTTCTTCTGCTCGAAGCCATGTGGCTGCTCGCCGCGCGCCGCAACCCGGCAACGCTTCTCTTGATCGGGTATTTCGACAGCGCAGCTGCTGAAGACGCCGTCCGCGAACGCATTCGGACTCTGGGCCTCGAATCGAGCGTCGAAATCCGCGGCAGGCTGGACCACGAAGCCATGGGCGCGGCTCTTGGGGAAGCCCGAATCGGGGTATGTCCCCTACAGCCCGTGCCCAAGTTTCTTCTCAATATTCCTGTAAAGGTCTTTGAATACTGGGCGTGCGGCCTGCCCGTGGTCGCGAGCGATCTGCCGCCGATTCGTCCCTTTTTTCGAGATCACAACGCGGGTCTCCTGGTGCCACCGGACAGCGCCGTCGAGCTTGCGCGACCTATTGGCTGGCTACTCGACAATCCGCGAGAGGCAAATCGCATGGGCGCGCGCGGCAGAAATCTTATCGTGCAGCGGTTCAATAACGGCGGCGAAGTCCACAAATTGCGCCGCTTTTGCTCGCAAATCGCGCTCGGCCAATGAGTCGCTAACCGCAGAGAGTCCGTAAAGGAGGCCGGCCAACATGCTCGAACCGTTCGTAAGGGGCAACCTGGCCCATCTGCAAGGTCTCTACGACCGCTTCCCCCCGCCAGCTCGGAATCTTCTCACCAGCGCGCGCGGATGGTTTCTTACGCGCATTCGCTACTCGCCTAGAACATTCACGCTCCTTCGCTCTCTCCGCCGCGACGAATTCTGGAACGCCGATCAGATCGCCCTGTTTCAGTTCTGTGCCGTGCGCCAGACTCTCGAGCACGCGTTCCGCACCGTTCCCTATTACGCTAGCTATCCAAGAGCCGAGTTTCGTCGCATCGAGGATCTCCGCCAGCTCCCGATTCTCGATCGCGAAACCGTCCTTCAAAATCAGGAGCGCTTGCTCTCGAGATCCACGGAGCCACATCAGCGAATTCGCGCCGGCACCACCGGCACCACAGGCGCCAGCCTCAGCGTCGCCTACACTGAGCAGCTGGTCAGCGAAAACTGGGCATTTCTGCTGCGGCAATGGGCCTGGGCCGGCGTTGAGCCGCGCCATCCGCGCATCACACTGCAGGGCTCGCGCATCGTTCCCGCCGACCGCACCAAGCCGCCCTATTGGACCTACAACGTCCCCGAGCGGCAGATCTTGATGAGTATTTTTCATCTCTCGGAAACCACGGCTCCCGACTACCTGAATTTTCTGCTGCACCACCACGGCGAAGTACTCGAGGGCTTCCCCTCTGTCCTGGGCATTCTCGCCGATTTCGCGCTCGATCGCGGCACTCGGGTCCCGATGCACGTGGTATTCACCAGCGGCGAGCCCCTCTATCCCTCCACACGCGCAAAAATCGAGGAAGCATTCCAAACGCGCGTCTTCGACACCTACGGCATGACCGAGTATTGCGGCCTGATTCAAGAGTGCGAGCACGGTCAGACGCACCTGGTGCCGGAGTACGGCTTTCTTGAAATTCTCGACGAACGTGGCGAGCCGGTCGCACCCGGCGAAGAAGGCTACTTCGTCTGGACCGGTTTCCTGAACCAAGCCATGCCCCTGATCCGTTATCGTATCGGCGACCGCGGGCGCTGGCAGGGCGGCGGACCTTGTTCGTGCGGCAGGGCGTTCCCGCTCGTTGTCGCCACCATCACGCGCGAAAGCGACACCCTTCACTGTCCCGACGGGCGCCTGTTCTCTCCTCGCGCTTTGAATCAGCTGCTGAAGCGATCCGCGCCGTTGCGTTTCTGCCAATTCGTCCACGACCGTCCGGACCGCGTGATCGTGCGCGCCGTCGTGCGCGGCCAGGAACACGCGGACTCCGAGGTCATGCGCATCCGCGCTGGTCTCCAGCGTCTGCTCGGATCGAGCATGCAAGTCGTCGCTGAATTGGCCACGGCTCCCATCGCTCGCCCCGGCGGAAAAATCCCGCTCATCGTCAATCAGGTGCGCCAATGACCAAAACTCGCCTGATCGTCAACGCCGACGACTGCGGCATGAGCCGCGGCATCACCGACGCCATCATTCTCGCCCATCGCTACGGTTTTCTTACCAGCACGTCGCTCATGGTCAACATGCCCGCGTCCGAGTATGCCCTTTCGCGCGTCGCCACAACGTGCCACGCTTGGCGTCGGTGTGCACTTGAACATTTGCAGCGGCTGCCCGATTCTCCCCGCGCGCAATATCCCTTCGCTCGTAGGCGCAAACGGTCACTTCCATAACCCCTCCACGATGATTCGCAGGCTTTGGACGTCGCGAGTCTCCGGACGCGAAATTGAAGCGGAGTTCCGCGCGCAAATTCGATGGATGA
Source organism: uncultured Acidobacteriota bacterium (assembly GCA_963814605.1). Taxonomy (GTDB): domain Bacteria; phylum Acidobacteriota; class Terriglobia; order Acidiferrales; family UBA7541; genus Palsa-295. Next base: position 297,176 of record CAWFDD010000002.1, on the reverse strand, counting down.
AGGACCGCGGCGTCGGCCCCACCCACGCCGATTCGCACCATCACATGCACATTTATCCCGCCGCAGCTCTGCCGTTCGCCCGGGCGCTCGCAGCCGAAAATATCCGCTGCGCGCGGGCACCGCGTTCGAGTGTCTGGCCTCCCAACGGAGAAATCGGCGGCCCGCACGAAGGCTCGCTGCTGCGCCGCGTTTTCGTCCAGGCTTATCGCGCGGCGCTGCAGCTCGGTGTTTTTCGCTCGCTCGACATGCCGGATAGCCGCATTTCCTTTCTCTCACGCGACCGCCACGATCTCGCCGCTCTCGGCGAACGCTGGAAGGCTGCCATCGCCAGCCTTCCCGCCGGCGCTTTCGAGCTTGCGTGCCACCCCGGTTTCTTTGAACGCGGTTTTTCAGAGTCTGATCCGATTCGCATCCAGCGCGAGGAGGAATTGCAATGGCTCACCGGCCGCGATTGGATTAACGCTGTCCATCGCAGCGGCATTCGCTTGATCACTTACCGCAGCCTCTCCGAACCTCTCGCTTCCCAGCACGCATCGAGCGAGGTGCCCGCACTCCCATGATCTTCGCGAGCCCCCAATGCTGACTATCTTCTGCGCGTGCCTCGCGATGATTGCCTACGTCTACGTCGGCTATCCGCTGCTCCTGCGGCTGGGTGCTTTCGGACAGCACCGATCGTTCCGCCGCGACATAGTGCGCCCCTCCGTCAGCGTAATCGTCCCTGCGCACAATGAGGAATCGGCGATTGAGGCAAAACTCCGAAACCTGCTGGCCCTCGACTATCCCCGCAACCTTGTCGAAATTCTGATCGGCAGCGACGGCTCCTCCGATCACACGGAAGATCTCGTTCGCGCGGCCGCACACGAAGGCGTCGGCCTCATCTCGTTCCCCGTGCAACTCGGAAAAACCGCCATGCAGAATGGCTTGGTCGCTGCTGCCTCCGGCGAAATTCTTGTGTTCACCGACGCAGATTGCCTGCTCGCGCGTGACTCCCTTTCATTGCTCGTCGAGAATTTCGCCGACCCGCGCGTGGGCCTCGTCACCGCGCGCCCTCGCTATCTGAATTGGCTTTCGACCAGCGTCACCGAAAACGAAAGCCTCTATCTTCGCTATGAAACTTGGCTGCGCGCTCAGGAAAGCGACCGCGGCATCCTAGCTGTTGCCTCGGGCTCGTTCTTCGCCATGCGCCGTTCTCTCTGGTATCCGCTCGATCGCACCCTCGGCGACGACTTCGCCTTCGCGCTGCGCGTTGCTCAGGCCGGAGTGTTTAATCGGCTTGATGCGCGCGTCTTCGTCGCCACTCGCCTCTCCCAGGACCGGCCCGGCTCGATGCTGCGCATGAAAACTCGCATCATTAGTAAAGACCTTCGCGCCCTCGTGGCGCACCGCGCCTTGCTCGATCCCCTGCGACACGGCGCGCTCGCCGCCAGTCTGTGTTCGCACAAGCTCCTGCGTTGGCTTGTGCCTTATTTTCTGCTGGCGCTTGTCGTGGCTAACGTTGCGCTATTCGACCGGCCACTTTTTCGGCTGTTTCTTTCGCTGCAGGGCGTGTTCTACTCCCTCGCACTCGCTGGATTCTCCCGGCGAACACGATCTCTTCCATTCCCATGGTCCGTTCCTGCGTCATTCTGCCTGGTTAACCTCGCCGCGTTGCTCGGCACGTTGCGATGCCTCGCGGGTCGCACCTCCGGCACATGGACGCCTGAGCGATCAACTTCGCCGCCGGTGCGGGAGGGCGCGGTAGCACCCGCGCCGCGCGGGTTCAAATGATGCGCCGCCAGATTGTCTTCAACGCGCTGACCACCTTCGCCCAGGTTATCGCCAGCGCCGCCACGCTGTTCTTTCTCTATCGCTTTTTGATCCGCACTATCGGTCTGGAACGCCTCGGCATCTGGTCGCTGGTCCTCGCGACCACCTCCGTCGTCACGCTCGCGAACCAGGGTTTCTCGACCAGCATCGTCAAGCACGTAGCCAAATACGCAGCCCGCGCTCGAGCCCAGGATGTCTCGCTGCTCATGCAGACCGCGGTCATTTTCATCGGCCTCGCGCTCGCTGTGGTCTCCATCTGCCTGTATCCGGGCGCCCGATGGATTCTGGAAATTGTGCTGCCGCGCAGAAGTCTCGCCGAGGCCTTGGCCATTCTCCCGCTCGCTCTCCTATCGCTCTGGCTCAATGTCCTCGAAGGAGTACTGCAGGCGGGACTTGCCGGCCTTCACCGGATCACCGTCTGCAACTATCTCGAATTTGGCGGTTCCCTTTCCTACCTTCTGCTGGCGTGGACCTTTGTCCCGCGCCACGGACTTCTCGGTCTCGCCTGCGCGCAGGCGATTCAGTCGGCCGCAATCCTGCTGATCACCTGGCTTCTCCTGTGCCAGCGGATCAGACACCTCCCGCTCGTCCCCCATCGCTGGAGCCGTCCACTTTTCAACGAGCTCGCCGCTTACGGATTTCATTTTCAGTTGATCACTGTCAGCCAGGCACTGCGGGAGCCGGTCACCAAGGCGCTGCTCACCAAATTTGGCGGCTTGGCGCTCACCGGTTTCTATGATCTGGCGGCGCGATGTGTCTTCACCATTCGCGAGCTCCTCGTTCAGTCGAATCAAGTCCTCGTCCCGACCATCTCGCACCTTCGAGAATGTGGCGCCGAATCCATCCCGGCCGTCTATCGCGAGTCCTATCGGCTCATTTTCTTTCTTGCCGTCCCGGCGTTCACATCTTTGGCTGTCCTGAGCCCGCTCATTTCCCGCATATGGATTGGCCGCTATGAATCTGTCTTCGTCGAATTCGTCTGCATTCTCTGCGCCGGCTGGCTGGTCAATGTTCTAGCAAATCCGGCTTACGTGGTGGACCTCGGCACAGGCGCCCTCCGCTGGGTTTCTCTGGGTTGCATCTGCACCATGATTCTCAACGCGGTCCTCGGCTTTCTCGCCGGATGGCGCATCGGAGGGCCGGCGGTCGTGGCGGCAACGGCTCTTTCTCTCGCCACCGGATATCTCATCGTGCTGATTGCTTATCACCTCGAGAATCGCGTCCCGTTCAGCCAGCTGTTGCCGAAAGAGAGCGGCGCGATTCTCTCAACCAGCGCCATCGGCGCTGTGGTGTTTCTTCCGTTCTTCTGCGCCGCGCCTGTTCGCGCCGCATTTTCGCTCCCTGTCACGGCCGGCGCAATCTCTGCCTTGATGGCTCTGATCCTCATTCCCATGTTCTTTCACCCCATGCGCAAGCGGCTCCTGCGCTGGGTCTTTTCGCGGGTGCCTGCATGATTCTATGGAAATCCGCGCGCGCCGAAACCATCGCCGTACGCATCGCGGTCGCTGGTGATTTTCTTCCGGCCGGTAGCCTGGAGCCTCCCCGCGGCGGTTGGGGGGATGCCGCTCGCGCGCTCGCGCCGCACTTCGCCGACGTGGCAACCTCATTCGTCAATCTCGAATGTTCGTTAGACGCGGAGGACCTCCCGGCGCGGCCCCCTGCGGGAATTGGTCAATTGGTCTCCGCGCCCGCGCCGTCTCTCGAGTTTTTGCAAGCCATCCGCTGCGGGATCGTGGGTTCAGCCAATAATCACAGTTTCGATTTTCGGCGTGCCGGAGCCGAGCGCACCCGCGCAACAATCTCGCGCCGATGCATGATCCCGCTCGGCACAGGCCGGACCCTGAACTCCGTTCCCGATGTATTCGTTTGGCGGGGGCCCGGCGATGTCCGCGTCGGATTCTGGGCCGCCGCCATCGCCTCGCGCGATCTGGCGACCCGTACATTTCCCGGTGTCGAACCCGCGACGGTCGCGCGCGCCTCCAAAGCAATTCGAGAGCTAAAATCGCACGGCGCGGTCGTCTCGATTGCGCTGCTCCACGCCGGATGCCTGCGCACTAATCGTCCCGACCCCGCCGAAGTAGATCGCATGGACGGCATAGCCAATTGTGGGTTCCGCGTCGTGGCTGCGTCGCACTCGCACAGAGTTGGCGGTGCCAGAATTTTCACCGGCCATTCCGCCGCGCCTTCCTTCTGTTTTTATGGGCTCGGCAGCATCGCATCCGGCTATATCGCTTCGGATGTCGAACGGGAAGGCCTGATCGTGATCGCCGGCCTCACCGCACGTGGCGACCTCGCGCGCGTGGAAGTCCGTCCGGTGCTTCTAGGCACATCCGGATTCGGCGAAGCGCCCGCTCCCGGGGGCGCCGACGTGATCTTGGAGCGCTTTCGCGCGCTGTCCGCGGAGATTGCCGACAAATCCGCCGCGCGCCTTTTTTACAGCGACATGTCGGAAGGGCTGGTCGGTCTCTATCTTCGTGACGTGCGCGCGGCTCTTCGCCAATCGGGACTTCGCGGCCTGGCCCGCAAAGCACGGCGCATCCGCCTGCGCCACGTCAAGCGACTCGTGCGAGCCGTCATCCCATGACTGCCATGCCCTCTTTCGTACTCACCATGTTCCCGGCCGCAATCGCATTTCTTCTCACCCTTTCGCTCGTTCCAATTGTAAGAATCCTCTGCATCCGCTTTCGCCTGCTTGACGCACCAGGCCCCCTGAAGATTCACGTTCAGCCGGTCCCACGTCTGGGCGGTGTCGCCATCGCTCTCGCCATCTGCGGAGCCGCATTCCTATCGAGTCCGCAGCGTGCGATTTCGACGTGGCCTTTCTTCGTTGCGCTTGTGCTGATCTGGGCTGCCGGTTTCGCCGACGACCTGCGCAGCATTTCGCCTATTTTCCGGCTCGGAGTGCAATTTATTGCCGGGGCGTTGCTCTGGCGCCACGGCTGGCGTCTGCCGTTTCTCGGCAACGGCCCGCTCGATCTTCTGGCGACGGCCGGCTTCGTCGCAGCATTCGCCAACTCGATCAATCTCCTCGATGGCATGGACGGCCTTGCCGCTGGTGTGGTGGCGATTATAGCCGCGGCGTATCTCGCATTGCCCGGCGCGCTGATAAGTCCATTTGCGCTGGTCGTGGCATCTGTACTGGCGGCCGCGTGCGCCGGCTTCCTGCCGTTCAACTTCGCCTCTCGGGCCAAAATCTATCTCGGGGATTCCGGCAGCACGATCCTCGGTGGCACAGTGGCGTTTCTTGCTCTCGACCTCTATCGCTCCCGGTTCGCGAACCGCTCGATCCTCCTTTTCCCATTGCTCATCGCCGCCATTCCCCTCCTCGACGGCGCGTTCGCCATCATTCGCCGCTCACGAGCCCGCGCGTCCCCGCTCGACGGCGACAGACGTCATCTCTACGACCAAATCCATAAGCGAGGTTGGCCAACCGGCAGAATCGTGCTCGCGTTTTACGGAGCTACCGCTTTTCTCGCGGCCGTTGCTTTGTGGGGCGTTTGGAGGTTATCTCTGTTGTTCTGGATGGTCGTGCTAATCGGGCTGGGAACAATCGTACTTGCAGCGATCCGATTGGGCGCCCTGCAGAGCGGCGAACGAAGTTCGCCCGCGCCAGACGCGACCACGCAGCGAATGGAAAATGGATTCGGAGGGACTTCGGCGACTCGTTAGCTGTTTTCTTTACTTCCGGTAGGAATCGTGCGCGTCCCACGGCGGCTGCGTTCTTCAACCGTGGTCTTCTTCTGCGCGCTGCCCAGCTGCACCAGCAACTTGCGCAGCTTGGCGCGCTCTTCCAGATCCATATCCACCACCTCAAACGCCCGCGCCTGAGTGTTCGCGTCGCGAACAATGGTCTGTGCCTTTACCGGTTTGCTCCCGGCGTTCAAGCGGATATCCACGATGCTGCCGGGGTGCAGGCTCTGCTCGCAGATTGCCACCCCGCCGCCCAGCGCCATCTCCGGTATCTCTAGCCGGCAGTTCTCCTTCAAGTTGGTAGTCGCTCCGCTCATGGACCGTTCCAGCCGCAGCCGCGGATACCGGCGCTGGCGGGTCGCCGACGAATTTGGATTGCTATCCAGCAGCTCAATCGAGAAGTCTGAAACGTTCAGCCCGCTTCGCGGAATGAAATCGCGCGTCCATTCGGAATCAATCTTTTCCATGGCCTGCGCCGACACCACGCGCAGCTCGGAGGGGTTCGCCCAGCGCCATGCCTTCCGCGCCTCGGCCACCTGGCGAAGAATCGCTTCCGCGCCGGCCGTTCGCAGCCGCCCAAGCGCTTCGATGGCCTTCAGCCGCAGGAAATCCGTGGAGCCTCTGGGCAGGTCGCCTTCTGCGATCCGCAAGAGCCGCATATTTGCGGATTTTTCGCCGCTCATGCCGATCTCGTCCACGGCCAGCGGACGAATCAGCGCGTCGAGCAGGTCAAACAGCTTCAGCAACAGCCGCCCGCGCTCAGGCGAGCCGCTCGAGGCGATTTGTCGCACCACGCGGTCGTGCGCCGTCCGCTTCCACTCCCTCATCCGGTCGGGAAGCACTCGCTCGATAGTCTCGACGTCCATGCGCGAAAGTATTCCCACCACGTCCAGCGCCGCGCTCTGGCTTCCCCTGCGAAGTTGATTCTGCAGGTGCTCGAGCGCCTCCGGTCCCAGCACTTCCATCATGGAGACCAGCAGCTCGCAATCCTCGCGGAATCCCACGCGGCTGAATCGCGCCGCGATGTGTTCGGCCGCGGGAATCGGCATCCGGCGCAGCAGGTCCTTCAACCCAGACGGCACACTCCCGTTTCTCAGCGATTCTTCGATGAATTCCGGCAGCCGCCCTTCGATCGCAATGCGCGGCCGCAAACTATTTCCCGATCCCGGCTTCTCCGATTCCAGATAATCAATCAGCTCGACCGACCGCTGCACGGCCGCATAGGACCGGTTCTTGGTCGCTTCCTGCGAAAGCCGAACAAACGCCGCGCCGACCAGGCTTCGCAACTCGGCGTCCTTCTCCTCCGCCAGTTGCAGGCCAACCTCCCGGATCGTATCCATGAACAGCTGCTCGCTCGCCTTCGCATACAGGCCGGCCAGTTCCGCCAGCCCCATCGCCGTCTGGCGACGCGCTTCCGCATTCTTGTTCTTGATTCCGGTTGCGTAATTCTGCAGGATCTTTTCGGCGGCCTCGGTCTCTTGCTTTGCTAGCAGCCCGTCCACATGCTCCCGCAGCCGTGTCGCGGGAACGCACCAAGCGTCCTTGGACTCCAGCACCGACTTCTTTTTTTCTTCGGGCACCTGCGCCCAGAATTCGTGCGCCAGCACTTCCATGTGGGATTGCGTGTGGATTCCGGCGCGCGTCATTTTCTCTTCGTACACGCCCAGTATCTTCCGCAGCCCGTCGAGCTCCGTGTTCATCTCGTCGAGCATCTGGCGAACCGCGTTCACTTTCAGGTCGCCCCGCTCATAGCTTTCCAGCGCGAATCGCACCGCGATGTGTTCTGCCAGCTTGAGCAGCGTGGGCTTGTCGGAATTTTCTGAGGGAGCTTGCGCCGCCAGCGCCGATAGCGCCTGGCTCACCGTAAATCGCGCGCGCCGCGGCAGCGTCGAAAGCCGCGACTGAAACGATGCCGGATCGATCCGTTCTTTCGACGCGTCGTTCGTCCGCGCGATCTGCGCCAGCACTTGCAAAATGCCCTGCAGTTCGTCTTCGTGCAGCGTCATCAGCCCGGTTTCAACGGACATCGAACCGCCGCCGCCGCGTGCCGACCGCGTCGCCCGGATTCCCGTCGATGCGTTCGCCCAACGGCTTTCGGGGCCCGCGTTTCCGCCTCCCACGCCGCCGGCGATTTGCATTCCGCCCGAACTCGGACCGTTGCCAGACCCGCCGCTCGAACCCATACCACTTCCGGTGCCGGTCCCGCTGCCGCTACCGACTCCAGATCCGGCTGACCCAGTTCCCACAACCGCAGCCGGTCCGCTTAACGCAACACCGGTCTTGTTGGAACCATCCGCATCGTCCTTCAGCCAGAATCCGCCCGCGTGTGGGTCGAGAGGAGTCTTGCCGCCGCTGGTTCCGCCAACAATGTTCCACCCGGTTCCGCCCGCGTCGCCAGTCGGACCTCCGGAGCCGTAGACCGCGCCAACGGGTCCCTCAACTGCCGGTCCCTTGCCGCCTCCGCCGCCCGTTCCTGCACCTTCGCCACTGCCGGTTCCGATGCCAGACCCCGCACCGCCGCCAGTTCCGTGAACGCCTCCAGCGTAGCCACCAGCGCCATAGCCGGTCCTGCCGTAGCCGGGGCCAGCGCCGGAGCGCTCTCCGCTGCCACCGCCCGATCCGCTCCCTCCCGGGCCGCCTCCTCCGGGACCGCCGCCACCGCCCTTGGTGCCTTCCGCCGCGACGATCAGTTGCAGCAGTTTTTCGGGATCGTTCAGAAGTTGGTCGGTCTGCTCGGCATTCATCCCCAGCGTGCGCGCCGCAAGCTGTGCAGCCATCGTGGATTTCGCCACAGCCGAGTCCGCGGGCACAAAGCAAACCTCGTTCACGTGAATAAACTGGTCGCCCTGCAGCGATTCCTTCAGTTGCTCGGCCAGCTGAACGGGTTTGGAGCTGCTGCTGATTGGAAATGCGCGAACGAATTTTTGCAGGCTGGCGTGCGTCAGTTTCGGTGAAAAGTGGATACTGGCGATGCCCGCCACCGATAGCATGCGCGCGAAGCTTTTCTCCGCCTGCGCCGACTCGAGCGGCGTCCCATCGAGCAGCAGCTGGTCGCCGGACACGGCCAGCAGCATGCCGGCTTCGTCATCCGTTCCCAGCGCGGTGCGCAGCTCGGTCCAGGCCGTATCGTATTGTTTGACCGTCCGCGGGTGCCCGAAGTCATACATCCGCGCAAACTTCAGCAAAATATTCAAGCTGCGGATAAAGGCGCGAGCGGCTGTCTGCCGTACGTTGGACTGGTCGGGCATATCTCTTGGGCGCTATTTCGCCGTCTAGGAAATATGGACTCTGCAGCCCTGGCAAGCAATGGTACCCGTGTCCTTTCCGGTACTACCTATTGGTCCTATGCCATTGGTAGGAAGGAAGTTCCGGACTATTGCCCCTGCGGCCGATCAAGCCAAGCCTCGAGTTTTGTTACGTCTCCGAGGATCACTTTCGCCCCATGCTCGGTAAGCAGAGCAGCCCGCGCGCGCCGAGCTTCACTGCCATGCGGCAGCACTCCGAGGAACGGAATCTGCGCCGCTTCCGCAGCCAGCGCGTCATCCACGTTGTCGCCCAGGTAGAGCGCCGTCCCCGGATTCCGCCTCCCCAAAATTTTCAGTAGCCCCTCGGGGTCCGGCTTGGCCCGCTCCACATCCTCAACCGTGACGATGTGGCGAAAGAATTCCCGCACCCGGCAGCGGTCCAGCGTGTGGTCCGCCTCCGCTCGCACCCGCCCGGTAAAAAGCGCCAGCTCGGCGCGGTTCGCCAGCCGCCGCAGGCTCGCCCGCGGCAGTAGCCACTCCTCGCGCGCTACGTTCCCCTTCCCGTTCTTGCCCCAGTAAAGCTCCACAAATTTGCGCTTCACCTCGTCATACTCGGCAGTGCCTCCGAGCGACCGCACCCACACCGTGGACAGCTTCCAGTCATCGTTGAATCCGGACTGGTTCTTCCAGCGATGCAGCTCCGCCCGCGTCACGCGCTTCTTGGTAAAAAATTGCACCGTTTCCAGCACCGTGGTGTGAAACGATCCGCGCACGTCCACCAGGACGCCGTCCACGTCGAAAATAATGATCTCAGGCTGAAATTGCATTTTCGCTGCAGGTTTGCGCGCGTGGCTTCGAGCGCCGGAGGAATTATCGGGAATTGGAATCGCCTGCTTCGTCGGGGGATTTGTCGGCGGCGTCTGTCGAGTCAGGCGATTCTTCGCCGCGCGGCGCTTCCGTCGCGTCGGCTACGGTCTCGAGCATGTCCGACGACCACGCTTCTCCCGCCGTCGCCGGGGGGACCGCTTTCTCATCCGCGGTCGCGCTCAGCCCCGTAGGAGGAGCAGGAGCCGCAGCGGGCGAGCCAGCAGCCGCCTCGATCGGCGGAGCAGCCGCCTTCAATGCATCCAGCCGCGCGCCCAAGACTTCCGAAAACAAATCGATGATCAGTTTCGCGCCGCTGCCGCCGGCGTCTTTCGTGGGATCGTATCCGGTGATTTCGATCGCGGCGAGATGTTTCTGCGTCGCGAACACCGCCAGCGCCGCGCCCACTTCCTCAAGCGTCAGCCCGTTGCCGCCCGGATTGCCCGTCGCCTCGAAACCGGCGATCACATCCACATCGAAGTGCAGAATAAATTCGTTGCCGTTGCCGTGAATTCGCTCGATCGCTACCTGCGCCGCAGCAACAGGCCCGAGCCGCTTCACGTCCGTATACAAATAGCGCCGCAGCGGCGTGCGATCGAGAACCTCTTGCTCCGCTGGATCGAGCCGCGCCACGCCGAATAGCGCCAGGTCCGGCTCACGGATCAGGGGCGGCTCGCCCCAAAAACGTACCAGCTCCGCGGCCCCGCGCCCCACGATGTGAGAAACCACCATCCCGTCCACGCAGCCTGATGGCGAGGTCGCCGGAATATTCAGATCGGCGTCGCGATCCATGTAAATCATGCTGACGTGGCGGAAATAGCGGCGCGCGCCGGCAATCGTGGCTAGCGCGACCGAACAATCGCCGCTCAATATCAGCGGCAGCGCCCCGGATTTCACGGCTTGCTCCACGCGCGGTTTCAGCGCCTCGAGCGCCTTCAGCACGCCGCCAACATTGCGTGCCCTCGGACTTTCTTCATCCACCTGAAAAAGCTGTATGGGATCGTCGCCCAGATCGTTCACTTCGTAGCCGATCGCCCGCAGCCGGTCAACCAATCCCGCCGCGCGCAGCGCCGCGGGCGCGCCTTCGTGGCCCACGGACATCGCAGCCGCACTGGTGGGCGAACCCAACAGGGCAATCTTGTTCGGCTGGCGGGCGATTTTGACCGCCACTCAAACTCTCCTTAGGATTGGTTTGGTACCGCTGGGCGAAAGCCGAAAAAACTTCAATTCGCGGCCCGGCCCAACTTGGCGGCCAGCTCGGCCGGAAGCGTGAACCGCACATCCTCGCGAATCAGATCCAGATCGCGGTGATTCGTGAATCCGAATCCCGATAGCCGCTGGCTCACCTGCTCGACCAGAACTTCCGGAGCGGATGCGCCCGCCGTCAGCCCGATCGACTTCACGCCCTCCAGCGCCGCAGCGTCAATGTCGTTCGAGTCCTCGATCAGCCGCGCCGCTACTCCCGCGCGCTGCGCCACTTCCACCAGCCGGTTCGAATTCGAGCTGTTCGCCGAGCCGACCACCAGAATCAATTCCACTTCGCGCGTCAGCGCCTCGACTGCTTCCTGCCGGTTCTGCGTCGCATAGCAAATATCGTCCGACGCCGGACCCACAATGGACGGAAACTTCTGCCGCAGCCGCGCCACAATTTCCTGCGTGTCGTAGAGCGAAAGCGTCGTCTGCGTCAGAAACGCCAGACGCTCCGGGTCCCTCACCTTCAACTCGTCCACTTCCTCGACCGTTCCCACCACCACCGTCTGCTCCGGCGCCTCGCCCGACGTGCCCACAATTTCCTGATGGTCGCGATGCCCGATCAAAATCAGCGTTCGGCCTTCGCGGGCGAATTTCAGCGCCTCCAGATGAACCTTGGTCACCAGCGGGCAGGTCGCGTCAATCACCCGCAGGTTGCGCTCTTTCGCTTCCGTGCGCACCCGCGGCGGCACTCCGTGAGCGCTGAACACCAGCACCGCGCCCACCGGCACCTCTTCGATCGACTCGACGAATATCGCGCCGCGCCCCCGCAGCTGATCCACCACGTAGCGGTTGTGCACGATTTCGTGGTGCACGTACACCGGGCTCCCGTAAGCCTCCAGCGCCAGCTCGACGATATCCACCGCGCGCACCACTCCCGCGCAAAAGCCTCGCGGCCGGACACGCACCAGCGTCTTGGCCCCGGTCGTTGATTCCTGCCGGCTTGCGGCTCCTTCTATGTTAGTCAGCGTCAATGGCTTCTCCGCAAATCCCAGTAATCTTACCTGAACCGCCCCTTCCCTGCCAGTTTGTTCGCCTCCTCCGTTGCTTTTGTAGGTGCACAGCATGCTGTGCCCGGCGAACATCCTTGCCTCGCCACTCGTCCCATCCCGCCGATAAGTTGACATCCTCCTGCGATTGCGCTAACTAAGCCTCCGGCGCACTGCAAATTTCGGGAAGGAATTCGCCATCGTCACCAATCTCGTCGTTCCCAAAACCGGCGGAATGAATACCACCAAAGCCACCATCGTCCGCTGGATCAAGAGCGAAGGCGACGCGCTCGCGCAGGGCGAACCCATCGTCGAGTTAGAAACGGAAAAAGTCAGCTACGAGCTGGACGCGCCCGTTGCGGGCGTCCTGCTGAAAATTCTGGCGCGCGAGCCGGCCGAAATCGAAGTGGGCGGCCTGCTAGGCTACATCGGCCAAGTGGGCGACGCCCTGCCGGCTTGCTAAGGAGACGTAGAAACAAACACGCCGGTGGAAGGGCGGGGTTTCAAGCCCGCCGTACGCATTATGCTCACTTCAGGGGTTTTTGCGGTTTGTGCGTCCGCCTGTTTTCTGGCGGAAACCCCTGAGGCCACGGCTTTGACTTCCAAGAATTGCAACGAGATTGCACGCGGAGGTATCACCGATGCCACATTCAAGCCAGCTCTCGAGAGACCGCCTGATCTGGATGTACACCCAGATGTGCCGGATCCGCGAATTCGAGGAGCGCGTCAAGCGCACCTTCGTCGAGCATCCCGGCGTGATTCGCGGCCACGCGCATCTGGCCGACGGCGCCGAAGCAAGCATCGTGGGCTCGCTCGCCACCCGCCAGCAAACGGATCTGGTGATGCCGAGTTACCGCTGCCACGGCTATCCGCTGGTGCTCGGAACGCCGGCCCGCGCGCTGATGTCCGAAATTTACCAGCGTAAGGACGGCATCTGCAAAGGTTTCGGCGGTTCCATGCATCTCGCCGATCCCACTCGCCATTTTCCGACCGCGTCTGGAATCATCGGCCAGGGAATCGCGCACGCCGCCGGCGCTGCACTCGCCGCGCAGGTGAAAAAAACCGGGCAGGTCGTTTATTCCTTCTTCGGCGACGGCTCGACAAAGCAGGGCGCCTTTTATGAAACACTGAATCTTGCAGCTGTGTGGAAATTGCCCATCGTTTTCATACTCGAAAATAATGAATACCAGGCTTACACGCATATCAGCCTCGAAGACGCCAACGCCAAAGCCGGCGAGCCGCTCGCGCAGAAAGCGAAAGCCTTCAGCATTCCGGGCGTCACCGTGGACGGCACCGATCCGTTGAAAGTTTATGATGTGATGACCACGGCGGTGGAGCGCGCGCGCTCCGGCCAGGGCCCGTCGCTCGTCGAATCGAAGTTCTACCGCTTCAGCCCGCACGGAAACGCCATCACCGTGCCGCCGGTGCCGACCCAGTTCCAGGAGCACGAATCCATCGAGGTTTACGGCAATCGGGCCGAGTTCGAAGCGGCGAAGAAGAACGATCCTATCGCGAAGTTTCGCGCGCATCTGATCGCCGACGGATTTTTCGCCGACGCGGATGCCAAGAAAATCGAAGAGACCGTGCGCGCCGAAATGGAAGACGTGGTGAAATTCGCGTTGGCGAGTCCGTTCCCCTCGCCCACGGACGCCGTGAATTACGTGTATGCGTAAGAAATACGTCGGAGAATCAAGGGGGCCAGCATGCCGCGCGAAATGATGTACGCCGAGGCGATCGCCGTGGCGATCACCGAAGAGATGCAGCGCACTCCGAACGTTGTGTTCTACGGTCAGAACATGGCCATGACGGACCGCGATCCGTTCGTGCGCAAATTCGGCAAAGACCGCGTGCGCATCACGCCCATTTCCGAAACCGCGGAGTTGGGAGTCGCCGTCGGCGCGGCCATGATGGGACTTCGGCCCATCGTCGAGCTGTACATGAGCGAGTTCATGCTCGTGGCGTTCGATCAAGTGATCAACGAGGCGCCGCGGATGCGATATATGTCCGGCGGCCAGGTGAAGGTTCCCGTTGTATTCAAAGCAGGCTTCGGGTTCGCCGCCGGTTGGGCCGGGCAGCACTCCAATTGCATTTACAGCACGATGATGGGCATTCCCGGACTCAAGCTCGCCGCTCCCTCCAACGCGGCCGACGCACTCGGCCTGATGAAGTCCGCGATCCGTGACGACAATCCGGTCGTCTATCTGCATCACTACATGCTGATGCTCGATAAGTGCGCGGTCCCGGACGGAGATCATCTGGTGCCCTTCGGCGTGGCGGACATCAAGCGCGCCGGAACGGACGTGACCATCGTGGCGACGGCATGGATGGTTAAGAAGTCGCTGGCCGCGGCGGCAACTCTGGCAAAGCTTGGGATCAGCGCCGAGGTAATTGATCCGCGCACGCTCGCGCCGCTCGATGTGAAGACGATCGTGGAGTCGGTGAAAAAAACAGGGCGTCTGGTGCTGGTGGATCAGGCGCCGCGCCAATCTTCGGCGGCAGTAATAATCGCAGGCGAAATTGCCGAACACGGTTTCAAATACTTGAAAGCGCCCGTCAAGCTCGTCACGGCGATGGATACCTCCGTTCCCTACAGCGAGCCGATGGAAAGTTTCGTCCTGCCGAGCGAGGAAAAAATTGTCGCGGCCGTCGAGTCCGTTCTTGCGAAGCGAGTGGCCGCGGTTTAGCGCGTCGCTTCGGTCCAGCAAGCGCGCGACTAGCGCGGAAATTGCGCGGCCGTGGTCTTGAATGCCCTCGTTGTAATCTCTTCGAGCGTTTTCTTGCGCAACTCAGCGTTGAGCACTTCGATTCCCCACGGCCCCTGGTAGCCGGCCTTCAGCAGCGCGGCGACGAATCCTTTCACGTCGAATTCGCCTTCGCCGCAAAGCCGGCGATGATTGATGGTGTCCTCGTGCATGCTCCAGGGACACTCAAACGTCCCGTCGTTGAGCTCCACGCCGAGCACATATTTCAGCGGCACGCGCGCCACCTTTTCGTAGGAGATCTTCGCCTTCACGATGTGCCACAGGTCGAAATAAATGCCGCCATTTTTCGCGCCCGCGCCATCCACGAGCGCGAAAGCCTTCTCGACGGAATCGATGTCGCAGAACGGCATCATCTCGAAGAGGATTCGCGTACCGTGATTCGCGCCGTCGGTGCATAGCGCGGAGAAAGCCTCGATCATGCGCGGCATCGCCACTTGCGTTTTTTCGAAGTGCCCGACTTTGATGTGCCGCGCGCCAAGCGTTTCGGCCGCGGTCAGCAGCAACTTCCGGGTGACGTCGGATTGTTTTTTCTCCTCGCCATCGAGAAACCAGCCGCTGAGAAACTCAAGTTCAACGTGCTTGATGCCGTTGTCGGCGAAAATCTGCTTCATTTCTCGCAGGCTGCGTTTCTTGAGGATGTGGGCGAGGTCCGCGTGCCAGATGCCGAAACCGGTGAATCCAACGCGGGCGGCGGCCTCCACGCGATCCTTGAAATCAAACGGGCTGAATTCATTGTCCGTGTGCGGTTCGGCGCCGCCGGCCAGCGTCCAGTACGAGCCGAGCAATTCGAAATTCGTCGCCATCGTTGATTTCCCCCGCGAGAGCCGCGCCGTGCGGCATCCTATTCTGCCCCCAGGGCCGAGTCAATGTATCGGGGATTCCGATCTGTCAATTCGGCATATTCCTGGCGGCGGTGTTATCCTCGGAAACAAATTTCCATGGAGAGGACATGCTGCTCAGGGGACAAGTGGCGATTGTGACGGGCGGGGGGCGCGGAATCGGGCGGCCCATCGCGCGGAGATTTGCGGCCGAGGGTGCGTCGGTGGTGGTGACGGCGCGCAGTGAGAACGAAATCCGCGAAGTCGTCGCGGAGATCGAGGGCGCAGGCGGCAAGGCGGCCGCCGTACAAGCCGATCTGGGGCGCGAAGCGGACTGCAAGAAAATCGTGGATGGGGCCCGCGCGGCGTTCGGTGCGGTGCACGTTCTGGTGAACAACGCCGCTATCTATGGGCCGATTCAGCCGATCGAGAATTTTCCGCTGCCCGACTGGGACGAAGTGATGGCCGTGAATCTGCGCGCGCCGCTCGTGCTTTCGCAACTCGTGCTCCCGGAAATGTACGAGCGCAAATCAGGCTCGATCTTGAATATTTCAACGGTCAGCGCCAAAGCTGCGTTCGCGCTGAGCAGCGCATATGCGGCGTCGAAAGCTGGATTGATAGGGCTGACGCGCGCCACGGCGGCGGAAGCGGCGCGGAAAGGCGTGCGCGTGAATGCGATTTGTCCCGGTCCGGTGACGGAGACGAAAATGTCCAAAGATCTGACGCGTGAATTCGCGGACTATTTCAAATCAGGAAGCGACGATCTGCTCAAACAGATGATGCAGAATATTTTGCAGGGGAGGCCGCAGACCGCGGAGGAAATTGCGTCTGCGGCCCTGTTTCTGGTTTCCGATCAGGCCAGCGCGATTACTGGGCAGACTCTGAATGTGGATGGCGGAATGGTTTTTTACTGATCTCTTCAAGCGTGGTGTAACCGCGGCGCGCCGAACTCGCCACCGCGCGCGCGCCAACCTCGGCCCACTCGCGGCCATTCACACCGATGGTGCCGACTGCGTAGCACAGCCCCGCCAGGGACAGCATGAATGCGAACAACATTCCGAAGAGAAGTTCCGCGGCAAGCAATTCGCGAACAAAATAGAGCTGCAACACGAAGAAAATCGCCAGGCCCCAGCCCACGCGTTTTCTGATTTTCTGATTCTGCCATGCTTTGGTTGCAAATCCCTTCAACTCCGCTAGTACTGTTTTCATCGAACTCCTCGCGACCACACCCGATTAGATGCACGGAAGATTCCAAAGGGGTCAGGCGCTAAGTGCTTGAAATATCGAGGGGTTGGGAGGGTGGCACTCTGCCAAATGGAAAATGCTTTCCGCAATTCGGGAACGCCGGCGGGCAAGCGGAGGACCGTTTCGGGAAGTTCTGGGCCGACAGTTTACGTCCATGCAACAGACGCAATTCGATTTAGTTTCGCGCGGGGAAGTTCGCCAAATCGTCACCGCCCTTCGAAGGGATAACGATCCTGCACGAGGACTGCGTCCGCAACGCGGCTGCGCAGCGCGACCGTGTTGACCGGAGCGTGCTTCGCGAGACGGCGCAGCGCTGCGAGTTGCGTGACCAGCGTGTCGCCTTCGCAGGTCGCGGCCAGCGCCGTGCGCGCTTCCTTTTCGATGCGATCCATGGCGTCGTAAATGAAGACGCGCGCCGCATCGCCCATCGGCTGATCCGCCGCGCCGGCTTTCTGCGCGCGACGCAGTGAACATTCGATCGCGTAGACGTCCATGACGATATTCGAGAGCGCCGCCACGATCTCCTGGTGATTCCCGAGCTTGTCGCGGAATTTCTCGACCGCCGCGCCCGAAGCCAGCAGAAAGATTTTCTTGGACTGCGCGAGCGACTGCTCTTCCTCGGCGAACGCCTCCGTGGGCGCCTCGTCGAACGAAGGCCCGGCGAGCAATTCGTCCGCCAGCTTCTTGCCCGCGGCAATCAGCGGCAGAGTGCCGGCCATCGCGCGCCTCATCAGCATCTGGATGATGAGCATGCGATTGATTTCGTTGGTGCCTTCGAAAATGCGATTGATGCGGCTGTCGCGGTAGGCGCGCGCCATGGGATAGTCTTCGTGGAATCCGTAGCCCCCGAAAATCTGCAGGCCTTCGTCCACGCAAAAATCCAGCGTCTCGCTGCCGGCGACTTTGCTGATGGAGCTCTCGATGGAGTATTCCTCGAGGACCTGCATCTCCTGCGCGACTTTGTCCCCGCCTTTATTGGCGGAGGCAGCCTCGAGCATCCCGGCGGTGCGGTAGATCATGGACTCGAGCGCGTAGGTGCGAATGGCAATCTCGCCGAGCTTGGCCTTGATGAGGCCGAACTCGCAGAGCTTCTTGCCGAACGCCACGCGCTCCTTCGAATATTTTGCCGCCGCTTCCAGCGCCCGCTTCGATCCGCCCATGCATGACACACCGAGGGTGTAGCGTCCGGCGTTCAGGGTGTTGAACGCGACGATGTGTCCGCGCCCGATTTCGTGCAGCAGGTTTTCCTTGGGCACCGGCGCGTTCTCGAAAAACAGCGGCGTGGTCGAGCTGCCGCGGATGCCCATCTTGTTTTCTTCGGCGCCCACGGTGAAACCGGGCGTGCCGCGCTCGACGATGAAGGCAGAAAACTTTTCGCCGTCCACCTTGGCGAAGACGATGTACACGTCCGCAAATCCGCCGTTGGTGATCCACATCTTCTGCCCGTTGATGATCCAGTTTTTTCCGTCCGGCGAGAGCACGGCGCGAGTGAGCGAGGCGAGCGAGTCCGAACCGGCCTGCGGCTCCGACAAGCAATAGGCGGCCAGCAATTCGCCGGTGGCGAGCTTGGGAAGATACTTTTTCTTTTGGGCGTCCGTGCCGAAATAGATGATGGGAATCGCACCGATTCCGGTGGTGGCTCCCATGGCCACTCCGAACGATCCGTACAGGCTGATCTTTTCGGTCAGCACCGTCAGAGCGATCTTGTCAATTTCCGTGCCGCCGTACGCTTCGGGAATGCCGGCGCTGAGGAGGCCGACTTCGCCGGCTCGCTTCAACGCTTGCGGCATCAGGCCCGGCTTGTGCTTTTCAAGATCAGGTATCAGCGGGACGATTTCCTTGGCGACAAATTCGGCCGCGGTCCGGCCGATGAGGCGCTGATCGTCCGTCACGTCCGCGGGGGTGAAAATCTCCGCCGGAGTTATGGGCGTGACCAGGAACGCTCCGCCGCGATTTACGGACTGCGAAACAGTCGCCGTTGCCATGATTGATTCTCCCTTTTTGTCGCCGTCTGATTGTTCATATTCTCTCGCTCAAGGGCGCAAAACACAATAGGCCGCAGGGTTGTCCACTTTTCGAACATGCCCCGATCGTTCGGAATTCCACGCACGCCTTGGAGTGATAGGATCTCCGAAAGGCGGGAATGGCAAAGCGAAAAGCGATCGCCTGGCGAACGGATTTGAGCGTCGAGGAGTGCCTGCGCCGCCTTCGCGATGGCACCGATCCTGGCGTCCGAACGATTTTTTCGTTTTCGGGATATAAAGGCAAAAGGCCGGTGCTCTCAAAATTTAATGGCAATGAGTTCCGGCTGTGGAAGCGCAGGTATTACCGAAACAGCTTTGCGCCCATTTTTTTCGGAAAACTCTTGGAAGAAGAACGAGGCACCCGCATCGAAGGCCGTTTTGGGATGGACCCCTTCGTATTGCCGTTCATGGTGTTTTGGCTTGCGGTGGTCGGATTTGGCGCCTTGCAGGAATTGATCCACGCCCATTCGGCGCGGAGTTACGACAACGCGTGGAACGGGGAATTACTTCTGGCGGGCATGTTTCTTTTTGGCCTGCTGCTGCCGAAGTTCGGGCGATGGATAGGTCGGAGCGAAGAACGTGACCTTCGAGAGCTTCTCGAAACGACTCTGGCGGCAAGAGTCGACGACAGCGGGTTACCGCTTTCCGAGCGCAAGATCGAAAACAAGCCGCTTGGGTAGTGGCTACGCAGCGCGTTCAAAAATACCCGCCGCGCCCATGCCGCCGCCGATGCACATGGTCACCAGGCCATAGCGCCCGTTGCGCCGCTCGAGTTCACGGAGAATCGTGGCCGTGAGCTTTGCGCCGGTGCAGCCGAGCGGATGACCGAGGGCGACCGCGCCGCCATTCACGTTGACCCGCGCCGGATCGAGTCCCGCAACCTTGATCACCGACAGCGCCTGCGCGGCAAACGCTTCGTTCAACTCAATCACGTCAATTTGATCGAGCTTTAGTCCTGCGATCTTGAGCGCTTTGGGAATCGCGTATACCGGGCCGATGCCCATCTCTTCCGGCGGCGCGCCCGCCGTAGAGAAGGCGATAAAACGCCCCAGCGGCTTGAGCCCCAGATCGCGGGCGCGTTCCGCGCTCATGATTACTGCGGCCGCTGCTCCGTCGCTGGTCTGCGAGCTGTTTCCCGCAGTGACCACGCCCTTCACGTGAAACGCGGGCTTGAGTTTTGCGAGCGCTTCCAAGGAAGTGTCCGCGCGCGGGCCTTCGTCGGTGTCGAACGTGACGTTTACCGTCTTCGGCTTCGCGCCATTGGCGCCGCCGTTCGCGCTCGCTTCGAGAACCGTATAGCTGACGGCCACCGGCACGATTTCGTCCTTGAACTTGCCCGCGGCAATCGCCGCGATGGCCTTCTGGTGGCTGGCGAGAGAAAACTCGTCGGCTTCCTGGCGCGTGATTCCATATTTTTTCGCAAGATTTTCGGCGGTGAGGCCCATGTTGATGTAAGCGTCCGGAAAATTGTCCATCAGCCAGGGGTTCGGAGCGATTTTGTGCCCACCCATAGGGACCATGCTCATGGATTCGGCGCCGCCGGCGATGGCCACGTCGCCCTGCCCGGACATGACCCGTTCCGCCGCGATGGCGATGGCCTGCAGGCCCGAGGAGCAAAAGCGGTTGATGGTCATGGCCGAGACGCTGACGGGAAGGCCGGCGCGCAGCGACGCGATGCGCGCAAGGTTCATTCCCTGCTCCGCTTCCGGCGTCGCGCAGCCGATGACCACGTCCTCGACATCTTCGGACCTGAGGCCTTTGGCGCGGCCCAAGGCTTCCTTGATCACCAGCGCGGCCAGATCGTCAGGTCGCGTAGCGCGCAAAGTTCCTTTCGGCGCCTTGCCGACCGCTGTCCGCACGGAACTTACAACCACTGCTTCTCGCATGGTTCACCTCGGACGGGATGCAGCATGGATCGCTGCAGGACACTCCATTGGATGCCATTGGGCATCAAAAAGCAACAGATCAGGCCAGACGAAATGGTCAGGCGGCACGTTGCGCCAACCGGAACGGAAATGTTGGGGATGCAAACGTCTAGCGATGAAACTGGACTGTGACCGAAATATCCACGGACACCGGCTGGCCATTTAGCGTCGCAGGCTGATATTTCCAGCGGCGCACTGCGTCGAGCGCGGCCTGACGCAGCATCGCTGGCCCGGAGATGACCTTCGCGGCGACGACAGCGCCGGTCGGGCCAATTGAGGCGGAGACGACGACGTTGCCTTCGATTCCCATGGTCCGCGCGGTCGGAGGATACACGGGCGCCACGGAGGATATCGGTTTCGGCGGCTTGACGTCACCGCCTGGCTTAATTACAGGCGCGGGCGCCGCGGGAGGCGGAGGAGTTATTTCGGATACTGCAGAAATTCCCTGCAGATCGCCGCTCGGAGACGCCCCGCCGGCGTCAACCGAAGGCGCAGGCTCCGCATCGCCCGAAGCAGAGCGCGCAGCGGAAACCGGATGCGAAGTCAGCGTAGCGGACATGTCGGGCATGCGGCTCGGAGTCTTTTGAATCGCGGGCGCGCTCGGCTGGACGCGTGCAGGAGGCGGCGTCGCTTCCACGGTGCGAGCCGCAACGGGGGGCGCGCTCGATGCAGCCGAAGTGTTCGGCTGGGCTGTCTGCGGCACAGGACTTGAAGCAACCGGTCGCGCCGCGTTCGTCTGCGCAGGCGAAACAGGTGGAATCGCGAGCGATCCTGCGGGCGCCGCGGGAGCGGAAAGTGACGCCGAACTCGGAGCAGCCTTGCCTCCGGGCAGCATGTGGAGGTAGAAAGCTGCGCCCGCTCCAACGACGAGCAATCCCGCAACTCCAGCGGCGATCAAAAACCAGTTCTGTCCCGATTTCTTGTGCGCCTCAGGCGCGCGCTCCGCTGCGCCCAGTACGCTTGAATCAAATCGCGCGCCGAAGGCTTTCGGAGCCGCTGGCGGCGCGCTCGACAAACTGGCGCTCGCAGCAGGCCTGGCAAATGCGACCGGCGGTTCTTGCTGAACCGCGTCGGCAAGATCGTCCGACAAATCCGTCATTTCGCCGGGAACGCCCGCGCCGAGAGAAGCGTGGACTGGGGATGCGACATGCGCGTCACCGCGAAGCTCCGTCATCGAAAGGGCCGCGGCCGGGGCGACGGGGCGCTGCGGCTGCGTTTTGCTGAGTGTGGCCGAAGCTGCGGGCTGGACGTCTTCCTGCGAGCCGATCGGCGCAAACGAGGATTCGGGCTTGCTCGGCTGCGCGGCGCGCTCGACGGGCGGCTGAAGTGAGGCAGCGGGCGCCCAGGAAATTTGCGGCGCGGTCTTGCTTTCGGATTTTTCGGCGACCGGCTCGGGCGCGATCGGCACGACCGACGGAACCGGAGGCGGCGGCAGAATCGTTTTCGCCGGCTCCAGCTCGTCCGTGGCGAAGTGAACGCCCCAATATCCGGGCTGGCGATTGGTGAATTCAAGTTCGACGTAACTCTGCGATTGCGCGTAGGCACGCACCTTTACAATGCGGCAAATCGCATCGTGGCCGGATTTCAAATTCGTGAGCACCACCATCTGACCCGCGGTTACGGCGGTGGACATGCGCACCACGCCGCCCTGCGGAAACACGATCATGGTGGAGGTCTGTTCTTCGAAAGGCTCGGTGTGCGGCGTGATCCCGCGAACGACTTCGGTGACGCGCGAGCCGTGCACCTTCACGGGCACATCGAGCGAAACCGCATCGGAACGAAGCTGGCCGGAATCTGCTTTCGGCCGCTCGCTCACGTGCGCGGTCGTGGATTCAGCGACGGGACTGGCGACTTCTACAGCGTCTTTCAGTGGCGTCATGACAGTACGAACGGTTGCACGCCGTTCCCCCTGAAAATGCCTGATTTATGGCTGCGATTATAATTTTCGGGGCGAGGGACAATTTGCGGCAATAGTACCTTAGTACCCCTGAGGAACATTGGGCACGGGCAGGTTAACGAAACCTAATTGCGCAGCGGCTTGCCGGTCTTCAACGTGTGCGCCATGCGCTCGCGCGTCTTGCGTTCGCCGCACAGGCTTACGAAAGCCTCGCGCTCGAGGTCGAGGATGTACTGTTCGGGGACGGTTTGACCCGCGGTGATCGCCCCGCCGGAGAGAATGTAGGCGAGTTTTCGCGCCACGACGCCGTCGTATTCAGTGGCGTAGCCGCCGCGAATCATCATGTGCACTCCCAGTTTCGCGAGCGCCAGATATTCCTCGCCGAGCACGCGAATCTGGGCCGGAGCCGGCGGATGATATCCGGCGCGGACCATGGCGAGCGCGGTCTGCTTCGCGTCGGCGATCTGCCGGTCGCGATTCATGGCGATCAGATCCGAGGGGCGCAGATAGCCGAGCGAACGCGCTTCCTCGGCGCTGGTCGAGACTTTGGCGGTGGCGATATTTTCAAAAATCGGCCGTAGCGCGTGGGTCAAATCCAGGCCATCGCCGCCCGCCGCATGTTCGTTCGCGCGGATAAGCATCTCCTTCGTGCCGCCGCCGCCGGGAATCAGGCCCACGCCCACCTCGACCAGGCCGATGTAGGCTTCCGCGGTGGCGTGAATCTTCGCGGAGTGCAGATTGATCTCGCATCCGCCGCCCAGCGCCATTCCCTGCGGTGCGCCCACCACGGGCCGCGGCGCGTACTTGATCGCCATATTGACGCGCTGAAACTGGCGCACCGCGAGGTGAATGTCATCCCACTCGCCCTCCTGCGCGGTCATCAGCAGGAGCATCAGGTTCGCGCCGGCGGAAAAATTCGGCCCCTGGTTGCCGATCACCATCGCCTCGAATTCCGTTTCCAGACGCGCGACTCCCGACTGCAGCATGGCGAAAATATCCCCGCCAATCGCGTTCATCTTCGCGTGAAATTCGCAGCACAGCACGCCGTCGCCCAGGTCAATCAGGCTCGCGCCGGAATTTTCCTGCACCACCGGTGTGCGCTCCTTCAGCGATTTCAAGATCAGGATTCCGGGAGTTTCGGGTACCGGCGTCAGCGCGCCGGAGTTCAGATCGAAATAGCTCGTCCTTCCCTTCTGCGTCTCATAGAACGACTTTTTCGGTGAAGCGAGCACCTTGGTGATGACCGCCGGAATCTGCTTCCCGTCGCGCGCCAAAGCCTTCGCCATCGGTTCCACGCCGATCGCATCCCACGTTTCAAACGGCCCGAGTTCCCAGCCGAATCCCCAACACAGCGCATGGTCCACATCCACCACGTTGTGGGCGATTTCCGGCGCGCGCCGCGCGGCGTAAAGGCACATCTCGCCGAGACCCGCCCAGAGGAAACGATTGGCCTTGTCGCCTTCCTTGCCCGCCAGCGCGGGACCGGCGAACAAGCGCAACCGCTCGCGCGTGTCCTCGATGGCCCTCCCGGCCTCGATGGACGCGAATCTCGGTTTCTGCCGGGGCCGGTATTCCATCCTCTGCCAGTCGAGCGTCAGGATTTCCGACTCGCCCCCGGCGCCCTTCACGCGCTTATAGAATCCGCCGCCCGTTTTTTCGCCCAGCCATCCGCGCTTCAGCATGTCCTCGATCAACGCGGGGACGCGGAACATTTCGCGCGATTCGTCGTCCGGAATGTTGTCGTAAATATTTCGGGTGACGTGAGAGAGCACATCAAGCCCGACGATATCCGCCGTGCGGAAGGTCGCCGAGTTCGGCCAGCCGACGGCCGGGCCGGTGCACGCGTCCACTTCCTCGATGGTCATCTCCAGCGCCACCATCTGCTGAATCGCATTCAGCATGGCGTACGTGCCGATGCGGTTGGCGATGAAATTCGGCGTGTCCTTCGCCACCACCACGCCCTTGCCGAGGCCCACATCGCAGATTTCCTCTAGGGCTTCGAGCACGGCCGGCAGTGTTTTCGGCCCAGGAATCAGCTCCGCCAATTTCATGTAGCGCGGAGGATTGAAAAAATGCGTGCCCGCCCAGTGCTGCTGAAAATCCTCGGATCGCCCTTCGGAGATCAGCCGGATCGGCAGGCCCGACGTGTTGGAAGTGATGATCGTTCCCGGATTGCGCACGGCATCAACGCGTTCGAGCAGCTTGCGCTTGATCTCGAGGTTTTCCGCGACCGCCTCGATGATCCAATCCACCTCGCCGCACCACGCGAGATTGTCGTCGAAGTTTCCCGGAGTGATCAGGCGCGCCGTTTCGGGCGTATAGAACGCCGCCGGCCGCGATTTCTTCGCCGCTTCCAGGCCCGCCAGCACAATGCGGTTGCGGACCGCCGGCTTCTCGAGAGTCAGCCCCTTGCGCTTTTCCTCCGCATTTAATTCCGGCGGAACGATATCGAGCAAGTAGCACGGGATGCCGGCGTTGGCGAGCTGCGCCGCGATTCGCGCGCCCATGGTTCCCGCTCCCAGCACCGCCGCTTTCTCGATCGGTCGTCTCATCACACTCGTCCTCTTGTAACGCGCATGGTTGTAAGGCACATGGTTGCAAAAGCGCCAACGCGGGTCAACCGGAAACGCCCAGCGCACGTCCAAGTTTGTTAAAGTGTCGGTAGGTGGTGGGGCATCCGATGGGAACCGCGACAAAATGGCTCCATAAAGCTGTGCGAGGCCTGCGCTCGTTCGCTTACGCGGGCTTAGGTAACCGCCCCAAGATAGGCTTGGCTCTCGGCGGCGGATTTGCGCGCGGCATTGCGCATATCGGCGTCCTGCGCGTGCTCGAAGAGCACGAGATCCCGATTGATTTCATCGCCGGAACCAGCGTGGGCGCGTTGATCGCCGCCACCTACGCCAGCGGCACGGCTCTCGCCGAGATGGAGCGCCAGGGCGCAGGCACCACTTTTCGCGATTTCGGCCGCTGGAAGCTTTCGCGCATGGGCATGGCATCGAACGCACCGCTCGAGCATTTCCTGCACAAATTCACGCCGGCCGAATTCTTCAACCAGATGAAAATTCCGCTGAGCATCGTGGCCACCAATTTGATTGACGGGAAATCCGTACACTTCACTGAAGGCGAAATCGGACCGGCCCTGCGCGCCTCGTGCGCCTATCCCGGCCTTTTCCTGCCTGTGGAATATCGCGGCCAGATTCTGGTGGATGGGTTCCTGACCGAGACGGTGCCGGCCGAAGCCGCGCGGGAGCTGGGCGCGGATATCGTCATCGGCGTGCACCTCGAACCAGGGCTGCTGAAGACCGCTCCGCGCAACACCATCGAAGTGATCAGCCGTTCTTTTTCGATTATTCAGACCGCCGCGGCCCAGCTCTGGCACAGCGATGTGGATATTCTCATCGAGCCCGAGGTTCATCACATACTGTGGGATGAATTCGTGAAGACGCCGCAGCTCGTCGCCGCTGGAGAAGCAGCCACCCGCGCCGCCATCCCCAAGATCAAAGCCGCTCTCACCGGAGAACTCTTGCAGACTTTCCGCGCGCGGCGCTCAGCCCGCTCGTTGGGCGAAGGCTGATCGGCTCGCCCGATTTTCCCGCGAACCTTGCCGCATGCTAACCAACTCCATCGCGCCGCGTCCAAACCTTTAGAGAGCCGAGCCTCTCTCGACGTGACTTATGCAACGCCCCAATCACGCGGCGAGGGGTTCGGCTTTTGTTTTCTCCGTCAACCTCGCCGGGCATGGATTCAACGTCCATCGACAATCACGTAGCCGTACGGCGCTAGGATCGTTCCCGAAGTTCCACCACCACCGCGGCGCCGTTTCCTTTTCCACGTTTTGTGAACCATTCGCTCATCGCCGCCGCCAGCCGCGCCGGATCAACGTTCAGCCCCGCCTCGAGCAGCCCCTCGCCTCGCGGCAGGGTGTCGTCGAACTCCGCCGAACCCGTGAAATTTCGCATGCAGAAGCTGTCGAGCCAATCGAGTGGCACAGGCCGCCGTTCGGCGCCGATGGTCATCTCCGCCGTCAGTTTTCGCGCGTACATTTCGCCGCAAGTATAGCATCCGGCACTTGCGCCCCGTTTTCTCCGGGCCCGCGCCTTGCATTTCGGCGTCGCGTGGCCTAAAATTTTTGCTTACATCGAAAGCGAGTTTGTGATTTCCGACGCGAGGCTGGAAGGTGCCTGCGCGCCGAGCGGCGTCCCCGCAGAAAAGCCTCGAGGGCTCGATTGGCCACACCGCTGGAAAACTGGGTAGAAGAGTCCGCGCGCCTTACGAAGCCGGCAAAGATCGTCTGGTGCGAGGGCTCGGACGGCGAGAACGACCGCCTGACGGCGGAAATGCTCCGCGACGGAACCTTCGTCGAGCTGAACCAGAAGACCTACCCTCGCTGTTACCTGCACCGCAGCAATCCCAACGACGTCGCCCGAACCGAGCAGCTGACTTTCATTTGCACCAGCAAGAAAGAGGACGCCGGCCCCACGAATAATTGGATGTGCCCGTCCGACGCGAAGGAAAAACTCCGCCCTCTTTTCGACGGCGCCATGAAGGGCCGCACGATGTACGTGGTGCCCTACATACTCGGCCCGGTGAATTCGCCCTACAGCAAGATCGGAGTCGAGATCACCGACAGCGCCTACGTCGCCGCCAACATGCGCATCATGTCGCGAATGGGCAAGGTCGCGCTCGAGCGTCTTGGTAATTCCGAGGATTTTGTTCCGGGCCT
This sequence comes from uncultured Acidobacteriota bacterium, assembly GCA_963814605.1. Lineage (GTDB taxonomy): Bacteria > Acidobacteriota > Terriglobia > Acidiferrales > UBA7541 > Palsa-295. Next base: position 269,937 of record CAWFDD010000002.1, on the reverse strand, counting down.
GCACTCACTCGGCGATCTGGATCCTGCGCGTCGGTTCATCATGCACTTCCCCGAGGAAAAACTGATCTGGAGCATCGGTTCGGGATACGGCGGCAACGCGCTGCTCGGGAAGAAATGCTTCGCTCTGCGCATCGCCAGCTGGATGGCGCGCGACCGCGGCTGGATGGCCGAGCACATGCTGATTCTCGGACTGGAAGATCCCTCCGGCAAAGTTACTTACATGGCTGGGGCTTTCCCCAGCGCCTGCGGGAAAACGAATCTCGCCATGATGGTTTCGGCGCTCGAATCGCAAGGCTATCGCGTCTGGACCGTCGGCGACGACATCGCCTGGATGCACATCGCATCGGACGGCACGTTGCGCGCCATCAATCCCGAAGCCGGATTCTTCGGCGTCGCGCCCGGCACCAACGCCAGAACAAATCCCAACGTGATGACGGCGGCGCACCGCGACACCATTTTCACCAACGTCGCCATGACATCTGCGCGCGAACCCTGGTGGGAAGGAATCGATGGCGCGCCTGCCGACGGGCTCATCAACTGGAAGGGCGAGAAGTGGGCGCCAGGATCTGGCAGCGCCGCGCATGCGAACGCGCGCTATACCGTCCCCGCAGCGCAGACTCCTTCGCTCTCGAAACATTGGCAGGATCCGGAGGGCGTGCCCATCTCCGCATTTATTTTCGGAGGGCGCCGCGCGCATCTCGCGCCGCTGGTCTACGAATCAAATGACTGGCAGCACGGCGTCTTCGTCGGCGCGATGATGGCGTCGGAGACCACCGCGGCCGCGACCGGCACCGTCGGCGTGTGCCGCCGCGATCCCATGGCCATGCTTCCCTTCTGCGGCTACAACATGGCCGATTATTTCGGCCATTGGCTGGAGATGGGCGCGAAGCTCAAGAAACCGCCGAAGATTTTCCACGTCAATTGGTTTCGCAAAGGCGCGGACGGCAAATTCCTGTGGCCCGGCTACGGCGAGAACGTGCGCGTGCTGAAGTGGATGCTCGACCGCATCGAGGGCCGCGCCGCCGCGACGGAAACGCCCATCGGCAGCGTGCCCACGCCGTCGTCGCTCACGCTCGACGGCCTTGCGATCTCGCCCGACGCGCTGAAGCAATTGCTCAGCGTGAACTCGGGCGATTGGCTCGCGGAAGATCGAGCCGTCGGTGAATTTTTCGCCAAGTTCGGCAGCCACATCCCCACGGCAATCGTCCAGGAACAGAAAGCCCTCGCCGATCGCCTCAGCCGCTCCACCGTCGCCGCGAAATAGCCCTAATCAAATCGTGAAAATGTGCTGGAAGCCCCTCGCTACTCCCCGTTGATTTTCGAATACTCCAGCTCTTGCTTTACCTTGTCGCGCGGATAACTGATCGTCACGTCCATCTTCCCGCCTGTGCCGCGGCGCAACTCCAGGTCGGGGTTGATACCCACCCAATTCAGCGGGATATCGAGAGTCTTGTAGCGCGCGACCACCTGATCGCGCCACGCGGTATTGAAATGAATGCCGTAATGCGTGATCAGCGCTTTCGCCGCGTCGTAATCTCCTTCGGCCTTGATGCGCATCAGTTCGCCCAGCAGCATGCCGACGCCCTGTCGCATTTTCGCGTAGTCCGTGACCACCAGATACACTTTGCCGTCGTGCTCCACGGGCTGGATCGCGCCCGTCTTGTCGCGGATGTAGTTGACGATCAATTGCGTACCGCGGCGATGATCCTCCTCGATCGTGTCGCCCACGGGCACTTCCTGAAGCTCCGCCAGCGCGGAACGCGCTTCGCCGTCGTAGGCGGCTTTGGCGACTTCGTCATTCGGCATCACGCCCATTTCGATCAGCTTGGGATCCCAGAAATTCCACAGCGCCATCAGGTCGGCGCGCGACTCCTCGAGCGTCGAATAATATTCCTTGATGTAAAACGCCGGGTCCTGCGTGATTTTCGGGCCAAGCTTGCCGGAGCCGTGGCCGATCACTTCGTGCATCGCCGTGAAAAGATTTTCGGCCAGATCGCCGTACTTCACGGCACGATCTTTTTCCGCCTGGGTGGATGAGAATTCGCCGCGCGAGCCGTCTCCTTCGGCGCTGGCTAATGCGCGAAGCGAGCCGGTCATCACGAAACTCTTCGATCCGTACTTGGCGTGAATCTCGTCTTCGTTCGGCAGATTGTCGCCGATCGTGCCCACATCGAAGTCACCGGTCTCCGCGACCATCTCTACCGCGTTCACAATGGGCGGCTTGGGGTTCGGATTTTTGTACTTGTCGTCCCACGGCGCGCGCTGCTCGAAATACGCCGCATTCGCTGCGAATCCGGTCATCAGATGATTCATCTTTTCGTCCACGATGCTGACGAAGCCCTGGATCGCACCCTTCATTCCGCGCGGGTCCTTGTACACTTCCACGAAACCATTCGAAAAATCCGGATTCGACTTGTCCTGCACCCAGTCAATCCCGCAGCGAATCCAGTCCGCGCGCTCGCCGGTCTGGTAGTAGCGGATCAGGTCGTTGATCACCTTGGTCTGTTGCGGCGTGGAATATCGCAGCGCCTGCTGCAGATCTCGTATGGCCAGGCCAAGCTCGCGCGCGTAGCGGCCCGGCGGCACCGTTCCGTCCGGAGTGCCGGTGCGATATACCTCTTCGACCAGCTTGCCATCCTGCATAATCAAACGCGAATTCAGCGCGTAGTGTTCCGTAAATCCAGTCAGATCCTTCAGCGTGACGCCGGAATAGAAATTGTTGCTGCTGGCTTCCAGCGGGTCCTGGCCATTCTTCGGATTCTTCATGATCAGCATCGGCTCGAACGCCGGATCGAAGAACGGCTTGTCGAGTTCCCTGAGTTCCTTGGCCAGCCCGGTCGCCGATCCGAGCACCGCGCCGTTCTTGCTCGCCTGCTCGGCGGCCGCGCGCAACTCCGCTGCCGTAAAGTCCGGCAGGATTTTCACGGACGTGGCCGTATTGTGATTGCCGTGATTCCCCCAGAAAAGCATGGCGTAGTCGGTGATCTTTTTCAGGACCGCGGGGTCGATGCCGTTCGAATGGTTCAGGATGGACTCGAGCAGATGCTTTTCGCGCAGGCCGTAAACGGAATTCTGGTCGTAGGCGATCGGGTCCACCGCGACAGACGCGCGGTAAAGCCAGTACGCGTCCATCTTCTGGTCCTGCGTCAGATCGCCAAAGCTGTCGGCGGTCAGTTGAATGAAGCCCGTGTCGCGCACGCGCGCGACCAGGCTCGATTGCTGCGCCGGCTGATCGCCCGCCGGCGCCGCGGCCACTGGACCTGGCGGCAAAACGAATGCAAGACCCATAATTGCCAGCAGCAGCGATGTTTTCTTCAAGTGAAATCCTCCCTGTACTTATGTTGGACGGCGCGCCATGTGTTTGGTCACCAACGAAGCGTCCGCCTCCGTTGTGACTCTCGAGGCCTTTGGAAATATACACTCCGCCGCCCACGAATAAAACGGGCCCTCGCTTTCGCTTCGCGCTTTGTTGCAATTCGATTTCTTGTTCGCATGGGCGCCAGGCATCGACAAACTGCATGCCCGGGGCTAAACTCCGACCATGGCCCTCAGGAAGTCGCTCGCCGCGCTTCTGGCGCTCTTGCTGTTTTCGATTTCGTCGTTGGCCGAGATCTGCAGTCCATCCGGCGTTTCAGCGCTCTGCTGCCCGTGCTGCCCGATAAATCGCGGCTCGCGACTGCAGGCGCATGGCCCGCAGCAGGCGCAGGCAGACATCCAGCGATCGCAAGCTCTCAGCAATCCGCGAAGCCCCAATCGACAAGCGACCACTTCGCCTGCTTCCCAGGATTCCATAAAGCCCTGCGAGATTGAGCCTTGTTACCGCCTTGCTGTGCTTGCGGTATCGCCGCGCGGCTTGGACCGCGTTCAATTCACCGGTGTTCCGCCGACGAAAAGTCGTTGATACTTCACTCGCCAATCCTCTTGAGCAAAAGTCACGACCGTGGCTTGCCGCTCCGCGTCATTGTTTTGACTCCCTCAGCCCTCTCTCCACCAGCCTCCGGATTTAGCACACACTCCTCGCTCCTCGCAGCACACCCGTTAGCTTCGAACAACAGTCATTCGCATGAACTCACGGAGATGGTGATGAGAACGTTTTGGCTCGCAGCAATGTTGCTTCTCGCGCTACCCGCGTCGTCTGCGGGTCAGGAGAACAACGGTTCGGACGCTACCCAGAATATGCCCGGCATGAACATGCCGCCGCACGATGCGATGAACATGCAGCCAGCCACCCTCATTCAGAAAATCCTGGCTCACGACACTTCGGGGACTAGCGCCCAGCCGAATTCCACGCCCGTTCCCATGCTCATGAAAACTGCGCATTCGTGGACTTTGATGTTCCACGCAAGCGTTTTCGTGCTCGACGAGCAGCAATCCAGCGCCCGCGGCGGAGACAAGTTTTTTTCCACAAACTGGTTCATGGGCATGGCGCAGCACGACTGGGGTCCCGGCGTTTTCACGATTCGCACCATGCTGTCCCTCGAGCCTGCAACCATCACCGATCGCCGCTACCCATTGCTGTTTCAACAGGGCGAGACCGCTTACGGCCTCCCCATTGTCGACGGGCAGCACCCCCACAATTTCGTAATGGAACTGGCCCTTCTCTATGATTTGAAATGGGGCGATAAAGGACTCCTCTCGTTCTACGTCGCTCCCACTGGCGATCCTGCACTCGGTCCCACCGCCTATCCGCATCGCGCGTCCGCCTCCGAGGATCCCGTCGCCGCCCTCGGCCATCATCAGGAGGATTCGACCCATATCGCGGCGGATGTGGTCACCGTAGGACTGACTTACGGCATCGCTCGAATCGAAGCATCCGGCTTTCACGGCCGCGAGCCGAGCGAATTTCGCTGGCAGATGGACCAGGGCAAAATTGATTCATGGTCAACTCGGGTAACGATCCAGCCGGGAAAGAACTGGAGCGGCCAATACTCTTACGGGCGCCTCACCAGTCCTGAAAGTCTTTACCCCGGCGAAAATCAGGAACGCATGACGGCCTCGGTGATGTACAACCGCCCGCTCCACGACGGGAACTGGGCCAGCACGCTGCTGTGGGGACGCACGCGGTCTCTGCCCGGCAATGAGATCTTCGATAGCTACCTCTTTGAATCCACGGTGCGTTTTCTCACGCGCAATTACGCTTGGACGCGCATCGAAAGCGCCGAGCGGTCGAACGAGTTGATCCTCGGTGAGAATCCGCTGCCGCCCGATTTCGTGGAAAAGCCCATCGGTCAGGTTCAGGCTTATACGCTCGGCTACGACCGCGACTTCGATCTGCTTCCACACCTGGCTTCCGCCCTCGGCGCGCAATTCACCACCTACGGCGTCCCAAACACGTTGACGCCGATTTACGGTTCGCATCCCGTCGGCGTCGCCGCATTCGTCCGGCTGCGGCCATTTTCAGGGACGGAACGTTGAATTGCAGATCAAATCGCCCGCGGGACTCACGCGCGAAAAGTCCACACAAGTCCGCGCTTGCACTTCCCCTTTTCTGCTCTAAGATGGGCGCGTGAAGAGAACGCGCGAATTCGGGCGGCAGGCAGGCGGCGGGTTCCCGCTCAATGGGGACCTCGGTCGGGCGCAGGAGTTTGCGTCGAAATCGAAACTTCCAACCGTCACAAGGTGCCGATTAAAATCGTCCGTAACTCATTCAAAACAAACAACGGCGACTCATTCTACCCGTCACAGAAACGCGGGGGGCCCGCGACGTACTTTCAGCGGTGTTTTTCTAGTTTCCATTCTCACTTTTCTGTTTTCCGTCTTCGGCGCGACCGCTTTTTCGCAATCGCCGCAGAAGCCCGTCGTCACTCAGGACCTCGCGGCGCAACTCGCGAAATTCAAACCCGTCAAAATGCCCTTCGATTCAAGCCACCTGACCGCGCGCGAAAAACAGATGGTCGCGACACTCGTGGATGCCGCGGGCCTGCTCGATTGCGTCTACTGGCGGCAGAGCGATCCCGAAGGGTTGAAGCTGTATATCTCGCTCGCGAACAGCAGGAATCCCCAGGATCAAACGCTGCGCGAGTTGCTGAAAATCAATGGCGGCCGCTTCAACCAGATTGACGACGACAAACCTTTCGTTGACACCGATCCCGCGCCGCCCGGCCGCGGATTTTTCCCTGCAGATATGACCCGTGAGAAACTCGATGCGTACGTCGCCGCGCATCCTGCACGAAAATCGGCGCTCTACGATCCCTTTACCATCGTCCGTCGCGACGGCAACGCGCTGAAGGCCGTGCCCTACCACGTCGCATTCGCCGAATTCGTCGTGCCGATGGCGAAGGACCTGAATGCAGCCGCAGACCTGAGCGACGATCCCGCGTTCGCAAACTTCCTGCGCCTGCGCGCCGATGCGCTGCTCACCGACGATTACTACAAAAGCGATCTCGCCTGGATGGATCTCGAGAATCCGAAATTCGACGTCATCTTCGCTCCTTACGAGGTCTATCTCGACGGCCTGCTCGGCGTGAAAGCCTCATACGGCGCGTCCATCATGATTCGCAACGACCCCGAGAGCCAGAAGCTCGCCATATTTCAGAAGTACGTCCCCGATCTCCAGGAATCGCTGCCGCTCGCGCATGAGGATCTGCCGTCGCTCGCCGGCAAGCGCTCGCCGATGGAAGTGGTGGACGCGATCTATCGCGCCGGTGACCTGCTCCACGGCTATCAGGCTGTGGCGGACAATTTGCCGAACGATCCCCGCATCCACGAACAGAAGGGCACCAAGAAAATATTCTGGAAGAATTTCATGGACGCTCGGGTGGACTACATCATCGTGCCGCTGGCCGAACGCCTGATGCCCGCCGACCAGGCCAAAATGGTGACCGGCGAAGGCACCCTCGACTTCGTCACCCTCCATGAAATCTCCCACGGCCTCGGCCCTTCCTACGTTCACGGAACGAATAACAAACTCGACATCCGCGAGGCCATCGGCCCGCAATACTCCGCGCTCGAGGAATCCAAAGCCGACGTAACCGGCATGACCTGCGTGAAGTGGCTCGTGGATCACGGCGCGATTCCCAGGGAAAAGCTGAACGGGATCTACGCGTCCTTTCTGGGCGAAACTTTTCGCACTATACGCTTCGGAATCGCCGAAGCGCACGGCGCCGGCGCGATGATGGAGATCAGTTATCTCACCGAACGGGGCGCGATCCGTCGCGACCCATCCACCGGACTTTATTCCGCGGATTTTCAAAAAATGCCCGCGGCGATGGCCTCTCTCGCGAAGGAATTGCTCGAGCAGGAAGCCACCGGCGACCGCGCGCGTACCGAAAATTGGTTCAAGAAGTACGCCGTGATGCCTCCCCAACTCGCCGCCGCCCTGGCCAAGGGCTCCGATATTCCCGTGGACGTGGATCCCGACTTTGACTTCCACCCTGCGCTGCGGTAAAAGGGAAATTCACGGCCCAGCAAGGAGAAAAAAGATGACGAATAAAGTAAAACCGGTTCCGGAAGGCTACCACACGGCAACGCCCTACCTCATTTTTCAGGACGCCGCTCCCGCGATCGACTTCTACAAAAAGGCGTTCGCAGCCACTGAAATCATGCGCATGAACGGCCCGGACGGAAAAGTCTCTCACGCGGAAATTAAGATCGGCGACTCGGTCATCATGCTCGGTTCGGCGCCGGGCAACGACCTGGCCGCGCCGCAAAAGCTCAACGGATCGTCCGTCAGCATTTTCCTCTATCTTCCCGACGTCAATTCAACCTTCAAGCAGGCAGTGTCGGCCGGCGCCAAGGCGGTTCAGCCTCTCGCAGATATGTTCTGGGGCGATCGTTTCGGCAGGCTGGTTGATCCGTTCGGGCATTCCTGGTCGCTCGCAACCCACGTCGAAGACGTTGCCCCCGCGGAAATGGGCAAGCGTGCGCAGGAAGCGGCAGCCAAGATGGCGCGGCAGGCGAAGGCAGCCGGCTAATCGTCCGCGCACCCGGCGTCCAGTCGAGGAATTTTCCGCAGGCGCGCGTTTTCTAGAGCACCGTCTGAATTTCCGAATCTATGGAAATGTGTGTCTGCGGAAATCCGTTGATCTGATAACTCTCGCCGGACACGTCACGCAGGCGAATGAACCGGCTGATGTGGTAGTCCTCATCGAACTGCCCGAAGGTGCGCTCGATTTCTTCGCGCGAAAGTCCCAGCGACGCGAGCGCGGCAGGCTTTCCGTATCCGCCCGCGATTGCCAGGTACTTGTCCACCACTTCGTGCAGCGTCATCGCGCATCCTTGAGAGTGCCCGCCGAAAGCAGCCGTATCGTACCAGATCGCCTGCCGTTTTAGTCCCTTGCACCGCTTCAGGGCACTCCGGGAGACGGTCTTGCGTTTCCGGGGCGTCGAAGCTTATACTGGGTCGCTTCCAGATAGGTCGCACAAACCAGTGGGCGCGAGCCCACTTTTTTGTTGGGCGGGAGATCTGGGATGGGCGCAGGAGTCTCCGGCGGAGATAAATGCCGCCCTTAGAAGAGCATGGACCTGGACCGGATTCGAGAGGCGGCGGATCGGGTGGCCCGATCGTTGGGCCTGGAGATCTTTGACGTCGAGTGGAAGGTGGGCAAGCAGCGGTTCCTGCGGGTCTATATTGACCGCCCGCCGGACGCGGCTAACCCCGGTCACCTGGGGAATGGCGCTGGTGTCAGTCACAGCGACTGCCAGGCGGTGAGCGAGCAATTGAGCGTGATTTTGGATGTGGAGGACCTAGTACCGGGACCGAGTTACACGCTGGAAATCAGTTCGCCGGGGCTGGACCGGAAGCTGATCAAGCCGGGCGACTACGAAAGATTTGTCGGACGGCTCGCAAATATTTGGCTGAATGAACCAGTGGAGAATCAAAAGTATTTTCAAGGCCGGCTGGCGGGATATGCGGACGGAGTGGTGAAGCTGACGGTGCGCGATCGGGAAGTCGCCGTGCCCTATGCCGGGATTCGCAAGGCGAACCTGGTGGTGGAGCTGTGACGGGTGGGAGCGAGGAGAAACGCGGATGGCGAGTCTGCTGTACCAGACAATCGAGCAGATCAGCCGGGAGAAGCACATCGAACCGGAGATCATCGTTGCGGCCATTGAGGACGCCATGGTCGTCGCTGCGCGGAAATATTACCGCACCGAGGAAGATCTTCGTTCGAAGTTCAATGCCGAGAGCGGCCAGATAGACGTATATTCGGTGCACACGGTCGTTGAGGAAGTTGCGGATCCCCTGCGCGAAATCTCTCTCACGGACGCGCGCAAGCAGAAACCGGATATCGAAGTGGGCGGCGAAATCATCGCATCAAAACCCACGGACGTGCTGGGACGAATCGCGGCGCAAACCGCCAAGCAGGTGATCCTGCAGAAAGTGCGCGAGGCGGAGCGCGACACGATCTACAACGAATTCCACACGCGCGTGGGCGAGTTGATCAACAGCGTGGTGAAGCGCATGGAAGGCCCGGACCTGATCGTGGACCTGGGACGCACGGAAGCGCGGCTGCCGAAGCGCGAACAATCGCGACTGGAAGCCTACAACGTGGGCGACCGCCTGCGAGTAACGATCCGCGCGGTCGAGCGCGCCGCCAAGGGCCCGCAGGTGATCGTTTCGCGCGCCGATCCCGCCCTGGTGCAGCGGCTTTTCGAAATGGAAGTTCCGGAAATTTACGACGGCACGGTGCAGATTCGCGCCGTGGCTCGCGAAGCGGGCGAGCGCACGAAGATCGCGGTCGAAAGCCGCGACAAGGATGTGGATCCGGTGGGCGCGTGCGTGGGCATGAAGGGCATGCGCGTGCAGTCCATCATCCGGGAGCTGCGCGGTGAAAAAATCGATATCATCCCGTTCAGCGAAGAGACCATCGCGTTCGCACAAAAAGCGCTGAGCCCGGCAAAGGTGACGCGGGTGCAGATCGTTGACCCCGAAGAAAGGCGGCTCGAGGTAATCGTCGAGGATACGCAACTCTCGCTCGCCATCGGCAAGAAGGGCCAGAACGTTCGCCTGGCCAGCAAGCTGATCGGCTGGAACGTGGACATCAAGAGCGAGGAGGAAAAGCGCCGGGAGATTGAGGCGCAGATGGCCGCTCTCACCGCGCCGGGCACGCCGCTCGCGGAACTGGCGGGGGTTGGTCCGAAGACGATCGAGAAACTGGAAGCGGCAGGCATCACGTCGGTGGAAAAACTGGCGGACATGACGCCGGAGCAGTTGGTGGAGATTCCCGGCATCGGCGAGAAGATGGTCGAGAAAATTCACCAGTCCGTCGCTGCCTATTTCGAGGCGCTGGAGTCGCAGACCGTGGCTCCGGTCGAACCATCCACCGAAGACGAGGCCGCGGCTGAGAGCGTGGCGACGGATGCCGAAGCCCAACCGGCAGAAACCACAGAAGCTGATGCAGCGAACGAAGCGCAGCAAACCGAAGCCTCGGCAAGCGCTGAAGAAACGCCGGAGGATCAAGAGACCACTCCAGCGGACAAGGCCGCTGCGGCGACGGTTGATGAAAGCGCGGAGAAGCAGGGGTCGTCTGATTAACGGAGTGCCGGCTCGAGTTGCGGGCGCGGCGAGAACGAATTCTGAAAGATAGAGGCTGATGTCAGATTCCAAACAAGTCCGACTGAACGAGCTGGCCCGGGAACTCGAGATCAAGGCCAAGGTGCTGATCGACTACCTGCCCGAGATCGGCGTCAAGGAAAAGAAGACGCACTCGAGTTCGATCGATATCGAGCACGCCGAGCTGGCGCGAAAGCATTTTCTCGGACTGGCGGCAGCAGAAGCGGCGGCGGAAGCAGCGAAAACCGCTGCTGCGAAAGCGAAGACCGCGCGGCCCGCTCCTGCTCCAGCGGCGGCTCCGGCGGCAAAGCCGGCTGGGCCGGCAGCGGTGCCTCCGCGCACAGCGCCTCCCACTCCTGGAATGCCATTGCGAAGTGCCACAGCTTCGCCAGCGCCCACTGCGTCGCCTGCGGGTGCGCCTTTGCGGCCTTCCGCAGCTCCCATGGCACCGGCTGCAGCACCGGGACATCCGACGACGCATCCGACGACTGCGGCGCGGCCCGGAGTGGCTCCTGTAACAACGGCTCCGAGACCAGGCGTGCCTCCTGCGCAGCGTCCCGCGGCGGCAAGTCCCGCGGGCGCTCCAGCAGGCGCTCCCGGTTCACCCAGACCGGCAGGCGCGCCGCCAGCAGCTCCGAGATTTCCAGCTCGTCCGGGACAACCCGGTCAATATCCTGCGCGACCCGGCGCTCCACAAGGAATGCGCCCCGCTGCTGCACCGGGACAAATTCGTCCGAGCGGTCCGCCGCGTCCCGGCGGTCCTCCGGGACGATTTCCGCAGCGGCCGGGAGGTCGTCCCGGATCGTCCGAGCCGGTCGGCAGTCAGCGGCCCGGCGCAACAGGCGGAGTTCCCAAGGCGGAACCGGGAAAACCTCTCTACGCGCGCAAGCCTCCGGCGTCACGCGGTCGGCCGACAATCGAAAAGCGGTACGCGGAAGGCGAACGCAGACTTCATCCGGTACGCACGCGCGCCGGAGCGGCTGCGGGCCGCGCCTCTCACGTGGAACCGGTCGCTCCGGTTCAGCGCGAGCCGCGCGCAGTGACGGTCACCGAAGGCATCACCGTCCGCGAACTCGCCGAAAAACTAGATATTCGCGCCAAGGAATTGCTGAAGACTTTGCTCGACAAGGGCGTTTTCGCGAGCATTAACCAGGCGCTCGATGTGCAGACCGCGACGAGCCTCGCTGAATCGTTCAATGGCATCGTGCAGGTGGTGACATACGAAGAGCAGCTGGTTGAGGAAGAAAAGATCGAGGTTGGGCGCACCGGAAATCTCCAGCCGCGCGCTCCCGTGGTGACCGTAATGGGCCACGTGGATCACGGCAAGACCAGCCTGCTCGACGCCATTCGCGAAACCGAAGTCGCCGCAGGTGAAGCGGGCGGAATCACGCAGCACATCGGCGCGTACGAAGTGCACGTCGGCGAGCGGCGCATCGTGTTCATTGACACGCCGGGCCACGAGGCCTTCACGCGCATGCGCGCGCGCGGCGCGAAAGTAACGGACATCGTGGTGCTGGTGGTGGGCGCGGACGACGGAGTCATGCCGCAAACCGAAGAGGCGATCGCGCACGCCAAGGCAGCGAATGTGCAGATCGTGGTGGCCATCAACAAAATCGACAAGCCGAACGCCGAGCCCGAAAAGGTGAAGCGCCAGCTCGCCGACCGCGGTCTGATGCCGGAAGAATGGGGCGGCACCACTGTCACGGTGGAAGTTTCCGCCAAAACGAAAAAGAATCTGCCGCGCTTGCTGGAAATGATTTTGCTGGTGGCCGATTTGCTGGAGCTGAAGGCCGATCCGGATGCGCCGGGAAGCGGCACGGTGCTTGAATCGCGCATGGACAAGGGCCGCGGCCCGGTGGCAACTGTGCTCGTGCAAAATGGCACGCTGAACGTGGGCGATGTCTTCATCGTCGGCGCGGTGTATGGCAAAGTTCGCGCCATGTTCGACGACCGCGGCAGCGCAATCCAGAAAGCTGTGCCGTCGACTCCCGTTGAAGTGCTGGGTTTGCAGGGCGTGCCCGAAGCCGGCGATCAATTCCAGGTAGCGGACGAAGCCAAGGCGCGGCACATCGTCGAATACCGCCAAGCGAAACAGCGCGAAGCGGCGCTGGCCAAGACGGCTTTCGCCGGGCGACTGACGCTTGATCAATTGCACGAGCAGCTGCGCGCGGGTGAAGTGAAGGAACTGCCCGTGGTGGTGAAAGCGGACGTGCAGGGGTCGGTCGAAGTGCTGAACGAAATGCTGCCGAAGCTTTCAAACGATCAGGTGAAGCTGAAAGTGATGCAGGCCAGTGTCGGCGCAGTGACGGAGTCGGACGTCATTCTGGCGTCAGCCTCGAATGCCGTGGTCATCGCGTTCAACGTGCGGCCGGAGCGGAAGGCGTCCGAACTCGCGCAGCGCGAGGGCGTGGACATCCGCATCCACACGATCATCTACGAACTGCTCGACGAGCTGCGCAAGGCCGTGGCGGGTTTGCTCGCGCCGGTGATCAAGGAAGTGTATCTGGGACGCGCGGAGGTTCGCGACACGTTCCGTGTGAAGGGTTCCGGAGTGATCGCGGGTTGCTCGGTGCAGGACGGCATCATGAAACGCGACGCGGACGTGCGCGTGCTGCGCGACAGTGCGGTGATCTATACGGGCCGGGTGATTTCGCTTCGCCGGTTCAAAGACGACGCCAACGAAGTGCGCGCAGGATTCGAGTGCGGCGTGGGGATTTCGAATTTCAACGATGTGAAAGTGGGCGACATTCTCGAATGCTTCAAGATCGAGAAGTCCTCGCCGCTCGAAGGCTTTATTCCGCCGGATCGCGGGCGCCCGGACGCCGGCGAGGCGCGGCGCAACTGAAATCGCAGCGATTTATTCGTCTCCGCTGAAACTCGATGGAGCGCCCATGCCGATCGGCCTCCTCACTCTGGAAATTCATATCCCCGACGCGCGGTCGCTGAAGGACAAGCGGCAGGTTCTGCGCAGCCTGAAGGACCGCTTGCGCGCGCACTTCAACGTGGCCGTCGCGGAACTCGAGCATCAGGACCTCTGGCAGCGTTCGCGTGTGGGAGTGGTGACCATCTCGGAGGATGGGAAGCATCTGGAAGAATCGCTGCAGGCGATTGCCGAGGAATCCGAGCTGATGCTGGGCCGCGATCTCGTATCGCATGAAATTGAATATTTCGAGGACGAACAGCCATGACCGTCGGGGGATTTCGCCCGGAACGGATCGCCGAAGAGATCCGCAACGAAGTGATGCTGATGCTCGCAGGAGAATTGAAGGATCCGCGGCTGGCGGTGCCGCTGGTGGTCACCGAAGTGCGCGTGGCGCCCGGAATGCGCACGGTACGGGTGTTCATCCAGTTTCAGGGAGACGATGCGGAACGCGCGGAGGCGCTCAAGGGATTGAAGGCGGCGGCGAAATACGTGCGCCACGAATTGGTCGAGCGGCTGCGGCTCAGGCGCGCGCCCGACGTGCTGTTTATTCCCGACGACTCGGAAGAGTATGGCCAGCACATTGACGAGCTGTTGCGAAAAGTGAGCCATCCGGAGAAATCGTAGCGGGGCGCGCAGCCCTGGCAGTCGGCCGGCTCGAACCCGGCGCTACGAAGCGAAATGCCAAGAAAAGCACAACCTGCGTCCATTGACGGAATCCTTGTGGTTGACAAGCCGCGCGGGAAAACCTCGCACGATGTCGTCGAGACGGTGCGCCGAATGGTTGGATTCCGGCAGATCGGCCATCTCGGCACGCTCGATCCGCTGGCGACGGGGGTGCTGGTGCTGGCGCTTGGACGGGCCACGCGCCTTGCGCGGTTTTACTCCGGACGGCGCAAACGATACTCCTGCGCGGTCCGCTTCGGATTCGCGACCGATACCTACGACGCGGATGGCGAGTCGCTTTCCACGGACGCGGCGCCGCCGCTCGATGCGGAAGCAATTCAGGCGCTTGCGGACCGATTCATCGGCAAAATCCAGCAGACGCCGCCGTCGTTTTCAGCGAAAAAAATCCACGGGCGGCCGGCGCACGAACTCGCGCGAAAGCAAAAGCCGGTGAAGCTCGATCCCGTCGAAGTGGAAGTCAGCGAGTTCCGGCTGACCGGCGTGGAGGGTTCGGTAGCGCGATTCGTGGTGGAATGCGGAGCGGGGACCTACATCCGCTCGCTGGCCCACGACCTCGGAAAGCTGCAAGGAACGGGCGCGCACCTCGCTGAAATCGTGCGCACGGCGGTCGGAGAATTCACGCTCGATCACGCCGTCACGCTCGCGGAGCTGGCCGAAGACGCGAAAGGCGGAAAACTCGAGGCGCGCGTGATTCGTCTCGAAAGCATGCTTCCGGAGCTGCCGCGCGCAGCGGTGCTCCCGATTGTCGAGAAGCGCGTGCGGCACGGCGCGAAGTTCAATCTTGCGCTCGCACAGATTCAGCTCGGCCACGTGACCGCCGCACAGGGAGCGCCCGCGCAACTGGATTCCGCCGAATGGCAGCCGTCGCGGCTGCGCGTCTTCAATCAGCAGGGGCAGTTGATCGCGATTGCCGAGCCAGTTGTCCCGCGCACGTACCAGCCCATCGTTGTGCTCGAAGCCACGCCGTAGTCAGATCGCGAAAGATCTCGCGAGCAAATAAGCGCAGCTACTACTGGGGCGCAGGCGCCGGTGTTGGCGCGGGCGATCGTGGAGGCGCAGGAGTTGGTGCGGGTGTTTCAGGCTGCGCTGGCGCAGGTGCGGGTTGCTGCGGAGGCGCAGGCGTCGGCGGAGGAGGTGCAACGCCGGGTGGCGGCGCGAGACCTGGTCCAGGCCCGCCTCCCCCAGGACCTTCGAGCGCGCCCTGTCCTGCATAGACAACATGATCCTGCCGCGGCGCGAGACGCACCAGGCGCGGCGTCACCAGAATCAACAACTCACTGTCCGCCGCCTGGGGGTTCTGGTTCTGATCGAGCAGGCCGAGGCCGGGGATGTCAGCGACTCCGGGAGTGCCCACGATGGCGTTCGACAGTTGCACGTTGCGGAATCCAGCGACGGCGGCGGTTTCGTTTTCCTTGAGGCGCACCGTCTGGTCCACTTTCTGGCTGCTGATGACCGGAATGGTGTTGAAGCTTTGGGTTGTCACGCTGCTGACCTCAAAGGAGAGCTGCAGCGTGACTTCGTCGCCGGGATGAATGCGCGGCGTAGCCTTGACCTTCACGCCGACATCGATATATTGCGCGCCCGGGAAAAGCGTGCCGTTCGAGCCGCTACTGGACGGAAACAGGGTGCCGGAGTTCAGAATCACGGTGACCTCCGCTGCTCCGCTGTCCGCGGTGGCAACGTCGGGTCTGCCGTCCTGATTGAAATCAGCGGTGACGATCGAGACGGGAGCGGTGCCGACGGGAACTTCGGGAAGCGAGGCGTTGCTGAATGCGCCGGTATTTACATTGAAAAGAAATGTGACTGCGTTGTCCGCAGAATCGGAGACCGCCAGATCGGGAAAACCATCCAAATTGTAGTCGGCCACGGCAAGTGAAGTCGGCTCGTTTCCAGCGGGGTAGGAGGCCTGGAACGTAAAGGTGCCGTTTCCGGAGCGAGCCTGGTTCGGGTTCACGTTCCCGAAATAAATCGAGACGCTGTTTCCGGTCACCTGCGTGCCATTGGATGCCGTGGTTGGCGGTCCGCTATTGGCGACGGCCAGATCGGTAACGCCGTCCTGGTTAAAATCCCCGGTGGTTACAAACACTGGCGTGTTTCCCGCCAGGTAGGGCGACCCGATTGCCTGGGTAAATGTGCCGTCCCCGTTGCCCAGGAGTACCTGCACGAGGCCGGCGTTGCCGCTAACGTTGGACTGCTCGGTGACGACGAGATCGTTGTGGCCGCTGGTTGTGAATTGTGCGGTGGCGAGCGAAGTCGGCGAAAATCCGGGGGGCAGCTGAATCAGCGTGGCCGGCTGGAACGTGCCGTCACCGTTGCCTTGGAAGATCGAAATCGTGTCGTCCGTCTGATTGGCGACGGCAAGATCCTGAAATCCATTTCCGGTGACATCGTGAAAGTTGGCGGTGGCGATGGAGACAGGCGCTTTGCCGGTTACCAGGTCCTTCGCAGCGACGAAGGTGCCGGTCGCGGTGCCGGTGCTGTCCGATTGTCCCAGCAGAATTGAAACTGTGTTGGAACCCTTGTTGGCGATCGCCAGATCCACATTTGCATCGTTGGTGGTATTAAAGGAACCTGTGGCGATCCAGACTGGATCCGCATCCGAGGCCGCGCCCAGCGGGTAGACGACCTGATTCTGGAAAGTGCCGTCGCCATTTCCCAGCAGAACTGAAATCGTGTTGTCCGCCGAATTGGCGACGATGAGGTCGTTGACAGAGCTGTCGCCCTGCAGAACAGCGGTGGCCACGAAGGACGGCGAATTCCCTGCCGGATAATTCGCCAGCGGATTCGCGATCGGCGTGCTCCCTCCTGCTGCCGCTGCGCCCACCAGACTGGGAGAAAAACTTTGAAGCGAAATAGGGACGCGATCGCCCACAAAAAATGTGGCGGGCTGGCCGTCCTCGGCGCGCAGCAGGATTCGGCGGCCCGTGCGCACCACGGAGAGCATTTCGGCGAAGTCCGCGGTGAGGCCCGGAAGCGAAGCGAAATAGGTCGTCAGACCTCCGCCGAAGGCAATCACGTTGGTGGTGCCGCCGGCCGCCACGATCTGCTCGATCACGTTGATCAGGCCCTCTTCCGAAGCCGCCGCCTCCTGAATCTGTTGCGAACTGACCGTAAATATCTGAGCGGACTGCGGAGGTGTAATGCCCAGCTGCCGCGCGCTGGTGCTATCCACCTGCAGAATTTCGATTTCCAGAACCAGCTCACCAGCGGGGCGCTCGAGATCGTTGATTAAATCCGTGGCCAGGGCGATGGCGTGCGGCGAAGCGCGCATGGTGAACGTGCGCGTCCGCGAGTCCAGATCGGTGCGCGTGACTCCTGTGATATCGCGGACCAGACGCGTGATTTCGGTCATCTGTTCCGGCGTCGCCGACGCGGGCAGCAGAACTGTGCGCACCGCCGAGGCTTCGTAGTCCTTGCGCTTTTGTGCCGTGTTTTCCGACACGAAAAAGAGATGGGCCGCTAGCGGCCGCCAAAAAGTCCCCGTCATGCTGCCGAGCAATTGCGCGGCGGTGGGAAAATCCACGTCGTCCGCGCGGAACCGAATCTGCCGCGAATGCAGGTCCACGTCGAACGCGACCTCCAAGCCGAACTGGCGCCCGAGTTCCTCGTACGCTCGCTGCGTGTCGCCTCGAATATCGAAGTTCCGGTGGCCCGGCTGATAATCGAGTTTCGGCACTCCGGCAAGTTCAGAGACAACCGGTTTGCGGACCTGGCCCGCCTCGGCCATGGCCAGCTCGGTCAGGCGCTGGCGCACGACTGCATTCGTTGGATCCAGGAAGCTCGCGCTCAGCAGCTCTTTCTGCGCAGCATCCAGCCGGCCGGAGACGGCGTCGCTTTCCGCCGCGTCCATCTTGGATTGCACGAGGCGGCTCTTCGCGATCGCACGGTGAATCGCATACTGGCGGTTGGAGGGCGCCCAGTTCACCGCATCCGTGTAAGCGGTGTAGGCCGTGTCCCAATCCTGTTGCCGCTCGGCGCTTGCGCCTTGCTCGTAGGCAGTCTTGGCCTTCTTGGCATCCGGCTTTGTGGTGGATGACGGTTCCGTGGATTGATCGGGAGCCTGCCCTGGCGCGGCGGGTACCAGCACAGTCAGGATCAGCAAGGGCGCAAGTAGGGCGCGCAACCAGGCGCGGACCATGCCCGGTGCCTGGGTGCTAATCAGCCGCTGCGTTCGAGCCGCCATCATATGTAGGATGCATATTGTACAGGCTTTGTGGCGCGGGGCCGGGGGGCCGAATGTGCTTGATTTTGCAGGAACAGCAATATAGACTCAAAGTGTAGTTGATAATCGTTTTCAACTAGGATCTTCATGCTTTCCGCTTTGTTGGTCGCTCTCCGCGAAGGCGTCGAAGCCGCGCTTGTCGTCGGCATCGTGCTCGTCTATCTGAATCGCAGCGGTCGCCGCGCACTAAAGCCCTATGCCTGGGCGGGCGTGCTCCTTGCCTGCGTCGCCAGCGTCGCCGCTGCCCTGCTGCTCCAGCGCTGGGCGATCAACGAGGATGGCTTCGAAGGCTTGCTGATGTTGCTGGCCTCGGTGCTCGTCGTCACCATGATTATATGGATGAATCGCACGGCGCGCACCCTGCGAAAAAATATCGAGCAGCGCATCGAGTCATACGCCCAGCAATCCACGCGCGCCGCCGGATGGGGCGTGGGGGCGTTCGTATTCTTCATGGTGGTGCGCGAGGGAGCAGAGCTGGTTCTGATCCTGCGCGCTGTGGAACTTTCGACTGCGGGCGTGCAGGTCTGGATCGGCACACTTCTGGGAATCGCCATCGCGGTCGGAGTGGGATTCTTTTTCTTTCAGGGGACACTGCGGATTCCCTTGCACCGTTTTTTCACTGCGACCAGCGTGATTCTGATGGTCGTCGCATTCCAACTGGCGCTCACCGGCGTGCACGAGCTGAGCGAGGCGCAATGGATCTGGTCGAGCAAGCGGGAAATGGCCCTGGTTGGCCCGGTAGTGCGCAACGAAGTTTTCTTTTTCGCCGTGATTCTCGGCGTGGCCGTTCTCGTGGTGCTGCGCGAATGGTTCGGCGCACGGCGGCCGACCGGCGAACCCTCCTTGAACCCGGCCGAGCGGCGCATGCGTGAATGGCAATTCCGCCGGCAGCGGCGATGGAGCTTTGCGGCGGCGATTCTGTGCGCGGCGGTGGTGATCTCGCTCGCGGCTGAATTTGCCTACGGGCGTGCCGTGTCGGCGCAAAGCCCGGCGAAGGTCTTAACCGCGGAGGGCAATCAAGTCCGCATTCCGCTATCCGAGCTCACCGATGCGAGCCTGCACTTCTATACCGCGGACGTAAGCGGTACGGAAATTCGTTTTCTGGTGATCCACAAGACCAACGGGGATTACACCGCGGCGCTCGACGCCTGCCAGATCTGCGGACGCGCGGGTTATCGCCAAGAGGGGCAGAACATCATTTGCCGTAACTGCGGCGCTTCGATCTACGTTCCTTCGATCGGCGACCGCGGCGGCTGCAATCCCATCCCGGTGAAAACGAACGTCGCGGGCGGCGTAATGATCGTCGACCTCTCAGCTTTGGCGAACGCCGCGGCGACGATTCACTCCTAAAATGTTTGCGCGCCTGGTACGCGAATCGTTCGTGCGCAATCCGCGCCGCAAAGTGCTGACTGCGGCGGCGCTTGTGGTGGGCATGGCCGTGGCGACGGCGACTCTGACGGTGGCGCTCGAAGTGGGCGACAGGCTCGCACGCGAATTTCGCAGCCTGGGCGCGAATCTGATCGTCACGCCGCAGTCCGACACGCTTCCGCTCGAAATTGGAGGGGTGGACTACCGGCCCGTGGACGAAGGCGCGTACCTGCAGGTAGCGGACCTCGGCAAGCTGAAGACGATTTTCTGGCGGCACAATGTGCTTGGCTTCACGCCGTTTCTGGACCTGCCGATCATCGCGGGCGGTGTCCCGACCACGATGGTGGGCACCTGGTACGAGCACGATGTGCCTGTGCCGGACGGCACAAATTTCGAAACGGGGCTGAAGACCACGCACCCCTCCTGGCAGATTCAAGGCCGTTGGTTCCGCGACGGCGCAAACGAAGCTGTGGTCGGCGCAACGCTGGCAGCGCAGCATCCCGACACGTTTTCTATCGGTAAGAAGATCCAGATTTCGCAGAGTACATCGTCGGGGCCGGGGTCCGATTTCGTGATAACCGGAATCGCCACGACCGGAGACACGGAAGACAATGCGATCCTCGTCCCACTCTCCGTGGCGCAAGCCATCTCCCATCGTCCGGGCGAGTTTCGTCAGCTTTTCGTGAGCGCGCTGACAAAACCCGCCGACGCGCTCGCCGAACGCGATCCGAAATCGCTGACGCCCGCTGAATACGATCGCTGGTTCTGCTCGCCTTACATTTCCTCGATCAGCTATCAGATCAAGCAGGTGCTGCCGGGCGTCGACGTGCGCGCGATTCGCCGCGTGGCCGATTCGGAAGGAACGATCCTATCGCACGTGAGCGCGCTGCTCTGGATCGTCACTCTCGCGGCGCTGATCGCCGCGGCGCTCGCCGTGGCGGCCACTTCGGCGACAACTGTGATCGAGCGGCGGGGTGAAATCGGCATCATGAAGGCGATTGGCGCGACGAACACAGTGGTCGCGGGACTGTTTCTCGCCGAACAATTGATGCTCGCCATCGTGGGAGGGACGATCGGATACATTTTCGGCACCGGCCTTGCGCGAATCCTGGGAGCGAGCGTGTTTGGCACGCCCGCGTCGCCGCGCATCGTGCTGCTGCCGATCGCGCTCGGAATTGCCGCGGTGGTTGCTGTGATCGGCAGCCTGATTCCTCTGCGGCGAGCCGCGCGATTCGATCCCGCGCCGATCCTGCGGGGCGAGTGATGTTCGGACGCCTTCTCTGGAAATTATTGCGAGGCAATCGTGGGCGTCTGACGGTGGCGCTCGTCGCCGTGATCAGCGGCGCCGCCGTGATTTCCGCGCTCCTGAATCTTCAGTTTGATATCGAACGCAAGCTCACGCAGGAATTCCGGCTGCTCGGCGCGAATTTGATGATTTCCGCCGGCAATCCAGCCGAAGTGAATACTCCTGCCGGCGGTGCATCCGCAACGCCTGCCTCGCCGGCGCTGATGAGCGCGGATTCCGTCCTGCCGCAGGTTGAGCGCCTGCGCACGGACGACGTTGTGGCGGCTGCGCCTTACCTCTATATCGTCGCGCGCACGCACGACGTTCCCATCGTGGTCGCGGGAACGTGGCTCGACGAAGCGCGCAAGCTCGAGCCGACCTGGAAGATTGAAGGCGCCGCGATTGAGTCGCGCGAAGACGCTACGCAATGCCTGATCGGCCGCGATGTGGCGCAGCAATTTGGCCTGGCGCCCGGTGCGCAAATCGAGTTGAACTATCTCGGACGCAGCGCGCATTTGACCGTCGCCGGCGTGGTGGATGCGGGCGGTGCCGAGGATAGCCAGGTCTTCGTGAATCTTCCCGTCGCGCAGAAACTCGCCGGCCTCCACGGGCAAATCCAGTTTGTGCAGCTTAGCGTGAGCGGAACAGCGGCAAGCATCAGCGGATACGCAGCGCAACTAGCGAGTTCCCTGCCCGGATACGACGTGCGTCCAATCCGCCAGGTGACGGAAGCCGAAGGCAATTTGCTGAGTCGCACGCGGCTGCTGATCGGTTCGATGATCGTGCTGATCCTGGTGCTCACGGCTCTGTGCGTGCTGGCGACCATGGCGGCGCTGGCCATGGAGCGCCGCGAGGACGTCGGCCTGATGAAGGCGCTCGGCGGAACGATCTCGCGCATTGTAGGATTGTTTCTCGCCGAGGTCGGCGTGCTCGGCGCGGTGGGCGGATTCATCGGGTGCGTGGCCGGCGTGGCGCTCGCGCAGTGGATGGGGCGTCGCGTCTTCGGGACATCCATCACGCCGCGTTGGGAGCTTTTCCCGCTGACGATTGCGTTGATGGTGGCAGTGGCCATGGCGGGCGCCCTGCCGCTGCGGCAGCTCGGAAAAATAAAGCCGGCTGCGATTTTGCGAGGGGAATAGTGGCGCCGCTGGTCCAAATCGAAAACCTGCAAAAACAGTTTGGCAACGTGCGCGCGCTCGACGGCGTGTCGTTTGACGTGCAGGCCGGCGAATGGATCGCCATTATGGGGCCTTCGGGTTCGGGCAAGACGACGCTCATCAATATTCTCGGCGGTCTTGACACGCCCACTTCCGGCCGCGCCATGGTGGACGGCACGGATGTCGCGCGGCTCGACGAAAGCGGTTTGGCGCGGTTTCGCGCGGAGAAAATCGGCTTCATCTTCCAGCAATTTCATCTGGTGCCGTATCTCACGGCCGTCGAGAACGTGATGCTCGCGCAGTATTTTCACAGCACCACGGACGAAGCCGAGGCGCGCGGGGCGCTGGGGCGCGTCGGACTTACCGATCGCGTCGAGCATCTGCCCGGGCAGCTTTCCGGCGGAGAGCAGCAACGCGTGGCCGTGGCGCGCGCGCTGATCAATCATCCGAAATTAATTCTCGCCGATGAACCCACGGGAAATCTCGACGAGGCCAACGAGGCGATCGTGCTGAAATTGTTGCGAGAGCTGCACGCCTTGGGCCACACCATCCTGATGGTGACGCACGCGACTTCGATCGGACAATTGGCCGACCGGCGGATCGAGCTGGCGCATGGCCACCTGGCGGCCGAACACGTCGCGCGATGAGCCTAGCTTCCCGTCAGGAATTTGTACTGCGCGCTCGTGAGGGGCACCACGGATAGCCTTCCGATCCGCACCAGGGGCGATGCGGCGAAAAGCTTGTTGGCCTTGATTTCTTCAAGCGTGACCGGCCGCGCGAGCGCCTTCCCCACTTTAATCTTGACCGCAGGACTCTTCGGATCCGAAGCGTCCACCGACACGACCGTCGCGGTTCCCACCGCGCTCCTGCGCTCGCCGGTTTCGTAGATGACCAGACGCGCTCCCGGCGCCATCTCCCGAAGATTTTTCACTGCGGTGGGATTGGAGACGCCATCCCAGAGAGTGACGCCGTCGCGCTGGAGTTTTTCGAAGGAATATTCCGAAGGCTCGGTCTTAAGAAGGTAGTCCATCGCCATTTCGATCCTCGCTCTGGTCCGCTCGTTCAGAACTATTCTACATGCCGCCGGGGGATTTTCTGGCGAAAGCGGGACGCGCCGACCGATCTGCTAGAATGATCCGGAAATGCCGCTACCCATTGACGCGCGAAAAAAACCGACCGATGTAAAGGTGTACGTGACCACAGGCGAAGGCGTCGCGATCACCTGGTCGGACGGTCACGCCAGCCGTTACACGTTTCCCTACCTGCGCGACCATTGCCCCTGCGCCACCTGCAACGACGAACGCGAAAAAAAGTCTCACGACAAGTCGGGCACGGTGGATCTTCTGCCCATGTTTAAGCCGCGCGTGACGGCGAAGTCCGCGACGTCCGTCGGCAACTACGCGGTGCAGGTTCACTTCTCCGACGGGCATTCAACCGGCATTTACAGTTTCGCCGCGTTGCGCGAAATGTGTCCCTGCGAGGCGTGCGCGAACGAGTTTCGCTCCACCCCAAAAGAAACCACCGCCTAACTCGTGCGCAGTTCGGACGTGCAGTTCGGACACCGCGTGGCCTTCAGCGGAATCGTGGAAACGCAATAGGGACATTCCTTGGTCGTCGGAGCCGCGGCCGGCGCCGGTTTGCTCCAGCGGTTTACCTGCCGGACGAGCATGAAAATCACCAGCGCCACTATCAGGAAATCGAGTACGGTGTTCAGGAATACGCCATAGTTGATCGTCGCGGCGCCTGCGGCCTTCGCCGCCGCCAGCGTCGGATACGATGTCCCCGAAATATTCACGAAAAGTCCCGAAAAATCCACTTTGCCGACCAGCCGGCCGATGGGCGGCATGATGATGTCGGCGACCAACGAACTGATGATTCGCCCAAACGCAGCGCCGATAATGATGCCCACGGCCATATCGAGCACGTTGCCGCGCATCGCAAACGCTTTGAACTCTTTGAACATGATTGTCTCCCGGAATCGTGCGGTTTGGTGGACCGATGTCGCTGGGAAGACCCGTTCTACCGCGCTCGCCCGAATCGCAGTGATCTTACCGCGGGCGAGGTTAGCCAGAATCGGCGAACCTGGCAAGGGTAAACGCGAGCCTCAGCGGAAAGCTCACGATCGCCGCGCGAACAGTACGCCGCCCGCGAGCCCCCTGATCACCAGCACGGCGCCCGCAAGCCCGAGCATAAGTTCGGCGTCGCGCAGCGGCAGAAATCGAATCCCCAGCACGAGTAGTCCGACCAGCACCAGCGACCCTGCGCGGATTCGCGTCTGCAGACGATCCGCCTCGCGTTCGGGCCGCATCAGAATGCGGGCTCCCCAGTAAATCAAGACAACTCCGAGCACGGCCAGTGCGATCGGCCGTTCGGGCAGACCCACCCGCCTGGTGATCGCCAGCAGAATCAGCAAGGCGCCGAGCAGCAATACGATGAATTCGCTCAACAGCCGGAAGAGTGTCGCGGGGCTTGGCATTGCTTTCTCGGATTGGGCGGAATTATCGCGCGAGCGGCCGGCGCAAGCAAGCCGATGGCAGCTACGGAACGTGATGCTATACTGGCGGGTCATTGGCACTGAATCGAAGTGCCGCCTGCAGGAATCCAATCGCACAGGAGCAGCCATTGCACAAAGTGATTATCATCGGCAGCGGATGCGCGGGTTTGACTGCTGCGATCTACGCGGCGCGGGCGGATCTCAAGCCGCTGGTGCTCGATGGCTACGAGCCAGGCGGTCAACTTGCGCTGACGACGGAAGTCGAAAACTTCCCCGGCTTTCCCGAAGGCATCCTCGGTCCCGAATTGGTTGAAAGAACTCGCAAGCAGGCGCAGCGCTTCGGTGCGGAATTTCGCGCCGGGGCGGTTGCATCGGTGGATCTAAGCAAGCGGCCGTTCAAAATCACGGCCGGCAAGGATACGTACGAGAGCGAGACGTTGATCGTCGCCGCCGGAGCTTCTGCGCGCATGCTCGGCATCGAATCAGAGCGGAATCTGCTGGGCCACGGTGTTTCCACCTGCGCCACGTGCGACGGCGCTTTCTTCCGCAATCGCGACATCGTCGTGGTCGGCGGAGGCGATACCGCGATGGAGGAAGCCACTTTCCTTACCAAGTTCGCCAAGAACGTGAAATTGGTCCACCGGCGAAACGAATTCCGCGCGTCGAGGATCATGCTCGATCGGGCCCGCGCGAATCCTAAAATTGAATTCGTGACGCCCTATGCAATTGAGGAAGTGCACGACGTCTCGAAAAAATCCGTCGAGTTGGTCACGTTGAAGAACACGCAGACCGGCGAGCGGCGCGACGTGGCCACCGAAGGCGTGTTCGTCGCCATCGGCCACGATCCGAATACGAAAGTCTTCAAGGGCCAGCTCGACATGGACGAGAACGGTTATCTCCTCACCCACGATGGCCCGAAAACGAACGTCGTCGGAGTTTTTGCCGCAGGGGACGTGCAGGACCATCACTATCGCCAAGCCGTCACCGCGGCGGGCTCCGGCTGCATGGCGGCCATCGAAGCTGAGCGTTTTCTCTCCGCTGAAAAGGGCTGAGTCGCGGAAACAAGGGCGAGGCTCGAACTCCGCAATTCGTCGTCACACAAAGCGTAGAATTCAGATGATGCCCACTCTCGCTCTTCGCGTGGCGGGTTTTCGGCTGGCGCTCGTCGCAGCTCTGCTGCTTTCTTCGACTGCCGGTCTTGCTGCCGCTCAGGAATCTTCAGCCCAGCATGATTTTCTTCAACGGCTGGCCGCCGCTGCAATCGAACGGACTTCCCATCATGTCCGCTACGACTCCTCTTACGTACGCATTCCCTATCCGGGAGGAGACGTTCCCGCCGATACCGGAGTCTGCACGGACGAAATTATTCGCTCCTACCGCGCTGTCGGTATTGATCTGCAGAAACAAGTCCACGAGGACATCGTGAAGAACTGGGGCGCTTATCCGCACGACCAGCAGTGGCGACAAAGGCATCCTGATTCGAATATTGACCATCGCCGCGTGCCGAATCTGGCGGTATTTTTCAGCCGCAAGGGAGAATCGCTCCCGATTACATACGGCGCGGACGATTATTCTCCCGGCGATCTGGTCACATGGGACCTGGGCCGCGGCGTGCCTCACATCGGTATCGTCGTTGACCGCAAATCGCCGGGGAGCGAGCGCTACTTGGTGGTGCACAACATCGGCGAGGGTCCGCGCATGGAGGATGTCTTATTCAGGTGGAAAATTACGGGGCACTACCGTTATTTCGGGCCGACGCTTCAGCGGAAGACGTCCCACTCGCGGGCGGACGACGCTGCACTCGGTCAGTTGGCAGAATTGTCCGTCAGCAGGATCAAGCGGATCGCCTGCACGAATGCGTCTTTGCCCTTCTGCCCCACGAAATACCGCGCCAGGTGGCCATCGCGGCCGTAGAAATCCGTTTGCGGCATCGTGCCTCGCCAGTCCGGATTCACGCCCTGATAAAATGCGTCCGCATCAATCCCAGGCTTCTGCCGATAGTTGGGAAATCCCGGGCGACTCTTGTCAATAAACTGGCGAACCAGACCCAAGTCGGCGTCCTCGTCCAGAGTGACTCCCACCACAGCCAGGCCCTGCGGGCCATATTCCTTGGAGAGCGCGATGATCATGGGGAATTCTTCGCGGCAAGGCTGGCACCAGGTCGCCCAAAATGTGACCAGCAGCCCTTTGCCGTGATACTTTGCAACCATATCCTTGTAACCGGCCAGGTCAACCAGCTGCGGATCGGCGGGCTGAGCATCCGCGGCCGGAGAAGGATTAGCTGCCGCGATCGGTGGCCGCACAAAACTGAAGGCTGCGAAACCGACGAACCCGAGCAACGCGACTGAAATCAAGCATCGCCTAAAAACGCGCATCTTCGCTTACCCCACCAACATTCTATCGGTTCCCGGGCGACAGCGGCAACCGAAGCGGCGCATACCAGTAAACGGCCAAGGAACGCCGGTGGCGCAGTTCCTACACATGCGTAACGCGCGCGGCGACGGGCTCCTCCGCTCCGGCCACGCGAATCCGCGTGCACGCGCGGCCGTGGCCCAGTCCGTATTTCACGATTGGATAGACGCGGCTGGCGGCAATTGTCAGCGTGAGAGACACGAGAGCCTGCTTGCTCCATCGCGTGAGAATTTCCGCGCGCAATCGGTCGGCCTCCGAAATGTCCCTTTCAATCACCGCAATCGCAAACTTGTAACCCAGAGCGGCGTCGGGCCCCATG
Source organism: uncultured Acidobacteriota bacterium (assembly GCA_963814605.1). Taxonomy (GTDB): domain Bacteria; phylum Acidobacteriota; class Terriglobia; order Acidiferrales; family UBA7541; genus Palsa-295. The sequence continues at coordinate 242,581 of CAWFDD010000002.1, read as the reverse complement.
GCCGTCTCGTCCCCGGCGAGAATGGCTCGAATCGTCGCTGGATTGATACCGTCGCGCTCCGCCATGGTTACCACCAATTGCGTGCACGGCCCGCAATCTTCCGATAGCGTCGCCGCAATTTTTGCCGCATACCAGGGTTCCGGTGGAATACCTTGCCGGTAGTTGGACAGCGCCCCTATGGGATAGAAGCGCCACATCGCCAGAGCGCTGGCATCCAGAATGTCGCGGCCGTACGTGGCATCGTACCCAAATTCACGTTCGAAGGCCGCCAACCGCCGCCTGACGAACCATCTCAACATGGCCCCCTCCTTCAAACCAATTCCGCAGCTGTTCCTCTGCGTTTCGGGTCGAAGACCTCCTATGCCGCTCCGAAATTTGATGATACAAAAAATAGTTTCAAGGTTGTATCCTGTAATCAGCGCGAGCAACTCCTCAAGGCACCGCGCGTCTCAGGAGAGAGCGAAATGGCGTATGTAATTGCCGAGCCCTGCATCGGAACCAAAGACTCCGCCTGCGTGGACGTCTGCCCGGTGGACTGCATTCATCCGCGAAAGGACGAGGCCGGATTTGAGGCCGCCACGCAGCTGTATATCAATCCGGATGAGTGCATTGATTGCGGTGCGTGCGTTCCCGTCTGCCCGGTCACGGCGATTTTCGCGCTGGAAGATCTTCCTGAGAAATGGTCCAGCTTCACGAAAATAAACGCTGACTATTACAAGAAGACCTAGCGGACGCCTGAAACCCGCCTCAGTCCCAGTGCTTCAACCGAGGCCAAACCGCCGGCAGGCTCACTTTCAAGCCGTGGCACACATAGATCGGCCCGTTTTCCTCCGCCATCCCGTAGGGATTGTAGTGAACCGCCGCCTCTTCCACAGATCCGCAGGCGCGCTCGAGAGTTTCACGGTCCCCCTGAAGAACAATCAACGTGTTGCCGGAAAATCCTCGCGGCCCCCAGAAGAAATATGTCTGGTGCGCGGAGATAGCCGCCGGTAAGCCATATTTCGGCCCGAAGAAATCAATGGCGCCGGCCTCGCCATAATTGTTCCCAAAGATCGCCGTCTGCGATCGTTCCGACGGCGGAAGCGACTCGTAGATTTTCGCGACTTCCGAGACCATTTGCTCCCAGCCGAACTGATCGCCCAGGAATTGCGGGAGCGGACCCACGTCGTGTATTTCGTTCTTCGGCGGACTCACGTGCAGCGCCTTCGAGTAGCGGATGTATTGTTCGGGCGAAAGCGCCGGGAGCGTGAGCGGGCCGAACGCAACGCCCATCAGCACGATCGCCGTCACAATCGCGACCTTCGGCCAGAGCCGCCTTTGCGTTGCGTGCGATCCGTCAAGCCAGCTCTCGATGGCAGCTCCGCCCCCCGCGAAGAGCATTGGGTAAATCGGCGCCAGATAATAATTTTTCCCCTTCAGCGCCATCAGCGTGACCAGTAACACCACATAAGTCCAGCCGATCACTCGCCATCTCCCGCCGCGCCCGCGGAAGAAATACCATAGTCCCGCCAGCCAAACGGGAAGCAGCAGCGGCTGTGTCAGCAGCATCTGCTGTCCCAGAAACCGAATCGGGCCGACCGTGATATTTTTCCCCGTCTTTCTCACATTCTCGAGATCTTCGAGCGTCGGAAAATGATTGTGAATCTCCCACAAGAGGTTGGGCAGGAATATCAGCAGTGCGATCGCGAAGCCCAGCCATACCCACGGCTTTGCGAGTTCCCGCCGCTGCGCGGTGAGCAAGATTGCGATCGCCGCGGCAAAGCCGAAGAACAACATCGAGTGCTTGTTTTCCAGGCCGAGCCCCGCCACCACGCCGAACCAAATCCACAGGCGCGAGTCGCCGGTGTTCACAATGCGGATCAGCACGTAGATGCAACCCATCCAGAACAGCGGCTCGAAGGCGTTCATCGTGAGAAGACCGTCCGTCGCCAGAAAGACCGGCACAGTCATCACGCATAGCCCAGCGAGGCCCTGCGCAAAGCGCCCGCCGCCAATCTCTCGTGCGATCAGGATGGTCAGCGCCACCATGATCGCTCCCGCGAGCGCGGGAATCAGACGCAGCACATGTAGCGAACCGCCCAACAGGAGCGCGACCCTCGCCACCAGCGCGATCATCGGCGCGTGGTCCACATAACCCCAGGCGAGGTGCCGGCCGCAAGCCAGATAATAAAGCTCGTCGCGGAAATAACCGTATCGCCCGCTGAGCAGCGCGTGGATTAGGAATGTTGCGCCGGCAAGCCCGAACAGCAATCCGTAGGAAAGCGGAGGTCGCTCGCCCGCAACGGTGCTCTGGTCACTTCCCATTTCGGACGCTTACCCTCCCGGCTTTCTCTGATCTACGATGCATGATGGAGTCGTCATGGTCCATGCCACTGAGTACGCGACCCCCCCAGCGAATATTTCATTCAGAAGGCCGCTCGCTGGCCACAACCTTCTCTTGAAGCGCCGAGCGGGCGCGATTCATCTCATCAGCAGTCCCGCGTTCGGCCCGTTCCCGGCGCTCGGTGAATCCTAGGCAGTTTCCGCGCCCCCGCTTCTTTGCTCTCGCGCGGCGTTTCCGCCCATTGTCTTGCGCCGGTTCGCAGTTCCCCGAGCGCGATCCCGCAGTGATCGTCCGGAAAACTCGCCAGCTTCGCGAGTCCCGCAGCGAGCAGTGATTGCGTGCCGCGCGAGTTGCCCCTGCCGTGATGATGAAACGCGGCAGCGACCTGAATCAGCCCTTGGAGGAAAGTCTTCTCCGGCTCCGGTTCTGCTAGCCAAAGTTCTTCCCACACCTCATGCGCCTCGAAAAACTTGCGCGCGTTGAAAAGTGCGATTCCGCGCCTGAATTGTTGGCTTTCTTTCATCGCGCGCTCATCCAATTCCCGGTAGAATTTTCCAGGGGCCGCGTCGCTGTTCGAGGACTCTTCCGGCCTCCATAATCTTGGCGATCATAGCAGCGCACGAACCTGCAAGCGACGATGCAAATCACAATCGAACTGCCGGGCGTAAAACTCGGCGTAGTGGAAGCCGAGGGTCTGCGGGTTGCACCCGCCGAGGAAGCCCTCGCGCGCCTGATGGACGATCTCGGCGATCGCAAGCGCCGCGAATTCACGGTCGAATCTCTTGCCGACGCCGAGCCGGTCCGCGCCGTCCGCGCTATGTTTCGCGCCTGGGACATGGACCCCTCGAAATATCGCCCGTCGTCGGAGGCGCTGCTCAGGCGCATCGTCCAAGGCAAGGGGCTCTATCGCGTGTCCAATGTAGTGGACATCGGCAATGTAGGCTCGATCGAAACCGGCTGGCCGTTCGGCTGCTACGATCGCTCGTGCATCCGCCCGCCGATTCTCTTTCGCCACGGAACCGCGAGCGAGCGCTACGAAGGCATCGGCAAGCGCACCTGGCACCTCGAAGGGCGCCCCGTCCTCGCCGATTTCGAAGGCCCTTTCGGCAGCCCCATCAGCGATTCGACGCGCACCATGATTACCGAAGCGGTGCACGACGCGCTCATCATTATTTATGCGCCTTCCAGCGCGCCGGATGCGTCTATAGAATCGGCAGCCTCGAGCCTTCGCGAACGCCTTGCCGAATTCGCCGGCGCCGCCGCGACGCGCGCTGCTATTTGCGGCTAGCCGCCTCTGGCCGGCGCGCTCAAACTCATTACCTGCGATTGCTCAGATTCAGGTTATGCTCTAACCCGTTCGTGAGGGCCGCCGGTGCCGAAATTCGAGCTCGTCCTCCTGATTCACGCTCACCAACCGGTCGGAAATTTCGACGACGTACTCGAACGCGCCTACAAAGATTCCTATCTGCCTTTCATCGAAGTGCTCGCGCGCCATCCCTCGATCCGCATGGGTCTGCATTATTCGGGTCCGCTGCTTGAATGGATCGAGCGCGCCCACCCCGAATATTTCGACCGCCTTCGCGCTCTTGCGGCCAGCGGTCAGGTGGAAATCGTGGGCGGCGGATTCTACGAGCCGATTCTGGTGACGATTCCTCCCGACGATCGCCATGAGCAGATCGCACGCCTTGCGGGTTACGTGCACACGCATTTCAAGGCTCGCCCGCGCGGCGCCTGGCTTGCTGAACGCGTGTGGGAACCGCAGCTTCCTTCATGCCTCGCGTCCGCCGGCGTCGAATACACGCTCGTTGACGACAATCACTTTCTTGGCGCCGGCTTTGAACTCGAACAGCTTTACGGGTACTACGTTTCCGAGGACATGGGCCACACCGTCAAGATCCTTCCCGGGCTGAAAGCGTTGCGCTACCTCATTCCGTTCCGCGATGTAAACGAGACCACTGATTTTCTGCGCGACGTGGCCGGCCGGCACCCCGGCGGATTCGCGTCCATGGGCGATGACCTCGAAAAATTCGGCGTGTGGCCGGAGACCAACAAGCTTTGCTATCGCGAAGGCTGGCTTGACCGCTTTTTCTCCGCGCTGGAAAAAAGCTCCGACTGGCTCGCCACATCCACGCCCTCGGACGCTGTCGGATCGCGCGCCCCGCTCGGCCGCGCCGATTTGCCCGCCGCGTCTTACACCGAAATGATGGAGTGGTCGCTGCCCACGCCAGCTCGCGAGCGATATCACTCCCTGCTTGACCAGTTTGCGAATCGGCCCGACGTGATGCCATTTCTGCGGGGCGGAATTTGGCGCAGTTTTTTCACCAAATATTCGGAAGCGAATCTGCTGCACAAGAAAATGCTGCATGTCTCGCAAAAGGTCCGCCGCCTCGCGCGCAGCCGCCGCTTCGACCGCGCTTTTCGCAAGGCGCGCGAAGAAGCCACCACCCTTCTTCTGCGCGGGCAATGCAACGATCCTTACTGGCACGGCGTTTTCGGCGGATTGTATTCGCCTCATCTGCGCACTGCCGTCTGGAATTCGCTCGAGAAGGCCGAGACGATCGCGGACGGGCTCGCGCACCACAAGCGCCCGTTTGTTCAGTCTACCCCGCTTGATTTTGACGCCGACGGTCGCGAGGAACTTTACCTCACCTCCGACCGCTACGCCGCGCTTCTCGACCCGGCAGACGGCGGAACCATCTCTCTTCTCGATTTTCGCCCTCCAAACGTGACGCTGATCAATTCTCTTCAGCGCCGCGTTGAGGCGTATCACGCCAAGCTCCGTAACCTCTCCTCGCATCGCGCTCACGGCGCGGTTTCCATCCACGAACAGACTCGCGCAAAAGAAGCGAACCTCGAGCGCTGGCTTTTTTACGACCGCTGGCCGCGAAATTCCTGCCGCTTGCTGCTTTTTGGCCGGGGTAAAACACACGAAGATTACGCCACGGTCCGCCTGGAAGAAGATGCGGCCCTCGCCGGCGGCCGCTATCGCGTGATGGGGTCAACCTCAACCGGCGTCTCGCTTGCTTCTGACGACAGCGCCGATTGGCAAGCCGCAAAAAGCATTTCGTTCGATTGCACGCCCGCGGGATTCGACGTCACCTGCGACGTCGTCTTGCGCCGCAAGTCGCCGGGCGCCGCCTCCGTGAATGTTGCCATCGAAGTAATCGTGAATTTTCTGGCGCCCACCGAGACCAATCGGTTTTTCGAAGTGGATGCCGAGCGGCACCCCCTGCGCTGGGCCGGCGTCGCCCCGGCCACGGGTTTGCGCGTCGTGGACGAATGGCAGCGCGCGGCCGTGGCGCTCGAAGCATCCGCACCCAGGAATTTCTGGATCGCTCCGATCGACACAGTTTCGGAATCCGAGGACGGCTTCGAGCGGATTTATCAGGGATCGCAAATCGCAGCCGTCTGGCCCGTCGAATTAGCGGCCGGCGCCGAGTGGAAGGGACAACTCGTGCTGCGGGTCGCCCGTCTCGGCTGAATAAATCTGTGGTTGGTCTCGCTGTTGCTCCGCCGCGCCCTGCCCTGTTACAGTTTAGAACGCTAAGCGATTCTTGCGGAGGACGCGCATGGCCGTAGCCAAGGAGCTGCTCGATATTCTGGTTTGCCCGGTGTGCAAAACGCCGGTCACGCCGACTCCGGATCAGCAGGGCCTGAAATGCGCCAGCTGCAGGCGCGTCTATTCCGTTCGCGGCGACATTCCGGTGATGATCGTGAGCGACGCGCGAATAGACTCCGAGTAGTTCGTCCAGGCGTCTACTGCTGCTCGTACTGCGGCGGCGGGAACTCCACGGAATGATCCTTGAACTGCACCCACAGGCGGACTTCTTTCGATTTGCTCTGTTTCAGCGCGTCGTCTTTTTCGGGAAATGGCTGATAGGGGCTTACGTCCACGATGATCACCACGCCGGACGGTCCGTCCGGAGGACGATAGGTGCCCCTGACGTTGAAACTTTTCACCGGGCCGTAGTAACCGTCGGGCCCCCAATCGCCCTCAAAATCTTTTAGCGAATATGTCGGCGACGCGCTCCACATGTTGTAAGCCTGCTGCATATTCCCGGCCACCACGGCGTTCAGAAAATGATAGGCCGCCGTTTTCTCGGTGTGATAGCGCAGCACCCACCACAGGCCGCCCCAGGCGAGCAGTATGAAAACGACCAGCGTGATGATGTAACGCCGCAGTTTCGACTGCGGATGCTCCTCGGTCGCGTCCAAAAGACCCACGTGGACTCCCTGAAATTAAAGTTGGCGTTTGAATAGCGCCAGGCTTGCCGAGATCATCACCGCCGAGAACAGCGTCAAAATTAGCACGTCCATGTAAATTCCTTCAATACCCGTATTCTTCAGCGTCAGGTTTCGCAGCGCGTGCACCGTGTAGGTAAATGGATCAACCACCGATATCCAGCGCAGCCACGCCGGAAACGCCTCGGTCGGATAGACCGCTCCCGACGGAAAAAACAGAAGCATATTCAGCACGCCGAAAATCGCGCGCGGCACCAGCGGATCGTCTATGCGCACCATCACCAGAAACATCAGGCTGATCATGGAAAGCGCCGCGACCAGCACCACGATCGCGATATAGAAAAGCCGCAACGGGTGCCACAGACCTGGTACTCCCGCAATCAGCCCGCCGATAATCGTCAGGCACATCCCGGCCATGAACGCCTTCAGAGTGCCCGCGGTGATCAGTCCTGCAACCAGCTCCGTCTTTCGAATCGGCGTCAGTAAATAGCCCTCGTGCAATCCGCGCGTCTTGTCGTCAATATAAGTGATGCCGCCGCCGATCATCGCAGTGATGAAAATTCCCATGGCCGTTGAGCCGGCCAGTAAGTATTTGACGTATTCGATGTAGGGATAGACTTCGACCACGTTGAGCTCGACTTGCCCGTCAAGGCGCGGCGACACATCGGGCGTATTAAGCGCCGTCGTCATGTCCTGTGCGCTTGACAGCAACGAACTCGAAATGAATTGGTCGGTGTTGTCCTCGGTGAAAACAATCCGCGGCCGGTCGTGCTGATAGTAGCGCCGCGAAAAGTCGTGCGGCACGTCCACGACCGCCTTCACGAACCCGGCGCGCAGGTCATCCACGGCGCGGGGAAAGGAATTATAGTCGAGCACCCGAAACGTTTGCGGCCCGGCCTTGATCCCCACAAACATCTCCTCGATCCGGCGCGATTGCACGGAATGATCTTCGTCCACGAATGCGAGGTCCGCGTTCTTGATTTTTCCGCCGAAGGCATAACCGAGCACGACCAGCTGCACTAACGGAAAAAGCAGCGAACTCAGCATCAGCGCCGGACTGCGGAAAAATTTCCGCATGTCCCTTTCCACCAGCGCGTTCACTCGATAGATTTTCATAGTCGCAACTCCTGCGCGCGCTCAGCGGGAAAACGGACTGGGCTGGTGCACCGTCTTCTGCGGCGCATCGCGCAACTCGGTGCCGGTATAGTGCAAAAACACGTCGTCCAGCGTCGTTGTCTGCACCATCACTCTTTTCACCGTCACCTTCCGCAGCCGCGCCAGATCCATCAGCGCCGCCACCGTCGCCGGCCCGTCGCTCGAGGTGATGTGAACCAAATCCTCGCGCGGAGAAACGCCCGTGACGTGAGACAGTCCGCGAAGCTGCACCAGCCAGTCCGCCGGCTGGTCCACGAACTCTGCTTCCACCACTTCCGTCCCCGGCACGTTGTCTTTCAGCCGGGTCGGTGTGTCCAGCGCAGCCAGTTTTCCGTGATCCACGATGGCGATCCGGTCGCAAAGTTTGTCGGCCTCGTCCATGTAATGAGTCGTCAGCAGAATGGTCAGCTCCGAACGGTCGCGCAACGACCGGATCATGTCCCACACGTTCGTGCGCGAGACCGGATCGAGGCCCGTGGTCGGCTCGTCCAGAAACATGATCTTCGGAGAGTGCACCAGCCCTCGCGCGATTTCCAGCCGCCGCCGCATGCCGCCGGAAAACGTGCGCACCAGCGAGTCGCGGAATTTCAGCAGCTCCACCGACTCCAGCAGGCTGTCAATCAGCGCGTCGCGCTTGTCGGAGGGGACCCCGTAGAGCTTCGCGTGGATGGTCATGTTCTCTTTCGCGGTCAGCTCCGGATCGGAAGTGAACGCTTGCGGAATCACGCCCAAAACGTTTCGCACGCCGTCCGCGTCCGTGCGCACGTCGTGGCCGCCGATCCGCGCCGTGCCGGAGGTGACCGCCAGCAGCGTGGTCATCATGCGGATCAGCGTGGTCTTCCCCGCGCCGTTGGGCCCGAGAAGTCCGAAAATCTCCTGCGGCTGCACGTCAAAACTCACGTCGTTCACGGCGACGAAGTCGCCGAACTTCTTCGTCAGGTGATCCACTTCGATCGCGTGCACCGGCGCTGATTCTGTGGCGTTCATAGCTTTGCGAACCAGTTCTTCTTTGCCGGCGGAGGCAGCAGCACCGTCGCCGTCATCCCCGTAAATAGGGTGCGGTTCTCGTTCGGCACCGCCACCTTGATCGCAAATGTCTTGATGTCGCGCTTCGTGCGGCTCACGTCCCGCTGCGTCGCGAAATCGTTCTCCACACCCTTGAAAAAAACCGGCCCTTCCAGCATTCGGCCCGACGGCAATCGCACGCGCAGCGTCTCGTTCATGGCCACCGAGTCGATATAGCTTTCCTCCACGTCCGCCCGCACCCACAGGTGATCCACGTCCACTACCACCACAATCGGCGAGCCTTGCGCGACCACTTCGCCCTGCTTGGCCACACGCACCGAGACGATGCCGTCAATCGGCGAATAAATCTTGGTGTAACCGAGCTGCGTCTCTGTCTCCGCCGCTGACGCCCGCGCCTGCTCCAGTTGCGCGAGAGTGGTCGCGATGTCGCTGCCGCGCACGTCCACTTCCTTGCGGTTCGCCTGCGCCACGGCCAGCGCAGCCTGCTGCGCGTTCACGGAGTCCTCCAGCGATTTCACATTGGCCTGCGACGCATCCAGCGTGGCCTGGGCGTGATCGCGGTCTTGCGCCGATTCCACGCCGCTGTCGAACAGCTTCTGCATACGGTCGTGGTCGGTCTGATCCCGCCACAGATTGGCCCGCGCCTGATCGAGCTGCGCCCGCGTGGATGTCAGCGTTGCCTGCGCCTGCCTCACCGACGCGCCGGTCTGATCGTCGGTCATGGAATAGTTGTGGTTCGCGGCATTCACCTGGGATTGCAGGCTCGCGACGTTGGCCTTTGCGGCCGCCAGAGCGGCTTGCAGTTCCTTGGGGTCCAGCTCCGCGATCAGGTCGCCCTTCTTCACTACGCTTCCTTCGTCCACCGTCAACCGGATCATTCGGCCCATGATCTGCGGGCTTACGATCACTTCGTTGCCGTCCACGATGCCCGTCAGCGGTATCTCCTTGCCCCAGGGCGTCGAAAATACATAGAAGCCAAGCGCGATCAGAAAGACGATCCCGATAATTGCGAATGTTTTCTTGCTGTTCATCGGGGCTTCGCTCCTTGGCGAACTATCGCGTGGTTCAGAAAATCGAGCAGCGCCCGTTTCCGCGCCGCGACCGCCGGATTGGTCAGCAAATTCTTCCCGACCACCTCGCTCAGAATCGTCGCGCCCGCGAAATAGGAAGTCGTCATTCCCACCGTGATCAGGGCCGTTTGCTCCGGGTCCACGTCTCGGAATTCGCCGCTGGCCACGCCCGCTGAAACTGAGCTTGCCAGACCGTGAACCAGGGGTTTGAAATACACCCGCGCCATCCAGTCGAAATTGGGACGCGATTGTAAGACCTCGCGCTGCACCAGCCGCGGATAGTTCGGATGCGTGGCCAGAAAATCGAAATAGCCGCTGACGTATCCAAAAAACTTCTCCTTGGCCGAGAGCTTTTTCGTAGGCGGCGCCAGTACTCCGCTGCGAAGCTGGCGCAGCAGATTTTCCAGCACCGCGCGATGCAGGCGGCGCTTGTTGCCGAAATAGTAGTAGAGCATCGCCTTATTCGCGTGCGCTGCCATGGCGATTTCGTCCGTACGCGCCCCCTCCAGCCCCTGCGCGGCAAAATGCCGCTCGGCCGCGGCCAGAATGCGCCGCGCCATCACCGGGTCCTCTGCTTTTCTACGTCCGCGAGCCATGTTTATTTCAGATCCCCACCCGGTTCATGAATTCCTCCGGATATCGCGCGCCCACGGCCGCGCCGCGCGGCAGGACGCCATCAATCTGCCGCAGATCCGCCGGCGTGAGCGGCACGTCCAAAGCGCCGAGGTTATCGTCCAGATACTTTCGGCGCTTCGTGCCTGGAATCGGCACCATGTCCTCGCCCTGCGCCAGCACCCATGCCAGCGCCAGCTGCGCGGGAGTGCAGTGTTTTTCCGCGGCAAGCTTCTCGACGCGCCCCACCAACTCCAGATTCTTCTGAAAATTCTCGCCCTGAAAGCGCGGAGAAATTCGCCGGAAATCCTTAGGGCCGAACTCCGCGCTCTTCACCTGTCCCGTCAAAAATCCCCGCCCCAGCGGGCTGTATGGGACGAAGCCGATCCCCAGCTCGCGGCACGTCGGGATGATGTCGACCTCGTGCTCGCGCGTCCAAAGCGAGTATTCGCTCTGCAGCGCCGCGATCGGATACGTCGCGTGAGCGCGCCGGATGGTCTTGGCGCTCGCCTCCGAAAGGCCCAGGTAGCGCACTTTTCCCTGCTCGATCAATCGCGCCATCGCTCCGACGGTGTCCTCGATCGGCGTGTCTTTATCCACGCGGTGCAGGTAATACAGGTCTATCGTCGAAATCTTCAGACGCCTTAGGCTCGCCTCGCAGGCGCTCTGCACGTATTCGGGCGTCCCGTTCACTTTGAGATACCGGCCATCCGGAGCGCGCACGTTTCCGAATTTCGTCGCCAGAATCACTTCATTGCGCCGCGTGGCAAGAACCGGCGCAAGCAGTTCTTCGTTCGCGCCGTTGCCGTACATATCGGCGGTGTCGAGGAAAGTGATCCCGCGATCGATCGCGTGATTCAGCGTGGCAATGGATTCCTTGTCGTCCGGCTCGCCGTAGGACTGGGACATCCCCATGCAGCCAAGACCCAGCGCGGAAACAACCAGCGAGCTCTTCCCCAATCGGCGGTATTGCATGACCCCCTCCTCAGCAATCGTGCACTCTTCGGCGCAACGATTTTGAATTCTTCGATCTCTGCGGCACGTATTCTTGAGCGTGAACGCCGCGTATTCTTCAACTAACTGGTTAGTTTAATCGGCCGGAGCGGTGATGTCAAGCGAGTTCCCCGCGCGGAAACTGGGCCGCCGAAAAGCCGCCGCTTTTCAACCGCAAGGCGGCACGCCCGAGCTTATTTTCTAATCGACACAAAGACGATTAGAAATCGCTCTAAACCATTGAAAATAAGAGACGGAGAACATTTCTAATCGACACGATTTGGGGCACTGAGGAAAGGCGAAATCTCGCCAGTCGGAATCAGGCGTCGAGCGCCCCGGTGGCGCCGGCGGGAAGTTCGATCGAGTACTTCGTCCGCGCTTTTTCGCGGTGTAGCTCAAACGCCAGCTCGATCAGGCGGTCAATCAGCTTGGAATATGGCAGGCCGGACGCTTCCCACATTTTCGGGTACATGCTGATGGAGGTGAAACCCGGAATGGTATTCAGTTCGTTGACGAAAATTTTCCCGCTCTTTTTTTCCAGGAAGAAATCGCAGCGGGCCATGCCCGTGCCGTCAATGGCGCGAAAGGCGCGCACGGCATAATCCTGGATAACGGCGACCTGCTTTTTCTTGAGCGGCGCGGGAATCAGCAGGCGAGTTCCCTGCTCCAGATACTTTGCGGCGTAATCGTAAAACTCGCGATGCGGCAGGATTTCACCGGGAATCGAAGCGCGGAGATCGTCGTTGCCCAGCACCGAAACTTCGATTTCGCGCGCGGTCACGGCCTTCTCCACCATAATTTTCAAGGCGAATTCAGCCGCGGTATCTATCGCCGCGCCCAATTCGTGCGCGGCCTTCACGCGCGTCATCCCCACGGACGATCCCAGCGTCGCGGGCTTGACGAAAACAGGAAAGCGGAATTTCTTTTTGATCGCGCGCAATATCTTGACGCGCTCGCGCTCCCATTCCGAGCGGCGGAATGCGAGGAACGGAACAATCGGCAAGCCCGCCTCGGCGAACAAACGCTTCTGAACGTCCTTGTCCATGCCCACGGCCGATGCCAGAACGCCCGCGCCGACATAAGGCAATCCTGAAAGCTCGAGCAATCCCTGCACAGTGCCGTCCTCACCGAACGTGCCGTGCAGCACCGGAAACATCACGTCCACCGTAACGCTCGGGTGCCCCGAGCTCGAAGCCATGGGGACGAGAGACGCAGCGGTTGGATCGGGCGGCAGCGAAACGCGCTCGCCCGACTTCAAAACGTCAGCCAAGAGTTTTTGCGCGCCGCCGCCCACCAGCCAGCGGCCGTCCTTGGTGATGCCGATCGGCACGGCTTCATATTTTTCGGGATCGAGCGCGCGGATCACGGACGCCGCCGAAGCGAGCGAAACCTCGTGCTCGCCCGAACGCCCGCCAAAGATTATGCCGACGCGCAATTTCTTCTGGGTGGTCATCATAGGATTTTCTTGCCGAGGCCGGAAAGGACCAGCTCGACGCCCAGCAGCGCGGTCGTATTGTGGAGGTCAATCACCGGATTGATCTCGACAAGCTCGAACGACACCATGGCGTGGCTATCGGCAATCATCTCGAGCGCGAGATGCGCCTCGCGGTAGGTGACGCCGCCGCGCACCGGCGTGCCAACGCCTGGCGCATCCGAGGGATCCACAAAATCCATATCGAGGCTGACGGCGATTCCCGCGGTGTCGTCTCCGGCAAAGCGCAACGCCTCGGCCATCACTTCTCGCATGCCGCGCTCGTCAACATCGCGCATGGTAAAGACGTGCACGCCTGATTCCTTCGCGAAGCGCCGCTCCTTCGAATCGAGCTCGCGGATGCCGACCAGAGCCACATTGCGCGGCTCAATCATGGGCTTCACGCCGGCCAGATCCGTCAGCTCGGGCGGTCCGTAACCCATGATGGTAGCGAGCGGCATGCCGTGGACGTTGCCCGAGGGCGACGACTCCGGCGTATTCATATCGCCGTGGGCGTCGAGCCAGATGACGCCGATGCGTTTGCCCTTTTTGTTGAAGTGAGCCGCGGCTCCGGCGACGGTGCCGATGGCGATGGAATGGTCGCCGCCGAGCACCAGCGGAACCATGTCTTCATCGAGCGTCTTGCGAACCATTTCCGCGAGGCCTTTGCAGGTTTGCGAGATTTCATCGAGGTATCGCGCTTTTTTTTCGCCGTAGGGCTGTTCTTCCGGCTGCGGCACGGATACATTGCCGACGTCCTCGACCTGGCGTCCGAGCTGCTTCAGGCGAGACTGCAGGCCTGCGACGCGCAACGCCGAAGGCCCCATATCCACGCCACGGCGGCTGGCGCCCAGGTCCATCGGCACACCGATGATGCGAATTTTTTCCGGCATTTGGTTGATTCTTTTTCCGACCTCGGAAGGACCCCGAGGGTTCCCCAAGCCCACCTAAGGATAGACGCGATAGAGCATGCGTGGGAAGGGGATGACTTCGCGAATGTGCTCCGTTCCGCAAATCCACGCGACCGTGCGTTCCAGGCCCAGGCCAAAGCCCGCATGCGGCACGCTGCCATAGCGGCGCAGGTCGAGATACCACTGAAAAGCCTCCTCGCGCAGGTTGGCCTCGCGGATGCGGCGCAGCAGCGTCTCGTAATTCGATTGGCGCTCGCTGCCGCCGATGATTTCGCCGCCGCCTTCCGGAGCGATCATGTCGAAGTTGAGAGCGAGCTCGGGCTGCGCCGGGTCAGTGGCCATGTAAAAAGGCTTCATGGCCGCGGGATAGCGATGGATGACGACTGGTTTTTCGAACTCCCTCGAAAGCAGCGTTTCCTCGTCGCCGCCGAAATCGTCGCCCCGTTTCGTCGAATTGCCGGCCTTCTGCAAGACTTTGACCGCTTCGTCGTAGCTGATTCGCGGAAAGGGCGGAACGATTTTTGCGAGCTTGGCGACGTCGCGCCCGAGCGTCGCAAGTTCTTTCTCGCGGTTTTTCACCACGGACTGCACCATCGCGCTGACCAAGGCTTCGCCCAGCTCGATCATGTCGTCAAGATGCGTATAGGCCGCTTCGGGCTCGAGCATCCAGAACTCGGTGAGATGGCGGCGGGTTTTCGATTTTTCCGCGCGGAAGATCGGACCGAACGTATAAACCTTGCCTAGCGCGGCGGCGGTCGCCTCCACATAGAGCTGGCCGGACTGCGTGAGATAGGCCTTCTGATCGTCAATGTAGTTCACTTCGAAGAGCGTGCTGGTGCCTTCGCAAGCCGCGGGAGTGAAAATCGGTGCGTCGGTGAGCGTATATCCTTGCGCATCCATAAAATTCCGCGCGGCGCGAATGGCTTCGGCGCGGATGCGCAGGATGGAAGCCTGGCGCGGTGTGCGAATCCAGAGATGGCGCTGGTCGAGCAGGAAATCCACGCCATGCTCTTTCAGCTGAATCGGGTATGGCTGGGACTCGGGCACGCGCTGCACCACTTCGATCGCATTGATGTGCATTTCGCAGCCGCCGGCGGCGCGCGGCTCGGCCTGAATTTTTCCTGTGGCGATGACGCTCGATTCCTGCGTGAGTCCCTTGAGCGCCGCGAAGGCCTCGGGGTTTTCTTTCAAGGAGACGACACCCTGCATTACGCCGGTGCCATCTCGAAAAATCGGGAAGAGGAGCTTGCCAGATTCGCGCATGTTGTATAGCCAGCCGCGAATGGTGACTACTTTGCCGACATGCGCAGCGGCTTGTTCGACGGCAACGACGGGAATGGGTGCTGGCGCTTGCTGGCTCATGGATTCGTCCGTTGGAGTCATCAGGTGCGCGCCGGCCGTGTCCGCGCGAAGCGGGAGTCTTTGGCGTCGAGTTTTTCTTCGAGCTGATCGAACGCCTCGCGAATCTGTTCGAGCGACGGCGCGCCCGGCGCGGTTTCCTTGAGTTCGAGCACCAGCGGAAGCGGGTCAGACAATTTTGCAAACTCGGCGATGGCTGCATCCCAATCAATCGTTCCTTCCCAGGGGAGCAAGTGCTCGTCTTTTTCGCCGTGATTGTCGTGGACGTGGACGGTGACGACGCGATCGCGCATCAGCTGGAATCCCGCTCCGACGCCGCCTTCCATATGCGCGTGCCCGGTATCGAAGCAGAAGCCGAGATTGTGCAGATGGGTGTCCTTAATGAACTGAGCCAGCGACTCGGGAGAACCGAGGTCGTTGGCAGTGTTTTCAAGAGCGATGGTGACGCCGCGGTGCTTGGCGAAGACGGACAGGATTTCGAGCGAGTTGAATGCGGCATCGAGTTTGCGCGGATCAGCGGCCTGATGGCCGGTGGCCAACTGCTGCGCGAGAAAGCGGAATGGAATGGTCTCCGCGACTTCGAGGGCGCGCTTCACTTCGTCCACGGCGTCCTGACGCCGAATGCGTTCCGGATCAGCGATGGAAATGGAGACGCCGCTTCCCCGCCCCGGAGCCGTCTCGCGTTCCAAGGGAGCGTGGAGCGCGTGGAGCGCCAGTCCGCGATCGGTGAGCGAGGCGGCGAGTTCGCGGACGGATTGCGGCGATGCGTAGTTGAAATGAAATGTGCCGCAGTATATTTCGACGGCGGCGATTCCAGCCTGGGAAATTTCAGCCAGAAGAGCGGAAGTCAGCGGCTGGTTCTGATACATGTAGGTGGAGAGAATCCGCTGCATTCCGCCTCCGCGCGGCATTCGAGTACGAACAGCTATGGTCAATGGAAACCGCTCCGGCGTCAATAGAGTCGCTTGCGGTTGCTCCCCGAAATTCGCGGTCCGAGATTCGCGCCGAGATGCACTGCTGAGGGTTTCTTGAGAGAATGCCGCGGTGGCCGGATGGAAGCATATTTATTGCGCAGCGTGTTCGTCCCAAAACCGCGCTCACGGGGAGCACCGAGAAGGCACAAAGTACACAGAGAAGCCTGAGGCGGGAACGCCCGCGCGTACGAGCTAGCGCGCGAGGAAATTGACGAATGCGAGGGCGACGACGGCTCCCGCAGCGACGGTGATCATCAACCATCGCGGCAAACTGTGATTGCGGTTGCGGGAGGCTCGCATATAGGCACTAAGCCCTGAACCAGCGTTGCGGTCAATGCGGCTTTGCGCAATTCGCGAACTATAGGCGCGAAAGAAAGACGACGGACCGGATCCGTCAAATTGATTTTCGGCTCGACGTTTCATCGCAGCAAATGATAGGAGAAAACCGCAAGAGAGCGAGTCCCGCGAACGTACTGACGTTCGTAATCGCTATTTACGAAATGTGGCCGAGCGACAAGGGTGATGGTTGATGCGACGGCGGCGGCCCATCGAGCGGGAAGTGCTATCGGATGCTGATGGCTTGCGGAAGAGCGCCCCGATAGACTTCCCAGCTATCTGCGTCGGATGCGGGCCCGGACAAGACCACAAAGTAAACCACCGGCAGCTTCTGGACGATTAATTCATCCACGCCGGCGCGTTTCGGTGTGACCCAATGAATCTCTTCCGCAGGCAGACCGCTCACGGTGATCGAGTTCTCGCTCTCGACGTTCCAGCCCATAGGTCGAAATCTATTCACGAGCTGAGTGGCGACGGCGGACGGAGGAGCAAACGATGGAAAGTAAGGGCGGACCAGAACATTAAAACGGCGATCCGCACGGAGCAGATGGCAAATGTCGGTGGAAGCCTCCTGCGTGAGGGCCCACTTCCCGGGAAGTTTCAAAGAAACGCCATAAGCCGGGCTGTCAAATGTGGTGGAGGCGGCTTGGGCGAGGTTCGGATCCCAGGACAGCGACTCATGGGAGCGGTTGATGTGTGAAAACTTGGCGATGTAGTGCGCCGAAACGGCGAAAATGGTCCCGAAACCGCCGACGACTACCACAATAACCAGAATGATGACGATGACAACGATTCTTCGGTCGGATTTGTCGCGCTCTGAAACGACGCGCGGAATTTCAGGAGGCGGGCCCGAAACACCCGAGACCGACATATTTATCTATCGCTCCACCAAAGAATGACGACGGGCCGGGCGCCGAATTACTCCGGGACGCGGCGCGTCAAGCAGCCTGGGAGAGAAACTCGGCCTTGAAAGAGGGCGCGACGAGACCAGCGGCAACGCCGCGCGAAAGCAACTCGCGCACGGCGCGGCGGCCCTCTTCGCCGTAATCGAGCGTCCATTGGTTGACGTACATGCCGATAAACTTGTCGGCGAGAACCGGATCCATGTCGCGCGCGAACTGCAGGGCGTATTCGACAGCGGCTTCGCGGTGTTCGAGTGCGTAGCTGACGCTCTCGCGAATAATGCGCGCGACCTGCCTGCCGAGATCAGGGCCGAGGCTGCGGCGGACGGCGTTGCCACCCAGAGGCAGCGGAAGACCGGTCGACTCCTGCCACCATTGGCCGAGATCCACGACTTTGTGAAGTCCAATCTGCGAAAAAAGAAGCTGGCCTTCGTGGATGAGCAAACCGGCTTCAACTTCCCGGGCCTGAACCGCAGCCATGATCTTGTCGAAGGGCATGGTCACGACTTCGACATTCGGTTCGAATAATTTCAGAGCGAGATAGGAGGTCGTTCGCGTTCCGGCGACGGCGATTTTCTTGCCGGCCAGCTCGTTTTTCTTAATCTGGTGGGAGGCGACGACGATTGGGCCGTAGCCTTCGCCGAAGCTGGCGCCGCAGTCGAGCAAAAGGTATTTGTCGGCGACGAAGGTGTAGCCATAAAAGCTCACGGCGGTGACGTCATAGGTTTCCTTCATCGCGGCGTTGTTCAGCGACTCGATGTCGGAAAGAATATGCTTGAATTTGACACCGGGAAGGCGGACTTTGCCCGTCGCCAAGGCGTAGAACATGAAAGCGTCGTCGCTATCGGGCGAATGGGCGAGTTGCAGGGAGATCGTTTCGTGTGCCGTCGCTGGTGTCGGCATGATTTTGACCATCCTGGCGCTTCGAGGAAGCTCGGCCCGCCGGCGCGTTCCGGGGACACGTGACCCGCAAGCCGTTGTCTGCGTTGCGGAGCCCGAGAAAAAGCTGCGACCGGTGTGAGCGTCTTCCTGCGAACGTACCGTCTGAACCCGGCCAAGGATACCACAGCGCGTTGGGGCAGGTACAGGCCGCGCATCGAACGCGCGAGAGGCCAGCGGTGGCGCGAATCACTGCAGTCCGGTTAGAATATCGCGGGAGAAAAAACTGATGCCGCCATTTGCCGGTGTGGATTACATGGAATTCGATTCCCTGCTGAGCGACGAAGAAAAATTGACACGGAAGACCGTGCGCCAATTCGTAGAGGACCAGGTAATCCCGATCATCGCCAAGCACGACCGCGAAGGAACGTTTCCGATGCAGATCGTGCCGGAAATGGCGAAGCTCGGGCTGTTTGGCGCGAGCCTGCAAGGCTACGGTTGCGCGGGAATGTCGGGCGTGGAGTACGGACTGGTGACGCAGGAGCTCGAACGCGGTGATGCGGGGGTGCGGAGCTTCGCTTCAGTCCAGTCGGCGCTGGTGATGTATCCGATTTACACCTACGGGTCGGAGGCGCAGAAGGACAAGTGGCTGCCGCCGATGCAGCAGGGCAAGGCGATCGGCTGCTTCGGGCTCACCGAGCCTCAGTTTGGCTCGAATCCCGGCGGAATGCTTACGCGCGCGGTGAAGAGAGGGGAGTGCTACGTCCTCGACGGCGAAAAAATGTGGATCACGAACGGATCAATCGCGGATGTAGCGCTGATCTGGGCAAAATGCGAAGACGAAAAGATTCGCGGCTTCCTGGTGGAAAAAGGCACGCCGGGGTTCAAGGCCTGGGCCATCCACGGGAAACTGTCGCTGCGCGCGTCGGTGACGTCCGGGCTGTCCATGACCGACTGCAAGATTCCCGCCGCGAACATGCTGCCCGGAGTATCGGGACTGCGCGGGCCGCTTTCGTGCCTCGATCAGGCGCGGTTTGGAATCGGCTGGGGGGCGATTGGGTCGGCGATGGCGTGCTACGACACGGCGCTGGAATACGCGAAGCAGAGGAAACAATTCAACGACCGGCCCATCGCATCGCACCAACTGGTGCAGGAAAAACTGGCGTGGATGATCACGGAAATCACCAAGGCGCAACTGCTTGCCTTGCACGTGGGGCGGGTAAAGGACCAGGGGCGCGTGCACGCCTCGCACATTTCCATGCTGAAAATGAACAACGTGTGGATGGCGAGGGAGACGGCGCGGCTGGCGCGAGAAATACTCGGTGCGAACGGAATTGTGGAGGATTACTGCATCATGCGCCATATGAACAACCTTGAGACCGTGTTCACCTACGAAGGAACGCACGATATTCACAAGCTGGTCATCGGCCAGCGCGTCACCGGCATCGGCGCATTCGTCTGATCCGCAGCATAGGCCGGCTCGAAAGTGGAACCGCCCGGCAACCGTTTGGACTATCATGGCCCGACGGGCGGGGGACCTTACCTCAACAGCAAGCTTGTTTTCAGGGAGCAGCCATGGAACGTGCACTGAGTCTGGAATTTCTGCGCGTGGTGGAGCGCGCGGCCATCGCGTCGGCGCGAACGATGGGCCTGGGCGACGCGCATACGTCCGATCACGCGGCGGTCGAAGCGATGCGGGCGGAGATGGAAACCGTGGGGATGAACGGCACCATCGTGATCGGCGAAGGCGAGCGCGATGAGGCGCCCATGCTCTACATCGGTGAGAAGGTGGGCGCTGGCAATAAGGACAAGAGCGAAGCCTATCCCGCCGTGGACATCGCCGTCGATCCTCTGGAAGGCACCAATCTATGCGCCACGGGCGCGCCGAACTCGATCACTGTGCTGGCGGCGAGCGAGCAGGGCGGCCTTTTGCACGCTCCCGATCTGTACATGGAAAAAATCATTGTAGGTCCCACGTGCCGCGGCGCCGTGGAGCTGGACGCCCCGGTCGAACACAACCTCCGGCTGATCGCCAAGAGACTCGAACGCGATGTGGAAGACCTCGTGGTGATTGTGCTCGACCGGCCGCGCCACGAGAAATTGATTAAAGATATTCGCAAGACGGGTGCCCGCATCCGGCTGATTACGGACGGCGATCTCTCCGCGGGAATCAGTACGGCACTTCTGGGATCGGGAGTGCATGCGGTGATGGGCACGGGAGGCGCGCCCGAGGGCGTACTGACAGCAGCGGCGTTGCGCTGCCTGAATGGACAGATCATCGCCCGGCTGGTGGTTTCGAAACCCGAGCACGAGGAACGGCTGGCTCAGATGGGTGTCAAGGACGCAAAGAAGATTTACGAGGCCGCCGATCTCGCTCCGGGAAAAAGGATTATTTTTGCGTGCACGGGCGTGACCGACGGCAGTTTGCTTCGTGGCGTTCGATTTTTCGGGGATGGAGTGCGCACTCAATCGCTGGTGATGACGCTGGATCAGCGGCAGGTCCGTTTCATTGACTCCGTGCATCTCGAACGCGGCTCAGACGTCAGGATTCGATTCAACTAGAGAGCGGGAATTAAGCGCGGAGGACACCAACGGCCGGGTGCGCGACGTGCACGCATCCGGCCGGTTTTGATTTAGCGGCTGGCGGTATCGCCCTAGCGATGAATGGCAGTCGCGATGTGCCCGGATTGAGTCTGCCGGCGGGGCACATGGGACATCCGTTCCGCAGGCGGAGGCGCCAGCGGACGCACGTGGTGACTGGTGCTGACGTGCTCGCTGATCGCCTGCAACCTCTTCAGAATGCCCTGCCACTGAGTCCAATCAAGCTGTCGCAAGAACGGACGAAGCCCTTGAATGAACGGGTCCTCGAGAACCGTTTCGCCATTTGTCTCCGGCACGAAGAAGCGGTTCAGGCCAACACCCAATGCTTCGGCAATCTTTTCAAGCGTGCCGAGGCTGGGAGTCATTTGCCCGCTTTCGATTCGGGACAAATACGAGCGGGAAACGCGAGAGCGAGCTTGTAGCTGGCTCTGCGTCATGCCGCGCGATTCTCGCAACTGCCGGATGCGCTGGCCAATGTTTTCGACGGTTTCGCGATTGGGCCAGTTCTCGAACAGTTGACGGTCGTCCCCCGGCAAGTCCTGCGGCGACGGCGTCGGAATGACGAACGTCACTTTCGGCGGCAGCAAACGCAGGCAGCGACGGCAATTGCCGGTCCGCGTGCGGTACTGCACCAACCCGCATACTTGACAGCGGATGACTTCTCGATCCAGTTCCATGCTGGTTGCTATGCTATCTTTTTCCGCCACCGGTAACCTCGCAGACTATTCCCGGCAAAGCGAAAGGGGAGAAACGAACTACCTCAGGGGGAAGGCAGAAACGGCGCGCAAGGCATTCTCCATAGGGTGCCATTTCTTGTCAAGTCTTTTCTCCCTGCTCCCGTAAGATAAGTCTAGCGCCGCCACGCAGTGCATTACAACTGCGGAGGATGCCGCCTGGCGACGGCGGCGAGAGCGTGGCTGGCGCAGCAAGTGACATTGTCCGTCCGCCGCAAAATGCGTCTCGCGGACACATTTGCGCTCTAATTCACTGTGCTATGATGGCCAGACGCGGCTGATTGGAATTTTTTGGGGGGAATCGGTTGATTTGGCGAAAGCGAAGAGCGGCGTTGGCGTGGGTTGTCGCGATTATTTGGCTGGCGTCCGCGCTGGTATCGGAGGCAGGACCGCAGAAGAGCGGCTCATGGTCGCTTGAGGGCGTATTGCGGCAGATGGACGCCGAAGCGAGGGATTTCCACAGCCTCTCCGCCGACATCGAACGCACTAAAGTCACCGTGGTGGTGAACGACCATACGACCGAAACGGGCAGTATTCAGGTCCGCGGCGACAAGATGCTGCTGGAGTTGAAGGCGCCGGACCCGCGCACGATATTGAGGACGGGCGACAGCCTGTTTGTCTATAACCCGGGCTTGAAACGAGTGGAAGAGTACAACCTGGGCAAGAACCGCGCGCTCGTGGACCAGTTTCTGCTGCTGGGATTCGGCACTGAAAGCAAAGATCTGCAAAAGGGCTATCTGGTCGCGCTGCTGAAAGAGGACAAGCTCGACGACAAGAAAACGATTGAGCTGGAATTGACGCCGAAATCAGAGGGCGTTCGCAATCAGATCGCCAAGATCCAAATCTGGCTGGACGAAGCCAGCTGGCTGCCGGTCCAGCAGGAGTTCTACGAGGCCGGATCGGGCGATTACTCCATCGTCCGCTACGCGAAAATCGTTCGGAATCCGGGGTTGCCGGATTCCCTATTCAAACCACACTGGCCCAAAGGCACGGACAGAATCAAACCGCAAGGCTAAGCACGAGACATCGGCCCCGCCCAAGCTTCACACGTCACGATTTTATTCGCGCCGCCTCCTTCCCTTCCTTGTCGAGCAGAGCGCGCTTGCGGTTAGTGCCCCAGCGGTATCCAGCGAGATTGCCGTCTCGGCGAACCACGCGGTGGCACGGAACAACCACGGAAACGGGATTTGTGGCGCAGGCGCGAGCGACGGCGCGAATCGCGGCGGGCCGCCCGATGGCGCGGGCGACCTCGGCGTAGGTCCTCGTGGCGCCGTAGGGAATTTTCCGCAGTTCTTGCCAGACGCGACGCTGGAACGCCGTTGCCTGGACGTCCGTAGGCAGATCGAGGTGCGGCTCCCGCCCTCGGAGATGGGAGAGGATTTGGCCGACCCACTCCCCGAGGCTGCCTCGGCTCCTGGCGCGCCGGCCGGGTCCATCGAGGAATAGATTTGCGGCGGGATATTCCTTGCGCAGTGTCGCGCGAAGGGCTCCATCAGACTCTCCCAGATAGAGCGCGCTGACGCCGCGGTCCGTAGCGCCGACGAGCAGACGTCCGAGCGGCGAACCGACGATCGTGTAGTGAATTTCCATCCCGGCGCCGCCCCGACCATATACGGCGGGAGTCATTCCCAGATGCGAGGGGGCGCGTTCATACAGCCTGCTCGAAGAACCGAATCCTGCCTCGTAGAGTGCGGTGGTCACGTTGTCTCCTTTTCTTAGCCGCGATTTCAACCGGCGCATCCGTTGCGCGTCGGCGTATTGCCGCGGAGTGATGCCCATCGCGCTGCGAAATGCGCGATCGAGCTGGTGAGGGCTCAATTTCACGGGCGCACTGAGCGCTGCGAGGGTGAGCCGAGCGTCGCTGCGGATGTCAATCCCGGGATCGGCCAGGACGCGCGATTCGATTTCGCGGCAGACGCGCGCGACGGTATCGATTTTTGCGTCCCGGACGTGCACGGCGCGCGGATGGCAGCGACGACATTCGCGAAATCCTTTCTGCTCTGCCGCTTCGGGCAGCAGGAAGAATACGACCTGCTCGCGGTGAGGTTTGCGCGAAGGGCAGGAGGGGCGGCAATAGATGCCGGTTGAGCGCACGGCGTAGACGAATGCGCCGTCGGCGTTGCGATCACGTGTCTGAACCGCCTGCCAGCGCGACACGCCGACGCGGCTCGCACCGTGGTCTGCTCTTGGCGCCTGTTCGCTGCGATTTCGCTGCATCTCGGAACCGTTCCCTTGTCACTGAACTGACGCGATCACCATAAACGACCTCGAATTCGGCTGCTATCCGATTCTTGCGCTCAAAATCGGTCTAGCCGACCCCGGTCGACGGGCTGGCGAAGGCCAGAAAATCGCACTTCGGCCGGCGTTCGCCCGGTCGGCTGGAAGGGTTACATCATACGGCACTTTTTCGCCCGGCCCAGTTGACGCCTCGCCAAGCCTCCCGCATATTCGGACAACCTGACGGGGGTCATCATTCGGCAGGTCTTGGGGGAAGTGTCATGGGCGTTGCTCCGGAACGCGACGATCGCGTCGCAGTTTCTCCGCTTCGTGAACTTGAAAACCGCACTGAATCCGTCCCAGCCATATCAGGAAAACCAGGTCCGCGGCGTTTTGCGCGCGTTCCGACGCACTCGATCGGTGTGGCGTCCGAACGGCGGCGCTACCCGCGGGCTTCGCTTTCGCTTCCTCTCCGCCTGACGCGGATCGGCGATGTCGTCGAACCGATTCCCGTGACGCTGGTTACCCGGAATATCAGTTCAAGCGGTGTGTCATTTCTTGCGCCGCGCGTGATCGAGCCCGGCGTGGCCATCGAACTGGAAGTTGCGCTGGTGGACCGGCAGCCCGGCTTCGGGCGCGTGCAGATGTGCACCGCGGCCCATATCGTGCGCGCGGAAGACACCGATACACCCGGCTGGAGAGCCTACGCCGCCAGCTTCGACGACTTCGCTTTGCAGCGCGATGACGTCTTGCCCATGCGTTACAAAGCGGGCTAGCGCGGTTTCGTTTCTGCGTCACAGACCTTTTTCACCATTCGACGCGCGCAACACGCGATCGAGCATTCTTCTGATACGATCCCCTCGACATGAATCAAATGTTATTCCATGCGCGCGCGGTGCTACTCGACTGGGACGGCACGTTGCTCAATTCCTACGCGGCCGATCAGCGTGCCTACCTGGCGATGTTTCGCGCGATTGGAATCGAGTGGGGCCCCCGCGAGATCGACCGGCATTATTCTCCCGATTGGTACCGGGTGTATCGCGCCGCGCGGATTCCGCGAACGGATTGGGCGCGCGCCGACCGCCTGTGGCGAACGGCGTACAAGTCCGAGCGTCCTGCGCTGCTACCCGGCGCGCGAACTGTGATTCATCGGCTGGTCCGAACGTTTCGGCTGGGGCTGGTGACCAGCGGAAGCCGCGTGCGCGTCAAGCAACAGCTTCGCGAATTCGAATTCACGAAACATTTTTCCGCGCGCGTTTGCAGCGAAGACTCTCCTCGCAGAAAGCCTGATCCAGCACCGCTGCAGATGGCGCTGCGGCTTCTGTGCGCCGAACCCGAGGAGTGCGTGTACGTGGGCGACGCGGCGGAAGACATCGAGATGGCGCGCTGCGCCGGTGTGCGGGCGATTGGAGTGCTCGGCCCGTTTCCTACCGCCGCGCGGATTCGCGCAGCGAAACCCGACTTGCTGCTGAATTCGATTCGCGAGCTGCCGCGGCATCTGCGCCGCGCCGACTAATTCCGCGGTGCAGGCGTGGCCGATACGGGCGCCGGCGCCGCGGGCGGAACGCTCGACGCAGGAGCCGGCGCGGCTGGGGCGTTGAGTTTGAAATTGGTCGAGCGCATCACCAGCCGGAGCTGGTACTGCTCGTCGGCGCTGCCAATGTAGTCGTCCGAGCTTGTATAAGTGGGCAGCCAATACTTGTCCTGGAAATTCTCCCGGTAGGTTTCGAACAGGGTGAAGGGCAGCGTCGCGCCTTCGCCGATCACCTCGGTCATAAATTTGCCGTAGGTCTCGACGATGGCGAGGTCGTGATCGTCCACGAAGACAACGCCCTGAAAGAGGCGCTGGGTGCGGCTGAGCTGCCTGGGCTTCACCTGAAAAACGTAGGTATTGAGCTCGTCGAGCTTTTGCTGGCCGGCGTAGAGAAAATCGTAATTCGCGATTTGGTCCGAGGTGAGAAAAAAGACGGGCAGAGTGGTGATGGTGCGAACGTCCTCGAACGAGTAATGATTGAGCTTGAGAGTTGATTCGGCCGGTGTCACGACGCGCCAGAATCGCTGGCCATCCGGCCGGGTGTACTCCTCGCCGGTCACCGTGAATTTTCCGCCGGGATTGGTCATCTCCTCGATGCGAATGGTCTGGACAAAATCGTACGAGTCGTAAACTTTCTTGGCTGCGTCCTCATTCGCCGCGAATCTGCGGATAATTTCCTGCTCGGGGATGGGCGGCGGGCCAGGATGCGGGACGGAAGGGATGCGTTTCACGTCGAATTTTGGAGGAGGCCCCATCGGGCCTTGATCTTGTGCGCGAATCGCCAGCGCGGCGCTTGCAAGCGAAATGCTGAGCAGAGCCGCAAGGAAAATTAGCTGACGCGTCGTCGAGGTCATTCCAAACATTGGATGCGCGATGCGGCACCCGCGTTGAGTCCAGCCGGGCGAGGCACACGCGAAAAATAGCACACAGTTGCGAACAGCGGCGCAAAAAGAGAGGCTCGCGGCAGCCGCCGCTCTGCTAAAATCGCGCGTTTGCTGTCCCTGGGCTGAATCCACCGTGCACGAAGAACTGATCGCGAAGCGCTTTTACGTCAGCGGATTGGTGCAAGGAGTGGGTTACCGCTATTTCGCGGAGCGCGCGGCGAAGCGCGTTAAAGTGGCCGGCTACACGAGGAATTTGCGCGACGGTCGCGTGGAAGTTTACGCCATCGGACCGGTGGAGTCACTGGCCGCGCTGCGGCGCGATTTGGAACCCGGCCCGAGCGGTGCCTCGGTGACGAGCGTGGACGAGGAAGATGCGACAATCGAATCAAAATTTGCGAATAAGTTTTCGATCGAGTATGACGCCTGAGTCCGGGAAGAGGAGACGATGGACGACCTGAAAAAGCTGATTCGCGAAATTCCGGATCATCCGAAGCCGGGGATTCTATTCTACGACCTGACGACTCTGCTGCAGGACGGGAAAGGGTTTCACTCGCTGGTGGATCAGCTCTGCGAGCACTATGGCGGGAAGCCGGTGGACATCGTCGCGGGAATTGAAGCGCGCGGATTTATTTTTGCTCCGGCTCTGGCGTATCGGCTGGGTGCGGGATTTGTGCCGGTGCGCAAGCCGAAAAAGCTGCCGTGGAAGACCGCCGCGGTAACCTACCAACTTGAATACGGCAGCGATGAACTGGAGATCCATCAAGACGCGGTGCACAAGGGCCAGCGGGTTCTGCTGTGCGACGATCTGCTGGCGACGGGCGGCACAGCGGCCGCCGCGATCGAATTGGTGCGCCGGCTAGGCGGCGAAATTGTCGGCGCCGCGTTTGCAGTGGAATTGAATTTTCTGCATGGGCGCGCAAAACTTCCCGGCGTGGATGTGTTTTCGCTGCTGAAATACGATAGTTAGCGCGCCAGGACAGGTGCGTCCAGCGCCTCGCGAACCTTTGCCGCGAGCGTGCGAAGCGAGAACGGCTTCTCGAGGCAAATCGTGTCTTGTTCCAGGATTTCGTGGTGGGACGCAGCACGTTCCGTGTAGCCCGACATGTAAAGAACTCTCACCGATGGCCGCACGGCGGTGAGGCGCTGAGCCAGTTCCCGACCGTTCACTTTGGGCATGACTACGTCGGTGACCAACAGATCAATCGGATCTTTGTGGCGCTCGGCAATCCCAAGGGCTTCGGCGCCGTCTTTCGAAACCAGCACTGTGTAGCCGCAACTCTCCAGAAAATCGCGCGCCAATTCGCGGATGCCATCCTGGTCTTCGACAACCAGGATCGTTTCCGTGCCCCGCGGTGCTTCTCCCTGACCCTTGGCGTGCCTGGGCGCCTCGGTGTCCTCGCGAACCATGGGCAGATAGATCTTGAATGTGGTTCCGCGGCCTGGCTCGCTGTAAACCCAGATCCAGCCTCCGCTCTGCTTCACGACTCCGTAAACCGTCGCGAGCCCCAGTCCTGTTCCCCTACCCTGCTCTTTCGTAGTGAAAAACGGCTCGAAGCAATGGGCCTGGGTTTCCGCGTCCATGCCGACCCCGGTGTCACTGACTGCCAGAATCACATACGGCCCGGGCCGGACACTCACGTGCTGGCGGACATAGCTCTCGTCGAGTTCCGCGCTTGCCGTTTCGATGGTCAGCTTTCCGCCTGTGGGCATCGCGTCACGGGCGTTTACGGCCAAATTCAGCAGGACCTGCTCGAGCTGACTTTGATCGGCCTTCACCCAGCCCTGAGGTGCATTGGGCAGGATCTTCAGTTCAATGTGCTCACCGATCAGGCGAGGCAGCATCTTGCCAATTTCGAGAGTGATGCTGTTGAGATCCAGCACTTTCGGCTGGAGCGCCTGTCGCCGGCTGAATGCCAGCAATTGCCGAGTTAGAGCGGCGGCTTGCTCGGCGGCCTTCTTGATTTGGTGGGCATTCTTGCAAAGGGCCTCGGTAGGGTGGAGACGATCCAGCATCACTTCGGCGTTTCCCTGTATCACCATGAGCAGGTTGTTGAAGTCGTGCGCCACTCCGCCAGCGAGTTGGCCCACCGCCTCCATTTTCTGGGCTTGGCGAAGCTGGTCCTCGAGTTGCCTGCGCTCTGTAACGTCCACCACCGTGCCTTCGTAATAGAGCACTGCGCCATTTGGATCGCGCACCGCGCGGGCATTTTCCGAGAGCCAGATCTTAGTGCCGTCTTTGCGGTAAACCTGGTACTCGAAGCCCTGCACCTGGCCGTCTTCCGTCATCAGTCGCTTAAATTCGGCGCGGCGATGGGGATCAACGTAAACCTGATGGCCGATATCCCCGACGCCGGCGATCAGGTCCGCGGGAGCGTCGTAGCCGTACATTCTCGCGAGAGCGGGGTTGACGCTGACGTAGCCGCCTGAGGGCAGAGTCTGGAAAAAGCCCTCTACGGCGTTGTCAACGATACTGCGATGCCTGTTTTCCACTTGCCGGAGCGTCTGTTCGACGCGCTCTCTCTCCACGGCGATTGTCGCCAAATGGGTCGCGCGTTCGATTACCTGGAGGTCGCGGGCGCTGGGGCTGCGGGGTTCACGGTAGTAGATCGCAAAGGTTCCCAAGACCTGGCCGTCGCCTGAAAAAAACGGCGCGGACCAG
Organism: uncultured Acidobacteriota bacterium; assembly: GCA_963814605.1. GTDB lineage: Bacteria > Acidobacteriota > Terriglobia > Acidiferrales > UBA7541 > Palsa-295. The sequence continues at coordinate 213,699 of CAWFDD010000002.1, read as the reverse complement.
CAGGCACGAAGTCCGTGGCTGAGCGCGAGATCTCGATAGTCCGACCACAACGGATCATTGACTATGTCGGTGACCGTCACCGGTTCGCCGAAATAGGCAGCCGTGCCGCAGGATCCCGCGGAAGGGCCGATGGCCATGCCATCGATGGCTTGGATGTAATCCTCAGCCAGACTGGGGGCGGCGCCGTGACGAAGGGTTTTTGATACCGGGTCGAGAAGCAATATGGAACAGAGCAGTCCGGGCGACCGCTCTTCGATCGTCGTGCTCAAAATCAGCAACACATCAGAGAAGGGCGCACCGCCGCTGATCATTTCCAGGACGGTCTTGTCTACCGCGGACAGGACCTCCGAGAATTCGCGCTCGCCGATTTCCGCCCAGCTTTTCGTGGACATCAACTCGCCCCAAGCGTTGACCTTACATTAACTGTATTTGAGTCTCGGCCAGCGGGCGGGGCTTATCGAGGGCGAATACGCGAAAAAGACAACTCTGTGCTGGCGCGTTGCCTGGAAGTCGATGCGATAGACCAAGTTTATGAGCGTTGAGATGCGGGGAGCTATCGTAATTCAGATAATCCGCCATCAACGACCAGATTCTGGCCGGTGATGTAGCTGGCCTCGCCCGAGAGGAGAAAGACGGCGGCATACGCAACCTCCCAAGCGGTGCCTTGCCGGCCCAGCGGAATGAGCGTCTGCGCTCGCGACGGGCGGCCGCGGCTGGCGGCTCGGCCGAGCGGCGTGTCCATCAGCCCCGGAGCGACAATATTCGCGCGTATCCCGCGGCGCGAGCCTTCGAAGGCGACGTGGCGGCAAAGTCCGCCGAGGCCTGCCTTCGATGAATCGTACGCAGGTACATTGGAACCAGGACGCAGGCCAGCAACCGAGCTCACAAAGACGATCGAGCCACCCGTATTGAGTTGCGGCAACGCCGCGCGTGCAATCAGAAAATGAGCCCTCAAGTTAACGGCGAAAACCTTGTCCCAGTCCGGCGCGCTGGTTGCAGCCAAACCGCGGCCGATGCCAATGCCCACATTGAGCACCACGCCATCGAGCCCCTGCAGATGGCTGATCGCATCCGCGACCATTCGCTCGCAATCCTGTTCGCGGCTCACGTCGGCAACGATCACGCTGACGGGACAGCCCTCGCGCGCGACTTGATCGCGTGTTTGCTTGGCCGCGGACTCGTCCTTATCCGCACATGCCACGGCAGCGCCTTCCCGGGCGCACAGGATGGCGATGGCTCGTCCATTGCCGATGGGCGGATCGGCGTCATCACACGGCTGCGATCCTGCGCCGACTACCAGGATGCGGGCTCCTCGCAGCCGCCCGCGACCCGGGGCGGTTCCAGAGGCCTCAGCGGGCGTCCAGATCGTCGAGCTGTCACGGCCAGCGACAGCTTCGGCGGGCCGCTCGGATTGGTTTTCTTTGGTCACGAGCCGTTACCGCTCTCCAATTGCACGCCAAAAGAGTTCAATGCCATCGAAACCATCGTGTATTGACCCACCGTGAAAACCAAATCGAACATCTGGTTTGTGTTGTAGCGCTTCGTCAACCCGTCCCAAGTGGCGTCACTGATGAACGCGTCGTCGTGCAGTTCATCCACGGCGCTGATGAGCAACCGGTCGAATTCAGTCCAATGCGGCGAAGCGGGGCCATTCTGGATGCTTTGAATATCTTCGTCGGTCAGCCCGGCTTGTTTTCCGATGGCAACATGATGATGGAATTCATATTGCGCGTTACACAGATGGCCGATGCGCAAAATGAGCAGTTCACGCTCGCGTGGCGGCAATGTTGATTTGAACAGGATCTGGGTGCCGAACGGCAACCAACGCTTGTAAAGATCGGTGTGCCTGACGAGGGTGCCGAAAACATTCAACACCTTGACGTCAGACCGGCCTCTGGTCAGCAGCTCTCGCTGTTCGTCAGACCATTCTGCTTCAGGCAACGGCTGAATTCGCGGTTTGGAAAGGCGCATGAAAGAGCTCCTCCGAACATTCGGGGAAGATTCTAAGTGGGCATTCTAATCGGTGGTCGCGGTTTTGCAACCGGTCGCGCAGACGGACGTGAAGCTTGCGTGATTTTATGGCGGAGAGGGTGGGATTCGAACCCACGGTTGAGTTTCCCCAACACTCGCTTTCGAGGCGAGCTCTTTCGACCGCTCAGACACCTCTCCGCGTCGTAGCTTAGCAAACGCGTGTAGGGCTCACAACTCGCTTCGGTGGCCCGCATCGGGCACGCGGGGCCTTGCGGTGCCCGGCCGCGGGCACCCCATTAGTAGGGCTCGGAATCTATTGACACTGGAAGAGCGTGCGCGTAGATTGGCGGAGTAGTTCTGAGGAGGCGACGGTGCGTTCGAACATCCTCGCTGGCGCTCGATCTTGCCTGATTGCGTTTCTTGTGGTCGGCTTGCTGAATCTTCCCTTGATGGCTGCGAGCACGAAGCCGTTGGGAATCGTGGTGATCGCCGACCGAGCGCATCTCGATCACGCCAACGCGGCGACCGGCGCAGACGTCTATTCCGGCGACGCATTGGCAACCGATCTCGGTGGCTCGCTGCGCATGAAGGTTGGAAGCAGCCAGGTGTATTTGCTCTCCGCCAGCTCAGCCACGCTCGTTCCTCAAGAAAACAAGGTGCGGGCAAAGATCGAACGCGGAACTCTAGGGTTTTCCACTCCGTCGCCCGAGCAGCTTGAAATTGGAACGCCTCTTGGAGTGATTCGCGGGGCGGACAGCCAGCGGATTTTCGGCCAAGTAACTCTCCTGAGCCCCACCAAAATGCAAATCAGCGCTTACGAAGGGACTCTTCTCGTAGTCGCCCCCAACGGAGACGAAAAGACGATTGGTCAGGGCGAGACGTACGAGGCCACACTCGCCGCGCCTGAGCCCGGCGGCGGTCAGAGCCCGGCCGGAGTCGGCAAATCGGGAATCAACTGGAAGCATGTCGCCGAGGTGGCGATCATCGCGGGTGCCGTGGGAGGCACCGCTTACGCTCTGTGGCACGTTGAGACGGAGAGCTGCTACCGGCACCACGATTGTCGCCGCGACTGAAGATTTATCGAGCCTGATCTGCGGGCTGAATGAAGGGCTGTTTTCAGATTCCGCGGCCAGATACACTCCAGGCGTAATTCCTGCCCCCAAAGAAAAGATCGAACTCGCGATACCCGCTTGCGGTCATCCGCGTACGCGGCGTCAGACTGCGCGCACATCGTCGTCAAGCCCGCGCGACTGCGACAATCTTGTTTGACTCGCTGCGCTGGTCCCCGAGCGAAATCTTATCCGCCAGTTCGAACGCGAGCCGCGCAAATCTCCCTCCGACGGATATAATGAAAGGCTTACTAAAGTTGATTTCCCTCGTCGGAGAAGGAATGACTCGAGAATCTCAGCGTCCAAGACCCGCGTCGGCGCCAATCTGGTGCACGGCGCTCGCGGTAGCGTTCCTCGCGAATTCATCCCCGTGCCGCGCGGACGAGCCGTACGCTCGCAGCCGCGATTACGACCTGCAAAACGTTCGAACGCACCTGTGGTTCGACATCGAACAGCGCCGCGTGCGAGGCGAAGTAAGCGAGAACATCGCGGCGCTACACGACAACCTCTCCGCACTTCAATTCGACTCCGTTGGTCTGACGATCGAGAGCGTGGCGGTGGACGGCCGGACGGCAAAGTTTTCGGTCACGCCGAACAAGCTCGTGGTCGCGCTGGAGCATCCCGCAGCACGCGGGGAGAAGCATGAGATTCTCATTCACTATCAGGGCCAGCCGAAGAAGGGCCTCTATTTCATCCTCCCCGACAAGAATTACCCGCAGCAGCCGAAGGAGATCTGGACGCAAGGCGAGGCGGAAGACACGCGCTACTACATTCCGCTTTACGACTACCCAAACGACCGGACCACGTCGGAAATGATTCTGACTGTCCCGGCCGCGTGGATCACCGTGTCCAACGGCCGCCTGGTAGGAGTGAAGGATGAAGCGGACGGAACGAAGACCTGGGACTGGAAACAGTCCGAGCCGCTTTCGACATATCTGATTTCCATGGTCGCGGGCGAGTTCGTGGAACGCGACGAGACTTGGCGGGGGATCCCTCTGCGGTTCGTGGTGCCGCGCGGCCGGGAATCCACGATCGAGCCGACATTCAAACGCACCAAAGAAATGCTCGATTATTTCTCCGACAAGCTTGGCGTGCCTTATCCCTGGGCGCAGTACGCGCAGACATCGGTGGACGATTTTGTCGAAGGAGGCATGGAGAACACCAGCGCGACGACACTGACGACGCACACGCTGGAAAATCCCAAGCTCGCCCCGGAAGATCGCGTTGGAGGCGACGACGTGACTTCACACGAGCTGGCGCATCAATGGTTCGGCGATCTGGTGACCTGCAAGGACTGGGCCAGCCTGTGGCTGAATGAAGGCTTTGCCGACTATTTCCAATACCTCTGGACGGAACGGCGCTATAGCGCCGACGATGCCGACTTTGAGTTCTGGCGCGACCAAACCGAGTGGATGAGACAGGTACGTAACTTTCCCGTTCCGATCGTGAACCGCGATTTCACAGACTCATCCGAGTACGAGGGCAACATCTACGACAAGGCGGGCTGGGTCCTGCGAATGCTGCGAGAGAAGCTCGGGGACGACAATTTCTTCCGCGGACTGCACCACTATCTGGAGGCGAATCGCGGCGAAAACGTAGTCACCGCCGATCTGCAGAAAGCGATCGAACAGGCCACCGCCATCAACGTGGACAAATTCTTCGACCAGTGGGTTTTTGGCGCAGGCGCGCCGAAATTCGAGGTCAGCTACGCTTACGACGCTTCGACGCGCCAGGTGAATCTCGGTGTCAAACAGACGCAGAAGGTTGAAGGCCGCGTGGGCCTGTTCGACGTGCCGGTCGAGATCGAAATCGCGACGGCGAGCGGCCGCCAAACACATACAGTCGAACTCAGCGAAGCCAGCCAGACGATCAGCTTTCCGACTGACGGACCTCCGCTGATGGTGGTCTTCGACAAGGGCGACAAAATTCTGAAATCCGTCGAGTTCAAGAAGGATCCTGCGATGCTGAGCTACCAATTGAAGAACGCGGAGACGACTCCAGATCGCGCCGACGCGGCGGTGGCGCTCAGCAGCGTGCAAAACGACCCGAACGCCCTCGCTGCGCTCGGCGACGCGGCGCAACACGATCCCTTCTGGGGAGTTCGCGTGGAGGCTTTGCGTGCCCTCGGCAAAATCGGCGGGGCGGACGCGGAAAAGGCAGTCCTCGCGGCAGGCAGCGATCCAACACCGTGGGTGCGCGATGTCGCCGTGCGCGAGCTAGGAAATTTCAAGGACGATCCTTCGTTGCCTTCGAGGCTCTCCAATATTGCCGCCACCGATCCGGCGTATCGCGTGCGTAGGGAGGCGCTCGGCGCCCTCGGCGCGATCAAGGCGCCTGACGCCTTCGAGGAGCTGTCTGCGGCAGTGAAAACCGACTCTCCCGACGACATGATTCGCGACGCTGCGCTGCGCGCGCTGGGCACGCTTGGCGACGCCCGCGCCGTCCCGATTTTGATGGAGTGGAGCCAGCTCGGAAAACCGATGGAAGGCCGCCAGGCAGCCATTGCCGGGCTCGGGCGGCTCGACAAAACCAACAAAGATATCACGCGCACGCTTATTTCATATTTGAACGAGCCTTATTTCGACACGAGGATTTCGGCAATCTTCGCGCTGGGAGAACGGGGTGATCCAGACGCCATCGCTCCGCTCGAGGAAATGCTGAAGAACAGTGAATTGACACTGTCGAACGGGCCGTATATCGAACTGGCTCTGCGGATGCTGAAGACACCACCTGCCGCAAAGTAGTTACAACGTCGCACCCGGCTCCGCTAGAAGGATTCTCAAGTCGCGCAGATTGTTGCCGGTCGGCCCGGTAACCACTGCATCTCCAATCTGCGCAAAGAAGGTGTAGGCATCGCAGCGTCGCAGAAAATCTCCGGGATCGAGTCCCGCGACGCGCGAGCGCTCGAGGGTCTCGCCATCGGCTACCGCGCCTGCGGCATTGCTATTGCCGTCTATTCCGTCGGTCCCGGCGCTCAGCACGGTAATCTTCTTTCCCGCAATCTTGGATACGCACGCGAGGACAAACGCTGAATTGCGTCCGCCGACCCCATCGCCGGTGACCGGGCTGCTCAGCTCGCCATCGCACAGCACAGCTACGCGCCGGGTCGGATTGGCTTTCCCGTGGGCGGCGAGTTGCGCGAGCAGGTAATCCGCGGCCTTCTCGACGGGCCAGTGGTCCGTGGAATTGTCGCAGATGCAGTGGTAACCCTCCGCTTCGCAGGCGTGGTGGGCCGCGTGAGACAGCTCATGCGGTCCGAGCAGAGAAACGAAATGCGACCGCGCAAATGCCGGGTCGCCGAACTTCGGCGTCTCGGGCAGCGTATGGTTTTCAAACACTGCCCGGAGCGACGCGGGAAAACGCTGCAACACATTGTATTCGCGGGCGACACGCTCGGCGTCCTTGATCGTGGTCGGGTCCGGCAAAGTGGGGCCGGACGCCAGCGCGGACTCCTGTCCCTGCGGCACATCGCTGATGGCAAAGGTAATCTTCATCGAGCGCGGAGCGGCGGTCGCCAGGCGCCCGCCCTTGGTGGCCGATACGTGCTTGCGGACGGCGTTGAGTTCGTCAATCGGCGCGCCGCAGGTGACCAGCGTCGAGTGCAGCCGTTCGAGATCCGCCAGTGTGATTGCGGGATCAAGCGGCTGCTCGACCAGCGAAGAGCCTCCGCCGGAAATCAGGAAGACGATAAGTGTTCGCTCGTCGCAGCGGGCGAGCCGATCGAGGATCGCGCGGCCCGCCGCAAGGCTGGCTTCGTTGGGCACGGGATGCCCTCCGGTGAAAACAGTCCAGCCGGGCATATCGGGTTGCGGCGGGCCGGGCACGACCAGGATTCCTTCGTGCAAGTAGCGCGGCCCGAGGACATCGGCAAAGCCTTCAGCCATCGCGAGCGAAGCCTTGCCGAAAGCGATCGCTACAAGTGAATCGAATTCGCGGAGGTTGATGGAAGCATTTCCCGCGCGGATGCTCGAACCGCTGCGAGCAAGTTTTCGTTCGATGGTCGCGGGAACATCAATCGCCGCGAGAGTCTGTCGGAAAATGCGCTGAGCGGCTTGCTTCACGCTTTTTCAATCGCGTCCGCGTTGAGGGCATTCGGCGGACGGCGGCCTTCGACGACGGCGGCGGCATTCGTCGCCGCCATTACCGCCATTTTTGTGCGCGTTTCGACGGTCGAGCTGGCGATATGCGGCGCGAGGACTACATCCTTGCGTGCGATCAGCGCCAGGTTGACCTTTGGCTCATGCTCGTAAACATCGAGGGCTGCGCCGGCGATTTTCCTTTGCTCGAGCGCCGCGGCGAGCGCTGTTTCATCCACCACCGGCCCGCGCGAGGTATTGATGAGATACGCGGTACGCTTCATTTTCTCGAACGCCGGCGTCGAAATCAGGTGACGCGTTTCCGGGAGCAGCGGGACATGTAGCGATATGAAATCGGATTCGCGCAGGACGCGGTCCAAATCTGCAAACTCCGAGCGCAATTCCCTTTCGACCTCGGCCGGGGCACGCGCTGCGTCATGATAAAGCACGCGCATTTGAAATCCTTGCGCGCGCCGCGCCATGCCGCGGCCAATGCGGCCGAAACCGACGAGGCCCAGCGTTTTCCCCCAGACGTCGCCGCCGAGAAGCTGATCGAGATCCCAGCCGGGCCAAGTTCCTGAGCGCATCCAAGCGTCGCCTTCGATCAACCGCCGCGCGACAGCCATTAATAGCGTCCATGCAAAATCGGCGGTGGTCTCATCGAGAACGCCGGGCGTGTGCGCGGCAACGACCTTGTGGCGGGTGCAGGCCGGGACGTCAATGTTGTCATAACCGACCGACACGGTAGCGGCCACGCGAAGCTTCGGCGCCAGCGCGAGGAGCTCTTCGTCCACTTTTTCCGTGAGCAGGCAGACGAGCGCGTCCTTGTCAGCAACGCGCTTGAGCAGCTCGGAGCGTGGAATGCGCCCCTGCGGCGTCCAGTATTCGGCCTCGAAATGCTGATCGAGGATCGCACGCGCCGCCGGGAAAAGCGGCCGCGTTATCAGGGCTTTCGGCTTGCTCACAAGTGACCTCGTGGAGAATGTGGCCCGCGCCGGTTCAACAGGATACACCAGTGGGTGCGGCTTCGTGCGCCTTGTGGCCGCGCGGCAGCACGGTCGTCCCCCGGGGTAACCATCGACCGCTAGGAGGCTCGTTGACGCTTGCCGTCGCGTGCGACTATAGTTGCCGCAGACGCGAGCGAAACATCGATCTCGCGCAATTCCGATGGATTCCCGCCTTCTCCACGAACTCAAAAGCCTGCTGGGCCCACGCGCCGTCCTGCACGAGCCCGAAGACCTGATGCTCTACGAGTACGACGGCTCGGTCGAAGTGGCTCGGCCGGATTGCGTAGTCTTTCCTCGCGCCGCCGCGGACGTCGTCGAAATCGTGCGGCTTGCCGGCCGCCACAAGGTTCCCCTGGTCGGCCGCGGCAGCGGAACAGGGCTTTCCGGCGGCGCGATTGCTCGGCACGGTGGCATCATCGTCTCCTTCGCGCGTATGAACCGCATCGTCGGGATTGACGCCGAGAACCAGCGCGCGACCGTGCAACCGGGAGTGGTGAATTCCGATCTGAGCGCGGCCGTCGAGCACCTTGGGCTGCACTTCGCTCCGGACCCTTCGAGCCAGAAGGCGTGCACGATCGGTGGAAATGTCTCCGAAAACTCCGGCGGCCCGCACACGCTCGCCTACGGCGTAACCACGAATCACGTGGTTTCACTCGAGATTGTGCTGCCAAGCGGCGAGCTGATGCGGTTTGGTAGCCCCGCGCTTGATCCGCCCGGCTACGATCTCACGGGGCTTTTTGTCGGCTCGGAAGGAACATTCGGGCTGGTCACCGAGATCACGGTCAAGTTGACGCGCCTTCCGGAAGCAATCAAGACGCTCCTCGCCGTGTTCGACTCTGTGGACGACGCCACCGAGACCGTGGCGGAAATCACGGCGCGCGGAATCACGCCCGCCGCATGCGAAATGCTCGACGGCTGGACCATCCGGGCCGTCGAGGAGTACGTCCACGCGGGTTTTCCCCTCGATTGCGCCGCCATCTTGCTGATCGAAGTGGACGGATTGCGCGAAGTGGCTGAAGCCGAGGCCAAAGACGTTGCGGAGGTTTGCGGATTGCACCGTGCGCGCGAAGTACGCGTGGCCCGCGACGCAGTCGAACGCGATCTGCTGTGGAAGGGCCGCAAGAACGCATTTGGCGCGGCCGGCCGGCTGGCGCCGAGCTACTACACGCAGGACGGCGTGATTCCGCGGACGAAACTTCCCGCGACGCTGCGGCGCATCGGCGAAATCAGCAAGAAATACGGGCTTCAAATCGGCAACGTCTTCCACGCGGGCGATGGAAACTTGCACCCCATTATTCTTTTCGACGAACGGAATGAGCAGCAATTCCGCGACACCGTTCGCGCGGGCGATGAAATCATCGAGTTCTGCATCCAAATGGGCGGTTCGATTACTGGCGAGCACGGCGTCGGTATGGAGAAGGACCGTTTGATGCCGCTGCTCTTCAGCGAAGCGGATCTTGCCTTGATGCGGCGCGTACGTGACGTTTTCAATCCGAGCGGCTTGCTGAATCCCGGCAAAATTCTCCCGACGTCGAAGGGCTGCGGCGAAATCTACGTGCGTCCCCGGCCGGTCGCTACCGCGCCCTCCGCATGAACGTCGGCGGCGCCACTGTTTTTTCGCGGCTTGCTGAAATTGCCGGAGCCTCGCACGTTTTCGGCGACCCGGCGCAAACCGCCGCGTATCAAATTGACGGCATCGCGCCCGCTGCGGTGGCGCGCCCAGGCTCGACGGAAGAAGTCGTCGAGATCGTGAAATTTGCGACGAGCGAAAAACTCGCTATCGTTGCTACGGGCGCGCGGACCAAACTCGCCATGGGTATGCCGCCGAGTCGTTACAGCGTGGCGCTCGACATGACTCGCATGGATCGCGTCGTCGCGTACGATCCCGGCGACCTCACCCTGAGCGTCGAGCCGGGAATCCCGCTGCATAGGGTGGCGAGCACGCTTGCAGAACACCGGCAATTCCTTCCGCTTGAAGTTCCGTTCATGGACCGCGCCACCGCCGGCGGCACGGTCGCGTCGGGCGTTGATTCGCCGCTGCGGCAAACGTATGGCACGGCGCGGGACTTCGTTCTCGGAATGGAGTTCGTCACCGGTGACGGAATCGCTGCGAAATCCGGCGGGCGCGTGGTGAAAAACGTTTCCGGCTACGACATCCACAAATTGATGATCGGCGCGCTGGGCACGCTGGGAATAATCACGCGAATCAATTTTCGGACGTTCCCCCTTCCCAGCATGACGCGGACGTGCGTGGCCACTTTTAGCGCTCCCGCTGCTGCGTGCGAGTTCCGCCATGCCATTGCCCGATCCGTGTTGCGCCCGCAGAGCGTGGAAATCCTGGCGGCGCGCGAAGATAGTGGCTTACGGCTCGAGAAGCGTGCCGGACTCTCGTTCGCTAACGACCGCTGGCCGGTCGTCGTGTCATTTTCGGGCAACGAGCAAGTTCTTGACCGCAACCGGCGCGAGCTGGAGGCGCTAGCACAACGCGCCGAGCCGAACGCGCTGGAATCGTTCACCGAATTACGCACTGACGAACAGAACACGGCCATACGCTACATCACGGATTTGCCGGCCGTGATCACCGAACATTCTCCAGCCGCTGCGATTTTCAAAATCAGTGCGTTACCAACAGACCTCCCGGCGCTTGCCGACAGCTTTCGTTCCTGTCAGCTTCCGTGGGCGGCCATGATGCGCGGCCTGGGAATCACCTATCTGGCCGTGCTCCCTCCCGACCGCACCGAGGCGTCGCTCCAGGTCTTGAAGCAGGAATGCGCGCGAATCTTCAGCCTGCCCGGAAACGCGCCGCGAGGGCACAGCGTGCTGCTCTGGTGCCCGCCGGAATTGAAGCGGGACATCAACGTCTGGGGCGTTCGCCCCGCCGATTTCCCGCTGATGCAGAAGCTGAAAAACCTCTTCGACCCGAACGGCACTCTGAGTCCCGGACGATTTATGGGAGGGCTCTGAAACCGTGGCGACCGCACCCCCAGTCAGTGGATTCGCGGGCGCAGACAAGCCCGAATACGCGGATTACTCGCGCTGCGTACATTGCGGACTTTGCCTGAATCATTGCCCGACCTATCGTTTATGGGGCCAGGAGGCGGACTCGCCGCGCGGGCGGATCCGGCAAATGCAGTTGGTGGACGAAGGCCTGCTCGAGCTGGGCGAGACTTTTGTCACGCACATTGATCGTTGCTTGGACTGCCGCGCGTGCGAGACGGCGTGCCCCTCGGGCGTTGAGTACGGCAAGCTCATCGAAGCGACGCGCGCGCAGATCGAACAGCACTACAAACGTCCTGTTGTTTCGCGAATCGCGCGCGATTTCGTTTATCGTCGGCTGCTTCCCTACCCGAAGAGAATCGCGGCGGCGGCGCGTCTCGTACGCATCTATCAGCGATCGGGACTGGCAGCCATCGCCCGCGGCACAGGCATCCTGGGGCTGCTCGGCTTGCGGGACCGCGAACGCTTGCTTCCCACAATTGACACGAAATTCTTCTTCAGCGATCTCGGAGCAACATATCCCGCGCATGGCCCGCGACGCGCGCGGGTCGCCTTCTTCGCCGGGTGCGTCGCGCAGGTCACGTTCAGCGAGCTCAATCGCGCCACGATCCGCGTGCTGCAGGCGAACGGCTGCGAAGTGGTCGTGCCGGCGGGGCAAGTCTGTTGCGGCGCGCTCCCGGCGCATGCCGGCGTGCGGGATGTGGCGCGCAACCTGGCCCGCGTGAATTTCGCCGCTTTCCCGGCGAAAGACTTCGACGCCATCATCACCAACGCCGCCGGATGCGGCTCGACGCTGAAGGAGTACACGCACCTGTTTCCCAGCACCGATTCCGCACACGAACAAGCGGCGCAATTCAGCAGCAAAATGCGAGACGTCAGCGAATTTCTGGCGGAATTGGGTCTTGCGGCGCCGCTTCGGCCCATTCCGCTGCGCGTCACCTATCAGGACTCCTGCCACCTGGCGCACGGGCAGAAAATCCGCGAAGCTCCGCGCAAATTGATTCGCGCTGTGCCGGGCGTGGAATTGGTCGAAATGCCCCTGGCAGACCAGTGCTGCGGCTCGGCTGGCGTTTACAACGTGACGGAAACGGAAGCGTCGCTCGAACTGCTCGCGATCAAGATGGGCTTCGCGCGGGGCACAAAGGCGCAGGCCATCGTCACATCAAATCCCGGCTGCATCCTGCAACTGCGCGCCGGCGCGGCGATCCACGGCACCGGCCAGGAAGTCCTGCATGTGGTCGAACTTCTCGACCGCGCCATCAATCCCCCCGTCGCGCGCGAAGGGTGATCATTTTTCGCCAACCAGATATCGACAGCCCTTCGGGCCCATCTGTGCAGAGTGAACCGCGCCGGCGGGAACATCGCAGCGGTCTCCTGCGCGAAATGTTTGCGACTTGCCGGCCATGGTCAGCGTCATCTCGCCATCGAGGATGACGTGCGCCGTCAGGCCGTCATGCGTATGATCGGCATAGAACGCCTGAGGGCCATCCTGCCAGACGTACGTGTGAGCGAATCCCTCGGCTGACAACTTGCTCCGCAATTCGCTTTCGCTCAGTCGCGCCATATCCATTCCGGAACCGCGGACGGAATTATAGCAGCAGGCGTTGCCGGCCGTGTGAAAGGAGGAACGCTTGCGGGCGGGGCGTGTGGGGAGGTACCGCCCGCAAGCATGGCTGCTAGTGCGTGCTGGATGAACTCAATCCTGAGAAGACGGCGAAGATGGCGATGACGCTGACGGCGGGGTTTGTCCCGCTCCGCGCCGGAATTGCCTGGCACCGCCCTGCCTGAGCGTGTAGTCCGCCGGCACCTGAAACTGCGTTGGGTCCGGTTCCAGCTTCTGAATATTCGTCAATTCGAACGTGGTCACGCCCATGCGCGGATCGCTGCGCTTGATCAGGACCACAGTCTGCAACTCCGCTGAATACCAGCGTTCGTTGGTGATCACGATCGGGTTGGCGTTGCCGATCGCGCCTGCCGGAATCGTGTGGGTGGTGCGTGTTCCCTCGGCTTGCACACCGTTGATCGTCTGCGTGCCGAGCGAAACCGTGGTCACGTTGTTTCGATTGCCCGGCCTTCCCTGTCCCGCGGAAGGCTCAACGTCGGATGCGCCCGATGACGGGCCTCGGCCATGCTTGCCGCCGCGAAAGTACGGCGTTTGGCGCGCAGTCTTTCGATCCGGCTCCAGGACGTACTGCGTCTTGGCGACGTTGTCGGTAATGAACACCACGTGCGGAGCGGTCTGTCCCGACGTAGCCCAGGGACCGACCGCCGGCAATGTCATGTCGCGACGCGTACGGCCTTCACTATCGCGCGCAAACGTGCCCGTCGTGCTGCGCTGAATTTGATTCCCATCCGCGAGCGCCTGGCTCGTATGTGTAGAAAAGGACGCACTGAATGGCGCGCCGGTGACTGTCTTGCCACCCAGCCCGGCTTCGAAGCCCACGAACCTCATCGCGTCATCCGACATCGGCCCCGGCCCGAAGCCTCCATGGCGCCCCGGAGGAGGAGGCGGTGGCGCCGCGGGATCGGATTGCGCGTGAACCACACCGCAAAGCGCGAGTAACGCCGCCGCCGCAACTGACCAACCGATTCGCACGAACTTTCCGCGGTGAATCATCTCAACCACTCCTTGTGACGGGACTGCCATCGTCCCAAACACGGTTATAAATAATTCGTCGCACTACTGCTCGACGGTCGCCGGGGAAACCAGCCGGATCGCTTGCGGAGCGCCGTCCTCGCTGAGAAGAAGATCAGCGGCGATCTCATCCGTCGCCCCGGGGTCCGTCACCGGCACGCCGAGCGATGCCAGCGCCGGCCGCGAAAGAACCACACGGACTACGGTACCGCCGTCCGTTTCCGTGTGATCATCGGCGTAGGGCAACGGCACGAAATTCGTTGCATATTCGGAATCGTTCGCCTGGTCCTCCGGCGTTCCCCCCGGCTGCTGGGAATTTGTTGGAGCCGCGACCGGCGAAACAACCTGTGACGCTGGTTTCTGAGCGGCATCGTTCGTCGCCATCGTTGTGCCATTCGGACGCGCGGCGCGATAATGCAGCGAGACCCCCAGAACCAAGAGCACCACCGCCACTGCGGCGATAGCCGCGACTTGCCGCTGGACCCTCCGACGCGTGGACGCGAACTTCTGTCGTCGGAATTCCTGCGTCAGAGCCGCTCCGACGCGAAAAGGGGCCTGCTGCCCGGCCTCTTGCGCCGCAAGGGCACGCAAGCCGGCATCGAGTGATTCCGCATCGGTCATCAGCCGCGCGCACGAGCTGCAGGTTTCCGCATGCGCCAGTGCGCTGTCCCGCAGCGCGAACCCTTCCGTGCCGGGGCGTTCCAAATCGTGAACCATCTCCGCGAATTGAGCACAGTCCATAGATTTCGCCTCTTCCTTCATTCGCCCAGCGCCGATACACGGCGCACGGGACGCGTTTCACGCAGCTTCTCGACCAGCATGCCCCTCGCGCGATGCAGCCGCGACCGCACGGTGCCAACCGGGCAGCCTAACGCCGACGCCGCGTCCTCGTAGCTCATCTCTTCGAGTTCGCACAGAACGACCACTTCCCGGTAATTTTCCGGCAAAGTCCCAACCGCTTGCCGCACCCTGCCTACGGTTTCGACCGTCGCAAACTCGTCCCAGCTTGATGCAGGCGAGAACGTGCCGTGGCCATTCCCATTCCCGGCCGCGCCGTTTCCGCCTTTAACCCGCTGGGCGCTGGAAATGGCCGACGCCGATTCGTGCAGGTCGTCCACATCGCCGTCGAAGGACACCAGACGTCGATCCTGCTCCCAGCGCTTCCGCAAATGATTGCGCGCGATTCCGAATAGAAACCCGCCCAGTGTTCCGCGAGCGGGATCAAATCGCTTGGGGTCGCGAACCAGGGCCATGAAAACCTCTTGGGTCACGTCCTCCGCAACAGCCGAATTGCCGGTCATGTGCAGAGCGAAGCGGTAGATCACGGGGTGCTTTTGCCGATAAATCTGCGCAAAAGCCTCCTCGTCGCCGCCGGCCATCCGCCGCAGCAGAAGGACGTCCGCAAGCTCGGTCGTCTGAGTCATTTCTCTATATTATGGACGGCCCGTTCTGCTTCTCGTTACATATTCCCGTAGATTGGCCAAAAGGTTCCCGATTTCCAAATGGGCTAGTCAGCACGGGCGGCCGAAGGACCGCCCCCCGGATTGGCCCTCGGAATACGGGTTCTTGACCAATCCGCCGCTGTCCAATAACGTAGGGCCGCGAAGTTACTCGAGCGGAGGTGTTAACACGCGAGCGCTCTCCCGTCGCGAGTGCCTGATAGCGCTTGGAGCCGTGAGCCTGGCAGCTCCGTTCCGGCGCGTCGCCGCCGCCGCAGCCGACGGAAAGACGCTGCGCGGCGCATTCATGATTCTCGACACGCCGTTCACCGACAGGGGTGATGTGGACTGGGAAGACTTGACCAAAGAGGCGCTGTGGGTTGATCGTGCCGGGTGCCAAGGCGTCGTCTGGCCGCAGGGATCGAGCGGCGTGGCTACGCTGACGAAGACAGAACGCATGCGCGGCATGGAGGCGCTGGCCAAGAATTTGCAGGGTAAGCGCACGGCGCTCGTCCTTGGTGTGCAAGGCAAGGACATCCCCGAGATGCTGGAATACGCGACGCGCGCCCAAGCGTTCGGGCCGGACGCCGTGATCGCCATGCCGCCGACCTCCGGCACGTCGATGGATGACTACCGGGCGTACTTCCGAGCGCTGGCCGGCGCGGTGACTATTCCGGTCTTCCTCCAGACCAGCGGGGGCGCCAAGGATCTCGTCCCATCGACTGACCTAATCGTCGAATTGGCCCAGAAATTCCCGAATTTCGGCTACGTGAAGGAGGAAAGCGATCCGCTGATCGAGCGGATGAAAACCGAGCTCGAGCATCGGCCGGTAATCAAGAGTGTCTTCGGCGCCCGCCTCGGTGACGGATGGCTTTACGAGATGCGGCTCGGACTGGACGGCGTGATGACCGGAGAAGCCATGTATGCAGACCTAATGGCGCGGATTTGGGACGCGCACGAGCACGACCGCGCGGAGGAGGTGCGGGATGCATTCAGCAAGTTGCTGTTGATGCGCAATCTGGAGGAGCGCCTGCCCGGAACCGGTTTATACATCATGAAGAAACGCGGTGTATTCAAGACGACGGTCCGCCGCACCAGCGCGCCCGCGCCCGGCGCACCACCAACGCTGACCGAGTTCAAGCCGTCACCGGTCGAAATTGAGGAAATTGAGTACCGCTTCGCTGGGCTCAAGCCCTACCTATCGATATAGCACCGTGAGAATAGATTGACGGGATGCTTCCCACAGCCGGCCAAGAACCCAATCCCAGCAGAGCGACTTTTATCCGAGTTCTTGACCAATAGGCCGCCGTCCAATAACGTAGGGAGCCGCGAAGTCGCGATCACGGATGCCGAGGGCGTCGCAAGCGACCCTGCGCGCTCGTTCGACGCCCATCAGGAGGCGCAATGCTGGAGTTCGATCCGCACGTTCTCGACGAGAAGCCCGTTCCTCCTCCCGAGGAATTCAGCAAGCGCGCCCGCGTAAAGTCGCTCGACGAATACTACAAGATGTATGAACGGGCGGAGCGCGATCCCGAAGGATTTTGGGGCGAGCAATCGGAGCTGCTCGACTGGTTCGTGCCGCCCACAAGAGTACTCGAATGGAATCTGCCGCACGCCAAGTGGTTCTCTGACGGAAAGCTCAACGTATCCCATAACTGCCTGGATCGGCACCTCGTAAAAAACGGCAACAAACCCGCCCTGATTTGGGAGGGGGAGGACGGAGCAAGTCTTCAATTCACTTATACCGAGCTTCACGAGCGCGTCTGCCGGTTCGCGAACGCGCTGCTTTCCGTCGGCGTGAAGGCCGGTGATTGCGTGACCATCTATCTCCCTATGGTTCCCGAACTGCCCGTCGCCATGCTCGCTTGCGCGCGGATTGGAGCCCTTCATTCGGTGATCTTCGGCGGATTCAGCGCTCATGCGCTCGTGGACCGCATCTCCGATTCGAAATCCAAGCTGCTCGTCACCGCCGATGGCGGCTATCGCCGCGGCAAAGTCGTTCCCCTGAAGGAGACCGCGGATGCAGCTCTGAAGAATTGCCCCACGATTGAGAAATCCATCGTGGTTAAGCGGACCGGTCAGGAAGTCCTCTGGCAGGACGGGCGCGATCTCTGGTGGCACGACGTTGAAAAAGCGGCATCAAAGGAATGTCTTGCCGACCCATTCAATTCCGAACATCCCCTCTTCGTCCTCTACACCAGCGGCACCACGGGAAAGCCCAAAGGCGTCCTGCACACTTCCGCCGGCTACCTGTTGCAGTGCACCTGGACCGCGCGGCTCGTATTCGATCTCAAGGACGAGGACGTGTACTGGTGCACCGCAGACATCGGCTGGGTCACCGGGCATAGTTATATCGTGTACGGTCCGCTCTCCAACGGTGCGACCATCGTGATGTACGAGGGCGCTCCCGACCAGCCTAACAAAGACCGCTTCTGGCAAATCATCGAGCGACATAAAGTCTCGATTTTCTACAGCTCGGCCACGGCCGTCCGCGCGTTCATGTCCTGGGGCACGGAATGGATCGACAAGCACGATATCAGCAGCCTGCGTCTGCTTGGCACGGTCGGCGAACCCATTAACCCCGCTGCCTGGAAGTGGTATTTCGAGGCCATCGGAAAGAATCGCTGTCCCATCGTGGATACCTGGTGGCAGACGGAAACCGGCGCGATGATGATTTCGCCGTTACCGGGCGCCACACCGACCAAAGCCGGCTCCGCCACTCTGCCTCTCCCCGGCGTGATTGCTCGCGTGGTCAACATGAAGAACGAGCCGGTCGCCCCTGGCGAGACCGGCTACCTCACGATCGCCAAGCCCTGGCCTTCCATGCTGCGAACCATCTACGGAGACGACGAGCGCTACGCCCGCGAATACTGGTCCAGGATTCCCGGCGTCTATTTCGCGGGCGACGCCGCGCAATGCGACAAGGACGGCTACCTATGGGTCCTTGGGCGCGTGGACGACGTCATTAAAGTCGCGGGTCACCGTCTGAGCTCCATGGAGATCGAAAGCGCGCTGGTGAGCCACGCTTCGGTTGCTGAAGCCGCCGTCGTCGCACGCCCGGACGACATCAAAGGCGAGGCCATCGTCTGTTTCGTCACCCTGCGCTCGGGCCATTTGCCTTCCCCCGATCTCCGCGGCGCGCTTATGGACCACGTCTCGGTGACCATCGGCACCATTGCGCGGCCCGCTGATGTGCGCTTCTGCGACTTGCTGCCGAAAACGCGCAGCGGAAAAATCATGCGTCGCCTCCTGCGCGAGCTTGCTCACAAGGGCGGCATCTCCGGTGACACCACCACGCTCGAAGACATGGGAGTAATCGAGCGGATCGCGAAGACTCAGGGCCAGGAAGAAGAATAACCTCCTGTGCGCGGGCACTCGCCCGCGGATTGTGCTCGTTTCCCATAGACCCGGAAACTGCCTCGCCACAACGACTTGCCCCCTAAAGGTCTGGCTCTGCCAGCCGATTGCCCTTCTATAGGGTCGATGCGTTCGCTTCGGCGGTTTTCCGCTTTTGTCGACCGAGAAAGGCTTTTGGGGCTCCTGTGAAAGGGCAGAAGGGTCAACAACCTCGCCGTCCGGACGCAAACGGCTTTCGGCTCAATCCCAAGACCTTCGTATTTCTTGATCGCGCGTCCGGAACAAAGCGCTTCGAGGTCAACGCGGCTCCGGATGGGAGCCTGCCGGTGGAAGAGAGCAGTAGCCTCCTCGCCATGCAATGCGTCGTGCGCGGCCAAACGCCGCAGGACTTTCACGTCATGGTCTCGGTCGGCGACGATTTGTTGAACGGCCTGCTTCCTCGCGCCAGCCGGTTAATCGAGGCGTGCATGTCTACCGTCCTGCCTATGCACATCAGCCAGCGGCAGCAGGAAGTACTCACGGGTGTGCTTCAGAATCTATCGAATAAGGAAATCGCGGCGAAGGTAAACCTTGCCGAACGGACTGTCAAATTTCACGTGTCGGCACTCCTGCAAAAATTCAATGTGACAGGGCGCGTAAGCCTGATGCAAAAGGCGGGCGACATGCTCTCACCCGGCAAGAAGCCGGTTGCGAACGGTGAACCCGATGTTCCGCCGCTGATACAACTTTGCGCGCCGCTAACCGGCAGCAACTTGCCTGCGCAACTCGCCCGCCTGACGTCCTCGGAACGAAGGGCCACGAGATGATTCCGTTGCGTGAGGCGGCGATTCCGTCTCAAACGACGTGCTTGGTGTTCGCCGCCAGCTCTCGCTGCCCTTCCCGGAATATCAGTGGAAGTAAGTATTCCTGCAGCCGTTCGCTTTCCAGCAGTGTGAATCGGTTTAGCTGGATTCCCATCTGGCCGTCGCCAAGGACGCGCACGACGGAACCCAAGCCCACGATGGGCTTCATTTCCGGAGACAAATACAGCCGCACTTGCACAATCGAGCCGGTAGGCAGGCTGGCCGGGCCGGCGACCAACATCCCGTCCAGACTGACGTCAAGGGTCTCGCCCGTCCATTCCTGGTGATCGAGCGCGAGCAGCACTCTCGATCGCAGCGCCACGCGCCGGAAGCGCCGCCTTTCGTGCTCGATCGCACCCTGCGTGGCGCGGATGAGCTTCAGCAGGCGCGTCTTATCGATGGGTTTGTACAGGAAAAAACTGGCACCCGCGGAAAACGCCCGTGAGACCGCCACCGGGCTCTGATCGTCGCTGACTACGATAATCGGAGTCTTCTGGTTCAGACCGGAGTCCCGCGCTCTGCGCGTCAATTCCAGCCCGTCCGGCGCTGGCATCTGCAAATCAATGATCGCCGCAGAGAACTTCTCCGTGCGGAGACACGTCAAAGCCTTCGCGCTGTCCGTTAACGTCATCGCTTCCAGGCCGTTAGCGCTCAATACACCGCTGATGAAATCGCAGACGCGCTCTTCGTCATCCACGATCAAGGCGCGCCTCTGCATAGAAACCTCCTGCAGAGGTTATCGGCACGGCTGGCTCATTTCTCTAGGGAGACCGGGAACAAATATCGTTAGAACGAGGCTTCGCCCGGCGCGGCAAATCGCACTGGGACGATGTGAAGACGGCGGGAATCCGTTAGCCGTTCGCCGCTCGAGAACGGCCGGGATGGGGTTGCACCATCCGGACCCGCGAGGCTCGATTCCTGGGCGCGCCCTCGAAATCGACGATGTCCGTCGCCCGATAGGGCTTTTCTTTCTCGCAGGCTCTGCACCGCAGGCTGAATACCCGCGTCGGATGTTCATGGATCGCGCCCGTTTCCTGCATGGTTGAATCCATCTTGAGCAGAATTCCCGGCAACGGGATCGGCTGCCGGCACGAAAGGCAGCTCACGCCACGATACGATGGCTTGGCCATTACTTGATTCATATTAAGCGTCTCCCAATCTGTGAATGACTGCCTGACCTAGGGGGAGCGGGATAATACACGCGCGCAGCGTCCAAGTCCACCCTAACTCCAGGATAAAGCTCCTACGCGGAATGGCAGGTCCCCGAACCGGTCTCCACCTATTCTAATCGCCAGGCTCTGGAATTGAAAGACCTGGTAGATCTATCAAAACACAAGGGTTATACAAGAGTCGAAAGTCAGTGCTTCGGCCTTATATAGCCGCCATCGAGCGGCCTTCTACGATTCTGAAGGCCGCATCATCTTCGCGGCCACGCGCGTCACGAACCTGCGCGGCGCCAACCGTTCGCTAGCCGTCAGCAGCTGGTTCCTCACTCCCGAAATCACGCAGCTCTTGCCCCGCGCGAGAGCATCCAATCCCACGCGAGCGACTTTCTCCGCCGTTTCCGCGTTTCGAAACGCGCGGTTGGGCTGGTGCGCCACTTGCTGAAACTCAGTGGTCGTGGAGCCGGGGCACAGCGCGCAGACGCGCACTCCAAATCCGCGAAGCTCCTCGGCAATTCCCTCCGCGAAGATCAGATCGAACGCTTTCGTAGCCGCATACACGGAATTGAGCGGCACAGCCTGGAAACCGGCCACCGACGCTACGATCAAAACGTCGCCGTGTTTTCGCGCAACCATGGCAGGAACATAGAGCCGCGTCAGTTGCACGACCGCCGAGCAGTTCACCTGGATCATCTCGAGCATGCGCGCATCCGGGATTTCATGGACATATCCGAAGGCGCCGAAGCCGGCGTTATTCACCAGCAGCTCGACTTCGATTTCCTTCCGGCTCGAAAAGGCTAGAATCTCGGCCGGAGCCTCGGGCCTGGCGAGATCCGCAGCAAACACTTCGACTTTGATTCTATGCTTTGTGGAGAGTTCGGCCGCCAGTTGTTGCAGCCGGTCAGTTCGCCGCGCCGTCAGCACAAGGTGTGCCCCACCGGCGGCCAACTCTTTGGCAATCGCCAGACCGATGCCGGCGCTAGCCCCGGTGACCAAGGCCCACTTTCCTGCCCATCTCTTGATAGGATTGCCGGTCACATTCGCCTCCGCAAATCAACGAGGCATGAAACCACAATTGGGAGTGCCTACAAAGGAGGAAATCGCAACCACGGGGGCCTATGCGGCGCGATCGGTTCGAGGGAACACCGTATCGCGCAGGCGCTCGCCCTGTTCTTTCACACGTTCGAGCAGCCGCCGCGCCCAGACGAACTCAGCCGCCAAAATTCCCAATCCAAGCAGAATCGTCAGCCATCCGGGGAAGGGCGTAATGATCATCGCTGCACCGACGGCGAGCAGTGTGAACCCAACGATAATCTTGAGCCAACGTTTCGCCTGCTGCAGACTCTTGATCATCATAACGTGGCCGCTTCCCAATCCCTTAGACGCAGTTCTCGCGCTTTGGGCGCGATGAAGTTTCCAGCACGCGGATTGCCAATAACCTGGTCCCTTGCCGGTTGCACATTTGCTGCCGATAATGGGCTTTGCTTCAAGGTGATGCAGTAATCGCCGTTTCTGAATTCCAATTGTGGGAAATTTTTCCGTCTCGGGGGATGAAAATATGGAGCTGTTTAATGTGCGCATGGAAATCCCGAAGGACGCGAACCTGATACTCGGCCAATCGCACTTCATCAAAACAGCCGAAGATCTGTACGAAGTCGTCGTCAACACCGTGCCTGACGCTCGCTTCGCCGTGGCATTCAACGAAGCGTCGGGCCCTTGCCTGGTCCGCGTCGAATGCAACGACGATGTATTGCGCAGCGCAGCCGTGGCGAATGCCCAGGCGATCGGCGCGGGACACGCCTTCGTCCTGCTGATTCGCAACGCCTATCCCATCAATTTGCTCAGCCGCGTGCGGGACTGCTTCGAGGTCTGCTCGATCTTTTGCGCAACCGCAAATCCGGTGGAAGTGATTCTTGCGCAGACCGAACAGGGACGCGCGGTCCTCGGAGTCGTGGACGGCAGTTCGCCCAAAGGCGTCGAGACTCCGCAGGACGTGACCAAACGCCGCGAATTCGTTCGCAATATTGGCTACAAGCTCTGACTGGCCGGCATCCGGGCGGAGCGCCGGCGCCTCAGCGTCCGCCGTACCTTTCACGCACACCCCTCGAGGGTGCGAATTCCTCCGGCGCCCGTCCGATATAAAATTGTGCATGGAAGCTTCGCAGACTATGCCGCCTGTTGTAGAGGCCATCTCCCCCGCCCTTCAGCTCCGCATGTCGGATCTGATTTCGGCCCTTTCGCTGGCGCTCGATTTGACGGAAGGCCAGCCCATGGGCCACTCCGTGAAGACCTGTGTCCTCGGCATGCGTATCGCGGACATCCTCGATCTCCCCGTTGAACAGCGATCGAGTCTCTACTACGCCCTCCTGCTCAAGGACGCCGGTTGCAGCAGCAACGCCGCCCGCATGTACGAGATATTCGGCGGCGATGAGCGCATGGCCAAGAAAGAAGTCAAGATCACCGATTGGAGCCGGATCACCATGGACGGCCTCGACTACTTGTCGCGCAACGTGATGCCCGGCAAGTCCCGCCTCGACCGCGTCCTGGCCATCGCCAATGTCGCCATGCGGCGCAAAGAACAATCCGAGGAGCTTTTCCAGCTTCGTTGTGAACGCGGCGGGCAAATAGCCCGGAAAATCGGATTCTCGGAAGACACAACCGAAGCGATATACAACCTGGACGAACATTGGGACGGAAAGGGCTTCCCGCATGGACGCCAGGGCCGCGAAATTCCCCTGCTCTCCAGGATCATGAACCTCTGCCAGACGCTCGAGGTTTTTGTGGCCATCGGCGGTCCCCAGGATGCATTTCAAGTGATTGAAGATCGCTGCGGCACCTGGTTCGACCCTGAGATCGTCGCGGCTTGCCGCCAATTGGAAAAGGATTCCAGGTTCTGGGAGATGATTGAGGGCCAGAACGTCCGCCAGCACGCCATTGATCTGGAACCGCTTAGCGTATTCGCATATGCCACCGACGCCAAGCTCGATAGCGTCTGCGAGGCCTTCGCGGACGTGATCGACATCAAATCCCCCTATACGCACGAGCATTCCCGCCAGGTCACACGATACGCGCTGGCCATTGGTAGGCGGATCGGACTCGGGGAAACGGACCTGACCATCGTCCGTCGGGCGGCGCTGCTGCACGATATCGGGAAGCTCAGCGTCCCCAACAAAATACTGGATAAACCCGGCAAGCTAACCGCCGAGGAATGGGAGACTGTCCGGCTTCACCCCTATTACACGCAGAGAATTCTCGAGCGGATCTCGGGCTTCAGCCATCTGGCTTTTATCGCCAGCACCCACCACGAGAAACTCGACGGGACAGGATATTACCGAAACCTGCGTGGCACTCAATTGCCGCTGTCCTCGCGCGCAATCGCGCTGGGCGACATTTACGACGCCCTCACCGCAAAACGTCCTTACCGGGACGCCATGCCGGTCGAGAAGGCTCTCTCCATCATGACCAAGGACGTTCCGCACGCGCTGGACCAGACGTGCTTCGAGGCGCTTAAAGCCGAAGTATTGGGGTAGATGCGGGAGTTTCGCCCGGTATCCAGGCGTCAAAACCTTGCGGAAAAACCGCTAAAACTTGTAAACGATTCCCAGCGAAACCTTCACATTGTATTGGTGAGTGCCGAAGAACCGCGTGCCAACGCTGTCTCCCTCGACTCGGTAACCGAGCCTTCGGTGCCGGGGATTGAAATCAGCTCCGCCGCCCGCCTGCCAGGCGAACGCGTTCGTGCCGCCAAACGGCGTCAGAGGTACGAAATGGGATACGCCCACCATGCCATGGACCCACAATTCAATCCCGCGCCCGGCGTCAATCCGGTAGCGCCCACCCCCCAATGCGAATTCGAGTGTCGTATTGACGCCGTTCTGCGGAGCAAACGCGGCCGTGAACTCTCCATCCGCGCCCAAGTGTCCGCCATGGAAGTAGTAATCGAGGGCCCCACTGAAGCCATTTAGATTCCCGGTGACGCCGGGAAGCTCGTAAAAAACGACGTGAGTGAAGCCGCCATATACCAGCCAATTGTAGTTCTGCAGGACTCCGTAGACACCCTGCGGCTCAGGTTCCGGCGCAGGATCAGGAGTAGCACTCAGGGCGAAGGCATTGACGCCCGCCATCGGCGAGGGCGCGGCAAAGACGAAAGACG
This sequence comes from uncultured Acidobacteriota bacterium, assembly GCA_963814605.1. GTDB lineage: Bacteria > Acidobacteriota > Terriglobia > Acidiferrales > UBA7541 > Palsa-295. The sequence goes on along the minus strand of CAWFDD010000002.1, from coordinate 188,950 downwards.
GCATCGGCGATCCGACCAGCAGCGAACTTCCTGAATTGACCTGCGCGCCCGCACTGGACGCCAGAATAAGCACGACCCCGCATAGAAACGCACCGTGTCTCATCACCCTTCTCCCTCAGACACTGCCGCCCATAGCCCGAGCTAGTTTCATTAGAACGGGGCGGCGGGGGGCTGTCGACTCATTTGATGGGACCCGACGCGAGGGAGTTACCGTCCCTGCGTACAGCGGCCCACCGGGCCCGTGATGCGCTTTCAGGTCTTGCGAAATGGCCTTACGCAGGACTTAAGATTCGGCAGGCGTGCGGTAACGAATAAGCAGCAGGGTGATGTCGTCGGCCTGCGCGGCGCCGCGCGTGAACGTCTCGATGGAAGCGAGGACAGTCTTCTGGAGATGAACCAAGGACGCCTCGTGCAAGCCGCCAAGCGTCTCGCGAAGACGAGTTCCTCCGTACATCTTGGCGTCCGGATCCATCGCCTCGGTCACGCCATCGCTGAAGAGGATGAGCGTATCGCCGGGCTGCAGCTTCGACCGGCAGGCGAAGTAGGTTACATCCGGCATCAGACCGACCGGGCAAGAGCCTTCGGTGAAGGGTTCGTCAACACCGCTGGCTCGCAACAGGAATGGCGAGGGATGGCCGGCGTTAATGAAATCGAGCTGCCCTTCCCGGTCGACGACGCCGAAAAACATGGTCGCGTAGCGGGCCACTTCCACGTGCTCGCAAAGAAAGTGATTCAAATTGCCGAAAATCTGCGCCGGGTCAGTACCGATTCGCATCCCGGAAAGCGCACCCTGGAGCATGGTGGTGAGCAGCGCGGCGCCAAGACCCTTGCCGGAAACGTCTGCGATGATGAACGCGGTGCGGTCCTCGCCGATCGGGAAGACGTCGAAGTAGTCGCCCCCCACCGTCAGGCAGGGGAGATTGACACCGGTGACGGCCAGGTGCGGCAAATCGCGGAAGCCGCGCGGTAGCAGCGCCTGTTGGATGTCGCGGGCGATGCCGATTTCCTGCTCCATGCGCTCGCGCTCACGTTCGCGTTCAACCAGGCGCGCGTTGTCCAGGATGCTCGCGGCTTCGACCGCCAGGGCATCCAGAATCCTCCGGTCGAGCTTCGAAAAAGCAGCCGGGCGTCGGGAATCGAGATACACCACGCCCAGAAACTCGCCGCGCCTGTTCTGCACCGCCGAATCCGAAGTGCTCGCTCGAGTCGTGGCATAGAGCGGAATCACAACGATCGCTCGGAGACGCTGTGCGACGATGCTGTCTGCAGCCCGTAAGTTCCCTCCGGCCATCGCGAGATCCTCGGTGATGATGCTTTCTTGCTTCTCGAGCGCCTCCCTCAGCGCCGTCTGGCTGGGAGCAGCCTCGCCGGGCGAAAGGCGCGTCCCAGCTCGCCCGCGCGCCAGCCGTACGCGCAGCTGCCCCGGCGATTGCGCTTCGAGCAGGAGGCTGCGGTCCGCATCGGTGATGGCGATGGCGTGGTCGAGCATCGTCGCAAGCACCGCGTCCAGCGGCAACCGTGAGTGAAGGAGCGCGGTCGCTTCCAGCAGCATATTGAGCTTGTGCAGGCCGCCCGGAGTAGCGTCGGTGCTCGATAAATTCTCGATGCGGCTCAGAAGTTCAGGAATCGAATTGTCGAGCAGGGCCGATCGGAAAATTAGCTGGTAGAAATCCTCGACGCCGAAGCTGATGACGTCTCCGTCGTTGAGAGAACATCGCTCCACTTTCTGTCCGTTGACGAAAAGTCCGTGGCGCTGGCCGCGGTCTTCGAGGTAGTAAACTGCGCCATCGGCGAGAATTGCGGCGCACTGGCGGGAAATGCGCGGGTCCTTCAATTGCAAGTGTTTGGCCGTTGCACCGGAGCGGCCGATCAGGAATGGAGTTTCGGCGATAAGCACGAAGCGGCGCGAGCCGCCGGGAGAAACAATTTCGAGTCCGGTTTCGCCGCCGGAAATCGTCTCAGACATTCTGGCCACTCAAAGCGGAGAGTGTAGCACGCAGCGACTGCCGGAGGCCGCAGCGCCCTTTGCCGGGCGCAGCTGCGGAGTTCGCGATCATTCGATGAATTGCATGGCGCCGGTCCGCGATCGGCAAGGCTCGCGCTACTTCGCGAAACTGCGGATGCCGTCGGCTTCCGTGTCGGAGACGTCGAACACCGTCAGCAGTTTGGTGACCTGCAGCACAGCCTCGAACTTCGTTCCCAGGCAGCACAGACGCAGTGACACGCCGCGGGCGCTGGCGCTGTGATGCGCGGCGACCAGCGTGCCCAGCCCGGTGCTGTCAATCAGAGTAACGTTGTCCAGATTCAAGAGAATCTTCTTGCGGCCCTCGGCGATCAACGTCTTGATTTTTTCGCGAAACTCGTTCGTCTCGTCGCCAAGCACGATGCGCCCCTCGAGCGAGACCACCACCACGCCGTCCACTTCCCTATCCGTCATTTTCAGAGCCACGTTAGATTCTCCTTCGGTGAAAACGCTCGAGCAGGCGGACCGGAATAGGTGCGCTGCGCTCTCGAGCCCGCGGATCTATGCGCATGCGACGACGGCGCGGAGTATATACCGTTTTTTCGCTCACCGGCCACTGCTAGAACTTGCCGCGGTCCAATTTGGGCGGTTCGCTTCACGACAAGCCCTTGACTCCGGCGCGCCGCGTTTGTTAGGATTTTTTCGCTGCTTAACCGGCAGCGCTTATCCAGAGTGGCTGAGGGGACAGGCCCTAGGAAGCCACAGCAACCTGGTCCGAGTACCAAGGTGCTAATTCCTGCCCATAAAAGGGCTCCCGAGTCGCTGGTGAAGCGAGCTTGGGAGATTGTGGAGAGATAAGATCCTCAACTGATCCCGAATCTTCGGGATCGATTGAAGATTCAACTCCCAAACTGTATTACAGACGAGACCGGGCCTCCGCCACGCGCGGCTCCCGTGCTTTTCTATTCGGCCTGCCTGACGGCAGTCAAGCGCCCCGAGCGACCGCGAGAGCCCGGCCAGATGGGTATGACTCTCGCACGCGCGGGCACAAAGGGAGAAAGACAATGAAATTCGCAACGAGAACGATTCATGCAGGTCAGCCGTCGGAGCCCGAGACAGGGGCGCTGGTCGCTCCGATTTTCCAGACTTCGACTTACGAACAGGAGTCGCCGGGCCAGGACAAGGGCTTTTCCTATTCGCGTACGAACAATCCCACGCGTCAGCGGCTCGAGACGGTGCTGGCGGAACTGGAAGGCGTGCCGTTCGCGGCCGCGTTTGCTTCGGGGCTGGCCGCGGAGAACGCGGTGCTGCAGGCCTTCCTGCGTACGGGCGACGAAATCATCATCCCGCTCGACGTCTATGGCGGCACGTACCGGATTTTGAACCGGGTCTACCATCAGTTCGGCGTGGTGACCCGCCAAATCGACACGTTCGATCTGAAGGCGGTCGAAGCAACGCTTTCAGGCAAGACGCGCCTGGTCTGGATCGAGTCTCCGACTAACCCGCGATTGTTGATAACTGATATCGCCGCGGTCGCGAACCTTGCTCACGCGCGCGGCGCGCTCGTGGTGGTGGACAACACGTTTGCGACTCCCTGTTTCCAGCAGCCGTTCGAGCTGGGTGCCGACATCGTGGTGCACAGCGTGACGAAATATCTCGCCGGACATTCCGACACGGTGCAGGGCGTCGCGCTCGCCAAGGAAGCGGCGGTTTTCGAGCCGATCAAATTCCTGCAGAACGCCACCGGCGCGGTTCCTTCGCCGTTTGACTGTTGGCTGACCATGCGCGGGTTGAAGACGCTCGAACTGAGGATGCAGCGGCACGAACAGAACGCCATCGCCATCGCGAACGCCCTGAACGGACATCCGCTGGTGCGCCGGGTTTACTTCCCCGGCCTGGCCGGCCATCCCGGCCACGACGTCGCGCGGAAGCAGATGAGCGGTTTCGGTGGAATGGTGTCATTCGAGCTGGACGGTACAGTTGAAGAGGTGATCGCGTTCGCGTCGTCACGCCGGTATTTCGCGCTCGCCGAAAGCCTGGGCGGAGTGAAATCACTGCTCTGCCATCCGGCCACCATGACCCATGCTTCGATTCCCGCTGAGGCGCGCGCACAACTGGGCCTCTCCGACACGCTGCTGCGCCTCTCGCCAGGCTGCGAGAACGCCGAGGATCTCGTGGAAGATTTGCTCGCGGGGCTCGCGGAGGTCGCGAACGCGCGGGCGGCCCGAAAACCAGTCGGCGCAGCGGCGCGATAGCCACGCCGCGCTCGCAGTGATAACTCGACGCAAGCCCGGCGCCTGAGACGAGCCACACTATGCATGCTGGTTCCACCGACAAACCGCTAATCGTGGGAATCGGGGGCACGACCAGAACCGCGTCCTCGACCGACCGGGCGCTGCGCGTTTCCCTGCAAGCCGCGGAAACGGCGGGCGCACGAACATGCGTATTCGACGGCGCGTTTCTGTCGCGGCTTCCCCACTTCACTCCGGATAACCCAGAGCGCAACGAGGAACAACACCGGCTGGTGGAGATGGTGCGGCAAGCCGATGGGTTGATCGTCGCCAGCCCGGGTTATCACGGCGGCGTCTCGGGATTGGTGAAGAACGCGCTCGACCTCCTCGAAGATCTGCAGGACGACAAGCGAAACTACCTCGACGGGCGCGCCGTCGGATGCATCGTCACCGCAGCCGGGTGGCAGGCTAGCGTGAGCACGCTCGCAGCACTGCGCTCCATCGTCCACGCGCTTCGCGGATGGCCGACGCCGTTCGGGGCGACGCTCAACAGCTCGGAGAAAATTTTCGACGCGGCCGGTGCCTGCGCGGACGAGAAAATCGCCGAACAGCTTGCCACAGTCGGACGCCAGGTGGTCGAATTCGCCAACAAATATCGCCGGTAAACGCGGCATCACAAAAGTTCCTCTTCCAATTCTTATTTTCTGTTTTCTGATTTTCCGCGCTGGCGGACAGCTTCAAAAAGCATGATGCCGGCGGCAACGGAAACGTTGAGCGAGCGCACCGGGCCGGACGTGGGAATCGAAACAAGAAAGTCGCAGCGCTTGCGGGTCAGCTCGTGAAGGCCTTCGCCTTCGCTTCCCAGGACGATACCAACGGACGCTTTCAAATCCACTTCCGTGTGTTTTTTTTCCGCGCGCTCATCGAGGCCCATGAGCCAGTAGCCCGCTTCCTTGATTTCCTCCATGGCGCGAACGAGATTTTTCACGCGCGCGACCGGCAAATGCGCGAGCGCGCCGGCGGATGCGCGTTCGACCGTGTCGCTCAATCCGGCGGCGCGCCGCTCGGGTATCACAACGCCTTGCGCACCGGCAGCGAGCGACGTGCGCACGATCGCGCCGAGATTGTGCGGGTCCTCGATGCCGTCAAGCAGGACGAGCAGACCCTGACCGCCCCTAGCTGCGAGCAAGTCTTCCAGTTCGACGGCGGGCTTCGCGGCGCCGAGCGCGGCGACGCCCTGATGCTCGCGCGTGCCGGTGGCGCGGTCGACCTGCTGGCGGTCCTCGAAGCGCACCGGAACGCCGCGCGATTTCGCGAGCCGCACGACGGCGTCGACGCGGTCGCCGTGGCGCCCCTTGGCGACCAGAATGCGATCCAGCGGCCGCCCGGCCGCGAGCGCTTCCTCGACTGCGTGGAATCCAGTGATCCAGTTCATTGAGTCTTCATCGCTCCGCGTACACCAGAATCAAGAGCAAGACAAGGCACTCGCCTGAAAGACGGGCACCGCAAAAACAGACCTCAATCCAGCGCCGTGCAGAATTCGATCATGCGTTGCCGCGTACCCTTAACCGGCGCGGTAAAGGGCAGCTTCGCCGCGGAATCGAGCAGCAAAATCACGCGGTCGAGTCCGCCATCGCCGGCGCGGCCCGCGAGCGCCACGCGAATCGGATGAAACATCTCGCGGCTGCGATACGGCACGGCAGTCTTCATTCCTTCGACAATCTCCTTCAGGCGGTCGGAATCCACATTGCCGCCGGCGAGAACCCGATTGGCCAGCGCGCGAATCACGTCGCGTACTCCTTCGCGGGCGAGGACGGCCAGGTTCGCGGGGTCCTGTAGAATCGCCACCGCATCGTAGCCAAAAATGAGCGCGAGCAGATCCGCAAGCGCCGCGCCGTCCGCTGCGTGCGGGCCGAGGAGATCGGCCGCGCGCGCAAGCCACGCCTGCGTATCGAGGTCCGGTTCCGTGCAATGCGCGGCGTCCAACCAGCCGCGTTCGCGCAGAATCGCGGCAATATCCGCAGCCGCGAAAGAATTGGCGAGAGCTGCGGTGGATTCGGCGGAGACGTCGTGCGTCATGGGCAGGGATTTTAGCGCAGTTGGGAGCGGCGTCGCGCGGTCAGTGCTCGCGAACGGTGGCGATGGCGTGGGCGGCGATCGCCTCGCCTCGTCCAATGGCATCCACGCCTTCGTTGGTCTTGGCTTTGAGGTTGATTTTGTCTGTGGTGAGGCCGAGTGCCTTCGCCAATGCCGCGCGCATTGCCGGAAAGTGCGGGCCGAGCTTGGGGCGTTCGCAGATGACAATGGCGTCCACATGAACGATGCGAAGGCGGCGATCGTGAAGCATCTTGGCAATGCGCTCAAGGAAAATCAGGCTGGACGCGCCCTTCCACTGCGGATCGGTGTCCGGGAAGTGCGTGCCGATGTCGCCCAAATTCGCGGAGCCAAGAAGCGCATCGCAGAGCGCGTGGCTCAGCACGTCGCCATCGGAGTGGCCCTCGGAGCCTTTGTCGAACGGAACTTCGACGCCGCCGATCATGAGCTTGCGGCCGCCGACGAGCCGGTGAAGATCGTAACCGATTCCGGAGAATGTCATTGTGCGTGGCGCTCCTGGTCGAGATAAAAGCGCGCTAGATCCATGTCGGAGGCACGCGTAATTTTCAGGTTGCGCTCGGACCCTTGCACGACGTACACGTCGTGGCCGAAACGCTCGACCAGCGCGGACTCATCCGAGGCGGTGACGCCATCCTCCTGGGCCTTGCGGAATGCGTCGCGCAGAAGCGGGTAGTGGAAGGCCTGCGGCGTCTGCGCCAGGACGATGCGCTCGCGCGGCACGGTGGCTGAAATCAGCGCGACATCCGCGGGCAGGCTGGCGCGCTTCACTTCCTTAACGGAATCTACCGCCGGAATGCCCAGAATGGCGGCGCCGCGGGCGCGCGCTTCGGCGATTACGCGCTCGATCTGCTCGCGCGTGACGAAAGGCCGCACCGCATCGTGCACCAAAACAATTTCTGTGGAGGGGTCCACCTGCGCGAGGGCGTTGGCGACGGATTGCTGGCGCGTATCGCCGCCGTGGACCACGCGCGCGGGGCGGCCGAGCGCCGCTTTCGCGACTTTGTCCTGCATCGACATGACATCCTCGGCGCGCGTGGAAATGAAGAAGTCGGTGATTGCGGGAGATGCGGCCAGGCGCCGCAGCGTGAAAATAATCAGTGGCATGCCATCGAGTTCGAGGAACTGCTTGGGCTGATCGGCGCCCATGCGGGTACCGAGACCCGCGGCCGGAACGATGGCGGCTATTCGACTCATGGGAAGATCAGGAGTCTATCCCAATCGAGGCGCACGGAGCGATCCGCATCACGATCGCCCGGACTCCGGGTAAAGCGGCCGGGGCGGACGATCGCCGCCGGGGACGGCGCCTTCGGCAGCGCGGCTTGCAGCCGTACCCTCCGCGGGAACGCCGGACATGGTGCGCGGAGTCTGCTCGCCGCGCTCGTCGTAGCGGCCAAAGATCATTTTGCCGGCAGTGGTCTGGTGCACGGAGGTGACGCTGATGTCCACGGTCTTGTTGATCATTTTGCGTGCGCCGTCAACGACCACCATGGTGCCGTCGTCTAGGTAGGCGACGCCCTGGTTGTATTCCTTGCCTTCACGCAGGATGAAGACGCGCATGGCCTCGCCGGGCAGCACCACGGGCTTCAGCGCATTCGCCAGCAGGTTCACGTTCATGATTTCGATGCCCTGCAGCGTGGCCACTTTATTCAAATTGAAATCGTTGGTCACCACTTTGGCGTCGTAGCGGCGCGCCATCTCGATCAGCTTCATATCCACGTCGGGGATATGCGGAAAATCGTCGTCGGCGATCTGCACATCGAGGTGCGGCATCTTCTGGATGCGCTGCAGCACTTCCAGGCCGCGGCGCCCGCGCTGGCGCTTCAGGGGGTCGGCCGAATCCGCCACCAGCTGCAGCTCGCGCAGGACGAAGTGCGGAATGATCACCGTGCCGTCAAGAAACAGCGCATCTGCGATGTCGCCCACGCGGCCGTCAATAATGACGCTGGTATCCAGAACCTTGAAGGAATGTTTGGTATTGCGCTCGCTGCCGAACACGCCGCCGAAGGCCTGCAGGTTAAGCATGTCGCCCTTGTTCGCGCCGAGCACCAGGCCGATGTAGCACATCACCAGAAAGACAGCCAGGCTGAAGAAGGAGCGGGTGCTTTCAGGCATCGTAGTGTGCGTGAAGATCAGCGACGTGAGGTAGGCGCCCAAAATACCCAGGATTGATCCCGCGGAAGCGCCGATCAGCCGGCGAAGACTGATTTGCTGCAATCGGGTTTCGAAGAAGATGACCGCGCCAGCAAACAGCAAGCCCGCGAGGGCTCCCAGCTCCTTAGAGATGCTGAACGGACGGAAGTGATACCCGACCAGGACGCAGACGGCGGTGAAGACAATCTTGAGCGCCAGCATGTCCCAGAACGAGCCGGGTCTTTCCTGTGGCGGTCGTGCGATGGAGGCTGGCCGGGCGGGTAATTGTTCCAAATTCGCGCCAGCCGGATTGCGGCCGGAGGCGTTTGAAGGCTTTGCCATGGTTGCACCTTATGAAACGTATGAAAATCTGAGTCGGCTGGGACTCAATAAATCTTTCGGCCGGCATTATGAAAATATTCTTTCGACGCCGGATATGAATCGGTGCCGCGTATCAAAAGCAAAACGAATTATAGATTTCAGTATAGCACCGGGGACAAAGGGGGAGTCAACGCAAGGGGACGGGGTGCCGAAAGCTACAGCTAAACGTAGTACCGGGGCACGCGGCGTCCAAGGGCGCAGAGAAGATCGGAAGTGACCGTGCCGATCTCCGCGGCCACGTCGGAGACCTTGATTTCGGCGCCGCCGTCGCGGCCATAGAGCGTGACAATGTCTCCGAGCGCTGCCTGCGGAACCTCGGTGACATCGAGCGTGGTCAGGTCCATGGAAATCGCGCCCACCAGCGGAACGCGACGGCCGTGCAACAGCGCGCAACCCCGGTTGGTCCGCTGACGCAGAATGCCATCGGCGTAGCCTGCATTGATTACGGCAATACGCGATGGCCGCGCGGTGACGAATCGCGCACCATATCCCACCGGCTGGCCCGCCGGCAGATCGCGCAGGGTGATGATCTTGGCGCGCAGCGAAAGGCTCGGTTCCACGGGCAAGCGGTCCCTGATCTCCTGGCCCTTCTGCGGCGGGTCGAACGACTGATAGTAGCCGTATATAATCGCGCCGGGGCGCACCATATCCGCCCAGGTGTTCGGCCGCGCGCAGATTGCGCCACTATTGGCCATGTGCACGATTCCCGGAGAAATTCCCAGGGCGCGCAGGTGGTCGAGACACTTCCGAAATGTTTCCTCCTGCTCGTCGGTCTGGCGGGCACTGAAATCCTCGGCCGAAGCGAAGTGCGTGAAGGTGCCTTCGAGCTCGAGGTGGCGCGAACCGGCGAGGGCGCTCGCGAAAGCGTCTAGTTCGGACGGTAGCAATCCCAGGCGATTCATGCCCGTGTTGATTTTCAGGTGAAATCGCACGCGGGATTTCACGCGCGCCGATTTCGCGGCGCGCTCGAGATCGCGCACGTCTTCGGGGCGTGTCACCGTGGGGGTCAGGCGGTTCGCGATGAGGCGCTTCTCTTCCCCCGGCCAGAAGCCGGTGAGCACCAGGATCGGCTTGCGAATTCCGGATTCGCGAAGCTCGATGCCTTCGTTCGCGCAGGTGACGCCGAAGCGTTCCGCACCGGCCTTTTGCAGCGCCTTGGCCACCGGCACGGCGCCCAGCCCGTAGGCATTCGATTTGACGACCGCCAGAATCTGCGGCTTCGGCCCGATGTGGCGGCGAATCGTGCGCACGATTGCGCGCAATCGCGGCGAGAGAAACCTCCGCCCAGACTGGCCGCCCCACCACTTTGATCCCCTTGGTCATGCTCATTTAGGATGCCAGACTCTACCCCGCCCGGGCGACGCAAATTCGAGTCCGTGAACCGGCTCGCCGCGTTTAGGTAAACATGCGATTAGTGGTTGTGCAGACGGTGAGCCAATCGGTGTTTGGATTGGGACGGCTCGCGGAGGTTACGGAAAACGCTGGGGTTGGAGGCTTGAATTGGCGTGCGCCGAGCCCGGCGCCATTGACGCCCGGCGCGGTTGAAGCGACACGCCTGTGGCTGGCCGGCGACGCGCGGCACTGTGCGCGGGTCTCTATTCCTCGCCGCCGGCGTCCCACGAATCCGGGGCGGCTTCTTCAAAGCGGGTGTGGCGGCTGAGGAACACGAAATTAAGGCTGCCGGTGGGGCCGTTGCGCTGCTTGGCGATGATCAGCTCGGCTTTGGCGCGCTCTTCTTCTGGAATATCGGTCTTGTAGAAATTCGGGCGGTTAATGAAGAGCACCACGTCGGCGTCCTGTTCGATGGCGCCGGATTCGCGCAAATCGGAAAGCTGCGGCTTGCGATCCTCGCGCTCGGGCGCGCGGGTCAATTGGCTGAGGACCACGATGGGAACTTTCAATTCCTTGGCGAGGGCCTTCAGCGAGCGCGAAATGCTGGACACTTCTTCCTGGCGATTGGCGTTTCGCCGGTTCGTGCTGGGAACGACGAGCTGAATGTAATCCACGATGACAAGCGAAAGACCGCGGTCGCGCTTCAGCCGCCGCGCTTTGGCGCCCATTTCGAGCACGGTCGAGGACGCGGAATCGTCAATCCAGATGGGCGCGTCGCCCAACACCGAAAGCGATGCGGTCACCTTCGTCCAGTCGTCGCGATTCATGTGGCCGGTGCGGAATTTGTGTGCGTCCACCCGGGCGTGCGACGCGAGCAAACGCAGCAACAGCGACTCCTTCGACATTTCCAGGCTGAAGACAGCGACGGGCTCGCGCTGCCGAAGCGCGACGTTTTCAGCGATGTTCAGCGCGAGCGCGGTCTTTCCCATCGAGGGGCGCGCCGCCAGGATCACCAGCTCGGAGGGCTGCAGTCCGGCGGTCTCGTTGTCGAGGGCCGCGTAGCCGGTGGCGAGGCCCGTGATGCGTCGGCCTTCGCTGAATATTTTCTCAAGGCGCTCGAAACCGTCCTTGACGAGGTCCTTGACGCCGATCAGGCCGGCCTTCACGCGATCTTCCGCCAATTGGAAGATAGAGGATTCCGCGCGGTCCAGAATCACGTCTGCATCATCGCCGGCGGCGAGCGCCTGCTCCTGAATCACGGACGCGGAATAAATCAGGCTGCGCAGAATCGCCTTTTCCTTGACGATGCGCGCGTAGTGGTCCACGTTCGTCACGCGCGGCAAGCCGTCGGCAAGCTGCGAGAGATACGCGACGCCGCCCGCGGCTTCGAGTTCGCCGCTGCGGACCAGATCTTCCATCAGCGTGACGATGTCGATGGCCTGCTGCTTCTCGCCGAGCTGCACCATGCGCTCGAAAATGTGGCGATGCTGCGGAAGGAAGAAATCCTCGGAGCGAAGCCGCTCGACCGCGGCGTTCAGCGCATGATTATCGAGCAGCACCGCGCCGAGAATGCTGCGCTCGGCTTCGAGATTGTGCGGAAGCGGTCGTTCCAGTGTGGTGTCGCTGGCCATAATTCGCTTTATCTTCGCCTATCTGCTTTTTTGGCGCAAGCGCCCTTTTTGCAACGCCTACGCGCGCGTTTTCTCGTTCAAATTTTTGTGGGGAGTTAACCCAACGCCAGCGAGTGTGCTCGCGGCAAACGCCGCGGTCAATGACATGCGCCTGTGGACTTTTTCGGAAAAGTGGAAAAGGGCGATCCGGCCAGGATTGCCGCGCCCCTACCAATGGAAAAATACGCAGGCGAACGAATGCCGCGTCTGGTTACTGTTCTTTTTTCACCGCGAGTTTCACGGTGGCGGTGACTTCGCGATGCAGCTTTAGCGGCACGTCGTACTCGCCGAGGACCTTAATCGGCTCGGCCAGCGTGACCTTCTTCTTGTCGATGGTGAAGCCCTTGGCCGCGAGCGCCTCGGAAATATCTGCCGTCGTCACCGAGCCGAACATCTGGTCGTTGTCGCCGGCCTTGCGCGTCAGTTCAAGCGACACGCCCGCGAGCAATTCGGCGAGCTTCGTCGCGTCGCCCTTCTCGGTGGCTTCCTTCTTGGCGAACACGGCGCGCATTTTTTCCAGACGCTTCATGTTGCCGGCGCTGGCTTCGAGCGCGAGCTTTCGTGGCAGCAGAAAATTCCGCGCGTAGCCTTCCTTAACCTCTACCACCTGGCCGCGCGTTCCGAGCTTTTCGACGTCTTCCTGCAAAATAATCTGCATGTTCCAGTCCCCTTAGAGCTCCGCCGCGAACGGCAGCAGCGCGATGTTCTGTGCCCGCTTGATGGCCACGGTGAGCCAGCGCTGATGCCGCGCGCAGGTGCCGGTCATGCGGCGCGGAAGAATTTTGCCGCGCTCCTGCAGGAACGGCGCCAGAATTTCGGCTCGCTTGTAGTCAATGTAGTCCGACTTGTCCACGCAAAACCGGCAAACTTTCTTCTTGCGGACAAAATTCCGCTTGCCGCGCTTCGCCGGACCGCCGGGTCCGCTCGGCCTGCCGCCCTGTGGACGAGCGCCGCCGCCGCCCGGACCGAAGCGTCCTGGCGGGCCGGAGTGCCCGCCTGAAGATGAGCCGGAATATCCGCCGGACGGCGGCCCGGTGTGCCCTGCAGGTGCTGACGGCGCGGCCGGCGGAGCCGGTGGACGCGGTGCTTGTTCATCTGCCATTCGTATTCTCCCTGATCCTCGATCTCAATTCCTAAGATGCTGCGGCGGCCGGTTCGCTGCCGCCTGCCGCGGCGGGTGCAGCCGATGGCACCGCTGACGGCACGGTTTTGCGCGGACGCCGCGCAGCGCGCTTCTCGCGATGCCGCTTCAGTTTGTCCTGACGCTTCAATTCCTCGTCCACGCGCACGGTGAGATACTTCATCACCGGGTCGGCCACCTTCAGCCGGCGCTCGAGTTCCTTGACCACTTCGCCGTTGGTCGAGCGCAGCACCATGTACACGTAGAAACCCTCGCGCAGCCGGTGCACGCGGTAGGCCATGCGCTTGCGGCCCCACTTCTCTGTCTTCTCGATCTTGGCGCCCTTTTCGGTAGCCGTGTGCTCGAGTGTGGCGATCACTTTGTCCACGTCCGCCTCCGGCGTGTCCGGCCGGCAGATGAAAATCAGATCGTATTGACGCTCTTCCATGTGTCCTCTCGATTTCCTGCTACTCGCCAGTCACAAGTCGAAGAGAGATTCCTCGCTTCGCTCGGAATGACCAAGGTATTTCCTTTTCCACTATTCCAAATCCCCGTCGCTTGCGCCGTCCGTGGGTGTCGCTTTGCGATTGAACCGTGTCATCGCTTTTTCCACGCCCTCGGTCAAAAGCACCTCCACGGCGTCGGCGGCCTCGATCGTCATTTCTTCGGCGAACTTGCGTTCCTCGCGGCCCATTTCGCGGAGAACGTACTCCTTGCGGTCGCCCCACAACTTTTCGGGCCGCACTCCCATGCGAATGCGCACAAACTCGTCGGTGCCCAGCGCGCCGATAATCGACTGCAAACCGTTGTGCGTGCTGTTGCGGCCGCGCTCCCGAATCCGCAACATGCCCCACGGCAAATCCGTCTCGTCAATCAGCACAATCAAATCGGCCGGCGCGACTTCGTAACGTTCGAGCAGCATGCGCACCGACCCGCCGCTCAGATTCATCATCGTCTGCGGCTTGGCCAGGGCCGCTTCCTGCCCGGCCAGTTTCCCGAGCCCAACCAACGCCTTCGATTCTGGCCGCGTGACCCGAATTCCGGCACGCCCCGCCAGCGCATCCACCGCCATGAAGCCCAGGTTATGCGGCGTCCACTCGTAATCGGGACCCGGATTGCCAAGGCCGACGATCAATTTCATCTATCGCGCTCCGCGAAGCGCATGGGCGCGCTCGTCGCCGCACCGACACGCTGCGGCTACTTCTCCTTGCCCTTCTTCTCGGGCTTTTCGGCCTTCGGCGCGGCTTCGGCGGCGCCTTCAGCTTCGCCCTCTTCCGTTTCCTTCTTGCCCTTCTTTATGACCTCGGGTTCGGCCGGAGCGGTTTCCGTGGCCACCGCGGCCTCCGCCACCGGCTCCTCTTCCTTCTTGAGCATCACGACGTGCGCGAGCACGCGCGAGGGATCGGTGAGCAGCTTGATTTTCTTGGGATCAATGGGCAGATCGCCGGCGCGAAGTTGCTTACCGATCAGGAACTCGGTCACGTCCACGCGGTACTCTTCCGGGATGTCTCCCGGCAGGCATTCGACTTCGACTTCGCGAGTGACCGTCTCGAACACGCCGCCCTGCATTTTCACGCCCTGCGGTTCGCCGAACGTGTGCACGGGCACGCGAACGCGCATGCGCACATCCATGGCGATGCGCAGCAAATCCACGTGCAGCAGCGCATTGCTGACCGGATCAACCTGCCAGTCCTTCAGCATGGCCTTTTCCAGGCTGCCGCCGGCGACCTGCACGCTGAAAATCGTGTTGTGGCCGGTCTCCGAGCGGAGAATGCGCGCGACCTGCTTGGCGTTCACGGCCAGCGAGATGGATTCCTTGCGCGCGCCATAGAGCACCGCCGGGACCATGCCCGCCATGCGCGTGCGGCGCGCGGGACCCTTGCCGCGCCCTTCGCGAATTTTTCCTTCGACTGTAAACGTCTCCATGATGTCTTTCCTTTTCCCTTAGCCGCAGCTCAAATAAACAGCTCACTGATCGAAGTTTCTTCGTGAATCGACTGAATGCCCCGCGCCAGCAGCGGCGCCACGCTCAGCACTTTAATCTTAGGCAGCTTCAATGCATCGGCATTCAGCGGCACCGAATCGGTGACCACTACTTCCTCGATTGCGGATTTCGTCAACCGGTCAACCGCCGGACCGGAAAGCACCGCATGCGTCGAAGCCGCGAACACTTTGGTGGCGCCGTTTTCGATCAGCGCTTCCGCCGTCTTTACCAGCGTGCCGGCGGTGTCAATGATGTCGTCAATCACCAGCGCCGGGCGCCCGGCAACGTCGCCGATCAGATTCATCACTTCGCTCACGTTCACATCAATGCGCCGCTTGTCCACGATAGCCAGAGGCGCGTCCATTCTCTTGGCGAACAATCGCGCGCGCTCGACGCCGCCTGCATCCGGCGATACCACCGTGACAGGTCCGAGCTTTTTCTTCTGAAAATACTCAACCATCACCGGCGCGCCGTACAAATGGTCCACCGGGATGTTGAAATATCCCTGGATCTGCGGCGCGTGGAGATCGAGCGACAGCACACGGCTCGCTCCCGCGGTTTCCAGCAGATCGGCGACCAGCTTCGCCGAGATGGCCACGCGCGGGCGGTCCTTGCGGTCCTGCCGCGCGTACGGGTAATACGGAATCACCGCCGTGATGCGCCAGGCAGATGCGCGCTTGAACGCGTCAATCATCAGCAACAGCTGCATCAGGTGATGATTGACCGGGCTGCAGCACGGTTGCACGACGAACACATCCGCTCCGCGGACATTTTCAAGAATCTGGTAGCGCGACTCGCCGTCGGAAAAATGGCCGTGCTCGGCTCTCCCGCGAGGCACGCCCAGATAGGCGCAAATCGAATCCGCCAGGGCGGGATTCGCCGTTCCGCAGAAGACCTTACACCTGTCTGTAAGCAAAGAATTCCCTCAGCCGGCCGCACTCCAACGCGCCCCTGCGGGCAGGCCCATGGCACGGCCATACTTTTCCCTGGATAGGGTTTCTACGACGAAAACCGAATCTTCCGGGAACGCACGAGCGGCTCGGCGCGCCTGCGCTGGGTTTCGGAATACTCCAAACACCGCCGACCCGCTACCCGCCAGCGCGGCATTCGCGGCTCCTCGCTTGAGCAATCCGTCCCGAATTTCTCGGAGTCGCGGATGGCGGCTGAAAACAGGCCCCTCGAAATCATTCGAGAGCGTCTCCTGCCGGCTCCAGCACAGAGCGCAGAACCCCCAAATTCTATTGGGTTTCGAGAGTCTTGTCAATTCGGTTGAGAGCCACTCGTAGGCGTCTTTGGTGCTCACGCCGATGTCTTTCGGCGAGACGACAACGATTGTGCGCTTTGGCCCGTCGTCGAGCGGATAGATCTCGTCTCCGCGATTCACGGCCAGCGCGCGGCCACCGAAGAGAAAAAACGGAACGTCCGCTCCGAGGCTCGCGCCAATCTCCATCAGCCGCGGAAGTGAGAGGTCGGCATCCGTCAGGCTCAACATACCGATCAACGCGGCAGCGGCATCGCTTGATCCGCCGCCCAGCCCGCGCGCCACCGGAATCCTCTTCTCCAGATGCACCCGCACGTAGCCTTCGAACCCGATTTCAGGGCTGATGGCTTTGATTGCCCGCATCACAAGGTTTTCAGGACCCACCAGCGCCGAATCGTTACAGGTCATGAAAATTTCACGGCCCGAGCCGGGTGTGACAGAAATTTCCAGCGTGTCGTGCAGCGAGATCGTTTGAAAAATCGTGCGGAGCTCGTGATACCCGTCCGAGCGCTTCCCCGTCACATGCAGATGGAGATTGACCTTCGCAAACGCGCGGAGACGCACAGATCTTTTCTTAAGGGGGCTTTTCGAAGCGGACATGCGGGGGAGCTTACTGCGGTTTGCCGGAATCCGCAGGGGTTTTCTGTGCGAGGCGCCGCTTCAAATTCTTCAGCTGCGCTTCGACCGCGGAAACTTTATCGGCTTCATAATCCGCCGGGAGCGCCTTCTGCCATTCCGCAAGCGAGCGCTCGAAATATTCGGCGGCGCGTTCGTTTTGCCCGAGTTTCAGGTAGACGTCTGCGAGATGGCTCAGGATGGTCGGGTCGTCGCCCTCGCGTTCCACGGCACGGCGCAAGTATTCTTCGGCTTCGGCCAGTTTGTTCTGCTTGTAGTAAGCCCAGCCCAGACTGTCGAGGTAGGCGCCGTTATTGGGCTCCTGCTGCAGGGCGCGCTGGATCAACGACGCGGCTTCCTCGACGCGAATGCCGCGGTCTGCCAGCATGTATCCGTAATAATTCAGGGCCGCACCGTTATTGGGATTCGCATCGAGCACTTTGCGAAACTCCTGCTCGGCTTCATCGAATTTTTTCTGGCGCTCGTAGATGGCCCCCAGCATGAACCACGCCATTTCCCTATCGGCGGGCTCCCGCGCCATCTGCTCGGCTTTTTCGGCGGACTGCTCGGCGTCGGCGAATTTCCGTCCGCGCGACTCGACCTGCGCAATGTTGAGGTAAATCTCCTGATCGGCATCGCTCCCCTTCAGCAGGCCCTGGAGCAGTTGCTTGGCCGTGGCGGTGTCCGATTTTTCTCCGTACAGCATCGCCAGAGTGACGGTCAGCTCCGCGGAATCGGGCGATTCAGCGAGCGCCTTCTTGGTTTCGGCGATGGCGCGATCAATGTCGTGACTTTCGCGGTAAGCGTCTATGGCCAATATTCGCGCGCGCTTTTGCGAATCGGGATTGAGTTTCCCCATCTCGTCGAAAGTGGCGAGGGCGGCGGGAAAATTGCGCTGCGCCTGGTAGGCGTGGCCCAATTGTTCGTAAAGGATGGCCAACGCGCTGGGATTTCCTTCTCCGCCGGTCTGGCTCTTGATCCCGGCGATGGCATCGGTCAGCACTTTGACGGCTTCGTCATAGTGGCCCTGGTCTTCGTCGAGCAGCGCTTCGTTGTAAAGGATCTCGAGGCTTCCGGGCGCCAGCTGCTTCGCTCGCGCGAGGCTCGCTTCGGCTTGGTCGAACTGACCTAGCCGGCGATGGAGCTGCGCGGCCCGCAGGAAATTTTCGGATGTGCCCGGCTCCAGCTCCGCCAGTCTGTTGAATTGTTCGAGCGCCTGGGCGTACTTGTCCTGTGACATCAACGCCTGCGCGAGTCCGTGCCGGTGTCCGGGATCGTCCGGATCGCCGGCGACAGCCTGGCGGTACGCCGCTTCAGCTTTGGGATAGTCTTTCGCTTCGGAATAGGCGTCGCCCAGCAGGTCGTAGAGATCCGGCGAGCCGGTATCGGCCGCCGCGCCGGTGAGCAATTCGATTGCTTCCTGGGAGCGCCCCTGATCAATCAGCAGCTGGCTGAGCTGTTCGAGCGCCGGCCCGTTGTCCGATTCGTGGGCCAGAACCCGGCGGAGCGCTTTTTCTGCTTCTTCGTGCTTGTTCTGGAAGCGGTAGAGTCGCGCCAGCCAAAGCAGCGAATAGGTGTCGTTTGGATCGGTCTTCAGAATGGCCTGGAATTGGTCGACGGCTTTCGCCAGATTCTCCTGCTGCACCTCGCCGGCATTCATGTCGCCGAGCGTGCGCACGTAAATGCGTGCCAGCAATCGGTGGGCGTCCGCGTTATCCGGGTCAATCTTCAGAGCTTCCTGCGCCTCGATCACCGCGTCGTGAATATGCTGAGACTTCGCATCGATTTCCGCGAGGCGCTCGCGAATTACCGCCGAGTCGGGATCGAGTTCCAGCGCCTTTTTGTAGAATTCCACGGACTCCGCCGCCACATCGGCGGTGGCCGACATCTCGTACTGCTGCTCCTTCAGATGGCCCATCATGAAGTAGTAGTAAGCGCTGGCGCGGGAGGCGTCCGTGGCCGTGGAGCCGGCAGGCGTCGGCGCTTGGGATACAGCAGGAGCTTGAGTGGAATTCTGTGCCGGCGCGCTTAAAGCGCCGAAAAGGAGGACCAGAACAGCCAAGCTAAGTTTTGTGGTCATCTGTAAGCAGCGAAATTTCATTATCGTACAGGCGCGCGAAGGCGTCAAAGGATTCCCGGGGCGCCGATTCCGTGCCGCACGTGCCATTCTTAAGACGCGCGCCGGGAACATCCGGTTATGTATTAATATGACCCCAGTCGAGGATCCGCCGATTTGGAAGACTCTTTGATTTTTATGAACACTCTCAAAACCACTCGATTCGCTTTTGCGGCTCTGGTCGTTTTCGCGGGCTTCGCTAGCGGCGCAGTCGGCCAGCGGCCGACTGGCACTGGCGCATCACCGGCGCCGCCTCCGCCCTCGGAATCCAGTGCCGGATCGGTTGATGTGGCTACGCAAAGTCCCAAAGCCACGCTAGCGGATTTTGCGTGGCTCGCCGGACGCTGGCAGGGCGCGTGGGGACAGCGCGTGGCACAGCAGGTGTGGACGGCGCCCAAGGCCGGGTTGATGCTGGGTACATTTCAACTGGCGGAGAATGACAAGACGCTGGTCCTCGAACTGTTCACCCTGGTGAATGAGTCGGACGGGATAGAATTTCATCTGCGGCATTTCACGCCTTCTCTCGCGGCCTGGGAGAAGTCGGGCCCGACCATACTGAATCTGGCGAGCGCCGACGCGAAAACGATCGTTTTCGAGAATCCGCTCGACGGTCAGCCCAAGCGCACCATTTTCACGCGGATTGACGCGGACACCTATGTTTCGCGCTCGGAAGTCGTCCCGGAAAAGGGCGATTTGCAGGTCACCGAAATAACCTACCACCGGCAGAAGGAGGTCCAGCCGGCCCACCACTAGCGCAGCGTTTTCGTATCATGCCGGGGAAACTTGCGGATTCTTGCTATGCGACGGGGATAGCTGGATGTTTGCGGCTCTGTTTTTCAATGTAGAGCGCGTGGTCCGCACGTTCGAGCAGGCTCTCCGGAGTCTCACCGGGCCGGTAGTCTGTCCAGCCAGCCGAGAATCCAAATACGATCCTCTCCACTCCAATCTGAACCTCGAGCTCGGATAGGCGTTGGAGCACGCTTTGCACATGCGCGGGGTCGCACTCCGGCAATACCACCAGAAATTCGTCGCCGCCGACGCGCGCGGCCAGATCGGAACCGCGAGTCGCCTTGTTCAGACGCTGGCTGAATGCCTGCAGCGCCAGATCGCCCGTCCCGTGCCCCCATTTGTCGTTAATTCGCTTCAGGTCGTCGAGGTCCATCATCAAAACCGTGAGCGACGATTTCAGCCGTTGCGCCCGATTGATCTCCGCAACCAGACGATCCTGCGCGTAACGCCGGTTGTGCAACCCAGTCAACGGGTCCTGCATGGCGAGTTTAAGGTAGGCCTCCGCCAGCATGTGCTGTTCGCTGGAGGTTCTAATCTCCGCGGCGAGTTGCCGCCGCGTTCGCATCAGCTGGAATTGTTGGAATAGCGTGTAGACGCTGAACAGCAGGACCATGCCCACAAGCCCGCGAATTGCCTGACTCATACGGAAGTGAAAAAACGGATCGTGCGAGTCGTAGACTACTGTTATGGAAAGCGTAGTGACGGCAAACGTCAGCCCTAGTGCGATCACCACCGCCAGTCCCCAGAGGGACCAGTTGTAGCGGCCCATTCGACGGAGGGTGCTCCGTATTTCGTTCGCGCGCTGTTCGACGCCCACCTGGGGCATCGCCGTATCGTTTGTACTCATGTGAGCAGGAGAGGGCGCCACTCACGGCGCGCCAGTACTCACGTTAATATTGTTCCTGGCCCGCGGTCAAAAGTTTACGGGTTGACGTTTCCATTTCGGGTACTCCTGTGACACTGGCCGCGGGTTATGCCGCCTCTGCTAGAATGTGTCGCACGGGCCTGTAGCTCAGATGGATAGAGCAGCGGTTTCCTAAACCGTTTGTCGGGAGTTCGACTCTCCCCAGGCCCACCAGCCTTCGCTCGCCGCGGTGAGCTTCGGCTCGGAGAGCCAAATGCGTCGGCGGTCCTTCTGTTCCGCTCATGTGCGATTGACACCAAAGGAACCCGGGCGTATGGTGTGGGCGATTGGAGATCAAAACATATGACACCCGCCTGGCTGCGAATCAGGGCCGCGTTCACTGCGATTCTTTTGTTTACACTCGTGTTTTCCCAGGTCTTCGTCCCAACTGCCGCAGCGCAGGACAGCGTTCCCACGCCGGCCGAACTCGACCAGCTGCTTTCGCCAATCGCGCTTTACCCCGATACTCTGGTCGCGCAGATCACCACCGCTTCGACGAACCCGCAGGAGATCCTGGACGTTGATAACTGGCTCCACGACAACATGAGCCTGACCGGCACGGCGCTAACGGATGCGGCGCAGGCCCAGGGCTTCGATCCGGCGTTTATCGCGCTGGTGAATTTTCCCCAAGTGCTCGACATGATGGCTTTGCACGTGGATGACTACGCCGCCGTTGGTCAGGCGTTCCAGGCCGACCAGGACGCCGTCAGCGCTTCCATTCAACGGTTGCGCGCTCAGGCATACGCGGCAGGATCGCTGAAAACAACACCGCAGCAGGAGGTGCAGGTTCAGCAGGTCGCCGGACAGCCTCAGCCGATCTACGTGATTCAACCCGTGAACCCGCAGGTCGTCTACGTTCCCGTATATGACCCGACCGTGGTTTACGTGCGACCCGCGCCGGGCGTCGTGGTCTCGACGCCGTTCATCACATTCGGGGTCGGCATTGGGATCGGCGCACTTCTGGTTTCGGGGCGGCCCTATTACTGGGGCGGATGGGGATGGAACTGGGGAGGGCGTCGTCTTTATTACAACGGCGGTCCATGGGGAGGTTGGGGGCCCAATCCCTATCGTCCGCCGCACATCTGGTATCGCCCGCGCCCGATCGTCTGGTCCAACCGCCCAGGATATGGAGGGAATTGGGGCTATCGTCCTCCCAATTATCGGCCACCCAGCTATCGCCCGCCAAATTATCGGCCGCCAACCTATCGTCCGCCAAGCACCCGGCCCGGTAACGGACGCCCTGGGATCAACCCTCCCAACGGGAATAAGCCGCCTAATGGCACCCGACCGCCGAACGGAAACCGTCCGCCAAACAACGGTAAGCCGACGATTCAGCCGGTCAAGCCGGGCACGCCGGGCGCCCGACCGGGCGGCGGGGCTCCGCCTCCGTCGGGAACCAGGCCAAATCGGCCGCCAAACTCTCAGCCGGGTTTGAAGCCCCCGGCGGAGACAAAACCAAGTCAGCCGCCAAATGGAACTCCGCCATCGAACGGCACTCGTCCACCCGGCAATCGTCCGCCCTCCGGCAATCAGCCGTCGGCGCGGCCAAGCCGGCCGCCAAGTTCGGGCAATCCGGGCGGCCAGCCGGGTACGACGCGTCCGTCGGGAAATCGGCCGCCATCGTCCGGAACGCCGGGGAATCGGCCGTCCGGGAACAAGCCACCGCAACATCAAAAACCACCGTCGAATGGAAATGAAAAACCGGAAGTGCAGACTCAATCGAAGTAACGGTTCTATCTGGAGCTGAGTATCGTGGGTGACCGGACGCCGACATCGGCGTCCGGTATCGCCCCTCTCTTACCGCGATTGCTCGCTTCTTCCAGAATTCGTTACCCTCAGAGTCGAAATCCGGACCGTCAATCCATCTGGAAGCTATCTCACTTCAGGGCTAAGATGGCCCGCGGCAACCCTCGGCGATGAAGATACCCTCTTACCTGATCCCGGCCCACGCATTCGGCGGAAGATTTTTTGTTCTGTTCCTGTTTCTGCTGAGTCTCCTGATTCTGGGTCCGTTTGCGGGCGAAAGGGGCACGGTTTACACCGTGTTTCGCGTCGTGGGATTGGTCATCACCTTCCTCAGCGTGTACGTCCTAAGCTTCCGGCGGTCATTCCTGGTCGTCGCCATCGCGCTCGCGATTCCGGCTGCCCTGAGTCGCGGACTTCTGCCCCGACAGGACGCCGGGGTCGTTGCGACGGTCATTTTAGCTTTGACGTTTGCCTTCGACGTCGTGGTCGTCATTTCAATTTTTCGCCGGGTCATCGTGGGCCGAAAGGTGACCTCAGATTCGATTTATGGCGCGCTCTGTATCTATCTACTCGTTGGTTTTGCTTTCAGCAATCTATATCTACTCGTGTGGAGACTGCAGGCGCGCGCCTTCTATCTGCCCGATGCCCTCAACCTTCACTCGATTCCCGACCGCAACGATTTCGTCTTTTACAGCTTCGCCACGTTGACTTGTCTCGGCAGCAACAGCATCATTCCTGTCACGCCCCAGGCGAGGTCGCTCAGCGTCCTCGAGGCAATTCTGGGGATTCTTTACCTCGCAGTTCTGGTCTCAAGATTGATTGGCGCATACCGTCTCGACGAGAACACCTGAGCCCGGGGTCCATTTGCTGCGCGGCCGTCGCTCGTCATCTGGCGGATCCAAGGTTCGTACCTCGGACCTGCGTTGTCCCGTTCTGGGCCATCGAAAGTTCGAATCGAGCGCGTCCACGCAGAATCGTTGACACTCCGCCCGGCGCCCGTATAATCATTCTTCACCCAGCCGGTTGCAGTACCCCGAGCAAGCCGAGTCAGAGGTAGGCAATTGTTGGCGCCCTCATACATCCTGGCCTCGTTGATCTTCTTCAGCGCCAACCCCGTCACGACCTACTTTCGGCGGCTGGTGGACCCCACTTTCCGCGGTCTCTATCAGGCGAACGCATTCGACCTTGCGATCATGCTTCCTTATTTCTTTGTGATGGCCGTTCTGGCGATGTATGGCCTGCATCGCTACGCTCTGGTCTACGGCTATTTCAAGAATCGCAAGAATGTCCCCGGGCCGCCGCCGGAGGTCGCCGTCTGGCCGAAAGTCACCGTGCAGCTGCCGATTTACAACGAGCGCTACGTGATCGAACGCCTGATCGAGACGGTCGCGCAATTTGACTATCCGCGCGAACTGCTCGATATCCAGGTGCTCGACGATTCAACCGACCAGACTCAGCAAGTGGCGCGCGATTGCGTCGAACAGCAGCGTTCGCTGGGCGTCCCCATTTCCTACTTCCATCGTGACAATCGCGAAGGATTCAAGGCCGGCGCGCTGCAGGAAGGACTCAAATCCGCGACGGGCGAGTTCGTGGCCATATTCGACGCTGACTTCATTCCGCCCGCCGATTTTCTGCGGCGGACCGTGCCTTACTTTGCGAGCCCCAAGGTCGCCATGGTCCAGACGCGCTGGAGCTACGTGAATCGCAACTACTCCGTGCTGACTGAAGTGGAAGCGATCCTGCTCGACGGACATTTCGCCATCGAGCACTCCTCGCGATTCCGCAGCGGGCTGTTTTTCAATTTCAACGGCACCGCGGGAATCTGGCGCCGCGCGGCAATCGAAGACGCCGGAGGCTGGCAGCACGACACGCTGACCGAGGACACCGACCTCTCCTATCGCGCGCAGATTCGCGGCTGGCAATTCCTCTACCTGCCGGAAATCGATTGCCCCTCGGAACTGCCCGTGGAAATGAACGCCTTCAAAACGCAGCAGGCGCGCTGGGCCAAGGGCCTGATGCAGACGGCGAAGAAAATATTGCCGCAGGTCATGCGCTCCGACGTCCCGGCAAAGGCCAAGGCCGAAGCGTTCTTCCATTTGACGGGGAATATCAGCTACCCCCTGATGGTTTTTCTCTCTATCATTCTGCTGCCCGCCATGATCGTGCGGTTCTATCAGGGTTGGTTCCAGGTGCTGCTGATTGACCTGCCGCTGTTCCTGGCCTCGACGTGTTCGATTTCGTCGTTCTATCTGGCGGCGCAGCGCGCGTTTTATCCGAACTCGTGGAAGCGCACGTTTTTCTATCTTCCCGTGGTGATGGCGGTGGGCATCGGGCTTTCCGTGAAGAACGCCTTCGCGGTGATCGAGGCCATCTTCGGCGTGAAGTCCGAATTCGTGCGCACTCCCAAATACAAAGTGGAAGCGGGCGCGAAGCATTCCACCGATTGGGTAAAGAAGAAATATCACAAACGCGCGGGCCTCATGCCGTGGATCGAGGTGCTGCTCGGAATTTATTTCGCCTGCGCCGTGGTTTACACCATCCAGAACGCCAACTACGTTACGGTTCCCTTCCTGCTTCTTTTCGTCTGGGGCTACCTCTACACTGGCGTGATGTCCCTCGCGCAGACCTACGTTGACCGGATATTCGTCCGCAGCGAAGCTGAGGAACGTTTCAGCGCGAAGGAACCCACCGCGACACCGGCCGAGGCTCAGCCGGCCTCAACCAGCATCCTGCCCTGACGAATGGCTCCGTGGGACGGTGAAGGATTACCGCCTTTACCAGTTGATCCGCCAGAAGGGCAAAGTGGAAGACCGCACCTTCCAAATCCAATTTCTCGATCCAGGCGTACAAGTATATGCTTCTACTTTCGGCTGATTTCGATGCAAGGAGGCCGCGATGTTTGAATCCGATTTCGATGGCAGGAACTCCCGGTCAGCCGTGGGGCGAAGGTCGTTCCTGGCGTTAACTGGCGCCGCGCTCGCGGGCGCTGCATGGTGGCACTACGGAAGACCCGTGCCTGCTCACGCCGATCCCGCGCCCGTCGGTCCGCCGAAGCAGGTCACCATTGTTGAGTTCACCGACGCCGGCGAGCGCAAGGGAGCAGTTTCCGTCCCGATGATTCAGAAAACCGAAGCCGAGTGGAAAGCGCAATTGTCGCCGGCCTCGTTTGAGGTAACTCGCCACGCCGAAACGGAGAGGCCTTTCACGGGCGAGCTTTTGAACGTTCATGATAAGGGCGTGTTCCGCTGCATCTGCTGCGACACAGCTCTTTTCAGTTCCGTCACCAAGTTCGAATCCGGCACGGGTTGGCCCAGCTTTTGGGCGCCGATCGCCAAAGAGAATGTCCTGGAGACTTCGGACAATAGCTTGGGAATGCAGCGCACCGCGGTTTCCTGCCGCCGATGCGACGCACACCTCGGGCACGTCTTTGACGACGGTCCCCAGCCAACGGGCCTGCGCTACTGCATGAATTCCGTATCGTTGAAATTCGCCAAGGCTTCTTAGCGGCGCCGCGGCTGCTCCGATCGCAGGACGCACGTACGAATGAAGCATACAAGGAGACTCAAAGATGACTCGCACTCTTAGACTCATGTTACTGATGGTTGCAGCGGCTGCGCCGCTGGTTGGCGCGATCGGCTGCAGTGTCGCGGGAGCGGCGACCGCTCTCCCCGACCCCAAGGTTGATGAGTCCCCCGCCGTTGCCGAGGGCCGCGAAACAGTTGTCCTTGCGGGCGGATGTTTCTGGGGTATTCAAGCCGTGTTCGAACACGTCAAGGGCGTTACTAACGCGACCGCGGGCTATTCCGGAGGCACGGTGAAAGGTCCCAGCTACGAGGAAGTCGGCAGCGGCGAAACCGGACACGCTGAGTCGGTCGAAATCGTTTACGATCCTTCGCAGGTGACGTTCGGGCAGCTTCTCAAGGTATTTTTCTCTGTCGCGCACGACCCCACCGAACTGAACCGGCAGGGACCGGACTGGGGCACTCAGTACCGCTCCGCGATCTTTTTCGAGACTCCTGATCAGCAGCGCATCGCGCAGGCCTATGTGGATCAGTTGACGCAGGCGAAAATCTTCCCGAGCCCGATCGTCACGCAGATTGCTGCTTTCAAGGCATTCTATCGAGCCGAGGATTACCACCAGGATTACGCCGTCCACAATCCCGACAATCCCTACATTATGATCAACGACCTGCCCAAGGTCGCCAATTTGAAAAAGCAGCTTCCCGATTTGTACGTCAATTATCGTTAGCGATCACGATTGGCGAGCGCCCGGACGTTGCGGTGCGATTCCCAGAGAGTCAGCTTTTCGCCCGCTGATCGAATGAATGGGCCATCTTCTGAGCGATAAACAGCAGCATTCTGCGGTCGCGCTCCGCTGTCTTCTTGAGCAGCCTTCGAAAGCGATCCAGAAACTTCGCTTCCTTGCCGGAGCTGCCCCACGCAACGTCGCTGCCGGGCTTGCGCTTCCCCAGAAAAGGCACCTTAGGAGCCTCGTCGCTATCATAGAAAAGTTGGTACAGCGGAACCTCCAGAGCCCGCGCCATCTTTTCGAGCGTCTCAACGGTCGGAACGGTGTGGCCGTTCTCAACGCGAGATATGTAGCAGCGCAATAAACCGGTGCGCTTTTCAATCTCACCCTGGGAGAGGTTCTTCTGATCTCTCAAGGCCCGCAATCTATCGCCGATCACCATGTTCCACCCCTTATTTTGACTTGAAGTTGAAACAAAAATAACTGTAATAACAGGCTTGCCCCGTCTCTACCGTCCTACAATGGGCGTGTTGGGCGACGATCGCGTTCAGCCGGCCTCAGGCTGCCGCTCCCTAGCCGCCAAGAAACTTTGTCCCAGCTGCTTCCGTTCGGTGATGTCGCTGGCAAGACCCGCCACCCGGCTGATTCGTCCGGACTCATCCCGAATGACGAAGCTGCGATCCCAGATCCACCGCACGCTGCCGTCCGGCCGCACAATTCGGTATTCCGCCTCAAGGGTATCACTCTTGGTCTCGCGATCGAAAAAGTTAAGCGCCAGCCCTTGGTCTTCCGGATGGATCGCATCAAGCCAGGAATGGGTATCCGCGTAAAGGCTCTCGCACGAACGCCCCCAGTTGGTTTCATACGCGGGACTCACATACAAAATCCGCTCCGTAGTTGCATCCAGCAATCGGAACACCACGGGTACCTTGTCCACCAGCCTCCGCAACCGTTCGTCGCTCTCTCGCAGCGCTCTATCGCCTTCCGCGCGCTCGGCTTCCTTCAACCGCAACGCCTCAACCGCTGCCGCCAAATCCCGGCTCTTGCCTTCGACCGCGTCCTGCAACAGGCTTTGTATCCCCAACAAATTCGTCTCGATCGTTCTTCGCTCCGCAACCATCGCTGCCACCGTCATCGTCATGATCCCAATCACGCCGATAAACACATCCACAGTCAACAATGACAAATTCAAGTCCCCCGTAAGATAGCTGCCGAAGCCATTCAACGTGCCCCAAGTCGCCGTTCCGAAAAGTATCAGTGTGAGTCCCGCAGCTTCGAGTTGGCAAAAACGAAAACCCGCCCAAATCAGGAAAGGAATACAAATGGATGCCCGTATCAGGTGGCCATGGTTGAGAGAAACCGAAAGCGGACCGAAGACAAGAAGAGAGGTAAAAATCAAGCCGGTACTCAAGACCGTAAGCTCAAACATTTCGCGCCAGTCCAGCCGATGATGAGAGCGGCCAAATAGCAGGATTAAGAACGGCGCGATCACCAGAATACCGACGGCATCCGAGACCCACCAGGTTAGCCACACATATCCTGAATGAGTCCAGGTGACGAACCCGGCCGCGAAAAAGGCGGCGAGTCCGATCGTCGCGCCGACCATACTGCTCACCACGCATGCAAAGAATGTGAACTTGAAGACGCCCTCGGCCGTGTCAAAGGCCTTGGTGCCGCGAGCAAACCGGTTCACGAGGTAGCAGCCTACAAACCCTTCCAATATGTTCGCCGCCGCGACTCCGAAGGCCGAAATCCTTAAATGGCCCACTTGCATGGCGTCCATGATCAGGGATCCCGCCAGAATCGCAGGCCAGACCCGATATCCGAGCAGTATGAATGTAGCCAGCGCGATCCCTGATGGGAGCCAGATGGCCGTCACATTCGGTTCGACGAGTGCCAGGGCAAGCGCCCATTTTCCGGCTACTATGTAAAATGTGGTCAGAAAAACGCACAGCGCAATGTCCCTCTTCGTGAAAGGCCTCGCCGACTTCGTTTTGACCCGCGCGCAAACTCTGGCCCAATATTGGTTCATGCGATTCCCTTGCCGTGACTATTGCTGTTGCCCGCGCCGGATAGTGTGCTGGTGAGACCGATGGGGAGGATGGAGCGCGACGTTTCGGACAGGCGCTGACACCCGCCGATACCTCGGAGGCCAAGGGCCCGTAATATCACAGGTGATGGGAGAGCGGTCACTCGTCGTGAACAAGGCATTAAGCCGGCCCCGCATTCTTCGGGCTCAGCAGATTGAGTAACGAATGCGGCGATAAGCTAGCGCGTAAACTCCAGGGAGTCAAGCGCGACAAGATGAATGCGAAAATGCCTCCGGGAATGGCACGGTAGTATCACGGCAACGCGTCACCGGTAGTCATCCGCCGAAAGAAACGGTTCCGAAGGGCGGACTTGGGTGTATATAAGGTTGGCAGTCCGCTGGCCGAAACGGAAAACGCGGTTGATACGTCGGAAATTTGTCGCGTTTATCGTCGAGCATCAGGAGAAATTGTCGAATGAGAAAAATACGCACGCGCAACCTATGCGCTATAGCAGCGCTGCTCCTAACCTCCGGCTATAGCCGCGCGCAGGCGCCGGCAGCTCCCGCCCAGATCGACAACCGCCCTCCCGCTGACCCTCCGCATCAGCGAAGCGGTGAAGTCGGCTGGAGGCTCTCACCGCAGGATCAGAAGTACGCGGCGATTGATGGCGCGCGTTTGAAGCAGTACGTCGCCGACCAGACCGCAATTTCCCGCAAGTATCGCGATCAGGGCCATCAATTCTGGGGGCGAATCATCGGCACCTCCGCCGACGCCGAAAACGCCCAATGGATGCTCGACAAATTCAAACAATTTGGACTGACGGACGTTCACGAACAGATGTTCGATCTTCCGCCGCAATGGATGCCGCAATCCTGGTCCGTTTCCGGCTCGCGCGACGGGAAGATCGTCAATCTCAATACCGCGCAGCCAACTTACCAGTCGCCCGGGACGTCCGCAGCGGGTCTGGACCTGGAAGCGGTCTACGTCGGGCAAGGCAGCGATGCGGAATTCAATCTCGCGCCGGATGTTCGCGGCAAGGCGGTCTTCATTACCTCCTTCGACTTGCTCTCCCGCCACGTTGGCACGTCCGAAGGCGCCATCAAGCGCGCGGCAGACCGGGGCGCCGCGGCGATTTTCGTCACCGTAGCAATCCCGCAGACCAACTACAAAACGCAATTTTATCCGGTGCAAACAAATGTCCCCACATTTACGCTCGGCGCGATGGACGGCCTCGCCATTCGCGATTTGATCGGTTCATCGCCATCGGGCCCGCCGGCCCGCGTGAAGATTGCGCTCGATGTGCAGATGGCGCCGAATCTGAAAAGCGGCACTGTCTGGGGCACACTTCCCGGATTGTCCGACGAGGTTGTTTACGTGGTGGGTCATCGCGACGCTTGGTTTGAAGGTGCGGACGATAACGCCGCAGGCGTCGCCACCTTGGTAGGCCTCGCGGAGTATTTCTCGAAAATCCCCAAGGCGCAGCGTCACCGCACCATTATTTTCCTCGGCACCACCGGCCATCACAACAGCGGCGGACAGAGCGGCGCATGGCTCAGCGCACACCGGGAGATTTTTGCGAAGGCTGCGCTGCTGTTGAACTGCGAGCACACCGGCACGGTTGACGCGACTTGGAACCTCGCCATCCCCAATACGATTTTGTCCACCAACGCTCTGCAGCCGGTCACCTGGTATGCAGGAGGCAGCCCGAAGCTCGTCGAGATTGTGGACAAGGCCCTGACCGCCATGGGCGTGCCCACCGAAACCAACTCGCAAACCAGAGGCGGCGGCGAGATCGGACGATATTACTGGTATGCGCCCGCAATCCAATTCCTGGTCCAGGGATACACCTGGCACTCGGATCATGAGACGGACGATACGATTTCGGCCTATGGCATCGCGGGTGTAACGAGAGCTTATGCGAAGGTCATCGCGGACACGGATAAAATTCCGATCAGGGATTTGCAGCGATCGCCCGCCGGCGACTGACGTGTGACTGCGCGCATTCCGCGTTCCTCACGCCCGGTTTGGGTATGCGCCCTCGGCCGACGCGTGATCAGGCAACCTCGTTCGGCTTGGAAAGCGCAGCGGCCGAGGACGGCGCCAGCACGGCCTCTTCAATCTCCGGCGCAGACTCTTCATGGCGCATTGACGGGAACTTGCCGTAGGTCATGCCGCGCCACAACCATTCCATCGGTCCGAAGCGATAGTGCTTCAACCACAGGTTGCTCAATCCAACTTGCGCGGCAAACAGAATCACCGTCAGTACCAGGCCCACCGCTGGTCCCACTCGCCCGTAGAGTCCCGTCGTGTAGTTGTAGAAGAACAGTGTGCACACCACCGACTCCAGCAAATAGTTCGTCAGCGCTGTCCGCCCCACCGCGGCAAACGGAAGTACGAACCGCCGCCAGTCCTTGTTCAGGAAAATTAGCGCCAGCCCCGATATGTATCCCGCGGCCAGAATGTGCGCCGCTGGAAAGTGAAGTACGTTGGCTAGAAAAATCCACACCGAGATTTTGCCGTCGGGAGCAATCGCCCACACGGTCGCCACATAAAGATTCATGATCAGCCCGATTGGGACGCACCACGCGCAGACGCGCTTCAATATCGGCCGGTACTCATCGAGCCGCTGTACGATCCCCGCTCGCCACACCCACATCCCGAGCAGAAATAGCGCCGTCGCGTAAATCGCGAACAGCGTGGAAGGCAGCTCTTGCTTCCATTCCACCCAGTTCTGCGCCATGATCTGCCGCACCGTTCCATGCGCATAGATATTCACAATCGCATAAATCTTATGCATGTCCGTCGGCTTGAAATTCATCCATTGCGGGCGGAATCGCGTGTGATAGAGGGTAAACAAAGTCGAGGCGATGACGATCGGCAGGGCGAACAAACTTCCGGCCCACCACAGCAAGGTGCTCTGCTGACGTTTGCGGAAGAGCAGTAGAATTGCGCCGGAGAACGCATAGGTCAGCAGGATGTCTCCCGCCCAGATAAAAATTCCATGGATCAAACCGAATAGCGCCAGCGCCAGCAGTCGTCTTGGATAGAAACTCAGGAAACGCACGCCCTTCGCTTCCGCCCGGCTCAACTGAATGGCAAAACCCAACCCAAACAGGAACGAGAAAATGGAAATGAATTTCCCCTGGAAAAACATATCCACGAGGCCCTGCGCCCACACGTCCGCGCGGCTGTGAAACAGCAGCCCGATCTGGCCGTATATGTCGAGGGGCCCGAAGAAGGCCCGCATGTTCGCGGCCAGAATTCCGAACAGCGCCATCCCGCGCAGTACGTCAATAAAAAGGATCCGCTCGGAAAGACTGACCGGGCCAACGCTCGTCGTCTGCTGTCCCATGCGTCACCCCCAAGGAAGCCCAATCATTACATGATTAACCCAAACGAAGTCAACACGCTGGCAGCTGACCGTCAGTAGCGCCGCTCCCGTTCCCAGAGTTTGATCTCGTCCTCCATCGAGAAGATTTCGGGAGGCGTCAGCGCAAAACGCGGCTCCGATTTGAACGCTTGGCTCAGCTCCGGCTTGTTCCTGTCACGGTCGCAGACAAAATAATCTAGCCGAGGTATTTCGTGAGCGGAGTCCAGTACCGCGTGTACCATCCCGAATCGAGGTGGCCGAAATCGCCTTCGTGGAAACCCTTGTGATCGAGAATGAGCCGGGTCCCGGACCCCTGCGCCTTAAGCTGAAATTCGACCAGGGAGTAGTCTCCCGGATCCCAATACGCGGGACGCCACGCTTGGACGATCCTCTGATCCGGAACCAACTCCACGTTTCGCCCTTCGATCAGCCCTCCGAACGTCTTGAAAGGTCCGCCGACGTCGCGGCTAATCTCCGCCGCCAAACCCGTGAATGCCGCGAATTGCTTCGAATCCAGAAGTATTTCGTAAATCCGATGCGGATCGGCCTTGAGATCGATTTCCTGATGAAGATACGTCCGCGCTTTATCCGCGCCCGTGCTCTGCGTCTCAGGCATGGTCTGCTGCGTCTGAGCGCCCACCGCAGGAACCGCAAACCCCGCAAGAGCAACGGCCCCGCCCGCAATCATCTGTCGTCGAGTAGGCGCACCCGCCCACCGCTGAATATTTTCTCGATCGCTCATGCTTCCCTCCTCAATGCGCGTTGCCAAGTCGTACGACCCGCCGAGCAGTTCCGGCAGAAGTATGGGAACATGAGTCCCAGTTACTTTCAACATCGTGTTTCGCCAAGCGAGACTATGCCACCCAGCCTCGGTTTGGCGATTTCCGGTATGATGGTGCGCGCGCAATGAGAGACAAAAAAACAAAATGGGCGCGACGGACCGGTTGGGCGATGCTCCTCGCTGCGGCGTGCATATGCTGCGTGGCGCAGGCGCGGTTCCGTCAACCAAACGAGGAATACGCGGCGCGGCGGGCGAAGCTGCGGGCGGCAGTGGATGGGCCCATCGTCATTTTCGGCTACACGGGCGACGAGGACTCCTCCGAACTCGCCCTTTTTTTCCAGGAGCCGAACTTTTATTATCTGACCGGCTTCGACCAGCCTGGCGCGGCGTTGATCATCGTGCCGGGCGGCGCGGAGACCCAACCCTCCTCCGAAACCCTTTTCCTACCGCCGCACAATCGAAACCCGCACGATACCAGCAGCGAAGTCTGGGGAGGGCCGAAGATCGGTCCGGACGATCCGGACGTGCAGCAGAAAACCGGATTTATCCGCGTTGAGTCAATTGCAAACTTGAAGGGCGATCTCGCGATTCTCGCCAGGACGTACCAGACTTTTTACAGGCTGATGCCTCCGGAACACGAAAACGGTAACGCGCACCTGACGGGTTCCGTCGCCGAAATTCGCGACGCGATTCCGCACGCCACGCTCCGGGACATCGCACCGGCGCTCTACGCAATGCGCCAGATCAAATCCGAGGGCGAGCTGGCGCTGATGCAAAAGGCGATTGACGCCTCGATTGATGCGCACTTCGACGCGATGAAAATCATGCGGCCCGGACTTTTCGAGTATCAGATCGCCGCGCGCATGAAAGAAATTCACGAATGGGACGGCTGCGCACGCGAAGCGTATTCGCCGATCGTCGGCGCGGGATTTAATTCCACTGTATTGCACTACAGCGCGCTCGACAGTGAAATTAAGGACGGCGATCTGGTGGTGATGGACGTTGGCGGAGAATACGGCGGCTACGCCGCGGATATCACGCGCACCATTCCCGCGAACGGCAGGTTCACGCCGCGGCAGCGCGAGATTTACGACATCGTCCTCGGCGCGCAGAACGCGGCGTTGGCGGCCGTGAGGCCGGGGGCCGTGCTCTACGGGGAAAAAGACAGCCTGCAGGCCATCGTGACCGAGTACATCAATACGCACGGGCACGACAAGAAGGGCCACACCCTGGGCCGATATTATCCCCACGGGGTAAGTCATCACATTGGACTGGACGTGCACGATCCCGGCGACCGCAATCGCCCGCTCGAACCCGGCATGGTGATATCGATGGAGCCGGGAATTTACATTCCCGAGGAAAACCTAGGCGTGCGCATCGAAGACGATGTGCTGGTCACCAGGGACGGCTACCAGTTGATGACCGCGCGCCTCCCGCGCACCGCTGACGAAATCGAGAAAATAATGGCCGAAGCGCGCACGCAAATTCGGCCGCAGCCTTGACACCCCGACGAGCGAGACCTTAGCATCGAATATTGTTTACGTGCCGGCGTAGCTCAGTGGGAGAGCGAGGGTCTCATAATCCCTAGGCCGTGGGTTCGATTCCCCCCGCCGGCACCAAATTTCTCCGTCTTATCAGCCTAGATCTCGCGTACACACACACGAAAAATCCTGAATAAGTGTTGAAGGAATTCGCCGCGCGCTAGTGCTCGGGTTTCTCGGATTTCTTGTGCGAAAGCTTGAGGACCAGCTCGACATCGCGGCGGGAATCGAAACTTGAGATCGTGCGCGTTGCGGACGTCATATCGTTGTGCTCCGCGTGCACTTCATAATCGACGTTGGGATCAAGGCCGCTGAAGCGGTAATTTCCGGCCTCATCCGCGATGTACGTTTTTACTGCCTGGGTTTTCACGTTCAGGAGGTAAACCACGCCCGAAGGAGTCGGCGTTTCGTCCTTGTCCAGCACCGTGCCGCGAATCGTGCGGAGTTGCGCGTCGCCCTTCTTGTCCTGCGCTGCGGAAGGCAGCGAGGCGGCAAGACCGAGCGCGACGATCAGCGCCAATGGGAATAGGGCACGAGCGTTCAACGTTTGCTCCCGGTTCGCAGCAAGGAGAAAGAGCTAGCGATCATTCCTCTTCCTCGTCCTCATCCTCGATTCCGGCCTCATCGTCGTCGTCTTTCTTTTTCGTGCCGTCTGCTTCGTCGTCCTCATCGTCCTCGTCATCATCTTCGTCATCATCCTCGGAGAGGACGATAAGGTGCACGGGATGAATCTGCGTTACTTCGAGCTCTGCGTCGCATTCCGCACAGCTCACGATTTCACCTTCCTCGACTTCTTCTTCGTCCAAGTCGATGTCAGCGTCGCATTCCGGGCACTTGGTCACGGGAATCTCTCCTCCTGGGGCTAAACTTCCACCGGACGTCGTATTATATAACGCCCGTGTCAAGCTTTTCGCTGGAGGTTGCTGTAAAGATGCCAGACGGCCGCGAATACCCGGAACGCCCGATGGTTGGGGTGGGCGGAGTTGTGATAGCGAACGGCCGCGCGCTGCTGATTCGCCGCGGCGGGCCGCCGCTCGAAGGACGATGGTCCATTCCCGGGGGAATGCTCGAGGTGGGCGAGACTCTGCTCGAAGGAGTGCGGCGCGAACTCGCCGAGGAAACCGGAATCGACGTGCGCGTCGGCGAGCTGATCGAGGTCTTCGAGCGCATCAACACCGACGACGACGGAAAAACACGATATCACTTCGTGATAGCTGACTATTTGTGCGAAGCGCTGGGCGGGGAGGCGCGCGCGGGGAGTGATGTGGTTGACGTCGCCTGGGCTATGCCTTCGGAGCTCGGGAAATACTCGCTGCCGGAGACGGCGCGACAGGTGATTCTGAAAGCCTTTGCGATGGCGCGGGAGCGCGGAGGCTCTTAGCTGGCTACCGCGGATTCGGGCAGGCGGCCGAAGCGCCGTTCGCGGCCCAGAAAGTCCTCGACGGCCGCGGCGAGATCTTCCGCCTCGAATTCCGGCCACATCCGCGGGGTGAAGAACAATTCCGCATAGGCGCATTCCCACAGCATGAAATCGCTCAGGCGGCGTTCGCCACCGGTGCGAATCAGAAG
The DNA here is from genome assembly GCA_963814605.1 of uncultured Acidobacteriota bacterium. GTDB lineage: Bacteria > Acidobacteriota > Terriglobia > Acidiferrales > UBA7541 > Palsa-295. Next base: position 153,053 of record CAWFDD010000002.1, on the reverse strand, counting down.
GTCCACGTCCGGCGCAGGCGCGCCGCCATGGGTAACCTGGCCGAGGCGCCGTGCGAATTCCCTATCGGAGACTTCGAGGCTCGACATCATCCAGCAGGAGGCGCGAAGAATGGCCTCGCGCGAGGAGTAATCGAGGGCGATGCGCAGTTCAAGGGCGCGCCCGGCCGACGTGGCGCGTTCGGCCGATTCGATGGCCTCGACGAGGCTGGCCGGGATACGGTCTCGCCGGCCAATTACGCGGAGGCGCACACCTTTGGCCGCGCACTCAGCAAACTCCGCGCGGAGATAATCTTCGAGCAGATTGAGCAGCGCGGATACTTCCCCGGACGGGCGATCCCAATTGTTCGCGGAGAACGCATACAGAGTGAGCGTGCCGATTCCGAGGGAGGGCGCGGCGCGAACCACACGGCGCACGGCGCCGACACCGGCGCGGTGACCTTCGGACCGCGCCAGACCGCGCGAAGCGGCCCAGCGGCCGTTGCCATCCAGCAGGATGGCGACATGAAGCTTGGGAGCGGCAATGATTCTGGAACTGCTGTTACCCATGGGATCCCGAGAAAATTGGCCTTTCTATCCTTCGCGCGTCGCGCGAATGAGTGCTTCCATATGATCGAGATACTTTTCCAACGCCTTGCGTCCCGCGGGGGTCAACCGGTATTCCGTTTTCGGCATGCGACCCGCGAACGATTTCGTACAGCCGATATAGCCGGCATCTTCGAGTTTGCGGGCGTGGACGCTCAGGTTGCCGTCGGTCACGCGCAGAAGTTCCTTCAGTTCGTTGAACGCCAGAGATGCGTTCACGGCGAGCGCGCTGACGATGGCGAGCCGGGTCCGCTCGTGAATCAGGCGATCGAGATTCGATGCCGCAGCCTGCGCCGGACGCGCGCCCTGCGCGCCATGCCGATTTCTTTCCTCGCGCGCGGCGCGGTCGGCTCCTGATTTAGCCGCCATATTTCCTCGCAATCACGCCCCCGAAAATCACGTGCAGCCCGCCGAATCCGCCGGCGAGAAACGCATTTCCCCAGCTCGAAGGGCAGAACAGCGCCACCGTGCCCAGCACCATGAAGCAAAGCCCCATCAATGGAACAACGCGAATCGAGAACGCGCCGCCGGTGACCACCGCTGTTCCATACAGCAGGAGCCACACTCCGGCCACTTCCCCGATGGATCCCATGCGCGCCAGCAGAATGGTCAGTAGAACTCCCACGAAAAGGGGAGGCACGAAGCTGTAGACGAATCGGCGACCCGGCCCGGAAAAAATGGCTGTACCCGCCTCGCGCGCTTTCGAGTAGGTGGTCCAGAGTGCGATGCCGACGGCCACGGCCGCTTCACCGATCCAGGTAAGCAGCCATGCCAAGGAAGAAGTTTGCCGGGATGCGATGACCGCAGCGCCCAGCGCCGTGATACCCATGGCCACGCCACCCCATCCGGGAACGGCTGTAAACGAGCCAGCGCGCTCCATGGTTTCGCGTATGAAGCGAATGTTGTCGCGGGCGCGATCATCGAGCGCGACAGGATTCTCCGGGTGGACGGGCCGGCGCTGGAACGGAGACATATGGGAAGGATATGAGTTGGGAGTATGACTGTCAAGTACTTTGCATGGTAAAGTTACTACCGCGGTTTGGTTCGTTTTCGAGTGACGTGGCCGGACGTGGGCAGAATCACTTGTGAAGCCCCGGTGCGGGGACTATGCTTGGGGCGCAAGAAATCCACTGGGGGGCGAAAAAATGAAACGAGTCTGTCTGGCAATTCTAGTTTTGGCGCTGGCGCCGTTCGCGGCAATGGCGCAGGGTGCGGCCGGAAGCGCAACGCCGGAGACCAACCCTGTCGCGAACGGGCTGCGAACATTGCTGGCGAGCGAAGCGAGCGATACGATCGCGGCGGTGGAGGAGATGCCCGCCGACAAGTTCAGCTACAAGCCGACGCCGGGGCAAATTACTTTCGGACACCTGGTAGTGCACATGATCCGCGCCAACTACGGGTTGTGCGCGCTGGTCTCGGGCGCAAAGCGTCAGGCTCCCCCTGAACTGAAGGACGAGGACCCCAAGGACACGCTGGTCCCTGCGTTGAAAGCGTCCTTTGACTATTGCACGCAAGCGCTCGCGCCGATGGACGACTCCAGGTACGGCGAGCAGGTGCCATTTATCGGCGGGAAAATGGTGTCGCGCGGGTTCATGGTGATTACCATGGCGGAAGACTACGGCGATCACTACAGCATGGCGGCGATGTATCTGCGGCTCAACGGCTTGATTCCGCCGAGCGCACAACCGAAAAAATAGATCGGCTGCCGGTAGCGCGCAGCATCTGGCCCTTCACGAACGAGTCGTTGGATAGCGGCCGAGGAGCCAGTTCCAGCGAATGTAAACGAGATCGCCCAGCATCAGCAGGCTATCGCGAACCATGTGGACTTTCGTGCCTGGGTCGTGCGCCCAGCGGACCGGAACTTCCGCGGTCCGCAGGCCATGGCGCTGCGCGAGAAACAACACTTCCGGGTCGAATCCGAACCTCTCAATTCGCTGCTGCTCGAAGACCACACCACAGCGCTCCCGAACGAACGCTTTAAAGCCGCACTGGGTGTCGTGGATCGGGAGTCCGGTGAAAAGGCGAACGAAACTATTGAAGATGATGCCGGCGCTTTCCCGAAATCGAGACTGGCGGACCGAAATGAGCGAGCGATCGATGGCGCGCGATCCGATCGCTACGTCGTTACCCGCGTGAATGGCCGTCAGGAGCTTCGCCGATTCCTCGATCGGCGAAGACAGATCGGCGTCGGTGAAGATGGCGACGCGCCCGCGCGCTTCGAGGATCCCGTGCCGGACGCTGAAGCCCTTGCCGCGATTTTTTCCGTTCGAGACGAGCCGGAGCGACGGAATGTCGCGCGCCCACTGCTGCGCGATCTGCGCGGTGTCGTCGGTTGAGCCATCATCCACGACAATAATTTCGATTCCTGCGATGCCCACGGGCTGGCCGGCAAAATATTCACGAATGCGTGAAAGCCCGCGGCCGAGCCGCTGCCCTTCGTTGTAAGCAGGGATGATAATGGAGAGGTCCGGTGGTGCGTGACTCATCGGCGGCTCACTCGCAAGTTGATCTCAGCAAGAGTTAGCGCCATCCGTACCGCCCGACAAGCGGCACAAACCGGCAATCAAACAGCGAGTGCTCGTTGGCCCGGCCGTGCTCTTTCACGATTTGGTAAAGTTGCTGGTGATCCGCCAATCCCACGGGAATAACCAGGCGCCCGCCTTCACGGAGCTGGTCCACCAGCGGCTGGGGGACGGCGGGCGCAGCGGCGGAAACGAGAATCGCGTCGAATGGCGCAGTGGCGGCGTAGCCGAGCGAACCGTCGCCTTCTTCCACGCGGACATTTTCGTAGCCCAGCCGCGCCAACCGTTCGCGCGCCGATGCGGCGAGGGCCGGAATCGCCTCGAGCGCAATCACCTCACGAGCGAGCAGCGAGAGTACAGCCGTCAGATACCCGGTCCCGGCGCCGACTTCCAGGACGCGTTCGCTGCCGTCAAGAGAAAGCGCCTCCACGCTGGCGGCCACGACGTAGGGTTGCGAAATCGTCTGGCCTTCACCGACTGCCAGGGCTTCGTCGGAGTATGCGTGAGAGACGCGGTCGGGCGGCACGAACAGGTGACGGGGAACAGCCTCCATCGCGGCAAGAACGCGTTCAGAGCGGATACCGCGGTCGCGAATCTGGCGGGCAACCATATCGCGCCGCGCGAGTTCAAAGTTCGCGCCGTCGGCTGGAGTGCGATTAACGTTGTCTTCCATCTGTGCCGAAATTATCACACTGGAGTCCGACGCGGGCACGGAAACGCAGGACTTGGTAAATTGCTAACGCTCCAGGCGTTCGATAGGATGGCTGGGTCGGCTCGCCGGGCGCGAGCGGCGGTGGCAAGGAATGTTCAGGAGGCTTCGATGAGAATTAGAATTACTCTGATTGCGGTCGCGCTGCTTACAGCGAGTGCGCTGCCGGCGCAGACGCCTTCCACTGGTGCGCCGCCGAAGGCTCCCGCGCATCAACCCGGGGTGCCGGCGCAATCGGCCAGCTCGTCAAGCCAGACGCAAAAACCGGCGACACCGGCTCCGGCAGGTAAACCGGATCCAGCGAAGGACACCGCTATCCGCCACCTGCTGGACATCACGCAGACTTCGAAATTGGGGGACAGCATCAATCAGTACGTGACGAACCAAGTGCATCAGGCGCTGAGCCAGGCCATGCCACCGGAGCGGCTGACGAAACTGATGAGCAGTTTCACGGAAAAAATGGCCGTGTACGCGCCCGCCAGCGCGGTGACGGATGCCTCTGTCGCGGTCTACGCGCGTTCGTTTTCGATGGAGGACATCCAGGGACTTATTCAATTCTATGAGTCGCCGCTGGGACAGCGCGTGGTCAAAGCGCTTCCGCAGGCGGCCAGAGAGTCGCAGGAACTTGGTGTGCAAATGCAAGAGAAAGGCGCGATGACCGTGCTGCAGGGTTTGTCCACCGACTATCCGGAACTGAAACAAATGCTCCGGCCACCCGATGCCGGATCTGACGCCGGCCCCGGTCCGGAGAAAGCACCAGCTCCGCAAGCCGCTCCCGCGCAGCCTTCGAAATAGAGACCGCCGGAAAACGGATCGTAGGAAATTTTATCGGCTCGCGGAAGCTTCGGGCAAGCTCCGCGATCCGCTCCGCAATTTGTACGCCGAATAGAACCGTTCCAGATACAATCCTGTGCCGATGGCCCCGATTACATTAGCCGCACAGTTTTCCGCGAGCACGCCCATGGATTGGTCACCGCTGCGCATTTCGATCGAGACGAGTGTCACCGCGACGTTTGTGACTCTGGTGGCTGGCCTGGCCATGGCGGCCTGGCGCCAACGGCGCACGGGTCCGGCGATGGCCGTGGTGGATGGAATTTGCCTGCTGCCGCTGGTGCTTCCGCCGACTGTGGTGGGATTCTTCCTGCTGCTATTGTTCGGGCGCAACGGACCGCTCGGAAAGCTGCTGCTGCGGCTGGGGGCGACAGTGGTGTTCTCGTGGCCGGCGACGGTGATAGCGGCGTCGGTGGTGGCGTTTCCGCTGATGTATCTGACGGCGCGAGCGGCTCTTGAGCAGGTTGACGCGCGTTTTCTGGAGGCGGCGCGGACGCTGGGCGCTTCGGAATGGCGCGTGTTCCGCGCGGTTGCGCTGCCGCTGGCGTGGCCGGGCGTGCTGGCGGGAACGATCCTTTCATTTGCACGCGCGCTGGGCGAATTCGGCGCCACGCTGATGCTCGCCGGAAATATTCCCGGCAAAACGGAGACGATTCCGATCGCCATTTATTTCGCGGTGGAAGCGGACGATGTGCAGCGCGCCGTGGCCTGGTGCCTGGCCGACCTGGCCATTTCGCTCGCGCTGCTCGGCGGACTCTACTATTGGACGCACGCCCAAGGGCGCGCGCGCTGGGTGAGACGCTGAGATGGCGCTCGAAATCCAGATCGAAAAAAAACTGCCGGAGTTCACGCTCGACGTGTCGTTCACTGCCGGCGACGCGCCGCTGAGTATTCTGGGCCCCTCCGGCGCGGGCAAGACGATGCTGCTGCGATGCATCGCGGGGCTCGAGCGCGCGCGTCGCGGACGGATCGCGCTCGACGGCCGCGTTCTGCTCGATACACAGAAGCGCATCCAGGTGCCCGCGCGCGACCGCCGCGTGGGAATGCTGTTTCAGTACTACGCGCTCTTCCCGCACCGCACCGTCGGCGAAAACATTGGATTTGGATTGAGGCATCTGGCGCACGAGGAGAAAATGCGGCGCGTGAACGCTCTGCTCGAGCGCGTTCATATCGGCGGCCTCGGGCAGCGCTATCCTCGCCAACTCTCAGGCGGTGAACAGCAGCGCGCCGCATTGGCGCGAGCGCTGGCTGTCGAACCCGAGGCCCTGCTGCTCGACGAGCCTCTCTCGGCGCTTGATACGCATCTGCGCGGGCAGATGGAGAGGCAGCTGCAAGAGACATTTGCGACCTATCACCGGCCAGCGCTGCTGGTGACGCACAACATCGAGGAAGCTTACCGGCTCGCCGAGCAGATTCTGGTGCTTTCGCGAGGGAAAGTCGTCGCATTCGGAGCCAAGGAAGAGATCTTCCATCGCCCACCTAGCCTGGAGGTGGCGCAACTGACGGGCTGCAAGAACTTTTCGCGCGCGCGCGCGATTTCGGAGGGGATGGTCGAGGCGATGGACTGGGGATGCCGGCTGCGCGTGGCGCACATGGCCGCCAGGCCGGTAGCGCATGTCGGGATTCGCGCGCATCACATTGATTTTGAGGAAGCGAATTCGGCGAACGCCGCGCAGGAGAACGTATTCCCCTGCTGGCTGGTGCGCGCCTCCGAAACTCCGTTTCGAATCACGCTCTATCTGCGTCTCCACCGGCCACCCGGTGAATCCGGCGGGAATCCGCAGATTGATTTGCAGGCCGAAGTGTTCAAAGAGAAGTGGCAACTCTTCCGCGAACGCCCATTCCCATGGCATCTGCGGCTTTCGCCCGAATCGCTATTCGTGATGCCGGGATAGCTCGCGACGAGAAGTCTACTCGAAGTGCCTGACCCATTTGATGTCGAAGGCGTAGGTGCCGTTGATGTCCCGCAAGAACTCGACGATCAGTCCGCGCTTCAGGGTGTACTGGACCTGAACAAGCTGATACTGGTTCGAGGTGGCAGCGTTGGTGGAATAGGTGATGGAGAGATCGCGGGTCACCTGTTTCTGGATGGTCACGCGAGCGGCGGCGTTCGCTTCGGTGGCGGTGCCGGCGACGAACGGGTCCACGCGAAACGAAGTGACGCCGAACAGCTGTTCGATCCGGCCGCCGACTCCGCTGGAAATCGCTTCCGAAAGCAACGCCGTGGCACCGTAGTTTTCACCGGAGCCTGGCGCCGAACGCAGCCCGTTTCCCTCCCCCGGACTGCCCAGCGCCAGCAGGGCGACGATGTCCGAATCCGGCAGCGGAGGATCGGACCGATAATTCAATGCGAGATGGCTGGCGGGCCCGGAGAAATCGATGGTCACTTGATATTGATTGATCGTCGAGGTCGCCTCAACGTTCAGCACCGGGTCGAGGCGGAATGGATTCGAGAAGTCAATGTCACCCCGTGTGAGCACAAAATTATTTCCGCGGAATGGCATCTCACCGCCGAGCAGATGGATGTGCCCGAGCAGCACGGGACGATCCCAGGTGCCGCGCAGGCGCACGTTGCCGTCAACTTCCACGTGCGCTCCGGCCCATTCTATGCGCGCTCCTGCTGTGGACTGGCCGGTGACGTCGAACGACAGGTTTTGCAGGAACGTCGAACTCGATTCGGGACCGGGCGCAGTGCCGGCGGCGGCCGCGAAGAATGAAGCGACGTCAACGCCCTGCGCGAATAGCAGACGTTCGACCTGAACATTGCCGCTGAGCAGCGCCGCGTCGCTGGTTCCTGAAAGCTGCAGCGTGCCTCCGGCTAGCCAGCTCAGACCGGCGGGATAGCGGATGCGGACGGACGGAGTGGATGCGGTGACTTCGTAGCGCACCGGGCCTTCGCCATAGCTGACGCTGCCATTCAGGATCAAATGGCCGCCACCGGAATCGGCGGTGATCTTGTCGAACAGGAGCCGGCTGCGGTCGAAGACCAGATCGCCGTTCACGTTGTTGAGCCCTACCGGAAAATCCGCGTAGTGCGCCGAGACGCCGCGCATGCTGGCGCGCCCGGTGATTCGCGGGCGATCGAGCGTCCCCGCGACGGTTACGTTCGCGTCGGCGCGTCCCTGCGCGTCGAGATCCGGAAGCACGCTTTTCAGCAATCGGAGGTTCACGCCGCCGGAAAGCGAGATTTCGATCCGCCGGTCGCGGTCGAAGCGCGCGAATCCGCCCAGTTGCACGTCCGTGTCCGGACCATGAAGCCGGGCCTGCTCGATGCGAATTTCGTTCCGGCGATAGGTCACACGAATGTTCTGATCGTTGGTTAGCTGCACGAGTTCATAGTTGAACGAAATCCGTGCGATATCCGCGTCCACTTCAATGGAGTCGGGCTGCCGCAACGCGCCGGAAATCGTAAACACCCCATCGGCGCTGCCATGGCCGGTGAGCTGTCGCATGTGCAATGCAGCGACGATCAGCGGATCGAGATCGAACTGCGCGATGGAAAGTTTGCCGGAGATGGGATCGTCCCCAGTAAGGCCGATATTCAGCTCACCCTGCAGCTTGTCCCGTTGCGGTTGCGAAGAGAGGGTCAAGCGCGCATTCTGGCCGTCCGACGTTAGCCGGCCGTCGAAGTCGCCCTCGGCTTCCGTACCCAGAGCCAGATTCGTCACCCGCAATTCACCCTGGGCAAGCGGAGCGCGCAGGGGACCGTTGCCTCGAAAATTAAAATCGAGACGTCCGGCGACCGGCAAAGACCCCGTCTGCAACGATTTGATCTTTTCGAGCTGGATTGCCGTGCCGGTAAGATTGAACTCCGCCTGCTGCTCGTTTGGCCGGTACAGGAAGTCGCCCGCCGCCATGCCCATGCCGCCGCGCAGTTCCGCATGGGACAATCGCACCTCGTCGGTCTGCCAGTGCAGTTGGCCACTGAAGCGATCGAAATGCCATCCCTTGGCCTCGATGTCCTCGGCGACGACGTTCGCATCGAGCACCGGCGCAGCCCGCGTGCCGCCTCCGTGAACTTCTCCGCTGATTCGACCGGTCGCCGGATAGCTCGTCTCGAGGAACGATTGCAGATCGGCGCTGGATGCGTTCTCGACTTGAGCGTCCAGGGTCCATGGGCTCGTGTCGAGAAAATCCCAGCCGCCATCAAATTTCATGGAAAGATCAAGCGTGGCCGTCGTCGCGCCCCGGGTCATCGTAGTCTTCGTCAGACGAAAACCGTCGGGAGAGTAGTCCATGTCGCCATCGAGCGCATCCCAGGCCAGCCGATCGTAGACGGCGCCTGTGGCGTGCAAGTGCCCGACGAACGACGGTCCGACGAGCGGGCCAAGAATCCGGCCGCGCCAATCGATCTTTCCACCGACGCGGTGCATGCCTGCGTCCGGGCCGCGAATCGCGGCGATGAAATCGTCCCATTCGAGCAGATCTTCCGCATGAAATTTTACTTCGAGGGCCGAATCAAATTCGCCGAGCGGCCCTTCGAAATCCAGCTGCATTTTTGGCGTCGTGATCCGGCTATTCGCTAGTGAAATGATTTCGTTATCCGTGCCGTAATCGAATTCGACCCGTGCGCTCGCCGGGATCATTCCTGGCGGGAGCGTTGCCGGGGGCGACCATCGCATTTCACCGGCTGTGTGAAAGTGCTTGAAGTTGGCGCTCCAGGTGTTCACCGAATCGATATCAACTGCGCCATCCCAATGCAGCGAGCGAACCGGAAAATCCTTGTTTTCGAGGGCCGCAAACACCGCTGCAAGGTCCATCCCGCGCGTTCGAGTTTCCGTGCGGAAAACGAGACCCTTGAAATTCAGCTCGAGACGCCCATCCACGGTGCCGTCCAGCGCCCGCACTTTCAGATTTGGCACCACGAGCCGCCCGTTCGCCACTTCGTAGTCGCCGGAGGTCTCCATGCCGCTCTCATGAAACCATTTGTACGGCAGGCGAACATCGCGGCTCGAATAGTAGCCGCTCGCCGTCCAGTCGCTTCCGCCACCGGCGGCCGCGACGTAACGTGCCTGGCCCGAAAAGTCGGCGTCGCCATCCGGCGTGTTGCGCTCGCGGGTGATCTTGCGGACATCCTCGAGCGAGAGGCGCCCGCGATACCTAAAATTCCAGCCGGAGCGCGCGAAGCTGGGCAATTCAGCGCGAAGATTCAACTCCGAGTGCAGTGCCTTGACGACGATTTCGTCGGCTTCAAAGGAATCGCGATGGAGGATGAACTTCGCCGAAATTTCAAACGGGAACGGAATTCTTTTCCCCGATGCCAGCTTCACCTGTTGCCAGCTCAGATTGCCAATGTAGGAATCGGGGCCCGCCGCCGGAGAGTCGTAGTGCAGCGTGAAATTGAGATTCTGGCCCTGAACGGAGAGCGTTGACCGCAGGTCGTTGTATTGCATCCCGCCATCGTTTAGCGCGAGCTGACCGATGCGCAGTTGGAAAAGAGTCGTTCGCCAGGGACGATTGCTCGCCGGAGTCTTTGGAGTGGGAAGATTGCTACGGCCATTGCGGTCGATTCGCACCGCCACCTCGGGCCGCTCCACGATTAATTTATCGAGGGCGACCTGCCGCTCGAAAAACGAAATGAAGCGAATCTGCGCGTCCAGGCGATCCGCGTGGAAAAGCGGCGGCTGGCCGGCGGATTCGAGGCCGTGAACCGTCAGATTATCAATCTCGGCGCGGAGGCCCCAGAACCCGAAATGAAAAGCGCCGATCTCGACGCGCGCTCCAGTGGCTTGTTCAACCTGCCGAATCAACGCGTTGCGCGTCCAATGCTCGGCCAGGCCCGTGGCGACAATCACCGCGACGACGACCGCCAGCACCACGATCAAAATGACCGCGCGCCGCGTCCATCGCTTCACGAGGCCGCTCATGGTTGCACCCCGTTTGACACGACGTCAATTCTCAGCCGGCTGCGCGTATCGTCGAGCCACTGCACGGAGCGATCGCTGATGGCACGCTGAATCAGCACTTCGCGAATGGTGTCTTCGACGTCTTCCAGAGGAGGGACGGCTTTGTTTTTCGCCTTCACCTGGGGCGTGAATTCGTCGCGGTAATAGTCCTCGATCTGTTGTGAATCGATTTGCGCCGCGGGCCGGAATCGGTAATCGAGAAAGCGCGAAAGATACAGCTGCTCTGCAAGCATCCGGCGAACTGCGGCGTCGGAGAGGCCCGCCGCCGCACAACGTTTTTTGAAGTCTTCGGGTGAGCGAAACTGCGCTGCAAGTTGGGCGTAAGCGCGGTCCACGTCCTCAGAGGTCGGGGGAGGATATTTGGCGGTCGCGACTTCGCCCCGCACAATCCACTGGTCCGCCAACTCGCGAATGCGTTCGATCCGCGGTTTCGGGCTGCCATCCACGAGCTGCTGAAACGCCCCGAGCTCCTGGACTTCGCTTTCGGTAATGACGTCATCTTCAATGCGCGCGGCCACGCCATCGATGGTTTGGCCGCTCACTGGCGTCCCGCTGGATGATTGCGCGCGCGCGCTCGAATGCCCCGTCGCGGGAGCGGCGAGCCATCCGAGGCAAGCGAAGATGAGAAGGGCGCGGTGCATCAGAAGATCGGTCCTATATTGAAGAAAAATCCGAAATGGGGGAGTTGCAGCGTTTTCAACACTCCCACAGTTCCGCCGGGCGGGATAACCGTGCCCTGATAGGCAGCCGGATTCAGCTGATAGCCGAAGTCCACACGCACGGGGCCAATCGCCGTGGGATAGCGCACGCCGAATCCGACGGTGTGCGAGAAATAGTCGAGGTTCGTGAGCGAGGGGGCGCTCCATCTGAACGAGATATGATTAACATCGGAATACACGTTGCCGCCGTCATAAAAGAGCGTCCCGCCCAACCGGGTGCCCACAATCGGCAGTTTCATCGGAAAGTGCAGTTCCTGATTGAAGATCAGCATCGCCAGGCCGCCAACAGGAAATCCTGTGCAAGGATCGCGCGGGCCCGCCTGGTTCAGCCCGAATCCGCGCAGCGAGGTGCCCCCTCCTGCAAAGAATCGCTCCGGTAGCGGAATGACCGGCGGACTGAACTCCGGTGGAGGCGCAGTGCATTGCGCCGGGTTGAACGGCGCGTTGTCTTCCACCGTATTCCCATACGGCACTTCGACGCCGAAGCGAACCGAGCGAGCGAACACAAACGCGCGGCCGAACGTGTGGAACGACGAATTCTGGAAGTAGCCGCGAAAGAAACTGGCACTCGATCCGATTGATTCGATCGCGTCGCTGACATCCAGGGTGTTGAATGTTCCGCGTGTCGCGTCGGCCGGGTTATCACGGCGATCGCGAGCATAGGTAAACCCGAATCCGGAAACGAGCGTCGGCTGGCTCAGCAGAGGGATCTGCTCCTCGTTGATTGTGGAAACGAGATTAGAAGCTTTCACGCGCCTGTAGAAGTAGCGGTAGATCAGCGTAGTCGAAGGCGAGTATTTTTGGACCAGCTGAAGCCCACCTTCCAGCGCAGTGGACGTGAACGTGTTGATGTCCTGCGTTTTGTCGGCGAAACCTATTAGTTGCAGGCTCAGTTTCCGGTCGTTGAGAAAATTGTCGTCGCTGTAATCGAGCGCAACCCGGTATTCGAGGGAGCTGACACGCGCCTTAAAGGACAGAGTCTGCGCCAGCCCGAACATGTTGTTGCGGGCGATTTCGAAGATGCCTCGCGGGCTCGCGCCGATCGTGGATCCATTGGGATTCGTAGTGCCTCCCGAGATACGCTGCACTTCAAATCCGAAACCGTAGCCGATCGTATAGCGCTGGCCTTCCTGAGCCGCGACGACTACCGTCTTATCGGTGTCAGTGCCATCGGGGTTCTGAGGCGCAATCTGCACGCGATTAAAGACGCCCAGGTTGTAGAGCTGGCGCTGAGTCTTCGCCACGTCGCCTTCGCGGAGCGGACCCCCGGCTTCGATCGCTACCTGGCGCGCGATGATTCCAGGGCGCGTGAACTGATAGCCGGTCAGCAAAACTTTGGCGACTTCAATCTGCTTCCCTTCGGTGACGTGATAGGCCAGCCGCACTTCATTCGGATTGTCGCCGGGAAGTACTTCCTCGCGAAACCCTGCCTCGGGATAACCCTCGTTGTAATAGAGCGCCAGAATATTGTTGCGATCGCTTGCCACTCCCGATTCTGAGTAGGGCTCGCCCTTCGTTGAACCGGTCACGCCAAGCAGCTCGTCCGTGGAAATCGCGCGATTGCCATCAATTTGCAGGCCAGCAATCCGGGTCTGCGCTCCTTCCGCGACGTGGAACGCGACGAATAAATCATTTTTCTTGCCGCGATAGTGATCGTCCAATGTGGAGGAAACCTGGACGTCGCGAAAGCCGTTGGAAAGATACACGCTACGAATCGAATCCGTATCCGCACGCAACAGCTGCTGGCTGAAGCGGCCACTGAAAGCGAAAGAAGCGGTCTGCAGCAGCAGGCGCCGCGAGAGCAGTCCGGTGGCGAAATACTTGTTTCCGTCGAAGGAAATTCCCACGAGGCGGAAACGGTCGCCGCGCGTGATGTCGTAATGAATTACGCGCTCTACAGGCTTCTGGCTCTCCTGGGAGCTGACCTGAACGTCCGCATTGAAATAGCCCTGGCGCTGAAGATCGTCGCGGATGTTGCGCCGGCCCTCTTGCAGGAGATCCTCGTCCACCGCACCTTCGGCAAAAATGGGCAGGAGCTTGCGCTGCTTGCCTTGGCTCAAATGCGCTCCCGAAATTTCGATACGTACGCGCGGCCCGGTCACCGCGGTCAGCTTCAGCGGCACGTGGTTCGATACGGGATCATACGTTTTCGGCGCGATGACGGCGCTGGCGCCCAGATAGCCTTGATTGACAAGAAACTTCTTTAGTTTTTCCGAGCCGCGCGACAGCCGCTCCGATGTCATTTCAATTTTTGGGCCCGAAATTTTTGCGCGGCGCAGCAACTCGGGGTCGCCGTAGGGAGTCTGATTGTCAATCGCAACGTCGCCGACCATGGCCCGTGGGCCGGGTTCGACGGTCACCGTTACATCCATTTGCCGCGTATCGTCGTGCGGGCTGAGTGCCCATGTGACTTTCGCTTGATAGAGCCCTTCGTCGTGAAGCAGTCCCGCCAAGCGCTCCACGGCCTCGCGTAGCGCACTATCGCGGAACGGCTCGCCCAGACTGAGCCGCAAGGTCGCCAGCGCCGCAGGTTCGTTTGGAGGATCCTTCAGGCCCGTCACGCGAATCACATTGTTGAAGTAGTTCCGCCGGACAATGAAATCCACGCGCAATCCAGCGGCTTCGGGCGTGGCCGTGACGCGGATCTCTGAGTAATCGCCCATGCGATAAAGAGTGCGCAGGCTCTCGCGTTCAGCAGCAAAATCAAACGGCTTCCCTTGTTCTAGAATAAGCGGAGGTACCTTCTGTGTTACGGGCGTCCCCGCCTCATCCACCACGCGAATTTCTTTTACGGTCTGGCCTTCGACGTTCGGCTCCTGGGCTCTGGCGAGCGGAAGGCAAAAAAGCGAAAACGCAATTCCAGCGGCAACCTGACCCATAGCCCAGAGGCCAAAACCGTTTCGAGAACACCAAGATTTGCGCGTAAGTCTCATTCGCCCAATGAGTAAGAAGAAAGGTTAGCACGCCGCGTTGCCCGCCTTGCGCGAAAAGGCGCTATCATGGGTTCGATTTCGGCAACATTCCCATGAATCGAGAACAACGCGAAAAATACTCTCGCCAGATCCTGTTCGCAGGAATTGGCGAGGTGGGCCAGGAAAAGCTGCTCGAGGCCAGTGCAGTGCTCATCGGTTGCGGTGCGCTGGGAACTGTGGTCGCAAACCTTCTCGTTCGCGCCGGAATCGGACGACTGCGCATCGTGGATCGCGATTTTGTGGAGCCATCCAACCTGCAGCGCCAGACCCTGTTTGAAGAGGCCGATGCCCGCGAGGCTTTGCCCAAGGCCGTGGCCGCCGAACGCCGACTGCGCGCCATCAATTCAGGTGTTGCCGTTGAGGGGGTTGTCGCTGATTTCACGCCGCGGAATGCTGCGGAGCTCCTATCCGGATATTCACTGATTCTCGACGGAACGGATAATTTTGAGACGCGCCTGCTGGCAAACGACGCAGCGATTTCGTTTGGCCTGCCGTGGATTTACGCCGCCGCCGTGGGAAGTTACGGCGTTACGATGACGATTCGCCCCGGTCATACCGCTTGCCTGGCGTGCCTGGTCGAAAGCGGCGAGGAATCCGCGAGGCACAGTCCGGGATTCGGAAACGAGGCGACTTGCGACACCGTCGGCGTGCTCGGTGCCGCTGCCGGTGCGATCGCCTCGATTGAGGCGACCGAAGCGATCAAGCTGCTCGCTGGAAGGCAGGTGGCGCTACACGGGCGGCTCGTTTCCTGCGACGTATGGACGGGCAAATTTCAATCCATTCGCGCGGCGCGGAATCCCGATTGCCGCGCCTGCGGCCGCCGTGAGTTCATCTATCTCGACGGCGAGGCCCAGCCACACATCACCATGTGCGGGCGCGATTCCGTGCAGATCCACGAACGCAGCAAGCGGCTGGACCTGGGCGAGCTCGGCCGGCGCTTATCCGGAGCTGCGGCGGACCAGGTTTGCAGCAACGATTTCCTGCTCCGGTTTCGAGTCGCGCCGTACGAGATGACCGTCTTCGCCGACGGCCGCGCCATCGTCAAGGGCACGCAAGACCCTGCCGTGGCGCGTTCTCTCTACGCGCGCTATATCGGCGCGTGATCGATCCTCTCACTCTTCGGGATGGTGTTAGCCGGCGAAACGTCGGAGGGCGGACTGGCGCATCACTGCGCGGTCAATGTTTTCGCGACAGTTCATCAATGTGAGCAGCGTGCTGAGGATGCGCGCCTTGAGCTCGTCGCTCATGGGAAAGCCGCTCATGGCCACGTGGACTAACATTTCCCCTCGATCGGCGATTTTTTCCATGAATGCAACTTGGCGTTCATGGAGGGGCTTGTTCAGCGCCGTTTCGCGGCGCATCTCGGCGCATTCCTGCTCGATGAACAAGGTGAAGTGAAGAATGCACATGTGAACAGCGTCGAGACCCGCTGGCACTGGCGCCTTGCATCCTTTTGCTGAGCATGAATCCGACACGAACCCACCCCTGCACGCTCTTTTTTTGTAGCATCATCCACCGCAAGTTGCCAGTTCGCAGCGGCGTGTTGCAACCAATCCGATATCATCCGATGGTACAAACCAGCTCGATTTCACCACCCTTCGATTTCCCATGACCGCAATCTCGAGTCTGCCAACGTGCGAAGTTGATGACATTGGACGGCGCTAAACTGCGGAAATTACTGTGCGGGCGGGGCGATGTGCTCGCCGATACGAAATTCGGTCCATGGTCCGGCATCCATGTCTCGTAGTACGGAGGATTGCCAGGAGTACTCCGGGTGGTCCTCCAGGAATTTCGCAGCGTCGAAATTGACGCCGCAGGGGTGGCCGGCTCGCGCGACAAAATCCATGGCCGCCGCCATCCGACTGTCCATCACTTTCCCGGTCACCGCGCCAAAGGGGTCGAAGGGCTTGGAGCTTGTGCCGGGCAGCACCTCGCTCATCATGTCGCCGTGTCCGCAGAGGGTGCGGCGATTGGCCCCCTCTTTTTTTGTGTACGTGTCGAAGTGGTCTGAAAGAAAAACTTCTGCCAGCGAGGTGTCAATCTTTCCCTTATTGCCAACGAGAAGCTGATCCCAGCGAATCTTGCGCGCGTTGGGTCCGCTGCTGCGGTCGTTTGGATCGTAGGTCGTTTCGTCCTTGATCACATCAGGATCGCTGGGGAAATTCGCGCCGGAGTAGTACCCGTCTTTTGTGCGCCAAACCTTTGAATGCTTCAAGCCCAGCTCGAAACGCGCAATTTCGCCGGTCTTGCGGTCACCGAGCAGCCAATCGTTCGCATAGCCGCCGTTATTTCCATCGAGCATGATCTTTACATAGTCGTCAATCGAGCCGGCGTACTGCATGGCCTTGCGCGCACGCACGAACTCGGCCTTGCCGTTCGGATCCCAGCCGTGAAAGTAGCCGATGGTCGTCTCGCTGATCATCAACCCGCCGGAGTTGACGCCGAAATCGTCGTCGCTGGTGATCACGCCAGGAAAACCGTCCATCAACATGCGGTAGCCGGACTGCGGAACGATGTCGAACATGATGTGCCAGCGCTCTCCATCCATATAGGCCGTCCAGTTGCTGTGCGCTATCACGATCTGATGATCCTTTGTCCAGCTTCCGTTGGCGATGAACGCGCTGCAATGCCCGGGAGTTTCCGGTCGCTGGCGATTCCCCGAGCGCGTCTGCGCGTCGAGCCATGGAACGTAATAATCGGGCAATTCCTGAAATGCGTTGAGCGCGACGATATCATCCAAATCGAGCTTGGTCTTATTCGCCTGCAGGCCGTCCACGATTCCCTGCAGCTCGGCCTGATATTCGGGATCAATCTTGGGCCAGAGCATCTGGCGGGCGGCGCGACGGAAAAATTCCCATTCGCGGCCTGTATTGTGCGTCGCCTCCAGACGGACGGCGGCGAATGCATCCGCAATCTCCGGCGCGAGCAGATAGCCGTGCTGGTAGCCGATGTCGTGCGGCGCGCCTTCCAGGTGAACGTAGGTCCATCCGCCGCGGTCGAAGCGATAGCCTTTGTCCTGCGTGATCTCGTAGACGCTGTCCTTCGATTGCGGCAGAGGAGCGGGTTTCGGTGCGGCCGCGCGTGCCCAATCGGCCGGCGCGGCGTCGCCCAGCTGCGCTGCGAGCAGCGAAATCGCCAGAATTGATCTCAAACGTCGCAAGGGGCCCTCTCAAACAAAAATTGAGTCGCGCAAGCATCTTAGGCAGGCCTGCGCCGGAGCGCAAGCAACAAGCAATAGGCGGAAAGGAATTTTGCGGGCTTCGGGGCCGCGGCTGTTGCTGAGCGAACATCCGGTTCCGTAAACAAACCCTGAAATTCATGCTGCAATAAAACTCAAATTGATGGATAGTATGGGCGTCCTCCGGGACTGATGTCCGCAGCCAACCGGAAACCCAACAAACAATCTAAGTGTCCTCGTTTTTGGGCACGCTTTCGCACAGGCACAAGAGAGGCCTATGAACACCGGCAGCAATATGCGCATTGGTCCGTTTGAGGTTTTCTATCCCATGGGGGGCACCTCGCCGCGGTTGAGTCACAACGGTGACAATGGCTTCCCAGGGAGGTTGTTCGTGGTCGAAGGCATTGACGGCTCGGGCAAATCCACCCAATTAAGCCTGCTGCACAAATGGCTGGAATCGAGGGGCTTCGGCGTGGTCTTCAGCCAGTGGAACTCCTCCGAGCTGGTCAAGGACACCACGAAGCTCGGCAAGAAAAAGAAGATGCTGACGCCCGCGACCTTTTCGCTGATCCATGCGACCGATTTCGCCGATCGCATCGAGCGAAGCATTCTCCCTCTGTTAAAGGCCGGCGCGGTGGTGCTATGCGACCGCTATATCTACACCGCATTTGCCCGCGACGTGGCACGCGGCATGGACCGCCGCTGGGTTCGCGATCTGTATGACTTCGCGGCCAAGCCCACGGTGGCGTTCTATTTTCGCGTTCCGCTGGAAACGGCCATCGGCCGCCTCGTGACCGGGCGCGACGGATTCAAATTCTACGAAGCCGGCCTGGACATCGGACTCAGCGACGACCCGACCGAGAGCTTCCGCCTGTTTCAGGGGCGCATCGTGGACGAATACGAAAAGATGATCCCTGAATTCGGCTTGACGGTGATTGACGCCACTCTTCCGGTCGAAGTGCAGCAGGCGCAGGTGCGCCAGATCGTCAGAACTCATCTCGAACGAGCGAAAGACTTGAGGGTGCGACCATGAGACAGACGTATGGGAAACAATTGCCCGGCATGAAGCTCTCCGATCTCGCCGGCAAACTAATCGTCGTCGAAGGAACTGACGGAGCGGGTCGCACAACGCAGATCAACATGCTGCGGCCATGGCTCGAGGAGTTGGGCCACGCAGTGCTGGACACCGGCATGACGCGCTCGCATCTGGCCGGCGATGGAATTCGCCGCGCCAAGGAAGGCAACAATCTCGGTCGCGTCACGCAGAGTCTGTTTTACGCAACCGATTTTGTGGACCGGCTGGAGAACGAGGTAATTCCCGCCCTCCGCGCAGGCTTCATCGTGCTGACCGACCGCTATATATATTCCCTGATGGCGCGCGCCATCGTCCGCGGCATGGATCCCGTGTGGATTCGCGGCATCTATAGCGCTGCGCTGGTGCCCGACGCCGTCTTCTATCTGCGCCTCGACGTCGAGCAATTGATTCCGCGTGTGATTTTCTCGCGCGGCTTCGATTACTGGGAATCCGGCATGGACGTGTTTCCTGGCCAGGACATGTACGAAAACTTCCGCAGCTACCAGACCGCGCTGCTGGCCGAATTTGACCGCCTCAGCGTGGAATTCAACTTCGAGACGCTGGACGCCTCGATGGATGCCAAACTGGTCTTCGCACAGCTTCAAGCCAAGGTGCAACGCGTACTGGAAGCCGACTCTCGCAGGACGTACCTCGCGAGAATGTTCGAGCAGCCCGCTGCGCATCCCACGGCCAGGGCTGAAGAACGCTCGGTAACGCTTCCGCGAGAAACTACGTCGAGGCAGATTGATTGGGCATTCCATCCGGTCGCGGCAAATTCGTTTCCGGGTAACGGCCGCAACATTCCCGGACACAAATAGAGTCCGGCGCGTCATTTCCGTTCGCGTCGACCCGGATTCCATCGCGTCCGCAACCCGCGCGGAACGCCCACGCAAAATGTTCGCAGTCCGCATCAAACCAATCCAGTTGTAAGGCTCGGAATGACGCTAATATGGACCAGGTGGGTTGTGCGGATTGGGATTGCGGAAAAGTTCTTGCGCGCGAACGAGAAATCATCGGAATGAGACTCTGTTTCAGGACTGCTTTCTGCGCAGTATTCATCGCCTTTCTGCTGCTCTCGTGTGCGCGCGCCGTCGCCGACACCGGCGGCAGCATCTCCGGCACGATAACCGACGTAAATGGCGGCGTGATTCCCGGCGCCACCGTCACGGTTCGCAATCTGGACACCACCGTTGCGCAGACAACCACGACGAACGGCGAGGGATTTTTCGCCTTCACCAACCTCCCCGTCGGACGTTACGAGCTCGAAATTATTAGCCGCGGTTTTACGCCCTACAAGCGCACGGGCCTGGCGATTGACGTCAACACGCAGCTCCGCGTTGATCAGGCGCTGACCATCGGAGAGCAATCGCAGGAAATCGTCGTCTCCAGCACGGCAGCTCAGGTGGAAACCGAAAGCACGCAGGTGGGCGACGTCGTGACGGGCACGCAGATCACGGCAGTCGCGCTAAACGGCCGAAGCTACACAGATTTGCTGGCGCTGCAGCCAGGCATCGTGCCCACGTCCACTCAGCAGCCCAACTCCATAGTCATGGCGGGAGCCACTGTAGCGATTGCTCCCTCCGGCGATTTGAATCCCGGCAATCAATCCATCAGCGGCCAACGCGAGGATGCCAACGGCTACATGATCAACGGTGGAGACGTAAAGGAATTGATGAACGGCGGCACCACCATCGTTCCCGATCTTGATTCGATCGAGGAATTCCGGATATTAACCAACAATTTTGACGCGGAGTACGGCAACTACAGCGGCGGAATCATCAACGTGGTGACCAAATCTGGCACCAATCAACTTCACGGCAGCGCCTTCGAATTTCTGCGGAATACGGTGCTCGACGCACGTAATTTCTTTTCTCCCACTCGCGGCTTTTTTCGCCAAAATCAATTCGGCGGCACTGTGGGCGGACCCATTAGGAATTCCAAAACGTTTTTCTTCGCGGACTATCAGGGCACGCGCATGGCCCAGGCCATAGACACCGGCTTGATTGCCGTTCCTTCGCTCGCTTACCGCATGGGGAACTTCATCACCGGGCCCAACGGGACCGGGCCCAGCCCGCTCACCGGAACGGTAGGTGGTCCGAATCTGGCAGCCCTCCTTATGAGCGCGCTCCACTATCCGGTGAGTTCGAACGAACCGTATTACACTCCAGGTTGCACCAGCAGCAGCGCGTGCGTCTTTCCGAACGCGGTGATTCCAATGGCCGCGTGGTCGGCGCCGGCCAGATTCCTGTTGAATTTTATCCCGCCTCCAAACAACGGTCCCGCCGCCTTTTCAACCGCGGCTGATGGCGAAGCGCTACGCGACGACAAAACGAGTTTCCGCCTTGACGGAAACAATCACCGGTGGGGACAGCTCTCGGCATACTATTTTTTTGACGACTTTTCCTTGAACAATCCCTACCCCACCGGACAGGGAGGCGCGGACGTCCCCGGCTTCAACGCCTTGAATACAGGCCGCTCGCAACTAATCAGCTTGGCCGACACAAAGACTCTCGGCGTCGGCAGCGTCAACGAGGTCCACTTCAGCTTCATGCGCAGCGTCAATGTCGTGGGCCAGCCCATTGGGGGAGTTGGGCCCAGCCTGGAGTCGCAGGGATTTGTCACGTGTTCCAACTCAGTCCGTGATCCTGCGTGCCCCGGCATTGCTCCGCTCGCGCCGAATATCGAGGGCGTCGAAAACGCGGTCTTCAATTCGTTCGTCATCGGTGTGCCCATCACGAATCTGACGCAGGCAAACAATACTTTTACCGGATCCGACAATTTTTCGACCGTCCGCGGGGACCACACTCTCAAAGCGGGTTTTGAATTCAGCTACGAACAGGTCAACGTCAATCCGAACCCCACCTTTAATGGATCGTTTCTGTTCTCCGGCACCGAAACCGGCCTCGACTTCGCAGATTTTCTGATCGGAGTTTCGAACAATTACAATCAGGCCGATTCCCAGCACTATTGGGGACGCCACAAGTACCCGGCCGCTTTTGTCCAAGATAGTTGGCGGATCAAGCCCAGTCTCACTCTGAATTTTGGTCTGCGTTGGGAACTGATGCAGTATTGGTCTGAAAAACAAAATCAGATTCCGACTTTCATCCTGGGCGAGCAATCCAAAGTCTATCCCACCGCGCCAACCAGCATCGTCTATCCAACCGATGCCGGAGTTCCGCCGACGCTGGTTCCCCAGGGTAATCGCGTTTCGCCGCGTCTTGGCCTGGCCTACTCGCCCAGGACGTCCGACGGCATTCTGGGAGAAATCATCGGCGGTCCGGGAAAGACCAGCATTCGCACCGGCTACGGCATTTTTTATTCCGTGATTCAGGGCAACACGATCGCGTTCGACGAACCCCAGCCTCCCTATGGCTTGAGCTACACAGGAAACGACACGCTGTTTGCCACGCCCTTCATCACCGCATCGGACGGTTCCGTTCACGTAAATCCATTTCCGCTGACGTTTCCTCCGCTGAATGCTTCGGTCAAGCGGCCTAATCCGACCATAGACTTTTCTCAGTTCTTGCCGATCGCCGGAATGACCGCTCCTCCTCCCAGCAACACCTATCCCTACGCTGAGAATTATTTCCTATCGATCGAGCGCCAGCTGCCCGGCGCCACGGTCGTCAGTTTGAATTACGTAGGAACGCAAGCGCATCACCTCCTTGCCGTCTATTCAGCCAATCCCGGCAATGCAGCGCTCTGTCTTTCTCTGAGCCAGCAGGCAGACGTCGCGCCGGGATCGCCTACCTGCGGGCCGAATGGTGAAGACACGACGTACATTACCGCTGGTGGCACGGTCGTGAAAGGCACACGCCTGCCTCTCGGATCGGCGTTCGGCAATGACGACTACGAAGGGAGCGTTGCCAACTCGAATTACAGTTCGTTTCAAGCCAGCGTGCGGCGTTCCGGAAAAACATTGGATCTGATGCTGGCGTATACCTACAGCAAATCAATTGACCAGGCGTCGAGCCTCGCCGACATTCTCGATCCATTTAATTTCAACGCCACGCGAGGACTTTCGGCTTTCGATCTGCGGCACAACTTCGTGGCCACCTACCGGGTGCAGCTTCCGTTCGATCGCCTCACTTCTCGCGCGCCCGTATTGACGCAAGGCTGGGCGATTTCGGGAATCACCCGGGCCAGCTCTGGTTTCCCGGTGACCCTGTCCACCGACCTTGACAATTCTCTGATGGGGAGCCTGCCGAACGGAGTTAATAATCACAGCGCCGATTTGCCGGACTTCACCGCCGGTCCTCTCGAACTTAACGGAAATCCACGGAATGGCTTCCCATATTTTAATACTTCGCTGTTCAGCGCCAACGCCCTGGGGACATTCGGAGATTCCCGAAAGCGATTCTTCTACGGGCCCGGCCAGTTCAACACCGATCTGGCCGTGTTGAAGAATTTCCAGATTTCGGAGTCCAAGGCGCTGCAGTTTCGGCTGGAAGCGTTCAACGTCTTCAATCACACGGAATTTTTCGGACCGGCGGCCGTGAATGGCGATTTTTCCAGCGCTCTGTTCGGCCGGGTGGTCAACGCCGCGCCGCCGCGGTTGATGCAGGCGGCGCTAAAATTTTCGTTCTGAACGTGCTCGACGTTACGTCGCGGAGATCGGTTTGCCGTTGACCACGAACTTCATAACGCTCTTCGAAGTGACGCTGACCCCGAGCGTGGTTCCGTTTCTGGCGGGATGCGTTTCCACCACGACCATGTCCCCCACCATCAGCGAAGACTTCGTCCAGCCGGCGTGCGACATCGTGAACGGAGAAGCCAGCTCCAGAGTCCAGTGCTGTACCTGGCCGTCATTCTCTTTCACGTCCACATAGACCAGGCAGTGTGGATTGACCCAATCGAAGCCGGTCACAGTTCCGGCTAAAGTAACAGTTTTGTCGAGGTCGTATCCCGCGTTGCCGTGATGCGCGTATGCCGGGATGGAAATCGCGAGAACAACGAAAGCCGCGCCCCATATCCTGAGCTGCAGTCTAGCCACGAGAAACCTCCTTCGCAGCCGATCGCTCGGCAAACAGGCTGATGCAATCTAGATACACTTCTCCCGCGCCGGTTGTCAATCTCGGCGGGTCAAACGATTCCTCCCATGGCCGTGTTGCCGCGTGCGAAATGCGGTGCCATAATGAGCCGCATCGCGGCCCGCTGCGAAGCAGCCGCGAGTGCGATCGGAGGTCAATATGGCGTTGCGAGACGAATGGATCGAAAGGCGCGCGGCGGCGATGAACGGCGGCGCGAGAAACTTCTCGCAGATGCATTACGCGCGGCGCGGCATGATCACCGAAGAGATGCTCTACGTCGCCACGCGCGAGAAGATCTCTCCGGAACTTGTCCGCGACGAAGTCGCCCGCGGCCGCGCCATTATTCCCGCGAACATCCATCACCGCAACCTCGAGCCCATGGGCATCGGCGTCGCCTTCTTCTGCAAAATCAACGCAAACATCGGCAACTCCGCGACCACCTCGCACGTCAGCGACGAACTCGAAAAGCTGCACCGCGCCGTGCACTACGGCTCGGACACTGTTATGGACCTCTCGACCGGCGGCGATATCCCGGGAATTCGCCGGGCCATCATCAATGCTTCGCCCGTGCCCATCGGCACCGTGCCGATTTACGAAGCGCTCTCGCGTGTCCGCCGCGCCGAGGATCTGACCATCAACGTAATGCTCGAAGTGATCGAAGAACAGGCCGAACAGGGCGTGGACTACATGACCATCCACGCGGGCGTGCTGCGCGAATTTCTGCCGCTGGTGCGCAACCGCATCACCGGAATCGTCAGCCGCGGCGGCGCGCTGCTGGCGCAGTG
Source organism: uncultured Acidobacteriota bacterium (assembly GCA_963814605.1). Classification (GTDB taxonomy): domain Bacteria; phylum Acidobacteriota; class Terriglobia; order Acidiferrales; family UBA7541; genus Palsa-295. The sequence goes on along the minus strand of CAWFDD010000002.1, from coordinate 128,744 downwards.
GATGAGCTTCCACAAGGCGCAGAATTTTCTCTACGAGAACTTCGACGCCATCTGCAAGATTTTCCAGAAGCACGACGTCAGTTTTTCGCTCGGCGACGGGCTGCGTCCGGGCTGTCTGGCGGACGCGAGCGACGAAGCGCAATTTGCCGAGTTGAAGGTGCTTGGCGAGCTCACCAAGAAAGCCTGGGAATACGACGTACAGGTGATGATCGAGGGCCCGGGACACATTCCTCTCGATCAGATCGAGCTGCAGGTGAAAAAGGAAAACGAGCTGTGCTACGAAGCGCCCTTTTACACTCTCGGACCGCTGGTCACCGATATCGCGCCGGGTTATGACCACATCACCAGCGCCATCGGCGCGGCCATGATCGGCTGGCATGGCGCTTCCATGCTCTGCTACGTCACGCCCAAGGAGCATCTCGGGCTGCCGAACGCGGACGATGTCCGCCAGGGCGTGATCGCCTACAAAATCGCGGCGCATGCCGCGGACGTGGCTCGCCATCGTCCGGGCGCGCGCGACCGCGACGATGCCCTGAGTTACGCGCGGTTCCTGTTCGATTGGAACAAACAATTCGAACTTTCGCTCGACCCCGAAACCGCGCGGGCCATGCACGACGAGACTCTGCCCGACGATTTCTACAAGGAAGCGAAATTCTGCTCCATGTGCGGGCCGAAATTCTGCTCGATGAATGCCACGCAAATCGCCGAAATCTATCAGGGCCTCGATCAGAAAGATCGCGAAGCGAAGTTCGCGGAGCTTCTGGCGAAGGTCGGCGAGGCGCCTGCTGCAACAAATTCGCAGGTCGCAGGACGCTGACCTGTCGTTATCAGGGTTCAGCGCGAGGAAACAAATACAGGCTCATAGGCGTATTCCTTAATGATTGGCTGCCAGAGCTGGGAACGTGCGGAAACAGGAAAGCGGTGGAAGCGCCGGGTTTCAACCCCGAGGCAAGCCGCATTGGCCCGCCGGGATTTTAACCCTGGTGCCCCGCCTTCGGGTTCCTGCCGGCCCTCTCCAGACGGTTCAGGCGCGAAAGGGGTGCGAACATGCTCTTCCTGATTTCCTGCGGACTCCTGTACTTCCTGCCCTCCATCATCGGCCATCGCAAGCGATCGTTTCCCGGAATCTTCCTGCTGAATATCTTCCTGGGTTGGACGGGAATCGGCTGGATCGCCGCGCTGATCTGGGCATGCACTGCCGAGGTTGAAGTGCCGATCGTCGCAGTTGCCGGACACGTGGGCCGCTATTGCCGCCGCTGCGGCGCGCCGGGCCCTATGGCCGCAAATTTTTGCTGGTCTTGCGGCGGGAGAATCTGACTCTTCGTATGAATTCGCGCGCTTCCATTCAGCGCTTCGCGGCACTGGCCGTCGCCGCGGTGCTGTTTATGGGGACAGTCGTTGAAGCGGCCGACGATTCAGCCTATCGCGCCTCCGTTGAGAAGTGGCGCCAAGCCTACGAGGCGCAATTGAAATCCGACGGCGGCTGGCTCACCGTCAGCGGCCTTTTCTGGCTGCACGAAGGCGACAACAGTTTCGGTTCCGGCCCGCTGAACGATATCGTGCTTCCCTCGCCCGCTCCCGCCAGCGCGGGCACCTTCGAATTCCACGCCGGGCACACGATTGTTCACCTCAAGCCGGGCGTTGTGGCCATCCTGAACGGCAAGCGCATCGACTCGGGCGAGCTGCATCCCGATTCGAACGCCGACCAGCTCGTGATCGGCGATCTCACCATGTACGTCCATTCCAGCGGTGACCGCTACACGATTCGCCTGCGCGACAAAAATAGCCAATTGCGCAAGGACTTCACGGGTGCGCGCTGGTTTCCCGTGGAAGAATCCTATCGCGTGATCGCTCGGTATGTGCCCTACGACAAACCGAAGCCGATCGAAATTCAAAACGTAATGGGCGACACGCTGCGGGAAACTATCCCCGGCTATGTGACGTTCAAATTAGCCGGGAAGGACCTCCGGATGGACGCCGAAGTGGACGGTGCCGTCGCCTCTTTTGTCTTTCGAGATCTGACCAGTGGCCATGAGACCTACGCCGCCTCCCGGTTTCTGGACACGAAAATCGAACCCGACGGCACGGTGGTTTTAGACTTCAACGAAGCCTATAATCCGCCCTGCGCTTATAATCCGTTCACGACCTGCCCTCTTCCGCCGCCGCAAAATCGCCTGCCGGCCCGGATCGAAGCAGGAGAGAAAATCTATCATCACGCGGCGGGAGCGGTCGGACATTAGGAGGGGGTGCACCGTGGCATTTGTGCGCGCGGCTAGAAAAGAGGACGTCCCGCCGGGAAAAATCTACGAATTCCAGGTAGGCGGCCAGGCCATCGCCATCGCCAACGTATCCGGTAAGTTCCATGCTATCAATAGTGTATGCGCGCATGAGGGCGGCCCGCTCGGCGAAGGCGAGCTGGATGGCACTGTCGTTACCTGTCCCTGGCACGCCTGGCAATATGACGTCACCACCGGCAAGGTGGTCCAAAACCCTTCGCTCGGCGTGGAATGTTACCCAGTCGAATTGCGTGGCGACGACGTTTTTGTGGACGTACGCTAGCCCGGAGTCGCCAGCCCGCCATATTGGCCTGTGCCAAATTGGGAACTCCCTCCCATTTCTTCCCCGAAAATCTTGCAGACAGGCCTTTCATTTTTTTTATCCTTACGTGTATAGTGCGGGCGGCACCTCTCAACGGATGACGCAGGCTCCCTCAAAACCAAGGCGTTGGCTGCTGGCAGTTGACCCGCGGGTCTACCACTGGGACACCCTTTTTGTGAAGGGCAAGGAGATGTGGCGGCACGCAGGAAACCGCCCCGACGCCGCGCGGCAGCTCAAGCAGGTCCACAAAGGCGATCGCGCCCTGTGTTATCACGGCAAACCTGAACACTCGCTCTACGCTCTGGCCGAGGTCACCCGCGATCCCTACCCCGATCCAGAGGACGACGAATCGAAGAAGCTGGTTGTGGATCTGCGCGCCATCGAGCGTCTGCCCCGCGTGGTCAAACTCGCCGAAATGCGCGAAGACCGCCTGCTGCGAAAAATCAAGTTCCTGAAGAACACGCGTCTCACCATTTGCCCGCTCACCGACGAAGAGTACGCCGAAATCCTGCGCGTCGCCGGAATCGTCGCTTCTCCCGGCATTCCGTTGCCCTGAATCCGCAACTGGAAATCGAACATCGAAAAGGATTAGACGTTGCGCCGCGACCTTCAGCGCGGCATTCTCCGCCGGCGAGGGATTGCACCATTTATGCCAGAGCTTCCTGAAGTCGAAACCGTTGCCCGCGGCCTGCGGGCGGCCTTGCCCGGGCGGCGCATCCTCTCGGTGCGACTTGGCAAAACCGACTTCATCGAAGATCCCGCCGCCATGGAGCGCGACCTGCCCGGTAGCAAAGTAGGCAGCGTAAGGCGCCACGGCAAATTCCTGATTGTCGAGTTCGAATCTTCAAATGGAAGCCCGGAAAATTTCTCGCTGTTCATTCATCTGGGCATGACCGGGCAAATCGTCGTCTGCCCGCCGGACGCGCCCGAAGCCCCGCATACTCACGTATTTTTCGCGCTCGACGATGGCCGCGAATTTCGCTACACCGACGTTCGCCGTTTCGGCAAGATGCGAATCCTTTCGGCCGAGTCGCGGAAATCAACCCTTGGCAAGGTCGGCCTCGATCCTCTCGAAGCGACTCTCGATGAATTTTCCGCCTTGGTCCGATCCCGACGCGCGCGAATCAAGGCGCTGCTCCTCGATCAGCATGGCCTCAGCGGCATGGGGAATATCTATACGGACGAAAGCCTGTGGCGTGCCAGGATTCATCCGACGCGTCTCGGCGTCAATTTGAAGGACGCCGAACTGCGCCGCCTCTACCGCGCCGTCCGCGACATACTGAAGCAAGCCATTCGCATGCGCGGTTCGTCCGTTTCCGACTATGTGGATTCCGAAGGGCGGCGAGGATCATTCCAGCAGCGCCACAAAGTCTATCAGCGCAAAGGAAAGAAGTGTTTTCGCTGCGGCGGGCCGATTCGCCGGGCAATTGTCGCCGGGCGAAGCAGCTATTTTTGCCCACGCTGCCAATCGGCACCGCGCACTCGTCGCCGGTCCAGCCGCCAGGCTCTAGGGCGCTGAGCGGCGCACGGGCACCGGCATATACAAGCCCGCTTCGGCCGGCAGTCCGGCGCGTTCGAATTGAATCGTGGTGTGTGAGATCCGAAAATCGCGCGCCAGCACGTCGCGGATACTCTTGAGGACTTTTTCGCTCTCTTCCATGTGCATATCCGGAATACATACGTGGCAGGAAAGCGCTTGAAGATCCGTGCCGAGCGTCCAGATGTGCACGTCGTGAACCTCTTGAACTCCTGCGACACGCAGGATCGCCGCTGCGACTTCCTCTAGGCGAATCGCGCGCGGCAATCCCTCCAGGAGAATGTGTCCGCTCTCTCGCAAAATTCCCTGCCCCGACCAAAGGACCAGCGCACCGATGCCCATGCCGATCACCGGATCCACCCACTGCGCGCCCGTCCAGCGAATAGCCAGCGCGCCGGCAAAGATCGCGACGTTCGAAAGCGCGTCGCCCAGATTGTGAATCCACACGGTGCGCACGTTCAGATCGCGGCGTCCGCGGTGAACGGCGAGCGTGATTCCGCCGTTAATCGCCAGTGCCAGCAGCGAAACCCACATCATCAGTCCCGTGCCCACCGTAACCGGATGGCGCAATCGCAAAACTGACTCGCCGATTACGAAAAGTGACGCAAGCGTGAGCACCATGGCGTTTACAAACGCCGCCAGAATTCCCGCGCGGTGGTATCCGTATGTTTTTTCGGGCGTGGGAGGGCGCCGCGCCCAGCGCATGGCCAGCCAGGAAATCACCAGCGTCGGCACGTCCGTCAGATTGTGGACCGCGTCGCCCACCAGCGACATCGAATGTCCGGCATACCCGGCCACTAACTCCACGGCGACCAGCGCGAGCGTGGCTACAACCGCCGCGCCGAGGATTCCGGTGGCCCTTTCACCCAGACCGGAGACCACAGCTTCGCCGTGGCCGTGGTCGTGCCCGTCGCCGCCGTGCGCGTGGAAGTGCATCGCTTGAATTCTACTCGCAGAATTGCCCCGGCGAATAGCCCTGCCCGCATCGTGTCGCTAGTGGTGTAACTGGACGTGCGTATCTCGCTGCGCTAGCCAGAAACTCAATTGACTCACTCGCTGACGCCCCCTACCATAAAATGAATGTCGGCTTCCGCAAAATTCTCGGCGGCCGGCGGAGAGATGGGCCACCAATGGCCCCGCCATGCCTCAAAATAGCGCAAAGTTGGTCTTCTGGGGAGTGCGCGGCTCAACGCCGACACTCGAGCGCGATACTTGGCGCTACGGCGGGAACACCGCCTGCCTGGAGCTGACCATTGAGGACGGCCCGCACTTCATCCTCGACTGCGGCACCGGCTTGAGGATGCTCGGCAATCACCTGCACGCCATGCACAATCGCTGGACGCGATGGCAGGGCGACGGGGGGATCGAAGCCCACGTCCTGGTCACCCATTACCACTGGGACCACATTCAGGGCCTGCCGTTCTTCCATCCGTTCTTTGAAGCGCAGAATCGTTTTCATCTGTACAGCTTTCAATCCAAACATCTGGGCCGCAACAGTCTCCGCCAGGTGCTGGAAGCGCAGTTTGCCAGCCCCTATTTTCCGGTGGACGTCGGCATGATGTCCGCCACGCGCTTCTTTCGCGAAATCGAGGGCGGCGAACAATGGGATGTCGGCGGTACGCATATCTCCACCGCCTGGCTCAATCATCCGCAGGGGTGCCTGGGCTACCGCCTGGATACGCCCGTCGGTTCGATCGTCTATGCCACCGACAACGAGCCCGGCGTTCCGGAATTCGACAGCAGTCTTCGACAACTCGCGCAGGGCGCGGACGTGCTGATCTATGACGCTCAGTATTCGCCCGAGCAGCTCGCGTCCACCCGCAAAGGCTGGGGACATTCTTGCTGGCTCGAAGGCGTGAAGATCGCGCGCGAATCCAAAGTCAGGAATTTGATTCTGTTCCACCACGATCCCGATTCCTCGAGCCGTATGGTGGACGGGTTTCTCTCCGCCGCGCGCCAGGAATTTCCTGCCACCTGGGCGGCCATGGAAGGAATGTCCGTCACGTTGAGCGCGCGCGGAGTGGATGTTTCCCTCCCCGAATCGCGCCTTGGGCAGCGCCGCCGGCTCCGATTTGCCGCTATCGTTTCCGGCATCGCAGAGGACGGCAGCCCGTTCGAAGAGAAAGCCACCCTGCGCGACATTAGCGTCCAGGGAGCGTACCTGTCGCTCGCGAGCCGCCCGCGCCTTCAATCGGAACTGCGCGTGGTGATCGAGGCCGCCGGAGAACAGAATCGCTTGAGCACGCTTTCGCTGCGCGCGACAGTGGTCCACTGTGCTGCGGGCAGCGAGGAAAATCAGAATGGCGTGGGCGTGTTCTTCATCGAGGATGCGGAGTCCGAATCGCCCCGCGATTGATTTTCTCTGAAGGAAATCCCGTCAGCCGATCTTTTCGAGTGCGGAAAGCTGCGCTTCGATATCGGCCAGTGCGCGGGTAAGCAAATCGCGATAGCGCTGATCCTGGCTGACCTGCAGATCCCGCTCGACCCGGGCGCGCGAAAGAATCAGCACTTCCCTGCGGCGGCGCGTGTCAATTTGTAGAGGCGTCAGCACTTCGCCCCGTTTCGTCCGGCCCTTCGATTGTGAATCCTGCACCTGACTCTCGACCGACTTGCTCTCCCAGCCCTTTGCCATGCGCAGATTCTATGTCGGCCGCACCAATTCACGTTGGTTTTTTTTGGATTTGTTTCGCCACGGGCGGCGTCGCTTCGTCCACGCGCTATTTCCCGTGTTGGCTCGCGGCGCCGCTGGCGATCAGCGCTTCGATCTCGCCGGCCGAATAACCCAGCTGCGAAAGCAACTCCCTGGTATGTTGGCCGATCCCAGGGGCAGGCACGGGCTTGGCCTTGGGAAATCCCTGCAGATTCACGGGACTGCTCACGGTGCGCAGCGAACCCCGCCCTTCGTGCTCGACTTCCGCGTACACGCCGTTCGCCTCCATTTGAAGATCGCCAGCAGCTTCGGTAATCGTCAATACCGCCCCCCAAATAATGTCGTGGGCATGGAATAACCGCTCGATGTCGGACATATCGCGTCGCGCCGCTGCCTGATCAATGCGTTCAATCACAGCCGCGCGATTGTCTCGCCGCCCTTCCGGCGTCGAGAGGTTTTCGTCGGCCAGGAGATCCTCGAGTTCGAAGGCCTTGCAAAGAGCGGGCCAGTCCTTCTGCGGATCAAGGCAGCATAAGAGAAAGCGCTTGCCGTCTCGAGAAACGTAGTGGTTGATGATCGGGTTGTATGCCGTCTTGCGGCTCGCACGCGGCAAAAAAGTAGCGCCACACATCGCCGCTTGCAGCGTGCACGCATGTGACCAAGCTCCATTCGCCATCAGCGAGGTTGAGACTTTGGTCCCCTCGCCGCACCGCTCGCGATTGTAAAGCGCCAGCATGATGCCGCCGAAAAGCGACATCGCCGTGGGATGATCGCCGAAGCCTGCGGGAGAGAGCGCCGGTTCGGCGTCGCCGTTGTGGATCGTGTACATCAAGCTCGATCGCGCCCAGTAGGCGGTCGCGTCATAGCCGGGGCGTTCGGCGTCTTCACCGGCATCGCCATAGCCGGTAATGTGCGCATAGATCAGCTTCGGCTGAACGGCACGAAGCTCTTCATACGAGAGACGGAATTTGCGCACCAGCGGTCCGGGAAAGTTCGTGATGAATACATCCGCGGTCTTCACCAGCTTCAGCAGCGCGTCGCGGCCATTGTCGCGGGAGAGATTAAGCGCCAGGCTCTTCTTGTTGCGCCCGTCGAGAATCCAGCAGTAGAAAAGATCCGAAACCGGCATGCCCGGATTCAGGGACAGGTAGCGATACGGATCGCCATAGGGCGGCCGCTCGATTTTGATTACCTCGGCCCCAAAATCGCTCATCACCGTGGCCGCAGCGGGCGCGGCTATGTAGGTGCCGCAATCAATCACTCGGATTCCGTTCAGAATTCCCGCAGCCATGGCGCGATCCCCCGGGCCCAATCGATGCACGCGGCGAAGATAGTATCACCCGCGGCTTCCGTTTTAGACCTCTGGTCGGCCAGATTTATGTGCGCGCCACTTCGGGTACAGCCGTTCTCTCCTGAAGTCTCGTCTTAGTTGTAGCTTGAATACACTGGCAGAGAACACTCGTAGCCATCGACTGCACCGCCGCCCTTCCTGAGGCCCGGTTTCGGCATCGGGTCCAGCAAGGGCGGCGAATCGTCAAAGCCAAAGCCTAGTTCTTTGCGGATTGTTTCGACTCGTTGTGCGGCGAGCCCTTTTGCAGAACGGCGACCAGGTGGCGGCCAGAAGCTGGTACTCGGACGTTTCCACCCAGAATGATTTCTTTCGCCGTCAATTTGCGCCCATAGACGTCCGCCGTCGCATCGTCATCGGGGCGAAGCGTCGAACCTTCGAGCGAAATTCCCGCAAAGAGTCCACGTGTACGCGAGTAGCTGAGAATCTCCGCTCGCATGTAGGCATCGGTGTTCGCCGCTGCATCGCGTCCCACGGGACCCGCCGCCACGGAAGCATCGCCGCCCAACTTGACCTTGCTTTCGAGAATCGAGCGCGCGCCGGCATTATTCATGACCAGCAGGACTAGATCCGTTGCTTGCCCGCCGATCTGGAATCCGAAGCTGCCGCCTTCCAGCGCCATCATCGCAGGAGCACCCCATGGCCCGTGGAAATCTTCGCCTGTTCGACAAACCATCGCGCCCCGACCGTAGCTTGCGCCGACCACGAAAGCGGCCTTGAGAACGGACGGGAACACGATCACGCACTCGGCCTTCTCAAGCACTTGCTGGGGAATGTTTTCGGGCGTGTTCATAATTTCCTGCATTACGACCCCGGCGTTTGCCAGGCGGTTTTGTTCCTTGTTTCCCGCAAAAAGTGGCGCGGTAGCAACCAAACCCAAACACAAAACCAAAATTGATTTGCGCATCATCGCTGACCTCCATGATCAGATTCGTGCGGGACTGCGGCTGCGGAGGTTGTCCATATCCGAAGCCCTTGTGAAGCGGTTGCCAACAGAAAGCTTTTCGTTACGGCTGTGAATCTTCGACTCGGGAGACACGCGCGAGCCGACGGTGTTGAATGAAGGAAATGCCCGCCGTCACGACGGCCACCAGTAGCAGCAGGTGAATGTATCCGCCGAACATGGACGCCGTCACAATTCCCAAAAGCCACAAAAACATCGAGACTGCGATCATCAGTTTGAGCAAGTTGACTCCATAGGCATGCTAGAGGGACCTCCGGCAATTGTCTGTCCGGTTGCGGACACTTACGAAATCACCCTTGAGGGATGGTTGACAGTTCGACGATCGCTCCGTGTACGGACGGTGGCGCCGATACTGTCTCGACCTGGTGGGCGCGAACGATGTACCGGTTCGGCGCAGGGCCAACGTAGTAGAAGGGAAAGCATGTCACGAGGGTCAGCGTGTTTTGGCTGGACGGCCTAAGAACTTCGATGTCATAGGGCGACACGATCTCAGTCCAGTCCACTTGATACGCAAACTCGCCTTCGAGCGTCTTAATCTCGATCGTATCGCCCGGTCGAATGTTGCGCAGAGGGCGGAAAAAGGTATCGCGGTGGCCGGTGAGGACGACATTACCTCGTTCTCCGGGCAAAGCCGTCTCGGCGATATGGCCGACTGCGTGCCTCAGGATTTTGGACGAATCGCCCTGGACGAAAATCGCATTCAGGCCAAGACGCGGAACCTTCATCTCTCCAATGGCGGTTCCGTCCATGACCGGACGGTACTGCCCATTTCGTTCCCCGCTTCCGCTGACATTCCGGCCTTCACTCTCGAGTCGCGACTTTTGAACTGCCTGATAGAAATGCGCGGCGGTGACAACGTAGCCGCAGTAAACTAGTGCGACCAGTCCGCTGGCCAAGAAGACAAAGTAGGCCACGCGAAGGAGGCCTGCGTGCGTCCTTCGACGCGAGTTCGCGACTGGCATCCGAGAAGTCACGACGCACTATTCCCAGGACTGACGGCAACGGGTTGCAGCTTCGGGGTGAAATAGCCGGGCCGGGTTCGCACGCGTAGCTTGCCGTGAACGCGTGCGTCGACTTTCACGGTCAGTTGTCTGAACGAATCCGGAGATCCCGTTTGCTCCGGAACAAAGCCCAGCGTGTACTGCTCGCGTAAGTCGCGCGCAATTCGCCTGGAAATGTCCGCCACGTCCTGCAAGGACGATGGAAAGAAAGCGATACCACCAGTCGCTTTGCTGAGCCGGCGAAGTACGTCCGGATTCTCTTCTTCGTCCGCGTCCGTCAGGCCCACAGAATAGATTGATACCTGCGATCGCTGAGCCATTGCTAGAATCTGAGAGTATTTTTGCTGGCTGGCGTTGTCGCCGCCATCGCTGACGATAATCAGCGCTTTCTTGTCCCACCGGCCCAACTGCAGGTGAAGCAGTCCCTCGGCCACCGCGTCGTACAGCGCGGTCCGTCCCCGCGCTCGAATCGCGGAAACGGCTTTCGCGAGCTCCTGCGCGTCATTCGTGAATGGCTTGCCGTTGAGGAGTTCCACAGAAACGTCGTCGTTGAAATCCACGACAAACATCTCGTCCTCGGGACTGCTGGATTGAGCGAAGGCGGATACTGCGGCAGCCACTTCCGGAAGCTTGGGGCCCATGCTGCGGCTGTGATCTACGATCAGTCCGACGGTCACCGGCGTATCTCTGTCCTGAAAGGCGGTAACGCGTTGCAACCGTCCGTTGTCGTACACTCGAAAGTTCTGGGAGCTCAGCCCGGATACGAAATTTCCGTTTGAATCCGTAACGCTCACAGGCAATACCACAAGTTCCGTCTTGGCGAAAAGTGGCGATGGGGCAGTGTTGGTCGAAGGTGCGGATTGCGCCGGGAGGCTACGCGACCCGACAACAAGGAAGCAAATCAACGACATCACCGAGCAGAGGTGGAATTTCATCAGTAAACTGTTTCGTTTGGACCGCGCCATGAGGACCACTAGAGCCCCCTCAGCACCGCGGGCCATTTAGCGTCGGCCGTGAGACCCGCGGTGCCGTAGAGCCTGTTGATAGGACCACAAACGTTACACTGCGTATCGTTTCGCTACAAAAGCACACACAACGCATACGAAGCCAAGCAACGCGATGAGCGGAACCAGGCTGGCGGTCTTCGGCAAGCTCGTATTCTGCGCGACCTCAACCGGAGCTGCAGCCGGAGCGGGAGCGGGATCGGGATCGGCCGTAACAGGTTGATCAGTCGCGATCACTTGCGCTACCGGTACTTCCGTCTCATCCGGTGTCACGGCAGTAATCGGAACAGACTTCAAGTCAGCGGCTGGTGTTTCGTCGGCGAACGCCGGGATGGGTTCCTTCGTTGCGATGGCTAGTTGAATCGCCCGCTGCTTGGGATAGACAAACTCCTGTCCAAAGTTATCACCGGGATAGAACCACGCCTTCAATGCTTCCGGATTATCGCCCGCTCGCTCCGCGAATTTGACCACGGTTTGGCCGGTCGGGTGAAGCCTCCAATTGTTAATCGCGATAACGGTTGCAAACACGTGAACGCCGTCGGCATCTAGGAATTGGACGACGTGACGGTCCGCTCCGATATCCACTAGCTTGATCGTGTAGGTGCCGGCCGGCAGAACCTGACCGGGAATTTCGACCGGCTGACTGAACGTCATCACGGTCTTCTTGTTCCATTCATCGGCGTGAGCACCCGACGCGCAGATTATGCTGAACGCTGCGAGTGCCAGCACTGCTAGAACTGTTTTCATGGTCTTCATTTTCATATTCTCCTGAGAATCTCGAAGGTGCTGATATCCACCGAAAACTGTCGGCGCGAACCATTGGGGCGTCTTACAAGAACGGTTGCGTCGGAAACCCATCCTAGATGCATTGGCAGGGGTCAATCTGTCCTGTTGCGCACACATCCCGAGTTTTGCGGCGGATAAATTAGAGCCGGCCGATAAGTACAAGCACGACGACTATCAGAAGCACCAGCCCCAGTCCTCCCGTCGGAAAATAACCCCACGATCGGCTGTGCGACCACCGCGGCAGAGCGCCTACCAGTGCCAGAATTAAAAGCACGATCAAGATAGTTCCGAGCATGGGATCCTCTCTCTTTCTCTCGTCAGACGATGTGTGAAGGGCGCCGTGTCAACTCCTCGATAATGCGGGGGCGACTCGATCCGTCTGCAATCGAGCCGCTCCTTTGACGCCGCGTTTGGAAAGGCCTACAGCTGGACGCTGATCGCGATTTGCGCTCCGGGATAGTACGGGTTGCACAGGTAATAGCCGCCGTTGATGAAATCGACATAGACATCGTCGGTGTAATACCAACCGACTGGCCATGGCTGAACGAACCCGAACCAATATCCGCCGTACTGGAAGCGTGAATATCCGCCAACCAAAGTAGGACTGCCGATGCGGAATTCATGCCCACGCCCGAAATTGGAACGGAAGCGATCGTCGGGTATGCGCCTGTCGCTTCTGGCGCTAAGCCGCAGTGCCGGCTCGGAGCGTTGCTTCTGCTGTTCGGCCGCAGTCCGCTGAACGTGTTGTCGTCCACCAGCGTTGCCGCGGTTTTCCTGCTTAGCCGGCTTGGCCTCCGGCGCCTGCTTCTCGGTCTTGGCCTGCTTCTGTTCCTGCGCCGGCTTCGCCTTTTCGTCTTGCTTCGCTGGTTTCGCTTCGGGTTTCTGTCTCTCGGTCTTAGCCTGCTCCTGCGACTTTGCGGGCTTGGCCTGTTCTTCTTGCTTCGCTGGCTTCGCTTCAGCTTTCGGTCTCTCGGTCCGAGCCTGCTCCTGCGACTTTGCGGGCTTGGCCTGCTCTTCTTGCTTCGCTGGCTTTGCTTCGGGTTTCTGTCTCTCGGTCTTAGCCTGCTCCTGCGACTTTGCGGGCCTGGCTTGTTCTTCTTGCTTCGCTGGCTTTGCCGCTTCTTCCTGCTTTGCCGGCTTGGCTTCTTCTTGCTTTGCGGGCTTAGCCTGCTCTTGCGTTCCGGGCTTGCCATCCTGGTGTTCGGCCTGCGCATAGGAAGGAACGGTAGCTCCGAATATCAGGAGCAGCGCTGCGGTGCTGATGACCCCAAGTACTTTCATGAGTGTTGCCTCCATTACCGCGAATTCATTTGCACGGTCCCGCACGGCGTCAACCGCCTGGTGAGTTTGTCGTTTTCCTGCAACCGCACACAATTCATCTCCCCGTCGCTCTTTTGGGCTTGCTTACGCTCCAATGTGGAGATGGGAAAATGAGTGGAAGAGCCCGAAAATGTTCAACAGCCAGAGAACGACAGCGATGACGACCACTGCGTTCAAGATGGACTTGATCGTTCCCTGCATCGGTATGAAGCTGTTGACCAGCCAAAGCAGGAGTCCGACCACGACTAAGACTATGAGTATTTGAAGTAACGGCATCGACCTATCTCTTTCTCTTTCCAGGCATGCACTCCGGCCTGGCGAAGGGGTGCGTAAGTTGTGTTTCTATTACCTCAGTGTGCTAGTTCGAAACCTCGCGAACTGTGGGTAAGCCGGGTCTGCAAAATGAAGGTCGTGCGCTGGTGCTCTCTTCGTGCCTTCCCACAAGACACATCCTACGAGAGGCGATCACCCGTTTCTGTCACCTTACGGACAGTTCGCCAAATTCATTGCTTCTGGTGGGCGAAGTGATAGCATTCTCTGTATGGCGTCTTCTGCCCCGCGCCGACCTGTTACAAACAAACAATTGGGTTTCGATGCCCAGAAGTTTCTTGATTCCGCCGGTGTGTCCCGAAAGATCGTGGAGTATCCGAAGAAGGTGGCCATCTTTGCGCAAGGAGACGCCGCCGGAAGCGTGATGTATATCCAACAAGGTCGGGTGAAGCTGACCGTGGTGAATGGCGTCGGCAAGGAAGCGGTGGTGGCGGTCCTGGGACCCGGCGATTTTTTCGGAGAGGGCTGCCTGGCTGGTCAACCCTTCCGCATGGGAGCGGCCACCGCTACGGCGCCGACCACCGTGCTCATCATTCAAAAGAATGAGATGAATCGCATGCTTCACGCCGAGCACGAATTCTCCGACCGCTTTATTACCTACATGCTCACCCGAAACATTCGCATTGAGGCCGACCTCGTGGACCAGCTTTTCAACTCCACGGAAAAGCGGCTGGCCCGCGCGCTCCTGCTCCTCGCCAGATACGGAGAAGACAACCAGCCTCAGCGCATTCTTCCAAAGATATCGCAAGAAACGCTGGCCGAGACGATCGGCACGACACGCTCTCGAGTGAATCTCTTCATGAACAAGTTCAAGAAACTCGGCTTCATCAAGTACAACGGCGGCCTTCAGATCAACAAATCCCTGCTCAGCGTCGTCCTGCACGACTAATTGGGAGCGCCGCGGAACTTTCCGCAGAGATTGGCGGACTTCCAATCCCCCATAATCGCCTTTCCCGCGGGTTCTTTCGAAACTGTCTCGAAGTGGACAGCCCTCCCATACCCGTGCCTGTACGATCGACCCCTCTAAGTTGCCCAGACAGCGGCTAGCATTGTTTTTCGCCAGGCGCGCCGACTTTTCAGGAGGGAGAACTTACATGTCAAAAGCTGCTCTCCACAGACCCTCGAAGCCGCCTATCTCAGAAACTCATGTGCTCAGACTGCTTTCCGCTAGAGCGCCGATTGACAAGATTCTGAATGAGTTGTGCAACTTTATCGATTTCCGCTCGCCTGGAGTGATCCCGACGGTTTTGTTGCCACACGGCGACGGAAAGCATCTCCGGCTTGCAGCCGGGCCGAAAGTTCCCAAGGTCTGGAACGAGGCGTTCGACGGTTTATGCGTACCCGCTTTCGCCAGTTTCGAGCCCACCATGCTTCGAGAAAATCGTATACCGGTTGCCGACATGAAGAGCGACCGCTCGTTCGCGGCTCGCTGGAACCTGATTTCCAGTCACGGAGTGCAGGCGGCGTGGGCGGTGCCGATCCTCTCGGGCTCCAACAGATTCCTCGGTGCCATGATTTTGTTCTATCCCACGGCCCAACGGCCGACCGTACGAGACATGGCGCTGATCGAGCAGGTCATTCATATGGCAGCAATCGCCATCGAATGCCACCGAAGTGAAGAAGATCTCCGCGAGTTTTCAAGGCGGCTGTATCAGTCTCAGGACGACGAGCGACGTCGCATTGCCCGCGAGCTGCACGACAGCACCGGCCAGAAACTGACTCTTCTGGGAATTAAGTTGTCCGAGTTGGAAAGCACGATTCCTGAGGTGCCCAGTAAACCGAGCAGGATGCTCTCGGAATGCACTTCGCTCACCCGAAGCCTGGCGGACGAAATACGCACCCTTTCGTACTTGCTACACCCGCCGCTGCTTGACGAATGCGGGTTGAACACCGCGATTCATTGGTACGTGGACGGAATCAACCAGCGCAATGGCCTGCATGTGGACGTCGAAATACGTAAGGACCTGCGCCGGCTGTCGCAAGACGCTGAACTCGCCATCTTCCGAATCATACAAGCGTGCCTCACAAACGTGCACCTCCATTCCCAAGCCCAGGGGGCCACGGTCAGGATTGGACAGACTCTCGACGGAGTCCTGGTAGAGGTCGACGACGACGGTCACGGCATACCGGATGGAGTGTTGAATCACACGTCTCGAACCAAATCGGTCGGCGTCGGCATCACCGGCATGCGCGAAAGAGCCGAGGAACTGGGCGGCCACCTGGAGATTGAAACCAGCAAGCATGGCACAAAAGTGAAAGCAACGATTCCCAGCAGGAATTTTCGAACCGCGGCGCGACTATGAAGAAGGCACAGGGACGGGTTTTCAACGCTCAGGATTTTCTGGATTCAACGGGCGTGGCCCGACGGGCCGTCGAGTACCCGAGAAGAGCCGTCATCTTCTCCCAGGGTGACGCCTCCAGGCACGTGATGTATATCCAGAAGGGAGGCGTTAAGCTTTCCGTGCTCAATGAGTTCGGCAAGGAAGCTGTCGTTGCCATGTTGGGACCCGGTGATTTTTTCGGTGAAGGCTGTCTGGCGGGGCAGAAAGTCCGCATCGGCACGGCCACCGCAATTACCGCCGCCGCCGTGCTCGCCATCGGAAAAAGCGAAATGGAACGAGTCCTTCACGGCGAACATGCGTTTTCCGATCGTTTCATCACCCACATGTTGTCCAGAAACATTCGCGTCGAGGAGGATCTGATCGATCAGCTTTTCAACTCCACCGAGAAAAAACTCGCCCGCACTCTCTTGCTGCTCGCTCAGTATGGAAAAACGGGCGAGCCCCACAAGGTCCTGGCCACCATATCGCAAGAAACACTGGCGGAGATGATTGGCACCACGCGCTCCCGAGTTAATCTGTTCATGAGCAAATTCAAGAGACTCGGCTTCATTCACACAAATGGCGGACTTCACATCAACAATTCGCTCCTCACCGTCGTCCTCCACGACTAAGAGCCCAAGTCCCACAACCTTGACCGAGTCTCGATGAACGTACCTAATCCTCGGGTTTCCGAGGAAACTTAGGTTTGTCCGTGGCGCTCTCGCGTTCCGGCGCTCCCCCCTTGGCCCCTGGATGTTGGGCGCAAACGTGAGCCGCGAATTCTTTGGCGCGTTGGCTTTCGAAGTTTCGCTTCATATCGTCCATGGACGCGCCCCGCGGTGGACCCGCAGGGTTGAACATCCAGGCGCATTCAGAGCAACCCCAACCCTCGTGCCGCGCGTCCTTCACCCAAATCATCTTTTTCATTGCGAGCCTTTGAATCAGTTGCTTTCGTCCTGCTTTCCGGATTCCTCTACGGCTTGACGTTCTGGCTCTCCGAAACTGCCGCCGGCGATTTCTCCATCAGTCTTTCCCGCGGCATCCCGCTGAAGAATAGCTTCGACTACCTCGATTGGAATCTGCTCGAAATGCGTTTTCCTGTTGGGCATGGCTGCCTCACTCATTGCAGCGGTCACCCTAGCAGGCATCAGTTAATACGGGGAGAATCTTTAGGATGGCGTCCCGCTAACGGGCCGCGATTTAAAGTAGTTGCGAGAAGTGTTAGCGCGAGTGACACGCGGTCACTCCTACGTTACCGCGGTGTTCTACTCAGTGAGGTTCTGTTTAGGACTGCATGATTCTCTTGTACGCTGCTCTACGTCTGTGGTAGTTTTGCACACGCATTATCTGTACGTTTGCGGTGCGGGAGGCGCTCTTTGAAGACGATCCGGCAACTGTCCCGTTTCAGGGTGATCGACTTGGAGCAGGTTCCCCATTCGCGAAACGGCAAACACAGAGCAATTGTTACCTCGATTCTGCGCGACCTCGACCAACTCAAGGTCGGAACGGCTCTTAGGGTGCCCCTCGCCGACTTGGGGGACACCAAGGCAAACGTCCGTTCAGCCTTGAACCGCGCTGCTCGCAATGCCAAGCGTAATGTGGCCACCGCCACGGACGAAGAATTTCTGTACGTTTGGAACGTGCTCGAATCCTGAATTGACGCGCACTATTCCTGGTGGAAGGAAACGAAGTCATTTTGGAAGTCGACTTCCGAGTACAGCCCGTGAAACTTACCCCTGGAATCCAGTGTCCCCATGCAATGCGTGGCCCGTTTTCGCACGCGCACCCTCTGGGACTCCGTGCGCCACGTCTTCTCTGCAAATTTCTGCGACTGCACGTCTGGACAGGGATTAAATCTCCCCGCTAGAATTCCCTTTCGTGGCTCGCTGCCCCAAAAGGCGCCGCGCGGTTTCAGCATCCGGACCCCGGCATGTCATTAACGCAATCACCGCGCGACCAGCCGCATACCGTTCCGTTTAACACGCGCCGGCACGACTCCCGTGTCCACTGCTGCGCCCGTCGTAATCCAGCCGCTGTGCGAATAGAGAGAGCAACGCGGATTTGGGGCGTCAAGATCGGGACCGGCAGGATCAGGCGGTACCATGCCCCGCAGGACAGCGTCGCGATTCCGATAACGGCTGCGTCAGAGATTAGAACTCACCTAGGCCTGGGCGGCTAATTCGCAGTGTTCCGTATGGGACAGATTCTCTGGGTCTATGCAACCATTATGTGAACGAGGATCGCGCGGGCGGATGGTAACTCGGGGCTCGGGTCGTACTGGCATCTCCTCCTCGCCGCCTCGTAGGCGTACCTCCTGTGCAAGACGGAGTTTCACATGGACGCGACACGAAGCAAGCACGAACTCACCAACCGATCTGCAAACCTGCGCCCGCCCCCACTGCGCTCGAGCGCCAGCCAATCACTCGTTGAGTCAGTTGACAGTGACGACCGCCAACGAGTTTGGGTCAAGCTGGGCGATAAGCCACGCCTTTGCCCTCAATGCCGGAGTGCGGCCACCCTGCCATCGCATCGAGAAGGAGTTCTTGAAACGCTCCTGCTGACGCTCCTACCGATCGCGCGCCCATTCCGTTGTATGGATTGCAATTCGCGCTTCTACGGATTGCTTGTTAACTTGCGCTCGATCCGCTCTTGGTTTCATATCTCTCGCCCGTCGAATCTATACTGATGGCTCGTCACCGAACGTCTTTCGGAATACCTCATATGTGCGTAAGGGAACAGACGCCTTTCCTTCGGAGCCCCAGTATCGAGTTGTAGGACGGGGGTTCAGGGTGGTCTTCAGGGCTCAATGGCCGTGCTCGATTTTAATCTACCTCGCGGCGGCGGCAAGCCTCTCGGGCCAGCCGCAAACCGCGGTTCCCACCAGCAGCGAAATTGTCACTCAGATGGCGAAGGCCCAGGCTGCGAATCACGCTCTCTTCCTTTCATATACAGTCAGGCGCGACTACAAACTGTTCGAGGGCAAGACTACCGGTCTCCCCAAGTCGCACGTCGTCGCGGACATCACCGTCGTGCCGCCGAACTTCAAGAAATACGCCATCGAGAACGCCGCCGGGTCGGGACTGGCCGAAAGAATCGTTCGCAAGGCGCTGGACAGCGAAGTGGATTTCGCAAAGGACTCCGGCACAGCAGAAATTTCGCCCGAAAACTACGATTTCGTGCTCGTGGGTCAGGATGAGCAGAACGGGCAGCGCTGCTACGTGCTTGAATTGATTCCCCGGCGGAAATCCAGAAACCTGCTCAATGGAACCCTGTGGGTGGACGCCGAAACCCACCTGCCGTACCGTGTCGAGGGTGTGCCTGCGAAGAATCCATCCTGGTGGCTGACGGACGTACGAATCTCTCTCTCCTACGGTTATGTCGGCCCAATGTGGGTCCAGACATCCTCGACGGCCACGGCCAACGTTCGCGTCCTCGGCCCATCCTCTA
Source organism: uncultured Acidobacteriota bacterium (assembly GCA_963814605.1). Lineage (GTDB taxonomy): Bacteria > Acidobacteriota > Terriglobia > Acidiferrales > UBA7541 > Palsa-295. The sequence goes on along the minus strand of CAWFDD010000002.1, from coordinate 109,438 downwards.
TGGCGTGGCAAGACGTGAGCTATCAGTTGGGCAATCTCGCGCCTGGCACTTCATTGGCGCAGACTATCATCCCAGTCGGCGACACCGGCAACAAAAGCCACCGATATCCCTAAATCGACCGTATCGTTAACTCAATTCGTTTTCCCACTTTCCAGCTGTGAGTGTTGAGAATCCGAATTTCGTCGTAGAGATATCCGGCGCCCTGGAAGGAAATCTGAGCTTGCTGCGGTTCTTTGATGAGAGAGCGGTCGATCAGTTTTTCAACTGTGCCTGATAGCGTAATCGTGTCCTTCGCCATGAAGGTCTCCTGGGGTGAGAGTTTGACGCACCCGGATTTTAGATCTAGCGGGAATTCGCACCTGTCCGAAAAGGAACACCTTTGGCAAAAGATCGGCCCGCGAGAGCGCGCTTACGGGTGCAGGACCACGGTTAGGAGAGTTTTGTTGACGTGGATTTCGCCGTTGTATCGGATGAAGCCCAGTTTCCTGAATTTGTTCATGAAGAAATTCACTCGCGGACGCGTCGCGCCGATCATCTCGGCCAGCATCTCTTGCGATACCTTGGGCAGCGCCTCTTGAGGACGCCCTCGTTCGCCGTAATGCGCCAGCAGCAGCAACATGCGCGCCAGGCGCTTCTCCGTCGAGTTAAATAGCTGATCCACCAGGTCTTCTTCGACCCGGATATTCCGCGCCAGCATGAACACTATAAACCGGTCCGAGAATTCGTGCTCCCGGTGGAGCATCCTGACCATTTCGCTTTTCTCGATCGCGAGCATGCTGACGGGCGTGATTGCGGTCGCCGTCGTCACGCAATTGGACAGTCCGGCGAGACAACCCTCGCCCAGGAAATCGCCCGGACCCAGAATCGCGACTACCGCTTCTTTCCCCGTTCCGCCGACAACCGTGAGCTTGACGCGCCCTTCTTGAAGGTACATCACATGCTTCGCCGGATCCCCCTGACGAAAGATGGTCTCCCTCGCTCGAAATCTGTTCACACTTCTTCCCAAACCGGTCGATTCAAGAAACCAGTTCACATCAAAAGAAGATGAATGTGAATTCGCTCTTCTCAGCGGAGGGCGAGAGGCCTTGACGGAGATGCGTCGGGCGGCAGAGGGCGTCATGTGCGAGCGTACCATGAAACCCGCTTCGGAAAACTGTCTAAAAAAGAACACCTGTCAGAAACGGCCTAGCGGCTATCCTGGCGGCCCCGAAGAACCTTTCGCAGCGACTGGTGCACCTCCAGCCCCCCATCGTAATTTATGTATCCCCGCTTTCTAAATTGGTTCATAAACATATTAACTCGCGGGCGCGTTGTGCCCACCATCTCCGCCAGAATCCGGTGGCTAATCTTGGGAATCTCGACCATCGGAGGTCCTCCTTTGTCCAGATGGGCCAGCCGCAAGAGCACGCGCGCAAGCCTTTGTGCCGCCGAGCTTGTCAACAGGTCCGCCACATGATCCTGGTAACCCTTCACGCTCGACAGCAGATACGCCACCAGGGAATTGGACGTCTTACCGTTCTTCTGGCGAAGCATTTCGAGCATCTTGGTCTTATTGATGGTGCGGATGGAGCTGGTAGTCAGGGCCACGGCGGTGGACGTACGAAGCGGATAGCCGACCAGGCAAAGTTCGCCAAAGAAATCATGCGCGCCAAGTATCGCCGTAACTGCCGATGCTCGCTGCTTCGTCCGTGTGATCAGCCGCACGCCTCCCTCCTGGATATAGAAAAGCGTGTAGGCAGGCGCCCCTTGCGTGTAGATGTTCTGTCGCCGCCGATAGCGCGAGACCGTGCCCCCCAGACTGGCTCCCGAACTGAAGCCACTAAGGTGGGAAGACCTCGCTTCGCTGCGCTTCGACGTTCGCTGTTTTCCGTGGTTGGGCTTGGGCACAACTAGAACTTTCTCGCCATCTTCGCGGACTTCCGATCAACTTTCTTGCGGCTACTCGAAAACCTGACTGGCCCTCAGCGCTTGCGGATAAACGCGCCCAGGGCGGTCAGCCCGACCAACAATAGCGCAAGAGATCCAGGTTCCGGGATTGGCGTAGAACTTGGCCCGCCGCCCTCAGCGTCGCCACTCTGATCCCCGGAGATTCCATCAATCCATACCCGTCGGTGTTCGCGTTCGGTGTGGTCAGTGAAACGCTCGAAACCACCCAGATCGTGCAGATCGGCGTCAAATACTCCCCCGCCCGAAAATGAAGAAGAGAAAAATGTGCCCTCAGCCGCGAAACGCCCTGAACCCAAGCTCGAAATGGGACTATTCGCGTCCAAGCCATGCCCAAAGTCTGCGGAGAAATCAACAGGACCTTCTTTGGCAAGATTGCAGCAGCGAACTCGATCGGCCCACACCGGTCCTGCCGCCAACAGTACCGCGACCCAAATCAATATCGCGAGTCTGAGCTTCATTTGGTTTCTCCGAAGTTCTGCAAAGATGGCCCCTCGTTCACCTCGGATAGTAAGCGCCCTGGAAAGCAGTGTCTGTTCGAAAAAGGACACATTCGTCTGGCGAATTTTCATGGTTCGAACGAGGCGCCGGCGCTCACCCCGCCGGCTGTTAGTGCGAAGTGTGCCATTTCGAACAGACATTCCTGCCGGTCTCCAACTACGCTTTACGCCGGTTGCTTTTTGACCCAGTTCTGGGGCGGGGCGCAAGGCGCGACCTCCCCTGAATCAGTGACGCTTTCGATGTCCTCAACCTCTCAAGAGCGCATCAAGCAGGTCGGTTTGCCCTCGGCGCTGCCCGGGTCGGCAGGCAGACGGCTCCCTTTGCGCATTCTGTTCGCTCACAGCGACGCCGCCAAAGTTGCACAGTGCGTCCAGGAGCTCAGGAACTCGCGTTACAACGTTACCGAGGACGTCGTCGCAACGCCGCGGCAGTTTGCCGAATTCCTGAAGTCAAAACTCTACGATCTCGTGCTGGCCGAATACCCGTCGCCGAATTGGCTGGGAATGCAGGCGCTGGAAATCCTCCGCCTCGGCGGTCGGCGGATTCCCTGCATCTTCCTGGGCGACACAATGCAGCCGGAAACGGAGGCAGAGCTCATTTCGCGGGGTGCCGCAGACTGCGTGGCGATGGATCACGTGGGCCACATTCCAGTTGCCGTTCGTCGAGCCCTCGGTGATAGCAAGCTGCGCGAAGAAAGCCTTCAGACCGAAAAAAAGCTGCGGCATTCCGAGGCGCGCTACCGCGCTCTCGTGGGTAATCTCGCCTATGGAATGTGCCGCTGCGGCGCGAAAGGCAAGTTTCTGGACGTCAATCAGGCGTTGGTGACTATGCTCGGCTTTCGATCCCGCGAGGAACTCCTCACCGTGAACCTTGCCGCTGAGATCCTGGCGGACCCTTCCCAGCGAGCCCAGCTACTCGGTCACTCGAGCGAATCGATTCCTGTCGGTCCGCTGGAAATCGAATGGAAGCGCAAGGACGGCGCGGCCCTCAAGGTCCGCCTCAGTGGACGCGAGGTTACCAGCGAAGGAAAGAAGGACAGCTACGAGATCATCGTCGAGGACGTTACCCAGCAGCGCAAACTTGAGCAACATCTCCGGCAACAGGCAGCCAAGGACCCGCTCACCGGTCTTGCCAACTACCGTCACCTGGTCGACACCGTGAACACCGAAATCAAGCGTTCTGAGCGAACCGCGCGTGAGTTCGCCCTCTTGTTTCTTGACCTCGACGGACTGAAGCAGATCAACGACACGTTCGGCCATTTGGTCGGCAGCCAGTCACTCTGCCGCCTGGCCGATGTGTTATGCCTCTGCAGCCGCGACATCGACACGTCGGCTCGTTTCGGCGGGGATGAATTCGCCCTGGTCCTGCCCGAAACCGCGCGAGAATCGGCCGCCTCGGTAGCCAGGCGCATTGGCGATCGGCTCGCCAACGATGGCAGGGAGCCAAAACTCTCCGTCAGCATCGGCATTGCCATCTATCCTCAAAATGGCCAGACGATAGACGCCCTGCTGGGCGCGGCAGACGCAGCCTTGTACGCGATCAAAGCCAACGCGCACTCCCGAATCCAGCACCGCAACGCAGGCCGCCGGTCGCGCCCCAGCGCTGTGCCTGATCATGACAGAGGAGCTCTCAACCGATGAGACGCGAACACAAACTCATCGGTATCAACCGCGCGCCGGGCTTGCGATTGGACCCGGCTTTGACCAGCCAGGAATCCATCATCCTCCGCGCCCTCGCCGGTGGACGCACCGACCGGCAAGTCTGCAACGATCTCCGTATGGATCCAACGATATTCCTCTCCATGATGCGCGAGATGCGCCAGAAGATTGGCACTTCGGACAACGTCTCTCTAATCGCATGGGCGAAACGCCAAATAAAAGACGGCGACCAAAGAATCGACCAGTCAGAAAGATATGGTCGCCTCGCGTGAGCGCGCACAAACCGCAGACAGCTTTGTTCGTGAAAAAGAAAGGCTTGGTCGCGCTGCATTCATCTTCATTCGGATCCCGAGAATCGCAGAACGTCGTTCTTCGCTCTGACTATGCATCGAGGGTTCGCCGAGGTCTGTCTGGTTAAGCATACGCGCATGAGTGTGCGCTACGGGACATTAACCGAGCGGGCTTGGGCGCACAATCCCGACTGACTTCGCCTCAGATCCCTTCGTGAGGTTCAAATGATCGCGGAACTTGCTAAGCACTATCGTGGAGTGCCGTGTGCACACTGCACAGAACCAATTGCCGTTTCCCCAAAGATCGCCACCTTACAAGACGAACTCGAGTTGAGCGACGCGAGTTCGCCGCAAACATTCATCGCCCGTTGCAAGCAGTGCGAATACGAAAACACATACTCGATTGCCCAGGTTTGCAACTTCGACGGAGAGCCACGCAAGAGACGTTCACGCACGCGGCCGGCCGGCATCTAGAAGCCCTATGATCGTAACGAGCCGCTCACACTCCGGATTCCTTTCGGGGAGGGTTTATTCCCGTGGCCTTCGGGGGCTCGTCCACTCTGCGAGTTCGATCTCACAGGCGTCGCGCGCGTCGCATGCTGCCATCGCGTGCCCCCCTGCTACGTTGTTGAGTCGCACCACTTGTGCCACCGGGCGAATCTTCATTGAGGCTCCGAAAACGGAGATGATGTGCGCTCAACCCTTTCAATGTAATATGCTGAAATTAGAGGGGCCCGTAGCTCAGCTGGTTAGAGCAGCGGACTCATAATCCGTTGGTCCAAGGTTCGAATCCTTGCGGGCCCACCAACTCTGATCCTGGGATTTTTTCGCGCTCCGGTGCAGCTGATCTCACGCTCGAACAGGAGACGCTGATTCCAGTATTGCAACTCCGCGCCCCACCTGCTAAGATCAATACCGTACTGGTTTAGTGCTATATGCTTCAGAAGGGGTTGGACCATGGTAAGGCTCGGTAAATTAACGGACTACGGGCTGGTCCTGATGACCTGTATCGCCCGTGATCGGGGCGCCCCGCTTCGTACGGCCCGCGACCTCGCACGCGAATCCAAGCTGCCGCTTTCGACCGTAAGCAAGCTTCTGAAGGAACTTCTGCAGAGCGGCCTGCTCGTTTCCCATCGCGGCATCAAAGGCGGCTACATTCTGGCGCGCGATCCGCACCAGATTTCGGTGATTGACATGATTGCCGCGATCGAAGGTCCGATGGCGCTTACCGAATGCAGCACCGATGTCACCGGGCTGTGCAATCTAGAGCCGTGCTGCCCCATTAAGACAAATCAGCAGATCATTAATCAGGCGGTGCGTGGCGTGCTCGAAAAAATCACGCTTTCCGATCTGATGCATCCGATGCACCTGACGAACATCAAAGATGTCCATGGCCGGGTTGTGTCCACTATTGCGTCCGGGGGAATTCAATGAGTTCGAATACTGAGGCGATTCGCGAGCTGGCGCAGCAGGAGTACAAGTGGGGCTTCGTCACCGACATTGGCGAGGACCGCGCGCCAAAGGGCCTGAGCGAAGAGATCATTCGCTTCATCTCCGCCAAGAAGAACGAGCCTGAGTTCATGCTCGAATGGCGGCTCAAGGCGTTCCGTCACTGGATGTCGCTTGAAAAGGCGCAAGCCGAGCCCAAGTGGGCCAACATCCACTATCCACCCATAGATTATCAGGCCATTTCGTATTACTCCGCGCCGAAGCAGAAGCCGAGCCTGAAGAGCCTCGACGAGCTCGATCCCGAAATTCTGCGCACCTACGAAAAGCTCGGCATTCCGCTCGCCGAACAGAAAATGCTCGCGGGCGTCGCCGTGGACGCCGTGTTCGACAGCGTTTCCGTCGCCACCACCTTCAAGGAGAAGCTCAGCGAGGTCGGAGTTATTTTCTGTTCGTTTTCGGAAGCGGTGCAGAAGCATCCCGATCTGGTGAAGAAATATCTCGGCTCAGTCGTCCCGCACACCGACAACTTCTTCGCCGCGCTGAACGCCGCCGTTTTCACCGATGGCTCTTTTGTCTACGTGCCCAAGGGCGTGAAGTGCCCCATGGAGCTGTCCACGTATTTCCGCATCAACGCCGCCGAGACCGGTCAGTTCGAGCGCACTCTGATCGTCGCGGATGAAGGCGCTTCGGTCAGCTACCTCGAAGGCTGCACGGCGCCGATCCGCGACGAGAATCAATTGCACGCCGCGGTCGTCGAATTGATCGCCCTCGACGACGCCCAGATCAAGTACTCCACCGTACAAAACTGGTATCCGGGCGATAAGAACGGCAAGGGCGGAATCTACAATTTCGTCACCAAGCGCGGCGCATGCCGCGGCAAGAATTCCAAGATTTCCTGGACGCAGGTAGAAACCGGCTCGGCCATCACCTGGAAGTACCCGAGCTGCATCCTGCAGGGAGAAAACTCCGTCGGCGAATTCTATTCCGTCGCCCTGACCAACAATTACCAGCAGGCCGACACCGGCACGAAAATGATTCACATCGGCAAGAACACGCGCAGCACCATCGTCTCCAAGGGCATCTCCGCCGGCCACGGACAAAACACCTATCGCGGCCAGGTAAAGATTATGAAGGACGCCACCGGCGCGCGAAACTATACGCAGTGCGACTCGCTGCTGATCGGCGACAAGTGCGGCGCGCACACCTTTCCGTATATCGAAGTGAAAAACTCGACAGCGCGCATGGAGCATGAAGCATCCACGTCCAAGATCGGCGAGGATCAGATGTTTTATCTCCGCCAGCGCGGCCTGAAAGCCGAAGACGCCGTCTCCATGATCGTCAATGGCTTCTGCAAGCGCGTCTTCAAAGAGCTCCCCATGGAGTTTGCGGTGGAAGCCCAAAAGCTCCTCAGCGTCAGCCTCGAGGGCAGTGTGGGGTGACCAATTCAACCCCGCCAATTGACACAAGGTGCAAATTGAATTCGAACGTAAACTGTTGAAAACAAAGGATCGGGAACCTCGTCAATCGACACAGAATTTAGGGGGCTCCTGAACGGCAAAAAGGAAGAAAAACCGAATGAGTCTTTTGGACATCAAGAACTTGCAGGTCAGGGTGGACGATCGCCAAATCCTTCGCGGCATCAACCTGAAAATGAATCCCGGCGAAGTGCACTCGATCATGGGCCCGAACGGCTCGGGAAAGAGCACCCTCGCGCAAGTCCTGGCCCGCCGCGAAACCTACAACATCACCGGCGGCGAAGTGCTCTTCAATGGCAAGGATCTGCTGGCGATGAAGCCGGAGGAAGCGGCCTGCGAAGGGCTTTTCCTGGCGTTTCAATACCCCGTGGAAATTCCCGGAATCAGCAACGCCTACTTCCTGCGATCCGCGCTGAACGCTGTCCGCAAATACCGCGGCCTGGAAGAAATGGACGCCATGGATTTTCTCCCCATGCTGCGCCAGAAGCTCAAACTGCTGGGCATGGACGAAAAGCTGCTGAACCGCTCGGTCAACGAAGCGTTTTCGGGCGGCGAGAAGAAGCGCAACGAGATCCTGCAGATGGCGGTGCTCGAACCCAAACTTGCCATTTTGGACGAAACGGATTCGGGCCTCGATATTGACGCGCTGCGGACCGTCGCCGAGGGCGTCAACGCCATGCGCAATCCGGAGCGCGCCATCCTGGTCGTCACTCACTATCAGCGGCTGCTCAATTACATCGTGCCCGACCGTGTTCACGTGCTGGTCGAGGGGCGCATCGTGCGCTCCGGCGGCCCGGAGCTTGCGCTTGAGCTTGAAGACAAAGGCTACGCCACATTCGAGAGTGCAGCGGGAGCATGAAGGTTTGAACGTGGCCCCTGTCCGCCCAGGCCTTGGCGTAGGTGGGCCGAGGCCCTTAGCCCGGCATCTTGGAGTTTCGAAACGCCGCTGCTGTACAAAGGCTTCGTCGGGCGCGGCTTCAGCCGCGCTGTAAACGGCGAAATAAAAGAGGGGCTTTAGCCCCTGAAGGAAAGGGAAAATTGGCGAGCGCATCACAAGCGATCGAGCGATACGCGGAAAGCTTCGGCGGTTTCGAGAAATCCGCGCCGAGCCATGATCTTGCCTGGCTGCGGAAGCTTCGCCAGGACGGCTTCTCACGATTCAGTGAAACGGGCTTTCCGACCACTCGTGACGAGGACTGGCGTTTCACCAATCCTGCGGCGATCGCACAGACACCATTCCGCCTGGTCCGCAACGGCCGTTCCCTGCCCTCGGCCAAGGATCTCGACCAGTTTTGGATTGCCGGCGTCAGCTGCCAGCTCGTGTTTGTGGACGGGCGCTATGCAGAAGAGCTTTCGTCCGTCGGCACGTTGCCGCCCGGAGTGACCGTCGGAAATCTCGCCGCGGAAATCGCTCGCGATCCCGCAGCGGTCGAAAAGCACTTGGGCCGCTACTTGAATATGCAGCGCGATTCTTTCGGCGCGCTGAACACCGCGTTCCTGGAAGACGGCGCCTACGTGCACATCGCCAAAGGAGTCGTCGCCGAAAAACCCATCGCCGTGCTTTACGTCTCCACGCACCACGATTCCCCTGCGGTCAATCATCCGCGCAACCTGATTGTGGTGGAGGAAAACAGCCACGCCACCATCGTTGAGGACTATGTCTCGCTCGGCGGCGGCGAGGCGCTTTGCAATACGGTGACGGAACTTGTTGCCGGCGACCACAGCGTGGTCTCGCACTACATGATCGAGCGCGAGCACATCGGCGCCTTCAATGTCTCCACCCTGCGCATCCAGCAGGGGCGCACGGCAGACGTCTCCTCGCATTCCGTGTTGCTGGGCGGAGCGCTGGTGCGCAACAACGTCCATCCGGTGCTTGCCGGCGAGGGCGGCGAATGCCTGATTAACGGCCTGTTCATCGGCAGTGGCCGCCAGCATCTCGATAACTACATGCTCGTCGAGCATGCCAGCCCGCACTGCGGCAGCCGCCAGTTTTACAACGGAATTCTCGATGGCCGCGCGCACGGTGTGTTTCACGGGCGAATCATCGTGCACAAGGACGCGCAAAAGACCGACGCCAAGCAGACCAACCGCAATTTGCTGCTTTCCGATAGCGCGCAGATTGACACCAAGCCGCAGCTGGAAATCTACGCGGACGACGTGAAGTGCACGCACGGCGCAACCATCGGGCAGATGGAGGAGAATTCCCTCTTCTACCTGCGCTCCCGCGGAATTGATGAAATCTCCGCGCGTAGGTTGCTGCTTGTCGCGTTCGCCAGCGAATGCATGGACCGCATGAAGGAAGGTCCGGTGCGCACGCACATCGAGAAGCTGATCCATGATCACGCCCTGAGCCTCGCCGCCGCTTCTCTGGGACGAACCGCATGACCACCGCCGCACGCAGGATCGATCCGCATCAGCACACCGTGCCGGCCGGCGGCGGACTCCATGTGAAACAGGTTCGCGCCGATTTTCCGATCCTGCAACAGATGGTTCACGGCAAACCGCTGGTTTATCTCGACAACGCCGCGACCTCTCAGAAACCGCGTGCGGTGATTGACGCGATCGTGCGCTATTACGAAGGAACGAACGCCAACATCCATCGCGGCGTCCACTTCCTCGCCGAGAAGGCGACCGAAGATTACGAAGCAGCGCGCCTGACGGCGCAGGAATTCATCAACGCCGCTCATTCGCGCGAAATCATTTTCGTCCGCGGCGCTACAGAGGGCATCAATTTGGTCGCGCAGACTTTTGGCCGCGCCAATATTCAGTCAGGCGACGAAGTGCTGATTACTGCCATGGAGCACCATTCGAACATCGTGCCCTGGCAGATCTTGTGTGACGAAAAAGGCGCGAAGCTTCGGGTCGCGCCGATCAACGACGAGGGCGAACTGCTGCTTGAAGAGTTTGCCAATTTGCTCGGGCCGCGGACGAAGCTCGCCGCCGTAACCCACGTTTCCAACGCTCTCGGAACGATTAATCCGCTGAAGCGTATGGTGGAACTGGCGCACAGCCGAAACGTGCCCGTGCTCGTTGACGGCGCGCAAGCTGTGCCGCACATGAAAGTTGACGTGCAGGCGCTGGACTGCGATTTCTACACGTTTTCCGGCCACAAAGTGTACGGCCCGACCGGCATCGGCGTCCTCTACGGCAAAACCGTTCTGCTCCAGGCCATGCCTCCCTATCAGGGCGGCGGCGACATGATCAGTTCCGTCACGTTCGACAAGACGATCTACAACAAGTTGCCTTACAAATTCGAGGCTGGCACGCCGGATATTGCGGGCGTCATCGGGCTGGGTGCCGCGCTCGCGTATGTGAACGGGCTGGGCATCGAGAATATCGGCGCGCACGAGCACGATCTTCTGGTTTACTCGACCGAGGCTCTCTCGGCAATTCCCGGCGTACGCGTGATCGGCACGGCGAAGGAGAAGGCCGCGGTGGTGTCGTTCGTCATCGAAGGCATCCATCCACACGACATCGGCACGATTCTCGATCAGCAAGGAATCGCCATCCGCACCGGACATCATTGCTCCCAACCGATCATGGAGCGCTTCGGCATTCCGGCCACGGCGCGCGCATCGTTCGCGGTCTACAACACGCGCCAGGAAGTGGACGCGCTGATTCGCGGAATCGGAAAAGTGCGCGAGGTATTTGCCTGATGTCCGACCTCCGCGATCTCTATCAGGACGTGATCTTGGAGCACAGCAAAACGCCGCGAAATTATCGCGAATTGCCGGCTGCGAATCACAAGGCCGAGGGCTTCAATCCGCTATGCGGCGACCGGTTCACCGTCTACGTCACGCTCGATGGCGACGCCATCCGCGACGTCAGCTTTCAGGGCTCGGGCTGCGCGATTTCCAAGGCCTCCGCATCCATGATGACGCAAAGCGTGAAGGGAAAGACCACGGCGGAAGCCGAGAAAATCTTCGGGCGTTTTCACGCAATGGTCACGGGGCACGCGCCGGCGAACCAGGATGAATCCGAGCTTGGCAAGCTGACCGTGTTTTCGGGCGTTTCGGAGTTCCCCGTCCGCGTCAAGTGCGCCACGCTTGCCTGGCACACGCTGCACGCCGCGCTCGAAGGCACGCAGGATTCTGTCTCCACGGAGTAATTGCGAAGAATCGCATGAGCGAATTTATCCAACTGAAGCGCGAATGCGCGGCGATTGCGATTCCGAGCGGCAGCTCCTCTATTCTGCCCGCTGGCACGGGCGTGAGCGTGATGCAATTCCTCGGCAATAGCTGGACGGTCACCAGCGCGCACGGGATGTTCCGCATTGACGTGAAGGATGCGGACGCGCTTGGCCTGACGCCTCCGGCAGCGACCGAAGCGCCCGCGGGCGAACCCGCGGCATTCAGCGAGAAGATGATCTGGGATCAGCTGAAAACCGTGTACGATCCGGAAATTCCGGTGAACATCGCCGACCTCGGATTGATCTACTCCTGCGTCACCACGCCCCTTGAATTGGGCGGCAATCGCATCGATATCAAAATGTCCATGACCGCGCCGGGCTGCGGCATGGGCAACGTGCTGAAAATGGACGTTGAATCGAAACTGGCGAAGTTGCCGGAAGTGAAAGAAGTCAACGTCGAGATCGTGTTCGAACCCGCGTGGGGCCCCGCGCGCATGTCCGAGGCAGCGAAACTGCAACTTGGATTCGATCTGTAAATCAGAAGCCTTCCGCTGGCTCCAACCGATTCCTTGCGCGTCGCATCTACTCAGAAGAAGGAGAGTCGCGATCTGATTTACAAACTGCGGCTTCCGTTGCTACGCTTGACGTTGGAGGGAAAAGGGCATGAGACGAACGATTCGCGGAACGATTCTGCGGGCCTCCTGCATCGGCACTTTCGCGGCAGTCGCCCTGTTCGTTTGCGGCGGCGCATCGGCACAAATGGGACGGGGTGGCGGTGGGTACGGGCCGTCTTCATCTGGATCGTCGGACTACCCGCAAGGTCCGAATCTGGGACAGGGTACTCCCAACTCCAACGCGATGAGCGACGCGGAATTCGCGAAGGAAGCGGCCGAAGGCGGTCTCGCAGGAATGAAATTCGGGCAGCTGGGACAGGACAAGGGATCGAGCGACGCGGTGAAAGAATTCGGCAAGAAAATGGCGGCCGACCAAATGCAGGCGATGGCGCAGCTCAAGGCGATCGCGGACAAGGGCGACCTGAAGCTTCCGACCGATCTGAACAAACACGATCAGAAAAATTACGACAAGCTCTCTCAAATGTCGGGTGACGCGTTCGACAAAGCCTATATGAAAGAGATGGTGAAGGACGATCAAGATCACGTCTCCATGTTCCAGCTGCAAGCGAACGGCGGGCAGAATGGCATCGTCAGGAATTTCGCGGCGCAGACTCTGCCGGTGCTTCAAGACCAACTGAAAATGGCGAAGGACACGTCGAAGAACCTGGCCGGCGAAAAGGGCGGCACCAGCAAATCCGCATCGAACTAGCAAGATTTGGCGGAAGCGAGCCGATGCGGGCTGCGTTGATCAGCGCGCATTTAGAGTCTGCGCGGATTGGTGCCTGGCAAGCATCGCGCGTGCGCCAGTCCACACCAGTTGCAACCCCGCAAAAATCGCGATCAGGGCGATCACCGCTTTCATTTTTCGAGCCGGCACGCGCTTGGCGAGCAGGCATCCAATCACCACTCCGGGAATTCCGCCTTCGAGCAAACGTACCAGCGTCGGGCCGGCGATCGCACCAAACTTCCAGTGGAACGCGCTGCCAAGAACCGCGAGCACCAGGCCAAAAAGAATATCCGTGCCGACCACTTCCGGCGGCGTCATTTCCGAATAATTCAGCAGCAGAACAGTTCCCAACGCACCGGCGCCGGCGGACGAGAAACCCGCCTCGATCCCGATGGGAAGCGCGAGCCAGGGCAGCCAACCGGAATTCTTCCGGGCGAAGTTCTGATTTTGCACGCGCGGAATGAAGGTGAGGCTCGACGAAGCGGTCAGCAGCAAGCCCAGCACGACGATCACCAAGGGACTTCCGGCAGGGGTGTTGAGCACGCGAAGACCGTAGGTGCCGATCGCCAGGCCCGGAACGGCGCCTAGAACCAGAAGCCACAGATAGCGCCAGTGGATGTGGCGGCCTGCCAGATAAAACGGACCCGCGATCAGCCGCAGAACTCCGGCAAACACGAACGCGGTTCCGACCGACGCGCCAGCCGGAAGCCCCACGATCAGCACCAGAGCCGGAACGGTGAAACTGCCGCCACCGATCCCGGTCAGACCCACTGCGAGTGCGATGAGGAAGCCGATTAGATACTGCATCAGTCGGTCCGCTTCGACTCGGTGTGGATGCCGCACTCGAGTTTTCCGCCATTCCATCGTCCGGATCGCGGATCGGCTCCGGCGGCGGGAATTGCGGTGCACGGCTCGCAGCCGATGCTGCGATAGCCGGAATCGTAGAGCGGAAGATAATGAATCTTTTCGCGGGCGGTGTATTCCCAGACCCGGCCCCAGGTCCACGCGGCGAGAGGGCTCACCTTGAGCAGAACCTTGCCGCCAGGCAGCTCGTGATGCTCAACAATCTGGAGATTCTTGCGCGTGGGCGATTGCTCGCGGCGCAGGCCGGTGAACCAGAGGTCGAACTTTTCGAGCGCCTCAAAAAGCGGCTCGACTTTGCGCAGGTGGCAGCAGCGGCCGGGATCGGTGCGATTGAGAATTCCGAACGCCGCTTCCTGATCGGGGACGGACTGTTTCGCAGCGAGATTCCGAACGTTCAAATTCCACTCCCGCGCCATGCGGTCCCGATAAGCGTAGGTTTCCGCGAAGTGATAGCCGGTATCGAGGAACAGGACTGGAATATCCGGCAGCCGCTTGCGCAGCAGATCGAGGACGATCATGTCCTCCGCCTGAAAACTGCAGGTGATGCAGACCGCGCCCTTTTTAACGGCTGTGGAGTTTTCCGCAAGCAGACGATCGATCGCCGCCTCGGCGGAAAGCGCCTCGAATTCCTGGGCGAGTGCGGGCGTGGTCATGACTTTCCCTTGTCGGGTTCCGAGTATGTGGCGCGCCACTTACGCAGGACTTTCATGATGCGGTCCACCGCTTCTTCGTCGGTATCGTCCGTGATGCGCACGGCGAAAAAGGAGTCGGCGCCGAAAATCGCGCGGACCACCTGTTTCTGGTCCGTGCCGTCGTCGAGCGGGCAGAAAACGGTGATGTAACCGGAAAGCCGGAACGCTTTTGCGACGGTCACCAGCTCGTGCGAAAGAAAATCGGTGGGACCAGCCAACTGCACTTGCCAGCCTTCGTCGAATAGCCTGCGCTCCACAAGCTCAGCCACATGGGGGCGCCCCTGCAGCCAGACCGCGGCCGCGGGATGTCCGAACCGGAGAATGCGCTCTTCTCTGGTGCTGTGCTTGCGATGGGCAGCCGATGCCCGCGCTCCACGCGCCGGATCAATGGCGCGCTCAATGATCCCCGCAGCGACCGTGGCGTTCGTCAGCGGATCGATGACGATGAAACTGCCGGTGATGCGATTCGTTTGATAGGCATCGAAAAACAGCGGCAGAGTCGTTTTCACGTCCACGGCCGCGATTTCATTCAGATCGAGCTTCGTGGCGGGCACATGCTCGAGCGTGTTGATGTCCACGCGGTAGCGAATCTGATGTATGCGAGCGCGGACGGTGCGCGTGGTGTGCTTGAGAACGTAGATTTTGTGCGGATCGAGCGGCTCGGAGTGCATCCAGACCAGCGTGGCCTGAAACTCGGTGCCGGACGACGGAGGATTCGTTTCACCGACGAGCATGTCGCCGCGGCTGAGGTCGATTTCGTCCTGCAGTGTGATGGTGATGGAGTCGCCCGGTGCGGCGGATTCGGCTTCATCTTCAAACGCGACGATGGATTTGACCTTCGTCTTGACGCCGGAAGGCATGGCGACGACCGTCGCGCCGGGGCGCAGTTCACCGGAGACGAGCTGACCCGCGAATCCGCGGAAGCTCGCATCGGGCCGGATCACGTACTGCACGGGAAAGCGCAATGGCCCGGTGGCCGAACCCAGGCTCGCGGGAATGGACTCGAGAAATTCGAGCAGGGGCGGGCCTTCGAACCACGGCATGCGCTTGCTCGCGCGCACGACGTTGTCGCCCTCCAGCGCGCTAACCGGGACCGCGTAAACGTTGCGAATGCCGAGATGATCGGCAAACTCGCGAAATTCGGCGGAGATGCGATCGAAAACTTCCTGAGAAAAGCCGACGAGGTCCATTTTATTCACTGCCGCGACGATGTGCTGCACGCCGAGGAGATGCGCGATGTAGGCATGCCGCCGTGATTGGCGCAGAACGCCTTTGGTCGCATCCATCAGGACTACCGCCGCTTCGGCGGTCGAGGCGCCCGTGGCCATGTTGCGCGTGTACTGCTCGTGGCCCGGCGTATCGGCGATGATGAATTTGCGGCGCGGAGTGGAAAAATAGCGGTAGGCCACGTCGATGGTGATGCCTTGCTCGCGCTCGGCGCGCAGGCCATCGGTGAGCAGCGAAAAATCAATCGGACCGCTGGAGCGATTGATCTTGCTCTTCTGCACGGAGGCGAGTTGGTCTTCGAAGACGGACTTGCTGTCGTAAAGCAGGCGTCCAATCAGGGTGGATTTGCCGTCATCCACGCTGCCCGCAGTGGAGAAGCGGAGCAGGCCCAGGACGTGCGTGAGCGAACCCGCAGCGCCCACGGAGGTTTCGGGCGTGGCGGAGGCGGACGGCGCGTCGGTGGGCTCTGGCGCGGCGGTGGACATCAGAAATATCCCTCGCGTTTCTTGATTTCCATCGAGCCTTCCTCGTCGTGATCAATCACGCGATTTTCGCGTTCGGAGCGCCGGAACGAAATCATCTCATCGATAATTTTGGGGACGGTATCGGCGTCGGAACGTATGCCGCCGGTGCACGGGGCGCAGCCGAGCGAACGCATGCGGCATTTCACGAGCTGCGTCTTTTCGCCGGGAAGCGCACGGGTGCCCGCCTGGAGGAGCAGAATTTGCTCCCCGCGGACGATGGCTTCTCGTTCCTTGGCAAAATAGAGCGGAACGATGGGAATTTTTTCGGCGTGAATATAGAGCCAGACGTCAAGCTCGGTCCAATTCGAGAGCGGAAACACGCGGATGCTTTCACCTTTGTGATGGCGGCTGTTGAAAAGGCTCCAAAGCTCCGGGCGCTGGTTCTTCGGGTCCCACTGGCCGAGCGCATCGCGGAAGGAATAGACGCGTTCCTTGGCGCGCGACTTTTCCTCGTCGCGGCGCGCACCGCCGAAGGCAGCGTCGAATCCCCCTTCGGCGAGCCCGTCGAGCAGCGAACGAGTCTTCAGAAAACCGCAGCATTTCTGCGTGCCGAGCGAATAGGGGTTGGCGCCGTCGTCGAGTGCCTTTTGATTCTTGTGCACGATCAGCTCGACGCCGACGTGCTTGGCGTACCAGTCGCGAAACTCGATCATTTCGGGGAATTTGTAGCTGGTGTCAATGTGCAGTAGCGGAAATGGAATTTTGCCCGGATAAAACGCTTTCTGCGCCAGGCGAAGCATTACCGAGGAATCTTTGCCGATGGAATAGAGCATCACGGGGCGGGCGAATTCAGCCGCGGCCTCGCGGAGAATAAAAATGCTCTCCGCTTCGAGCATTTTCAGGTGATCGAGTTGAGCCGCCGCAGCCACGGTTTCGTCCTCGCGGTACAGATCCAACTGGAATTCGCGCAACGCCATAAAAAATCCCGCCTCCCGGTAGTATTCCGAGGGCGGGTTGAATTCAAGTCTGGTTTTATTGCGAACCTAGCTCATGAACCCAGGCGCCCCCGAAGACGCACACATCCGCGCCTTGCTACAACAGGTGCAACACGAATTCGGGAGCATTAAATTCATGGGTTACGAAACCAGTCTAGTCTGGCTGTCCACGAGTGTCAACATGAGCGCTGACCGCGTGTCCCACCAGCTATGGATTGGATGCAGTCAAAGCAGCGGTTGACTCAACGATACGGAATGCGCTAGAAACAACGCTAATGTCCGACGCGACTAGAACTTCCAGACTTTTGAGCCCTCGCGACGCCGCGAAAATTCTGGGTATCAGCTACCCGACGCTGAAGCAGTGGATATACAAAAAGAAGCTGCGCACGGTGAAAACTGCCGGCGGCCACCACCGCATTCCCGAGCCTGAACTCGATAAATTCCTGCACCTGCACTCGGAGCGCATGCCGGTTGAAGCGCGGCGGCCGAATTTTCGGCAGATCAGCGGCCGCAACCAGCTCGCCGGACGCGTGACCGAAATCAAACTGGACGGACTGATCGCTCAGGTCGCGCTCTCGATCGGCGGGCAGAAAATTACGTCCATCATCACGGCGGATGCGGTGCGGGAAATGAGGCTGAAGGTGGGAGACAAGGCGGCCGCGCTGATCAAGTCCACCGAAGTCATGATCGTGCGGATTTAGCGTGTCGAAGCCGGTGTGGTTCCCAGGGCTAAAACCCGCCTTGGCGCATCCCGTTTTTTTGCGTGCCTAAAGGCCCGCGCTTCCACCCGGATTCAGAATCACCTCCCCGGATTCGGCTACAACAGAATTGACCTAATAGACTGAGCCGTGTTAACTCGTATATGCAGTTGCGATTCACCATCTTTCGATCCGCGATAATTTCCGGAGGTTTCTCATGATCCGCAAGATTTCTCGACCGCTCCTATCCGTATTGCTGGGGCTCGCAGTCTTCGCAGGAGGCGGTTTCGGCGGGAGCGCTCCACCACAAGCCGCCAAGGCTGATCTGACCGTTTCGGCCGCCATCAGCCTGAAGGACGCGCTGGACGAAGCGAAGCAGCTTTTCACCACGGAGAACCCGAGCGTGACGATCGCGACGAATTACGGCGCGTCGGGAACACTGCAGCTGCAGATCGAGCAGGGCGCGCCGGTGGATGTTTTCCTCTCGGCGGCGCCGAAGCAGATGGATGCGCTCGAGGGCAAGGGGCTGCTGCTCGCTGGCACTCGCAAAGACCTGCTGCGTAACGAGGTCGTTCTCATCGTGCCGAAGAACTCGACTTTGGGAATTTCCACCTTTCAAGACCTCACGCACGCGAATGTGAAACAGATTGCGCTGGGAGAACCCTCGGTCGTGCCCGCCGGGCAATATGCGAAGGAAGTGCTCACGTCGCTGGGAATATACGACGCGGTGAACGCGAAGGCGATACTAGGGAAGGATGTTCGCCAGGTGCTGACCTACGTGGAAACGGGAAACGTGGACGCTGGGATTGTCTATGCGACGGACGCGATGTCGTCCGCGAAGATAAAAGTGGTTGCCACCGCTCCAGCAGGATCGCACTCGCCGGTGATTTATCCGGCCGCGGTGATCAAGGCGTCCAAGAATCCCGCGGCCGCGCGAGCGTTTCTCGATTTTCTGGCGAGCGCGCGGGGACTGACTATTTTTCAGAAGTATGGATTCCTGCCGGCGGGCGTGTGAGAGCGTGTGGGCGAGTCGGCTCTTAGACCTCGCTTGTAGCAGGAGTTCCCTTGCCAACAAAACCATCGCGAGGCGCGGCCGCCGATCAGGCGATGCGCCGCTCCACGGCCAGTCCGATCGCGCGAACTTCCTTCATGAGCTGGGCGAACTGATCCGGGTAGAGCGACTGCACGCCGTCTGACATCGCGCGCTCGGGATCGGGATGCACCTCGATGATCAGTCCATCGGTTCCGGCGGCGACGGACGCGCGAGCCAGCGCCGCTACTTTGTCGCGCTTCCCGGTGCCGTGCGACGGGTCTGCCATCACCGGCAAATGCGACAGGCTCTTGAGCACGGGAATTGCGGCGATGTCCATGGTGTTGCGCAGAGCCGTCTCGAAAGTCCGAATGCCGCGTTCGCACAGAATCACTTTGTAGTTTCCGCCGGCCATGATGTATTCTGCGCTGAGCAGCAGTTCTTCGATCGTTGCGGACATTCCGCGTTTCAGCAGCACGGGCTTGTCCACTTCGCCCAAACCGCGCAGCAGGTGATAATTCTGCATATTGCGCGCGCCGACCTGCAGCACATCTACGTACGGAATCATTGGCTCGATCTGCGAGGGATCCATCACTTCGCTGACAACGAGCAAGCCGTTCTTGTCGGCCGCGTCGCGCATGATTTTCAACCCCTCGATGCCGAGCCCCTGGAAACTGTAGGGTGACGAACGCGGCTTGAACGCGCCGCCGCGCAGGAGCTTTGCGCCGGCCTTGGCGACACTCGCGGCGATGCTGGCGATCTGCTCGGGGCTCTCGACCGCGCACGGACCCGCGGCGACGACGACCTCGTTTCCGCCGATCATGACGCCCTTGCCCAGATCGAGCACCGTGCCCTCGGGCCGCACGCTTCTCGCCGCCAACTTGTAGGGATGCGAGATTCGCACGATCTCCTCGACGCCCGGCGCTTGGCTGAGGGCGAGAAGCTCTTCGCGGCTAGTGCGGCTGTTCCCCACGACTCCGATCACGGTCCGCTCCTTGCCGCGGATCAAATGCGCTTCGTAGCCGCATTCCTTGATGCGATCCACAATGTGGTTGATCTGTGCATCGGTTGCTTCGCCCGCCATATTGAAAATCATCTTCGAGTCCTCGCAGATTCTAAGATTTCGTGCGGCTCGATCGCGACGCGGAAACGTACGATCCGAGAATCCGCAGATCAACGACTAAACTTTCGAGTTCACCAAGCGCCGCGGCGACTTCGGGATCGCGCCTCGACGCCTGCAGGTCCAGATAAAAGCGGTATTGCCACGGGCTGCCGTGCACCGGGCGGCTCTCGATCTTCATCAGATTGACGGTGCGCCGCGCGAACGGCTCAAGCGCGTGATAGAGCGCGCCGGGACGGTGATCGAGCTGGAAAACCAGCGAGAGCTTGTCGGCATTTTCGGCCGCGTCGAACGACGGCGAAAGGAGCAGGAATCGCGTGTAGTTCTCGCTGTTGTCCTCCAGATGTTCGCGGAGGATCGCGCCGCCGTAGATCTCCGCGGCGCGGCGTCCGGCAATCGCGGCGCGGGTGCGGTCGCCGGAGCGGACCACGGCGCGCACGCTGCCGGCGGTGTCCTCCGTCACCACCCGCCGCAAGCGCGGATTGACGCTGAAAAACTGTTCGCACTGCGCTAGCGCCACCGGATGCGATTCGACCACCGCCAGCTCCTCAAACTTGGCGCCCGGCGCGGCGATCAAGTTGTGCGCGATCGGGATGACCACCTCCGCCAGAATATTCAAATTGCTGTCCACCAGGAGATCGAAGGACCTGTGGACCGATCCCGCCAGACTGTTTTCAATCGGCGCAAGAATGTAATCTGCCAGGCCGTCGTTGATCGCGCTGAACGCGGCTTCGAACGTCGGGCGCGGCACGAGCGCGATCTCTTCGCCGAGCAGTTTCACGGCGGCCTCCTCGCTGAAGGCTCCGCGCTCACCTTGAAACGCCACGCGCGCGTTTTTCGCGACTTTCATTTTCGGGCCGGCTTCCTCGGCGTCTTCGCCGCCGCCGCGCCGTATCCATACTGCTGCTGCGTGCGAATCGATTCGTCGAGAATGGTTTGGTAGATTTTCGCTACGGAATCAATCGCCAGCGGGCCGGGATTCAGGCTCTTCATGCGCGAAAGAATTTCTTGCTCGCGCGCGGGAACGCGGAGCGAAACGCCCTCGTCATTCTTGAGCCTTCCAACTTCCAGCGCCAGCTCAGTGCGGAGATTCAGGAGATGCAGCAGGGCTGTGTCAATCGCATCTATTTTGCCTCGCCAGTCTATGATTTTCATGGAACTCGCGTCGCCTCCCCGGCATCGCGCCGGAACAACAAAAAAGCCGCGCCCCCTTTCGAGGTTCGCGGCCGGTTCTTCGAAACTTTGTGCGGCTTTTAATTGCTGATGTGTTCCGCGCGCGTTTCGCCGGCCCGCTCCCCCGTAAAGGGGTAGCGGTACGTAAAGGCGAAATAGCTGGAGTACAAGTGCATCGCGCGCTCTCGGCTATCCTTCAGTAACTTCGTGTTACAGCTCCGACGAGGTGCAACTATACAAAACGCTTCCGGAAGGGTCAAGCAGTACCTTGCCAGTCGGGACATAAAAACCAGTTATGCCGGGCGCAACAATTACAAATTTGACTTATCCCGTCGGTCCGGGCCTACTGGCATTTCGGAGCACGCCGTCCGTCGCCGGAATGGAAGCCCAGCGAACTTCGGCGCGAGGCGACACGACGAAACCGTTTGTTGATTCGGAAACGAGACGATACTCTATGACGCGACCAAGCAGCATTCCCGTACACGTAATTATTCGGTGGGGGCCACCCGTCTGAGAATATCTCAGGCGAATGCGCCCCGCACCTGAAGACAGGTCGCGGGGCTTTTTGTTTTAGGGAGCAGGAAAGGCCAGTTCGAAATGCAGAGCGACGCAATCAAGAAAGGAATCGCACGGGCGCCGGCGCGCGCCATGTTGAAGGCGACCGGGCTGACAGACGCCGACCTGGCGAAGCCGCTGGTGGCCGTGGCCAACACGTGGAGTGACGTGACCCCGTGCAACTTGCACCTGCGCACGCTGGCAGAGAAAGTGAAGGAAGGCATACGTGCGGCCGGTGGCACGCCCATCGAGTGCAACACCATCGTCATCTCCGACGGCGTCACTATGGGGACGGAAGGAATGAAGGCTTCGCTCGTCTCGCGCGAGGTGATCGCGGATTCCATCGAGCTGTTCGTCCGCGCGCATGCGTTTGATGCGGTGGTGGCGATCTGCGGATGCGATAAAACAATTCCCGCGACGGTGATGGCGCTGGCGCGGCTCAACGTGCCCGGATTGGTGCTCTATGGCGGCTCGATCTTGGCCGGCAGATTTCAGGGGCACGATGTCACGATTCAAGACGTGTTCGAGGCACCCGGAGCGTTCGCGGCGGGGAAAATGACCGCGCAGCAAGTGACAGAACTCGAGGACAGCGCGTGTCCGGGAGCAGGCGCGTGCGGTGGCCAGTTCACAGCAAACACAATGGCGACGGCGATTTCGTTTCTGGGAATTTCCCCGATGGGCGCCAACGAAGTTCCTGCGGTTGATCCGCGGAAGCTGCAAATCGCCGTGGATTGCGGCAAGACGGTGATGGATCTGCTCAGCAAGGATATTCGGCCCAGCCAGATCATCACGCACGCGTCGCTTGAGAATGCCATCGCCTCGGTGGCCACCACGGGCGGCTCGACGAATGCCGTGCTGCACCTTCTGGGAATCGCGCGCGATGCGGGCGTGCCTTTGAAACTGGACGAATTCGACAAGATTTCGGCAAAGACTCCGGTGTTCGCCGATTTGAAGCCCGGCGGCCGGTTCACCGCGCCGGACATGTTCCGCGCCGGCGGCATGCGGCTGCTGGGAAAGCGGCTGCAGGAGGCAGGGTTGCTGAAGGATGGTCTGACAGCCTCCGGCAAGAGTCTTTTTGAAGAAATCAGCAGTGGCAAAGAAACGCCCGGCCAGGAGGTGATTCGACCGATTGCCAATCCCATCAAGAAGGACGGCGGGATCGCGATCCTGCGCGGTTCGCTCGCGCCCGAAGGTTGCGTGGTGAAGCTCGCCGGTCACGAAAGGATTCTGCATATCGGCCCGGCACGGGTCTTCGATTCCGAAGAGGCTGCGTTCGATGCCGTGCAACAGCAGAAGATCAAGGCGGGCGACGTGGTCGTCATCCGATACGAAGGGCCGAAGGGCGGTCCGGGGATGCGCGAAATGTTGGCGGTCACCGGCGCGCTGGTCGGCCAGGGGCTCGGCGAATCCATTGCGCTGCTCACCGACGGCCGATTTAGCGGCGCCACGCACGGTCTGATGGTCGGGCACGTGGCGCCGGAAGCGGCGCAGGGCGGACCGATCGCATTCGTTCGCGATGGCGACAAGATCACGCTGGATGTGCGAGCGAGAAGACTTGATGTCGAAGCCAACCTCGACGAGCGCCGCGCCCAGTGGAAGCCGCCTGCGCCGCGTTACAAATCCGGCGTGATGGCGAAATACGCCAAACTGGTTTCTTCGGCATCCGAAGGCGCGATCACGAACGCCTGATATCGAGACTCGACCGATATTGTGCACTTCAAGGAGACGACGAATGGCAAAGATGTTCTGGGAAAAGGATGCAAATCCGCGGGCATTGGAAGGAAAGCGCATCGCGGTGATCGGTTACGGCAGCCAGGGACGCGCCCATGCGCTGAATCTGCGTGATAGCAAGCTCGATGTGGTCGTCGGGCTGCGCAAGGGCGGCGCTTCGTGGACGCAAGCGGAGCACGACGGCTGGAAGCTTGTGTCACCGACCGAAGCCTCGAAAGGCGCTGATCTGGTGATGATGCTCGCGCCCGACACAGCGCAACCGCCGATCTACAAGAACGAAATCGCACCGAATCTCAAGTCGGGAGCAATGCTCCTGTTCTCGCACGGCTTCAACATTCACTACGGACAAATCACGCCGCCCAAGGACGTGGACGTCACCATGGTCGCGCCGAAGGGTCCCGGAAATCTCGTGCGGCGACAGTTCGAAGCGGGCCGCGGGGTTCCCTGCCTGCTGGCAGTCCATCAGGATGCTTCGGGACATGCGTTTGACCGCACGCTAGCTTACGCGCACGCGATCGGCGGCACGCGGCCCGGCGTCATTCAGACCACGTTTGCCGAGGAAACAGAAACGGACTTGTTCGGCGAGCAGGCGGTTTTGTGCGGCGGCGCGCGCGCGCTGATTCAAGCGGGCTGGGAAACCTTGGTTGACGCAGGATATCAGCCCGAATCCGCTTACTTTGAATGTCTGCACGAGCTCAAGCTGATCGTGGACCTGATCTACGAGGGCGGCATCGCGGAAATGCACAAATTTATCAGCGAGACAGCGAAATACGGCGACCTCACGCGCGGAAACCGCGTGATTGACGATCATGTGCGGCAGAATATGAAGAAAATTCTGGAGGAAATCCAATCCGGAGCGTTCGCCACGGAATGGGTGCTCGAGAACCAGGCCGGGCGCCCGAAATACTCAAAGCTTCTTGAACGCGATAAAAAACATCCGATCGAAGCGGTGGGCACGGAATTGCGTGCGCAGATGTCGTGGATCAAGCCGGAATCTGCAGCGGCCGGCAAGGGCAAGAAGTGAGCGTGCAGCGGCTCGCGGCCGTACGGATGTGGCCTTCGTGACGGGCGGCGACTGAACCATGGCGAGCACGGTTCCCTTCCCTCGGGTCGCGATCATTGGCACGGGCCTGATCGGCGGCTCGTTCGCTCTGGCGCTGCGCGAATTATTCCCGGCAGTTTCGCTGATCGGCTATAGCCGCCAGGGCTCCTGCGAGCGCGCTCGCGCCGCCGGAGTGGTTGACGAAGCCACCGCGGATCTGGCGGCTGCCGTGCGCGGTGCCGACCTGGTTTATATCGCGCTGCCGATCAGTGCGTCCATCGAATCGCTCGGCGCGATTGCAAAATCGGCCGAGCCCCAGACGCTGGTCACCGATGCCTGCAGCACGAAAACCGTTATCTGCCGCGCGGCGAAGGATCAATTTCGCGGCGGGGCGCGGTTTTTCGGCGCGCATCCGATGGCTGGCAAGGAGCAATCCGGCGTCGAACATGCTGAGGCGAGACTTTTTCATGGCGCGCCGTACGCGCTGATGGGAATAGAGAGCGATGCCGACGCGCGGGTGCAGGCGTTCGCCGAAATCGTACGTGGCATCGGCGCGCGGCCGATCTGGTCCGATCCGGAAACGCACGATTGGGCGGTGGGAATCGTGTCGCACCTGCCGCAGTTGGTATCAGTCGCGCTGGCGCGCGTGGTGCAGGACGAAACTGATGAGACGGGCTTGCCGCTCACGCTATCTGGACCGGGCTTGCAGGATATGCTGCGGCTGGCTGGGAGCCCGTACGACATCTGGCGCGACATTCTGCTGACAAACACCGACAATGTCTCGCGCGCGCTCGATCGTCTGGCGCAGGCGGTGGATTATTTGCGCACGCACCTGGCGAGCCGTGATCTTCAACAGGAATTCGCTTCGGCAAACGAACTCTACAGACAGCTGCGCAAGCCCTCCTGACTTATGCACGCAAAATTGGCGGGACGATCAGGGAAAAACTGGTCGTGATATGAATGAACCGGGTGAACACGCAGGCCCGCGCGCGATCGATTCACTTCCGCTCAGCGCTTATGCGAGGTTTTTCCTTCGCCCTCGGTAACATCACCGACGCCTTGGCGAGCGAGCGCAACGAAAGCGGAAGCCGAACGCGGGAGCGTGCGGTCGCGCCGGTACACGATGCCCAATTCCCGCCAGACTTCCATATCGGAAATCGGGATCAGCTTCACTTGGCCCGCGCGCACTTCGTCTTGCGCAAATCCTTCGCTGATCAACGAGACGCCGAGACCCGCAGCCACGAAGCGCTTGATCA
The DNA here is from genome assembly GCA_963814605.1 of uncultured Acidobacteriota bacterium. Taxonomy (GTDB): domain Bacteria; phylum Acidobacteriota; class Terriglobia; order Acidiferrales; family UBA7541; genus Palsa-295. Next base: position 83,804 of record CAWFDD010000002.1, on the reverse strand, counting down.
TGCCGACGCTCGCCAGTTCCATGGTGATTCGCAGACGCGAGCGAAAGGGGCGAAACTGTTTGTCCAGCACCTGCCGAGTGAAACCCGTCTTGGGGAAGATCAGCGGCTGCCCGGCAATGTCGGCGGTGCGGACCGTTTTATAGGACGCGAGCGCATTAGCGGGGCTGACCATCAGCATCAGGCGGTCGCGAAATATCGCGTGCACTTTCAGGCTGGGCGACTTCACAGGCATGGTGACGATCCCCACGTCAACCGTTCCGTCCTCGACTTTCTCGAGTACCTTGTGGCTGAAATTGCGATAGATGCTGATCTGCACTCCGGGAAAACGGCGATGGTATTCGGCGAAAATGTCGGGCAACACATAGAGGCAGGTCGCTTCGTTCGCGCCGATGGCCAGCGTGCCGTGCGGCGAGCTCGATTGGTCCGCGACGGCGCGGAGCGATTCATTGCGGAGCGTCAGAAGTTTTCCGGCGTATTCAAGAAGCGTCTCGCCGGCAACGGTGAGACGCACCGACTTTCCCACGCGATCAAAAAGCTTTTGCCCGTATTCCTGCTCGAGTTGGCGGATTTGGGCGCTAACGGCAGGCTGCGAGCGGTAGAGTTTCTGGCCCGCGCGCGAAAAGCTGCCCTGCTTGGCGATTTCGAGAAATGTGATTAGGTGGTCGAAGTCCATTGTCGAGTGCGCGAATTATAGCAAAAAGGAGGGCTGCGCCAGGATTAAAGCGGCTGAATCACATTCATCTCTTACCGGCCGCAGCTCCGGCATCCCGGCGCGCACCATCGTCCCGGGTGGGATCGCGCCACTCGCGCCCGTCTCGGCGGAGAAGTTCGAATGACTGTTCCGGCCCCCACGAGCCCGCAGCGTAATTGGGAAAATCTCCGACGGGAATGGTTTTCCAGGCGTCGATTACGGGCTGGACGATTTTCCAGGAGGCTTCGACCATGTCGGCGCGCTGGAACAGAGTCGGGTCGCCCTTCATGCAGTCGTAGATCAGCGTTTCGTATCCCGTCTGCGGAGCATTCCCGAAATAGTCGGAATATTCAAACTTCATGTTGACTGCGCCCAGGCGCACTACCGGCCCTGGCACCTTAGCTTCAAAATTCAGCGAAATTCCCTCGTCCGGCTGAATATCAATCACGATTTCGTTCGGAGCTAATTTTTCGACGGAGGTATTTCGGAACATGACAAAGGGCGGGCGACGAAATCGGACCACGACTTGTGTAGCCATCTTGGCCATGCGCTTGCCGGTGCGCAAATAGAATGGCACGCCGGCCCAGCGCCAATTGTCAATATGTAGGGCGAGGGCGACGAATGTAGAGGTCCGCGAATCGGGCGCGACATGCGGCTCACTGCGATATGCGACCACCGGCTTTCCGCCGATTGCGCCTGCGCCGTACTGTCCGCACACGGCCTCGGGTTGAGCGGCCTGCGGATTGATTGGTTGAATCGCGTGCAGGATTTTCGTCTGTTCATCGTGGACTGCGTCGGCCTCAAACGAAATCGGCGGCTCCATCGAGCATAACGTGATCAGCTGAAAGATGTGGTTGGGTACCATGTCGCGGAGGGCGCCCGCCGTCTCGTAATACCCTCCGCGCAGCTCGACGCCCAGCGTCTCGGCGACGGTCACCTGCACGTGGTCCACGTAGCGCCGGTTCCACACCGGCTCGAAAATCCCGTTTGCGAAGCGGAATGCAATAATGTTCTGAACAGTTTCTTTTCCGAGGTAGTGGTCCATTCGAAAGACCTGCTTTTCGTCCAGCACCTCGAGAATGGTCTTGTTCAGTGCAATGGCCGAGGGCAGATCGTGGCCAAATGGTTTTTCGATTACGACCCGCTTCCATTCGTCGCCCACCTGTTTCGTCAGCCCCGCTGCACCGAGGTGCTGCACGACCACGGGAAAAAACTCCGGGCCGGTGGCAAGGTAGAAGAGGCAGTTGCCCCCCGTCCCCTGTTCTTTTTCGACCTGCGCGAGGGTGTCTTTCAGCTTCGAGTAAAGATTATCGTCGTGGAAATCACCCGAGACGTAGTAAATGCGCTTGTCGAACCAGGCCCACTCCTTGTCTTCGACTTCGCGGGTTGCATATTGATGAATGTCCTTGGTGGCCTGATCGCGAAATTGGTCGGTGGAGAATGGCTCGATCGAGACGCCCACAATGGCAAACTGCTCGGGCAACAGTTTTCCGTTCGCGAGATTGTAGATCGACGGGATCAGCAGCCTCTTGGTGAGATCGCCGCCCGCTCCGAAGATCACCATGGTGCAGGGGCCGGCGGGAGCTCCCAGAGCCTCTTGCGAGATATTTGTCGAATCGTTCGGGTCCACGGAAGATGCCTCCCCGGCTAACACAAGAACATCGGAATAATCCGCGTCGCAGGTCGCGTCATCCATCTTATTACACGAGGGGGCGAACGCAAGCGCGCACAACTGCGCCAGGTCTTTGAACCTGTGCTACATTTTCTCAATCCGGGGGTTTTTCGTGGGAAATAGCCTCGCCGTCGGACCGACCACATTTGTCCAGGCACAGGTACGAGCGACGTCGGTTCCGTGGTACGTCCGGACATCACTGATCGCGTCAGCCTGCGCAATCGTTGGAGAACTCTGGGACATCTCCTGGCACATCTCGATTGGCCGGGACACCTTCTGGACGCCCGCGCACCTGCTCATCCAGCTCTGCGCTGTTCTGGGCGCGTCCACTTGCGCGTGGCTGCTTTTGCGGACGACGTTCAGCAGGGATTCCGGCGTTCGAGCGGCGTCCGTGCGGGTGCTCGGCTTTCGCGGTCCCATGGGCGCCTTCGTGGTCATGTGGGGCGCTGGCGCCATGCTGGCGTCGGCTCCCTTCGACAATTGGTGGCACAACGCGTACGGACTCGACGTTAAAATCCTGAGCCCGCCACACGTGCTGCTGGTGCTCGGAATTGTGTGTGTAGAATTCGGAGGTTTGCTGCTCGCGCTGGGAAGCATGAATACAGCCGACGGGAATTCGCGTAGCCGCCTCGACTGGATTTTCCTGTGTATCGGGGGCATTCTTCTCACCCAGGCGATGTTTCTGGGCGGCGACTATATGGTGCGCTCGCTCATGCACAGCGCCATCTTTTACCTGACCGCGTCGCTTGCGGTGCCTGTGGTGCTCGTCGCAATCGCCGAAGCGTCCGGGAAACGCTGGGCGATGACGACAGTCGCGGCAATCTACATGACATTCCTAATCGCGATGATGCAGATTCTTCGCCTTTTCCCGGCACAAACCAAGCTCGGACCTGTATACCAGCACATCACTCATTTTGTTTTCCCGTTCTTTCCTCTCCTCTTGATCGTTCCCGGATTTTTCCTGGACCTGCTCAGACCGCGAGTCCGCCAGTTCAGCCCGTGGTTGCGCGCGCTCGCCTTCGCAGCCGTCTTCCTGGCCGTGATCGTCGCGGTGCAATGGCCCTTCGGAGTATTCCTGAACTCGGCAGCGTCGCGTAACGCAATCTTTGCTACCAACGATTTCGCCTACACCTGGCGGCCCAATCACCCGGCCGTCCAACACGTGTTTTTTCCGTTCGAAGCGACCCGAACCGCATTCTGGAGCACCATGGGGCTTGCCTTCCTTTGCGCGATTCTGACCTCTCGTCTGGGCCTCGCTTGGGGAAAATGGATGCGCGGAGTACGCCGCTAACGGCGTCGCGTCGCTGCAGCCTCACTCACATCATTGCTGGTAATTCCTCTATAGGCTTCTAAGAAAGAACCAGCTGGGCCGCATGCTGCAGTTTCGCGAAGGGCTCCGCTGGTTTCTCGTTCAACGCGTTGGCGAGCCGACCGTGGCAAGCTTGGCCTGTTTTTCAACCGCGGCGAGTAACGTGTCGAACGCGTCCGCGAAAAGCTTTACGCCGTCCTCGGTGAGCTGGTCCGTGATCGCTTTCATGGAGATTCCAGCGCGCCCCAGATCGGCCAGCGTTTTGCCTGCGGCGTCGATGTTCTCTTCCAGGCTGGCGCGCGGCTTGCCGTGATCGCGAAACGCATCGAACGTCGCCGGTGGAACCGTGTTGACCGTATCTGGACCAATCAATTCCTCGACGTACAATATGTCGCTGTAGGCGGGATTCTTCGTGCCGGTGCTGGCCCACAGGACGCGCTGCGTTTCGGCGCCGCGTCCGGCAAGCGCTTGCCAGCGCGGGCCGCTGAAGATTTTCTTGTAAAGCTGATAAGTGAGCTTGGCGTTCGCAATCGCAACTTTGCCCTGCAATCCGCGCAGCAACGCTTGATCCGTGCCGGCCGGCGGATTCTTGAGAGTTGCGGCGATCTTGCCATCAATCAGCGCGTCAATGCGACTGACGAAGAAGCTGGCCACGCTGCCGATGCGGCTCAGATCGCCTCCGCGAGCGGCCAGATCCTCAAGGCCTGCGATATACGCTTCCGCAACTTTCTCATAAACGTCCTGCGCGAAAAGCAGCGTCACGTTGATATTGATGCCGCTGCCGATCAACTCGCGAATCGCGGGAATTCCCTCCGGCGTGCCCGGAACCTTGATCATCACATTATCGCGGGCCACGGTTTTCCAGAGGCGGCGTGCTTCCTCAATCGTCTCCTTGGTCTTGTGCGCCAGGTAAGGGGAAACTTCCAGGCTGATGTAGCCGTCGCGGCGGTTCGACTGATCGTAGACCACGCGCAACGCATCGGCGGCGTCCTGGATATCGCGGATGGCGAGACGTTCATAGATTCCCTTGGCGTCGAGGTTCCCGCGCTTGGCCAGTTCCGCGAGCGGCTGCGTGTAGTCTGGACTTCCGGCGATGGCCTTTTCGAAGATGGCGGGATTGGAGGTCATGCCGCGCAAGCCGTCGTCTTCAATCAGCCGCTTGAGCTGCCCGGTGGTGATCAGGTCGCGGCGAATATAATCGAACCAAACCGACTGGCCAAAACGTATTAGCGCTTTCAAGGGGTTTTCGTGCTGCTGGCCTGCTTGCGGAGCGGCGTTCGGTTTCGCGGTTAGGCTCATCGTCTCCTCCCGACCATCGAAATGCAATTTTAGCCCACGTAGAGCCATCGAAGCGAATTTTCCTCGGCCGGCACGCTAGACCTGGTGGAAACTTCGCCCACCGTCTGATCTTCGATCTTACAGGCTCGCGACAGAACCGCCATCAACCCGAAAATTCGAGCCGGTTATGAACGACGCCTGCTCGGAAGCAAGGAAAACGCAGATGCCAGCCATTTCGTCCGGCTTGCCGGCGCGGCCCAGCAGGATGTTGGGCCGAAACTCGCGGAGAAGCGCCTGCTCCGCCTCGTCCATCGTGATGCCGCGGGCCTTGGCTTGTTGCGCGAGCATCCCGTCGAGAAGCGGCGTGCGGACGAACGCCGGCGACACGGTATTCACGAGAATGCCGTCCCTGCCATACGCTTTCGAAAGGCTTTTGGTCAGGCTGTTGAGTGCGGATTTCGTGGCGTTGTAGTGGGGCATCATCGCGTCGGGCTGCACGCCGGACTCCGACGAGATATTGATGATGCGGCCCCACTTCTGTTTCTGCATGTGCGGCAGCGCCGCGCGCGTAGCTCGGACGGCAGAAAGCACGTTTAAGTTGTAGGCGGCAAGCCACTCCTCGTCGGTCAGATCGTCGAAGGAACCGAAGCGGCCAACTCCGCCGGCGTTATTGACCAGAATATGAATTTTGCCGAAACGAAGGACCGCTTCGTCAACAGGGCGCCTTGCCCCTTCTGCGTCGGTGACATCCGAGGCCACGGCGTGCACCGTCGCGCCCGTCTTGCGCATATCAGCGGCTGCCGACTCGAGTTCCTTTGCGTTGCGGCTGTTGATGACCACCTGCACGCCTTCGCGCGCCAGCGCATCCGCGATCGAACGGCCAATTCCCTTGCTCGATCCGGTCACAACGGCGACTTTTCCCTTGAGTCCAAGTTCCATTTTGCAGCTCCTCCGCTATTCGGTCTCTCCCATAGCAAGCTAGCACAACTTACCGAGGCTGTGCCGGGCGCTCACTTGATGACCCGTACTTGCGCAGCAGCCGCAACGGGCGCAGCACGGCGTAGAGCGGCGCGAGCGGGCGCGGCAGCCTCATCATCGCACCATCTTCTTCGGCGGGTTGAGTCGTGAGTCTCATCGCATAACGCCATCCGGCAATATAACCCTCCACCATGCGGCGGCGAAAATGAAACCTCGCGGCGGCGTCGAGCGCCGGCCACCGGCGGTCGAGATGCCTTTGCGCCACGTCGGACGCGACGGATGTGGCCACCGAATCGCTTTGCACGCGCGCGTTCACAACGTCGGGCAAAGGTGCGGCCACAAGACGTGCGGCGAGCGCGAGGCCCGTGCGCAGCATGCGGCCCGCACGCAGGACATCCGCGCGGAGAAACACTTGCCCCCAGTCAAGCCGCGGATGCGATTGAATGAACTCGGAAATATCCGCGATCCACGAAATCCTTTGCCAGAAATCTTTCGATCCGTGGATGCAAAGGATTGGAAGCATATCCTCGGCGCCAAAGGTCGCGATTTCGTGTCCGCTGAGGGTGACCTGAGCGAGACGTAACGCTAGATCGTCGAGGTCCGGACAAACCGGAAAATGGCGTAGTGTTCGCTCGGTGTGAAGCTCGACCATCAAGCCTCGCCCCTCATCGCGATAGTTGTATTCGCCCGGAACCACAGCAGACGATCCGTCGGCGGTAAGAATCCAGGGAAATTTTGGGCGATAGCCGAGGCTCTGAATGATGTCGTTCGCTTTCGGCATGTCGCGCTGGCGCAGAACTATGTCGAGATCCTCAAACTCTCGCAGCGTCAAGTCTCCGTAGGCCTCGACCGCCAGCAGCGGGCCCTTGTATGGAATCGCTTGAATGCCTTGCGAGCGGAAGAGAGACATGATCTTGATCAACTCGGCGCTTAAGACCAGGCAGCGGACGGCATTCGCCCTCGCAGCGCCCTTCAGTCGGTCGAGTTGACCCGGAGGAACGGCGTCCGCTGCCGTCGCGACGATTTGCTGGGCGAGCAGTGGCAGGATTGAATTCTCAGCCGCGGCTTCCAGTAGAAAATTCCAATCGAGCGGGCCGGCGAGCAGTTCGCGGATTTCTTGCGCGACCGGCGCATCAAGTTTTGTGCGCGCGCTGCGAACCAGCAGCTGCTTTTCCGGAGAAACAAGATCGCTGGACGAGAGGGTCATTAAGCCTGCATCGCGGGGTCTGCGGAAAGATTCTACGACATCCCAAGCCGGAAAATCGGAGGTTTCCATACGGGGACGTTATTCGAGTAGATGCGCGCGAGTGAAATTCAGCGTACCGCTTCGACAGCCAGAATCTCGCGCAATTTCGTGGTCAGGGCGGCCAAAGTGAAGGGCTTCTGAAGAAGGGGCGCATCGGTACCCAGGACGCCGGAATGTACGATGGCCTGGTCCGTGTACCCGGACATATACAAAACCTTGATATCCGGCCGGACCGCCAGCACGCGTTCCGCCAGCTCACGTCCGCCGATTCCAGGCATCACCATATCCGTCATCAACAAGTGAATCGTTCCGTTATGCATGGCGGCCATTTCGATTGCTGTGTGGCCGTCCGGAGCCACGAGTACCGTATAACCGCTCATCTCCAGGTACTCGCGCGCGAGTTCGCGAACGCCCATTTCGTCTTCTACCAGGAGAACCACTTCCGTACCGCGCGGCAACGTCCGCGAGTGGGCGTTCTTGTCGCGTCCGGCGGAAGCAAGCTCATCCTCAATCTGCGGCAGGTAGATCTTGAACGTCGTGCCACGGCCAGGCTCGCTATACACCCAAACGTAGCCGCCGCTTTGCTTCACGACGCCGTAAACCGTCGCGAGTCCGAGACCCGTGCCCTTTCCTTTTTCTTTGGTCGTGAAAAACGGCTCGAAAATGTGGGCCTGCGTCTTGGAATCCATACCGCAACCAGTGTCGGTGACTGCGAGCATCACGTATTTCCCGGGTGCGACAACCGCAGGCGAGTGGGAGACCGAGGCGTCGAATTCCACGTTGCTGGTTTCGATCATCAATCGTCCGCCCGTGGGCATTGCGTCTCGCGCATTGACCGCCAAATTCATGACCACCTGCTCGATTTGGCTGCGGTCCGCCTTGACCAGCCAGAGATCCGGCTTGGTGGAAGTTTCCAGCTCCACATCCTCGCCAATCAGCCGCTGCAGCATCTTCTCCATGTCGGCGACGACGCTGTGGACGTTGAGCACCTTCGGCGCGAGGATTTGTTTGCGGCTGAAGGCCAGCAATTGCTGGGTGAGCGCCGCGGCGCGCTGAGCGGCGGTCTGAATCTGCTCCGCATTCCGGTGTAGCGACTCCCCGACGGGTAGCCGGTCTGCCAGCAGATCGGCGTAGCCTTGTATCACCATCAGCAAATTGTTGAAGTCGTGCGCGATTCCTCCGGCCAGACGCCCTACGGCTTCCATCTTCTGAGCCTGACGGAACTGTTCCTCCAGTTGCTTTCGATCGGTGACGTCGAGGGCCATGCAGATCGCGCCTTGCACGCCGCCCGCCGCGTCAAGCAACGGCTCCACATGACAAGCATACGAGCCTTTTTTCCATTCGACCGGGAACGTTACGGGTTCGCCGACCACGGCGCGAAGATGGGCCGCGATGGGCGTGAAGCCCTGATCCCGAGTCTCGAAGTAGTCGGAAAGCGTCATGCCCACAATTTGATTCGGCTTCAGTCCCAGCCGCGCGAGTCCCGCCCCGACCGCCGAAGTGAAACGCAAGTTTTTGTCCACGGTCCACAGCACGGCGGGCAATTGCTCGATCAAGACGCGCAGGCGCGCTTCGCTTTCCCGCGCTCGTTCTTCCGCGCGCTTGCGTTCGATCGCCAACGCGATCTGCCCGCCAACGGCGGAGAGAAACTCGAGGTCGCGCTGCGTGTAGACGCCTTCGGTCTCATAATTTTGCACGACGAGCACGCCGATCGTCTCGGCTGGCGTCCTCAGCGGAACTCCCAGCCAGGATGGGCAGGGTGTGCCGATCAGTTCCACCTCGCCCTTGCTGGCAAGCTGATCGAACCGCGTCTGCGAGATCAGCATCGCCTCGCCCGTGCGGAAAACCAGGGAAGTGCAGCTTCGGTCCAGGTCTTCCATTTTGTCGGGATGCGGAGCCGCGTCGTATCGGTCCACGAAGAAGGGGAAGTGGAATTTTCCCGTCGCCGCGTCGCATAGAGCGACGAAACAATTGCCCGCGTCAAGCACCTTGCTGAGCGACACATGAATGAGCCGCAGCAAAGCATCGAGATTGTCGGTGACGCTGACGGCGTGAATGACTTCCGTGGTCACCTGCCGGACCAGTTCGGACCGCTTGCGCTCCGTAATATCTTCTGCCGTGCCATCGAAGCTGGTGATCTTGCCCGCTGCATCGCGAATGGCCTGAATGTTCAGCGAAACCCAAACCTGGTTGCCGTCCTTGCGCAGCATGGGGCACTCATAGCCTCGCAGCGTGCTTTGCTCTTCCAACTGACGCATCAATTGCTTGCGCGCTTCCGGATCTGCGTAGTGCTGTTTGCCGAGGTCATAGACTTCTCGAATCATCTCCTCGGTCGAGGAGTAGCCCGCGATCCGCGCCATCGCCGGATTGGCGGCCACGATGCGGCCTTCTGGGGTCGTTTCGAAAAACCCTTCGACGGCCGTCTCGAAGATGCGACGGTATTTTTCCTCCGCGCGATGTTGCGCTTCTTCCGCCCGGCCCCGTTCGGAGATATCCTCGTAGATACCGAATGTGCCGGTTTGCCGTCCGTTGACGACCAATGGCACGCCGATAATTCGGACATCCACAAGCGAGCCGTCCTTCCGCCGGCGTTTGGATACGCCGCGAACGATTTCGCCTTTCATCACCCGCTTCATGGATCCAAGCATTTCGGGTTGCTCGGCGGGAAGTGCGATCAGGGACTCAATCTCCTTGCCGTTGATCTCAGCCAGTGAATAGCCGAAAAGGGACTCGAAAGCAGGATTGCAGGTCTGCACGCGGCGGTTGAGATCCACGGCGACGATGGCGAGCGGGCTATTTTCCGTCAGCGCACTTGCAAAGGCGGCGTGCTCGGCGAGTTTCTGTTCGGCGGCACGGCGCACGCTGATGTCCTGGGTGACCACCAGGACCGCGCTCTGGCCCGCAAACGACAGCTCCTGGGTTGTCACGTCAACCTCGAAAACCTCGCCGTTCTTCCGGCGATGCCGCACATGACTGACGCCGTCCGGCGTAGCTCCCTGCTTGCGAATCAAGGCGAGGAAGGCCGGGACGTCTTCCGCGGGCCGTATCTCGGTGATTTTCATCCGCAGGAACTCGTCGCGCGAATAGCCGTACTGCTGGACGGCGGCCGCGTTCACTTCCAGAAATCTCAGCGTCTTCTGGTCGCAAATATAAATTGCCAGCGGATTGTTGGAAAACAGGACTTCAAACTGCCGGTCGGCTGGAGCGGAATTTCCGCCGAATGTAGAGTAATTCGCCTGCAGATCTGGTGCAGATTCACCGTCTGCACGCATCAAAGCGCGCTGCGGAGTATTCTGCTTCGGGCGAAGCTTCGCTGTTTTGCTCGACATGGGCGCGCAGATTACTCAATCGTCGGAGTTTACACAGCGCTCCGCGGATGTACCCCGCATCCATATATAGGCGAGGGTACCGGGTCCCACAATGGTACCTTGGTACCAGCGGGGCCCGTTGTTCCATCGGGGTTTACATCTGATCAACACGAAACTCTTTGATAAGACTCGCGTTGGACCCTTCACTGAATCCCCGCCGCTGAACGCGCATCGATAACCGGGCGAAAACAACATCTGCGGAGGTTTGCCGCCGCGCGTGCCGCTCCAGTAAGATGGAAGAGCCACGGAATGCCGACGGGCCAGGGAGTCCATAGCCAAGCATGACCAAGCCTGACAAGAAATCCGCCAAGACGACAGGAATCGCAGGCCGCCTTGCAGACGATCTCGAGGCTCTCCTGCGGGCGGAGGAGTCGGATCCGTTCCGGCTGCTCGGTCCTCACTGGGTCGAGCGCGACGGGAAGCCCGCGTTGGCGATTCGAGCGTTTCGTCCTGACGCCCTCGAAGCGAGCGTCGTGTGGGATTCCAGCCAGACTTCCCATGCCGCAGCAAGAATTCGTCCGGCAGGCATCTTTGAGGCGATCATCGATGCGTCCGCGCTGGTATTGTCCAGCGGAGCGTCCATCGCGCCTTCGGCGTATCGCCTGCGGTTTCGCTTTCCGGACGGCGCCGAATTCGAAACCTACGACGCATATGCTTTTCCGCCCATTCTGAGCGAGTACGATCTCTATCTATCGGGCGAGGGCACGCACTATTTGAAATACGAAAAGCTCGGCGCGCACGTGCGCGAGGTTGCCGGCGTTCGCGGAGTGCAGTTCGGTGTGTGGGCGCCGAACGCCAGGCGCGTCAGCGTCGTCGGCGATTTCAATTCCTGGGACGGCCGGGTTTCTGCGATGCGCAGCCGCGGGGCAAGCGGCATCTGGGAAATTTTTCTGCCTGGCCTGGACGAGGGCGCGCTCTACAAATTCGAAATCCGTTCGCGCGTCGGCGAGCACCTCGGATTGAAGTCAGACCCTTATGGTTTCGCCGCCGAGCTGCGCCCCAAGACCGCCTCGATTGTCTGCAACATTGATCGGTACAGCTGGAAGGATTCCGCGTGGCTCGAAGCCCGGGCCAAGCGCGACTGGCTGCACTCCCCGATGTCCGTTTACGAAGTTCACCTTGGTTCCTGGCGACGCAAAGCTGACGAGGACCATCGCTGGCTCACCTACCGCGAGCTCGCCGACCAGCTCATTCCCTATGCCAAGCAAATGGGCTACACGCACCTCGAGTTGATGCCCATCATGGAGCATCCGTTCGATGCATCCTGGGGATATCAGACCGTGGGCTATTACGCCGTGACCAGCCGCTTCGGCGCGCCCGCCGATTTCATGTACTTCGTTGACCGCTGCCACCAGGAAGGCTTGGGCGTGATCCTCGATTGGACGCCCGCGCATTTCCCGCGCGACGCCCATGGCCTGGCATTTTTCGACGGCACCCATCTTTACGAGCACGAGGACCCCCGCCGCGGCGCTCATCCCGATTGGGGCACCCTGGTTTTTAATTACGGCCGCAACGAGGTGCAGAACTTTCTGATCTCGAACGCGCTGTTCTGGATTGACAAATACCACATCGATGGCCTGCGCGTGGACGCCGTCGCGTCGATGCTCTATTTGGACTATTCGCGTGCTCCCGGCGAATGGGTCCCCAATGCGTTTGGCGGACGCGAAAATCTGGAAGCGATCGCGTTTATCAAGCGGCTGAACGAAGTCCTGCATGTGCGTCACCCCGGCGCTCTAATGATCGCCGAGGAGTCCACGTCCTGGCCGGCGGTTTCGCGCCCCACATACATCGGCGGCCTGGGCTTCGATCTGAAATGGAACATGGGATGGATGAACGACGTGTTGCTGTACATGTCGCTCGATCCCATTCATCGGCAACACCACCACAGCAAGTTGACCTTCTCCATGCTCTACGCGTTTCACGAGAATTTCGTGCTGCCGCTCTCGCACGATGAGGTCGTACATAGTAAAGGCGCCCTGCTGGAAAAAATGCCCGGTGACGACTGGCAGAAATTCGCCAATCTCCGGCTACTCTTCGCCTATCTTTTCGCGCATCCCGGCAAGAAACTTCATTTCATGGGCTGCGAACTCGCCCAACGCAACGAATTCTGGGAAGCGAGTTCCGTGGATTGGGCGCTCGAGGCATCGCCGCCGCACCGGGGAGTGCAGCGGCTGCTCGCGGATTTGAATCGCCTGCACGTCGGGGAGCCCGCCCTGCACGAAGTTGATTTCGAATGGTCTGGATTCGAATGGCTGGAGGTCAACGATGCCCCCGCGAGCGTGCTGTCCTTCATGCGGCGCGCGAAAAACGGAGACGATTTCATCATAGCGGTCTGCAACTTTACGCCCGTGGTTCGTGAGAATTACCGAATCGGAGTTCCCCGCCCCGGCTTCTATCGCGAGATCTTCAACTCCGACTCAACCTACTATGGAGGCACGGACGTCGGCAATTCGGGAGGCGTTCGCGCCGAACCATTTCCGTGGAACGACCGGCCCTACTCGATCAAGCTGCGTCTGCCGCCCCTCGCCGCGGCTTATTTCAAATTGCAGCGCGATTAATCTCCCCGGCGTCGGCCCGAAATTCCACTGGCCGGTGTACAATCCACCGCTCTGGAGCCGAGGGGTAAATTCGGGATGCGTGGCAATGCCTGACTTGGGCCGGTACTTTGTTGCTGTGGTTGGCGGAGCCATCTCCGGGTCTGTCGCGGCCGAAATTCTCGCGGATCGCGGCATTCGCGTGGCCGTCATCGAACAGAACAAGCGCCCCTACGGGAAAATCGAGGACGGTCTGCCGCGCTGGCACGTCGAACAGCGCAAACAGGAATACGGCCGCATTGACGCGCGACTGAAGAAGCCCGGCGTTTACTTAGTCCCCTCAACCAAACTCGGCCGCGACATCGAATTCCGCGATTTCTGCGACAACTGGGGCTTCTCCGCCGTCATTCTAGCCAATGGAGCCTGGCGCGACCGGGATTTGGGCGTCCCCGGCGCGCAAGAGTTCGTGGATAAGGGTTTGGTCTATCAGAATCCGTTTATTTACTGGTACAACCACAAGAACGAAGCGGACTACACCGGTCCGCGTTACGAAACTCCCGATGAGACGCTTGTTGTCGGTGGCGGCTTGGCCTCGATTGATGTGGTGAAGGTGCTACAGCTGGAGAACTACGAGCGCGCGTTGAAGGCGCGCGGCATCTCGATCGGCATGCACGAGCTCGAAAAAGGCATTCCCGCGGCGTGCAAAGTCCACGGAGTTGACCCTCAATCTCTCGGTGTAAAGGGGTGCCTGCTGATTTATCGCCGCCGCGATCAGGATATGCCGATGGCCCAGCCGCCGGATAACGCCACGCCGGATCAAATCGCGAAAACCGAAACGGTACGTCAGAAAATGCTGCGTCTGGCGCGCGATAGATATTTGTTCCGGTTTCAAGATCGCAGGCTGACCACCGGCTTGATCGTCGAGAACGGGCGAGTCGTGGGCCTGAAGGTCTCAGAAACTAAGATCGAAGGCCGCAAGGCCGAGCCGATTCCCGGTTCAGAGCACGAAATGCGAGCGCCGCTGGTGATCTCTTCCATCGGCTCGGTGCCGGAGATTCTTCCCGGCGTGGCAATGAAAGGCGAGTACTACACCTTTAGTGACGATGATTTGCCACGCTATGCTGACGCCCGTCACATTTTCGGCGTGGGAAATGTCGTGACCGGGCAGGGCAACATCCGTGTATCGCTCATTCACAGCCAAAAAGTCACCAAACAACTTATCGGCGAGCACATGAGCGATGACACCGAACAGGAAAGTGGCACGAGATCGTCTGCGTCAGCAGAATCCAGCGCCGCCGGACGGGCGCGCGCAGTCGAGCAAAGTCTGCACACCCTCCCCGCTCTTTCTCCGGACCAGATTGCCGCACTCGAGCGGCGTATCCGATCCCGGCAAGAACAGGTCGGCTACACCTCGGACTACGATTCGTGGATCGCCAAAGTAACTCCGCCCGACCTCGAGTAGGGTTTCCATCGGCTGCGCCTACTGGCGCTGCGGCATCATCAGCTGCGGATTGACCGGGCGGCAGATCCAAACTTGCGTCACTGGTTCAATTCTCGATAACTGATCAGCCGGACCCCGTTTGCCGCCACCGCGTGTCTGGATTCCGCCGCGAGCAGAGCCTCCATCTCCAGCTGACGGTGCATCTGCAGGCGCGAGCCGGAGTCCACCAGCTCGGCGTCGTGGACACCCGGATGCAACATGATTTCCGTGCGGCCCTCCGGAAGTGTGTCAATCAAGCGACACAGTGCTGCGGAGCTCAGGCGTCCCGTCACCGCTAAACCGAGAAAATAGTCCGGCCAATGGAGTCCATATCTCCGCGCCGTGGAACTGAACCACGCGCCCACCGACCGAACGGCCATAGAAGCGGCCATGTTGCTGACGAGGCCCGCATGTTCGCTGCGAGCCGTCCTCCATGAATCCCGCAGATTTTCAATGGGATTTCGCACGCGCGTTATCCCGAACTCGTGTGCGACCCGGCCAATCGCACCCATCACTCGCGGGTGCACGTGCGTATGCTTATGCGTATCAACATGGGTCAGCTCGATCCGGGCACGGCGAATTTTTTCCAGCTGTGCCCGTAATTCCCGCTCGATATCCTCGGTACGAACGCTTCCGAGGCTTAGTCTGGTCACGAGCGCCGCCAGCGACTCCGGCAGCCTGCCTTCTCTGTCCGCCAGAGAAGGAATATCCTCGCGCCGGGCGACAGAAAATCCTCCCGTGAGAACCAGATGGCACCCGATTCCCAGTTTAGGATTTTCTTTGGCGCGCTCGACCGCGTCATCAAACGCGGGGCCATTGGCCATCAACGTGGTGCTGGTCAGAATTCCGTCGCGATGCGCGCGGATGATTCCTTCGTTTATTCCCTTGGTGTAGCCGAAATCGTCGGCGTTGAGAATTAAGTCTTTCATAGTGGCTCGATCGCGATCCTCAGGCTGCGAGGAATGTTATCACGCTGCGGAAAAGAGATGAGGTCTCCGTGATTTCACGAGCCAACGCAATTCATGCGCCACATTCGCGCGCAACTGGAAAATTGCGATGAATTCTTCATGAAAGTTTTCAACAGAACTGTTGAAAACTTTGTGGAAAAGGCCCGGCCGCAGATCGAAATCCCGCACCAGACTTAGGCTTAGTCCTCTTTGCACAAATTCCGGGCACATCTGGCCCGCAAGATTTTTTCACCAGCCTCATGATCCGGATTCTTCCGGAAAAGGAAAATAATTCCCGGGATTTTCTGAGATGGCTTGCGGAAAAACGGATCAGTACCAGTGAGGCGGCGGCTCCAGCTTGATCGCGACGGACTCTTCGTCCTTGTCCATGTCATACCATTTCCCGTAGGTATGCCAGCCTGGCGCAATAATCTGAATCAGTATCTTGCCTTGCGGAATCTCCGGGATCTTCACCGAACCCTCTTGATTCGTTTTGAAGCTCAGTTCGGCCAACTTATCGTGATGCAGGAAACCGCCCGCCTCGTTGTACCGCACGTAGACGCTGGCATTCGCGACGGCTTTGTCGTTCGGGTCGGTTACCTGGATGCGTATCTTCGTGGTCGGCGGATCAGAGGACTTATGATCTTTCGAGTCCTTGGCGTCCGGCGGGTTCTGCGCCGCCGGCGCATTGGAGCCTCCCTGGCTGGGATGCGTTTCTTGCGCGAGACCGGCCGCCGGCCCCAGCACGGAGGCTGCCACTAATGCCCCACACTGCAACAGACGCCAGTGAATCCGATTTCTTGCCGCCATCCTCATTCCACTTTCCTTTTACTCCAATTGAGCGCGCGTCTCAAGCCCGCCTTGTGTGCAAACCCTCGGCTACGACGACCGTAGCTCACGCCGTGTGAGTACCTTTCGTTACTTCGCGGCCTGAACGGATTCTGAAATCCACTTAAGGTAGTCTCGCGACCCGCTTGCGACGGGCAATGCCATAATTTCCGGTACCTCGTACGTATGTAGCCGCCGCACTGCGCGCTCCACAGCGGCGAATCGCTTTCGTGAGGTCTTCAACACCAGTAAGAACTCTTTGGCCGACTCGACCCTTCCCTTCCAGCGGTAAACCGACTGCATCGGCGCTTCCAGCACATTGCCGCAAGCCACCAGCCGTTGTTCGATCAGCGCACAGGCAATCATCCGCGCTTGCGCCGCCGAGGCGCAGGTGACCAGAACCACGATTTTGTCCGTCATTTCCGGCCTTTACTCTTCGGACGCCCTCACCGGCGAATACCCGATACACGCCGGTTGAGCGACAAGATACAATAGCCCCTCGTGACAAGCCAAGCGATCCATTTCGGCGCATCAGACACCGAGCCGGTTCCGCGCATTTGCACCGAAGCGCCTGCTGCGGCTGCGTCCCAAAGGCCCCCCGCAGACACGCGCGCATGGATCGTCGAATGACCGAACCAACAATGAGTTTCTTCGAGCAGCTGCGCGAGTTTGTTCGCCGCAATGCAAACTGGTTCCTCGCCGCGGCACTCGCCGTGTTACTGCTCCAGGATGTTTTCGGGACGCACGGCGTGCTCGCTATGCGCCGCGCGCAAAAGGAAGCCGCAACCGTAAAGAAGGAAATCGATCTGATCAACGAAGAGAACCGTCAGTTGCAGGATCGCGTGAAAGCTTTGAAGACCGATCCGCAGGCCATCGAACGCATCGCCCGCGAAGAAATGGGTTTGGCCCGGCCGGGCGAATACATCTTCAAGACTGCGCCGAAGCCCGCCGATGCCTCCAATGCTCCGCCGCAGCCGTCCGCCACCCCTTAGCCATTGTGCGCCACTCGCGGCGTGCGTCGTATCCACGCTAGAATTTCTCCGCCGCGTCCTTTCCAACGCGTTCTCGCCACGGCCAGCAGCACCATCGCCGTGAAAATCACCAGCAAGCCCAGCGTGGCCATCGGAATCGTGTCCGCGCGCTTCGGCAAAATGGAAAATCGCCCGTACACGAATTCGATGTGCACCCAGTAAACCAGCAGCGACGCCTGCCCCAGCTGTATCAGAGGACTGAATCCGATCTGGCCCAGTCCCCAGCGGCACCAGGCATACGCCGCCCAGGTGATGACCAGCAGGATCCCCACCCGCGCCAGGAAAAAATTCGGGCTGGTGTGCCAGTAGTCGTAAACCGCGTAGAGTTGCACCGGCCGCGCATCAATCCATGACGATAAGTAATACATCGCCACGCCCGCCGCGCCGCAAATCGCCGTCGCCCACCCCTGATTCTTCGCCGGCCATTGACTGAACAGAAGAAATCCGAGGGCCAGCCCCGCGAACGCAAACGCCGTCCACGGAAAGATCGGAAATAACCATGGTTGCGGCACTTTGAAAGTGTGCACGCCGTTGATGTACGACTCGAGGTACCACGGCAGCCATCGCGGCCGCCAGGTGGTCCATAGCGGCGGCGTGGCCATCGCAATCCCCAGCGCCACCGCCGCTGCCAGCACGGTGTTGGTCGCGCGCGTTCGCACCATCCAGTTCGCCCCGCCCATCAGCATCAGCGAAATTCCAATCACGTTGAGCACGTCCACGCGCAGCAGATCGGTCCACGGCGCCCACGGCTGCCCAAGCACGAATTCCTGCACGCGAAACAGCAGCCCCAGCCCGAAAATTTCCGCCCCCCGACGAATCGACGTGCGCGCGATCACGCCCGGAGCGATTCCTTTTTGCCGCATCCGGTCGGTAAGCAGCGCGCTGGAAATTCCCGCGAGAAAAAGAAATAGCGGAGCCGGAAGCGTTCCTCCCAGCTGCGACCAGCCAATGAACTTCGTCGTCCGCGCCGCTCCGCCCAGCCACGAATCGTAGCAGTGCGTCTGGAACATCAGCACGCAGGCGAGCCCGCGCATCCAATCAATGTAGGCGAGCCTTTGTTTTCCCGCTTCGGCGGCCGGGTTTGGCACGCGACAGCATCGCCGAGGCAGAAATCCAAATCAAGTTCTTATCGCCGCGTGCATACCATCCGGTAAAATCGTCGCCGATGGCGGTCGCCGCAAAATCCTGGCAGATGAATTTCACCGCAGCGCTCATCATATGGGCGCTCATAGTCGCCGCTGCGGCAATCGAAGGCGCTCGCCGCGGATTTCACGGACGCGCGTTTGTCATCGCGCTCGGTGCCGCAGCGGTGCTCTTCGCCTTCGAACTGTTTCTCGCTGCGCCCCGCGCACTCGAGTCGGCGCAGCGTGCGCTCGGCCGGCGCGGCATGCTTCTCGCGCCGCTCGTTCCTCTTTTCACGGTGCTCGTCTATTCGCTCGCGGTGACCGGCAATTGGAAATTGTTGCTCATCGGCGCGGCCTACACGACGCTCCCCGCGCTTCTTCTCGCGAGCAGCGCTGGAAAAGCGCCCGGCACGTGGGAAGACTATGCCGCACTCGTTGTCATCTGGCTGCCGGTCGTGCTGCCAGTTCCGACTCGCCTGCTCTATCGCGTGTTCCCCTACCCGCCGCCGCTGACCCACACCCTCGCGATTCTTCTCGCGCTGAGCACCGCCGTGGCCGCATTCGTACTGCTCCGCCGCCTGGACGGAATCGGCTACGCCGTCGCCTGGGGACGCGGCTTCACCGCAAACTTCGCGCTCCACTTCGCGATCTTCACCACCATCGCCATTCCCGTCGGACTCAAGCTGGAATTCCTGGTATTCAGTCCGTCGCTTGCGCGCGCACGCAGTTCCCCGCTGACAACGCTCGGAATATTGTTCTTCACCGCCTGGCCGGAGGAATTTCTCTTTCGAGGATTGCTGCAGAATCTGCTTTCAAGAGTCTTGAAGAATCAGTGGGCGGGACTGATCGTCGCTTCCATTATTTTCGGTTTCTCGCACATCTATCACGCGCCGTTCCCAAACTGGAAGTACGTGTTGCTCGCCGCAATCGCCGGATTGTTCTACGGCCACGTGTGGATGAGAACGCGCTCGCTGCTCCCCGGCACCTTCGTCCACGCCCTAGTGGACATCTCCTGGCACATCCTATTTCGTTGACGCTTCGCGCTTGGATTCCGCCATCAAAACTCACTTCCGTCCGGCCTTGCGCTCCATTAACCGCCGCGTCCGCATCTCCCCCAGCCTGCTCCCGAAAATCGTGGCGAGATTCACAGCGACAAGTGAAACGACAGCCAGGAGAATGGTACGCGAGAGAGGCATGCCCTGCTGATAGGCCCGAAACCAAACAAACCCGACAAATCCGTTCACCACGACGAGCAAAACCATTGTCCGGCCGTTCACTTCACCACACCGGCCAGCGGACTCGAAGCCGTCGCATAAAGTTTCTTCTCGATGCGTCCGGCGAGATACGCTTTGCGTCCAGCTTCCACGGCCGCGCGCATCGCCTCGGCCATCAGCACGGCGTCATGCGCGCCTGCAATCGCGGTGTTCATCAGCACGCCATCCGCGCCCAGCTCCATGGCAATCGCCGCATCCGACGCCGTGCCCACCCCCGCGTCCACGATCAGCGGCACTTCCGTGATGCGCTCGCGCAGGATGCGCAGGTTTGCCAGATTTTGGATCCCCATGCCCGAGCCAATCGGCGCGCCCAGCGGCATCACCGCCGAAGCGCCCGCGTCAATCAGCTTGCGCGCCACGATCAGGT
Source organism: uncultured Acidobacteriota bacterium (assembly GCA_963814605.1). Classification (GTDB taxonomy): domain Bacteria; phylum Acidobacteriota; class Terriglobia; order Acidiferrales; family UBA7541; genus Palsa-295. The sequence goes on along the minus strand of CAWFDD010000002.1, from coordinate 63,677 downwards.
CGTCACTCGTGTACGGCAGCACGATGAATCCTTCCTTTACCAGCGTTTTCGTCGCGCGCACCAGTTCTTCCGTTTCCGGAAACAGCGTCTGCTCGTCCCCGATCACCTCCAGCTTCACCCACTCCGAGAGCCCGACTTCGCGGCCCAGCCGCGCCGCGCGCACCGCCTCATCCGCCGAATAACATCCCGCCGTGTTCGGCAGAATGAAAATCTTCTCGCGATCAATGTAATCGAGCAGCGATTCCTTGCTGCGGTCCGTCAGGTTCACGCGCCGCACCGCGACCGTCACCATGTCCGCGCCCGATGCCGCGTGCGCGCGCGCCATCTCCTGAAAGCTGCGATATTTTCCCGTGCCCACGATCAGCCGCGAACGAAATGCACGTCCCGCGATCACAAGTTGATCTGCCATAGCTCCCTCTCAGCCGATATCTTACGCCGCTCGAAACGCTTTAGTGTAGCGCCGCGGCCTATGGCGCGGCGTCTTTGTTTTCTCGCCGATCCTCCGGCTACTTCGTCTAAGGAATTCGCTCTGCGCTCCGATACGCCAGGCTCAACCCTTTTCCCACCGGCACGACCGTGTGCTCAAAACCTTCCAGGGTCGCCACCGCTGCAAGATATCCGGCGATCTCTGCCGGGTGCGAAAGGACGTTGTCGGAAAACACGAAAACCTGCCGGGGCGAGCTTTGGGAGCAACAATCTTAGCTGCTCGGGCGCGCTAATCCGGTCTGCATCGAAAAACACAAAATCGAAAGGCCCGGTGAGTTCGCGGACGATCGCCGTCGCGTCTCCCAATCGCAGCTCGACGCGATCCAACAGTCCCGCGCGGCCCAAATTCTCCCGAGCCATCGCCTGCTTCTCGGGGCTGCGCTCGATCGAGATGATCTTTCCGCCCGTCTCGGCCACAGCCGACGCCAGCCATATCGTGCTGTAGCCATTCGACGTGCCGATTTCGAGCACGCGCCTGGCCCCGCTGCTTCGCGCCAGGATATTCAGCAACTTCGCCGTATCCGGCTCCAGATTGAGCATTTTCCGCACGCGATCGCTCTCGCGTTCGTCGTTTTCGCGCCCCTGCTGCTCCATCGCAGCGAGTAGCTCAACAAGTTCCGGCCGCACGCTACACCGTCCTCTGCGGCCGCGGCTCTTCGACGTCGGCGTATAACTTCTCGATCGTGTCGTGATACCGCTGTTCGATCACCCGCCGTTTCAGTTTCAGCGTGTAGGTCAGTTCTCCGCCGGCAAACGTGAAATCCTTTTCCAGCAGCGCGAACCTCTTGGGCTTTTCGTATTGCGCCAGCGGAGCCATCAGTCGCTCGAGCTCGTGTGTATAGAGGTCCCTTACCCAGGGGTCGGAGATCATCTGCGCATTCGTGGAAAATTCCCGGCCAGCCTTGCGCGCCTCCGCTTCGATCCCCGCGAAGTTGACGACCACCAGCACGGACGCGAACTTCCTTCCATCGCCAACCACAATCGCGTTCGCAATCAGCGGCGATGTTTTCAGCAGGTTCTCAATGGGCGCGGGCGCCACGTACTTACCGCCCGCCGTCTTCAATAACTCCTTCTTTCGGTCCGTGATGATCAGGTAGCCGTCCGCGTCCAGCCGCCCGATATCGCCGGTCATCAGCCAGCCATCGGGCGTGATAACCGCGCGCGTCGCGTCGGCATTCTGGTAGTAGCCCTGCATCACGCACGGTCCTTTGACAAGAATCTCGCCGTCCTCCGCGATCTTCACCTGCACGTCCGGGATCGGACGCCCCACCGTTCCCACCTTGTTCGCCTTCGGTGTGTTCGCGGAAACCACGGGCGAAGTTTCGGTCAGCCCGTAACCCTGATAGATCGGCAGCCCAACCGTCCAGAAAAACTCCAGTAGTTCGACCGCCAGCGGGGCGCTCCCGGACGTGAACGTGCGAATTCGTCCCCCGACGCCATCGCGGAACTTCGCGTAGACGAGCCGGTTCGCAACTTGCCAGCGCAGCTTCACGCCCCACGCGACGTCCTTGCCGTACGCGCGCCACGGCATCGCCTGCGCTGCCACGCGAAGCGCCCAATTGAAAATCACGCGCTTCAATCCAGTCTCGCGCCCGCCTTTCTCGATGATCGTCGCGTAGATTTTCTCGAAAAAGCGCGGAACCGACGCCGCCGTCGTGGGATGAACTTCGAGCAGCGCCTGCGGCACCATCTCAATCTGCTCGAGGTACGCCACGCTGACTCCTCGGAAGAAGTAGCTGTAGTCCACCACGCGCTCGTACACATGCGCGAGCGGCAGAAACGACAGCGCCAGATCTCCCGGCAGAATATCGGCGTCTTTCGACGAGTCGAGCGCATTGGACGATAAATTCGCGTGGCTCAGCATCACGCCCTTGGGTTCGCCCGTCGTGCCCGATGTGTAGATGATCGTGGCGAGCTGTTTGCCCCTCACTTCGGCGGCGCGGCTTCGGTACTGGGCGACGTCCGCGTCCCCGGCCGTCGCGATCAGCGTATCGTAGCGGAGAATTTCGCTGCGCAGGTCGGCCGGCGGCGCAACGGAAATTACCTGTTCGAGTTGCGGCAGGTGTGCGCGGCACTCGGCGATGGTCCGCGCCTGTTCTTCCCCCGAAGTGAATACAATGCGCGCGCCCGAATCTTTCAGAATGTACGTGATCCGGTCGGGCGATTCGTGGAAATAAATCGGCACGCTGACCGCGCCAATTCCCAGAATGGCGAAATCCGCGACGGCCCATTCGGGGCAGTTCGGCGCAAACAGGCCCACGCGATCCCCCGGCCGTATGCCGAGATCGGCCAGCGCTCGCGCCAGCCCCGCCACGCGCCGCAACATCTCCTGCGCCGAAATCGGCTCCCAAACCGCAGCTTCTGAGCCACGTTGCGTGCGGTGCATCTGCGCCCGCGGGTTCGCGCGCGTGTCCACCGCGTCCAGAAAACATTTCGCGATGGATGGATATTCCGCTGGCATCGCAGTCACTCTAGCCCATTGCCCGCGCGCCGCGCAACGCGCCGTAGGCGCGATAGTCATTAGCCCGGCACTCCGCTGCGCTGCGTGCCGGGCACCGCCAATTCCAAAACGTAAGTCCCGGAGGGACGATTGAACCAACCAACAAAAGTCCGCACCACCTCACTCTTGCGCTCCGCTCATTAAGTACTAAGATGGTCCCGTGAACGCCCAAGTCGAACGCAGGACCTCGCAAGGGATTCAGCCATGACGAAGCTCGCCACCGACGAAGCCATCGGCTACCAGCCCGTGCGCGCCCCGCGCGGCAATTCTCTTTCCTGCAAAGGCTGGCAGCAGGAAGCCGCGCTCCGCATGCTGATGAACAACCTCGATCCCGAGGTCGCTGAAAAACCCGAAGACCTGATCGTCTACGGCGGCCGCGGCAAAGCGGCGCGCAATTGGAAATGTTTTCACGCGATCGTCGCATCGCTTCGGGCGCTCGAAAACGACGAGACGCTTCTCGTGCAGTCCGGCAAGCCGGTCGGCGTCTTCCGCACGCATTCCTACGCCCCGCGCGTCCTGATCGCCAATTCAAATCTCGTCGGGCACTGGAGCGACTGGAAACATTTCGACGAGCTCGACCGCGCCGGTCTGACGATGTACGGCCAGATGACCGCCGGCAGTTGGATCTACATCGGCTCCCAGGGAATCTTGCAGGGGACGTACGAAACGTTTGCCGCCGCGGGCCGCAAACACTTTCAGGGCGACCTCGCTGGAAAACTCGTCGCCAGCGGCGGCATGGGCGGCATGGGTGGAGCGCAACCGCTTGCCGCGACTCTGAACGGTGCTGCGTTTCTCGGAATTGACGTTGATCCCGAACGCATCAAGCGCCGCGTGAAGACCGGCTACTGCGACGTGATGGTCAACGATCTCGACGAAGCGCTGCGCATTCTGAAAAACGCCGTCCGCAAACGCGAAGCCACATCCGTCGGCCTCGTGGGAAATTGTGCGGACGTGATTCCCGAACTTGCCCGCCGTGGCGTTGTCCCCGATCTCCTCACCGACCAAACCAGCGCGCACGATCCCGTCGGCGGTTACATTCCTCAGGGCCTCAATGTCGAGCAGGCCGCCGAGCTTCGCGCCGCCGACCGCGAGGGATATGAGAAGCGCTCGCTCGAATCCATTGCCCGGCACGTGGAAGGCATGCTCGCGCTTCAGAAGCTCGGCTCGATCACCTTCGATTACGGCAACAACATTCGCACCTTTGCCTTCCAGCAGGGCGTGAAAAACGCTTACGATTTCCCCGGCTTCGTCCCCGCATACATCCGTCCCCTATTCTGCGAGGGACGCGGGCCGTTCCGCTGGGCCGCGCTCTCCGGCGAACCCTCGGACATCTATCGCACCGACAAACTGGTCCTCGAAATGTTTCCGCACGACGAAATCCTTTGCCGCTGGATCGCGCTGGCGCAGAAACGCGTGCGATTTCAGGGATTGCCGTCGCGCATCTGCTGGCTCGGCTATGGCGAGCGCGACAAATTCGGCCTCGCGCTCAACGATCTGGTCGCACGCGGCGAATTGAAGGGGCCCATTGTCCTCGGCCGCGATCATCTCGATTGCGGTTCCGTCGCATCGCCCTATCGCGAGACGGAATCCATGCGCGACGGCTCCGATGCCATTGCCGATTGGCCGCTGCTCAACGCCCTGCTCAATACTGCGAGCGGCGCGAGCTGGGTTTCGATTCATAATGGCGGCGGCGTCGGCATCGGTTACGCCCTGCACGCCGGTCAGGTCATCGTTGCGGACGGTTCAAAGGAAATGGCCGAGCGCATCGAGCGCGTCCTCACAAACGATCCGGGCATTGGCGTCGCGCGCCACGTGGATGCCGGCTATCCTGAAGCCATCGAATTCGCCCGCAAGTCCGGCGTCAAGATTCCGATGATCTGACCGCGAACGGACTTGTCAGCCGTAGTGTTTTGCAACTTTACGCGTTAGTATCGGGCCACCGCCCATGCCCGACTGGCTGATTACCGGCTGCTCGGAGTTGCTGACGCTGCGCGGTTCTGTTCCGCGCCGCGGACGGGCCCTCGCCGAACTGGGCCTGATTCGCGATGGCGCGATTCTGACGCATGGCGATCGCATCGCGGCAATCGGACCCCGCCGCCGCATCGAGCGCCTCAAGTCAGCGCGCCGCGCCGAGAAACTGGATTTTGGCGGCCGCGTCGTTCTTCCCGGCTTCGTTGATTCGCACACGCACTTGATTTTTCCGGCGAGCCGCGCCGCCGAATACGAGCAGCGAATTTCCGGAAAAACCTACGAGCAGATTGCCCGCGCGGGCGGCGGAATCCGCTCCACGGTGCAGAATTGCCGCCGCGCTTCGCCGAAATCTCTCCGCGAGAGAGCGCGCGCGCATCTTCGCCAGTTTGCCGCGCACGGCACCACCACGCTCGAAGCCAAGAGCGGTTACGGCCTCGATTGGAAGAGCGAGCTGAAGATTCTGGACGTGCTTCATCAGCTGCATCAGCAGCAATCGCTCGATATCGTCTGCACGTTTCTCGGCGCGCACGTCGTTCCGCCGGAATATCGGCGACGCCCCGACGCGTATGTGGACCTGCTGGTGCAGCGCTGGATTCCCACCGTTGCGACCGCGGGCCTCGCCGAGTTCTGCGACGTCTACTGCGACCGCGGCGCGTTCACGGTGGCGCAATCGCGGCGGATTCTGACGGCGGGGCGCGCCTGCGGACTCGTGCCGCGCATTCACGCCGAGCAACTCGCGCGCACCGGAGGGGCGCGGCTCGCGATCGAGCTGCAAGCCGCGAGCGCCGATCACCTGGAAAAGGTGGACGCAGGCGACATTCGCGCGCTCTCGCTTTCGAATGTCGTCTGCACGCTGCTGCCCGGCTGCTGCTTTCATCTCGGCCTGGGACAATTCGCCCCGGCCCGCCAGCTGATTGATGCCGGCGCCATCGTCGCGCTGGCCACCGACTTCAATCCCGGCACCAGCCCCACGCTCAGCATGCCGATGATTCTGTCGCTGGCCTGCACGCAGATGGGCATGACTCCCGCGGAGGCCATTTCCGCGGCCATCATCAATCCCGCGTACTCGCTTCGCCAGCACGACCGCGTCGGCTCGCTCGAGGTTGGCAAGTATGCGGACCTCGCCGCGTTTGACGTGGCCGGCTACCGCGAAATTCCGTATTATTTTGGCGTGAATCTCTGCAGCCTGACCATGAAACGCGGCGCCATCATCCATTCCAAGAAACGATAATTCATGAAGCGGCTGGTCGAGTGCGTTCCTAATTTTTCCGAGGGCCGGCAGATCGCCAAGGTTGACGCGATTGTCAACGCGATGCGCGCGGTGCCGGGTGTGTATGTTCTGGACCGCGAGAGCGACGCGGACCACAACCGCAGCGTGGTCACGCTCGCCGGCGAACCCGAGGCAATCCGCGAAGCAGCCGTGCGCGGAGTGGGCAAAGCTGCCGAGCTGATTGACCTGACGCGGCAAACGGGCGCGCACCCGCGCATGGGCGCGACCGACGTGGTCCCGTTTATTCCCATCGAAGGCGTCACCATCGAGGATTGCGTGGCGCTCGCGAACGCGGCCGGGCGCGAAATCTGGGAGCGCTATCACATTCCCGTTTATTTCTACGAGGCCGCGGCGCGGTCGCCTGAGCGCGTGAACCTCGAAAACATCCGCCGCGGCCAGTTCGAGGGTCTCCGCGAGGAAGTGCTCCGCAATCCTCAGCGCGCCCCGGATATCGGCGAGCCGCGCCTGCACCCGACGGCCGGTGCGACGGTCGTGGGCGCGCGCAAATTCCTCATCGCCTACAACATCAATTTGAATACGCCCGATTTGGACATCGCCAAGCGAATCGCCAAGACGATTCGGTTCTCGAGCGGCGGAATGCCGTGCGTGAAGGCCATGGGAGTGGACCTGCGCGCGCGCAACCTAGCCCAGGTCTCCATGAACCTGACCGACTTCGAGCAAACGCCGATCCATAGAGTGTTCGAAACGGTGAAGCGGGAAGCCGAGCGGCTCGGCGTCGGAATCGTCGGCAGCGAAATCGTGGGATTGATTCCCAGGCGCGCGATTGAAATGACCGCGGAATTCTACCTGCAGGTCGAGAACTTTTCACCCGCGCAGGTGTTAGAGAATCGACTGGAGGAATCTCTCGACGGAGCGGCCGGCACGGGTGACGGCGAGTCTTGCCGCGCTCGCCCAGCCGTTTATTGACTCCGTCGCGAATCCCACGCCTGCTCCCGGCGGAGGATCGGTCGCGGCTTTGGCCGGCTCACTCGGCGCCGCGCTGGGGCAGATGGTGGCGGGCATTTCGCTCAAGAAGAAATCGCTCGCGGCTCACGCCCAGCCGCTCGCGGATTCTCGCGGAGCAGCTTCGCCGCGCATCGCATTCGCTCGCCGAAGGAATTGACCGCGACGCGGCGTCGTTTGAATCGGTGCTCGCCGCGCACAGGCTGCCTCGCGGGACGGCGGAGGAGCAGGACGCCCGCAACCTGGCGATTCAGCAGGCGCTCAAGGGCGCCGTCAACGCGCCGCTGGAAATTGCGCGCAACGCCGCCGAAGTATTTGAGATGCTCGGGCAACTGGAACCCCTGGCTGGACCGTCTATGTTGTCAGATGTCCGCGTGGGCCGGATGATGGCCGCGACGGCTGTTCGCGGCGCGCTGGAAAATGTGGCCATCAATCTCGGGTCCATCACCGATGCCGACTTTTCCAGCTGCGCGCGCTCGGAGGCCCTGTCTCTTGCGTCACGAATTGACGAAAGTTCCGTGGCCGCCGGCCAATAATAATAAAATGAGATGTTCTGAGGGGGTCAACGTGAGAAACCAATCTCTTCGCTTCGCGGGTTTCGCGATGCTGGCAACGGGCTGTCTGCTGGCCGCGATACTCATCGCTCCGCGGCCCAGCTCCGCTGGAACACTGAACACCTCGGTCATCGGCATGTTCCCAAAGGAAGTGGGCGAATTCGCCTATGTGGATCTGAAAACCGCGCGAAAGTTTCCGTGGTTTACCCAGCTTCGCGAGCAGATATTGCCGAGCCGCTTCCGGGACTTCGAAAAGTTCATGGCCTCCGCGGGCGTGGATCCGGATACGATGGTGGATGAACTGGCTTGGGGCGCGATCTCTCCTTCGAAAACCTCCGGAGAGGAGGTTGTGGGCGTAGCGCTCGGGTCGTTCACTCCGTCTTCAACCGAGGACCATTTCAAGCAACAGAAGCTGCCCATGTTCGAGGTCCACGGCTTTCATCTCTACGCCTTCGGAAGCGGAACCGCCGCGGATGACATTCTGTTCATGTTCATTGATTCGAACACGGCAGCTTTCGGACACCGGGCTGCTCTGGAAAAGTTGATTGACGTTCGCACCGGCGTCGCGGAAAGCTTGCTGACCAACGACCTGCTGTTTCCCCTGATTAACGAAGCGAACGGCAACGGAGTCGTCTGGGCCGTGCTCGATAAAACGTACGCTCACTTCGCCATGCAGCAACTGTTGCCGGAGGCGAGCCAGTTCCCGCAGGCGGCGCCCATCCTCGGGCGTGTACGCGCGATGACCATCACCGTGGATGCCGATAAGGGACTCGACGCTCGTTTCCAGGCCGTCTGCGCCTCACCCGACGACGCCAACTTGCTTGCCGCAGGCCTGCAGGGCGCGCTCATGATGCGCCGCTACCAGGAAGCGGGATCTCATCCGGACCTTGCGGGTGCTCTCGATCAAGTTCAGGTGGGCCCGGCCGGCGACCGGTTGAAGATTGACGCACCAGTGACTCAGGATCAGCTCATGTCGTTGATCAAGAGTCGCACCTTCGCCGTGCCGATTTAAGAGAAATCGCGTTCTTCGAAATTCAGCTGGAAGATAAAACGAGGCGTGGGTTTAAGTCGTCGAGCTGGACTTTGCCGCACCGCACGGTTTGAGCAGGGTGACGCGCAGCTGGCCGTCGCGTCCTTCGCACCGCAGGCGATCTGAAGCATGGGCTTCCAGGCGCTTGCGAAGCCCCTCCGGCTTTGCACCGCCCAGGGTTTCAATCATCACTTCCACACGGTCCGAAAACTCCTCAACAACGATCTTGGATGTGGAAGCGCTGGCACCCTTGTTCTTGGCCGGCGCCAGCATCTCTCGGGCTGCTTCGACAATTGCGGTAGCCATGCCCTCCTGGGCGGATTCGGAAAGTCCCGCTCGTTTTGCGGCATGAGCAAACACCGCGCCGAGCGACACAATCAGCCGCGAGTCACTACTGAGCGCACATTCGATTCGGCTGGTTCGAGAGGCAGGGGGGACAGGGGCCATGCGGACAGGTTCTGCGCTCATCGGTGAGTATCCGCTTCGACCACGCGCGCTTCGCACGCTTCGCGGCAATCTGGGCAGTAGTACAGGCGGTCCTCACAAAGGCGGACGTGCTCCTGCGACTGGCAGAAGCAGCAATATTTCTCGCAAGTGCACTCTGCTTCCGGCTTGTCGCACTGCGAACAAAGGGTGGTCGTCACTGTGGATGTCCTTCCGCTGCGTACCGGCGTCGCCTACTGTTGATAGTAGGCCACACGCGCGCGTGAGACAAGCGCCGCCGGCACAGCGAACGCGTTCGTGGATTTCTCCACGGGAAGAAACCGTCGGCGCAGCCTCTACCTTTTCTCGTTTCTCGCCTTCTCCACGGGCAAGGCGCGTTGCGCGGCCACGGTCGGTGCGACTTCCGCGTTGGCCGCTGTCGGTGCGGGAAACGAAAGCTCGCGGCCATCGGAGATCGCGGCGGCAGCTTCCGCCAGCGGTTCGGGTACCGGCGAAGTCATCGGCACCAGCGCCCCTTCGGCTTCCTTCATGAAGCAGAGTCCGGAGGCCCCTTCGCTCCAGTCGATGGAGATCACGTCGCCCAGGGACACCTGGTTGGTCGCCAGCAAGCTCGCGAGCGGATACACAACGTGCCGCTCGATGGCCCGCTTCAGGTGGCGCGCGCCGTATTTGAGGTCGGTGCCCTCGCGCAGCAGAAAATCGCGCGCGGCCTGCGTGACGCGAAACAGGAAACGCCCCTTGGCGGTTTCAAGCACCCGCTGTTGCACCATGCCCAGCTCGATTTCCAGAATCTGCTCGAGCTGCTGCGAACGCAACGGATGGAAAACCACGACTTTATCGATGCGGTTCATGAATTCGGGCGCGAATTTCCGCTTGGCTGCTTCCGATGCGGTGCGCTCGACTTTCTGATCGAGGCCGACCTGCGTTTCAGCGCGCAGGAGCGGCGCAAATCCCATGCCGCCGGTCATGAGTTCGGTGATTTCCCCGCCGCCCAGGTTTGAGGTCATGAAAATCATGGTCTGCGAGAGATCCACGCGGCGGTTGTCGCCGAGCGTGAGCGTGGCCTTGTCGAGTATGCCCAGCAGCAGCTGCCACAGCGCGTCGGACGCTTTCTCGATTTCGTCGAACAGCAGGAAGCTGATCTTCAGCTTGTCGGTGTGATATTGGGCGAGCGCTTCCTGCGTGATGAGCGGATGAGTCTCGCGGTGCCCCAGGTATCCGGGAGGCGAGCCGATCAGCTTCGCAATTTCGTGGGAGTGCTGAAATTCGGCGCAGTCCACTTTGATGACCGCGCGCGGATCGCCGAACAGCACTTCCGCCGTCGCTTCCACGACGCGCGTCTTCCCGGCTCCCGTGGGACCCAGAAACAGGAGATTCCCTACCGGCCGCCCCGGCGAATTCAGCCCGGCGCGAAACACCTGGTACAGGTCCACAACCGCCTGCACCGCTTCGTCCTGCCCAACGATTTTCCGCCGCAGCCCGCCCTCGAAATCGCGCGACTCCACGCTGCGCAGGGTTGGGTCCAGTTGTAGTGCTTGCGCGCCCATGGTCTTGCTCCCTATCGGAACTTTCTGCCGCTCTCAGGATTGCGCGGTTCGGACCGCTCGAATTGATCGAGCTTGATGTCCACCGTGGAACGCAGCAATCGCAATTGCGTGACCAAGTCCCGGCTCGAATTGGCGCGGTCCGTCAGCACCAGCATCGGTGGCGAAAGATCGGCCAGGTCCAGGTTAAGGTTGCGTAATGAATGCATCAGGTTTTGCACGTACAGCGAACGAATATTGAATAGCTCGACCCGGCTGCTGACCCGCTCGCGCAGGTGCGACCAGTCCAAATCGAGGAAGGGGTGGCTCCGCGAAACGGTGCGGACCACTTCGTCGGTAATGCGCGGCCGTTCTCCTAGCCGCGCCAGCTGCAGCTGTTGCACTTTGCCCCGCCGGCGCACGTTATGCACCAGGAAGTAGGTGTTGCCCTTTCGCCGAACGAAAGCCACAACTGTCTCCTTTGAGCCGGGCGCTACGTCCAACTGCGCCGTAGTGTACGGGCCATCCACTACACCGTCAATGGTACGATGCAATGGATGGCGCGAAGTTGCATACAATCGGTTATTACTTGGCAGGAACTCGAAAAAGAGCAGTATTCGCTGTAAAAAGAGGCTTTGCCGTAGATGTCGCCAAGCAAAAATCTATCGTAATCATTTGGATGCTGAATGCAGCGTCCCCGTGGCCTCGAAGGAGCGTGGAAATGTCCTGGGAACCCGTCTACCGGCTGGTGAAGCGAATCCCGCGAGGGCAGGTGACCACCTACGGAACGCTGGCGCGGATGCTCCGTTTTCGCGGCGGCGCTCGCGCCGTTGGCTACGCCATGGCAGCGTGTCCCAGCGGACGAGGCATTCCCTGGCATCGCGTGGTGGGTGCCGGTGGACGCTTGATCATTCGAGAACCCCATGCCGGCCTGCAGCGGCGGCTGCTGGAAAGCGAAGGGATGGTCTTCGAAGGACGGCGCGTTGATATGCGGCGCTACGCCTGGGCGCCTGCGAAAAGGAAATCAGCCGGGCGCAAGCGCGCGAAGGCGCGGTGATTCGCGCCGCTGCAGCCATTGTGTTATAGAATTGCCTTCCCCGAGACAAAGGGATTCATTCCGTGGGCGAACCAATCATACAAGTCGAAGGCCTCTACAAGAATTACGGCGACGTGGAAGCTGTGCGCGGCGTCAGCTTTGCGGTCGAGGAGGGCGAAGTTTTCGGTTTGCTGGGCCCGAATGGCGCCGGGAAAACTTCGTGCGTGGAAATCTTGGAAGGGCTGCGAACCTCCGATCGGGGCAAAGTTCGCGTTTGCGGACTCGATCCACAATCGAGCGGCGAAAGCTTCAAGGAAAAAATCGGCGCGGTGCTGCAATCCACGTCCCTGCCGGACAAATTGCGCGTAAAGGAAGCGCTCGACCTGTTTGCGGAGTTTTATCGCAAGCGTGCGGACACTGACGAGTTGCTGCGCCGATTCCAGCTCGGTGAAAAGCGCGACGCATTCTACAGCCATCTTTCCGGCGGGCAGAAGCAGCGCCTGGCGCTGGCGATGGCTCTGGTCAACGATCCGGACGTCGTGTTTCTGGACGAGCCGACCGCAGGGCTCGATCCGCAGGTGCGCCGCGAGATTTACGACATCATCGAAGAGCTCAAGCGCGGCAAGAAAACTGTGTTGCTAACGACGCACTACATCGAGGAAGCCGAGCGATTGTGCGATCGCGTGGCCATCGTGGACCACGGACGCGTGATCGCGGAGGGCACGCCGCGCGAATTGAAGCAGCGTTCCGCGGGGATGACGCGCATCGAGGTTCGCCTGGCGCGCCCGCTGGCAAACGGATCGCTCGGACGGCTTGAGGGCGTCTCCGACTGCCGCGAATTTGACGGTACCTTCGTGGTGCACTCCGCGCGGCCGCCCCAAACGATCGTGGCGCTGGTCAAGCAGCTCGAAGCGGAAGGCAATGAGCTGCAGAGTTTGGAGATGTTTTCGCCGTCGCTCGAGGACGTGTTCATCGAATTGACCGGCCGCCGGCTGCGCGAATGACGCGCTGGTGAGACAGGAGCCATCGGTTTGAGACACACTTGGACGCTGACAAAGATTCGTATGCGGCTCGCGTTGCGCAACCGCGCCTTCTTTTTTTTCAGCCTGGCGATGCCGCTTATTTTTCTGGTCGGCGCGGTCGTCTTCTTTGGCAGGAGGCAGGCGTGGGTCGGCTATATTCTCGGAGCGATGCTTACGACCACCGTGATGGGAAGTTTTTGGGGGCTGAGCGTACAGCTGGTCACTTTCCGCGAACAGGGAATTCTGCGGCGCTTTCGGCTGCCGCCCGTGGGCGCCGGGCCGATGCTGGCGTCGAGCATTCTCTCCAACTATTTCATGGCGTTGCCTGTCGTGGCGTTTGAGATTCTGGTCTGCCGCTGGCTTTTGCACATGCAATCGTGGGGTAATCTGTGGGCGATTTTCGTGCTGGTGACCATCGGCTCTGCGACCTTTTCGTCGCTTGGATTAATCGTCGCCAGCGTGACGAACACCATGCAGGAAACGCAGATGATCAATAACCTGATCTGGATGGCGTTTCTTTTTTTGTCCGGAGCAACCATTCCGCTGGCGATTTTTCCTCAGTGGATGCAGCGAGTGGCGCTGTTTATTCCGGCGCAATATTTGGCGACGGGGCTCGAATCGGCGGCGACGAAAACGGCGACGCCCTGGGAAGTACTCGAGGACTTCGCTGCCCTGGCGCTGGGATTCTGGGTTGCGTTTGAGGTTTCGCGGCAACTTTTCCGCTGGGAACCTGAGGCGAAGGTCCCGCGGCACGCAAAGCTGTGGGCCGTCGCGGCGCTCGTCCCGTTTCTCGCTTTCGGCTCGTGGGAAAATCTGCGGGGCACAAGGCTCAACCGCGTGCGCGCGAATTTCCAGGCGCTGAGCATCATGTCGTCGCGCGCACCACAAACACCAACGGATAAGTAATCCGCGGCGCGGCGAGAGCTTCAGAATCCGCGGTGCGGCGGCCAGCATCGAAGCCTCTAGCACAGGAGAGACCATGAAGGCGATTCGCATCAAGGAATTTGGCGGACCCGAGGTGATGAAGCTCGAAGAAGTGCCCGACCTGAAGCCCGGCGCCGGCCAAGTTGTGGTTCGCATGCGCGCTATCGGCGTGAATCCGGTTGACGCTTATATGCGCTCCGGCACCTATCCGCGGAAACCCTCGCTGCCTTACACGCCGGGAAGCGACGGAGCCGGCACGGTGGAGTCCGTCGGTCCTGCGTCGAGCGGAAAGAGCACTGCGCGATTCAAGCCGGGCGATCGCGTTTACCTAGCCGGCAGCCTCAGCGGCGCATACGCGGAGCAATCGCTCTGCGACGAGCGCTTGCTGTTTACTTTGCCGGCCGGCGCTTCGTTTGCGCAGGGCGCGGCTGTAAACATTCCCTACGCTACCGCGTATCGGGCGCTCTTTCATCGCGCGCTGGCGCTCGCGGGTGAGACCGTTTTGATTCATGGCGCGAGTGGAGCCGTGGGCATTGCCGCCGTACAGATGGCGCGGGCTGCGGGCCTGCACGTCGTCGGCACAGCTGGTACGGAGCGCGGACGCCAGCTGGTCGCGGCGGAGGGCGCCCACGAGATTCTCGACCACCATTCTCCCGGCCATTTCGACGAGGCGCTGGCTCTGACCGGCGGCCGCGGCTTCAACGTGATTGTCGAAATGCTGGCGAATGTCAATCTGGGCCGCGACTTGCCGATTCTCGCTCCCAGAGGACGCGTTGTCGTCGTCGGCAGCCGCGGCAGCGTGGAAATAGATGCGCGCAACACCATGACGCGCGAGGCCGCGATTCTGGGAATGAGCTTGCTGAACGCCTCGCCGGAAGATCTTGTCGGCATCCATGCGGCGCTGGTCGCGGGACTCGAAAACAAGACGCTTCGACCGGTCGTCGGCCAGGAAATTCCGCTCGCCGAGGCCGCGCGAGCCCATGTGGCCGTGATGGAATCGGGCGCCTACGGAAAAATTGTCCTGATTCCCTGACGCCTTCACCCCGCGGAGGTTCCGACCCATGCAACGAATAGCGACCGCCGTTTGGAACGGCACTCTGAAAGAAGGCAAGGGCGCCATTTCCACGGCCAGCGGCGTTCTCACCAATACGCCGTACTCCTTCACCACGCGTTTCGAAAATGGCCAAGGCACAAATCCCGAGGAGTTGATTGCCGCGGCCCATGCCGGCTGCTTCACCATGGCGCTTTCCGCGCAGCTCAGCACCATGAACTTCACACCGGAGAGCATTCAAACCAGGGCCGCCATTACGCTCGAAAAACTTGAGGCGGGATGGACGATTTCCCGTGTTCATCTCGACGTGGCCGCGAAAGTTCCCGGCATTTCGTCTTCTGCCTTTGAAGCGGCTGCCGCCAGCGCTAAAGCCAACTGCCCCGTCTCGCGGCTGTTGAAGGCGGAAATCACGATGACGGCGAGCCTGGAGCCGGGCGCATGATTCTTCGCGCAGTCGCGGGATTTCTGATCGTCGCGGTCGTCCTCTGGGAAGCCTTCGAGACGATAATTCTGCCTCGCCGCGTGGCCCGCCGTTTTCGATTTACGGTGCTGGTGTACCGCATGACCTGGTTTCCCTGGAGGGCAATCGCCCATCTCTTCAGAAAAACGAAATCCCGCGAAACTTTCCTGAGTATCTACGGGCCGCTCTCGCTTCTATTTCTTTTCGCGGTTTGGGCGGCGGTAATCATCTGCGGCTTCGGCTTGCTCTACTACAGCAATTCGATCCAGGACAGCACGCATCCCACGTATGCGAAATGCATCTACCTCAGCGGCACCACGATGTTCACGCTGGGTATCGGTGACGTAGTGCCGCATACGCGGATGGAACACGTGCTGGTGGTGATCGAAAGCGGCCTGGGGTTCGGATTTCTGGCGCTCATACTCAGCTACCTGCCGGTGATCTACCAGGCGTTTTCCCGCCGTGAGGTAAACATCGTGCTGCTCGACGCGCGTGCCGGTTCGCCACCCACGGCAGCGGAGCTTCTTCGCCGTCACGCAGGGGCGCATTACGCGCAGGATCTGGAACGCCTTCTGCGCGATTGGGAGCGCTCCTCAGCCGACATACTCGAAAGCCACGTATCGTATCCCGCTGTCTGTTACTTCCGCTCACAGCACAATAATGAATCGTGGCTTGCCGCGCTCACCGCAATACTCGATACCAGCAGCCTGCTGCTCGCTTGCGTGGACCACGTGTCCGTACGCCAGGCTCGGCTCACCTTCGCGATGTCCCGCCACTCCGTTGTGGACCTTGCGCAGGTGTTCGGCCAGAGGCCGATCCAGAATTCGCCCGACCGCCTCCCGCCGTCCGAGCTCGCGCGCCTGCGCGCTCTACTGACTCAGTCCGGCTTCCAGCTTCGCGACGACGAAGAATCCCACAAAAAACTCGCAACACTGCGCGCCATGTACGAGCCTTACCTCCTTACCCTTTCCCGCTTCCTGTACATGGAAATCCCTCCGTGGATTCTGGCGAAGGAAATCTCGGACAACTGGAAGACCAGCGCCTGGGGTCGCATCTCGGGTCTCACCGCCACCGATCGCGTGGGACCCGACGATCATGGCGACTGAAGCCGCTCGCCGGACCACGTCCGATGCAGCCAATTTGGCGGCGTTTTTCGCACGATTGGCGATATGCCGTCCCTGCTACTGAAAATCGCTGTGCTATAATTTCGGCTTCAGAGAACGTTAAGAGCTTGTTTGTATCGCGCGGAGAGATTCATGAGCCTGCCCAAAACCGAGAAGATCTGGCACAACGGAAAATTCATCAACTGGGATGACGCCACAATCCATGTGCTCTCGCACGTCGTCAGCTACGGCTCGGCCGTCTTTGAAGGCATCCGCTGCTACGACGCGGCCCAGGGTCCGGCGGTCTTCCGTCTGCGCGAGCACATACAGCGCCTGCTTAACTCCGCGTACATCTACCGGATGAAGGTTGTCTATTCGCTGGACGCACTCTGCCAGGCGAGCCTTGATCTGGTGCGCACCAATAAAGTGCCTGCTTGTTACGTGCGGCCCATCGTGCTGCGCGGCTATGGCGATGCCGGCGTGAATCCGCAGAATAATCCGATCGAAGTTTATCTTGCGTGTTGGGAATGGGGAAAATATCTTGGCGAAGAGGCGCTCCGCTCCGGAGTGGACGTCTGCGTCAGCTCGTGGAACCGCCCGGCGCCGAATACCCTGCCGCAAATGGCCAAGGCCGCCGCGAACTACATGAACTCACAACTGATTCGCATGGAAGCAACCGCGAACGGCTACGAGGAGGGCATCGCCCTCGACACCAACGGCTACGTGAGCGAAGGCTCCGGCGAAAATATTTTTGTGGTCATGAATGGCTCGGTCTGGACTCCGCCGGTGGCGAATTCCGCGCTGCCCGGCATCACCCGCGATTCGATCATGACCATTTGCCGCGATCTGAATATTCCCGTCGGCGAGCAGGTGATCCCGCGCGAAATGCTTTACATCGCGGACGAAGTCTTTTTCTGCGGCACTGCCGCCGAAGTCACTCCCGTACGCTCGATTGACCGCATCAAGATCGGCGCCGGTGAGCGCGGCCCCGTCACCAAGCGCGTCCAGGATGAATTTTTCGGCATTACCAGCGGCAAGAAACCCGATCGCCACGGCTGGCTTTCGCCGGTAAACGTCCCCGCCGGCGCCGCCATTCGCTAGATCTGACTGGCGAAGTCCGCCGTCGAATTCGGCGTGCCTGCGCTGGACTTGTCTTTCTTTGACTCCCCTGTTCGAATTCAGTAGAATCCGCGCGCTCGGCCAGGGGGCACATGTACAACCTGCCGCAAAAGCTCGTCGCGGAATTCATCGGCGCGTTCACGCTCACGTTCATCGGTGGCGGCTCGATCTGCGCCGACCAGTATTTGGCGGCAACCGGGCAAAGCGGTGTCGGCTGGCTTGGCATCGCAGTCGCGCAGGGCCTGGCCTTTGGCATCATGGTCACCGCGCTCGCTCACGTGTCCGGCGGCCATTTCAACCCCGCGATCACCCTCGGGTTTTGGGTCACCCGCCGCTTGAACACCATTTACAGTCTCAGCTACTGGATCGCACAACTTCTCGGCGCGACCGCCGCAGCCTATTTGATCAAGATCACCATCCCCGATACGACCTGGACGGCCAAAGCCCTGGGCGCGATCACGCCCGACCTCGGTGGCGACTTCACCCGCGCTCATGGCATTGCGCTTGAAGCCGCGATGACCTTCCTGCTCGTTTTCGTCTTTTTCGCCACGGCCGTGGACGCGAACGGCGCCTTTAACAAGATTGCGGGTTTCGCGATCGGCTTGATAATCACGATCGACATTCTCTTCGGAGGGCCGTTCACCGGCGCGGCCATGAATCCTTCGCGCGCCTTCGGACCCGCGCTGGCCACTAATCACTGGCAGAACCACGGCGTCTACTGGGCCGGGCCGCTGCTTGGTGGCGTCATCGCGGCAGTCCTCTACGACCGCGTCTTCCTACGCGACCAGCCTCCGGCCTAAGCACAGCTGAAATCATGTAGCAGTCCGCAAGAACCGACGTGCTCGAGTTCGGCTGCGGCTCGTCTTTCGCTATTATTCCCTCATGCCTCGCCCTCACGCCTGGCCCTACCTATCTCCGTTGCGCGCCTAGAAACTCTCCCGCCCCGCATCCTTGTTGGGTACTAGAACCCATGCTAGTTTGGGTCCAGTTTCGCAGCTGGGGAGATTTCTCGATGGCCCTCAATATTGACGATCTTTTGCGCCGCGCCGTTGATAGCCGCGCTTCCGACTTGCACCTGAAGGTCGGCAACCATCCCTATCTCCGCGTGGACGGCCTTTTGAGCGGCCTGACCGATGTTCCCCGCATCACGCCGGAAGAGATGCTTTCGATGGCCTTCAGCATGATGACCAACCGGCAGAAGCAAAAATTCAAGGAAACGGCGGAGTTGGATATGGCGTACGGCGTGGCCGGCCTGGGCCGCTTCCGCGTCAACGTCTTCCAGCAGCGCGGTAACGTGGGCATGGTTCTCCGCGTCATTCCGACGAAGATCCGCACCATCGAAGAGCTCGAGCTCCCGCGCGTCCTGATGCAGGTCTGCGAAGAGCAGCGCGGCCTGATTCTCACCACGGGCACGACCGGTTCCGGTAAGTCAACCACGCTCGCGGCGCTGATTGACCGCATCAATTCCCTGCGTGCCGAACACATCATCACCATTGAGGACCCCATCGAATATCTGCACCGCGACAAGAAGGGATTCATTAATCAGCGCGAAGTCGAGGTGGATACGTCGTCGTTCTCAACCGCCCTTCGCGCCGCTTTGCGCCAGGACCCGGACGTTGTGCTGGTCGGCGAAATGCGCGACCTGGAAACCATCTCCACGGCGCTGCTCGCCGCCGAAACCGGCCACTTGGTTCTTTCGACTTTGCACACCCTCGACGCTACGGAGACGATTCAGCGCATCATCGCTGTCTTCCCGCCTCCCGAGCAAAAGCAGATTCGTTTGCAGCTGGCTTCGACTCTCAAGGCCGTCGTCAGCCAGCGCCTCGTCCGCCGCAGCGACGGCGCGGGTCGCGTGCCTGCCGTCGAAGTCATGATCATGACCGGCTATATTCGCGACTGCATCATCAATCCGGACAAGACGCGCATGATCCGCGACGCCATCGCCGCCGGCACCAGCCAGTACGGGATGCAGACATTCGATCAGTCGCTCTTCGATCTCTATTCGCGCAACCTCATCACGCTCGAAGAAGCCCTGCTGCGCGCCTCTAATCCGGACGATTTCCACCTCCGCGTTCAGGGTATCCGCTCCTCCGCCGACGCCGCCCGCGAGGATATGGAACGCGCCATGAACGAGTTCGAGCGCCTCGGCAAGCACTAGCCATCCGGCGGGCGAGCCGCGGGATTTCACCTCGAGCCCTCTAAGACCTCGCTTCTTGATTCCTTGCTTCCCTGCTTCTATGCTTCGTGCGTGTATTCCCGCTCTTCCCCGCGCAAACTAGCGTCTGAATCGCAGCTCTATACCTCCGCGCTCCGCGCCCTGATGCGCCGCGCGCATTCAATCCATGAAATGAAGGAGTATCTGGAACGCAGAGCTGACGACAAAGAGGCCGTTTCCCCGCTCATTGCCCGCCTTCGCGAGCAAGGTTATCTCGACGACGCTCGCTTCGCGCTCGAATACGCCCGCCAGCATGCGCAATCGCGCCGCCAGGGACGCTTCCGCATCGCGCGCGAGCTGCGCGGCCGCGGAGTTCCCGACCGCCACATCGAAGCCGCGCTTGATTCAGTCTTCGCGGAAACGGACGAAGCGGCGTCGGTTCGCGCGCGCCTGCGGCGGCAACTGTCGCACGTGCGCGGCGCGCTCGGTAAACGCAAGATCGCGTCGCTTTACCGCAGCCTGCTCCGCGCCGGCTTTTCCTCGGACGTCATTCGCGCCGAGCTGCGCGGCGTCACGCACGGCGATCTCCCCGATCTGGCCGACACCCCCGACCTCGAACCCTGACTCGCTCGCCAAAGTCGTCAAAACGTTTTGCTTCGTGGTTCGTCTATACCCCACAGTAGATGGCTCCTCGCCTGGGGCGTCGAGGCACTCGCGTCAAAAAGGAGAATCGCGCATGAAGAATTTCTGCTTAAGCGTTTTGGTTTTCGCGTTGGTCGCGGGATGCACGGTGGCCCGCGCTGCAGGGCCTAATGCCGCGCCCGCCGAAGACATGACCGCGCCCAGCTACGATATGAAGCCGCAGTCCATCCTTGACCTGGATGATATGCACAAGAAGTTCGTCAGCCTGGCTCAGGCAGTTCCGGCTGACAAATTCACCTGGCGCCCCGCTCCGGGTGTGCGCTCGATCGCCGAGGTCTATCTCCACATCGCCAATGCCAATTACGGGTACGCCAAGGAACTGGGAACGATCCCCGCGCACGAGTACGACGCGAAGGGTTTCGAGCAATCCACAACCGACAAAGCCAAAATCATCGACGAGATGAATAAGTCCTTCGCCTACGCCCACGCGGCGATCGACAAAATGGCCAACGCCGATTTCAAAAAGCCCATGCCAAAATTCGGACCCGATGCGAATGAGGGCGACATCGTTTATCTGCTCGTCACGCACGCTCACGAGCATCTTGGGCAGTCCATCGCTTACGCGCGCGTGAACGGAATCGTTCCGCCGTGGACCGAAGAGGCGATGAAGGCCAAAGCCGACAAGAAATCGGAGTAGTTCGGACAATCGCTTCGGCGGCGGAACGCCAGATCGGCCTCACTTCGATGGACGGGGCTTTCAGCGGTTAACAGAAGTGTTCGGTAGCTGCGCCGCCGCCGAATCGGGAGTCCAGCCGAGTTGCTTGCGGTCGCTTTCATGCTCCAGCAGCCAGCGCTTGCGCTCGAGACCGCCGCCGTAGCCGGTGAGCGAACCGTTGGAGCCGATCACCCGGTGGCACGGCACCACAACGCCGACCGGATTGCGGCCATTGGCCAGGCCCACGGCCCTGACGGCGGCCGGCCGTCCGATTCGCTCGGCAAGCTGCGCGTAAGAAATCGTGGTGCCGCAGGCGATTCTTCGCAATTCGCGCCACACCTCGCGCTGAAACGGCGTGCCGGCCGTCTGCACCGGCAGCGAGTCTATCGCCGTTAATTCTCCGGCAAAGTAGGCGTCCATGGCGTCCGTCAAGCCATGCGGATTGCGCGCGGCTTCGAGCGTGAATTCATTCTCGCCGTATTGCCGCCGCAGCCCTCGGTGCATGCGTTCCTCGTGATCTGTCCAATCCACGACGCGCAGATTTCCATCGCCGTCCGCCACGATAATCAGCTCACCGATCGGTGTGGCCGTTCGATCCAGCAGCAATCGCAGCACTTCACTCATGCGCCCTCCTCGTCAACCGGCTCGCCGCGCCGCCGCGGCCCTCGATAGAGCGGTAACAAATCTCCCGATCGGGTAATTCCATGCCATCATTCTCTCACGCCGTCAGAAGCGAGACCCGCGCTTTTCGGACATCAACATACCGCTGGACCCGCGACGTTGCCTCCGACTTCGGCGACGCGCGACGCCTGCTGCTTTCGGGTCGCGATGTTGCATTCTCGACTGCCCGGTTGTATGTTGCGGCTCATTCCGGTAATGGAAAAGACAGTCCTGACTTAGAGCGTTCGAGTTCTTCGGCCCTGGAACTGGAGCGAGGCCATGAGTCCGCGCACCAGACTCGCAGAACAGATCAAGCGTTGGATCGAGGCCGGCCTGATTGACGCGCCGGCAGGCGAGCGAATTCTCGCGTTTGAAGCCGGCCAGGAACGCCGCGCGTCTCTTCGTTGGCCGGTTATCCTGGCTATGGTCTTCGGTGGAATCCTGCTCGCGGCAGGAGTCACTCTCTTCGTCGCCGCGCATTGGGCCGAACTTTCTCCCGCCCAGCGTTTTCTGTTGATGCTCCTGATGGTCGGCATATTTCAAATCGGCGGCGCGTCGCTCGCGGACAAATTCCCCGCTCTCTCGATGACTTTGCACGCCATCGGCACGGCCACGCTTGGCGCCGCAATCTATCTGACCGCTCAAATCTTCAACCTCCACGAAAACTGGGCGACCGGAGTTCTGCTCTGGGCCGTCGGCGCCGCCGCGGGCTATATCCTCCTGCGCGATTGGATTCAGGCGGCGGCCTTGGCCCTCCTCGTTCCCGCGTGGCTCATCAGCCAGTGGACGATCGCGACCCAATCGCACTGGGGCGGCGACCGCCCTTTGGAATTCGGACTACTGCTGACCTCGCTCTGCTACTTATCTGCTCGTATCGGCGACCAGGAAAGCACCGTACGCCGCACTCTGGTTTGGATCGGCGGCATCGCGCTGCTGCCCTGCGCGGGAATCGCCATCGCCATCGCATTTGATGAAGGTTCTGGCTTTTACTGGAACAAATTCTCAGCCCTGCGGTTCAGCTCGCTGGTCATCGGATGGGTCGTCGCTTTCGCCGCGCCGCTGATTCTCGCATTGCTCCTGCGCGGCTATGCCGTGTGGATCAACTTCGTTTGGGCTGCATGGACCTACGCCCTGATTTTGTCCGCGGCCCACTCGAATTCCGTCGTCGGTCGTGAAAATCACCGAACTTTGAGCGCGACTCTCGCTCTTTACGCCCTCTGCGCGATCGGCTCGGTGGGACTGGTCGCCTGGGGGCTGCGCGAAAAAAGGAGAGAGCGCCTGAATCTTGGCATCGCCGCCTTCGCCATCTCGGTCCTGTTCTTCTATTTCGATAGCTTCATGGGCAAGTTGGGACGCTCGGCCAGCTTGCTCATTCTCGGCGCGCTTTGTCTCGCAGGCGGCTACGCGCTGGAAGTCACGCGGCGGCGCCTGGTCGCTCGCATGGAGTTGGGCCGATGAGCGGCCCGCGCAAAGGATTGCTGCTGGCGGCGATCCAGATAGCCCTCATCCTCAGCCTGGGCGGCAAGTTGCTTTACGACCGCAAGACGCGACCGCGCGTGTGGGTCCTCTGCGGCGCGTATGATCCCGAGCTGCCGATTCGCGGCCGCTACCTCAGCGAACGCCTGCAGCTTCCCGCCGAAGGCTTCACCTACGCGCAGCCAAACCAACGCGCAATTGAGTGGAACGAGTGGAACATGAACACCCAGTGGGCCTATCTGGAAGTTCGCGACGGCCAATTGATTGCCAAAGCGCAAGGCGACGGTCCTGGCGAGTGGGTGTTCTTGCACAAGAACGGCGACGGCACAATTGTCGCGTTCAGCCAGGAGCCCGTTTTGCTGTTCATTTCCGATCGCGCCGAACTTCCGCAATTGAAGCCGGGCGAGGCATTGTGGGTCGAAGTGACCGTCCCTACGCAGGGACCGCCGCGCCCCATTCGCCTCGCCATAAAGAAAGACGGCGTGCTCACTCCGCTCAAACTTGACTGACTCCGCTTTTCGCAGCGGCGCTGCACCTGAAAAAGTCCACAGCTACAGTCCCTTGCGCGGCGTCCGTTCTCTCCCTAATATGGACAGCGTGAAGCAGCGACGACAATTCGGAGCGGCAGTTATCGTGCCCCGGGCATTCCGGGCGCGCTGGTGCGGATTCGCGCGAGTTCTAATCGACACACGGGCGATTAGAAATCACCCTATCTTATTGAAAACATTGATCGAGCGACATTTCTAATCGACACATTATGCGCGCGCGACATTTGAGGAAAAATTGACCGGGAACGAGATTCGCAAAACATTTCTGAGGTTTTTCGAGGATCGCGGCCACCGCGTCGTGCGCAGCTCCTCGCTCGTTCCCACGAACGATCCGACTCTTCTTTTCACCAACGCCGGCATGAACCAGTTCAAGGATGTCTTCCTCGGCCTCGAGCAGCGCGATTACAAGACCGCGACGTCCTGCCAGAAATGCGTCCGCGCCGGCGGAAAGCACAACGATCTTGAAAACGTCGGCTTCACCAACCGCCATCACACTTTTTTCGAGATGCTCGGCAATTTTTCCTTCGGCGATTATTTCAAGGAACAAGCCATCGCCTACGCCATGGAGCTGGTCACTTCGCCGAAATGGTATGGCATCCCGCTCGACAAGCTCTATTTCACCGTTTTCGGCGGCGCGGAAGTCGCGCCCGGCAGCACACTCGGCACCGATAACGAAGCCGCGGATTTCTGGATTAAAGTCGGCGCACCGAAAGATCGAGTGATCGCGGTCGAAGGCCTGAAAGAAAACTTCTGGGCCATGGGCGATACCGGTCCCTGCGGCCCGTGCAGCGAAATTTTCTACGACATGGGTCCTGACGCCTCTGCGGTCCACAAGGACTGCAAATTCGGCTGCGACTGCGGCCGCTACGTCGAAATCTGGAATCTCGTCTTCATGCAGTTCGATAGAGCTTGCGCCGAGACGGGATCGTTCAAGCGCGAGGATGGGACGTTTGAGGAGCGATGCATCAAATACTCGCTCACCCCGCTACCCAAACCCTGCGTAGATACTGGCATGGGCCTCGAACGCGTCGCCGCCGTCATATTGAATCTGAAGGAACCATTCAGAGTTTCGAATTACGATACGGATTTGTTTCAGCCACTCATTAGCAAGGCTTCTCAGCTTTGCGGTCTTGAGTATGTAGCCAGTGAGGGCAACGGTCCGTTCTTTCGAATCATCGCGGACCACAGCCGGGCTGCCACCTTCCTGATCTCGGACGGTGTCCTGCCTTCCAACGAAGGGCGCGGCTACGTCCTCCGAAAGATTGCGAGGAGGGCCATTAGAAGCGGACGAATGCTGGGGATCAAAGACCCCTTCATGCACAGCATGGCCAAGGAAGTCACAAAATTACTCGCCGAGCAATACCCCGAGCTACGGGACGCTCTCTCTCGAACCGAGCAGGTTCTGAAAAGCGAGGAAGCGCGATACGATCGAACACTTAAGGGTGCTTTCAAGCACCTCGACGAAGAGATTAAGAACGAGGCCGAACGCAGAGGTGACGTGACTCTCGAGCAGCTTGAAGACGGTTCATATGCGGTCAAGACCTACCCCAGCGACAAACCCCTCGTTCTGAGTGGTCCAACTGTGTTCAAGCTCGCCTCGACGCACGGGCTCTCGCCGGACATATTACTTGATGAAGGATCATGGAGACGTGGCTTCGAGGTAGACATGAGGGGGTACGAACGGGAGCTGGCCGCGGAGCGAGAGCGCGCCAAAGCCTCCTGGAAAGGCGTCCACAAGGAATCCGCGAACCCCGCTTACACGAAACTCGCGGACACCTTCAAAACCGAGCCCGACTTTTACTTCGGCACCAAAACCCAGGATGCGCGCATCGAAGCCATCATCACGAAAGCCGGCGCCGTCAACGAAATCAAAAAAGGTCAGGAAGCCGAAATCGTTCTCGACCGCACCTCGATCTACGCGGAATCCGGCGGCCAGGTCGCCGACACCGGCGGCCTCTTCGACAATTCCGAATCGCTCGAAGTCGCCGAAGTCCGCGGCGCGTATTATCCAGTCACCGGACTCATCGCCCACCGCATCGTCGCCAAGGAAGATCTGCGCGTCGGCGATCGCGTCTCGACCGTCGCCGATCCCGAGCGCCGCGCCCGCAACATGCGCAACCACACGGCCACGCACCTGATGAACGCCGCGCTGCGCAATATTCTCGGCACGCACGTCAAGCAAGCCGGTTCGCTCGTCGCGCCCGATCATCTGCGCTTCGATTTTTCGCACTTTGCCGCCGTTGACCCGAGCGAAGTCGCCGATATCGAGCAGCAAGTGAACGAAGAAATCCGCAAGGATCTCGAAATCCGCACGGACATCATGAACATTGACGACGCCCTCGCTTCCGGCGCGCTTGCCTTCTTCGGCGACAAATATCCCGAAGCAAACGTCCGCGTCGTCACCATTCCCGACGGCTCTTCGCCGCGCGGCTTTTACAGCAAGGAACTTTGCGGAGGCACGCACGTCGTCCGCACCGGCGGAATCGGCGTCTTCAAAATCGTCGCCGAGCAATCCATCGCTGCGGGAGTCCGCCGCATCGAGGCCATCACCGGCGACCGCGCCCTCGCGGAATACCAGCACGTCCTCTCAACTTTGCGCTCGGCAGCAGGCCTGCTGAATGTGTCGGAAGACCAGCTGATCCCCGCCTTAGAGCGCCAACTTGACCAGTTAAGATCGCTCGAAAAGCAGCTCGAGGGCCTCAAACGCAAGGCCGCGGGTTCCCAGGCCGAGGGCCTGTTGGATACCGTCCGGGAGGTCAAGGGAGTCAAGGTCCTGGCCGCCCAGGTGACCGGAACCAGCCGCGAAGCCCTTCGCCAAATGGTCGATTCCCTGCGCCAGAAACTCGGCTCTGGGGTGGTCGTTTTGGCCACAGTCGAGGACGGCAAAGTGGCTCTAATTGCAGGAGTTACGAAGGATCTGACTCAGAAACTACACGCCGGAAAAATCGTCCAGGAGCTGGCCAAGCAAGTAGGCGGTTCAGGGGGCGGAAAGCCCGATTTGGCCGAGGCTGGCGGAAAAGACACATCGGCCATCGAAAGTACCTTGCGTTCCATTTACCCCCTCCTCGACCGATTGCTATAATCCCCGCGGTGCCAGAAGTTTACGCCGGGAAAGCCTCATTCCCGAGGCGTATTGGTGTACGTCTCATGATCAAAACGGACTCTCGAAATTGCAGCGTTCTGCCTTCCCCAAGGCGACGGAGTAAGCGGCTGATGACCCGGTCGAGCATCGCCATCGCAATCCTGGCGGCGGTCGCCGGACTCTCGCTGCCTGCACCGTCCCGCGCGCAGATTGCCGCCGACGTGGATCAGGCCGGCAAAATGGTGTTTATTAACTCGGATTCTCACAAACACCATACTGGGAGTACTATTAGTCCTCCCTCGGCTGCTGCTCCGGCGCCGACGCAGCTCCGTACGACGGATGAGCCCGCTGCGCCAGTGAAACCGAAGCACGTGGTTGAGCCTTTGCCGCCGGCGATCCCTTCGACGGCCGATACGGAGTCAACCGGATCGTTCGTAAAGCCGGCTGAACCGGCGCCCGCGACCGATCCGATGGAGCGCATGGTTCGCGAAGCTGCCGAACGCCACAAAGTGGATCCGGCGCTGGTTAAGGCTGTAATTACGACGGAATCGAATTGGAATCCGCATGCGGTTTCCAACAAGGGCGCGGTCGGGTTGATGCAGTTGATTCCTGGAACAGCCGAGCGCTATGGCGTCGGCAATCCGTTCGATCCGGCGCAGAATGTGGAAGGCGGAACGACATACCTGAAATGGCTGCTCGACCGATACAACGGCGATCTTCCCAAGACGCTCGCGGCGTACAACGCCGGGGAGCACGCGGTGGATCTGTATCATGGAGTTCCGTGGTATCCGGAAACGCAGAGGTACGTGCAAAAGGTTACTCACGCCTACTTCCAACCCGGATCGGGCCGCAACCCGGCTCTGTGGAGTCCGCCAAGGCCTCCCGTGCGGAAGGAAGTGGATTCGAACGGCCGGATCGTTTTCACGAACGAATAAACCGCATGGATTTCTGGGGGAATCGCGCTGCTAAGAAGTTTTTTGGCGCGGCGGCAATCGCTTCGCTGTTCATGCTGTGTTTCGCCCATCCCGCCCGCGCCGATCGAAAATCCGAAGCACGCGATCAATTCGAGCATGCCGTCAAAATGCGCACCATGCTCGAAGGCTATCTCGAGAAGGACCGCACGCTCTCGGACTACCGGCAGACCGTCGCCGCCTATCACAAAGTCTATTTCATCTCCACGCAGGTCGTGGAAGTCACTCCATCCCTCGTCGCCGAAGGGGAGTTGTATCAGGAGATGGGCCGTCTTTTCGATCCCAAGTATTTCCAGTCCGCGATTGACGCCTACAATTTCCTGCTGAAGCAGTATCCCGGAAGCCGTTACCGCGGCGAGGCGCTCTTCGCCATCGCGCAAATCCAGAAAGACGATTTGGACAGGCCGGCCGATGCGGAAGCCTCCTACAAGGAATATTTAAAGCGTTTCCCGCACTCCGAGAAGTCGAACGATGCGCGTGAGGCATTGAAGGAAATCGCCACCGGCAGCGTTCGCGAAGCAGCTCAGCCGCAGACGCCGCCGCCGGACGCCAATGGACAGCGCGTTGAGCCGCGCGTCTCCGACAAGGGCACTCCCAGTGTGACCGGAATTCAGACCTGGAACGCCGAGGATTCCACGCACATCGTCGTCACGCTCGACGACACGATCAAGTACGACGCGGCGCGCATCGCCTCGCCCGATCGCATCTATTTCGATCTCTACAAAGCCAAACTCGGCGCGAAACTCCCTTCGAAATCGATTGACGTGCAGGGCGGCCTGCTGAAATCCGTACGCCTCGGCCAGAACAAAGACGGCGTGGTCCGCCTGGTGCTCGACGTGGACGGCGCAAAAGACTATTCGGCGTATCTGCTGGCGAAACCCTATCGTCTCGTGATTGACGTGCGCTCCAAGCCGGACGCGACAGCCAAGCGGGTGCCTCCTGCATCGCCCGCGCCGGCAGCCATATCGGACGCTGAGTCTGCAGTAGCCGGCAAGTCTGCTCTCGAAAAACCGGCAGCGAAGTCGCCGGAAGTGGTCAGCGAAACAGTTTCGGTCGGCTCCGCGAAGAATGCAGCCCACGCCAAGCCTTCCGCGCAGACGGCTGCAAGTGTCGCTTCCTCCGTCTCTCCGGTTCTGCCGAAAAAGAGTCCGACCGTCGCTGCGCTGGTGCCGCCGACCGAACCCAAACCCACGCGCGAAGGCGATCGCTCACTGACCCGTGTGCTGGGACTAAAAATCAGCCGCATCGTGATTGATGCCGGCCACGGCGGCCACGATACGGGAACCATCGGGCCGCACGGTCTGATGGAAAAAGATCTGTGCCTCGACGTAGCGCTTCGGCTCGGCGCCCTGATCGAACAGAAGCTTCCCGGCGCGGAAGTGATCTACACCCGCAAGGATGACACTTTCATCCCGCTCGAACAGCGCACCGCCATCGCCAACGAGGCGAAAGCCGACCTTTTCATCTCGATTCACGCCAATTCGAGCCACGACCCGGCGGCCCGCGGCGTCGAGACCTACTACCTGAATTTCGCCACTTCCGCGGAGTCCATGGAAGTAGCCTCGCGCGAAAACGCCAATTCGCAGGAGTCGCTGCACGATCTGCAGGACCTGATCCAGAAGATCGCGCGCAATGAAAAGATCGAGGAATCCAAGGAGCTCGCAAGCGATATCCAGGACACGCTGACCGCCCGGATGCAGCTGGTAAGCAAGAGTGAACGGAACCGCGGCGTAAAGAAGGCTCCGTTCGTGGTGCTGATCGGCGCGAATATGCCGTCGGTGCTATCGGAAATCTCCTTCGTCAGCAACCCCGGCGATGAAAAGCTGCTCCGCAAGCCCGACCAGCGCCAGCGGATCGCCGACGGGCTGTATCGCGGAGTCGCCACCTACCTCGATAACCTGAACAGCCTCAGCTACAACAAGCAGAAGCTCGTCTCCGAAAATCACCTCTCCGGAAGCCATCTCGAGCCCGCCTCAGTGGCATCAAACGGGAATCCCAAGTAAGATTTTGGTGTCTAATACTTAGGGGTATTTATGCGCCGGCTCACTGGTTTGTCCATTGCCGCCCTGCTGCTCAGCGTTTTGCCGGCGTCCGCCCAGAAACTTCTCCCTGCAACCGCTGCCGGCTGGACAAACTCGGGCGAGCCGACGGTGGAGCGCGAAGTTGCGGCGCCCCAGATCCTACCTGAATACGGCTACGTCGCCCGCGAAGAAGGCCGGTTCGTGCGCGGCCAGGAGTTTCTGGACGCCAGTCTCTATACGCTCAAGGATGCGAGCGGAGCGTACGGCTTGTATTCGTTCCTGCGCGCGCCCGACATGCGGCGCGCGAATTTCACGGATCACTCCTCGATTTCTCGCACGCGGGCGCTCATTCTCGATGGGAATCTTGTGTTGGACGTCTGGGGAAACGATCTTTCGAAATCGCGCCAGCAAATAAAGGAACTGGTCGCAGCCGTCGGGCCACACGCCCAGGAAGGGTCTTTGCCGACTCTCCCGCTGTATCTGCCGGAGGACCGGCGCGTCGATGCCTCCGACCGTTACATCCTTGGGCCACAGACTCTGAATCAGCTTTTCCCCGTTGGAATCGGAGATTCAGTCGGATTCCCGCGCAGCGCCGAAGCTGAACTCGCGCATTATCGTCTCGGCGATCGCGATGCGATCCTGCTGCTCGTCGGACTTCCCACGGATCAGCTCGCGGCCGCGCAGCTTGCGGAGCTTCAGAAAAATTTCAACGTGAACGGCGCGAACGAATCTTCCGGCGCGCCGCTCTTCGCCAAGCGCTCGGCCAGGCTGCTGGCGATCGTGGCCGGCGCGTCCAGCCGGGCCGAAGCGAACATTTTGCTGGACCAGATCCAGATGGACACCGAGCGCAGCTGGAATGAACCCGTGCCGAAACACGAGCCGCCGATCGAGTTGATGATCGAGGGATCCATCATCGGCTCGATCACCATTTGCATATTCGCGCTGATCGCCGGATTGTCTTTTGGCGGTTTGCGGCTCCTCACCAAGCGTTTCATGCCCGGAAAAATCTTCGACACCAAGAAGCATCTTCAAGTCCTGCAGCTCGGTCTTGGAAGCAAGGCGATCAATTCAGACGACTTTTACGGCTATAGCGCCCCCAGCGGCCCGGTTCCGCCTGTGGATAAAAACCTCCCCGACCGGGTCGCTCTGCGTATATTCCGCTGAAATAAAAAGACTTATCGGCCTGCTTGAAATACGGGCTTGACGCTTGACACCGCGAAATGCTCCCACTAGACTGATTTTGAGGATTGGGTTCGAGGGCCATCCGCGCATTGGCCATAGAACTTTTTCCCCTTGAGGGCCCGCTGCAAAGCGGGCCTTCTGTTTTTTCCGTCAACGCGTCCGTTCTCGCGACCGCAACAGCAAGAAGCTCCGGCACTTCCGAACGCGCCAGCTACAACAAGAATTGCGACTGGGCATCCAATCTGCAACTGGCCGCACCTAACGCTTGTCTGGAAACGCCGGCTCGTAAGCCACTCCCGTGCAAGCTCCCCCTAAGGGATAATCATTAGAATGACTGTAACAAAACGGCACAGGCCGAAGTTTGCGTTCGGCCTAATCGCATGCACCATCTGGCTCTGGGCCATTCCGGCCAGGGCACAACAACAGCCGGACATGCCGCCCGCGGAATCCTCAGGCGCTCAGGTTGATCCATCAACGCCTCCAGCTGCGTCTGCGGGAGTTCTACCGGAGCCCGTAGACCCGGCCACCACCGAAAGGGGCGGTCAAACACGGGGGCAAAACACGGTCAACAAGGATCGGCTCTTCGGCGTTCTGCCGAATTACGCCACGGTTGAAACCGAACATCAATTCGAGCCGATGACGGTGAAGGAAAAGTTCAAGCTGACGGCTGACGCCATGATCGATCCCGCCACTTTTCCGTTCATTGGCCTGCAGGCGCTGATCGGGCAGGCCCAGAACAGCGATCCGGAATACGGCCAAGGCATGAAGGGATATAGCGCAAGGTACGGCACCGCGTACGGAGATGCCCTGATCGGCACCTCGATGACCACGTCCTTGTTTCCCTCAGTGCTGCACGAGGACCCGCGTTACTTCCAAATGGGCCACGGCACGATTTTGCACCGCGCGCTGTATTCGGTAAGCCGCATTTTCGTGACGCGCAACGACAGCGGAACTCACGGTTTCAACTACTCCGAGATCGCCGGCAACTTCGTGGCAGCCGGAATTTCCAACGCCTACCATCCCGCGCAGGAGCGCACCATGACGAACACGCTAAGCGTCTGGGGCACCGATACGATGTGGGATGCCGTCTCCAACGTCGCCAAGGAATTTTGGCCGGATATTCGCCGGCATTTTACGAGGAAGAGCGACTGACGCTCCGGAATAAGCCAAGACCAAGATTTTCGCGTTCGAGACTGCGATGGCATTAAGCGACCGGAATTGCCGGCGAGCGACTGCGTGGGTCATCTCCCTGATCACCGCAGGGGAAAATCCTGATAAGGTATTGACCGTGACACCGCGAGCGGACTCCTCAAGGCGCCGGGCAACCCGATTCATCTGGGCTTCAATCGTTGGCACTGGAAGCGTGGCCACGTTGATCGCAGCCCTCCTGCTCTGCTATCCATCTCGCGCCCAGGCCCAGCAGACAGATCCCCAATCGTCAGGCAGCATCAGCGGCACGATTGTGGATCAAACCGGCGCTGCCATTGCCGGCGCGAAGATAACGCTCATGCGCGAAGGCCAGACTTCAAAACAAGAACTGCAGTCCGGCGACGACGGGCAATTCTCGTTCGCCGGCATCGCCCCCGGTCCTTTCGAGCTCACCATCACATCAGCGGCCTTCGCGACGCATTCTTACGCCGGAGTCCTGCACTCAGGCGAAATATCCGTTATTCCGCCGATCACTCTAGCCATCGCCAGCGAGGTCACTTCCGTGACGGTCACGCCCTCGCAGACCGAACTCGCCGAAGTGCAGCTCAAGGATGAAGAAAAGCAGCGCGTCATCGGCTTCATCCCAAACTTCTATGTCAGCTATGTTCCCGACGCCGCTCCGTTAAGCCCCAAGCAAAAATTTGAACTGGCCTGGAAGACCACGCTTGATCCAGTCACCTTCGGAATCACTGCCGCCGTCGCCGGGATCGAGCAGGCCGCGGATGAATACCCCGGATACGGACAGGGCGCGCAAGGTTACGGAAAGCGCTACGGTGCAGCTTACGCCGACTCCGTCACCAGCACTTTCATCGGGAGCGCCATTCTGCCTTCGCTCTTCAAGCAAGATCCCCGTTATTTTTACAAGGGAACCGGCAGCACAGCCTCGCGGCTGGCCTACGCCCTTGCGAACGCCGTGATTTGCAAGGGCGACAACAAACGCTGGCAGCCGGATTACTCCTATCTCCTTGGGGATCTTGCCGCTAGTGGCATCTCCAAT
Source organism: uncultured Acidobacteriota bacterium (assembly GCA_963814605.1). Taxonomy (GTDB): domain Bacteria; phylum Acidobacteriota; class Terriglobia; order Acidiferrales; family UBA7541; genus Palsa-295. Next base: position 30,563 of record CAWFDD010000002.1, on the reverse strand, counting down.
CTCTACTATCCCGAAAAGAGCCGTGGAGTAGGATTGACTTTCGAAAACGCGGCAATCGGAATTGGCGCCACCGCCGCCGGGAATGTCCTGCAGGAATTTATCGTCCGCAAGTTGACTTGGAATCTTCCCCACCACGCTCCGGCCAAATCCTAGACCGCCTCTCGCTTCACGCGCGAGCGGAACTGCCGGCCGCGTTCAGGACCTTTTCGTAGTAAGCCTCGTAGAGCGGAATAATGTCGTTCGAGCAGTATTGGCGGCGCGCGCTGGCGCGGGCCATCTGTCCCATCATGCGCCCACGGTCGGGACGCGTGAGAATCTCGAGCACGTACTTCGCGGCGGTGTCCACGTCGCGCGGCTCGAAAAGATAGCCGTCCACGCCGTGCTTCACCACCTCCGGCAGGCCTCCCACGTTCGTGGCGACCACCGGAACTTCGCAGGCCATCGCCTCCAGCGCCGCCAGACCGAAGGACTCCTCGTCGCTGGGCAAAAGAAACACGTCCGCCAGCCCCAGCTTTTCGTGGACGCGATCCTGTTTGCCGAGAAAGTGCACGTCCTTGGTTAACCGCTTTTTCCGGACGATGTACTCCGCCGCCCCGCGATCGGGCCCATCGCCGATGAGCACCAGTTTGGCGGCGATCTTTTCGCGGACCAGCGCGAAAATCGCCACGACATCGGTCAGCCGCTTCACCGGGCGAAAATTCGAAAGGTGCATCAGGATCGGCTCGCCGCCGGGCGCCCATCGCGCGCGCGCCGCGGCGTCGTCCGACTTCTTGTACAGGTCGCAGTTGACGAAGTTCGGAATCACATCAATGGGCCGCTTAATTTCAAATTCCCTCAAAGTTCGATCGCGCAGATAGTGGGAAATGGCCGTCACGCCGTCGCTCTGCTCGATTGAAAATCGGGTTATGGGCAGATAGCTGCGATCGCTGCCGACCAGAGTAATGTCCGTGCCGTGTAGCGTGGTGATGAACGGCAGCCGCCGGGGCGCCGCCATCATGCGCGCCAGCAGCGCGCTGACCGAGTGCGGAATCGCGTAGTGCACGTGCAGCAAATCGAGCTGCGCCTGCTCTGCCACTTCACCCATCTTGGTCGCGAGCGCCAGCGTGTAAGGCGGATGATCGAACAGCGGATAAGTGGTGACTTCCACCTCATGGAAAAAAATCCGCTCGCTCGCTCCCGTCAGGCGAATGGGCATCGCGTAACTGATGAAGTGAACTTCGTGGCCGCGCGCGGCGAGCTCGATGCCCAGCTCGGTGGCGACCACACCGGAGCCGCCGTACGTTGGGTAGCAAGTGATTCCGATTTTCATGCGGATCGCCGGCCGTGGCGGAGCGAACCTAGGCGCAGACGGCGGTGATGAGGCCGCAGGTTTCGCACGGGGGAGTTCCTACTGCCCGTTGGTGCCGCCCAGTGCCGCTTCGTCGCCTTCCTTGTAAAGGTAGCGAATCGAATGCTTGTAGATGAGAAGATTCGGGCTGCCGAATCGCGTGAGTTTAATGCAGTCCCGGTCATACCATTCCACCGTTCCGCGAAGCACCTCGCCGTCCGTCAACACCACGGCGACGGGCGTGCGCGATTGCATCTGCTTCACGTAATAAAAATTCTCGGCGAAAGTTTGGTCGGGCGGCGCGGGTTTCTTCCGCGCTGGCGGAGCCGCCTGCGGAGCGGGCTGCGCCGGTCGCGGTACGTATGTTTCCTTCATGTCGGTCAGGGCAGGACGAAATAGTTTGCGGTTCACCATAAGCGCTCCTCAGATGGCTGCCTTATATGACTACGTATGCTGAGATTCGGTTGCAACATTTTGCAATAAACTTAGGTTGGCCCTGGGCCTAACGGACGCCAAGAGAGGTGACTACCGCATCCAAACCCAGCTGCCGGCCGATATTGCGCCGCAGCCGGCCTTCAAGAGTGTCCAGTCCACGCGTGGCCATCTGGACCCACTCCCAAGTGATCTTCTTGCCGAGGGCTTCCAGTTCCCGTCGCAGGTCGGGGTTGCGAAGGAGCGTGCTTTTGGAGCCCGCCGAGAATTCCAGCAAGTCGGTAAGCAGACTATAAAACAGCGCCAGAATATTTTCAAACGATTCATGCTCCTGCTTGGAAAGCTGAGCAGTTGCTGCGAATATGTCCCCGTATTTCTGCTCGGCGACCGCCTGATCGAGCAGGCTGAGCACGCTCTTGCGCAGCCGCGCCGATTCTGCCAGGTCCAGCGCCAGCGCCGCGCCCGGGCTACCGGCGGAAAGCTGCGCCGCCAGTTTGCGTTCCGCGGGCTTCGCGTCGGAGCGATCCTTGAGAAACTGTTCGATCTGTTCCGCGGGCACCGGCGCGAAATGGAATTGCAGGCAGCGGGAACGGATGGTCGGAAGCAGCGCGTCGGGAGTCGCCGCCAGCAGGATCAGCGTCGCCGATTCCGGCGGCTCCTCCAGAATCTTGAGAAAGAGATCCGCGTCGTTCCAACGCATCGTATCCGCGCCGTCGAGAATAAAGACTCGCCGCCGGCCCTGCGGCTTGAAATACGCCGCGCGCTGCACCGCGCGCAATTGCCCCACGCGAATCATCGGCCGGGCGACGGGATTGCGCAGCCGCACCGGATCCGGAACGATCAGCCACACGTCGGGATGTGTTTCCAGGATCAGCGGCGTGCGCTCCACGGCAGCCGCGTCGGCGGATTCACCTCGCTCGGTCAGGCCGGCCTCGATCAGCTGCGCGGGATCGGCCAGGCGCGCGATCCGCAGGCAGGAAGCGCACTCGCCGCAGAAATCGTCCTTGAGCCGCTCGCAGTTCGCCGCCTGCGCGAACATCCGCGCCAGCGCGTATTTGCCGACGCCGCGGGGCCCGGTGAATAGCAGCGCGCTCGGAACGCGTTCGCGCCTAAGCATGCCGCGCAGCGCGCTGACGATGCGCTCATTGCCCAGAAATTCGTTAAATCCCATGGTTGACCTGATCCGTTTACCCTCTGGCCTGGATCCCGGCCTGCATGCGCGATTCCACGGCTGCCACAATCTCCGCGTGAATTGCCGCCGGCTCGCGCAGCGATCGTGAGTCGGCATCGAAACACTCGATGGTGACCCAGTTCGTCTGCCGCGCCAGCTCGTCATACACGTGCGCCGCGGCTTCCAGATGCGCCAAGTCCGCCTCCTGCAGATCGCGGCGCGATTTGGTGTAGTCGCGTGTTCCTTTCTTGCCCACCAGGCGATGCGCCTCGGCTACCGGCAGCCGAAGAAAAATTGTCAGATCCGCGGTCGGCAGCGCGTGGACCTGGTATTCGAGCTGCTTGAGCCACGCCAAAAACTCGGCTCGCTTCTCGCTCGGCACGCGCGCACCTTGATGCGCCAGATTCGAGGCCACGTAACGGTCTGCCAGGACCAGCTTGCCGGATGCCAGCGCGGATTCAATCGCCGGCTTCAATTCCAGCCTGTCGCCGGCGTACAGCAGCGCGGAAAAATGCGGGTCCACGGCGGCCAGCGATCCGAATTCTCCGTTGAGATACCGCGCCACTAGCTTGCCGAAAAAGCCGTCGTAGTTGGGGAAGCTGATCTGCCACACCGCCATCCCGCGCCGCGTCAATTCGCGAGCCAGCGCTTCGAGCTGCGTGCGCTTCCCGGAGCCGTCAATTCCCTCGAGCGCGATGAATTTTCCGGGAGCAGACATGGAAGTGACTGCCAGTTTAGCAGCCGCAAGCGACTGGTGACTAGTGGTGATCCCGCGAACGCCGATCGCCAAGCCGCGCCGAACACAGGTCGAAGAAGCTCTCTTCGGCGCTTGCGAATCAGGGAGCTTAACCAAGCCGGACAATTCTTTGCTGGCAATACCCGCATGTTAGAATCCCGCCGATGCCGGTACAAAACAGTCCCATCGCCGCGAATCTCGCGCGCGTGCGCGAGCAAGTCGCCCGGGCGGCCGAGCGTTCGGCGCGCCGAGCGGACGAAATCACGCTGGTCGCCGTATCGAAGACTTTCCCGGCGGAAGCCATTCGCGCCGCGTTCGACGCCGGCCTCCGCGATTTCGGCGAGAATCGCCTGCAGGAATTCGAGGCCAAGCAGCCCAAACTCGCGGATCTGCATGGGGCCTGGCATTTCATCGGCCACCTGCAAAGTAATAAAGCGCGCCGCGCAGCGGAACTGTTCGACCGGATAGATTCCGTGGACAGCCTCGCGCTCGCGCAGAAGCTCGATTCCGCTGCGGCCGAGCATGGAAAGCGGCTGCCGGTATTGATCGAGGTTCACCTCGGCGCTGAATCGACAAAGAGCGGCGCAAGCGAGGCGGAATTGCCGGCGCTAGCGGAGAGTCTGGCAGCACTCGCGCACCTGGAATTGTGCGGCCTCTTAGCCGTCCCTCCCCACTCAGCAGACGCCGAAAACGTGCGCCCCTACTTTCGCGAGCTGCGCGAACTTCGCGACGGCCTGAGCCGCCGTCTCCGGACAACCGTTGCCCAGGCTTTCCATGGGCATGAGCCACGATTTCGAAGTCGCCATCGAGGAAGGTTCGACCGAAATCCGCATCGGCACCGCCCTCTTCGGCGAGCGTGCGAAAATCGAGCGATAGCCGTGAACTCCGCGCCTGCGGATTCGGGGGCAGGCGGCGAATGGCGTCTTTCCTACGAATAGCGCAGCCAGCGGGCGAGTTCGGGAAGCGTTGGACGTTTGCCGTACATCAGAATGCCGACGCGGTATATTTTCGCCGACGCGAAGATCACGCCGACCGCCGTAGCGAACAGCAAAGCGATCGAAAGGACCATCTGCCACGCCGGCGGCATCTGCAGAGAGACTCGCAATGGCATCAGCACCGGCGCGAAAAACGGGATCTCCGACAAAATCACCGACGCCCGTGACGAGGGATCGTTCAGCACCAGGCTGTAAATCACCATGGTGAAGACCAGCGGCGCCATGGCAATCCATTGCAATTGGCCGGCATCCTGCTCGTTCGAACAGGCCGCGCCGACCGCGGCGAACATCGAGGAATAGAGAAAATATCCGCCGAAAAAGTAGATGCCCGCGTAGATCAACAACGGAATGGGGAGATGCAGGCCGGAAAGCACGGAACTCCCTCCGGTCATCGCCGACATGGCCGCGCCGTACGAAGCAAGCAAGCCGAGAGAAGCGGTCCAGATGAAAAATTGCGTGAACGCTACCGCGGCTACGCCCAGAATCTTCCCCGCCAGCAGCTCGAACGGATTCACCGCGGAAATCAGAACCTCCATCGTGCGCGAGGTCTTTTCCTCGAGCACCGAGCGCATGGTGATGATGCCGTACATCAGCAGTGAGGTGTAAAGCAGAATCACGATGGCGATGGCCACGCCGATCGTCTGGCCCTTTTCGACCGACTCGCCCTCCTTGCTGACCTTGATGACCTGCAAATCGGCGCCGTGGACGATGTCGCGCAGATTATCCAGGTGAATGCCGCGCGCGTTCAATCGCGCTTCGACCACGGCTTGATTCACCGCGTTGGTGAGCGGCTCGAGCAGCGAGAAATTGCCGGGATTCTTGGTGTGCAGCTCGACCGGCTTGCTGAGGTCGCTCGGAATCAGCAGATACGCGTCGAGCTGGCCGGAATTGATTTTGTCGCGCAATCCATCCTGCGCGGCGCTGGACGAGGCGGGCCGGTCAATCGTTTCGGTGATGTTGAACTGCGGCTGGCCGTCCGGGAGCTTGGCGTCGAGGCCCCGCGCTACCGCGGGCGCGATTCCCCCGGCGTCGTCCACGATCGCGAAGCGCAGGCTTTGCTTCGATTGATGGCCGACGAGGAACACGATCAGCAGCGTGAAGCCGATGCCGATCAGCGGCACGATCAGCGTGCCGATCACAAAACCCTTCGTCTTCACGCGGGTCACGTACTCTCGTTTGATGATCAGCCAGAGTTTACGCATGGGTGGTTTTCTCGATGAAAATTTCGTTGAGCGACGGTTCGAGCAGTTCGAAACGGATGATCTGCGCTCCCGATTGCACGGCGGCTTTCAGAATTTCCTGCGCGTCCGCGCCAGGTTTCAATTTCGCTTCCACGCCCGAGGCGAAGCGGTTCACGGAAGCAACCGCGGGGTGATTCAGAAAAGCATCGGAACCCGTGAATTCGATGTGCACGGTGTTCTTGCCGTAGGATTGCTTGATCGCGCGCAGATCGCCATCGAGAACGCTGCGGCCGTGATTGATCAGGCAAATGGAATCGCACATTTTCTCGACCTGCTCCATGCGATGACTCGAGAGAATGACGGTCGAGCCCTGGTCGCGCATTTCGAGCATCACGTCCTTGATCGTGGCGGCGTTCACGGGATCAAGCCCGGAGAACGGCTCGTCCAAAATGACGATCGGCGGGCGGTGAATCACCGAGGTGATGAACTGCACTTTCTGCTGCATGCCTTTCGAGAGATCCACCATCTTTTTTTCCGACCATTCGCCCAGCTCGAAACGGTCGAGCCACTCGCGGGCGCGGCGGTCGGCCTCCGCTTCCGAAAGGCCGTGCAGCGCGGCGAGAAAAATAATCAGGGCGCGGACCTTCATTCGGGGATAGAGGCCGCGCTCCTCGGGCAGGTAGCCGATCGAGTCGCGCGTTTCATCGCTGACCGGCTTGCCGAGAACCAGTATCACGCCCGAGTCCGGAACGAGAATATTCATGACCATGCGGATGGTAGTGGTCTTGCCGGCGCCGTTGGGTCCGAGCAATCCGAGGACGGCGCCCTGGCGCACCCGCAGGTTGACGCCGCTGACCGCGTTGACCGAGTCGTACGATTTGCTGACGTTTTCGATCGAGATGGCGTCCACAGATTCCCTTTTCGTTAAGACCAAGCGACAAGTTCTGCCGGTTACTACGTCTGTCCTCGGCCGCTTATTTCACGGACCATTACGAAACCGCGAATGCGACGGAATGTCAACCTGGCTTCTAGTCCGGCAAAGGTTGGCCGGTTGTCTCAAGACCGAAAGGAAGCAGGAAAAGGCCCAGGACGAAAGGGATCGCGGTAAGAGCGACCGGAATACCGATGGTGTGAAAATGCGAAACTCCCGCGCCAACCATGAAGGAAAAACCCGCGCCGACGAATCTGCCGACCGACGTGGCAAACGCGAACGCGCTGCCGCGGCAGGTGGTCGGATATTGCTCGGGCAGCCACAACGTGTACATGGCGAAATTCGCGCCGCCGATTCCAAGAAAGAATAGGCCGACGAAAAACCAGGTCATGGCGCTCTGCGCCAGGTAGAATGCCAGCCCAAAACTGGCGCCGATCGAAATCGCCATGATGACGAAATAGATCGCCAGCGTGCTGCGGCGGCCGATTCGCTCCGCGATCCACGGCAGAGGCAGGCAGCCGAGAATCGTGCCGAAGGAAAGCACCATCGTCCCATACGTGGCCAGCCGCGGCGCGAGCCCGGCGGCCAGTCGCATGCGGCCGGCGATTTCGTTGATTCCGGTGGGAACATAGACGGTGCCGGCCCACAATCCGATGATCGAAATCAGGACGTACGTCGAATTCAGCAGCGTACGCCGGCGATACTCACGCTTGAAAATGGTGACGAAGGGGCTCGCGACGCGCTGGGCGCGAGCCTTCCAGCGCTCCGGCTCGCGAACGCTGTAGAGAATGAACCCGATCAGGATCGCCGGAACTCCGCCGATGGCGAACATCGGCCGCCATCCATGGCCTTCGCCGACAAAGTGATTGGCGAGAGCCGCGAGAAAAAATCCGAAGTAGTAGCCGGTGTGCATGTAGCCCGCACCCATCTTGCGGCGGTCCTCGGGCCACTCTTCCGCAACGAACGTGCCGCCCATGGCCCATTCGCCGCCGATTCCGACTCCGGCGAGCAAGCGGCAAATGGCGACTTCCCATATGTTTTGTCCGAACGCAGCCAGGAAAGTGAAAAGCGAATAGCAAAGAATCGTGAGCGCCAGCGTGCGCACGCGGCCAAACCTGTCGGCGACGGGCCCCCAAACCAGCGCCATTCCCCAGCCTACGAGAAACAGCGCGAACAATAGGCCGCCGTAGAATCCCGTGTTCGCCGGGGTCGCCGGAATTCCGGATTTCGGCAGCAGCTCGCGCATCGCCGGGACAAGAACCAGCGCGTAGATGAACGAGTCCATTCCGTCGAGCGCCCACCCGGCCCAGGAAGCCCAAAAGCCTCGGACCTGATTTTTTGTGAGAGGAGTCTTAGCGGAAACGGGCATCGGCGATGAGCAACGGGCGAGGCATTGTATGCAGCGGGCAGCAGCCGAAGCAAGGATTAGTCTGAATTGGAATCGCAGCCTGAATCGCGAAAGAAATATTCACCGCGGAGACCCGCCAGCAGTCGGCGCGGCAGGCGCAGGGAGCGCAGAGAATGCCTCGGACCGCAGAAGAGAGTTACAAGCTGCGGCCACATGTTCGTTTGAACGCGTAGATAGCGGCTGATAGAATCGTCGGCGTGCCGGACATCAAAGCTATTCAGGCGGAATTGAGAGCCAGCAAACTCGACGGCTGGCTTTTCTTCGATCACCATCATCGCGATCCGATTGCGGGGCACATTCTCGGGCTGAGTAACGACGGGAAGGCCACGCAGGCGATGGTTCTATTTCATTCCGACGCGGGGCGAACCCCGAAAACTGGTGCACAAGATCGAACAGGGCATGCTCGATTCCGTCGCGGGACGCAAGCAGACGTACGCCGGATGGGAAGAACTCCACAAGCAGCTGCGCAAGCTGCTTTCCGGCAGCCGGAAGATCGCCATGCAGTATTCGCCGGACAACAATATTCCCTATATTGGCCTGGTGGACGCCGGAACGATCGAGCTGGTGCGGAAACTGAAGAAGAGCGTGGTCACGTCGGCGGACCTGGTGCAGAAATTCGAGGCGGCGTGGACGCCGGAACAGCTCGAATCGCATCTGGAGGCGGGCAAGATCGTGGACCGCATCACGCGCGCGGCGTTCGAGCGCGCCGCATCGTTCGTGCGCGAAGGCCGGCCGCTGACGGAGAAAGAGCTGCAAGCGTGGATTCTGGAGCGGTTTCGCGCGAACGGACTGACGACGGAAGATCCTCCGGTGGCGGCGGTGCAACCGAACAACGGCAATCCGCACTACGAGCCGACGGCCGATTCTTCGCGTCCGATCCGCGCCGGCGATTTGCTGCTGCTCGACATCTGGGCGAAATTCGACCGGCCGGGCAGCGTCTACTACGACATCACATGGATGGGGTACCTGGGCGCGCGCGTCCCGGAAGCCTACGCGAAGATTTTCAAGATCGTGCGCGATGCGCGGGACAGCGCGATCGAATTCGTGTGCGACGCCGTGGCACGGGGACGCGCGATTCACGGCTGGGAAGTGGACCGCGCGGCCCGCGAGGTGATTCGCAAAGCGGGTTACGCCAGGAATTTCGTGCACCGCACCGGGCACAGCATCGGGCAGCAAGTCCACGGCAACGGCGCGAACATGGACGGCCTGGAGACGCGCGACGACCGCAAGATCGTGCCGCGCACCTGCTTTTCGATCGAGCCGGGAATTTACATGCCGGAGTTCGGCATGCGCAGCGAGGTCAACGTGTATGTGGGCGAGCGCGAAGCGCGGGTCACCGGCGCGATCCAGGAAGAGATTTTGCCGCTGCTAAGCTGACCGATGGCGACACAAGCTCCCTTGACCGAAAAAAAAGCCGGCGCGAATCCTGCCTTGGCGCTGGTGGTGGCGATCGCGGCGTGGGTTGTGCCCGGACTTGGACACCTGCTGGTGGGCCGCTGGGGCCGCGCGCTTTTCTTTTTCCTGGCTGTCGCCGGGCTGGCCGTGGCGGGCTACGGCATGCGCGGCGAGGTTTTCACTCCGCAATCGAGCGACCCTTTCGGTGCGCTGGGTTTTTTCGCGGATGCCTGTTCGGGCGCGCTGTATTTCGTGTCGCGGCTGCTCGAAGCCGCCGGTCCGGACATTTCGCGGGCCGCGGGAGATTACGGCACGCGCTTTATCGCGGCTGCGGGAGTGGTAAATCTGCTCGCCATCGTGGATGCCAGCAGAATCGCCAGCGGGCGGAGAAGCTGAGTGTTTGGAATCAGCAATCATCTGAGCCATTTTGCGGCAATGGTGATTTTTGCGCTGTGCGTGTCGGTGGCGTTTGCATGCCTGGGGCGGATGACGCTGGCGAGGAGAATCAAGTACGCGCTGTGGTCGCTCGCGCTGTTTGTGGTGATCGGGGTGGGAATCGCGTGGCTGATGTATCCGTTTTCGAGGTGAGGTTGAAGGGGAAGGGTTTCGCCTGCGGTTTGACAGGTTTTTCGCGGCGATGTTACAGTCGAATGCGCTGCCGAGGTAGCTCAGTTGGTAGAGCAGCCGATTCGTAATCGGCAGGTCCCCGGTTCAAGTCCGGGCCTCGGCTCCATTGAAATTCTCCGAGAGCGACTTTGTCGATTGTCACCGCGCGGAATTGTCTTCGTCCGCACACCTGAGTTGGCGGCGCAGGCTAGGAAGCGCGGTCCCTCCGAAATACGGCGATGGCCTTCGGCGACATGAAGACGGGTTCGTTCTTGGCCAGCCGCAAGTCCTGAAATCTCTCCTGTCCCGCGTGGGATCGTAGGAGACGTTGAGCAGGGTTGCCGAGCTCTGCGCGAAAACCGCCCCGCTCGATGAGAACAGCGGAATGGTGGCGGCGGCGAGCATCGCCACCATTCGCGCGGGGTGGGGTACAAGCCTTTCAAGGCTGTGAGTCGAGTTAGTGGTTTCATGGGCCCGCCTAGAACGTGTAGATCACGTCGAACTGCAGCCGCTTCAAGAAATTCTCGGGCGGATTCGGACTGTCGAAGTTGATCGGCCGGCCGAAAAGGCCTGTCCATGAAAGCTGCACGTTGTTCTCGAGCTGGTAGATCATCTGCGCGCGATGCTCCGTCACGTTGCTGCCCTGGCGAATATCGCTGTAGTCGAAATTCGAAAGGACCGCTTCACGCTCGATGAACATCCGCGTGTAGTCGAACTGCCAGTCGCCCTTCCTGGCGCCGCGCCCGACTTGCGCCTCGCCCCAGTAGCCGCGCCGCTGGTGCGAGTTGCAGGGGAAGTTGGTGGTCTGCGTATAGTGGATCGTGGCGGTATTCGCTGGAGCGGCCAGGATGCTGTCCAGATTCGCGCAGGCCTCCAGGTTTTGAACGTAGTCGCCGATAATCGCGATCGGCCACTTATCTGCGCCCGTATTCACGTCGAAACGCGCGATGCTGTCGAAGAGCGCGAATCGCGAGGCAAACTGGGCGTTGGTGATCGTGGTCACCCCGGTCGGGAAGGACGTGCCGCCGATGGTCACGACGTTCGATGCCATCGTGGTGATGATCGAGTTCTGCACTGTATTGCCCGTTCCCAGGGGCAGAAGACCGGTAAGCGGAGTTTGCGGGTTCTTCGAGCTCGCTTTGGCCAGCGCCAGCGCGATCGGATCGGCGTTGTGCCAGTTGTAGAGCGCCGTGTACGCACTGAACTTCAAGAACCGCAGAAGCTGAAACTGCGCCTGAATCTGACTGCCGTAGACGAGGCTCGTGACCGAGCTTTGATCGGCGGGCGTCGTCCTCGCCACCTGCGCGTACGGAAGTGCGAACCCGACTACGGCGAACTTCTTGAAGAAAGGCGCGGAATCGAAATTCCATGCCAGCGTCTCCGCCACGCCTTCCGGGTTCAGGTCCTTGTCCCAGGTAAGTTCGGTGCTATACCAGGGATAAGCGAACTTTCCGCCGACGACGGTAAGGGCGTGCCATTGGTGAGGCGTGTAATCGATGAACGCCTTGTCGATGGCGATCGCCTTGCGCGCATAGAAGCCTGCGTCCGTCTGGTTCGTGCTGGTCGGATCGTTGATGTCGCCCGACGCGAGCGAGAATCCGCTCGCAAAATCCTCGTTGAACTTTGCGTTGACGTTGAAACGCAGGCGGAACCGCTGGCGGTCCTGATCGAGTGATTCGTTCGACGGGCCGCCGAAGAACGGCTCCTGGCGCAGCCGAAAATCCCCGCTGAAGACAAATGGCCCGAATTGCTTGACGCGCTCCTCGAGGTTCTGCACCCGCGTGGACCAGTCCGGATTCGTCTGGGCTTGCGTAGCCTGCGCAGAGCTCGGCGAAGCAGAGTTGAAGGCCAGTGGGTTGGCACCAGCCTGTGAAGCGGAGAGCGCATCCGCTGCAGCAGCGGCCGGCGCGGCATCCGGCGTCACGCCGAGCTTCGATTCGAGCACAGCGATTTGGTCGAGCGCCGCTTTCAGAGACGCACGCTCGTTCGCCAGCTCTTCGCTATCCTGCTCGAACTTCTTGGCCTCAGCCTCGACAGTTGCGCGCAACTGCTCGAGTTCAGACGCGAGCTCGGGCGAAGGCGCAGTTGCGGACGCCGCGGCAGAGGTTGACGTGGTGCCGGCGGAAGAGCTGTTGGCGGGATCTGCGGTGTTTGTCGCTCCCCCTGCGGGACCGCCCGCCGCGCTCGCCCATAACGACGGTGAGCCAATCAATGCGGCCACCAAAAGTATGGCCATTCCCTTGGATGTGCGTTCCAACTTTACGTGCATCGAATTCTCCTCGTTGTTTTTTGGTTTCAGGCATCCAGTCAACTGATCAGGCCCGGCCTAAATCCGTTGCCCCCTCCCGTTGCCGGGTCGGGTCAAATCCCGAGTAAATCAAACATCAGAAATGCGATTGGCTAGAGAACGGATTGCGGCAAAGAACTAATTGCGGCTACGACAACAGAGGTCAGACAGAGAGGTGTGATCCAGAATGCTGGCGGTGGCATTGCGAACATCCAGCAGGACGCGGAATAGCGCGCGGTGCTTGGGGTCCGTGCTCACTCGACGACGCAGGGATTCGGCGTCTTCAAACGGAGCCAGCGGGCCATCAATCCTGCGGAGCACTTCGCCGAGTGAGATTTTCTTTGGCGAACGCTTCAGCTGATAGCCCCCATGCGCGCCTCGAAGACTATCCACGATCCGGGCGCGCTTGAGCTCCAGCAGAATCGCCTCGAGAAACTTCTCAGGCAGATCTTCTTCGGCGGCGATGTCCTTGATCTTGACCACACCGGCAGGGTGCTGCGCCAGCACGGTCAGTGCCTGCAAGGCGTACAGTCCTCGCTGAGAAATTCGCATGGCGACCCGTTGATTCCCTACTATACTAAGCGAGTCTACCTACTTAATAGACTAAGTCAAGCAAAAACTGCCGGCCAGCTTCCGCGCGTGAGGCGGGCCGACGCCCGTCGATTTGGGCGAGGGTCGGCTATGTTAGGATGGCCGAAGAGGAGAATCTTCATGGCCGTCCACAAAAGAAAAGCGAAGAAGGCGAAGGCTAGGAAAGCAACAGCCAAGAAAACACGATCCTCCGGCAGCAACCGCGACATGCTCCGCCATGCCGTCGCCACGCTGGCCTATCGCGGCGGCAAAGCGCTTCGCGGCGCCCCCGATGGATTTGCGGAATTTCGCGTGGGGGAATCCTCGCGCACACCGAGACAACTTCTCTCCCACATCGGCGACTTGTTTGATTGGGCGCTATCCATGTCCAAAGGCGACGGGAGATGGCGCAGTTCCGATCCTCTGCCCTGGGACCAGGGCACCGAGCGTTTCTTCCTGACGCTGGAGGTCTTTGACCGGCACCTCGCTTCGAATGCCGCCCTCGCCTGCCCCGTGGAGAGGCTCTTCCAGGGCCCTGTCGCGGACGCACTCACCCACGTAGGGCAGATCGCCATGCTTCGCCGGCTAGCGGGCACACCGATGCGTTCGGAGAATTACTTTCAGGCAGAAATCGTGGCGGGGCGCGCCGGTGCGAATCAGACAGCGCCGAAGTCGGAATTCGATTAGTCGGGAAATGCGTCGCCGGAGTTCGCGGGCGCGAATGGCGGAATAAACCACGCAAAATAAAATGGCCGGGGGCTAGGCTGAGGGACCCAAGCCGCCCGGCCTTTTCTCACCCATCTCCGCAGGGTCTGGGTAAGAACTCGTTATGCGGCGTTTTCGCCGTTCCGCATGAATTCGTAGCGTTCGATCGCCGCCGCCACTCCCATTTCGCCTGAGTTTTCCTGGCTGCTGCGCAGCACGCGTCCCAGGCAGCGGACACGCACCGGACCGGCCTGAGTCAGCTCATGGGGCAGGGTCATCACGATTTCCACCGGCGAACCGCTTCGCAATCCCTTGGGCAAATGAAAATAGAGCCCGCGCGAGCTCACTTCGCGAGATTCCGTGTCGGCTTCACCCACGACATTCTCATCGGTCCAGCGGACCGTGAGCGGCAACCGCATGAGAAAGCGGCGCGATACACGTCGTTCTTTAAGTGACAAAGGACAACTCCTTTTAGATCCCGCATAGGATAGGGGTTGTGCCGATCCGAACCAATAGAGCGACAGAGCCAATTGCAGGTAGCCTATTTGGTACAGAAGTACTAGGCCCTCTAGGGGCTGGGGTGCGGAATTAGGCCTGGTCAATCAGGCGGTGGTGAATGGCGTAGAGGGCCAGCTCCAGGCGGTCGGAAACGCCCAGTTTATCGAAGATATTGTGAAGGTGGTTTTTCACGGTCTGTTCGCTGATGAAGAGCTTTTCGCCGATCTCGCGGTTTCGGAAGCCCTGGGCCACCAGCTGGACGATCTCTTTTTCGCGGTCACTCAGCAAAGGCTTCTCGCGGCGCTGGCCGGATTCGGAGGATTTCTTGAAGGCGTCAATCACTTCGGCGGTCATGCGATTATCGAGCCAGATTTCACCGTCGTAAACCTTGCGAATGCTCTTGAGGAGCAGATCGCTGGCGGACTGCTTGAGGACCACCCCGCGGGCGCCCAGGCGCATGGCGCGAACCACGTCGCGGTCGTCTTCGGCGGCGGTGAGCACGATGACCCGGGTGGGCAGCGAGTCGAAATTGACCTCTTCCAGGACGCCGAGACCGTCTTTTTCGGGCATGCGAAGATCGAGCAAAAGGATATCCGGCTTGAATTTGCCGAGCATTTTCACGCATTCGACGCCGTTGGAGGCTTCGCCGATGATCTGCACGTCGTCGGCGACCTCCAATAGCTTGCGCAGACCATCGCGAAAGATCGCGTGATCGTCCGCTACCAGGATTCGAATGGCCTGTTTTGCTTTCGTCATGTTAATTCAATGGAATTTCTACGGTTAGCCGCGCCCCGTGGCCAGGATTCGATTCCACCGTCAGCGTTCCCCCGACGCTCCGCGTCCGTTCCTTAATCGAAATCGGCCCAAGACGCAGCTGGTCGAGCTCTTCGCTGCTGTAACGTCCGGAGAAACTAAACCCCTGACCGTTGTCATCCACGAAGAGAAAAACATTCGCCTCGTCTTGTTCTAGTTTTACCACGACGTGAGTGGCGTGCGCATGCTTTTTTACGTTGTGTAGTGCTTCCCTGTAAATCTGAAAAAGTTCGCGGCAAATGCGATCGGGCAGCCGCAAATTGCGGTCTTCGATGAAGAGATCAATGGCCATGCCCTGTTCGTTGCGGAAGCGCTCGGCAAATCCGTACATCAATTCGCGCATGTCCGCGCTTTCCACGCGCAGGGGGCGCAGGTCGGTCACCATCCTGCGCAGCTCGTCGCTTTCCTGTTGCACCGTCTTTTGCAGGCTGGCCAGATCCACGCCGGCCTGTTCGGGCTTCTGCGGGAGCTTGCGCCGCAGGACGTCGAGCTGGATTTTCAGGCTTAACAGCGTCTGCAGGATACCGTCATGCAGGTCCCGGGAGATGCGGCTGCGCTCCGATTCAACGGCGCGGGCCCGCAGGCTGCGCATCACGAACACATTTTCGAGCGGCGGACCCACGTGGCGGACAATTTGCTCGAGCCAGCGCAACTCGCTGGCGGTAAATCCGCCGCGGGACGGTTGGGGGTTCAGCAGCAGGACGCGCCCGGAGGGCCGGCCGCCGCTCTCCAGAGTCACGGCGATCAACGATCGCGCGCCGAACTCCTCGCGCGTCGAATTCGGCGGAGTCGGCACGCGCAACCGCGCTCCCGTTCGGCGGTCCCAGCCGAAACCATCGCCGCTCCCGTTCCGGAAGTCCCAGGCCATGGTGATTTCCAGGCAGTCGAGCAGGAACGTGTCGGCCCGCGTCGGCGGTAGCGTTTCGAAGCCGCCCGGTTCGAGTTCGCCCGGACGAACCCTCCAGACAAACAGGCGCTCCAGTTCGTCGTCGAGAATGGCCAGGCAGGCCTGCTCGCATTGGAATGCCACCGTCAGCTCGCCCAGCACCTGGCGGATGGATTCGGCCAGGCCGTGGTCGAACTGCAGGAGTCCGGAAACTTTTTCGAGGAATTGCTGGCGCGCCAGGTGCTCACGTTCCCGCGCACCCAGAAATCCCATGCACAGGCCGGAAACCAGCGTCCCCGAACCGATGGCGATCCAGTGCCAAATGCTTTGCCAGCGGAAAGGTTGTTCGACCGCGACGCGGGCGATGATCCCCACGGTGGCGACCCCCACCAGCGCGAGCATGGCGCGCGTGTTTCCGCGCGTCGCCAGCGCGAAAACGGTGAAAAGGAAGAGAAACCAGAAGGCGGACACCGAGGGCGTCAGATACACGAAGACCGCGAGCACCAGGAAGTCCACGACGAGTGGAATCCGGAATCGCGTACTGCCGACCAAACGCTCCACAAGCACCTCGGCAAGCGCCACGATCAGGTAGGCCACCAGAAAGGCGGCTGCGGAGCTTCGCACCGGCGCTCCCGACGTTTCCTGCAGAGCCACGAGAGACAACGCCGCAATGACGGCGCGCGCCAGGGTGATTTGGCGTTCCAAATAGAGACGTCCGGTGTTGTCCAGAGGCATGGCGGTGAGCAGCTACCTCTAAAAGTCTAGCAAGCTGGCGAGGTCGCGCAATCCGGGCGCACCGAGGTGTCTTCTTATGGTAATCGCCGAGGGGTGACGCAACGTGATCTTTACACAAACGAAACGCCGCGGAGGTTGACAAAGGGTGCATAATCTTCGCGCCATCGATTTTTGGGGAGGAATTGCCGGCTTGGCGCAGCGATATACGCGAAGAGACGTGGGGCGCATTCTGGGAGTGAACCCGAGCCGTCTTCGCTATTGGGAAAGGCTGCGGCTGGTACGTCCGCGGGCGCGTTGGGGAGAGCGATTCTACAGTTTTGGCGATCTGGTCGCCCTGCGCACCCTGCAACGCCTGACGGATAATCGCGTCCCCGCTCTGCGAGTACGCCGCGCGGTCAGTTTAATCGAGCAGCAGTTTGGCGAGCCTGGAGTGCCGCTTCAAACGCTGCGTTTCCTGGAGCAAGGCCGCGATCTATTGGTGATTCCACCCGGCGCGGCGCGGCCCTTTAGCCCGCTGAAGCAGCAGTGGGTATTTCCGTTTGACTCGCCGGCGCGGCTGCACTCGATGACCGGGCCGACGCCCGAGCAATTGTTTCAGACTGCGCTTGATTGCGAGAGCAGCCCCGAACTTCTCCCGCAGGCCATCGAAAATTACCGGCAGGTGATCGATCTTTCGCCCGAATGGGTGGACGCGCACATCAATCTGGGGGTGGCGCTCTACCAAATGGGTAGGGCCGAGGAAGCGCGCGCCGAATTTCTATCCGCCGTGCAGCTTGATCCGTTGAATGGAATCTCGCGGTACAACCTCGGGTGCGTGCTCGAGGAACAGGGTGAGGTTGACCAGGCCATCGAGCATTTGCAGCGCGCCGCGCGCGCATTGCCCGCACACGCCGACGTGCATTTCAATCTGGCACTGGCCTACGAAAAGCGCGGCGAACGCCGGCTGGCGCGCGAGCAGTGGCTGCTCTATCTTCGGCACGCGCCCAATGGCGCTTGGGCCAATCAGGCGCGCGCGCATCTGCGCCAGTGTTCAGTACGGCGCAAGCGCATGGCGCCAATTCCCTTCCCCCGCAAAGCGTAGCCGCCTCGCGCAACGCCGTGTTATCATTTTTCACGTGTGGTGAGCGTAGCTCAGCTGGTAGAGCATCGGTCTGTGGCACCGAGGGTCGTGGGTTCAAATCCCATCGCTCACCCCAAACTTCCGCAAAGTTCCAGCTGATTCGGTGGGCCTTACTCACCATCAAAGTCTCAATTTGGGTGCGAACGACCAATGTACTTTCGTTCCACCACCTCTAACGTGCCTCCGTCAGAAGCGGCGATGTGGGCTGCATCTGGTGATTCGGCCTCGAATGCCGGCCCTGGGTTGGTGATCAGGTGGCGTTCGATTACGTTGCGCAGCTCGCGCACGTTACCAGGCCAAGAGTAAATCTGAAACGCGCAACTCCGCGATGGGAACTCCCGCTTCCGCCTGCTTCAAGACCGCCACGATTTGTTCGACAGTGAATCGTTTGTGTTTCACGGCAAATCTCCCTCCCTGGAAATCAGATTTTGCCGGAAATTAAACTTCAGAGTGCCTCAAAAAAACCGGGGCCGATCACCATGCGCATCCCAATTTTCGCCCGATCATTGGAATTCTTGCGGGAAGTCATAGACGCATTCGATCCCCAGGGTTGTTTTCAAAGAACCCATGGGCAACGCATCTAGGTTTCGCAGGCGGGGATCTTCTCTACCGTGATTCTCTTCTACTGCTGCCGGACAAGAGCAACGCGGTCACGTCAAATCATTCGCGCCAAACGGTCCTTACCTTCAGCAACTCCCTCAGAAACGGAGTGCAGTTGCTCAAAACGATCGAGTCACTCCACTTGTGCAGGACATCGACAGCGTGCGCGTCGATGAAGCGAACTGCGGACATCTCCAGGACTACGCGTTTATCTTCCCCGAACAGCGCCGTGACCATTCGCTCCAATTCATCCGTCCATGGCTGGGTAACCTCCCCCTCCAGGCGAAGAACCACTTCTCCATTTGCCCAATCACTCCAAATTCTGAGCAAGTTTCGTTTCCTTCCCCATCTTGGATGGCAATCGAGCGGCCAGACTGCGACGAAAAACGCCCGGCCTAACTAAATGACAACAAAACAAAGACGGCGTGCGGACCGGCCGTACCTTGCGGCGAAGCCACGGTATTTCGTGGACACCTTGGCAATGTGCGGGAATTCCACGCAATGTCGTGGGACCAGGCCCAGCGTCCAGGCCCCCGGATTCAGCGGGCGCTCTGGCGTCCCTAAGTCCGATTAGCTAGAACAACTCCCGATCACGAAGCCCGACTTGCTCTCACTAATCTAGGAAACAAATGCTCAAGCTCCGGACCTGGGATTGCTTGAAGAATTCACTATGATGCCACCAGCCAAGTTCTGTCCGGCCGACGCACCGGCTCCAGAGCCCGGAGCAACCGTCAGCGGGAGCGGCGCGACAATCTTGTTTTTTTCCCGTCCTGCATTTTCTTCTGGTTAGTACTGGTCACGAAGGATCTTCAAAATACCGGTGATCGGGCGTCCCGGTAATGGAGGTCCGACGTTAGTGGAGCGGTGGCTGATTGTACGTTGCAGGCACGACACTGACTGTTAGGGCCAGCTCAAAACGGAGGTCATCGCGCGAAATATGAAACCCAAAACCACGGCAGAAGATACGGCGCACAAGGGACATGGCGCGGCCGAATCGGAGAGCATCCAACCCGAGCGTTCCCACGTCCCCAGTCCGGAGGAAATCCGGCAGCGAGCATACGAATTACATTTGGAAGGCGGCTGCGTTCACGGACGAGACTTGGACGATTGGCTCCAGGCGGAACGGGACCTGAAAGGCAGGTAGCAGCTCACGGCTGCGAGGTCTTGCTCTAAGCCACGTTTCCAACGAGTGAACAATCGCGAACCTAGCAATGCCTAGCTGCGATCATTGTTCCTTTGGCTGTTGTCTAAAACGATTGAGAAAATACGAAGCTAGAATCGCCCTGCTCACCGGCCTGCTCGCGACTCTCGCGGATATGGTTCCCATCCTGAGGCAAGAAGCAAGAATCAAAAATATGCCGGAGACGGTCCCGCACCATACTTCGCGGGGTTTAGCAGAGGAACCCGATTCATCGCTCTCAACTGAAGTAATTTTTCAGGAAAGCAAATGATGCGCGGCCTTGCAAGAAGTCTAAAGCTTCGAGCGTGTATTGGCGCCGCTGCGGGCTTGATTGGCAGCGTCCTCCTTGTCAGTACCTTCCGGAATCTACCCTTAGCTCTAGCGCTCGCCGTCGCAGTAGGCACCCTTTACGCCCTTGTGTATCGACCCGCACCGAGAGCTTACCTTGAAAGCCTGATGACCGGAGCCACGTTAGGAGTGCCCCTGTGGACATGCTTGAGCGTTGTTGCTCTCCCCGTGATCGCAGGTTCCGGGCCGCAGTGGACGGCGGACGGCATGCGCATTCTATTTCCTCAGCTCGTCGGATGGGTCTTATTTGGAAGCGCGCTGGGACTGTTGGCGCAGGCCGGAAGCGACGCAGGGTTACGATGGCTGGAGCCGTTGCCGGTGACCGAAGACGTCCTACAAAAGAATCCCCACAAGATTGTGATCGTGGGCGGAGGCTTTGCTGGCATGACGGCCGCCGAAAACCTGGAACAAATCTTTGGGCCGGACCCGACAGTTTCGTTCACGCTGGTAAGCGAAGGAAATGCGATGTTATTCACGCCGATGCTGGCCGAGGTGGCGGGCGGCAGCTTGGAACCGTCGCATATTAGCGCCCCTTTGCGGACGAGCCTGCGCCGGACTGCGGTGGTGCGTGGCCGGGTCGTGAAACTGGACTTAGAACGGCGCTGCGTGCTACTCGAGGCCGATCACCTGGAAACAGACCCGCCAACACATGCCACAAACGAAATCTTTTACGACGAGTTGGTGTTGGCGCTCGGCGCGGTTAGCAATTACTTGGGACTGGAGGGCGTACGAACCACCGCCTTTGACTTCAAAACATTGCTTGATGCCATTCGAATTCGTAACCATGTAATCGACCTCTTTGAGCGAGCCGAACGCGAAGCCGACCCCGTACGGCGCCGGCAGATGCTGACTTTCGTTATCGCAGGCGGCGGTTTTGCCGGGGTCGAAATTGCGGGCGCCTTGAACGATTTCGCCCGCGGAATACTTGTCGACTATCCTCGGATCGAATTAGGCGATCTTCAGATCGTGCTGGTTCATTCTCGGAATCGCATTCTGCCAGAACTGAGCGAAACGCTCGGCCGCTACGCACTCGACCGGCTGCGGGAGCGAGGCGTGACGTTTGAGCTTGAGGCGCGTGTGGTGAATGCCCAACCTGGCAAGGTAATGCTCACGAGCAAGGAGATCGCGACCGAAACCCTCATTTGGACGGCCGGCACTGCTCCGCATCCTCTGTTGAAAGAACTCCCCTTTAAATTGGAACGAAAAGGTGCGGTGCTCGTGGATGCCACTCTCCAAGTCAAAGGTCAATCCAACATTTGGGCCTTGGGTGACTGTGCATCCGTCATAAACGCTGAAACAGGCCAGACGTGTCCGCCGACAGCGCAATTTGCCTCGCGCGAAGCTAGAACGCTGGCTCGGAATCTGCACGCCAAGCAGAAAGGTCGATCGCTTGCTGCCTTCCACTTCAATTCACTTGGCGCCCTTTGTGTACTGGGTCACCAGACGGCGTGTGCCGAGATCGTCGTTCCGTATGCGAATAGGGTTCTGCGATTTTCCGGGCCGTTCGCATGGATGCTCTGGCGAGGCATCTATCTATCGAAACTTCCAGGCCTTGAGCGTAAAGTCCGCGTCCTGGTCGACTGGAGCGTCGAGCTTTTTTTCCCAAGAGATATCGTGCAGACGATCGATCTGAAATGACAGAAAGCACCTCCCCATGAAAACCTCTCATGACGGCGCGATCGCCGGCTTCCTGGGACTCGTTGTCGGTGGTTGCGGCGGCGTTCTGCTTTGGAGGCTAGGCCTCGCTTCGAGTCTTGCGGGCCCATTGCTGGGAGGCCTCTTCGGAATGCTGTTTGGACTGCTGCTTCGACACCGGGCGACGGGGCCGGGAACAGGCCTGACATGGGGAGTGGGACTCTCGTTCCTGTTCTGGCTGGCATTGCCTGCCGGGATTATCCCGGTTTTGACGGGAAGTATGCCTTCTATGGGGATGCTCGACGCGGCACGATCTCACTTCCCGCAGTTGATCGGCTGCGTCCTTTGTTTTGGTGTCCCTCTAGGCTTGAGTTTGGGCATCTGGACTGCGGTGCGCCTCGAACTCAATGTGTCTTCTATGTATCTCGGTCGGAGGATCTTCGGCGGAGCCCTCGCAGGCGTTTTGGCTGGCTGGATACTCGAAAAATGGATGGGGCAAGTTGGCTTTCTGCCCCAAGTCAGTCAGATGGTTCAGGCGCGAGCGAACTTTGTTGGCTGGCTGCTGTATATAGCGCTCGCTTCAGTAATTGGCGCGATCTTCGGGCTTCTATTCCAAAAGGAAGTGCGGAGCTACGGTTCCGGCTTGGGTTGGGGCGCCGGCTACGGAATCCTGTGGTGGTTTCTCGGCCCCCTGACACTGCTGCGTTGGCGCTCAGGCCAGCCTCTCGACTGGTCAGCCGCCTATGCTACTTCCCAATTCGGTTTGCTGGTGGGTCACGTCCTCTTCGGCGCGTTGCTGGGACTTTTGTACGCCGTTATCAACCGAATCTGTGTCTGGTTTTTGACCCAGACAGATCCTATCCGGCGCGAACCGGAAGGGCTTGGCGCCAACACGCTGCGTGCTCTGGGATGGGGAGCGGTAGCCAGTCTTGCCGGGGGACTCGTCTTTAGCGTCGTAATGGTGGAGGTAGGCTTCTTACCGACGGTCGCCAGTCTTGTGGGAGGGACATCGCCATGGCTGGGTTTTGCCGTTCATGTGGCGATCAGCACGTTAATCGGGATGACTTACGGAATCCTGTTCCGCAGCGAAGCTCCAAATTTTGGGTCCGGCATTGCTTGGGGTCTCGTCTATGGGTTGGTTTGGTGGTTTCTTGGACCACTCACTTTGCTCCCGGTGCTCCTTGGCGGGCCGGTGACGTGGACCACGAAGGCGGCCCACCTTTTCCTGCCTTCTCTGGTCGGTCACCTGTTGTATGGCGCCGTGACTGCCGTCGTTTTTCTGCTCCTCGAACGTTACCATGGGAGATGGCTACGGATGGACCCGCGACTGCTCGCGCGAGAACTCAGCCGGCGGAGACCTTTCGGCACCGCCGCACCCGCGCTTTGGCTTTTCGTGCTGGGTGTCGGCGTGCTATTGCCGATCATGCTCGGATGAGCGCGATTGCGTAACTCAGACAAACATCTTCGATCTGTTTACAGGCCCGCATACCAGTCGTAGCCGAGCTTGGTCCAGTAATCGTCGGGTTTCTTGTCGGTGTAGGCGATGAGCGCAATGCGTTTAATTTGCTTATACCCGTACTTGGTCGGAGTATGCAGCCGCAATGGAGCGCCGTGGAACTGTGTGAGAGGCCTGCCGCTCATCTCGGTCACGAGCAGGGTTTGGGGATGCATGCAAACCTTCAGGTCGTAACCCACATAGTAATCGCCGTTCGGAGTTTCCATGTAAACGTAACGCGGAAACGTACCGTCTTCTCTTCGCGCGGGCGGAAAAGCGTCGATCAAATCCGCGAAACGAATACCTCTCCAATGCACGATCTGGCTCCAACCCTCGATGCATTTGAATTGAGTGACGAGATCGTATTTCGGCAGCTTCAAGATATCACCGATGGTGAGCAGCAGCCCCGGTGTTCCCGGGTCTAGCGTGGAAGCACTCGCGCCCGCCTCTTCCTGACCACGGGGCATTTTGACGGAGCGCTCCTCGCGGATTTTTTCCTTGGCGACCATGTCGGCCGGGGCCATTTTTTCCGCGGTATCGGCGCCAGGTGCAACCTTTGTGTCGTGTCCCCTGTCCTCGGCTGTTTGAGTTGCTTCGTATTTGTACTCCCAGGTCGTAACGTCACTCGTGTACTGCGGAAAGCTCCTCGCGTTTGCCACGCCAACCAACTGCAGTCGCCAACTGTCCGGAACGAGCGATTCCTTCAAGCCATAGACACCATTGACGCGGAGATCGTCGGCTCGGTTCAGGGAGTAGGTCGGTGCCAAAGCCCGGTCGTCGAAAACCGCCCGCGACAGCTTCGCATTTGCTTGAAATGCCCTCCGAAACGGCTTCGGCTGCCTCCCTTCTATATCGCTGGAAGCGATCCATTGATACACCCCGAAACCTGCGGCCGCACCCGCCGCCGCGATAACGAAGCTGCGCCGAGTGTGTTTCCGGCTCTCTTTCAAGACTATCGCGTCGGCCGCCTTCTGCTCTTCAGCGCTGGGCGGCGACGCAATTTCGATTTCCGGCGATGGCGCGAGGTCCTTCGACTCCTTGCCTGGTTTTGCGGCCTCGGCCGATTGCGCCCCGCTGTCTGATTCTCCGCCCGTATTCCGGGTCTCAGAATCGTTCATACCCAGTTCCTTCTTTCTGTCTCCAAAGACGGTTCGTCCACTCGCTTCACTTCCAATCCGCTTACCATGCTGCGAAAGTTGTTCCAGCCGGCCAGCGCAACTTGGGTTATATGCACTGCGAAGAATCCGCAGAAGCCTAGCGCCAGCCAAAAGTGTTCCCATCGCGCCATTTCATACCCACCCAGTACGGTAGTCAGCCAGTGCATCTGGGTGGGTTTGTAAATAGCCAGCCCCGTGAGCAAACTTCCCGCGCCCATCACGATCACGCTCGTGTAGGCGATTTTCTGCGCGCCGTTATACTTTTTCTGCGGTGGCAACTTCTTGCTGAGGTGAAGATCGACCAGCGTCACCTGGATGCCTTCTTTGAGGCTGTTTCGGTCGGGAAGGACAAAGCGCCACTCACCGGAAAGGATCGTAAAGAGCACGTAGAAAAAACCGTTGATGGCGAAAATCCACATAAAAAAGAAGTGGTATCCCAAACCCAGCGTTACGTGGTACGGCGCGTTCACCGCCTTCCAAAACCACTCCGGGAAAAAGCGGACCAGCGTGATGGGTCCTATTCCGACTCGGTATATCGCGTGCGGATGCTGATATGCGTTGTCCGAGTCGTTCCAATAAATCAGCATTCCGCTCCAGATCATTATGAAAAGCACTGGAAAATTGATCCAGTGCATCCAGCGGATAGCGAGAGGGTGCTTCCGCTCCAGACGAATTCTCGGCAGCACCGGCTTACGGCGGGTGGCCGCTGGCGCGACATCGATTGGTGCTAGCGGCTCACTCGGAAGCGACCGCACATCTGCAGGCTTGGGAGCCGCATCGGTCGCCGCCGACGGCTCCTTCTTAACCGGTTGAATCTCGGCCGGAGCGGGCGAAACATCGCTTCCCTCGACGGGCTCCTTCTCGGGCGAAGCGTTACCGGGAATCTTTGCGTCATCCATACATTCACCTTCTACTCTCGTGTTCACTTCTCACGCGTACTCCAAAATCCTGCGCGCTAGCGGCTACGCTCGCCTTGTAGACTGTGCACCGGGATTGCCCGGGCGTGCCGAACGACTTCAACTCCCCTAACTCCGCGCGATCTTCCCGCAACGCTACGGATACAGGGTCGCCCTCACAGGCGACGACATAGTCGGCATTCCCAGGCGGACCGATCAAGGCCCCCTCCCAGTCGGGATGGGCCCATTCGGAAATAACGTAATGAAGCGGAATTCCCGCCTGCTGGAGGGCTCCCACATGGTCGGACTCGTACATCCATAGGGTGGCCGGACGCGGGAGTGCCGACAGATAATTCCCGAGAGCCCGCTCGAGCGGAACCCGGTCTCGGGAATTCATCTGCGCTTCCTGCAGGGCAATCGGCGTCTCGCGCCAAGCCGACAAGTAACCCATGGCCACTGCCGCGACCAACACGTACGGAGTCATAGCCTTTAGACTCCCTCTGCGGGTTCGCTCGAAGACCGCACCAGCCACAAGCGCGATAAACACAGCAAAAACAGGCAACAGTTCGAGTCCATATCGCACGTTGTAATACGAGAACGGATACCAAACCGGTATGAAAATGGGGACGCTGCCGAAAGCGACCGAAAGCGCGTAAAACGGCAGAGGCAACCACAGCAGCAGAAAGATTCCGTATCTGCGAGATCGCCAAACAGCTACAACGGTTCCGGCCAGTGCCGCGATCAACAGCAGTTGCCCCCAAAAGGCTGGTCCCATGTTGAGTTTCGCGGACTTTAGAAAGTACAAAGCCGCGGTGAAGAGATGGTTCTGGCCAGGGTAGGGCGGAGCGCCGTGAGGCGTAGTACGCGCGGCGATGGCCCTAGCTGAATACGGACCGTCGAGAAAATCTAACGCATGGCCAGACACGCGGTTGTTGTAGATCAGCCAGAAAACAGGGACGAGCGCATTCAGCAACAAAAACTCGATCAGAGACTTCGCCATGGCGCGTCGTTGGCGAAGATCGCCCGTTCGGCGCCACCACACTGCGACCGCGAACACCACGATTGAGCCGATTACGGCGCCGACGAACCATCCGTCATAGCGGGTGAATGCTCCTGCAGCGAGGGTGATTCCGCAAGCTTCGAGCGCGAAGCTGGGGCTCACCCGCGCCGCCCCGATCGGTACGTCTAAACTCGGAAAGCAATTGCGGAGAAAATCATCCAAATAGACGAGCGTCCATATGAAGAAAGCCAGGAAAATTGGCTCGTTCATCGCCGTGCTCTGCATGTAAAGGAGATTCGGATTTAGTGCATAAATCCCGGTCGCGATGTAGGCGACGATTTTCGGCGCGTGACCGCTAACAAGGCGAAAGATGCCGAGCGCTCCGAACACATACGCGAGCATGCTGGGAATGGTCCCGGCGATCCCGCTGCGCCATAGCCAGTCATTCCATACGAACGGCAGCATCGCCATGTGTTGCAGCGGCAGCCACACCGTACCCAATTGGCCAAACGACTCCCAAGGATGACGGTTGTCGACCAAGCGGCGCGCGATATTAATGTGCGCCACTGCGTCGCCGTACAGCAGCAATTCCTGTTTCAGGGAATAGAACAAAGCTGCGGCGAGAGACAACGGAACGAGCATGAACGTGAGCCGAGTCCCGTGACGTTGAAGGAGTTTAGTCTCACCGTTCACGTGGATCCCCTCTCGTATGATTCCGGTCGCTCAATTCGAGTGATGGCTCGCCAGGGCCATTCTCAACATCACTTGGGTGAGCCTGGACGCGGCCCTGATGGACCCTTCAAAGGACCCGGCAACCTTTGATTCGCCGCCCCGCCGGCAGCGGTAGGCCACTGGCAACTCCACGGTGCGAAGCTTCATCGCCGCAGCCTTCACTTGCATTTCCAGATTCCAGCCGTATGTCATCTCGGTCATCCGCATCCGCGCCAGAGCCTCACGGGAGAGCACCCGCATTGGGCCCATGTCTGTGTATCGCACGCCGTAACGGAGACGAATAAGGGTGCCGAAGAGCCGTCCTGCGAACACCTGCGAGGCAAGCAAGCTCCCCTGCTCGCGCTGGCCACGGGTCCGGGACCCGATCGCGAAGTCGTAATCGCCTCCGATGACGTGTGCAGCGAGCACCGGAATTTCCGCGGGAACGTCGCTCCCATCTCCATCCAGAAAGGCCAGTACGTCGGACTGTGGATCCGCCTGTTCGGCTCCGGTCGCGCACGCGCGTCCATATCCGCGGCGGGGTTCACTCACTACGCGCGCTCCAGCAGCTGCCGCCGCTGCGCCCGTCTCGTCGGTGCTGCCGTTGTCCACAACGATGCACTCCCGCATAAGCCCGCCGACCTCGCGCTGCAACTCACGAACGACGGAGGCGATGGTTGCTTCCTCGTTCAATGCGGCGATAATGACGCTGATTCGATTGTCCACGGGGCTAGAGACTCCAACGCAGGCCGCAGTTAGCGCATGTTTGCGGAGGATCCGCACTCAGCAACTTCCGGCGGAATTCCTGATAGTCCGCGCCGTTCCATATCTCGCGAAGCGTGTGTTGTGTCGCATCTCCCAGAGTGAAGCTGCCGTATCCGCGCATCGAAAAGGGAGCGATACAACATGGGATCGACCGGCCTGTCGCCGTAAAATACATGAGGCTCCAGGGACGGCGGCACAATGACCAAGGAGAGCCGGATCGCTTCTGCTTTATGCTGGTTTCCGGCTCGGTTGCGCCAGATGCGCTGAACGTGATCTGAAGTGACTGCGCGAGAGCCGCGGCGCGCGCGATGATTCGTTCTTCTTCCCGGGATGTATTCTCGAACAGCGCGCTGTCCGCGCGCGCCATGCCGTTCGAGTTGTCGGTGAAAAAGACAAGGCGTTGCAGATAGACCTCCCTTACACCCACTGAATCGGCGATGCGCACAAAAGCCTCCAACTGGTCGAGCGTTTCACGCAATCCTGTGAGCCACAGCGACACCCGGGGCAGATCCCGAGCCTGCTCCACTTGCATCTGACGAAACCGGCGAACATTGGAAACGATGCGGTCGAACATGTCCTTGCCGCGAACCATCTGGAAGACCGTCGGCTCGGCCGCATCGAGCGAGACACGCAATTCGTCGAGACCCGCATCTATGAGTGCCTGCCCATTTTTGTTGGTAAGAAGTGTCCCGTTGGTGTTGAACAACACGTAGACACCGCGCTGCTTCAAGTAGGCAACCATCTCCGGCAAACGCTTGACGAGCATTGGTTCGCCAACGCCATGCAGCACAACTCGTTTCACGTTCGGAACCTGGTCCACGATCTTGGTAAAGAGATCCCAAGACATATCCGCCTCTGGCTCGAGCTGCTCAAACGTCCGCGGGCAGGTGGTGCACAGGAGATTGCAACGGTTGGTTACTTCCAGGTACAAGCAGACGGGCTCTTGTTCGACAAGGATCGAAAGCTGATCCTCGGACTTCTCGAAGTATCGATCTCCGGGCATGGGTGCGCCCGCGACTCCGGTGCTCATGATGGCTCCTGTGCAGAGGCTTCGCGCGAGGAATCGTCCGGCGGCATGGGGAGTATCGCCCGGATAATTTCCTTTGTTTTTCGTACCAACAATCTTGGTACATAGTTCGAAAGCAGCTCATTGACCAGCAGCACTGCAAAACCTCCATACAACAAGCAATTCAATCGGTACATCGGCTCTCCCGGCACCCCCAACTTCGTCGTCAGCAGGTAGGTAGGAGCGAGTGCGAGGAAGAACGCCGGGGGCCAAGGCCGCAACGTGAGAAAAGGAAGAAGCCAGAGGAAATACCACGGATAATGTGGCGAGAAGCTCAGCGTGAGCGCTGTGGCCAACACCAATCCCGAACCGATGCATGTTGCGGATGCCGCGCCGCGCCGGAAGGCCCACCAGGCCAGGGCGGCAAAAACGAGGGCGCATAGCACCAGGTAAGCAAAGGTCGGTATTGTTACGTGCAGATTGCGTTCGATGAACGCCAACGGAAAATATCGCGCCCCGTTCTCCATGCCCTCCTCCCGAGCAAACGTCGGGAGAAAGCCGAATACCGAGACTCCTCTTTTCAGATAGATCGCGTAGCCGGCGGCGATAACCCCGGCCGTCACCCACGCTGCGCGTGATCGCCAGCCGCGCACGAACGCGGGCAGAAGCACGATGGGATACAGCTTGACCAAAGCCGCTGCCCCCAGCCATCCTCCCGCTGATTTGTCTCGGTTGGTCAGTCGCGCAAGCAGCCCAAAGGAAATAAACGTAAGCGCGGCGGCGTCCGCGTGCCCGCTGCTCCCTATCTCCCACAGACACACCGGGCTCCACGCATACAGCAGAACGCGCTCCGCCCGCATGCCCAACACCTTCAGGCACCGGATGAGGGCGTAACAGGTGGCAGCTTCGAAGCCCAGCATGGCACACTTCATTGCGGTCACTGTCGGACGAATCCGCGTGACCGCCCAAAAGATCAGCTGTGATCCAGGTGGGTAGATCGTGTGTGCGTAGTCCCGCCGGTTGATATTCGGATAAATGTTGGCATCACGGAGAAACCCCAGATGGGAATCCGCCGGAATATATCGGAAGGGGTTGATACCCGCCCCCTGTACCAAGCCGTCCCACACGTACCGGTAGATATCTGTCGAGAGGAAGGGTGGTGCAATTACGGCGATCAGCCGGGCGACAAGAGCTATTAGCAAAACGATTCGTAGAGTCCAATGGTCGGTGGGGGAGAGTTCCAGGAGCACGATTGCGCCAAGATAAACAACGATCTGCACCAAAACAGTTTCACTGAAGCCGTGCACATAGTGGGAATACTCGCCGACACCGGTACGAGTGAATTCCAGCAAGATGGCGCCCAACAGCAGTACCGCCGCATTCGTCAGCAGCGGAGTTCCGTTGCGCCACCATTCAGTTCGGAGAATTGGCGACCTCGGCCTCGTTGTCATTCTCTCGTATCGCATCACTTGCCGCATCGTTCACGGATAGACCGATCTGCTGTAGGTACGCGCGCGTAAAGGGTGCTGTGTAGCCGTCCGGTCGAGGCGACACTCCGCGACCGGGCGAGAAGAGTTCCCGTCGGAGTCGTTCCAGCGACAGCTCCTCGTCTACGTCGAACCAGGTTGGAAGGGAAACCACCGGCAAGCCGAGTTGCCTCGCTCGTTCGCGCGTTTGCCGAGCGACCTCCGCCGTGCTCCACGAAATATTTTCAAATAGAAACTTGTGTCGCCGGTTGACACCGAGAAGATAGTAACCACCATCGTCGGACGGACCGAGTACTACGCGGTCGCCCGACGCCGCAAGTTCTTCCGCTGCCCGAACATACGCACTCGTAGGGACGGTCGGACTGTCCGAATCGATAAGACACACCGAGGAGAAACCACAGGCAAAGAGATCTTCTGAAGTTCGCAGCAGCCGATCGCCGAATTCGTTCCCGCGCTGAGGTAACAACAATGCTCCCGTCGGAAGAAT
>CAWFDD010000001.1:0-492084 GCA_963814605.1 uncultured Acidobacteriota bacterium | reverse complement strand
ACAGTGAGGGACACACTGATTTTAAAGCATTTCCGCGCGCGCCGAAATCCATTCCTTCGCATCACGGTCACGTGGAGTGAACCTCTAAAGTGAGACACTTCTGTATCGAACAGCGACAGGCCAGCTCGGATTTTACGCTCGGTCGTCAATTTCCGGAAGGATTGCCCAAAAACACGCGGTCCAACGCGAATGTGAGGCGGCACTGCAGGGTCGGGGTGACGTCTCGTGGCGTCTTGGCGGCACTTTGGGCCGCTCAACAGGGAGTTTCCCCGGTATTTGTGACCTAAGGTGAGGTTGTACCGAACAGATTTGTCTCAATCAGGGGTTCACTTCTTGGAATCGCCTCAAATATTTCGGAATCTGCTTACGGAGTTCGTAGAGCACCTGCCTGGTGAGCAGACGCTCTGCTCTTTGGTATCGCAGTCTTCTACGTCGGGATAGGCGGATTCGGGCTGGTGTGTCGCGCTGGCGATCCATTCATGGATAATCTCCGGTTTGTCCGTTATTCGGTAGCGGATGAAGTTGAAGGAAGGCGACTGCGGTGTCGCGGGCACGTTCGCCGATTTCGCGGGGGTTCGATATCCCTGTTCTATTCGAATCTCTCGATGGAAGAATTCTCTGGTACAAATGGGCCGGGAAAAACTTTCGCTTTGGCCATCGAAGATATTTTCACGGGCACTAAGCTGGCCATTGCCTTCATTTCCGGTTCGATCGGCTACGTAGTTGTTGAATATCTTCGAAAGAGAATTTAGTTTTGCGGTGTAATTTGGCACCAGCTATGCAGGAAGTTTGGCCGCTAGAACATCGACTTTCTCGATTGAGGGCGGTTCTGCAAGAAGGTCGGCTGCCTTCGCCATCAGTGCGGCAGCGATGGGGCCGGCCAAGTGCGCTTGTCGGCCAGATTCGTCTGGAAATGCATCGAAAATACCGAATGTTGAGGGTCCGAGTTTGATCGCAAACCACGCCGTAGTCGCCGGTTCGGCCACCGCCAGCGGTAAACCACTCCTCAAAAAACTATCGACTTCCGCTTCTTTACCAGGTTTTGCCTTCAATCGAACCAGCAGTGCGACTCGAACCATGATTTGCCTCCTATTTTGGTTTCGTGATCGAAAATCTGGCCACTTGAACTAGTCAGCTATCGCTACTTGTGCCGAATCTCTTCGGGTGCACGCTCCGTATTCAAAGGCACCACCCTAAGATGCCAGGAAACGGGAACGGTTGCTGGCGGAAAGCAGATTTTGCTGTCGCAAGCCTGGTAGCGCAGATTGCCATCAAGAGACAGGGGCGTGCCATCGGATGGACCCGCAGCAATTTTTTGTGAAAAATCCTTGTCGAACGCGATGGTGACGTCCTCGACAATCCTGAATTTGCCTTCGAATACGGGGACCTTTTCTCCAATGGCCGGAAGAAGTAATACTTGCGACTTTGGGTAGC
The DNA here is from genome assembly GCA_963814605.1 of uncultured Acidobacteriota bacterium. GTDB lineage: Bacteria > Acidobacteriota > Terriglobia > Acidiferrales > UBA7541 > Palsa-295. Next base: position 490,650 of record CAWFDD010000001.1, on the reverse strand, counting down.
TGGCCGGTTCCGCGGTGAATTGCGGATCGGCGCTCAATTCCAACGCGACTGGCTTGTAACCCTGAACGCCCGGGGCATAGACATGCAGATCGGGTGGTAGCGACAGTTCAGCAATCAGTGTTACGCGGTTGCCTGGCGCTACGACATCATCGGATTGTGTGAGGATCAATTGGAGATGAGGCGCTGGAACGTCTTTTGGCGCAGTCCCGTCCAGTTCAGGGAAGATTTTTGTGAGCACGTTATTGCCGGTGAAGCGCGTGTGGATATCCTCTTCGAAAAATGTCTCCTGCACGATGCCGCGAGGACTGACATACACAAAGCCGGGATATGACATGCCCTTGGTAAATCCGGTGGCAGTTGGATTCAGGACGCCAAATCGGCGGATGATTTCCGATTGCGGATCGGAGATGAGAGGGTAAGTGACCGCGTGGCGTTCCGTGAAAAATCGAAGGATTTCCGGGCTATCGTAGCTTACGCCGACGAGTCCAATGCCCTTCTCCTTGAAATGCGCCGTGGCGCGCTGGAGCGAAAGCAACTGTCCCTTACAATAAGGACACCAATCGGCAGAGCGGAAAAAGAGGATCACCAGGCCATTCGGCCCTTTGAGATTCACAAAATTGCGCTCCTGTCCGAATTGATCGGTTCCGCTTAGCAGTGGAATCTTGTTTCCGATCTTGAGAGTCGCGTTGGCGTCCGCCTTGTACTGACCGTAGCTAGTTTTCTGCAACATCGCAACAGCCATGAGAATCAGAATGGCCGAAGGCATCCATCTCATCGCGGACCACATGTGCAATCTCCTCTTGTAGTTCAGCATCCGGGCCAAGACCGTTCACCTATTTTTATTGCAGAAACAAGCCTTCCTATCGCGCGCATCATTTTCCCGAATTCGAAAACCGAGTCGCGCCCACTCCCACAACCCTTCCATCTCCGGTTTCCTGGATAAAGGCTACAATTCTCAAATCCCGGTGATTTGTGTTTGCGGTACTCACCTTCAAATCCTTTGAGAACGCTTCGCCATGATCAATAGTTCCTACCTTGGCTAGGGATCGCACGACGGCCACATGAGTGAGAACCCGTCCGGCGTTTTCTCCTGTGCGGACATTCGACTGATCGCTATCGTCAGCCAATACGAAGAAAACGTCCGCCGGCTTCGGCGACCCCAACGGGCCGGATTCCACGTGTACGGCGAGCGTGTTTTCGCCTTCGAGCTGAACCGCAGATAGGGAGACCGGAACCTTTTCGACCCGCGCTGCATTCTCAATAACCTGTACCGCCCTGTGTCCGTCGGAGCCCACAAATTCCTTCTGTCCATCAACAACCATCTGCGGTGTGTAGGGGCCATCCAACCGCAAACGCGAAGCGTAGTCGCCTTGACGCCGAGTCACATCCTGCAAGGAATATGGATCTCTCCATCCGTCCCCGTCCCAATAGTTCACGTGTTCGCTGAGCACCACAGCCTCTGCGTTAGATACCGGTTGGGACGTGTCCAGCTTCGCCAACAGCGCGTCGGCTGGAGGACAATCGGAACAGCCCTCCGACGTAAACAGCTCGATCAGCACCGGAGTTCGTAAACCGCTATCGCTAGCGGGTTTAGCCTCAACACTGGCCGTGCGAAGGTATCGAGCCGGGACCATCGTTAACACGACGATTGCAACGAATGCGACTATGGCGAAACGGAGAATTCTCATGGCGATCCCTCTGGTCAATTTGAGTACCCCTCTATTGCTTACGGGTACGAACGTTTGATGAACAACTTCTCCAAAAGTTACAGGATCGCACCCGGCGGACGGAGTGACACTTTCCGCGCCGACGGGCTAGGTACGCTTTCTGCCTGATTGCACGAACCAACGGAATGGCAACGGACGGATCCGCCGAATACTGCGGCCAAACAGCCTTTTCGGTGAAACTTTGCTCTGTTTCGGCAATCATACAGTTGACGTGCATTGCCAGCCCTGAGATTCCGAGGCACTTTAGTTTCTTTAGCCGGATGATATAGCCCGGGCAAGCTGCAGAGAGAGGGAGACGTTGAAGACAAAAATGAACCCTCCGAAACCTATGAATCGGCGCGAGTTGCTGAAGCTTTCCCCGGTGCTGCTTCTAGGCGCGTTCGCAATTCCGAAATTTCGCGATCCCTTGCTGATCAAAGGAGTTGCCTTCACCGATTGGGCATCCTCAAAATGGTTTCGCCGCAGTCATCTGGCACCGACGTTCCCTGATAGCGAAGTCGCGCCTCTCGACAAGTTCTATGTCAATACGTACGACGTGGATGACCCCGGCGTGGATCTCGAAAGGTGGACGCTAGCTGTCAGCGGCGACGTTCAGCGTCCGGGGAAATACACGCTCGCCGAGATTCAATCTCTACCGAAGTTCACGCAGAACACCCGGCACATTTGCGTCGAAGGCTGGGACGTGATTGGCAGATTTGGCGGTGCTCGCATTTCCGATTTTCTTCAACATGTGGGCGCGAATCTGAACGCGAAGTATCTCTACGTCGAATGTGCCGACGATTATTACGAATCGGTGGACATGCCCGGCGCGCTACACCCCCAGTCGCTTTTGTGTTACGAAATGTACGATCAGCCGCTTACACGCGAGCATGGCGCTCCCTTGAGGCTGCGGATGCCCACAAAAATCGGCTACAAACAGGCCAAGTATCTGATGAGCCTTCGGGTAACTGATGTGCTTCCGAAGACAGGCTATTGGGAGGATCAGGGCTACCCCGGTTATTACGGGTTGTAGGCTGACAAAACTATTATGACGGATACAGACCCCACGCCCGACCGGACCACCGAGCGAGCCCCCGACGAGCCTGTTGTGGCAGAGTTGCCACAGGACAGTATCCGCGCGGCCTATGAGCATCCTTGGCCCGTTCGCATCTGTCACTGGGTGAACACGGTTTCACTATTTGTGATGGCCGGCAGCGGCTTGCAAATCTTCAGGGCGTTCCCGAGCTTCGGCCCGAAGATCCCTGAGCAAACTTTACTGAATGTTCCCGAGGTCCCTGGCTTTGGGTGGCTGGCTCGGCGGCGCTCTGCAGTGGCATCTAACGTTCGCTTGGATCTACGTCGCAACGGGACTGTTTTATGCAGGCTACCAAATCCTATCGGGAAATTTCCGCCAGATTCTGTTCGTGCCGCGGGATGTGCCTGGCGTCTGGCCCATGGCCCGCCATTACTTTTTCTTCGGACGCAAACCACTGCAGACCGAGGCCTACAACCCCCTGCAGAAAATGGCCTATACGTCGGCAATGATACTCGGCGCGGTTTCGTTCCTGACGGGAATCGTTCTCTTTAATCCCGTTCAATTTTCGTTGCTCGCTTCGCTGATGGGAGGCTTTCACTGGGCACGGATGTGGCATTTTGGCGTTCTGTGCGCGTTAGTTCTCTTCGTTCTCGGCCACTTGGTGATGGTAATCCTGCACGGGTGGAACAACTTTATATCCATGCTCACGGGTTGGAAGCGCGACCCGGAATATTTGCAGTAACGACTGATTTCTCGTGAAACCAGAGTCGCCACGATATCGAGACTCTTTCGAAGGGGAAGCTGCGCGTATTGGTGGAACCGACCCTACTTCCGAGCAGGAAGCGAAACTCATCGCGCGCATTCAGCGGGGCGAACGGGAATTGTTCTACGAACTGATTCGGCCGTACGAGAAGCGCGTCTTCGTGATCTCGTTCACGATTCTGCGGAACGAAGCCGAAGCCCAGGATGCTGCGCAGGATGCCTTCCTGAAAGCGTTTCGATATCTGGGGCAGTTCCGGGCCGAATCGCGTTTCAGCACCTGGCTGATTCAAGTCGCGATCAATGAAGCGCGGCAGCGATTGCGCAAGAGTCATCTGGAGATTATGCGGCCCATCGAGGATCGGGAAAATGAAGACGGCACGTACACGCCCCGCGACTTCACGGATTGGCGGGAGATTCCCTCTGAAGCGCTGGAGCGCAAGGAAGTTCGCGAAAAGCTTCTTTCAGCCCTTGGCTCGCTGGCTCACAAATATCGCGAGGTGTTTATCCTGCGCGATGTCGAGCACATGGCCATAGATGACACCGCGAAAGTGCTGGGAATATCTTCCGGGGCGGTGAAGACGCGGCTATTGCGCGCCCGCTTGATGCTGCGAGATCTTCTCTCTCCGGGATTAACGGGAAGCTGGACGAGTTCTGCCGAGCTTCCAAAAGGAACGAAACCATGGTCATAAAATGTGATGACGTTTGGCAGGAAATCTCCAATTATTTGGACGGAGACCTCGATCCGGAGTTGAAGCGTGCGATAGATGAACATTTCGCGCAGTGCCGCCAGTGTGTTGCGGTGCGCGACGGCGTGCGGAACATCATCGATCTCTACGGCAGCGAACGAATGTTTACGCTACCCGCGGGCTTCCACCCACGGCTGCGCAGCAGGCTCGACGATCAGATCGAAGGCCAAAGAGGATCGTCGCGGGGATTGCTGGTCAGCCTCGCAGCCGCGGCCGCCATAGCTGCATTATTCTTTATTGCGACGGCGCACAGTCGCTTCGCGCCGCAGCCTCGCGCACAAATGAGTCAACCGGTCCGGCGAGTTCCTCAAGAGCTTGTTGCGGTCGTGGATGGTGGCAAGACGTTTCATCGGCCTGGCTGCCGGTATATGCACGGAAAATATCGCATGGTAACGCCTGAAGAGGCTATTCGCGAGGGCTACTCGCCATGCGTTTATTGCATGCATGAGGCCCTTCAAAGCGCCGGGAATGCGGATCCCGATTTAGATGGAGAAGAAACCGCGAGTAACGCAACGGCAGAAAAATGAGGGACCCGGGCGGGCTTCGAACTGAGCCGCCCGGGACTGTGGCGGGCTAGTTCTGGGGCTTCGACATGTCGTCGTGCTTCATACTGTCGTCCTTCTTCATGTTGTCCTGCTTCATGGTGTCTTTCGTCGTCGTTTTCTTGGACTTGTCGTTCGCCATGTTGTCCTTGCTCATATCGTCGTGCTTCATGGCGTCGTCTTTCTTCATGTTGTCCTGCTTCATGGCGTCTTTCGTCGTCGTTTTCTTGGACTTGTCGTTCGCCATGTTGTCCTTGCTCATATCGTCGTGCTTCATGGCGTCGTCTTTTTTCATCTGGTCTTGCTGGGTGCTCTGGTCCTGCTGCGGTGCGGCAAAGCTCGGCGCTGCCATTCCCATGAAACAAAGTGTCATTCCAGTCGCGATGAGTCTTTTCATGTCTTCTCCTTCTCACTTGGAATTATTTTTTCGACCGGCAGATTCGTTCCGGGTAACCGTCTGATACTCAAGTCGCCCAAAAGTTACAAGCGCAAAGGTATCATCCGAGGGTATTCGGCAACCGGAACTGGGGCCTGGGCTCTCGTTTTTCGTTCCGTGGGCGACGGTTGTGAGCAGATCGTTATGACGATACGCGTTCGAGCCTAACTCCCGATAAACGCGCTTCCGGGAGAAATGAAGTGCTGCGTTACATTTCCGGTTAGTCGATGCATCTAGATCAAACGTGGAGGGCTTACTATGATATCTCCGCTCGTAGGGCCAGCTTATTTTTGAAGAAGTTTTTGTGGAAATTTGCGGAGACGGTAAGACAGCTGAGCTACACGCCCATAAACTGAATCTACTCCGATTTTAAGGCATTCGCGGACGCAGCTTGCCGAAAAGTTCGCCGGGCAACACCATGCGCTTGACAATCCTTCTGCGGAAATCCTAAAATCATCTAGGCGAAGAAAAAGCGAAAACAGTGTCCCCTTCTTTTCGCCCTTCGCGTTCGCCATGAGCTCAAAAACTGCTGCCTTGCGTTTGCATGTCGCATCCGCGCTGGCTGCCCGTGTCCCCAGTCCCTTTGAATATCGCGATCGCCCGATCGTGGAAACGGTTCCTGCCGGCATTCACTCCGTCGATCTCCTTACCGGCGGATTTCCCCGAGGCAGCTTGACGGAAATTTACGGTCCTCCGTGTTCCGGCAGAACCAGTTTGCTGATTTCCGCGCTGGCGTCGCGAACCGCGGCGTCGGAAGTCTGCGCGCTCGTTGACGCGCGCGATTCCTTCGATCCCGTTTCCGCGGAAGCCGCCGGCGTGCGATTGAAACATCTGCTCTGGGTGCGCTGCCGCAATGTTGACCAGGCCCTTCGCTCGACCGATCTGCTCATACAGGGCGGCGGCTTCGGCCTGATTGCTCTCGATTTCGGCGACACTCCGGCGCAGATGGTTCGTTATGTTCCCCTTCAGGTATGGTTCCGTTTTCGCCGGGCCGTGGAATCCACGCCCACCATTCTTGTTGTTCTGGAGCAGGAATCGAACGCCAAGACCTGCGCCTCCCTGGTTCTTCAACTTCGCATGCAGAAAGCCCGGTGGTCGCGCACATCTGCAACCGCAGAAAAAATCCTCTTGCCGCATTCACCCGGATATCTGCTCGATGGTTCGAAGAACGATGCGGAAATGATTCGCTCCCGTGCGAAGCAACGAGGAGACCGTCTGGTTCAGCAGGATAAAACTTTTCTGCATGGCGGCGATGGCGCCGGTTTTGAAACGGAAGCAACGGGCATTTATCCCCACGCATGGCCCGGCATGCACAGCTCGGGAGGAGGGCCCGGACAAAGGTGAGGAATTTCTCCAGTCCCTTTGCCTCTCCGCACGACCTCGATGGCATTCGCTTCTATTTTCGTTCCCAATTTCATGCTGCAGGCAGTTGTGCGCGCCGAACCCGCCCTGCGCGAACCCGCCCTCGCTCTGCTGGATGGAAATCCTCCGTTGTGCAATGTGGTGGCCATCAACGAAAAAGCCGCCCGGGCGGGAATCGAACTCGGGATGACCAAAATGAACGCGGCGCAATTCACCGGCTTGGAAATGCGCCCTCGCTCCCGGCCTCAGGAAAAAATAGCCCACGCCGTTCTGCTGGATATCGGCTGGTCGGTTTCCCCGCGAATCGAAGATGCGTCGCAGGACACAATTGTTTTGGACCTTCGCGGCCTGACTCATTTATTCGGAGCGGAAAATGACATCGCCGCGCATCTTGCGCAGCGTTCCTGCGAATGCGGCTTGCTCTCTAGCGTCGCCATTGCCTCGAACGTGGATACGGCCCTGATCGCCGCACGCGGTTTCCAGGGCATCACCGTAATTCCGCCCGGGCAGGAATCGAAGTGCCTGGGCGATTTGCCCGTCGGCGTTCTTTTGCCATCCGCGGAGACCGCCGAAACATTGGCCCGCTGGGGTGTGCGCACCTGCGCTGTTTTTGCCGGGCTTCCGGTTTTGCAGCTCTCGGAGCGCCTCGGGCAGGAAGGCGTTCGCCTGCACGCCCTGGCGCGCGGCGCCATTTCGCGCTCGCTGGTGATCGCCGAGCCCGGCCATTCCTTCGAGGAAGAGATGGAGCTGGACGATGCCGTCGAGGAGCTCGACCCTCTTTCATTTCTCCTGGGCCGGTTGCTCGATCAGCTCTGCGCGCGGTTGGCGGCGCGCTCCCTGGCCGCCGCTTCGATTCGCGTGCGTTTCGAGTTGCAGCCGGCTTTCGAAAACGCCCTGGACCTTCGCAAGGAGATGTTTCGCGGGATCCATCCGCCCGGTGTGTATGAAAAGGAACTGCAGCTTCCCGTCCCGGTGCGCGATTCGAAGATGCTTTTGAAATTGCTGCGCCTGCGTTTGCAATCGAATCCGCCCGGCGCGGGCATTCGGAAAATCCTGCTGGTGGCGGAATCCGCTCGCCCGCGCGCCACGCAGGGCGGCCTGTTCCTCCCCAGTTTTCCGGACCCGGAAAAGCTGGAGGTCACCATCGCGCGCATCGCCGGCGTGGTGGGAGAAGGAAATATCGGCTCGCCCTCCCTGGTGGACACCTGGCGCCCGGGAGAATTTCAGATGCGGCGGTTTCTGATTCCTTCGGGAGCTGCCGAAGCGAGCCGCCGTTTCGACGGCGTCGCCTCTGCTAGAGGACAGCGCAACAGTCTCAAAGCCTCGACGAGTTTCCGGACTTTCCGTCCTCCCATTCCCGCAAAACTCGAACTCCACGAAGGCCGTCCCACACGCGTCGTTTTTCAGGGGCTGCGCGGAGAAGTGCTGGCCGCTTCCGGTCCGTGGCGCACGTCCGGCGACTGGTGGCGGGAAGATACCTGGCAACAGGATGAATGGGATTTGGAGATTCATTTCCATTCTTCGCCGGGAATTCCCAATGCAGCGGCGGCATCTCGTCCCGATGGCGGCCTCTACCGCGTCTATTACGACGCATTGTGCGGAAGCTGGTTCGTGCGGGGAATCTACGATTGATGTACGTCGAGCTTCATGCGCGATCCGCATTCAGCTTTCTCGAAGGCGCTTCCTCGCCCGAAGAACTGGCCGGCGCGTGCCAGCAACACGACATGCCGGCCATGGCTTTGCTCGATCGCGACGGCGTGTACGGCTCGCCCCGTTTTCATCTGGCGGCGAAAAAATATTCCATCCGCGCGCACATCGGCGCCGAAGTCACATCCGCCGCAGGCTGGCGCTATCCCTTGCTCGTCGAATCGCGCGCCGGCTACCAGAATTTGTGCCGGCTGATCACGCGCATGAAACTTCGCGCGCGCAAAGGGGAGGGAAGCGTCCATCCCGAGGAAATCGCCGCGATGAGCGGCGGCCTGATCTGCCTGACCGGAGGCGAGGAAGGTCCTCTTGCGCATGCCCTCGCGCAGGCGGGAATGGATGCAGCCATCGAGTGCGTCGAGCAGCTTTGCCGCGTGTTCGGCCGGCAAAATGTTTACGTCGAACTCCAGCGTCATCTCTCCCGGGAGGAAGAAGCGCGCAACCAGGCCGCCGTGGCCGTCGCCCGAAAGCTGAAGCTGCCGTTGCTCGCGACCAACGGCGTCTCGCATGCGCTGCCGCAGCAACGCGAGCTGCTCGATGTCTTCACCTGTATCCGCCATCACCGCGTGCTCGCCACCGCCGGTCGTTTGCTCAGCCGCAATTCCGAGCGTCATTTCAAGCCGCATGCGGAAATGGCCGCGCTCTTCTCCGATCTTCCCGAGGCCATCGCCACGACGGAAGTTCTTTCCTCGCGCCTCCCATTCACCTTGAACGACCTCGGATACCAGTTTCCCGCCTATCCCGTTTCCGAAGGCGAATCGCAAATGGAATTCCTTCGCCGCCGCTCGCACGAAGGCATGATTTGTCGCTACGGCCCGAATGACGAGCGCGCCCGCCGCCAGATTGATCGCGAACTCGCGCTCATCGAAAAACTCAATCTCTCCGGCTATTTTCTGATCGTCTGGGACATCGTTCGCTTCTGCCGCGAAAAAAATATTCTCGTGCAGGGACGCGGTTCCGCGGCCAATAGCGCCGTTTGCTATGCGCTTGGCATCACCGCCGTGGATCCCGTGGGCATGGATCTTCTCTTCGAGCGATTTCTCTCCGAAGAACGCGGCGAATGGCCGGACATCGACCTCGACCTTCCCAGCGGCGACCAGCGCGAACGCGCCATCCAGTATGTTTACGAGCGCTATGGAAAATTGGGCGCGGCCATGACCGCGAACGTCATCACCTATCGCGGTCGCTCGGCCGCCCGCGAAATCGGCAAGGCTCTGTCGTTTGATCCGGAAACTCTCGATCGCCTCTCGGCTCTCGTCGGCTCTTGGCAATATAAGGACCCCGGCGACACGCTCGCCCGCCAGTTTCGCGACGCTGGTCTGGACCTCCAACATCGGCGCATTCGCAAATTCTTCGAACTCTGCCAGGCCGTGCAGGATTTGCCGCGTCATCTCGGCCAGCATTCCGGCGGCATGGTGGTGTGCCAGGGACAGCTCGATTCCGTCGTCCCTCTCGAACCGGCCACCATGCCCGGCCGCGTGGTTGTGCAATGGGATAAGGAAGATTGCGCCGACATGGGCATCGTGAAAGTGGACCTGCTCGGCCTGGGAATGATGGCCGTCCTGGAAGATTCGCTCGAAATCATTCGCCTGCATCATGGAGAGGAAGTCGATCTCGGCCGTCTCCCGGCGAATGATCCCGCCGTCTATTCCGCACTGCAACAGGCAGACACGGTCGGAATGTTCCAGGTCGAAAGCCGCGCGCAGATGTCCTGCCTGCCTCGCCTTCATCCGAAATGTTTCTACGATATTGTCGTGCAGGTCGCCATCATTCGCCCTGGTCCCATCGTCGGCAAAATGGTTCATCCTTATTTAAAGCGCCGCCAGGGGCTGGAAGCGCCCGAATATTTTCATCCCGCCCTCGAACCTGCCCTGGCGCGCACGCTCGGAGTGCCTCTTTTTCAGGAGCAGTTGCTGCGCATGGCCATGGTCGCCGCGGGATTCACGGGTGGTGAGGCCGAGGAGTTGCGCCGCGCCATGGGATTTAAGCGTTCCGAAGTGCGCATGAAGGAAATCGAAATCAAGCTGCGGCGCGGCATGCAGTCCAACGGCATCACCGGAGAGACGCAGGACAAAGTCGTCCAATCCATCACTTCCTTTGCCCTCTATGGATTTCCGGAATCTCACGCCGCAAGTTTTGCGCTGCTTGCCTATGCCAGCGCCTATCTGAAATGCCACTATCTCGCGGCATTCACCGCCGCGATGCTCAATAACCAGCCCATGGGTTTCTACCGTCCAGCCACCCTGGTGAAAGACGCCCAGCGCCACGGATTGAAATGCAAGCCCATTGACCTTACGCGCTCGGATTGGAACTGCACGCTCGAAAAGATTGCCGGGGGATTTGCCGTGCGCCTGGGAATGCGCTACGTCAAAGGCCTGCGCCAGGAAATCGCGCTGGAAATCATGCGCCAGCGCGATCTGCGCCCGTTCGCTGCCATCGAAGAGTTAAAACAGCGCGTTCCCGAGATACAAAAATCCGAACTCACGGCGCTTGCCGAAGTCGGAGCGCTGAATTTTATTTCCGGGCGGCGCGACTCTCACCGTCGCGACGCCCTCTGGCAGGTCGAGCGCGCCTCGCGCCGCCCCGGCCCGCTTCTGGAGACACAAGAACCCCAGCAAGAGGAGCGCGAAATCATTTCCGATTCCCCGCTTTCGCCCATGACCAACGAAGAAAGATTAGTCGCCGATTTTCGCGGCACCGGCTTGACCGTCGGACCGCACCCGATGGCCTATCGCCGCGCCGAAATGAAAGCACGCGGAGTTCGCGCGGCCTTCGAGCTTCCCAAGCTTCCCGACGGAACGCATGTGCGTGTCGCCGGAGCGGTGATTGCCCGCCAGCGCCCCGGCACGGCGAAAGGTTTTGTCTTTCTCAGCCTGGAGGATGAAACGGGAATTGCCAACGCCATCGTCCCGCCGCCGCTGTTCGAGCGCGATCACACCGTGCTCGTCTACCATCCTTTTTTGCTGATCGAAGGCACCCTGCAGAATCAGGACAACGTGGTGTCGGTGAAGGTCGAACGCGTCCAGGCTCTCGAGATTTCGCGCGCCGAAGTCGCCTCGCACGATTTCCACTGATCGCACTGGCCGCTCCCCGGCGAGCCTCGCTCCGGCTAGAGACGAAACAGCTTTCGCGCGTTCTCGCCCAGGATGTTGCGCTTGGCCTGCTCGCTCAGGAACGGCAGCCCCGCAATACACGCCGGCACATCGAAATCCCAGTGCGGCCAATCGGAGGAATACATCAGCTGCGTCTCGGCATTCACCGCCTTGAACGTCGCTTCCAGCATGTGCGGCATGGTCACTTCCAGCGGCTGCGAAGTGAAATACATCTCCCGAATGTATTCGCTCGGCAGCCTCTTCAGCAGCGGCGCATCGGACTGGCGCATCAGGTATTCGTGATCGAGCCGCTGCATCATGAACGGCACCCACGCCAGCCCGCTCTCGATCCATATCACCTTCAACTTTGGAAATCGCTCCGGCAAGCCGTTCACGATCCAGTTCGTCATGTGCGTCATGTTGCAGGTCACGAACGACATCGAGTGCACCGACAAAAACCGGTTCATCGTGGACGTCATTGTGTCGCCCCAGGTCGGCCCGGCGTGAAACGCCAGCGGCAGCCCGCGTTCTTCGAGTTCCCGGTAGATGCGCATGAACATGTTCTTGTGAACGCTTGCGTGGCGCTGGCTGGTGATCATGAATCCCACCACGCCGCGCGTCTCGCCGAATTCCTGGATCATCTTCATGCACGCGTCGGGATCGTGGAACGGCAGGCTCAGCAGCGTCTTCACGCGATCCTCGCGCGGCAGGATCGTCTCCGTGAACCAGCGGTTGTAGGCGAAAGTCATCGCCGTCACGATGTCCGGCTCCGGATGCAGCCCCATCTCCAGCATCGGCTGCGGGAACACCACCTGCATCTTGATTCCCATCGAGTCCATCGCCCGCCGCACCAGCGTCAGATCGCGGTGTTCGCCGCTTTTCTCCACAAACTCGCCGAGCTCCGCCTGATGCGGGATTCTCCCGAACACATCCTGAAACGTCAGCCCCACGGGATGATTGCTGAATGCCAGTTTCTTCGCGTTCGGCCAGTTTTGCGTCATGGACTTGGCGTTGTGCCGCAGCACCGGATTCTCCAGGTGATCCAGAATCTCCGCCCAGGAATCGAACTCCACGTGATGCGCGTCCACGTCCACGATGAAGTAATCATCCAGATGCAGCCGCGCGATGTCGCGGCGCGCGTTCGCCAGGATTTCGCGCGAATCGGTGCGCGTGGTGATCTGCTGGACCTGGTGCTCGCTCGCCGCGCTCACTCCGTTGACTGTTTCCGTCTTGCTCATTGTCGCGTCCTCACAAAGAGGCTCTAAAGATTTAAATGTAACGCCGCGGCCTTCAGCGCGGCGCGATCATTCCCGCCGCCCGCTCGATTCGCAAAAACTTTCAGATCGCCTTCGGCCTCGTTCTCGAAAACCACAGCGCCAGATCAAACGGATTCATGTGTTGCGCGTGCAGCAGCGCGCACGCCACCACCATCGCTTCGGTCGTCGAAACCGTCGAATCGATCGCCGGGACCTCCCTCTCGAATTCCTCCGCATGCGCCGCATAGAGCTTCACCGCAGCGGTCACCAGCTTCGTCAAATCTTCGTGCGCCATGCTGCCCAGCTCGCCCCTCTGCGTAATGCGCTCAATATGCTCCCGCAGCTCCGCCACCGCGCCGGAGAATTTCGCAGCTTCCTCAGACTGTGACATAAATTCCGTCCGCAGCCTCTTCCACCGGCACGCGAATCAATCGCGCCGCCGGCAGGCCCGGATGCTCGCCCGTTTTGATGTCGTATTCAAATCCGTGCCAGGGACATACGATGTGCGGCCTCGCTTCATCGAACGCGAATCCGTGACTTTCGCCGCGCTCGTCAATCACCTCGGTCACCCGCGGGATCATCTTTCCCTGGCACACCGGCCCGCCCTGATGCGCGCACTTATTCAGGTACGCGTAGAGTTTCCCCTCCACGCGGAATACGCCGATCGTGGTTTCGCCGACGTCAATCACCAGCCGGCCGCCTTCCGGCACCTTCTCCCGCGCTCCGGCGAACACTCTTTGCGTTGTGGCTGGCATCTTCTCCCGCCCCCGGCCGTCCCAGTCTTCGAATCGCGGGTATTGTATGTTGAGAACAACTGCGCATCAACTTACCCGCGCGCTCGCAAGTGTGTTATACTGCCTTTGCGCTTAATACCGCGGTTGTGTGGTGTGGTTGCTCTCGTCGATTAACTGCGAAGAATACCCCGCCGTCAGTTCCTTCCAAAGTCTTACGCGTAATTAAAAAAAGGACTGGAAATGCAGGTTGCCGTGCCCGCTTGAGAACCATTCAGCGCGCCTCCCGCCGCATTTACCAGATAAGAAAACACTTAGAACATGCAGAATTTTTCAGAACTTCCGATTTCAAATTACACACAGGAGCGCATCTCCGCAGCCGGCTTCTCGATTCCGACTCCCGTGCAAGCAGCGGCGATTCCGCAAGCGCTCGCAGGCAAGGACGTGCTCGCCACCGCGCAGACGGGAACCGGCAAAACGCTGGCGTTCCTGATCCCGGTCATCGAGCGGCTTCTCGCCGATAAAACTCCGGGCGTCACGGCTCTCGCTCTCGTTCCCACGCGCGAACTCGCCATGCAAGTCGTCGAGCAGTACAACGCTTTGCGCGGGAAGCAGCTTTCCCCGGCGGCTCTTGTCGTCGGCGGCTTGTCCGAAGGCGCTCAGTTGACCGCACTTCGTCAGGGAGCTCGCCTGGTCGTCGCCACTCCCGGACGTCTCGAGGATTTTCTCGATCGCAAGCTCGTGAATCTCCGCACCGTGCGCGTCCTCATTCTCGACGAGGCCGATCGCATGCTCGACATGGGATTTCTTCCCGCGATTCGCAGGATCGTATCGCTCGTCCCGAAAGACCGGCAGACGCTCTGCTTCTCCGCTACGCTCGAAGCCTCCGTTGCGCACCTGGTTCACGATTACATGCGTCATCCGGTTCGCGTCGAGCTCGGCTCGGTGCTGAAGGCCTCCGACAGCGTTCGCGTGCAGGCCTTCGAAGTCTCCGCCGATCGCAAACTCGATGTTCTGTGCCGTTTGCTCGCCCAGGACAAGGGCCGCTGCCTGGTCTTCGCGCGCACCAAGCGCGGAGCCGAACGCCTCGCTCTCGGCTTGACCCGCGAAGGTTTCGCCGCGGCGTTAATTCACGGCGGGCGCTCGCAATCGCAGCGGACCGCGGCGCTCACGGCCTTCCAGAAGGGGCGTACCCGCATCCTCGTGGCCACCGATCTCGCCGCCCGCGGCATTCACGTGGACGACATCTCGCAGGTCATCAACTACGATTTGCCGGAGGTGGCCGAGAATTTCATCCATCGCGTGGGACGCTCCGGACGAGCCGGCGCGCAGGGCCTCGCTTCCACTCTGTTCACCATTGATCAGCGCGGCGAGTTGCTCGCACTCGAACGCACCCTGGGCATCAAGATCGAGAGAATGCTGGCAGCCGATCTTCCGGAACGCAAGGACCACAAACCGGCCGCCCATCGCAAGCTCGCGCCCTCTACCTCCAGAATCAGCCGCCTTCCCGGCGAATTTCTGCAGGCGCAAACGATGTAATGGAAGGGCGGGGTTTCAACCCCCGCCGTGCGCCACGCATTTTTTCAGGGGTTTTAACTCCTGGAACCTTCGAAGGCCCGGCCGATTCCTCGGCCGGGCCTTCGCATTTTCACCGCAACAAATCCCCGTTGACAGTCACCGTTCGAATATGAGGTATAGAGGGCGGCGATTCGCCGTTTTGCCGCTCGACAAGAAAAATCCAGCTCCACTGCCGAGGCCGCGATGTTTGAGCAGACTCTCAATCCCACGGGCCACCTGTGGCTGACCATCCTCGCCGCGTTGATTCCTCTCGTCGCGCTGATTCTGATGCTCGCGGTTTTTCGTGTCACCGCCTGGCTGGCCACCATCGTCGCGGGCATTGTCACCGTGCCCGTCGCCGTCTTCATCTGGCACGCGCCCCTGGCCAACACCATGAAATCCTATCTGTACGGCGGCCTCACCGGAGTGTGGAACATTGACTGGATCACCTTCTGGGGCCTGATCATCTTCAACACCCTGGTGCTCACCGGAAGCTTCGGCCGTTTCAAAAACTGGATGGTCCATCACGCCACCGCCGACATTCGCATTCAAACCATCATGCTGGCCTGGGCCTTTGGAGCGCTCCTCGAAGGTCTGGTCGGATTCGGCTATCCCTGGGCCGTCGTTGTCCCGATTCTGGTCGGACTTGGCATCGCCGATCTCGAAGCGATTCGCGTTGCCGCGCTGGCCAACAACGCGCCCGTTTCCTATGGCTCGCTCGGCACTCCCATCCTCGGACTCGCCGCCGTCACCGGCCTGTCTCCCTACGCGCTTTCCGCGTCCATCGGAAACGTCGTCGCCTTCCTCGCCCTGCTTCCGCCGTGGATTTTGATCTACCTCGTCTGCGGTTGGGACGGAGTCGCTGAGGCTTGGCCCCTCGCTATCGTCGGTTCGCTCTCCTATATCGCCGGGCAGTGGCCCGTGGCGCACTACCTCGGCCCGTATCTTCCCGACCTCAGCGGCGCGCTCGCCTCGTTCTGGATTCTTTTTCTCTTCGTGAAAATTTGGCGTCCCAAGACCATTCGCGGCTTCGGTGGGGCCGCGCTCGCTCCATCTGCCGTCGCTGCGTCCGATTCAACGGAGATCACATCCGTGCGCGAGGCATTGCGTTGCTGGACTCCGTATATCGTCCTGATCCTCGTCGTCGTTGCATGGACGGGGCCGTGGTCCACGCTGCCCACGCATAGCTTGTTCAAGCTGTCGCTCGCCGCAAAATCTTCGGTCACCCAGAAACCGATCGCATCGGTATTCAATTTCAATCCGCTCAGCGGCGGCACATCCATTTTCGTTTCCTGGCTGGTGATCCTCGCGATTTTGCGTCCCACCGGAGAGATGGTCCGCCAGATTTTCTCGAAAACTTTCAAGCAGATGTGGGGCGCGCTGCTCGTCGCCTTCTTCGTCTTCGCGCTGGCCTATATCTTTGTGTACACCGGCATGGCCAATTCACTCGCCTACGCGCTTTCCAAGTTTGGGCCCTTCTTCATCGTCCTCGCTCCGATTCTCGGCTGGATCGGCGTCGCGCTTTCCGGCAGCAACACCTCCACCAACGCCATGTTCGGTCCGGTGCAGGCCGTCACCGGCAAGCTCCTGAATTTTCCGGTGCTCTTGCTGCCCTCGATCAACTCCGTGGGGGCGGAAGTCGGCAAGCCCATCGCCCCTCAAACCGCCAGCGTTGGCGTTTCCACCAGTAAACTGGTTCGCAGCGAAGGCCAGGTCATCCGCCACAACATGGGCTGGACGCTCGTCGTCCTCGCCTATCTGATTCTGATCTCGATCCTCTTCTACAAAGTGTTCCCCAACTCCATGTCGCTCTAAGGACACGCCAGGCGTACCCTCGCAAAAGAAAGGAGTTCGACATGTCCTCCAATCGAATCTGGGTCTCTCTCGTTGTGATTGTTTCCTGTGCCGCCGTCCCCGGCGTCCGCTCGGTTGCCGCGTGGAGCCGCGCGCAAGCATCTCAGCAGAAAAGTCCGCAGGCCCGTGTCGCTTATTCACACGATCTGCCGCCGATGAGTGGCGGCAGCCTCGCCGTAACCATTGTGGAAGTTGACTTTGGCCCCGGCGAGTCCTCCATGCCTCACAGTCACCCTTGCCCGGTAATCGGTTACGTTGTCGAAGGTACGCTTCGAAATCAGGTGAAGGGCGAACCCGAAGCCGTCTACAAAGCCGGTGAAAGTTTCTACGAACCTCCCAACGGCGTCCATCTGGTGGCGGCCAACGCCAGCGACACACAACCGGCAAAGCTGCTGGCCTATTTTGTCTGCGACCACAAGGCGGCTCTCAGCGTCCCGGCCCCCCAAAACATGCCCGCAGGAGACAAATAGCGATGGCCGGCTCGCCCGGCCGTGGCGAATTTTTCGGATTGCATTGCAGGCGTTTCGAAGCGAAGGAATTGGCTCCCCGGGCTAGATTCGAACTAGCAACATTTCGGTTAACAGCCGAACGCTCTACCGTTGAGCTACCGGGGAGTAGCAGGCGATTGCAGCGGCACCAAACCTAAAAAAGTGTAGACGAGCCACGCGGCGGAGTCACGGAGAAAATCTCGGGCCGGCTGCGCTGGGAATGTCGCGAGGAATTTTCGCGCGAAAATCTTGTCCTGGTCTTGTCTGGTCTTGTCTGGCCTTGTCTGGCCTTGTCTGACAAAGTCGCCCGGAAAAGCAGCTTGAGCGGGCTACTGAAGCCGCTGGCTTGCGGAATCGTGCACGATCAAATTCTCGAAAATCGCCAGCACGTGCTGCCGGTACTGCACCACGCGCTCGAGCAGCGGCCGCAGGCCCGGCTGGCGCACCGTTTCCTTGTCCCATTTCGCCAGCACCGGCGCGGGAACGGCGATATCGCGGCGCAGCTCCTCGGCCGAATGGCCGCGCAGGAACAGGCCGTAAAAAAACGCGGCCTCTCGCTGGGGAAACTGGAAATCCCCGATCGCGTCTTCGATCGCAATTGGTTGCGTAGCCATACCGAAAGCGCAGTTTACACATTTCGCCGCACGCGTCAAGAGTTCGCGGCGCGAAACGCTAAATAATTCCTTGGTAGCAACCTCCATAGCAACTGAGTTGCCAACATCGGGCCTCGCCGCAACGGCATCCGTCGTGCTCTTGCGCGCAACTTTTCGCGGCATGCCGTGTTTTACCGGCATGGCCAGCGCTGTGGCGCGCGGGACACGCGCCGTATCGCTCGGCTGGGCTGTATTCGGGACGTACCCCCACACGAGGAGGCGCGGCCACGCCGGGCCTCCTCCCCCTTTTTCGTGCGCCCGCCGCGCGCGGAACAAGGGCCGCACCGCAGCCGCCGGCGCTCCATTGACGTTTCGTACAACGGCCTTGCGACGCTGAAATATTTTGGCTGCGCTTGGCGTAATCTTAGTAGCAGGGAAATCGAGGCAGCCATGAAGTTCGACACTTGCAAATCGGTACTTTCCGTTTTCGCGGCCGCGGCGCTGGTGTGTGCGGCGCCCGCCGCTCGCGCGCAGGAGGGCACCGCGCCTCCGGCTCACGGCGCCATGCCCGGCTCGTCCGCCGCCGCAGGCGCCGACACCAGCGAACTCCAGCACGAGAGCGAGCAGAATCCCGAAGCCGCGCGCGCCGCGAACGACGACATGTCCATGCCCGGTATGAACATGGGCGAAAACCCGCACATGTTCATGACCGAGCTGCAGCCCAAAAAGCCGGGCGACGACCGCCGCGCCGAGGAGATCGTCGAAATCCTCGCCAAATCCATCGCCAAGTACAAGGACTACAAAGTCGCCATCGCCGACGGCTACCAGATTTTTGGCGCCAAGGTGCAGCAGCCGGTCTATCACTTCACCAACTATCACAACGCCATGGCCGCCACGTTCATTTTCAATCCCGCGCATCCCACTTCGCTGCTCTATAAAAAGACCGGCGAAGGCTACGAGCTGGTGGGCGCCATGTACACCGCTCCGAAAAACGCCACCGAGTCGCAGTTGAACGAACGCGTTCCGCTGAGCATCGCGCGCTGGCACGAACACGTGAATTTCTGCCTGCCGGGGCGCGGCGCCGCTCTCGGCCAGGTGGACTGGAAGAAATATCTGGCCATCTCCACCCAGGACGCCTGCGCACAGGTGAACGGCCGCTGGATGAAACAAATCTTCGGCTGGATGGTCCACGTCTACCCCTTCGAATCCGACCCCGACAAAGTCTGGGCGCACTGATCCGCCGTTCGTCATTCTGAGCGGAGCGATCAGCGCAGTCGAAGCCCGCTTTCCGCGCCCCGCATGAATCCGCGGGGAATCTCTCTTCGCCGTAGCTCTCGTAGCGCTGCCGTCCCGGCGGCGAATTCTCCTTCGACTTGCAAGTCAAAACCGCCAGCGAGTCGCTGGCGCTACGAAGGCAAGCGCACAGACGCTGGTGTCCGTGCCACTCGAATTCTTGTGACACTTGGGCAGGGTCGCCGTCGTTTGTTTTCATGGTTTTAGGCGGTTTTTCAATTGACACGTTGTGTCGATTGAATCGTCTGCAGGAGATTCGACAGTGACGCGCCTCGACTGCGCTCGGGACGACGAATTTGATTGGTTCGTGGCGGTGGAGAAGATGACGTGCGTGGGAGGCTGGACCCATTGGCCGTGCGCGTTGATGTGAGTGAGAATTTTGGCGGCGCGGATGACGGAGTCGGCGGTCACGTCACGGACTTCGTCCGCGCGATCGATGATCAGGCCGAGCGCGCGACGAATGTTGCGGTCGCGTTTGGCGAAGAGGCCGGTAGCATGGGCATGGCGATAGAGGGCGCGGCGATTCACGTCATTGAATGATTTCACGATCTCATCCACACTTTCCCAGTTTGTGAAAGCTTCGTCGATCTCCTGCTGCCATTCGCTGCCGCAGATGCCGCAGCGGATCCGATGCCGGGCGAGCGCAGACATGGGATGCGGCGGTTCGGGGGCGGGGCGTTTCGACTTCTTGCGGCGAGAGGGAGATTTCTTTCGCCGGCCAGGTTTCTTCCCTCCGTTTGGTTTCTTTCTCTGTCTGGGCGGTGGGGACAAGGCCGGAGGCGGGGCGACTTCGATTTCATCTGACGCAGCGGTTGCGGCCGTGGTTGGAGCTTCGAGGTCCGCACGTGTTTCTGCAGGTTCAGGCTAGGACGAGACTGGTGGGCTCGTCCGGGCCAGGGGGTTGAGGCGGCGGTGATTGAGGCTCGTCGTGCAAAGGGATGCCGAGGAGCGCAGCGATGCAGCCGGGGGTGTCGCCTCCGAGTGCTTTCAGCGCGGTGAAATATTCAGGAACGGTTTTGGTCGGAGTAAATCCGTAAATTCGGGCGGGGGCGATGTCTATGGGTTTTTCGGGTTCGAGCGGGGCTCGATCTCCCAGGCTCCGCTTGCCGTGGACACTGGGAGCCCTGTCCTGTCTGATCATGATGCGTAGCTCCTTTTGGGGCCGCGAAAGCCGGTGCGTGCCCAGCATCGAAGCTAGCAGGATGTCAAGAGGGAAGGTGGATGTGCGCCTGTGGACTTTTGGTTTGGGGCGGGGGGCGAGGGCGAGCAAAAAACCCAACCCTCTGCTGCGCACAGCGTGGGACACCCGAAAGATCAAACGCCAAAGCCTGCGCCACCCGCAGAAGACCGAGACGGCCCGCTAGGGGCGCCCATCAGGGGGCTTCGAAGAAGTCTGCTGGCAATCCTGGAAGGAAACCGCCCTGGGTGCGCATTTCTGCTAATGCTCCGCGAGCATCGGCAGGCGCAAGGAGTTTGTGCCGTACACATTCCTTGAGCAAGTATATAGTGCCCACGACTCGATTCTCCCCGAGAGCTGTTTTGGCAACAGCCCGCGCCTTTTTGTCGTCGCTGCAGAGCACGAGATCGTTATTGACGAGCGCAAACGCGAGACATTCGGTTTCGCCGAGCCCGAGCTGGTATTTGGCTAAGAGGGCAGCGAAAGTGGCCGCAGAAAGCACGCTGTCGTCCATAGCCCGCAGTAGCCCTTGCGCCACGGAGTCTGCAAGTTCCGCGTGTTGGTCGGTGCATTCTTGTAGTACCTGCGGACCGACAGCGAAGTCGCAGCCAGGTGTCGTTAATATGACATTCAAGACTCCGCCATTGATTAGGTTTATTGCGGAGCTTGCGTCTAGGATTGTCTTCAATTGGAAACGGGAGCGTTTGCCGCGAATAAGTCCGCAATCGACAGTCCGAGTACGGTCGCGGCCCTTCCGATAGATATTTCGCCTGACCGAATTTTCTCAACCGCCGCGATGAGCAATTGTTCAGGGACGGGCGGGAACTCCACAGGCGGTTTTTCCGGTAGAGGCAGGGCTTCGGCTCGCTTTTCGGCGCTGCCGTATCGCTGTTTCAAGGATTCGTCCAACGACTGAGCTCCGCCACGTGGCAGCAAACGCAGGTCTTCGCACCGCCTGGCCGCAGCCGCGAAGCTCACGCCGTAGATTCTCGATAGGAAGAGGAGCTCAATATCGCCTAGGCTCCCGCTCGCAACGTGAAGTATTTCTCTGACCTTCTTCAGCGCTATACCAACTCCAGCGGCGGGCATCAGCAGACAGGATGCGAACGCGTGTGCGTATTGCTCTTCAACTTTGCGGCTGGGACGGAATTCCGACGCGGCTGACACGGACTTGTCTACAAAGGCAAAATCCTCAGACACATCGTGATGTGACAAAAGGTGCCCGAGTTCATGGGCGAGCGTGAAAAGCATTCGGGGAGGGAATCGCTCCGAAACGAACACGAACGGCACACCGCTAAGAAACGCCGAAGCGCCGTCGAACCCTTTCGCCTTAACCGTGAACACGATGACGTTCATTCGGTGCGTCGCTATGCTCGGCAAGCTGAACAAGGGGCTCACCTGATCGCCCTCGAAGAAAAGCTCCCGGAAGAGTGCGGCGTTCCGTTCAGCCTCGGGATAACTCGCGCCGCCCCGCTCAAATCGAGGTAGCCACCATGATCGGCGCTCGACTGCGTCGCCAACCAGCGACAGCGAGTAGTCCATTTTCCTAGAAATATTATCTAGCGTGACGGGGTCAGCTTTCTGGCGTTGAAGAGCCACGCTTCTGAAAAGCAGCTGGCTGCTCTTTCCGTTCGTATCTGGCGGCATTAGGTCCGTAATGGTTAGCTTAAGCGCCTCGGATATTTTGCGGAGCTCGCTCAGGCTCGCGTCGGCCCCCGCAGCGAGCTCTTCCATCCGGGGTTCTTCCAGACCTGCCAAGCGGCTCAGTTCGGCGGGCGTCATTCGCCTCGCGCTAAGTAATTGCGAGAGTCTATTCGTCGGGGTCATGGTTTGATTTCACGCATCCACGTAATCAGCTCGTCAACTTGGGCCGCGTTCATTTTACGGTGGCGGCCAATAACGTCGAAGATCCTTCGGCCGCGTCTTTTGAAGATGCGCGAAAGGGTGTCCAGGCTCCCTTCGCGTGCGGCATTGTACTCGCGCGCGTTCTCAAGGTATATAGGGTCGCTTCCCACAATGTAGTTCTCAACGCGACGCGCAAAGTTGTCGTGATCGTCCAAGGGGTTATGATGCCCGTTAGCCATGACTATCACGTTGCCCTCGACGTTTACCTTGCCACGCTTAAGTCGGTTCTCAGGGAAGCGCCTATAGGCGGCTAAGGCGTCGATCTTCTCCGCGACTCTGAAGCCTCCGACGACGAATTGGCGGACCCCCGGTACTCGCCCACTGACGACAAAGATGTAATCGCCTTCTTGGACTGCGCGCCTGATGTTTGGTACGCAGGCGCCGAGAGTTGGGACCGGCCCGAAAATTGGATCATTCAAGATCCAACCATGCCCCGGGTCGGCACCCTCAGCCATCGTATAGATGTATCCTTGCATCATTCCCTCCCATCCCAGTATTCGTTCTTGCCTGTTGCGGCTTGCAGCATTCCGTCATAGTGAAGACTGGTCGCCACGAAGGCGTCCCGCACGCTCATCTCGACGGCGCTCCAGCCGTGCGCGCTTGATGCGTCGTCAATGATGGCAAACGCGCGTTCAGCGTGGATTCGGTCCATTGGCCCATGTATTTTGTAGGTCTCAGCTTGTTGCTCGGTCATGCCGTACCTCGCGGTGTAAGCTTCGAAAATTCGAGGTGACAGCTGCGAGTAGAAGTACTCCACGGCGCCGGCACCCAACATATGGCAACCGGCGCCCCGGGCGCTGATGTCGCGATAGATGGCGATTGCTGCTGCGTTGCCAGGTGTCGGAACCGTTAGCGCCAGCTCGTCAACGGGATATCCGCCGGCCACGACCAGACGTTGAATCAGGTCGAGGTGGCTCGGCCCGTCCTTGTCGGTACACTCCTCGAGGTACGTTTGCAGGAGTTCTTCAAAAATGCGCGCGCTGATGGCCTTTGCCTCCGCGACCGCAGCGCGTCGCAGTCCTTGACCAGCGCGTGTACGAATCCAATGTTGAACCTCGGCCCGAATGACTTGGTCGTACGACAGTTCTCCCGCGATGATGCCTCGCCAGAGCGGGTGCCGTTCAAATGGAAACAGGTTGTAAAGGTCCAGAAGTGTTTCCGGTCGATGGTCCATGCGGGTCCTCTTTGGAGGCTCTTCGCTTTTTGTTCTAGGCAGAATATCATAGAGCGCGGTGCAAATCTACCGAGCTTGAGCCGGGCTGGGTCTTGTGGATCCCGTCCAAATGCTTCCAGGCGAGAGAATCCACGTCAAGCGACTGCTCCTGTGGACTTTTTGGAAAGCTCCAGGACTCGGTCGGGCCTATTTACTGATTTCGACCACGCTTTGCCCTTTGTCCAGGCGAATGGCGGCAACTTGGGTATCCAATAAACTCTGATTGGTTGAGCGGCGGAAAATAGTCACGTATTCCCCGTTCTGTTTCATGTAGTCACCTTCAAATTCATTCTGTGGAGTCTTGTAGCCGGTATTAAACAGACCGAATGTCGCCATTTGCTGTGCTCCTTCTCGCGGGAACTGCTCGCGCGCGAATTCTATCACGGGTTAGTAACTAGTATGTATCGTACCTCTGATGGGGAACCGGCCCTAGGGCTGGGCTGGGCGGAGCGGTGACGTTTGCGCAAGATCATCCGGGACGCAAATGGCACGGGTGATGGGCTGAAGATAGGTGTCGCGCCTGCGGCGCTCCGGACACGGCGCGGAACCGGCGCGAGACAAAAAAGAAACCGCCCCGAGGTTCGCTCGGGGCGGATTCGTTGACGAAACGTGATGCTGCGATGCGACGGCGCGTGCTACTTTTTCGCGGCGGCGTAGTTGTCGGCGGCTTGCGACCAGTTGACGGTGTTCCACCAGGCTTCGATGTAGTCGGGGCGGCGATTCTGATATTTCAAGTAGTAGGCGTGCTCCCAGACGTCGAGGCCGAGGATGGGCTTGCCGCCGTCCATGACGGGATTGTCCTGGTTGGCGGTGGATTCGATGGCGAGTTTTCCGTCGCGCAGCAGCAGCCAGGCCCAGCCGGAGCCGAAGCGCGTGGTGCCGGCCGCGCCGAACTTGGTTTTGAAATCGGCGAAGCTGCCGAAGGCGGAATTGATCGCGCCGCCGAGATCGCCGGAGGGCTCGCCGCCTCCGCCTTTTTTCATCAGCTTCCAGAACATGGAATGATTCAGATGGCCGCCGCCGTTGTTGCGCACGGCGGTGCGGATATTTTCGGGAACTTTGCCGATCTGCGCGCAGAGATCTTCGATCGAAAGCTTTCCCAGGTCGGGAGCGGATTCGAGGGCCTTGTTGAGATTGGTGACGTAGGCGTTGTGATGCTTGTCGTGGTGGATCTCCATGGTCTTGGCGTCAATGTACGGTTCGAGAGCGTCGAAAGAATACGGGAGAGGCGGAAGTGTGAAACTCATGTGCGGAGCGGCTCCTTGTGCCGAGGTGGCTGACATAATCTCCTCCTGATTTCCAATACCTGCGCCATAATTATACGCGCCTGGCGCGGAACCGTCGAACCGGAGCGCCGGATTATTGGAGCAGGCAAGCGGAGGACTTCATGCCGTCGGTCGAGCTGCACGAACACGCTCACGAGCACGAGGAAAAGCACTTCACGGCGACAGCGGCGGTGCGCGACATCGTGATCGGCATGTCGGACGGGCTGACCGTGCCGTTCGCGCTGGCGGCGGGACTGACCAGCGCGGCGGCGGCGATCGCCAAGGGCACGGGAATTATCGTCACCGCGGGATTCGCGGAAATTGCGGCGGGATCGATCGCCATGGGATTGGGCGGATACCTCGCGGCGAAAACGGATGTGGAGCATTACGCGTCGGAGCTGGACCGCGAGTATCGCGAGACGGTGGAGCTGCCGGAAATCGAAACGGAGGAAGTGGCGAAAGTTTTCCGCGATTACGGACTGACCGAGGCGCAGATGGAGCCGATCGTCAAGACGATCACCGCGGACCAGAAGAAGTGGGTGGATTTCATGATGCGCTTCGAACTGGGACTGGAGCAGCCGGACCCCGCGCGCGCCGCGCGCAGCGCGGGCACCATCGCGGCGTCGTACATTGTGGGCGGTCTGATCCCGCTGGCGCCGTACATTTTGCTGAATCAGATTATTCCGGCGCTGTGGGTCTCGGTGGGCGTGACGCTGCTGGCGCTTTTCGTTTTCGGCTCGATCAAGGGCCACTACACGGGAGTGAAGCCGTGGCGCGCGGGATTTCAGACGGTGCTGGTGGGCGGGCTGGCCGCAGCCGCGGCATTCTTGATAGCCCGTCTAATCAGTTGATTGGCGTACGGTGATATGCGGTCTCGGAAAATTGATGGAGAGGTCGTAGACCTTTAACGCGTTTTTTGCATCTATAATAGTTGGGGAAGATGTAGCGGCTCGCCCCGGGGCCGCGCATCTCGGGAATTTTCCCGCCAGCAGCAACCGCGGTACAATTTGCTGGCGACTACGTCTAATGCACTCATAGCCTTCGGAAAGCTCCCAAGAGCGCCGGAGGAACGAAAAAGGAGACAGCCATGAAAAGCAGTACGTTACACATTCCTCGCTGGGTGGCTACCGTGGTGGTATTGGTAGCGCTCATCGGCGGAGGAGTGCTTGCACTGGGAATGAGGAGTTGGTCGGGCCACGAAGTTTTCGGGGCGTCAAACCTCGAGCTGACGATGGCGCGAAGCACGACTCCGGTGTCTTTGGGAAATTTCAACAACGGATTTGCGTCCGTATTGAAGCCCGCGCTGCCGGCGGTCGTGAATATTCACACCTCGAAGGTGGTCAAATCGAAGGGGCAGATGATGCCCTTCCTGAACGATCCGATGTTCCGGCAATTCTTCGGCGATCAATTCGGCCAGGGACAACAGCAGCAGCCGCAGTCGGAGCGCGAACAGAGCCTCGGCTCGGGTGTGATCATCACGCCGGATGGAACCATCGTGACGAACAATCACGTGATTGACGGCGCGACGGACATCAAGGTGGATCTGGCGGACAAGAGAGAGTTTCAAGCGAAGGTCATCGGGCGCGACGCGAACACGGATATCGCGGTCTTGAAGATCGAGGCGAGCGGGCTGCCAACGCTGGCCATCGGAGATTCTTCAAAGCTGCAGGTCGGGGACGTGATTTTTGCAATCGGCGAACCCTTTGGATTGGGCGGCACGGCCACCATGGGAATCGTCAGCGCCACGGGGCGCGGCGGACTGGGCATCGAGAATTATGAGGACTTTATCCAGACCGATGCGGCCATTAATCCGGGAAATTCCGGCGGAGCGATGATTGACCTGCACGGCGATCTGATCGGAATCAACACGGCGATTCTGAGCGGCGGCAACGGTGGCGGAAATCAGGGAATCGGTTTCGCGATTCCGATCAACATGGCGCGTACGGTGATGGACCAGATCGTCAGCCACGGCAAAGTGGTGCGCGGATATCTGGGTCTGTTCCCGCAGGACGTCACCCCGGCGCTGGCCAAGCAGTTCGGACTCAGCGGGCCCGGCGGCGCATTGATCAGCGGATTGAAACCCGATGCGCCAGCGGCGCGCGCCGGACTGAAGAACGGCGACGTGATCCTCAAAGTCAACGGCCAGCCGGTGGAGTCGGCCAATCAGTTGCGCTTGCGGATTTCCCAGACCGCTCCGGGAACGAGCGTGAAGCTCGAAATCTCGCGGGAGGGGAAGACGGAAGACGTCAACGTGACGCTCGGCGAACTTCCAACCGACAAGTCGGCGGAAGAAACGCCTGGCGAGAAGGAAACCGGCGGGCTCGAGGGCGTGGAAGTGCAGGAGCTGACACCGGACGTCGCGCAAGAGTTGCAATTGACTCCGGGAACGCACGGCGTGGTGGTGTCGTCGGTGGAACCGTCGAGCGCGGCTGCGGCAGCGGGACTTAGCCGCGGCGACTTGATCCAGGAAGTCAACCACAAGCCGGTGCACAGCATCACAGAGTACAAGCAGGCACTCGCTGCGGCAGGAGAGCATCCGGTGCTGCTGCTGGTGAATGAGGGCGGCGTGACTCAATACGTCGTCATCGAGTCGCGCTAAGGGCAGGCTCGAAAACCGAACGGACCGCGAGGCACGATGCACCCAGCAAGCGTGCCTCGCGGTCATTTCCGGCGCTTCGATGTCGTCCGCATTTGAGGGAGGGCATCGCAACCAATGGCGTCCGGCGGTGTTGTATCTAGAGTGCCAATCGCATAGGGCCGGCGGCTCGATACTCCGTGCTTGATTCTGCTGGGAGTGTCGTTGCAAGAGCCAGTCGGGTTATCGCTTTCGGCACGACTGGGAGTAGAATAGTACTCGAGTTCTATTCACCCCGGCCCTGAGGTCTAGTACTAAAATACTGTGCGGGATGTGTGTATGCGCACAGCGGACAGCCTAATAGGGCATTCGGGGTGACAGTTATGGCACCGGTAAAGAACCGACCAGTATTTAGAGAAGCGTTGCTCCCGGAGGGCAAGAAGCGCTGGGGCTCGATCAGCGCCGGTCTGGGATTGCAGTGCTTCGCGCTCGCCGCCGTTATTGTGCTTCCTCTGCTGATCCCCCAGAAGTTTGAAGCTGCGCAACACTATTGGGTTACACCCATCGAGGCGCCGGTGATCCAGCCCTGGAAGCCGCAACCACCGCCGAAACCCGTGGAAGTGAAGCGGGAAGTCATCAAGAAGGAAATTCCCAAGCCGGAAGTCGTCGAAGTGCCGAAGCCCAAGATTTATAATCCAGTGATCAGCACGCCGGTCGTGAAGCAGGTGGTGACGAAGAAGGTGCAGGCGCCGGACATGACGGAGGTCGCCAAGGAATTTCCGAATCCGTCGCTGGGAAGCTCGGCCATTCCGACTTTGAAAAAGCCGCGCGAGCAGGTACAGACGGGCGGCTTCGGCGATCCGAATGGATTGCCGGCGAACGGCAAGACCGACAGGAACATCAACGTGAATCTGCAGGGAAGCTTCGATCTGCCGACGGGGCCGGGAGTGGGCAACGGCACGGGCGGAGCGAAGGGAGCGAAGGGCGTCGTGGCCAGCACGGGATTTGGCAACGGCGTTGCGACCGGCGGATCGGGCGGCGGAAATCACGGCACCGTGCAGCAGGGATTATTCGACGTAAAGGCTGCCGATACACCGAAAGTGAAACAGACGGCCGCGGCATCGAATACCAAGCCCGTGGAAATTCTTTCCAAGCCCAAGCCGGTTTATACCGAGCAGGGCCGGAACATGAAGATTGAAGGGGAAGTGCTGGTGCAGGTGGTTTTCACGGCATCGGGCGATGTGAAGGTCGAGCGAGTGGTCCGGGGCCTGGGCTATGGACTGGACGAAGCTGCGGAGGCGGCCGCGCGACAGATTCGATTCAAGCCGGCCACGCAGGACGGGCAGCCCGTTGATTTTCCCGCGATCGCACACATCACATTTGAACTCGCGTACTGATAGGCGAACTGAAAAGGGGAAACGATAATGCGCACCTGGAAAAATATGTGTCTCGCCACGGCCCTGGTGGGTGCTCTCGCGGGTGTAGCTGGCGCGCAGACGAAGCAGACTGCCGATCAGACCCAGCCGCAACCCGGCAATTCGACCGACAGCTCGGTGACCACGGTAAATCAGGCGATTGACCGCATGATTGCACGCGAGCACGACGAGAACGCGACGATTCGGCGCTACAACCCGATCATCGAGACCTACGTGCAGGACATGAAACCGGACAAGGACATGGGCGCCATCCCGGTGAAGGACCATTATTTTCTCGGCCAGGCGAATCTGGCGAAGGGCGTGGTGGACAACTCCATGCTCGACAAGAAAAAGGGCAAGATGGCCGAGCTGAATCCGCTTTCGCACGTCTCCGGATTTTTCACCTCCTCGTATATTCCCGAGGGATTCCTGCAGATGATTTACCTGGACACGGCGTATTTTGACCGGGAGCACTACCAGTTCGACTACGTGGGCCGTGAGTTCCTGGGCGAGGTTCGCTGCCTGGTTTTCGACGTGAATCCGCTGCCGAAATCGGGCCGGGGCCGCTTCAAGGGCCGCGTATGGGCGGAAGACCAGGGTTACACGATCGTCCGGTTCAACGGCGTGTACACGCCGCTGGCGGGAATTGACAGCTTCAACCTGCACTTCGATAGCTGGCGCTTGAACGTGCAGCCTGGACTGTGGCTGCCGGCATTTGTGTTCAGCCAGGAATCGAACCTGAAAGATTTTCTGGGCAGCAACGTGCGCTTCAAGGCGCAGACCCGGTTGTGGGGCTACGACCTGAAGAGCACCGGGCACGAAGAGGAATTCAGCCAGCTGACCATCGAAGCGGCAACAGCCATCACCGACCAGGCCGCGTCGCAGTCGGATCGCTCTCCGATCGAAGCGGAGCGCGAATGGCAGCATGCCGCGGAAGTCAACGTAATTGATCGCTTGCAGCGCACCGGATTGCTGGCGGCTCCGAACGAAGTGGACAAAGTTCTGGAGACGGTGGTCAACAATCTGGAAGTCACGAACAACCTCGACATCCAGCCGGAAATCCGCTGCCGCGTGCTGCTGACCGGCACGCTGGAGTCCTTCACCATCGGCCATACCATCGTGCTCAGCCGCGGTCTCATTGACGTGCTGCCCGACGAAGCCAGCCTGGCCACCATGCTGGCTCAGGAACTGGCGCAGATCATCGTCACCAAGCCTTCGACCGATCAGTGGGGATTCAACGACACCACCAACGTTTCCACCGTCGAGGCGTTGAACCATTTCTCGTTCCGCGATACTCCGGCGGACATTCAGGCAGCAAACGCGAAAGCGGTCGAGCTGCTGAAGAACTCCCCGTACAAGGACAAGCTCGGCCCCGCGACTCTGTTCCTGAAACAGCTGCAGGCGGAACAGAAGGAACTTACGGCGCTGATCAATCCTCATCTCGGCAACGGCGTGACGCTCGGTTCGGCCCTGGCGGCCACCGGCCCGGCGCTGCAGCCGGACAAGGTGGACCAGATTTCGGCGCTGCCGATCGGCGCGCGCGTGAAGCTCGATCCCTGGAGCGACCGCGTGGAACTGCTGAAGTCGAAGCCCGTGGCTCTGCTTTCGGCGCGCGAGAAGATGCCCTTCGAAGTGACGCCGTTCATGCCCTACCTGACTCGCTACCAGAAGCCCGGAGCGCCGGTGACCTCCGATCCGGCGAAGGCGGATCTGGCGAAGAAGGAACAACAGCAGCCGCAGCGGCAGCAGTAGCTCCGCTAATCTGAATTCAGGCAATTCGTTTTCAAGAAGCCCGGCGGGAAGTTGATTCCCGCCGGGCTTTTGTTTTGTGTTCTTGCGAACTTCGCCTCAGCCAAAGCTATTCCCAATCGGTGCGTGGATGAGCGAAACTCAGTGAACCATGCCGCACCAATCCCTTCTTGAATACTTCCGCGCCGATTCGCGGCCAGCGCGGGAGCAGGCCGTGGTGTGGCGCCGGGGGTATCGCACCATCCGGTGGTCCTACGGGGAATTGCTGCGAGCGGCGACGCGGTTTGCGCGGGAACTCGACGCTCGCGGAATCGGGAAGGGCGATCGGGTCCTGCTGTGGGGCGAGAATTCCGGAGAGTGGGTGGCCGCGTTTCTGGGATGCCTGCTCCGCGGCGCGGTGTCCGTTCCGCTGGACGTGACCGGCGACAGGGAATTTGCGGAGCGCGTGGCGAAGCAGGCGGGCGTGCGGCTGGCAGCAGTTGGCCGCGGACTTTCGCTCGCTGACGGCGCGGCTTCTGTGATTTGTCTCGAGGATTTCTTCGAGAGCGCGGACGAGCGGCCGGCAAAGAAGTTTGAGCCCGCGGTTGCCGGGCGAGGCGATGCGGTCGAGATCGTTTTCACGTCGGGGACTACGGCGGAGCCGCGCGGCGTGGTGCTGACGCATGGAAACCTGCTGGCGAATCTTGAACCGATCGAACGGGAGATCGGACGCTACCGGCGATACGAGCGCGTTTTCCATCCGCTGGGAATCCTCGATCTGCTGCCGCTGAGCCACGTGTTCGGCCAGCTGCTCGGAATTTTTCTGCCGCAGATCCTGGGGGCCAGGGCCGTGTTCCTCGATACGCTCAATCCGGCTGAAGTCGTCCGCGCCATTCGCACCGAGCGCGTGTCGGTGTTGGTCACCGTGCCGCGGCTGATCGAATCGCTGCGCGATCATGTGGAGCGCGATCTCGAGACGCGCGGGCGGCGCGAGAAATTCGAACGGGATTTTCTCGCCGGAGCGGGCGAACATTTTCTGAAGCGCTGGTGGCGCTTCCGCGCGATCCGCAGAAAATTCGGCTGGCGATTCTGGGCGATCGTATCGGGCGGCGCGGCCCTGCCTGCGGCCGCGGAACAATTCTGGGACCGCCTGGGTTATGCGGTGATCCAGGGCTACGGCCTCACGGAAACGACGTCGCTGGTCAGCCTGAATCACCCGTTCCGGCTGGGAAAAGGCTCGATCGGCAAGGCGCTGCCGGGCCTGGAAGTAAAGCTGTCGGACGAGGGGGAAATTCTGGTGCGCGGCGAGAGCGTGTCGTCGGGATATTGGAAGCAGGCGGAAGTCGCGTCGGTGCTGGATGGCGACGGCTGGTTCCACACCGGCGATCTTGGCGAGCGCGACGCGAATGGAAATCTTTATTTCAAGGGCCGGCAGAAAAATGTGATCGTCACGCCGGAAGGATTGAATGTGTACCCGCAGGATTTGGAAGCGGAGCTGCGCAAGGAGGCCGGCGTGCGCGATTGCGTGGTGGTTGGTCTGGCGCGCGATGGAAATGCCGAGCCGTGCGCGGTGCTGCTGTTGCGCGAGGGAGATTCGACGGCGGCGTCGGGCGCAGCGGAAATTGTGCGGCGCGCGAACCAGCGGCTCGCGCCGTTTCAGCAAATGCGGCGGTGGATGGTCTGGCCGGATGCGGATTTTCCGCGCACGCCGACCCAGAAACCAGTGCTGGGACGCATCCGCGAAGCGGCGGAGGCGGAGTTGGGCGGCGACAAATCCGCAGCGGGAACGGCCGCCGTGCAGACCGGGCCGCTCGCCGAACTTTTCGCGCGCGTTTCGCACGGGCGTTCGCTGCCGGGCCAGGCGGACGCGCTGCAGCTGAGCTCGGTCGAGCGGGTGGAATTGTTGAGTGCGCTCGAAGACCGCTATCAAGTGGATTTGAGCGAGACGGAATTCGCCGCGGCGGACAGCGTGCGGGAGCTCGAGCGGCTGGTCGAGCAGCCGTCGGGGGGCGCGGCGGCTTTTCACTATCCCCGCTGGCCGCAGGGGTGGGCGGCGCGAATGGTGCGCTTCGCAGTGCTGAATTTCGTGGCGCGGCCGGCGATGCTGATTCTGGCCTGGCCTCGCGTGCGCGGGCGCGAGAATGTTCGCGGCACGAACGGCCCGGTGCTGGTGGTGGCGAGCCACCAGACGTATCTTGATCCGGCGTATGTTGTCGAGGCCTTGCCCGGACGCCTGCGGCGGCGCTTGGCCGTGGCGATGGATGGGGAACGGCTCGCGATGATGAGGACGCCGCCGGCTGGAACAAAATTCTTCGCGGGTTTGCTTGGGCGCGTGAATTACATTTTGATCACTTCGATTTACAATGTGTTTCCGCTGCCAATGGTTTCCGGCTTCCGCAAGAGTTTTGCGTTCATCGGGGATTTGAT
Organism: uncultured Acidobacteriota bacterium; assembly: GCA_963814605.1. Lineage (GTDB taxonomy): Bacteria > Acidobacteriota > Terriglobia > Acidiferrales > UBA7541 > Palsa-295. The sequence goes on along the minus strand of CAWFDD010000001.1, from coordinate 457,787 downwards.
CGACCGCGGCTGGAGCGTGCTGGTGTTTCCAGAAGGCGAGCTGACGCGCGACGGCCGGATTTCGCCGTTCCGGTTGGGAATCGGGCTGCTGGCCGCGGGGCTGAAAGTGCCCGTGGTTCCCGTGCGCATCGAGGGCCTGTTCGAGCGGAAACAAAGAGGGAAGCGATGGGCTCGGCCGCGGCAGATCGCGGTTTCCATCGGCGCGCCGGTGCGGTTCAGCGAAAGCGATCGAGCGGAAGAGATTGCGCGGGAACTGGAGCGGCGCGTCGGCGCGCTGGGCGGTGTGCGGCGATAGGGCACGGCCCGCGTGGCGTGCGCGCTATCTGCGATACAATATTGCGGGGGAATGAATGATTCATCGCGTTGTGTTTCACAACCAGCGGCTGATGCCAATCGAAGAAGTGCGGCTTTCGCCGGGACAGTCCGGTTTGATGAGCGGCTGGGGTCTGTTCACCACGATGCGCATCACCGAGGGAATTCCGTTTGCGTTCGAGCGGCACTGGAAGCGGCTTTCGCGCGACGCGCAGAAGACGCATTGCCCGTTTCCATTCGCGGAGCAGACGGTTCTGGGGCAGCTGAACGAAGTGCTGCGCGCGAATCAGGTGAAGGAAGGGTGCGCGCGAATCTATGCGATCTACAACCAGGCCGGGTTCTGGCGCAGCGACGAGAATTTTCCGGAGGCGGATCTGCTGATCTGCTCGGCGGGATTGCCGCCGCACCGCGAGCCTGTCCGGCTGGCTCTGCGCGAGCATGGGCGCCATGCCGCGTCGCCGCTGGCAGGCGTGAAGGTGACGTCGTGGCTCAACAACGTATGGAATCTGGACGAGGCGCAGAAAGCGGGTTTCGACGAAGTGGTGCTGCTCAACGAGCGCGGGGAAGTGGCCGAATGCACGGCGGCGAATATTTTCTGCGTGCGCCAGGGGCGAGTGCTGACGCCTCCGCTATCTTCCGGGTGTCTCGAGGGAGTGACGCGCGGGGTCGTGCTCGAGATCGGCGCCGCGGCAGGAGTTCGCGTGGAGGAGCGCCCGCTGCGGCCCGAGGATCTTTACTCCGCCGACGGAGTTTTTATTTCATCCACGAACCGCGGCGTGATCGCTGTGAGCGAAATCAACGGGCATAGGATCGCGACGGCGCCGCTGCCGGTGATGCAGAAACTTCAGGACGCTTTTTCGGCGTACGTCCGCGACTATGTCGCACAGCGCGCGGTTCCGTTAACGAGGATATAGATTTGTCGAGCACCGGCGCCTTTCGGAAAACGAGGGAAGCCAGACTCAGAACGTTTCTGGCGCTGGCGTTGTTATGCGCCGCCTGTATTTCACCCGTCACCGCCGCCCCGCAAATGCTGGTCGTCTTCGAGAAACCATTTCATAGCCGTTCTCTCTCGGGGTTCGTGTTGGATGTCTCCGATGCCCCCGTGGCGAATGCATATGTGGAGGAATGCACTGAAAAGTGGGAGCGCTGCTTCGCTCAAACTCGGACGGATGAACGCGGGCGCTTTTCCTGGCCCGGCGTCAAGGGTGGAAAACATTTCTTGAAGATATCGAGTCCCGGTTTCAATCCCACTGAGATAATCGTCATGGTCAGCTGGCACTCAAAGGCGGAGTTTCGTTTAAAACTGACTGTCGCATCCTGAGTCTAAGTTCGATGCTTTGCGACCGGCGCTCAGCGAACGAAGAACCCGGCTGAGCCGATGGCCACGCCGACAAGTCCGAGCACCAGGCCCAACGCCCAGAAAAATCGCTTGCGCGTAAGCAAGGTGATCGAGCAGATCACCAGAGCGGCTTCGAGGAGCACCTCGCCGAGATCGAAGCGGTCCGCGCGGCGGCCTTCGCGTTTCACCTCGTTCTCCGCCTTGGTTGCTTCTGCGCGGATGTCCTTCTGCTGGTCCTCATAGCGCTCTATTTCCTTGCCGTATTTTTCCTTGAGTTTGTCTGTGTCGCCGGAACTCTGCAGGGTGAAAACGGAAAGCTCGTCGAGGAAAAGTTCGTAGGCGTGGCGGCGAATATCCTTGGCCTGATATTCAGCCCACTGGTCGGTGGCTTCGGTCTGATGGAGCAGTTCCTCGGTGTGGGCGCGATGGCCCAGCAGCGAAACGGCGGCCACCAGCACGGCGAGAATAGCCATGGTGATGGTTACCGGGGCAAGACTTTCGTGCTCCGCGCCTTCCTCAGCGTGTTCCTTCAATTCCGAAAGCTCGTCGGGCATTTTCGATCCTTAGCGGCGCATTCGTTCGGCGTTCGTGCGCGGATGAGGATAACAGAATTCGTGCGATTTTCGTCGGGCGAGCCGCGGCGCGGCTATCGCCGCTTCTCGCGTTCCGGTACAATTCCGGTGGTGGAATGATTCGAGGAGGAGCGATTTCATGAGCGAGCTTGCCAGCAAGAACTGCGTTCCGTGCCGCGGAGGAGTGCCGCCGCTGGCGGGCAAGGAGCTTGACGCGCTGGCGCAGCAGGTGCCGCAATGGAGGGTCGTGGACGGGCATCACATCACCCGCGCGTATAAATTCCCTGATTTTGTGCAGGCGCTGGCGTTCGTGAACAAGGTGGGGGCTCTGGCCGAAGGGCAGGGACATCACCCGGACATTTTACTTTCCTGGGGCAAGGCGGAAGTGACCACCTGGACGCACAGCATTAATGGTCTGACCGAAAGCGATTTCATTCTGGCCGCGAAGATCGACAAGCTCTGAATAAGTTTTCAATTCGCGGCGACGGCCGCGGCGCTGGCATCATTAAGCATCTTGACCGCGTCGGAACCGAGCTGCAGCGCGGTCCCTCCGAGTAACTCGTCGAACTGATCCAGGGTGGTGGCGCTGGCAATGGGCGCGGTGACTCCGCGAGCCAAGAGCCAGGCGAGCGAAATCTGCGCGGGCGAGGCCCCGAGTTCGGCCGAGAGCGTGTCGAGCGCCTTCAGGATGCGCAAGCCGCGCTCGTTCACCATCGTTTTCACGCGCGCGCCGCGGGCTTTCCCTTCCAGATCTTTTTCGGAGCGGTATTTTCCGGTGAGGAAACCGCTGGCCAGCGCGAAATACGGGATGACGCCGACATTCTCGCGCTGGCACAGGCCGGCGAGTTCCGCTTCGTAGTCGGCGCGATCGTAGAGGTTGTAGAGCGGTTGGAGGCTTTCGTACCGCGGCAAGCCATGGGCCGCGCTGATCCGCAGCGCTTCGGCCAGGCGGTCGGCTTTGTAGTTGGACGCGCCGATCGCTCTCACCTTTCCCGAACGGATCAGTTCGGCGAAAGTTTCGAGCGTCTCGTTTAGCGGCGTCGCTGCGTCGTCGCGATGCGACTGGTACAGATCAATGTAATCCGTCTGCAGGCGCTGAAGCGAACGCTCCACCGCGCGCAGAATGTATGCCTTGCTCAAGCCTTGTTCGCCGGGAGCAATTTCCATGCCGAGCTTGGTCGCGATCAGAACTTTGTCGCGGCCACCGCGCTTGGAGAGCCAGTTGCCGATGATCGTCTCGGATTCGCCGCCCCGGTGTCCGGGAACCCACTTCGAATAGACGTCCGCGGTGTCAATCATGTTGAGGCCGGCGGCGACGAAGGCGTCGAGCAGTTTGAACGACATGGGTTCGTCCGCGGTCCATCCGAAGATGTTGCCGCCGAAGACCAGAGGGGCCACTTCCAGGCTGGAGTTTCCGAGTCTGCGCTTGATCAATTCGATGCTCCTGTGTTCCCGTGGCCTGCGGATTTTGCCGGCGGGGCCGAGCCTCGCATGTTAGTCGAGAGGCTGGTCTGACCGCAACTGCCGCGCGAACTCGAAGGCAAGAAGGCCTTTTGACCGGATTGTGCCCAGTGGGGAGAGTTCGGTTATCGGATATTCCGAGCACCGGTCGTCGCGAAGATGTCTGGTTACCTCGCCAATCAGGAGTTGGCCTAGGGGTTCTGGGGGTCCGTGTACGCCTCGCAAAAAAGGGAAGTATCGGCAGCGGACAGGTCGTTCACGGAAAGAGCAAACCTGGGCTGCTTCTCGATCTTCTTGATAGCCGATGCAAGGTGCTCCTGCGTCCACGTGCCGCCAAGTGGGGGATCCACGAAAGAAACGCCGATCGGCTCATCCTTGGACAGAACAAAGCTGGCGTTGTTCTGGATATCGAAGACCTCGTGGTCGTCCCGTTGCGTCAGCACAATCGCAAAAACCAATCCGTTCGATCTGGCGGGGGCAGCATAGGTCACCACGTACATTTCCTTTGTCCCCGGATAGGATTCCTCATCGAGAAAGTATCCGAAGGTCAGCTTTATTTTTTTCGAGGACGGCAGGAACTGTTTCGCCTCAAGGCACTGAGCGGCGTGCAGCAACAGTTGCGTCGTTTGCTCCTGCGGCCAAGCGGTGGCGGCAACACAGGCTAGAAGCAACACTGCGAGTCCTAACTTCTTCACGGATAACTCCTGCCCCTCTTCCCGGCTAGTGCTCTGGATCATTGTAGATGACTAGCCACTTGTCCGGTTTCGCATTTTAGTTTGCGAAGTTACTTCCGCGGAGCCAAGCCTCCCGAAGGCGTCGTCGTTCCCAAACACTAACCGCTCGCTCGGTAGCTACGCTGCGCGCTGCCCGCCGTAGTGTAGTCGTCAACCTACTTCGTGTGCTCACCGCCGCCACCGCCTCCTCCGCCGGAACCGCCGCTGCTGCCTCCGCCTCCCCCACCTCCGCTATAGCCACCTCCGCCCGAACTCTCGCTGTGGCCCCCGCCTCCTCCACCTCCGCCGCCTCCTCCGCCACCGCCATACCCACCGCCCCCGCCGCCATGTCCGCCGCCGCTGAATCCACCGCCGCTGTAACTCCCGCCTCCGCCACCTCCGTGTCCACCTCCGCTATAGCCGCCGCCATTTCCGCCGCGTCCACCGCTATAGCCGGCGCTTCCCGACGAGCCTCCTCCTGCGTGCGCCGTACCCATCCCAGATCCGCCGCCGCGCGAATCACCGAATGCGCTTGGTCTGAGAACGGACGCACCGTTGACGGTCAGGCTGGCTACCACCTCGGTCTTCGCGTCGTGCGCCGCGCCGGCGGTGCCAGGCGCCGACCTGACGAAATCTCTTTTGTCGAAATCGTAGGTGATTGCCCGCTCATTCTTGATGTCCGCGTTTTGTGTGCGGCTCGCGGCGGCGGGCATCAGGTGAGCTTGTATATCCGGGCGCGAGACGTTCGGACGTTCCGGCACGGACACGCTGCGAAATTCCTTCGGCGCCTGCGCCAGTATTTTGACCGGCTCCGTATTCTTCACGCGAACGACTTCAAGAATCTTGCTGCTCTTATCCACCGGCACAAGTAGTCCGTGCGCCAGATTGATTGGCGGCTTCGCCCTGGTGTCGTTCGGGTGCCTTGGCACAAACCCGGTCCGATTCCCCGCTTTCACCCAGCAATATGCCTTGTGGTGGTGCCGCATTCTTCCCACGACGTAGTGATATTTCCCGCGCATGTGGATCCAGCCGCCTGCGTTGCATTGCGTCCAATCCCAAGGCATGGGACTCAGGTTCGGCACGGAATGATACGTCGTCGTTCTTTTGTTCGTTGCCGGGTCAACCGAGGTATCCGCGCGCACGCCGTATCCGTCGCATGGCGGGAAGTAATATACGGTATGGACCGGTCCCGGCCCGCTCCCGGCAGTCGGGCCGCCCGTTCCCGGTGCGAATTGCGCAGCACTCTGCAGCTGTGCCGTCGATCCGTTCGCCTCCCGATTCTCGGCTTGCGTCGGCTCCGGGCTCGCCGCCAGCTCCGCTGCCGACATTCGCGCCTGCGCCTCAGCGCTTGGCTCCCAGCAGGTTCCAAACGGCGCGCACCGCGAGAAACTGCCGTTTTCGTACAGATCAGCCAGCCCCGGAATCGGGGCCGAGAGTCCCGTTGCCGCCATCGCTGCTTTGGTGTCCGCCTGCCTCCGTTCCTCGTGATCGGAGACCCAGTGGTCCCAATCGTCCGGCGGCTTTGCAGTCACCGATGCATCGTCTTTCAACTGTTGCCCATACTGCGACCGAAACGGCTTTCCCTTCACCAGACGTATCTGGTCCTTGCCGTTTATCCGGATACCGGTTTTTTGGTCTCCCTCAGGCGTCGCTTCAACGCCGTCCAGATAGCTGTCCACTCGAACAAATCCCAACTCCGGGTGTGTCAACGTGAATCTGTCCGCGGTAGTGTCAATTTCAAATTCAGCTGCGAACACCGGCTGAAGAGAAAACGTCGCCGTCCCACTAACCAGCTCCACCTCCGTCACCGGCAGACCCTCGACGTAGCGGAGCGTCGGAAATAACAGCACCGAATTATCGGCCAGATAGATCAACGACCCGTCGTCAAATTCAATTTCGGCGCGACCCGTACCCGTAGACACCGCAAACCCCTGCTCGATCGGCAGGTTTGCCTCCGCCAATTCCCACGGTTTCGCCAGGTCCGGGCCCCTGACGCCCCCTCGATTGAAGCGCACGTCGCCTTCCACGTAGCTGAGACGTACAGGCCGCGCCTCATTCTGCTGAGCTGATGTTGCGGCCATCACGGGAGGAAAAAGCGCTCCGGAAAACGAAATGAGCAAGACTGCGTAGTGGTGGAAAGCTTTCATAAGAACCCTCCTGCCGGGATTCAGGTTCCATAAGTTGGGACGGCGGGGATGGTGTTACGGTTCCATCAATTCTTGGGACTGATAATTTGCGTCAATCGAACATCGCTCAAGACCGCTGAGTCTTAGCGGCCGTTGCGGGAGGATCGGGCTAAGTCCTGATTAGTCGGATCGCCGGACAAGTGGCTACTAGTAGCTCATTGTCTGATTAGCGAATTGATCAGTAGTCGTACCAATCGCCGTCGCAGAGTTGTATGATGCCAGTCAATGCCTGCCAGTAGAGTGGTGATCCTACTGCTCTGTTTCCTTGCGGCGACGGGTGCGCTTGCTCAGCAATCGCCGAGTTCGGCGGACTCCACAATACCCGCGACCGAGAATCGGCCACCATCCTCGAATCTCAACTACAACGTCCACATGTCTGATTGCGAGAATCGTTGGGTGGCCCTATATCACGAATCAGACAACACCGACTACACCTATGGCTTCGTTTATATCGATCCGCAAGCAGGATTTACGCTGCACCTCGGCGGGCGTTTTACAATTGGCACCGACGGGAAATATCATGTCGCACCCGACCCCATCCTCACAGACAAGGCTGTTTACAAAATCCGGTTGGATGGCAACGGGGTCGCGGCACTGCTTCCGTCCGATGCCTTGGCGCAGCTTGGCCTTCCGGAGAAACCAGACTGGCTGAAATATTACGAGGACAAAGCCGATCCCGTTACTCATCGAGCGAACTGGGGATCGTTTTACAACACTATCGGAGACTCGCGGCGGGCGATCGACTATCTCGAACCAGCATATAAGGAACGGCCTGATGCACCGAAGGTCGTGTTCGAGCTCGCGTACGCCTACAACGCACTCGGACGACCCGAGGATGCTATCCGCGTCTCAAAGTCTGAGTTCACCAGGAATCCGAAAGACGAGTTGTTGTGCCGGGAACGGGCCTTTGCCTACCTCAGCCTGAGAAGCTACAACGAAGCGGCAGAGCAATATCAGACTTGCATCGCTTTGTGCGGCGATTCGGAATCCGAGATGGCGGAGAAAAGCGAATTGGCGTTGAACCTGAGTTCAGCGTATGCCCATCTGGGCGACACCGCGAATCGCAATGCGTGGCTGGAAAAGGCCAAGCGTTGGGCACCTAAGGGCTCAGCCATCTACAAGCATTTTCACCCCGAAGAGGAATAGCCACCGCCTCCGACCAATTGTCGGTTCTGCTTGTTTCGCAAAGCCGCTGTCGGCTAATTCCTGACTAGTCGGATAACCGGACAGGTTCCGAGCCATTACCGTAATCGCCTTTTGACTGTGCGGCGGCAAGCCCTTACACTCAAGAATCGTGGGCTCCTTCTCGCGCGGCTACGGCTATCGCTTCGACATCAGCGGATACTTTCCACGCGCCATCAAGACGATCTGCATTGCCTGCGTCAGCGTCTTTGTGCTCCAGGAACTCTCTCAGCTGCTTTTCGGCCCCGGAGGAAGAGATTTCTGGTTGAGGTGGTTTGGGTTGGTGCCTTTCGCGGTCACGCACGGATTCAGGCTGTGGCAGCCATTCACATATCTCTTTCTGCACGCGGGAATCCTTCACATCCTGCTGAATCTTCTTTATCTCGCCATGTTCGGCGCGGACCTGGAACACACCTGGGGCACGCGCAAGTTCTACACCTACTACTTTTCGTGCGGAGTCGGGGCGGGATTAATCAACGTCGCGGTGAAGATGCTGTTAGATCCGCACGCACTCGGAAGCGCCTGGACTCCGACGATCGGCGCGTCCGGAGCCATTTACGGGATTCTGCTGGCAAATGCGATCGTGCTGCCGGAGCGGCGCGTGTGGATGTTCCCCCTTCCCGTGACGGTGTCCATGCGGATTTTCGTGGTCGTCATGGGCGCGATCGAATTTTTCGGCACGATCGACGCCTCGGGCGATAAAGTGAGCCACGTCTGCCATCTCGGCGGGATGCTGGTGGGATACATTTATCTGCGCCGAGGCTCGTTCCTTTACTCTCCGCGTAATTTCTTTTCGGATTGGAAGCGGCGGCGAATGCGCAAGAAATTCGAGGTCTATGTGCGCGACCACCGCGACAAGCCGCCCTCACGGCCGGACAATTGGCTGAATTAGTGTCGGCTGACCTCAGGGGTTGAAACCTGTTTTAATTTATTTTGCGACGGCGAAATCGGTGACGATGCCGTAGAGGAACTCAATTCCCTTGCGGAAGGAATCGAGCGGGATGCGTTCGTTGTCGGCATGCATGCGCAGGACATCGTCCTCGGTCAGCGGGAAGGGCAGCAAGCCATAGGCCTGCACGTTGCGCATGCGCAGCGGCGTGGAGTCCGTGGCGCCCGTGGACATGTAGGGAATCACTGGCGCACCTGCGAAGGTCTGCGCCGACACGCGCGCGATGGTGGCATACAGTTCCGAGGTCAGCGACGACGATGGCGCGGCTTCGCCGCCTCCCGGCTCGGTTTCGAATTTTATCTGCGGATCGTTGACCAGCTGCTGCAATTTCCCGAGCAGGGCAGCGATCTGGTTTCCAGGAAGCAGCCGGATATTGAGCACGCCGCGCGCTTCCGAGGGCACCACATTGGGCCGAATCCCCGCCTGCAGCATGGTGGGAGCGACGGTGTCGCGCAGCATGGCGTTCCAGCTCGGGTCGGCGTCGGAAATCCAGCGCGCGGCGTGATCGCCTCGGTCGGATGTGCCCAGCGCGCGCATCCACTTGCCGGTTTCCTCGTCTTCGGTGGGAGCCAGGCCGTCGAAATAAGCGCGCGTGACGGCGTTGAACTGCACGGGCGCCTCGTACGTCGAGATCTTGGCAATCGCCGTCGCCAGATGCGCCACGGCGTTGTCCTTGCGGGGGATCGAACCGTGCCCGGAGGTTCCCGTGGAAATTACGTCCACGTTGATCGAAACTTTTTCGCTCGCCTGGACGCCGACGTATTCGGTCTTGCCGTTCTTCAGAACCACGCGGCCGCCCTCATTGATCGCGTAGCCCGCGGCGATCTTGTCCCAGTGCTTTTCGACGGCGAATTGCATACCGGCGGCGCCGCCGGCCTCTTCATCGCCTTCGGCAAGGAAAATCACGTCGCGGCTCAGCCGCGCTCCGGATCGTTTTAAGGCCACGAAGACCGCGAGATTGGCGGCGGTCATGCCTTTGTCGTCAATCGCGCCGCGGCCGTAGAGGTAGCCATCCTGCATCACCGCGCCGAAGGGATCCACTTTCCATTTCGTTTTGTCCACGCCCACCACGTCGAGGTGGCCCATCAGCAGCAGGGCGCGCGAGGGGTCGGGCATGGCGCTGGCGGAAAGTCGCGCCACCAGGAATCCGCGGCCGGGCGTGCTTTCAAATGTCTCCGCATGAATGCCCTCCTGCTCGAGAATGCCGGCGAGGTATTTCGCGGCGACCAATTCGTTTCCCGGCGGGTTGGTGGTGTTGATGCGGATCAAGTTCTGCAGCCAGCCAACGGCCTCGACTTCGATCTGGGAGAGGTTCGAGGGCGAAGCGGGCGCGGCCTGCGCGGCGGTAGCCTGGCTGGGTGCCTGGCCCAGGGCGTGTGCCGGAGCGTGTGCGCGCGCCTGCGCGGAGACCGGCGCGGCAGAGGTCAAAGTGAGTACCAGTCGAATGACAACTCGCCGAAACGTACGCGCCATTTTGTTCCTCTCCCGGTGAATCACAAAGTGGATCGCCAAGCGGATACAATCAATATTATCATTGCGATGCGCGGGCCGGCGGGGCTTGGCGAATGGCGTTTTCAGGATTGCAACCGACCATCCAGGGCGGGCCTTGGCGGCATCCAAGTCGAGGGAGGAAATTATGCGAAGGAAGCCATCGTTTCGCATCATCCTGATGGGGGTTCTGGTCGCTGCGCTCGGCGTTCCTTCGGAGGCCTGGACAGCGCTCGCCCAACAGGACGGCCCGCAGTCGCCCGCCCCGACCCAGGCGCCGGCTCAGCCCGCGCCACCGGCGCCGGGACAATCCCAGCGCCAGGCGCAGCCCAGTCAGGCGCCGCCTCCGCAGGTTGCCATTTCGGTGCAATCGAACGTGGTGAGCGTGGACGCCGTGGTCACCGATGCGGACGGAAACATCGTCACCGGATTGAAGAAGGAAAACTTTCGCATCCTCGACGAAGGCCAGCGTCAACAGGTGGCCAATTTTGCGCCCACCGAAGCGCCCATTACCATCGTGATGCTGATGGAGTTCAGCAAATTGTATGGAGGATGGTTCGCCTACCAGGCGAAGAATCTGTCGTATTCGTTCCTGAACCAGCTGAAGCCGCAGGACTGGGTGGCGCTGAAGACTTTCGATTTGCATACCACGCTGGTGGATGACTTCACCCAGGACAAACGGGAAGTCGGTCAATCCATTGCGTCGCTTTATTTTCCCGCTTTTAGCGAAGCAAATCTGTTCGATGCCATCCTCGAAACGGTCGGCCAGGTTCGCGACGTAAAGGGCAAGAAGGCCATTCTGGTGCTGGCCACGGGATTCGATACCTTCAGCAAGCACACTCTGGATGACACCCTGAAGCGCCTGAAGGAAACCGACGTCACCATATTTTGCGTGGGCGTGGCGGAGGGTCTTGATTTGTACTCTCGCGACGGCGCCGGCATCGGCTACCTGCAGGCCAAGAACCAGCTCAGCACCTTTGCGCGCATGACCGGAGGATATGCCTGGTTCCCGCGTTTCCAGGCGGAGATGCCCGGAATTTTTAATTCCGTGGCGCAAATGCTGCGCAGCCAGTACACGCTGGCGTTTTCACCGTCCACGCCGCAGGACGGGAAATACCACAAGCTCCTCGTGCAGGTGGTGGACGATCAAGGGAACCCGCTGGAACTCGCCGATAAAAAGGGCAAGAAGAAGAAAGCGGTGGTCATCGCCCGCGAGGGCTACATGGCTCCGAACGCGCCGAGCGGGGATTAGGCGCTCATCGCACGGCCTTGTGCTCCACGAATTTGTCGAGGAGCAGGCGCGTTAGACGAGCCTGATCGTGCCGGGCCACCCCTTCCTGCTGCAGGATATCGCCCGTGACATACCTCAAGCGCATGCGGTCGAGCTCGCTGAACGACGGATCCACGGGCTCGGCGCCCTGCGCCGCATAGCGGCGTCGCAGACGCGGCGACACCTGCGCGCGATTGATCACCACGAAATCGAAGAGGTCGCGGCGCGTGTGCGCGTAGATGGCGCGGACATGGTCGGCCACTGAGTAGTGCTGGGTTTCTCCGGGCTGGGTCATCACATTGGCGATATAGACGCGCGTGGCCGTCGAGTTGGCAATCACCTCCACCACCTGTTCGACCAGCAAATTCGGCAGGATGCTGGTGTAGAGCGAGCCTGGCCCGATCAGAATGAGATCGGCCTGGCGGATGGCGGCCAGCGCGTCGGGCAGCGGCCGGACGCGGCGCGGGACCAGGCGCACGCGCGCGATGCGTTTTCGAGAGCGCGAAATATTCGTCTCGCCGGAAACGATTTTTCCATCTTCCAGCTCGGCCTCGAGCGTGACGTTCTGCGCCGTCGAAGGAAAAATCCGGCCGCGAATGGCCAGCACCTGAGCCGAGAGTTGCACGGCGCGCGGGAAATCTCCGGTGACATTGGTCAGCGCGGTCAGGAAAAGATTTCCGAAACTGTGGCCGCCGAGCCCGCGCCCGGCGGGAAAGCGATATTGAAACAGATGCCCGAGCAGGAGTTCGTCGCGGGAGAGCGCCACCAGGCAATTGCGAATGTCGCCCGGGGGAAGGATGCGATATTCGCGACGCAGCCGGCCGGAACTGCCGCCGTCATCGGTGACGGTGACGATGGCGGTGAGATCCGCGATGGGTTGCTCCGGCCGGCGCTTGCCGCGTTCGGCAATGTGCTGCTTCAGCCCGCGAAGTACCGTGGAAAGACCCGTGCCGCCGCCGAGCGCGACTACCCGGACCGATGGCGACCGGCGATCCACAACATTTTTCATGGGGGAATGCAGGAAATCAGCCGGCCGAACCGTCGCGCTCCGGATAGAGCAGCTCCGTAAAGCGCGGATCTTCCTGCAGGAATGCGAAATCCTCGTCGTTGCGAGCGTGATAGCGGTTTTCCGGACGCAACTGGATGGCGATCTTCAGGTTGAGCATCGCCGAATCGGCTTCGCCGGTTAGGCAGTCGAGAGCCGCCATGGCGTAGACGATGTGATCGGCTTTCGGCGCAGCCTTGCGGGCGCGATCGAGGTGCTCCCGCGCTTCGTCCCAGCGGCCCAGGTTCATCAGCGTCACGCCTTGGGTATAGTGGTCTTCCGCGGACTTCGCCGTGGGCGCCGGCAGGCGGGAAATGCGCTGCTCGCAGATGCGCAGGTGAACCCGGGCGCGATCGCCGAGCTCCTTGCTGGGCCCTTCCAGCACGCGTTCCAGCACCTGCTGGGCGCGCTGAAATCTCTGCTGCTGAAAATGCTTTAGAGCTTCCTCATAAAGCTTCAACTGCTGCTGCTTGGCTGGGGCGTCGGGATCGGGAGGCATCACGCGGGCCTTCGCCGAGGCTAATCCCTTCTTGCTCAGTTGTTTACGGCTTCCGTTCGAGGATGACTTACTGCGGGCCGCGCGACGCGTCAACGTTTCACCCCAAGGCTAATCGAAACAGGAACATAGCAGAATAGCACATGCGCGTCAATGCGGGCGTGCGGCCCGAAATTCACGCACGCCGCGGACGGGAACGCCCGGATCTAGATTTGCGAATAGGGGGCCGGGGCCAGCACCGAGTTGTCAATATTGGTGACCAGGTCCTCGAATGTGTATTTTGGCAGCGTGAACAAGGCCCTGGTTTCCGGTGCGGTAATGAATGCGCTCCAGGCCTTGTCGCGTTCGGCCAGGTTTGTGAATCCGATCATGTACGTCAGGTTCGGCATGCGGCTGCCGATCAGCGTGTCGCCGAAAAAGACCGGCCAGAATCCGGACTTGATGAAGATGGGGATTTCTCCCTCGTTGACCTGCGCGACTTTCACTTTGTGGTCCTGATCCGTGGCGCTCTCGTAGGTGCGCAGTTCGAATAGCCGCGGGGCGTGCTGCGCCGTGGCGGCGGGAACGGTGAGTTTGGGCGCTCCGGCGAGCGCTGCCATCAAGGAACTTTCCATGCGCACGAAGGCGGGCGATTTTTCCGGCGCGTTCAGAAAATCCGCAGCGGCTTTCACGTATTCGGCATCCTGCGCCAGGCGCAGGTCCGCGGTGACCAGAGTTTCAACCGAGGTGCTGGGTATCAGCACGTACATGGACGGGCCTTCCGTGCCGATCGAAGTGTTGAATACGCCGACATTGGCCATTCCCAGGCGATTCAGTCCCGGAACCAGCGCGCTCTTGAAATAGTCGTCGGCGAGTTTTCGCTGCGGCGTCAGCAGGTGATAGCGGCGCAGCTGGTAATACTCCCGGCTGCCCGGCGCGGCACTGTCCTGCGATTCGCGTCCGTAGCTGAGCGGCGCGCCGGCAACGGCTGCGGAAGCCAGTGATGCGGCCAGAAACTTTCGACGGTCCATGGCGATTTCCTCCCCGTACGGCCCGACATGGTCACACAAATGGGAGCGCGCGTCCATCCCGTTCGTGGAGCGGGAGCAAGCGCGCCGGATTATTGCAGGCGCGGCCGCAACTGGTCGGCGAATTTTTCCACGCGATTCAGCGGCACCACGGCGATGCGCTGTTCCTCGAGCAGCCGGGCGATGAACTGGTGGCGGGAGTTTTCGCGCGCCGGCTCGATCTCGGTGATGGCCGTGAATTCGGAATTCGCGGCGCGGGCGCGGATGCATTCGGCGGTATAGGCGAGGACCTTGGCCTGCGCAGCATCCCGCCCCAATGCGACGGTATGGATGTATCCGCGCGTGCCGTTGTAGCGATAGGCGTAATCAAGATGCAGAGGGTCGCCCGGCTGGGTAAATTCCTCGACGCGGACGCTGCGTTCGAGTTTCCCCAGGATGCGGTGCCGCCGGAAGACATCGTTCAGCCGGGAGCGAATCCAGGCGCGCGTGTTTTCGACGATTCCGCCGCGGGCCGCGGGCGGGCGCTCCACGTAATCGTGGAACAGGCGGTCGAGCTCGGCGTCGAAATCATTTGCCAGCAGGCCGCGCTGCGGGCCGAACTGCAGGACGTTGGAAAGGGTCTGATCGAGCTTCTCGAGGTAGGTGCGCACCTCGGCTTCCGGAGCGCGGAGCCGCGCGTCGAATTCCGACGGCAGCGCGCGCAGCAGGTCTTCATCCGCGCCGGGGTGCAAGCGCCGGACGCGCGCGATTTCCGATGCATCCTCGATCAACCGCATGGCGCGCCGCGGGCCATCCACTTCCTCGAGCAGCACGCCCACGTTGACCCACTCGTCGCGGACCAGATTGGGCGTGTAGCGCAGCACGCGGTAGCGAAGCGTGTTGTTGAGTTCTTCAGGCATGGGTCACTTCCAGTTGGGAAAGGGTTGTGCCGACGACTTCCAGGCCGAGATCACCAGCTCGCGCACCCGTTTTCGGCGCCGCAGGAGCTGTTCGAGCATCCGTTCGAGCGCATCGGTGTCGAAACCGTACCACTCGCCCGGAATCTCTTTGTACACTTCATCGAAGACCGCTTCGGTCATCTTGCCTTCGACGCGCGCGATCCACGGCTCGAACGATTCCATGCCGCGCGCGGATTCGTACACGCGATGGCGCGCGTAAAGCCCGCGCAGCGGGGCATCCGGGAAATTCCACTCGCCGGCATTGAAGCAAAATCCCTGGTCAATCATCCAGGCCCGGTAACGCGATTCGCCCGGAGCGCGGAAGAACACCGCCTGGCGGCCATTGGTGTTGCAGGTCCATTTGTCGAAGACCAGCATTCCACAGAAGTCCGCAAGGTTCGCCGTTTCGCGCAGCTGTTCGTCCGGCAGGAAGTCATACACGGTCGTATCGGCGGGAGAGCCGGGATATCGGGAACCGAATTGCAGCCCTGCGCTGCAGGGTTTCCGCCCGCGCCCGAGCTCGATCACCAGGTCTTCGGTCTGCTCAATCAGGTTCTGCCGCACCTCGACAACCGACGCCGCGGGCGTCGGCAGTCCCATTCGCGCCGCCATTCTCGTTCCAAGCAATTCATTCGCCAGAATCCTCTCGCCCTGCGGATTGTTTTGGAATTTCACCACGTAATATCCGCCGTCCTCGCAGCGCATCAGTTGCGACTGTGCGCCTCCGCGCATTCGCCGAACCTGCTGGACCGCCAGCGGCATCGAGCGCGTATGCTAGCGACCGAAACAGGTTTACGGCAAGAGAAACATTTCAAATCGGGAAATATGCGGACCGCGAATATGGGAACTGACGGCGGGACCTGAGCGGACGACTTGCCGGCAAAAACGCGAATCGCGGAGCTGGTTCGACGGCATCGAGCAACCAGCCCCGCGAATCGCAGGGGTCAAGACCAGCGAACGCCAAAGCGCTAGCGTTTCTTGCGCTTCTTGGAACGCGATTTCCCGGCACGCCGCTTTTTCGCGCTCTTCTTCTTTTTCGCCTTTTTCGGTTTGCCCTTCGCCTTTTTCTTTTTACCGGCCTTTTTTGCCTTGCGCGCGGGAGCTCGCTCGCGGGGAGCGGGCGCGGCAGGGGCTTCCTCTTCTTCCGGTTCTTCCTCGACGATGACCTCTTCGACTTCCTCTACGATTTCCTGCGGATGCTCTTGTCCTTCTTCTTCGTCGTCGAAACCGGGCAGCTCGTCGTCTTCCTCGTCGTCCATTTTGGCGTGAAACATTCGATCCTCCGTGGGGTCGCGGGTGTCCCGGACGGCCTCACTCCTCGGCCCGCATATAATCGGACTGCCGGAAGTTTGTCAAGGCGCAATGGATTTAAAAAACGGCTGGATGGCTGGGGGTTCCGTCTATGGATGCCGACGAGCCCGGGGCCGCCGGGAAAATCTCCTCGCATACTGCAGATAATAAAACTCTTAGCTTGAGAGGAAGGCGTTAACGCTGGATGGACAGCAGGTCGCCGGCTTGCAGCGGCCGGTCCGCGAGGAAGGCGTTTGCCTGTTTCAGGGCGGTCACGGAGGTCTGGTATTCGTGGGCGATCGAATACAGCGTCTCGCCGGGCTTCACCCGGTGTTCGAGGGCTTCCGGCTTTTCGGACTGCCTCGCTGAGACGTTTTGGAGAGCCTGGTTTTCATTCCGCGCCGACTTGGCCTTCGCCGGCGGAACGTTCGCGGACTGGCTGCCGGCATAGATCCTCAGCCGCGTCCCGCGGGAAACATGCTGGCCTGAAATATGATTCCAGTGCTTCAGCTGCTCGACGGTTACGTCGAAGCGGCCCGCGATTCCGTCGAGCGTGTCGCCGCGCTTCACGCGGTAGCTCACCAGCCGCACCGTCGGAGCAGGCGTGGGCACGTTTAACAGGAATCCCGAAGGCACGCTGGCGTGCGGTTGCAGATGGTTCGCGGTTTCGATGGACGCCACCGTCACGCGGTAATGCCGCGCGATATCGGGAAGAGTCTCGCCCTCGCCCGCGGCATGCAGCCTCCAGCTGGTCCACTTGTCTTCCGGAACCTGCTGAATGTTTTCTTCGAAGCTCTTGGTCGAGCCCGACGGAAGCTTCAACTGAAATCCGGGGCCATTCGGCGTGGTGTTGCGCAGCAATTGCGGGTTCAGCATCCGAAGATCGTCCAGGTCCACGCTGGTCGCGTCGGCCACCAGCTGCAAGCCGATCGAATGCCCCAGGCTCACCGTTTCAAACGGCACAGGTTTTTCCGGAGTCACCTGCACGCCGTAGCCGGCCGGATCCTTGGCCACGAGCGCCAGGGCCAAAATGATGGGAACGTAGTTCTGGGTCTGCTTCGGAAGGGCCTTGCGCTTCTGTAGCTCCCAGAAATCGGCGTAGCCGGTGCGCTCGATGGCGCGGGCGACATTTAACGGACCGGAGTTGTAGGCGGCCATCACCAGATACCAGTCGCCGAAGATTCCGTAGAGATCGCGCAGGTGCCGCGCCGCGGCGCGGGTTGATTTTTCGGGATCGCTGCGATCATCCACCCAGTAGGTGCGCTCGAGATCGTACTCCTCGCCGCGATACGGCATGAATTGCCAGATGCCGCGCGCGCCCGCCCGCGAAACCGCCTGCGGCTGGAACGCGCTTTCGGCCTGCGCCAGATAGATCAGATCCTGCGGAACGCCTTCTTCCTTGAGCACCCGGCGGATCATATCGTCATAGCGCCCCGCGCGATCGAGACCGCGGGAGACAATTGCCCGGCCGCGCGTGGTGGTGAAAAAGCTCAGATATTGAAGTACGGAATCATTCACGGTGAGGGGCAGGTCGTGGCGGACGCCGATCAATTCCTTCTCGGCCTTGAGCGTCAGGCGCGGATCGCCGGCAGGAAGCGTCAAGTCGGCAATTTCATCAATCGGCGCGGGTTCAGCTGGAGTCTCCGATTCCTCGGCATTTTCCTGGTCGTCGCCGCTGGCCATCGCGGGGCTTTGATCACCGGGTTCGACCGCCTCGCCGATCTGGTCGGAAAGCTTCGAAAGTCGAGGATCGAAATCCTCCGGGAGTCCGCTCTCTAGAATCAGGTCCGCGGCGGCATCAAAGTCCGCCTGAGCCTTGTCCAGATGCCCGGCCTTCACCTCATTCTGTCCGGCGTCGTAAGTCGCCTGGACTTTGGCGACCAGGACGTCCACTTCCGGCCGCATTTCCGGCGCCAGCATCGCAAACGAGCGGGAAGCCTGCGGGAACGGCAGCGGCTGGCGAACGTAGTCCGGCACGGGCGCGGGCGTCGCCGCCGGCGGCCGCACCTGCACCGTCTTTTTCGCGGAATCGTCGCAGCTGGCCAGGAAGCAAGTTCCCGCCAACAGCACCGCCCAGACTTTCGCGCTACCTCGCATTGTTTGTCCTAACCACCCCACGCTAACGAAAATCCTACGAGGTGCTTACGACCCGGTCAATGGGACTCGGCCGGCGAACGTTGACCGAAACACGACACCGAGTACTAGCGAATTCTTGATCCGCCATCGCGTCATCCACGGTGTCCAACTGCGTGAAACACCTCAGGCTTATACCACCGTGAGGGAGGGAATTGCCAGCCTGCTGCGGTCGTCCGGCGGGGCCGTCTAGGCAAGGGCCTGGCGGAGGTCCTCGATGAGGTCCTCGGGGTCTTCCAGTCCGATTGAAACGCGCACCGTTCCAGGTGAAATGCCTGCCGCGCGAAGCTCCGCGGAGGACATGTTGTAATGCGAGGAATAGATCGGCAGGATCGCCAGGGATTCAACGCCTCCCAGGCTTGCCGCCAGCAAGAACACGCGGATGCGGTTGCCGAAGCGCTTCGCACCGGCCAGGCCGCCTTTGTGATCGAAAGCCATCATCGCGCCGAACCCGCGCATCTGGCGTTTCGCCAGGGCGTGGTCGGGGTGCGACGCCAGACCCGGATAGTGCACCCGCGCCACCTTCGGATGCTTTTCCAAAAATTTGGCCACGGCCATCGCCGTGCGGCACTGGCGCTCCACGCGGATTTCCAGAGTCTTCATTCCGCGTATCAGCAGAAACGCCGCCTCCGGATCCATCGATCCGCCGATCTGGATGATGTTGGAGCGCACCTTTTTCATCAGCACGGAGTTGCCCGCCGCCGCGCCGGCAATCACGTCGGAATGCCCGGCCAGATACTTCGAGGCGCTGTGCACCACCATGTTGAATCCCAGCGACAGGGGTTTCTGCAGAACGGGGCTGGCAAAGGTGTTGTCCACGATCGACACCAGTCCCCACTCCTGCGCGAAGGCCACTGCTTTTTTCAGGTCCACGAGACGCAGCGTGGGATTGGTCGGAGTTTCGACATAGAGCGCCTTGGTGCGCGGGCCCGCCAGCCGCTCGATTCCCGCCAGATCCGATTCGACGTGGCGCACCACGATGCCAAAGCGCGGGAAGACATCCCGCAGCAGGCGGTAGCTGCCGCCATAAAGCTGCCGCGTAGCGATCACCTCATCGCCCGCCTGCAACACGGAGAGCAACGCCGCCGAAATCGCCGCCGTGCCGGAGGCGGCCACCACCGCCTCTTCGGCTCCTTCGAGCGCCGCAATCTTTTTTTCGGCGATGGCCAGCGTCGGGTTCGCGTAGCGCGTGTAGATATAAGCCGAGCTTTTCCCCTCGGCCCAGCGCTTCATCTCCTCGCTGCTGGCGAATGTGAAATTTGCGGTGCGCGCAATGGACGTGCCCACCGGCGCGCCGACGCCGGTTCTTTCCTCGCCCGCGTGAATGGCGAGCGTGGCGTCTCCCCAACGCTTTGCTTTCTTCAATTTTTTCATGATTGGGTCAGCTTGAGGCATCTCCCGGAGATTTCGCAAGCGCCAAATTGGCTATTCTATTTTCGTTGCAAGACCTCTGCCGGAAGCAGGAGGACTCGAGCGCCAACGGAAATCGAGTTCAACGATCGCCTCGAGAAATTCGCCGATCGCGCGGCGCGTATATAGAATGAAGGGAGAGAATCACCATGAATCATAATCTCGCGTATGGCGTCGGATTGCCGTGGTTCATTTTCCTGGCGTACTGGATTCTGGCGGGCCTGCGCGTCAACCGCATGACCAGGACGGAACCGCCGGTTGAACTCATCGGCCGAGTCCTGGTGATGGCTGCGGCTTTCGTACTCCTTTACAGCAACGATGGCAGATTCGGCATCCTCGAGCGGCGATTTGTTCCCGAGAACGACGGGATATTCATCGCCGGATCGGCGCTCACTTTTGCCGGTGTGGCGTTTGCCATCTGGGCGCGCTATCACATCGCCCAGTATTGGAGCGCCACCGTGGCGCTGCGGGCGGATCATCAGTTGATTCGCACTGGGCCGTACGCCAGGATTCGCCACCCGATCTACACCGGCATGCTGCTGGCCGTTGTGGGGACGGCGCTGGCGATCGGCAGGTACCGCGCGCTCGTGGCGTTTGTGCTGGTTTTGGCCGCCTTCACCTGGAAATCGAAGCGTGAAGAGCGGCTTCTGTCCGGCCAGTTCGGTCCGGCATTTGAGGAGCATCGTCGCCGCACGGGGTTCTTCCTTCCGCACCTTTCGTAACCGCTTTTGTTTCTATCTGGTTGAGGTCCGGCCAGCCATGCGCGAACGGCGGCTGCTTCGCCTTCCGTTCTCTATTGGCTTTGAGGCTGAACCTGATCTAATAGGCGAACATGCCGAAAGGTTATGTGCCAAGATATGCGGAAGCAGTCGAAAGCCGATTCGCGCTCCAGCCGCGCGTCCGAAAGGGGCAAAGGATGAGGAAATTCGCGAGTGTGCTGATGCTCTGCGCGGCCACCATGTGCTTCACGGGTTGCGCCTGGCGGAACACGGGCCCCTGCTATGGCATTGGCTGTCCGGCTTTCGCCACGAGCGCCAGCGCTCCGGCCAAGAACAGCGCCTCGGTGAACGATCCAGCCTCGAAATCGCAGGGCAACCAGAAGGCGCAGGCTCAGAACACTCAAGTCACAAAGATGAAGCCGGCGCAACCCCAGGCGAATTCCGGCCAATAACTCCGCTACTCGACGCCATCTCCACGGAATCGAAACCGCGGGATGGATCTCCGGGCGATTATGCCGAGGCCGCCGCGGCGTCTTCTTCGGTGTGATGCGGCTTGTGCGCCGCAATCACTTTTTCGGCGATTTCCGCGGGCACGAAATCGTAGTGCGAGAATTCCATGGAATAGCTTCCGCGCCCCTGGGTCATGGAGATCAGCTCGTTCGCGTAGCTGAGCATTTCCGAGAACGGCACCAGAGCCTTGACCACCACGTTGCCGGCGCGCGATTCGCTTCCGTTGATTTTTCCGCGCCGCCCGCTCAGATGGCCCATCAAGTCGCCTGAATATTGATCGGGCGCGTAGACCTCCACGTGCATGATCGGCTCAAGCAGCGCCGGCCGGGCCTGCTTCATGGCTTCCTTGAATGCCAGCGAACCTGCGATTTTGAACGCCATGTCGCTCGAATCCACGTCGTGATATTTGCCGTCGTACAGGCTGACGCGGAAATCAACCACCGGGAATCCCGCCAGGTATCCGCGCTCGGCGGAATCGCGGACGCCCTTTTCCACCGAGGGAATCCAGTTCTTGGGAATCGCGCCGCCGAAAACATCGTCCACGAACTCGATTCCTTTGCCCCGCGGCAGCGGCTCCATCTTGATGCGGCAGAGCCCGAACTGGCCATGGCCGCCCGTCTGTTTTTTGTGCTTGCCCTCGGCGTCGGCCTTGCCGCGAATCGTCTCGCGATAAGGAACCTTCGGCGGCTTCAGAGTCATCTCCACGTGATAGCGCTTGCGCAGTTTGGCGACCACCACTTCGATGTGCTGCTGCCCGGCGCCGGAGAGCAGGAATTCCTTGGTTTGCGGATCGCGCCCGAACCGCAGGGCCAGATCTTCCTCGAGAATCCGGTGGATGGCCACGCCGATGCGGTCTTCGTCCGCGCGGGTCTTCGGCTCCACGGCGAAGGTAATGGAAGGCTCGGGAATTCGTGCGGGCGGATAGTAGATCGGCGCATTCTTGTCGCCCAGCGTATCGCCCGTGGTGGTGTCCTTCAACTTGGCGATGGAGCCCAGATCGCCGGCGTGCAGATCGTTCACCGCCACGGCCGTCTTGCCCTGCATCACCTGCAAATGTTGGAAGCGCTCCTGCGTGCCGCGATTAAAGTTGTTGATGGTGGCGTCATTCCTCACCACGCCGGAGAGCACCTTGAAGTAGCTGATGCGGCCGGCGAACGGGTCGGCAACCGTCTTGAAGACAAAAAGCGATACGGGTTCGGAGGCGGAAATCTTGCGCTCGATCGCATCTCCCTTGTGATCCGGCGTGTGGTGACCCGCGGCCTTTCCGCGAAACGCCGGCGATGGGAAAATCTCCACCAGAAAATTGAGAATGGCGTCGCTGCCGATGTTGTGCAGCGCGGAACTGAGCAGCACCGGGAAAATTTTCTTGTCGCGAACTTCCTCGTGCAGCCCCTTTTTCAAATCCTCCACCGGGAGCGTGCCCTTGTCGAAGAATTCCTGCATCAATTCGTCGTCGCCTTCGGCGACCAACTCCACCAACTTTTCGTGCGCGGCTTTGGCCTGCTCGGCGAGTTCCGCGGGAATCTCCTCCACCTTGGCCTTGCCGTCGCCATCGGGCGCGTAGATCAGCGCCTTCATGGTCACCAGATCCACCACACCGCGAAAACTCTTTTCCGCGCCGATGGGCAACTGGATCGGCACCACGCCCCGGCCGAACACCTGCTCGAGCGAGCCGAGCGCGCGCTCGAAGCTCGCCAGCTCGCGATCCATCCAGTTCAGCACGAACGCGCGCGGCTGATCGTATTCGGTCGCGTAGTCCCACACGCGTTCGGTCACCACCTGCACGCCGGCGGCCGCGTCCACGACGATCAGCGAGGCATCGGCGGCGATCAGTGAGGATTTCGTTTCATTGATGAAGGTCGAGTAGCCGGGCGTATCGAGGAGATTGATTTTCGTTTTTTCCGGCTGGCCCGGCGCCTGCCATTCGGCGTGCGCCACGCCGGTGTTGATGGAGATCTTTCGCGCGATTTCCTCTTCGTCCCAGTCCGTCGTGGTTGAGCCCTCGGCCACCTTGCCGAGCCGCGGCGTCATCCCCGCCGTGTACAGCAACGACGACACGAGCTGGGTCTTCCCCGTGTCGCCGTGGCCGACAATGCCCACATTGCGTATCCAGTCGGTTGTGTAGGATTTCATGGTTTCACCTCTGGTGAGATTGGAAAATGGAAAAGTGAAAATCGAAAATGGCTCATCTGCCCTGGTGGCAGGGCCGCGTTTCCATTTTCTGATTTCACTTTTCCGGTTTCGGGCTTGCTCAGCGAACAGGCATTTCGTGAGGGAACGGTGCGGAACACAAACTTCGTGCTGTAACGTCGGATTAACATCACGAACCCGCCCCCCGGCGGTTGCGCGCGATGAACCCTGCGGAGAAGCGGGATGCTAGCACAGCTTTCCGTGCGCTTTCAATCCCCCGAGGGCTTTGGTAGTGGCTCAGGATGATTTGATGGCCTACTTTCCGGTAATCCGACTTACCAGGCCAGGGCGTGATTCGTGAGAAGAGAACGATGGTACACTCGCGCGAAAACAATGGCTAAACTGGTAAATCCTTGGCTTCCTGCACTAGTGGCCATGCTTGCGGGTTCGGTGGCCGCGCAAACAACGCCTGCCGCTCGGGGACAGGAATTAACCTTCAAGATTGCCATGCCGCTTGAGTTCAAGGGGCGTGTTGTTACGGGTTTTCTACGGCAGTCTGACATCCCGCAGCTCCTCGATTTGCCTGTTCGCAATGGCGACACGAGCCTTTCTGAGGGCTACGGCGTGCAGATGACGAGACCAAATAATACGGAATTTATGGTTTACACATGTCGGGAGTGGAGGAATGCTCAAGCGCAGGGAGCGTATTCAGCAACTACCTACGATATGGCGATGGAAAGCTCCCTCATTGATACTTGCGGCCTGCTTTTTGAGTTGCAGAAAGCAAAACTTCCGGTTAAGAGCTTCATTGCGAATCCCCGCGTGACGCTCGCCAATCTTAGTTTGCTGCCAGCAGAAATTCTTGCATCCATGCCTGTTGATGGGGCGGCGGACCGTGCGCGGCGTAACAGGACGATCGCGCAGGTTGTGTCGCCGCAGGACGTGATCGAAGCACACGCCGACGGCCTTACGGTGTCCTACGGGGGATTTCGGCAATCGTTCTGGGTGGGCGCGCGAGCGGATTTCAACGGTGACGGTATAGAAGACATTTTAATATTCACAGGCGGTCGCGCCGAGGGCGGCACGATGGGCTACTATGCCTATTTTATTCTGACCCGTACAACTACCTCGGGTCCGCTGGAATTGATTCAAACGACGGACATGCGTCATAGCGACAACAAATGAAATATCGAGGCCGTTAGGGTCGCCTGCGCCGGAATGCACCGAATTGGACAAGTCACGCGCTCGCTCAGGTCGCGGACAAAGGACAGGCAGTTCGGGGCGTCACGCTTTCCCACCAAGTGGGAATCGGAGCCGGCTATCTCGAGGAGTGGATGTCGGGAGTCCTGACATGCTCGGGGCGGAAGCCGACGCCGATCACGCGTGCGGGAATTCGCCGCAGAACCCGCCAACGGCCCAGGAGTTTCATGGGCCACGGAAGAGTAAGAGGTTTGTCGCTGGCAAGAACTCGCGTGACCACATTGTTTTGCACGGCGACCTGGACGGCCTGCGTCGCGCGAGTGGGAAAAGTTCTGCGCCGCTCGACGGCCTGGAGGTCAGTTTCCGATGGCGTACCCTGAAGAAGCACGCGGCCAAGTATGTTCGCCGCCGCCACCGCGTCCTGAATCGCGAGATTGATGCCCACCCCTCCAATCGGCGACATGGCATGAGCCGCATCGCCGATGCAGAGGAGTCCTGGGCGGTACCATCGGGAAAGGCGGTCAACAGTAACCGTCAAGAGGCTGACGTCTTTCCAATCCTGCAGCTCCGCCACGCGGCCGCGCAAGAACGGCTCGATTCCGGCTATCTGTTCGCGGAAGGCCTCCAGCCCGCGTTGCTGTATTTCGCCGGCCTTTCCCTTGGGTATCACCAGCGCGCACTGCCAATAGGTTTCCCGATTGAGCATGATGAGAATGCTGCCGGCGTTGAAGTGACCGAAAGTGTGGCCGGGGTCGGTCGGAAGGCGGCTGATGCGCATCCACATCACGTCCATCGGAGCGCCAAGATCGATCGCTCGAAGGCCGGCGCGCTCGCGGACCACGGAGCGTCGTCCGTCGGCGCCGATGGTCAACGCGGCGCGAACCTCCAGCGGCCCGTCAGGAGTCTTGGCGCGCGCTCCCACCACCAGGCCGTTCTCTTCAAGGAGATCGGTCACCTCGGCCTGCAATCTCAGATGAAACGCGGAATAGCGGCTTGCTTGCTCCTTGATAAAGTCGAGGAAATCCCATTGCGGCATCAATGCGATGAAGCGGCAGTGAGTGGGCAAATGACTGAAATCCGCGAGGGCGACCCTCTCGGCGCCGACCTGACCGGAAAGCTCGCGCACCTCCTGATGCGGGCGTTTCAGGAAGTCATCGAGGATGCCCAGTTCATGCATGAGATCGAGCGTGGATGGATGAATCGTGTCGCCGCGAAAATCGCGCAGGAAATCGGCATGCTTCTCAAGTACGTTCACGTCCACGCCCATGCGCGCCAGCAGAAATCCCAGGATCATGCCCGCGGGTCCGCCTCCCGCGATGCAGCAACGTGTTTGGACCGGCTCGTTCACGCTCAGCATTATGCCGCAAAGCGCATCGCTGGCGCGCCGTCAACCACGGTGACGCGCGAGCTTGCTCCGCGCAGGCTTCGGCGTAGAATACGCTCGCGCAGTGGACGCCGTCGCCGGCTGCGAGCGGCGTTCCAGACGGGCAGGAGGATTACATGTCACCGGATCCAGCGGCGATTTCAACGGCCGGTTTCAGGATGCAGACCGAAACGCGAGATGGCGCGATCGTGGTCCACTGTATCGGCAGGCTGACGAGCGAGCATACCGACACGCTGAAGACTCACGTGAAGGGCATGCTCCCGCAGGCGAAGCGAATCGTCCTGGATTTCAACGAACTCGTTCGCGTGGACAGCGCGGGGCTGGGGGTGATCGTAGGCCTGTATGTTTCCGCGAAGAAGGGAAATTGCGAACTTCTGCTGATTAACTACAACAAGTCCGTGCGAGATTTGCTGGGACTCACCAATCTTCTGACCACATTCGAAGAATGCGCGCGCACGGGAATGCGATTGCCGTAAAGAACCACAACCATCCGACTCAGTAGACATCCCGCTTAATTTGCCGGAACGTGACCGCGGCAGCGAGTAACCACGCTGCGGCTGGAGACCAGCTAGGCCCAGGAGAGTGCGATCTCCGAGTAAGCCGCGCCCTCGGAAATCGGTATGGTGAACTTCGCCGAGACGTCTTTGGCTCCGCAGATTTCCAGAGCCTTGAGGTAAAAGCCGACCAGCACCCACTCGAAAATATCGTGATGTTTTTCGAAACCCATGTACTTGATGGTGGCCCTGGGGCCGTCGTCGATTTCGGGAATGATTTGGATGCCCTGAAACTGCGCCGTGTGGATCACCGCGATTCGATTGATTACATACTTTGGCGAATCCATGCCGGCGATCAGGCTGTCAACGCCGCGGAGCTGCAATTCGACCACCTTCATGGAACGTCCGACGAGTATGCTGCGGTCACCATCGGCAGTTTCTCTGATGTCCGCGTCCAGGAAACTGACGAAAGCATCCAGCGGGTACCATTTCCAGGCTTCGATAGGGGAACTGAAAATCAGCTTCGCCTCGCCATTCAGGTGCTTGATGATTTTCTCGAGGCCCTGCTCTCCGTGCCGCGCTTTGATCGCCGCGACACTGTCGGCAAGGACAGAGCCGATGATTTGCGCCATGCGAATCCGCCGTAAGGAAGCCCGTCTGAATCGGTACTTCAAATTGTACCGAAAACGGCGCAAGGTCCGGCCTTTCGATTCTGCAATGGTGCCAGGAATAACACTGGAGCCAAGAGAGGATTGGGCGCACCGCCGCGCGCGCCAAAAAACAACCAGCCGCAGGTTGAGCTTACAATCCCTGCGGCTGGCAGCGAGCGGATACAGTTTTTCTCTTCAGAACTTCCTGCGTGTTAAGAACCGGTTTCGTCGCCGGAGGGGCCGTAGATCGAAGGCACGGGCACTTTGTTCATTCGCAGATAGACCGAAAGCTGCCCGCGATGATGAATGATGTGATTCAGGATCATGGTGCGGAGCACGGCGGCGCGCGGCAGGGAAAAAACCGTTTTGCCGCCGTTCAGCAAGGTCCATGTTTTATGCAAGTCCTCGTCGCTCGCTTTGGAGATTGCGGCTCGCGCGGACGCCACGTTCTTGTCGAAAAGTTCGAGCAATTGGGCGCGCGAAGTCATCACCGTCGGCTGCCGGGGCGCCGCGCCCGGCGCGGCGAAGTCAAAGGAATCTCCCTGAAACGTAGCCACTGTGAATGCGGGCATTTCAGCAAGGTGGCCGGCGAGCCGGCCCATGGTCATGGACGTGTCGTGCGGTTTCCAGGATGCCTTGTCCTCGGGGACGCGTTCGAGCGTCCGCCGCGTGGTCTGCATTTCATGATCGAATTCGGGAAGGAATGCATCGCGTATGGCCATCTGTTCCTCCAATGGAATGGTTGAGTCGATCTGCGCGATCTTACCCCAACGCTTGTGAACGAACGGTAATGAGATGCCCGGCCAGCCCGCTTAGATGCGGCCGCGCCCTGCGGAACGCGTCAGGATGGGAGACGCCTCGCGGGACTGCGCTGCGCTGCTGTTCGGGACCGGCATGGGAATTGGCTGCGCACCGGTCCCTCGTGTCTGTTTCCAGGTGTGCAGGATCCGGTGAATCACGGCGATATTCGGGCCGATTGCCAGCAGCCAAAGCGCTACATCCATGCGGTTCGCGAGCGCGCCCAGAATCATCAACACCAGCCGCTCCGGCCGCTCCCAGAATCCGATTTCCGATGTGGGAACCAGCGATTCGGCGCGCGCCTTGGCGTAGCTGACCATCACCGAGCCTGCCATCGCCGCGCCGGCCAGGCATGCATACAGGAACCGATTCACGTTGGCGAAGTAAACCAGCAGGCCGAGGAAAAGTATCAAGTCGGCGTACCGGTCGAGGATGGAATCAAGGAAGCCGCCGAACAGCGAAACGCGGTTCTGGCGGCGCGCCACAGGCCCGTCGAGCAGGTCGCACAGGCCGGCCAGAATCATCATTCCGCCCGCCGCCCTGAATCGTCCAGCGGCGAACAGCATTCCCGCCCAAAGATTGCCGACCAGTGCGCACCAGGTGATGACGTTGGGAGGGATTCCCGTGGGAGCCAGGAGGGCAGCGAGCCGGTCAACAGGCCAGGAGAGATATCGGCCGATGGCGCGGGTCAGCATGAGGTGCAAAGCACTCCGCTATTCCTCGTCATAGATCGTCGTCAGCCGCACCACTTCGTATTCCTTCACGCCCGCGGGCGTGGTGACGCTCACTTCGTCTCCCACTTTTTTCCCAAGAAGCGCTCGCCCGATCGGAGAAGTAGTGGAAATCAGCCCCTTCGTGGCATCGGCTTCTTCCACGGTCACCAGTTTGTACTCGATTTTGGTGGACTTGGCAACGTCTCGCACGACCAGCGTCGAGCCGTAAGCGGCGCGGTCCTTCGGCAGGTTATTCAGATTCAGCATGGAAATGTCGGCCATGCGCTGGTGGAGTTGGCCGAGCCGCGCGGCGACGTAGCCCTGCCGCTCTTTGGCGTATTTGTACTCGGCGTTCTCGGAAAGGTCGCCGTGGGCGCGCGCGACCTTGATTTCCTTCGGGAGCTCGTCGTGCAGCTCGTGCTCCAGGAGCGCGATTTCATCCTTGAGCTTCTTTTTGATTTTCTCGGTGAGATCGATCATTGCGCGTTTCAAACATCCGGGAGGGCCCTGTCCGGGCGTCTCCCGGGGACCCGCGTGGCTACACGCTGAGTATAGAGGATTTGCGCGGGGCGGGGCAATCCATGGGGCGGGGATCGGGCCTCCGAAAATCGCCCCGGCGGCGCGCTGTACGCGGCTGTGCCCTGGCGCCGGTTTAGGCACCTGCAGTGAGCGGTTTCAAATTGGACTTGTAGGACCCGGGCACGATGCGAAAGGCAATGCACAGCCGGTTCCAACTGTTGATGGTAGCGATCGCAAAAGTCAGATTCGCGAGCTCCTCGGGAGTGAATTGCTTCGCCGCCAGCTCGTACACGCCATCCGGCGCGTGATCCGCGGCGATCAGCGTCACCGCCTCGGCCCATTCCAGCGCCGCTCGTTCGCGCTTCGTATAAAACGGAGTCTCTCGCCAGGCATTGAGCGCATAGATGCGCTGCTCGGTCTCGCCCAGGGCTCGCGCGTCCTTGCTGTGCATGTCCAAGCAGTAGGCGCAGCCGTTGATCTGCGAGGTGCGCAACTTGACAAGTTCGAGCAGAGGGCGCTCCAGGCCGCAGGAATCAACCACCCCTTGAAGCGTCTCCATCGCTTGATAGGCCTTCGGCGATGCTGCGAACGGATTCATCCGGTGTTCCATGGCGCGATCTCCTTCGGTAGAGGGCTTCCCGCATTGTATCGCCGCCGGCCGGCGATGTGCGAATCGAGCAAGCGCGCGGGCGTGAATGCCGGTTCCGCTGTACAATTGCTCGAAGCACGGCAGTCGGGAAAGGGATCCGGGGCGCTCCAGTGAATCTCGAACTCAACGAAGAGCAAAAACTGTTGCAACGCAGCGTGCGCGAGTTTGCCGAGGCCGAGGTGCGGCCTGTTGCCAAGGAACTGGACGAAACCGGCCGTTTCCCGAGCGACATTCTGCGCAAAGCCGGGGAGCTGGGCCTGACCGGCATTTGCGTTCCGGAAAATTACGGCGGCGCGGGTATGGATCACATCTGTTATTCGATCGTGATCGAGGAAATCGCGCGCGTCTGCGCTTCCACCAGCGTGATCCTTTCGGTGCAGAATTCGCTCTACTGCGCCACGGTCCAGCACTTCGGCACCGAAGAGCAGAAGCAGAAATTCCTGGTCCCGTTTGCGCGCGGCGAGAAAATCGGATGCTATGCGCTGACCGAGCCGCAAGCGGGATCGAATGCCGCGGCGCTCACCACCAAGGCCGTCCGCAAGGGCGACCGCTACATCATCAACGGCGCGAAGGCCTGGATCACCAACGGAGGTGCGGCGGACGCGGGGATCATCTACGTCAACACCCAGCCGGAGAGAGGCGAGCGCGGAATTACAGCGCTCGTCGTCGAGAAAGGCACGCCGGGATTCTCCGTCGGCAAGGAAGAAAAAAAACTCGGCATTCACGCCACGGCATGCGCGGGGCTTTCCTTTTCCGACTGCGAGGTTCCCGCCGCCAATCGCCTCGGGGAGGAAGGCCAGGGCTACAAAATCGCGCTCTCCATGCTCGATGGCGGGCGCATCGGAATCGGTGCGCAGGCTACCGGGATCGCCCAGGGCGCCTTCGAGGCTTCGCTGGCCTATGCCCACGAACGCCAGGCTTTCGGCCATCCCATCGCCGACTTTCAAGCCATCCAGTTCATGCTTGCGGACATGGCCACGGAAATTGATGCCGCGCGATTGCTGGTTCGGCGCGCGGCCTGGAAGCAGGACACCGGTGCGCGCTTCTCCATGGAGGCGGCCTGCGCGAAACTCTTTGCCAGCGAAATGGCCACGCGCGTGGCCCACAAGGCCATCCAGGTCCACGGAGGCAACGGTTACAGCCGCGAGTATCCCGTCGAGCGCGCCTACCGCGACGCGCGCATCACCGAGATTTACGAAGGGACCAGCGAAATTCAGCGGCTGGTGATCGCCTCTTGGGTGCTGAAATCCATTGGAGACTAGAAGCCGTCTCACAAATGCAGTTTAGGGGGTCGGAGCTTCAGCTCCGACATGCGAGGCTCAGACAACATTGGGCTTTAGCCCCTGAGGAGACCCGTTGCGTCGGGTTCGAGCATTTATGAGACAGATTCTAGGCGTCCGGACTTGCCCGTGAAATCCGCGCGATTGAGGGAACACTAGGGCTCATGGATGCCTTTGCGTACCTGGCACTGCGCTTCGTTCTAGTTTTCTACGGAATTGTCCTCGTTCTCGGGCCCATCGTGCTGCATTCCCGGTTTCGTCTCCGCGCCAGGTTCGATCCTTGCGTCGTTCCGCTCGAAGAACTGCCCGTTCCGGTGCGCGAGTTCCTCGAGCCGCGTGCGGGTTCGCTTGCCCTCTGGAATTTCGACCTCGTTGCTTACCTGAATCTCGGCCAGATCACACGAACGACAGCAACCTACATGGCGCTGCTCAGCAATCCGCACACCTGTGAATGGGCGGACATTACGGTCATCTTTTCTCCGCTGAAAAAAACGGGCTACATCGAGTTTATTACCCGCTGCTCGGAAGAACTGCAAATTGACACCAACACCGCTCCTGCGACGCCCGGGCTGTTTTCGGTGCCGCAACATCAGGTGTTTCGCTTCCCGGAAATTCAGGACGTCTACACCCTGTATCGCGTTCACCGCATGCTGGTGACCGACATCACGCACGGCGCGTTGCCCGTGCTCCCGCCGCCCGGTCAGGAAGTCGCCGAGCTGAAACGGCGTCTGGAGCGCTTCGGTCCCTGGCAACAGGAGCATGGCTACATGTATCCGGACCCCACCGGCGAGAATTACCGCTTGACCTGGAAAGGGGCCATTCTCGCAGCATGGCGCAAGACCTTCCCCCTGCCCTTGGTGCGCGGCTGGCGGATGCAAAGGAAGAATCAAGCGGTGCTCGCCAGAATCGCGGCCGCCTCCTAAAACCCGCCCGGCTGCGAAGTGCCGCCCTACAGCGCGATTTTGATCTCAGTGTATGCTGGCACCATGCTGGAGCTCGACCACACACAGGAATTCGATCGCGCGCACGACCAAGAATTCCTTGCCGCCGTGCCGGAACGGGCGGGAATTCTCCTGATCGAAATGCGCGAGCCGCGCGGGCAGCCTCATCTTGTGAGGACCGCGGATTTGCGGCGCGCTGCGGAACGCCTGCTTCGCCCGCCGGAGCCCGGCTCGAAGCGGCTGAATCTGCGCGACGTCGCCGCGCGGATCCGTTACCGCGTCACCGGCTCGAAATTCGAGCAGACCTTCGCTCTTTATCAGCACGCTCGGGCCAATTTTCCCGATCGCTACCGAGATTTATTGCGCCTCCGCCCGCCCGCTCTGCTGAAAGTGAATCTGAGGAATGAATATCCGCGCTGTTATGTCACCCGGAGGCTCAGCGCGGACGCTGGATTTTATTTTGGTCCCTTCGCCTCGCGTCGCATGGCCGACGCGTTTTCCGAAGGCTTTCTCGATCTTTTCAAGATCCGCCGCTGCCAGATCAAGATCCGCCGCGATCCCAGTTTTCCCGGCTGCATCTATTCGGAGATGAAGATGTGCCTCGCCCCGTGTTTCGCCGGTTGCACGAAGCAGGAATACGACGAGGAAGTCGGCCGGGTGCTCGAGACTCTCGACACCACCGGCGCGGCCCTGACTGCTAAATTCGAGCGCGAAAGGGAAGCGGCCAGCGAAACGCTCGATTTCGAGCGCGCCGCTGCGCTGCACAAGCGGCTGGAAAAAGTCTCCGCCGCGTTGCGCGGGCTGCCGGAGCTGGCACGGCGAATCGAGGATCTCGACGCCGTAATCCTGGAGCGTGCGGCGGAGGAGAAGACCATTGCCGTGTTTCCGCTCCGCGCCGGAATTCTGGCCGAGCCGTGTTTTCTGAATTTCGCGGAGCTGTCGAGCCAGCCGCGCTCGGTCGAGGCGATTCTGCGGGAAAGGCTGGAGCCGCAGATAAACACTGATAAACACCGGTCAACCCAGGAAACGGAACCGGCAACCGGAACAGAAACTGAAACAGAAGCTCTAAAGGCTGCCGCCCGCGAACAGGTCCCGGCAGATTGGCGCGTGCGCTACGGGTTGCGCGCGGCCGCCCCGGAATTGGCGGAACACCTTTCACTGGTGGCGCGCTGGTTTTACTCCAAGCCCCGCGACGGTGAAATCCTGTTCCGGGAAAGCGAATGGCCGTACCGCCGCATCCTGCGGGCCTGCGGAAGATTACTTGCGCCTCCTGCGCCATCCGCGAGCGAAGCCCGGAAGCCGGGCGCGTGAAGTAAACCTCAGCGCAATCGCAGGAAGCGCGCGCCCGATTGCATCGTACAATTAAACGACCCATGACGGAGCCGCACAAATTAAGTGCCGCGCACGCCGCGCCC
This sequence comes from uncultured Acidobacteriota bacterium, assembly GCA_963814605.1. Lineage (GTDB taxonomy): Bacteria > Acidobacteriota > Terriglobia > Acidiferrales > UBA7541 > Palsa-295. The sequence goes on along the minus strand of CAWFDD010000001.1, from coordinate 424,594 downwards.
AAAGTGAAATCGCGATTCCGGGACACCATCCGTTCCCTGAAGCATCGCAATTTTCAACTTTTCTTCAGCGGCCAGCTGATCTCGCTGATCGGAACCTGGATGCAGAACGTTGCCCAGGCTTGGCTCGTCTACCGCATGACGGGTTCGTCGCTCCTGCTCGGCGTCGTCTCGTTTGCCGGACAGATTCCCGTTTTCCCTTTGGCGCCGCTGGCAGGAATGGTGGCGGATCGCCTCGACCGTCGCAAGGTCGTGATCGCCACTCAGACGGCTTCCATGATTCTGGCGTTGATCCTGGCCTATCTGACGCTCGCGGGCCGCGTGGCGGTGTGGGAAGTGATCGTTCTCGCGTCCTTGATGGGAGTCGTCAACTCATTCGACATTCCGGCGCGCCAGTCGTTCCTGGTGGAAATGGTCGGCCGCGAAGATTTGATGAATGCCATCGCGCTGAATTCCTCGATGTTCAATGGCGCCAGAATCATTGGTCCCGCGATCGCCGGAATCCTGGTAGCCAGCATCGGCGAGGGCTGGTGCTTCTTTGCCAATGGCGTCAGTTTTATCGCCGTGATCATCGGCCTGCTGCTCATGCGTATCACGCCTCGGCAGCGTGAGCGCGAAACCGCGTCGGCGTTCGAACACATTGCCGAGGGATTTCGTTTCGTGCGCCATACCGCGCCCATTCGAACCGTGCTGCTGCTGCTGGGGCTGGTGAGCCTGGTGGCGCTTCCATACACGGTGCTGATGCCGATTTTTGCCGCAAGAATCCTCCACGGGAACGCGCGCACGCTCGGCATTCTTGGCGCGGCCTCGGGAACCGGGGCCTTGGCCGGCGCTCTGCTCCTGGCGTCTCGTACCAAAGTCCACGGACTGGGACGTTGGCTGGCGATTGCCTGCGCAGCTTCAGGCACTGCGTTGATGCTGTTCGCGCTCTCCCACTGGTTCATTGTTTCGGTCATTCTGCTGGTGCCGGTGGGTTTCTCGATGATGACCCAGCTGGGCTCCATGAACACCCTGGTTCAGTCCATGGTGCCTGACCGGCTCCGCGGCCGGACCATGGCCGTATACGCAATGATGTTTATGGGTATGGCGCCGCTCGGAGCGCTGCTTGCCGGCGCGGTGGCGAATCGCATCGGCGCGCAGTGGACCGTGGCGCTGGGCGGCGCGCTGACGGTAGGGGGTGCCATCGTCTTCGCGCGGCATTTGCCCAAGATCCATGGCGAAGTCACCAGGCTGATTGTCGCCCAGAGCATGGTGGCCGGCGAACCGCAGCAGGGCCTCGCCGCCCCCATCGGGCGCTGATGCTTGGCGCGCGCCCGCCCGCTCGAGTGATTTCGTTCTGATATACTTCGCGGGCTTTTAAGTTTGTGCCGTGAAGCGAGGCTCGATGTCTTCTCCCGCAAAAGCCGACGACAAGCGCGCCCCCGGCTGCGCCACTCCGCAGGGCACTTTGCGCTACGCGGCTCGATTCCAGGGACGCGCCGCCGCGGGACACTTTCGCGACGTGCAGGCCGGCCTGGTTCTCTCCTCCATCGGCATCGGCACCTATCTTGGCGAGCCCGACGACGCAACCGACGCAGCCTACACCAGCGCCATCGTGGCCGCCGTTCAAGGCGGCATCAATGTGGTGGATTCGGCGATCAACTATCGCCTGCAGCGCAGCGAACGTGCCGTGGGCGCCGCGCTGAACCAGCTTGCCGCCAGGGGCTTTCCCCGCGACGAAATCGTCCTCTGCACCAAAGCCGGCTTCCTGACCCCCGATGGTGAGATGCCGGACGACGCCAATGACTATTTCTCGCGCGAATTCATCGAGCCGGGCATCTTTCGCCCGGAAGACATCGCCGCCGGCTGCCACTGCATGACTCCGCGCTATCTGGCGGACCAGCTCGAGCGCAGCTGCCGGAATATGGGCGTCGAATGCGTGGACGTTTTTTATCTGCACAATCCGGAAACGCAACTGAGCGAGGTGCCGCGCGAGGAATTCCGCCGCAGGATCGCCGAGGCGTTCGCATTTTTGGAGACCGCCGCGTCTGCCGGAAAAATCAGCGCGTACGGGCTGGCTACCTGGAACGCTTTCCGCGACGAACCGAAGTCGCAGGGTTACCTCTCGCTCGCGGAAATGGAGGGAATCGCCCGCGACGCCGGCGGCGCGGAGCATCACTTTCGATTCGTGCAATTGCCGCTGAATCTCGCCATGCCCGAGGCGCTGCTTCGGCCGAATCAAATCGTCGAAGGAAAAACCATGGCCACGGTTCAAGCCGCGCGCGCCCTGAAAATTACCTTGGTCACCAGCGCCGCTCTACTTCAGGGCCAGCTTACGCGGAATCTCCCGCCGTATATCGGCGCGGCCCTGGGATTGACGAAAGATTCAGTCAGCGCCCTGCAATTCGCCAGATCGGTTCCCGGCGTCACCACTGCGCTAGCCGGGATGAGCAGCGTCGAACACGTCCACGCCAATCTCGAAGTGATCGCTATCGAACCCGCCCCGCGCGATCAGTTCCTCAAGCTGTTTGAACCGCGCGGTTAGGAATCTCGATCGTCAGCTCGAGATTTGCCCGTCATTAAGCCAGGTGTCGATCGCCGAGCCAACCGCGTCGAGCTTCCCCGTGAAAAAGTGGTCCGCGCCATCCACCACCACGAGCCGTTTCGGTTCCGGAATCGTCGCGAATAGCGCATCCATGCTGGCGCGCGACCCGAACTGATCGTTCCCTCCCTGGATCAGGAGCTTCGGCTTCGTGCAACCGCGCAGAAAACTGAAGTCAATGTTGTCCACCGGCAGTCCCATGCCGATCAATTGCACCACGCGCGCGTCGCCGCATCCCACGCGCAGGCCCACCGACGAACCAAAGCTGAATCCCGCCGCCAGAATCGGCCGCTCCGGAAATTCCTCCGCCAGATAATCAATCGCCGCGCGGACGTCGCCCTGCTCGCCTTGTCCGCGATCGTAAGCGCCTTCGCTTTGCCCCACGCCGCGAAAGTTGAATCGCAGCACGCTCGCGCCGCGCTGATGAAGCGCTTTCGCCGCCTGATACACCACTTTATTGTGCATTGTGCCGCCGAAAAGGGGATGCGGATGGCAGACCACGGCGACGAAATTGGGATCGGCGACAGCCGCAGTCCAGAGCAGTGCTTCGAGGTGCCCGGCAGGTCCCGCAAGCGAATAGGCTGCGATGAAAAACGTCCGCCATCAGGATTTCGGCGTCTTCATCCATTCCACCGCAACGGAAGTGATCATCGCGCTCTTGCCCGCTTCCGGGTTGGCCACCGGCGCGGGCCCCGGCGTGTCCTCCATCGCTTCCACGCGCACCACGCGACCGGCAATCTCCCCGGCCCTCGACCACTCGCCCCACGGAATCTTGGCGAGCACTTTATCGCCGGCAGCATAGATGTGCGAAGTTTCAAACCGCACGCCGTGCTGCGAAACGTCCTGGGTCATGAATTCCTCCGGCCACGGAGTGCCGGCGGGGCGAACGAAAATCGGCAGCGCGAAAGGAATGCGTTCGGAGCTGCGCCGTTCTCGACTGGCGGGTAGACTCGCGGTTCGCGCCGTTGCCTCGAAGCGCAGCCCCACCCAGTAGCCTCCCTCCGCGTCCGGCTCCACGCGAACGATACGTGCTGGAGTCTCCGGCTGCGCAGCAGCGCCCGCCGCGGGATCGAACGGGAAGGCCACCCACACGCGCGCCAGCCTGTCGCAGGATTCGTTTCGATGAAATAACATGCCCTCGCGCGACACGTCCACGGTTTGCACCGTTTCCAGCCGCATGCCCAGCGGGCCCTGCCAGCGCATGCGCGCCGGCAGCTTGAGTTGCGCGCGCGGGTGTTTCCGCATTTCAACGAATGTGGCGGGTTCGGGCATGGCCCCATCCTAGCGGCAGCAAACGCGCAGGTCAAACACAGTCGTCATACGTCCTCCCCCGCCAATTTCGGGGAGCTTGCCCGCGTTGGCCCACGTTGACGACAACGCCCGGAATTCCCTTCGCTCGCATCTCCGAGCACTCCCCGAAATTCCGTTGCGCACTCCGGGTAGCGATGGTAGCTTTGCTCAGTTGAGACGTAGGGAGGGCTCATGGAAAACGGTGTGGAGCGTCGCGCCGCCCGACGTTTTTCTATGATGCTGCCTCTGAAGGTTCGTTTCTCTGCTGGAAACGGGGTTACCGAAAAACCGGGCGAGACCCGCGATGTCAGCTTCCGTGGCCTTTATTTTCTGATCGAAGCCAATCTGGAATCCGGCAGCTCCATCGAATTCGTGCTCACCCTTCCGCAGCAGATCACTCTCGCCGGCGACGTGCACATCCGCTGTTACGCTCGCGTCCTGCGCGTGGACTCGCACAACGGTCGCCGCGGCGTGGCCGCGCAGATCGAGCGTTACGAATTTCTTCCCTCCATGGCCTGAGCCGCCCCGCTCAGATTTCACTTCTCTTATTTTTTCCCCTGACGCAAGATTTAGCTTCGGGCACCCGCATGGCACGCCATACCCTGCTCATCGACGCCGACGACACTCTCTGGGAGAACAACATCTTCTTTGAGAAAGCCATTGATGATTTTATTTCCCGCCTCGAGCATCTCGGCTATACCCGCGAATATATCCGCCATATCCTCAACGAAACGGAGCGCCGCAATATCCGCCAGCATGGTTACGGCGTGCGCAGCTTCCGGCGTTCTCTTGAGGAAACCTACCTGAAGCTCGCTGGCAATTCCGCGCGTCGCGAAATTGTAAAAGACATCGAGTTGATGGCCCACGAACTCGAACGCACCCCGCCGCATATTCTTGACGGCGTTCCCGAAACGCTGGCCTATCTCGCCAAGCACCACCGCTTGATCCTGCTGACCAAAGGAGAGCCCGCCGAGCAGGCCGCCAAAGTCGAGCGTTCCGGCCTGCAGCCCCATTTCGAGGCCATCGAAATCGTGCTCGAGAAAGACTTCGGAACCTACGGGCGGATGATCGAACAATTCAAGATCGTCAAATCGCACGGCTGGATGGTGGGCAATAGTCCGCGCAGCGACATCAATCCGGCGCTCCAATCGGGCCTCAATGCCGTTTTTATTCCCCACTCGGCTACCTGGGAACTCGAGAAATCGGAACTCGAAAGCGGCTCCGGCAAATTGCTGATCCTTTCGGCGTTTCGCGAACTCCGCTCCCATTTCTGACGGCGCCGTCTCGCGCCGGCTTGGATCCCCCGGCCAATTTGTCCATTCCGCTCGAGGCCTCGCTCCTTCCCGGCACACCGGTTCGCGGCTACACTCGTTTCGTGAATGGAGGGCGGTACATTGCCGACAGACTATCGCAGTGAATTCGCGGATTTCGAGGATGTCGCGTACTTGAACGCATCGCTCCAGGGACCCATGCCCCTGGGCGCGGTGAAGGAGGTCCAGGCGGCGCTCGAATGGAAGAAGCGTCCCGATCGCCTGGCGGACACCGCCTACTTCGATCTTCCCGATCGCGTGCGAGAGCAGGTCGCTCATCTGATCGGCGCAAAGTCCGAGGAGATTGCCGTCACCACCGGCGCGAGCGCCGGACTCGCTTCGGTAGCCGCGGGCATTGATTGGCAGCCCGGTGATGAAGTTCTAGTCGGCCGCGGCGAGTTTCCGGCGCATTTCTCTACCTGGCTGCGATATCAGCAAGCGGGAAAATTGCGCGTCCGCGTCGTCCAGCCGCAGGGGCGCTTCATCACTGCCGATGATTACATCGCGCAGGTCGGGCCGCGCACCCGGCTCATCTCCGCCAGCCTGGTGCGATTCGACGATGGCGCCCGCCTGGACTCCGCCCGCGTCGCCCAAGCGTGCCGCAAAGTCGGCGCCGCTCTGCTGCTCGATCTTTCCCAATGCGCCGGCTCGATGCGCATTGATATGCGGGAACTCGGCGCCGATATGGCGGTTTGCAGCGGTTATAAATGGCTGCTCGGTCCCTACGGTGCCGGTTTTTTCTGGATCGCCAACGAATGGATCGAGCGGCTGCCGCTCGGTGCCGTCTATTTCATGGCGCTCGAGGGCGCGCGGGATTTTCACACCTTGCCGTCGGGAAATCTGCGGCCCGTGCCTGGAGCGCGCCGCTGGGATTCGGCGGAAACCGCGAATTTCACGAATCTCGCGGCTTTCAACTTCTCCCTGGGCCTGGTTTCGCGCATTGGTGTGGATCAGATCGCCCGATACGTGGATGGGCTGGTTGACGAGATCATCGAACGACTCCCGCGCGACCGTTGCGTGCTCGCCTCGCCCGCGGAGCGCTCCAGGCGCGGTGCCTACGTCTGTGTTTCCGCGCGCAAGCCTGAGGACACTCCCGCGCTCTACCAAAAAGTGCGCGCGGCGAACATTCACGTCAGCCTGCGCGAAAACGCCCTACGCATCTCGCCGCACATCTACAACTCATCGGACCAGATCGCCCGCTTGATCGCCGTCCTGTCCGCCTGACGCCAATCGTGCCCGCCGCAGAGACGAATTGCGGAAGCGCGGTTGTCGTTTCTTCGTAGGGGCACAGCAAATGGGGCCCCCAGGTCGACGGTAAGTCGAGCCTGGGGATCAGTCGTGCCCGGCGCAAGACCTTGGCTGGCAAGCTACCATTCTTCGCCGGTTTTGTAGGGGCACAGCATGCTGTGCCCGGCAGACATCCTTGGCGCCCTGCCGCCCATGCACCTCGCACCATGTGGAGTGCGGCGGCTTGCCGCCGCTGTACGCCGTCCCGGCTTGCCGGGACGTGCTGCAAGATCGTGCCATTCGCAAATTCAATAAATCGCGTATTGCGACCTCCGGCGCAGTTGCTTGGCGTGATGTGGCCCATAAATCTCTCGCCCCATTCGCCTCGGATGATGTGGAGTGCGGCGGCTTGCCGCCGCTGTACGCCGTCCCGGCTTGCCGGGACGTGCTCCACGCATCCGCAAATCCATAAACGGGCCCCAGCTCGACGTCCACAAGCCATCTCATAAATGCAGTTTCGGGGGTCGGAGCCTCAGCTCCGACATACGAGGCTCACACAACATTGGGCTTTAGCCCCTGAGGAGACCCGTTGCGTCGGGTTCGAGCATTTATGAGACAGGTTTTACTCTCGTGGATTTTCGTAGCTGAACGGAACGTAGATAACGCCCTCGAAATCCGCCGGCACGCCCGCGCTCGTTCCGGGACGAAACTTCCACTGTTCCAGCGCCGCGATGGCGTTGTGGTCGAGTTGCGGTTCGAGCCGCTTCACGATCTGTATGCTGTCAACCGATCCGTCCTTGCGCACGATCGCGTATAGCACCACTTCGCCCTTCACGTGCGCCTTGATCAGGTCCGGCGGATACTTGGGGTCCGCCTTCGACACCGGAACCGGGCACGCCACCAGCTCTCTGCGCTTGTACGGTGGTCCATCGCCCTCATCCAACTCCGCAAAATTCATAATCCAGCTGCCGCTCGCGCTGGTCAGATTCGGCAGATTCACATGCAGCGTATAAATCTCCTTGCCCGACAAAATTTTCTCCGGCGGCAGGCTCGGATCGAACTTGCTTACGTCCGCCGGCCCTCGTCGTGCGTCGCTGGAAGGCTCGTACGGCGTGGTCGGTTTCAGCGCAAGTCCGCGATGGCTCCCCGAAGGCGCAATCCCTCCATTGCCCGCGCGCGGCGTGGCGCTGCTGACAACGATCGCTGCCGGAAGTGAGCTCCCTCCGTTTCCTCCTGCCGTCGTTGTCGCGGAAGCAGTTGCCGACGCTCCCTTCCCGGAGGCTCCGGGCGCGCCCGGTTTCCCGCCTTCCGGAGAAATCGAGATTCGCGCCGCGAGGTTTCCCTCAGGAACGCTCACGTTGGGCGCAGGCGGCGCCGGTGTTGCCGAAAGGGCGATCAATCGTCGCAAACCGGAATCGCCCTCTTCGCGCTGATGCGCCCACGTCGGGCGCCGCGCCGGCATCCGCGTGAACTTCATGACGCTTGGCCACCGATGTGGACATCGCGTCCAGCGGAATCAGCGGTTTCGCGATCGTCACAGGAGAAGGCGCCACGTTGATCGGGCCCGAATTTTTCTCGGTAGGTACGTCCGGCGCCGTTGCATCGGCCACGGCGTGATGTTGCAGGCGCGGCGCCGAAGCCGTGGGCGTCAATTGAAGGCGAGGCCTCTTCAATTCGGGGGCCGACCACTGCACGATGTTGGGCATCGGAGTCACGATTTTCGGAGGCGTCGGCGGCGCGTCCGGACGGATCAGCGTCTGGCGCGGGTGCGTCACGCGCACTGGTATCGAGATGATTGTTTGTCGCGGATGGAAAGCGTCGGCGGGCTGTTCCACCGGCTGTTTGGGAGCGTCCGGCGCCTTCGCCGGCTCTGGAGCGTTGGCGGGCAGCTTGATCTGCGGAAGGTCGGGCGGATCATAAACGGTCATCTCGACCTCAAGCGGCGCAAGCGTCGGTTTGATTTCCGGCAGAAATCCCCAGATCGGCAGGATCAAAAGCCAAACGAGCGCGACATGCCATAGCGACGATGCGAAAAATGCGCGGCCCGGCAGTCTGCCGCGCACCCAGTCCACACGGAACCCCTGAAGCTCCTTGAGCTCGCTGTCCTTCGGCGGCCGCGCTCCCGTAAAAAACTCGCGCAGGCTGGTGCGAAATTCGTCGCGCGGCGATTCCCAATCAATTCCCAGATCGAGCCTCGGCAGACGCGAATGTGGGGGGAGCTCTTCGAGGAGATCCTCGCGCGGTTGGGCTTCACCTGGTGCGAACGGTTCCATGGATTGGCGCATTATACCCGAACCAATATGATGCGCTTCTGTTACGCCGCGGCTGCAAGGCGATAAAAGCTGAGCGTCGCGTCGCCCTGTTTGACCATACGAGTGCGTTCTAGCCGTCCTAGGCGCTCCGGAAGTTCGGTTTTGTTTCGATGCTCCACGATCACCAGGCCCTGCGGCGCGACCAGATGGGATTGATCGAGGTACTCGAGGATTTTGACCTGCTCATCTTCGTCCTCGTAAGGAGGGTCGAGAAAGATGAAGTCCGCAATCCGGTGCTGAGCGGCAATCCGGGCCAGGCCGCGCACTGCCTCGGCTTCGATGACTTCCGCACCCCCGCGAACTCCCAGCGCTTCCAGGTTGGCGCGCACCAGCCGGACGGTCGCCGGATGCGACTCCACGAAAATTGTTTCGCGCGCGCCGCGGCTCATCGCTTCGATCCCGATCGCGCCCGTGCCCGCGTATAGGTCAACGAAAAGCGAGTCCTCCACCGCCGGCCCGAGGATGTTGAACAACGTCTCGCGCAGCCGGTCGCTCGTCGGCCGCAGGCGCAGCTTCCCCGGCCCTTTCAGCAGCCGGCTGCGAAATTTCCCGGCGATCACGCGCACGGCTGTATCCCGCGAAGTTCATGGCTTCTTGGCATGCGCACTTTTCATCCGACGGCGGCTAATTGATACCGTTTCCGCCACGCCGGGCTGAGCGATTCCAGCTTGGCGACCACCTCGTCCGCTCGCGCCGGATTTTCCGCCAGCGCGAAGGCCTCGCGCCGCGCGAATTCCAGCAGCTCGTGATCGCGCAGGGGCTGCGCGAAAGCAAACGCAGCGTCGCCGTGCTGCCGGGTCCCGAAAAATTCGCCCGGGCCGCGTAGCTTCAGGTCCCGCTCGGCGATTTCGAATCCGTTCGTCGTCGCCACCATCGTTTCGATGCGCTCGCGCGCATCCCCGGCGATTGTTTTCGGCGCCACCAGGATGCAGTGCGACTTTTCCCTGCCGCGCCCGATCCTCCCGCGCAGCTGATGCAGCTGCGCCAGCCCAAATCGCTCGGCATGCTCGATCACCATCACCGTTGCGTTCGGCACATCCACGCCGACCTCGATCACCGTTGTGGCCACCAGCACGTCCAGTTGGCCGCGCGCGGAATCGTTCCATCACCGCGTCCTTGTCTTCGTTTTTCAGCCTCCCGTGCAGCAGGCCTACCCGCAGTTTCGGAAACACCATTTTTGCCAGGCGCTCGTATTCCGCCGTCGCCGCCTTCAACTCCTGCTTCGATTCCTCGATCACCGGATAGAGCACGAATCCTTGCCTTCCGTTCCCGACCTCGCGGCGCAGGAATTCCCATACCCCGGCAAGTTGCGCCTCGTCGGCCCAGCGCGTCTCGATCGGAGTGCGCCCGGGAGGCAATTCGTCAATCACCGAGAGATCGAGGTCGCCATACAGCGTCAACGCCAGCGTCCGCGGAATCGGCGTCGCGGTCATCACCAGCACGTGCGGCGAAGCCCCTTTCTCGATCAGCCGCTTCCGCTGCAGCACGCCGAAGCGGTGCTGCTCGTCCACGATCGCCAGCCCCAGCCGCTGAAATTTTACCGGATCCTCGATCAGCGCATGCGTGCCCACGACCAATTTCGTTTCGCCGCTCTCGACGCGCGCCAGTGCCGCTTCGCGTTCGGCGCGCTTCCGCCCGCTCACGATCAGGTCCACGCCGTAGCCGGCGGGCTGAAAGATGCGCCTGGCGGAAAGAAAGTGCTGCGCGGCCAGAATCTCGGTCGGCGCCATCAGCGCCGCCTGATAACCGTTCTCGATCGCGATGGTAGCGGCCTCCAGCGCCACGATCGTCTTGCCGCTTCCCACGTCGCCTTCCAGCAGCCGGTGCATGGGGTAGGGTCGCTCCAGGTCCGCCGCGATTTCCGCGAGCACCCGCTTTTGCGCCGCCGTCGGCTTGAACGGCAGAATCCGTTTCAGCGCCTCGCGCACCTTTTCTTCCCGCACGCGCATGGCGATTCCTGGCTGGCGGTGTTCGCGCAGCCGCCGCAACGCCAGCGCCAGCTGGTAGTAGAAAAACTCCTCGAAGATCAGCCGCGTCTGCGCCGGACTCCGAAAAGTGTTCAGCAGCTCCACGTTTTCGTCTTTCGGCGGAAAATGCGCGTAGATCAGCGCCTCGCGGCGCGCCGGAAACCGGTAGCGTTTCAGAATTTCATCGGGAAGCGCATCGGGCACCTCGCCGTCGAAGTCCCGCAGCACGCCATAGATGATTCGCCGCAGCATCCGCGAACTGATGTTGCCGATCGCCTCATAGATTGGGACGATCCGCCCAACTTCCGTGGAATCGCCGGGCCCTTGGTCGCTCGCGTTCACCATCTCGATCTGCGGATTCACCATTTCGAACCGCCCGGGCCGGTAGGTGTCCAGTTCGGCCTTGCCGTGCATCACCATTCGCTGCCCTTCTTTGAGCCGCCCTTCCAGATACGCGCCGTGAAAAAATTTCGCGTGCAGCGCGCCGGTATTGTCCCGCACCGTCACGTGATACACCGGCCCTCGTCCGCCGCGGAAGCGAACCGTATTTCCTCCCCCCGCCGCCACCTCTCCCAGAATCGTGTACACCTGCCCGGGAACGATCTCGGCGATGGGAGTGAATCGGATGCGGTCTTCGTAGCGAAACGGCAGGTTCCCAAGCAGGTCGCCCACGGTCGAGATGCCGCGCTCCTCGAGCGTCGCGGCGCGCTGCGGCCCCACCCCGCGCAGGTACTTCACCGGATTGTTCAGTGCGATTGCCACGCTCAGGATGATCGTATCGCGCACGCGCCTGCTAGCGCGCGCACTTTACCACGGTTCGTTGCACGCGCCTTTGCACGCGGCGCCGCAACCATTGGAGTATAATCTCCGCGCCCGGTAGGCAAGCTAAAGAAGCCAAGTGAATTCCGATCCATGGAGAGCGCACATGAGGCGCCGTGATTTTCTCTGGTCCGCAGGAATCGTGTCAGCTGGTCTTCCGTTGCTGCAGGCGGACTCGCTTTTCGCCCTAGACGTCGCCCCAACCGGCTGGCGCACGTTTGAAGTCACCACGCGCGTCGAAGTCTTAAAGCCTTCCGGGACCACACGCATATGGGTGCCGGCCGCGCTCATCAGTCGCACGCCCTTCCAGAAAACGCTCTCCAACAGCTTCGTAGCGGATGGCGGTTCCGCCAAGCTTCTCAAAAGCAAAACCGACTCGCTCGGCATCATCGCCGCGGAATTTCCGTCCGGCGCGCCGCCGGTCCTCACGGTCACCAGCCGGGTCGCGACGAAAAATATTGCCGTCGATCTTTCCGCTCCCGGCAAGGCGTCGAAGGAAAACCAGGCAGACCTCGACCATTTCCTGCGATCTACCAAGCTCCTGCCGACCGATGGCATCGTGAAAGAGACGGCCACGGCAATCACCAGCGGCTCCAAGACGGATGTCGAGAAAGCCCGCGCCATCTACGAATGGATCGTGGAAAATACCTTTCGTGATCCCAAGACGCGCGGCTGCGGCCTCGGCGACATTCGCTTCATGCTCGAGTCCCGCGATCTGGGCGGAAAATGCGCCGATCTCAACGCCCTTTACGTTGGCCTCGCCCGTGCCGCCGGTCTGCCGGCGCGCGACGCCTATGGCATCCGCGTCGCCAAATCCGAATTGGGATACAAAAGCCTCGGCGCGTCGTCCGAGAAGGTCACCAAGGCGCAGCACTGCCGCGCCGAAGTCTACCTCCGCGACTTTGGTTGGGTTCCCGTTGACCCTGCCGACGTTCGCAAGGTCGTTCTCGAGGAGCCTCCCGGGAATCGTCCGCTCGATGACGACATGGTCAAGCAGGCCCGTGCCCGGCTCTTCGGTTCGTGGGAAATGAACTGGATCGCCTTCAATTTCGCGCACGATGTTCCTCTGCCCGGAGCCACCGGCGCGCCGCTCGCTTTCTTCATGTATCCGCAGGCGGAAACAGCCGGCGGTCGGCTCGACCAGCTCGATGCCGATGGCTTCAAGTACGAAATCACCTCGAAGGAAATCACCTCGGCGAGCAGTTGACGTTCACCGCTAATCCGACTAATCAGGCACAACGCCCGAAAATTGATAGTCTGCTGGATCGTCTTATGATCGAAACTAGTCCTTGACGTGCTTGGCAATGAGCTAAGTACTGAGGGGATTTCGGGGTGTTCAGTCGCATACTAGCTGCCTTCGCGATGATCTCTTTCGGGGCTCCGACAGTACTCTGTCAGAACGGAGTTCCAGCTCGTTCTGTTGCCCAAACAGCGAAGTCATCCACTTCCGTTACGCTTCCTGACTGGCTGCCATTTCCGCTACCACCTCGGCTCTACGAGTATTGGAGGAAGTACGGGCCGTGGGATGAAAAACAACAGGCGTTCAAGTATCGCGATCATACGCGATTTAATTTCGGCGCAACTGGGGGCGCAGCTGGGCTAGATACGAAAGCGATGCTCGCGCTCGTGCAGGCAACTAAGCCGACCCCAACGGACGTTCATACCCTCGACGAGGCGGGACTCCAGACACACTTTGCCCGCAGCGCAGATGTATTAGACGAACTGCGCATCATGGCTGAACACGATTCGCGCCTAATCCGAATCGCCGCTGACTTCACCTACCTTGACAACAGCAGTGCATGGCCCCGCAAAGACGTCGGTATCAGCGATGCTCGCTGGGACGAGTATCGGTCGCGTTTCGATAAGCTGCCGTTACAGGAAGGAATCGTGCGCACGGAAGACTTTCCCGGGGCGGTTTTCTTTGTGGTCGTTGCCAAAGGATTATGCACCGGCGGGTCAAGCGCAGGCTACGTCTACTCCGTTAGAAAGCTTTCGCCAACCTCAAACTCTCCCGCGGAAACATTAAACGCCGACGCGCGCAACAATCCTGACCGCTATTACTCGTACGTATTCGAACCACTGAAGCCGAATTGGTATCTCTTCTACGAAGTGGATTGGTAACGCGGCGTGAAGATTTGCACGAAGGCCGCACATTGCCTCCAACTCCCGATGAACGCCGTTGTCTGAAACTTGAAATAATTACTTCATACCTCCGGTAATCCGACTAATCAGGACTTGGCGGACTCCAGTCGGTAATTACCTGTCGAACACACTCGATTCGTTGTGAGCGGCGCATCCGGCTATCCTTAGTAGCGTTATCGAGACGGGCTTGGCGCAAAAGCCGACTCTTGATTCAGTCAGCTTTCGAGGTGGCAAAGGGTGCATCCCAAAACAAAGATTCTGGCCGTAATGGTTGGTGCGCTGTTTCCACTCTGTGCCGCAGGCCAAACCACTGACGGAGTCCCGTTCACCACTGACGGAATTCGCTCCATTCGCGGGGAGGATGTGTGCGAGTTTCAAGGAAGTTTTCCCGACCGAATGGGCGTGTATCTGGATAATCGAAATGAACATGCTGTTCAGTATCGGGCGAGGAACGGCGTTTCAGCCGTTTTCTTGTTAAGTAAGCCAACCCCGGCGTGCGGGGTCGTTGATGCCGCGCTTGATTTGACTTCCCTGATTCGAAAGGGCGAAACCGTGGAATTCAAGTGCTACACGGACCACGAGGGCGGCACAACATTGGGGAAATGGGGGTACGTGATTGGTCTGGCTGATAACCAGAGCGGCCTAAAGCGCTTCGCTAAAGCCCGCTTGACTTGGCGAGTGAACATCAAAGAAAAGCGCTTCGAAAAGATAACGGATCAATCGGTCACTTGTGATACGAGCGGCTATACAGATTGATGACTCTACGAACTTCCGGATCGGGATCATTTCAGCATTACCTCGCGAGTCCCAACTCCTGTGCGCTAGGTTGTGGAAAATCAAATTACGATGCCCCCATCGCCGCCGGTTTACACCCATCCGAAGCTGTCCTAATATGTCTCTATTCGCCCTCCCTTCGGGCGATTAACCGATGGCGACAGCGCGGCAATTCCTCGGTGCCACTCCCCGGCGATGGCTTGAGTACCTCATCTCCATTTTGCTCGGCAACGCGATTTACGCTTTTTCGCTCTCGCCGCATCTCCCGCCGGCTCTCCGCCATCCCGGCACAAGCCTCGACTGGGGTGTCCTGGTGGACTTCCTGGTCTGCGCCGCAGTCTACGGCCTGATTCGCCTTGGCATGAGCCTTCATCAGCGCCAGCGTTAGCCCCTTCATCCGCAAGCAGTTTTTCACCTATCTTACGGAAGGCCAATTTGACCGGAACAATCGGATAGACCCGCGCGTAAATAACTTGGTAGAAGCGCTGAGTCAGCGCCAGACTATTCGTGACCGGCCAATGACTCCCTTGCCCAACGACCAGGCTCAGCCCCCACCGGGCGAACCCCCTTTTCCGGTGCCCCCCGATAGTGCCAAAATGGCTCCTTCGGGTGCTAACGAAGACCAAAAGTGCCCGTCTACTAGTATGACAGCGGAAATAATCATCGGAGCCGGGGCCAAATCTAGCTCGGCTGTGGACACGGTGGGCGCCATGGAAATGGCCGTCGCACTTGAATCAAATGCGCGGCAGGCAGCGGCATTGAATCTCGCGGACGAGCAAGCGCTCGTTCGTAAGGCCCAGGCGGGCGACCGTCTGGCCTTCGATGACCTCGTGCGGCGCTATGATCGCGACGTTTTGCGCCTGGCACTGAACCTGGTTCGTCGCCCCGAGGACGCCCGCGACATCTACCAGGAGAGTTTTCTCCGCGTCTATCGGAACCTGCACCGTTTCCGGTTCGAGTGCAGCTTTTATACCTGGCTTTACCGGATTGTGACCAATGTCGCTCTCGACCACCTGCGCCGCCGTACCAGCCGCCGTGAGGATCAAGCGCCCGTGCCCGAAGAATCCGAGAGCGGCACGCGCGATTTCTTCGACCGCCAGCCCGAGATGCGACCGGCCGCCAATCCCGAAAAGCGGCTCCTCGGCCAGGAACTCGGAAAACATATTCAGGAAGCCATGAAGCGCCTTTCGCCGCGCGAGCGCCTGGTTTTCGAAATGAAGCATTATCAGGGCCTGCGATTGCGGGCCATCGGCGACCTGCTCGGCACTTCGGAAGAAACGGCCAAGAATTCGTTATTCCGGGCTACGCGAAAATTGCGCGCCAGCCTCGACGCTTTTCGGTAAGCATTTTGTTGCCAGGGACCTTGGAGATTGCAGCGCCACATGACTAACCGCCCCACAAAGTCGCCAACGAAGACAACAAGAGCCAGGCGTGCAGTGAGTATCAGCCGCTGCTGATGCTTTCTGCCGCCGGCGGCGAACTCGATGACGCCGAGCAAGCGCGGCTCGCCGCGCATCTCGCGGATTGCGCTCCCTGCGCCTCGGAGCTTGAGCACGAACGCGAAGCGCTCGCATTTCTCACTTCGCATCATAGCGAGCCCGATGCGGCCATGCTCGCAAGCTGCCGCGCCGGCCTCGATGACGCTCTTGATCGCCAGGAAGAGGGCGGCTGGCTGCGCCGCGCCTTTGGATTGCGGCTTCCTTCCAACTGGCTCGCGCCTCGCCCGGCCTGGAGCGCCGCAATTCTTTTGATCGTGGGTTTTGCGGTCGGCACTTCCGCCCCGCGTCTGTTTCGTCACCCTGTTGCCACCGGGCCATCTGCAAATCCCGGCGCTTCGGACAATTCCAGTGGCCTCGTTTCCTCGGGCGGCTCGGGTGTTGCTTCTCCCGCTGCCTTCGATTTGCACTCAGCGGATGTCGCCGGAATCAGCCTTTTTCCCGCCGGTGACGATGGTCTTCCCCGCGTGCAGTTGCAACTCAAGTCCCAGCAGCCCATGACCGTTGAGGGCACCGTGGAAGATGAGTCCGTGAAGGGCGCCCTGCTCGACGTGCTCGGCAGCGGCGATCGCTCCTGTCCCGATGTGCGGCTCGACGCTGTCGAGTGCTTGAGTACCCGCCGCAATGATCCCGAGGTTCGTTCGGCTCTCTGCCGCGCGGTCCACACCGACCGCAACGCCGCCGTGCGGCTAAAGGCGCTCGAAGCCCTTGACGGTGCCGGGTCTCAGGAGATGGTTCGCCAGACCCTGCTCGACGCCCTCGTCGAAGATCAGAATCCCGGCGTCCGCATCGAGGCCATCAATGCGTTGCGCGACATGGCCGCCAAAGGTCAGGTGGATTCCGACGGCCACACAGTGGACGTCCTGCGCGAGCGCATGCGCAAGGATCCCAACACCTACATTCGTCTGCAGAGCGCTGCGGCGGTTCGCGATATCGGTCCGCGCCAGAAATTTTAGTGAATCGAGGCAACGTGACGGCTCGAACTGCAGGACCTGATCTCCGCAAGCTTCTCGGCGCGATCTTCGCCCTGTCGCTTGCTGCGGGCCTTTTCCTTGTCGGCAGCGCTTCGGCGCATCGCCAGACTGCTCCGGCCGGCGGCGGTCGTTCCAATCCGCGCCTCTCTTCTGATTTCAGCGCTTCCATCGCCACCCATGAGGGTGACCGCATCCGCGTCAAGACGGACCTCGGCAGCATCTCCATTCACACCCAGAATTCCGGAAATTCCGGCCAGGTGAACTACCGCGTCCATCTCGAAACCGATGGATCTCAGAAGGACGCCCAGCAACTTCTGAAGAGTTTCACTATTTCGGCGCGCAATACCTCCGAAGGTGTGCTCTTGAAAGCGGAAGGGCCGGAGCGCCACAAGGCCGGACGCCTCTGGGTAACGCTGTACTTGGACATTCCCAAGAATTCGAGCGTGGATGTCTCCACCGGCGGAGGCAGCATTGATGCCGCCCAGATTGACGGCCACGTGAGTCTCACCACCGCGGGCGGCAATATCACCGCAGCTGATATCGGCGGCCCGGCGCGTCTCGATACCGGTGGCGGCAACATCGTCGCCAAAAACGTCGCCGGAGAGTTGATCGCGAATACCGCCGGTGGGCACATTACTATCGGCTCCGTCGCCGGCAACGCCACTCTGCATACCGGCGGCGGGCACATTCGCGTTGCTTCCGTGCAGGGGACCGCTCATTTCGACACCGGCGGCGGGAATATCACGCTCGAACATTCCGGCGCTGAGCTGACCGCCGAAACCGGCGGCGGCGAAATCGAAGTCGGCGAGGCCGCGGGTCTCGTCCGCGCCCGAACCTCGGGCGGAGGCATCCGCGTGGTGCGCATGTTCGGACCCACGAACCTCGAAACGTCCGGTGGCAGCATCTATCTCACACAAGTTGATAGCGCCGTGAAAGCCTCCACCAGCGACGGCGGAATCACCGCCTGGTTTGTTTCGCCTGTGAAGGGCTCTGGGACCTGCGACCTGCAGTCGAGTTCGGGAGACATCGTTGTGCATCTGCCCCGCGAATTAGCCGTCACCATTGACGCCCAGGTCCAGCAAGGTGGCGACCACCGCGTCATCGTGGATCCGGCCTTCCCCTTGAAGGTCACCTACGACGATTCCGCCAAGGGCGCGCACTCGGTTCGCGCCGAAGGCGAGCTCAATGGCGGCGGCGAGCTCCTCCGCTTGCGCACCGTCGCCGGTAATATCCGCTTTGTTCTCAGCGACGTAAGCAAGCAAACGGAACTCTACAAGCAGCAGATGATGCAGCTCCAGCAGCAGATGGACCGCTTTGAGCAGGACCGGGAACAGAAGTTGCAGCAGAAGCTCCAGCCGTCGAATCAGGATTCGGGAGTTTCGCGCTAGGGAACCTCGGACGGGTTTGGCGCGTATCAATTGTAGTAATTGATGCTGCGGCATTTGAAGTATTTGACGCAGCGGCTGACCGGGAACCACCGACGATTTTGGAAGTTGCACCATAAGGGGGCGTACAGTGCAAATGACAGCGCGGGGGGTTTTGCTTCAAGTCTTCGGGACGCGGGCGCTCGTGCTTCTCGCCGGCGTTCTCACCTTCTCTCTCCCCGGTTTCGCCACCACCGATCAGGTGTTCAACGAAACCTACAAATTGCCCGCTGGCGGCCACTTCCAGCTCGACAATGTGAACGGCTCCGTGCAGGTCGAAGGCTGGGATCGCGATGAAGTGGAGGTCCACGCCGTCAAGACCTCCCAAAGCGACGCCCGCGATCTCGATCAGGTGAAGATTGAAGTCGAAAGCCATCCCGGAGAAGTGGACGTTCACACCCGTTATCCCACTGGACAGGGCGCCGAAGTCGCCGTCGAGTACCACATCCGTGTTCCCAATCGCGTCCTGCTCGGTTGCATTCAGACCGTCAACGGCAGCCTGCTCGTGCGCGGCGTGGATGGCGGCGGTGAGCTCCGCTCCGTCAACGGCAACGTGGAAGTCACCGAAAGTTCCGGCCGTTTCAGCGCCAAAACCACCAACGGAAACCTGCGCCTGGAGCTTCGCCATTTGATTGACGGCGCGCCGATGAACCTGGAAACGGTCAACGGCTCCGTCGTTCTCGGCCTTCCCTCGAACGCCAGCGCCGACCTCAGCCTTCGCAATATGAACGGCGATCTCTACTCCGATTTCCCGGTCACCTCCACCGCCACGCTTCCGGGTGCGCGCTCCTTCCACGGCAGGCTCGGCCGCGGCAACGGCGGAGCAATCTCCGTCCGCACCATTAACGGCGGCATCCGCCTTGTCGTCGAACGTGGCGGCGTCTGACGCACAGCTCAGTCCGGCGTCCGTTCTAATTTGCCGGATACAGCGATTTATTGACTCGTCTCCGCCGCACAGTCTAATATGACGGACTCATGGCCGATTCCCACGTTGGACGCACCATCTCCCATTACACGGTGCTTGATAAGCTTGGCGGCGGCGGTATGGGCGTCGTTTATCGCGCCAAGGACGCGCGCCTCGGCCGCAACGTCGCCCTGAAATTCCTTCCCGACGACATTTCCCACGATCCTCAGGCCATCGAGCGTTTCCGCCGCGAAGCGCGCGCCGCTTCGGCGCTCAATCATCCCAACATTTGCACCATTTACGACATCGGCGAGTTCGAATCCCGCCCCTTCATCGCCATGGAGCTCCTCGAAGGGCAAACGCTGCGGCACCGGATCGTCGGCAAGCCCATCGAGATTTCGGAACTGCTGGAAATCGGCATTCAGGTTACCAACGGACTCGACGCAGCACATTCCAAGGGCGTGGTTCACCGCGACATCAAGCCCGCGAATATTTTTCTGGTGGAGCGCGGCCAGGCAAAAATCCTCGATTTTGGATTGGCAAAAATCACGCAGGCGGCGCGGATCGGCGCGGAGACCATCGGCGCAACGGCGATGCGCACGCAATCGCGCGGCGTGATGGACGAGCACCTGACGAGTCCGGGAAGCTCCATCGGCACGATCGCGTACATGTCTCCGGAACAGGCGCGCGGCGAAGATCTGGACGCACGCTCCGATCTTTTTTCGCTGGGCGTGGTGCTCTACGAAATGGCGACCGGCGCGGTTCCGTTTTCCGGCTCGACGACCGCAATTATTTTTGACGGAATTCTGAATTCCCAACCCGCCCCGGCGAAGGAACACAACGCGCGGCTGCCGGTGGCATTCGACGCGATTCTCAGCAAGGTTCTTGAAAAAGATCCGGACTTGCGCTGCCAGACGGCCGCCGAACTTCGCGCCGACCTGAAGCGGCTGAAGCGGGACATCGAATCCAGCCGGCGGCCCGCCGCTGAAAAAAGCACATCGAGCTCGGGGACGCATCCCGCGGCCAGCCGGCAAAAATCGGTGGCGGTGCTTTATTTTGAAAATCAGAGCGGCGCGAAAGAGGACGAATATTTTCGCGACGGAATTACCGAGGACATCGTCACGGAGATTTCGAAAATCGCGCAGCTGGAAATTTTTCCGCGTTCGGAAATGCTCGCTTTCCGGGACAAGCCGGTTACCGCGCAACAGGTAAGCCAGCAACTGGGCGCGGCGTACGTGCTGGAGGGTTCCATCCGCCGCGCGGGCAACCGCGTGCGCATCACCGCGCAGCTGGTGGAGGCATCCACGCGGCATTCCGTATGGGCGGAGCGTTACGACCGGCAACTCGAAGACGTATTCGCGATTCAGGAAGAAATCGCGCGCAGCATCGCCCAGGCTTTGCGCATCACGCTGACGCCGCAGGAAGAAAAAATCATCGCTCGAAAGCCGACGGAGAATCCGCAGGCCTACGACTTTTATCTTCGCGGGAGAAGTTACACGCACCGCGAGAATATTGACTATGCGCTGCAGATGTTCGAGCAGGCGATCAAGATCGATCCGAATTTTGCGCTGGCGCATGCCGGCATCGCGCACTTGTGCGGGCTGATCTTCGAAATTCGCGAGCAGAGTCAAAAATGGATTGAACGAGGACTGGCCGCTTGCGACAGAGCCACGGCGCTGGAGCCTGATTTGCCCGAAGTGCTGGTGGCCCGCGCGCGCATCGCCTACGCACAGAAGAAATATGAAGAAGCCGCCATGCTTGCGCGGCGCGCCATTGAACGCAAGGCCGATTGCGAAGGCTCCTGGAACATCCTGGGCCGGGCGTATTTCGCTTCCGGCCATTTCGAGGAGGCCGCGGCGCTGGCGGAGCGGGCCGTGGAAGTGAACGGCAACGATTACAACATCTATCCTCCCTTTGCCATGGCGATGGAACGCCTGGGACGCAAGAAAGAGGCCGAGCACCTGCGGGAGCTGACGACGAAGGTGCTCCGCCAACAGCTCGAGATTGTGCCGGAGGACGTGCGGGCGCGAATCCTGCTGGCTGCGAACCTTGCATACATCGAGCAGGACGCCAACGAGGCCATCCGACACCTGCAGACCGCCGTGGCGCTTCGCCCCGGCGATCCCAACACGCTTTACAACGCCGCCTGCACCTACGGAGTTCTATCGAAAAAAGCGGAAGCGCTGGAGACGCTGCGAAAGGCGTTTGCGGCGGGTTACGGCAACCACAACTGGGCAGCCAATGATGCGGACCTCAGTTGCCTGCGTGACGACCCCGAATTCCGGAAACTCGTGGGCCTCGACGAGCGCGCCGCCGCGACCTGAGGGCTTCTCGCCAATTCTCCCGCGCTGCCTGCGTCAATCCCGCTTTTCAGCCGGGATGCCGTGTGGTACTTTCCGCGGGGGCTTTCTTCCCGCGTCGCAGCCGATTCATCACCGGTCGCCTTTCATCGTGGATCGATTTTCTTGCCAGCGAAGTGCGGCCAGAATCGGCGTGTTGCGGCGTCGTCCATTTTTTTCCGCCACGCTTTCGCGCCCGGGACTTGCATGAGCACCGACACCGGCTCTTCCTTCGCTTCGCGATTGTTCGGCGGCATTCGCCCGATCACTGCGCGCGGGTTTGCGCGGGACACCATTGCCGGAGTGCAGCTGGCGGCGATGAATATTCCGCAGGTGCTGGGTTACACGAAGATCGCGGGAACGCCCATCGTCACCGGGTTTTACACGCTGTTGTTGCCGATTTTGGGTTTCGCGGTGTTCGGTTCATCGCGTTATCTGGTGGTGGCGGCCGATTCCGCCACGGCCGCCATTCTTGCCGGAGGCATCTCTCCGCTGGCGCCGCTGGGCAGCGCCCGGTACCTGGCTCTGGCGAGTCTGGTGGCGCTGATGACGGCGGGATTGTTGCTGATCGCGCGCCTGCTGAAGCTGGGATTTCTGGCAGACTTTCTTTCCCAAACCGTATTGGTGGGCTTCCTCACCGGAGTAGGGTTTCAGGTGGGGATTGCCGTGCTTCCGGAAATGCTGGGCGTGGAGGTTCACGCCCGCAGAACGGTTTTTCAGCTGGTGGAAGTGGTGCGCGGCATCTCCGGCACGAACCTCCTCACTCTGTACGTATCGCTTGTGGTCCTGGCGATCATTTTTGCCGCCCACCACTTTATTCCGAGATTTCCAGCGTCGTTGATCGGAGTTGCCGGGGCGATTGCGGCGAGCGCCATGTATGGCTTTGCCGGCCGGGGAGTGGAAATCATCGGACCGGTGGCAGGCGGACTTCCGCATATAAGCTTTCCGAACGTGACATGGGGGGACGCGGAAGTACTGATTCCGCTGGCGGCGTCCTGCTTCGTGGTAATCGTGGCGCAGAGCGCGGCCACCGCCCGCGCCTATGCCATGCGCCACCACCAGTACCTGGACGAAAACGCGGATATTCTGGGGCTGTCCGTTGCCAATCTCGGCGCGGGATTGAGCGGAACGTTCGTAGTCAACGGGAGTCCGACGCAGACGGCGATGGTGGAAAGTTCCGGCGGCGGCAGCCAGGTTTCGCAGATCGCCACCGCCGCGGTGGTGGCCGCGGTTTTGCTTTTTCTGACCAAGCCGCTGCAATATCTGCCGCGCTGCGTTCTGGGAGCGATCGTATTCGTGATCGCGGTACGCCTGATCAATCTGCGGGCGTTGCGGGATATCCGCCGCGAGAGTCCCGGTGAATTTGCCCTGGCGCTGATGACCGCGGGAGTGGTGGTGATCGTAGGAGTGGAGCAAGGCATCATTCTGGCGATGGTGGTCTCGCTGCTTCGCGTGGTGCGGCACAGCTATCGTCCGCACACGGGCTTGCTCATGGAGAATGACAAGGGCGACTGGCGAACCGTGCCGGTCGCTCCGGGCGCCACCACCGAGCCGGGGCTGGCGATCTATCGCTTCGGCGCGCCACTCTTCTATGCCAACGTCAGCCAGTTCTCGGCGGAAATATCGCGGCTGGCGGGCCCCGGCCCTACTGCGTTGCGATGGATAATCGTTGATTGCGAGGCCATCACCAATATTGATTATTCCGCGGCGCGGGTAGTCGGCGATCTGGTGAAAAATCTCGGCGATCGCGGAGTCGCGCTGGTTTTTGCGCGCGTGCATCCCGAGCTGCAGGCGGACCTGGATCGCCACCGGATCACGGAGACGGTGGGGCGCAGCCACATTTATTCGCGGCTGCACGAAGCGATCGCCGGCTATCACGAGTTCAGCGCGCTCGCCCGCCAGCGATAGGCGCGCATTCGGTGCGTTGGTAGATATTATTGCCGGACGATTTCGGCGTTGGTGCTGGGTGCGACGATGCGCACGAGGCGGCCGGCGTCAAGGAAAAGGTCCACTTCGAGGTCTTGGGTCTTGACCACGAGTTCTTCGAGTTTCTTGCCGCTGTTGCTGTTCTGATCGCCGAGCGATTCGACGGTCAGGCTACCCGGCGTGAGCGACTGCGGCACCAAGACCGAGAAAGTTTGCACGCCCTTCTTGTCGCGGTCGTAGAGCCGGGCCAGCACGGCGTACTGGTAATAGAGATTGTTATCGAGGACGGCGATCTGCGGCGAAGTGAAGGTAAATTGCTGGGTAAAAGGCCGGCGGCCTTCGAGGCGAAGCTCAATGGAGGCGACGGGCCCCGCGAAGGTGATCGTAGAAGAGGCTTTTTTCGTACCCTGCGTGGACCATTCGTAGCTCACCGGCGATCCGTCGGAGTGAAGCTGCAATGTTCCGCTGACGCGGGTCATGCCGTCGGTGGTCTGAACTTCGGAAGTTCCCTTGGCCACCCAGTCGGCGCCGCTGGGGCTGATTTCAAAATCTTCCTTGCCGATCTGCTGGCCGTTGAGCAGAATCCTGAAACTTCCCTTGTCCGGGGTGAAAACCGATCCGGCCTTCAACGCGGCGGTGGCCGCGACAGCGAGCATCGAAGCGCCCGCCGCGAGAACAGCGGCGATGGCGCCGATTGCCGGTCCGGCCAGAATTGCTCGTCTGATTTGCATCATGCAGTCACCCTGGGAAAAATTCCGAGCGCCAGAATCTGTTCGACGACGCGCGAAGGCTCGCCGCGGCTTTCCACGCGATAGTCCGCGAGCTCGTAGGTGGGCAAACGCTCTTCGTAGAGCCGGCGGAAACTGGCCTCGTCGCGAAACAGCGGCCGGTCGGTGATGCGTGCGCAGCGGTGCAGAAGTTCTTCCACCGGGCAATGCAGCCATATGAGCACGGCGCCGGCCTCGCGCAGCAGCGCGAGATTTTGAGGCTGCGCGATGGTGCCTCCGCCAAGCGATACGATGCGCGGCTTCTGCGTGGCGGCGGACTCGCCGAGCACGCGCGCCAGGTGTTCACGTTCGATGCGCCGGAATTCCGCCTCGCCCATGCGCGCAAATATTTCCGCGATTGAAAGGTGGGTCTCTTCGGAAATTCGCTTGTCGAGGTCGGTATTGACCCAGCCGAGCTGGCCGGCGAGCAGACGCGCCGTGGTGGATTTGCCGCTGCCCATGAATCCGGTGAGGCACACGAGTTTGCGAAGGCGGTTTTCGGTGGTCATCAAGTTCGCGGCGGTTTGCGCTGCCTGCCGGCGCAATCAATCCCGCTTGAGGATGTTGATTGTACCATCGAAGGAGTTCAACTCGACGCGGGCGCGGCCGGAGTTGAAAGTGCCGAAGAGGGCATTGCCGAATTTCGGGTGGTGATGCATGGAGGGTTCGAGCTTGGCTTCGTTGTTCACTTTGCCCTTGAGCGAAGTAGCCATCAAATCAAAAGAATCGCCGGGCGAAAAGCGCACTTCGATGGCGCCGCTGTAATTTTTCAGCACGTAGGTGGCGTTGGGCATGAACGAACCGTTGAAAAGGATGTTTCCTTCGGAAGTTTGGGCGCGGACGTACACGCTGTGCAGATCAATGAACTTGAAATTGCCGCTGATGGAAGTGACTTCCAGGCGCCCGGCGCAGCGCAGGCACTGGAACGCGCCTCCGACAGTCTTCACAGTGAGATAGCCGGCAGTGTCCTGCAAATCCACCGCCGCCGCGATGGTGTCCACGTTCATGTCGCCGAGCACGTTGGAAACGGTGACGCCGCCCGAATCGTTGTGGATCTGCAACTCGGTGTCTTCGGGGACGCTGATTTCGAGATCGGCGCGCAAATCGTCCGGCGCAGCGGTATCCGCCACCTGGCGGCTTTGGATATCCACGCGGTTTCCATTCTGCTCGGCGTCCACTTCGACCTGGCTGGTGGCGCGCTGGGCAACGACCATAACGTCCGGTTTGGTCCAGGCGCGCACGGTGACCAGACCATTGGGATTGTGGATGGTAACGACGGGATGAGCGGCGACTTTGAAATGCCGCTCGATGCGGTCTGCCGAAGCAGGCGAGACGCTGCAAAGGAGCAGCCCGGGCACCAATAGGCCGGCTGTCTTCCAATGATACTGGCTCCGAAGAGTGGCTGGGGTGCTCATCGGCCGTTCATTCCGCGCTCGGTCATCTGGGCGAGCAGACTCGCCTTCTGCTGGTATGCGTCGTACAGATAATCGCGCGCGATTTCGCTTTCGGGTTCTTCTCGAACGCTTTTTTCACACAAAGCGATGTAGTTGTCAACGATGGCGAGATTGTCGTGCAGGGAAGCGGTCACCACGGGATTGGATTCGACCATGGCGGAGACGGAATTCTGCTCGGTTTGGAGCTGGGCGTTCAGCAGGCCTGTGGAATTCTGAGTCCCGCTGATCCAGCGGCTTTCGTTGAGCTCTCTTCGCCGAACGTCCGGTGAATGCGACGGATACGGCGATCAGCGCCAGCAGATAAGCGCCGGCCAGCGCGGGCCGAGGGACGCCCGCAAAGATGGCGGCGAGCCAGCCTCTGGGGGCTTTCGCCTGGCGAGGCTCCTCGCCGCGGATCAGGCCCTCTTGGGCGAGCTGCGCTCGCAGCGAAACCCAGACGCGGGCAGGGGGATCGGATTCCTCGGCGGCCCAGGCGCCGGCGGTTTGGCGGATGGCGCCGATGTCCTCGACCAGGCCGCGGCAGTGGGCACAGTCGCGCAGGTGCGCCTGTGCAACAGAGGAGCGCTCGCCATCCATCCACGCTTCGAGCTGCTTCAGAAAATCATTACAAGCATACGTGCTCATCTGTTTCAGTCCTCGCTGCCCGATGCCGTGTCGGCAGCCCGCCGGTCCTCGCGCGCCTTGGACCGCACGGCCTCCTGGAGGAGGTCGCGCAATCGCATGCGCGCTTTATGGAGCTGCGACTTGGAATTGCCGATCGAACAACCCATCATTTCCGCAATCTCGTTGTGCTCGTATCCCTGCACGTCGTGCAGCACGAACACCGATTTATAGCCCGGAGGCAACTGCTCGACCGCGCGCTGCAGGTTGACCCGGTCTATCGAACCGCTCAACGTCAGATCGGGGGCGCCGAAATCGCGCCGCGGCGTTCCGGACTCTTCATCAGGTTCGGTGACCTGTTCGAGCGAGGTCTCCTTGCCGGACTTCTTCCGCAGCTTCATGAGAACGACGTTGACCGCCAGGCGATGAAGCCAAGTGGAAAACGCCGACTCGCCCCGGAAAGTGGCGATCTTACGGAAGAGCTGCAGGAACGCTTCCTGCGTCAGATCCTCCGCTTCGGCCGTATTCCCCACCATTCGAAGGCACAACGAGTAAACACGGCGGCTGTGCAACAGGTACAGGCGTTCGAATGCCGCCGCATCACCCTGCTGGGCGCGCCGGATCGATTCAGCTTCCGGCACCTCACCAGTTTCGATTCGTCTCGTTCGGGCCACGCTACCCGTCGGGACGCATCCTTCAATGCGATGCGTCGGTCGCTCCAGAAGTTGTACTTCTTGTTCCGCCAGCACAACACTCCTGCCATCGAGCCGGCGGAGAAGAGCGCTGGCGGACGGCCCTGATCAGATGCGGGCCGCTACGAATAGGTCGTTACTATTTTCGTCGGAATAGCGGCGCACGTCCAGCGACGTTGCGCCGGGCGCGGAGCGCCCGGGTGACGCGCGACGAGACGTTGAATCAATTCGCCGAGATTTAATTCCCCGAGCGAATTATCTTGCCGGAGACCGGCTGGCTGAATTTGGCCGGATCAATCGGGACATTGGTCTTGATTTCGCTTAGCTGAATGGCGTCGCGCCCGTCGAGCCAGGCAAAGAGCAGACGGAAGGGCATTTTCACACCGTTGACATCGCGATAATCGCCGAAGTCAACCTGCGTGGGGATTCGGCCGATGGGCGTGCGCGCGGTGCGGATCATGCGCACGAGCAGACCGGAATCCTGGTTGAAGTAAAACGTTACGACGACGCCGTGCGGGCCGGATGCCTGAACGACATTCACGTCCTGCGATCCCGCGGTTTTGGCGTCGCCCTCCTGCGAGGTTTGGCTGGAAGGTCCGGGAAGATCGGTAATGGTGGTGGGCAGGCTGACGCGCCAATTGCTGAGCGATTCCTTGATCTGGCCGGGGAAGGAAAGCTCCGCGTCGAGCTTGGCTCCGTCCAACTCGCCTCCGGTCAGCTCGTATTCCCCCAGCACGGTAAGCGGCGTCTCGATCCAGCCCTGCGTGCCGTTGAAAACCCTGACGCTGTGGCCGCGTCCCGTGGCCGGCGGGAAGTCGATGATGGTGGCGCGCTGGTCCGGAAACTTGGCGTAAATCTGGACCGTGCCTCCGCCGCCGAATCCGCCGAAGCCGACGCTGGTACCCTTGGCGGCGTAGCTCTTAATCGCGGCCAAGCGCTGGGCTCCGCCGATGGCCTGAAGATATTTATCCAAGATCTGGTCCGGAGGCGGCTGGCCGGGGGCCTGTCCGACGACGTCATCCATGTCATCGGGGACCGGACCGTACACGAAGGAAAGCGAAGGCGTGGTCAACGGCCGATCGCGGCCGCGATGACAGCTCCAGCAGGTGACCATCTGGCGTCCCGGAAAATTGTCGTGATTGATGGCGTTCATCATCAACACCATCTTGCGGGCCATCACCTTCCTTGGCGTGTCGGCCGCCCAGTCCACTTTTTCCGTGCCCGCACCGGTATGGCAATCCGAGCAGTCAAATCCCAAAGCCGAGCTCATGAATCCCATCGTTCCCATGAAATCGTCCACGGGAATCCCTTTGAGCACCTGCACGTTCTTGAAGACCTGATCCGCCATCAGCGGCTTCGTCTCTGGCGCGGCCTGCGGCGCCGCCAGCGCTATGCCTACCACCGAGACGATCGCCAGAAAAGCGGCGGCGAGCATCAGTCCCGACCAGAGTTTCATGCTTCTTGCTTCAGTTATTCTCATGGTGTGTTTGCTTCATCCCCCCAATAGCATTGTGGCCGATCATCCTACCCCGACAGCCGCACTCACGCCACGAACTTTTGCGCCCCGCGCGCCCCTATTAGAATTCTTCATTTGCTTCGCACTAGAAGTACAGCGCGAGTGCCGCATAGCCGGCGCGGCTGGCCTTGAAAGAGTTTTATTTTCAGGGAGAGTGTTATAATATGCGCGCGGGTGAACCGCATAATGGGGATCAACATCCAGAAAACTCTGAAGGTTACAGTTGTGGGCGCGCTGCTCGCGGGCGGCGCTCTGCTGGCCTCCGGCCAAGCCGCCAAATACCGCGCACCGCGCATTGACGGCAAGCCGGATTTTAACGGCATTTGGCAAACGATGAACGAGGCCAACTACGATCTGGAAGGTCATAACGCTCGTCCAGCCATGGCGCTACGTCCAGGGCCTTACGGCCCAGTGCCGGCGGCAGCGGTGGTGGCGTTAGGCGCGGTTGGCTCGGTGCCGCCCAGCGTCGGCGTCGTGGAAGGCGGCGAAATCCCGTATAAGCCCGAGGCGCTCGCCAAGAAACTCGAGAATCAGGCGAACTGGTTGACTCGCGATCCGGAAATCAAGTGTTACCTGCCGGGCGTTCCGCGCGCGACCTATATTCCTCAGCCCTTTCAGATCTTTCAAAACTCCAGCCAGTTTTTCATCGCCTATCAATACGATGGCGCGGTTCGCAATATCTACATGACCGATCCGGGGCCAGCACCGGTGGACTCCTGGATGGGACAATCCGTGGGGCATTGGGACGGGGATACTCTGGTAGTGGACGTGACCGGCTTTAACGACAAGTCCTGGTTCGATCGCGCCGGAGATTTTCACAGCGACGCGCTGCACGTCATTGAGCGTTACACGCGCATCAGCCCGGACGTGATCTCCTACGAAGCGACCATTGACGATCCCAAGGTTTTCACCCGGCCCTGGAAGATCAGCATGCCACTCTACCGGCGTCAGGAAAAGAACGCCCAGCTGATGGAATTCAAGTGCGTGGAATTCGTGGAAGAGTTGCTGTACGGCCAGTGGCGTAAAAAGCCGCTGGACCCATGAGTCAACGAGGTACCGCTATGAGGAATCGATCATTGATACTTGCGGGCGCACCAGCAATCGCTGCTTTGCTGCTGGCGGCTGTCCCCGCGTTCGGCCAGTCGGTCGGTGAGTCCACTCCGCCGAGCGGCACGCAAGCCGCCGCGCAGCCCGCGAAGAAGGCAGCGGCGAAGGCGTATAAGGTGCCGCGCATGGCGGACGGTCACCCGAATTTGCAAGGCACCTACGATCTGGCTACGCTGACGCCGCTGCAGCGACCCATGGGCGCCAAGGCCGTGCTCTCCAATGAAGAGGCCGCCAAGCTCGAAGTGGCGATGGCCAAGGTAAAAGCCGTGGGCGATCAGCCGATTTCGGGAGACCGCACCGCGCCGCCGAAGGGCGGAGACGGATCGCGCGGCGCCGCCGGAAACGTCGGCGGATACAATACCGGCTGGCTCGATCTCGGTTCGACCTACACCGTGGTGAACGGCGAAAAGCGGACGGGAATGATCGTCGATCCTGCGGACGGCCGCGTTCCGCCGTACACGCCCGAGGCGCTCAAGCGCATCGCCGCGAACCGGGGGCAGACGAGATCCGATCAGACGGAAACGACCGATCCCGGCCTGGAAACAGCTCCCGGCGCATACGACGATCCCGAACGGCGTCCCCTGAGCGAGCGCTGCATTCTGGGCTTTAGCTCCACGTCCGGACCACCGGCGCTGCCGGACTATTTCTATAATAATCTCCATCAGATCGTGCAGACGCCGGATTCGATCATGATCTTGACCGAAATGGATCATGACGCCCGAGTCGTGCACATGAACAGGGAACATCTCCCCAAGAACATTCGCCTGTGGATGGGCGATTCCGTGGGTCACTGGGATGGGGACACGCTCGTGGTGGACACCACCAACTTCACGGACAAGACCCGCTACATGGGATCAACGGAGAACCTGCACGTGGTGGAGCGCTTCACGCGTGTGGACGACAACACCCTGATCTATCGCTTCACCATCGAAGATCCGCACACCTGGGCCACGGCCTGGACCGGCGAGTACGCCTGGCCGGCCACCGACGGCAAGATTTACGAGTACGCGTGTCACGAAGGGAATTACGCCTTGGGAGACATCCTGAGGGGCGCACGGCTGCGAGACAAGGAACAGGCCAACGCCAAGGCCGTGAAATAAGGAAAGAATGGGAGCTCACAAATGCGAATGAAATTTCTGGCACCAGCATTACTCAGCATTGCGGCATTGCTCGTGGCCGCCATGCCGGTGGAGGCGCACCACGCCTTCGGAGCGGAATTCGACGCCACCCGCCCGGTCCTGCTGAAGGGTAAGATCACCGAAATCGAATGGGTGAATCCGCATACCTGGATTCACGTGGAAATCACCAAGCCCGACGGCACCAAGGAAACATGGATGGTCGAGGGCGGCAGCCCGAATTCGCTGCTCCGCCGCGGGGTGAACAAGAACAGCTTCGCGCCGGGCACCGACGTGGTCATTGACGGCTACCAGGCGCGCGATCTCTCCCAGCGGGCGAACGCTCGCAACGTCACGTTCCCCGACGGCCGCAAGCTGTTCCTGGGCTCGCAGGGGACCGGCGCGCCGAACCCTGATGAGTTCCCGGCCGACAAGGCGACAACGCCGTCGTCACCGTCGTCGCCGCCGCCGTCGAAGTAACCGGCGAACTGGCGTCGCAGGCTTTGTGCGCACCGGGAGCACCAATCCCCGGCCGCCGATTTTTGGCGGGTCCGGATTGGCGCCCGAGGCTTCGGATGCTGGGCCACGTGACCTGACCGGGATTCTCGCGCGGGCAAGTTGAAAGCGAACTCGCCCCAACGGAATCCCGGTCTTTTTGTTTTATGGGCTTGAACACGAGCGAGAGGACGGGTCGCTCGCTTCAACCACAGCTACCGGTTGCGAGTCATACACCGATCGTCAGGCTGGCCGGCTGTGCCAATGCCCAAGGGTCCGCAGGCATTTTTCGACTTGACACCAACTTCCGCGCGCTGAGAACACGGATTCTGAGATTTTCGCGGGAGACAGCAGGGCAATTCGATTACGCCGAAGCCGATGCGCCGGAAAGCCGCGGCTTGGCGCGCGCTCGCTTCGGAACTGCGGAAACATCGAGTTCGCTCGCCAGAGCAGGAAGCGCATCCTCCGGCAACACGCGCACGAAAGATTTCAGAACCACCTCGGATTCACACAGACAGGTATTGACGTCGTAGTGAATTCTGTCGAGCAGCCCCCAGCAATCACCCGGCTGCACCGACAGGCCGTTGGATATGTCGCGGGCCGCTTCCTCAAATTCGCGTTCGAGCAGCTCGAGCGTGTGGGACAGAATGCGAAGCTTGTGGAAAAAACGCGAGCGGTCGCTGAAGAGCACATGGTGCAGAATCCCGTTCCACGAGGCCGCGCTCTGGCCGGTGTTGCCGCGGAAGAATTCAGCGTTCAGCGGTTCGACTGCGGGGAACCTGGCGACCTGCCTGCCGCACGCAGACAGCGCATCGAAAAGCGAAATCAAAGACGGCGTGAATCGCCCCAGAAGCACCGCCGCAACGGACACCTGCTGGCGGGCGCAGACCAACTCTCCGGAGGCGCGCAGCGAGAACGCATCGTCCAGCGCCACGCTGACCATGGCAAACGAGCATTCCCATTGGCGTACCACGGCCTGATACAACTGGAACTTTTCGCGGGACATCGCCGCGACCCAGTCGTTCAGTACGCTGCGCCGTTCCAAACGGCGCGCATTGCGCCTAGGAAACAAGATTCTCCCCATTGTGAATCTGTTCCTCGATTATACCATCGGTTTCGGAGCAGGGGCTTCCGCGGGTCGAGTGGTATATACTTTCGCAGGTTCCGCCGAAAGGCCCTCACGCTGGAAAGGAATGTCCCGTTGCAATTTGAACCGCTCGATCAGTTCCAGCAGCGCCAGAAGAAGCTGACCGAAATTGAGTCCCTGGGCCACGCGCCCTACCCGCACAAGTTCGATTACACGCACACGCCCAAGCAGATCGTCGAACAATTCGGCAACCGGACCGCCGAAGAGCTTGCGGCGGATCCGGCAACGGTGCGCGTCGCCGGCCGGATCGTGGCGCTGCGGCCGCACGGAAAGGCAGCCTTTGCGCATCTGACAGGGGACGGCACGCGATTGCAGATCTACATACGGCTGGACGTGGCCGGCGAGCAGACGTTCAAGCTTTTCCAGCTCCTTGATCTGGGCGACATCATCGGCGTGTCGGGCGAGCTGTTTCGCACGAAAACCGCCGAGCTGACGGTAAAGGTCGCGCATCTGGAGCTGCTGACCAAGGCGCTGCTGCCGCTGCCTGAAAAATGGCACGGCCTGGCGGACGTGGAGATGCGCTACCGGCGCCGCTACCTGGACCTGATCGTCAACGAACGCGCGCGGGAGATTTTCGTGCGACGCGCACAGATTGTGCGCGAGCTGCGGCGCTTTTTCGACGAGCGCGGCTACTCGGAGGTGGAAACGCCGATGATGCACCCGATTCTGGGAGGAGCCACGGCGCGGCCGTTCGTGACCCATCACAATACATTCGATATGGATTTGTATCTGCGGATCGCGCCGGAGCTGTATTTGAAGAGGCTGGTGGTGGGTGGATTCGACCGGGTGTATGAGATCAACCGCAACTTCCGCAACGAGGGAATTGACGCGGTTCATCAGCCGGAATTCACGATGCTGGAGTTCTATCAGGCGTATAGCGACGCGAACGCGCTGATGCAGCTGACCGAGGAGCTTTTTCGCGGGCTGGCGGAGAAGGTGTGCGGCACCACGAAAATCAAGTACGGTGAAAACGAGCTGGACTTCAGCAGGTTTGCGCGGCTTTCCATGCGCGAAGCGATCTGCAAATTCTGGCCCGCGGCGGCGGGTGCCGCGCCGACCCTGGCTGAGATGGCAAAGCCGGATGGTCCGCGAGGCGTGGCGGCGCGTTACAACGCCTACGCCCATTCGTCGAGCGCCGAGCCGATCGCGGCGATAGAAAAGCAATCCGACGGCGAGCTGACCGGCGAGCTTTTCGAGGTGATTGCCGAAGAACATCTGACGCAGCCTACTTTTATCTATGATTTCCCCACGGCCATATCGCCCCTGTCGAAGCGGCGCGCCGATGATCCGTCGCTTACCGAGCGCTTCGAGTTATTTATCGCGGGCATGGAGGTGGCCAACGGTTTCTCGGAGCTCAACGATCCCGCCGATCAGGAGCGCCGCTTCAGCGCGCAGGTGGAAAAGGGCGGGCAGGACATGCCCAAGGAAGTGGACGTGGATTACATACGGGCGCTCAGCCACGGCTTGCCGCCGACGGCGGGTGAAGGCGTGGGAATCGACCGGCTGGTGATGTTGCTGACCGATTCGCATGCGATCCGCGAGGTGATTTTGTTTCCGCTGCTGCGCGTGGAGGGAGCTGATACTCAGGACGCAGCGCCTCCGGAGAAACCCGAAGGTCCGAAATGACGTTTGAATGGCTGGTGGCGCTGCGATACCTGCGCTCGCCGAACCGGCCGGCGGTGCTGCGATTGGTTACGCTGCTGGCGGTCGTCGGGGTGGCAGCGGGCGTGACCACTCTGGTGATCGCGCTTTCGATGAACACCGGGTTTCGGCAGGCCATTCGCGACCGTCTGCTGAGCGTCACCGCGCACGTGAATCTGAAACCGCTGGGGCCCGACGGAATCCACGACTATCGCGAGCTGATGGCGCAATTGAGCGCCGCTCCTGGCGTTCGCTCGATTGAGCCGGCGATCTACAACACGGTGCTCTTGTCCTGCGGCGGACGCGCGCGCGGGGTGGTGCTCAAGGGAGTTGATCCGGATCTGGAGCGGAAGGCGAGCGGCGCGCTGCGGAATATCGTGGCCGGAACGGATAGTTTCGCAGCGGACGGGGACGGCGTTCCGGCGCTGCTGGTCGGCCGGATCCTGGCGGAGGAATTGAAAATCAAGGCCGGGGATTATGTGACGCTGACGAGTCCTCAGGGGAATTTGACGCCCTTCGGCATGTTGCCGCGCTCGCGGCGATTCCGGGTGGCGGGGGTTTTCGATTCGGGCTTTTACGATTACGACGCGAATTGGGCGTTCGTGACGCTGGGTTCCGCGCAGGGTCTGGCGGGAGTGGGAGACGTGGTCAGCCTGCTCGAAGTGCGAGTGGCAAAAATGGACGATGCCAGCGCCGTGGCGAAAGACCTGGTCCGCCGCGCCGGCGCGGGATTCACGGCGACCACCTGGATGGACGAAAACCGCGCTCTATTCCGCGCCTTGAGCCTGGAAAAACTGGTGACCGCGCTGTTCATCGGCCTGATCACCTTTGTCGCCGGATTGAATATTCTGGTGGTACTGACCATGACGGTGACGGAGCGCGCGCGGGACATTGCCGTGCTGATGGCGCTGGGCTCGAGGAGGCGGCAGATCCGGCGGATCTTTGTGTTGCAGGGGCTGGTGGTAAGCATCGCGGGAACGGTAGTGGGCCTGGCCGCGGGTTACGGATTCGCGTGGATCGCGGACCGCTGGCGGCTGATTCCTCTTAATCCGGAAGTGTACGCGATCCCCTACGTGCCATTTCACGCGAACGGCTTCGATGCGGTGTGGATTGCGGCGGCGGCGCTGGCGATCAGCGTGGCCGCGACGATTGTGCCGGCGCGCGCGGCGGCGCGCATCCTGCCGGTTGAAATTCTGCGCTTCGAATAGCGGTTGAAAGGCGCAGGAGAAAACTCCGTGATGAATTATTGACACCATAGCATCAAAATGTCATTCTGATTCCGGGGATGAGCTGACATGCAGCGTACAACCGTCTATTTTTCACCGAAGCTTTACCGGGCTCTCAAGGTCAAGGCGGCGACGACCGACCGGGGCATTTCCGAGCTGGTGAACGAGGCGGTGCAACTGGCGCTTCGCGAGGACGCCCTGGACGAAGAGGCGTACCGCCGCAGGGAAAAGGAACCAAGCCGAGCTTTCGCGACGGTCTTGCGCGAGCTGAAAAATGCCCGCCTCATATAGCCTGCGCATCAAGCGCAGCGCCGAGAAAGAACTTCGCCGCATTCCGAAGACTGACCTTCGCCGGATTGTCGATCGAATCGACAGCCTCGCGGCCGACCCGCGACCGCAGGGCTGCGAAAAGCTCTTTGGAGATAACGTCTATCGCATCCGTCAAGGCGATTACCGAATTCTTTACACGGTGGACGACGATGAGCGGGCCGTCGAGATCATAAAAGTGGGGCATCGCCGCGAGGTATATCGGCGATAGCTTTCCGGCGTGGGCATCCCGTGCGGCGAATAATTTCGATTCAAAATTTGAGAGGTGTTTGGGTTCGTTTTCGAGGTGAGACGCGTGTTATTATCAGAGGCGAAGAAAAGTTGTAGGCAATTTTTGGCATTCGTACCAGACAGGGGAGGGAACGCCGAGGGATAAGTGTGGAACAAAGTGAGACACGGCCCCCCTCCTAGCCGAATTAGCTGTATGTAATATAAGGACATACCAATCGCGGATTTCGGCATCTAAAGTGGTATGAGGTATGGCAGGCGATGAACACGATGGCAGGCACGGGTGTTGCCTTGGACGACTCTCCCCTCGGAGCCGTCGCAAACTCCGGCCAGGTGCTGCGCACGGAAAACCTTCGCAAAATCTTCTACTCCGGGAACCAGGAAATCGCGCCGCTCGATGGAATTGATTTTTCGATCGAGCGCGGCGAGATGATCGCGATCGTGGGAGCGTCTGGAGCGGGCAAGAGCACGCTGCTGCATTTGCTGGCGGCGCTGGACACTCCAACGAACGGTGCAGTATACTTCGGCGCGAAATTGCTTCGTTCGCTTAGAGAGGCGGAACTGGCTGAGTATCGCAACCGGGCGGTTGGTTTCGTGTGGCAGCGGCATCACCTGCTGCCGGATTTCACGGCCGCTGAAAATGTGGCGATGCCGCTGCTGATTCAAGGCCAGGCGCCGGGTGAGGCACTGCGTACGGCGGGGGATTGGCTGGAGGAAGTGGGATTAGCCGATCGTGCCGGGCAGCGTACCGGAGAACTCTCAGGGGGCGAACAGCAGCGCGTGGCAATTGCGCGGGCGCTGGTGAATCAGCCCGTGCTGCTTCTGGCGGACGAACCGACAGGGGATCTGGACGAACGCAGCGCGGAGGGAATTTTCGAGCTGATCGAGCGCCTCCACCGATCCCACCACCTGACGTCGATTCTGGCGACACATAATTTGAGTTTGGCGCAGCGCACGGACCGTGTTCTTGCCCTGGAACACGGGAAACTGGCTCCGAGCGCAGAAGCGTTCGCAGGTGCCGCGGGTCATGCGGCGCGACCGGCGAATGCTGGGGTACGGACCCCGGGAGAGCGTGGGTAACCCTTGTTCGAACGCTACACAGAGAAGGCACGGCGGGTCATATTTTTCGCGAGGTATGAGGCCAGCCAGTACGGAAGCCCGTACATCGAGACGGAGCACCTGCTGCTGGGACTGCTGCGCGAAGACAAGGCGCTGGCCAACCGATTCCTGCGCACGCACGGCTCGATCGAATCCATCCGCAAGGAAATTGAATCGCGCATCACGGTGCGCGAGCGCATTTCGACCTCGGTAGAAGTTCCTCTCAGCCAGGAATGCAAGCGCATCCTCAACTACGCCGCGGAAGAAGCTGAACGGCTCGGGCACAAACACGTCGGAACGGAACACCTGCTGCTGGGGGTGTTGCGGGAAGAAAAATCCTTTGGCGCCGAAATCCTGCTGGAACGGGGATTGCGGCTTTCCACCGTGCGCGAGGAGATGGCGCGCAGTGCGGGAGAGAAGGTGCCTGTGAACCGGCCAAAAGAAGCGTCGTTACTCGCTGAATTCAGCCGCGATCTGACCCAGGCGGCGATGGAGGGCCAGCTCGATCCGCTGGTGGGACGCGACCGCGAACTCGAGCGGGCGATCCAAATCCTCTGCCGCCGGACGAAGAACAATCCCGTGCTCATCGGCGAACCGGGCGTGGGCAAGACGGCCATCGTGGAAGGATTGGCGCAGCGCATTGCGGACGGCGACGTGCCTCCGTTCCTGGCGGACAAGCGCATCCTGTCGCTGGACCTCTCGCTGATCGTGGCGGGCACGAAATACCGGGGGCAATTCGAAGAGCGACTGAAGACCATCATGAAGGAATTGATGGAGAGCCAAAATGCGATCGTCTTCATTGACGAACTGCACACGCTGGTGGGAGCGGGATCGGCGGAAGGCTCGCTCGACGCCGCGAATATCCTGAAGCCTGCGCTGAGCCGCGGCGAGATTCAGTGCATCGGGGCGACGACGCCGGGCGAATACCGCAAGTCGGTAGAAAAGGACCGCTCGCTGGAGCGGCGGTTTCAGGCCGTGAAGGTTTCCGCGCCGAACGAAGATGAGACGATTCGCGTGCTGCAGGGCGTGCGCGACCGCTACGAAAAATTTCATGCGGTGAGCTACACCGAGGAAGCCATCCGCTACGCCGTGTATCTGTCGAACCGCTATATTCCCGACCGTTTCCTGCCGGACAAGGCGATTGACCTGCTGGATGAGGCCGGGGCGCGAGTGAAGCTGCGGCAGGCCATGCTGCCGGACGAAGTTTCCGAGGTGCAGAAGCGCGTCAAGTTCATCACCCACCGGATGGAAACGGCGATCGCCAACCACGAGTTTGAAAAAGCGCGGTTCTATTCCGAGGAAGAGCGCAAGGAAAAGGAACATCTGCGGCAGCTGCGCGAGAAGCTGAAGATTGACGATTCCTCGACGGGCGTGGTCACCCGCGAGGATATTGAAGAGGTGGTGGCGCGCTGGACCGGCGTGACGGTGACGTCCATCAAGGAAGACGAGCAGCAGAAACTGCTGCGCATCGAAGAGGAGCTGCACCGGCGGATCATCAGCCAGGAGAAGGCCATCACTTCACTGGCGCGAGCGATTCGGCGCAGCCGCGCGGGGTTGAAAGCGCCGGGGCGGCCGGTGGGCTGCTTCCTATTCCTGGGTCCCACGGGCGTCGGCAAGACGGAGGTGGCGCGGCGGCTGGGCGAATTCCTATTCGGGAGCGAAAAATCGCTGATTCGTTTCGACATGTCGGAATACATGGAGAAACATTCCGTATCGAAATTGATCGGCGCGCCTCCGGGATACGTGGGCTATGAAGAGGGCGGACAACTGACGGAGCGCGTGCGCCGCACGCCTTATTCGGTGATCCTGCTCGACGAAATCGAGAAGGCCCATCCGGATGTGTACAACATTCTATTGCAGGTTTTCGAGGACGGCCAGCTAACCGACGGACTCGGCAACACGGTGGATTTCCGCAACACCATCATCATCCTGACGTCCAACCTGGGCGCGCGGCAGTTGCAAAAACAGTCCGGCCTGGGATTCCAGTCGTCGGACGAAATCGCCGCGGCGAAAAGCCAGGACGACATGGTGATGAGCGAGGTCAAGCGGGTGTTCAATCCGGAATTCCTGAACCGGCTGGACGAAGTGATTCTGTTCGATTCGCTGACGGACGAGGATTTGCTGCTGATCATTGACCTGCTCGTCGGACAGATCAACGAGACGCTGGTGCATCGCCAGGTGCAGATCGCCATGACACCCGAGGCGCGCCAATGGATTCTGGAGAAAACCTGCGGCGATCGGAATTACGGCGCGCGGCCGCTCCGGCGCGCGTTGCAGAAGTACGTCGAAGACCCATTGTCGGAAGCTCTCATTCAGGGCGGCATGCAGATGCCGGCGACGCTGGAAGTTTTTCTGTCCGGCGACGGCTTGGCGTTCCGTCCCGTGGTGGAAGCAACCCCGGTGGCCCACTAGGAATCCTACACGCGCGAGCTGGATTAAAACACGTCCGGCGGGGGAGCAAAAAATCTTGTCCGGGGTAGCGCGGCCTTGACCAGAACCTTGGCCGCCAGCAGGAAATTTTCTCTATCCGCATGTGGAATTCTAGCCGTTGTGTGTTTGCTCCCCGTGGCATTCGGCCAATCCCTTTGGGCTCAACAGACGCAGGAACCCGGCGGGTCGCAGTACATCATCTCGCGCATCGAATTTGTCGGGAACCGGCGGGTGCAGCAAGCCACGCTGCGAGCGCGCATTTTTTCGCACCCGGGCGATCCCTATAATGTGGAGGCGCTGCACCGCGATTTTCAGGCGCTTTGGAACACGCAGTTTTTCGAAGACATCCGGCTGGAAGTGGAAGACGATCCCAGCACGCCCAACGGCAAAATTGTCGTCTTCCACGTGACGGAGCGGCCCATCATCCGCCGCATCGAGTACAAGGGAAACAAATCGGTCTCGGAATCCGACATTCTGGACGCCTTCAAGGATAAGAAGGTGGGCCTGTCGGTCGAAAGCCAGTTCGATCCGACGAAAATCAAGCGCGCCGAGGTGGTGATCAAAAGCCTGCTGGCAGCGCATGGCCACCAGTTCGCAACCGTGAAACCCACCTACGAACGCATCGCCGCGTCGAACGCCGTAAAGCTGGTGTTCAACATAGACGAGGGGCCGAAGGTAAAAGTCGGGACCATCACGATCGTGGGAAACAAGGCATTCTCCAGCGGGAAAATCATCCGCACGATGAGAAATGACCGGCCCTACGGGATTCCGCTGTACATCACCTACATTCCGGTGATGAGCAAGACCTTCGACCGCCCCAAACTCGACGAAGATATGGAAGTGGGCATCCGGGGTTTGTACCAGGACAACGGCTACTTCAAGGTGGTTGTGGACGTGAAGGAATTGAAGACCGTGGATGTGAATGGGGGTCTCCCGGTGATCGGCAACCGGCACGGGAAGGCCACCAACATTATCATTTCCGTGGAAGAAGGCCCCCAGTTTCGCATGGGGAAGCTGGCATTCCGGAGTTCGGATCCGGACCAGGGTCTGATTTTCAAGCAGGACATTCTGCAACGTGCGTTTCCAATTAAAGAGGGTGACATTTTCGATGCCGGCAAGATCCGCAAGTCGCTCGAGAATTTCACCAAACTCTACGGCGAATACGGGTACATCGACTTCACCGCCGAACCTGAGTTCGACGTACAGGACGCGAAGAAGGTGGTGAATCTGACGCTTTCGTTCGATCAGCAGAAGCAATTCTTCGTGCGGCGAATCGAATTTTCCGGCAACACCACGACTCGCGACAAGGTCATCCGCCGCCAACTGCTGCTGGACGAGGGCCAGGTCTTCAACAACCGCTACTGGGAATTGAGCCTGCTGCGATTGAACCAACTGGGATATTTCGAGCCGATCAAGCCGGAAAACGCCGAGCTGAAGAAGAACGTCAAACTCGGGACGGTGGACATCAAGCTGAAGGTGAAGGAAAAGGGCAAGCAGTCCATCAGTTTCTCGGGAGGAGTCAGCGGACTTTCGGGGAGTTTCGTGGGGGCTTCCTACCAGACGAACAATTTCCTGGGACTGGGAGAAACGCTGACGCTTTCGGCGCAGATCGGCGACATCCAGCAAAGCATCAATTTTGGGTTCACGGAGCCTTATCTTTTCGACAAACCCATTTCCTCGGGATTCACGATTTTCTCGCAGAAATACGATTACAACACGGCACGCCAGCAGGGAATTTTGCTCGGCCAGCAGACGGCGATCGACCCGGCGTTGCAGGAAAACTACAACACGGACTCGGCGGGCTTCACGGTTTTCGCGAGTTACCCGCTGCGCAAGCTGTCGTTCACGCGCCTCGGCGTGAGTTACGGCTATTCCACGACGAATATCACTCCGTTCAGCCAGTCGGCGACTCTGCTGTTCGAATTCACCCGGTTTACGAGCCTTGCCGGCCCCTCGGCGATCAACGGAATCCGGCAGAGCATGATTTCACCGACGCTGACCTACAACACCGTGGATAGTCCGATTAACCCGAAGCACGGGAAGAGCTTCTCTTACGCGTCCAGCTTCGTGGGCGGACCGTTGGGTGGGAACGTCAACACATTCAGCAACGTGTTCGACTCGACTTATTTTCACCCGGTCTATCACAAGCGCAACACGCTGGCTCTGCATTTCCTGACCTCATTCATTACCGGTTACGGCGGAAAGGAAGTGCCGCCGAACACGCGGTTCTACGCGGGCGGCGAACAAGACGTGCGGGGCTTCGACTTCTATACGATTTCGCCGTTCGTTTTTATTCCGTTTGCGACGACGACAGACGTGACGTTCTTCAATCCTCACAATCTGAATCAGAACGGAGTGCCGATCGCGGAGACAATCCCGGTCAACGTACTGGAATTCGTGCCGACGCGTCCGGGAGGCGACTTGAAGGCCGTGTCGAACGTGGAATACCGGATCCCGCTGGTGAGCTCCTATGTAAGCCTGAGCTTCTTCAACGATATCGGGGTGAACGGCATCCTGCGCCCGGCAGGATTGCAACTCGATCCCGCGGCGCTGGCATCTATTCGGCAGCAATATCCGAATCCTGATTTTCCGTGCCAGCCGGTGGGGGCTCCGTGCGTGAACATATCCAACAATTTGCCGATCGCTCCGGGCACGTCGTTCCGGCCGCACACCTCGGCGGGAGTCGAGCTGGACATCCAGATTCCCGTGATCCAGGCGCCGTTGCGCATTTATTACGCGTACAATTACCTGCGCCTCGATCAGACGATTACGCCGCCGCTGGGGGCTTTCTTTGTTCCGCCAGCCGAGCGCCAAGCTTTACAGCAGTTGGGCGTCTACGACACGCAGATCGTGCCGACTCTGCAGGATTTCCTGGCCCATGTACGATCCACCCAGACCATCCCGCCGGGATTGTTCGAACCGAGGACGACGCTGCGGTTTGCAGTGAGCCGGACGTTCTGATGAATCGGCCGGAGAAGCGGGCAAGGTCGCGAGGAAAATTGCGGGGACAGAGTTCCGGCGCGCCCAGCGTGGAGAATCGAGTGGAAATGGTTGGAGGAAAGAACATGAGAGCGTGGGGACTTGGAGCGGCGATGCTCCTCGCGGTTTTTGTCGCAGGGTGCGGGAGCAACGCCACAACGGTCGGGATCACGATCATCGGACCGGCTGCGTCTCCGCTGACCCTGGTTGTGAATCATCCGGCACAATTCGAAGCGAACGTTACCGGCATTACCAGCAACACCGTGTTCTGGCAGATATGCGAGCCGCCCGCGAACCCATCCACGACGGTCGCGCCGACCGTGTGCACCGCGGCTCAAGGACCGGTGGGATGCACGTTGCCGACGGTCACCAATCCGATTGTCGGATTTGGGACGATCACCGTAAACGGGTTATATACCGCGCCGGCAGCGGTGCCTCAACCCGCTTCGTTTCTCATCGTGGCCACGAGTTGCGTCAAAACAAAATCGTTCACGACGTTTACGATCACGATCAATTCCGGGATCACGGTCCAGATTTTTCCGACCTCAGCGACGATTGGTCCGGGTGAGAACTTTCAGTTTACGGCGTCCGTCACCGGGACGACGAACACGGGCGTGGTGTGGCTGGTGAACAACCAGCCCGGCGGGACCGCGGCGGACGGATACATCTGTCCCTCGGCCGCGCCGCCTTCGCCTTGCGTGGCTGGGACTTCACCGGGTGAATACTTTGCGCCTCCCACGTCTCCGGGCGAGGTTACGGTGACGGCGCAATCCGCTGCC
This sequence comes from uncultured Acidobacteriota bacterium, assembly GCA_963814605.1. Classification (GTDB taxonomy): domain Bacteria; phylum Acidobacteriota; class Terriglobia; order Acidiferrales; family UBA7541; genus Palsa-295. The sequence continues at coordinate 381,511 of CAWFDD010000001.1, read as the reverse complement.
GATCCCATACAGCAGCAATCGGCGTCAGTCACCATCGGGAGCGGCGCAGCCCCAACGCTCGCGACGACCGGTCCGCTGGAGCCCACGGTGGCGGGGCAAGGCTCCGTGCAGCAGGACGTGTATTTGACGGGCACCGGCTTTCTCTCGACCAGCCAAGTGTTTGTCGGAGGGGTAGCGCTTCCGGCTGCGAATGTGACGTTCCTCAACGAGGAATTGATACGCGCCACGATTCCAGCAGCCGAGTTGACGGTGGCCGGAAGCATCAATCTATTCATCCAGTCGCAGGACGGCAGCAAGATTTCCGGCACGGTGCAGCTGAATGTGGTTCCGGAGCGACCGGCGCTGATCGCCTCGACGCCGGATAGCGTGCCGATTAACAACAGCGGCGCGAACCTCAGTGTGCAACTGACCGGCGGCTATTACGTGCCCAACAGCGGGACGACAGCCACATTCAACGGAATTGGGTGCGGCGGAGGGAATCAAGTCTGCACGACTTTTGTGGACAGCCGGCATCTGAACGTGTCGATTCAGGATGGCAACCTGAGTTCTCCCGGTCTTTACCAGCTAATCGTTCAGAACAGCGCGGCGCTCACGGCCGGTGTGCCCTCCCTTACGGGGCTGAATTTGGCCGTGAACCCTGACCCAAGCACGATTTCGGGTTCGCCAACCGTAAATATCACGGTGGGCGCAACGGCGTCTTCAGCTCCCTCGGCCGTAGGAATTGACTATGCGGACGGCATCGCGGTGGTGGCAAATACGGGCGAGAATTCCGTCTCGCTTATCAACATGCGCACCGACACGTTGATCACGAAGGCCATCGCCGTGGGCGCGCAACCTACCGGTGTCGCGGTGGACGATCTGATGGTGCCGGACCATCTGGCGTATGTGGTGAATAGCGGCGATAACTCCGTCTCCATTATTGACCTGAGCCTGGCGGTGCCGGCAAACGTGGGAACGCTCTCCCTCAACAGTTTCGAGCCATCCGTTATTCCGTCGGGTACGGTGCCGTTTGCCATCGGAGTAAACCCGCTGACGCATCGGGCCTTCATCGCGAACCAATCCACCAACGTGGGAACAATTCTCGATCTGGCCAATTCGACCGGGCCGGCCTGCCCTGCTGCGCCTTGCCCGGTGGGAACGGTCACCGGCAGCATCACGCCCTACGGCACCGGGCCGAATCCCAGCGTGGCGATCGATCCGCGGTTGAACTGGGCGATGGTAACCCCCGGAGGCGCCGGGACGGCCTCCCTGGTTGATCTGGGCCGCGCGGCGACGGCGGGCGATGTCGGCCGTTTGCCGGAATTGATTGGCAGCTTGTCCATTTCTTCCACGGTGCAGGGCATCGGCATCAACACGGAAACTCATGAAGCACTGCTGACCGATCCGGAGGGGCGTTCGCTCACGGAGTTTAGCCTGCTCAATAACAGCGTCACTTCGGTGCAGTTCAGCGTCGGCGGAGTGGCATTGAACGCGCTGAACTACGGCTCCGCGGCCGTGAATCCGCTGGAAAATTTGGGGATCGCGGTGCAGGAATCCACCTCGGGAGCGGGAGCCGTAGTCGCCGATCTGGAAAGCGGAGTGGTGCTCAAGCAGATCGGCGGTCTGGGCCGCACACCGGTGGACGTGGCGGTGGATCCGGCGAGCAATCAGGCCGTGATCGTGAATCAGACGGACAACAATGTTTCCATCGTCGCGCTCGGGCCGCCTCCGGCGACACCGCAAATCCTGGAGGCCAGCCCGGCAGTCGCATTTACGTCGGGAGTTGCATTCCCGCTGACCGTGACGGGAGCCAATTTCGGACCCGGCTCGGTGGTGCGGCTCGACCAGACGACGGTGCTCGCCCCCGTGGTTCCCTGCGTGGCGGTCTGCCGCCAATTGACAGTGACCGTTCCCGCCAGCGTACTGGATACGCCGCGGCGCTTTCTGGTTGATGTGTTGAATACGAGCGGCGCGGTCTCGAACGTGACGGATCTCACGGTCATACAGGCGGTTCCCGTGGGAACGGATCCCGTGGGCGTAGCGGTTGATACCGACCGAGATTTAGCGGTGGTCACGAATTCTCTGGATAACACGGTCTCTCTGGTGTCTCTCACTCCGCCGAATGTGACTTTCTCACCTGAATCGCTGGGGCCGACGGGAATCTTTGGCGACCCGATTCCTGTGGGGACAACACCGGAAGGAATCGCGGTTCTCCCGCGGGTGGGCGTGGCGATCGTGGCCAACAACGGAAGCAACAACTCGACTTCGATCGACTTAACGACGACTCCAGTCCTGCCGATATCGCCCGTCGCACTCTGCGGCGGTTGCACGGGACCGGACGGCGTCGCCTTCAACCAAGACACGGCGACGGCGGCGATCACCAGCACGAATTCAGGCAGCGTCTTCACCACGGGCAACGTCAGTTTTCTTTCCGTTTCACGGGATCCTACGGCGTTGCCGCAGATTTCAACAATTGTCGGCGGCAGCCCAGTGGTGGACCAAAATCCGGTGGCGGTGGCGATGGACCCAACGATCAACTTCGCGGCCGTGGCTACAGCTTCGTCGACCAGCGCGCTGGACGTGATCAACGTGGCATTCGAAACGATTGCCGGACGCGTCAGCGGTCTGGCGAATCCGAGCGGCGTGGTCTTCGATCCTGTCAACCAAGTGTTCGTGACGGTGAACAGCCTGCTGAACAACATCATTTTCACGAATCCGGCAGCGTTGACCTCGACGAGCGCAAGCGTGGGTATCGCGCCGACCTCCGTTGACTACAATTTCCAGACGAGCTCGCTGGTCACCGCCAACGCAGGAAGCCATACCATGTCGGTGCTGGACTACACCTGCCCGCCGAGTATCGCCGCTCCAACGTGCGTGAGTCCGCAAGTACGCGCGGTACTCGAATTCGGCGGCGCGCAGTCGTCAGCGTTTGTGCTGGGACCGAACGCCGTGGCCATTGACCCGAAGCTTAGTCTGGCCGTGCTCGTCGATCCGGACAATAACCGGGTCCTGCTGATACCCCTGCCGCACTAGGTCGGACGGATCGGCGCCCGGCCAACCGACCCAGCGCGCACGGCATCGGAGTGTATGGAGACAGGCGGTCCGAAGTCTGCTCGCTGGAAACGGCTCGCATATTGGATGCAGTTTGATTTTGCGGGGGTGACGGGCCGAATCCGATTGACCATGCTCTCGATTGGAAGCTATAATTCGCGGTTCGCGTTCATCAGAATAATCTCAACACATTGGAATGAGGAGTGAGAATGAAGATTCGAGCGGTTGTTCCGGTCTTGGCAGCACTGTTAATGACGCCTGCGGTATGGGCGCAGGCGGGCGGCGCGGGCGCAGCGGCGTCCGGCAAGGTGGGAGTGATCAATATTCAGGCGGCGATCGCCAGCACGGCGGAGGGAAAACAGGCCGCAGCCGAACTGCAATCGCAGTTTGCGCCGCGCACGAATGAACTCCAGAACATGCAGAAGCAGATCGAAGAACTTCGGAGCAGGCTGCAGACAGGCCAGTCAACTTTGAGCGACGAGGAAAAAGCCCGGCTGCAGCGCGAAGGCGACCAATTGACGCGTTCGTTTCAGCGCAAACAGCAGGAATTTCAGGACGACACCAACGATGCACAGCAGGACGTGGTAAACCGCATCGGGCGGAAGCTGGTGGATGTATTGAACAAATATTCGAAGGAAAACGGGTATTCGATCGTCCTGGATGATTCCTCGCAGCAGACTCCCGTGATTTTCGCTGCGAACCAGATCGATGTGACGCAGGATATCATTCGCTTGTACGATCAGAGCTATCCGGTGAAGGCGGGCGCCGGGACAACCGCGCCGAGGCCCGCGCCGAGGGCAACACCAGGCACAACTCCAGCCGCTCCAAAGCCGTAGTCAGGATGATTCAGGAGCAGGAGCGAAAGTTTGGAAGGCCTTGCTGATGCAAATCGGCAAGGCCTTTTTTTTGCGACGCAATGCAGATGGCATCCGCGGCGGCTTCCTAGAAAGGCTCCCACTCGAACGGGAACATCTTGCCAGCTTCGGCGGGACTGAGTTTGGCGCCCGCCAACTCCGCCGCGCGAGCGAGGACGGGATCTCGTCCAGCAGCCAGATCCTGACCCGTCGGAAGCACGACTTCGTCCGGCGTGACCCCGGTGTGCTCGATGCTCTTGCCGTCCTTCATGATCAGATCCGCGTCGGTTACAGAAAATCCATAGGGGATTTTCGTGTCCAGGCCCTGAGAGTAGGGGTAATGACGCGCTTCCATGACACCCCCGTAGGTGCGATCGCCGATGACCGTCCCGCGCTTTTCAAGTTGCATCACCCGGGCGAATAACTCCGATGAGGAACCGGACAGGCTGTCAACGAGCACGATGATCTTGCCTTTAAAGCAGCGATCGCCCACGGTCTTGGCAAGCTGGGGCTTCATTTCCTTTCGCCCCACGCGATCGGCGATTTTCACGTCGTGGTCGAACACATTTCCTATCAGGTGCTCCAACGTGTCGATCGAGCCGCCCGGATTGGAGCGCAAGTCGAGAATGAGAGTCTGGTGTTTGTGGGCAACGGCGAACATATGTTCCATTCCCACTTGATCCAGAATAAACTCCGACATCTTCCAGTACAGCACGTCACCGGCCTCGATGTAGCGCTCGTGAAGCAGGTGGTACTCGTCTTCGCCCCTCCGATTCAACTGGTCCAGATCAGTTCCGTCGGTGGCGGTTAGATCCAGTACTTTCTTTTCCTCCCGGACCTTGGAATCCACATTGACGTGCCGAGTCCCGCCGGACGGGTCCACCAGGTCAAGCGCAGTCGCCGTCTGCGGGGCAAGCGCGCTGAAATAGTAGGACAGTTGGTCGAAGTCCTCCCGATTTATCGCGTAGGAGTTAAGAAAAACGATGCGGTCACCCGGATGGACTTTGGACTCGGCGTCGGTGCCGGGCCGGATGCGCATAATGTAAGCATCATTGCCGACGAGCTGGTATCGGTAACCGTAGTCAATGCGGTACGGCCGGGGGGGCGGCATGAAAAACAGGTGGCTGTCGTTGAATCCGGCAAGGAAGGCCGCAACCATGCGCATGCCTTGATTGAGCGAAGGAGCATCTTTGATCTTCTCGTCGTATTCGCGATACCGCTTATCCAGATCGATGCCATGGTATTTAGGATCGTAATAGTATTTCTTGACGGCATCGAGTGCGTCGCGCAACATCCCGCGAGACTCGTCCATGTCAAAGCTATTCATCCGTTGCTGCGCGCGCGACAGCGCGGCGAACGGCAGGAGAGCAATCAAGGAAAGAGATAAAGCTACCCCGCGAGCCAAACCACTCCGGCGCATGAAGAGCCTCCCAAACGCAATTTTACTATCGCCGCAGGACAGATGCACAAGAGTAAAAGGTATGAGCGGATGAAGCAATAGTAGAACGAAAATGAGCGAGGCGTATCGCCAGCGGGCGGGAGCATTCGCCTCGATACGCGCCTGTGGTCACGCTGCGATGCGTTTGTCGCTCCGGCCGGGTTCGGCTATTATGAATGCCCGAAGCGTTCCGATCGAATGATCAGAAATTCACTCGCGATGGCGAGCCAGGAGGATGGGCATGGCGATTTCCGTGGGAGCTGCGGCTCCGGATTTTACGTTGAAGGACCAGAACATGAAGGATGTGAAGCTCTCCGATTTCCAGGGAAAGAAAAACGTGGTAATCGTGTTCTACCCGCTCGATTGGAGCCCCGTTTGCACGAATGAGCACGTCTGCTTCGTCAACGGCATGAAGGGCTTCGAGCAGCTCGACGCGGCCGTGCTTGGGCTTAGCGTGGACAGCGTCTGGTCGCACAAGGCGTTCGCCGAAAAAATGGGCATCCAGTACTCGCTGCTGGCCGATTTCCAGCCGAGAGGAGCCGTTGCCGACAAGTTCGGAGTGTTTCTGCCGGAGAAGGGAATTACCGGACGCGCTATCGCCATCGTGGACCGCGCCGGCAAGATCGCCTGGTTCAAAAGCTACGACATTCCCACGGTGCCGGACATGAAGGAAGTTTCCGAGGCGCTCGCAAAAGTGAAGTAAGCGTCGAGGCGGAGCTGGGCGGCGTTTGTGCGAACGTGCGGATGTAATCAACCACCTGCCAGCGCTGTTGGTCGGTTAACTTGTCCTCGAACGCCGGCATTGGCAGCCGCCCGCGGGTGACTTGCCAGAATAATTCACCATCGGTTCGCCGGCTCATCGCCGACGCGTCAGTGAAATCGCCCGGCGCGACGGACAGCTCGGCGGCCTTCTCGCCGCGGCCGTCGCCTTTCTCGCCGTGGCAACTGCGGCAATGCTCTGCGTAGATTTGTTTTCCGGCGGCGAGGGCTTCGCTCGTCGGAGGAACTGGATTTTTCAAACGCTTGGCGGCGGCCGTGGCGCTCCACTTCGTGGCCGACTTGATCACCGTAACCAAACCTGCCGCGAGGACCACCAGCAGCGCCACGATTCCGAGAAGTCGCGTACCATTTGTGCGTTGACCCGGTTGCACGAGTTAGCTCGCCATCCTGCCGCTTCCCAAGAGAGGTTGTAGCGCAGCTGAAAGTTTCCCACAGGCGGTTGGAATTTCCCAACAGAGATCATCTGGCCGAGGAAATGATCGGCCGGCGCGTGCGCGAGACGCGCGAATCAGGGCGCGGGATGCACTGCGCGAATCACCGAGATCACCACCAGCACCAGCATCGCCACCACGTAAACGCGCAGCCCCCAGAGCAGGATCCGCGCTCCAATCGAAAGATTCCGCCGGCCAAACCTGGTTTTCTGCTTGGCGGCCACCACCTGATCCGCTTCCAGCAGCGATAGGACCACGCCTGGGTCCTTAAGATTCGGTTTTGCCACGCCGCCGACGGCGGGCTTAGCGGCGCGTGGATTCCCGGCCGATTCCTTTTCTGCTTTCGTCATGCAAAAACCCTCGATTCATTGCGAGTGAACTCCGGCAAACCGTTCCAACGTTTCCGCGCGTCTAGCCGCTCAGCAACCGGGGAAAAACCGTGGCGAGTCCGAATCCAATTCCCACGCAGATCAAAAGCACAGTGACCGTAATTCCGGCGGCATTTTCCCAGAATCCGTTCACGTGCTCTCCCATGACCTCCCGATCGTTCACCAGCAGCATCAGGAAGGCGAGCGCCGGCGGCATGGCCAGCACGGCAACCACGTTGACGGTCAAGACCACGAATTCAAGCGGCGCGCGGGGGATGAGCACGAGTCCCGCGGCGGCGCACGCCGAGCCGAATAGCGTCGAGTAGAACGGCCAAGCGTCGCGCACCGGACGGTTCAGGCTGTGCCCGGTCTGCAGCACCTCGCCGAACGCGTATGCGGAAGACGTGGAAATCGCGATCGCCGCGACGATGCCGGCCTCGAAAATTCCCAGCGCGAAAAGCGCGGCGCCGACGTGCCCGATCCAGGGCTCCAGCGCCTCCGCAAACTGAGCAGCCTGGAATTGGGAGGCGTCAATTCCGTGATGAAACAGCGGCGCAGTGGCGAGAATCGCGGCGATGGCGAATGCCGACGCCAGCAACGCGCCGAGCAGCGTATCAAAACGCCCGGCATTGATGTCGCGAGGCTGCATGCCCTTGTCCACCACCGCGCTTTGCTGGAAAAAAATCATCCAGGGCGTCACGGTAGCGCCGATATCCGCGAGGATCAGCACCAGAATCTCGGATTGGTTTCCTCTAGGCAGCGGCGTCCAGGTGAGCATGGCATGCCCGACGGCGGACCAATCCGGACGCGCCAGGATGGCGGCGGGAATAAAAAGTCCGTTGAAGATGGCCAGGCCGAGCGTGATTCGCTCCCAGGTCCAATACCGGCCGGTGGTGATCGCGGCCATCACCACGGCGAGGCCCACGCCCACGGCAACCACCGGACGGACTCCAAAAAAGCCCAGGCCCGCGCGGATGCCGATGAATTCAGTGATCAGCGTCAGAAAATTTCCCAGGAACAAATCGCCCATCGAGAAATATCCCCAGAATTTTCCAAACCTGTCGAAAATCAATTCGGCATGGCCCCGGTGAGTGACCGCTCCCAGGCGAACCGTCATTTCCTGGACCACCAGACCCATCAAAAACGTGAAGACCACAAATGGAAGAAAAAATCCGATGCCGAACCGCGCGCCGGTGGCGGAATAGGAAAGCATGCTGGGGGCATCGTTCTCGCCGAGAAAAACGAGCACGCCGGGTCCGACCAGAAGCCAAAGCACGCGCAGACCGCCGAATCGTTTTGCGCCGCGTCCTTTCCAGCGCGCGCGGGTCACGCGCCAGCGGTCACTGGCGCGATCCAGATCCTCGTGAGTCAGCAGGCCGCCCAATTCGCGCGCGGCAGGAGACGCGGAGGCGATCTCCGTGGTGGGGTGGGCGGGCCCGTAAGTCAGCGTGCTGGAGTCTTTCTTTCGAGCGGCCATGGGTTAACCGAGCTAAACTTCACATATAAACTACAATTAACACGCTCCTGGGTCAACGGCGGACCCTGCAAATGACGCGGAAAAAGCACCGGAACGCGATTCCTGGCTCTGCTATAGTGAAAGGCAATTGTGCGGGCTTCTGAGAACGATTGTCCGGAAATCGGAGGATAAAGCGATGGCCGAAGCGCCGAAACAACAGCAGGCACAAATCAAGGCTGACGAAAAGGAATTGCTCGGCCAATATTCGAATCTCGTCGTGGTGCACCACAACGCCGAGGAGTTCACGCTGAATTTTATCTATATGTTCCCCACGGTGGCGCAGGGAAAGCTGGTCGCGAGCCTGATTTTAAATCCGAGGCACGCGAAACGCTTGCTGCTGGCGCTGCAGGAAAACGTGGCTCGCTACGAAGCTCAGTTTGGCACGCTGCCGGAAGGTCCGGGTCCGGGCTCGGAGCCCAAGATCGGATTCGTGCAATAAACCGGGGCCGGAATCAACGCCCTGGGCCGCCGCCCACAACCCATCCGCTGCTGCTGGGATCGACGAATTCCAGGCCCACCGCATATCCCTCGTGCGGCGCTGTGTGGCAGTACGCGACCCGCGCGATGCATTGAAAAGATCCCGCCATTGTCGTGATGATCATCCGGTCGTTGATCTTCCAGCGGCGAGTGCTGATGACGCGCGCTCCCCGCGTGCTTACGTTTTCTGTAAAGGTAGTTTCGGTGCCCGGCAGCACGACGTGACCGCTGATGCGCACTCCCACTTCCATAGGAACCCGCGTTTCGCAGCGCACGGCGTTGAAATTCCTGGGTCCCCGGATCCCAAGCGGCATATCCTGTGCCCCCTTTTTTCGCTACAAGCAGGCTGCCAAATGCCTGAGGTGCATCTTCCCCGCGCCCCGTCGTTTCATTCTGTAAAGTGCGAGATCGGCGGCGCCCAAAAGCTGCTCGATGGACGTTCCGTCGGTGGGATAGACAGCCTGACCGACGCTGACGGAGACGAACGGCTCCTCGCCGTCCTGCGCGAGCTTCTCGCAGATGCGCACGGCGGCGAGCTCCGCTTCGCGCGCGCCCGCTTCGGGCAGCACCACGGCAAACTCGTCGCCTCCGTAGCGGGCCGGCGTGTCAATGCTCCGGCTGCTATTCCGCAGCACGATCCCCAGTCGCTTGATGGCCCGGCTTCCCGTAAGATGGCCGAACCGATCATTGATTTTCTTCAGCCCGTCGAGATCGAACAGCAACACGGCGAATTGGCGTCCCGTCCGGCGGGAGCGCTGAATTTCGTTTTCGAGCGCTTCCAGCAGCCGGCGGTGATTGGCGAGGCCGGTTAGGGAATCCGAGGCAGCCATGCGGCTGACCTGGTCGAACAACTGCGCGTTGTCGAGCAGCGTTCCGCCGAGCACGACTACATAGCTCAGCACCATGAGCGCGTGCGCCAGAGTATAGGGCGCGTCGAGGTTGTGCTGCGACTGACTGATGGTGAGGTGGCAGAAGACGTTCAGCCCGGCGGCGATGAAAAGCGCCCGGTCCAGCGACGCACTTGCGCGCCGCAGCCGCCAACCGTATCCCAGCGTGGCGACGATGTAGATCACCGCGGGAAGCAAGTCCCAACCCCGCGGCACAAATGCGCCCGGGTGAATTTTTGGCGCGCGCGGCAGCATGAAATAGAAGACGCTGGTGAGATACGCCACCGCTCCCACGATCAACGTGACGCCCGCAATTTCTTTTCCCGGGTCGCGCGACACCGGAATGCGTCGCTCGACGATCAGCGCCGCCAGCAGCAACACTCCGAGGAGCGTGCGCCCAGCCAGCCACGCCAGTGAAATCTGCGTCCCACCGGAGGTCGCCACCAGCATGCCGCGGTAAAACGTCATGCTGCTGCCGGCCTCGATGAGCCCCGCCAGGACAAATCCGAAAGCCAGGATCAGCGAAATCCGGTCGTGAGTTCCGCGAAATCGGATCATGGCATTCGCGGCAAATGTGAAGGCAATCAGGCTCCCCGCCATCTGCAGGTAGGCGTCGAAAAGCGGGTCGGAGCGGTAGGTGGAGTTTCGCAGAACCCAGAGGAGAAGGCAGTATCCGGCCAGAGCAATCGCCCCGACCGCGACGAAGCCAATGCGGTAACGCCCCCAAGTTTTCCCCAGACCGGCCACACTTCCCCCAGAAGACGAACAGATCCCCACAGCTAAATAGCAACTGCTGTGCCGTTTTGGAGCTGTGAGAGGTGCTATCTAAATATACTATTTTTCAAGGAGATCCCCGGACGCATACGGGGTACGTCGCAAACTGATACACAGGGCGTCTCAGCTGGGATGGATTTGTTACCGATCGGTGAGATTCCTACCTAGCGCCAGTGCTACGGTTTCGGAGCCGGCGCGGGCGGGACGGGCGGAAGGTCATACGCCTGAATCGGGCTCTGGAAGTTCACCTTTTTATGCGAGCCGTCGCAGAAACGGCTTGGTCTCGGAGTGGCCGCAGCGGCATAGGCCGATCTTATTGCGGCCGGCCAGGCCGAATAGTTTGCCGTCCTGATCGGCGATTTCAAAGTCGCCTTCCACTCGAATGGAACCGTCGCTGCGAACCGTAATCTTCGTTGCCGCCATGCAATCCTCCGGTAGAACTTGCGACTATGCCAGCCGCACGGGCTCAGTAAATCGTTCAGTACTTCGTTCAGTACTTCGTTCAGTACTTCGGCACCGTGGGATCCACTTCATCGGACCACGCGAGAATACCACCTTTCAAGCTCGATATCTTTCGGAAGCCCGCGCCGCGGAGGAATTCCACGGCTTGCGCGGAACGCTTTCCGCTCTTGCAATGCGCGACGATCTCGCGCGAGCTGTCGAGTTCATGCACGCGCTGAGGCAGCTCGCCCAGCGGTATCAAATGTCCGTTGATGTTGCAGATCTGATATTCGTGCGGCTCGCGGACGTCGAGCACGTAAATGTCGTCACCCTTGTCGAGCCGCGCTTTCAGCTCGGGGGCGGTGATTTCCGGTACGTTCGTCACGGTAGTGGGGGCCTCCTCGCCCCGGACGCCGCAGAATTCGGCGTAATCAATCAGCTTGGTGACCGTCGGATGAGTCCCGCAAACGGGGCAATCCGGATTTTTGCGCAGCTTCAACTCGCGGAATTTCATGGCCAGCGCGTCGAACAGGAGCAAGCGGCCGATCAGCGGCTCGCCCTTGCCGATAATCAGCTTAAGGGTTTCGGCCGCCTGAATCGTTCCCACGATTCCCGGCAGAACGCCCAGCACTCCGCCTTCGGCGCATGAAGGGACCAGGCCCGGCGGAGGCGGTTCGGGGTAGAGGCAGCGGTAGCAGGGCCCGCCCGGATAGCCAAACACGGTGATCTGCCCTTCGAAGCGGAAAATCGAGCCGTAGACATTCGGTTTGCCGGTGATCACACAGGCGTCGTTGACCAGATAGCGCGTGGGAAAGTTGTCCGTTCCATCCACGATGATGTCGTAGTCTTTGAACAGCTCGAGCGCGTTGGCGCTGGTCAATTGCGTTTCGTAGGTATCGATGCGGATGTCCGGATTCAGATTTCGCAGACGATTCGCAGCCGCCTGGGTTTTGGGCCGGCCCACGTCGCTGGTGCCAAAGAGAACCTGGCGCTGAAGATTCGTTGTATCTACGACATCAAAATCCACCAAGCCGATTCGGCCCACCCCGGCCGCCGCCAAATACAGGCCCAGCGGAGCGCCGAGTCCGCCCGTTCCGATGCACAAGACCTTCGCGGCCTTGATCTTCAGCTGCCCCTCCATGCCGACCTCGGGCATGATCAAGTGGCGGCTGTAGCGCATCACTTCTTCTTTTGTCAGCGTCGCCTTGGGCTTTTCGTCTCCCGGCGACGACGCCGAAACCCCGATCTTCGTAGCCATAGAAATTCTCCCGTTCGTCTAGAGTCCGCGAAAAGCCGATCCACCGGCAATGGAAGGCACAATGCTGATGGTATCTCCGGCCTTCAGCGCCGTCTGGTCCTTCTGCAGGTAGCGAATGTCCTCGTCGTTGACGTAAACGTTGACGAAGCTGCGCAGCCGGCCATCCTCGGAGAAGAGGTGCTTCTTCAGCTCCCCGAACTTGCCGGTCAGCGCCGCGAGCGCCTCGCCCACCGTTGCTGCCTGCACCTCGACGCTCTCCTGCTTTCCCGCATACGGGCGCAGCGGCGTGGGAATGATCACCTTGACTGCCATTCGCTTTCCTCCCTGACTTGAACTTGTCCGCTCGCTATTAGATGGCCGCCGGATGCGCCACGGATTCAATCGCTTCGGCGTCGTAGGCGGCGCGGTCGTCATGCAGGCGCCACGAGGTGGTATCGCGCGGCTCGCCCTTCTGCACGCTCACGATGATGTAGCTATACCACGGCCAGGCGTGATCGCGGTCGTATTCGCTTGGCCGCGCCGGCGCGTCGGGATGCGAATGATACCACCCGATCAATTCGAGTTTTTTGTCCCGCGCGGTCTTCTCCGCCAGGCGAACATCGTCCGGCGTCACCTCGAAGCGGTTGCGCGGCGAGTCGTCCCTGCGGTTGGCGAGGGGAAGGAGATCAATCACCTCGCGCGAGCCGTCGCCATCGCTGCCCAGCAGCGCTCCGCAACATTCGTGGGGATAGGTCTCCACTCCATGCTCGTGGATACGGCGAAGCATCTCTTCGCGCACCTTCAGGGCGGGCTGGCTCACTCCTCGCTCCAGAATCTTTCGCTCAGATATTTTTCGCCGGAATCGGGGAACACGGTCACGATCACGGCGCGTTCATCGCGACCAAGCCGCCGCGCGATTTCCAGACAGGCCCACAGCGCTCCGCCCGCGCTGACTCCCACCAGAAGCCCTTCTTCGCGCGCCAAGCGCTTCGCGGTCCGCTGCGCGTCTTCGGTGAGCACCTCCAGGTTTTCGTCCGCCAGGCCGGCATCGTAGATCGGTGGAACGATGGCCGTGGCCATGTGCTTCAACCCTTCGAGCCCGTGGAAGCTCGAGTCCGGCTGGAAGCTGATGCAGCGAATATTCGAATTCAGCTCCTTCAGCCGCCGCGTCGTACCGACGAAAGTCCCGCTGGTGCCCAGCCCGGCCACAAAATGGGTAATCTGACCGTGCGTCTGTTCCCAGATTTCCGGCGCGGTGGTGGAATAGTGCGCCGCGGGATTTGCGGGGTTGCCATACTGATCGGGATAAAAATATTTCTCGGGGTCCGCTTCGTAAATTTGGCGCACCCGGCGGATGGCCCCATCGGTGCCTTCATCGCCCGGCGTGGAGACGATTTCGACTCCATACGCCGCGAGAATCTGTTTACGTTCGGGCGACGCGCTCGATGGCAGGCAAAGCTTCACGCGGTACCCCAACGCCGCACCGATCATGGCGTAGGCGATGCCCGTGTTGCCGCTGGTGGCGTCCAGGATCACTTTGCCCGGGCGCAGCTCTCCGCGGCGTTCGCCCTCGCGAATCATCGAGTAGGCCGCACGATCCTTCACCGAGCCGCCCGGATTGAACCATTCCGCCTTGGCGCAAATCGTGGCGTTCGGAAATTCCGCAGCGAGCCGCTCGATCCTGATCAGCGGGGTATTGCCGATGCGTTCGAGCAGGCGCTGGCCTATGCCGCGGCTGGTGCCCGGCTGCGCCGACGATACCAGCGGTTTGTTCGCTGCCGTCATTCTGCTCATCCTATGCTCGGGAGAATTTCTCGTACTGCGCTAATTCGGGACAGTTTAGCAGATTAGATGCCGGGGCTACAGCGACAGGCGCGTTCGTGGCAGGCAACGTCTCTGAGGATTTGCGCCGTAATTGAATGCAGTTTCATACCCCATATGATGCTCGACGGCCCCTCGAGGAATCAAGCCTAATGAATTCGCCGCCAGCCCGCAGCCGGCAGGTATTTTTGCCTTTACAGGTGCCTAGCGGAATTCATATGCTGAAGATCCATGTGGTACGTCGAGAAGATCTTCAAGCAGCCTCAAGTCGAGTCCCTTTCCGCGAAGGGCTTTCTGGTGCGCAATTCAGGCGGTGTGGTGCGCATCGAGAAGTACGGCTGCGGCGCGGAGCTTCGCAAGGAACCGCAGGGCGGATTCCGCATGACCATCATTCCCTCGATCATGCTGCAGGGCCAGTTCACGCACCTCTGGGATGCGGGCTATCAAAAGTTCCTGCTGACCAATGAAGGCCGGAAGGTGCCCATCCGCGTGAACCAGCTGAGCGAATTGCGCAGCTTCAACGAAGAGCTGCGCACGGCGCTCGGCGTCTCAACCCATTACAACGAAGCACTCGGCTCGACCTGCCACTACAGCGTGTACGACCGCGTGAAGGGCCGTGTCGGCGACATTCCCGATGAAACCGTCGGCGCCCACGAAGACGCACCGGAACACTAAGGGTGCCGTTTTTTGCGATGCGTCACTCGCCGCGCCTCGCCCGGCACACGACCCTGGCAATTCGATCCGCGATTCGAGACGGTGTTGTAGCACTCCCGCGCACATGGTAAACCAGACAGTGGGGGCACTGAGGAATGGCGCAGGTCGTTGCACTCGTTGATGATTTGTTTTTTCAGGCAAAGCTGCTGGAGACGGCCAAGCAGGTCGGGATCGAAATCCGCACCTGCTCGACCGCCGATGCGCTGGACGCCGAAATCGCCAGGGCTGCGCCGAAACTCATCGTCGTGGACCTCAACGCGCGCTCCGGCCCGTTCGAGGCCCTCGAACGCCTGCAAGCCGGAGGCGTCCGGATTCCTCTGATCGCTTTCCTTTCGCACGTGCAGGTTGACCTGGCCGCGCGCGCCCGCGCCGCCGGTTGCGCCGAGGTGATGCCGCGCTCGAAATTCACGCAGAATCTGGCAACCATCCTGGCGCAGGCGAAATCCGACACTTGATGAAACGCGCCTCCGTCCTTTCGGCTGCCGCCGTGGTCGCGTTGCTATGCGCATCCGGCGTGTTCGCGCAGGACGCGAAGGAATCCGAACCCGCCGCGGCGCTCACGGCTGTCCTCAGCGCCGCGTGCCGCGCGAATGAATCGCAATTCGCGACGTATCTTACCGCTGACAACGCAGCGGCGTTCAAAGCCCTGCCGGCCGATGAGCGAACCGCGCTTCTGGAGCGCTTCTCGCTCTCCGACCAGCCCGGCAAGCCGCTGCTCTCCGCCGACACGCAGAATCACACGGTGCTGCGATGCGTGGCGCCTGCAGGCACTGCGGAATTCCGCTTCGGCGACGCGCGCACGCGCGAGAATCTCGCTTTTATCCCCGTGGCGGTGGTGAATTCCCAGCAGACGGTATTCGGCTTGGTTCGCGAATCCGGCGGTTGGCGGCTGTTATCGCTGGGCCTCGTGCTTCTCGACATCCCGCAGCTTTCCCAGCAATGGGCCGAAGGCGACCTCTCCGCGCGCGAGGATGCGGCCATCGCCAATCTGCGCGGGCTTGCCGACGCCATCCAGACCTATCGGCGCGCGTGGAGTAAATGGCCCGACTCGCTCGCGCAGCTGGGACCCGCGCCGAAGGGCGAGATTTCTCCCGATCAGGCGTCTCTGGTCAACGAACACCTCGCCGCGGGCAGCTCCGCCGGCTACCGCTTCCGCTATCGCGTTGTTACTGGCGGAAAGGACGAGGACGAATCCTTCGAGCTTTCGGCCGTGCCGGAGGATTACTCCAAGACCGGCCGGCGCTCGTTCCTTCTCGATTCCGCCGGAAAGATTCACGCTGCCGATAAGCACGGCCAGTTGGCGTCGGTCGAAGATCCGGAAGTGCCTTGATCGCCGGGACAGCGACCGATCCTAATCGGGCCGCTGAAAAGCCGCCGAGCGCGTGGCGCCCTCGGGTATAATGCCCCGCAGCCGACTTCGCACCCGACCGCGAAGCGAGCGGCCGTGAACGCAAGCTCCCATTTTTTGCCGCCATGTCCACACCAGCCGCGCGGGGAAAGCCAACATCCGAAGAAGAAGCGGTGCGCGCAGCGAATCAGCGTTTCTATGCCGCTTTTGAATCGCTGAATCTCGCGGAGATGGAAGCGGTGTGGGCGCACGACGAGCGTGTGGAATGCGTGCAGCCCGGATGGGAGCTGCTTCTGGGCTGGGAGGAAGTGCGCGAACGCTGGGCGCGGATCTTCAAGAACACCAAGCGCGTGCGGGTGGCGCTCAGCGCGCTTTTTGTGCGCGTGGAAGGCGATGTAGGCTGGGTCGCGTGTAGCGCGCGCGTCACCACCGCGTTCGCCGAAGGGTTCGACGAAGCTATCGTGCAGGCCACGAATATCTTTATTCGCCGCGAGGGACGCTGGCTCCTGGCGGCGCATCACGCCTCTCCGCTCCCGACCGTCCCCCGCGCCACGGTTCAGTGAGCTTTATTTACCTCAATCGACACGCACCGCGAGCGAAGAGTGATTTGCCAGCGCATTTCTAATCGACACAACGGCGATTAGAAACGCTCCTAAGTCGTTGATAACAAAAGACGGCGACCAATCCTAATCGACACGTTTTGGTCACGTTCGTTGACACTCCGAAGAGCGGCTGCTAGATTCTTTGGCTGGTGCATTTCACTCGACCCAAACGGAATCTACAGAGATTTGTCCCGCTAATCTCGGCGTCACTTGCAGCAATGCTGGCCGCCGGCTGCGCCGCGAGCCACACAACAACCGTCAAGCCATCCGGCCCGCCGGTGCGGCTGCAGACCGCAACGAAGCAGGAACTGATCGAGCGTTACAACCAGCAGGCCGGCGAGGTCACCTCACTGAATTGGACGGTGACGATGACGCTGACCGCCGGCTCGGCGTACACCGGCGTGATCAAGCAGTATCATGAAGTGAAGGGATTCATCCTGGCGCAGAGGCCTGCGAGCATCCGCGTGATCGGCCAGGCGCCGGTGGTGGGGACGAACATCTTCGACATGGAAAGCGACGGAGAGACATTCCACATTTTCATTCCGTCGCAGAATAAATTCCTGACCGGGCCGGCGACTCTGGAGCGTCCTTCGGCGAAGCCGATTGAGAATCTACGGCCGCAACACATTATCGCTGCGATTTTCTGGGAACCAATTCCGCCGCAGCACCCAATATTAATGGAGGAAGCGGATGACAGCGCCTCGCGAGATTACGTGCTAACCGTGATCCGCCGCCCGGAAAAGTCCGGCGCGGATGAGGCGGGCGGCGACTGGGAGATTACGGAGAAGATTTGGTTTGACCGCGCCGATTTGAGTATCGTTCGCCGCGAGACCTACGATCCCGGCGGCAAGCTGGCCTCCGATGTTCGCTACAGCGGCTGGGAAGCCGCCGGAACGGTTCGCTATGCGCGGCGGATTTCTCTCGCCCGGCCCGGCAATGACTACAAGCTGCAGATCGATGTCACGAAAGCGGCGTTCAATGAGACGATATCACCTGACCGTTTCGAGCTGCTGCAGCCGCCCGGAACGGAACTGGTGAAAGTCGGTGAGGAGTCCCAGGACATGAAACCCGCGGTGCCGAAAAATTGATCGGTCACATGATCGTGCAGAACGCCCTGCACCGGCCGGTGCGCACGGCCATCACCGTGCTGGCCGTGGCGATCGAAGTTACGCTGGTGATTGTTGTGGTGGGCATGACCAGCGGACTGCTGATCGACTCGGCGCAGCGGACCGAAGGCGTGGGCGCGGACATCATGGTGCAACCTCCGTCGGCTTCCGTATTCCTGGGTTTCACGGGCGCGCCGATGCCCATCGCCATCGCCAATAAATTGAGCAAGCTTGAATACGTCCAAGCAGTCGCTCCCGTACTGATTCAACTGAACTCCGAAAAAGCGCTGGAAGTCGTCTTTGGGATCGAGCCTGCAAGCTTCCGCTCCGTTTCCCAGGGATTCATTTTCCACGCAGGCCACGACTTGGAGGAAGCGGACGACATTCTGGTGGACGACATCTACGCCAATTCGAGAAAAGTGCACGTAGGCCAGCCGCTGCACATTCTCGGGCACGACTTTCACGTTGCGGGAATCGTGGAGCACGGCAAGGGCGCGCGGCTTTTCGTGCTGATGTCCACGCTCGAAGAGATGTCCGGCGTGCGCGACAAGGCTTCGGTGTTCTTCGTGAAGTGCGACCGCTCGGACCACACGGCTGCGGCGCTGGACGAAATCAAGCAGTTGCTGCCGCCCTACTCCATCCGGCCGATGAAGGATTTCATTCAGATGTATACGTCGTCGAACGTGCCCTATCTTTCCAACTTCATTACCGTGATGATCGCGATCGCCGTGGCCATCGGGTTTCTGGTCACGTTCCTTTCGATTTACACGACGATCATCGAACGGACCCGCGAGATCGGGGTGCTGAAATCACTGGGCGCGTCGAAAACCTACATCATCCGGGTAGTGATGAGCGAAGCGGCGCTGCTGTGTCTGTGCGGGTTCGTTTGCGGAGTGGGCCTCAGCTTTCTGGTGAAGAAAGCCATCGTGCCAATGATCTTTCCCACGCTGCCGATTCACATCACGGCGGAATGGATTCTCTACGCCGGCGCTATCGCGCTGGTCGCCGGTTTGCTCGGCGCCACCTATCCGGCGTGGCTCGCCAGCCGCCGGGATCCCGTCGAGGCCCTGGCCTACGAATAAGCCGCAGCAGATTCCCGCCGCAGCCGCGCTATGCAGAATTGGCTATCGCGGCTAGACTACCTACATCCTGAAAGGCAGGATCGCTCGCGGGGGAGCAGCTGTTGGAGCCGATACTCAAAACAGAAAACTTGTGGAAAACGTATCGCAGCGGCCGGGTGGAAGTGTCGGCGCTGTGCGGCGTGAGCATTTCGATTCTCCCCGGCGAATTCGTTTCGATCATGGGGCCTTCGGGTTGCGGGAAATCCACGCTGCTACACGTGATCGGCGGTCTGGCGCAGGCCACGAGCGGGCACGTGCTGCTGGACGGCAACGATCTGACGCAAATGAGCGACGCGGCGCGAACTCTGCTGCGCCGGCACAAAGTGGGGTTTGTCTTCCAGCGCTTCAACTTGCTGCCGACGCTCGATACCTATCACAACATCGCGCTGGCGCAGCATATTCACGGAAACGGATTCGATCCGCATCGCTTCGAAGCGGTCACGTCGTTGCTGGGACTGAAAGAGCGACTGCGGCACAAGCCCTCGGAGCTATCGGGCGGGGAGCAGCAGCGCGTGGCGCTGGCGCGGGCCATCATCAGCGAGCCGAAAATCGTGCTGGCCGATGAGCCGACCGGAAACCTGGACACCAAAAGCTCCGGGACGGTTCTGGCGCTGCTGCGGCAGCTCAACAAGGAGCTGGGTCAGACCATCGTGATGATCACGCACAATCCGGAAGCGGCGACCTACGGCGACCGCGTGCTGCACATGCGTGACGGTCTGGTCGTGAACGGATCAGCGGCGCACTCCTAAGATGCGAACCTTCTGGCGAGCCATCGTGCGCACGATTTTCTGGTCCTACGAGCGCGGGAGCTGGCCGTATGACGTGCTCGTGATCGCCATCCTGATCTTTCTGTTCGCCACCCCCCGTAGCTGGTTTCACGACCAGCCGCAGTCGCGCGCTGCGGCGAGCTCCACCGTGCAGATTATTTCCGAGGATTCGGGCAGCCAGACACGAGTCTATCGCCTGGATGCCGCGGCGCTTTCGCCGCAGAAGCGCGCGACCAAGCCGACGCCGGAACTCGAGCGCGAGACGCACGACATATTGGGCCGCACGGTGGACGACTTGAAAGAGCGCACCTTCCAGGTGGTGCGCATTGACCCGGTGCTCGATAGCGATGGGGCGGTCTTGCACTACGACGTGACCATCCATCTGTAATTGGAGAGACGAGCCAGCACGGCCGCGACCGATCTCGCTTGCAATCGACGGCTGCGGCTAGTGTTCCTGGGTGGGCCAGTTGGCTGGAGTTTGCACGTAGGATCGATTCAATTCGGCGAGCGATTCGCAACCCAGCAACGCGAGCGTGCGCTTCAAATCCGCGCGCAGTATGGCGATTGCCCTTTCCACTCCGGCTTCACCCGCAGCGCCCAGCCCATAAGCATAGGCTCGGCCGACCATCACTGCGCGCGCCCCCAGGCAGATCGCTTTGACGATGTCGCCTCCGCGCCGAATGCCTCCGTCCATGAGCACCTCGGTGCGAGCGCCGACGGCCTTCACGATTTCCGGTAGCGCGCGAAGCGTCGCAGCCACTTCGTCGAGCTGCCGGCCGCCGTGATTGGATACCACCACGCCGGCTGCGCCCTCGTCCACGGCGCGGCGCGCATCGTCGCCGGTCAACACGCCCTTAACGACGAGCGGGCCGGGCCATGCTTTGCGGATCCAGCGCAGGTCCTCCCAGGTGACCACCGAACGCGCCAGGGCGGCCTGCACCTCGGCAAGACGCATGGGTCCGCGATGCGGCACGATGACGTTGGGGAGTTCCAGCATGCCTCCGTCGAGCAGAAACTGCGCCACCCATCCGGGATGCGCGAGCAGACGCGGGAGCAGCGGAATCTTGGCGAGCCGGCTTGGGCCCAGCAGCGCGCCTACGCCATTGCGGACGTCGCGCTCGCGAAAACCGAAAGTTCCCGTGTCAATGGTGATGGCGAGGACCGTGAATCCAGCGGCCCAGGCGCGGGCGAGGGCGGGCTCGGCGGCTTCGCGTCCGCCGACGAGATAGAGCTGATACCACCGCGGACCGGAGGTCGCCTCGGCGACCTTTTCGAGCGGCGAACCCGAGATGGTGGTGAGAACGAAACCGATTCCGGCCTTTCCGGCGGCGCGCGCCGCCATGATTTCACCCTGCGAGTGAACGATGCTGCTGAAACCGATGGGAGCGAGCAGGAACGGCATGCTCAATTCAGATCCGAGCACCTTGGTATGCAAGTCGCATTTTTGAACGAAGACGGCGTTGCGCGGGCGGAAGACCACTTCTTCGAAGGCGCGGCAGTTTTCGCGCAGGGTGATTTCGGCCTGGGCGCCGCCGTCTACGTAGTCGAAGACGACGCGCGGCAGGTAACGCTCGGCCACGCGACGCAGATCGCCGATATTGACCACTCGCGGCGAGGAAACTCTGCGCTGCTGCCGATTCATCGCCTAGCGCCCTGGCTGCGGATCCTGGCCATGAATCGACTCGCGCAGTCTCCTCAGGACGCTGACCATATTTTCGTTCCCCGACGACACCACGTTGCCAGGGTAATGAAAATTGACGAAGATCCATCGTCCGGATTGAAAGACCAATTCGGCGACAACGGCGGGATTTGCATCGGTCTTTTCCGGCGTCACACCATAAACTTCGACGAAATAGTGGTCGCCCTTGCGGGTCACGTTGCGCGCGACGAATTTTTTCCAGAGATCCTCGGTGTTCACGATGGGATCGACGGAGATCCAGATGTCGCCGCCACTGCTTCCCGCGGCATTTATGACTTGCGTTAATTGGCGCGCGAGGTCGGGACTGAGGACTCGACTCTGCAAGACCAGATCAATCGAGCTGGGATACGGCGGGTCATCGAGAGCGATCGGTGTATACCAGTCGTAAAACGACTGCACGAAGTTGCGGCAGGCCTCGTCGCTGGCATGCGCGCGGCTCGACTGAGCGGAGAGTGGGCGCGCGGTGGCCGCGAAAAGCAAAAGCATCGTGAGTGCGACAGGCTTGAGGATTTTCATGGGCAAGCGGCAAGCCAAATTCAGTTCGGATGGAGCAGGCAATTGTCTTCCCCCTGCGCTATTCTACCGGGTATCCTCGAACATTTGCCGGGAAGTTGGTGCGCGGCGCAGCGCGCGACGGAATTATACGCGCTGCGCCGATCAAGTATATAGTTTCCGCGGGAGAGGCTGATGAAAGTTGGGGAAGCGATCGCCGAAATCCTGCGGCGCGAAGGCGTGGAGATTATTTTCGGCTATCCGGTGAACCACGTTCTCGAAGCGGGGGCGAGTATCGGAATTCGGCCGGTGATCGTGCGGCAGGAGCGGGTCGGCCTGCATATGGCGGATGCGATGTCGCGCGTGTCGAGCGGGCGCAAGATCGGCGTTTTCGCCATGCAGCACGGGCCGGGCTCGGAGAATGCATTCGGCGGAGTAGCGCAGGCCTATAGCGAATCGGTGCCGATCCTGGTGCTGCCCATGGGTTACCCGCAACGGCAGGCGCAGGTGGACCCGAATTTCAATTCCGTCGCCAGCATGCGCACGATTACGAAATCGGCGGAGTCCATCGCGTCGCCTCGCGAGGTCGCGAATATTTTCAGGCGCGCGTTTTCGCGTCTGCGCAACGGGCGCGGCGGCCCGGCGCTGGTCGAGATACCGATGGACCTCTTCGCCCAAGAAGTTCCGGAGCCGCTCGCGTACGAGCCGGTGATATCCACGCGCTATGGACCGGATATTGCGGACGTGCGCCGGGCGGCTGCGGCGCTGGTCGAGGCAAAATTTCCGGTGATTTACGCGGGGCAGGGAATTCACTTCGCGCGAGCCTGGGAGCCACTGAAGCGGCTCGCTGAAATGCTGGGCGCGCCGGTAGCCACGAGCCTCTCGGGAAAGAGCGCGTTTCCCGAAAATCATCCGTTGTCGCTCGGGGCCGGCGGCCTTGCTTATCCGCGCGCCGTTCCACATTTTCTCGAAAAGGCCGACTGGATATTCGGCGTTGGCTGCAGCTTCACCGAGACTGCGTTTGGGATCGGCATGCCCAGGGGGAAGAAATTCATTCACGCAACGCTTGATCCCAACCACTTGAACAAAGACGTTCGCGCGGAGATCGGCCTGATTGGCGATGCGCAACTGACCCTGGACGCGGTGTGCGGCGAAGTGGAGCGCTTGATGGCGAAGCCGCGGCCTTCGCCGGCGGCCGTAGAAATCGCCGCTGTTCGCAAAGCGTGGCTGGACGAATGGATGCCGAAGCTCACGTCCAAAGAATCGCCGCTGTCGCCGTACCGGGTACTGTGGGAATTGCAGCACACCGTGGACATGGCGAATGTGATCATCACCCACGATGCGGGAAGTCCGCGCGACCAGCTCGCTCCCTTCTGGGTGAGCAGGGAACCGCTCAGCTATATCGGCTGGGGCAAGACCACGCAACTCGGGTACGGGCTGGGGCTGGCCATGGGCGCGAAACTCGCGCGGCCGGAAAAACTGTGCATCAACGTGTGGGGCGATGCAGCGATCGGATTTACGGGCATGGATTTCGAAACCGCGGTGCGCGAGCGAATTCCCATCCTGTCAATCCTGCTCAACAATTTCAGCATGGCGATCGAATTGCCGATCATGCCGGTGTCCACGGAGAGATACCGCGCGACGGACATCTCCGGAAACTACTCGAAGATGGCGCAAGCGTTCGGCGGATACGGCGAGCGCGTCACGGAGCCGGACGAAATCATTCCGGCGATCCGTCGCGGCATCGAACAGACGAAAAAGGGGGTGCCCGCGCTCCTGGAATTTATTACCGCCAAGGAAATTTCGATCTCGAAGCAGGCTTACGGGAAGGCGTAGAAACGGCCCGCGACGACCGGCAGACAAGCGAAAATTGGAATCCAAGGCTAAGGCCCCGATTATTCTAACGCGCTCTTCGCGGGCCTAGAAGGCCCGCGCTTCCACCGGCACCGACAACGGAGCCGGGCAGTTTGTTATTACTGACTTTTCGCCGGAGCTTTATTCGTAATCAGGATATTCTTCAGCGCGTCAGCATCGTTTTTCAGTTCCTCTTTGCCGGCCGGGAATTTATTTTGCTGAAGGATGTAAGCGATTACATCCAGGTTCTCCTGCGACGTCAGGCTCCCGGGCTTGTCCTGCGGCATGGTTCCTTGAACCAGCCCGAGCAGATCGGCCACGGTCTGCCCCTCCCAAACGTCCATGAACGCGTCGCCCGCCAAGGGCAGCGCCTGGCCGCTGCCGCTCAGATCCTCCATGTGGCAATTGCTGCAGCTGGTGATGTACTGCGCCTTGCCCCGCGCCGCTTGCGCGTCGGTAAAGACGCCGTCGAGGGTGGTCTTGGCGGGACCGGCCGCCCGCGCGGATCGAATCGCGCCACCAAGGCATGCGCAGATACCGACCATCAGGCCGGTGATGAGCCACACGCGCCCGCGCGCGGCTGCGTTTCCAATTCTCGAAATATTTATGCTGACTTTGCTGTTCATATGAGTTCGATCCCCTCGGGTTAGGTGCGCTATCGCGAATCGCGAATCATGATAACAAACGTGCGGCGGGATTCGATGCGCGATCGGCAATTGGATGGCTGCGGCTCAGAGACCCGCAGAACTGGATTGACTTCGGTACGCGGCAAGGTACCATGTCGCCTCGGGGGAAGCCGGATATGCTGCCGTTTTGCCATTGGCTTGAGACCAATTCGCTGATTGTGCGGCTTGACACCTCAATCGTGTGGTCGTCCATCTGCGAGATTTTGCACTACTCCGGTTTTTTTCTGGTGGTGGGAAGCACGGTGATTGTGAACCTGCGCCTGTTGGGGCTGGCGGGAAAGAAAGAGAACGCGTCGGCGCTCGCCGAGCAGCTGGTGCCGTGGATGTGGATCGGGCTGGGGATGACGATTGTGTCGGGATTTGTCCTGTTCGGTGGCGAAGCAACTGATTTTTATAATGCGATTACGTTCCGCATCAAGATTCTGTGGATTTTGGTGGCGACGATCGTAGGCGCCATTGTTTTCCGCAAAACGCGTCAATGGGGAGAAATGCCATCCGTACCGGTGGGAGCGAAGCTGGTGGCATTCATTTCGCTGGTTTTGTGGATTGGCGCGATTCTAATCTCAGTCGAAGTTCCGGCGATCTCCGGCGTGGGTTAGAGAAGCGAAGCTCATCGTTCCTCGGCACTGATGGATTCGAGGCCTGGACAAAATGTATAGCTTCTTCATGGCGTTTGCGAAGTGGCTGCAGGGCACATGGTGGGCGCAAGACATCAGCAGCTCGGTGTGGGCCTATCCGTGGGTGCAGATGACGCACTATTCCGGATTGTCGCTGTGGGTGGGGACGAATCTGGCGCTCGATCTGCGGCTGCTGGGCATCGGCAAGAAGCGGCAGACGGCCGCGCAGCTTTCCGACGCGCTGTTCGCATGGAACTGGATCGGATTCTTCATAGCGGTGTGCGGCGGATTCATGCTGTTCGCCAGCGCCGCGACAAAGTACATTCCCAATCCGGCGTTTGAGATCAAGCTGGGCATTCTGGTTCCGCTGGGCATCGTGCTGCACATCATCAATCAGCTGAAGGCGCGCACCTGGGGGCAGACGGCGGAAACGCCCGCGGTGGCAAAACTCTCCGGCTTGATCGAGTTCCTGATCTGGTTTGCGGTGATCACCGCGGCCATTTCGATTCCCAATTTCGAAGCCTAGCGATCGTCCGCATGAAACGCAGCTTCCTGAAGGTCATGCTCGCCGGCGCCGTAGCGCTTGCCATGGCGGGCTGCGGGAAGAACGAAAACAGTGAGTCATCGTCGCCGACTGCCACCGTTGATCCCGCAACCGCCGGCTCGATTAGCGGCACGGTGGTGCTCGACGGCACGCCCCCTGCATTGAAGCCAATTGATATGAGCGCAACGCCGGCGTGCGTGCAGGCGAATCCTTCGCCGGTGGTTCCACCGATTGTGGTGACGGGCGAAAACGGAGCGCTGGCGAACGTGGTCGTGTACGTGAAGGAAGGATTGGGCCGCTACAAATTCGATACGCCGACAGAGACCGTCGCGCTGAGACAAAAGAACTGCATGTATGACCCGCACGTGGTCGCGCTGATGACCAACCAGCCGTTCGAGGTGCAAAACAACGACCCAACCCTGCACAACGTGCACCCCATGCCGAAACACAATCGCCAGTGGAGCAACTCGCAACCGGCCGGATCGGCGGCGCTGAAGTCAACGTTCGGGCGGCCGGAGTTCGCAATGGAGGTCCTGTGCAACGTGCATCCCTGGATGCGCGCGTGGGTATTCGTTTTCGATCACCCGTACTTTGCGGTGACTTCAAAAACCGGGAAATTCGAGCTGAAAAATCTCCCGCCGGGGACGTACACAATCGAGGCTTGGCAAGAAACTTATCCGGCACAAGATCAGACGGTGACGATCGGAGCGAAGGAATCGAAGACCATCGCGTTCACTTTCAAATCCGCCGGCA
This sequence comes from uncultured Acidobacteriota bacterium, assembly GCA_963814605.1. Lineage (GTDB taxonomy): Bacteria > Acidobacteriota > Terriglobia > Acidiferrales > UBA7541 > Palsa-295. The sequence goes on along the minus strand of CAWFDD010000001.1, from coordinate 355,154 downwards.
AGCCGGGCGACTAGGACCTTTCAGGCACGAACGCGACCATGCAGCGTCCGGGAAAGTGTGATTGAGGAGGTTCCACTGATGCGATTGCGCAGCAAGATCGTCGCGCTATTGATGTGTGCGGGCGTGGCAAGGCTTTTTCTTGGTGTTGCCGAGGCGCAGGCGCCATCGGCGTCGCCAGGCGCGGCTCAGCCGGCGGCGCAAAAGGCCGCATCCGAAGCGGCTCCAACTCCCGTGTACGCGAATCTGGCGCAGCTAATGAGGGGCATCATATTTCCGAATTCGAATGTCATCTATTTCGCTCAAACGAAGAATCCGGATGACGTGAAGCGGGCTTTCGACCCTTCGGTTTCTCCGGATCCCTTGTCGGGAAGCTTCGGCGGATGGGCGGCTATCGAAAATAGCGCTCTGGCCCTTTCGGAGTCCGCGAGTTTACTTACGATTCCCGGCCGCGTGTGTCAAAACGGCCTGCCCGTACCCGTGAATAACGCAGATTGGTCAAAGTTCGTTCAGGAACTGCGAGACGCTGGAATGACAGCCTACAAGGCTGCGCAGACGAAAAACAACGCCAAGATGATCGAGGCCGCGGACGTGGTCACCGACGCATGTTCGAGCTGCCACGACCGATATCGGGACAGGCGCGGAGGCGTGGCCGGGCGTTGCAAATAATCGCCGATTGGGCGAGTCCGGCAGATTCGCGCGCTTACCTGGATTTTCAGAAGGATTGCGTAGGCAAGCCGCCGGCGCGCGCCAGCAGGGCAGGCAGATTCTTTTGCGAAGCGCCGGCTTTGTTTCCCAGACGGCTTTCGACCTGGCGGCGAACGGCTTTCACGGTTTCGAGTTCCGCCCCGCCTGTGCTCGCCAGCAACTGCTCCGCGTTCAACAAACAAGCGTAGACCAATTCGTCGGGCAATCCGTGCCGGCGTAGAAACTGCCCATAATTGAACCAATCGAAGGCTTCGGCGTGCGGGTCGCCCGTCCTGGCATCGAGCGCGAGACCGCGCTGGTAGGAATCCGCGGCGGATTTTACGTCGCCGGTTTTTTCCTGCAGATCCGCAAGGTGCGCCAGAGCCAGGCTTTCGAGCTTGACGTCGCCGGCGCGCTGCGCCATTGCGACTGCAGAGCGATATCCAGCGAGAGCCGCGTCTGCGTGATTGACGCGCGATTGATCGTCGGCGGATTGAATCGCCGCGCTGATCTGCTGTTGCGCCCCGGCTGCGGGATCGTCCGGATGCGCCGCGGCGAAGCGCAAATACGCGTCCCAATGGCGCGCGGCGGCGGCCGGCTCGCCGCGTTGATCGAATCCTTCCGCGAGATAGAGATGGGCGTTGGGCTGGTTCTCGTCCACGCTAACGGCTTTTTCCCAGGAATCCATGGCTTCGTCGGGATGGCCGAGCTTGGCCGCCAGCAATCCATAGTTCACCAGCGCATTTGGATCGCGCGGAAAAAGCTCCAGCATTTTGGCGTAGCGCGCGTAGGCGTCCTGGTAGCGTCCATCCTCCAGCATGGCGCGAGCGCAGGACTGCTGCAGGGCGACGTCGTGAGGATTGACGTCCAAGGCGCGCGTGAGCGCCTCGATTGCCGCGCCGCGGTCCCCGGCTTTGGTCTGCGCGGAAGCGATGCGGGCCTGCACCACGCTGTCGTAGGGATTCATGCGCGCGGCGTTGACCAGAGCGGAAAGATTGCTTTCGTGAGTGCCGAGCGCGAAGCGAATCAGGTCCATCCCGGCCCACAAAAGCAGCAAGGCGACGAGCGAAACGCGAAAGGCCGGCGACGAAAAGACGCGGCGCGCAAACCCGCGTTCCATGGATGTCGGGCTTGTGCTCTTGCCATCCTGGAGCTTCGCTCCAGGGTCAACCAGAAGCGCTGAAATGCGCGAATCGCGCAGTTTCCAGAGCGCGCCATCGAGAATGAAGTGATGAATGTTCACCACCGCGGTGAAAATCAGGAAGCTGGTGGTGAAGTCATAATGAAGCAGGCGGCTGACGATCCATGGACCGGGAATGAACAGCGCGATGCCGCCGGCGACGAGAGTCAAAAGGTAGCCGGTCATACGCCAGCCGGACTGGCCGGCTGCGCGCGCTTCGCGCCGCTGGTAATAGCTGGTGATCCAAATGTATTGCGCGGAATGAAGGATCGCCAGGATGCCGCTGCTGTAGCGCGTCTGGGGAATCTGATAATCGGAGTGCAATTCGAGCATGGTGGGGACGACGAACCAGATGAACTGAGTGAGAGCGAGCGTCAGCGGCGCGGCCAGCGCCCGCGCGCCGCTGCGCTGAATCAGGCGGCGGAAGCCGAAAAACATGAGGACCGCGAACGCCGCAGCCAATATCACGCGCGCGGGCAGTGTGTATTTGGCCGCCAGGCCGAGCGATAAAATGATCGGATCATTCGAGCCGCCGGTTTCAAAGCTGGCGAGCAACATCAGGTACGAAGCGATGAAGGCAGCGCGAATCGAGCGGCGCTCGGCGGTGCTGACCTGCGCGCCGCTGCGGCGCGCGAACATCATCAGCAAACCGTAGTTCTGGCCGGAGTAATGCCACGGACTCCAACAGATGTAGAGCGTAAAGACCCAGGGAAACAATCGGTAGGAGGCGTGAAGCAGCACGGCGGTCAACACCAGCAGCAGGGTTATGTGCAGCGTGAAGATCTTGTATTTCTCGAAGTCGGCGCGCGTGTGATACGCGCGGTAAACCGTGGCCATGAAATGCGGATAGTTGAAGGCCAGAGCCAGGCCGTAAAATGCCACGACCCAAGCGTGGGTGTGCGTCTGCGTCAGCCACAATGCCGCGGCGAGCAGAGGAGCGGACCAAGCGCCGCAGCCGACGATCAGGTCGAGCCACGGCCCGTAAATCCAAGGCCCGTGGGGACCGGCGGCGGAGATCGTTTCAGCCTGCGAACTCAAACGGGATACCTCGCGACGGCGACGCCGGAACGACAAAGCTTCGCGCGTGGCCTCGCCCCGCAGTCTACATCGGTGGCCGATGGTTCCCGCGGCACGCTCGCGAGCGCATGTTGAAAGCGTAACGGAGCAAGGCGGTACGCGAGGCGCGGCCCAGAGTCAAAGGCCGGTCACAACGGAGATGAATGGAACGGATGGAAACGGCCGCGGCATGCAATGCGGCGGACGAGGCTGCGCCGGCAGGCGCCCTCGCGGGCTTATTGGCGCTCGACGTCACTCAACGGGGGCCGGCCTAATCGGCGGCTGTTGAGAAAGCCTTCGGTACGGTGTTAATCGTCTGCAGGATGCGAGCGACGATCTGGTAGGGATCGGCCTCGGAGTTCGGGCGGCGATCCTCGAGATAGCCCTTGTAACCGTTCTTGATGAAGTTCACCGGCAAGCGAATCGAAGCGCCGCGATCGGAGAGACCGTAGCTAAACTTGTCGATGGCCTGGGTCTCGTGCAGACCGGTCAAGCGCAGGTGGTTGTCGGGGCCGTACACCGCGATGTGTTCGGGGATGTGGTCGGAGAAGGCCTTCATCAGGGCCTCCAGGTAATCCTTGCCGCCTACTTCGCGGATGTGTTTCGTCGAGAAATTCGTGTGCATTCCCGATCCGTTCCAGTCGCCCTTGATGGGTTTGCAATAGAGTTGAAAATCAACTTTGTATTTCTCGCAAAGACGAGCCATCAAATAGCGAGCGGTCCACAGGTCGTCCGCGGCCTTGGCTGAGCCCTTGGCGAAGATTTGGAATTCCCACTGGCCCTTGGCGACTTCGGCGTTGATGCCCTCATGATTGATGCCGGCGAACAGGCAGAGGTCCAAATGCTCGTCGACAATGGTGCGGGCCACGTCGCCCATGTATTTGTAGCCGACGCCGCAATAATACGGGCCTTGGGGCGTGCTGGGGTTGCCGTTTTCCGGGAATCCGAGCGGGCGGCCGTCCTGGTAAAGGAAGTACTCTTGCTCGAATCCGACCCACAGGTCCGGATCATTCTCGATGGTCGCGCGCATGTTCGTGGAATGCGGCGTGCCGTCCGGGTGCATGACTTCGCTGAGGACGATATAAGCGTCCTTGCGCGCTCCATCAGGATACAGAGCGACGGGCTTCAGGATGCAGTCGGACTTGCTGCCCTCGGCCTGCATGGTGGAGCTGCCGTCAAAGCCCCAGAGCGGCAGATCGGCGAGCACCGGCGGCTTCTCAAAGGATTTGAGCTGCGTCTTGCCGCGGAGTTCAGGAATAGGCTTTCTTCCGTCGAGCCAGATATATTCGAGCTTGTATTTGGTGGTCATAGTGGCGGGAGAATACATGACGCACTGTGTCTCGCCAAATCGCATATTTTTATGGAAGCTATGCACGTCAATGATGGAAGGAAGCTTCTGGCATTTCATCTATAATCCCCGCGCATGGGAGGGATGTTGATTCCAGGAACGGGACACAATCCATGACCAAACTCCGGGTGCTGAGCATCGGCATGTCCGTTGACGGGTTTAGCGCCGGTCCCAATCAGGACCTTGCCAACCCGCTTGGCGTGGGAGGAACCGCCATATTCGAGTGGATGTTTGGCACCCGAACCTTCCGGCGGATGCATGGAAATGATGGAGGTTCGACGGGCGTGGACGATGAGTTTGCGGCGCGCGGGTTCCGAAATATCGGAGCATGGATCATCGGCCGGAACATGTTTGGACCCGTCCGAGGGCCATGGCTCGACGATAAGTGGAAAGGGTGGTGGGGCGAGAACCCGCCCTACCATGTTCCCGTATTCGTGCTCACGAACCATCCGCGAAAATCGATCACGATGGTAGGCGGCACGACGTTTCATTTCGTCACGGATGGCATCCACGCGGCGCTGGAGCGAGCCACCGAAGCCGCCAAGGGCCAAGACGTCCGGCTCGGCGGGGGCGTCGCCACCATACGGCAATATCTTCGAGCGGGACTGGTGGACGAGGTGCACCTCGCCGTTAGCCCCGTCCTTCTGGGGTCTGGTGAGAACCTTCTAGCCGGGATGGACTTACTGAGCATGGGCTATCAGCGCAGCGAACACCGTTCCACAGAACAGGCTACCCACATCGTGCTCACCAAGCCTCGCTAGGTTGCGACCGGATGGCGGTCCATCTGCAGAATTGCGATTCCTGGAACTGGAGCGCCGGCGGGACCTCAATTGTTACAGTTATGTGAATGGCGCAGCGTTTCCTGCCGATTTTTCGATTCATATGCCTTGACATGCGAATCGATGAAGACTAGAACATTTGTTGTCCAGCGAGCACCGACTCGAGCCGGGGGGCCCCGTTGATGCGCACGTCCCGCAGAGACTTCTTCAAAGTAGCGGCGGTCGGTGGAGTTGCCGCGACCATCTTCGGATTCGACCTTAAGCCTGCTTACGCCCAACTGAAAGAACTGAAGATCGCACGTGCGGCCGAAACGCGTTCCACGTGTCCCTATTGCGCGGTCGGCTGCGGCGTGCTCATTTACACGCTTGGCGACAAGGCCAAAAACGTTACGCCGCAGGTGATCCACGTGGAAGGCGATCCGGACCATCCCACGAACCGCGGCACGCTCTGCCCCAAGGGCTCTTCGCTCGAGCAGGATATGCTCAACCCGCGGCGGTTGACGAAGCCGCAGGTCAGGCGGCCGGGCGCGACCGATTGGCAGGATATTTCCTGGGACGACGCGCTGAACGAGATCGCGGTATGGACGAAGAAAACCCGCGACGCGACGTTCGTGGAAAAAGACGCGATGGGGCGCACCGTAAACCAGTGCCAGGGAATTTCGTTCATCGGCGGATGCACGGATACGAATGAGTTCAATTATCTGGCCGTAAAGGCCATGAGGAGTCTGGGCTTGGTTTATATCGAAAACCAAGCCCGTGTTTGACACGGCCCCACGGTCTCAAGTTTGGGACCAACGTTTGGACGCGGGGCGATGACGAACGGCTGGATCGACATCAAGAACACCGACATGATGTTGATCATGGGCGGAAATCCGGCGGAAAACCATCCCTGCGGATTCAAGTGGGCGATGGAGGCCAAGCGCAATCGCAACGCCAAGCTGATTTCCGTGGATCCGCGCTTCACGCGCACATCCTCGACCGCCGACCTCTTCGTGCAGATTCGCGCCGGCACGGATATCGCATTCCTCGGCGGGCTGATCCGCTACGCCATCGAGAACAACCGCGTCGCGAAGGAGTATTTGGTCAACTATACGAACGCCGCCTTCATCGTGAAGGATGGCTTCAAGCTCCCCGAGGATGGGCTCTACTCCGGATTCGATTCCGCGTCGGGCACCTACGACAAAACCACATGGAACTACGAAGCCGTGGGAGATGCCGGCGGCGGAGCGGGCGCTGCCGCGCACTCCGGCCATGGACCTGCTGAACACGCGGCCGGCAATGCCGCGACGCCGGCGCCGGCACCCACGCTGCCGCCAAACGTCGCCTTCGATGTGACGCTCCAGCATCCGCGCTGCGTCTTCCAATTGTTGAAGCAGCAATATTCCCGGTACACGCCTGAGATGGTGGAGCGCATTACCGGCATTCCCAAGGACCAATACCTCAAGGCCGTGGATTTGTTTACCTCCATTCGCAAAGACGGCGACACGAAGAAGGTGGCGACGATTATCTACGCCGTGGGCTGGACGCAGCACACGTTTGGAACGCAGATCATCCGCACGGCGGCGATGATACAGCTTCTCCTGGGCAATGTTGGCAGAGCCGGTGGCGGCGTGAATGCGCTGCGCGGACATTCGAACATTCAGGGCGCGACGGACATGGGTGGGCTGGCGGATGGCATGCCTGGATATTTGAAAGTGCCGACTCCCGCGGACACGAACCTGGCCGCGTACCTGAAGCGGACAACGCCAACCGCTTCGAAGCCCGGCCCCTGGGATTCGTTCAACTACTACTCGAACACGCCGAAAATGTTCGTATCCATGTTGAAGGCGTTTTGGGGGGATGCAGCGACGAAGGAGAACGAGTTTGCGTACGATTACTTTCCCAAAATAGACCGCGACTATTCGTGGACTCATATTTGGGACGACATGTATAACGGCAAGGTGAAGGGCATGATGGCCTTTGGGATGAACGGCGTGATGATCGGGCCGGACACGAACAAGAACATCAACGCGCTGAAGAAGGCCGACTGGCTGGTGGTGGGCGAGATTTATCCGGATGAGACCAGCGAGTTCTGGAGGGCCCCGGGAATTACCGCCGACGAGCAGAAAACCATCAACACGACGGTGTACCGGCTGCCGTGCGCGGGCTTCGCCGAAAAAGATGGAAGCATGACCAATTCAGCGCGCTGGGTAACCTGGAAATATGCCGCGGTCCCGCCTCCGGGCGACGCGCGACTGGACCAGGACATCGTGGCGCAGATTTTTCTGCGGGTTCGCGATCTGTACAAGAAAGACGGCGGAAAATTCCCCGATCCCATTCTGAATTTGAGCTGGGCGTACGCAGACCCATCTCACCCGTCGCTTTCTCAAGTGGCTATGGAACTCAACGGCCGGGCGCTCGCAGACCTGAAGGACGAAGCGACGGGCCAGGTGACGCTCAAGGCGGGCCAGCAACTTCCTGGCTTCGCAGCGCTGAAGGATGACGGCACGACCATGTGCGGGAATTGGATCTATTCCGGCATGTGGACCGAGGCGGGCTCGCAGGTCCAACGGCGCGGCACCGAAGATCCATCCGGACTGGGAGTCTTTCCGAACTGGTCGTGGTCATGGCCGGCGAACCGGCGCATCCTTTACAATCGCGCTTCGTGCGACGTGCAGGGCAAGCCCTGGGATCCGGAGCGCAAGCAGATCGCATGGAACGAATCCACGGGAAAATGGGCCGGCGCCGACGTGCCCGACTTCAAACCTGACTCCCATCCCAAGGACCACATGGGACCGTTCATCATGAACGCCGAGGGCGTGGGGCGATTGTTCGCTCCCATCGGGGTCCTGGCGGACGGGCCGTTCCCGGAACATTACGAGCCGATTGAAAGCCCCACCAAGAACCTGTTTCATCCGGACCAATCGAATAATCCGCTGGTCAAGAAATTCAAGACTCCCTACGACAAGTTTGGGACGCCGGAAGAGTACAGCATCGTGTGCACCACCTACCGGCTGACGGAGCAGTATCACTATTGGACGAAAAACAATCCCATGAACGTGCAGCTGATTCCGGAGCCGTTCGTGGAGATTCCAGTGGAATTGGCCGACGAAAAGGGAATTCGCGGAACGGACAAGATTAAAGTGATCAGCGCGCGGGGAACCTACATTGCGAAGGCATTCGTCACGCGCCGGCTGAAACCGATGATGATCGACGGGAAAAAGGTCTACCAGATCGGATTGCCGATTCATCAGGGCTTCCGCGGAATTCAAGAAGACGCGGACCGCGATGCGCGTACGCCGGCAAACCTGCTGAGCCCGGCGGTGACCGATCCGAACGCCCACACCCCTGAATCGAAGGGCTTTCTGGTGAAGATCGAAAAGGCTTAGGGAGCGTCGAAGGAATAGACGATGAGCCAGGCATCCACCGAGATCGTCAGGATTTCCGGCCACGCCGGGTCTGTCCCGGGAGCGGGGCTCAACCGCGAATTCCAGGTCTGCAAGTTGGTGGACACCACCACGTGCATCGGCTGCAAGGCCTGCGAAGTAGCTTGCCTGGAGTGGAACGGATACACCTTCACCGAAACCACGTTCGACAACAGCTATCAGACCATGCCGGAAACGCAGTGGAACTACTGGAACCTAATCAAGTTCAACGAGCACGAGCGCGAAGATGGCACCATGCAGCTGCTGATGCGCAAGGATCAGTGCATGCACTGCGAGGAGCCGGGGTGTCTCGCCGCCTGCCCTGCCGACGGCGCGATCGTGCAGTACGCCAATGGGATCGTCGATTTCCAGGAAGAGCATTGCATCGGTTGCGGCTATTGCATGACCGGCTGCCCGTTCAATATTCCTAAATTCAGTCCCACGGCGCGCAAAGTTTTCAAGTGCACGCTGTGCAACGACCGAGTATCGCAGGGGCTCGAGCCAGCTTGCATCAAAGCGTGCCCCACGGGCTGCCTGCATTTCGGTACGAAACTGGAAATGAAGGAACTGGCTGAAACGCGCGCGGACCAGCTTCGCGAGCACTCGGGCTTTCCCGATGCTGGAGTTTACGATCCGCCCGGTGTGGGAGGGACGCACGTGATTTACGTCCTGCACGACGCGAAGAACCCGGAACTGTATGGCGGCTTGCCGAAAGATCCGCACATCCCGATCTCGGTGCGTCTATGGAAGGGCCCGCTGAAATGGATCGGGAATCTGGCGATCATCGGCGGCGTCCTCGGCGTTTTCGTGCACTATTTGCGCTTCGGTCCGAAGGTGATTGAGAGCGACGAACCCGAGCAACTTACTCCCACGCCGAAACCCGGCGCGGAGCCCGGGCCAAGGCCGGGAGCGAGACAATGAGCGAAACAACCACCGAAACCACGGGATATATCCTCCCCAAGGGCCGGGTGCTCCGTTACACCTTCCATGAGCGCTTCATTCACTGGATGGCCGGCGTGCCGTACGTCTACCTGCTGCTGACCGGCTTGGCATTCTGGTCTCCCTGGTTGTTTTGGCTGGCAGTCGTGCTGGGCGGACCTACCATTTCGCGTGAGATCCATCCATGGGTCGGGCTGATCTGGATCATCGCTGTGTTCCTGATGTACGCCATGTGGGGACGCCAGATGCACGAAACATCTGTGGACAAAGAGTGGTGGAGTTCCATCGGCTACTACATTCAAAACCAAGACGAGCACGTGCCTACGGTGGGCCGCTTCAATGGCGGGCAGAAGCTGCTCTTCTGGGGATTCTTCTGGTGCGGAATTCTCCTGCTGCTGAGCGGGCTTGTTCTCTGGTTCCCCCACTGGATCCCCTGGAACCTTCGCTTTCTCCGCTATCTTGCAGTGATCGTGCATCCGTCCGCGGCGCTGATTACGATCGGCCTATTCATCATTCATGTGTACATGGGCACGGCCACGGAGCGCGGCGCGTTCGGGTCCGTAATTCGCGGAGACGTATCGGCCAACTGGGCCAAACGGTACCATGGAATCTGGTACGACGAGATCACGCGCAACAATCCGGCGAGGAAATGAAAAATGACAAGTGGGCCGCCCGAGTTCACCGCGCTACCGAGCTGACCTCCGTTTACCCTTTTGCCGTCGAAGGGCTCCGCTTCTACGCCAGCGTCGCCGCCTTACAGTGCAGTCTCTACACCGAGATGCATCGATCCCTGGGAAATTCGCTGCGCATCCCATCCATACGGCCTTTGCGGGATGAATTGGAGCTTTCCCAGCTGCTTTCGAAGTTTCCCGGTTTCCTCTCAGCGCTCGGGAAGATTGGGCCGAAGCCGCTCGCACGAGGCGCGGCCGGGTTGTCGGGAAAGGGAATCGCCGGATGGCAACGCGCGATAGAGGACTTTTGGCAAAGTGGGTTGGATGCGCCGGCGGAGGTGAGTGGCGTGGAGGAAGGGCCGGCTAGCGTCTTCGATGAAGGAACCCCCTCCGAACGATTGCTGGCCTGGATTTTTCTTCAGCCCTACGCCGAATACCTTGCGGATCGGCGCGAGCCCCCGAGGCCGGGCGGAACTCCTTTCACTTGCCCGCTGTGCGGAGCGAATCCCATCGTCGGCGTTTTGCGAGGCCTGGGCGACGGCGCGAAAAAATCCCTCATTTGCATGCTCTGCGCGCACGAGTGGGATTTCCGGAGAATTTATTGTCCGGCGTGCGGAGAAGAGCGAGAGCCGCAGATGGCGTTCTATTCGGCGCCGGAAATCGCGCACGTCCGTGTGGACGTCTGCGACACGTGCCACACCTATCTAAAGAGCGTGGATTTGACAAAGACTGGGCTGGCCGTCCCGATTGTGGATGAGCTGGCCACGATACCTCTGGACCTCTGGGCGCGCGAGCACGGCTATAAGAAATTACAGACGAACGTGCTGGGAATCTGACCGGGCCACGGGCGCGCGTTGGGCGTGGATTTCCTGGGCTCACCACCGAGCCTTAGCTGCGCGACGCGACGAGGTCAAAACGGTCGAGGTTCATCACTTTGTTCCAGGCCCCCACGAAGTCCTGGACAAACTTCCCGTGCGCGTCCGAACTTCCGTACACCTCCGACAACGCCCGGAGTTGGGCATTCGAACCGAAGATGAGATCGGCTCGCGTGGCCGTCCACCTGACTGCGCCAGTCTTGCGATCTCGTCCTTCAAACGTATTGTTCGCATCTGAGGTCGCTTTCCACAGCGTATCCATATCGAGCAGGTTGATGAAGAAGTCGTTGGTCAGCGCCTCCGGCTTCCTGGTGAAGACGCCGAACTTGGTCTGCCCGAAGTTGGTATTCAGCACCCGCATTCCACCGATGAGCACGGTCATTTCTGGTGCGGTCAGCGTGAGCAACTGTGCCTTGTCTAGCAGTTCGACTTCGGCCGTTGCGCCACCATTTCCATTGGTGTAAGAGCGGAAACCGTCCGCGGCCGGTTCGAGCACCGCGAAGGATTGCACGTCGGTCTGCTGCTGCGAAGCGTCCATGCGCCCCGGACTGAACGGAACGGTCACGGAGACGCCGGCATTTCTGGCGGCCTGCTCGACGCCAGCGCAACCAGCCAAAACGATCAAGTCAGCGAGGGAGATCTTCTTACCGCCAGACTGCCGGCCGTTGAAGTCACTTTGAATCTTTTCGAGCGACTTCAGCACCTTCTGCAGCTGCTCCGGCTGATTGACCTTCCAATCCTTCTGTGGAGTAAGGCGGATGCGCGCGCCGTTTGCGCCACCACGCTTGTCGGATCCACGGTAGGTGGACGCGGACATCCAAGCGGTGGACACGAGTTGCGAGACCGTCAGGCCCGAGGCGAGGATCTTCTCCTTGAGAGAGACCACATCCTTGTCATCGACCAGCGCGTGATTCACGGCAGGGATTGGGTCCTGCCAGAGGAGTTCTTCTCCTGGAACCTCCGGACCGAGGTAGCGCGCGCGGGGTCCCATGTCGCGATGAGTCAACTTGAACCAGGCACGGGCAAAGGCATCCGCAAGCGCAGCGGGATTCTCGAAGAAGCGTCTTGAGATCTTTTCGTAGACCGGATCGAATCGCAAAGAGAGATCGGTCGTTAGCATGGCCGGTGCGTGACGCTTTGAGGAATCATGGGCGTCCGGTACCGTGTCTGCCCCTGTGTTACCTTTTGGCCTCCACTGGTGTGCACCGCCCGGACTCTTCGTGAGCTCCCACTCGTACTTGAACAAGTGCTCGAAGAAGTCGTTACTCCATTTTGTTGGCGTGCTGGTCCATGTGACTTCGAGGCCGCTGGTGATTGCGTCACCTGCGATGCCAGAGGCGTAGGCACTTGTCCAGCCGAGGCCCTGCTCCTCGATCGGCGCGCCTTCGGGCTCAGCTCCCACGTGCTGTTTGGAAGGAGCTGCTCCGTGGGTCTTGCCGAAGGTATGGCCGCCCGCGATCAAGGCGACGGTCTCTTCGTCGTTCATGGCCATCCGGGCGAAGGTCTCGCGGATATCTTTAGCTGCCGCGACCGGATCCGGAACGCCTTCGGGGCCTTCCGGGTTGACATAGATGAGCCCCATGGTGGTAGCTCCAAACGGATTTGCGAGAAGGCGCTCACCGGAATAGCGTTTGTCGGTCCCCAACCAGGTAGTTTCAATTCCCCAGTTGACGTCGAGATCTGGTTCCCAAACGTCCGCACGTCCGCCGGCAAAGCCAAAAGTCTCAAAGCCCATAGTTTCCAGGGCGACGTTTCCCGCGAGGATCATCAGGTCGGCCCAGGAGATTTTCTTGCCGTATTTCTGCTTGATCGGCCATAGCAGACGTCGCGCTCGATCGAGGTTGACGTTGTCAGGCCAACTGTTGAGTGGAGCGAAACGCTGCTGGCCTCTGCCACCACCGCCTCGGCCGTCGCCGGTGCGGTAAGTACCAGCGCTGTGCCACGCCATGCGAATAAACAGGGGACCATAGTGGCCGAAGTCCGCGGGCCACCAATCCTGCGAGTCGGTCATTAAGGCTGCAAGATCCTTTTTCAGGGCCTGGTAGTCGAGACTCTTGAACTCCTCTGCGTAGCTGAAATTCTTGCCCATCGGATCGGACAACGATGAGTGCTGATGCAGCAGGTTCAAATTTAGCTGGTTCGGCCACCAGTCACGGTTCGTTGTGCTTGGGCTGCTGCCATGATGGAACGGACACTTCGCTTCGGCTGACATGCGTATTCTCCTCAGGCGTTTCGATCCAACGATTAAGATCGTTGAAATCCACGGATCAATCTCGTCGTACTCAAAAATAATATCTTAGAATGACAAGCAGGTGGGATAAAGCCGGAAAAAGAGGAATGGTTGCGGGGGACTGCAACCGTCCGAATTTGCTAGTCATACCGTTCCGAGCTGAATTGATCCGCTGCGCAGCGTAACTCACGCGTTGACCTGGGCTTAGCCGACAGCCAAAGCAATCTGAAGTAAGATTGCGATGACGCAGCGACAGGCGTGGAAAAATCGGCAACATGAAGTGAACTTGACCAATGCTGACTGACTCTCCGTAAAGTAACAGGACGATTCGAGGTCCCGCGAGTCTGTTTGATTCATTCAGTTGTTGCAACATATTCCCTCCTCGTGCGGGTTTCGTGAGGCTTCAGTCAGGGTGGCGCGGTATGGCAAAAAAGAAGGCAGTCATTGGCGACCTCGTCAAGGTGAAAACCTCAGCGGGATTAGAGTATGCTCGATGCGAGTCGTACAAAAAGGAGGCAGTATGAAGCTCACAGGGAAGAACGCTCTTATTACCGGCGGCAACAGTGGCATCGGTCTTGCCACGGCCCGACTTTTCATTGCGGAGGGCGCGCAGGTCGCCATTACCGGTCGCGACCAGAAGACGCTCGATGAAGCGATCGCCGAACTTGGATCGAGCGCGCGTGGCTACCGCGTTGACGTCACCATTGCGGAGGATCGCAAGCGGCTGTTCGCAGCCCTGGCCAAAGATTTCGGGAGGCTCGACATTGTGTTCGCCAATGCCGGCATCTCCGGCCGGACTCCTACCGGCTCGACCGACGAGGCCATTTTTGAGAACGTGATCCGCACCAACCTTAATGCCGCATTCTTTACGGTGAATTCAGCGGCGCCTGTGCTGAACGACAACGGCAGCATCATCTTTAGTGGGTCGGTACAGAACTATATCGGCCAGCCTGGCGTCGCCGCATATGCGGCCACCAAAGGTGGTCTCGTCTCGATGGCGCGTTGCATCGCCGCCGACCTCGCACCGCGCAACATTCGCGTGAACGTCGTCGCACCAGGCGCGATCAAAACTCCCATTTGGAAGCGCGGGCCCGGCGCCGCTGCTTCCGCAGAAGATTCCGCGAAGTTGGCGAAGTTCTTTTCTTCTGCGGTTCCGCAGGGCCGCTGGGGCGAGCCGGAAGAAATTGCCAAAGCCGTGCTCTTCCTTGCGTCGGATGATTCCTCCTACGTCAACGCGGTCGAGCTGATAGTGGATGGCGGATTCACGGGTGCCCCGTTTGGAGCTCCCATTTTTCAGGACGTATCTACGCCGCTCGGCAGCGAGGCGAAGTCGGCAAAAGCTCATGCGGAAGGAGGTCCGCAGTGAAGTGGACAACGGACAAACCGAAAGCTATCGAAGACATTCTCGTTGCGGAGGCTGGATTTGAAGCAGCGACCTCCAGCCCCGGCCGATGAAATCGGCCGACAGGAAAACGACAGCCCGATTCTCGGGGCTCGTAGACCTGTGGATTAAGTGGGAGGGAGAGAAAGTGGTTGCGGGGGCTGGATTTGAACCAGCGACCTCCGGGTTATGAGCCCGACGAGCTACCAGGCTGCTCCACCCCGCGTCAAAGATACTACGCGAGTTGACGACGCATCGCAACCTTCGGCGGGCGAACGCGCGATGGACTGCGTCGCGGTCCGAGCGAGCATTGCGATCGCCCGGACCGCTCTGCCTGACCAGAATGGTGGGCTGCCAGACGGCGGTCTTGTACTCTGGGCTCGATAATATATGCTAGACGCCGCGGCGGCGCTGAATCGCAACGCCATTTGAACCCGGTATCGGGAGCGATAATGAAACTGAATCGGTACTTTCTTGCATTCATCGTTTTGCTTGGGCTGACGCCAACGCCCGCGGTGTCGCAGTCGCTTCCCAATCTGCCTTTGACGCGGCTTGCCTACACGGTGCGAAAACGCGTGGTGAATCCGACCGGTGACCTCAAGACAAAAATCGACGCCATCGATGCGCAGCTGGCCGAGGCCACGAAGGACGGCAGAACCGGTGAAATCCGCCGGCTGGTGGCCAAGGGCATGACGCTGATGGCCGGAAACGAATGGACCGATGCGCTGGATTACAAGAACTCGCTCGCGCTGCGCTCCGACCAGGTGGTTGTCGATTCGGGCAAGCCGTACGAAGTGCGGATGGAGCAGATTTACAGCCCGACGCTGGTCCTGGACCACGATCTCACCGCGCATTTCTCGCTCTGCAAGCTCCATGTACCGATGCCTGGCCAGGGAGGCGGGAACGCGCAGCCGGCGCCGTGCGATGTGGCGAAGGATTTGGGGAAATTCGACGACGTCCGCCGAGACTTGCTCGACTCGCCCTTTCGCGCGGAGGTCGATCTATCGGGCGTGGAGGACGGCGGCTACCGGATCGAGGGCGAAGTTTTCGACGGAGAGAAGTCGCTCGGGATGTCCGGCTTTCGCGTGATGGTCGAGAAGGGTCTCGACAAAAATATGGAGGCGATCGAGGCGGAAGCCGCGAGCGCGCCGCACGCGATCCGCGCCGAGGTGATGTTTCCCGTGGATCGTGTCCGCAATATAGACCTCGGAAATATTGATTTGGGCCCATTCGATCCGGCCAAGGAATTCGCCACCGCCGAAGCGACGTTGGCCGCGGCGAAGTCCGGAAAGGATCCCTTCGCCGGCCGAACCGGCGACTTCAAGCGGCATTATTATCTGGAGCCGGCCAAGGAGATCATGCCGTACCGGCTCTACGTGCCGAAAAGCTACGATGGCTCGCGCGCATTTCCGCTGATCGTCGCGCTGCATGGACTGGGTGGGACCGAGGATTCCATGTTCGGCCCATCCTACGGAATGGTTCCGCTCGCCGAGCAACACGGATACATACTGGTCGCGCCGCTCGGGTACCGCATTGACGGCTTTTATGGGGGCATACCTGGGACCGGACCGCCGAGCCGGGCTGCACAATTGAGCGAGCAGGACGTGATGGCGGTGTTGCGGCTGGTTCGGCAGGAATACAAGATCGACGATCACCGCATCTACCTGATGGGCCACTCGATGGGCGGCATCGGCACGTGGGCGCTGGGTGCGAAGTATGCGGACATCTGGGCGGCGCTGGGACCGATTTCCGGCACGGGCAATCCGGCAACGGTCGAGAAGATGCGCGCCATACCGGAGGTCGTGGTGCATGGCGATGCGGACACGGTGGTGCCGATCGCGGGCGCGCAAGCGATGGTGGCGGCGATGAATAAGCTCGGCACCGAGGTGAAGTTCATTGTGGTTCCCGGCGGAAGCCACGTCAGCGTTCCCGGTCCGAATATGGCGGCGATTTTCGATTTCTTCGACGCGCACTCAAAAGTTGCAGCGGCGGCCTCCGAAGGGCACTAGCGCGGCTGGTTGTCCGCACGCTGAGGCGAGATCTGCGAAGGCGATCTGCTTAAGGAATCGCCGATGCGACTTCCTTAATCCGCTTCCTGCCACTGCGTCGCGACCGCTTCCGTTGCAACCAAGTTTCCCCGGCGCAGCGCGTGTTCTTTCATCAACGCGAAGTAGACGGGAACCAAAATCAAAACCTGAATCGTGGAAGTGATCATTCCGCCGACGATCGGAGCGGCAATCGGTTTCATCAAGTCGGATCCGACGCCCGTCTCCCACAGAATCGGGATCAGGCTGGCGAGAACCACGCTGACGGTCATGAGTTTCGGCCGGAGCCGCTGAACCGCTCCTTCAATTACCGCCGCCTCGATGTCCTCATTGCGCAACGGAACGCCTGTCTTGAGCCGCTGGTCCAGGGCTTCGTGCAGATAAACGACCATGACGACCCCGGTTTCGACAGCAATTCCGAACAGGGCGATATAGCCGACCCACACGCCCACGCTGAAGTTGTAGCCGAGAATGCGCTGGAGAATCAGGCCGCCGGTGAGCGCGTAGATGGTCGGAAAAATCAGCACTGCGGCTTCGCCAGCCGAGTGAAAGACCATATAGAGGAGCATGAAGATCACGAAGAACACGACCGGGAGGATCAGCTCAAGGCGCTGTTTCGCCCGCAGCTCGAATTCATATTCTCCGGACCATTTGTAGGTGAAGCCCGGCGGCATGGCGAGCTTCTGCTCGAGTAGTTTGCCCGCTTTGGCTACAAAATTGCCGTAATCGTTCGTGTTGAGGTCAATGTAAACGTAACCGGTGAGAGCGCCGTCTTCATCGCGGACCATGGCCGGGCCGTGGGAAAACGACACGTTGGCCACTGTGGAGATCGGGATTTGCGCGCCCGTGGGAGTGGCCAGCAGGACGTCCTTCAACGCCTCGACATTGTCGCGAAAATCCCGGCCATAGCGGACGTTCACGGGGTAGCGCTCGCGTCCCTCGACATTTTCGGCAACCTCCTGGCCGCCGATTCCCGAGGTGACCGCCTGTTGCACGTCGGCGATGGTCAAGCCGTAGCGAGCGGCTTCCTCACGGTTCACTTCGATATTCAGGTAGAAGCCCTGAGTTACACGTTCCGCGAAAATGGATCGCACTTCGGGAATTGTCGAGAGGATCTGTTGCGCCTGTGCACCGACCTGTTGAACGCCGTCGAGATTCGGTCCTTGAATCTTCAGACCAAGAGGGGTCTTGATTCCGGTTAGCTCCATGTCGAGCCGGCCGTCAACGGGCATCGTCCAGGTGTTCGAGAGGCCCGGAAATTGGAGCTTGGCGTCCATATCCTGAACAAGTTTTTCGTAAGTCATTCCCGGCGGCCACTGCTCGCGTGGCTTGAGCATGATGGTCGTGTCGTACATATCGAGCGGAGCGTTATCTGTAGCGCTGTCGGATCGCCCAACCGAGCCGAAAACGGTCTCAACTTCCGGGAAGGCGCGGATGATTTTGTCCTGCTCTTGCAGCAATTGCGACGCCTGCGTGATGGAAATTCCGGGGAGAGCCGACGGCATATAAAGAGTGGAGCCCTCGAACAACGGAGGCATGAACTGACTTCCGATGCTCAGTGCGAGAGGCAACGTAACGATCAGGAACAGCAGGCTGAGCACGAGAGTCGTCTTACGAAAGCGAAGGCAAAGCCGCAGGATCGGCAGATAAACGGCCTGAGTAATCCTGGAAATCGGATTCCGCGATTCCGGCACCAGCCGTCCGCGGATGAAGGAGACCATTAACACCGGCACAAGGGTGATGGCGAGGAGCGAAGAGAAGCCGACGGCGAGAGTTTTTGTCCACGCCAGCGGGCGAAACATGCGCCCTTCCTGCGCCTCCAGCAGAAAGACGGGCAAGAAGGAAACCACGATGATCACCAGGGAAAAGAAAATCGCGGGGCCGACTTGCTTGGCTGAATCAAGAACGATTCGCCGCCTCCTCGATTCGGGCAGAGAGGCCTGTTCCTTCTCCTGCTGCTCCGAAAGTTTCCGGTAGCCGTTCTCGACCATGACAATGGCGGCGTCCACAAGCACACCGATGGCCAGCGCGAGTCCTCCAAGCGACATGATGTTCGAGCTGACGTGGAGGAAGTACATCGGAATGAAGGAAGCGATCACGGCGATGGGAAGCGTGAGTATGGGGATGAGCGCGGAGCGGAAATGAAACAGGAAAATTATGATGACCAGGCTGACGATGATTGCTTCTTCAAGCAGGTCGCGCTGCAGAGTTTTGATGGATGTGCGAATCAGCTCCGAGCGGTCGTAACCGGCGACGATCTCCACGCCCGGCGGCAGCGACGGCTTGATTTCCGCCAGTTTCTGCCTGATGCCATTGATCACGTCCAACGCATTCATCCCATCGCGCATGACCACAATTCCGCCGACGGTTTCTCCCTCGCCTTGCCACTCGGCAACCCCTCTGCGAATGTCCGGTCCGAACGAGACGGTTCCCAAATCTCTCACCAGCACCGGCGTGCCATTCTTGGTGGCGACTGGCACCATTTCCAGATCGTGGAGCGAACGCAGGTAGCCGAGGCCGCGAATCATGTACTCGGCGCCGCCCATTTCCAGCAGGCGCCCGCCGACTTCGTTGGTGCTGGCGCGAACTTTTTCAATCACGGTTGAGAGTGGAATGTCGTACGCGCGAAGTTTGTCGGGATCGAGACTGACCTGATACTGGCGAACGAACCCGCCGATGGTGGCCACTTCCGCAACGCCGGGAACCGTTTCAAGCTCGTAGCGGAGATGCCAATCCTGCAAACTTCGCAGGTCCGCCAAACTCAGCTGGTGGCTGCGATCAATGAGTGCGTATTCATAGACCCACCCGGCGCTGGTCGCGTCCGGCCCGACCAAAGGATGCACATCCGCGGGCAAGCGCCCGGCAAGGTGTTGCATGTACTCCAGAACACGCGAACGCGCCCAGTAGAGATCCGTGCCGTCTTCGAAGACCACGAAAACGTAGGAGTCTCCGAACATCGTTTGCGCCCGAACTGCTTGCACATGAGGGGCCGCGAGGAGCGTGGTGACAATGGGGTAGGTAACCTGATCCTCGATGATGCTGGGAGGTTCCCCGGCCCACGGGGTGTGAATGATCACTTGCACGTCGGAAATATCGGGCAGGGCATCGAGCGGGATTTGACGGAGCGACCAGATTCCGGCGAGCACCAGAAGCAGCGTGCCGGTGAATACGAGGAAGCGGTTGCGGGCGCACCAATCAATCCATCGTGCGATCACCTCACATGCCTCCCGAGGCATTCACGCTGAATTGTTTGCTGGCGATGACCTGGCCGTTTTTCCTGGCGAGAATGGTGACTTGCCAAGTTCCGCCGCTTTCCAGATTGCCCGGGCCTTCGTAGAGGCCTTTTCCTTTGTCGCCAAGATTAACCGAGGCGTGCATGGCCGCCATGCCCATGGTGGGCATCGCAGGCATGAAAAAAATCGCGCTGACATCCGCGCCGGGAACGGGCGCGCCGCTTGCGTCGGTAAGTTTCACTCGGAAGACATTGCTGCCTTTGCGCGGCGGGCTGGGTTCGGAGTCAAACTCGATTCCCAACTGAGGAGCGCTGGATGCGGAAGTCGCACCCGCCGCAGCAGGGGGAGCCATCGAACCAAGCGCGGCCTGCAGCTGGCTCTCGGAATCAATCAGGAAGTTTGCCGATGTAACAATGAGCTCGCCCGCTTTTAATCCGCTCAGGACCACAAAATCGTCGCCGACGCGAGCGCCCAACTGCACCTCGCGCGGCTCGATGTAGCCGTCCCTGCGATCCACAAAAGCAATTTCGCGAGTTCCAGACGGCAGCACGCCTGATGCGGGGATCACCAGTTGCTGTCCCATGGGAATTTTGAGAGATACGTTCACGAACATGCCGGGCTTGAGCTCGAGTCTGGAGTTGGGAAATACCACGCGCACCTTGGCCGTGCGCGTGTCCATATCCACCTGCGGGTAGATGAAATCCACGCGGCCACGGAAGGTCCGGCCCGGAAACGTATCCACCGTGAGCGTGGCCGGGGCGCCAATCTTGATGCGTCCCAGGTCGCCTTGAAAGGCTTGCGCCTGAACCCACACCGTCGAAAGATCGGCAATCGTGTAGAGCCGCATTTCCGGCTGGACGGCCACACTCGGCAGTGCGTTCCGTTCGGTGACGTAACCCGCGACGGGAGACTCTACGGTGAATTCCTGTGCGACCTGGCCGGTGGCGTCCAGCCTGGTGATTTCCGTTTGCGGCACGCCCCACTGCTGGAGCCGTTCCGTGGCAGCTTCAAGCAATGCCGCCGCGCCCGACTTCACTTCCGGGACCGTACTATATGTGACCTGATCCTGGCTTTGTTTTGCCACCAGGTATTCGCGTTCGGTGGCCACTAGATCCGGACTGTAAACGGTGCACAACGGTTGTCCCTTTTTTACGTACTGATACGTGGCATCCACGAATACTTTCTGGATGTAGCCGGAGTAGCGCACCTGCACGTACGCCAGCCGCGATTCATCCACAGTGATGTTGCCCGTGGTGCGAATTTCATCCTCCACCGGCTTGCGCGCGACCGCCGCGGTTTTCACGCCGATGCTCTGCAGTCGCTGCGTGGATATTTGCACCGGGGTCATGGGCGCGTCGGGCATCACGGGCGCCGCGGACGTCGAGCCTTCCGTTGGGCCTTGGGCGATCGCCGGCGCCATCACATTTGGCCCTGCGTTCACTGCCGGTTCCGGTGCGCGGTAATGCCACCAGACGCCGACCAGGATCGCGGCCAGCGCAATGTTTCCGATGACTGCCAGCAAGAATCCCGTGCGATAGCCTTTCATTGCTGCGCACCTTCCTGACGCAGTGATAATCCGGTCAGTTCTTCCAGTCGCGCCAACGCTGTCTCATGGTCGGCCAGATCCTGCCAGTATTCCTCGTCGAGATGCAGCAGATCGAGGAACGAGGCCAGCAGCGCCTGAAAATCCTGGCGGTTGTTTTGGTAGTCGGCCAAACCCGACTGGAATTCTGCGCGTGTTTGGGGAAGGAGTCCATCCTGATAGATGTTCAGCACTTTGGCGGTCTCTTCCTCGGTGTCGTATGCCGTCCGCAACTGAAAGGCGATTTGCTGCAATTGGGACTCCGCTTCGCTGTGCGAGCGATTCAGGTCCGCTTGCGCTTCGGCGAGCTCGGGGCGCTGTTTTCGTCCGTGATAGATGGGCACTTGCACGCCAACCTTCAAAGTATAGCGCGCGCGGAACTGGTCGGGATCAGTGCGATCCCAGGTGTATTGCACGTTGAAGTCCGGGTAGAAATCCTTGTGCGCGAGATCCACCCGCAGCTTCTGCTTTTGCACCGTCTGCTCGGCGGCGGCAATATCAGGGCTCTGATTGTCCGCGGCGGCCAATAGATCATCAAACGTATAAGAGATCTGGGTATTGGAGAGGTCTACGGCTATGATGTTGGGCGAAGATTGCGGTCGTCCCAGAAGTTGTTTTAGCTGAGATTCCGCATGGGCGATTTCGAGATCGTGCATGGCGAAATACCGGAGCAATTTGGTCCGTTCGAGTTGCGCCCGCAGCAAATCCTGTTGCGTTCCCATCCCGGCGCGATAATGCGCATCCGCCGCGTTCTCAACCTGCTTCAGCAGTTCGGAGTCGCCGTTCACAATTCCCAAGGTGGTGTAGAGGTAGGAAATCCGAAAGTACGCCGCCTTGACTTCATCGAGCACCGATCTGCGAAAAGACTCCAGCTGCTGCTGCGCGACGTTGGCGTCCTGTTTCGCCACTTCGCCCCTGAGCCGCAGTTTGCCCGGGTAGGGAATCTCCTGCGTAACGCCGAGTCCAATGTACGAGAACTCGTCGTTGCTAAATCCAGCAAACGGCCTTGGGCTGCCCACGTTGCGTTCTGCCAGCGTGAATTGCGGATCGGGCAGCGTGGAGACCTGCGACGGCACCTGTTTCGCCGCTTCCCATCGTTGTCGCGCGGCCTCAATCTCCGGATTATTCTTTTCCGCCTCGGCCAACAAATCCTTTAGCGGCGTGCCTGGCACGGAGGGCGCCCGTACCGGCGCGGACGACGCGTCCTGCGGAGACTCGCCGGCTTGCGTCTGGCCGAAGGCACCTGACGGATCAGCCAGGAACACGATACAGAGCGCCAGCGGTAGCGCGCGCCAGAGGTATGACTCATGCTGCGGTCTTTCGTCGCGTCGTGACGACATCACATTGCCTCCTGAGAAGGCGTTAAAGTGCATGCAATTCGCGGGCTGCCGCCAAACTGAATACGGAACCCAAGGGAAGAATCTAACAGAGATAGGTATGCGGGATGAAGACCAATGGGAGAGTCCAAATCACCAGGAGAGCGAAATAAGTCTCGAAGCTCTGGAACGAATGCGGATGATAGTGAACCGCGAGCGACCGTGCCGCGGAGGCGGCGCTTTGTGTTGCGGCTTAGCTCACTGCGGTCAGGCAGCCATCGCGCAGAGGAGGGGCCAAGGCGCGCCGCCGCGCCTCGACCCCACCCACCCTCGCGTCAATCAAGTGCGCGCTTACTTCTTGATTGCTGGATGCACATACCCCGCCGGCAGCACCTTGTCCGGATCCGGGCGCACGCTCAGGTAATCGACGTGGTCGGAGATGTCTGTCCAGCCATGAAACACGTTTGGCGGGATGATGATCACGTCTCCAGTATTAACGACGCGGCTCAGGGCACCCGATGACGTTCCGACTTCGCTCGGGCCGTTCAAGGTCGTGTACGGCTCGCTATCCTTTGGGATTGGCCTCGGGTTAACCATCTTGCCGCCGGTCACCAGCGTTCCGGAGCCGGAGATAATGATATAGGTCTCCGCCGTGAAGTCGTGCGAGATGCCGGTCACCGGCGCGCCCGGTTTCGTTGGCCCGCGATGAATCACGGCCACAGACAGGTTGTACTTGCCCATGTCCACTACGCGGATGGATTGGTCGACTTTCGGTGGCTCGGTTTTCTGGACGGCCTGAATGTCCGCCAGTGGAATATCGATGGCCTGCGTCGGTGGGACGGAACTCTGCGACTGAGCCGCGGACGAAAACGCGAGCAGCAGCGCTAGACCAGAAATTGCCTTAAGCATTGGCTTCTCCTTGTGGTGGCGGCTGGCCGTTGATTCCACTCCACCGCGAGGCCACCCAAACTTTGGCCGGGGCCCGCCGCTCTGCACCGGACGTTGTACCACCGCGTACCATTCGCGCCAAGCACTTATAATTGCGGCGCCGCGATCATGCGCCGCAGAAAAGTTTTTCTGGGTGTGAACTAGCGGACGGAGACGAGAGACGCAGTCGTGATCTGCTTGAGGGAGGGTGTGCCGCACTGGCGCATGATGAGGTCGAGCTCGCGCCGGAGAATCCCGAGAACGCGCTCGACGCCCGGCTGCCCGAATGCCGCCAGGCCCCAAATGTACGGACGGCCAATTCCGACCGCCGTAGCTCCCAATGCCAAAGCCTTGTAGATGTCCGTACCCCGCCGGATGCCGCCGTCCAGAAACACGGGGATTTTTCCGCCGACGGCCTGAACCACTTCCGGAAGGCAATCAATAGTAGCGCGTCCGCTTTCTTCCGCGCGTCCACCGTGGTTTGAAACCAGGATGCCGTCAACGCCATTTTCAAGGCACAGCGCGGCATCCTCGCGAGTCTCGATACCCTTGAGCACCAGTTTCATGGAGGTGAGTTGTTTCAGGCGCCGGACGAAGTCCCAGGTGATGCTGGGCGATGCGAGCGCCAGGCCGTTCAAGTCCACGCCCGCGAACATCGGCTTGCGGCGAAAGGTCGAGCCCGGCTGGGGCGAATGGCACACGGTGCATTGACGCGTATCCTGGCGGTGGAAAATTTGTTCGGTTTCCGTGTTGCGCCCGGCCATGAGGTCCACGGTAAAGACGAGGACCGGGCAGCCTGCCGCCTCCGCGCGTTTGACAAGTTTGCTGGTCACCTCCCACCGATTTGTGGGATAGAGCTGATACCAGATGGGCGCACCTCGCGCGGCAGCGACGTCTTCCACGGAAGAAGTGCTGACGGTCGAAAGAATCTGCAAAGTATTTGTCGCGTGCGCCGCCTTCGCGACCGCAATTTCGCCCTCGGGATTGAACATTTTCTGGCTGCCAACCGGACAAATGAAGAGGGGCGTCTCCCATTTCGTGCCGAAAAGCTCGCAGGACATGTCGTTGTGGCTCACGTCCACCAGCCGGCGCGGACGCAGATCGTAGTGCGAGTAGCCTTCGCGGTTGGCTTTCAGCGTGGCGTCGCTATCCACGCCGGTGGCCAGGTAGCCATAGTGCGCCGGCGGAAGGGCCTTGCGCGCGGCGGGTTCAAAATCGAGGACGTCGAGCGCCTCGGCAGGACTCGCAATCACGCCATCGGGAGCTGGCGCCAGCGCCTGGGCAAGAATCGCGCTGGAACTCGCGAACAGAGGACTCGCCGCGAGGAATTTCAGAAACGCGCGGCGATGCTGCATTCGGTCGGGGCTTAACACTATTTTCCGGGCGAGTCCGAACCGGACTTCGGCTTGGGTTTCTGCGCTTCGAAGCGAATCTGATTCAGCATTTCGACCTTGGAGTCGAGCTCCGTCTTGCCCGCGGGGAAGCCGTCGAACTCCAGTATGTGAGTGATGATGTCGGCGACCTGCTGCCTGCTCAGCGTGCCAGGATTGTTTTGCGGCATGGTGTGGAAGATTCTTTCGTCGAGATCGCCAAGCGTCAGGCCGTCCCAATTGGCGAGAAATGTCGCGCCGGTGAGCGGCGCGGCCTCGCCGACGCCCAGCAGATCCGCGCCGTGGCACTTCGAACAATTCGCGGAATATTCGTCCGCGCCGCGCTTTGCCTGATCGGGGGTGTAAACGCCGTCCCAGACCGAACGCGTCGTCTCGCTGGATTGTGGCGGGCGCGGTGCGGAGCGCATGGCCCCAATCGCGACCAGACCGATGACTGCGGTGATACCGATTTTGTACCTCATGGCTTTCACGTTACATCTCTCCGGGGAAATTGTGAAGTCCGGCGGCGGGATGTTGGTTCAGGCATTTTCGCCGATCCACGCGGAAAGGCGATGCTCGAACAAACGTCCCGTCACCGCACATTTTTTTTGACAACCTGCTATTTGGTTGACGGCAAGGCGAACGCAATGTAATCGCCCGAATACGATCCGCCGCTCACGGCCACCACGATGAATTGCCTGCCGTTGACCATGTACGTCATCGGTGAACCGCTCTGCGCCGCTGGCAGATAAACCGCGCCGACCTGCTTGCCGGTCGCCTTGTCATATGCGCGCAGCATGGCGCCGCGTGGATGGTCGGGCGTCGTGGTGACACCGGGATCGCCGATGACGACCAGCGTCTTGGTGACCACCAGCCCGACGTTGCCGCCCTGTCCAGTTGTGGGAATGTTCATTCCCTTGAGCGCCGGGTTGTTGCGGACCACGTCGGGCGTATCGCCGTGCGGCACCTGCCACACGATATCGCCCTTATTGAGATCAATCGCCGAAAGCAATCCGTACGGGGGCTTCACGATCGGCATTCCCTGAACGCTCAGGAATGCGCCACCGCCGCCTCCGCCAGCAGGCGCGCCAGCAGCCGGCCGCGGCGGTGGGGGCGGAGCGACCGGTGCGGCTGGTTTCGCATCGGCGGCACTGCCTTCGCCAGGACCGAGAACAAATCGGAACGGCTGATCGGCTCGCCCAACGACATAATCCATGTCCGTCGGAAAACCCTCCGGCGACTTGATCAAGCTGAGCGGAGCTACCGACGAATTGGACGCGGGCGCATATACGATCTGAGTTTCAGGGTCATATCCTGCGCCGGGCCAGTTCGTCCCGCCAGTTGTCGTTCCGATGGTAATCGCAGCGAGCGGCCCACCGGCTTTGCTGACCACGGCCGGATTGAACATCGGGCCCATCTTGTACATCTTCATGATCTCGATCGCCTTCGCGCGCATTTCCGGCGTGAAGTCAATCAAGTCATCTTCGGTGACGGCCTGGCGTGCATACGCCGGAGGCTTGGTCGGAAACGGCTGCGTCGGCGAATACCATTCGCCCGGCACATCGCCGGCAGGAACTGGCTTCTCTACGATCGGCCACACGGGCTTGCCGGTGACGCGATCGAAAACGTAAAGGAACGCTTCCTTGCTCGGAACGGCGACCGCTTTGATTTTCTTGCCGTCCACGGTGATGTCGGCAAGAATCGGCGCCGAAGAAATGTCGTAATCCCACATCGGGTGATGGACCAGTTGGAAGAACCATTTGCGCTCGCCAGTCTTAAGGTCAACGCAAACGATGCTGTCGCCAAACAGGTCGTTCCCCGGCCGGTGCCCGCCATAAAAATCCGACGACGGATCTTCCACCGGCAGGTAGGCCAGTCCGAGCTCTTCATCCACGCTCATCTGCGTCCATACGCCCGCGTTGCCGTTGGTGGCCCAGGAACCGTTCAGCCAGGTGTCGTTGCCGAACTCGCCCGGTCGGGGGATGGTGTGGAAAGTCCAAATAAGTTTGCCGGTGCGGGCGTCGAATGCGCGAACCAGACCTTTCGTATTGTTGTGGGTCTTGATGGTGAAACCTTCGCGCATGGCGGAACCGATCAGCACGGTGTTGCCCGCCACGATCGGCGTGGAGTGAAGTCCGATTTCGCCGGTCTCCAGATCAATCTGCTGGCCCGTTCCGTAGGTCACGCCGACCTTGAGGTCCACGATTCCATTGGTGCCGAAGGAATTGACGAGCGCGCCGGTCTTGGCATTCAGCGCCACCAGACGATAGCCCGTCGTGACGTAAAGGATGCGATCGTCGCCCTTGCCGTCCGACCAGAAGGCCAGGCCGCGGCCGGACAACTGACGGGGAGCATTCGCCGCGCGCGCGCCTTCAAATTCAGCGTGCGTCCAGACGAGTTCGCCGGTGTCGGCTCGCAGCGCGATCACGGAGCGGCGCGTTCCCGCCGTCGTATACAGCATGCCATTCACCATCAGCGGCGTGCCCTCGAGCTTGTACTCCGGGCGCGTGCCGAGGTTGTCGGTCTTGAAGTGCCAGGCAACCTCGAGCTTGTTGAAATTGCTGGCATCAATCTGATCGAGCGGCGAGTAGCGCGAACTCGCCAGGTCCGCGGCGTAGGTCGGCCATTCACCGTTCTTGGTGGTATGCGTCGCAGTCTGGGCCGCCACTCCCATGGCCGCTCCGCTGAAACCCAACAACAGCGCGAGTCCCGCGCGAATTAAACCGGATGCACTTCGTGACATTGGTCTCCTCCTGCTAATTGTGGACACGGATTTCGTCTCACGAAAAATTCTCTGCCTTGGGCCGGAATCGTACCGAAAAGTTCTTCGGTCGAATTTCGCGACCGGTGCGAGCCATTCATGATCTTTCTCGCACGGCGGATGCAAGGTTATGACTATTTCGCACGACAACCTGCATTCCGCGAATCCTGAATTCCCCGGCTCAGGACTCCCCCCCAGGCGCGGGCAAGTATACACGCGTCGTCTCCATAATTGTCGCAACTATTTTGTCCCGCCTCACGTCTGTATACCAGTTTTGATATTTGGCGTTAGCGACTATCACGTTTCGGCGCGCGCGCGTCGCCTCGCGGTGAATTCCCTGTAGCAGGAAGAGCGCGAGATGTGGTAAATGCTAGCCGGGGAATCGCCGAGACCGAGTTGAAAGCAACCGGCCGCCGTTTGAGCGGGCGGAATCCCGTCACATTTTGCAGTAACTGGATTCTCCAGGAGGAGTCGCGATGCTGGATTCGTTGAGAATGAGGCTGGCGGTTGTGGCCGGGTTGGCGCTCGTGTTCGTCGTTTCCGCCGGACAACTCGGCGGCCAGGCCGACATGAAGCCGGTGAACGATCCGCCCAATCCCTATCGGACGATCGAGGGCTGGGCAAAGCTGCCGGCTGGAAGAACCTGGGGCTCGACCTCCGCAGTGGACATCGACCGCGACGGCAAGAGCATCTGGGTGGGCGAGCGCTGCGGCACGAACAGCTGCGCCGGCTCCAAGTTCGATCCCATTCTCAAGTTTGATTCGAATGGCAACCTGGTCAAAAGCTTCGGCTCGGGAATGTTCATTTTCCCGCACGGCATCTTCGTGGACAAGGAAGACAATGTCTGGATCACCGACGGACAGGGCAAGGACGGAATTGGACATCAGGTCTTCAAATTCAGCCCGGATGGCAAGGTCTTGATGACTCTCGGAAAGGCCGGCGCTCCGGGAAACGGTCCGGACACTTTCAATATGCCGTCGGACGTGCTGGTCGCGCCGAACGGCGATATCTTCGTCGCCGACGGACACAGCCCGACCTCGAACGCGCGCATCGTGAAGTTCACCAAGGATGGAAAATTTATCAAGGAGTGGGGCAAGCACGGTTCAGGCCCCGGCGAATTTGAGACGCCGCACGCGTTGGCCATGGACTCCAAAGGACGCCTGTTTGTAGGAGACCGCACCAACAATCGAATCCAGATTTTCGATCAGGACGGAAAGTTTCTGGACATGTGGTATCAGTTCAGCCGGCCCAGCGGACTCTTTATAGACAAACACGATGTCCTGTACGTGACCGATTCGGAATCGACCGATAAAGAAGGGTACGGCTACCACCCCGGATGGCAGCGAGGCATTCGCATCGGCAGCGCCAAGGACGGCAAAGTAACCGCGTTTATTCCCGATCCGAATCCGACCGGCGCTTCGAGCATGTCCGAAGGAGTTGCAGCCGACGATGCGGGGAACGTGTACGGCGCGGAGGTCGGCCCCAAGGATCTTAAGAAGTACGTCAAAAAATGAGAGTACGTATTGTTTTAACTGGGCGCGGGTGGTATCATTCGGGCTAGGGTCGAAGTGGACCATTTTGGGCAGAGTCTCTGGCATAGTCGGGTAAGCTGGATATTGGGTGTTGGGGCAAACATCTCTTGGTAGCGTAGATAAAAGGAGCAGGCCATGGCGAATGCGAAATTTGAACTTGGCACGTGGCGGAGTATTTTGATGAGCGCGCTGGCTCTCAGCGTTTTCTTTGTGTTCTCGAGCGCGCTGTACGCGGACGGTGTGGACAACAGCAACAAAACTGTGACGTTCTCGAAGGACATCGCCCCGATTTTCCAGGCGAAGTGCCAGGAATGCCACCACGCTGGAACGCCTGCCCCGATGTCGCTGATCACATATCAAGATACGCGCCCCTGGTTGCGCGCGATCAGGCTTCGCGTGTCCAAGCGGGAGATGCCGCCCTGGCACCTCGACAAGACCGTCGGCATTCAGAGTTTTGCAAACGACCGCTCGCTGAGCGATGAACAGATCGCCACGATCGTCAAGTGGATCGATTCCGGCGCGCCTCAGGGCGATCCGAAGGATATGCCGCCGGCGAAGGTTTGGCCTGACCACTCCACTTGGCAGCTAGCCAAACAGTTCGGCGAGCCGGATATCATCGTCAAATCCGCTGACTACACCGTCGCTGCCGAAGGGCAGGATGTTTGGTGGAGGCCGACGAGTTCCGTTCCGATAACCGAAACGCGATGGGTGCGTGCAGTTGAGATGCGCCCCGGAACTGTCGCCGGAGCCAGGGTAACCCACCACGCGCTCGCGCAGCTCGAGCAGGTTGAGCCAGGTACCGACCCCAATGCGGCACCCACGCTCGCAGATGCCGCAGGCCTTACCGGTCCTGGGCTGCTGATGGAATGGGCGATCGGCAAGAATTACGACATCTACCGTCCTAACACGGGCAAGTTGCTTTTGCCCGGCGCGAAGATTCGCTGGGAGGTCCACTATCACTCCGTCGGCGTGCCGATCCGGGATCATGTCGAGCTCGCGATCTATCTCTATCCTCCGGGCGTGACGCCGAAGTATCGCACGCGGCTCTTTGCCTTCCAGACCAGCGGTGGGCCGGCGGGTCTTGATATTCCGCCGAACTCCGTTACGGAAACGCAAGGGTTCGCGGTGCTCAGCCGTCCCGCGCGGCTCGAGAACTTCCAGCCGCACATGCACCTGCGCGGCAAGGCCATGTCCATGGAAGCGATCTTGCCGGATGGAACCACGCGCATGCTGAGCTACGTGGACCATTTCAACTTCAACTGGATGAACAACTATATCTATTCGGACGATGCGGCGCCGGTACTTCCGAAGGGGACCGTGCTTCGCTTCACCGCTTGGTACGACAACACCGCCAATAATCCCAACAACCCGGATCCGAATCAGTGGGTTGGTTGGGGCCAGCGCACGATCGATGAGATGGGCCATGCATGGGTGAACGTGACCTATATCAGCGAAGAGGACTATCAGACTTGGGCCGCTGCACAAAAGGCAGCCCGCGCTGGGCTCTCCGAGGGCGGAGCGGTCGCGCACTAGACGACTGTCATCCAGCGGACAAACTCGGTAAGCTGTAACCGTTCGGAGAGCCGCCGCGTCTCATGCGCGTGCGGCTCTCCGCGCGTTCAAGGGGTTGGGCGCGCAATTAAATCATCGATTCAGGAGCTCCGGAAATGAACTGCCAGCAGCAGCAAATCCTCGAACCCAGGGTTTCGAGATCGAAAGCATGTGGCTTGGCATTGGCTCTCGGCCTGGCCGGCCTTGTATTCGCCGCTGCAGCGCCGCTCGCACACGCGCAGTCGACCGTGCCTCTTGAGCCGAACCACGATACCGGCCAAAGCGTCACAGGGGCATTTGAGGGCTGGTTCCAGAATGCCGACGGCACTTACAGCATTCTTTTTGGGTATTTCAACCGCAACCTCAAGCAGGAACTCGATATCCCGATCGGCCCGGACAACGACATGGAGCCGGGCGGCCCCGACCGTGGTCAGCCGACTCATTTCCTCGTTCGCCGCCAGAATGGGATCTTCGCCGTAACCGTCCCCAAGGATTTCGGCACCAAACAGCAGCTGACCTGGACGTTGGTGGCGAACGGCATCAAAACCGTGGTTCCGGGGAATCTCAACCCCCTCTGGGAAGTCTCCCCCATGCTGGACATCGGCATCAACAATACCCCTCCCATCATCAGCTTCGGTGAGGGCGGGCCCTCGGTTCAGGGGCCGCGCCAGGTAAATGCCACGCTTACGGCGACCGTGGGAGTTCCGCTGGCTCTTAATCTGTGGCTCGGCGACGATGCCAAGGTTTATCCCGGAGACAAGCCGCCGGCCAGCCCCCCGGTCACACTAACCTGGACAAAATATCGCGGCCCGGGCACGGTGACCTTCAGCAATGCCAGGCCATCAGTGGAAAAAACGGACGACAAGAAAGTCGTTGATGCGTTCTTTACCGGCCGCTCGGAAACAACCGCTACGTTCAGCGACCCGGGAGTGTACATGCTGCACGTTCTGGCCAACGACTGGTCGGGCGAAGCCGGCCGCGGTTTCGATTGCTGCTGGACCAACGCAGTGGTGACCGTTACCGTCAAGGCGGCTCCGGCCAACTAGCTTCGAGGGTGA
Source organism: uncultured Acidobacteriota bacterium (assembly GCA_963814605.1). GTDB lineage: Bacteria > Acidobacteriota > Terriglobia > Acidiferrales > UBA7541 > Palsa-295. The sequence goes on along the minus strand of CAWFDD010000001.1, from coordinate 323,232 downwards.
TCTCCCTGGTATCTGAAATTCCTTGGACGGGTGGCGCAGTCCTTGCGCCGCCCGGAATTCACTCCAGTCAAATCTCCGGCCTCCGAGCCCGCGCAATGAATTCCTGCGATCCGGCCTGATCGGCGATCTTAGGGGCCGCTCAAAACTCGCTGTAGGGTTTCTGTTCGAAGGGCGAGACTTTGTCCGAGGCCGAATGTACGTCGCAGATGCCTCCGGGGATCTGATCGGGGCTCAACACATCATTGCAGCTGTCCGTGTTCCAATCCTTCTGGCGGGTCATCGGATCGGTGGGAACCTCTCCGATATAGCCGGAAGCGTGAAGATCCTCAAGCGACGTGGGCGCCGCTTCCTTGTCGAACGTATAGTTCTGAATCGCCTCGCGCATCACGTACAAATCGCGGTGAAGCGCCGCTTCGTGCGCCTGGATAATGGACTGTTCGTAGCGCACCGAACCCATGGCCGCCAGAATCAGGATGATCATGATCACGATCATCAATTCAAGCAGGGTGAAGCCTCGCGCTGCGCGGGCCCGCAGCGTCATCTGCATGCTCGAATGTTCAAAAGCTGCCATCAAATTGTCCGCTTCAATTGAAAGCCGCACGACCGGCTGCTACCAACTCGAATAGTTCGTTCCGTCCAGCGCCGTGCCTGTCGCCTTGCTGTAGACATCGAAGACGTCCTGGCCTCCCCACGATGTGGAATCGGGATCATCCTGCACGGAGCGCAAACCCCAGTCTTTGTTTCCGGTCATCGGATCAACCGGAATCTCTCGCAAAAATCGCAAATGGCGATCCGTCGCGCCTGTCAGTTGCACTCCCTTGACGAGGGTGTCGAGATCGGGCGGGTAATTTTCCGTGCCGGCCTGCACCTGGAATTCGCCTTTGTCCGCAGCGTCGCGATAGCGATCAATGGCGTCGCGCATCTGGCGAAGATCGTAACGCAGCATCTGCTCTCGTTGCCGTATCACCGTCACGCGAGTCAGCGGCAGCGCCACGGTCGCCAGCACCAGCAGGATGGAGCAGGCCACCAGCAACTCGAGAAGCGTCATTCCCGCGGCAGTCGCCCGGGGTCTACTGCTCAGCGCAACGAGCATATTCCGGCGCTTGCGAGCTGCCGGGACGCCAGGGCTGCAGCGATTCCTGGGCATTTTTCCTCACTGCACCTGAATGGTGGCTTCCTGGGAAACCATGGGCAGGTTCTTTTGCTGCGAGTCGCGGGCGTTGACCTGAAGGATTTGAAGCGCGGAGGTCCCCGGAGCGACGCCGCGTACCACGATTCCCAGCAGCGTCCCGGAGCCGTTCACGCCGGGAGTATTCGGTTGGCGCGTGGCAGAAACGATGATATCGCCGCGCTGCGCGTCAATCCGCTGCACGATGGCGATCTCCTGCGAGTTGCTCCCGGCCAGAAAGCCGCCATTGACCACTTCCTCGACCTGGATTACGGCTGGGTTGTAGTGGATCAACAGCGGAATCGAATAGAGATCGCTCACGTTCGTAACAGCCAGTCCCAGTGTCTTCGAGTCCCCGGGTTTCAGCATGACACTGGCCGGCTCAAAGTGAAGCTGCGGAGTTGCTGCCGGGGCGCCCGCTTGCGGAGCCGCGGGAGCGGCTGCCTGCGAGCTGGCGAACGGCGAAGCAGGTTGCGCGCTCGAGGACGACGGTTGTTGATCTCCGCCTTCGCGGGAGACGTGCGGATTCGAATCCGTCCCCGCAGACACGGTCGCCAGGTTGTTAGCCTCGATGGAGGGAAAGCGGAGGATATGGGGTGTCAGGACGATAAGAACCTCGTCCTCCTCGACCTCGTTGCTGATGTCTGAACTAAGATAACGGAAGACAGGAATCTGCGAGATACCCGGAATACCGTTGAGGTTTTTCGTTTCCGTGCGCTCGATCAATCCTCCGAGCACACTTTCCTCGCCGTCCTTCAAGCGAATATCGTGCTCCACTTTCTTGCTGCCGATGACCGGCTGATTGATTCCGCCGATATTGCTCGTACCCGTGATCTGCGATACCTCGATCGAAAGCTTCATGCTCACGTCGCCGTCCGGATGCACCCGCGGCGTCACGTCGATGTTCACGCCAACGTCGATATACTGAAATTGCGTGTTCACCAGGGGGCTGATGGTCGCGGCGGTGCTCACCCCCACGCCGCCCGTTTGAAAGCTTCCTGTGGCCACGGGCACGCGCGATCCGATTTTTAGCGTGGCCTTTTCACCGTCGCTCACCCGGACCTCGGGATCCTGGATAATCCGCGTCTTGTTGTCGGTAAGAATGGCGTTCGCTGTCGCCCCGGGCAGCGTCAGGCTGTAATCCGCGGTGGAAAGGTTTCTCAACATATTGAGCGCAATCTGCGGCGGACTCCCGCTGGCAGTGGTAGTGCTGGTGGTGGAACCAGTGCTGCTTGTGGTGCAACCGCTGTTGGTCGGTTGGACTGCACAAGTCGGATTAAAAGTCAGTGACATGCTTTGCCCCGGGAGTATGCCCAGGTCGCGCAGGCGGTCCACGCTCGCCGACACCACCTGCACGTGGATCAAAACCTCCGGTTTGGCCTTGTCAATATCCCGGATAATCTTGGCGGCGAGCGCCAGCTTGTCGGGAGTATCGCGAATCACGATCGCGTTCTGCGCGTTCACCTGCTGGACGCGGCGCAAGTCCAGCAACGTCCGAAGTCCCGTAACGATTTCCGTCAGATCCTGCGGCGTGAGCGTATTGGACAGGTAAAACGTCCTCACCAGCTCGTCTTCCACATCTTTGCGCTTTTGGGGTGTATCCGGCGCGACGTAAATTACGCTGCTCGTCAGCGGTTTCCAGAACGCCTTGCTCTCCAGAGCGACCACATCCAGAGCCTGCTCCAGCGTCACGTTGGGCAATTCGGTCGGGATCCGCCGGGATGTAAAGTCCGGATCGAACACGACGCTCAGGCCCGCCAGTTTCGCGATCGTCTCGAAGACGATGCGGGAGTCGTTGGTCATCTTCAAATTGATTGGTTCAAGAGAAATCGGCTTCAGCCGCGGAGCTTCGGTGAGCAGGTCCGAGTCGCTCAAGACATTCGGGTCGACCACCCGGGGCACTGCCGCAGCCGCTTTTGCCGAGAGCAGCTCCATCGTATGCTTCAGCTGCTGGTCGGCCGCGGTATTCGATGGGTCAAGCGACTGGGCTTTCTGAAACTCCGTTAGGGCCAGTTGCAAATCGCCCTTCTGCAGAGCCTTCTGGCCTTGTTCCAGGTGGAATTGGCCGTCCGCATAGCGCGTGTGCATCTCGCGGAGCTTGTATTCCGCGTTGGTCGGCTCGGCGCGGAGGGCGCGCTCGTAATGGACCAGAGCGGTGTCGTAGTCCTGCACGGCCTCGGCCTTGCGGCCGGCGTTATAGTCATCGTTTGCTTTGGGGCAGCCGATAAGGAAAATAGCGGCGGACACCAAAAGCGGCACATACGCAGTGCGGTGCAACCCAAACCTCCGGTTCCAGTACCTATCGATATGGAAGTCTAACACCCGGGTTATGATGCGGCAAGGAACCCGCCCCGTTGCCGGACCTAAATGAATATAGCGCGTCTTGGATACCCGGTCGCAGCCCCATGAACACCAACCCAAGCCCCGGCAGAAATACGCAATCTTTTCTGTGGCTTGCGGCCAGTCGAGCACGGCGGCTATGATAGCTGGCCCATGAAAGCAGCGGCGAGAAAGGCGGAGCGAGAGAACAACAAGATCGTCGCCCAGAACCGCGCGGCCTCCTACAACTACGAGCTGCTCGACAAGTTCGAGGCCGGTCTGGTACTGGTGGGAACAGAGGTCAAGACCCTGCGCGAAGGCAAGGCGTCGATCCGCGAGGCCTACGCGGAGATTCGCGCAGGGGAGGCTTGGCTGATAAACTGCCACATCCCGGAATACAGGCCCGGAGGCACGAGGAACCACGACCCGCTGCGCAAGCGCAAGTTGCTGCTCAACCGCCGGGAGATCGAGAAATTGGACGCCGCCATTCAGCAGAAGGGCATGACCGTGGTGCCGCTGAAGATCTATTTCCGCGACGGGCTGGCGAAATGCGAACTGGCGGTCGGAAGAGGAAAGAAATTCCACGACCGTCGCGAGTCGGAACGCCGCAAAGAAGCCAAGCGCGAAGCGGATGAGGCGATTTCCCGCTCCCGGCGCCGATAAAGATAATAAATACAAAAGTGAAAGGGAGACATGCAGATCCAACTCGAAACACAGCCGTACGCGTCAGCGGAATCCGACGCTCTAGTGACCTACGTTTTCGATAAGGACGATAAATTCGACGGAGTGCTTGGCGAGATCGATCGCGCGATGAGTGGCCGCCTAGGCACGCTCGCCGCCAGCGGCGAAATTACGGGCAAGGCCCTGGAGCTTGTCCTTCTGCATTTCCCCGAGGGCCTGGCGGCGAAAAAGCTGCTTTTGGTGGGAGCCGGAAAGCCGGGGAAATTCGCCATAACCGATCTGCGCAAGATTGCCGGGACGGCGCTTCGCCACCTGAAATCGCGCGGCGTGAAGAAACTGATATTCCTCACGCGCGAGGGGGAGCGCGGTCCCGCTGCGGTACAGGCTGTCGTCGAAGGGCTGATCGTCGCCGATTTCGAATCGAACAAATATCACACCGAGAAGAAGGAACGCGAGGTCCAGTCGGTGGGGCTTGCCGGATTCGACTCCGGCTTGTGGACGAGCCTCACAGCGGCCATTGATCACGGCCGCGTGATTGCCGAATCGCAGAATTTTGCGCGCGATCTGATCAACGAGCCCTCGAACAAGTTGACGCCGCGAATTCTCGCAGCGAAGGCTGAAGTCATGGCCCGGGAAGCAGGCCTGGGAATCGAAATTCTCGATGAGCGAAAAATCGCCGAGCTGAAAATGGGAGCGCTGATCGGGGTGGCGCAGGGAAGCGTCGAGCCGCCTCGAGTGATCGTGCTGCGCTACACGCCCGCGAATCTGCGCGAGGGCGCCCCGGTGCTGGGCCTGGTCGGCAAAGCCGTCACCTTCGATACCGGCGGCATCTCGATCAAGCCCGCCAACAACATGGAGAAGATGAAGTACGACATGGGTGGTGGCGCCACGATGCTCGGCGCCATGCGCGCCATCGCTGCGCTAAAGCCGTCCGTATCCGTGATCGCCGTGATTCCTTCGACCGAGAACATGCCCGGAGGCCGCGCGCAAAAGCCCGGCGACGTGCAGGTGGCGATGTCCGGAAAAACCATCGAGGTGATCAACACGGACGCGGAAGGCCGGCTGATCCTGGCCGACGGAGTCTTCTACGCGCGCAAGCTGGGCTGCACGCACCTGATTGACGCGGCCACGCTGACGGGCGCGATCGAAGTGGCGTTGTCGAACGTGCACGTCGGCGCGTTCGGGGTGCCGCGCGAATATCTCGACACGTTCCTGGAAAGCGCCAAAGCCCAGGGCGAAAAAATGTGGCCCATGCCCATGGACGAGGAATTTCAGCAGATGATCAAGAGCGACATCGCGGACATTCGCAACACCGGCAGCGGCAAAGGAGGCGGCGCGAGCACCGGCGCATGGTTCATCAAGGAATTCGCCGAGGATACGCCGTGGATCCATCTGGACATCGCCTCGACCTGTTGGGTGGACGACGGCCGCCCGTGGCTCGCGAAAGGGCCGACCGGCATCGCGATCCGCTCGATCGTGGATTTTGCGCTGAAGATGTAGTCGCGTTCCGTCACATTTTTTCCGGGACGCTGATTCCCAGCAGGCCCAGCGTTGTGGTGAGCTGTGTGGAGACAAGCAGCACGAGCCGCAGGAAAAAGGCGCGCTTTTCGGCGTCTTCCTCCGAGAGAATTCGGTGTTTGTGGTAGAAGACGTTGAATGCCTGCGCCAGCTCGAAGGCGTAGCGCGCCAGCACCGCCGGCTCCTGCGAGGCCACGGCAACTTCCACGCGCGCGTCGAGCGAGCCCGCCAGCAATATCAGATCCCATAAATCGTCGCCCGCAGGCGCGGCCAGGAATTTCGCGACGTCGATTTCGCCCCGGCGAATCCCCTCGATGTTCTCCACGGTCTGTGCACGAACGGAATGTGGTACGTCAGCGCTCTTGTTGGCAATGCTTGCTATACGAACGACGGCGTATTGCACGTAAGGACCGGTTTCGCCTTCGAAGCTGAGCGCGTCCTTGAAATCGAAAGCGATGACGGTCGAGCGCGTGAAGCGGAGCAGAAAATAGCGCAACGCGCCGACGGCGATGGCGTTGGCGATGGCGGCCCGCTCACGCTCGGGCGAATCGGGCTGACGCTCATCCACTTCCTTGCGCGCGCCCGCCTGCAGCCGGTCGATCAGATCGTCGGCTTTCACGCCCTGGCCCTTGCGGCCGCTGACTTCGACGTAGGGCTTTCTGGCGTCCTCAGGGGGAATTTCGTAGCCCAGTTCCTCGGCGCAGCGCGGCGTGAGCGCGACCACGTTGTAGGAAAAGTGCTTCAGGTGATCGGCTTGCTCGGCGTGGCCCAGCGCGCGCAGTCCGGCGACGACCACCTGCTGCGGATACGCCTGCCGCGAGTCAATCACGTTGAAGACTTCGTCCGCATGGCCGAAGCCGGGCGCGTCCGTGTCTGCCGCACCGCCGGGCTCGCTTGAAGTGATCCACGCTTCGTGGCCGTCGGGATGTTTGTGGAAGCGGCGGTAGTAGAAATCGCGTCCGAGCAGTCCGAATTTCCAGAGGTGATAGGCGATGTCCTTGCCGACGTAGGTGACCGTGCCGCTCGAGCGGACGATGATTTTCGCGTCAGCCAACTCGGCAGGTTCTTCTTCACCCTCGGAAGCTTGCGCTTCCGACGGAAGCGCCATCACCCAGCAGCCGGCATTTTTCCCGGATGTTGCCAGCTGGATTGCGGCGGTCTTCTTGAGCAACTCAAAGGCTGCGTCCCAGAATTTCAGGTGCAGGATTTCGCTTTCGCGCGAGAGCAGATCGTAATCAATGCCGAGGCGGTCGAGCGTGCGCAGGTGGCAATGAACGATGGCGGTGGAAACGATTTCAGCCATTTTCGCCGAGTCGCCGTGGCCCTCTTCGATGTCTTTCAAGGTTTGCGAGCGCACTTCCAGGTGCGCTTTATCTTCCGCGAGCCATTGCGTGACGCGCGCGTAGAGATCCCAGCAGAGATAATCGAATTTGGGCCGGCCGGCGAGAGCGCGAACTTCATCAAGCGACTTGGGTTCGAGGTGCGTAAAGCCAAGGACCACGTCCGCGACCTGCACGCCGGTGTTGTCGATGTAGTTTTGCACCTCGACGCGGCGGCCGGTGTAGCGCAGGATGCGGCCGAACGTGTCGCCGAGAACCGCGTTGCGCAGATGGCCGATGTGCGCGGCTTTATTGGGATTGATGCTGGTGTGCTCGACCATGACCTTGGGCGCGTTTGCCGCGTGGGCCACCGAAGCTCCGCGCAGCGACTCTTCGCACGCGGCGCGGAAAAATGCCGCGCGGTCGAGAAAGAGATTGAGGTAGCCGCCGCCGGCCACTTCGACGCGCGCGACGCCTTGCGGAATGCTTCAGCGAATTCGCGATTTCCTGTGCCAGGGCGCGCGGCGGTTTTTTCAGGCGCTTGGCCAGCTCGAAGCAGAGCGGCGAAGCGACTTCGCCCATGGCCAGCCTTGGCGGGCGCTCGGTGACCACGGGGACGTCCGTCTTGTAGCGCTCGTGGATGTGGTGGCGCAGCGCCTTGCGAATGCGGTCGTCAACGGCCTTGTACACGTGGCTCCTTGCTGAAATTGGGTTAAGAGATTATACGGAAACGCTCTGAAATGGGCCAAGAAATGGCGCCGGAAGGCAGTGCGGATCTGTGACGGCTAGAATCGACCGCGATTCTGCAGGCGGGTCTGTGCCGCTGAAACCAAACCGCGCCCATCGGGAGATTGCCTTCCCAGCAGTCAATTGACAGCATCCGCACGCCAGACTAGTATCGTTTTCTTGCGGTTCCGCAGCGGAAATACATACATCTGATGAGTCAACCGACCGCGCCAATGGACAAGGCCAAGTTCTATCTGACCACGCCGATTTACTACGCGAATTCGCGGCCGCATGTGGGGTCGGCATACACGACGGTCGTGTGCGACGTGATCGCGCGGTACAAACGGATGTGCGGGTACGAGGTGGCCTACGTCACCGGGACGGACGAGCACGGCGTCAACATCGAACGCGCCGCGGAAGCCAAGGGCATCACGCCGCAGCAGCTGGTGGACCGCAACGAAGCGATTTTTCGCGATTTGTGGAAGCTGCTGGGGATCACGATTACCGGCTTCGTTCGCACCACATCGGCCGAACACGAGCGCGCCGCGCAAACGCTGGTGCGGCGCACCATGGAGCGCACACCCAGCGCCATCTACAAGAAGAAGTACGAGGGGCGTTACTGCATCTACGACAACGCCTACGTCAGCGACACACCCGAAGCGGCCGACTGCCCCACCTGCGGGCGCCCGGCGGAATTGATTTCCGAGGAAAACTACTTTTTCAGGCTATCGGCGTATCAGGAAAAACTCCTTGAGCTGTACCGGAGCAATCCGACATTCGTGCAGCCGGACTTTCGCCTCAATGAAGTCCGCAGCTTCGTCGAAAGCGGGCTGAAGGATATTTCCATCAGCCGGAAGACGGTTAAATGGGGCGTTCCCTGGCCGGGCGACCCGGAGCACGTGTTCTGGGTGTGGTACGAAGCGCTGACGAGCTACTTGACCGGGATCGGCTACGGGAGCGAAAGCGGCAAACAGCGGGAAAACTTCGAGAGGTTTTGGCCCGCCGATCTGCACATGATGGCCAAGGAGATTACCCGGTTTCATGCCGTGTACTGGCCGGCGTTCCTGATGGCCGCGGAGCTGCCTCTGCCGAAACAGATCGTGGCGCACGGCTGGCTGCTCTTCGAAGCGGAAAAGATGAGCAAGTCAAAGGGCAACGTGGCGCACCCGGAGCCGATCGTCAATGTGCTGGGCAACGACGCGCTGCGGTATTACCTGCTGCGCGAGGTGGTCTTCGGGCAGGACGGTAATTTTTCGCGCGACGCGCTGATCACGCGGTACAACGCGGATTTGGCGAACGGGCTGGGAAATCTGGCGAGCCGCACGCTGACGATGATCGAGAAATATTTTGCGGGCGAGGTGCCCGCGATCCCGGCGCGGGCGGACCAGAACGAGAGCGTGCAGCATGTGCAGCAGGTGGCGGAGGGCGCTCGGGTAGCGCTGCAGCAAGAGATGGAAGCGTATCGCTTCTCGGGCGCCGTGCAGGCGATCTGGGCGTTGGTCAGCGCCGTCGATCTGTTCATCGCCCAATCAAAGCCGTGGCAACTGGCGGAATCAGGCGAGCCAGAGGCGAAAAAGCAGCTTGGCGCAGTCCTGTGGACCGCCGTGCAGGCGCTGCGCTTCATCGCAGTGCTGGCGGCTCCGTTCATCCCCGAATCGAGTCAAAAACTGTGGGAACTCCTGGGGCAGTCCGGTTCCGTGGCGGAACAGCGAATCGATTTGTTGGGCTGGGGAGTGCTGGAGTCGGGCATAAGACTGGCAAAAGCAGAGGCATTGTTTCCGCGGGCAGAAACCAAAGAGGTATCGGAAAGGATCGAAGCGATGGAAAACGAGATACGGAATCCAGTTAACGCTCCTGCGGCTGCGCCGACGCCGCCTGCGGCAACTTCCGCGGCTGCTCCTGCGGCTGGCACGCCGGCGAACGCGAAAATCACGATTGATGATTTCGCCAAAGTCGAGCTGCGCGTGGGCGTGGTGAAATCGGCAGAGCGAATTCAGGGCGCTGACAAGCTGCTGAAGCTCATGGTGGACATCGGCGACGAAGTTCGCCAGGTGCTGGCGGGAATTGCGCTCGGATATGCGCCGGAAGAATTGGTGGGGCGCAAAGTCGTGGTGGTCACAAATCTTGCGCCGAGGAAAATGCGCGGGCTGGAATCGAACGGGATGCTGCTGGCGGCGTCGGCCGGCGCGGACGGGAAGCCCGTGCTGTGCACATTTGCCGAGGATATTCCGGTGGGCTCGAAGGTGAAATAACTTGAGCGGAACGAACGATTCGTATGACATTTCGGCGAAGCACTACGACGCCGCCTACGCCAAATTCGCCGAAAAGCAGGTCCTCGTCGATCTGCCGTTCTACGTGGATCTGGCGAAGCGGTCGGGCGGACCGGTGCTGGAAATCGGCTGCGGGACCGGGCGTGTATTGTTGAGCATCGCCCGCGAGGGCATCGAGATCGACGGCGTGGACAATTCGCCGGCGATGCTGCAGGTATTGAAGGCGCGCATGCAACTAGAGCCTTCGGTAGTGCGCGCCAAAGCAAACGTTCACGAAGCCGACATGCGGCGCTTCCAATTGGGCAAGAAATATCCGCTGGCGATCATTCCCTTTCGGCCTATGCAGCATATGTACACGTTGGCGGATCAAGTAAGCGCGCTCATGACGGTCGCCGCGCATCTGCACGACAATGGGTTACTGGCGTTCGACGTGTTCTTCCCACAATTTGAGATGATTCCGGCAGGGATCGGGGAAGAGGCGCTGGATTGCGAGTGGAGCGTGGAGTCCCTGCCGCCGACAACGATCCGCCGCTATTTCAGAAAGGAATCGTTCGATAAGGTGCGCCAAACGTTTAGCGGCACTTTTATTTTCAGGACGTACCAGAGCGAGGCGCTGGTGCGGGAAGAAACTGAACCACTGAAGATGTCCTACTACACGTATCCGCACCTTCGAGCGCTATTTCTGCTGGCTGGGCTGGAGCCGGTCGAGGAATACGGCTCGTTTGCGAAGACCCGGCTCGACAACACGGCGAGTGCGATGATTTTTGTGCTGAAAAAGGCAAATCAGGCGCGGGCGTAAGAGCGCGGCGAGAAAGGCCCGCAAACGTTGAACATTATCGATTCACACGCGCATCTGGAGATGGAGCAGTTTGACGAAGACCGCACGGCGATGCTCGAGCGGGCGCGCACGGCCGGCGTGCAAACCCTGCTGGCGATCGGGAGCGGAACGGCGCCGACAGAACGGCTCGACGCGGCGATTCCTTTTGCCGAGCAGCACGACTGGATTTACGCAACGGTGGGAATCCATCCGCACGACGCGAATTTGGCGACGGAGGAATATTTCGCGCGGCTTGACGAACTGGCGCGCCATCCGCGCGTGATTGCCTGGGGCGAGATCGGGCTCGATTATTATTACGATCATTCGCCCCGCGACGTGCAGCAGCGGGTATTTCGCCGCCAGCTCGAGCAGGCACGGGCCGCGAAATTGCCGATCGTGATTCACTGCCGCGACGCGTGGGACGATTGCCTGGCGATTCTCGAGCAGGATTGGGCGCCTGCGGGGCTTGGCGGGATTTTCCACTGCTTCACCGGGACGATGGCCGAGGCTCGGCGCGGGCTGCAGATGCGATTTCTGGTGTCGTTCGCGGGCAACGTGACCTATCCGAAAATGCAACAGCTTCGCGACGTGGCGCGGGAAATTCCGATGGAAAGTCTGCTGACCGAGACGGATTCGCCATTTCTTCCGCCGCAGGGGCGGCGCGGAAAACGTAACGAACCGGCGTTCGTGGTTGAGGTGGCGCAGGCCTTGGCGAATGTGAGAGACTTAGCGCCAGAAGAAATCGCGGCCGCAACAGCCGCAAATTTTCGTCGGTTTTTCCGGCTGGATGCCCGCGAAGGTACGGGCCAATCCAGCTAGAAGGCGGCCAAAATCACGCAGATGGCCTTCGCAGTCCAAATCGCCAAAGGGATATTCGACCTGGTGCGCGACGATCTCGCGCTGGTCGAACAGGAGATTGCCGCGCAGAACAGCGCGGCGATCGAGCCGGTCGCCGAAATTGCGAGTTATTTGCGCGAGGGCGGCGGGAAGCGCCTGCGTCCGGCGCTGCTGCTGCTCGCGGCCGGCGCGGCGGGATATCGCGGGCCGAGCGCGGTACGCATGGGCGCGGTGGTGGAGATGATCCACAGCGCGACGCTGGTTCACGACGATGTGATTGACGGAGCGCAAACTCGGCGCGGCAGGCCAAGCACGAACGCGCGCTGGGGGAATCACATGAGCGTGCTGGCGGGCGATTGGCTGTACATGCAGTCGTTTGCCATGGCGCTGCGGGAGCGCAATTTCGCGATCCTCGACATCCTGATCGGTCTGACGCAGAACATGGTCGAGGGCGAATTGCTGCAGCTCACGCGGCTGGGGCGAATGGATTTGACCGAGACGGACGCCACGGAGCTGGCGTATCGCAAGACGGCGTGCCTGTTCAGCGGTTGCGCGCGCCTGGGGGCGGTGCTCGGCAAGCAGCCGAAAAATATCGAGGACGCGCTGGCGGAGTATGGGCGCAACGCCGGCCTCGCTTTTCAGCTCGTGGATGATTTGCTGGATTTCACGGCATCGCCCGAGCAGCTGGGAAAGCCGGTGCTGAGCGATCTGAAGGAAGGCAAAGTTACGCTGCCGCTGATTTTTGCTCTGGAAGCCGAAGCGCTGGACGCGGACGGGAAATCCAACGGACGCTCCCGCTCCGACGGCCGGCAACTCGTGGCGAAAGTCCTTGAAGAACGCGGATTCCTGAGCGTGCGGCCGGAACAGATAACCAAGTTGGTGAAAGAAACCGGCGCGCTCGCTCGCGCCTCAAACCTCGCGCGCGAGTACGTGAGCCGCGCAAAAGCGAGCCTGGAAGAGCTGCCCGAAACCGAGTACCGGCGGGCGTTGCTTGCCGTCCCCGATTTCATCCTCGATCGCAAGAATTGATCGCACAAACAGCGTAGACGGAAGTTCAGCGGCTAAAGCCGGTGTGATTTGTGGGAGCTTATGTCGTAGCTGAAGCTACGACCCACAAAGACACTTTAATCACGAGGTGCGTGTTCTTTTGCTAGGCTGTGGGAATGGTGGCGGTCGTGTGCGGGCCGGCGTTGCGCTGGGTCCCGAGTTGCAATGCCTGCGTGGCGTCTTCGATTAGATCCGCGGGCTTCCAGTCGTTGTCCTGATACCACTTGTATACGGTACCGTCCGGCGAGATGACCGTGGTACTCATGGAATGAACGATCTGGCCGCCCTGCACGCTGTAGTACAAACCAAAAAAGTTCGCGACGCTGACCAACTCCTTCGACGGCACAGTTGCGAATTGCCAGCGATCAAAGGGATTGCCGTCGGTTGCGGCGCGGAAAGTCGCCGCATATTTGCGGAGCACCGCCGGCGTATCGTAGCCCGGGTCGAAGCTGACGCTCAGCAAACGAATCTTCGGGCCGAGCGACGGATCGCTACGCAGAGACGCGTAAATCCGCGAAAAATTGCGCGAGACCAGCGGGCAATAGTCGGGGAACGGGCAGCGCGTGTAGATGAACGTTACCAACAGCACGTCGTCCGCTATAGTCGCGGAGGTGGATGCGTTTCCCGTCCTGATTGACCATGGCGAAGTCGGGAACGCTGTCGCCGGCCTTCGGCGGATTCGAAGTTCCCGTGGGGCCCTTGCCGTCGCCTTTCTTGGTGACGACGATATTTTCGAGGTAGCTGCCGCCGTCGGTGACCACCACATCCGCGGTGATTTCATCGCCGGGACCCAGCGGCGCGAGAAGCTTTGGGTCGCGCACCGGATAGGGCATGGTCATCGCGGCCATGAAGCCGACGATCTCCTGGCCGTCCACCATCACGGAAGCCTGCTGCTGATCAATGGAGACGACTTTTCCGACGAGATGATAGCGCTTGGCCTGCGGCGCGGAGGGCGCTGGCGGGGATTTCTGGTTGCATGCGACGGGCGCCAGCGCGATGGCCGCGAGAAAAATTACGATCGCGGCGCGCAGCAACGGATCACGATGACTGATGACTGATTCGGTTTCCGGCATTCTCACTCCCTTCGAGGACCTTCATTGTACGCCGTCGCAGAAGCGCCACGCATCAGTAATGGAAGCGATAGCGGAACTCCACGTAGATTTCCCGCGGATCATTGAAGTGGAATCCGCCGAAGGTGAGGCTGTTATCGAGCAGCACGCGCCGATTCGCGACGTTCAGAGCTGTCAATCCCACGCTGTATTTCTCGTGGAACGATTTGCCGAGTGAAATGTCAAACGTCGTGTGCTGGGGCAAATAGTTGCCGGGATATTGGCCGCCCGGCTCCGGCAGACCGTTGGTGAACCCTGAGCCGTAGTACACGTTCGTCGAAGCAAACGTCTGCCAAGGAAGGGTTGCATTGAATCCCACGTTTAACGTGTTTCGCTGATCGTGGTCCACCGGCGAAAGTCCGGGCGGTATGAATAGCGGGCATGTCAGCGGGTCCAGCGGGACGGGGCAGACCAAACCTCCGGTGATCGGCGAGCTCGCTTGCGCGATTTGATTCGAATAGGCCAGGTGAAACTGGCCGCGGTTCCAAAGGCGAGGGGACCGCAGCGTGAGTTCCCAGCCTTGAATCAATGCATGATCCCAGGTGATCGGCCAGAAAATGTTCGACTCGCCGATATTGTTGTGATCCAGCCAATTCTTCGCCTTGGTTTGAAAATTGTCCGCGTCCAGGATCCAGCCGCGAAACGGAATCGCCAGGCCGATCTGATACTCCTGGTCCCGCTCGCCGTGCAGCGGAGCGAAAGTGAGATCCTGGCTGGTCGCCAAACTGGACAGCGGGCCGGTAGCAGTCAAGAGCGGCGGCGCCTGGTAATAATCCCCGTAGAATGCGCGAAGGACCCATTTCAAGCGCGGAATCTGGATAGCGATGCCGAAGCGCGGATCTACGTAGGTCTCCTGGATGTCCGCCGAAAAATGTGACTGACGGAGACCTGCAATCAGGGTCAGCCAGGAGGTTGGTTTGAACTTATCGTTAACAAATATGTCTTCAAGTCCGCCCGTGACCGCGGCTGACGAGGGGCCGAAATTCTGGCAAGTGTCCCCGCAATCCGTAAAAACGTTGTTGAAATATAGGCTCTGATGCTGGGCGAATCCGTACACTCCCACTTGAACGTCATTTTTCCAGACGTGGGCGGCGAGGGACGCTTGTAAACCCCCGTAGTTGGAGGTCTGATTCACATTCGTAATCACCGGCACGTCGTTGGGCGAGGAGTTGTAGCTGGCCTCGTTGTAGTGATAGAAGGGCGAAACGGTCAGCAGCAGATTCGGGTTAAAGGTGTGAATCCACGACAAGGTAACGTAACCGTCGGGTTCACGTTCGCTATCGCGAAGGCCGGCGCTGGGGTAAACCTGATTTCCGGGTGAGTTGGGGTCCGGATCAATGGGGATCTGGTAGAAGTCTTGGCGCAACGACGCCACTAGCCGAAATTGGTTTTCGGAGCTGGGGTTGAATATGAAGGACGCGAAGCCGCCATAGCCGTTGTCCGCGTCGTGAACCACGTCTCCGATCGGGGTCTGCAGACCGTAGTCGCTGCGATTTCCGTTTAAGCTGGCGTAGTAGGCGAAGCGCGCGGTGTGCCCTCCGAAATTGACTTGGTCGTTCGTCTGGTACCAGTTTCCGAAACTGGTGACGAGCTCCGCTTCGTTGTCGCGCTCAAAACCGTTGCGTGGCACGATGTTGAAAATTCCGTAGGTGCGGTCGCCGTAGTCGGATTCGTAACTTCCTCTTTGAACTTCGAGGTAGTCAATGTCCTTCGGGTCAATTTGCGGTCCTAAATTAGTGGCGATATTCGTGTTGGGTATGGGAACGCCGTCAATCAGCCAATCCACCTGGTGGCCTCCGCGCATATGCAGCATGTCGTGGGTTACGTACGCAGCGGGAGTGAAATCGGTGATCATGGCCATGCTGTTGGTGCGGTCGGCGCCGGGTGTTTGCGCGATGTCCTGACGGTCCACGAGCGTCGTAGGAGTGACGGAATCCACGTTGGCTACGTCTGCCTGGCCCACGACAACGGCCGTTTGATGCACGCTGGCGATCGCCAGTTGAAAGTGAAGAACGGGAGAAGTGCCCGATGCCACCGTCAAAGTCTGCTTGGCGGTTTCGAACCCTGACTGAGTGACGGTGACTTCGTAGTCGCCCAGGGGTACGGAACTGAAAGCGAATTGGCCATCCGCATCGGTCTGCGTTTCCTGAGACCAGTCCGAAGTGCCGGATTTCAGCTTTACGGTAGCCCCTGATATCGGCCGGTGCTGCGGATCGTGGACAATCCCCCGGATATTTCCAAAAATAGTCCCTCGCGCGGGCTGTGTGTACACCAACAACACCGCGGCGACCAATAGATACGCAAGCTTCCTCATCAGATGCTCCATTCCAGATTGGATTTTTGGTGCTGTGGAATGAAGCTAGGCCCGTGGGGGCTGAAACGGAGTGGAGAGGAATCCCGACGCCGCCGAGTGCGAGATAGCCAAGAACATGCGTTGAGCGTCTTCCGGCGAAATGATTTGCACGCGCTCAGAGGGAGTCGCAAGAGGAATCGGAGCTAGCGGTCCAACACCGGGAGACTGCTTCCGGGACTTCACGGGGCAGTGGCAAATTGCGGGTTGGCCCGGCCGCGAATGAGACGACGGCATCAAAGGGCACATCACCGACGCTGAGGAGGTCTCGCAGGCCATGCCCCAGGCGAGCGGCGTCAGCGGAACAGCCAGCAGAGCGACGATAACAAGAATGGCTTGGGTACGCCGCATCGCCAACAGCCTACCACATCGTCAGACCCGAATTCCAGACCGCGATGCCGAACGAAGATGGCCGCAACTCGGCGAATCGTGCTGCAATTCGCGAGCCGCTACAGTTTTCCCCAGAACGCGAACGTGACCGCGCCGACCAGAAAAAGGAACGAGACGGCATGGTTCCATTTCACGTTTTCCCCGAGGTACACCCACGCGAACACCACGAAGACGCAAAGCGTGACGACCTCCTGAATGATTTTCAATTGGAACGCCGTGAATTCGCCGTAGCCGATCCTGTTTGCGGGGACTTGAAAGCAGTACTCGAAGAAGGCAATCAGCCAGCTCACCACGATGACGGTGAAGAGCGGAGCCTTTCGATATTTCAGATGACCATACCACGCGATGGTCATGAATATATTCGAGCAAATCAGCAAAAGAACGGTTTTCATAGCGTTCAGCTCCTGTCAATTACGCAGCTTCAACTCATGCCGAGGATTCAGACGTGTTTGCGCTCTCGATAGTTTCGCGCTAGGCTCGGGAAATCTTGCTGCCCTTCAAGCTCATCCATCACGAAAATTACGACCTAAATCTCGGCGCGCACGTCTTCCCGTCGCAGAAATACAGGCTGATCCACGATCGCCTGCTCGCGGATGGCTCCGCCGAGCCGAACGATTTCCTCGCGCCGGAGCCCGCAACGGATGAGGACGTGCTGCGCGTTCATACGCAGGAATACGTCCACAAATTGAAGACCGGCTCGCTGAGCCACGAAGAAGAAGCACGACTCGAAGTCCCCTACTCGAAGGAGTTGATCAGGGCCTGCTGGCTTGCGGCGGGCGGCTCGATTCTGGCGGGGCGGCATGCGCTCGCGGATGGCTGGGCGGCGAATATCGGCGGCGGATTCCATCACGCCTGCACCGATCACGGAGAGGGATTCTGCGCGATCCACGATGTGGCGGTCGCGATTCGCCGGCTTCAGTTTGACCGTTTGATCGAACGAGCCATGGTGGTTGATACGGACGTCCACCAGGGAAACGGCACGGCAGAGATTTTTGGCGGCGACGAGAGCGTCTTCACGCTTTCCATCCATCAGGAGCACAACTACCCGCACCTGAAGCCGCCTTCAACAGTGGACATCAATTTGGAGGACGGAGTCGGCGACGAGGAATATCTGACGATTTTGGACGAGCATCTGAGCCAGGCGTTTCACGATTTCGCTCCGCAGCTTCTCTTTTATGTCGCGGGAGCTGATCCGTACCGCGAGGATCAATTGGGCGGGTTGTTGCTGACGATGGAGGGTCTTGCGCGGCGCGACGCATTGGTATTCGACTACGCGCGGAGAAGCTCGGTGCCCGTGGCGATCGCTCTGGCAGGTGGGTACGCATTGCGAGTGGAGGACACGGTCCGCATCCACGTCAATACGATTCTGTCCGCTCGCGACGCGGCGAGTTCTGCGAAGCGCGCGCCTACTGCGGTGCGCTGAGCGCAGCCTGGATCGCCCCGGTCAGCGATTTTGGAAATGCGTCGCGCGGCAGGCCGCCGCTGCGATAAACGATGTCGCCATTGCGACCCAGGACGAGAACGGCGGGGAGAGTGTCTGCCTTGAGGAAGGTGTCGAGGCCGTCCGCGAAAATCACGGGGACATCCCATTTTTCGCGGGCGACGAACGCCGGGACTTGCGCCTCGTCCTGGTCGGTACTGACCGCGAAGAAAGTGACGTCGGAATTCCCTGCGTAGCTCCGCGCGACGCCGCTAAAGAGCGGCTCAAGCTCGCGGCACGGGGCGCACCAAGTGGCCCAGAAGCTGAGCACCACGATTTTACCTTTCACTGACTCGAGTGGCAGCGAGCTGCCATCGAGGCGCCGCACGACAAACGAGAAAACGTCTTTGGCGTCCGCGTTTCGCGGCGTAGTTGTTGCAGAGCCGGCGGGCAACGGCAAAGAGGCCTGGTTGTACGCCGCAAGAATCGCGTCGCCCAGACCCTGCTCGCTGCCGTGGACCCGCCGCCACGCGTTGCTGAGTTCCCATAGAACGTCCCGGTGATTCACCGTGCCAGCCGGTCCGCTTTCCGGCAGCGTGAACGCCCGAATGTATTCTTCGATGGCCGCAGCGAAATCGCCGCGCGCTTCAGCCAATTCTCCAAGCGTCTTCGCGGCGAGAGCATTGGGATGGATTGAAAAGCTGAGGCGGAGATCCTTTGCCGCGGCGTCGTAATTATGCTGGGAGTTTTCAACTTCGCCTCGGACGTAGTAAAGCGCCGTGCGCAGCTGCGCCTGGCCGTCCTGCCACTCGGCGGTTGATTCGTGCGCGGGCTTTTCGTCCGGCTGGGCTTTTTCTACTCGATCGAGAATACGCGTGACGTAGCCGGCGGCGCGCGCCAGGCTGGCATCGTCTCCATCCTGCTCGAGGAGATTGACGGCCACGAGCATCATTTGCGAGTCGTCCGGGCGAATGGCGATCAGCCGCTCGGCGTAATCAAGAGAGCAGGAGGCGTCGCGAATCTGTTCGCAGGCTTCGACCAGGGCGCGGTAGACCGCCGCCTTTCGCGGAGCGTCGGGAAACTGCTCCAGATATCCCCTCAGGTTCCGGACCATCGCGGCGCTGTCATTGTCGGCGTTGGCGATCGCCTTTTGCAGCTCCGCTTCGGGGTCAGGAGTTTTCTTCGACGGCGGAGCGGTAGACTTCGATTCCTGTGCCGCGGCGAGGCTCGACGCAAAAAGGATCGTGGCGCACAAAGCGAGGCGGGAGGAGCGCATCGGAAAACATTCTATCGCGGGACTCTTGCGGACCGTACGGATTTGCGAAGGCCGGGAATCAGTGCAGAGAAATATCTCCCGATGAAGTTTCGACCTCGACGCGGGCCTGACCGTCGCCGACGCGCGCCTGAAACTCGTGGTTCCCGGACGAACCTTCCATTACGTGGGGAATCGTCACGTCGAAATCGCCGGAGCCGGTATGCCCTTGGAATCGAAAACTGGCGCTGGAGGGGACCTCGAGCTTCACATCGCCCGAGCTGGCGCGGATATCCCAATAACTCGAAGGCCGCGGGTTCCCGTTCAAGCTGATGTCGCCCGAGCTGGTGTGCATGCGGACGTCTGCGGTCGCGCCCGTCACGCTCACGTCGCCGCTGCCGGTTTCGACGACGAGGTTGGCGCCGGGCTGCTCGACTCGAATGTCGCCCGAGCCAGTATGGATGCGAACTTCGTTTTTCGCGCCGCGAACCAGAACCTCACCGGAACCGTTTGTCACGTCAACGCGCCCCTGCGAGTCCGTCACGGTCACGTGACCGCTACCGGCCACGGCGTGGGTGTCGTTGGCGATGGCCGTCGCGGAAACATTTCCCGATCCCACGGTGAAATTGGCGGGGCCCGCGATCCCGTTCACGTCCAGATTCCCCGAGCCGGATGAGCCGTGCATCTCCGTATCCGGCGGAACGGTGACGGTATATTCGGCGGATATCGAGCTCATGTCCCAGCCGGAACGCCCAATGCGGATTAAGCTGCCGTCTTGCGAGAACGGAGGATTGGCGACGATCTCCTTCAGCTTGCGGTCCGGATCATCAAACGCCCAGCCATGAGCACGGAATTCCGCGTGCACGCGAACCTCTCCGGGCGCGCCAACCACCACGCGGGAATCGCCGTCGCCGTTTTCCAGCTCCAGCCGCACGGGTCCGCTGACCGTGAACGTCCGATCGGTGGTCGCGGCAGGGCCGGATCCCGAGTCGCAACCCGCAACAGCCGCGGCAGCCAGTATCGCCACCATAACGAACGCCGTCAAACGAAGATGATTCGTACGATGCACGATGATTGCTCGCGACGGAAGCCGCCTCGATCGTCCGCAGCCTTCCTATCATAGTTATACGAGGTTAGGCGACGGAAAGTTCCGCTTCCGACCTGCGAGCGCAGGCCGGGGAATCGAACGGGGCGGGAGCGGGCGTTATTGGAAATCCAGCAGCACGTCTACCGTTCCGGTCTTGGGATCTTTCTGCAGGAAACGCCCGACTCTTTCGTAGTGAAAGGGAAGGCCGTTGAACGCCTCTTTGATACCTGTGGCGGCGAACTGTTCGTAGGCGCTTTCGTCGAATACGGCGCCGGCTGCAATCGCCCATCCCGCGCGGATGCGGCGCTCGCCTTCGATCGAGAGTCCGGTCAGCACCAGCTTGCCCATGTGGTACTGGGGTCCCTCGGTGATGGAGACCGCGTAGGTGACGCGCTTCGCGCTGTCGTCGAATTCCGGCTTGGCGTCGAAGGTCGCGTCGAGGTAGCCGCGGTGCGCGTAGTCTTCGCGCACGTTGTTCCACATGGATTCGATTCTCATACCGTCGGCGGAATCGCCGGGCCTGAGGGTGACCAGCCCATTGAGCTCCGGAGAGGAAACTACCGAGTTGCCGCTCCAGGTGACTCCGTTCCACGCGAACGCCGGCCCGGGCTCGATGGGCGCGACGACGGTGACGCGCGCGTCACCAGCGCTGCCCGTAATCCTTGCGCTGGCCGCGCCAAATCGCACGCGAAGGAACGCGTGCGAGAGATAAACCGGGCGTACCTGCTCGAACTCGAAGAGCTCGACGAGAGTGCGGGAATACGGCCGCCCGACGACGTCGGTAAGACGCTGCAGGATGCCGCGGTCGCCTTGCGCCAGCGGATCGCTGAATTCGATGCCGGAAATTTTCACGCCGGCGTTTTCGACGTGAAACTGCTGGACACGCAGGTTCATGGCGGGTGTGATCACCACCGAGCTCGAGACGCTCGAGTTGACACCGCGAGTTCCCAGCAGCAATTCAAGCGCGTTGGTCATTTCATGGAGCAGAGAGCCACGCTCGGGCGCCGTACCGTCGAACAGAGGAACGGCGCGCTTTAGCGCGGCGTTCAGTTCATCGTCCGTGAACCAGGGGAAATTGTCGTACCAGACTTGCAGGACGGGCGCGTCCGTGACCTGATATTCGGCGCGCACCCCCGCGTCTTCGGTGGCGAAGCGGTACTGCACCGTGGCAAAGATGCCCAGGGCCGCGAGGCGATCGGCGGCGTTCTGCAGGTCGTACTTCGTGATGGTTGCACCGGGAGTGAGTCCCGTGACAGGCGCGATCTGTTCCGAACGATACTTGACAGAACCTGTGATCCTGACGGACTCGAGCTTGCCATTGCCCGATGCATCGGAATTTTGCGCGAGTAAAGGCAAAGACAAGAGGGATCCGGCGAAGACGACGGTCGTCAGCCCGGTGAACACGCGCGAAGCGGAGAAACGGAGCCGCATGGCCAGCATTTTATATGCCCCGCGCGGGATTGAGTAGGCTATTCGACGGTGACGGATTTGGCGAGATTGCGCGGCTGGTCCACGTCGCAGCCTCGCCGCACGGCGATGTGGTAGGCCAGCAGCTGCAGCGGAACGATTTCGAGAATCGGCGCGATCAACTCCGGCGCTGTGGGAATTTCGATCACGTGGTCGGCAGTGCCCTTCGCCAAATGGTCTCCCTCGGTGACCACGGCAATGACGATGCCGTCGCGCGCCTTCACTTCCTGGAGATTCGAAATGGTCTTCTCGTAGCGCATCATCGAAGCCGGGTCTGATTCGTCGCGTGTGGCGATCATCACCACCGGCAGATTTTCGTCAATCAGGGCGTTCGGGCCGTGCTTCATTTCGCCGGCCGGATAGCCTTCGGCGTGGATGTAGGAGATTTCCTTCAGTTTGAGCGCGCCTTCCAAAGCGATGGGATAGTGAATTCCGCGGCCGAGATAGAGAAAATCCGTGTGGCGGAAGAATTTCCGCGCAAGTTCCTCGATGGCCGCGTCGCCCTTGAGGATGGTTTCAATCTTGTGAGGGACGCGCGTGAGCTCCTGCATCATCGCCTTGGATTGAGCAGCTCCGAGCTTTCCGCGCACCTGCCCGAGATAGAGCGCCGTGAGCAGCAGCGCGGTCAGTTGCCCGGTGAAAGCTTTCGTTGAAGCCACGCCGATTTCCGGGCCGGCATGCGTATAAATGGTGCCGCTGGATTCGCGCGTCAACATCGAGCCGACCACGTTGCAAATGGAAACGACTTTGGCGCCCTTGTGGCGGGCCTCGCGCTCCGCCGCCAGCGTGTCCGCCGTTTCACCGGACTGGCTGATGGCGATGATCAGGCTGCCCTGGTCCACAATCGGGTCGCGGTAGCGGAATTCGCTGCCGTAGTCCACTTCGACCGGCATGTGCGCCAGCCGCTCGATCATGAATTTGCCGGCCAACCCCGCGTGCCAGCTCGTGCCGCAGGCGACGATCTTCACATCGCGGAAGGCGCGGAACTCTTCTTCGGTGATTTCTATCGCGTCCAGAAATACTTTGCCGGTTTCCTGCGAAATTCTTCCGAGCAGGGTGTCGCGGACCGCACGCGGCTGCTCGAAAATTTCCTTCTGCATGAAATGCTTGAAGCCGCCCTTTTCGGCCATGATCGGGTCCCAGGCGATGTGCTGGGCGGGACGGCTGATGGGCCGGCTCTCGAAATCAAAAAGCTTCACTCCCTGCGGCGTGACCACGGCGATCTCGCCGTCGCCCAGAAAGAAAACGCTGCGGGTGTGCGCGAGAATCGCCGGAATGTCGCTGGCCACGAAAAACTCCTTGTCGCCCAGGCCGATCACGATCGGCGGTCCCAGCCTCGCGGCCACGATCTTGTTCGGATCTTTGGTCGAAAGCGCCACCAGCGCGTACGCGCCGGTCATGGCTTTCACGGCCCTGAGAACGGCTTCCTCCAGAGGCGCGTCCTTCGAGAATTTCTCAATCAGGTGCGCGATGATCTCGGTGTCCGTTTCGGTAATGAACGTGTGGCCTTCCGCAAGCAGCTGCTTTTTCAGCTCGATGTAGTTCTCGATGATGCCGTTGTGCACCACCACGATTTCGCCGCTGCAATCGCGATGCGGATGGGCATTTTCTTCGGTGGGTCGTCCGTGCGTCGCCCAGCGGGTGTGCCCGATACCATAGACGCCCTCCAGCGGAGTGATGCGGATGGATTCTTCGAGGTTTCGCAGTTTCCCCGGAGCGCGGCGAATGTTGAGTTTGCCGTTCTCGCCCACCACGGCAATTCCCGCCGAGTCGTAGCCGCGGTATTCCAGCCGCCTGAGGCCGTCCAGAATCAACGGAACGACGCGTTTGGGACCTATATAGCCTACGATTCCACACATGGCTGCGTATCTCCGGGTTTGCCGGGCGTAGGGGTCCGCGGACGGCAGTTTTATTATGCTAGCACAAACTTCCCGCGCGACGCCGCTGGCGGGCCAGCCGTGTCTCTGCGGGAGGGCAGCGCAGGCAAAGGCCGGGATCAGAATGACCGAAGGTGTAATTTTGGGCGTGGCGCGCTGCCGCGCGAATCAGTCGAGCACTTCGAAGCGGAATTCTTCGATGACCGGATTGGTGAGAACGTCCTTCGCGATGCGTTCCACCTCTGTTTGCGCTTCCGCGCGGTTGAGGCCATTCAGTTCCAGCACGAAAAACTTTCCCTGCCGCACGCCTTTCACCTTGGCGTGGCCAAGCGACTCGAGCGCGCGCTGAATCGTCTGCCCCTGCGGATCGAGGACGGTGGACTTCAGCATGACCCAGACGTGTGCTTTCATTTTCCTTCCCGTGAATCGCCAGCGATTATAGCAGACCTGCCGATTTTGCGGCCGCGCGAAAGTCCTCGAGCAACTGGCGCTTCTCGATGGGCGGCAGAAACGCCGCATTGAAGCTTTGTTCCGCAAGCTGCAGGAGCTGTTCCTGGGACAGGCCCAGCGACGCGGCATGCGAATACTCCGTCAACAAATCGGTGTGAAACATCGCCGGATCGTCGGTCGAGAGCGTTACCAGCGACCCGTGCGCCAGCAATTTCGCCAGCGGATGATCCGCCACCGTAACGCTCGCTTTTCCGGTCTGCTTGGCGAGAGCGCCGGTGCGGAGATTACTGGAGATGCAGTTTTCGAGCACCACGCGCCGCGTGGCCAGCGATCCGGCCAGCGCCAGATCGTTCATCACCGCGATGCCGTGGCCGATGCGTTCGGCGCCGAGTATCTCTACCGCTTCGCGCACCGATTCGGGACCGCCGAGCTCCCCCGCATGGCAGACGATTCGCAATCCCTCGCTGCGGGCCAAATCGAATGCCGGGCGGAAGTTTACGGTGGGAAAGGCAAGTTCGTCGCCGCCCATGCCAAAACCAATCACTCCCGCCCGGGCCAGTTTGGCGGCGTGGACGGCCACCTCCTTGGCGGCGTCCGGTCCGAACTGCCGCGCGGCGTCGAAAATCCACCCGGTGCGCAGGCGCCTGAATACCACGCTCTCGGACGCTTCGCGGATGGCCGTGAAATTCGCCTCCACGTTTTGCATCCGCCTGAGCATCACCCCGGCTGAAATCGTGATTTCCGCGTAAACCACGTTTTGGCGCACAAGTTCATCGAGGAGCTTACGCGTGATCAGGGCGTAATCATCCGGACCGCGCAAGTAAGACGTGACCCATTTGAAGGCTTCGATGAATCCCGCGAAATTCGAGTAGTTGTAACGCGCCGCTACTTCTTCCACGGTCAGCTTCACGTCGTGGCGCTCGGCCAGCTCCACCGCCGTTTCCGGGCGAATCGAGCCTTCCAGGTGCAGGTGCAGTTCCGCTTTGGGGAGCGCGTCGAGGATGGTCGGTTGTCGCGTCGTTTGGGTCGCCACGATAGTTTAACTGCCGGGCAACTGCGGCCGCCCGGCGTTGATCCACGCCGTCATCCAGTACGATCCCAGATCAGTCGCGGCGTCGGAGAGCTGGCGGATGAGCACTGCTCCGGCCTGGGCGTAAAACCGATCGTAATACTCACTCGTGTAGCCGGTCACCCCCTCGTGGGCGCGGCTGTCCGCGAGGAGAATATTTTCAAGCCAGGAGTGCGCGTCGAGCGACATTTCAAACGCGTGATCCGTCGGATCGCGAATGAAAGTGGCTTCGTTCGGCTTCAGGAAGAAAAACCGCTGGTAGCGGTCCACCAGGCCGTTGCTGAACCGTTCGTTCACGCCAGTCTGGTTGGAGAGCGTTCCGTCGCTGTTACTCGTGGACTTAAACGGATCGTGCGCCGCTGCCACATAGTGAGCAAGGAGCGCGGCGGAAGTCTTGGCGTCTTCCCAGTTGTGAACCCGGAAAGCATCGGTCAGCTTTTTGCTGTACAAACCGATCTGCCAGGGGAGCACGCCGCGCGCTTCCAGCTGCCTCCGGCCGTACTTCGTGACGGCCGCGTTGTAGGAGCGAGGAAGCGCCGCGAAGGGAAACGGTCCGTAATGATCGAGCTCGATGAATCCTTTGTGCTGTTCGGCCGGGCTCCGCGCCTCCAGAGACCAGCGGATCGGCCACGTGCGACACGAGATATGCGCGATTGGCCTGGAAGAATCCCGACATTTCGTTCGGCAGCGTGTCCACGGCCTTGTCCACAATCATGCGCTCCGCGTTCTCACCCCAGCCGAACGAAGAGGGCAGCGCCAGAAATAAAATCGTCAGCAGCAGCGCGGGTCCCGCGCGAAGCCCCAGCCGCAAAAATCGCCGCGTCGGCCTGCGCATCAGCGGGGACCTCCCTTGGCGGCCTGCATGTTCGCGTTCGAAAGCTGGCTGTGCTTTCGGCTGTAGAAGTAATAGACGAAAAGCCCGATCACCAGCCAGACGAAGAAGCGGATCCAGTTCGTCACCGTGAGCCCGGCCATCAGCAACAGGCATGCAAAGATCGTCATGATCGGCGCAAGCAATCCTCCCGGGGCGCGGAAGGCGCGCGGACGATCGGGCTCGCGAAAACGCAGGATCAGCACGCCGCCGGCGACCAGCGCGAAAGCGAAAAGCGTGCCGATGTTTGAAAGGTCCGCGAGCGTGCCGATGTCCAGCAGCCCCGCGGGAATGCCGACCGCAAATCCCGCAACCCATGTGGAAAAGTCCGGAGTGCGGAATCGCGGATGGACCCGGCTGAAAATGCGCGGCAGCAGTCCGTCGCGCGACATGGCGAACCACACACGGGCTTGGCCGAGTTGAAAGACCAGCAGCGACGAAATCATGCCCATCAGCGCGCCGATCAATACGGCCAGGCGAATATTGCCAAAGTGCAGCCGCTTCATCGTATTGACCACCGGTGCGGCATCGTCCACCAGCGTTTGCCAGGGAACGATTCCGGTAAGAACGACGACCACGCCGATGTAGAGCACCGTGCAGATGACCAGGGTGGTGATGATGCCGATCGGCAGGTCGCGCTGCGGATTCTTGCACTCCTCGGCGGCGGTGGAAACCGAATCGAAGCCGATGTAGGTGAAGAAAATAATGGAGCCGCCGGTCAGAATGCCGGGCCATCCGTTGGGCGCGAAGGGATGCCAGTTCGCGGGATGAATGTAGCTGGCCGCGAACCCGATGAAGATGAGGATGGCCATGATCTTCAGCAGCACCATCACGTTGTTCGCATTGGCCGACTCCTTGATTCCTCGCACCAGGATCACCGTGAGCAGCATGACGATGATGAACGCGGGCCAGTTGAACCCGAAATGCCACCCGGGCTCGTAAAGCGTGTTGCCGGCGAGATCGGTGAGTCCCGAGGGCAGGTACGCCGGAGTAATCCAGCGCAAATCGGGGTGCCAGCCGAACCAATCGAACAGATCCACGACGTGAGCGGAAAAACCCACGCTGACCGCCATGTTGGACACGGCGTATTCGAGTATCAGGTCCCAGCCGATAATCCAGGCGATGAGTTCGCCCATCGTCGCGTACGTGTACGTGTAGGCGCTGCCCGCTATAGGTATCATCGCCGCGAGCTCGGCGTAACAGAGCGCCGCGAAGCAGCAAACCACCCCGACCAGCGCGAACGATATGGCAATCGCAGGTCCCGCCCCGGGCCTGCCGAAGGAAGCCGAACGGTAAATCAGGTACTCGATGACGGTGGAGTTGAAAACCGAGCTGAACTGCATCTTTTCGCCGGCGATCGCTGTGCCGACCACCGTGAAAATTCCGGACCCGATCACCGCGCCGATGCCGAGCGAGGTCAGGCTCAGCCAGCCGAGCGACTTCTTCAGACGCATCTCAGGTCTATCGGCGTCGGAGATCAGCTGATCGATATTCTTGGTTCGGAAAAGCTGTGGGTCCAATCGCCACCTTCCCGGTGCGACCGAAGAAAAACTCTACCTTGGGAGACCCTTCCGCGCAACCTGTCCGTAGGGACGCATGTGGGATTCAGCCAACTCAGGCAAGCTGTAAATTCGCGTAGCGCTCGAGCAGTTTCTTGGGGCCGTAGTCCTGGAAGCTGACGGTGATGCGGCGGTCCTCGCCGTCGCCCTCGACTTCGATGATCGTGCCGATGCCGAACTTCAGGTGACGGACGCGCGTGCCGATCAGCGGATCTTTCGAACGCTCACGGGATTTTGGAGCCGGCCGCCCGTACGGCGTCCGCGTGCGCTGGTAGCGGTAACCCTCGGAGAATTCCGGATCGGCTTCGTAGCGGCGCGATTCGCCCGGCTCGGATTGCGATCCTGCTGCCGCTTCGATCAGGTCGCGTGGAATCTCCGAAAGGAATCTCGAGGGCAGGGACGCGCGCAATCGGTCTTCGCCGTAGCTGCGGCGGTAAATCGCTCGGGAGAGCACCAGCGAACGCTTGGCGCGCGTCATGCCAACGTAAAAAAGGCGCCGCTCCTCCTCCACTTCGCCGGGAGTGTCGAGCGCGCGGCCGTGCGGCAGCAATCCTTCTTCGAGCCCGGCGAGAAACACGGCGTCGAATTCGAGGCCTTTGGCGCTGTGCAGCGTCATCAGCGAAACCGGAACGTCTTCTTCGTATTGATCGGCGTCGCTGACCAGCGCGGCGTGATCGAGCAAGTCTTCCAGCGTCTGGCCCTGCTCGGTCGCTTCGGCCATGGCGTTTGAAAGTTCGCGCAGATTTTCCGCTCGTGATGTGTGTTCGAGATTATCCTGCTGCTCGACCCAGTTGAGTAAGCCGGTGCGATCGAGCACGCGCTCGATCAGCGGCGCCGGCGGCAATTCGCGGCAATCCTCCTGCAGCGTTTCGATCAATTCGCGAAAACCGTGCAGCGCGCCGGCAATTTTCTTTCCGGTTGCGAACTCGCCCGCACGGACGGTGTCCCAGAGCGATTTTCCGGTTTCCCTGGCGCGGGCCTCGAGTCCGGCAACGGTGGTGGCGCCGATTCCACGCGGCGGCACGTTCAGGACGCGCAGCAGTGCGACGTCATCTTCGGGATGAAAGATCAGGCGGATGTAGGCCAGCGCGTTGCGAACTTCGGCGCGCTCGTAGAAACTGAAGCCGCCGACCACGCGGTAGCGCACCCCCAGCCGCCGCAGGACTTCTTCAAACGACCGGGACTGTGCGCCGGTGCGATATAGAACCGCGACGCGCGCGTCGGTGTCGTCGCGCACGATCCAGGAAAGCTCGTTGCAGATGAATTCGGCTTCCGCAACGGAATCGGGCGCCTCGAAGAAACGCAATCGGTCGCCCGAACCGAGAGTGGCCTGCAGATTCTTGCCGAGGCGGTCGGAGTTGTTTTTCACTACCGCGGCGGCCGCGTCCAGAATCGTCTGCGTGGAGCGGTAGTTTTCCTCGAGGCGAATGATTTTCGCGCCGGGAAAATCCTCGGTGAAGCGCTTCAGGTTTCCCGCGCGCGCTCCGCGCCAGCCGTAGATGGATTGATCCTCGTCGCCGACCACGCAGACGTTTTTTCGCTCGCCGGCCAGCAGGCGCACCAGCTCTTCCTGCGCGCGATTGGTGTCCTGGAATTCGTCCACCATCAGGTACTGGAATTGCGCGCTCCATCGGGCGCGCACTTCGGGGTGATCGCGCAACAGTTCGACCGCCCGGAGGAGCAAATCGTCGAAATCGAGGGCCGCGGCCCGGCGCAGGATTTCGTTGTAGGCGCGAAACACCTTGGCGGCGTCCTGGCGTCCCGGATCGCGCATCTGGGCGGCCTGGGATTCCATTTCGTCCGGCGTGATGCCGTGGTTTTTGGCGTGGCTGATCTGGGCGCGGACACTGCGCGGCGGATAATCGTCGGTGGACAAGCCGAGTTGGGCGAGCGCGCGCTTCACGGCGGCGGTTTGATCGTCGTCATCATATATGGCGAAATCGCGCGGCAGGCCCAGGTGCTGCGATTCACGCCGCAGCAGGCGCGCGCAGAAGGAATGAAACGTGGAGACCCAGATGTCGAACGCGCCTCGTCCGCTGGCGCGAAGGAGTTCGCTGATTCGCTCCTTCATCACGCCTGCAGCCTTGTTGGTGAAAGTGACCGCCAGGATTGCGCCCGGCGGCACGCCTTGCTCGATGAGATGCGCGACGCGATAGGTGATCACGCGCGTCTTGCCTGTGCCGGCGCCGGCAAGGACGAGTAGCGGGCCTTCGGTTGCGAGCACGGCTTCGCTTTGGCGTTCGTTCAAGCCGGCGAGGAGAGGCGCCTTCTGTGGAGAATTGCTCAAGGACGAATTCTATCCGACCGGGTGCGATTGAGCAATTTGCAGCCCCGTGCCTTTCAGAGCGATGGAACGAACTCTGCTACAATCGGCCGACTTTCCGGGCAAGTCTACGACATGAATCAACTGAAGATGCCGCACTGGCTGGCAGCGATCGTCGCGACGATGGGCGGCGCCGGATTGTTCGTCGCCACTTTCCTCGATTCGTCGGTGTTCACGCTGCCGTTTATCGCAGACGCGCTGGTGATCGATCTTTCCATTCAGCGGCCGGCGCGGATGCCGTATTACTGCGCGATGGCGGCGCTGGGGTCGCTCGCGGGCTGCATCTGGATTTACCTGCTGGCGAAAAAGGGCGGCGAGGTCTATTTTCACCGCCATCGAGGGGCGCACAAAGTAAAGGGCTGGGTGCAGAAGAACGCTTTCCTCAGCGTTTTTATTCCGGGAATCTTGCCACCGCCGTTCCCATTCAAGATATTCGTGCTCGCCGAAGGAGTGTTTCAGGTTCCGCTGAAAACCTTCGTGCTTGCGCTGCTGCTGGGGCGGGCGCTGCGGTATTTTCTCGAAGGAATTCTGGCGGTGCGATATGGAAGCGCCGCTCTGCCGTTTCTGGTGGCGCACAAAATCGCGTTCGTGCTGGGCGTGGTCGCTGTTCTTGCGGCGCTGTATGTGATTAGCCGGCTGCTGTTTCGCCATCCGCCTGCAGGCGAGGGGGGCGCATCCGGGTAGAACCTGCCTGGCACGGTGTAAGCGAAACTAGACGCCGTCTAAGGATTTGGATTCGACGCGAAGTAAGAATCCTTCGTGGGTGATCTGCAGGGTGCTGTTGAAATCCACGCGCATGAAGACGTTTGCAGGCTGGGTGTCGTCATCCGCGAAACGCAGGTCGTGCACTTCCACGCGATAGCCGGCCTCGACGGGCTCGACCCGGGCGAACGGCACTTTCGCGTAGAGCAGGAATCTGCGCGCGGCCGGCGTTTTCTCTCCGGCATCGAGCGCCGGAGAATCCTCTGGCTTATAAAGGGTGACGCTGCGATCGGGATCCATTTCTCCGCCCGGACCCAGGGGAACGTCTACCTCTTCGGCGGTGTTGTCGGTGATGGCGACGCCACGCCATCTGAAGGGCTCCGATGATTCGGGAAATGCGGCGGCCGCCAGCGCGATTCTGCCGTGATATTCGCGTGAAAGGAGCAAATCAACCGCGCGGCTGTGCAGATTGGCGCGCGCGCCAAGATAGGCCGCGAACAAGACCAGCGTGATGAGAGCCGCGACGCCTCCCCCGGGCCCCTTTTTTCGCGCGCCGACTTCTTCGTTCACCAGACCGAACAGCAGCGGCAGAACTAGCCCCACGATCAGAAGTAGCAGAGCCCACAAGTCGAGATCGTTCATCAGATTCCACGCGCTCCAGTGCACGCGGAAGGGCCAAAGCAACTGCACCCCCACTCCGCTGGCAACATCGAGCAACATATGTCCGGCGGCGCCGAAAGCGCACACGGTGAACGCGGGCATGAACGCCAGCGCAGTGAATGTCTGGTTCGGCGATTTTTTCTTCGGCGGCATTTTCTTGTCAAGTGCGCAGAAAGCACCCGCGACGGCGCATGCCATCACTGCCGACCCGGCAACGGAATGCAGCACGGAGCGATGAAATCGCATGAACGCGCTCGCCCCTCCGAAGTAGCTAACGTAATCGAGATCGGCGGCGAGGCCGGAGACGACCATCATGGTCGTGCCGAAGCGCGGCAAGCGCCTTCCTGCGGCGCGCGCGAGCGCAAGCGACGTAAACGCGTGTGTGAAAGGCTCCACGATCCTGGCCTGCAGGGAAAATTCGAATTTTGGATTCTGTGCAAGAACCGCAAAATCGGAACTTCAGCGGCTAAAGCCGCTCTGATTTTGCAGAGCTTTTCTCGTGGCTAACGCCACGACCCACAAACCTTCTCGAGTTCTTACAGAGAGGCTATGGTGCTGCCGGCGTCACAATCGAAAGGGCGTCCGGCACGATGCGGAATGACATGGGCAGTAGTCCGACCGGCTCGCCATCCACCTGAGCGTACACTGGTTCACCGCTGGCGGACTCGCAAATCACTTCGGTGGACTTCCAGGTCTCGATTCCGTCCATTTTGCGGAGCGTGCCCATCCAGATTGCGGGCAGGCAGGCAAGAAAACCCAGCCGGCTGCTGCGGGAATTGGTCAAAAACTCAAAGGAATCCTCGAACAGGCTGGCTTCGGTGGTGATCTTGAAGGGGCCGCCGTAATGCTTGGTTCTGCCGGCGACGATGATGGTGGCCTGCCGCGATTGTCCCGCGGATTGAATGCGCATTTTCGGAAAGCCGTAGCTCACAAGCTGCCGAAAGCCCTCCACCCAGTAGGCAAACACTCCGGCGCTTTTCTTCAGATCGCCATTTACGCCGTTGACGATGGCGCCATCGGGCCCCGCGCCGGCAACGGAAAGAAAGTATCGGCCCGCACTCGGAATAGCGCCGGAATGATTTCCGTTCAAGGGCATCGCCATGCCCAGAGCAATTCGCCGAATCGCGCCTCCGGGAATCAGCCGCGAGGCGTGTGGAATGTCCCACGGAATGCCCAGCTCCTTGGCGAGAATGTTGGCGGTGCCGGCGGGCAGCAGGGCCATGGGAACGTCACTGCGGGCCAATCCGTTGATGATCTCGTTGATCGTGCCGTCGCCGCCGCAGGCGATCACCATGCCGCGGCGCTGCTCGACAGCCTGCCGCGCGATTTTGCTGGCGGTGCCGGGGCCGGTGGTGGCCGCGAGCTCCGCGATGACGCCCATATCCTTCAGGATGCGCGCGGCCTGTTCGATCTCCTCGAAACGAGCGTGGCGCTTCCGCCCGCTGGTGGGGTTGTAGATGAGCAGCGCGTCTTTGATATCGTGCGGCATCGGCCGTTCCCGGCTCCTCAGGGCAAGCCCAAAGGATCGAGCCAAGCGCACATAGTATAATGCCCGCCGCGCTTTGACGGACCACATCCCGCAGAGGTTTCCATGGCCAAGGCCCAGATGGCGAAAAGCCGAAACGCTGCAAAAGAGATTGAAGCATTGCGCGACAAGATCCGGCATCACGAACACCTCTACTACGTTCTCGACGATCCGAAAATTTCCGACGCCGCGTTCGACCGGCTGATGGTCCAGCTAAAGGAATTGGAAGCCGAGAATCCCAAGCTGGCGACTCCCGATTCACCGACGCAGCGCGTGGGCGGCGCGCCGCGCGAAGGATTTCAGCAGTTCCGGCACAAGACTCCCATGATGAGCCTGGACAACGCCTTTTCATTCGAGGCGCTGGGCGAATTCAATCGCCGCGTTTGCCAGACGACGGGGCGCGAAAAGGTCGAGTACGTATGCGAACAGAAGTTCGACGGCCTGAGCCTGTCGCTGATTTACGAGGACGGCAAACTAGCGCGCGGCGTCACCCGCGGAGACGGCGCGACGGGCGAAGACGTTACCCCAAACGTCAGGACGATTCGGTCGATTCCGCTGGTGATCGACGCGGCGGCGCTGAAAAAAGCGGGGATTCCGCCGAGCTTCGAGGCGCGCGGCGAAGCGATGATGACGCGCAAGGCGTTTGAGGATTTGAACGAACAGCAGGAAGCGCAGGGAGGGAAGCGGTTTGCGAATCCGCGCAACGCGGCGGCGGGGGCGGTGCGAATGCTTGATCCGAAAATCACGGCGTCCCGGCAGCTCGAATTTTTTGCCTACTACCTCCTCGTTGACGGGCGCGTGCCGAAGAAGCGCCATTCGGAGGTTCTCGAGGCGCTCACCGCGATGCTCTTCAAGGCGAGCTACGACTGGCAGATTTGTCCGTCCATCGAGCACGTGGAGCGCTACATCAACCGCGTGGAAACGAAGCGGGAGAAGCTTCCGTACGAGATCGACGGCGTGGTCATCAAGGTAAACGAAATCTCGCTCCAGAACGAGCTGGGATTCACGTCGAAGGCGCCCCGCTGGGCCATCGCCTACAAATATCCCGCGCGCCAGGAGACGACGCTGCTGAAAAGCATCGAGGTCAGCGTGGGCCGTACGGGAGTGTTGACGCCGTTTGCCGTTTTCGAGCCGGTGCAGATCGGCGGCGTGACGGTGACCAAGTCAACGCTGCACAATCTGGACGAAGTCCGCAGGCTGAACGTGCACGCCGGAGACACCGTGCTGGTGGAACGCGCCGGAGAAGTAATTCCGCACGTGCTGAAAGTGGTGAAGCACGGAACCGCAGAGAAAGAGTTTGAGATGCCGTCGAAGTGCCCGGTGTGCGGCATGCGCGTCTATCACACCGAAGGCGAGGTGGCCTACCGCTGCGTGAACGTTTCCTGTCCGGCGCGCCGCCGTGAATCGATCTTGCACTTCGCCGGACGCCACGCCATGAACATCGACGGCCTGGGAGACAAGATTGTTGACCAGCTGATTGAAAAGGATCTGGTGAAGGATTTTGCCGATCTCTACAAGCTCGATCTCAAGTCTGTCGCCGGCCTCGAGCGCATGGCCGAAAAATCGGCGCAGAATCTGCTGGACGAAATCGCCGCGAGCAAGAAAAACACTCTCTCACGATTGATCTACGGCATCGGCATTCCGTTCGTGGGAGAACGGACGGCGCAGCTGCTGGCGGCGCATTTTGGCTCGATGCAGAAGTTGCAGGAGGCGAGCGGCGACGAATTGCTGACGGTGGAGGAAGTTGGACCGAAGATCGCCGAGGGCGTGCACGAGTTCTTCGCTGAATCCGCGAATCGCAAACTGATCGATCACTTGCGTGCAGTCGGCGTCAATATGAAAGATGAACGCGCCGCGCCGAAGAGCTCGAAATTTAAGGGCATGACGTTTGTGTTTACGGGCACGCTGGCGAAACGCTCGCGCGAAGAAGCCGAAGCCCTCGTCGCCTCGCACGGCGGCAAGGCTGGCGGGTCGGTGAGCAAGAAAACCAGCTACGTCGTCGTCGGCACGGACCCCGGCTCGAAATACGAAAAAGCCAAATCCCTCGCAGTGCCGATCCTTGACGAATCGCAGTTCGAGAAGCTCCTGACCTCTCGCTAGTATTGTGTCGATCAGCTGGTCACGGTTGTATGCGTACAGCGGTGGTGTGATGATTAGTTTATGTTCCCGATTTCATATCCTGTCGCACTCTACTTCGTGATTGTGTACGCCCTCGCCGGCCTCGCGACAGGCGCACTTACCGGATTCTTCGTTTCTATTTTGTTGCGTATGGAGAGACGGGGATTGTTTAAGGACGCGCTCTTGGGCTCGCTCGGGTTCTTGGCCGGCGTCATCGGATGCGCATTTGTGCCGTGGCCGAAAAATACGATTACGTATTACGTCGGGCAGGCGCTGGTTCAATCCACCGCCAGGCGGTACCAACATCCCGTCAGGGTTGCGTTTTTCGCCGCGGTGCTTCTGCCTCTGGTGCGCGAACTGTATCAGTTCAAGCGTTCTCGTTCGGGTGTATCTCCTGCGCCGCGCTGAGATATAATAAGTCCAGCGGGTGAGCCGGGTGATCGCCGGTTCGCCCCGCGCAAGCGGGAGCGAACGGGAGGAAAGTCCGGACTCCAGCCGTGGTGAACTCGAAAGAGCCGGCCACGGCAGGGCGACGCGCCTGGTAACGCCAGGGGGTTGCGTACTTCGCAGCGCGCGAAAGCGTGTTGTGGACTGGCGCGGCTACGGAAAGTGCCACAGAAAATAAACCGCCGGTGATGCTTGCACCTCGGCGGCAGGCTTGCGGAAAAACCACAAGCCCGCCTGTTTCGGTCGAGCGCATTTGGCAAGGGTGAAAAGGTGGGGTAAGAGCCCACCGCCCGGGTGGCGACATCCGGGGCACGGAAAACCCCGCGTGGAGCAAGGCCAAATAGGAGGGGAGGGCTGGCCCAGCCCGTATGCGTTTCGCTCGCAAGAGCGGGCGCTGCGACCCTCGGGTAGGCTGCTTGAGTCCCGGAGCGATCCGGGACCTAGAGGAATGATCGCCGCGTTGCACTCGATGAGCCCGGGACGTTTTTCTCGGCGGAGTCGGGCGCAGCGGACAGAATCCGGCTTACAGGCTCACCCGCTACTACTTTTTGCAGACCACGGCCAGATTTCTGCGCGCAGAGCCTCGCCTCATTGAACTCGAGCGGGCGTTCGGGAGCTCCCTCCTGCGGCGTCGCGTCCCTCACGATTATGAGCCGGTCCGCATCATCGTGCGGCAATGGCGGGCGATCTGAAGATCTTCCTGGCTCGGCACGACACGGACTTGGATTGCGCTGTTCGACGTCGAGATTCTGCCGGCTTGCGATTGGTTGGCAGGATCGTCGATGGTGACGCCAAGAAAATCTAGGCCATGGCAGACGCAGCCTCGAATTCGAGCGCTACGCTCGCCGATGCCTCCGGCGAAAACGAGCATGTCGAGTCCGCCGAGCACTGCGGCATAAGCTGCGATCACCTTACGAATCGCCGCACAAAAGACTTCAATCGCAAGTTGTGCCTTCTGATCTCCGCCATCCGCTGCAGCTTCCAGGTCGCGCATGTCGGACTTGCCTCCGGAAAGTGCGGCCAAGCCGGAATCGCGATTCAGTAATTTCTCGAGCGCATCGGCGTTCAGTCCCTTCACGCGCTGAAGATAGAGCAGCACACCCGGATCGAGATCTCCGCTGCGAGTCGCCATGGGAATACCGCCGGTGGGCGTGAGGCCCATGGTCGTGTCCACCGATCGGCCGTCCTTCACTGCCGCGAGGCTGGCGCCGTTACCGAGATGGGCCATGACTGTTCGGCGCGGAAGAGCGTTGCCCAGCTGATGGACGATGGATTCATAAGAAAGCCCATGGAAGCCGTAGCGGCGAACGCCTTCGTCAAACAATTCCCCCGGAATTGCGAATCGCGCCGCTGCTTCCGGGATGGTGCTGTGAAATGCCGTATCGAAGCAGGCAAACTGCGGAACACCGGGGTAGGAGCGCTCCGCTCGCTCGATGAGCTCGAGCGCGATGGGAATATGCAGCGGCGCGAAATGCACGCAGGCCCGCAGCTCTTCCAGGATTGCCGGAGTAATGCGCCGGTGAGACAAAAGGCGAGGGCCGCCATGCACCACGCGATGTCCGATCGCGGACGGTTTGCCCTGCGGCAGTTCGGCGAGCCTTTGCAGGGCGCGGTCGA
Source organism: uncultured Acidobacteriota bacterium (assembly GCA_963814605.1). GTDB lineage: Bacteria > Acidobacteriota > Terriglobia > Acidiferrales > UBA7541 > Palsa-295. Next base: position 286,237 of record CAWFDD010000001.1, on the reverse strand, counting down.
GCGCGTCGCCTGCCGACGCGAAGCTGAGGTTCTCGGAGCGCAGCGCGCGGCCGTCGGCGTCGCGCAGCTCGAGCTTGCCGGTGCTCCGTCCAACGCCTTCGGCTGACCCGTCAAGACGAAGGTGCTCCTCGCCATCGCGCTCTTCATAGAGCCCAAACTTCAGCGATGACGATCCGGCGTTGATGACCAGAATTGATCCGTCGGGCATGGTAAGAGACTACCTTCTTCGGGCCAAGGCGACCACCTCCTTGGTTTTTCGGCATGCCAGGCCCGCTGCGACATCATCCTGCTTGCCGGAGACAACTGTCACGCTCCGTCAATATTAGTATGCAAAGCTTGGACTGGGCTTCACCGAATCGCATGACATAGAATGTCTGAGCAACATCGCCGGGCTGCCGTTAGCACCCCGGGAGCTTGAAATTTATGACATCCAGACCGAGCGGCCAAGGGCTGGCGGCATCGTCTCCGCAGGCGCTTACTTCCGAAGAACTTCGCAAAATGGACGCCTATTGGCGCGCCTGCAACTACATGTGCGCGGGGATGATCTATCTTCGCGACAATCCGCTGCTGCGAGAGCCGTTGCGCCCGGAGCACACCAAAAACCGGCTGCTCGGCCATTGGGGCTCCGATCCCGGGCAGACCTTCACCTGGGTTCACCTGAATCGCGTGATCAGGAAGTACGACTTGAACATGATTTATATCTCCGGTCCCGGCCATGGGGCGCCGGCAGTGATTTCAAATTGCTATCTGGAGGGGACGTATTCGGAGATCTACCCGGAGAAAAGCCAGGATGCGGAGGGAATGCTCAGGCTCTTCCGCGCTTTTTCGTTTCCGGGCCAGCTCGGGAGCCATTGCACACCGGAAGTGCCGGGTTCCATCCACGAAGGCGGCGAGTTGGGCTATAGCGTATCGCATGCGTTCGGAGCGGCGTTTGACAATCCCGATCTGATCGTCAGCGTGGTCGTCGGAGACGGAGAGGCGGAGACCGGGCCGCTGGCGACCGCCTGGCATTCCAATAAGTTTTTGAACCCGATCCGCGACGGTGCGGTATTGCCGATTCTCCATTTGAACGGATATAAGATCAGCAATCCCACAGTGCTGGCCCGCATCGAGCCGGAGGAGCTCGAGAATCTCTTCAAGGGATACGGATGGACGCCGTACTTTGTCGAGGGCGACGACCCTGCGCTGATGCACCAGAAGATGGCCGCCACAGTTGAAGCCTGCGTGCTGCGAATCCGCGCGATTCAGGAGGAAGCGCGCCGCAACCGAAAGCCCGAACGTCCGCGCTGGCCGATGATCATTCTTCGGTCGCCCAAAGGTTGGACCGGACCGAAAGAGGTGGACGGGCACAAGGTGGAGAATTTCTGGCGTGCCCACCAGGTGCCCGTAGCGGATGTGAAGTCCAATCCTGAACACCTGCGGATTGTGGAAAAGTGGATGCGGAGCTACCGGCCGGAGGAGCTGTTCGACGAACACGGCACGCTGATCGCGGAGCTGCGGGATCTGCCGCCGCGCGGCGATCGCCGGATGAGCGCGAACCCCCACGCGAACGGCGGGAAGCTGCGCAAACCCCTCGACTGTCCGGATTTTTGCGATTATGCCGTTGCCATCGACGGTCCCGGAAAAACGGTGGTGTCACCGACCGAGACACTCGGCAAGTTTCTGCGCGACGTGATGCGGCGCAACATGAGCAGCTTCCGCCTGTTCAGTCCGGACGAGAACGCCTCCAATCGGCTGCAGGACGTCTACGAAGTAAGCCTGAAAACGTGGCTGGCAGCCACCAAGCCGGAAGACGCGGACGGCACCGACATCGCTCCCGATGGGCGCGTGATGGAAATGCTCAGCGAACACACTCTCGAGGGATGGATGGAAGGCTATATCCTCACCGGGCGTCACGGGATCTTCAACACCTACGAAGCCTTCGCGCATGTCATCGATTCGATGTACAACCAGCATGCGAAGTGGCTGGATAAGTCGAAACTTGAAATCGACTGGCGAGCTCCCATTTCGTCGCTCAACATTCTGATCACGTCGCTGGTCTGGCGCCAGGATCACAACGGATTCACCCACGAGGATCCCGGCTTCCTGGATCTGGTGAGCAACAAGAGTGCGAGTGTGACACGCATCTACCTGCCTCCCGACGCCAACTGCCTGCTCAGCGTGGCGGACCACTGCCTTCGCAGCGAGAACTACGTGAACGTGATCGTTTCCGACAAACAGCCGCACCTCGTTTACCTTGATATGGAGGCGGCAGTGGTCCACTGCACCAAGGGCATTGGAATCTGGGACTGGGCGAGCAACGACAATGGCGAGGAGCCGGACGTCGTCTTGGCCTGCGCTGGGGACATCCTGACGCAGGAGGCGCTGGCAGCGGTGGCGATTCTTCGAGAGCATCTGCCGAATCTGAAGATTCGCTTCGTCAACGTGGTGGATTTGTACCGTCTCCAGCCCGATAGCGAACACCCTCACGGGCTTTCCGATCGCGACTTCGATTCTCTGTTTACCAAAGACAAGCCGGTGATATTCAATTTTCACGGATATCCATGGCTCATCCACAAATTTACGTATCGCAGGACAAACCACGTCAATATCCACGTGCGGGGATACAAAGAGAAGGGCAACATCAACACCCCATTGGAGCTGGCGATCCGAAATCAGGTCGATCGCTTCAATCTCGCGATTGATGTGATTGATCGAGTTCCCAACTTGCAGGATTCGGGCGCGCACCTGAAAGAGTGGCTCAAACGGCAGATTATCGAGAGCATCGAATATGCATATGCCGAAGGAATCGATAAGCCCGAAATCCGTGACTGGCAATGGCCGTCGCCCTGATAGTGCCAGGGCGGGATGCCCTCGTACTGTACGTTCTAGTCCGAGGGAAGTTTGCCGCTTTTGGCCCGGATAGGCCGCCGCAGCCCGCAAATTGGCGGCTAACTTGCAACGTCCTACAGCGCCCGGCGAGCCTGGCTGGCCGGGAGATTCAACAATTGCTCCGCATCCGACACTTATAGTATCGTTCGCGGATGGCACGGCCAGCGCGGCGCAGACGTGCGGTCTCCAAACTGGGAAAGTTACATAAGAAGAGAGGCACGAAAATGGCATCCCCGGCAAAATCCCACGCGAACAACAATTCCGAGGTCGAGGGTCACGAAGGCGCGAATGTAGACAAGATTCGCGATATTTTGTTCGGCTCGCAGATGCGCGATTATGACAAGCGCTTTGGCCGGCTCGAAGACCGCCTGATCAAGGACGCCGAATCCCTGCGGGACGAGATGAAAAAGAGGTTCGAATCCCTCGAGGCGTTCGTGCAGAAGGAGCTTGAGTCGCTGGGCCAGCGCTTGAAGACCGAGAAATCCGAGCGCGCCGAATCGGTGAAGGAATTGGGAGTGCAGCACCGGGACGCGGCGAAGGCATTCGACAAGCGACTGGGCAGCCTGGATGACCAACTCACCGGAGACACGGCGGAGTTGCGCGCGCGGATTCTGGAGCAATCGAAGGCCCTGACTTCCGAAATCGCGGAGAAGTCGCGCGACGTCAAGCGCTTGCTCGATCAGGAAGTCGAGGCATTGCGCGCCAGCAAGGCGGATCGCGAAGGTCTGGGCGACCTTTTCACCGAATTCGGCTTGCGGTTGAAAAACGAGTTTAATCTTCCCGATAAATAGGCTGCCGCAGCGCTCGCCCGCACGATCCCCCAGGCGAGTTGCGCGACGAGCTTGTGGACGCCATGGCCGCCCCTCACATGAGCGATAATCGCGCCGACGACGCCGAGAGTTCGTCCGCCGGCGGCGGGTCCCACGACGACGAAAAGGCCCTTCAGGAACTCCGCTCCCTTCTCCTCAGCGAAGAACAGCACGAGATCGTGGCTCTCCGCGAACGCCTCGAAAGTTCCGAGCAGCGCACCCGCGACGTGAGTGCGGTTGTCGCCGAAGCGATTCAGTTGCGGCGCGAGCAGGGCGGTCAGAACGAGCTCAGCGCCGCTCTAACCCCCACGGTGGAAGAGGCCGTGCGCGAATCCGTGCGCAAGGATTCGCACGTGCTCGTCGAGGCGCTTTTTCCGGTGATGGGTCCGGCCATTCGCCGGTCTGTCGCCGAGGTCTTTCGTTCCACGGTGGAATCGTTCAACAAGGTGCTGGAGAGCACCTTTTCCATTCGCGGGCTGCAGTGGCGCATCGAAGCGATTCGCACCGGCCGTCCGTACGCCGAGGTGGCCCTGCTGCGCAGCTTGGTTTATCGCGTTGAGCAGGTATTCCTGATTCACGTAAAAACCAGCCTCGTGCTGCAGCATGTGGTGGGTCCCGCGCTCGTCACCCAGGATGCCGACATGGTATCGAGCATGCTTTCGGCGATTCGCGATTTCGTCCGCGATTCGTTCAGCGCGCAACCGGGAAACGCCACGGGCGATTCGCTCGACAGCTTGCAGATGGGCGATGTGCAGGTGTGGATCGAGCAAGGGCCGCAGGCGATTATCGCCGCAGTGATTCGGGGACAGGCGCCGCAGGATCTGCGGGTTGCGCTGAAAGAAAGACTCGAGGAAGTTCATCGCCGCTTTCCGAATGAACTGGAGAGCTTTGCGGGGAATCCAGCGCCCTTCGAGGCCTTCCGGCCTGAACTCGCGGCATGTTTGACAGCTTCGTATCGAAACGAAGGACCCGCGAAATCCCGCCCGTACGTCTATGTCTGCGCGCTCGTGGTGGCCGCGCTGCTGGCCGGGTGGCTCGGTTACACCGGGTTTCAAAATCACAAGTGGGCGCTTTTCGTGGAGAGTTTGAGGCAGCAGCCGGGGATTGTGGTTACCTCATTCCACAGGTCGCAGGGCCGCTACCAGATCGAGGGCCTGCGGGATCCGCTCGCCGCCGATCCCTCCGCGCTTCTGGCTCAGCGTCAGCTCGATCCCCGCGACGCTGAGTTTCACTGGAGCGCTTTCTATGCGCTGGATGATTCACTTGTCCTGAAACGCGCGGTTACTTTGCTGCAGCCTCCGGCCGGCGTAACTCTCGCAGTTAGCAATGGCGTGCTGCATGCCGCCGGGAATTGCACCTACGCGTGGGAACGCGCGCTGCGCGAGCGGGCTCCCCTGATTGCCGGCGTCGGGCAGGTCGATGACTCGCAACTGAACTCGCTGGGCTCGACCATCATTCTGTTCGACCTGGCACACGCGGAGATCAATCCGCGCCAGGCCGAAAATCTGGCGGAGGCCGCGCGCGAGATGCAAAAGCTTCTGCAGACAAATTCGGGCGTGACATTCGATCTCGTGGGCCATGCCGATAGCACTGGACTGGAAGACTCGAACGTCCTGCTCAGCCAGGACAGGGCCAACAACGCCATGCGTGCGCTGGTGCAATTGGGGGTTCCGGCAAAATCTCTGCGCGCCGACGGCGTCGGAGTAACTGCGCCGCTTCGCCCGGAGACCGACGAGCAGAATCGCCAGTACAATCGCAGCGTCACTTTTCGAGTGGTCGGTTTGGAAAGCCCGCAGAGCCGGTAAGGACCGTCCTCAGATGCTGCAGAAGAAAGTTTGCATGCTCGGGTCCTTCGCCGTCGGTAAGACCAGCCTGATTCTCCGCTTCGTCGAAAGCATTTTCTCGGACCGCTACCTCACCACCGTTGGTGTGAAGATAAACAAAAAAGTGGTAGCAGTAGATGGCCAGGACGTGACGCTGATGCTTTGGGACTTGTACGGCGAAGACGAGTTCCAGAAGATGCGAATGTCCTATTTGCGCGGCGCTTCCGGGTATCTGCTTGTCGCCGACGGCACCAGACCCGCCAGTTTGGATAAAGCCATCTCCATCCAGAAAGAGGCGGAAACAGCGTTCGGGACGACGCCCTTCGTCGTCGCCCTAAACAAATGCGATCTGACTGCAGATTGGGAAATCACGCCCGAACGGGAAGCGGAACTCGCTGGGAGCGCCTCGAAAGTGATCCGCACCAGCGCCAAGACTGGCGAAGGCGTTGAGTTCGCGTTCCAATCCCTGATCAAAGCGATGCTTGCGACATGACGACCCCTGCCTTCAAGGCTGCGCCCCTGGACGCGGCCGGCGATTCCATCGCGACGGCTCTCCTGGAATCGGAGGGTTACGCCGCGTTTGAATACCTGGGAGACGCGGTTTTTCAGGCGGTCGGTTCGCCTTCCAAACTCTGCGTGGAGCTCCTTGGCGGACCTGTCGCGCCGGGCGCACCGCTCCGGCTGACCGACCGCATGCCTTTTCTCGAAAGCTTTCTTCCCGACGCCGAGGAGTGCTGGAACTCGAGGTCTGAGGGCCGCGTGGATTCGGGAAGCTGGATCGAGCGTGGCGAAGGAGGGCGCCAATTGGCGCTGGAGGCGTCCGCATTTCGTCTCGCCGCGAAGCGAATCCTGCTCATCCGCAATCCCGAAAAAAAATTTGCGGCAGACTCGCAGCTCCTGCAAAAGGCGCGCGATTCGGCGCTCGGGCATGAGCGGCTCCTGCGCGAGATACAAAAGAAGGAAATCCTGCTGCATTGCGTGATTCACGATCTCTCGCAGCCGCTTTCTGCGATGCGCGGCTGTTTTTCGCTGCTCGCCGCGGAAAAGCTGTCGCCGAAGCTTCGGGGCCTGATCGAAATCGGCCAGCGGCAATCGCAGAATCAGGAGGAATTGATCCGGGGGATTCTGCAAGCGTTTTCGGCCGAACTCGCGGCGCAGGAAACCGTTCACCGCGATGCGGCAAGTGCGCCAGATCTTGTGAAGTGCGCTCAGGAGGTTGCGAAAGATTTCTCGGCGGCGTTCGCGACACGCGGTGCGCGCATCGAAGTGGACCCCAAACTTGATCCCGGACGCAATTGGCAGGTGGTGGGAGACGAATCGCGTTTGCGCCGGATCTACTCGAACCTTGTCGAGAATGCCCTTCGGTATAGTCCGGCGGGTTCAACTGTCACGCTCGGCGCGGTCGCAGAGGGAAATTTTCTACGGGCATATGTGGACGACGAGGGGCCCGGGCTGCCTGCCGGCGAATCCGCGGCTCGCTTGTTCGGGCTATTCTCCAAAGGCAAGGACGCCGGAGGCAAAGCCGGGCTGGGGCTCTACTTCTGCAAGATCACCGTCGAGCGCTGGGGTGGCGCCATCGGCTGCGAGAATCGGCCTGGCCGCGGCACTCGTTTCTGGTTTCGCCTCCCGCGCGCGGAGCAGCAGGTTGGCCAGCGCGCCGTTTCCGGTGCGCGATCTGCAGCGGCTGCCCCGGTGGTGGGAGAGCCGGAGAAGAAAACCGGCAAATCGCTCCGCCTGCTGTTTGCGGACGATTCGCCCGTCAACCGGGAGATCACCGTTCTCTTGCTGGAGAAGCGCGGGCACAAAGTCGTCTCTGTCGAGAATGGCAAAGAAGTGCTTTCGCGAATGAAAAAACAGCGGTTCGATGCGGTGATTCTTGATGAAGAAATGCCGGTGATGGGTGGCCTGGAAGCGCTGCGCGCCATTCGTGAGCGAGAGGCTTCAACGGGCGCGCACATTCCGACGATTCTCGTCACCGGCAATCGCTCAGAGTCCGGCCGCCGCCAATCCATGGAAGCAGGTGCCGATGCGCACCTCACCAAGCCATTTCGGGACGTCGAGCTGTTTCGAATGGTGGAAGAGTTGTGCGGCATCGCCGGCGCCACGCCGTCCGCCGCAGAAGATGACGCACCCGTGGCGCAGCAGATCAACGCGCAAGAACTATTGACGCGTGTCGGTGGAAACCCCAAAGTATTGCGCGAGGTGGCGCGAATTTTCCTGGAAGACACTCCCATACGAATGTCCGCCATCCGCGATGCAATCAAACGTCAAGACGGAACCGCGTTGGCGAAGGCGGCGCATGCCCTGGGCGGGTCCGCGGGAATGCTGGGCGCCATCGAGATCTCCGAGGAGGCCCGCGGGATCGAGGCCCTGGGTCGCAGCGGAAGCATTGTGGAGGTAAGTGAGATTCTGGCGTCATTTGAGGGTAAAATCTCCGCCTTCGAAAGGCTGCTTGCTGGGATTGTCGCCGGCGGAGGCAAATCGAAGGTGCGCGGACGAAAGCCGCGCGGCACGCGATCGCCAAGGGGAATTCGATGAAGAAGAAGATATTGATCACTGACGACGACCGCGCGACCTGCGTGATGTTGAAAACCATTCTGGAAGACGCCGGACATGCAGTCACCGTGGCAGCAGACGGGACCGCGGCGATGAAAAAATTGCGCGCCGGTGCGTTCGATTTGTTGTTAACGGACGTGTGGATGCCTGGCATGAATGGGTTGGAGCTACTGGCGCGCTTGAAGGAAATGCCGAATCGTCCCCGAACGATCGTCATGACGTCGGACGACACCTCGGAGGTAATGCTGCGGGCGATTCGCGAGCAGGCTTATCACTATTTCAGAAAGCCCGTTGATCCCCGCGCCGTGGTCGAGTTGGTCAAGGACGCGCTTTCCGCGAAACCGACCGCGTCGCCGATCGAGGTCGTTTCCGCCGTTCCCCACTGGATTGAATTGCTCGTTCCGTGCGAACTCGAGGCAGTCGCGCGCATCACCGGCTTTATGTCCCAGCTCAAATCCGAACTGCCTGAGGCGGACCGCGAACACGTGGGATTCGCGTTCCGGGAGCTGCTCACCAACGCCATCGAATGGGGCGGAAAACTCGACCCCAATCAGAAGGTGCGCATCTCCTATCTGAAAACGAAACGCATGGTGCAGTATCGCATCGCCGATCCCGGCATGGGCTTTCGCATCGAGGATTTGAGCCACGCGGCGGTAAGTAATCCCGAGGACGACCCGATGCTCCACAGCGAGGTGCGCAAGCAGAAGGGGATGCGGCCCGGCGGCTACGGGCTTTTCATGGTGCGCGATCTGGTGGATGAGCTTCTCTACAACGAAGTACACAACGAAGTGGTGCTGGTCAAATACCTCAATACGACTCCGTAATCCCGCGCGCCATGCTGTGCGCGCGGCCTGCCCGGCATCCCGGTTAGTTGCGGCTTAGAAAAAGGATGACCCGTTGTTCATAGTCCACCGGTGCCAGACCCAGAGCCGAAGCGTGCTCCGCGCCATTCACAATCCACAATTCCTTCGGTCCGCGGGCGACCGCGTAGATTCGTTCGGCATGGCGGCAGGGAATAGTGTGGTCTCGCGTTCCGCAGATCAGAAGCACCGGAAAGGCCCGCGCCGCGACGGCCTTCACCGGTGACACGTCGTCCGGGTTGAACCCTCCGGCCTTTGCCATTGCTTGCAACCCGGCGATGGACGCGGGACGAAACAGCGTTTTTCCGAGAAAAGGGCTGAACTGCAGCCCGGCGTAGTCGTAACTCACCTCGCGCAAGTCCGCGAAAGGGTCCTCCGCGACGACGCCTGCGATGCGCGGCTCGACCGCTGCGGATTGCAACGCTATCGCTGCGCCCATGGAAACACCCATCGCGTAGAGATGCCTCACTTTTTCGGCCGAATACAGCGCGTTCGTTACTGCGACCGTATCGTAGCGCTCCTTCCAACCGTAGGTGGCCATTTCGCCGCCGCTCGCGCCGTGCGCGCGCGCGTCCATCATCGCCACGCTGTAACCGCGGCGCAGCAGAAATTCGGCGTAGCCGAGCGTTCCAGTGCGATTGTCCGCCACGCCATGGAAGAGCAGCACCCAATCGCCGTTCGGTGCGGGCGGGAAAACCTTCCATCCCCGCAGCTCGACGCCGTCCGTCGTCGTGACCGCGAAGTCCTCTTTCGTGGCGCCGGTACGCGCGATCATTTGCGCGGTTTCTTCCGTGCGATCTGGAGCCAGTTGTTGCGGATGAAGCAGGAAGGGACCGATGTGGTGGCCAAAAATGGCCGCGCCGATGGACGCGATCAAAAGCAAAGCGATTACGACATACGCTATCCGGCGCATGCGCACCTCTGAAACTGATACGCGATCGCCACGTTCGGAGTTTCGTTGCCTGGCGTGTTGCCTACGATCCGGTCGAGGTGTAGTGCCGGCTGCCGAGCGTCCACAGCGAGATGGCCATTGTCAGGAACGCGGCCGCGACCACCGGCACCAGCCGCGCGTACTCGGGAGTGACCGTGCGGCCTAGCAGCCGCACGCTCGGATAAAATGACGCCAGCCCGAATGGGATCACCCAACACAGCACAAACTGCACCACTCCGTTGTAAATCGTGAGCGGATAGCGCCCGAAGGCGATCACGTTCCATACCGGCGGGCTGACGCCGATGCGGTCCTCGAACCGGAACGAGACCGTGGTCAGCATCACGAAGATGGACACGTATATCGCCGCCGCACAAACGGCGAAGAAAAGCAGCATCACGAATTTGCCCGGCGTCCACGCCAACCCGAGATGCCGCGAGCCCCACCACATGCAGTAAATGCCTGTGGCCACTTCCTGCAGCGATTCGATGCGAAACGTCTCAAAGAGCACTTGAAAAAGCGAAGAGACCGGACGCAACAGCACGCGGTCGAATTTTCCCTCGATAATATAGTTGTTCCCGAAATTGTAGAGATTCAGGCTGATGATATTGAACAGCCCGTAGGGCACCAGCGAAAAGCCGTAGAGGAACAGCACCTCCGGGAAACGCCATCCAGCAAGCTGCGGGATCTTCTGGAAAAGGACGATGACGAAGCCCAACTGAAAGCAGGTGGCGGCGAAGCTGGTCCCCAGGCTGATTAAAAAATCGGCGCGGTACCCGAATTGCACTTTCGCGTATTGCGTGAAGTAGTCGAACAGCAGCATGGCGTGCCGCACCGCGGCAGCCCCAAAGGCCGCAAGGCCGCGCTTTTCTGCCGTCAACGACGCGGACGCCACGCTATCCTCCCTGAATCGTCATCGTGCGCAGGTTGCGGTTCCACCACAGGTGCGCCAGGATCAGCAGCGCGAAAATCCAGCACCACTGCGTGGCCAGCGCGCGCAGCGCGTGCGACACATCCAATTTGCCCAGATAAATCTGCAGCGGCGTGAATGCGATGTGCTCGAACGGCAGCCACGCCAGCACTCGCTGCAGCTTTTCGGGGAAGAAAGCCATGGGAATCAGCAGCCCCGAGAGCAGCTCGATCAGCCACTGTTTCGCGCGAATCAGCGCCAGGATGGATTTCAGCGGAACCGCGCAGGTGCCGATCATGAAATTGATCGCGCCCATCAGGAAGAAGCTCCCCAGCACGCCCACCAGAAACAGCAGGAAATGCTCCCGCGACGCCGGCCTTTGAATCGGAAACACGAATCCGACCACCAGCGCCGTCGGCAGCGTCAGCAGCCCCAGACGAAACGCCGATTCGCCCATCGCCCGGCACAGCCACATCCACTGCACCGAGACAGGTTTGATCAGATCCATGGCAATCTTGCCGTCTATCACCTCGTAGGCCATTTCCTGATCGATCGTATTCCAATAGAACGACCGAATAATCCAGCCGATGCTGACGTAGGTGATCATCTGCGAGAGGTTGTAGCCGGCGAACGATTGTCCCGAGCGATAGACCGCGCTCCAGACAAAGTAGTAGACCGTGACGTTCAGCGAATAGGTGATGATGCCGGTAAAGTAGCGCAGGCGGAACGCCAGAATGTTCACGAATCCCACGCGCCCGAATTCCGCGTACGGCGTCAGCGCCTCCATCAGCGCGCTCATACCGTCACCTCCAGAGTCGCTTCGCCGGCGTAAATGCGCTTCACCACTTCCTCGATGGATTCATCCTCGATCAGGAGATCGCGGACTTCGACGGCAGCGAGGACCCTGCGGATCAAATCGCCCGTCGCGATCTTGGTGCGGTCGAAGCGAATGCGATAGGTCAGTTCGTCGACCTGATCGAGTTGCAGCCCGTCGCGCGAAAATGCGGAGATGCCGGCCGCTTGCGCGCGATCCTTCAACACGCATTTAATCTGCTTCGTTCGAAGTAGCCGTTCCTTCAATTGATCGAGCGGTCCGTCGTAAAGGACGCGGCCGTGGTCAATAATCATTAAGCGATGGCACAGCTCCTCGATATCGTCCAGGTCGTGCGTGGTCAACAGGACGGTGGTGCGGAACTCACGATTGACGGCGCGCAGGAATTGCCGGATGTGGTCCTTCGCGACGACATCGAGCCCGATGGTCGGCTCGTCGAGAAAAAGCAGCGGCGGATTATGGAGCAGCGCCGCGGCCAAATCGCAGCGCATGCGCTCGCCGAGCGAAAGTTTGCGCACCGGCGTGCGCAGGTAATCGCGGATGCCCAGGATTTCGTTGAATCGCTCCATGCGCGCGTCGAAATCGCGCTGCGTGACGTCGTAAATCCGCCGCAGCAGCTTGAACGACTCGATCACCGCGATATCCCACCAGAGCTGCGTGCGTTGCCCGAAGACAACTCCAATGGTTTTCACATACTGGCGGCGCTGGCGGAACGGCACGAAGCCATTAATGCGGATCTCGCCGCTGGTCGGCACCAGAATGCCCGTCAGCATCTTGATGGTGGTGGACTTGCCCGCACCGTTAGGTCCGATGTAACCGACCATTTCGCCGCGCTCGATGGAAAATCCGATGCGATCCACGGCCGTCACCGTATGGTACTCGCGCACGAAGAGATTCTGGACCGAGCCCCAGACGCCTTCGCGGCGGTCGAACGCGCGGAAATGCTTGGAAAGGTCTTTGACGTGGATCAGCGGATCGGCGCTCATGAGCACGAAGATTCTAACACCTGCCGCGCAGCCGATGCGCGGCCGCGAACTGCAGCTTGAAGCTGGTTGGCAGGATTTTAGCGTGCCGGAGGGCGCAGGACGGGGCAATGCCACAGCGGTCAGACTAGGGCAAAATCCCTCCCCCACCTGGGCCGCGATCGGCATCGTAGCTATGAGGCACCGCGTTGCTTCACGCCCGGCAGGCCCGCGGGATGCCCGCCGCGGCAACAGCGGGGCGTTTGCGTAGGCAAGCCCGGAATGGGTCTGTTACAATTTTGTGACTTGCGGGGCAGGCCGCGGGCGCGTCTGCGGCCCATCATGGCGGAAAACGGCAAAAGAAGACCGGTCGCATTAGTCCTGGTCGCGGTGCTCGTCATCGTGATCATTGCCGTCCTGGCACTACGCCGCCAGGCGCCGGCGGTGTCCATCGTTAACGTCGCCCGGGAGGATTTGAGTGCCACCATCACCAGCAACGGTAAGGTCGAGCCGATTGCGCCGACCGTGGCCCACGCTGAATTCCCGACTTTCGTAGACAAAGTCATGGCCACAGAGGGCCAGGCGATCCGGCGCGGCCAGGTAGTTTTGACCCTCAATGCCGCAGACGTGCGCTCGCAGCTGGCGCAGGCGCGCGCCGACCTGATTTCTGCGCAGAACGAGCTTCGCAACGCCCGCGCCGGAGGTGCCCCAGATCTGGTGGCACAGCTCGACGGCGATTTGCTGGCCGCGCGACTTCAGGTGAAGAGTCTCGAGAGCGCCGAGCAAGCGCTGGAGGCGCTGGTCACGAAGCAGGCCGCCACGCAGGACGAACTCGCGCAAAGCCAAGCCACCCTGGCGAAGGCGCGCGGCAATCTTCAAGCACTCGAGGCGCGCAAACAGGATCTGGCGCAACGCGCGTCCGCGATCGTGCAGGGCGCTGGGCTTCGCGTCAGCCAGGCTCAGGATCTCGTGCAATCGCTCGAGGAAAAAGTTCGCTCGGCCACCGTCACGGCACCCACCGACGGCACACTCTATTCGCTTCCGGTGCATGCAGGCGATTATGTGAAGGTGGGAGACACGCTCGCCGAGATGGCCGATCTGCGCCACGTGCGCGTGCGCGCTTTCGTGGACGAGCCCGACCTCGGTTCACTCGAGCCGAATCAGAATGTCGAGGTTACCTGGGACGCCAAACCCGGCCTCACCTGGACCGGCCGCACCGAGGAAGTTCCCAAACAGGTGGTGGCCCGCGGCATGCGCAGCGTGGGCGAGCTCCTTTGCTCCGTTGACAACAGCCGCCTTGAATTGCTGCCGAATACCAACGTGCAAGTTCTGATCAAGGTTCGCGAGCGGCCCATGGCATTGGTGGTGCCGCGGACGGCGGTGCTGGAAGACCACGGAAAACGATACGTGTACGTATTTGCGGACGGCAAAGTGCGCCGCCGCGACATCTCAGTAGGCGTGGCCAGCGCATCGAAGTATGAAGTCGTTTCGGGTTTGACCGCCAACGAGCGTGTGGCTCTGCCCGGAGACGGGCAATTGCACGACGGAATGGAAGTTCGAGCCGAGGAGGCGAATTGAAATCTCCGCACAGGCATTTCCTGGTCATCGCATCCACCCTCTTGTTGATGGCGCTCGCATTCTCGGCGCCGGCGTCGCGCGCCGATGCGTCGGCCGCGATTCAGGCGGCGCAGCATCAGCTCAACGCCGGAAACTATCCGGCTGCGGTTACGACATTGCAAGGAGCTCAGGCGGCGAATCCTTCCAACGCCGAGGTGTGTTACTGGCTCGAGCGCAGCTACTATGAAATGCGCGACTGGGACAACGCCGTCGCGCAGGGCGAAAAGTCGGTTTCGCTCGACCCCAAGAATTCGCTCTTTCATCAGTGGCTCGGCCGGTCGTACGGAGGCAAGGCGGATCGCGATAGAAGTTTTTCTGACGCAAAGAAAGTGAAGGCGGAATTCACGATGGCGGTCAGCCTGGATCCCTCGAATATTGCCGCGCGTCGCGATTTGGAAGAGTATTGCCTCGATGCACCCTGGATCGCCGGAGGCAACAAGGACGAAGCGCTCGCGCAGGTGAATGCCATCGCGGCAATTGATCCCGTCGCCGGGCACCTCGCCCGCGCTCTGTACTACCGCGAAGGCATGAAGAATACCGACCAGGCCGAGAACGAAATGCGCCTTGTGCTGGCGGCCAGCGCCAAGTCGGTGGAACCTTACTTTGAAGCCGCGGAGTTCTTCCGCTCGGTAAACAAGCCTGCCGACATGAGGGCGGCCATTGACGCCGCGGCGAAGGTTAACCCCAACGATCCGCGTTTGGCCTACTATCGCGGCGCTGTGGGAGTGCTTGCGAATACGGATCTGGCGAATTCAGAGCGCGATTTGAAATCCTATCTCGCCAGCACGCCTGATCGCAGCGATTGGCCCGCGCACGCCTCCGCGCGCGAATGGCTCGGTAACCTCTATGAGGCGCAGGGAAAGCGCACCGACGCCGCGGAACAGTACCAGGAGGCATTGCAGCTGCACCCATCCAACCAGCAGCGCAAGGAAGTGACCGCGCGCCTTAAGAGGCTTCAGAAGTCCTAGCAGCAGCGCGCCGCGGGCGCACACGAGTCCGAACTCGCATGGCAAGCGCACAAAACACGTCGGCCTTCTGGCGCGAAACATGGTCTCTCGCCATGCTGGCGCTGCTCGCCAACAAGATGCGCGCGATGTTGACGATGCTGGGCGTCATCATCGGCAGCGGTTCCATCGTTCTGGTGGTAGCCGTGGCCCTCGGCGGCCAGCGCTACGTTCTCTCACAGATTCAAGCCATCGGCTCAAATCTGATTTCCTTGAACCTGCTCAGCTCCGGCGACGCGGGTTCCTTCACGCTCGAGGATCAAATCACGCCCGCCGATCTCGCCGCGCTAAAGGACGGGCTGGCCCAAAAGGTTTCTGAAGTCTCCGGCACCAGCTCGCTTCAGATGACCGTGGTCGTCAACGCCCAGCAGCGCCCCGTTAATCTGGTTGGCGCGACCCCGGGATTCGACCGTATTCGCAATCTCCAGATTTTGCGCGGCCGATACTTCGATTCCGACGACATGGCGTCTCGCAGCAAAGTTTGCCTGTTGACCCAGGATCTCGTGCGTCGCGTGTTTCCGTATGACGACCCGGTTGGCAAGGACATCCAGATCGGAGAACTCCGCTTCACCGTCATTGGCGTTTTCAAGGAACGCTCGGCCACTTTCGGCGAGACGGAGATCATGAAAGAATCCGCAATCATCCCGTTTTCCCTGCTGCAATATTACACAGGCACGCAATACATCATGACCGGGTACGTCCTGGCGAACCACACCGAAGACATACCGGTCTTGACGCGCGACGTCGCCCGGATTCTCCAGTCTCGCCATCGCGCCGGCGCGCATTATCGGGTCCGGAATTCCACCGGAATTCTCGAGACGGCGCGGAACATCGCCATCGCGCTGATGGTCGTCCTCATTCTGATCGCGCTGATCGCGTTGGTGATCAGCGGAGTCGGGATCATGAACATAATGCTCGTCACCGTCACCGAGCGAACGCGCGAGATCGGCATTCGCAAGGCCGTGGGCGCCACGCAGAACGCCATCCGCTATCAATTTCTGATGGAAGCGATGGCCATCAGCGGCACCGGCGCTCTCGCCGGAATCGCCATCGGCGTCGCCATTCCCGCCCTGCTCAATTTTCTGATCGGCTTTTTCCCGGAGGCCGCCGGGATTACCGTCCCGGTATCGTGGGTCTCGGT
This sequence comes from uncultured Acidobacteriota bacterium, assembly GCA_963814605.1. GTDB lineage: Bacteria > Acidobacteriota > Terriglobia > Acidiferrales > UBA7541 > Palsa-295. Next base: position 269,924 of record CAWFDD010000001.1, on the reverse strand, counting down.
CGTGCTGGCATTCGTAGTATCCTGCTCCACAGGCTTGGTGTTCGGCTATCTGCCCGCGAATCGGGCGGCGCGCCTGCAACCGACGGAATCGCTTCGCCATGAATAGCCCTGCGGTCCATACGAAATGCAGCCGGCGCCACTTTGCCGCGCTTGCCGGAATCGCGCTGCTGTGCGCGCTCCTCACCGCTCTACCCGCGCGCGCCCAGGAAACGGACAAACTCACGCTGCATCAGGCCGTGACCCTCGCCCTGCAGAACAGCCGCGACGTCAAGCTCGCCCAGGTGCAGTACAACGTCGCGCTCGGCGAAGTTGGCGTGGACCGCGCAGCGTTCCGGCCAAATCTCTACACCGGAGCGGGCCTGGCTTACACCTACGGCTTTCCATCGCTCCCCGGCGGCGAAGCGCCCTCCGTCTTTCAATTGGACTACACCCAGGCTCTTTTCAATCCGCTCCTCAAAAGCGAGCAGCACGCCGCCGAAGATCGCGCCAGGAATCAGAAACTGGAGCTTGATCGCGTGCGCGACGACGTCATCGTCCGTGCCGCGACCGCCTATCTCGAATTGGGCAAGGTCCGCCATTCGCTCGACCTGATGCGCAGCGAGCAGGCCAGCGGTGCCAAGATTCTGGAAGCCATCCGCGAGCGCGTCGCCGCCAATCAGGAGCTTCCCATCGAGGTGACGCGCACGCAGCTGTCGCTCGCGCGCATCGCCGAACGAGTCGTGAAATTCGAGGACCGCGAAGCGACACTCGACGCGCAAATCCGCGATCTCACCGCCATCCCCGAGGACCGATCCCTCGAAGTCGAGCCGGAGGAAGCGTCGTTTACCGCCGAGCTTGCCACCGTGCAATCGGAAGCCGAAATAGAAAGCCTTGCCATTCAGAACGACCGCCGCGTCGCCGAGGCCGAAAACGAGCGCGCCGCGCGCGAACAGCTGCTCAAAGGCGCGCGCTGGAGCTATTTTCCCACCGTCAATTTGGTCGGGCAGTACAGCATCCTGAGTCAATTTAATAATTACGGCGAGTTTTACAGGACCTTCCAGCGCAACAACGTCAACGTGGGCGTGCAAGTCACCATTCCTATCTTCGCGGCCAAAACATCGGCAAACGTTACTCTGGCGCGGAGCCAGCTGAGCGAGGCCGAGCTGCTGCTTGGCAACAAACGCCAGCAGGTCCGCTTCGACGTGCAGCAGAAGGCCCGCAGCGTCCGCGAGCTGGACGCCAGCAGGGAAGTCGCCCGGCTCGACCTGCAACTCGCGCAGGAATCGCTGCAGCTGGAGCAGGCCAAATTCGACCAGAACCGCGTCACTCTGCAGGAAATCGAACAGGCGCGCCTGGACGAGAATGACAAGTGGGTTGCGTTCCTCGACGCTGATTTCGCCCGCCAGCAGGCCCAGCTCTCGCTGTTGCAGGCAACCGGCCAGCTGGCAAAGGTTTTCCAATAGAACCGATTCATAAACCTGCGCTTGGGATGACCCGCGAAATGCTGTAGAATGAGTATTCTGGCTGGAATTATTCGCAGTTCTGAGGGGGATACTGTACATGCCGTCTGTAATGAAGACCCTGTTCCTGAATCCGCCGAGTTTCGAAAAATTTGACGGTGGAGCGGGTTCCCGCTGGCCGGCCACGCGCGAGATCGAGTCGTACTGGTATCCTGTCTGGCTCGCTTATCCGGCCGGCATGTTGCCTGGCAGCCGCTTGCTGGACGGCCCTCCGCACCACATCAAGCCCGCCGAGGTTGTTCGGATCGCCAAGGACTATGAATTCGTGGTGCTCTTCACTTCGACCGTCGGCTTTCTGAGCGACCTGCGCATGGCGCGCGCCATGAAGGAGCAGAAGCCCGATACCAAGATTTGCTTTGTGGGTCCGCAGGTGCAGATCAAGCCCGCCGAAAGCCTGCTGGCGAGTTCCGATCTTGATTTCGTGGTGCGCGGGGAATTCGATCACGCTGTGGTCGAATACGCGCAGGGCAAGCCGCTTTCGGAAATCGCCAACGCCAGCTACGTTGTTGACGGCAAGGTCGTCCACAATCCCTCACGTCCGCCCATGCAGACTGCCGAACTCGACGAACTTCCTTTTGCCACCGATGTGTATCAGAGCAACGTGGAAATCGAGAAATACAACGTCCCATTCCTGCTGCACCCCTTCGTTTCGTTTTATACGGCGCGGGGATGTCCGGCTCTGTGCAGCTTCTGCCTCTGGCCCCAGACGCTGTCCGGCCACGCCTGGCGCACCCGGTCGGTCGAGAATGTCGCGCGGGAATTCCGCCAGGCGCACAAGATGTTTCCGCAAGCCAAGGAATTCTTTTTCGACGACGACACATTCAATATCCGCAAGGATCGCGTCCTGGCGCTCTGCAAGGAATTCAAACCGGTCGGCTTCCAGTGGTCCTGCACCGCCCGCGTCCACGGCGATTACGAAACGCTCAAGGCCATGGCCGATGCCGGCTGCCGCCTGCTGATCGTCGGCTTTGAATCGGGCGACGCGCAGATCCTGAAAAATATCAAGAAGGGCCAGACGCTCGACATGGGCCGCAACTTCGTCAAGAACTGCAAGAAAGTCGGCATCCACGTCCACGGCGACTTCATTATCGGCCTCCCGGGCGAAACCAAGGACACCATCGAGAAGACCATCGACTTCGCCAAGCAGCTGGACTGCGAGACCATTCAGGTTTCGATGGCTCATGCGTACCCCGGCACTGAGCTTTACGATCAGGGCGTCCGCGAGGGCTTCCTCGCCGGCGAAGCGATCACTGACGATGGCGGCCACCAGCTTCCTCACCTCGAGTATCCCGGCCTCTCCAAGGAGTACATGGTCGAATCCGTGAATCGCTTCTACGACAGCTACTATTTCCGTCCCCGGGTCGCCTGGCGCATCGTTCGCGACGCGCTCTGGGATTCCCACGAACGCAAGCGCCTCTATCACGAGGCTGTGGACTTCATGAAGCTCCGCGCCGATCGCCGGAAAGTATCCCGGAAGAACAAGGGCGTGGATCAGAAGGCCATCGTTGCCGTGCCGCCGATGAACCCGCGCTCCGGGCTCGGCGAGTCCCAAGGGGCATGACGGCGCCGCAAGGCCTGCTCCTGAAAACCTTCACGCTCATCGTCATCATGGTCTCTGTTGCTCCGCTCGGAGACATGTTTCTGGGCAAGGGCATGAAGCGCATTCCTCCCATGGCCAGCTGGGCGCCCGCCGACGTCTTCCGTTTTTTTTTCAGTGCCTTTACCTCCGGAACCATCTGGCTTGGCATTGGCCTCTTGCTCACTTTCTTCGTCGCCTACCTTCTGGTGCTTTCCTGGGCGGACTATAGCTACGTCCTCCCGGCTTCTTCCATTTCCAGCCTGATCATCGCCCTGCTGGCGCGTTTTGTCCTGCACGAGGCCATCACGCCGATTCGCTGGACTGGCGTGGCGCTGATCTGCCTGGGGGTGTTTATTGTCGGGCGCACGCCGCCCCGCACCACGGAGCAGGAATCGTGCTGACCGGATTTATTTTCTATTTCCTGATCGTCGTTCCCGGCACCGGCGGAGAGATCTGCATGTCTCGCACCATGAAAACCATCGGCGAGGTCACCGATTTCCGCCCAGGCTCGATTGCTCGCGTGCTCGGCCGCGCCATGCGCGTTCCCTGGTTTTGGATTGGCATCACCATGATGGCGGCGGGCTTTTTTTCGCTGCTCGGGTTGCTCTCCGTCGCCAACGTCAGCTTCGTCTTCCCGGCGGCCTCGCTCAGCTACGCCGTGGGCACGCTGGGCGGTAAGCTATTTCTGGGTGAACGTGTGATGCCGCAACGTTGGTTCGGAGTTCTCCTCGTCTGCGTCGGCGTCGCGCTCGTATTCCTCGGCAAGAAATAGGTTAATCACGCGCCCGCGCCGTTGGCTCGCGCGCGTAATTCGTGAGATGTTGTCTATCATGACGCCCTGGCCGCTGATTCGCGATTCGCTACTCGTGCTCGCCGCCGCGCCGTTCGCCTACTACGTTCTCGCCATCATCGCCGCCGGCAGGTTTTTTCGCCCGTCGCCGGCTCCCGCCGGTTTCTTTCCTCCCGTCAGCATCCTGAAACCGGTCCACGGGCTGGATCGTGAAACTTACGAGAATTACGCCAGCTTCTGCCGCCAGGACTATCCCGAGTTTGAAATTCTGTTCTGCGTCGCTGACGGCCAGGATCCGGCCGTCCCGGTCATACAAAAATTGATTGCCGATTTTTCCGATCGCCGCATTCGCCTGTTGATCGGTTCCGATGCTCTGGGGGCGAGCGACAAGGTGAATAAGCTTTGCCGCTTGGTCCGCGAAGCCGGGAATCAGGTCGTCATCGTCAGCGATAGCGATGTGCGCGTCGAACCCGGCTTTCTTCGTGCCGTCGCGGCCCCGTTCGCGGATCCCAGGGTGGGCGGCGTCACCTGCTTGTATCGCGGGCTTACGGACGGCTCGCTTCCCGCTGACCTCGAAGCGCTTGGCAACAGCGCGGATTTCGCGCCGGGAGTGCTCGTCGCCTGGCTCTTCGGAGGCGTTGATTTCATGCTCGGCGCGGTGATGGCCACCACGAAAAAGCATCTCGCCGAAATCGGCGGCTTCGAATCGCTCGTGGATTATTTTTGCGACGACTACGAACTTGGCAATCGCATCGCCGCACGCGGCAATCGCATCGAGCTCAGCCGCTTTCCGGTGGACATCGTGTATCCCCGCGAATCCATCGGCGAAGCCTTTCGCCATCAAATTCGCTGGAATCTGAGCATTCGTTATTCGCGTCCCTGGGGGCATTTCGGTTTGCTGTTCACTCACGGCCTGGTGTGGTCCGTCGCTGGCATGCTTCTCGCGCACTCCTGGCCGGGAGTTTTCTTCTTTACCGCCGGCTATTCGCTGCTTCGTTATGAAGTGGCGCTTGGCACGGGCGCGCGCGGCATGCGCGATGCGCTCGTCCGGCAGAAACTGTGGATGCTGCCCCTGCGCGACGCGTTCGCATTCGTCGTCTGGCTCGCCAGTTTCTTCCCGCAGCGTATCCACTGGCGCGATCGCGAATTCTACGTCCGCGAAAAACGCCTCGTCCCGGTCCCCGGCGCCTTTCACGCCCAAGATGGACCCGAGACCTGATTCAAAGAGACTGCCGCTGAAACGAAAATCCTGAACATTCGCGACTGCCATGGTCAACGCCTCGCAAATTTGTCGCCGTCGAGCGGGGAGCGCGCGATAGAACCGCGAATCAATTCCTGTCCCCCGACTAGCCGGAGCGCGCGTGACGTCTAGAATACTTGCAGCCCGTTCGGCCGCGACGGCTAGCTCACTTCCAGTTTCGAGGCGCGGGGTGGCTGGCCCAGTATTCCGGGCAACAAGTCGTGGGCTTGCTCCACAGAGTGCGGCCGAGGGGTCGAGAGAATGCCTATCGTAACCAGCGTAGCCGGAACCAGGAAGATAATGGTCACGCTGACCCACATCAGGGTAGCCGCCCACTCCTGGTCATGGAGCGGCGACAATTCGAAAGCTCGGGGCGCCGAGAGATATGACGCATAGACAACGCGATCGCAGAACGCAAGGAAGCCGGAAAGCGCGTCACATGGCAAAGTGGCGCAGAAAAGATACAGCGGCACGGACCATCGAGGCCACCTCGGGACACTCGGCCAGGGCTGAACCACCGGCCACCAGAACAGAAGTCCAGAACCCAAGAAGCAGGCGTGCTCGACTTCGTGCAGCCAATCCCAGCGCAACGCCAGCTCAAACACCGCCGGGATGTGCCACACGATCAAGGCAAGTGTGGCGGCGAGCCAGCAAATCGAAGGATTGGTCAGAAAACGTCCGAGCGACTTCACCAGACGCCAACGAACAAACGGACCAACGACACTCCGAGCCATCCACTGCGGAAGCCCCCGCAGCATTGGCAGCGCCGGTGCACCGAGCAGAATCAAAGGAGGTGCGACGGCCATGAGCAGGAGGTGCTGCACCATGTGGACGGTGAGGGACACATCATCAAATGCTGCCAGAGGAGAGCCGACGGCCGCCCATACGCAGACGATTCCCGCGAAGAATGCCGCCAAGCGCCCTGCCGAAATCAGGCCGGGGAAAGCGCTGCGGAGAAGGAGCCAGCCTCTTGCATAAACGAGCGCGGCAAGACACAGCGAGATTGGTACGCCGAGAGGGGCGGACCAGGACTGGAAGACGGACTGAAATTCAGCGGTCATGGCGATTTTAGCGTTGATCGGAAGGCGAAGCTCCAGACTCTGCTCCCAGCACGAATGCCCGCGAGGCATCCCGTGCCGGCGACTGCCCGGCAGGATGCAGCGTTTCCAGGAACGCGACAAGCGCCGTCGTTTCCGCGGGGCTCAGATTCTTGCCGTAAGCGGGCATGTTGCCGCCGCCTTGAATCACTTGGCGAATCAACTGATCCTGTGTCAGCCGCACGGCGACGGCGTCGAGAGCCGGCCCGCGCTTGCCGCCCTGCGCGTCCAGCGAGTGGCAGTTGTGGCATTGCTTGGCTTGAAAGACGAGGGCGCCCTGGCGTTCGAGAGCGGTTCGATTTTGTAGGAATTCGGACGGAATGGGGATTCCGCTCCATGCATCCATGACCGGACTCCAGGGAGTACGCTGGGCCAGCCGCGTAAATGTTCCGAGTGCGACTGCGACCAGGAGGATGGTGAGGACAGCGAGGGGCCTGCGCCGCCAGCTTTTCTCGCCTTCGCTAAAAATGAACGGCAAGAGCAGAAGTCCGAGAATTCCAACCACGGGTCCAATCAGCAGAGCGGGAGTTTCCATGGACGGTGGCAGGAATGAAAGAATCGCGTAGAGCCACAAGAAGAAGAAGTCAGGGCGCGGCGATGTTTGAATAACGGTGGGATCCGGCGGACCCGACGGGCCAAAGGGACCGAAATAAAAAGCGCAGACGCCTATGGCAAGCAGGATCAAGGCACAGAAGAACATGTCCTTCCATATCGCGGTGGGAACGAAGGGAATGCCGTCCTTCTGCGTCAGCTCGTGATACTCCTTGACGTAGGTGGCCTTGCGGACCAGGCGCCCGGGCATGGGCCACTCATTGATCCCGAGTTTGAGGACCATCAGCAAATGAACGGACACGAACGCGATGAGCAGACCGGGAACGACGAACACGTGAAGGGCGAAGAATCTGGAAAGAGTCGCTCCGCCGATGATCGGGCCGCCCAGCATTAAATTGACGATAGCCGGGCCAATTAATGGGACGCGGCTGGCGATGGACGCACCAATTCCGAGACCCCAGTAGGCGTCCTGATCGAATCTGAGGACCTGACCGGTGAAGGCCATTCCAAGAGTGACGATCAAAAGAAACACGCCGACGATCCAGGTAAGTTCGCGCGGGAATTTGTATGCGCCGAAGAGAAAGACCTGGACCATGTGAATCAGCACAATCGCGACCATGAAGTTCGAACCCCAGCCGTGAAGGGCACGAACGTACCAGCCCAGCGAAATGTCGTGATTCAAAATCTGGAGGCTGCTCCAAGCCTCTCCGGCCGATGGAACGTAAATGAGCGCCAGCATGATTCCGGTGACGATCTGAAGTATGAACACGACGAAAGCAGCGCTGCCGAAAACGTAAAACCAGCTGGAGGTTTCACGGGGAATGCGATGCTCCGCGGTTTCCCGGATGGAATCGCCGAGCTGAAGGCGCGCCTCGAACCATTCGCCGACGGACTGGATCAGACGCATGGCTGTATCTCTCGAACGATGTTTGAGGCCTGGCCCGGTGTAGGCAACTCGCCCGCCTTGATCAGCAGTTTTCCGCCTTCAATCCTGTAGCTGTATTGGAACAATCCACGTTCGGGAGGGCCGGAGGCGCGAGAGCCATCCTGGTAGTACACGCCACCATGGCAGGGACACATGAAAAGTCCCGATTGCGGGAACCACCGAACCGGGCACCCGAGATGCGCGCAGTTGATGGCAAAAACCTGAAAATTTTGCCCATCCACATTTCGAACCCAGCAGGCGATCTGTGCCGTCTCTCCGTCGGTCGGATTTGCAACCGGGTTCCGATAGGTGGCGAAGCGAGTCTGACCGGGAGGAAACTGTTCGAGGTTGCCGACAGAAACCCAGGAGTCGTACGCTCCCTTGCGTTCGTGGGCGACAGGGGACATCAGGTAGCGTACGATCGGCACAGCCAAAATAACGCCGACGATGCCATTGAGCAGGAGTCCAACCTGCATGAGGAAACCACGTCTGTTGAGTCCGCCCTGAATAGTCATCGACTTTCTCCCGGTGATTTCACCGCTGGTGCGAAAAGCTGGCCGGAAAGTGGTGGTCGCTGGGATGCCAGCCAAGCCACGACATCAGAAACGTCTTCGGCCGACATCGGCTTCCCCGGGATGTTGCCACGCCAGTCCGGAGCGCCCAGCTCGGGGCGTCCCACGATCACAATGGTTCGAAGTTCCTGGTCATTGAGCAGTCCGAGAAACGAACCGTCCACAATCGAGCTCGCCTTCTGGCCGCCGCGTCCCCCGGGGCCATGGCAAGAGGAGCAATACGCAGCATAGACATCTGAGCCATGGGAGGCATTGCCAGTCTGGGAGGATGCGTAGGGAGGCGGGTTCGCGCCGCCCAAAGCATCGGCCTTCGACCAACGCTCCCGAATTCCCCGAACGATCACGTCGATCTGCTTGTCGGTGAGCATCCCGCCCGCGCTCTGCGCAAAAGCAGGCATGGAGGTGCCCGGAATTCCATTGGTCGCCGCCTCGCGCAGGACTTTGTCATCTGCGATCGCCAAATACACAGGATCGCCGAGCGCGATGGCGGCTCCGCCCCTGCCCTCCGAGCCGTGGCATGCAGAACAATTCTGCGCGTACAGGATCGTGAAATCTGAAACTTCGCCAGGAACGATTGGAATATCGCCCGGCCCCGGTCGTCCGGGGGCGTCGGCGCATGCACCAAGGCCCAGTGCGGAGAAACCCACTGCTCCCAGGATGAAGAGGCGCCACTTCATCGAGGTCCGTCCTTCCGGGGTCTTTCCTTCATCATCCCCGGAGCCTCAAATCCGGCACGTGCCAGAAAGGGCTCGAACTGGCGAGTGCGCACGCGCGCCTGGCGCACCACCACAATTCCCGCCACGATCCCGAAAGCAAACTGCGAAGCGATGAACCACGGCCAACTGATGCGTTCGTTCAGCATCGGGTTCAAAAGCCCCAGGATGCTGCGGAGGAGTCCGGTCCAGATGAGCGGAGCCACAACGCCTCCCAGAAGAATTGGGCGCTTCGGCAACATCGGCAGCATCGCCCCGTACAGCAGGCCGACGGACAAAGAGGTAATTAGATGAATCACGCAGGCGAGCAAGAAACTGTTGAGATGGAATTCGTGGAGGGAGGCTCTCCCGAACTGCAGTGACTGGCCATAAACCGTGGCGGCAAGCAGGTTGATGGGATACCAAATGCTGTGTTGCCTTAGAAGCCCGTAAAGGCAGGCGAGCGCCGCCATAGCTACGCTGCCGGCGAGGCCGCCCTTGATTCCCGCCGACACGGGATAGATTTCCAGCGGCAGCAGAGCTCGAGGCAGCTCGGGAGCTACGGGCAGGCGTTCGATTTCACGGCGCGACGTAGAAACAACCGCGGGGATTTCCGCGCTTACTTCAAGCGTCTCTTCCTTCTCTTGCGGGAGCACGTCGCGGAACCAGCCGACGGAGGCAGTCGCCGCAAGGATTGCTCCGAGAATGCTTACGGAAGGACTCATGACCAGGCCGCCTACGAGCAAGGTAATGCCGAATGCAAGGACGATGGGCCAGGCGGTAGGTGCCGGCAGAATGACCGTGCCCGGGGGGCCATTCGGTTCCTTGCGACGTGATGGCGCGGACATGCGGTTCCACTCCCTATCGGCCGATGACATAGACGACGGTGAATACGATTACCCAGACCACATCAACGAAATGCCAATACAACGAAAAGACCTCCACGCGCTCGCTGTGCTCCGCCTGCACTTTGCCTACTAGAGTAAGAACCATGACCAGAAGAATCCCGGTCAGCCCCGCCGTCACGTGAAAGGCGTGCAGGCCTACGAGCGAGTAATAGGTGGTGCCGAAAAGATTGGTGTTGATCGTCAGACCCCGTTCGTAGATCAAGCGATGCCACTCCCGGCCCGTTCCGATCAAGAAAATGGCACCAAGCGCCATGGTCACGAACCACCATAATCCGAAGGCACGGATCTTTGCGGCCCGCAGCGCTCTTACAGCCAGATGGATGGTCAGACTGCTGGATAGCAGGCAGATGGTGCCGACAATCGGGACTTCGAGAACATCTTTTGGCGTGGGACCCGAGACATCCTTGCCAACGTAAAAAAGGTAGGCGACAACAAAGATGGTAAAGATCGCGGATTCAGCGGCTATGAGTGAGGCCATCCCGACGCGTCCGCGCGAAGGCAGACTCCACTCGGGGCCGGCCGCTGACTGCGTAATCGCTGCGCTGCTCACCAGAGTTCTCCTTGGCTACTCGTACTTCCAGTCCGGATCTTCAGGGTGCTTGATGTCCCAAAGGGGACGCCGACTTTCAACAACGGGAATGACGGCAAAATTGTAGTCCGGCGGAGGCGAGGTGGTGGACCATTCGAGGGTCCACGCGTCCCAGGGATCGTTCCCGGCGGGTTCGCCCTTCCAAAACGTCCAGATGAGATTGGCGACGAACACGAGCACGCCGGCACCTTGAACCAAAGTCCCGATGGTGACGATCAGGTTCCATATTTCCCAACCGCGGCCGGGCTCGTAGGTGTAAATCCGCCGCGGCATTCCCAAGATTCCGGGGATGTGCATGAAATCGAAAGTCAGGTGAAAGCCGATGAAAAACAGCCAGAAATGCCATTTGGCGAGCGTCTGGTTGTACATCCGGCCGCTCATCTTCGGCAGCCAGTAGTAGAAAGCCCCGAAGATGGTAAAAATAATTCCGCCAACAATGACGTAATGAAAATGGGCAATGACGAAATAAGAGGCGCTCAGCTGCCAATTAAAAGGCGCGGCGCCCAACATGATCCCGGTGAGGCCGGCGATCAGGAACTGGAACAAAAATGCGACACAGAACAACATCGGAGCCGTAAATTGAATCTTTCCGCCCCACATCGTCCCCAGCCAATTGAAGATCTTTATTCCCGTCGGGACGGCTATGATCATCGTAGACAAAACGAAAAAGGTGTTGCCGGCCGAATCCATTCCCACGGTGAACATATGGTGAGCCCAGACGCTAAGACTGATGAACCCGATGGCGACGCTCGCGCCGACCATCACCGGATAGCCGAAGATCGGTTTGCGGGAGAAAACCGGAATGATTTCGGATGCAAAGGCGAAGGCCGGGATGACCAGGACGTACACTTCCGGATGCCCGAAGACCCAGAAAAAGTGCATCCAAAGCACCGCGGAGCCTCCTGCCTGGGTGTCAAAGAAGTGCCCCCCGAGATAACGATCGATGAGAAGCATGAGCTGCGCTGCGGTGAGGGGCGATACGGCCAGAATGACCAGTCCGCCCATCACCAGGTTCAGCCAAGCGAGCAGCGGCATTCTCTCCAGAGTCATGCCCGGACATCGCAAGCACAAAATGGTGGTAACGAAATTGACGGCCGCGCCGATACTGCCGATACCGGCCACAAGCAGAGCCAGCGTCCAGAAGTCCGAGCTGTGCCCGGGCGAAAATGCGCGCGCGGTGAGCGGCGCATAGGCAAACCAGCCGACATCGGGCGCATTCCCAGCTCCGTAAAGACCGTTCCCGCCGAGGAAACTGAAGTAAAGCAACAACCCGCCGAAAGCGGTCATCCAGAAGCTCATGGCGTTCAGGCGCGGAAAGGCCATATCGCGGGCGCCGATCATTAACGGAATCAAATAGGTGCCGAAGCCGAAGACGAGCGGCATGGCCACGAAAAAGATCATGGTGGTGCCGTGCATGGTGAACAGCCGATTAAAGACCTGCGGCGAGACGAAACTGTTGTGCGGAACGATGAGCTGTATCCGCATCATGGTCGCCTCGACGCCACCAATCACCAGGAACAGAAGAGCGTACAGGAGGTAAAGAATTCCCAGCTTCTTGTGATCCACGGTGACAACCCAGTCGTGGAGCCTTTCGCTGATCGGCCGTGCGCCGCCGTCAACTGCACCGAGTGCGATTGTTTCCGATGACATGAGTTATGTCCTTGCGCTCATCGCAGCGTCTCGAGATATGCGGTTACCGCGTCCAAATCGCGGTCATCGAGTTGCATAGCGGGCATCAGCGAGCCCGGCTTGAGGTGATCCGGATTCTGAATCCAGGCCCTCAGATTCTCGGGAGTATTCGGCGCCGCGCCCGACGCGATTGTGTCGCGGCTCATCAGATGCGTGAGGTCAGGACCGAAACGGCCGACGGCCGCCGTTCCCGAAATCGCATGGCAATTCACGCACGCTGTGGTCTGAAAGATTCGCCGGCCTTGCTCGGTTGCATCGTTCGACGAAGCGGGCTGTTTTTCTGCGGCGATCCATTGGTCAAACTGTTCCCGCGAATCCACGTAAACGCGCAAGAGCATTTTGGCGTGCTGCGTTCCGCAGTATTGGGCGCATTGACCCAAATAAAGCCCGGTCTGGTGCGGATCAATCCACATGTGGTTGGGGTGGTTTGGAATGAGGTCCGTTTTCCCTGCGAGGCGAGGAACCCAGAAGCTATGGTCGGTATCCGCAGAAAGCAGGGTAAGGAAAGTGGGTGATGGATTCGACGGGTCGCTCACCGGGACGTGCAATTCATTGGCGGTGACCACACCGAGATCGGGATAGCGAAATTCCCACCAAAACTGATGGCCGACGGCGGTGACATTGATCGCCCCCGGCGGCTCGGGAGCGTTCTGCACAGACTCGATGACACGCGCGGTGGCCAGGAACAATATAAATACGATCAGTATCGGAATCACCGTCCAGGCAAGTTCGACCTGGTTGCTGCCGTAGACCTGCGGAGGTTCACGACCGTCGTCGCCTCGGCGGCGCCGGTACTTCACGACGGAGTACGCGAGCAAGCTGAAGACGATGACGAAAATGACCGCGGTAACGGACAGCACCAGCAGTGACAAGCGAAAAATCGAATCCGCGGGCGTTGATTCCGGATTGAAGATGCTCGGAATCTGACCGGATTTCGCGGTGGCGCCGAGGCAGAGCTTCGCAGCGAGCAAGAAACCCGCAAGCAGAACCGCGATACCGGCTGCCTTACCGGCCAGGCTGCGTGTATGTTCGCTGTGTCTCATGGGCTTGGGCACCACGCGCCGCTAGCGACCGCAACACCAAACTGTTTACCACGTTTAGTTTTCGCGCGCATTAAATTCAATCAGCAAGGAATCGTGTCGCGAGCGCGCCGGGCGTTCTCGACCAGGGGCGCTCGGTAGCGCGGCGCCTCTCGCGAGAAGGCACGACCGCGGTACATGGGCAATTCGTCGTCCATGACGGCGGCCGTGAAATTATTGAACGGGAGGGGCTTAGGCGGCGGCAGAGACGCTGAGGCTCCTTCCGTTGCCAGCAGGCCGACAATTGCGCAGATGTTGACATCGACATTAGAGCACCGGCGATGTCCGCCTCACGCGAATCGAGAGCGTGCGGGCGCGGGGGCGAACGCTTGAATCTTCTTAAAGTTCCTCGACGCGCACGACAGCTTTCATTTTGTGTTGCTGACCGGGCGCCAGCGCCAACGAAAAACCAGAGACATTGCTGGTTTCGATGCAGATCATTTGCTTCCACTCGTCATCGCCAAAATCCGGAAGGGAACGCGCCTTATCGACCCATGGATTCCAGACGACGGTGGTATGCGAATTCTCCTTCGTTATGCGGACGCGGCGGCGCAGGACGGGGTCGTGCAACTCGATCGGGCCGGTGGTGTCGAGGTACACGCGATCGGTTTCCGAGGTGACCTGGATGTCACCCTGCTGCGTCTTTTCGCGATTCGAGTCGGTCTTATCGAGATAGCGAGCCGCGTCCAGCCCACGCACGCGCGCGCTTTCGATCTGGCCCACGCGAAGATAGGCATGCAGGGCTTCCTCAAAGCGCATGCTGGTTTTTCCGGTGTTGGTTATCTCAAGCTCGAGGCCCAGCTCGGGACCAAAGGTGGCGCGATATTCCGCGCGGAATTCGGCCGGCCACCATTTCCTGGTATCGTCGCTGCTTGCGGTGAACATGCTGACGGTGACGCCGTGTTCTGTTTGCGCGATGGACTGAAGCTGCCAGGGCTTGGTGCGCACGAACCCGTGGGCCGGAGCGGTTGGATTATCCGCTTTGCTTCCGAACCAGGGAAAACAGATGGGCACGCCTCCGCGGATTGCGCGGCCATCCTCCCATCGCGACTTTGCGCTGAGAAAGAGGACTTCTGCGCTGTCTTTCGGCTTCCAGGAAGTTACATTCGCACCGAGCAGGTAGATTTCGCCCGTCGCTTCGGCGGAAGTGACGCGCACCTTGGGCTGGCCGCCATTTCCTTCGACGATCTGGGCGATGCCCGGGATTTCCAAACGACGATGCGACTCTGCGATTACACTTTTCATGGGCATTCACCTCTCGGGGGATTTCTGCGGAGGATGTTGAGGCGCACTTCCGGGCGAGGGTTCGTCCGCATTTCCCCCGCGAATCAGCACGACCACAGAGCGCGGCCCGGCGCGATAGGTGCTCGCGTGTATTGGTGTAGCGTTCCGCCATTCGGCGATATCGTCGGGTGAGTCGAGCGTGGTATCGATCCAGCGACGCCATGGGCCCTCGGAGTTGTCATCTGCAGGCGGCAACTCGAAATCGAGCGGTTCCCAATAGGCATTCAAGATCAAATAAAACGAAAGCTCATCGCTTGCGGCTCGCGCGCTCAACGCCAGACTGTGCGACTGATAGCTCCAGTCGGGCTGGTTCAAAGTTACGCCGTGCCAGGCTTTGGTGGCTTCCCGGAGGACCTGATTGAGGCTTTCGCGGCGAAATTCCGGCTCGATATCGCGCAAGAGCCGCCGTCTGCTGAGCAGCGCTACGAAACGATGGACATCGGCGTGCGTTTTTGTGAGCGTCCAATCGAACCAACTGGTTTCGTCATCCTGGCAGTAAGCGTTGTTGTTGCCGCGCTGAGTGCGTCGGACTTCATCACCCATCAGGAGCATCGGCAAACCGAGAGAGAACAACGTGACCACCAGAAAATTCTTTACCTGCCGGTTTCGCAACCGCTCGATGGCCGCATCGTCCGTTGGTCCCTCGACGCCCCAATTCCAACTTCGGTTGTCGTTCAAGCCGTCCTGGTTGTTTTCGCCATTCAGCTCGTTGTGCTTCTGGCTGTAAGACACCAGATCGTTGAGCGTAAACCCATCGTGACAGGTAACGAAGTTCACGCTCTCCTCAGCCTCGCGCTCCTTGTGACCATAAATCTGCGGGCTTCCCAGCAGACGGTCCGCAAGCGATGCTACGAATCCGTCATCGCCTCGAAAGAAGCTGCGAACGTCATCGCGGAACCGCCCATTCCATTCCCTCCAGTTGTCTCCAATAAAGCTGCCCACCTGGTATAACCCGGCCGCATCCCAAGCCTCCGCGATCAGCTTGGTGCCCGCGAGCACTGGATCGGTATCAATGTCCAGAATCACCGGCGGGCTTGGCAGCAAATTGCCGGATTCGTCGCGATCAAGAATGGCCGCCAAGTCAAATCGAAAGCCATCCACATGCATTTGTTCCACCCAGTACCGGAGGCTGTCCAGAATCATGCGGCGCACGATGGGATTATTGGCGTTGAGCGTGTTTCCGGTGCCGCTGTAATTGGCGTAGCGCGAACGGTCCGGCTCAAGGATGTAATAGGTGCTGTTGTCGAGACCCCGAAAGCTGATCGTTGGCCCGGAGTGGTTGCCTTCGGCCGTGTGGTTATACACGACATCGAGAATCACCTCGATGCCCGCCCGGTGCAGCGCCTTTACCATGTCCCGAAACTCGTTGACCGGCCCAAGCGGATCTTGACGGGAGCTATATCCGTGGTGCGGGGCGAAAAATGAAATTGGCGCATATCCCCAGTAGTTAACGCGCCCCGGCGGCGCATCCTGTGCGTCAAACTGAAACACGGGCAGTAACTCCACTGCCGTGATGCCGAGTTGTTGGAGATATGGAATCTTGTCGATCAAACCGGCATACGTGCCGCGCCTTTCCTCTGGAACGCCCGAACTGGGATGGCGCGTGAAGCCTCCCACGTGCATTTCGTAAATGATTGTTCGAGAGGCGGGCCGATGGAGGGGGGTGTCACCTTCCCAATCATAGGCATCAGAGTCCACGACCACGCTCTTCATCGCTGTTCCGGTATTGTCACCTTCCAGGCGGGCCGTCTGGCGGCTGTAGTTGCTCGGGACAACGACGGCGCGCCCATATGGATCAAGCAGAACCTTTGAGGGATCGAACCTCATTCCATTCGCGGGATCACACGGTCCATGGACTCGGTACCCATAAATTTGTCCCGCGCGCACGCCGGGCACGCGCACGTGCCAATAATCGGAGGTTCGATTGCGGATCGGATCGATGGTGATTGCCTGAGCGGGCCGCGTGTCATCGTCGCTGTCAAAGAGCAGCAACTCCACGCCCGAAGCATGGCGCGAATATAAACTGAAATTCGCTCCGCCGGGAACGAGCATGGCGCCCAGAGGCGAGCTTTGACCGGCGCTCTCAAGGTTTTCCGTGGCGCCGGTCGCCGTTCCTGCCGTGAGTCGCTGAGAAATACTACTCAAGGTTTGCTTCACGACCGCGTGCTCTCACAAGAGACGGAAGGAGCATGCCCTTTCCCGCGATTTGGAGTTCGATGATTGTCGTCAAACGCCGAGCGCACGAGCGCTTCCATCGTTGGCAGGCCTGCACATGCGCCGGCGATATCCTATGACCGGCCCAAGAGCTCTTTCGCTATCGCAACGACCCGCTCCGGCTCGAATCCGAACTTCCTCTGGAGTTCCTTGAGCGGCGCGGACGCTCCAAAAGTTTTCATCCCGATTACGCGCCCCTGCGCGCCCGTATATCGCTCCCATCCGAAAGTGGAGGCCTGCTCGATAGCGACGCGGGCCTTCACTGCGGGCGGCAGCACGCTGTCCTGGTACTCTTGGGGCTGGTCGTCAAAAATGTCCCAGGACGGCATCGAAACAACTCGTGATCGGATGCCTTGGGCGAGAAGCGCCTCATGCGCCTGCACCGCAAGGACGACTTCGCTCCCCGTCGCAATCAAAATCACCTCGGGGTCCCCTCCAGGGGTGTCCCCCATCACGTATGCGCCGCGTGCCACACCTGATGCGGAGGAATATTTACTTCGATCCAGTGTCGGCTGCGGCTGGCGCGAAAGGACGATGCACGGCCGGCTTGTGCCGCAACTGAACGACGTAGCGATAGCTCTCGACGACTTCGTTGGCATCGGCAGGTCGCAGAGTAACCAGACCCGGAATCGCGCGTAAAGATGCGAGTTGTTCGATCGGTTGGTGAGTGGGGCCGTCCTCTCCGTCGCCCAGCGCGTCATGGGTGAACACGAAAAGAGTGGGCAGCTCCATCAGCGCGGAGAGCCGAATCGCGGGTCGCATGAAATCGCTGAAGATAAAAAATGTGGCGCCGAATGGGCGAAGCTTGGAAAGAGAGAGCCCGTTCACAATCGCTCCCATGCTGTGCTCGCGGATGCCGAAATGGAGGTTCTTGCCGCCGGGGGTGCCAGCCTCGAGATCTCCCGCGCCCTCAAAGTTCAAGCGTGTTTTGTTCGAAGGGGCGAGATCGGCTGAGCCTCCCACGAACCAGGGGATGTTTTGTGCCAGCACATTGAGTACTTTTCCCGAGGCGTCTCGACCCGCGACGCCCTTGGCATCGGCCGGGAAGGAGGGCAGGTTGCGGCCCCACGCGAACGGGAGGTCGCGCCGCTGCATTTGCTCGATTTCCGTTCCGAGCTCGGGGTACTTCACCTTGTAGTCATTGAAGAGCTTGATCCACCCTTGGCGGTCTTTTGCGCCGCGCGCGCCCAGACCGGCGGAGAAATGATCATAGACACCGTCGGGCACCAGGAACTGCGCGTTCTCCGGCCATCCGTAACTGCGCTTCGTGAGGCGAACCTCCTCTTCGCCGAGGGGTTCGCCATGCGCTTCGGCGGTGTCCTGTTTGTGGGGCGAACCGTAGCCGATATGGCTGTCCAGAATAATGAACGTCGGGCGGCCCCTGGTTTCCTTGAAAATCTCCAGCGCGTGCTCGATTCGATCGATGTCGTTGGCGTCGCCAACGCGCAGAACGTTCCAGCCGTAACCGAGGAATCGTGCGGCGATGTCCTCGGTGAAGGTGATGCGGGTATTGCCCTCGATACTGATGTGATTGTTGTCGTACACCCAGCAGAGATTGTCGAGTCCCAGATGGCCGGCGAGAGAAGCTGCTTCCGACGACACTCCTTCCATCATGCAGCCGTCTCCGCAGACGGCATAGATTTTATAGTCGAAGATGTCGAACCCCGGCTGGTTGTAGCGGGCCGCGAGCCACCGTTGAGCGATGGACATGCCCACGCTGGTCGCCACGCCGTGTCCGAGCGGGCCGGTAGTAGCCTCGACTCCCGAGACCAAGTGGTATTCCGGGTGACCCGGAGCCTTGGACCCCAGTTGGCGAAAGTGGCGGATGTCATCGAGCGTGACCGAGGGCTGGCCCAGACTCTCGTACTCGGCGTCCACAGCCTGTGTCCTGGTCAGGTGGAGCACCGACCAAAGCAACATGGAGGCATGACCATTGGAGAGGAGGAACCGGTCGCGATTCGGCCAGATGGGATCCTGTGGATCGAAACTCATGACGCGGTTCCAGAGGGTGTAGACCAAAGGAGCAAGCGCCATGGGCGTGCCCGGGTGCCCGGAATTCGCCTGCTGAACGGCGTCAATAGAAAGAGTGCGAATGGTGTTGATGCACAACTGATCGATTTCAGCGGGTGTCATTGGTTTCGCGGCTTGAGTTGCGTTCATGCCCCTCTCCTCCAAAATGTCAGCCCCTCCTCGCGCTCGGGCCGCGGAGGTGCACTATGCCCACGCGGACGTCATCCTCCGTGCCGAGATTCGGCGGCCAACTGCCCGGCCGCGGCGCGATCCGCGAGCAGCAGCGCCTGGTCGCGACGAATTCGCCCGGCCGGAATCGTCGGATCGCCATCGCGCAAGCGCCGGAGCATTTCGACCTTCTCAGCTCCGGTGACAACCCAAAGTATGCGGCGGGCGCGATTGAGAATCGGATAGGTCAGCGTCATGCGGCGCCTGCCCTGGTAGATTCCGGTCAGAGCCACGTCCTCGGCAGTATCGTCGAGCACCGAATCGCCGGGCACCAGCGAAGCTGTGTGTCCATCGGGACCGAGACCGAGATGAACGAGGTCGAGGACCGGCGGAGATCCGGCGATTGCCTGGAGGTCCTTCGCGTAAAGCTTGGCTGCGGCCGGCAGGTCCGTTGCTTCTACCGGCATGGCATGGATCTGATCCGGGCGGAGAGGGACGTATTGAAGAAAACTTTCGCGCAAGTGGGTTAAGTTGCGGTCGTTGTCTCCGGCCGGGGCGATGCGCTCATCAACCTGAAACAGATGCACGCTCGACCAGGCAACATCTTCGCGGGCAAGGACGCGCAGCATAATCCAGGGCGTGTGACCGCCGCTAACAGCAAAACTAAAACGCCCACGGGAGGCGATTGCCTCTCGTGCATCGGCAGCGATCCGCGCCGCCGCCGCGCTCGCGACCGATTCGGCATCGGCAAACAGTTCAATTTGCATATATCTTCTCCCTGCGCTGCAAAGCGGGCGACCCGCAATTCAAATCAGCGATTGACGGCCGGCACCGTCCGCTGCAAGGCCGCCCCCACTAACCCGCTTGGGCGGCTACGCGGAAATCTTCAACGTCAGTGGCTGCCGGGTTGTGCCAGCCTCCCGGCGGCAAGACGATGCGGTCCACCTCGGCCGGCCCCCAACTGTTTTTTTCGTATTGGTAGATGGGAGTGTCGGCCTTGAGGACCGGATCGACGATTCGCCATGCTTCTTCTACATAATCCTGGCGCGCAAACAGAGTCGAATCACCGGCCATCGCGTCGCCGAGCACGCGCTCGTAAGCATCCATCTCTTCGGGGCGGGGATGGCGGCTGGCGACCATCTCGACGGCTTCGCCCTTCATTGCGTCCCCCTCGGCCAGCACCGTTGTGCCCATGGCGATGGTCATTTCGGGACTAATCCGAAAGCGCAGATGGTTCCGCGACAAGGAACTTTCCGGTACGACTGCAGGAGGCTTTCGAAAACGGCCGATGACCTCCGTGCTGGTAACAGGCAGATTCTTCCCCGCCCGGATATAGAACGGCACGCCCTTCCATCTCCAGGATTCGACATACACTCGCAACGCCGCGAACGTTTCCGTCTTCGAATCGGCGGCGACGCCCTTTTCGTCGCGGTATCCGCGGAACTGCCCGCGAATAATATTGCCCGCATCAACCGTTGAAACCGCCTTCAGCACCTTCACCTTCTCGTCGCGAATGGATTCACTATCGACCCGCACGGGAGGTTCCATGGCAAGGTTGCACAGAATTTGAAAGAGGTGGTTTTGGACCACGTCGCGAATCGTGCCGGTTGCATCGTAGAAGCTGCCGCGCCCTTCGACTCCGAAATTTTCCGCCATGGTGATCTGCACGCTTTCGATGTAGTTGCGGTTCCAGAACGGTTCCATGAAAGCGTTGGCGAAACGAAAAACGACCACGTTGTTGACCGGACGCTTTCCGAGGTAGTGGTCGATGCGAAATATTGCGGATTCCGGAAAAGCAGCATGGAGGTGACGGTTGAGGTCCTGCGCCGACGCGAGATCGTTGCCAAACGGCTTCTCGACGATCACGCGGGCGCCCTGAGCGGAGCCCGACTTCGCCAGTTGCTCCACGACAGTTCCGAAAAGAAGGGGTGGAATGGCCAAGTAATGTGCCGGGTGCTGCGCTCCGTCCAGTTCCTTGCGGATGGCCTGAAACGTCGCGGAATCGGTGTAGTCGCCGTCCACATAGCGCAGCAGCCGATTCAGCTTGTCGAAGGCCGCGGCGTCGAGGCCGCCATGTTTAACCAGGCTATCACGCGCCCGCGTCCGAAGTTGCTCCAGATCCCACCCAGCTTTGGCCACTCCGATCACCGGGACATCGAGGTGGCCGCGCTTTATCATGGCCTGCAAAGCAGGGAAGATTTTCTTGTAGGCGAGATCGCCTGTCGCACCGAAAAAAACCAAGGCGTCGGATTGAGAATCGCTCATTGCATTTCTCCTCACGTCTCCCGGCTATTTGCCGGCGGCTTTCTCCAAATGTCCGCCGAAGCCGAAACGCATCGCTGAAAGCAGCCTGTCCTCATAGTCGGCTTCGCCACGCGAGGTGAAGCGCTGATAGAGCGCCGCGGATAGAACGGGAACGGGAACGGCCTCGTCGATGGCTGCCTTGATCGTCCATCGCCCCTCGCCGGAGTCCGAAACGCGGCCGGCGAATTGGGAAAGGCTTGGATCCTTGACCAGACTCGCCGCCGTGAGGTCGAGGAGCCACGAAGCGATCACGCTGCCCCGCCGCCAGACTTCCGCAATGTCGCGAAGATCGAGATCGTATTGGTAATGCTCGGGGTCGCGGAGCGGCGTAGTCTCGGCGTCGATGGCATGCTGTTGCTTGCCCACGTTCGCACTGCGCAAGACTCCCAGCCCTTCCGCGTAGGCCGCCATCATTCCGTACTCGATGCCGTTGTGAACCATCTTCACAAAATGGCCTGCGCCGTTTGGACCGCAATGCAGATAGCCCTGCTCGGCAGTGCCGCCAAGACCCTCCCTACCGGGCGTTTTCGGAGCGTCCCCCGCGCCCGGCGCCAGAGTGGAGAAGATCGGATCGAGGTGCGTGACGATGTCTTTTTCGCCGCCGATCATCATGCAGAATCCGCGTTCCAGTCCCCAGACACCCCCGCTGGTGCCGACGTCCACGTAGTGAATACGCTTCGGTGCGAGCTCCTTTGCGCGCCGGATATCATCCACGTAGTAAGAATTGCCGCCGTCGATGAGGATGTCGCCGGACTCAAGGTGGGGCAAAAGACCGGCGATGGTTTGATCCACGGCCGCTGCCGGGACCATCAGCCACAAGGCCCGCGGCTTGGCGAG
Organism: uncultured Acidobacteriota bacterium; assembly: GCA_963814605.1. Classification (GTDB taxonomy): domain Bacteria; phylum Acidobacteriota; class Terriglobia; order Acidiferrales; family UBA7541; genus Palsa-295. Next base: position 247,896 of record CAWFDD010000001.1, on the reverse strand, counting down.
CTTGGCGACGAAATCGGGCAGGGAGGAGCTTCCCGTGGCCTTCTCCTGCACCAAGTCGTTCACCGCTTTTGGAGACATGTCAAAAACGACGCACTGGTGGCCGCTCCTGATGAGCCGCCGCACCATGTTGGCTCCCATTCTTCCAAGACCGATCATTCCAAGTTGCATACAGGCTCTCCTTAGCGAACATTTTTCGTTTCTGAGTGCTTTTTAAGCGCGAGCGACTCTCCCGGCGGCGTCGAAGATTCGACGAAACTCCGTTAGGTCGCCGTCTCTTTCGATTTCCGGTAACGCCCGATCAAATTATTCGTTGAGCTGTCGTGCGCGAGCTTCGGTTGTGCCGGGCTTTCGATTTCGGGAATGATGCGCTGCGCCAGCACCTTGCCCAGCTCCACGCCCCACTGGTCGAAAGAATTGATATGCCAGATGGCGCCCTGAGTGAACACGTTGTGCTCATATAAAGCAACGAGCTTGCCGAGGGCTTGCGGCGTGAGCTGCTCGGCGAGAATCGTGTTGGACGGGCGATTGCCCTCAAAAACGCGATGCGGTACGAGCCAGTCCGGCGTGTGCTCGGCTTCGACTTCCTTGGAGGTTTTGCCGAACGCCAGCGCCTCCGCCTGGGCAAAGACGTTTGCCAGCAGAATATCGTGATGCCGGCCCAGCGGGTTGAGCGCGCGGCTAAACGCGATGAAGTCGCAGGGAATCAACCGCGTACCCTGATGGATCAGCTGATAAAACGAGTGTTGCCCGTTGGTTCCTGGCTCGCCCCAGTAAATGGGACTGGTCGAGTAATTGACCTTCTTCCCGTCGAGCGTGACGTGCTTGCCGTTGCTCTCCATGGTCAACTGCTGGAGATAGGCGGGAAATCGCTTCAAATATTGCTCGTATGGCAAGACCGCGACTGTCTCGGCGCCAAAAAAGTCGTTGTACCAGATGGAGAGGAGGCCCATGAGCACCGGCAGGTTTCGCTCGAACGGGGTGGTGCGAAAGTGCTCATCCATGGCGTGAAAGCCATCGAGCATTCCCTGGAAATTATCCGGGCCGATGGCCAGCATCGTGGACAGGCCGATTGCCGAGTCCATAGAATAGCGTCCGCCAACCCAGTCCCAGAAGATGAACATGTTGTTGGTGTCGATGCCGAATTTCTCTACTTCCGCCGCATTTGTGGACACTGCGACGAAGTGTTTGGCGATTGACTTCTCGTCGCCCCCAAGTGCTGCCAGCAGCCAGGCGCGAGCCGTATGTGCGTTGGTCATGGTCTCGAGGGTGGTGAAGGTTTTCGAGGAGACGATGAAGAGCGTCTCCGACGGATCGAGATCGCGGACCGCTTCCGCGAAGTCAGTGCCATCAATGTTGGACACAAAACGAAAGGTCATGGCGCGGTCGCTATAGTGCTTGAGCGCCTCGTAAGCCATTACCGGCCCGAGGTCTGAGCCGCCGATCCCAATGTTAATCACGTTGCGAATGCGCTTGCCGGTGTGCCCCTTCCACTCCCCGCTCCTTACTCGATCTGAAAAGGCGCGCATCTTGTCCAGCACCAGATGCACTTGAGGGACGACGTTTTCGCCGTCAACGAGGATCGATGTTCCTTTGGGCGCGCGAAGAGCCACGTGCAGAACGGCACGTTTCTCGGTTTCGTTAATCTTCTCGCCTCGAAACATGGCTTCGATCCGTGACTGCACGCCGGACTCTTCCGCGAGTTGAAGCAGGAGCTTGATCGTTTCGCCCGTAATGCGGTTTTTTGAATAGTCGAGCGTCAGGCCAATCGCTTCGACGGTCATTTGCTGGGCGCGCTTCGGGTCAGCCTTAAAGAGATTCCGCAAATGCAGTCCTCGAACCTTTTTGTAATGTGTTTGCAGATTTTTCCAGGCCTTGCGTTTGGTCAGCGGCTCGGTGCCATTGCTGCGGATGCGCCTCACTGCAGCTGTAGCCATCTTACCGACTCCTTTCATCTCTGATCTTTTCTGGACCGGACTTGCCGAGGGCGATTCGCCGGTCCCCTTAACCGGCCGCCGCGCCCTTGAGTACAGCGCTTTTCGACGCGATCACGGCCATGAGTTCGTTCCAGGAATTAACGAACGACTTCGCGCCTTCGTCTTGAAGCTGGGCGGCAAGCGCGACTACATCAACGCCGGCTTTGGCGAACTGGTTCAACACCTCTTCGCAGTCGCCGCCGTCGGGCGGCATCGTCGCGCCCAACTCACCGTGATCCGCGAGCGCATTCAAGGTACCTTCCGGCATGGTATTCACCGTGAAAGGCGCGGCAAGGGCCTTGACGTAGAGAATATCGGACGCTTTGGGGTCCTTGGTTCCGGTGCTGGCCCAAAGGAGGCGCTGGGGACGCATGCCGGCATTGAGAGCGCGCTGCCAGCGGGGCGAATCGAGCAGCGTCCGGTACGCCTTGTAGGTACGCTTGGCGATGGCGATGCCAAGCTGGTCGCGAAGCGAGTCAGGCACCTTGTCCTTGACCGCTACGTCCCAGCGGCTGATAAAAACCGAAGCCACCGAACCGACAACCGGCGCCAGCCCGGCCGCGATGCGCCGCTCAATACCCCGCAGAAACGCCTCCGCAGCCGCAACGTACTGCTCGCGGGAGAACAACAGAGTCACGTTGATCGGGATTCCCGCGAAAATCGCTTCCTCGATCGCAGGCAAACCTTCCTTCGTCCCGGGAATCTTGATGAACAGGTTCGGTTGTCCCGCTCGGGTGTGCAGGTCCTTGGCTGCCGCCAGCGTGCTGGCTGTGTCGTGCGCCAGCAACGGTGAAACTTCCAACGATACCCAACCATCCACACTATCTGTTTTGTCAAAAACCGGCCGAAACTGTGCTGCGGCCCGGGTGATGTCCTCAAGCGCCAACTCGAAGAAAAGCGCCTCTCCCGATTTTCCTTTGCTCAGCTTTTCGCGGATCGCGGCGTCGTAAGCGCTGCTGTTCTTGATGGCATGGTCGAAGATAGTAGGATTCGATGTGAGTCCCGTTACCGAAAGCTCCGTAGCGTAGCGTTTGAGCGTGCCGCTGTTCAACAGGTCGCGCGTGATGTTGTCGAGCCAGATACTCTGTCCCAGATCGTGAAGCAACTGTGTCACTTTCATGATGTCACCTCGGTGTCGTCTCCCGCGAACGATCGCGAGCGAAGAAAACGGCTCTAGCTTACTCTGCCAACAGATGCGGTGTCAGCTTGTGATATATTTTGCGCTTTCCCGTGGTTCGTGAATCGTGTCGAACTTTTTGTCAGATCGCCCAACCATTCAAAAGCCTGATCGGAGAGCATTTCATTGCTGCAGCGCCACGCCCAATTTCCATCGGCGCGGCCCGGAACGTTCATCCGAGCTTCTCTGCCGAGATTCAGCAAGTCCTGCAAGGGAGCCATTGAAACTGCGGCGATAGACGACCAGGCCAAGCCCATCATCGCTCGCGCGGCCTCGCGAAGTTCGCACCCTTGCCGCTTGAGGTAGTCACAGAAAACCTGCCTTTGTTGATCCGGCAATTCTTCAAACCATTCGCGTGTGGTGGGATTATCGTGCGTGCCTGTGTAAACTGCGGCGTTGCTGACAAAATTCAACGGGAGATGCGGGTTACCAGGATCGCCGTCGAATGCAAATTGGAGGACGCGCGTCCCAGGTATCTCGAACCCGTCCCGGAGCGCCCGCACGTCCGGTGTGATCACTCCCAGATCCTCAGCGATGAACGGAAGGCCGTGCAATTCGCGCTCGATCGCTCGCAACAAATCGGCGCCTGGACCGGGAACCCACTTACCCGTCTCGGCGGTTTTTGCACCGGCAGGCACGTGCCACGCCGCCGCAAACCCGCGGAAATGATCCAGGCGAATCACATCCACATGAGCCAGCAAAGACTTCAAGCGATCGATATACCAGTCATAGCCCCGCTCCCGTAGAGCGTTCCAGTCATATATCGGATTGCCCCACAGCTGCCCCGTGGCACTGAAGTAATCGGGTGGCACGCCGGCTACGAAGCGCGGCCGGCGCCGCTCGTCGAGCAGAAACAGCTCCGGGTGCGCCCAGGCATCGCTTGAGTCCGGCGAAACGAAAAAAGGCAAGTCGCCGATCAAGCCCACGCCTCTATCGTGAGCGTGTGCTTTCAGCCGCTCCGCCTGGCGGAACAGCAGGAACTGTGCAAAACAGGCTTGGCCGATCAAGTCAGCAAGCTCGCGTCGTGAGCTATCGAGCGCAGCACGGTCGCGCTCAACAAAATCCGCCGGCCAATCAAGGTAGTACGCACCGCCGAACTTCGTTTTCAGGGCTCGGAACAGTCCGTAGTCCTCGAGCCAATGCGCCTGATCGCTCAAGAATTGCTGATAGGCAGCGCCAAGATCCGCGCGCGCGCCCGCGCGGAAATTGGCCCAAACTGTTTTGAGCAGTTTTCCTTTGAAGCTGATGACCGCCGTGTAATCAACTCTACTTTGCGGAAACGAAGGGGCCTCGAAATCGCCTGGCCGCAACAGCTCATCTTCCACCAGCCAATCCGGGCTGATCAGCAGTTCGTTGCCTGCGAAAGACGACGCGGATTGATAAGGCGAGTTGCCGTAACCGGTGGGACCGAGAGGGAGCGCTTGCCACCAGCTCTGAGCAGCTTGCTCCAGCCGGTCGATCCACGATAAGGCAGCAGGCCCCAGGTCGCCGATGCCGTAGGCGGAGGGCAACGACGTGACGTGAAGCAGCAAGCCCGAACCGCGATAAGATGCCCCGAACGGCGGCAGACTCAGCGGCAGACCGGTCTCGCTCATTGCCGGCCTTCCTCCAGTGCGTTACCCACAATCTTCTCGGCCTCGTTCACAATCGCGTTGAGGTCCGAATTATCCTTGAAGCTCTCCGCATAGATCTTATAGATGTTCTCCGTGCCCGAAGGGCGCGCAGCAAACCAACCGGTGGCAGTCACAACCTTCAAGCCACCAATCGGTGCGTTATTTCCAGGCGCCCGCGTCAATTTCGCGATAATCGGCTCGCCCGCGAGACTCGACTCCTTGACAGCGTCCGGGGATAGCTTTCCAAGCTTGGCTTTCTGCTCAGGTGTTGCGGGCGCGTCAATGCGTGTGTAGTACGACTGGCCGAACTCGGCCGTCAGGTCGCGATAGTGCTCCCCTGGGTCTTTTCCCGTGCGGGCGGTGATTTCCGCGGCCAGCAGGTCCATGATCGGGCCATCTTTGTCGGTGGTCCAAACGGTGCCATCGCGCCGCAAAAAACTCGCACCCGCGCTCTCCTCCCCGCCGAAGCAACACGAGCCGTCAACCAGTCCTGGCACGAACCACTTGAAACCGACAGGCACCTCGTTCAACCGGCGGCCCAGTTTCTTCACCACCCTGTCAATCATGCTGCTGCTCACCAGCGTCTTGCCAACGGCAACGTTCCCCGGCCACGAAGGACGATTCGCGAGCAAGTAGTTGATGGCCACCGCCAGGTAGTGGTTTGGATTCATGAGTCCGGCGGAAGGTGTGACGATTCCATGGCGGTCGGAATCCGGGTCGTTCGCGAATGCCACGCGAAATTGATCTTTAAGGCCCACCAGCCGGGCCATCGCATACGGACTGGAGCAGTCCATGCGAATCACGCCATCGTGATCAACGGTCATAAATGAAAACGTCGGATCGATGATCGTGTTGACGACCTTGATATCGAGTTTGTAGGTCGCGTTGATGGGTTCCCAGTAAGGTTCGGCAGCCCCTCCCAGCGGATCCACACCCAGCTTCAGGCCCGCGCTTCGAATCGCGTCCATGTCAACGACATTGCCCAGGTCGCGAACGTAAGGCAGCACAAAGTCTTCCTGATGGGTGGTTTTCGCTTTGATGGCAGTTTCGAACGGCACACGCTTCACGCCTGCGTTGTTTTCTCTAAGCAGGGAATTGGCGCGGTCCTGCACCCAGCCGGTCACGTCCGTGTCTGCGGGTCCGCCATTGGTGGGGTTGTACTTAAAACCGCCATCCTCGGGCGGATTGTGCGACGGCGTTACAACGATGCCATCCGCCAAGTGCTCATTGCGTCCGCGGTTATATACCAAAATGGCGCGCGAGATCACCGGGGTCGGCGTCACGCCGTTTTCGCGTTGAATGATCGTTTCCACATTGTTGGCTGCCAGCACCTCGAGCGCCGTCCGCTGGGCCGGATCCGACACCGCATGCGTATCCTTGCCCATGTAAAGCGGCCCATCGGTCCCCTGGCCCCGCCGGTAGTCGCAGATAGCCTGGGTGATGGCCAGAATGTGCGCTTCGGTGAAAGTGCCGTGCAATGGTGAGCCACGGTGCCCGCTAGTTCCAAAGCTGACCATTTGGTTCGGGTCGCCAAGATCCGGGCGGCGTTCGAAGTACTCGCGGTCCAGCTGCGCCACATTGATCAACATTTCCTTGGGAGCAGGCTTGCCGGCGAGCGGAGAGATGTTCGGGACTTGCTGACTTCTTATGGCACTGGACAAGGCGTCACCTCCCAGATTTCCTTCGCGTATTCGGCGATGGTGCGGTCGCTCGAGAACTTTCCGGACGCGGCCACATTCAAAACGACGCGTCGCGTCCATTCCTGTGGATCGGCATGCAGTTGGCGAAGTCGCAGGTCGGCATCGAGGTAGGATTTCAGGTCTGCGAGATGCATGTAGTGGTCACCGTGCGTCAACAACGTGTCGTATATGGGGCCGAATATACCGGGTTCGTTGCGACTGAAATAATCGGACGAGATCATGTCCAACGCGGCGCGGGTCTCCGGTTCATGGTCGTAGTGCCAGTGCGGGTTGTACCATCCTCTGCTTCCGGCGACTTGCTCGGCGGTCAGTCCGAAGAGAAAGAAATTATCCTCGCCCGCCGCCTGCGCCATCTCAATCGTCGCGCCGTCGCGCGTGCCAATGGTCAAGGCGCCGTTCATCATGAATTTCATGTTGCTCGTGCCGCTGGCTTCAAAACCGGCAGTCGAAATCTGATTCGAGACGTCGCTGGCAGGAATCAGCCGCTCGGCGAGTGAAACGTCGTACTCCGGAAGAAACAGGACCTTGAGCCGGCCACTCATGGCCGGATCGGCGTCAATGACGCCAGCCAGGTTCTCGATGAATTTGATGATGAGCTTGGCGAGTTCGTAGGCGGGAGCAGCCTTGCCGGCGAAGAAAAATGTGCGCGACGCGATCTCGGCATTCGGATTCTCCTTCAGCCGGTTGTACAGCACCACGATGCGCAGCGCGTTGAGCAGTTGCCGCTTGTATTCATGAATTCGCTTAATCTGGCAGTCGAAAATGGAGTCCGGGTCAACGGTCTGGCCGGATGTCGATTTGAGCCAAGCGGCGAAGCGAATTTTCGCATCGCGCTTCGCTTTCCGCACACCGTCTCGAAAGCCCGCGTCGCCCGCGAGGGCCTTGAGCTTTTGCAGCTCGCTCAGATCGGTCACCCAACCCTCGCCGATCGCCTGGGTGATCACCTGGGACAGTTCCGGATTCGCCAGCAACAGCCAACGACGGGGCGTGACGCCGTTGGTTTTGTTGCTGAACCTTTCGGGAAACATGTCAGCCAGATCCTTAACCGTTATCGTCCGCAGCAGATGGGAATGAATCGCGGATACACCATTGGTACTGTGCGAGCCGACGATCGCGAGATTGGCCATGCGAACGTGCTTGGTTGGACCTTCCTCGATCAAACTCACGCGCTCGACGCGACCCTCGTCGCCCGGGAATCGCGATCGCACCGAATCCAGAAGCCGCCGGTTGATTTCATAGATGATATCCAATTGACGCGGCAGGAGCTGCTCGAACCAAGGGACCGGCCATTTCTCCAGGGCCTCGGGCAGCAGCGTGTGGTTGGTGTAGCCCAGAGCCTTTTGCGTCAGGTCCCAAGCCTGATCCCATCCAAGGTGCGCTTGGTCGAGCAGAATTCGCATCAATTCGGGGACCGCCATCGTCGGGTGCGTATCATTCAGCTGAATGGCCACTTTTTCCGGAAGCGCGCTCCAGTCGTTGCCGCCGCGCCGGAAGCGGCGTATCAGATCGGCCAGCGAACACGCCACCAGAAAAAATTCCTGGACGAAGCGCAACCCCTGCCCCATGGCTGTCGAGTCGTCAGGATAAAGAACCCGCGTGAGCGACTCCGCCTCCAGGGTCTCAGCGACCGCACCAATGAAATTACCGTGGCTGAACATCTGGAAGTCGAAGTAATCGGGTGCGCTCGCAGCCCAGAGCCTCAGCGTATTGATGTTCTCTCCGCCATAGCCGACCACCGGCCGGTCGTAGGGAATGCCGATCAAGCTCGAGGGCTTGCCAATGATCGCCTGTAAACTGCCTCCACTCACTTCAAACGAACAGTTGAGCCTGATCTCGACCTTTTCATTAGGCCGTGCGATCTCCCAGGGGTCCGGATTGCGCAGCCAATTGTCTGGGCGCTCCTGCTGCCATCCATTGCTGATCGTCTGCTTGAACATTCCATATTCGTACCTCAGCCCGTAACCAGTCGCCGGCAGTTGCATGGTGGCCATGGAATCCAAAAAACAAGCCGCCAGGCGGCCGAGTCCGCCGTTTCCTAATCCGGCGTCCGGCTCCTCCTCGAGAAGCCCAAGCCAATCGAGTTTATTCTCTTTCATCGCTTGCTTCGCGAGAGGCGCGAGCAAAAGATTGGTTACATTATTGGCGAGCGACCGGCCGATCAGGTATTCGATGGAGAGATAGTAGACGCGCTTTGGATTCGCCTGCAAATACGTCTTCCTTGTCTTGACCCAGCGCTGCGACAGGATGTCTCGCACCGAACGGGCCACCGCCATAAAACGCTCGCGCGCCCCGACCGCGGAAGGATCGATAATGTCGTCGAACACAAGGTGGCGTTCATAGAAGGCATCGGCCGTGCCCGTCAATTGAATGGGACCGCACCCATATTGGGTGCGGAGCCGCGCAAGGCTTTCGGATACGCCCGATGTCAGGTTCTCGACTGCTCTTGGTGTGCCCATAGCAAGGCTCCTTAGTGTGGAACCGCATTTCGATGGGTGTCAAGCCGCGGCCGGTCAGTCACGACGTAGCCACGTAAGGCTGGGGATGTTCCCGGCTACTTATATACCGGGAGCTGCATGCACAACGTGAAAGGACCGTTAAAGCTCAGACCTCATCTCACATCCGGGGAAGTAGCAATGAGGGTGAGCGCCGACAAATGCTCCTGTTGGAGCTTCGCTCTGTGTTTGCGTTGCGGTTGTGGAAAAGCAGTGAACGTGTGCTCATGAGTGAAGACGGCCTCCGAGGCGTCGAGCGATACCGCTTTAAGACTACACCTCCCGCGCTTCATAAGGGCAATTGGCGGACCATCTGTCTATCGGGCCAGATTCTTGAAAGAAAACCATTTATGCAGCTCAGCTGCTAACGCTGATGCTCGCTTGTGTCAACACGCTGGCAACCGGGCAAATGCTGACGATTTCGGCAACAGCCTCGATCGCCGGTCAATGAAATGGACGCATGCCGAGCCCCGATCGGTACACCGAATATTCTCCGCCATCTGCATCGGCAGGCTGCAGGCAAGGACCCGAACCTCGCGGTTGACGAACGGTTCTCGCGCCGCTAAAGTAGATGCGGGTCGTCCGCTGCGGCGGACGGCCTTTTTGTTGTCTCCCATCGGCTGGGAGGTGATGCAATTGGTAGCATGGCAGACTCTGACTCTGCTCATCCTGGTTCGAGTCCAGGCCTCCCAGCCAAACTTCTGCTGACAAATTTTCATTCACCTCCGCCCAAGCTGCGGGAGTATGATGTCGCCCACTGCAACCGCGCAGCCGGTCCCGCTTGAGACGTTCCCCCGGAGGGTGCCATGAAAAAGACGCTGACCATCGTCGGTATCATCGTCGCCGTTCTGATTGTGATCCTAATCGCGCTGCCCTTCGTGATTGACGTCAACAAATTCAAGCCGACCATCGAAACGAATATCTCCGACGCGCTTGGCCGGAAGGTCCAGGTCGGCAACATTTCGCTCGCCCTTCTTTCGGGCGGCGTCTCCGTGGACAATGTCGTGATTTCCGACGATCCCAGTTTCAGCCCGTCGGCTTTCCTGCAGGCCAAGGAAGTAAAGGTGGGCGTGGCCCTGCTGCCGCTGATTTTTTCGAAGGCGCTGGAGGTGAGTTCGTTTACCGTGACCGACCCGCAGGTCAGGCTGCTGCGTTCACCTTCCGGTGTATGGAATTTTTCGACCATGGGCGCCGGCGGATCGAAAACCAAATCGAAAGACGCCTCCGCTCCCGCGAATTTTTCCGTCGAGAAGCTTAAGATTTCCAACGGCACCATCGTGATCGGCACTACCGGGGGGCACGGCAAGACGCAAACGTATCAGAACGTGGATCTCGAGGCCTCCGACCTTTCCTACACTTCGCAGTTTCCGTTCAAATTCTCCGCGAAAACTCCCGGTGACGGCTCGGTGAAACTTGAGGGCAAGGCCGGGCCCGTGGACGCTGCCGATGCGGCGCTCACGCCGCTCGACGCGAAAATTGACGTCCAGCATTTCGATATTTCCGCGACTGGCGTCGTGGATGCCTCAACAGGCCTCGGCGGCATCATTGATTTCACCGGCGGTCTGGCCTCCGACGGCCATCAGATGACTTCGAAAGGCACGGTGAAGGCCAACCGGATTAAGCTGAAGCCAGCGGGATCTCCCGCGAATGTTCCGGTGGACGTTGATTACGACACCGCCTACGATTTGAAGCGCCAGGCCGGCACGCTGAAGCAGGGCGACGTCCATATCGGCAAGGGCCTCGCGCATCTCACCGGCGGCTACGATATCTCCGGCGCCTCCGCAACCCTCAACATGAAATTGAACGGACAGGGAATGCCGATCGCCGATCTCGAAGGCATGTTGCCGGCCGCGGGCATCACCCTTCCTTCGGGCGCTTCGATGAAGAGCGGCAACCTCGATCTGAATCTCGCGCTCAACGGCCCCGTGGACAAGCTCGTCATCACCGGACCGGTGAAACTCACCGACGGCAAGATTGCCGGCTACAACCTGAAGTCAAAGCTCGGGGCGCTTTCCTCGTTCGGCGGCCTCGGCGGCAAGGGCGGCGGCGAAGGATCGGACACCGAGATTCAAACGCTCACCACGGACCTGCGCGTGGACCCCGCCGAAACGCAGACGAACAATCTGGATGTCGTCGTGCCTTCCATCGGGACGGTGACCGGGAGCGGAACGGTCAGCGCAGACGGCAAGCTCAATTACAAAATGTCAGCGAAGCTCTCCGGCGCGATGGGCGTGATATCGTCGCCGCTTTCCTTGGCCGGCGGAAACAAATCGAATGGCGGCGGCATCCCGTTCAGCATCACGGGGACGACTTCGAATCCCGTGTTCCTGCCCGACGTGGCCGGCATGGCCGGCAACATGGCCAAGGGCGTGGCCAGCGCGCCTGTAGGCGTAGCCAAGGACGCCACAGGAGCCATCGGCGGCCTGTTCGGCAAAAAGAAGAACTAGCAGCCACGCCACTTTCCGGGGTTTCGAGATTCCCCGGGGTCCAGTATCGGCGGTCTTTCACTGATCGCGCGCTACTGGACGTTGATCGTCATGTTCGGGACGTTCACGGTCACACCGTTAATCGTAATCGAGATTGTAATTGGCGTGTTCGACGGCGCCGGTGTGCCGGGATTTTGGGCTCCGCCTCCTCCTCCGCCACCTCCGCCCCCTCCGCTTCCGCCTCCGCAACTAGCACTCACCGCAAGCATCGCGAAGATCGCAAACACGAGCGCGAGGCCCCATCCGCGCTGCTTCTTGCGATAGCCAAGCGCCAGCATCGCCGCGCAGAGAAGGCATGCGAGGGCGAGGGCGCCGGCCGCCGTTGTCCTCCAACCGGAAATTTGCGGCCGGTTGCGTAAGGCCGGAATCACCGAAGAAGGCGCGGTCGTCTGGCAGGTAATTGGCGCGGTTGTGGTCCCGTTCGAAGGAATGGTGACCATAAACGAAGACGTGCAAGTCGTCTCGGACGGGAGGCCACCGTAAACCGGCGTGACCGTCGCGGCTCCATTGCTGCTAAAGCCATTCATCGCCGTAAACGTAAGCGTCGTCGATCCCGATAGGCCCGGCGCGGTCACGGGTATGGTCGTGGGATTCGCCGTTACGGTGAACGTCGGCGGCGGATTAACGGTCTCGGTGATGGTTCCGGATGTTGAACCTGAGTAGTCGTTGTCGCCGCTGTAAACTGCCTTGATCTGATTGGGGCCCGTCTGAGTCAATGCAGTGGTGAGCTGGGCCTGCCCGCTCGATAGCGTGACGGGGCTGCCTAGGTTGACGCCGTTGAATACGAACTGCACAGTACCCGTGAGCGTCGGACCGCCGGCCTGGACTCCGGCCACATTCGCGGTCAACGTGACGCTGGCTCCCTGTTGAATCGTCGCATTCGACGTACTGATGGTGGTCGTTGTGGCAAGCAGATTTACCGTTTCATTGAGGCTGGCGCCACATTGGGAGTTGTCAACATCCCCCAGGTACGTAAGGTCGATCACGTCGCTTGGCCCGGGCAGGGACGAAGTGGTGATCTGCGCTTGTCCGTTCACGAGAGTTAGCGTGCTGTTTAGGGCTCCGGACTCATCCACAATCGCGACCGTGCCGGTCGGTACCGCGCCACCGGATAGCGTGGGCGTGACCGTGGCCGTGAACGTTACACTCGACCCGTGGTTGATGGTCAGATTGGACGAACTGAGCGAACACGTTGCTGCAATCTGTATGTCCACCGTGAGCGGGAGCGAAGTCGACGCCGCATAGTTGCCGTCGCCAGAATATTGGGCCGTGAGACTGTTGTTGCCCAGAGTCAATTGCGACGTGTTAAAAAATGCCTGAGCGTTTGGACCGGAACCATTGGGGGAGCCTCTCGTACCGGAAACGACCACGGGTGCTCCTAGCTGCGTGCTTCCCGAAAAGACCGTAACCTGCCCGCTCGGACCTGCGCCGACCCCTGTGCTGTCGATCGTCACCGAGAAAAAGTTAACGGTGCCTAGGAGCCCCTTCGCGCTGCCGAAAATAAACGTGTTCGTCGGTGCCTGTGAGATCGTGATCGTGTCCGTGGTCGTACTTGCGCCAAAACTATCGTCGCCCGCGTACGTGAGCGACAGCACGTCTGTTCCGCCGGGCAACTGGACCGTCTGATCTTCCACATAGCCTTGAACGTTCAACGGAAACGTACCCGCATCGAGCGCGGCGCCGTTGTTCGTTATCGTCACATTCCCCGTAGGGCACCCCAATTGCCCTGGTGCGTTTTGTCCGCAGGTATCTCCAGATTTGCTCGTTACGTTCATTCGTAAGATTTGGAGTGATGACCCGTACTGGAGAGCCGTCGCATTCGCATTCGTCTGCAGGCCGGTCGATGGGTCGAAAAGTTCCAACTGAATCGTGCCTTGACTCGCTTCGGGTGCCACGGTCACGGACACTGGCGGCGAAGACGTGCTCGATCCAAATGTGCCATCCCCCGCGTACTGGGCCACCACGTTGTAGTTTCCTCCTGGGAGCACGTTTGTCGTCGAAGTGACGGAGCCAGTGCCGCCGAGAGCAAATCCCTGCACGCCTTGCTGGGTGACTTCGGTCGGAGCCGTCGGTGGCGCGGTATCGGCGATGAGTGACACGTTGCCAGTCGGGGTTCCGCCAGTTCCCGTAACGCTTACACTCACGGGCACGGACTGGCCGTGCGTGATATTCACGGGGTTGCCCGAGTTCAGCGTGAGGGTCGTGGACGAACTCTTCAGCGCGAAATTCTTCCATTTGCTGACCAGATTCGTGGCGTTGACCGAGCCAAGACCGGTGGCCAGATCGTATCCCGTAGTCGTGGAGAAGCCAGAAAGAACGCCGAACTGGTCGCCCGCCGTTGTGACTGTGCAATTGGCGCTCCCGGAGGCGCAAGGCATCGCGATCGTCGAGCCGCCCGGTATGTCATAAAACACACAGGTGCTTGCCGGTGACGCCGCTGAAAGGCAGGTCGCGCCTTTTTCCGCGGCCAGTTTATACAAAATGTAATTCGCATTGCCCTGCCGCGATCCCGTCGCCTGGTTTACCAGCGCCATGATGCCTGCGAACGAAGGCGTCGACGCTGAAGTCCCGCCGACTCCGACGAAGTCCGTTTCCGCGGCGTTCGGATCGCAGGATGTCGCCGCCGAATTCACGTCCGATTCGCAGATCAAATAGAAGCTGCCGTTAAATCCATTGCTCGCGAAGAGCGATACGTCCGGAACGTCACGCGCGCCGTCCGCTGGCGTCAATGCCGTTTGCCACGGCGGTTTCGCGTAACCTCCTGCGCAGCTCGTCACGTCTTGACCGTCTCCCGTCGTGCAATTGCTCGCTCCGCCGCTTCCGCCCGTGACGGACACGAGACTGTCGGCGAAGGCAAAAGAATTGTTGCAGGTTTGTTCTGCCGTCGTCGCACCAAAGGCAGCGAATATCTCCTGATTGGTGCAGGTATCGTTCCAAGTCATTTCCGGGATGTAGCCCTTGGCGGAAGCCACCGTTGGCGTGTCGCTTGGCGTGGTGTTCCAAAAAGTGCTGAAGTCGCTGACATCATTGAAGTCGGTCCCGCCCACGGAAACGTTGAAGGGAGTGGACGTGAAACCGCTCACTGCCAACCCAAACGTTGCAGGGCCCGCACCGCGGTTGCAGACAGCCGATCCGGAGTCTCCGGAGCCAACCGTCACCGTGATTCCCTGAGCTGCCGCCTGCTGCCACAACTGATTGAAGAACAGATTCCCATCCGTACCGAGCGCCGCCTCGCAAAGGGCGAAACTCACGCTCAGAATAGGCGCCAGATTGTTGTCGACTGCGTACTGCGCGGAAAGATCGGCGCCAGGGCTGACTTCCGTGGATTGCGAGACCACCAGATCGATCGTTGCGTTTGGAGCGACAGCTCCCGCCCACTCTACGTCCAGGTCCGCCTCGGTTTCAGCGTCATTGATTTGAGGATCGGGCCCATCCACGATCACGTTCAGGTTCGGCGCCGGCAGCCCGAAGAGCGTACGGAACTGTGCCACGTCGTTCGGGTTGATTTCACTTTGAGCCACGATCGCGATAGTGACGCCGTCGCCGTTGAACTGAGTCGCTGGCGCGGGGCTCTGCAGCAGGTTCGGCACGTTATAAATCTTGGCGAAATCGGCTGGAGCGACTGCAAAATTGCAGAATGGCTGCGAAGTCGGGTTGCAGGGATTGGGAAATGTGAACAGGGTGCTCGCCGGCTTTATTGCTCCGGTCGCTTTCGTGCGCGAGAAGACGCCGGCGACCTCGTGCAGCTGCTGTCGAGGGAAATTGTGCAGGGTGCTGACTCCAGCGACGACTGGAGTGAGCGCCATCGGAATGCGAGGGTCGCTCGAATTAGCCCAATGCTCTTCGCCATTCACTGAGTACTTGTGAATCGTGGTGTGAAAAGCTTCCCGGACCTGGCCCGCGGTTCCGGAGAATTCGATGACCGTGCGGCCGCTCGAAACCTTCGCCACTTGAAAACCGTGCGATTGGAGCCACAAACTAATCGTTTGAATGTCCTGATCGGCGGGACCGAATTGTTGTCCGAACTGCGCGGGCGTCAGCCAGTTGTGAAAGTTCGATGACGACGCGTCCTGTTGTTGCTCCATCAACTGATCGAGCGCAGCCTCCTGTGCCGCGCTGCGTTTCAGTATGAGAAGCATTCGGCTCGTCGGCAGACTATCCGGGGCCGCGCCGCGGTCGAATTCGGCGCGCGCCAGGGGATGAGTGTTTCCCTTGAGCGTGACGAGCTGATTCTCGTCGATGGCCGCAGTGATGCGCGGCGGGACGTTGCTCGTCTGCGCGGAAGCCAAGAAGGGGGCGACGAAAGAGATGGCAACAGCCAGGCAAGTGCGGGAAAAGAATTTCGAGTCGTTTCGCATGGCGCCTCTGGGTGCGGCAAACCGCTTACCAGCATTATTTGTCCTCGACAGAAGCGAACTCGCCGCACACAGACATAGCGGCCAATTCGCGGGTACGTAGGCGATTACCAACAAGGTACGAACTAAGGACGTATCGCGGATATTGCCAAAGGCTATCGCTCGGAGTCAACAACAAGTTGGTTAATGCCGGTGTGTATAAAAAGCGAACGCGGTGGAACGCACCGCGTGTCGCTTTCTAAAGCATTTGGCGGAGGACGTACTGCAGGATGCCGCCGTGGCGATAGTAGGCGACCTCGAAGGGCGTATCCACGCGCGCTACGGCCGCAAAACGCTTGGCGTCGCCATTCGCGTCGCGAGCGGTCACCTGGATTTTCTTGCGCGGCTCAAAATCGCGGGCGAGCCCTTCAAAATCGAAAATTTCCAGGCCCGTCAGTCCCAGCGATTTGAGATTTTCGCCGGGCATGAACTCCAGCGGGAGCACGCCCATGCCCACCAGATTGCTGCGGTGAATGCGCTCGAAGCTCTCGGCAAGGACCACGCGGACGCCGAGCAGAATCGTGCCTTTGGCGGCCCAGTCGCGTGATGATCCGGAGCCGTATTCCTTTCCGGCGATGACCACCAGCGGCACGCCCTCGTCGCGATATTTCATTGCGGCCGCGTAGATGGACACTACCTCGCCGCTCGGTTGATGGGTCGTCCAGCCGCCTTCGGTGCCGGGAGCAAGCTGATTACGCAGGCGAATATTCGCAAAAGTTCCGCGCATCATCACTTCATGATTGCCGCGGCGCGCGCCGTAAGAATTGAAATCCTTAGGCTGAACTCCGTGGGCGATCAGATATTTTCCCGCAGGGCCATCGGGCTGAATCGAGCCTGCCGGCGAGATGTGGTCGGTGGTGATGCTGTCGCCGAGGACCGCCAGCGCGCGCAAACCGTGCAGATCCGCGATGGCGGCGGGCCTCGCCGGCATTCCCTCGAAATAGGGCGGATTCTTGATGTAGGTTGAGTGCGCATCCCAGGCATAGAGATCGCCTTCGGGAATCGGCAGAGCGCGCCAGTGCTCGTCGCCGGTAAAGACGTCCGCATATTCCCGGGAGAACATTTCGCTGGCCACCGAGCGGCGCATGGTGGATTCGACCTCCTGCGGGGTGGGCCAGATGTCGCGCAGATATACAGGCTGCCCGGCTTTGTCGCGAGCCAGAGGCTCGTTGACGATATCGAAATCCATGCGGCCGGCGAGCGCGTAGGCCACCACCAGCGGCGGCGAGGCCAGATAGTTCGCGCGGCAAAGCGGGTTGATGCGCCCTTCGAAATTGCGATTGCCGCTGAGCACCGAAACGGCCACGAGATTGTGGTCCTTGATGGCCTTGCCGATCGGCTCGGAGAGCGGGCCGCTGTTGCCGATGCAGGTGGTGCAGCCGTAGCCGACCAGATTGAAGCCCAGCGAATTCAGAGCGGGCCACAGGCCGGCCTTTTCGATGTAATCGGTGACGACTTTGGAGCCGGGCGCGAAGCTGGTTTTTACCCATGGCTTTGACGTGAGGCCGCGCTCGACGGCGTTCTTGGCGAGCAGCCCGGCGCCGAGCATCAACGAGGGATTCGAGGTGTTGGTGCAGCTGGTGATGGCGGCGATGACCACGGAACCATCGGCGAGGTCGAATTTATCGCCGTTGTTCTGAACGCTGGTGTGCTTGCGGGCTTCGGTGAGCGTATTTTCAAAGGAAACTTTTGCCTGCGTGAGCGGGACGCTGTCCTGCGGGCGCTTCGGACCGGCCATGGTGGGAACGACCGTGGCGAGATCGAGATCCAGGCGATCGGAGAAAACCGGATCGGGCGTGTGATCGGTGCGGAAAAGTCCCTGCTCCTTCGTATAGGCCTCGACGAGCCGAACCTGATCCTCGGAGCGCGCGGTGAAGCGGAGATAGGCGAGGGTCTCCGCATCCACGGGGAAAAATCCCATGGTCGCGCCGTACTCGGGCGCCATGTTCGCGATGGTGGCCCGGTCGGGAAGCGTGAGGCTCGAAAGTCCGGTGCCGTAGAACTCGACGAATTTCCCGACGACGCCTTTCTTGCGCAGCATGTGCGTCACGGTCAGAACCAGATCGGTGGCCGTGGCGCCCTCCGGCAGGCGTCCATGGAGTTTGAAGCCCACGACGGCGGGAATCAGCATCGAGAGCGGCTGGCCGAGCATGGTGGCTTCCGCTTCGATGCCGCCGACGCCCCAGCCGAAAACGCCCAGGCCGTTGACCATGGTGGTATGCGAATCGGTGCCGACGAGCGAATCCGGAAAAGCGATCCAGGAATCTCCCTGTTTTTCGCGGAAGACGACGCGGGCGAGATATTCGAGATTCACCTGATGGCAGATGCCCGTGTCCGGGGGGACGACCTTGAAATTCTCAAACCCCTTCTGTCCCCAGCGGAGGAAGGCGTAGCGCTCGATATTGCGCTGCATTTCCATATCGGCGTTGAAGGCGAACGCGCCGGCGGCGCCGAATTTGTCCACCTGCACGGAATGGTCAATCACGAGTTCCGCGGGGAGAAGCGGGTTGATTTTTTTCGGGTCGCCGCCGAGCTTGCGAATGGCGTCGCGCATGGCGGCGAGGTCCACGACGGCGGGCACGCCGGTGAAATCCTGGAGCAGCACGCGCGCGGGCATGAAGGAAACTTCTTTTTCGGCGGCGCCAGAAGCGCTCGCGGGGTCCCAGCCGGCGAGAGCGGGGATGTCTTCGGTATGCACGAAGCGTTCATCCTCGTGGCGCAGAAGGTTTTCGAGCAGGACCTTGAGTGAAAAGGGCAGCCGAGCGACGTTGCCAACGCGCTCGCGCTCGAGGCCGTCCAGGCGATAAATGTCGAACGAATCCTTGCCGACGCGAAGCGTGGCGCGCGTGGCGAACGAGTTTTTGGAGGGTAGGCTCATGCGAGCAGAGATTTCTCCTGTAAGGGGAACGAGGGCATTCTAGCGCAGGCGCGGCAGAACCGCCGGAGATGCAGGGAGCGCATCCCGCGGATTGCTCCGGGACGTCCATCCTGCGCGCCGAATCCGAACGCAACACTCACCACAACCATGTTAGGCGCAGCGAAGTCGTTGTCAAGGGCGAGATGGTGCGGACTTATTTCACCGGGTATGCAGATAGGCGAGGAGATCGTCGAGCTGCTGCTGAGTGAAAGAGGCGCCGACGGCGGGCATCATGTTGCGGCCGCCGAGGATGGTCTGGCGAACGAATCGGTCGTTCGAGGGCAGACCGCTGGGCAGGAACGGCTTCTTGAAGAGACCCTTCAGGCTGGGGCCGTTTTGTCCGGGCACCGAGTGGGCGTCGTGGCAGGGGGCGCAAGTTTGCTGATACAGATGGCGACCCGCGGCTTGCTGGGCGTTCAAGCCGAGTTCGGCGTCGGATTTTCGGGAGGTGTCGTCCCTGCAGCCGGCTAGGAAAGCCATAAGAGAGATTGCGGTGACGGCGACTGCGATGCGGTTCACGCTGCCATCATATTCTGAAACGGGGCGGGCCGGCAGAGCGAAGTCGAACTGCGCCCCGAGGACCAGGAGCGGGCGTCGACGCCGACGGCGCGGAGAATGGCGATAGACGCTCGCCCAGCTGCCTTGATCGTTGGCGTGTCGAGGTTGGATAAGGACTCAGTCTCACGTATATTGCAGACAGGATGCCCACGACGGATTCCGAGAGAGAGCGCTGGCGGTTGGCGCGGGTGTATGGCGGGATGGCGGACGGCGAGCTGGAGCAGCTTGCGCGCGAAGCGTTCTCGCTTTCAGAAACGGCGAGAAGGGCGCTGAAATTCGAGCTGTCGAGGCGGGGGCTCGAAATCGAGTTGCAGGTCTCGGCGGAGGCGCCGCAGGCCAAGAAATTCTCGAAGCTGGTGACGATCCGTCAATTCCGGGACGTGCCGGAAGCCCATCTGGCGAAGGGCGTTCTCGATTCCGCGCATATCGAAAGCTTTCTGTTCGATGCGAATATCGTAGGGATGAACTGGCTCTGGTCAAACGCGGTCGGCGGGGTGAAGCTGCGCGTCCGCGAAGAGGACGCCGCAGAGGCTGCGGCGCTGCTGAATCAAGACTCGCCGGCAGGAACGAAGATGGAAGATATTGCGGAGTGGAAGTCCCAGCGACGCCGATTCCCGTCGGCGTAATTCGCGCACGCGTCGCGTGGCGCGGCCGTTCGTGCGTAAAGATCCCTCGCCAGCAAATTCAGCGGGCGGGCAATTGCGCCCGGGCGAGATCGCGGTTTTCGCGCGCGGCTTGTTGGGAGGGATCGAGCGCGAGCGCCCTGTCGAATTGCTCGAGAGCCTCGGCGGGCTTGTTCATCTTGAGAAGCAGCTCGCCGAAGTCGTTGCGCACTTGCGCATCGGCGGGATCGGCGGCGACGAGGGCGGAGAAATTCTCGAAGGCTTCGTCGAGACGGCCGGATTTGACGAGTGCTCGAGCGAGATTGTAGCGCGCGTTGGCGTAGTCGGGCTGGAGCGCGAGCGCCATTTGGAATTGGGCGATTGCTTCGCGCGAGCGGCCTACGGAGCTGTAGGCAAGTCCGAGCCAGTTGTGCCCCTCGGGCTGTTTGGGATTGATGCGAACGGCCTGCTCAAGCGACGCTTCGGCGCCGCCGGGATTGGCGCTGGAGAGCATCAGCGCGCCGAGCCAGAGTCGCGCCCAGAAATCGCGCGGATTTTTCTCCACGTCATGGCGCATTAGAGCTTCCTGAAGTTCGCGGCGGCGGTCGCCGGGGCCGCGCGGCAGTACTTGAAGCCACAGGTGAGCCATTTCGTCGGTGGATTGATCGCCTCCGACGACGCGCTGCGGCGGGCGGTGCGGATTGCGCGGATTCGCGGAGGAATTATCGTAGTGCCAGCGCATGGAGACCACCGTGCCTTTGGGGAGAAACACCGGCTGGCGATAGTGATACACAGCCTGCCAGTTGGGATCCCATTGCGGAATTCTGATGAGCCACTGGCGACGGCCGCTCGGGAGCGTGGCGTAGGCTTCGAGCAGGCGCCCGAGATAGTGCGCGTGCGGATAGATCGCCAGAACGTCCACATCGAGCGGGAGGCGAAAATCGTCGGCAACGGCGAAGTCGCGAGCGCCGGCGGGAATGTCCAGCGCGTTATCGTGCTCGAGTTCGATCAGCAGAGGGAAGCGGTCGGGCGGCTTGTCGGTGAAGTAAAGCCCGATGGATGGCTTCACGTCCATGGGCATGCCCATGGGCATCATGTGCGCGTTGAGAACGAGATCGGTGCCGGGATCGAGTTCCCAGGCGAGGCCGTCCGGCTCGACCCAGGGAGCGCCGCCCGGCTTCCAGAACAGAAAGTGGCTGTCGAAATCGAAAACGCTGTGCTGAATGCTGAGGTCCATGCCGGGGAAACCCGCGCCGGGCTGGGTCTCCTGGTGGCGCGCGGAGCGAGTGCGATCCACAAGCAGATTCGCGTGATGCATAGCGTGCGGAATGCCGGGGCGAACTTCGATGGCGCGCACGTAACGGCGGGCGGTCAGCGACGGCGAGAAAATAAAATTCCAGAAAACGTCGGGACCGGAGGCGGGGATGGTATGGGCGCGCGTCGCGTCGAGAATCAGGTCGGGAGGTCCGAGCTGCCAGCCTTCGGTGAAATGCGGCGGCGAAGGAGTTTCCGAGGCCAATCCTTGAGGCGTGCCGCTTTTCGCCCAGTCGGCGATGAGGCGGATTTCGTCGTCGGTGAGGCGCGTTTCGTTCGCGAAGTCGCCGTAGCCATGCTCGGGAAGCCAGGGCGGCATCGAGCGGCTGCGAACGGCGGCAGAAATTTGCGAGGCGTACTTTCTGGCGTCGTCGTAGCTCAGCAAAGAAAACGGCGCGGATTCGCCCGGACGATGACACGACGAGCAGGAACGATAGAGGATCGGCGCGATGTCGTGCGCGAAAGTTGGCGGAGGCGCGGCGCGCGTGGCGACGGTTTGGGCCGCAGCAAGAACCGCGAACAGGAGCGCGATGAAGACAGCCGCTGCCGCGGGCAGGCGCCC
Source organism: uncultured Acidobacteriota bacterium (assembly GCA_963814605.1). Taxonomy (GTDB): domain Bacteria; phylum Acidobacteriota; class Terriglobia; order Acidiferrales; family UBA7541; genus Palsa-295. The sequence continues at coordinate 226,108 of CAWFDD010000001.1, read as the reverse complement.
CGCGAGCCTGCTCGCGGGATACAAGCGCAACCTACTTCTGAATGACACCGCAGGCGATGCGATCGCCGGAATTGCCGGAGGGATCGCTCATCAAATCGTCGGCCTTGGCGTGGATCACGAGGGCGGTGCCGCCGTCGTGGAACAGCGAATTCGCGCCGTCGCCGAGCGTAACGCCCTTGGCGAGATCGTTGGCGCTGCCCTTGCCGTCCGCGGCGACGGTGAGGTTCGGCAGATCACCGGCGTGGGGATGCGGATCCATGGTGTTGTTCGCGCCATGGTGAGCGTTGGTCGGATTGAAATGGCCGCCGGCCGTGGTGAAGGCCGGTCCTTCGCATTTGCCGACGGTGTGAATATGGATGCCATGATCGCCGGCGGGCAATCCGGTAACTTTTACTGAAATCTGGACGCCGTCTTTGACGGCCTTGAGTTTGGCGGTGCCGATCTTGACGCCTTGCGCGTTCATGATGTCGGCGTGTGCGGATTTCGGCGCGGTGTCGGCCAGTGCGGCAGCGGCGGAAAAACAGATAAGAGCGGCGATTACGAGCGTGCTTCGGACTTGCATGGCGTGCCCTCCCTCAACGACGTTCCGATCGGGGCTGAACGAGCGAATTCTATCACAGGGGCGCGGATTGAAGGACGAAGGACCAGGCCTGCGAGGAATCGCGACAATCCTTCCGGTATTGCCGCTGCGCCGCCGAAGGAAAAGCGGCTGCTATTTGGGAACGACGAAGCCTTCGGGAGGTTTGGAGCCTTCGCCGAAAAAAAACTGCTCCATCTGCTCTTCCATGATTTTCTGCGAATTGGGATCCATGGGATTGAGGCGGAATTCGTTGAGCAGCATCTTGGAATGGTCCACCCACATTTTCCAGGCGTCCTTGGAGACGCAGTCGTAAACGCGCTGGCCGATTTCGCCCCTCCAGGGCGGACGGTCGAGCCCGGGGAGTTCTTTGCCGAGCTTCACGCATTTCACCATGCGGACTTGTTGCGTTTCTCCAGCCATTGTAGGGGAGCCTCCGTTGAGATTCGTCTAACATCTTAAACGCGCATGGACGGCAACTGCAACCCGGGTTGGCAAGATTCGATCCCGGGGAACAGTTCGACGCCGGACTAAACACAGCGAACACGGAGAAGGCACAGAGAACACGGAGACCCCCAGGAACGATTGCTCCGTTGGCTCAGAACTGCCTTTCGAGTTCCGTGTTGAGCCTTGACATTGGTGCATGCCGCCGACAAGATCTTTGCGGCGTCGCGCGCATTCGAATTTGTGTAACAGGAGGACTACTTGGAACATGTGAGACTTGGAGCGACGGGATTGAAGGTGTCGCGGCTGTGCCTGGGGACGATGACGTTCGGCTACCAATGTGACGAGGCGACTTCGTTCGCGATTCTGGATCGCGCGGCGGCGGGCGGGATCACGTTCATGGACACCTCGGACGTCTATCCGCTGGGTGGCGGACTGGAGCGCGCGGGGCGCACCGAAGAAATCATCGGCAAGTGGATCAAGGGCAAGCGACAGGACTGGGTGGTGGCGACGAAATGTTTTTGGCCGGTGGGCCCGCAGCCGTTTCATGCCGGAAATAATCGGCGGCACATTTTGGAGGCGATTGACAATTCGTTGAGGCGGCTGGGCACGGACTACGTGGATCTATACCAACTGCACGGCTTCGATGCGAATGTGACGATCGATGAAACGCTCGGTGCGCTCGACGACGTGGTGCGCGCCGGCAAGGTCCGCTATATCGGCTGCTCGAATTACCTGGCGTACCAGATCGCCCGCGCCCTGGGCCGCAGCGATGTGCACGGGTGGGCGCGGTTCGTCTCTTCGCAGCCGCGCTACAATTTGCTTTATCGCGAAATTGAACCGGAGATGTTGCCGTTGTGCGCGGAAGAGGGCGTCGGCGTGATTCCCTATAACCCGATTGCCGGCGGAATGCTCAGCGGCAAGCACGATCGAGCGAAGTCGCCGAGCGAAGGCACGCGGTTCGGGTATAGCGGGCGGATCGGGGAGCTGTACCGGGACCGCTACTGGCAGGAGCAGGTATTCAGCGCCGTTGATGAGCTGGCGCATATTGCGGCGAAAGCGAATATTCCCCTGACGACGCTTGCGGTTGCGTGGGTGCTGGCCAATCCGACTATTACCAGTCCGATCATCGGCGCGAGCAAGCCGGAGCAGCTGGATGCCACGCTGGCGGCGCTGGATGTGAAGCTCGATGCGGCGTTGCTTGGCGAACTGGATAAGGCGACCGTGAAATTCCGGTAGGTCGGTGCCAGGTGCCCCGACGGCCCACATGCCGCCAAGAACTTTCGCCGGGCGCAGCATGCTGCGCCCCTACGAAACCAGCGCCCAAATAGTTGATCGAGGGGGCCTCAGTGTTTGGCGTCGGCTTGGCTGCGGCGCCAGGCGTAGTAGCCGTCCAGGGCCTGAAGCTTTTCGGCATTGGGCAGCGGGATGGCTTTGGTCGGATCGTTGAGGTTCAGCACCTGCTGATTCGCGGCGGCGAAGGCGGGCCACGACGGCAGCCCCGCACCATTGGGATCGAAATTCTTCGCAAAATTCACCCAGTAGGAAGAAATCTGATCGGAGAGGGCTTTGTCCGCGTCGGTCGCGGGCATTCCCTTGGTGAAATTGCCGAAGACGTAGGCGACCTCGGAGAAGTGCGCAGCGCCCCAGGTCTTGAATTGCGGCGAATCGGGATAATTCGGCCGGTGGCTGAAGTAATAGACGTAGACCTTGCCTTTGCCGGTGCGCGATTGCAAAAGCGCCCAGGACCAGGTATGCCAGCCGAAAGCAGTGTCGCGGAAGAGATCGCGGCCCGAGCGCAGAGCCTCGGCGTCCGAACCGGCGGGATACGCAGCCAAAATCTTGTCGGCGTAGTCGCCGTAGCCGGCGCGAACAGTCGCAGTGTAGGCTGCGGCGGTCGTGCCGGGGACGAAGAGCGCGCCCTCGTCGGAATTGGTGCCGATCAATACGGGCGTGTCGTTGTAATGGCCGGCTGCGTAGAGCTTGTACTGATCTCCAGGGAGCACATAACCATCGAAATTGGGCCACGAGCCTCCGAGGCCGGCACCCGAGGCCTTCACGATGGCGTCCGCGGAAACTTTACGAGCGTCGGCGATGTTGGACGCTCCGAGCTTGGTCAGGAAAGCCGCGCCGTTATGCTCGGCAACGGTAAGCGGCGGCACATTTTCGCCGCCTTCGTTCGCCATTCGCGCTGGAGCGAACGATCCGCCGCTTTCGGAGATGGCGCCCTGGAAAAGTCCCTTCGCCAGCGGAGACGCAGTCAGCATGCTGACGGAGATTCCGCCGGCGGATTCGCCGAAAATCGTGACGCGCTTGGGATCGCCCCCGAAAGCGGCGATATTGTCCTTTACCCACCGCAGTCCGGCGATCTGATCAAGCAAGCCATAGTTGCCCGAATGCCCGTTGCTTTCGGCGCTGAGTTCAGAATGCGCGAGGAAGCCAAGCGCGCCCACCCGGTAGGACACGCTCACCACGACGACGCCCTTCCTGGCGAGATTTGCGCCGTTGTAGATCGGGATCGAGGTGGCCCCAGTGGTAAATCCGCCGCCATAAATCCAGACCATCACGGCGAGATGGTCGCGCGGCGTTTTCGCGGGAGTCCAGACGTTCAGATAGAGGCAGTCTTCGCTGACAGGTATCGGCTCGAAACCAATCGCCGGCGAAACGAGCGGAATCTGCATGCAGCCCGGCGCGAATTTGTCCGCCGCGAGGACGTCTTTCCACGGCGCCACGGGCTGCGGCGCGCGCCAGCGCAAATCGCCGACGGGAGGCGCAGCAAATGGAATGCCCAGATACGCCGCAATTCCATTGTCGGTGGTCCCCTGCACGGGCCCCGACAGCGTGCGGACCGGCTTGGGAGCCTGGGCTTGCAGCATCGGCGCGAACGCCAGCGCAGCCGCTAACAGAGCAAACTTGAAAACCCTCATTTTCATTCCCCCTCACACAAAAGCTTCCGGTCGGCGAATCGAGTGCCGGTGCGACGGTATTATGCCCGATGCTCCACCGGTTGTCGCACGGAAAGCTGGTACGAGGAAAGCCGGTTGCGGAGAGTCGTCGTTCACGCGAACGTAATGAGCAGCAGCGCGGATTGTGATAGGCTCTTCGGTTGCGGAGCGAATTGAGTCAGGGAAGTACTTTCCAGACCGCTTCCTTCGGCCGGGTATTCCGCGACAATCCCGGGGGAGAACGCCGATGAGCACCCATCCGACCCAAGTTGTCGAAGCGCCTCGATCCGATTCCTATTATTGCGAGATTCCAAACGACCCCTGCGCCATCGTGATGTTCGGCGCCTCGGGCGACCTGGCCCGGCGAAAGCTGCTGCCGGCGCTTTACGATCTGGCGCTTCATTCCTGCCTAGCGCCGCGATTTCGGCTGCTCGGATTCGCGCGCACGGAATTGAGCGACGACGCGTTCCGAAAGACGGGCGGGGAGTTCCTGTCAAAAGTGGAGCAGGGCGCGACGAACGACGGCAAGCGGCAGGAATTCGTGCAGCACCTGCAATATTTCCACGGCAACTACGACGACCCCGAATCGTACAAGAAACTGGCGCAGCGGCTGGAATCGCTCGATGCCGAAGGGCAGCTCGGCGGCAACCGGCTTTTTTATCTGGCCACGCCTCCGGAAGTCTACGAGCACGTGATCGAACAACTGGGACGCGCGGGGCTGGCGAAGCCGAAGAACGCGCAATCCTGGACGCGCATCATCATCGAGAAGCCGTTCGGCCATGACGGAGCGTCGGCGCGCGATTTGAATGCGAAGGTTCTTCGCGTATTCGAGGAGCATCAGGTTTATCGCATCGATCATTATCTCGGCAAGGAGACGGTGCAGAACTTGCTGGTTTTTCGCTTCGGCAACGGCATCTTCGAGCCTCTCTGGAACCGCAACTTTATATCCGACGTGCAGATCACGGCGGCGGAATCGCTCGGCGTGGAAAGGCGCGCCGCGTTTTACGAATCGGCCGGAGCCATGCGCGACATGATTCAGAGCCACGTGCTGCAGCTCACGTCGCTGTTGGGGATGGAAGCGCCGGCGCGGTTCGATGCCACCTCCGTGCGTAATGAGAAAATCAAGATTCTGCAGTCCATCCGGCCGTTTGACTCCGAGACGGTCTGGAAGTCGGTGGTCCGCGGACAGTACGGGCCGGGTACGATTAATGGAGCGGCCGTGCCCGGTTATCGCCAGGAGCCGGGCGTCAAGCCGGACTCCGCGACAGAGACGTTCGTGGCGCTGAAGCTGCTGGTGGACAATTGGCGATGGAGCGGCGTGCCGTTCTATTTGCGCTCTGGGAAGCGGCTGGCGCGGCCGATGACCGAAATCGCCATTCGTTTCAAGCGGGCGCCGCACATGGTGTTTCACGGCGAAAATGTGGAACCGAACGCGCTGGTGCTGAACATCCAGCCTGACGAAGGTATTTCGCTCTCTTTTGGCGCCAAGTCGCCGGGTTCGCAGATGCATATCTCTCCGGTGACCATGGATTTCCGCTACCGGCAGGCGTTCGGCGGCGGATCACGCGAGGCCTACGCGACGCTGATCAACGACTGCATTCGCGGTGACGCGACTCTTTTCGACCGCGCGGACAGCGTGGAAGCGGCATGGGGACTGGTGGATCCGATTCTCGACGCGTGGCGGAATGCCGCCGCGCCTCCTTTCCCGAACTATCCGGCGGGAAGCGAAGGGCCGCGGTCCGCGGACGATCTGACGGCGTCCGAGGGCCGGCGCTGGCGCCCCATCTAGCTGGGCGATTGTCGCTCAAGCCATCTGACGTAATTCACCCAAACTTCTAGGAGGGCCACGTGATCCTGGCCGGCGATATCGGGGGCACGAAGACCAATCTGGGCTTGTTTGACACGACGCAAGGAAAGCTGACGCGCGTCGCCGACAAGCGCTACCCGAGCCGCGAACACAAAGGCCTGGAAGAAATCGTCACGGATTTCGTGAAGGTCACGGGCGCGAACGTCACCGCCGCGTCGTTTGGAATCGCCGGCCCGATCGTGGAAGGCCGTGTGAAAACGGGGAATCTGCCCTGGATCATTGACGGCGCGATCATGGCGAAACTGCTGGGACTCGAGCGCGTCCGGCTGATGAACGATCTGGAAGCAGCCGCGTTCGGAATAAACGTTATGGGTCCGGGCGATTTGGAAACTCTGCACGCGGGCGTTGACGCGCCGCAAGCGCCCCGTGTGGTGATCGCCGCGGGCACAGGGCTCGGCGAAGCCATACTCTTTTGGGATGGAACGAAGCACGTTCCCACCGCCACCGAAGCCGGCCACGCCGATTTCGCTCCGCATACCGATCAGCAGGCGGACTTGTGGAAATTCGTCAAGTCCCGCGGCGAATTCGTGAGCAGCGAATTGATACTCTCCGGAAGGGGATTTCTGACGCTGCACCAGTTTCTGAACCCGGCGGTGCGGCATCCGAGCTTCGACGATCCCTCCGTTGATCCCGCGCCGGACATTACCCGCAGGGCGCTGACCAAGGAGTGCCCTGTGTGCGTCGCGGCACTCGACTTGTGGGTGGAAATTTATGGCTCGGAGGCAGGGAATCTCGTGGTGCGAACCGTCGCGCGCGGCGGCGTGTATGTGGCGGGCGGAATTGCCGTGAAGATTCTGGCGCTGCTGAAGGAGGGACGCTTTGTCGCGGCCTTCCAGCACAAAGAGAAAATGGCCGATTTTCTGGCGCAGGTGCCGATCCACGTGATTCTCGACGAAGAGTGCCCGCTGAAGGGCGCGGCATATGCGGTATGGAAAGGGCTCTAGCTGCAGTCGTCGGATAAGTACGGACCTAGTCCCATTAGTCCCGGTACCCGGTTTGCGAAATGCGCCCCACCAGTTTTCCCATATGTGAGTTTCGATTCCGCATTCCGTTCGCAGGCCGTAATTTTTGTCCGCCGGCCTGGGCCGTAATCCACTCAAATCATTTTGGATAGCGAGTTAGGTGCGTCTGGCAGGGGAATTGCCATTGATGGGGTTTCACCGGCATGGCCGGCGAGTGGAGGGTTACGATTATGAAGAAGCTCTTGGGGATTGCGGCATTTGCTTTGATCTTTTCCGTTCCGGCGCACGGTCAAATAAGCAGAGGCGGAGGAGCGGGGTCAGTGCCGGGCGCTAACGTCAATGGCTCAGGCAGCAGCGGCGGCTATAGTCTGAGCGGCATGACCATTCGCCCTGGACTACCAAGCTACCCGCGCGCGCGGCTTGACGCAACCGCGGTAAGCGGCGGGGATCCGTCCTACGCGCCATCGACATTCATGTCTTTCGAGCAGGCGGTCGCGGAGGGCAATGCAGAGAATGTTGCGCCGAAGACGCTCGCGCAAGTCGCTGCGGAGAATAGCTCCGCACCGAAAGCGAAGGCCAAATTTGCGTTCGTGCAGGATGCCAACGGACGAGTTGTGCCGGTCGCGCATCAGTAGCCGCCCAGACGCGCGCGGCTGAGAGCACGCACGGACGTTGGCAGCCTGGAAATTGCTGTGGAAATGGAACGGCCGCCCGGCGGGGGAGACAAGCTCGGGCGGCCGCTTCGGTGCAGCCATGCGGCTCCGTGGAGACGGAGCCGCACTTATTTGATTTATTTCAGATTCGCGCTGCTGAAGCTGTAAACAAAACTGATGGTCGCGGTATTTTGCTCCTTTACGCTCTTAAAGTTCGACAAGCTCTGGAAGAATATCGGCTTGCTCGCGAAATCGTACCGGTATTCCCCGCGAATTAACAACGCGCTGGTCAGGTTGTAGGAATAGGTTCCGGTGACTTCCTGAGCCCATCCGCGCCCGAGCGAGCCAAAGAAAGTATTGGTCAGCAATCCCGTGTAACCGTCCGAGTCGTCGTAGTACTCGTAACGAACTGCAAAGTTGGTCTTGGGGGTCCAGGTGTACTTCGCATAAGCTGCCACGCCCCACCAGTTGACCGCGGGCGAGGGACAATTGAACGTCTCAAATCCCTCCGGATGCGGCCCGCCGGTTGCCCGTGCGTCACCATCGCAGTCTTCCTCCTCCGAGTAGACCACCGGGCCGAAGCCGTAGTCGCCGTTGATCTGAAATGCCCACTTCGCGTTCGGCGTATAGGCAATCACGGTGTCGGATGTCTGTTTCCATTCGGTGAGAGTATTGTTAAAAACGCCGATGCCGTCGGCGACCGGGCCGGCCAAATAATTCTCCGTGAAGGACCACTTCGGAGTCGGCGTGTAAACCACGCTTGCACCATACATCAGACCTGAGCTTTGCCCGGGAATGCCGCCGAATACGTCCGCATGGTTGATGAGCGTGTTGTTCCAGCCGTTGATGAGAAAACCAGTGACAGTCCATTTGGGATTAAAGGTGTACGCGACCTTCGCGCCGAAATGGAACAGTGGAATCGCGTAGTCATAAAGGAGGCTGCGGGAGTAGTTCCAGTTGGCGTTGCTCTCGATCACTTCCGCGCCCATCGGCGTCACGAACTTTCCGACCGTGAGGGTAAGGCCCTTGCCGACCGGAAACAGGTAGCTGAGATACGCCTCCTTCAGGAAGAAGTTGCTGCCGTCCGCGAATCCATTTCCCGCAACTTCAGGCGAGTCCGAGCCGTTGATGACTTTTGCGGCATAGCCGTAGCCGGCGGAAACGTGATACCCGAGCCTGCTTTCCGCTGATGTCGCGTCGGCCGGTTTGTCCAGGATTAATTCGGCCATGTTGAAGTTGAACGAGTTCGTCGGGGCTTCGAACAAACGCAGGCCCGAGAGGTTGTTGAACGGATGATTGTTGTCGTAGCCATAGTAGACATCGCCGAAGCCGCTCAAAGTGACGGGACCCAGCAAACTCGAAATGCTGATCTTTGGCGGGGCGTCTTCCGCCGCGGGACCTGGGCTGAAGCCGGCCGCAGGCGCCGGCGTTGCTGGAATTGCGTAGGCCGCCGTCTTCATCTCCGCTGCGCTGTCGCTCTTCAACGCCGCGATCTCCTCTTGAAGAAGCGCGACTTCTTTTTCCAATTCCTCCAAGCGCTGGTCCGACGTTGGCTGCGCCGCTGCAGCCGGCTGCGCCGTCGTCGCGGCAGGCTGAGCCGCAGGCGTCGAGGACGGTTGATCCTCCGCTCGCGACGCAGGCGACCAGGCGATCGCCATTCCTACGGCCAGTAGCGCTGTGGCCCATTTAGTTAGAGAACTTGTGGTGCATTTCATGTCGTTATCCTCTCCCTCCGTGTCGCGCTCACATTTCCACCTAATGAGTTCGCGAGCTGTGAATGGAAAAAACTTGGTAAGACAAACTACAGACCGCCACTAGAATGGTCCAACTCAACGAATCTATGGAAGGAATAAGAATCACGTATACATACATTTATAGAATCTTTATGTCCGGCCAGCGGAGCGCGATTGAAGAACAGCGAGGGCGCGGCAGTTAGTTCCGGTACTCAGACCGGAAGAGGGAGGGGAAATGCCGCCTGCAATTCAGCGTTTGGCGAAGTAAAACATCAGCCCGAAGATGACGATCGGAATCAGCGCCAGCATGATGTAGAAAAGGATCTTGCGCAGCCAGGGCGTGCGCCGCGTCTTCCAGTTGCGCAATTCCTCGCGGTCGGCGACGCCCACCTTTTCAGGATGCTCGAGGTCCAGCGCCATCTCGTGGGCATTGGCATAACGGTTTTTGGGGTCACGCTCGAGCGCACGATAGATGATCTCCTGCAGCTCGGGTGAAATTGCGGGATCAATTTCGCGCGGCGGTATGGGATTGTTCAACAGACGGTCGTTCATGATGGCGAACGGATTGGGCCCTTGAAACGGAGCCTGCCCGGTCAGCATCTCGTAAAGCATCACGCCCAGGGCGTAGATATCGCTGCGGGCATCGCCGCGCTTGCCCTTCACCTGCTCGGGAGAAATATATTCGGGCGTGCCCATGACCTGCGAGAGTTTGGCGAACGTCAATCGCCGCGCTCCGGCCTGGCCGGCGATGCCGAAATCAATCAGCTTGATGCGGTCCTCGGGATCCACCATGATATTTTCGGGCTTGAGATCGCGGTGCACGACGCCGTGGCTGTGAATGTAGGCCAGGGCGTCGCAGATTCCGAGGGCGATTTTCACGGCGCGTTCCGGCGGCAGTTTCTTCTGCTCGTCCAGGATTTTGCGCAGCAGCCTGCCTTCAACCCACTCCATCACCATGTAGACCTGGCTGCGGTCGCCGTTGGCGTGCACCTTCATCACGCCGGGATGGTCAAGAGCCTTGCCGATATCTTCTTCGCGATGGAAGCGATCGAAGAAAACCGGATCGCTCTCCATTTCGGGATGAGGGACCTTGATGGCGACGGGTGTGCCGGTGCGTGTGTCCGTGGCGCGGAAAATGGAGGCCATTCCGCTGCGAGCAACGACGCTGTCGATGCGGTAATGGTCGAGTTGTTCGCCGGGGCGGACTGGAATCCTCGTGAGCGGAACGGGCGGGAACCGCGTCAGTCCCTGATTTACGGAAGCCGGTAGGGTCGCCCGCGATACATACCCACGCGTTCAACGCTCCGAACGCGGATCAATTGCAGGCTGATATTATCACTACCGTCGCGCTGGTTGGCAATATCCACGAGCCTTCTTGCCGCCGTGGACAAGTCGCCGCCGTGGCTGGTGAGGGCGGCCATTTCCGAGGCTTCGACCGAACCGTAAAAACCGTCGGAACACAGCACGAGCACGTCGTCGGCGAACACCTGGTGCTCGTTGACCTCCACGTTGACCATCAGGTCGTGTCCCAGCGAGCGGCTGAGCATGTGCCGGGTTTCGGCCTGAGCGGCGTCTTCCTTGGAGAGCAGCTTCATGCGCACATGCTCGTTGGCGATGGTATGGTCGCGCGTGAGCAGGTTCGGCTGGCCCCGGCGTATCAGGTAGCAGCGCGAATCGCCCACATGGGCCACGGCGAGCCGGTCGTAGCGCAGGGCGCACGCCACAATGGTGGTCGCCATGGCCGCGCCGCCCGACGCAGCCGCGTGCCCTGCGTCAATCACTCGCGTATTCGCATCGCGCAGCAGACGCGTCAACAGTGCCGGGTGCGGCTCACCCGGCGTCGCGTTGCGGAATCCATCCACGACGCTCTCAATCGCCGTGTGCGAAGCAACCTCGCCCAGATCGTGCCCGCCGACACCGTCGGCCAGCGCAAACAGCCAGCCGCGCGCGTGCGCTTCTTCCGCCGCCGCCGGGGCCGCGTGTCCGAGATAATCCTCATTCCCCTGGCGGACTCTTCCAACGTCGGAAAGTTCCGCGAACTCAACTTCCATGGAATTATTTTGGGCCAAGCGGTACGTCCGGGCAACTCCGCCAACACTCGCCGCCGCTGCCGCCTGAAGGCCTCTGTACATTCGACTACGTCTCCAGTCGAAACAAAAGCAGGGCGGACTTGCGTCCGCCCTGCTTCTTCATTCGCTCAGCTCCAATCAAGCACGGGTGGTGACCAGCGTTGTCCTCCCCTGCTTCTTGCTGTTGACCATGAAATAGATCCCGCCGTAGATGGCCCACACCGCGGCAATTCCGAGCGCAAAGAACGGCTCCATCTTCGTGCCGTAACCCATGAACGGCAGCACGAGATAAGCTCCCATGCAAACCAAGTTCGCGGCTACGCCGAAGATGGGGACGAGCAGATGCTTCACGAAGCTGAAGTTCGGATGCCCGTGATAGCAAAAGATGCAGGTCACGCAGCTCAAGCCATAGAGCAGAAACGTCCCGAAGTTCGAAGCCAACGTAATGGTGAGCAGCGTGTTGGGCAGCGCCGCCATTTTGTCGTGCGACATGTACCCGAAGCTCGACCAGAAGCCGTGGGGCAATGCCGCGATCGTCGAATCGGTCATGGCGCCTCCGTCGCCGAACAGCACCAGCAATGCGATGCAGCCGGTAATCGCTGAAATGATGGCCAGCGCCCAGATGGCACGGTGGGGGCTCAGGTTCTTGTCGTGGAGAAGGCCGAAGTTTTCCGGCACTTCGTTGTCCTTGCCCATGGCGTAGGTCACGCGGGCTCCCGTGTTCATGCAGGAGAGCGTGGTGCCGATGAGCGCCAGGAAGACCGTGATCGCTTCGCACAACATAAAGGCCCGGCCGTGGCCCTTAAAGAGGGCATCGCCGACCATCACCATCAGGTCGCCGATGGGCGCGGCCGAACCGGCCGCACTCTGCGCCGAGTAGCCCGTACTTAAGACGTAGTTCGCCGCGAAATATTCGACGAGATAACAGAACGCCCCCTGTACCAGGAGAGACGTTATTACAGCAATCGGCACGTCGCGCTTGGCATTGCGGGCTTCGCCGCCGAGCGACGTCACCGATTCGAATCCCACCAGGATCAGAATGGCGACCGTAGCTTGAACGAACATCCATTGGAATTTATGAATTCCGATGACGGATGCTGCGTTGGGATGGGAGACAAAGTTTCCGCTGGAATCGTTCATGGGATAGTCAACGTGGAAAGGTACCGGTTTTCCGGACGCGTCCACTTTGCACACCGGGACTTGGTTGGCGTCCCGTGTGACTACGTCGGTGGCCGTACCATTCACCATTTGACTGGTTGTCGCGAATTCGCAGTCGAACGAGGCGCTTGTCGTCGCATCCCACTGGCGCGCAACGCTGCCCGGCGGGTGGCTAATCCGGTAACTGAAGGCCATTACGGCGAAAACCAGGAGCGCCGAAATCTGAATCACGTTAATGGCGATGCTCACGGCCGTGGAGCCGGTCACTCCGCGGTGCGCGATATAGGCGACGGCGAAGGAAAACACGATGGCCACCGCCATCATAAACATCGGACCCGGGTTCGTGGCGCTCATGAAGTTGGGCCAGAGCGTGCCGGTGATGTAGCCGCAGAAGACTCCCGTGACGGCGACCATCACTCCCGGATAAATCCAGTAGTACAGGTGCGAACCCCAGCCGACGATAAATTTCATCAGGCGCGCGTACTTCCAGGCTTTGTCGTGATTCAGAAACGCCTGCTCCGCGAAATAATACGAGCTGCCGGTGCCCGGATAGAGCTTGGCCATTTCCGCGTAACAGACGGCGGTGGCCAGACACAGCAACAGCGCGAACACGATGCCGATCCACATCGAGGGGGCCGTGGCTCCTTCAGTCATCTGAGGCGCGAAGGTGAGCCATAAGAACGCGCCGGGTGCGATCAACGCCATTGCGTTCATCGTCAAACCGGTCAAGCCTAACGTTGCTTGCATCTCTCCAGTTGTCTTCTCGGCCATGAGGTACTCTCCTCTTAAAAAGGTGGGAACCTGAGGGCCGGACAGTATATGTAAGTATGAGATTCGTAAAATGCAACGTTTCGATGGACGGGATAGATGTTTCAAATGACCGCGGATGGACCTTAAAGAGCGATCTCACAATCACATACGCGATGAATTCGCTGACTCCGCCTAACGGCTCCGCAAACCTCGAGTTGTCACTTTGTATCGCTGCGAGCGAATGCGAAGCGCCATTGGCGGCCAATTTGATTTCGAATTGCGCTCCGCTGCCCGCGGGCCGCGCTCTTGCATCAGCACACCTGCCTGTTAGTATGTTCGGATGACTTTTGGTCGCCGGTGCCTCAAGAAATGACAGAGAAACGACAATTCCGCGCCATCAAGGGCACGCGCGATATCCTGCCGCCTGATTCCTCGCTCTGGAACTGGTTTGAGGGAACGGCGCGCGAAGTTTTCGAGTCCTACAATTTCCGAGAGATTCGGCTGCCGATCTTCGAGGAGACGGAGCTTTTCGCGAGATCCATCGGCGCGGATACGGACGTGGTCGGCAAGGAGATGTACACCTTCGAAGATCGCGACGAGTCGTCCATCAGTCTCCGCCCGGAGGCCACCGCCAGCGTCGTTCGCGCCTATATCGAACACGGCATGCACACGCTGCCCGGCGACGTGAAACTTTATTACGTCGGGCCAATGTTTCGCCGCGAGCGGCCGCAAAAGGGGCGCTACCGGCAGTTCTACCAGATCGGCGCGGAGGTGTTGGGCCAATCGGACGCTCCGGCGATTGATGCGGAAGTTCTGGAAATGCTGGTGGTGCTCTTCAGGCGCGCCGGACTCGCGCTGATCACGCTTTACATCAATTCCATCGGCTGCCGGGAATGCCGCCCGATATACGTCGAGCTGCTGCGGCAGGCGCTGCTGAAGGCCAAGGACAAGCTCGGGCCGGACAGCCAGCGGCGCATTGAGACGAATCCGCTGCGCGTCCTCGATTCGAAGCTGCCCGAGGAACAAGCCATCATCGAAACGCTGCCGCGCATTTCCGATCATCTCTGCAGCGCGTGCCGCCAGCATTTTTCGGAGCTGAAGGATGAGTTGAATCTGCGCGGCATCGCCTATGAAGAGAATTGGCGGCTGGTGCGCGGGCTGGATTACTACACGCGAACGACATTTGAAGTGACCGCAGAGGGCCTGGGCTCGCAGAACGCGGTGTGCGGCGGCGGGCGCTACGACGGCCTGGCCGAACTCCTGGGAGGCCATCCGACGAAGGGCATCGGGTTCGCGATCGGCAGCGACCGCGCGATTTTGTCCATACAGGCCGGCGGAAAAGCGCCCCCGATGCCGGGCCTGGCCGTATTCATCGCCTGGATGAGCGTCACGACCTATCCCGCCGCGGTGCGCATCGCGCGAAAACTTCGCGAATGCGGTGTCGCTGTGGAGTTACCGCCGGAAGCTATGAAATTTAAGAAATCGCTGGGGCTAGCCGATAAACTGGGCGCGCGCTATGCGCTGATCATCGGCGAAGATGAAGTGGCGTCCGGAAGCTACACTCTGAAGCGGCTCGCGGACGGCGAGCAGAAAAAGTTGAACGAGAATGAACTGCTCGAATATCTCGAATCGGAACGAAGGGGCTCACTTGCTTGATACGCTCGGTAATTTGAAACGAACAAAATATTGCGGCGAGCTGCGCGCATCGGACGCCGACAACAACGTCGTCTTGATGGGCTGGGTCCATAAGCGGCGCGACCTGGGGCAGCTCATTTTCATTGATCTGCGCGACCGTGCGGGAATTGCGCAAATCGTGTTCAATCAGGAGCACGGCGCCGAGGCTCATGCCAAAGCCGAAGAGCTGCGCTCGGAATTCGTCGTGGCTGTCGAAGGCCGCGTGATTCGCCGGCAGAAATCGAATCCCGAAATCGCAACCGGGGAAGTGGAAGTTGTCGCCACGCGCCTGCACATTTTGAACACGTCGAAAACGCCGCCGTTCCAGATTGAAGACGAAGTGACCGCGAACGAGGAAACGCGGCTGCGCTATCGCTACCTCGATCTGCGCCGTCCGCGCCTGCACGGAAATATCGAGCTGCGGCACCGCATCGTCTTCGAGATTCGCAAATCGCTCGACGAACAGGGCTTTTTCGAGATCGAGACTCCTCTGCTGACTCGCTCGACTCCGGAAGGCGCGCGCGATTGCCTGGTGCCGAGCCGCATTCATCACGGTCAATTCTATGCGCTGCCGCAATCGCCGCAGATCTTCAAGCAGATCCTGATGATCTCCGGCATGGATCGCTATTTTCAGATCTGCAAATGCATTCGCGACGAGGATTTTCGCGCCGATCGCCAGCTCGAATTCACGCAACTCGACCTGGAGATGTCGTTTCCGCGCCAGGAGGACGTCTTCGACGCCATCGAGCGGGTGATGGAGCGCGTCTTCGCGCTCATCGGCGTGGCCGTGAAGCGGCCATTCCGCCACATGGACTACAAAGAAGCGCTGCGCCGTTACGGTTCGGACAAGCCCGACCTGCGCTTCGGCATGGAGCTGCACAATGTGACGCAGTTCTTCGAGCCGGCGCGGGCGGTGCTGCATTTCGAGGGCAACGTGCAGGCGGTCATCGCACCGGGAGCGGCCGCATGGTCGCGCAAACAGCTCGACGAACTTGCGGAGTTTGCGAAATCGGCCGGCGCGCGCGGCATTTACACCGTGAAAGTGACGCCGGAGGGGATTTCTTCGCCGCTTGAGAAAAACCTGGGAGCGGAGGGATTGAAGAAACTCGCCGAAGCGGTCGGCGCGAAGCCGGGCGATTTGATCGTCGCGGCGGCCGCGAAAGATCAGATCCAGCACAACGATACGTCGCTCGGCGTGGCCGGGCAGATTCGCCTGCATCTGGGCGACAAGCTGAATCTGATTGACCGCAGCAAATGGGAGTTCCTGTGGATCACCGGCTTCGCGCTGTTTGAGTGGAGCGAACGCGACAAGCGCTGGGTCAGCGCGCAGCACCCCTTCACCGGAGTTTTCGAGGAGGACGTGGACAAGCTTGAGACCGCTCCGTGGGAGTGCCGGTCGAAGGGCTACGACATCGTGCTCAACGGCAACGAGCTTGGCTCCGGCAGCATTCGAATCCACCGCCAGGATGTGCAGGCGCGCATGTTCAAGGCGCTCGGTCTGACCGACGAGCAAGCGAGGCACCGCTTCGGATTTTTCCTTGACGCGCTCACCTACGGCACGCCTCCGCACGGTGGAATTGCGCTGGGCATTGACCGCATCGCCATGCTGCTCGCCGGCGAAAAATCGCTGCGCGACGTGATCGCGTTCCCAAAGACCGCCAAGGCGCAGGATTTGATGTCGGAGGCGCCTTCGACCGTTGATGAGGATCAGCTCGACGAGTTGGGGATCGCAATCAAGAAGGAAGTGAAGTAGGTTACGCGGGTGCAACGCAGGCAGACGCCATGTTTCTGAATCCAGGGCGCGATGGTTCGTGCATTGTTCTTCAGGAGGCCGGGGCTTCTAGCTCCAGCGTAAGCATGAGACACACACAGGGCTTTAGCCCCTGAAGAAGGGTTTAGAAATGCGCCTCAAAAAAAGTCCACAGGCGCAAATGCTTTTTTCTCTTGATACGGGCATGTAGCATGGAGGCGATGAGCGGCTTGATTGAGTTCGGACCGAATGACCGGCACCGCCGAGGGGCTGCAACCCGCCGCCCCGTCGGGGCGAGTCTGCGTCGAATTAACCGTCACAGGGTGTCGATTAAGTTTAGCGTTAAGTCCTTGAAAACAAAGGAACGCGACACCAGCCAACCGTCACACTTTTTCGAGGGGTCAAGCGCCTAAATAACCATGTCGCGGATACGCATACTGGCGGAAAACGTCGCGAATAAGATTGCGGCGGGCGAGGTGGTCGAACGTCCCGCGTCGGTGGTGAAGGAGCTGCTCGAAAACGCGCTGGACGCAGGCGCGCGCTCGATTCGCATTGAAGTCGAATCGGGCGGCAAACGCATGATTCGCGTGATTGACGACGGCAGCGGCATGAACCATGACGACGCGCTGCTGGCGTTTGAGCGGCACGCGACGTCAAAGCTGCGAACCTCGGACGATCTGCTTTCGATTGCTACGCTCGGATTTCGCGGTGAAGCGCTGCCATCGATTGCCTCGATTTCGCGCCTGCTCCTTGAAACGCGAACTGCGGAAGAAGAGCAGGGAACGCGAATCGAATTTGCCGGCGGCAAGCTCGTCAGCGTGAAGCCCGCGGGCATTCCGGCGGGGACGTCCATCAGCGTCGCTGATATTTTTTACTCCGTGCCCGCGCGTCGAAAATTCCTGAAATCCGAAACGACCGAACTGGGCCACATCGCCTCGCTGGTGACGCACTATGCACTCGCGCATCCCGAGACTCATTTTCTACTCAAGACGCCGTCGCAGTTGATTTTGGACTGCGCGCCGGTCGAAAAACTCTCCGAACGCGTCTACCAGCTTTTCGGCCGGCAGGCGCTTGAGGAATTGGTGGAGCTTCCGCCGAACGAAGGCCCGGTGCGCTCCGCCATTACCGAGCCGCAGCTCGAGCCCGATGAACAAGCGGCGACTTTGACCGTCAGCGGGTTTGCGTCGCGCCCGGAGGTGCAGCGCAGCAACCGCAACGGCATCTATATTTTCGTCAACCGCCGGCTGGTCCGCGACCGCCTGCTGCTCCACGCGATTCACGAGTCCTATCGCAACGTGACGCCGCCGGGCGTTTTTCCGGTGGTGCTGCTGTTTCTCGATTTGCCGTACCAGGAAGTGGATGTGAACGTGCACCCGGCGAAAATTGAGGTGCGCTTCCGCCATCCGCAGTTCGTCCACGATTTCACGCGCGACGCACTGCGCCACGCGCTTTCGATCGCTCGGCCAATTCCGGGATTTCCGGCGGCGCGTGCTGCGGCGGCAGGAGCGTCACCTGGAGCCGCAGCTTCGATCGCCGCCGGAGACGGCGCGGCCGAACCGGCTGCCGGATTTGCTGCCGCCGGCGCGGTAGCCATTCCGCCGGGACCGCCGCGCGCGGAGATTCCCGTGGCGCTGGCGTCGAGCGCGGCAACGGCCGAAGCGTTTGAACTGAGCGTCGGGCCGGACCGGCCATTCGCCCAACGGCTCGGGTTCGATTCGAGTCCAGCGATGAATTTCCCGATGCCGCCGCTCGACCGAGCGGCGAGCGAATCGGCTGCGGTCGCCGTCCCGGTTTCCGAATCTGGCTCGCTGCCGAGCGTCGAACAGATTGCCGACCTGAAACCGCTCGGGCAGGTGAACGCGAGCTTCATCATCGCGGTGAATAGCGAGGGCCTTTGGATCATTGACCAGCACGTGGCCCACGAGCGGGTGCTTTTCGAGCAGCATCTGCGCGCTCGGCGCGAAGGCGAACTCGGCGGACAGCGCATGCTGATGCCGATCATCGTGGAGCTGAGCCCGCAGCAATTGGTCACCTTCGAACAGATTGCGGACGAGCTGCGCGCGAACGGCTTCGAAGCCGAGCTGATGGGCGCTCGCAGCGTGGCGATTCAGGCCGCACCCGCGGGCATCGCGGGCGGTGACGCCGAGAAGCTCTTGTTCGAGATTCTCGATGGGATTGCCCGCGAGAATCAGTCCATCTCGATTGATTCGCTGCAATCGAAAATTGCGGCCTCGACCTCCTGCCACGCTGCGATCAAAGTGAACACGCCGCTCGACACCGTGAAAATGGAGTGGCTGCTTGGGGAGCTCGCCAAAACGGAATACCCGATGAGCTGCCCGCACGGCCGCCCGGTGGTGCTGCGCTATTCGGTGCGCGAAATCGAGCGCGCGTTCAAACGGATTTGATGAAGCAGATATTCCTCGTCTTGGCGATTCTCGCCACGGCTGTATCGGCCTCGGTGGCCTATCGTTACCTTCACGAACAATCGATCGTCGACCGGTGCCTCTCGGGGCAGCATGGCAGCTTCGACTATTCGACGATGTCTTGTGACATTGAGACGAATCATACTTACATCGCTTATCATGTACGGCATCCACACGACGAAGCGGTGGCCTTCGCCGCGGTCGGTTCCTTGGCGCTATTCATTTCGGCCTATGGCTATATAACGCTGCGGAGCAGAAGGGGATAACCGAGCCGTCGTGCGCGGCAAACGATGAAACCGCTGATCATCGCGATTGACGGGCCAGTGGGCTCGGGGAAGAGCACGCTCGCGCGGCGCGTGGCGTCGCTATTGGATTACATCTACATCGACACGGGCGCGATGTACCGCTCGGTCGCTCTGAAGGCGCAGCGGCGCGGAGTGTCACTCGACGCCGCAGACCAGCTCGCGGCGCTCGCGGGCGAAACGCGGATTGATTTGCGCCAGTTGGACGGCGCGGCCGATGGAACGCAGCAGGTCCTACTCGATGGCGAGGACGTGACCGCGCTGATTCGCACGCCGGAAGTTGCGCAAGCCGCATCGAAAGTGGCGCTGGTGCCGGGCGTGCGGAAGGTGCTGGTGGCCGAGCAGCGTCGGGCCGGCGAGCGGGGCGGCGTGGTGATGGAAGGCCGCGACATCGGCAGCGTCGTGTTTCCGGACGCGCAGCTGAAGATTTTTCTCACCGCATCGCCCGAGGTGAGAGCGGAACGCCGCTGGCGCGAGCACCAGCAGAAGGGCGATGCGATCGACCTCGCGCGCACGCTCGAAGAAGTCCTCGAGCGCGACCGCCGCGACCTCCAGCGCGCCACGTCACCGCTGGTCCGCGCGAAAGATGCCGTGATAGTGGACAGCACGGCGATGGAAGCGGAGGAAGTCGCGCGGCTCGTCGTGATGCTGGCGAAGGAACAAGCGACCGCCTAGGAACGAACCGAAGATGACTTCGGACGAAGCTCGTGAACTCGTTATCGAGGGGATAAACTACTCCGCTTACCACGAAACCGATTATTCTCTTTTCGACTCCGACAAGAACCGGCTTTTCGGTTCGGAGCACTACAAGTCTGGCCGGATCATTGTCCGTGCCAGTCCGTGGCCAGGCGGGAATTTCGAGGAGAAGATGGCTACACTTCTTCGTTGGGCCCGCCGCCTTATCTCGGATCCAAGATTCGAGGAGGCGCGCAAGGCTCTCGAGAGTGAAGATTCGTTGCTAGGGCGTGTGATTCGACGCGAACAAACGCCGGCGTGGCGGCCTGTGGGAGATCTGCCTTAAGTGATTGTCGGCTGATCGATTTGAGCCGATCAGGTTAGGTCGGGCTGGACATCGACGACAGGAATTCGCCGTTGGTCTTCGTTTTCGAGAGGCGGCCCAGCAGAAGCTCCATCGCTTCGACGGTCGAGAGCGGGCTGAGCACCTTGCGCAGGACCCAGATGCGGTTCAGCTCATCGGCCGGGAGCAGCAGCTCGTCTTTTCGCGTTCCGGAGCGATTGATGTCAATCGTTGGAAACACGCGCTTGTCCACCAGCCGGCGATCAAGGTTGATTTCCATGTTGCCGGTGCCTTTGAACTCCTCGAAGATCACGTCGTCCATGCGGCTGCCGGTGTCGATCAGGGCCGTGGCCATGATGGTGAGCGAGCCGCCCTCTTCGATGTGCCGCGCGGCGGCGAAAAAGCGGCGCGGCCGCTGCAAGGCGTTGGCGTCAATACCGCCGGAGAGAACTTTTCCCGACGGCGGCGTCACGGCATTGTAAGCGCGCCCCAGGCGCGTGAGCGAATCGAGCAGGATCACCACGTCGCGCTTGTGTTCGACCAGACGCTTCGCTTTTTCGAGCACCATTTCCGCGACTTGAATGTGCCGCTGCGGCGGCTCGTCGAACGTCGAGCTGATCACTTCGCCCTTCACCGTGCGCTGCATGTCGGTGACTTCTTCGGGCCGCTCGTCAATCAGCAGCACGATCAGGGCGATTTCCGGGTGATTGGTGGTAATGGAATTGGCAATGGACTGCAGCATCATCGTTTTGCCGGTGCGTGGAGGCGCGACGATCAATCCGCGCTGTCCCTTGCCGAGCGGGCAGAGCATGTCGAGCACGCGCCCGGTCAGATTCTCCTTGGTGGTTTCCAGGCGAATGCGCTCGGAGGGGTAGAGCGGCGTCAGGTTGTCGAAGAAAATTTTGTTGCGAGTGACCTCGGGGTCTTCGAAATTAACCGCCTCGACTTTGATCAGCGCGAAGTAGCGCTCGCCGTCCTTTGGCGGGCGGACTTGCCCGGAGACGGTGTCGCCGGTGCGCAGGTCGAATTTGCGGATCTGCGAAGGCGAGACGTAGATGTCGTCCGGTCCCGGGAGGTAGTTGTATTCCGGCGCGCGGAGAAATCCGAATCCGTCGGGCAGGCATTCGAGAACGCCCTCGGAGAAAATGAGGCCGTTCTTTTCCGTCTGGGCGCGGAGGATCTGGAAGATCAGCTCCTGTTTCCTCATGCCGGAGGAGCCGGGAATATTAAGCTCCTTGGCGATTTTGGCCAGATCGGTGATGTTCTTATCTTTCAGTTCTGCAAGGCTAATGCTCATCAGTTTCTTTCCTTCTCCAGCCTGACAGTCAGGCGCGATGGTTGTTTGGTATTGATCCGGGGCGGGCGCGTTCGATTGAGGCACTCAATCCCAGATTACAAAATGGGCTTCCGAACAGAGAAACCTTGCGCTTCGGTCGCGGGTCGAACCTGCCGAGCAGCAGATTGTGGGAGGACCGAAGGGCCTAATTGGTTAATTCATTGTCCTGCGTGACATCCGCGCCAAACTTGGGTTCCACTCCGGCTACCGGGGGGTGCCCAGAAATGGGCAGCGGCTTTTCGAGCGCAATTCCCAGCACCTGGTCCATGGACTCGACAAAATGGATGGACATCTGCGCCAGGATTTCCGGCGGCACATCCGCCAGATCTTTTTCGTTATCTTTCGGGAGAATGACGGTGCGCAAGCCGAGGCGGTGCGCCGCGAGCAATTTTTCCTTCACGCCGCCGATGGGAAGGACCTTGCCGCGCAGAGTGATCTCGCCGGTCATGGCGATATCGCAGCGAACCGGAATCAGCGTGAGCGCACTGACGATCGAAGTGCAAAGCGTGATGCCGGCGGAAGGTCCGTCCTTGGGAATGGCGCCTTCGGGCACGTGAATATGGATATCCACGTGGCGATAAAAATCCTTGGGCAAGCCAAAGAGGTGGCTGCGCGAGCGAACGTAGCTCATTCCGGCCTGCGCCGATTCCTGCATCACGTCGCCGAGCTTTCCGGTCAGCGTCAGACGGCCCTTGCCCTGCATCAGCGTTGCTTCGGTGGAGAGCACCTGGCCGCCGACTTCGGTCCAAGCGAGGCCGGTAGTCAGGCCGATTTCATTTTTCTTTTCTGCGAGGAAGTCGCGGTACTTCAGGATGCCGAGGTAGTCGTTGACGTTTGCGGGAGTGACCTCGACTGAGAAATTCTTTCCGTCGGAAACCACCTTGCGCGCCAGTTTGCGGCAGACGTTGGCGATTTCGCGATCGAGATTGCGCACGCCCGCCTCATGCGTGTAGTGGCGGATGATGTGGGTGATGGCATCGTCCGTAAATTTCAGGTTGTCCTTGGTCAGGCCGGTGGCTTCGAGCTGCCGGGAGACCAGGAAACGCTGCGCGATCTGATGCTTTTCCTGCTCGGTGTAGCCGGGCAGCCGCAGAACTTCCATGCGATCCTGCAAGGGCTGCGGAATGGTGTGCAGCACGTTCGCGGTGCAGATGAACATGACCTTCGAGAGATCGTATTCCACGTCGAGATAATGGTCGGTGAAGGAATGATTCAGCTCGGGATCGAGCACTTCCATCAGCGCCGCGGACGGATCGCCGCGGAAATCCATGGACATTTTGTCCACTTCATCGAGCACGAAGACCGGATTGGTGGTGCCGGCCTTGCGCATCATTTGGATGATCTGGCCGGGCAGCGCGCCGATGTAGGTGCGCCGGTGGCCGCGAATTTCCGCTTCATCGCGAACGCCGCCGAGCGACACGCGCACGAACTTCCTGCCCGTAGCGCGGCCAATGGACATGGCGAGCGACGTCTTGCCGACTCCTGGAGGCCCGAGGAAGCAGAGAATCGAGCCCTTGGGATTTTTCACCAGCTGGCGGACGGCGAGATATTCCAGAATACGCTCTTTGATTTTTTCCAGGCCGTAGTGGTCTTCGCTGAGAATCTTCTCCGCGCGCTTGATATCGCGGATTTCCTTGGAGCGTTTTTTCCACGGCACGGCCAGCAGCCAATCGAGGTAATTGCGCGAAACGGTGGATTCGGCCGACATCGGCGGCATCATCTCCAGCCGCTTCAGCTCCTGCATGGCCTTTTCCATGGGGCCTTCGGGCATGCCGGAGGTCTCGATTTTCTTTTTGAGCTGCTCGATTTCGTTCGCTTCGCCGCGGCCCAGTTCCTTCTGGATGGCCTTGAGCTTTTCGTTGAGGTAATACTCTTTCTGGGCGCGCTCCATCTGCCGCTTCACGCGCGTATTGATCGAGCGATCGACGTTGAGCTTTTCGATTTCGACCTCGAGGATGTCCGCGATGCGGTTCAGGCGCTCGGCGGGCTCGAAGATCTCGAGCAGTTCCTGCTTTTCCTCGACGGGAATCTGCAGGTTCGCGGCGATGGCGTCGGAAAGCTTGCCGGGATCCTCGACGCGCACGGCGGCAATCATGGTGTCGTAGTTCAGGCTCTGCGAGAGCTTGACGTACTGTTCAAACAGGCTGGTGACGCGCGCGGAGGCCTGCTCGATCTGCGGCCCGGGCTCGGCCTTCACCGGAACCAGGCGAATCGAGGCGCGGAAGAATCCTTCGTCGCTGGTGACCTGTACGATCTTGGCGCGTTCGGTCCCTTCGACCAGGACCTTGATATTGCCGTCCGGCAGCTTGACGCTCTGCACGATGTTGGCGAGCGTTCCGACCTGGTAAATTTCCTCGGGCTTGGGATCGTCCACCGAAGCGTCGTGCTGCGTGACCAGGAAGATCTTCTTGTCGCCGGCGAGCGCGTCTTCGAGTGCGCGCACGGAGGCTTCGCGTCCCACGATGAACGGGTGCATCATCTCCGGGAAGATGACCATATCCCGCACCGGCATCATCGGTACGCGTTTCACGTCGGCTTTTTCCTTGCTGAACATTGAATCCTTTGGATGTTCCTCAGGAGCTAAAGCTCCACATTGCGGCTGGCGGCGATGCCGGAGCTAAAGCTCCGACTCCCCAGGGGCTATCCGGCCTTTTCGAGCAGGCTCCAATTAATTTCGCGGCCCTTGACCATATCCGCGGTGACGACAAAGTCGCGAAGTTTCCGCTGCGCCGGCAAGTGATACATCATCTCGAGCATCAAGTCCTCGAGAATCATGCGCAGGCCGCGCGCGCCGACCTTGCGCTGCAGCGCAAGCTCCGCGACAGTTTCCAGGGCATCGTCGGTGAATCGCAGGCGGACGTTCTCAAATTCGAAGAGTCTTTGATATTGACGCACCAGCGCGTTTTTGGGTTCCGTCAAGATACGCACCAGCGCGCTCTTGTCCAGATCGCTCAACACGCCCATCACCGGCAACCGGCCTACGAATTCCGGGATCAGGCCGTAGCGAATCAGATCCGTGGGCTGCGCCTGTTCCAGAACCTCGATATTGCGGCGCGTGGCCGTGGTCGGCTGCGCGTCGGCGTGGAATCCAAGGGATTTCTGTCCCACGCGGCGCTCGATGATCTTTTCCAGTCCCACAAAAGCTCCGCCACAGATAAAGAGGATATTGGTGGTATCCACCGGGGTGAATTCCTGGTGGGGGTGCTTGCGACCGCCCTGCGGCGGAACGTTGGCGACCGTGCCTTCGAGAATCTTCAGCAGCGCCTGCTGCACGCCCTCACCCGAAACGTCGCGAGTGATCGAGGGGTTCTCGTCCTTCTTGGAAATCTTGTCGATCTCGTCGATATATATGATGCCTTGCTGGGCCTTTTGGACGTCCCCATCGGCGGCCTGCAGCAACTTTAAGATAATATTCTCGACGTCTTCGCCGACGTAACCTGCTTCGGTCAAGGTGGTGGCGTCCACGATGGCGAAGGGCACTTCAAGCATGCGCGATAGCGTTTGCGCCAAAAGCGTCTTGCCGGTGCCGGTAGGGCCGATCAGCAGGATGTTGGACTTCGTCAACTCCACGTCGCCGGGCTGCTTGTTCATGAAAATGCGCTTGTAGTGGTTGTAAACCGCGACGGCCAGCTTCTTTTTCGTCTTGTCCTGGCCGATCACGTAGCCGTCGAGAAACGCCTTGATTTCCGGCGGCCGCGGCAGGCGGCGATTTGCCGGCGTGGCCTGTTCGCGCTTTTCGTCCTCGAGAATCTGCTGGCAGACGCCTACACACTCATTGCAGATGTAGGAGCGCGGATATTCCGATGGAGAACTGATGAGCTTCTCCACCTGCTCCTGCGTCTTATGGCAGAAGGAACAGCGCAACGGCTCTTCTGGGGTGAACCGTTTCACGATTGACGGCCCCTCTCGTCGGAACAAGCTGCACGATGAATCTGATCCCTATTGTAGGACGGGAGACTCACGCCGTACGCAGATTCATCGCTTTCACTACTAACCATTTGGAACGCCGCCCGACCGGTTCCAACTGGCCCAACCCTATCCACCCATGCCAAAGAAACTCAATCGCTGTACCCATCATACGGGAACGCGGCTAGCGATGCTTCGTAATAATTTCATCGACGATGCCGTAGGCCTTGGCCTGTTCGGCGGTCATGATGAAGTCACGCTCGACGTCGCGTTCGATCTTTTCAACCGTTTGCCCCGTGTGGCCGGCGAGCAATTGATTGAGCGCCGCGCGCGTGCGGATAATTTCCTTGGCGTGGATATCAATGTCCGTGGCCTGCCCGGAGAGCCCCGACATCCACGGCTGGTGAATGAGCACCCGGGAATTCGGCAGCGCGTAGCGCTTCTTGGGAGTGCCGGACGCCAGCAGCACCGCGGCGATGGACGCCGACTGGCCGATGCAGTAGGTGACCACGTCGGGACGCACGAACTGCATGGTGTCGTAAATCGCCATACCCGCCGAAATCGAGCCGCCCGGCGAGTTGATGTAGATGGAAATGTCCTTCTCGGGATCTTCGGACTCGAGGAAGAGCAATTGTGCGGTTACCAGGTTGGCGACGTGATCGTCAATCGGCGTGCCGATGAAGATGATGTGGTCCTTCAGCAGCCGGGAATAGATATCGTAGGCGCGTTCGCCACGGTTTGTCTGCTCGACAACCATGGGAACCAGGGTCGTGGCACGCGGAAACGCGTCGTCAGTTTTTGTCATTTGGATTATTTTACGCGCTGAGGAAACCCGAACCAAAATTACTTTTCACTCTTGGCTGTCTTCTCGATTCGGGCGTTGCTGTAGAGCCAATCAATTGTTTTGTTGCTACGCAACTTCGATTTCATCGTATCGAGCGCTCCCTGCTTTGTCAAGCGAGCGCGCAGCGCCGTTGCGGACTCGCCACCGTGTTCGGCCATGTGGGCGATCTCTTTTTCGACTTCTTCGTCGCTCGCGTCGATCTTTTCGGCGGTGGCGATGCGGTCGAGCAGCAGCTCGGCCTTCACGTCGGTGACCGACCGGTCGCGCTGCTGGCGCCGCAGCGCCGCCCAGTCCACGTTCATGCCCCGCGGGTCTACGCCCTGCGACGCGAGCGAGCGCACCACGCGCTCCAGGCGCGTATCCATCTGCCCCTCGATGAGCGCTTCGGGCACGGGAAAATCGTGCGTCTGCACGAGCTGTTCGAGGATCCTCTCGCGCGCCTGCGCGGCTTGCCGGTGTTCCTTCTCATGCTCGAGACTTTCGCGGATTTTCTTGCGCAGCTCATCGAGCGTGGTTACTTCGGCCTTTTCGCCCGCCGCTTCCTTCACGAAATCGTCGTTCAGCTCGGGAAGCTTCTTCTCCTTGATGCCCTGAACCTCCGCCGAAAAGTCGTAGGTCTTTCCCGCGAGCTTCTGGTCGGGATAATCGTCGGGATAGCGCGCCTCGAATTTCCTGGTTTCACCGGGATTCGCTCCGCGCAGATTTTCGGTAAAGCTGGCGAGAGTTTCTTCCGCGCCCAGTGGCACCAGAATATTGTCGGCCTCGACCGGTTCGCCGCCGCCCGTTGACACGCCCTTCAGCTTGATGAGAACCGAATCGCCGTCCTTGGCGGCGCGTCCCTCGACCGGCACGAAGGTTGCCGCGCGTTCGCGCATCTCTTCGAGCGCCTTATCCACCTGCGAGTCGCCCGCTTCGATTTCGTCCACCTGCACCTGCAGATTCTTGTAATCGCCCAGCTCGAATTCCGGCAGCACTTCGAAGACCGCGCGAAACTTCAGCGGCTCGCCCTCTTTGAATTCGACTTTGTCCACTTCCGGGCGCGTCACGGGAATAAGATTTTTTTCGCCGAGCGCCTTCTCGAGATATTCGGGAACGAGCGACTGCACCACTTCGCCCTGAATGTCGTCCGCAAAGCGGCGCCGCACCAGAGTGATCGGTGCTTTGCCGGGACGGAATCCCGGAATGCGCGCGATGCGCGCAATATCGCGGGCGACTTTTTCCGCCGCTTTCGTGACGTTGTCGGCCGGAATTTCCAGTTCGATTTCGCGTCTGCAAGTAGCTTCGGTCATAAGGAAAAATCTCTGGAGGGCAGTTGCCCCAAAATCCTCGTGTTTCTATCCGCCTCTCGCCATTTCGATTTCCGGGAAGGAGGAGTACAGGAAAGAGCGGAAAACCCAGCCGCAACAGAAAATCGAGTATAGGGAATCCGCTCGCGCGCGTCAACCGCGCTGGGATTGCTTCGTCGCCGGCCTGGTCGCCGACGGATTAAAATGCGGAAGAAGGGACTCGAACCCCTACGGCCTTTCGGCCACCAGCTCCTAAGGCTGGCGCGTCTGCCAATTCCGCCACTTCCGCTTCGGCCAAGTATAGCACCGCAATTCACACCGAATTGCCCTTGCCCACGCGGCGGGGTTTTGCTACTGTCCGCGCCAACAGGGGAGTCCGGGAGGCGGAATCCATGGCGTTTTGCCCGAAATGCGGATCAGCGGTCGCAGACGGTGTTGCGTTTTGTCCGGGATGCGGAGCGCCACAGGTAGCTGCCGCCGGCGCGCCGAGTTCCGCGCCAAGCGCGCCGCCGGCACCGGCGACAGGAGCGTCACAAATGGACGAGAAAGTTGCTGGACTGCTGTGTTACGTCCTCGGATGGATCACCGGGCTGATCTTTTATTTCGTCGACAAGCGCCCATACGTCCGCTTCCATGCGGCGCAATCCATCGTGGTCTTTGGCGGCTTGAACATCATCACCATAATCCTGGGCATGTTTTTCGGAATCAGCCTGGTCACGGGTGGACTGGCGGGTTTTTCGATCGGCTGGGCGTTGTATAGGCTGGTGGATCTTGTCGGCTTGATTTTGTGGATCCTCCTGATGATCAAGGCCTACCAGGGCGAGCGGTTCCGCGTTCCTGTAGCGGCTGATCTCGCCGAGAAAATCTTCGGCAAAGCATAATTTTCAGCGGAAGATTATTAACATCCGGCGCGATTCTGCTTTGGGTCCGCTCGCTACCCACGCATTGCCCTTTCGCGAGAGCCCGATTGCGAATCGCACTGGTTACCAGGTCGCCCGGCGCTCTTGCCTTCAGCCGCCGCGCAGCGTAGGATTGGATTTCGGTTTTACCGCATCAGCCCTCCTGTAACGTTTCATGTACGAGCCGGAGCGGAAAAGGTGCGACTCGTGTGGTTGTGGAGCGGCTACGTTGGCGGATAAGGCGCGAACCAAAGCGATTGCCGTTGTTGGCGCACAATGGGGCGACGAAGGTAAGGGCAAGGTCGTAGATTGCCTGGCCCAGTCTTTCGATTACACCGCGCGCTATGCCGGCGGTCATAACGCAGGCCATACCGTAATCTTCAACAGTCATCGCTTCGTACTGCAGCTGGTTCCCAGCGGAATCCTGCGCCCGGAGAAAAAAGCCGTTATCGGCCCCGGCGCCGTGGTGGACCCCGCCGCGCTGGTGGCCGAAATCGAAAACCTGCGCAAGTCTGGCATCGAAGTTCGCGGCCGGCTTTTCCTGAGCAATCGCGCGCATCTGATTTTTCCCTATCATCGCGAGATGGACAAAGCAGCCGAATCCGCTCGCGGCGAAGCGAAGATCGGCACCACCTCGCGCGGCATCGGCCCTGCGTACGAAGATAAAATGGCGCGCCGCGGTATTCGCGTCTGCGATCTGCTCGAGCCGGAATGTTTTCGCGCCAAGCTCGAGCGCGTGATCGCCGAAAAAAATCTGATCAGCAAGGCGTCTTACGGCCATGCGCTGGAAACGGCGGGGTTGCTTGAACAGTGCCTCGAAATTGGCGCGCACATTCGCGGGCTGGTAGCTGATACGGCCGTGCTTCTGAACGAGGCGCTCGATCGCGGAGAATCGGTGCTGTTTGAGGGCGCCCAGGGCACCATGCTGGACATCGATCACGGCACGTATCCCTACGTCACTTCCTCGAATGCAATTTCGGGCGGCGCGGCTACCGGTCTGGGCGTCAGCCCCACGCGCATCATCGGCGTGGTCGGCGTGACCAAGGCCTACACCACGCGCGTTGGCAGCGGCCCATTTCCGACGGAGATGCCCGACCTCGACGCGGGGGCGATCCGCGCGCGCGGAAATGAATTTGGCGCGGTCACCGGACGTCCGCGGCGCTGCGGCTGGCTCGATCTGGTGGTTCTGCGCTACGCCAAGATGCTCAACGGAATTGATTCGCTGGTGGTAACCAAGCTCGATGTGTTTGACGAGCAGCCAGAGATCAAGGTCTGCACCGGCTATCGCTACAAGGGACAAGCGCTGAAAGAGATGCCGCCCGACGTGGAGACTCTCGCGCTCATCGAGCCGGAATACCGGACGCTGCCGGGCTGGAAGCAGTCCACTCCCGGCATACGCGACGTTCTCGATCTGCCGGTGGCCGCGCGCGATTATCTGAATTTTATCTCCGATGAACTTCAGGTCGAAATCGGTATGATCTCCACCGGCCCGGAGCGGGACGCCACCATCGTTCCTCGCGGCACGAAACTCGCCTCCTGGTTATAGCCTGCGATGATTTCATTTGAAGCGGCGCGCGCCAAAGTGATTGAGGTTATTTCCGCGTCCGTCTGCGCGCCGGAGCGCGAGACTCTCGACCTGACGGTTGCTCCTTCGGCTCCGCTCGGACGCATTCTTGCCGACAATATCGTCGCCGACCGCAACTATCCGCCGTTCAACCGCTCCATTCGCGATGGTTTTGCGGTGCGCGCCGCCGACACGGCAGCGCCGGGCGCGAGGCTGCGCCTGATCGGCGAAAGCCGCGCCGGAGTGGCATTTAGCGGCACGGTTGGCGCCGGCGAGTGCGTGCGGATACTGACAGGCGCGCCCGTGCCGCGCGGCGCAAACGCCGTGGTGATGCACGAATACACGCGCGAAGAGGGTGACTTTGTGGTGCTCGAGCAAGCCGCGCACGCCGGCCAGTATTACGTTCTCGCTGGAGCCGAAGCGCGCGTGGGCGAGGTGGTTGTCGCTCGCGGCGTCCGACTCGGTTACGCCGAACTCGCGATGGCCGCGGAAGTCGGCCGCGCGCGGATAGAGGTCAGCCGGCGCCCGCGCGTCGCCATTCTCTCCACGGGCGATGAACTCGTCCCCCTGGATCGCGCTCCCGGCCCGTTTCAAATCCGCAACAGCAACAACACCTCGCTGGCCGCTCAGGTGACTCTCGCGGGCGGCGAGCCCCTGGCAGCGGGTTCCGCAAAGGACGAAGTCGCCGAGCTTCGCGCGCGAATCGAGCAGGGACTTCAGGCGGATTTGCTTCTTCTGAGCGGCGGGGTATCAGTGGGGAAATACGATCTGGTCGAGCAGGCGTTGAAGGACCTCGGTGTCGAGGTTTTCTTCGACGCCGTGGCGATTCGTCCGGGCAAGCCCGTCGTTTTCGGATGGTGCCGCGGAAAGCCGGTCTTTGGACTGCCGGGAAATCCCGTCTCCACGATGGTGACGTTTGAACTGTTCGTCGTGCCCGCGATCGAGGCGCTCTGCGGCTGTCCGCCGTCTCCCTTGGCGGTCTTCAAAGCGAAGCTGGCGCATCCGGTGAATGAAAAGGGACCGGTCGCGCATTTTCTTCCCGCCCGCGTGACCTGGCCCAAAGGCGAGATGGGCGTCGAGCCCGTGGTGGAAGTGCTGCTATGGGAAGGCTCCGGTGACATCGGAGCAGTCGTCCGCGGAAATTGCTTCCTGGTTGTTCACGCTTCCAAGCCTCAGCTGCAGGCAGGCGAATGGGTGGATGTTTTGCCCCGCCGAGGAACATTCTGACCACGATGCAATGGTCGGTCACGCTATCGTGCCGAGAAACCTTGCCGCTTTTTCCGGCGTCATAATCCGAGAGCGGCGGAGCATCTCGGTTTCGACGCTTGTGCATCGCAAACCGGCCCGCTAATTCAATCATGGGAGGATAACATGCGAAAATTCATCGTCTTTTTCACGGTGCTGGTGTTGTTTGCCGTTCCAGTTCTTGCGCAAAAAGGAAAGCCTGAGGTTGGCGGCGGATACATTCCCTCTCACGGCCCAGCGGCCTACAAGGCCCCATCGAAGCCGGCGCCGGTGGTGCAGGGCCACAGCGAGAAACCGGGGCATCCGGACGCTCCCCACGTTGACGTCAAGGGCAACAAGTGGGTCGGCCATGACACCGGGAAGGACGATCCGCACTACCACCTCGACCATCCCTGGGAACACGGACATTTTACGGGCGGGTTCGGTCGCGGCCATGGGTGGCATCTGGCGGGAGGCGGTCCGAGCCGTTTCTGGTTCGGCGGGTTCTACTTCAGCGTCGCCCCGTATGACTTCGGCTTCTGCGGTGACTGGCTCTGGGATTCGGATCAGATCGTGATCTACGAAGATCCGGACCACATCGGATGGTATCTGGCGTATAACGTAAGGCTTGGCACGTACGTTCACGTCGAGTATCTCGGAAACAGCTAGAAGCTATCGAAGGCAAAACCGCGTGCCACGGCGAGACGATCCTGAGTGGCTTCGGTCGAGCCAGGGTCGTTTCGCCGGCAGCGTCCAAATCCACAGGAGGAACTCATGTTCGCTTCGACGATCTCTCGCCGCTCTTGGCCCATCGCAGCCGCTCTGGGGATGATGATGTCGTTCGGCCTGGCCGGTTCGCTTGGCTCGGCCGAGCCCCGCAGTCCGGCGAAGCCGGCCGATCTCAATCCGGCCGCTATCACCATCACGCCACCTGATCAGATTAAGTGGACCGGGCGGCCGGGGGTTTCGGAAAACGCGGTTCTGCTCGGCGATCCGTCGAAGCCCGGCCTCTACATCCAGCTTGTAAAATGGTATCCGCACAATATGAGCCACCCGCATTTTCATCCGAACGACCGGTACGTGTATGTGTTGTCCGGGACCTGGTGGGTTGGAACCGGGCCGAAATACGATCCCGATTCGACGGTAGCGGTACACGCCGGCAGCTACGTCGTTCATACCGCCAAGCAGATTCACTATGACGGCGCGAAGGACGAGATTGCTGTGCTGGAGATCGTCGGCGAAGGTCCCGCTACAGCCACACCTGCCGAAGAGAAGTAGGCGGCGAGGACGTTCTCGAATCGCTCGGACTTATACGTTGCGTCCCACGGCTCTGCGGAGTGGGACGCTGAGGGCGAGAATCGCGGCGCCTGTTGCCAGGCCGAGCACCATCAGCACAGAGAAGAACGTTTCACGGGACATCCTTTCGTAGAAGGTCCCGAGATATCCCGCTAGAAAATTTCCAGCGAAGTTCGCCAGGAACCACGCTCCCATCAACATGCTAACGAGGCGCACGGGTGCTATTTTTGAAACCAGCGAGTAGCCCACTGGCGCGACATACAATTCACCGACGGTGTAGATGAATGCACAGCTTACGAGCCAGAGCAAATTGACTCTCTGAGCGGCGCCCAGCCCGCGCAAGACGAAGATCAGCGGAAGAAACGACAGGCCCAGCAGCGTGCAGCCAATGGTCATTTTGATCACGCTTCCCGGTTCCTTGTTTCTTTTCGATTGCCAGCCCCAGAAAATATTCAGGCACGGTGTCAGCAGGAAAATGTACATAGGGTTCACGGATTGAAACCACGTGGAGGGCAGCTGCTTGCCGAAAACATGCCAGTCAACGTTGCGATCGGCGAAGAGCTGCATGGTGTTTCCCTGCTGCTCGTATACGCCCCAGAAGACGACGTTGAGCGCGCACAGCGCGGCCAGTCCCACGATCGCTTTCCATTCTGCCGCCGTGAGCGGAGCTTTTGTTTTTTCCGCGTGTGCGGCCTTGGCGAGCGTCAACTGATCCGCCGGCAAATAAGGCTGGCCAACCAAGTAGAGTGTCAGGCCGATCAGCATGCCCACGCCCGCCGCGCCAAATCCATAGTGCCAGCCGTAAACTTGCCCCAGAGTTCCGCAAACCAGCGGCGAAAGGAACGCTCCCAGATTTACGCCCGCGTAATAGACGGTGTAGGCTCGGTCGCGACGCGGGTCGCCGACCGGATAGAGACTGCCGATCTGCGTCGCCAGATTCGGCTTGAAGCAGCCGTTTCCCAGGATCAGAACAAGGAGCGCCAGCAGAAACATAGACTCGGCAGCCATCAGGAAATGCCCGATGGCCATCAGAATGGCGCCGATGATCACCGTCTTGCGCTGGCCCAGCACGCGGTCCGCCAGCATTCCGCCGAAGATCGGCGTCATGTAAACAAACCCGGTGTAGAGCCCGTAAATCTGAGAAGCAAGCGGCTGGGTAGCCAGCGTGCCGAACACCGATTCCAATGTGTGCCGAAGCGCTGCAAATCCAAAAACGTGCGAAGTCCCGGACTGCGTGCCGAGAATCAAGTGGTCCACCATATAGAGGACCAGCAGTGCGCGCATTCCATAGTAGGAAAAGCGCTCCCACATCTCGGTAAAGAACAGGAAATACAAGCCCGCGGGGTGGCCGAGGAAAGTTCTCTGCTTGCGGATTGTATCTAAAGCGGAAGCCGGAGGACGGGAATTAGTTTCCGGGCTCAGCGCCGTAGCGTCGGTCACGCGGGTCTCTCCGACGCGCGGTTCTCTGCAACAATCCTCACGGGGTCAGGCAGCCGCGCCCTTGCGGTTCGCCACGATCAACGCCACGACTCCTGCGACGAAGGCGATGCCGCCGTAGATCGCCCACTTCATTTGCCCGGTCATAAAGCTGCCCGGGAGCACGTTGATCCCCTGAAAAAACCATATTGCCCCCATGATCACAAGCAGGACGCCGACGATGTTCAATGCGATTTTCATGTTCCCCCCAATTCTCAAACCGGCGCCAGAACGGCTTGATCACATCGCGGTGGTTAGGCGCGCCTCATTTGTTGGCGCGGAGCGTACTTCGCATCCGATTTGAAGTCAATGAGGCGCGGACAGTTCGTGACTCGACGTATGGCGTCGAGGAACTCCACGGGGACTGCTACTTGCGCCCTAACTCCTGTTGTGCCACCTTGGGCATAAGAGCCGATCGAATCACCAACTTCACCGGGACACGATGAAGAAGCTCTCACACTTCGACAGATCGGGCCAGGTTCGGATGGTGGACGTGACCGCCAAGCCGGCGACCTCGCGAACGGCCTCCGCGCACGCCTTTGTGCGCATGCAAAGAGCGACTGTCGCCAGCTTGAAGCGCCTGAAATCGCCCAAAGGCAATCCGCTGGAGATCGCCCGGATCGCGGGAATCACGGCCGCCAAGCGCACTTCGGAGCTGATTCCGCTTTGTCACCCCCTGGCGTTGACGCACGTGGATGTGCGCGCGAAGCTATGCCAGAATGGAATTGAGATCACGTCCGAGGCTACGGTTACCGGGCCTACCGGGGTGGAGATGGAAGCACTGGTCGGAGCAGCCGTGGCGGCGCTGACAATCTACGACATGTGCAAGGCTCTGGAACGCGGCATGGAGATCACGGATTTGCATCTGGTAAAGAAATCGGGGGGGCGCAGCGGAACGTATCTGCGCTCGGTCGGCCGATCCCGGAAGAGCGGGAAGCGATGACGCCGATAAAGGACGTCAAAGTCCTGGTGGTGGACGATAACGCCCTGATCCTGGACCTGCTCATGAAGGGACTCGCGCCACATTGCGAGGCCTTCGCGGCGGCGGACGGGGCCGACGCGCTGCTGAAAATCGTGGACGACCCGCCGGACCTGATCCTGTGCGACTACCGCATGTCGGGACTCGACGGACGCCAGCTGTACGAAAAACTGCGCGCGCGCAAGCAAACCAAACAGATTCCGTTCATCTTTCTCTCCAGCCGGGGCGACCTGGAAGAAAAGCTGCGGCCGATGGTCGAAGGCGTGGAGGAGTTCATCGTTAAGCCGTTCTTCATCAAGGATCTGGTGCGCCGGACGAAGAAAGTGATTGACCGGCTCGCCCTGGAAAAGCTGCAGAGCCGCGCGGTACGCCCCGGCGTGATTCAGGGGCGGCTCGAGGAAATGAGCATTCTCGATCTGATGCAGTCGCTCGAGATGGGACAGAAATCCTGCCGTCTCACGATTCGCCACGAGGACGAGACCTGCGAGCTATTCTTCTCCGCCGGCCAATGCGCAGACGCGAAGCTGGGTTCGGTCGAGGGAGAAGCCGCCGTGTTTCAGGTGGTGCGCTGGCCGGCGGGCGAATTCGAGATTGACTTCAATTCCGCGCCAGAACGCGCCACGATTTCCCGCACCACGACAGGCCTGCTCATGGAAGCCTTGCGCCTGGTGGACGAAGGCCAGCGCGACGGCGACGCGGAAAAAATCGAAGCGACAGAGAGTTAGACAGCCCGGCCGATTTGATGCGCGTCTCCATCCTTACCATCAGCGATTCAGTGGCAGCCGGCAAGAACGAGGACCGTTCGGGTCCGTCGGTGGCCGCGCGTTGCCGCGAACTCGGCTGGAGCGTCGTTTCAACCGCGGTGCTGGCGGACGACCGCGTCGCAATCGAAGATATTCTCAAGAAGACGGCGGATGCGAACGTCGCGGACCTAATCCTGACTACGGGTGGCACGGGCCTTGGCCCGCGGGATGTAACTCCGGAAGCGACCGC
Organism: uncultured Acidobacteriota bacterium; assembly: GCA_963814605.1. GTDB lineage: Bacteria > Acidobacteriota > Terriglobia > Acidiferrales > UBA7541 > Palsa-295. The sequence continues at coordinate 189,980 of CAWFDD010000001.1, read as the reverse complement.
TGCAGTGGTTGAGCGCACAATCCCCGGATTTCCTGAACAAATGCGCGCGGCGGGCGCGCTGAAGACTCCGCGCGCGGTGCTTTCGCGCGGCGCCGCAGGAATTCGCGGGAAAGCGATCATCATCAATCTGCCCGGCAGTCCGAAAGGCGCGGTGGAATCGCTCGACGTGATTGCCGAGCTGCTGCCCCACGCCATCGCCATCGTTCACGGCGCGGGCCACGGCGCCTAGACGCAGATGTTCGGCGGGAGCCTGCGTGCATACCCGCTGCGTTCTACGCTAAACTCCCGGCTGGTTTGAGCCGTTCGTAATCCGGAAGAAATACCGTCGGAACGCCGAACGCGTTTTCAAGTTCAAGACCAGGTGTTGGGGAGCGCCCGTGGATTTGCAGAATCCTACGCCGAAGAAGAATACCGGGGGAGGAGCCAGACAGATCGCGCTGGCGATGGAATTGCCGTTCCTGCTGGTCGGGCCAGCAGTCATCGGTGGCGTGATCGGATTTTTCGTGGATCGCTGGTTGCACACCAAGCCGTGGGTCATGATCGTGCTCGGTGTTTGCGGCGTGGCGCTGGGGCTTTTCGACGCGTTGAAAATGGCGAGCGCCGGGGATAAGAAAAGTGGATGAAGCCGAATATGCGGCGATCGAGCGCCGCATCGAACGATTCTTGATTGGTCTGGGCGCGGCATTCACTCTGGGCGCCGGGATCGGGTGGGGAATTCGCGCGGGTGCGGGCGCGGCGGCAGGGACGGCGCTCTGCTGGTTGAATTTTCGCTGGCTGCGGCAGGGCGCAGCGGCGCTGATCCGTCTGGGGCAAGCGCAGGCCACGCTCGAGAATCCGCGCGTCCCGCCGCTGGTGCACGTGAAGTTCTTCGGGCGCCTCTTATTGTTGCTGCTGGTGGCGTATGCTATTCTTGCTTGGTTGCGGTTGCCCGCGCTCGCGTTTCTATGCGGGCTGGTGGCGGTGGTACCGGCAATCGTGCTCGAGTTGGGGTACGAATTAGTGCACGGCCAACACCGCTGGAACACTCCGTAAATCCGATTCGCGCAAAAAATATTCGAGCAGTTCCTGTTTCGGGAGATTCATGGGCGAAGAGCAGATTCTGGGTGTGACAAAGGTTGTCAACGCCCTGCTGGGCAAACCGGCGCTGGCGCTGTTCGCCCTCCTGCACATCAAGCCGGACAATTCCGAGTATCCCATCACGAACTCCTTCTCGATGGAATTGCTGGTCGTACTGATCGCCGTACTTTTCTTCCTTTGGCTGAAGGGGCGCATCAGCGTGGATCGTCCCGGCGCCACACAGCAAGCAATGGAATTCGTGATCACCAATCCCATGGGTATCGGTGTGAAAGATTTAGTGGACGATATCGTGGGGCATGGATCGGATCGCCACATCCCTCTGATCGCAACAATCGGAATTTTCATCCTGTTCAGCAACATGATTTCACTCGTTCCGGGATTCGCGTCGCCTACGGGTGCGATCACGGTGACGCTTGGGTGCGCCGTGATCGTTTTTCTGTATTACAACGCGACGGGCATTGGCAAGCATGGCACCGGCCACTACCTGAAAACGCTGCTGGGACCGATGCCGAAGGTTTTTCCGATCAACGTCATCATGCTCATCGTGGAAACAGTCAGTCATTTCGCGCGAGTGCTTTCGCTGAGCGTCCGGCTTTGGGCCAACATGATGGTCAGCGAGCTGCTCTACGTTTCGTTCTTGGCTTTGTCGCTCGGGATTTTTGTTTTTGCCACCCACTGGAATGCGGTGGGATACGCCACCGGCGTGGTGCCCATCGCGATTCCGCTGGTGCTGGCCCTGCTGCACGTTTTCGTGGCGTTCTTGCAGGCATTCATTTTCACGATCCTGGCGATCGTGTATCTCGGACTCGCGTCCGCGGAAGAGCACTAATCCGGCATCAAAAAAGGCAAGAAGTCAGGCAACAGAAGCTTCCAGTGTGAGACGGGATGTCCCCCCGGACTTCCGGTAACCACCTCCTGGCGGCAAATTCATAACGAGGAGAAGACATGAACAAGAAAGCGGCGTTGATTTTGCTGGTGGCGGTTGTGGCGCTGATGCTGGCGCCGGTTACATTTGCGCAGGCGACCCCGGCGGCGGGAACGACGAACTGGGTCGGCGTGGCGGCAGCATTCGCGCTGGGAATTGCGGCGGCGGGCTGCGGCATCGGTCAGGGACTCGCAACGGCGGCGGCTTGCGAAGGCACGGCGCGGAATCCGGGAGCCGGAGGCGCGGTGCGAATCGCGTTTATTATCGGCGTGGCGCTGATTGAGTCGCTCACGCTGTATGCGTTGGTCATTGTGCTGATCAAGTAGACGATTGAGTTTTGGGGCAGGCTCCCCGAAGCCGGCTTAAAGCTGGCTTCGGGGCTTTTTTTTTGGGCGAAACAGGCGCCGAATGCGCGGACGCCGCAAATGGGTGGATGGCAGAACGCTCGCAGTCGGATGGACGACCTCGGTCTAATGCGGGAAGAGCGAATCGGCGGCGGTCTTTGCGAGCTCGAACACACGGGACGGCAGAATCCCGAGATAGATCGTGCCCAGGGAAGCGATGACGAGGGCGAAAGTAACCGACGGGGCGACCGGCGTCGGGATGTAGTCCGCGGACGGCTCCTGGAAATACATGGTGATAATCACGCGCAAATAGTAGTAAGCGCCGATGACGCTGTTGATGGCGGCGATGACCACAAGCAAAACGAGCGAACGGCGGCCAACGTCCAACCCCACCTGGAACGCGAAGAATTTTCCCAGAAAGCCGCCGGTGGCGGGCAATCCCAGCAGCGAGAACAGGAACAGCGAGAAGCACGCGGCCACCACGGGCTGTGTGGATCCGAGGCCTGCGTAGTCCTGAATCAAAAGCCGCTTTTCATCCTGCTGGCCAAGGTGCGCAACGACGAGGAACGCGCCGACCTTCATGAACACGTAGGCGGTCAGATAAAAGAGGACCGCGGCAACGCCCAGCGGCGTGGAGGCGGCAAAGGCGACGAGAATGTATCCGGCGTGTGCGATCGAGGAATAAGCCAGCATGCGCTTCACGTTGGTCTGCACCAGGGCCGCGAAATTGCCGACCACCATGGTCAGCACGGCGAGCACGCAGATGAGCCAGTACCACAGACCCTGAGCCGGGGCGAATGCCACGTAGAAGACACGGATCATCAGCGCAAACGTAGCAACCTTGGGTCCCGATGCCAGTAGCGCGGTGACCGGCGTGGGCGCGCCTTCATACACATCGGGCCCGTAGACCTGGAACGGAGCGATCACGACCTTGAATCCGAGGCCGACCAGAATCAAGCCCATGCCCAAAATGGCGAGCGTGGGCACTTGCCCTCCGGCCTCCACGTACGGTTCGAGCACAGCTTGCACGGCGTCGATGCGCGTGGTGCCGGTGACTCCGTAGATCATGGCGATGCCGTAGAGGAAGAACGCGGTGGCGAATGAGCCGAGCAAAAAATACTTGAGCGAAGCTTCGTTCGAGGCGAGCGAGCGGCGGCGGAACCCCACGAGGACATACGTGGCGATGGAGCTCATTTCCAGACCGATGAATGCGGTGACGAGTTCGTTCGCTCCGGCGAGGATGCCCATGCCGGCGGCGGCGAACAGGATGAGCGCGTAATATTCGCCGCGCTGGATGCGCTGCCGCTCGAGATAGTCAATCGAGCCCACAATGCCGAGAGCCGCGGCGATGATGACTATCACATGGACGAAGATGCTGAAAGAGTCCGTGCTGATCAGATTGTCGTAGGCCGGCCCGAGATGACGGCTGGCGGTGTGGACTCCCAGAAGCGCGAAGAGCGTGCCTGCGAAAGCGAGCCAGCCCAGCAGCCGTTGACGCGCCGCGCTGACGAACGGGTCCGCAATCATTATGATGATGCCGAACAGACAGAGATGCACCTCCGGCGCAAGCCTGTGGAAGCTGATGAATTGGCTGACGGCCGGCATCAGGGCTGCATCCGCCTTTCGACGATTGCGGCGACAACGGAAGAAGCTTGAGCCGGCGGGCCCGGCATCGCTACGAGGGAGTGCCTTGGCGCGGTCGCCGGTGAATGCGAAGCGTTGCGGGGACTCGAAGTCTGCTGGAGCACATTGTTGACGGAAACTTCCATGCGGCGCGTGAAGAGCGGAGAAGCGACGCCCATGAAGAGAATTGCGACCGCCATCGTCACGAGAATGATGCGCTCGCGAACGGAGGCGTCTGACAGAGTCTTATTCTTCTCGACGGTCACTTCACCGAGCGCCACGCGTTGATACGACCACAGGAGATAGATCGCGGAAAGCACCGCGCCGCTGGAGGCCCAGGAAGCCCATGCGTGATGACTCTGGAACGTCCCGATGAGAATGAGGAATTCGCCAATGAAACCGTTGAGCGGCGGGAGGGCTAGCGACGAAAGCGCGATGAACAGAAAAAAGGACATCAGCACGGGCATCGGAGTTGCGAGGCCGCCGTACTCCTTCATCTCGTACGTGTGGCGGCGATCGTAGAGCATGCCGGCGCCGAGGAAGAGCGCACCGGTGGATACGCCGTGACTCAGCATTTGGAACACGGCGCCCTGAACCGCGACGGTGTTGAACGCGAAAATTCCCAGTACCACAAATCCAAGATGACTGACGGAGGTGTAAGCGATGAGGCGCTTGAAATTGGTTTGCACCATGGCGACCAGCGCGCCGTATACGATGCCGATGATCGCGAGCACGGCGATTGGCTGCGCCATGCGGTGCGCTGCTTCGGGAAAAAGCGGCAGGCAGAATCGCAGAATTCCGTAGGTGCCGAGCTTCAACATGACGCCAGCCAGAATCACCGAGCCGGCCGTGGGAGCTTCGGTATGCGCGTCCGGCAGCCAGGTGTGCAGAGGGAAAATCGGAACTTTGATGGCGAAGGCGATGAAAAATGCGCCGAACATCAGCAGTTCGGTGTGCGGCGGGAATACGAGCTGCCCGGACTGCATCTGCGCCAGGATATCCGGCAGATCAAACGTCCCAGACCTGCCGTAGAGCCACAGGATGGCGACCAGCATGAGGATCGAACCGAACATGGTGAACAGAATGAATTTGATGGCCGCGTAAATGCGCCGGCCGTGGCCCCACATGCCGATCATGAAATACATGGGGATCAGCGTGAGCTCCCAGAACACGAAAAAGAGGAAAAGGTCGAGCGAAAGGAAGACGCCGATCATGGCCGTCTCGATGACCAGAAGCGCGACGAAGAAACCCTTGACGTTTTCGTGGATGGATTCCCAGGAGCAGAGGATGGAGACCGGCGTGAGGAACGTGGTCAGCAGGACCAGAAACAGGCTGATGCCGTCCACACCCAGATGGTAGTGAATCGAGTTGCCGATCCAGGAGTGAAACTCCTCGAACTGGTAGCCGGTGGCGGCGGAGTCGAATTTCGGCAGCAGGAACAACACGGAAATCACAAATTCAGCGACCGAAGCTGCCAGGGCGATGCGGCGAATCCACACGTGATCGTCGGAGCGGAGCAGCAGCAGCGCCACGACGCTGAGCAGCGGCAGGAACGTGATGATCGACAGATAGGGATGCGTTCCCACGTTAGCGCTTCACCCCCAGAATCCCGAACAAGAGCGCGGTGAAGGCGACGGCGCCCATAATCACCCAGGCGGCGTAGCTGCGCGTGTTGCCGGACTGCAGTCTGCGCGCCTGGCTGCCGGATTCGCGCGCTACGGTCGCGGTGCCGTTCACCGTGCCGTCGATCAAGCCTTCGTCCACGACGTGCCAGAGGACGTTTGTTGAAATCCAGAGGAGCGGCCGGACGATCAACGCGGCGTAGATTTCGTCTACGTAATATTTATTGAGCAGCAGCAAATAAAGGGCGTGGACGTTTTTGGCAAGTCGCTTCGGCACTTCCGGGTTCTTGATGTAGAACCACCAGGCGACGAGCAGGCCAAGGATGGCGACAATCACTGGCCAACCCGTGAGCGCGTGCACCAGGTCCATCGCAGGAGTCGCCGCGGCTTCCGCAGGAGCAGGCGCCACTTGGCCCCCCGCGGACGATGCAAACACCGGCGATAGGAATTTCTCAAAATAGTCGATGCCACCGACGAGTTTGGGCGCGGCAAACCAGCCGCCGAAGATGGAGAAAAACGCGAGAACCATCAGCGGGATGGTCATGTTCATCGGCGATTCGTGAACGTGAACTTTGTGCTCATCGTAGCGCGGCGCGCCGAAGAAAGTGAGGAACACAAGGCGGAACATGTAAAAGGATGTGAGGCCGGCCCCGGCGACGCCGAGCAGCCAGAGGATGAAATTCGCGTGCGGGCCGTCCTTGGCGGCTTCGAGTATGGCGTCCTTGCTGAAGAAGCCGGCGAAGCCCGGAATCCCGGCGATAGCGAGCGTGGCAATGAACATCGTCCAGTACGTGACCGGTATTTTCTTGCGCAGGCCGCCCATCTTCATCATGTCCTGCTCGCCGCCCATGGCATGGATCACGCTACCGGCGGCGAGGAAGAGCAGGCCTTTGAAGAAGGCGTGGGTCATCAAGTGGAAGATGCCGGAGGCATAGGCGCCCACGCCGCAGGCCAGGAACATGTAGCCGAGTTGCGAGACGGTGGAATAGGCGAGAACTTTCTTGATGTCCGTCTGGACCAAGCCGATGGTGGCGGAATAGAACGCGGTGACCGCGCCGACGATGGCGACGACCAGCATGGCGACCGGCGCGCGGGAAAACAGCGGGCTCATGCGCGCGACCATGTAGACGCCTGCGGTGACCATCGTTGCCGCGTGAATCAGAGCACTGACGGGCGTGGGACCCTCCATCGCGTCCGGCAGCCAGACGTAGAGGGGCAACTGGGCCGATTTGCCGACAGCACCGGCGAAAAGCAGCAGGCAGATGGTAGTGAGCACGGTTTCGGATTGTTGCGAGGCCAGCGGAAAAATTTCACCGAACGCCACGGTGCCGAATGTTGCGAACACCAGCAGGATTCCAATGGTGAAGCCGAAATCGCCGATGCGCGTGACTATGAAGGCTTTCTTTCCGGCGTCGGTCGCGGACTTTTTCAGGAACCAGAACCCTATCAGCAAGTAGCTGCACAGGCCCACACCTTCCCATCCGACGAACATCACCACGAGATTCGCGGCCATCACCAGGGTGAGCATGAAAAACATGAATAGATTCAGGTAGCTGAAGAAGCGGTAATAGCCGCCTTCGTGGGCCATGTATCCGGTCGAATAAATGTGGATGAGCATGCCGACGAAGGTGACCACCAGCAACATAACCACGGTGAGCTGATCAACCTGCAGAGCGAAATCCACGCGGAAGGGATGCGGCGTGGCTTCGCCTGCGATCATCCAGGTGAAATAATTGCCGATGAACGGAATTTGACTGGGCGCAAGATTGCAGAATTCGCGGACGGTTTCGGCGGCTGCCAGAAACGACAGGACCACGGAGCCGATCGCGACGGAATTGACGGCGGATTTTGGCCAGAGCTTGCCCAGCAGGCCGTTGATCGCAGCGCCCGCGAGAGGGAGCGCGAGAATGATCCAGAGATGGGTGAGTAGCAGCATTAGAGCTTGAGCAGATTGACGCGTTCGACGTTGAGCGACTCGCGGTTTTGCGCCAGCATGATCACAATCGCAAGCCCCACGGCCGCTTCCGCGGCGGCGACCACAATCACAAAGAAAACGAAAACGAGGCCGTCGAGCTGGTTGTGAGCGCGCGCGAAGGCGACAAAAGCCAGGTTCACGGCGTTGAGCATCAGCTCAATGGACATGAAAATGGTGATGATATTGCGTTTGAACACGACCGCCACCACGCCCAGTCCGAACAGGATGGCGCTCAGCACGAGATAGTAGGAAATCGGAACGGCGCTCATGGTTCCTTCCTCGCCAGCACCAGCGCCCCCAGGATGGCGATCAGAATCAGAATCGATGTCGCCTCAAACGGGAACAAATATTGGCGGAAAAGCATCTCGGAGAGTTTGACGGTGTCGGCTGCGTCATTGGAGGAACCGGTGCCGTTCGCGACAGAGCTACCGACCGGGGAGCGCCACAGGAAATAGGCGAATGCCAGTAGTAGAACGAAACCAAGAGGCAATCCAATGGGTTTCGCGAGCCTGCTGATGTTGGTGCGCTCCTCGGAGCCCGCGTTGAGCAGCATGATTACAAAAACAAAGAGAACCATTACGGCGCCGGCGTAGACGATCACCTGCACCGCGGCGATGAAGGGCGCGCCGAGAAGCAGGTAAAGTATGGCGAGCGTGCTCATCACCAGAACCAGCGCGAGGGCGCTGTGAATCGGCTCGCGTGCCAGAATCAGCAGCACGGCGCCGGCTACGGCGACCAGCGCGCACAAAAAGAAGAGGATGACGGGTATGCTCATTCGTGCCTCATGGATGCCTCAAGAGAGGCCAGAAGACGATGAAAGCCGCAGTGATCACCAGATTTGCCAGAGAAACCGGGAGAAGCAGCTTCCAGCCGAAGGACATCAACTGGTCGTACCGGAAACGCGGCAGAGTGGCGCGCATCCAGATATAGAAAAACAGGATGGCCAGGATTTTGGTGGTGAACCAAAACGGGCCTTTTATCGTTTCAGCCACCGCGGGAATCAGGCAAAGCAATCCCGCGCCGCCCGCTATCAGCGTGACCACAGCGAACTGGAGGCGGGCGATGCCGCGCATTTCCGCGACGGTGTCCCATGCGCAATAGGCGGCAAGAATCAGCAGGCCCGCTCCGGGGAGATAAATCTGCCAGGTCCAGCGATCGGGGAAGGGCGAGAGCCAGCCGCCCAGGAAAAGAATGGTCGCGAGGCAGGAGACCGTAATCATGTTCGCGTACTCGGCCATGAAGAACATGGCGAACTTGAAGCTGGAATATTCGGTGTGGAATCCAGCGACGATCTCAGTCTCACCCTCGGGCAGGTCGAAAGGAACGCGGTTCGTTTCCGCGATCGCGGCCACGAAATAGCAGAGAAAGCCGACGATCTGCGGAAAACAATTCCAGCGCGGGATGAAGTGGAGCCAGTATCCGTGCTGGCTCTGGATGAGGTCGTTGAAATTGAGCGTTCCCGCGAGCAGGACCACTCCGACAACGGAAATCGTGAGCGAAACTTCGTAACTGACCATCTGGGCCGAGCTGCGCAGGCTGCCCAGCAGGGAATACTTGCTATTGGAGGACCACCCGGCCAGCGCGACGCCGTAGACGCCGAGCGAGGTGATCGCAAAGACGAAAAGCAATCCGAGGTTGAGGTCCGCGACGGAGAAGGCTTCCTCGCCGTTGGGGAAACGCACCGATGGCGGGCCGAACGGGATGAGAGCGATCGTCGACATTCCGAGCGCCAGCGCAAGGAACGGAGCCATGGTGTAAATGAAGCGGTCCGAGGCCGGCGGAGTGACGTCCTCCTTGAACAGGAACTTGATGCCGTCAGCCAGAGGCTGGAGCAGCCCGTGGGCGCCGACGTTGTACGGGCCCCAGCGCGATTGGATATGCGCGATGAGCTTGCGTTCGGCGTAGCTGAGGTACGCCAAAGCCGTCATCACAATAAACAGCAGGATGAGAACCTTGACTACCGCTGCCACCAGGACTGGATGTTGGGAGATGAACTCCACGGCGATTGTTTAGCCTCGTTGGTCGAAGTGAGCCTGGAACAGTAACGGCCCAGGGTGCCGCTCGTAAACAGAAAATCCTGCGACGAGAAAATTGCGCCCACGGGCACGTCGTACGCTGCCTCGGGCGACTTGCTGGTCGCCGCCGCCAGCTCCGCGCCGCCAGCCAGCAGAGCGGCGGGCGCAAGGTCGTAACCCGACACATTCTGCCGGATTTCATCGAACGCCGATTCGGGCGTGCGCAGCCGGATGGGCGTTCCAAGCCCGAGCAGGCTGAGCTGATGCGAAAGAATGCGGAGCAGATCGAAATCGCTGCGCGGTCCCTGCGGATCAATCGAGCGATGGGTCATCTGCACTTCGCCCGCAGTGTTCGTGAGCGTGCCGTCCTTTTCGTAAGTGGATGCGGCCGGCAGGACAACGTCGGCGCGCAGCGCCGTTTCGGTAAGGAACAAATCGTGAACGACCAGCAATTCCAAACCTGCCATACGATCAGGCTGCGCGACCGAAAATGTCTTCAACGGATTCGCGCCGACCACGTATAGCGCTTTCAGCTTGCCTGAAACCGCTGCTTCCATCATGGCGCGTGCAGTCAACCCAGGCGAGGTTGAAATCTCGCCGCCCCACAACTTTCCGAATCGCGCGCGCTCGGCTGAATCCGAAAGAAGAGCGTAACCGGGCAGGCGGTCGGGCAGGATCCCCATATCGGCAGCGCCGCGCGAATTCGCATAGTCGCCCAGCGCCATGAATTTCGTCTTGCCGCCAAATCGCGCAGCAAGCGAAATGAGATCGCGTATCGCGGCGCCCTGAATATCCGCACCGAAGAGAGCAACCACGTCCTTCTCGGCTTCGAGCGCCGCTTTAAGTTGTACGAGCGCTTCTGTAGTTTTCGGGTCGAACTGTCCCTTTTCGGAGGCGAGCCAGCGCAGCGCCAGGTGCTCGGTGCCCTTGGCGACTTCGACTGCAATCTTCGCCTGGCGATGAATCTTGCTCGGTAGGCCGTTGATGGCGTAAAGGTGCAGGTCATGGTGGCGCACGCCGGTGCGAATCTGCCAGGCGACCAGGGGATTCTGCTGCGTGACGTCGTTGGCGACGAGCAGCACAGCCGGGGCGTTGCAGACGTCAGCCATGGTCGCGAGAGAATCCTTCGCTTTCGACCCCAGCGCGGCCGCGAGTCCTGCATAGTCCGCCGTGCGGTGATGATCAAGATTGTTCGTGCCCAGCGTGACGCGCGCGAAGCGATTCAGCAGATAGTTTTCTTCGTTGGTCGTATGGTTCGAGCCGATCACGCCGATGGCCGCGGGGCCATGTGAGTCGTGCGCCTGCTTCAGCCGGCGCGCCACTTCTTCGAGCGCATCCTCCCAGCTCGCGGGCTCGAGATTGCCATTGCGGCGGACCAGCGGCTGGCGAATGCGCTCGGGATTCGTCGTGAAATCGTATCCAAAGCGGCCCTTGGCGCAAAGGAACTCGCCGTTGACGCCGGAATGGTCGCGGTTATTGGCGCGCAGAATTTCATTGTTCCGCACGCTGAGCGTGGTCTTGCAGCCATTCGAGCAATGCGCGCAGGGATTGGCGACGTAGGTCATCTCCCAGGGGCGCGTCTGATAGCGATACGTGCCGCTGGTCAGCGCGCCGACAGGACAAATATCAATGCACATGCCGCATTCTTCACAGGCCAGCTCGTCCGGCTTATTCGGCAGAATGACGGAGTGCACGCCGCGGGAACCGACGCCGAGCGCCTTGACGTCCATACCTTCGTCGCAGACGCGCACGCAGCGGAAGCACAGGATGCAGCGCGGCGCGTCGTAATAAACCAGCGGCGACCACTTTTCCTCGGGCGTGTGCAGCTTTTCCTCGATGAAGCGCGTTTTGTCCAGGCCGTAGCGGAAGGTCATGTCCTGCAGTTCGCACTCGCCGCCCTTGTCGCATACGGGGCAATCGAGTGGATGATTCGAGAGCAGGAACTCGATCATATTCTTGCGCGCCGCGTGGACTTGATCCGTGGAGGTTTTCACCACCATGCCATCGGTGGCGACCAGAGTGCATGCGGTCTGCAGCTTGGGCATCTTTTCGACTTCGACCAGGCACATCCGGCAGGCTGCTTGAAGCGACAAACCCGGGTAGTAGCAGAAAGATGGGACCTCGATCCCCTGCGTCTTCGCCGCTTCGATTACCAGCGTGCCCGCGGACGTTGTCACCGGCTGCCCGTCTATCGTGAACGCGATCTGCTTTTGATCGGCCATGGTCGCTTTACTGCGCTCCGACGATCATCTCCGCGGCGTTGTAGGCGCACTTGCCGTGGAGATGATCTTCAAATTCACCGCGCCACTTCTGCACGATGCTGATCGTCGGCAGCGCCGCGGCGTCGCCAAGCGCGCAGAATGTCCTGCCCAGCATATTTTTCGAGAGATCGTCAATCAACGGGATGTCTTCCTCGCGGCCGCCGCCCTCGTGGAAGCGGTCGAGCATCTTCTTTAGCCATGCCGTTCCCTCGCGGCACGGGATGCACCAGCCGCAGGACTCGTGCGCGTAGAACTGCATGATCCGGCGCGCCACATCCACCATGCAGGTGTCCTCGTCCATGATCACCGTGCCGCCCGATCCGAGCATCGAGCCGATCTTTGCGACGGCGTCGTAGTCCATGGCCACATCAATTTCATCCGCCGAAAGCAGCGGGCAGGAACTTCCGCCCGGAATCACGGCTTTCAACTTTTTGCCGTTCCTCATGCCGCCGGCGACTTCATAGATCATCCGCCGCAGCGGAAATCCAAGCGGCAATTCGTAAATTCCAGGCTTGTTCACATGTCCGGAGATTGAATAGAGGCGCGTGCCGCCATTTTTCGGAGTGCCCAGGGCGGCATACCAATCGCCACCCCCGTTGATGATGGCGGGCACGGTGCTGAGCGTTTCCGCATTGTTGATGACCGTCGGGCATCCGTACAGGCCGACCACCGCCGGAAAAGGAGGCTTGATGCGCGGATAGCCGCGCTTGCCTTCGAGCGACTCCATGAGCGCCGATTCCTCGCCGCATTCGTAGGCGCCCGCGCCGGTGTGCGTGTAAAGTTCGAAATCAAAACCTGTGCCCAGAATGTTCTTGCCGACAAAGCCTTTGGCGTAGGCCTCGGCGAGCGCGACGTCCATGATGTCGAGCAAATAGCGATATTCGCCGCGTATATAGATGTAGCCCTGGTTCGATCCGATCGCGCGTCCGGCAATCACCGTGCCTTCGATCAACTGGTGGGGGTCGAGCTCCATCAGCGGCCGGTCCTTCGAGGTGCCGGGTTCGCTTTCGTCCGCATTGCAGAGCACGTATTTTGGTTTAGGCGAATCCTTGGGAACGAAGCTCCATTTCATCCCGGTCGGGAAGCCGGCGCCGCCGCGTCCGCGAAGGTTTGATTTTTTCACCTCGTCAATGATCGAAGCCGGCGTCATCTGCTTCAGCGCTTTTTCCAGCGCCTTATAGCCGCCGTTCTGCAGATACGTGTCGATTTTCTTCGCGTTGGGGATTCCGAAGCGCTTGGTGATCACCGGAATCTCAGCCGCATCGCGCGGATGCAGCGCGCCGGAGATGACCGGCACGGGCTTTGGAACTTTTCCGGCTTCGAGCTGCTCGAGGATGGAGTCCACTTTGTCCGCGTCCAGCTCTTCGTGGAAATCGTAGTTTACCTGCATCGCCGGCGCGCCGGTGCAGGCGCCGATGCATTCGACCTCTTCGAGGGAAAAAGTGCCGCTGGCGGACACTTCCTTGTGGCCGATGCCCAGCCGTTTCTGGACGTGCTTGTAAAGCTCACTGCCGCCGCGGAGCATGCAGGATATGTTGGTGCACACCTGAATGTGATATTTGCCCGCGGGCTTGCGGCGGAGCATGGAGTAATAGGAGAGAGTTTCCTCAACCTCAATCGTGTTCAGGCCCAGACGGGTGGCAATTTCCTGGAGAATCTCGTCGCCCAGGAACCCGAACTGGTCCTGCGCGTAGACCATCATGGGAATCAGCGCCGAGCGTTTGACCGGGTAACGGCCGACAAGCTCATTGAACTTTGTTTCCAGCTGCGGAGGCAGTTGCATGGTCTGGTTTTTGGTCCCCGGGAGCTAGCGGTCCACTTCGCCTAGAACAATGTCGGTTGTGCCGATGCAAGCTACCACATCGGCGATCAAACGGCCTTCGCAAAGCATCGGCAGCGATTGCAGGTTGACGAACGACGGCGTGCGGAACTTCACGCGGTACGGCTTGGCCGAACCGTCGCTGGCTATGAAAACTCCCAATTCGCCGCGCGGCGACTCAATGCATTGGTAGACCTCGCCCGGGGGCGCAGCAAATCCCTCGGTGAAAATCTTGAAGTGATAGATCAGGCCTTCGATCGAGGTCTTCATCTCCTCGCGCGACGGGGGAATGATCCCAGGGACTTCCGCGCGAAATGGCCCGGCGGGCTCGATTTTGTCCATCGCCTGGCGGATGATCTTGAGGCTTTCGCGAATCTCGGCCACGCGCACCTGGTATCGCGCGTAACAATCGCCCGCGGTTTGCGTCGGCACGTTGAAGTCGAACTCCTCGTAGCTCGAATAGGGGAAAGCCCTGCGCACGTCGTAAGCGACGCCGCTCGCGCGCAGCAGCGGACCGGAAACGCCCATGGCGACAGCGCCTTCGGGGCTGAGGTAGCCCACGCCCTTCGTCCGGGCCATCCAGATGCGGTTGTGCGTCAGCAGAGTTTCGTATTCGTCTATATGGCCGGGCATGGCATCCACGACGCGTCGCACACGGTCGAGCCAGTCCGGTGGCGGTTCAAGAGCGAGTCCACCGATGCGGAAGTAGCTGGTCATCATCCGCTGGCCGGAAACGTACTCGTAAATCTTCATGATCTCTTCGCGTTCGCGGAAGCTGTAGAGGAAAACGGACATCGCGCCCAGATCGATTGCGTGCGTTCCAAGCCAAACCAGGTGCGAACTGACCCGCGTCAGCTCGGTCAGCAGCACGCGAATGTATTGCGCGCGCTTGGGAATTTCGATTCCGATCAACCTTTCGGCGGCGAGGCAGAAGCCCAGGTTGTTCGAAAGCGGCGCCAGGTAATCGATGCGATCGGTGAGAGTGATGCATTGCGAATACGTTTTCGATTCGCAGGATTTTTCGATTCCGGTATGCAGGTAGCCGATGTCGGGCCTCGCCGTGAGTACGATTTCTCCATCGAGCTCGAGGACGACGCGTAGAACGCCATGCGTGGACGGGTGCTGCGGACCCATATTCAGGATCATCGGCTGGGCCGGGCCGGCTGGTGTCTCGATCACAGTAGTTTTGGTGGTCATAGGTCAGCCCTCGGCCGCTCGATTTAGCGGAACCCCTCCACGGGATAATCCTTGCGGAGCGGATATCCCTCCCAATCGTCCGGCATCAAAATGCGGCGCAGATCGGGATGCCCATGAAATCGAATGCCGAAAAGATCGAAAGCCTCGCGCTCGTGCCAGTTGGCGGTGGCCCAGACGCCGCTGACAGACGGCAGAGCCGGTTCCGCGCCCGGCAGGCGCACCCGCAGGCGCAAGCGCAGACCGCGCTCCATCGAAAGCAGGTGGTAATTCAGCTCGAAGCGCGGTTCGATGGGGAACCGGTCAACCGGCGTGATATCGGAAAGAAAAGTGAACCGCAGCGAAGGCTCGGACACCAGGAATTCCGCCGCGCGCACGAGATGTTGCTGAGGGACGACAACGGTCGTTTCGCCTCTGAATTCAATTACTTCGGCGACGGCCTGCTTGTCCCAGTCCCTGAGCTTATCTACCGCAGGGTTCTTGCCTGGTTCCGATGATTCCACGATGGATCCGATTCCGGACGGGCGGTTAGTTATCCCAGTTCAGCGCGCCCTTGTTCCAGAGGAAGATATAACCAACCAGCAGAATCATAATGTAGAGCAACATCTCCACAAAGCCAAACACGCTCAATCTATGGTAAACGAGCGCCCACGGATACAGGAAGATGGCCTCGATATCGAACAGGATGAATATCAGGGCCACCATGTAGAAATGAACCGAAAAAGGTTGGCGGGCGTCGCCCGTGGGTTGCACGCCGCATTCGTAAGGCTGGTTTTTCTCGCGCGATGGCTTATGCCGGCCGATCACCGCGGACAGGATGACGAGCAATCCCGCGAGTCCGGCCGCTAGTATAAACATCAGCAAAAGCGGCCCATAGCTATCGAGGTAGTTGCTATTCATTTTAAAGCCGCTGGTATAATAACGTCCGAGAGTACATCGGTCAAATGAACTCCCCAACATTTTATTCCGCGCAGCGGAGCGCTATGCGCTGGGGGTGGGAATCGACGAGCGATGAGTTCCGGGTTTAACACCGACGTACACGTGGGCGACGAGGTTTTTCACGTTCAGACGGAGGATCGGGGGCCCAGCCACCCGGTCATAGACACCGTCGTGTACCAGCACGGGCGAATCCTGCACCGGCTGGCCTCCAGTTACGCGGAATTTGCAGGCTCGGCTGGATTCAGCGCGGAAGCCCTGGGCGAACGCGTGCATAGCCAGCATCGGAAGGTGATTGACGATGTCCGTGCGGGCAGCTTTGCCGCGGAGATTGCCGCAGCTAAGGAGCTGGCGATTCGCACCGGCGGAATCCAGGTGCAGCTTCTCAATCCCACTTCTTGGCTGACGGGCGGGAATGTGTCGCTCGACGTCGGGATTGTGCGACGAGCAGACCGGCAGCCTCAGGCTGGCGCCCAAGTGGAAGCTGCCATCGAAGGCGCCCTCGAAGCGAGTCGACATGAGGGCATCAGCGACGATCGGGGCCGCGTGCGAATTGAATTTCCCATGCCGCCGCTCGGCAAGAGCGATCTGGCGCTGGTGATTCTGGCCAAGTCGGATTCCGTTCGCGATGAAATTCGTTTCACGATGCGCTCGCGCAACGGCAAATGACGATCCGACCAGGATTGTCATCCCGGGCGACCAACGGGAGCCGAGGGCTCCCTCTTATTTCGCATGACCATAATTGTTAACGGCGAGCGCCGCGAAATTCCCGAAGGCTTGAACGTAGCCGATTTGCTCGACCACCTCGGAATGGCCAACGGCCGCGTGGCTGTGGAGCGCAATCTCGATATTCTTCCTCGCGCTCGCTGGCAGGAAACTCAAGTGGAGTCGGACGACAGCTTCGAAATCGTGCACTTCGTCGGCGGCGGCTAGCGCGCCCAATTGAATCTGTCACTCCGTGCGGAGTTTGCGCTAGATACCGGGCAGCAGGTGGCCCATCTTGTGTTGCTTGGTGCGCAGGTAAGCTCGCGAATGATGGTTGGTGCGGGGACGGCAGGGAATTCGCTCGACCACGCAGATTCCGGCGAGCTCGAGTTGCTCGATTTTGTCGGGATTATTGGAAAGCAGCCGCACTTTGCGGACACCCAGCGCCTTCAACGCCTCCGCGGCAAAATCGTAATCGCGCGAATCGGCCGCGAACCCGAGCTTGCGATTCGCTTCCACCGTGTCGAACCCATCGTCCTGCAGCTCGTAGGCTTTTAGTTTGTTGATCAGCCCGATGCCACGGCCCTCCTGCGGCAGGTAGAGCAGGACGCCGGACGGCGCTTTGGCGATCCTGCGGAGCGAAAGTTCGAGCTGCGCACGGCAGTCGCAGCGCTCCGACGTGAACACATCCCCTGTCAGGCATTGCGAATGAATTCGAACGATCGGCGCGGTCCCGTTTTTCAGCCGTCCGTGCTGGATGGCTACGGCTTCTTCGCCCTTGCCGCGTCCTTCGATTCCGGCAATTCTGAACCGCCCGAAGCGCGTGGGTAGATTCGCCCTCGCCACGACCCGCGCCCGCCCGGATTGCTTTCGAGGCTTCAT
The DNA here is from genome assembly GCA_963814605.1 of uncultured Acidobacteriota bacterium. Lineage (GTDB taxonomy): Bacteria > Acidobacteriota > Terriglobia > Acidiferrales > UBA7541 > Palsa-295. Next base: position 172,602 of record CAWFDD010000001.1, on the reverse strand, counting down.
CGAAGCCCATCATTATAGCAGGGTTGTCGAGGCGTCCCTCGGCGGCTGAAAACGCCCCTCCACGCCTGGCGAACAACTGCCAAAGGCGCTTGCGACAGGGAACTCTGATGCGTTCCATAGATTCTTTTCGTAGGCATCTCCCGCTGCCTATTGATAGAGTTGCGCCATGGGAGCCGCTCCGGCGCACATGGTGAACTCTGGCCTGTTCGAGGGTTACGAGACCGGGAGCTTTTATGACGAGATGTTTTCGTCGCCCGGCCACCCTCGTCCCCAGTACGCCAAACTGTTCCAGAAACTTGCCTCCATGGCGCCGTCGCAATTCGAGGAGCGCCGCAAGCTCGCCGATCTTTCGTTTCTGATTCAGGGGATCACGTTTACCGTTTACAGCGATGGCCGCGGCACCGAACGCCTGTTTCCATTCGACTTGATCCCTCGCATCCTGCCGCACTCGGAATGGGAGAAGATTGACCGCGGCCTTTCCCAGCGCGTGGTGGCGCTGAATCTTTTCCTGCAGGATGTATACGGCAAGCAGTCGATCCTGAAAGACCGCAAGATTCCGCGCTGGCTGGTTTACTCCTGTCCGAATTTCCGGCGCGAGGTGATCGGCGTCGAGGTTGCGAGCGGCATTTACACCCACATTTGCGGCATTGACCTGGTGCGCGACTCGAAGAGCGGCGACTTCTTCGTGCTCGAAGACAATGTCCGCACGCCCAGCGGGATTTCCTATGTGCTCGAAAACCGGCTGGTGATGACGCGCACGCTGCCGGACGCGTTCCAGGCCTGCGAAGTACTGCCGGTCCATCATTATCCGGCGGAGCTGTCGCGGATTCTGCGCAGCATTTCGCCGCGCGGCGACGACGCGCAGATCGTCCTGCTGACGCCCGGCATTCACAACAGCGCCTATTTCGAACACAGTTTTCTGGCGCAGCAGATGGGCATCGAGCTTGTTGAAGGACGCGACCTGATCGTGGACGGCGGCATCGTTTACACCAAAACGATTCGCGGCCTGAAGCGCGTGGACGTCATCTATCGCCGCGTGGATGACGAGTTTCTCGATCCGCTTACCTTCCGCGGGGATTCCGTCCTCGGTGTGCCCGGACTCATGGGCGCCTATCGTGCCGGAAATGTGGCTCTGGCGAACGCCGTCGGCAACGGCGTGGCGGACGACAAAGCCATCTACGCCTATGTTCCCGAATTCATCCGCTATTATCTTGGCGAAGAGCCGATCCTGAAAACCGTTGAGACGTACCTCTGCGCGAATCCGAGTGACCTGTCTTACGTGCTTGATCATCTGCCTCAACTGGTGGTGAAGGCCGTGGGCGAATCCGGAGGTTACGGAATGCTGATGGGCCCGGCGGCCGATCGTGCCAAGCTCATGGATTTCGCCGACCGCCTCCGCGCGAACCCGCGAAACTACATCGCCCAGCCCGTCGTTGGGCTCTCGCGCGTGCCGTCCTGCGATCCGGTAACAGGCGCCGTCGCCGGGCGCCACGTGGATCTGCGTCCGTATTGCCTCTACGACGGAGACAAAGTGACGATCGTGCCGGGTGGACTGACGCGCGTCGCGCTGCAACCGAATTCGCTGATCGTGAATTCCTCGCAGGGTGGAGGCAGCAAAGACACCTGGGTGCTCAGGGGAGAGAGCTGAGATGCTTTCGCGGATCGCCGAATCGCTCTTCTGGCTCGCGCGCTATATCGAGCGCGCCGAGGACACCGCGCGCATTCTCGACGTGAATTACCACATGCTGCTCGAGCAATCCCAGCAATCCTATCGCCTGCGTTGGGAACCGCTGATCATCATGGCGGGCGAGGAAAAACTGTTCCGCAAACTCTACGACGAAGTAAACGCAGAGAACGTGTTCGAATTCCTGGCTTTCAGCGATGAAAATCCCAGCTCTATCGTCCACTGCATTTCGAAGGCTCGCGAAAACGCCCGCACCATTCGCGACCGTATCTCGCGCGAAATGTGGGAGGACATCAACGGCTTGTACTACACCGTCACGCGGTTCAACGCACGGGAAGAAGTCGCCGCCGGTCCGCATCGCTTCTGCGACAAAATCAAATTCGGCGCACACCGCTTTCACGGTGTCACCGACGCCACCCTGCCGCACGACGAGGGCTGGGAGTTCCTGCGCATCGGCTGGTCGCTTGAGCGCGCGGAGATGACCGCCCGCCTGGTGGACGTGCAATACCACAATCTGCTGGACGCCCTGCCTTCCGTCGGCGCGCCAGACAATCATCAGTGGATGGCCGTGTTGCGTTCCGTGGGTGCGTATGAGGCTTATCACCGCGAATATCATTCGGCGATCGAGCCTGAGAAAGTGGCCGAAATGCTGATCCTGCACCAACGCCATCCGCGCTCGATTCGTTTCAGCGCTTCCGAAGTGCAGGCGGGACTCCGGGCTGTCAGCAACACTCTTCCCGGCGATTATGCCAATGAGGCGGAAAGGCTCACAGGTAAAATGGTCGAGCGGCTGCGGTACGACAAGGTCAACGAAATCTTCAAGCAGGGTTTGCACGGCTATCTCGATGAATTGTTGCGGCTGTGCGGAGCGATTGGAGAAGACATCGCCCGCACCTACTTCTACTATGCGGTGGTGGCATGAACCGATATCGCCTGTTGCACACGACTGAATTTGTTTACGACGGGCCTGTTTCTGAAAGCTATAACGAAGTCCGTCTGCGGCCGCTGCACGACGAGCGGCAGAGTTGCCTCTCATTCCGCCTCACCACCAATCCCGGCTCGCGCGGCACGGCCTATCGCGACGCGCACGGGAATTGGGTGCATCAATTCAACGTTCTCGCCGAGCACCACCGGCTTCGCGTCGAAGCCGAGTCCGTGGTTCTCGCGCATGAGCCTTCGGAGGCGCCTGCGGACGCCACCACCCTCGCCGATTACGACGCGCGCACCAACCAACTCGACGAGGAGTACTTCGACTTCATGGCCCCCACGGGATACGTTCCCCACCTTGCCCAGTTGAAGGAGATCATCGAATCGGCCGAACGCTCAAGCAACGGGACGGTGGCCGGATTCGCGCAAGCCGCTTCGGATTTGATTCACGCGCGTTTTCGATACGTGAAGGGCGCGACGCACGTGCACTCCTCGATTGAAGATTCGCTGTCTCTCGGCGCCGGCGTCTGCCAGGATTTTGCCCACCTGCTGCTCGGCGTGATGCGCATGCGTGGAATTCCGGGGCGCTACGTTTCCGGATATCTCGTTCCCGGCAGCACGACTGCCCCGGATGCCAAGCAGGAGGACGTGATCGGCGGCCAGGCGTCGCACGCCTGGGCGGAAGTCCTGATTCCCAATGCCGGCTGGGCGGGTTTCGACCCGACACTCGGCAATCCAGTGGGTTTGCGCCACGTTCGCATCGCCTACGGACGCGACTATGGAGACGTGGCTCCCGTGCGCGGCGTCTATAAAGGACACGCCGGGCAGAGCCTTTCGGTCGACGTCCGCGTGCGCCCTGCTGTTGACGATGCCGGTTGCGAACAGCTCAATAAGATCAACGCTGGCGCCGTCCCGCCGCCTTCTGTGCTCGAGCGTCCCCAGCAGCCTGCCCAGCAACAGCAACAGCAACAACAGTCAAGCGAGCGCCCGTCATTCTGAGCGGAGGGACCGGAAGCCGTTGTCTTTCGTCGCGGCCTGCCGGGACGTCGATCGTGCCTTGGCCGCCCCTTTTAGACCTTTCCACACTCGTTCTCCTGTTCTCGCTCCTCGGACTCTGGCGTATAATCCGCCTGCCTTCGCAGAGAGCAGCCTCATGACTGCGCGTTTGAGCTGGATCTCGACCGGGATACTCTCGTGTATCTGATCATTGTTCTTCTCTTGATGGCCGTGCTGCCGATCGGCTCGATCGGCGCGGAACATTTCTATTTCCATAGCTCTGTGCCGCTGCCGTTGCTGGTGGGCAAATGGTTTGTCTTCTGGGCCACCGGAATCAGATTATTTATGGCCGGCCTCCGGCAGTTTTTTCAACCACGATTTACCGCCGAGCAAATATTTCAGATCAAGGGCGACGACGCACTGCCTGTCGTACGCGAACTCGGCGTGGCAAATTTCGCAACGGGAGTCGTCGGAATTGCTTCGCTGGCCAAGCCCGGCTTCGTCCTGCCGGTAGCGATTATCTCCGCCATCTTTTATGGTGTCGCCGGCGTCCGGCACGTGGCGGAGAAGGGAAAAAACGTAAACGAAAAAATCACCATGGTCAGCGATCTATTCGTGTTTCTGTTCTTCGCTGCCTACGTCGGTTTTGTGGCAATCCGCTGACGAATCGAAATTGAACGCCACCCGGGCACTTCCCTTTACATCCCCGTCTGCATTGGCTAACTTAGCCTCAGTATTTCCACGAAGCGGCTGGCGAACGAAATGGGCACACATCTAGGCGGAAGGGACCTGCTATTCGAGTTGGTCCTGAAGGTAGGCTGGGCGGCGGCTTTGGCCGCACTGCTCGTTCGCTTCCGTTCGTTCCGCAAGCTCGTGTTCAGCGAGAATCGCGACTCCGACCAAAAGGTCATGTTGCTGCTTTTCCTGGTGCCGCCGCTGGCCATTGGCGCGATGTTGCGTCTGGTCGCGGGCTACCCCTTTTTCGATCTGACGCTCGAAGGCTCGTTTCTGATGGGCCTGATCGGCGGCAGGATCGTTGGCTTGCTCGGCGGATCCCTGATCACCCTGCTGCCGTTCGGTTTTCACGAATGGTTGTCCGCGCCGGTCGCCGCGCTGGTCGGATTGCTTGCCGGTGTGATCCGCGAAGCCATGCCCGACAAAGAAGACGTCTGGCATTTCGGGCCATTCCTCTTCCTGAACGTTCCGCAATGGCTGCTGAGGCTGCTTCGCCGGGGAAAGGGCAACTGGGCCATGCTGCCGCTGTTTTGTTGCGCGGCTATGGAAGTCGGCCTGATTGCTCTCGCGACCGTGGTGCCTTCGCGATGGATTTTCTCGATTCATCCGGCGAATTGGGGTTACGCCGCGCTGGTGGTGCTCTCTTCTGTCATGTGCGTGGCTATGGCCATCAAGATATGGAACAACACGCGCATCGAGATGAACCTCGAACAGAACGAGCAGCACCTCCTCAAGGCGCGCATGGACGCGCTGACCAGCCAGATCAATCCGCATTTTCTATTCAACACTCTCAACACCGTCTCTTCGCTGATCCGCTTCGATCCGGACATGGCCCGGGGCGTGGTGCTGAAGCTTTCGAACATCCTGCGGCGCTTGTTGCGGAAACACGAGACGTTTGTCGTGCTGCGCGAAGAGCTCGATTTCATTGACGACTATCTCGACATCGAAGTCATCCGTTTCGGCCCCGACAAACTGCAGATATTCAAGGAAATTGACGAGGAAACTCTCGACGCGTTTGTGCCCAGCATGCTGCTCCAGCCCATCGTCGAAAACGCCATCAAACACGGCCTCGCCCCCAGGGTTGCGGGGGGCCAGATTCACATCCGCACGCGCCGTCGCGATGGCCGTTTGGCCATCGAGATCGACGACAACGGCCTGGGCATGTCGCCCGAGCGCCTTCTGGAAGTTTACGGCGGTGGCATTGGCATCAGCAACGTCCATGAACGTTTGCGGCTTCTCTACGGAGATCAGTTCGAAATGGATATTCGCAGCCGGGAAGGCGAGGGCACGCAGATTCGGATCGAGATCCCCGAGCTCGCCACCGTGGAGCCAGCCGCTTTCTAACCGCATCTTCCACGGAACATTTTTCGAATTCGGCGGCGCGTAGTATTGCATCACATCTTGAGTAAGCTACTCGCTCCGGACCGGGAGAAGTTTTGGCGCCTTCGGCGATACGTTGGTCGGAAACGTGGCATTTGGCGATTGAGGCTCTGCGCGCCAATCGCGTGCGCGCGGCGCTGACCATGCTCGGCGTGATCATCGGCAGCGCCTGCATCGTGCTGGTCGTCACCGTCGGTCTGACCGGCAGGACATTCGTTCGCCACCAAATTGAAGCCGTGGGATCGAACATCGTGTTTGCCTCGCTTCCGCAAACGAGCGATGGGCAGATTGTTGCTCTCGGCGACGAAATCTCGCCCGCCGACCTCGAGGCGGTGCGCCAGGAGATACCGCAAGCGGTTCGCGTGGCCGGGACAAACGACATACACATGGCCATCGTGGCAGATGGAAAGACCTGGCCGGTCATCTTGATTGGCGTGACCCCCGAGTTTCAGCAGATTCGCAATCTCATCGTTTCGCGCGGCCGCTATTTCGACGAGGGCGAACTTTCCGGCGTCAGCAAGGTCTGCGTGCTCTCCGAACACCTCGCGCAAGTCGCTTTGCCTGGGCGAGACCCCGTCGGACAAACGATTCATGTGGGTGAATTGACCTTTACGGTCATCGGTGTTTTTCGTGAGCGCATTGACACGTTTGGCCAATCGGAAATCCGCGGCGACTCCCTTCTCATCCCGTTTCCGCTGATTCGCTATTACACCGGCGACGCGTTCATCGTGACACTCTACGCCCAGGCTCAGCGGCCGGAGGATGTCCCATTAGTCACGCAACGAGTTTCGCAGGTATTGAGAAGCCGTCATCGGCCAGAACTCGAGTACGACGTTGAGAATCTTTCGTCCATTCTCGACATGTCGCGCCGAATATCGTTCGCGTTGACCATTGTGCTTCTGCTGGTTGCATCTCTGGCACTGGTAATCAGCGGCATCGGAATCATGAATATCATGCTCGTGACCGTCACCGAGCGCACCCGCGAGATTGGACTTCGCAAGGCCATTGGCGCGCGCCCAAGGGAAATCCTCTACCAGTTCCTCTTCGAAGCGATTCTGATCAGTGGAGTCGGGGCGATCATCGGTATTGTTCTGGCGGTGGTGATTCCGCTGTCGGTATATATTCTCGGCAGGTTCTTGCCCTTGCCCGAAGGCCTCTCCATCCCGATTTCGTGGCTCTCTGTCGTCCTGGCTTTCGTAATATCTTGCGGCATCGGCATCCTCTTCGGATACCTGCCGGCCAGGACGGCCGCTCGGCTCGAGCCTGTGGATTCTCTGCGATTTGAATAGGGGAGAGTAGGGTGGCGGCGATTCGCGGTCGCACTGCGGCCCGGTATTAGGGAGTGACCGATCGAGTCCTTCGCGGCGAAACCGGCCATCCCCTCAAAAACTCTTTGCATCTTACTTCGGCGAACGTCATAGTTGTTTCGAACTCAACTTTTCCGAATTAAAGCTTCCATTCAGAGATGCGTTGCACCGGCGGAACGTAATTTCATAGGCTCCGATGGCAGGCGTGTAAGGCCGCACGCCGCGAAGGGAATTTTTATTTGTGCGGGATAGCAGGTTTCTCACATAAGAAGTGGCGTCCTGAGCCGGACCGGATCGAAGCCGCAGTCAAGACTCTGATCCACCGCGGTCCGGATCGCTGGGGTGTCTTTCGTTCGAACATATGTTCGGTGGGCGCCACCCGCCTGAGGATTCTCGACCTGGAATCCGGCGATCAACCCATCATCTCGGATGACGGTGATACGGTCATCGTCTTCAACGGCGAAATTTACAACCATCTGGAAATTCGCGCTGACCTTGAGGCGCGCGGCCATCGATTCCGGTCGCATTCCGATACCGAAACTCTTCTCCACGCCTTCATGGAATGGGACATCGAGTGTTTGCCCCGGCTTCGGGGAATGTTTGCGATTGCCTGGTGGACCGAATCCACTCGGCGATTGGTTCTCGCTCGCGACCGCATCGGGATCAAGCCGCTCTATTTCTCACGTCGGGGTGAAGACATCTATTTTGGCTCGGAGTTGAAATCCATCCTCGTCCACCCGGAAATTGACCGCAATCTGAGTTTGGCCGGATTGGATTGCTATCTTTCCCTCAACTATGTGCCCTATCCGTGGACGCTCGTGGATGGAATCGAAAAACTGCGCCCCGGCTCGTGGCTTGAGTGGCGCGACGGCGAGACGTCCTCCGGGATCTATTGGGAATTGCCGATCGGTTCGCCGCGCAGCGTGAGCCTCGACGCCGCTAAGGACGAGCTCGATTCTCTTCTCACGGATTCCGTCCGCGAGCATCTGCTGTCCGATGTCCCGTTAGGGATGTGGCTGAGCGGAGGCGTTGATTCGTCCACGATTCTGCACTATGCCACCAAAACGTCGAGCAAGCGTTTGAAAACTTTCTCCGTCTCCTTTCGCGGGCGTAGCTTCGACGAGACGGCGTACATCCGGCAGGTCGCCACTCGGTACGGCACCGATCACCAGGAGCTCGATTTAAATCCCGACGAGCATAATCTCCAGTCGGCCATTGAGGAATTCGCCTACTACAACGATGAACCCGACGCGGACGCCGGCGCGCTCCCGCTCTGGTTCCTTTCCAAGCTCACCAAGACGGCCGTGACTGTTGCGCTCAGCGGCGATGGCGCCGACGAATTGTTCGCAGGCTATTTGACCTACCGCGCGAATCACTTGGCGGACTCGATTCGCCGCTTTCCTGAGGGCGCCCGTCGCCTGGCTCTCAACACCATGCGCCGCTGGCCGGTCTCCGACGACAAAATCAGCCTCGAATACAAGGCCAAGCGCTTTCTCGAGGGTTCCTTACTTCCTCCCAGCCGCGCCCACGTCCATTGGAACGGCACCTTTTCGAAAGTGCAAAAGCACGACTTGATTGCGGCGCCGCTGCCCGACAGCCTTGACGACATCCTGTGCGAATTGCGCCAGCGGTTGACCGAACAGGATGCGTTGGCCGCGTATCTTTGGTTTGATCAGAAATACTATCTGCCGGATGACATCCTGATGAAAGTGGACCGCATGAGCATGGCCCATGCCGTGGAGGTCCGTCCGCCGTTCCTGGATCACCGTATCGTCGAATTTGCCGCCGCCCTGCCTTCCCATCTGAAGATGAACGGTTCGCGGCATAAATTTGTCCTGAAAGAACTGATGAAGGACAAGCTTCCCGCGGACGTGCTTCACCGCTCAAAAAACGGCTTGGATATTCCCACCCATGAGTGGCTTCGAGGTCCGCTGAAGCCCCTGCTTCTCGATGCGCTGGCAAGCGGCGCCGCAGAACACGCCGGTGTCTTCAACGCTGACGCCATCGAGATGCACTTGCGCGAGCACCTGGGGCGCCGCGCCAATCTCGGCTACCATCTGTGGGGTCTGATGATTCTATTCTTATGGATGAAAAAATGGAGAATCCAAACGGCGGCGATATCGCCCCCGGCTCAAAAGCTGACGGGAAGCGTTCTTACCTCGTCCTGACGGTTCTGCTCTTCGCCGGCGCCGTGTATCTCGGTTGCATCGCATCTCCGCCGTGGATCCTTGACGACGTGGATGGCGTGCAGGCTCAGATCGCTCGCAACATGCTCGCGTCCGGCGACTGGGTCACCGCGAGGCTCGACGGGATCGCTTATCTCGAGAAACCTCCGCTCGTATACTGGACCATCGCGGCCTCGTACAAAGTATTCGGCGTTCACGACTGGTCCGCGCGATTGCCGGTCGTCCTCTCTGCGATCGCGTTGTGTCTTCTGACGGCCGCTTTCGGCATGTGGGCCCTCGGACGACGTGCGGGTTTCTACGCCGGCTTATGCATGTCAACCTGCGTCGGCCTCTTTCTGTTCACGCGCGTATTGATCCCCGACGTCATGCAGGCTCTCACCGTTGCCCTAGGGGTTTTTGCGTTCCTGCGGGCGCTCGACGAAGAAGAAGCTCATCCCGGCTGGTGGGCTTTGCTACTGGCCGCCAGTCTCGGGGCGGGCATGTTGTTGAAGAGCTTGTTCTCTGTCCTCGTGCCGGTGGCCACCTGCTTGATCTATCTTCTGCTCACTCGCCAGTTATTTTCTGCGCGCGTTTGGAAGCGCCTTCATCCCTTCAGCGGGGCGCTGGTTGCGTTGCTGATTGCCGTACCCTGGCACGTGCTGGCAATACTGCGCAACCCGCCCTATTTTGATTTCACGCTGCACGCCGGCCCCGGCCAGTATCACGGTTTTTTTTGGGGGTTTTTCATCAATGAGCAGTTGCTCCGGTTCCTCAATCTCCGCTACCCGCGAGACTACAATACCGTTCCGCGCCTGTGGTTCTGGCTCCTGCATTTCGTTTGGCTGTTCCCCTGGAGCGTCTACCTGCCGGCTGTCGCGAAGCTTTCCTTCAAGCCCGTGGACCGCGCCGGCCGTGCTCGGCTCATCGCCCTGGTGTGGATCGGCTTCGTACTGATTTTCTTTACATTCTCAACCACCCAGGAATACTACTCGATGCCCGCGTATCCCGCGTTTGCGCTCCTGCTTGGTTCGGCGATGGCGATGGGAGGGGCCTGGGTCCGCCGCGGCACGCGCGTACTCGCCGTCGTGGCTGGATGCGCCGCCGTCGCCATCATCGCCATCCTCATTCACGTCAGGGGCATCCCCACTCCGGGCGATATTTCCTCGGCGCTGTCGGTCCATCCCGGCCACTACTCGCTTTCTCTCGGACATATGCAGGATTTGACCGTCGACTCGTTCGCGTACCTGCGCCTGCCGCTCGTTCTTGCTGGAATCGCATTTCTGGCCGGTGCGCTGGTGAATCTTCGTGCAACCGGGAACCGCGCGTTTATCGCGGCCGCGCTGATGATGGTTTTGTTTTTTCACGCCGCCCGGCTGGCATTGGCGGTGTTCGATCCTTATCTTTCTTCGCGGACGCTGGCGAGCGCGCTGACCGGGGCTCCCGAAGGGCGATTGATCGCCGAGGGCCACTACTACGATTACGCCTCGGTTTTCTTCTATACCAACCGCACGGCATTGCTGCTATCGGACCGCCGCGTCAATCTCGAATACGGCTCCTATGCCCCGGGCGCGCCCGAAGTCTTCATTGACGATTCGCAGTTCAAGAATCTGTGGTCGGAGCCCGGCCGCTATTATTTCCTCGCCAGCGAATCCGCTCGCCCGCACTATGAGAGTCTGGTGGGAGCGCCGCAACTTACCGTGGTGGCCGAGAGTGGCGGCAAGATCCTACTGACGAACCATCCGTTGACTCCTGCTGATCCTCCTGCGCATCCCGCTTCCTCGGCATCCGACTGATGTACTACAATGCTGCGCATGAGCGCTGAGGGCCGCCCAATCGCGTATTCCATAGTCGTCCCGCTCTTTAACGAGCAGGAAAGCGTTCCGCAGCTCTACGTCAAAATCATTGACGTCATGGACGCCATCGGCGAGCCGTTTGAAATCGTTTTTGTGGACGATGGCAGCCGCGACGGCACCTTCCGCCAGCTGTCGGAAATCTCCCGCGACGACGGGCGAGTACTCGTTGTCCGCCTGCGCCGCAATTTCGGCCAGACCGCCGCTCTCAAGGCTGGTTTCGACCATTCGCAGGGTCAGATCATCATTTCGATGGATGGAGATCTGCAGCATGATCCCGCCGAGATTCCCAAATTTATCGAGAAAATGCGGGAAGGTTACGACATCGTCAGCGGCTGGCGCGTCTCGCGCACCGATGCATGGCTTACTCGCCAGTTTCCCAGTGCCGTTGCCAACCGCATCATGGCCAAGCTTTCTCGCGTGGATCTGCACGACTTCGGCACCACCTTCAAAGCCTATCGCCGCGAAATCCTGTCAGAAATTCACTTATACGGCGAGCTCCACCGTTTCATCCCCGCGCTGGCCAGTTGGGCCGGCGCTTCCATCGCCGAGGTACCGGTTACGAATATCCCGCGCCAAAGCGGAAAGTCGAATTACGGCATCTCGCGCACCATCCGCGTGTTGCTCGACCTGATCAGTGTCAAATTCCTGCTCGATTATTCGACGCGGCCGCTTCAGCTATTTGGGCTTCCGGGCTTGGCTTGCTTGCTCACCGGAGGGGTGATTGACCTTTGGCTCGTGATCGAGAAGCTCGCCACGAATCAAGACATTATCGCCAGCCACGGACCGCTTCTGCTGATGGGCACTGCGCTGGTCATGTGCGGCATTCAATTCATGTCCATTGGTCTCATCGGCGAGCTTCTCGCGCGCACCTACTACGAATCGCAGGACAAACCCGTTTACAGCGTGCGCGAATTGCTCGGCCGACGCGGTGCGGATGCCGGACGTACCGAGCCTCCGCGCGCCGCCGGTGCCGCCGGGCGCTAGGCCGCTGCCGGCCTAACCTCCCGTAAGATGTGATTGATGGGTGTGAAATCCCCGGGGAACATTTCTGCGCATGCGACGCGAAGCTCTGGATTTCCTAGCTTGTCCAAACTGCGGCGGCTCTCTGTCTCTTCTGGCGAACGGAACACGCGAAGAGGACGGACACGTGATGGCCGGCGAACTGGTCTGCTCCGCATGCGACGCGCGGTTCACAGTCCGCGAGGGTGTCCCAGTGCTGCTCCCGGGCAACGTGGACGCTGAGAAGACCGAAACCGCGTCGCGGTTCGCAGAGGAATGGCTTCGTTGGAGTGACCTCCGCGACTACTACGAACAGGAGTTCTTCGCCTGGATCGCGCCGGTCACCGCCGCCGATTTCGCCGGTCAATTTGTGTTTGAGGGAGGCTGCGGCAAGGGCCGCCACACGGCGATCGCCGCGTCGCACGGCGCCAGAGCGGTCGTGGCCATTGATCTTGGTGAGAGCGCCTTCGTCGCGTTCCACCATACGCGCCGGCTAAAAAATGCGCACGTCGTTATCGGTGACCTGATGCAGCCACCGGTCCGCCCGGTGTTCGATCTTGCCTTTTCCGTGGGCGTTCTTCACCACCTCCCCGATCCCGCTGCGGGTTTTGCGAGTCTCGCTTCGCGTGTTCGTCCGGGCGGGAGAGCGGTTTTTTGGGTCTATGGGATGGAAGGCAACGAGTGGATCACCCGCTACGTTGATCCGATTCGCACGACGGTCACGTCCAGGCTTCCGGCGGGTCTTCTTCGCGTTGCATGCCTCCTGCCTTCAGTTTTTCTCTGGGCTGTGATCAAACTGTTTTACCGCCCGCGTGCCGACGGTAAGGGACCCGCGGTACTGCCTTATGGAGATTACTTCGCGTCAATGTATTCGTACCCGTTCGATGAGATTCACGCCAACGTGTTCGACCAACTGGTGACTCCGGTGGCGCATTATCTGACGGGCGATCAAGTGCGTGCATGGCTCGAAACGGGCTTTCGCGATGTCACCGTGCGCTCGCACCGCGGCTACAGCTGGACCGGACTCGCAACCGTCGCGCGTGGCGCGATCGGCCGCTGAAATGGCGCAAGAAGGCCCCTCCACGGCCGGGCCTCGCGACACCGCGTCGTCAGATCCCTCTCCCGCGCGATCCACCCGCCGCTTGTTTTGGGTTCTGGTGCGTCTGGCGATTGCCGCTGGCCTGCTCGCCTATCTCGCCAAATCCGGAATGATTGATTTACGCGCCTTGTCCAGGCCGTTCACGGCTTGGCCCATCGCTCTCGCCGCCCTCGCGCTGATTCTGATGGATATCGCGCTCATGGCGCTGAAGCTTTCCTGGCTGTTCCGGCCGCGCGGGCTTCACCTGACTTGGACAAAATCCTTTCAGCTCACGCTGGTTGGTTACTTCTTTGCGCAGTTTCTCCCGGGATCGGCGGGTGGTGACCTAGCGAAACTCTTCTACGCCGCAAAAGACAGTCGAGATCGTCGCTCGGAAGTCATCACCATTTCGCTCTTCGACCGTGCCATCGGCATGTTCTCGTTGTTGCTCATGCCCCTGCTGTTCTCGCCGATCTTTTATCGTTTGATTGCGGATACATCGGCGCTCCGTTTCTTGCTCGCCACATCTGCAATTCTCGCCGCGATTTTGCTGGCAGGCTTCCTGGCCTGCGTGTTCTATCAATCGTTCGTCGAGCGAGTCGCGCAAGCGCTGTTGGGATTTCTGCCGTGGCAGCATTGGCGCGCCCAGGTAATCCAAACGATAGCCTCCTATCGCCACAATCTTGGGACGGTTGCGGCGGCGTTGGGCCTGGCGCTCCTGGCCAATTCGTTGAGTCTCATCGTGATCGTGCTGGCTGTTTTGGTTCTCAATCCCGCCGGTTTCGATCCCAAAATCTGCCTCATTGCACCGCTCGGCTTTGTCGCCAATAACCTGCCTTTCACGCCCGGCGGGTTGGGCGTCGGTGAAGCGTCCTTCAACGCCCTGTTTGCGGTCGCGGGTCTCGCCGGAGGGGCCGAGGTTCTTCTCTGCTGGCGGGTCTGGACGGCGCTGGTCCGACTGCTCGGGTTGGCTTTCTACCTGCGCGGAATCGAGCGCGTCTTTCACGACCGCAGGCCCGGGAATCCGGCGCATCCGGACCAGGAGGCGTTGCCCCGCTCTCCGGTCGGCTCGATCAAGAATTGAGGGCATTCGCGCCCTGGCACCTAAAATGCAAAAGATGCTTGCTGCCCTTCCGTGCCGGATAGTAAAACGTTACAATAACTCGTAACCATTTCCGACCCATCCGGTACGCATTCGACGATGCTCCGGCATACGGCGCTGGAGCGAAAGAGAGAGGACCATTTTGCACCGAGAAACAGACGCCTCGCACCGCGGTCTGACCATCTGGCTCACCGGCTTGCCGTCCGCTGGCAAATCCACGCTGGGCCGGAACGTTGTGCAACGGTTGCTGGACGACGGCGAGGCCGTCGAGCTCCTCGACGGTGACCTGATCCGCGCCAAGATTGGCAAGAATCTGGGTTTCTCCCGGGAAGACCGCGAGGACAACCTGCGCCGTATATCATTTGTCGCCGACCTGTTGTCCCGCAACGGCATTACCGTCGTGGTTGCGGCTATCTCTCCTTACCGCGATTTGCGCCGCGAGTTTCGCGACCAGCTTGACCCGTTCCTCGAGGTCTTTGTCAACGCTCCGCTCGCGGTCTGCGAACAGCGCGATGTGAAAGGTCTTTATAGGCGCTGCCGGAACCACGAAATAACCGGCATGACCGGTATTGACGATATCTATGAGCCGCCGCCCTCACCGGAAGTCGAGTGCCGCACCGATGTCGAAACCGTGGATGAGAGTGTTGCCAAGATATTGACGGCCATTCGTCTGCGGCGAAAGCGCGATCTCGTCGAAGCGAAGGCCGCTTACCGGACTCGCGCCGTAGCCAAGGACTGATGTCTCTGTAGTCTTTGGTTTTTTCCCTCATAAAGATCGGGGCGTTTTTCTCGTCGCTTTGGATTTTAACAATCGTGTTATATTCGCGTCCGGCGTTTTGGTTCAGCGCGGGAGGCTCGAGGCTTGCCACGAAAAAGAGCGGGCGGTTTTGAAGCCAACTAACCATATTTTGGTGGTCCATACGGCTGCTTCCCTCACCGCCTCCGCAGGGTGCTTCCAGTGATTCTCTCCCTCCACGTTCCCAAGGCCGGCGGAAATTCATTTCGCGAGCTGTTGCAGGCGGATTTCGGCGAGCGGTTTATGAAGGACTACGGCGACTGGGCCGGCTTCCGCGTTCCCGAAGCCCTCGAGCGCTGCAGAGTCCGCACTCTTGAAATGCGCGCCCGCCGCGACGAGCTCCTCCAAAAGTACGACATTATTCACGGCCACTTCGTGGCGGACAAGTATCTGGGCCTTTTTCCCGCCGAGGATTTCGTCGCCTTCTTTCGTGACCCGTATCAGCAGACCGTCTCGCACTACTGCTTTCTGTTGCGAAATCCCCAGCGCGAGCATCTGGAGGAAAAAATGCTCCACGATGCCAAGATGACCCTCCACGATTACATTCGCTGGGACGCCTTTCACGAACACCAGCGCCAATATCTCGGCAGCCTTTCCGTGGACGACCTTGCCATGGTTGGGATTGCCGAGGAGTTTTACAGAAGCGTGGACCTTTTCAATTCCATGTTCGGCCGCGATCTAAAAGGCGAAAGTTTTCTCAACGTCAATCCGGATCACAACGGAGCGGGCTACACGATTGACGACGACGTTCGCAAAGCCGTGGATAAGTATCGCGGAGAAGATGTCGAGCTTTACCGGCGCGCCAAAGAAATCTACGCCCGGCAGCTCGCCAAGGCCGGCGTCTAGCTATTTCGCAAGTCCCTGGCGGCCCTTCGAAAGAAACCACTGCCAGGTCGTCCTCAGTCCGTCTTCCAACTTTGTCTTCGGATCGTATCCCAGCACGCGCTTCGCTTTGTCCACGCTCGCGTAATTCCGGATGATTTCGCCGGCCCGCGCCGGCTCGTGCCGGATCTCGAACTTTGCGCCCGAAACCACTTCCTGCATCGTTTTCAGCAGGTCCAGGATGGATGTCTCGCGCCCCGAAGCGATCTGCAAATATTCTCCCGGCGCGTTGACCTCATCCGCCAGCAGGATGGCCTGCACCAGATCCTCCACATACACGAAATCCCGCGTCTGTTTACCGTCACCGTAGATGACGATCGGCTCCTTGTGAATCAGGTTTCTGAAGAATTCCGCCACCGCGCTGCCCTTGTGATAGGAGTACGGTCCATACACATTTGAAAAACGCAGTGCCACGGTGTTCAGTCCGTACGACCCGCAATACGCCGAGCAGTAAGCCTCCCCGGCCAGTTTGCTTGCGCCATACGCCGAGAGCGGACGCGGCACCATGCCTTCGTTTACCGGCGGAATCTGTTCGCCGAGAATGGCGCCGCCGGTCGAAGCGAAAATCATTTTCTTCACGCCTGCCGCGCGGCACGCCTCGAGCACGTTCAACGTGCCGATGGCGTTTATTTCGAAATTCAATCGCGGGTTCTCGACCGATTCGATCACCCGCGTGTGCGCGGCGAGGTGCACCACCACGTCCACTCCCTCGCAGGCCTTCGCCACCGCCGCCACATCCCTGATGTCGCCGACCTGCAGTTCGATATTGAAACGCTCGATATCTTCGCGCTTACCCAGGCTGAGATTGTCGAGCACGCGCACGCGGCCGCCGCGCGCCACCAGCTGCGAGAGCAGGTTCACACCGATGAATCCGCAACCGCCGGTTACCAGGTACCGTTTCATGTGAGCTTTGCAGTGTCCTGTCTGAATTTGCGTGCGGCTAAGTTCCCGCAGCGTTGGGTGTCTTGAGGGCTGCACCTTTTGCGGCGCGGGATCCGGCGGCGACCAGTCTTCCGTCTAGCAGGCGGTAATTCACGCCCCGCCAGCGGATGGTCCGCCGGAAGAAACTGGCGAGCCATAGCACAAACGCCAGAGCGTCCCACACTGGGATCAGCGGAATGCGTTTCCATATCCCGGTCTGTTTCATGGCACGCACTCCGATCAGCCAGGCCATGGCCGCTCGCAGCACGAAGTAGGTCCCAAGATACGCGACCGCTGTTTCAATTGACGGACGTACGGCGATCGCCGCCAGCGCCCAAGGCAGTCCCCAGGTGAGAATCAGTCCGGCGTGGCCGTGTGGCCGCATCAGGCGCGTGCCCGTCATCCAGCGCACCCGCTTGTAGAGAAATTCGCGAGCATTGTGAAAATCCGCGACCGACTCCACCACGTAGGGAAGCAGTTTCGTCTCAAGTCCCTGCTCCGCGGCGAGGCGGCCGATGTATAGATCGTCTGTGGGGCGATCCTCAAGATACGGATAGCCGCCGAAGCCCTCGACGTTCTTGCGCGTGGTGAGTATGGACTGCGCCAGCGTGTATTTCACTCCGTCGAGTTTCCAGGCCACCAGAATCGCGGCGAAAAAATCGGAGGTCATGGAAATGGATTGCAGGCTCTCGAGAAACGTCCGTTCCTTCGTCGCTTTATAAAGGCACGTCGCCGCGCCCAGTTTGGGATTCCGAAATGGCGAGACCACCGAGCGCAGGTAATCCGGCCCGACGCGAACGTCGCCGTCGGTGATTATGAAAATGTCGTATTTCGCTTCGTTCGTCAGTCGCACCAATCGAGCTACTTTGTCGTTCACCGCTTCGCGCCCGGAGCCAAACAGCACGCGAATATCCCGCTCCGGAAATTCGCGGATCAGTTTTTCGATGACCGGCAACGCCGGATCGCCCGGGTCCACGCAGAAAACGATTTCGTATTCCGGATAATCCTGCCGGCAGAAACTGGCGTAGTTTTCGTAGGCCTCGATGTCCAGGCCTTTGATCGGTTTCAGGCAGCTAACCGGCGGAGTGAAATCGTCGTTTCTCGGGTTTTCTCGCTTCGAGACATGCAGGAACCACTCCGTGCAGAACAGCACCAGCAGGTAATAGAAGAAGGGAATGGTGGCGAGAGCGAGAACGGTATATTCGGCAAACGAGCGGATCATTGTACCTCGTCACGCAGTGTAGCATGAATCCAAATCGAGTCCGGCAGCGTGTCCCAGCTTCGCAACACGCCGAAAAGAATGTACGATATCTGCGATGATTAGACGGGTCCTCGCAGCTCTTTTATTCCTGATTCCCGCGATTTCTCTTCCTGCGCATGCCTGCACCTGCTCGGAAGAACCGCCCGGAGAGTGTCCCGGCTTGCAGGCGGGCGACGTCGTCTTCCTCGGCACGGTTATGGCTCTGGAAGACATCGCCTATGCCGCGCCGCGCCCATCCGATTCGCAGAGCCAGCCAGCCGATGAATCTGCAAAGCAAAGCGCTCCGGTTGACATCATCGCCGCGCGCCTGACGCGCTACCATTTTCACATTGACGAGAGCTTCGCGCCGGCGGACGCGTCCGGAACTTCCGCTGAAATAGATATTTTCGCCGGAGGCGACGACGGCGATTGCGGCTATCGCTTCAAATCCGGCCAGCAATACGTCGTGTTCACTCATCAGGGCAACGATGGCCATCTCTATGCCACCATTTGCAGCGGCACGCGGCCTGCCGGCGAAGCTCGCGCGCTGATCCCTCAGCTGCGCGCCATGCGCCGCGGCCAGCGCGTCGCTTCCGTCTTCGGCATTCTGCGCCGCTCCGAGCCGCCCTTTCTCGCGCTGCCCGACGATCCCGACGAACCGCTCAAGAACATCTCGCTCAAGCTGCGATCGAAGGACGACCGCTTTGAAACCAGCTCGAATTCCGACGGCGTTTACTCCTTTTACGACGTGCACGCCGGCACTTACAACTTCACGGCTCGCCTGCCGGTTCGCATGGAGCTGACTCGCAAGTCGCTGACCGGCGGCTTGCCCCCGTTCAAGATTCCCAATGGCGCTTGCTACGAATACGACGTGGACGCGCTGCCGACCGGGCACATCCACGGCAGCGTTCTCGGCCAGGCCGGCAAGCCGCTCCCGCTTGCATCCGTCGAGCTTTACCGCGCCGGCACCTACGACGATTCGCGTCCCGGCCTGTGGGCCTATCAGGGCGCGGAGGGCGCTTTCGATCTGGACCACATCGGTCCGGGCGAATATATCTTGGTTTTCAATCGCGCGAATCGCATGGATCCCAATGCGCCCTTTCCTCGCGCGTTTTATCCCGGCGTAGGCGACATCGGCGAGGCGCGCCCGATCAAGCTCAAGGACGGCCAGCAGCTGCTGAAAGTAAATATGCAGCTGAAGGACGGCTACCCAACACATCTTCTCCACGTCCAACTGAAATGGCAGGGTGCGCATCCGCCCGGAAGCGTGACCGTGACGGCGAAAGCCGATCGGGGCGAAAATCCTTCCGCCGAGAAATTCGGCAGCGACGTCTATGGGTTTACGCTGCTCGAATCCGCGCGCTACACGATCTCCGCGTGGGAGGATCTGACGCCGCAGCGCGCCGCGCCGAGCCGAGGCAAACAGGATTGCCCGGCGCCTGCACGCATCGACGCCGCGCCGGTGACCGTTTCCGGCTCCGACGAGGACACCAAAGAAATCACGCTGACGCTGATCAATCCCGCATGTGACAACTAGACAGTGCAAATGAGGAGATCGATGATGAAGAGGGTTCCAGGTACTGGTTTGGGTTTGAGCGCCATCGCCATGTTTCTCCTTTTCGCGCCGGCCGGGCGCATCGCTGCGCAGGAACCTGCGAAGGATGCTAAGGCAACGGACGCGAAGCCCGCGGATGCCAAGGCCGCGCCGCCCGCCGCAGAGGCAGCGCCCAAGGAAGAGTCTTCCGTCACCGATCATTCCATCCGCCTCGGCGGGCAGACCATCAACTACAAGGCGACTGCATCCACCACGCTGCTGAAGGACGATAAGGGCGAGCCGACCGCGCTGATGTATTCGACCGCCTACACGCGCAGCGACGTGAAGGATTTCAGCCAGCGGCCCATCGCCTTCATTTATAACGGCGGCCCGGGATCGGCCTCCGTGTGGCTGCACATCGGCGCGTTCGGACCGCGCCGCGTGGTCACGGACAACGCCACGGCGACGCCTCCCGCGCCCTACAGCGTAGTGGACAACAACGACTCGCTCCTCGACAAAACCGATATGGTGTTTATCGATCCGGTGGGCACGGGATTCAGCCACGCGGTCGGCAAAGCGCAGGACAAGGATTTCTGGGGAGTGGATCCGGACGTCAAATCGCTGGCGCAGTTTATCGTCACCTATGTAAGCCGGAACAACCGCTGGAATTCGCCGAAGTTTCTGATCGGCGAAAGCTACGGAACGTTTCGCTCGGTGGCTCTGGGAAATTATTTGCAGTCCACGGACGGGATGTACATCAACGGCATCGTGCTGATTTCCAGCGTGATTGACGCGAGCACGGTTTCCTTCAGCCCGGGCGACGACCGGTCCTACATTTTCTATCTGCCCACCTACGCGGCTACGGCCTGGTATTACAAGCTGCTGAAGAATCGTCCAGACGATGTGGGCGCCTTCGTCTCCAGCGCGCGCGAGTTCGCGGCGACTGAATACGCCGACGCGCTGATGAAGGGAACGAAGCTAACCGACGCCGAAAGGACCGTTATCGCCGGGAAGCTCGCCGGGTTCACCGGCCTCAGCGAGGATTATCTGCTTAAGGCGGATCTGCGCGTGGCGCTTCCGCAATTCAACGCCGAAGTTCAGCGCAGCCGCGGGCTCACCATCGGGCGCTACGATTCGCGCTATTCCGGCCCGACCTACGATCTGCTGACCGAGAATTTTGAATTCGATCCGTCCTTCACCGCGGTGGTCGGCGCGTTTACCGCGGCATTCAATGGCTACGTTCGCGAAGAGCTGAAATTCGGCCAGGATAAAACCTACAAGGTGCTTCCGAGCGGGCCGAGCGAGGCCTGGGACTGGAAGCACAACGCCGGTCAAGGCGGCGGATTTCCCAGCGCGCCGAACGTCGGCAACGATCTGGTCCGGGAGATGATTGACAACACTCACCTGCGCGTGGAGGTCGAGAACGGGTACTTCGACATGGCCACGCCGTTCTTTGCCACCGAATACACCATGGACCATCTGCTATTGCCGGGTAATGTCCGCGACCGCATCCATCTGCAGTATTACACCTCCGGCCACATGATCTACCTGCACGACGAAGATCGCGCGAAGCTGAAGAACAACATTGGCGCGTTCATTGAGAGCGCCGCGAAGCAATAAGAGATCCTCACGTCCGAAAAACGCAAGATCAACGTTCGAGAGTGGAACCTCGGTTAACTGAGGGGCCGGGGGCGACTACTTTTTGGTGCCGACCCAGGTGCCGCTGGCTTGGCCGCCGTAGTCGCAGGTGCCTTCCATCTTCTTGCCGGTGCTGTCGATTTTGCCCTTGTACACCACGTTGGCGCCCTGGACGACGAAGTTGATGGTCACGTCATTGTCCTTCACCGTGCCGGTGACGTCCGCGGTGCCAAGCTGCCCGCTGTATGTGCCGGTCAGTTTATCGCCGGCCTGCTTCAGTTCGAAAGTGGGTGTGCCACTGCCGGCATCGAGGGTCACCGTGACGTTCCAGGTTCCGGTGAGGTCCGCGGCGAGGGCGGTCGCGGCAAGGAGGGCCACAGCAGCGAAAAGAATCAATGGTTTTTTCATGCGGGAACCATATCACCGGACTCCCCGTTTTGGCAAGGCGGGTGGCGCGGCTCCGTTCGGGATGGGATAATTCCCGAACGGCAGTCAGGAGAAGATTTTGCGATGAGCGAGACGAAATCGTATCCCTACGAAACGCGATTGAATGTCCTTTGCAAGCCGCTGGAAATCGTGGACGAGAAGGCGCTGGCGGATGCCTGCGAATTCAAATGGTACAACCAGACGCTGTGCCAGGTGAACGCGTCGGTGGTCCGGCTCGGCGTAATCGAGGGTGAATATCACTGGCACAAGCACGACGGCGATGACGAATTCTTCTATGTGGTCGAAGGCAAGCTCTTAATCGACTTGGAGGATCGGACGGTGGAGCTTGTGCCGCGACAAGGGTTCGTGGTGCCGAAGGGAGTGGTGCACCGCACGCGGGCGAAGGAACGCACCGTGATCCTGATGGTCGAGAACGCGGGGATCATTCCCACCGGGAATTGATGCGAGGTCCGGTCGCGGAGCGGGCTTCATAGAAATTGAAGGAAAGGAAACGGCGCCATGGGCATTCTGGAGACGGCGAAGCCGGTGATTGTGATTTGCACGCGAGACCGTGCGCGGGCGACGGCATTTTATCGCGATATGCTTGGGCTGGTGATGACCTCCGAGGATAATTTTGCGTCCGTTTTTGACTTTGGCGGGACGGCGATGCGCGTTTCGACGGTTGCCGACTTTACGGCCCACGAGCACACCATTCTCGGATTCAAGGTGGCGGACGTAAGTGCGGCGGTGAAGGCGCTGCGCGAGAAGGGAGTCAGTTTCAACATCTATAAGAAATTCCCGCAGGACGAGCTGGGCATTTTGACCGTCCCGGGAGGAGTCGCGCATGTGGCGTGGTTTAACGACCCGGACGGGAATGTGTTGAGCGTGACGGACGTTTGATATCAGGCGAATGGATTACCACAGCGGACACTGAGACGGCACAGAGTTCACAGAGAACGCGGACTTCTGCGGCGCAAGTTACTTTCACTCGACTCTCAAACGGTGTATAAATCGCACATCCGCTTGGGCTAAGGCCCGCATTTTTTTCGGGCGGTTACGTCGGAGCTGAAGCTCCGGCCCCCTGGGAAAGCGCGAAAGTCGCGGAGCGCAATTTTGAATTTGGAAACAAAGGTAACTTAGGGAGGGGAGAGATCATGGAGACCAAGAAATCGAAAAATGGCAGGAAAACCGGCGGGTCGAGCCGACGAGCGTTTCTGAAACAGTCGTCGCTGCTGGTGGCGGCGGCAAGCGCGGGCGGGTTGGGCTTTGCGAGAGCGGCGTTTGGTCAGGCCGCTTCCTCCAGCCTGTTTGTCACTACCGACACGACCTCGGGCAAGGTTCAGGGCATGAACCTCGGCGGGATCAATACGTTCAAGGGCATTCCCTACGGCGCGTCCACGGCGGGCAAGAATCGCTTCATGGCGCCGAAGAAGCCTGCGCCCTGGACGGGGGTGCGCGATGCGTTTGAATTCGGGCAGATCTCGCCGCAGGTGATGGCGGATTCGCGGGCCGATTACACGCAATTGATCGACTGGGACTTGCAGTCGGGCGGCATGGGCGAAGACTGCCTGGTGCTGAATGTTTGGACGCCGGCATTGAAGGATGGAGGCAAGCGGCCGGTGATGGTGTCGTTTCACGGCGGCGGGTTCGCCATCGGATCGGGGGCCGAGCCGGGCTATGACGGCGATCCGCTGGCGCGTTTCGGAAACGTGGTGGTGGTGACCGTGAATCACAGGCTCGCGTCGTTTGGCTATCTCGACCTGCCCGGAGCGGGCGCGCCGCCGGAATTTGCGCAGGCAGGCGTCACCGGCATGATGGATCTGGTCGCGTCGCTCGAGTGGGTTCGCGACAACATCGAGAATTTCGGCGGCGACCCGAAGACGGTGATGATCTGGGGCCAGTCGGGCGGCGGCGCAAAAACCAGCGTGATGATGGCGATGCCGTCGGCCAAGGGGCTGTTCAACCGCGCGGCCGTGCAGAGCGGCTCGCAACTGACGATGCCGACGCGGGAATCAACCAAGGCAGCCGCGGAAAAGCTCCTCGGCAAGCTCGGCCTCGACAAGACCAAAATCGCGGATATCCAAAAGGTTTCGTGGGAGCAGTTGCTCGACGCGCAGACGGCGATGAGCGGCGCCGGAGCGGGCGGCGCCTTCGCGCCAACGCTCGACGGCTCGGTGATTCCGCAAAACCCGTTCGATCCGACGGCGCCGAGGGTGTCGGAGGACGTGCCGATGATCATCAGCACGGCGCTCGATGAGGCGGCGCTGGCGCTGACGAACTTCGATCTCGACGAAGCGGGATTGAAGAAAATGGTGGATCGCCTAGCGGGTGCGAATGCCGATCGCGTGTACAAGCTGTACCGCAGCGTGTATCCACAAACTTCACCGTTCCTGGTGCAGGTGCGTATCGTCACCGACCGGGGCTTCCGCTACCTGGCCACCAGGCAGGCGGAGCGCAAGGCGGCGCTGGGCAAGGCGCCCGCGTATCTGTATCTGTTCAACTGGGAGTCGCCAGGGTACGGCGGCAAGTTCGGCGCGGTGCACGGGACCGACGTGGGACTGGTGTTTCATTCCGCGCGCGGCTCCATCAACGGAGGCGGGGCGCAGGCGAAGGCTCTGGCCGACAAAATGGGCGCGGCCTGGGTCGCCTTTGCCAAGACCGGCGATCCGAACAACGCGGCGATTCCGCATTGGCCGGCCTATGACGCGCAGACGCGCGCCACGATGGTCTTCGACCGCACCGTGGGCGTGGAGAACGACGCTCGCGGCGAGTTCCGAAAGCTGTGGGACGAGCTCGGCACCGGTGGGCTGCTCGGTTAATCGCGGGCTTCGCGGGCGGGTGAAAGCTGTGCGCTTTCGTCCGCCCGTTTTGTCCCAGGCTTTTCCAGATTAAATGCATACCCATAACTTGCACGCGGTGCGATTTTGGTGTGCCGTGATTTTTGCTGCGGCGATGGTCTATCTC
Organism: uncultured Acidobacteriota bacterium; assembly: GCA_963814605.1. Classification (GTDB taxonomy): domain Bacteria; phylum Acidobacteriota; class Terriglobia; order Acidiferrales; family UBA7541; genus Palsa-295. The sequence continues at coordinate 147,975 of CAWFDD010000001.1, read as the reverse complement.
GCGGGATTGCACGCGTACTGGGCGTTGGGCGGCAAGTGGGGCGGTTTCGCGACGGTGCCGACCGTCGGCGGACAGCGGACGTTCCATCCAGGACCGTTGGCAACCTGGGTTGTGGCGATTCTGCTCGTGATTGGCGCGGTCATCGTTTGCGGCCAGGCGGGCGTGTTTGCGATTGGCTCGTGGTCTCCGTTGTTTCGTTTGGGCGCGTGGTGCCTGTGCGGCGTGTTTTTGTTGCGCGCCATCGGAAATTTCAAGACCGTCGGATTATTCAAATCGGTGCGCGGGACGCCTTTCGCGTATTGGGACACGCGGCTGTATTCGCCGCTGTGTGTTTTTCTGGCGGTGCTGGCGGGAGTGATCGCGTCGGGACGCGATTGAGTTATAAAAAAGGACATTCAGAGCATGAACTTAAAAGACAAGGTTGCGGTGGTGACAGGAGGCGCGAGCGGGATCGGCCGCGCGCTGTGCGTGCGGTTCAAAGCGGAAGGCGCGAAGGCCATTGTCGTGGCCGACGTTCAGGCTGCAGCGGCGGCGCGAGTGGCGATGGAAGTTGGCGGAATTGCGATCGAGACGCACGTGGGGCGCGAATCCGATGTCCAGCGGCTGGTGGCAGAGACCACCGAAAAATTCGGCGTCATTGACTTATTTTGTTCGAACGCCGGAATCGGCGAGGGCGGGGTGGAGGCGTCGGCATCGGATTGGCAGCGCAGCTGGGATATTAATGTTATGGCGCACGTGTACGCGGCGCGGGCGGTGCTGCCGGCGATGCTGGCGCGGGGCGAGGGATATCTGCTGCAAACCGTGTCCGCCGCCGGGCTGCTGACGCAAGTGGGCGCGGCTCCTTATAGCGTCACCAAGCATGCCGCGGAGGCATACGCGGAGTGGCTGGCGATCACTTACGGCGACCGCGGCATCCGCGTCTCCGCGCTTTGCCCGCAGGGCGTGCAAACGCCGATGCTCGAGGCCGCCGCCGGCGGCCCCGGCGCGTTTTTGACGCAGGGTGCGGTGACGCCGGAATTTGTGGCGGATTGCGTGGTCAAGGCGCTGGCGGAGGAAAAATTCCTGATCCTGCCGCATCCGGAGGTTGAGCGCTACTACTTGAATCGCGCGAGCGACACGGGCCGCTGGCTGCAGGGCATGCGCAGACTGCGGGCGTCCATGGAAACGATGAAGCGGCAATAGCGGCTGAGGGCGCGGCGCGGCAAAAAGACTCGCTGACTATCCGTCGTCTTCGGCGAGCACTTCGCCGAGCCGATCCAGGCGGCGCTCCCACATCGAACGGTGTTCGCCGATCCATTGTTCCAGCGCGGAAAATCCCGCCGTTTCGATGCGGCACGTGCGCACCCTGCCGATTTTTTCGGTATGCACCAGCCCGCTTTCCTCGAGCACCTGCAGATGCTGGACCACGGCCGTGAGAGTGATGGCGAGAGGTGCTGCCAGACGGGAGACCGAAAGCGGTCTGGCGCTCAGTCGGGTGACCATGGCGCGGCGAGTGGGATCGCCCAGAGCGTGAAAGACGCGGTCAATTTTAATTCGCGGCGTCGCGGTGGAGCTGCGCATGGCTCTCGACCTTTCTAACGCGCTAGTTCAGTTGCCAACCGGTCGAACAGACTGCGCCAGCCGCCTTCGCGCATTTGCGGGCCGTCGGCGCCTTCAAAGAACACGGCCTGATGCGTGAAGATGAGGTCGGTCCCTTTGTAGGCCGGCAATAGTTCAAACGTAACCAGCGAGACGGAGATGCGGTGATCGCCGAGGGTCATGGTATATGCCGCGACGATGCGGCGATTGGGCACGATGTCTTCATAGCTTCCCACGTTGCTGAGGGCCACGCCCGGAAACGGGGAGCCTTCCTTGAAGCGATAGAGCACTCGCTCGGAGCCTCCGACTCGAAAATCCATCGCAAACTGCTCGATGGAGGTCGTTTCGCCTTCGCCGAACCAGCGGCGCTTCTTGGCCGGGTCGGAGAACGCGGCGAAGACGCGTTCCGGCGCGTGCGGATAGCTGCGTTCGATGACGAAGGTGTTGTGGATGACGGAGTGTTCTTTCATTGGCTGCGTTCCTTCCATTTGCCGGCCTTCCTTTCATTACTGAAGTAGCGGATTCAGTATCGCGCAGGGGCGCAGCGATTGTCAAGTGAATACTTCAGTATTGGGGTGGTGTGCGGCAGCCAGTAAACTAAATACAAGATCGTGCCGCGACAGCGGCAGCGCAACCTCAAATCTCGGCGTTGGCACTTTTCGGGTTGGAGGCTCCGTGCTAGCCTCATCTCGTGACGCCTCGCGCGACCAAAACTGCCAAACCGTTTGCGCTGCGGCCGCAACCGCATCTTTACGAAATCAACACCTGGGCATGGCTCGAGAAACTGTCCGCGCGGCTGGGACGCAGGATCACGTTGGCAGACGTGCCCGATTCGGAGTGGGATGCGCTGGCGCGGCTAGGCTTCGACATCGTCTGGCTGATGGGAGTATGGCAGCGCAGCGCGGAATCGCGAAAGATCAAGCTCGCCAATCCGGCGAATCATCCGGATTTCGAGCGTGCGCTGCCGGGCTGGAAGCCCGAGGACGTGATCGGCTCGCCCTATGCGGTCGCGCAATACGTTCCCGATGCGCGCCTGGGCGGATGGGATGCGCTCGACGTGGCTCGCGAAAAGCTGCGGGCGCGCGGGATGGCGCTGTTTCTCGATTTCGTGGGAAATCATACGGCTCTCGATAGTCCCTGGACGCGCGAGCATCCGGAATTTTACGTGCAGGGCACACTGGAGGATTTTGAAAAGGATCCCGGCAGTTTCTTCCGGATCGAGACGCCGCGAGGCGTGTTTTTCCTCGCACTCGGGCGCGATCCTTACTTTCCTCCGTGGGATGACGTGGCGCAGCTAAACCATTTCTCGCCGCAGATGCGCGCGGCGCAAATTGCGGAACTGCGCGCCATCGCGGCGCATTGCGACGGCGTGCGCTGCGACATGGCCATGCTGCACCTCAGCGAGATTTTCGAAAAAATCTGGGGCCATCTTCTGCGCGGCGCAAAGCCGCTCGAGCCGCAGTTCTGGGCGAAGGCCCACGCAGCCGTACCGGGCCTGATCCTGCTTGCCGAGGCCTACTGGGGCACGGAATCGCGGCTGCTCGATCTCGGATTTTCCTTCGTGTACGACAAGAACCTGTATGACGCAGTTCGCTACTTTCATATGGGCGACTTGCACGCACAACTTTCGGCGCCGCTCGCGTATCAGAACCGGCTGGCGCGGTTCCTTGAAAATCATGACGAAGGGCGCTGCGCCAGCGTGTTCGGCAAGGACCGGCGCACTTCCGTGGGTACGTTGATGGGCACTCTGCCGGGAATGCGGTTTTATCATCAGGGCGAACTCGAAGGAGCCGAAATCAGCCTTCCGATCACGCTGCGAATCGGCGCAGGCACAACGGCCGATGCGGCGGCCACGGCATTTTTCACGAAGATATTGCGGATCACGAAGGACGACATTTTTCACCGCGGCGAGTGGAATCTGCTCAACGTCACGTCCGAAGGCGACGACAGCTCCGGCAATCTGGTGGTTTACGAATGGCGTTCGGACAAGGCGTGGAAGGTGATAGCGATCAACGTGGCCGGTTCCGCGTCCCAAGGACGGGTGCATTTTGGCGATCGTCCGCTGGCGGCGAAGGAATATGCCTTCTACGACGAATTGAACGACGTGCGCTACATCCGCAGCGCCGATGAACTCCGCAGCCCCGGGCTTTTCGTGCGCCGCGAGGGGTTCGACGCACACCTGTTCAATGTTTCCCCGGCCTGATATCCTCTGCGCCGTGCGGAAATCTCTTTTTCCTGCGATCGTCATCGTAGCGGTCGCGTTCCTGGCGCCGCAAGTCCAGCGGGCCGCGGCCCAAACATCGCCCGCGCCACCGCAGGAAACCCCCGTCCCACCGCCCACTCCTCCGCAAACTCCGGCCCCGAGCCCGTTAATGATCGTGCTGGATCCTGCGCACGGCGGCGCCGACAGCGGGGCGCGGGGCGAGACGCTGGTGGAGAAAGACGCAGTCCTGCAAATGGCGCGATCGGTGCGGGCCGAGCTCGAGCGCCACGGCTTCCGCGTAGTGCTGACGCGAAACGACGATTCGAATCCGACATACGACGCCCGCGCGGCAGCCGCCAACGCCTATCGCGACGCCATCTTCATTACCCTGCACATTTCTTCAACCGGAGCAGCGGGAACGGTCCGCGCCTATTACGATCAATTTGGCGCGCCGCCCCCGGTCGCCGCGGCCGCGAACTCAAAGGCTTCCAATTCTCCTCCGGGAGGCCTGGTTCTGTGGGACGAAGCGCAGCGGCCGTATCTCGATTCCAGCCATCGTCTCGCGGATTTGATTCAGGGAGAACTGGCGCAGTCCTTTGCAGGTTCGCCGCCCATCCCGAGCGGAGTTCCTGTCCGCGCGCTGCGTTCCGTCGCGGCGCCGGCCGTGGCGGTTGAGATATCGAGCGTGGCCACGCCGACCCCTGGTCTGCTGATGGCTTCGGCGACGCCGCTGGGTGCGGCGATTGCGCGGGCCATCGCGTCGTACCGCGTGGCGAACTACGGAGGAGCCCGATAATGCCGCGCGCGACGAAGATCGTGATTGCCGTGCTGGTGGTGGCGGTAGTGATCGGTCTGATCAGCTTCCGCAGCCTGCGCCGGCGCATACAGCGCCTCGCGGAGACCCCCGCGGCGGACGAGAAAGCGCGCCACGAAGTGCTCGCGCGGCCAATTTCCACGGCCACCGACGTGACCGTGAAAGCGAAAATCTTCTGGGCGGCGGGCTCCGACCGAATCGCTCCCGTTGAGGTGCAATTGCCGCTTTCGGCCGACCCGGTGGAACGCTCAAGGCAGTTGCTTCACAAGCTCGCAGTGGATCCTCCTACGCCCGGACAACGTACCATTCCAGCCGACGCAACTGTCCTGGGGTTCTACATTCTTCCCGACGGCACAGCCGTCGCCGATTTCTCGGAGGCGCTTTCTTCCGAGATGCCCTCCGGAATTCTGAGCGAGGAGATGGCCGTGAATTCGATCGCGCAAACGCTCGGAAGCAACCTGCCAGCGCTGCGGCGACTCAAGATCCTGATTCACGGACAGGAAGTGGACACGCTGGCGGGGAACGTGGACCTGACCGGATTCTTCGAGCTGAATCCTCCGGCAGCAGCAGCGCCTGCACCTGCGGCGAAATCGCAGCATTAAGGCGCGATGTCGCGTCGGTTGACACGTTTCGGCGCAGTCGTCAAACTGCCTTTTGATACCAGGGTGGTCGGCATTCAAAGGAGAAGTTCTTGCGAGCAGACGGGCGTTCACCGCAGGATTTGCGACCGGTGAAGATCACTCCGGATTTTATCCCCAGCGCGGAAGGCAGCGTGCTGATCGAGATGGGCCGGACGCGCGTGATCGTCACGGCGACAGTGAACGACGGGGTGCCTTCGTTTCTGAAAGGCAGCGGCAAGGGCTGGGTGACCGGCGAATACGGAATGCTTCCGCGCGCGACGGAGGAGCGTACGCCTCGCGAGTCCACGCGAGGGCGCCAATCCGGGCGAACGCTCGAAATCCAGCGCATGATCGGGCGCACCCTTCGCGCCGCGACCGACTTGAAGGCTCTGGGCGAGCGAACCGTGTGGCTCGATTGCGACGTCATCGAGGCCGATGGCGGCACGCGCACGGCGTCGGTGACTGGCGCGTTCGTTGCGCTGGCCCTGGCGCTGGAACGCATGGTCGCGGCAGGAATGATTCGCAAGGTGCCGCTGCTGGATTCGGTGGCGGCGACCAGCGTAGGCATCGTGGACGACCAGGCTCTGCTCGACCTCGCCTACGAAGAGGATTCGCGGGCGCAGGTGGACATGAATGTGGTGATGACCGGCGATGGGCGGTTTGTCGAGGTGCAAGCCAGCGCCGAGGGGCGGCCGTACTCGGACAAGGAATTGCAGGAGCTGCTCGAGCTTGCGTCCGGCGGCATTCGCCGCTTGACCAAGGTGCAGCAAGAAGTCGTCGGCTTGAAATTCCGCGGCTTGTCGAAATAAGGGCGCCGCTGCGATGGCCATCCGGATTCTGCTGGCATCCTCGAACCCCGGCAAGTTGCGCGAGTATCGGGAGCTTGCCGCGGGGACCGCGCTTGAAATTGAGTTGCTTCCCAATTTCCAGAAACTTCCAGAATTCGAGGAATCGGCGCCTACGTTCGCTGAAAACAGCGCGGGAAAGGCGTTGCACTTCAGCCGATTCACGGATGAAACGCTTCTCGCCGACGATTCGGGACTGGTCGTGCCCGCGCTCGGCGGAGCACCCGGGGTTCATTCCGCGCGCTATGCCGGCCCGAATGCCACGAGCGCGGACCGCGTGCGCAAATTGCTCGGCGCAATGGAAGGAAAAACGGGAGACGAACGCCGCGCGCGATTTGTTTGCGTCATTGCCGTTGCGCGGCAGGGACGTGCGCTCGCGGTTGTCTCCGATTGCGCACCGGGGACGATCGCGGCCGAGCCGCGCGGAGCGAACGGGTTCGGCTACGATCCGGTATTTTGTTTTCCGGGCGCGGGGCGCACCTATGCCGAGGCGTCTTCGGAGGAAAAGAATCTTCAAAGCCACCGCGGGAAGGCGTTCCGCAAGCTGATTGCATTCCTGACCTCGTATTAGTCCGAGCTTATAGCAACAGAGCTGATTTGTGCCGGGGCCAAAGCATGTCTGACTCCGAGGTCGTAGTGACGGAGCCGAAGCTCCGACCGCGCGCAGAGAAGCAAGCGTTGCGAAATGCGATTCGAAATTGCGATGCTCCGGAGTTTCCGGTCCCCGGAAATTAACTGAAGCCTCCTCGCCGTCCCTCGCATCCAATGGCTGGCAGCGAAATGACTTGCCCCGGGAGTGCCCGCGGTAGTAAAAAGGGACCCCTGCCTTCGAGGTGACTAATGGCGACCTCCCGCGTAGCGCCGCAGCTTCACCCGACTCTGTTATCTCGATTGGAAGAGGCTCGCGCCCGGACCGACGCGCTGTTTGAATGCCTGCCGCCGAATTCCTTTTACGACCGCCCCATACCGGAGCGCCATCGCCTGATCTTTTACTTGGGACATCTGGAGGCGTTTGATTGGAACCTGTTCGCGCCGGCTCTGGATCTCCCGTCGCGCGACACGGCATTCGACAAGCTTTTCGCATTCGGAATCGATCCAATCGGCGACGGTTTGCCGACCGACACTCCTGGAGATTGGCCCAACATCGCCCGCGTGGAGAAGTACAACCGCACCGTACGGCAAGCGTTGAACGAGGCATTGCATGCCGCGGGCGGATCGCACGCCGCCGCTCCGGAAATCGCGGACGGAACGCTGCTGCATGTGGCGATTGAGCACCGCCTGATGCACGCGGAGACGCTCGCTTATCTGCTGCACAATCTGCCGGTGGAGCGAAAAATACCTCAGGCGGGAGTTTTCGCCGATCCGCATCCTGCGCCACGGCCTCGGCAGGTGACCATTCCGTCGGGAGTAGCGACGCTCGGCATGGCGCGCGATCTGCCGCGGGGGTTCGGCTGGGATAATGAATTCGGCGCTCAGGAAATTCAGGTGCCGAGCTTCTCCGTGGATGCGTTTCCGGTAACCAACGGCGAGTATCTGAAGTTCGTGCGCGCCGGCGGATACCAGAATTCGCGTTACTGGAATGCCGAGGACTGGGACTGGAAACACCGCGGGCGGCTGGAGCATCCGCACTTCTGGGTGCAGCGATCGAGTTCGCTGCCGACAGACTCGGACACGCAGTGGGAATACCGGGCCATGTTTGGAACGATTCCGCTGCCGCTTTCGTGGCCCGTCTATGTGAGCCACGCCGAGGCGTCCGCGTTCGCGCGATGGGCCGGCAAGAAACTCCCGACCGAGGCGCAGTGGCATCGCGCCGCGTACGCCGCGCCGGACGGAATCGAGCGCGCTTATCCGTGGGGTCTAGCTCCGCCCGATCGGACGCGAGGGAATTTCCACCATGAGCGATGGGACCCGACCGCAGTGGATGCGCATCCGGCAGGTGCAAGCGCCTACGGCGTCCACGATTTGATCGGCAACGGGTGGGAATGGACCTCCACGGTTTTCGGACCCTTGCCTGGGTTCGAGGCGTTTCCGTTTTATGCAGGCTACTCGGCCAATTTTTTCGATGGAAAACATTTTGTCATGAAGGGTGGATCGCCGCGAACCGATGCTTGCATGTTGCGGCGATCTTTCCGCAACTGGTTCCAACCGCACTACCCGCACGTGTACGCCACATTCCGCTGCACTGAGGAGTGAGCTATGGGGTCAGCTCCACGAACGGCGCCGGCCAGCCCGGCGAGTCAGGTATTGTCCGAATTCTGTTCGGAGGTAGCGGTTGGCTTGGGCCATCCGGGGCAGAAGGAACTCCCGTCGAAGTACCTCTACGATGAAGTGGGTTCGGCGCTCTTTGATGTGATCTGTCTTCTGCCGGAGTACGGCTTGAGCCGCGCGGGCATGCGTATGCTCGAGCGCCACTCAGGAGAAATCGTCGGCCGCGTGCCGGGCCCGGTGGTGGTCGCGGAACTGGGGAGCGGCAGCGGCCAGCAGACCCGCTGGGTGCTCGAAGCGCTCGCGCGGCGGCAGCGCGTAAACTATTACCCGATTGACATCTCCGGCACCGCGCTTTTCCGTTGCCAGCGCGAGCTGGGACAAATGGACATGGTCAGCATTGTGGGGTTCGAGCGCGCCTACCTCGACGGCCTGCAAGAAGTGGCTGCGCGCCGAAGGGACGAAGAAAGGTTGTTCGTATTGTTTCTCGGCAGCACCATCGGGAACTTCGACCGGCCGGCAGGCGATCAGTTTTTGCGCGAGGTGCGTTCGATATTGCGCGAGGGCGACGCACTGCTGCTGGCGACCGATCTGGAGAAACCGGTTTCGACGCTGCTGCTGGCCTACGACGACCCGGCGGGCGTGACCGCCGCGTTCAACAAAAATCTGCTCGCGCGGATCAATCGCGAACTTGAAGGAGATTTCGATCTCGGGCGGTTCCAGCACGTGGTGCGATGGGACGATGCCGAGCGCCGGATCGAAATGCACCTGCGTTCGACGGTATGGCAGCGGGTCAGCATTCGCAGAGCGGGCCTGCGTTTTTATCTTCGCGAGGGCGAAACCATCTGGACGGAAAGTTCGCATAAGTATAACCCGAGGGCTGTACTCCAAATGGGCGAGCGCTCCGGATATCGTTGCGCGGGGCAGTGGCTCGATGCGGAGTGGCCGTTCGCTCAGAATCTTTTCTTTGCGGTGTAGTTGCAACGGAGGTTGAGCGTGGCCAAAGCCTCGTGGAACGGAGCGACCCTCGCCGAGAGCGATCGGACCGTGGTGGTCGAAGGGAATCAGTATTTTCCGCCCGACTCCGTGCGCGCGGAGTTCTTCCGGCCGAGCGACACTCATACCGTTTGCCCATGGAAGGGAACCGCAAGCTATCGCCACGTGGAAGTAAACGGCGAGCGCAATTCCGACGCTGCCTGGTATTACCCCGAACCCAAACCCGCTGCCGCGCAGATCAAGGACCACGTCGCGTTTTGGAAAGGCGTGCGCGTCGAGCCCTAGTCCCAGCTGTGCTATATTTCGCGACTCATGGCACGTTCCAAAAAGAAGAAGCCTGCTCCGAAGAAAATTGCGCCTGCGCGGACCTCGGCTCGCGTCAGTTCGTCCAACAGGCGGAGTCGCGGTTCTACAGCAGGGCGGGGAACTGATCCGGCGCGGGTACGGGCGATTCTGAAGGGATTGAACGAGGACTATCCTGACGCCACCTGCGCCCTGACGCACGAAAATCCCTTTCAGTTGCTTATTGCGACGATTCTTTCCGCTCAATGCACGGATGCTGTCGTAAACATCGTCACCAAGACTCTCTTCGCGAAGTATCCGACACCGAAGGATCTGGCGCACGCCAACCCCGCGGAAGTCGAGCAGGAAATTCGCCCGACCGGTTTCTTTCGCAACAAGACGAAATCGATCATCGGCGCCAGCAAGAAACTCATCGAGGAATTCGGCGGCGAGGTTCCGCGGACGATGGAGCAGCTGCTTACCATTCCGGGCGCCGCGCGAAAGACGGCCAACGTAGTGCTGGGTTGTGCTTTCGGGATTGCGTCGGGAATTGTCGTAGACACCCATGTGCAGCGGATTTCGAATCGTCTCGATCTGACCAAGAATCAGGATCCCAAGAAAATCGAGCGGGATTTGATGCAGATCATTCCCCAGGACAGATGGATTCTTTTCTCCCACCAATTGATCTGGCACGGACGCCGGGTCTGCCAGGCGCGCAAGCCGAAATGCCTGGATTGCAATCTGGAACGGATATGCTACTCGAAGGACAAGACGGTCTGAGTCGCGCGGGTTCGCTGTGCTAACATTTCGGGGATCGGGGCGTAGCGCAGCCTGGTAGCGCGCCTGCCTTGGGCGCAGGAGGTCCGCGGTTCAAATCCGCGCGCCCCGACCAAACTTCCCGCCGCGAAGTGCAAAGTGCAGGCTTTGAAGTTACGCGGCGGCGGCTTCCGCTTCTTGAACTGTCGAGTAGATTTGAAAGAGGACTCGGATTTTCGTCATTTCCATCAGAGTGATCACCTGAGTGTTCATCCCGACGAAGCCGAGCGTTCGGCCGGACTTTTGAGCCGAGACTTGCACGCCTACGAGCGCTCCGAGTCCTGAGGAATCAACGAACGGAACGTCGCTGAAGTCGATTATCAGATGCGGGGACGTCTCGGATCTCACCGCGCCTTGAAAGTCAAAAACTGTATGGAGACTCAGCGGACCTTTTAGGCGTATAATCCGCTGGCCGTGGCGGGCTCCGTCCGAGGCGAGGGCTTGCAAGTTGTCGGGTGTCATGGGGCCGGATTGTAACGGAAGATTAACGCTTGGTCAGTTAAAATTCGGTTACATTCGCCGTCGGTGAGTGCTCGAAAGATGCGATTTTGACGGGCAATGCCAGCCGGAGGGCCTGTGTATGGCTGGCGATTCTAGGGGTCAACATACGCAAACTATTGCACATCTTAAAGTTCCTCTTTCAGAACGATCTTTTGGCTGTTGCAAGTAAAGGATTTAACTACTTCTTTGGCATCATAGTTTTGGCATTTTGCGTGCAAGGGTTGTAGCGCGGCAAATTCATGGGGGTGTGCAGATGAAAATTTGGAAGCTATTGTTGGCGGTCAGCTTGGTGGCGACCTGGGGACTGATGTCTGCTGCGGGCGCTAAGGCTGATGGACTGCCCCCGGATCCTCATTTCCAGGTTAACCAGTGCCCGCCGACCAACCCGGCCTGCGATGCCAACACGATTACGATCGACCCGATGGATGCTACGGAAGGTGAGATCACGGAAGGCTATTCAGCGGTCACCATTGCGGAGCCGTGGGCAAACAACGCGGAGGGGGCAGGAGATCTTCTGTCCTTGGTGCTGACGATTACGGGGGCTCCTGAGGGTCTTCTGTATCAGTGCACCAGCAACGTATTTCCCGACTGCTCGATTCTAGAACCGCCATCGGATTGTGATCCAGTGGCGATGACCTGCACTCTGACGGTAGTTTTCGATGACGCAGATCTTGCCGATCCCACTGTCGATACGCCTGACCCCAGCGATCCTAACCCCGCCGGTGCCCCGACAGGGCTAGCCGATGCGATCTTCTGTAACGAAAACGGTCACGGCCTTAGCGACTGCCCTGGTTACATCGCGGCGGGTCAAGTCATAAGCGTGGCGATCGTTACGCCCGAGCCTTCGACGATTCTTTTGCTCGCCGCTGGTTTGATTCCCCTGCTTGGATTTGGCAGAAAGCGCTGGAACGCAGCCCGCTAGAGATTTAGGGCTTCTTCTCGGCGTACCTCTTAATCAGACTTAGGAACTCTGGGTTTTTCTGGAGGCTTCCGAGGTCTGGATCCCCCGCGACAAAATCCGCGGGGTAGTGTTTCTGTAGGGCTTCCTCGAGGACTTTCAACGCATCAGCCGTTCGCCCCAGGAGAGCGTCGATCACCGCCTCTTCGTAGATGTAATTTACGTTGTTCTTGTCAATCGTCCGGACTCGCTTGATCAGGTTCTGGGCCTCCTGTGCATTACCGGTCTTCGCATAGGCAAGAGCGATTTCGGCCATCACGCTTGCGTTCTGCGGATTGGTTTCCAATTCCTTGTACCCGAGCGAGATTGCCCGCTGGTACGCCGCACGGGCCTTATCTTGTTGTCCTCCGGCGCGATACGCATCCGCCAGGTTTGCGGCAGTCAAAGTGTCATTCGGGTTGAGCGCAACGGCCTTCTCGAACATATCCGCAGCGTTCGCATACTGCTTCTGGAAGAAGAAGGCGGTACCCAAATTCGAATACGTTGTAAAGAATGGCTCGATTTGAAGGGCCTTTTGAAAGTACGGTATCGCCTGATCGTATTTGCCCTGCTGCGCATATACGAGTCCAATGTTTTCATACCCCGCGTCGATATCCGGCTCGAGCACGGTAATCTGCGTGAATGCTTGCAGCGCCTTGGGGTAGTCGCCCAGTTGGAAATAAGCATTGCCCAGACTGTCCTGGTTCGTCCAGAAGTAGGGGTTGAGGGCGACAGCCTTTTGGAACGCCTCGATAGCGTGCGGACCGTCGCCACTTTGGAGGTATACACTTCCCAGGCGCCGGTAAGCTTCATCCGAATTGGGAGCAAGTGCCAGGGAACGATTCAGTTCGGAGATCGCCTCGGAGTACTTGCCCGTGGCACTATAAACCGCCCCCAAGGCCGAGTGCACCTCCGGCAGCTTCTCGTTTAGCTGCTGCGCCTGCTGAGCGGCCGCCAGCGCCTTTTGCGTCCAAAGATTATCCTTCCGCGTGTTGTACATTCGCAAACTCGCGTCGGCGATGCCTGTGTAGGCGAGCGCAAATGATGGATCGTTTTTCAGCGCCTGATCGAAGAAGTCGAGCGCGGACTGGATGCTTTTGACTTCGTGGCCGCGCAGGGCATTTCGGCCGCGGAGATAGAGATCATAGGCAGCGACGTTTTCTGTGGGGCGGGCCTCGGCCTTGGCGAGTTCTTCGTTCGTCGGATTGAGATTGAGCGCCGAGACCAGCGGATTGTAGATCTCGTCCTCAAGTGTGAAAAGGTCGCCTGTGACGCCGTCGAATTGCTGGCTCCACAGTTGTTTGCTGTTTGCGACGTCCGAAAGCTTCAGGATGATTCGAATCTTATCGCCCGAGCCTTGCAGCGTCCCTTGCACCACCATGTTGGCGCCCAGCGACGCTCCAATCTTCGCCAAAGGCAGTTTTTGGTCCACCTTGGCGGCTGCCTCCGTGCCTGTCACGCGGATGTCCTTCAACTGAAAGAGCTTTGTCGAGAGAGCTTCCTGAATACCTTGTGCCAGGTAGCCGAGCTGTGACTCGTCCCCGAGGACTTGCAAAGGCAAAACGGCCACGAATCGTCCGCTTGCAAGCGGTGGGACGCCGGAAATGGTTGAGCCGGACTTCGCGCCCTTTTCGGGCAGGATCAAGTGCCGCGTGGTAGGAATCGCGAAGACCAGCGCCACGAGCAAGACCCCTCCAGCGACAGCCCAGATCCATCGCTTGTTCGTAAATTCGGGGATTTGAATTTGGACCGTGCGTGTGGTGCCCGCCGCCGCGGTAGGTAGTAACCGTGGATTTGGCGCCCTGCAGATCAAGCACGATCTCCTCGGCTCGCTGGTAGCGGACCGCTGGGTCCCGTTCCAGGCACCGCATGATGACCTGGACAAACCAGTTCGGCAGGTCCGGGTTGAGCGTTTTGGGATTTTTGGGCTTTTCCTGAATCCGCTGGTACATCACCTTCAGCGTGGATTCCCCGGTGAATGGAACGTCTCCGGTGGACATCTCATAGAGAATCAGGCCGAAGGCGTACAGGTCGCTTCGCAGGTCGGCGGGCTTGCCTTCCACCTGCTCGGGTGACATGTAGCGCGGCGTGCCCATAAATGCGCCGGTGCGGGTCATCTGCACGGCGCTCTCCTCAAACGATCTCGCCAGCCCGAAATCGGAGACGTAAAGATGATCGTCTTTGCCGATGAGAATGTTTTGAGGCTTGAGATCCCGGTGGATGACGCCTTCGGACTGGGCGGCCGCGAGAGCTGACGCAAGCTGCTGCGCGAAATTCAAGACACGTTCAAACGGCAGTCTCGGAGTCTCCTGCAGGATATGGTGGAGATCAGGGCCCTCTACATAGGCCATGGTGATGAACTTGACGTCCCCGACCTCGCCCATGTCGTGAATGCGGAGGATGTTGGTGTGGGAAATCTTGCTGGCTAGAAGCAATTCCTGCTTGAACCGGTTAAGGGCCTCCTGATCGGCCATCATTCCCTGGCGCACCACTTTGAGCGCGATCACCCGGTCCAGGGTCTTGTCGGTCGCCTTGTAGACTCGGCCCATCCCGCCCTGGCCAAGCAGGGCCTCGATGCGGTAGCGCGTGCCGAAATCGCTGCCGGCCGAGAGAGCGGTCGGGTCCACCATTCGGATAGTGGCCGAGTCGCTGATCGGCATGGGCGTGCCGCAGTGACTGCAAGACTCGGCAAAATCAGGATTTGCGGTCGTGCACTGAGGGCAATTCATCTGACGGAAACCGTAGAAAATTGCTGATTGCGCACTCTATGGATTGCTGGATTATCCTGCACGTTCCCATAGTGCGCAACCATAATGTTAGTGCGAGTTACGTGGAACTGGAATACCCCCCGAGAATGGTCTCCGAACGCGCTGGGAGTGGCGCGCAACCGTCCTAGGCGGTTCCCCCCTTATACTGCACCACCAGGATGGTGATGTCGTCGGACTGCGCGGCACCCTCCGTAAACGTCTTTACGCCCTCACGGATAGTTTCCGCGAGCTCTTCGACGGTCTGTCCCTTGAAATTCTCCAGCATGTGCCGGAGCCGCTCTTCCTCAAACATCTCGGTTTGAACGTTGACGGCCTCGGAAACGCCGTCAGTATAGATTACGAGATAGTCGCCTTTTTCCAACTTCACCGCGGCGCTTTCGTATTCAGCTTCGGGGAACATGCCCACGGGAAAACTCGCCAGATCGAGCCTTTCAATGGCTCCGGAGGCGCGGCGGATCAGCGGAGGCACGTGGCCGGCGTTGACGTATTCAAACGCCCCCTTTTTGTCGAGCACACCGTAAAACACGGTTGCGTAGCGGTCCCCGCCGGCGCGTTCGCAGAGATACCGGTTCACCCGCGAGAATACACCGGTGAGCGCGATGTCCATGGAAGCGGTGGTAAAGAAAATTCCCTGGAGCAAGGTCGCCAGCAACGCCGCCGGAATGCCCTTGCCGGATATATCGCCCACAAAAAACCCGTGGCGTCCGCCGTCCAAATCGATTACGTCGAAACAATCGCCGCCGACCGAATAGCAGGCCAGCGTCGAGCCTGCTACCGCAACATCGGGAAGATTCGGCAACGCTTTCGGCAACAGGCCTTGCTGAAGCTTGCTGGCGATTTCGATATCGTGATCCAGCCTTGCCTTCAGACGCGCATTGGCAAACAGACGCGCGTTTTCAATCAGAGTTGCCGCTTCATGCGCCAGCGTTCGCACCACCTCGCGGTCGAGCGCGGAAAAGGTGCTGGAAGGGGCGCGGCTGTCGAGATACAAAATTCCCAATAGTTCGCTTTGCCGCGCTGCAACCGTAACGTCCACCGCTTCGATCACCGGCTTTTTGTCGATGGGAATCGCCACCACGGTGTGAAGATCCAGGCGCGTTATACTTTCTCCCTGATTAATCCGTCCCGCGTCCGCGGCATCCGCAACGGTATCGCCGACAATCAATTCGCGCCGCGAGCTGGCCACGCGTTTCAGCACGCCCTGCGACACCTGCATGTCTTCCGGCCGCAGCGTTCCGCGCTGGGCGTTTCGCGCCACGGCCGTTTCCAATTTCCCTGCGGAATTCGACAGCAACAGGACGCCGCGCTCGGTGCGCGTTACCGCGATGGCTGCGTCCACAACCGTCGCCAGAATGTCCTCGAGGGAAAGACCGGAGCTAAGCGACCGGGCGACGTCGAGCAGCACGCTCAGGTGATGCAGCTCGCGTGCGCCGGATTGCGACGGCGCTGGGGCTTGGATGCGCTCAACGAGCTCGTCAATGGTCGCCCCTTCGCCGACATATACAACGCGATACGAATCCGGGACGCCAAAATCGATCTGGTCACTGACCTTCAGCTCGTGGCGAAGAATTTTCTCGCCGTTCACGAAAGTGCCGTGGCTGCTGCCCATGTCTTCAAGTACCATGGTGCCGCCGACGTCCGTAATCTGAGCTTGCTGCCGGCTTACGCGACTGTCCCTCAGGGTCAGTTCGTTTCCAGCCTGGCGACCGATGCGGAATGGAAAAGTAGCGATGGGCACGTCCCGGCGAGAGCCGTTCGGATCAATCACCACAAGTCTTGGACCGCTAGACATAGTTCGTTGCCGCCTCGACAGGTGAGGTCATGGTTGGCGCTCTCTCGCGGGGACGGGAAGCACGGCTTATGGTAGGGAAACTCGCGAGCGAAGTAAACAGGAAGGACCCCCATGAGGTTTGACGCGATTGTGATTGGGTCCGGCCAGGCAGGCAATCCGTTGTCGTTCTCCCTGGCGGACCATGGCTGGACCGTTGCTCTGATTGAACAGGCACATCTGGGCGGCACTTGCGTCAACACGGGCTGCACTCCCACGAAGACGATGGTCGCCTCGGCGCAGGTGGCTCACTACGCCCGCCAAGCCTCCCGCTGGGGCGTGCAGGCCGGCAATATTCGCGTAGATCTTCCCGCCGTGCTGGCCCGCAAGAACGCCGTGGTGCTGAGTCATCGCTCCGGCAACGAACGCAAAGTCGAGCAGCGTCCCAATATCCATCTCTATCGCGGCCACGCCCGCTTTGTCGCGCCCCGCAGGCTCCAGATTGGCGGCGATGTGATTGAGGGAGAGCGCGTCTTTATCAATGTCGGAACGCGACCCGATCCGCCGGTTTTGGATGGCCTCGAGAGCGCCGGTTACCTGACCAACGAGTCGCTGATGGAATTGCAGCAAATTCCCGAGCATTTGATTGTGCTCGGTGGTGGATACATCGGCCTGGAATTTGGGCAGATGTTTCGCCGCTTTGGAAGCCGCGTGACGGTGATCCACCGCGGCAAGCAAATCCTCGCGCGCGAAGACCCCGATATCGCCCAAGAGCTTCAGAAGTCGCTTGCCGCGGAAGACATCGAATTCCGGCTCGATTCAACTCCGGTCAAGGTTGAGAAAATTCAGGGCCGAGTGATGGTCACCACTGCCACAGGTCCGCAGACGGAGACAATCACGGGCACGCATATCCTTGCAGCCACGGGCCGGCGCCCGAATACCGACGATCTCGGCCTCGACAAAGCGGGCGTCGCCCTCGACTCACGCGGATATGTCAGAGTTAACGGCCGCCTCGAAACGGACGTGCCGGGAATTTGGGCCCTGGGCGATGTGACGGGAGGGCCGGCATTCACGCACATTTCCTACAACGACTTCCAGATTGTCTACGCCAATATCATTGACGGTAAAAACCTGACGACCGTAAATCGTTATCTTCCTTACTCATTGTTCACCGATCCGCAGCTGGGCCGAGTCGGAATGACCGAGAAAGAGGCTCGCGCTTCGGGCCGCAAGCTAAAAATCGGAACGTTCCCCATGGCTTCCGTTGCCCGCGCAATCGAGCGCGGAGAGACGGCGGGCTTCATGAAGATCATTGTGGACGCCGAGACGGATCGAATTCTGGGCGCTGCGATTCTGGGCATCGAGGGCGGGGAACTGGTGCAAATTCTTGGAGCGATGATTCTGGCGAATGCGCCGTACACCATTCTCAAAGGCGCTGTTTACATACATCCGACTCTCGCCGAGGGTTTTTTTGGCCTGATGGAAACGGTCAAGCCAGTCAACTAGCGTCCCGTTACGCGGACCGCCGCCCAACTTAATTTCCTAGGATTCGTGTTTCAGCGGCCGGAGGAGAAGCGTCAAGATGAAGCCCAGCACCAGCAGGCAAGCGAGCACGCGCAGCGGCTGGTCGTAGATGTGAACGCGGCTTTCGCCGGGAGCCAGCGCCGCCTTCGCGCGCTCGGATAGTTCGGTCACGATCACCGGCCCCGCCACCGCCGCGGCGCTCCACGATGTTAACAACACCCCGTGAATCGCGCCCACGTTGTCCTCGCCGAAAATATCGGCGAGAAAGGCGGGTATGGTGGCGAATCCCCCGCCATACATCGTGAAGACGGTCAGAGTGGCGATCTCGAACAGCAGAATTTTTCCGTCAGCGGCGATCTTGGGAATCGCCAGGAACAGCGCGAACTGCGCGATGAAAAACGTAATGTAAGTGACGCGCCGCCCGATGAAGTCGGAAAGCGATGCCCAGAAAATCCGCCCGCACGCATTGAAGATGCTGATCAGCGACACGAAGAGTCCCGCCTGGACCGCGGTTTTTCGGAAAAGATCCTGAAACATCGGCGAGGCCTGCGCCAGAATCCCGATTCCCGCGGTCACGTTGATGAAGAGAATTCCCCAGAGCAGATAGAACTGTACGGTTCCCAGAGCGAAGTTTCTGCTCACGCTGCGCGTCGTGATCATCGGATTCGTTCGCGCCGGACCCTGATAATTGGCCGGCCTCCATCCCGCGGGAGGCCTTCGAATAATTCGCGCGCCGATCATTATGATGATGAAATACGTCACTCCTAGAAGCATGAGCGTTCGGGCGACGCTGAACTTGCTCATGAGATACGGATTCAGCAGGCCGGCGAAAAACGCGCCGCCGCCGAATCCCATGATCGCGAAGCCGGTCGCCATGCCGCGCCGGTCCGGGAACCATTTCACAAGAGTACTCACGGGTGCGATGTAGCCCAGACCGCAGCCGATCCCTGCGATGATCCCCATCCCGATCCACGCGACCACCGCTTCGTGCAGCCACAGCCCGATTCCTCCCAGGACCAATCCCGAGCCGAAGAAAGTCGCCGCGGCCGTGGCCGCCGCACGCGGGCCGCGCTTCTCAACCCAAGGCCCCATGAAAGCCGCGCTCAATCCCAGCAGTACGAGCGCGCTGGTGAATTGCGTATACGGAGGACTGAACCACCAGGGTGAGTGCGGAAAAATAGCCTTGATCGGACGATTGAACGTGCTCCACGCATAGACCGAGCCAATGCAGATATGAATGGCGACGGCGGCGACGGGAATAAACCAGCGATTGAAGACGGGTGCCGCGTCCGCGCGCTCAAGCCCAGCCACCTGCGATGTAGCCATCGAGGAATCTCCCATAATTGGAATTTTCGGGACTTACAACTTAAAGGCGTGGAATATTGGCGGCGCCCTCGCGAAATTGCCGGCCACTTTTATCACAAATGGCCTTGGAGAACAAACTCCAAGCCGCCCGGTGCTGAATTCTCTGGTCTGACAAGATTTCGATCGCAGATGCAGATGTGCTTCCGCAGATTGCCGGGTGACGTTCGAAGGGTGCGCCGAAGTTTTCCGGCTGGTCTGGCTCGCGCCTCCGTATACAATGACAAGGCTGCGCCGGAGACTTCGGGCGCTTCCGAGCATGGTCACATTGCAACCGATCAGGGCGGCTGCCGACCGCATTCGCGGTTCCGTATTTCTGTCGCCCTTCGTCCGCTCGGAGACATTTTCCAGGCTGGCTGGCAACTCGATTTTTTTCAAACTCGAGAATCTGCAGATGACCGGCTCCTACAAGGAAAGGGGAGCGCTCAACAAAATTCTTCTCCTCACCGAGGACGAGCGGAGCAGGGGAGTCATCGCCGCTTCGGCCGGCAACCATGCCCAGGCCGTCGCGTATCATGCGACCAAGCGCGGAATCGCGGCGCAGATCTGCATGCCGCTGACCACTCCGATCGTAAAGGTCACCGCGACGCGGGGGTATGGCGCCGAGGTGATTCTGGTCGGCACGAATTACGACGAAGCCTGCCAGGAAGCACTGCGCCGATGCGAACAGCAGGGCTTGACCTTCATTCACCCGTTCGACGATGAAGCGGTGATTTCGGGGCAGGGCACGTTGGGACTCGAGATGCTGGAACAGCAGGCCGACATCGAAGTTCTCGTCGTCCCCGTCGGCGGCGGCGGCCTGATCGCGGGCGTCGCCTGCGCCGTCAAGGAAATCAATCCGAAGGTCCGCGTGATCGGCGTGCAAACGTCCAAGCTCCCTTCGATGAAGGCGGCCCTGGAACACGGTTCGCCGGTTACCTTGCCCCCGAAGATGACCATCGCCGATGGCATCGCCGTACGCATCGCCGGCGCGATCACCTTTCCGCTGGTGATGCGTTACGTGGATGAGATCGTCACCGTGGATGAAGAGGAGATCGCCAATGCGATACTCCTGCTGCTTGAGAAGGAAAAGACGCTCTCGGAGGGTGCTGGCGCGGTCGCCGCGGCCGCTGTGCTGCAGCACAAGATTCCTCACCGCGGGAAAAGAGTCGGAGTTGTGATCACCGGCGGCAATATTGACGTTTCTCTTCTCTCGCGTATCATCGAGCGCGGTCTCGTCAAGGACGGCCGTCTGGTGCGCTTGCGCATTCATCTTCCCGATCATCCCGGTGCGCTGCAAAGGCTGGCCGGAGTGATCGCCGGACAGAAGGCCAACATCGTCGAAACCAATTACGACCGGGCGTACTACGGGGTTCTGCTCGGCGACACCGTGATTGACATCACCATGGAGACGCGCGGCCCCGAGAATATCGACGAGCTTACTTCCGCTCTCGAGGCGGCCGGGTACGCTCACGAACGCGTTCTATGACGAACCGGCGGAAACTCAACGTCCGTGAGACTCGCCGTGTCCTGAAGGACATTCCGTTCAACAAACTGCTTGGCATGCGCGTTTGGCGCATCCATCGAGACGGGATCACCATCGAAAGCAGAGTCGTAAAGCGCCTGATGAACAGCGCCGGCGTCCTCCACGGAGGCGTGTGCGCGTCACTCGCCGACGCAGCGGTCGGGATCGCGCTCCATCGTTACCTTGGCGATCATCACCGGATTACCACCGTCGAAATGAAGATCAATTATTTTCGTCCGGTGAAGAACGGCCGCGTGTTCGCGCGTTCGCACCTGCTTCGAGTCGGGTCTACGCTGTGCGTCGGCCGCGTCGATCTCTTCGACGCGCGCGCGCGTGCGGTCGCCACGGCGCTGGCCACCTACATGATCTTGGGCAGCTCGCAGAACACGTCTTCGTGAGCCATGTTTTCGAAGCGCACCGCGTGGAAGCTCGAGGAAAACGCCTATACCTCCGCGCTTCGACGCCACCAGCAAAGCCGTAAATCACTTCTTGATCTCACCGCTTCCAATCCCACCACCTGCGGGTTCCAATATGACCACGCGGCGGTTTTATCCGCGCTCCAGGCTCCCAGCGCGTTGCAATACGATCCCGACCCGAAGGGACTGGCGTCCGCCCGCGCCGCCGTCGTCGAGTATTACCGCCAACAGGACCCCGCTCGGCAAATCGCTCCCGAACACTTGATCCTGACCACAGGCACGAGCGAGGCGTATTCGTTTCTTTTTCGGCTGCTCTGCGAGCCGGGCGACGAGATCGTGGTCGCTCACCCCAGCTATCCATTGTTCGATTTTCTGGCCACGATTCAGGACGTCAAACTTCGCCCATTTCAGCTCGTCTACGATCACGGCTGGCAGCTGGATTTCCCCGGCTTGCAGGAAGCGATTGGCTCGCGCACCCGGGCGATTCTGCTGGTGCATCCGAACAATCCGACCGGGAATTTCATCGGCGCGCAGGAGGCCGAAGAACTTGAGAAAATCTGCCGGGAACGCCAGCTCGCGCTCGTCGTTGATGAAGTGTTCCTCGACTACGCAATCCGCGGGGCGAGTTCTCGCGGCAAAAGCCACGCGAGTTTTGTGTCCAGCGAGCAGGCCCTGACGTTTGTGCTGAGCGGTCTCAGCAAGGTTGCCGCCTTGCCGCAGATGAAAATCGGATGGATTGCCGCGAGCGGCCCGGACTCGCTCGTCCGCGACGCCATGGCTCGCCTGGAGATTATTTCCGACACCTATCTATCGCTCAGCGCGCCAATGCAATATGCGCTTCCCGCGTTGCTCGGCCAGCGCAAGCGGATGCAGCTGCAGCTGCTGGCGCGGATCGAGGCGAATCTGGCGCAATTGGATGGAAGTCTTGCGCGGCAAGAATTAGTTTCGCGTCTCGAAATCGAAGGTGGTTGGTACGCCGTGTTGCGCGTGCCGGCGGTGCAATCGGACGAAGAGCTGGCCATACGTCTGCTCCAGGAGCATTCGGTGCTCGTGCAGCCTGGGCACTTCTACGAGTTCGCGGACGAAGGGTATCTGATCGTCAGTCTGCTGTCGCAAGCTGCGGAATTCTCAGAGGGGATAAGCCGGTTGCTCGCGTGCGTCGCTGGCTGACCATGCAGCCACGCACGCGGTTCGAATACCCTGCGAAGCGAATTGCTATTTTTTCTTGCCGAAGGTGGCGCGAACGTAGGCCACCACTCCGTCAATCTGGTCCTTGCTCAAGGTGCTTTTGAATGGAGGCATGTTGTTCTTGCCGTCGGAGACTTGCGCCACCAATTGTGCCGCGGTCATTTTCTGGACGGCGTCGGAATGCAGATCGGGGGCCTTCAGGATCTTGCCGGTCGCGGTGCCGGTCCCGTCCGCTCCATGACAACTCACGCAATTTGCTTTGTAGGTCTGTTCTCCCGCGGCGGCATCGCCCGCGGGCGCTGCGCCTGCTCGCGGCGCGAAGCCCAGTAAGCCAACCGCTGTTCCCAGAATAATGGCGAATGCACCAATGCGCGTCGCGCGTAGAAACAAAGCCCCTGCGTTCCGGCCTTCGTATGAAACGACTGATGGAGTGCAATCTTCCTTGACGAGCATCAATCCTCCGTATGGATAACCGCTGGCTAACCGCCAACCGGCTTGCGACCGCAGCCCCAATTCGCTAATCCGGCCGTTTCGAGCTCGACTATTCTGCATCAGGGCCTTCCCGTCCGCAAAGGGAAACATGCTTTCGGGTATTCACGAGCGAGGCTTGGAACAGCGTCTGGTTCCTCGCGGGCGCACGGCCCGAATCAGGGGAGCAGCCGCGCAACGGCGAGCTTCGCGCCGGAAGACGCGCTGAATTCAGAAAGGAAGACCGGATTTATGCTGAGTTGCCGTTCGACGCGAACCCACGTACACTGTTGAATATCCTTGGTGAGGTTCGGGGCGTAGCGCAGCCTGGCTAGCGCGCCTGGTTCGGGACCAGGAGGTCGGTGGTTCAAATCCACTCGCCCCGACCATTCGTTTCAGATTCCTTTCCTGCCGCCGAGGCGAAAATGCTCGTGAGGATGGCCAATCTGTGGCTTCTCGTGGCCGCGGCCCTCTGCGTCCTTTCGGCTGCGCCTCTACGAGCGCAAAACCATCGACCGCGCTCAAATTCGGGCACCGTATTCGCCGACAAAAATAGAGGTTTGCCGGACTACTACTACGAAACTCTGCTGGCCCACATCACGCCCCCGAACTGGGAGAGGTCGCTGATCAGAATTATGATAGTTAGCGGAGAAAGAAAACTGGCGCTCTGGACGGACGGTGAAACTTTCAAGCTATGGACGGCGACTCCTGACATACGTCAGAAAACTATTGCCGATTTCCTCTTCCGCCTCGGTGAGAAATGTGTCCTTCCTGCGGATCCAACGGAAGCCGTCGCTCTAGCCAAGATCAAATGGGATAACACGGAGCTCTCGGCAGAGCAATTTGCTAAGATTCACGCAGATTTTGTCAACGCACTTTCACAGTTCGTCTCAAGCGCGGGGGGACGATACGACGAGACAATGAAATCGAGGGAAGGAATTCTCTACCTCCATACGGTCCTTTATCGTGTTTCCTATGACGATGATTACGAGCCAATTGAAATCTCGGTTTGGAATGATTCTCGCGAACACGAACCGATGCTGACTTGGATACACCAACTTCAGAAGTTAGGGGAAGATAGCTTTCACCACCCGATTTTGTGGCCTCAGCCGGCTCGCTGACATCCGCGAGGCCCCGGGACAAAGATCGTCGCTGTCAGAGGGCTAACGTTAGCTCGGTCTCGATAATCTTGCGGCACCCGGTGGCGCCCTACCACACTCGCTTTCCCCAATCCACCTTTTCGCGCAATTGCTTCTTCAAAACCTTGCCGCCCGGATTGCGGGGTAATGCCTCGCTGCGGACAACAATGTATTGAGGGACTTTAAAGTCTGCCAGCCGCGTCTTTGCAAACGTCACGAGTTCGTTCGCGTCAATCGTCTGGCCGGGCTTTGGCACGATCACGGCGCCAACTTTTTCGCCCATCATCGCGTCGGGCACTCCGGTGACGGCGACCTCGAACACCGCCGGAAACGCCGCCAGCGCGTTTTCGACCTCCACGCAATACACGTTCTCGCCGCCGCGGTTGACCATGTCTTTCTTGCGATCCACGATCTGCACGAACCCTTCCTCATCTATTCGCGCCATGTCGCCGGTGTGCAGCCAATGGTCCACGAAGGTTTCGGCGTTGGCCTCCGGTTTGTTCCAGTAGCCCAAGCTGACGTTCGGACCGCGGATCAGCAATTCGCCGGCACAGGTATGCTGGTCCACGTCCGCCAGCTTCAAATCCACCACCGGTGCGGCAAAGCCCACGGTTTCCGGCCGCAGCTTCGAATACTGATGCGGCAGGAACGTGGCAACGGAACAGCACTCGGTCAGCCCAAAGCCATTGCCCAGTTGCGCGTTCGGAAAGGCTTCCATCAATTTGCCGACCAGATCCGGCGGCATGGGCGCTCCGCCGTAGGAGATGCGGGTGATCGCCGACCTGTCCACCTCCCCGAAATTCGGCTGGTTGATGGCCAGCCAGAAAACCGCTGGAACACTCGTCAGTGTGTTCAGACGTTCCGCGGTGATGGCCTTGAGGAAAAGTTTCACGTCGAATGCGGGCATGATCACCACGGTGCCACCGACCTCGCACGTGGGCAGCAGCTGGCTGTTGCAGCCCGTCACGTGAAATAGCGGGACCGAGACCAAGGTGCGCGTGGTGTTGTCCAGTGGCCGGTCGCTGATGCGCTGGCAGGTTTCAATATTTGAAAGAAATGCTTCGTGGGTGGTCGTCGCGCCCTTGGGAAAACCGGTCGTTCCGCTGGTATAGAAAATCGCCGAAAGATCGCTTGGTTTCAGGTCTTCCACGGCGAACGCAGGGCCGTCGGGCAGCGGCTGGCCGGGCATAATAACGACTTTGCTGCCGGAATCGGTCACCACATATTCGACTTCCGCTTCCGCAAAGCGGGTGTTCACCGGCACACAGACAGCGCCGGCCATCTGCACGCCATAAAACGCGACGCACCAATCGACTCCGTTGCCCAGGCGTATTGCCACGCGGTCGCCACGGCCAACTCCCTGCGCGCGCAGTCCGCCGGCGACCCGGGCGGCGCGGTCCCAAAGCTGCCTGTATCCGATTCGCTCTCCGCCAAGCTCGACCAGCGCTTCCTTGTCCTTCCACTTATCCACGGTGGCGCGAAGCATGTGCAGCAGCGATTGCGGGCGGTCCTGATATCGCGCGATACCGTCTGGACCCCGCGTTATGCGCGATTCGTTGAAGGGATGGATCGTAGGCATCAGTACGCCCCCTGTTTTTCGAAATATTTCCGCGGATTCTCCACCAGCATGGTGTGAATCTGTTCGTCGCTCACGCCCTTTTGCTTGAGCGCGGGAATCACATCATCGTGAATGTGTTTGTAGCTCCATCGCGGCAGAGCGGCGGCAACCTGATCCCTGGGCAGCCAGTGGAAAAAGCAATTGGTGTCGTGCGAAAGGACCATGTTCTTCGCGTGCCCTCGTTTGCACATCTCGGCGACCGTGTTCACCCGGTCTTCAAACGGCAGAATCGTATCCACACCGAAGCGGTCCATGCCGATATAGGAGCCCGCGCCAATCAGTTGTTCGAGGTAATCGAGATCGGTCGAGTCTCCGCAATGGCCGATCACCACGCGGCTGAGGTCCACGCCTTCCTCACGGAAAATCCTCTGTTGGTCCAGACCGACTTTGCCGTGCGCATGCGTATGCGTCGAGATTGGCACGCCCGTTTGGCGGTGCGCTCGAGCGACGGCCCGCAGGATGCGTTCGATGTCCTTGGTAACGCCGTACTCATCCGTGGCGCACTTCAGGATCCCGGCGCGCAGGCCCGTGTCGCCCACGCCTTTCTCGATGTCCGTGACAAACATCTCCGTCATGATGTCCACCTTGCCGGGCGGCGCCACGCGCAAACGAAAGAAAAAGGGCGCATCACGATATGTATAGATGCCGGTAGCGAAGATAATGTTGAGTTGAGTCTTTTGGGCGACCTTCGCGATGCGCGGAATGAAACGGCCGAGACCCACGACGGTGAGGTCCACGATCGAATCCACGCCGCGCGATTTCAGGTCGTTCAGCCGGGTCACCGCGTTGGCGATCTGTTTTTCTTCCGAGTCCCACTCGCTGGGATAGTTCAGCCAGACGTCGGTATCAATGATGAATATATGCTCGTGCATCAGCGTAACGCCCAATTTCGAGGAGTCAATCGGGCCGCGAGCCGTTTGGATGGTTGGCATGGGCCGAAACCTATAGCACATCCATGCGAGGAGCTACAAGCGAGGGCTGCCGGTCTGCTCTGTATGTTTCGCGGCGAGTCTCAGTGTAGGATAAATGAGAACTGAGAGGTCAGACAGATGGCGGATATCGCGACGCCGGTTCAACTTGGCCGCCTGCCAGTGGGCGACGAGCGCGCAGTTGAACACTTCGATGTATTGATCGTCGGCGCAGGACTTTCCGGAATTGGCGCGGCCCATCACCTCCAGAAAAAGACTCCGTCAAAATCCTTCGTAATTCTGGAGGGCCGCCAGGCGATGGGCGGCACCTGGGATCTGTTTCGATATCCAGGTGTGCGCTCTGATTCGGACATGTATACGCTCGGCTACCGCTTCCGCCCGTGGCCTGGCGCGAAGTCTATCGCCGACGGCCCGTCTATCCTGAACTATATTCGCGAGACAGCGCGCGATGGCGGCATCGATCGTTCGATTCGCTATGGCCACCAGGTCAAACTTGCTTCGTGGTCTTCTGCGGAGGCCCGCTGGACGGTCGAGGCGACGGTTTCAGGCGGCAAGACAGTGCAGTTCACGACCAACTTTCTTTACATGTGCAGCGGCTATTACGATTACGCCGAGGGGTATATGCCGGGCTGGCCGGAGATGGACCGTTACCGCGGCCGCCTCGTCCACCCGCAGCAATGGCCCGAAGATCTCGATTACCAGGGCAAACAGATCGTGGTGATTGGCAGCGGCGCGACGGCCGTGACTCTGGTTCCAGCGCTGGCCGAGTCAGCCGCGCACGTGACCATGCTGCAGCGCTCGCCAACCTACGTCGTCGCGCGCCCCGCCGTGGACCCCATCGCGGACTGGCTGCGGCGAAGGTTGCCGGCTCGGCTCGCCTACACCCTGGTGCGATGGAAGAACGTGCTCCTGGGGATCTATTTCTACAACCTCACGCGACGAAAACCGGCTGAGACAAAGAAAATGATTCTGGATCTCACCCGCAAAGAGCTCGGTCCTGACTACGACGTTGACACGCACTTCACGCCCCGTTACAACCCGTGGGACCAGCGCCTCTGCCTGGTTCCCGACTCCGACTTGTTCGCGTCCATTCGCTCGGGCAAGTCCTCGGTTGTTACCGACGAGATCGCCTGCTTTACGGAAACGGGAATACGCCTGAAATCGGGCAATGAGCTGAAGGCCGACATTATCGTGACCGCCACCGGGTTGAAATTGAAACTTCTCGGCGGGATGCAGGTGGTGATAGATGGCGTTCCAGTCTCTCCGTCGCGAGCCATGGCCTACAAGGGACTGATGTTCAACGAGATTCCGAATCTCGTTTCCACATTCGGGTACACCAACGCCTCGTGGACGCTCAAGGCCGATCTGACGGCGGAATATGTGTGTCGCCTGCTGAACTATATGGACGCGCACGGTTACGACTACTGCGCTCCACATCGTCGTGATCCGACCATCGTCGAAGAGTCCGCGTTCAACTTAACCTCGGGCTATTTTCAGCGGGCCAGCGACGTCCTTCCAAAACAGGGCTCTAAGCGTCCCTGGAAGCTTCATCAGAATTACGCATTGGACCTGCTCGACCTCCGCTTCTCCCGAATCGACGACGGCGCTCTGGAGTTCACTCGCCTGAATGGCGCGAGACGCGCGGTTTGAGCCACGAGGCGACATGCCCGGCCGTCTGAAACTTCAAGACCGGACCGCCGTGGTGACCGGCGCCGCCAGCGGCATCGGCCGAGCGGTCGCCATTTCGCTCGCGCGCCGTGGCTGCCATCTTGCTCTCGCGGACATCAACGAAGCGCAGCTCGCGCAGACCGCGCAATTGGCGGCTTCCCCGGGCGTCCGCATAAGCTTTCACCGCCTCGACGTCTCCAATCGCGAGGAAGTCGCCTCCTTCCCCGCTGCTGTGATCGCCGCACACCGTCGCGCCGACATTCTCGTCAATAATGCAGGTGTTGCCGTCGGCGGAACATTCGAACAAGTCAGCGAAACGGATTTTGACTGGCTGATGGGAATTAATTTTTGGGGCGTGGTGAGAATGACGCGAGCGTTTCTACCGCTGCTGCGGGCCAGCGATGACGCGCGAATCGTGAATCTTTCGAGCCTTTTCGGACTAGTCTCGCCGCCCGGCCAGACTGCCTATTCTGCCAGCAAGTTCGCGGTCCGCGGTTTTAGTCAATCGTTGCGGCACGAACTCCAGGGCTCGAACATCGGAGTGACCGTCGTGCATCCGGGTGGTGTAGCCACGGCGATTGCCACAAGCGCCCGCGTTCCGAAGGGAATGTCTGCGGACGCCCTTGAAAAGCACCGCGCCGCTGCCGAACGGTTGCTCAGGATGCCGCCGGAAGAAGCCGGAGAAATAATTGTTCAGGCCATAGAGCGGCGAAAGGCGCGCGTGCTGGTCGGCGCAGACGCAAAACTCATGTCTGTCATCGAAAGGTTTGCGCCGGTTTCGTATTGGAAATTCCTCGCTCGGTTGATCCCCCGCGCCTGAAGTTGCTCGTCGGCGGGACACCAATGAATTGTGGTATAAGCCTTCCAGCGTGCTTCTGCGCGCGAACTCCCGCGGAAACGAATCTCTTTGCCGTGCATCTGAGAGCCATGGAGACGCTGTGACCTGGCAACCCGAAGTGGATGAGATCAAGCGCCGCGAAGCCCTGGCGCGGCAGATGGGCGGAAAAGAAAACGTCGAACGCCACCACACCGCTGGGCGCCTCACGGTGCGCGAACGCATTGACGCCTTGCTCGACGCCGGCACGTTTCACGAAGTCGGTGCCCTCGCCGGCCGTGCCATCTACGACGAGCAGGGCAACCTGACCGCGTTTTCGCCCTCCAATTTCATTTTCGGAACGGGACGAATCGACGGCCGCCGCATCATCGTCGCCGGCGACGATTTCACGCTTCGTGGCGGCGCCGCGGACGCCTCCATCGGCGGCAAGATGGCCTACAGCGAAAAGATGGCGCTCGGCCTGAAGCTTCCCATGGTTCGCCTGGTGGACGGCACGGGCGGCGGTGGCAGCGTCAAGACACTGGAAATGACGGGCCGCAGTTACGTCCCCGCAAATCCCGGCTGGGATGTGATCGTCGAATCTCTCGGCGAAGTTCCGGTCGTCGCCGCGTGCCTTGGGTCCGTGGCCGGACTCGGAGCCGTTCGCGTGGCCACTTCGCATTTTTCTTTGATGGTCAAAGGTACCAGCCAGCTGTTTGTCGCCGGGCCTCCGGTCGTCGAACGAGGTGTCGGCCAAAAAGTGAGCAAGGAAGAATTGGGCGGTTCCCATATTCACGCCCATTTAAGCGGCGTTGTGGACAACGAAGTTTCCACCGAGCAGGAAGCGTTCGATTCGATCCGCCGATTCCTTTCTTACCTGCCGTCGAATGTGTATCAGGCGCCGCCGCGGCGGGCGCCCGAAGACGATCCGAAGCGCCGCGAAGAAGACCTTCTTACCGCCATTCCGCGCGACCGCCGCCGCAGTTACGACGTGCGCCGCATCCTGCATCTCGTCGTGGATCGCGGCTCGTTCTTTGAAATCGGAGGGACCTACGGCCAGCCGCTGGTCACGGGTCTCGCACGCCTCGACGGTTATCCCGTCGGCGTGATGGCCAACGACCCGCGGCATTTCGGCGGCGCCGTGGACGCGGACGCCGCGGATAAAATGATCCGCTTCATAGACCTCTGCGACACCTTCCATTTGCCCTGCGTGAATTTCGTTGATAATCCCGGCTTCCTGATCGGCACTTCCGCCGAACGTGAGGGCACGGCTCGCGTCGGTGCGCGCGCGCTGATCGCCGTCTATCAGGCGACTGTTCCCTGGGTGTCGATCCTGATCCGCCGCGTTTACGGAGTTGCCGGCGCGGCTCACGGAAACGCCCAGGCGCTGAACCTGCGCTACGCGTGGCCGTCCGGCGATTGGGGCTCGTTGCCCATCGAAGGCGGCGTGCAAGCCGCCTACCGGCGCGAGATCGAAGCGGCCCCCGATCCTGCCGTTCGCCGCCGCGAAATCGAAGACCGCCTCGCTCAGTACCGCTCGCCTTTCCGGACCGCGGAAGCATTCGGCGTGGAGGAAATAATTGATCCTCGAGACACGCGTCCGCTGCTTTGCGATTGGGTTGAGAACGCTTACTCCCTCGTCGCGGGAGATCTCGGTCCGAAACGCCGCAAGACGCGCGTCTAATCCGGTGTTTTTATTTCGGCTTCGGAACCGGCATTCAATTTCGATATTGGAAAGCTTCCGTTTTAAGCGAGGTAATCGTATGCGTTCAATTCTTCGAACATTTCCGTCGGTGATTCTTTTCGTTTTGTTGGCGGCCACCGCCGGATCCGCGAATGCGCAGGAATTGGGGATCAAAGCCAGGAAACCTGTTTTGGGCGCCGCGTGCAAGGTCTGTCCCTGGGGAGCCCTGGCCGATATCGTCAAGCAGGCCATGCAGCCCTACGGATACGATGTTCAGATCTGTTACTTCTGTTTTCGCGCGGACGCCCCGCGGATTGTAGCCGACGCCAGGATGCCGCCTTCCTGGGAGGAAACTTTGAAAACCGTTCCCATGATTGCGCGCCCGGACATTCCGCCGCCTCCCAACGCTCCGGTGGAATTCGGGATAACCAGCGTGGACTTCGTTCAGTGGGCTTATCAGGGCACACATTTATATGCGGGCGAAGCGCCGCGAAAGAATCTACGTTTGTTCGCGGTAATTCAATCGCCGACGTACCTCCTGGTCGCGGTCAGGTCCGATCTCGGGATCACCGACCTCGCGCAGATCAAGCAGAAGCGTTGGCCAGTTCGGATACTGACCGGTGTGGGGACCGATACGGACGCTGTTCTGGCCTACTACGGCCTGAGCAGACAGTCGATCGAGGCAGCCGGCGGGCACGTTGCCAATGGCGGCATCCCTCAAGAGCGAAAAAACTTTGATGTGGTCATCGCGGACGGCACTTTGGCGAATGCCCCGGAATTCAATCTTTGGTACGAGGTCTCGCAGAAATTCGACCTGACGTTTCTGCGCCTGCCCGACGATCTCCTGGATAAATTGGCGAAGGATTCCGATATGGAACGGGGAGAAATCCCGGACGGCCTGCTGCGCGGCGTTGATCGCGCCATTCCAACCGTGGTTCGCACGGGAACAGCGATTTACGGCCGCGCTGACAATCCTGACGACTTTGCCTACGCGGTCGCGAAAGCCATCGACGAACATCAGGATCTCCTGCAGTGGAGTCTCTTGAATTTTTCGTATAACGCGCACACGGTGTGGGAGACGCCCGGCGTTCCTTTGCATCCGGGCGCGGCGCGCTATTATCGGGAAAAGGGCTACATGAAATAGCGGCAATTGGGACTGCTTGCGCGGCCGGCTCGAACTTCCCGGCAAAATGCAGCCTATGACGAACAGGGGGGCAGCGAAAATGGCGGAGAAAAATTTAAGTTCGGACATGGACACCAGCGAATTGCGAGCCAGCCGGCTCAGCCGCCGGTCAATTTTGAAATATTCGCTGCAGGGCGCAGGCGCTGTGGCCACGGGAAGTTTGTTGACCGCCCTGCCCGGCAGTAGCTCGGTTTTCGCCGCCGGTGCTGCGTCGGACGATCGCCAACTCGTGGTCGAAACGACGGAAGGCAAGGTCCGTGGTTTCGCGACGGATGAAATCGTAATCTTTAAAGGCATCCATTACGGAGCTTCGACAGCCGGAGCCAACCGCTTCCTTCCGCCGCGAAAGCCGGAATCCTGGAGTGGCGTGCGCGACGTGCTCGAATATGGGCCGAGCGCGCCGCAGTTACCGGCGGGCGGTGGCGGCGGCCGCACTTTGCCGATCACGGCGGGTTACGCCTACACCAAAACTCTCCCGGTGAACGAAGATTGTCTCGTGCTGAATGTGTTTACGCCCAAGGCGGGCAGGGGCAAGCGTCCGGTGATGGTCTGGCTGCATGGAGGTGCGTTCACTTACGGGCAGGGGGGCAACTCGGTCTATGACGGCACCAACCTTGCGCGCCATCATGATGTCGTCGCGGTGAGTTTGAATCACCGTCTCAATCTTTTTGGCTTCATGCAACTGGAGGAGGTAGCCGGGAAAGAGTATGCGGACTCGGGTAACGCCAGCATGCTTGATCTGATCGCCGCGCTGCAGTGGGTGCATGACAATATCTCCGCGTTTGGAGGCGATCCGGGCAACGTGACAATCTTCGGCGAATCGGGCGGCGGCGGAAAAGTGACCGCTTTGCTGGCGATGCCGAAAGCCCAGGGCCTGTTTCACAAGGCCATCGTCGAAAGCGGCTCGTTCCTCCGGTTTATGCCGAGAGAGGACGCGGCGAAAAATACCGAAAAGATCCTCGCGGAATTGGGTCTGAAGGGCAACCCGATTCAGCAACTCCAACAGCTGCCCATGGAGCGGCTGATCGAAGTTAGCCGGGACGCGCCATGGCAACCGGTGGTGGGCGGCCAGCTTCTTCCGCGCCATCCTTTTGATCCCACGGCGCCCGAGATCTCGGCGGACGTTCCGATGCTGGTCGGTTCAAACGAAACCGAGACGACATTTTTCCTGGGAGCGGATGACAAGTTGTTCTCGCTCGATGACGCGGGATTGCGGGCCCGGTTGAAATCGATTACCGGCGACGCCACGGACGACATTCTCTCCGTCTATCGAAAAGCTAGGCCCAATGCGACGCCCAGCGATCTATTCTTCGTGATCACATCCGATCAGAGAATCCGTATGGGCGCCGTCACGCAGGCCGAACGCAAAGCGTCTCTAAACCGGGCGCCCGCCTACGCATACTTTTTTACGTGGAAAGCGCCGATCGATGGCGGGAAATGGAGAACACCTCACACGTTGGAACTTCCGTTTGTCTTTGAGACCTACGACAAGGCCACCGTAACGGGCACGGGGCCGGAGCGCAGGGTTCTAGGGGATCGAGTGAGCGGGGCGTGGGCTGCTTTTGCGCGCCACGGCAATCCCAACCAGAAAGGCCTGCCGCAATGGAAGCCCTATACTTCCGCTGAGCGAGCGACGATGATTTTTGACAACGAGTGCCGCGTCGTGAACGATCCCAATCATGATGAGCTGCAGTCCATTCGAGGCATCTCCAGAATTTAGGCCACGTCGAGCGTGAAATGGCCGCGGGATTCGATCGGGTTCTATGCAACGTACGTAGCCGGCAGGTCGAAATCGAAATCCCAGTTGATTAGCTGGCGGGTAAGCCGTAGGATGTCCTCATAAGTATTTATCCGGTTAGGGAGGCCCTTTCCATGAGCGTTTCCGTTCAAGTGGCGGCAACGGGAAATTCGCCGATGCGATTGCTGGCGCGTGCGGCAGGACTTGCAGGCTTGGCTCTGTTCCTGGCGGCGACTGGTCAGGCGCAAAATAGTGCGCCCGTCGGTGAATCCCAGGGCGTCTCCGCGGCCACGCCGACGTTTTCGAAGGATGTCGCGCCGATTCTCTACAAGAATTGCGTCAGCTGCCACCGGCCGGGAAGCGTCGCCCCAATGTCGTTGATTTCATATGAGCAGGCGCGCCCCTGGGCAAAGGCCATCGGCGAGAAGGTAGCGTTGGGGCTCATGCCGCCGTGGCACTCGGTCGATCCGCGCGGAACTTATTCAAATGACCGGCGACTGACTCAGGAGGAGAAGGACACCATCCTGCGCTGGGTGAGCGCGGGCGCTCCAAAGGGCAATGCCAGTGATTTGCCGCCGGCGCCGGTCTTTGCCGAGGGCTGGCAGATTGGCGAGCCGGACGTTGTCCTGACGATGTCCGAGCCATTCCAAGTACCGGCCTCGGGCACGATTGCCTACCAGTATTTCAAGGTCCCAACCAATTTCACCGAAGACAAGTGGGTGCAGTCCATCGAGGTCCGTCCGGGTGCGCGCAGCGTCGTGCACCACATACTCGTGTTCAGCAAAACCCCCGGAGAGGGTCGGCGCCACGACATCATCACCGTCGTGCCGGACTTGCCCCTGAACAGACCGCCCGCCCCGGGCGAGACTGACAAAGATCCTGGCGTGCTGATCGCAACCACAGCCCCTGGCACGAACGCAATGACGTTTCAGCCCGGCACCGCCATGTTGATCAAAGCGGGTTCAGTGCTGACTTTCCAGGTGCACTACACAGCGAACGGCACAGCAACAGCGGATCAGTCGAGCGTCGGAATCGTTTTCGCCAAGCAGCCGCCGACTCAGGAAGTTCGCACCGGAGCCTTCTTCAATCCGACTTTGGTGATCCCGGCCGGAGATGGGAACGCAGAGGTGGATTGCGTGATGGAGTTCAAGGAGGACGCGCACCTCTGGGCGATCTTCCCGCATACGCATCTGCGTGGGAAGAGCTGGGCCTATCGCGTGATTTATCCCGACGGCACGTCGAAAGCGCTGCTGACAGTTCCCAAGTACGACTTCAATTGGCAGACTTATTACATCCTCGCCGAGCCGCTGGCGCTGCCAAAGGGGACGAAGCTCGAGGCCATCGCGCACTACGACAATTCAACGAATAACGCCTCGAATCCTGACCCGACCAAAATCGTGCACTGGGGCGACCAGACCTGGCAGGAGATGCAATATACGGGAGTCACCTACACTCTCGACGATCAGTCTGTCGGGCAAAAGTCCGCCAGCGCGATTGATCCTAAATAGACGCGCGATAGGTAAATTGGTATCCGGGCCAAAAGTGCTGCGAACGTTTGCCGGGTTCTTGCGCTCGTGCCTTGCCAATTACCCTGATTTGCACCCATCGCAGACGCTTTCCTCCAGCAAAGACTGTCTCCAGCGGAACTGTTTGCGTCGGTAGCGGACAATGCCGTAAACTTAGGTACGATAGGATTCCGCAGTAGAGTTGCGTCGACAGGATTTTGAGGGGAGACACCTAACATGGCAAACAGCATACCGATTGCGCATCCGCTGAACGTGCGGATCGCCGACAGAGCCTCCGTAGGGACAATGTCGATTCCCTGGTACATCTGGATCTGCATGTTCTCCGTGGTGTCGGCTGTGGTCGGTACGGCCTGGGACATTTCTTGGCATGAGAGCATTGGCCGCGATTCGTTTTGGACGCCTGCGCACATGTTCATCTACTTGTCCGGCGTGCTGGCGGGACTTTCGTGCGGATATCTGATACTTGCGACAACGTTTCAGAAGGACTCGCCGTTGCGCGATGTTTCCATTTCGATGTGGGGATTCCGCGGGCCGCTGGGCGCGTTCATCTGTGCCTGGGGCGCCGTTGGCATGATTGCCGCAGGGCCGTTCGACAATTGGTGGCACAACTCGTACGGACTTGACGTGAAAATCTTGAGCCCACCGCATGTGCTGCTCGCGCTCGGGATGACCGGCATCCGCTTCGGTACGCTGGTGATGGTCCTGGCCGCGATGAATAGAGCACAAGGGGCGTATCGGCTAAAGCTCGAGCGCGTGTTGTACTTTGCGGTAGCCTTTGTGATGGGTATGACGGTCGGTATCATCCAGGAACTCACCAACCGCGTCTTCATGCATGGCTCGACGTTTTATATGGTCATGATGTTCGCAGCGCCGGTTGTGATTGCCATGGTGGCTTGGGTGTCCGACGATCGCTGGGCCGCGACGATCACGACGGCAATATTCACCGCCGTTGAACTGGCGTTTGTCTGGATTCTGCCGCTGTTCCCGGCCGAGACGAAGCTGGGCCCGGTCTATCAGCACATCACGCACCTGGTCCCGCCGAATTTCCCCATGCTGTTGATCGTTCCCGCCATCGTGTTCGATCTATTGAGGCGCCGCACCGGCACGTGGAGCCGATGGGCGCAGGCCGCAACACTGGGAGCGGCGTTCCTTGGGAGCTTCATTGCCGCGCAGTGGCCCTTTGCCGACTTTCTGATGTCGCCCGGGTCGCGCAACGCATTTTTCGTGACCAACAACTACCCCTACGCTGTTCCTCCCACATCGCCGTGGGTACTGAACCAGTTTGTCCCCACCGAGCATAGTTTCGCCCAGTTCTGGGTGCGCATGGCGATTGCTCTTTTCGCCGCAATCGTTATGACGCGCATCGGAATGGCCTGGGGCGAATGGATGAGACGGATTCAACGATGACGTTGGGACTCAAAGGGCGCGGACTTGCGACAGCGCTCTTTCTGCTGATCACCGCGCTGCCGCTGGCCGCGCATGTCGGCAGCCCCGATGTCTATTACGAAGGTAACGCCGGTCCGTACCGTCTCTTTGTGACCGTTGTTGTTCCGCAGGTGATTCCCGGTGTGGCTGAGATCCAGGTTCGGGCTGAGTCGGGCGATGTTCGCTCGATTCAAATCGTCCCGATGAGACTGACGGGGCCGGGTTCGAACTTTCCCCCAACCCCAGACCAGGCGCAGGTCTCGAAAGACGATCCGCAATTTTTCACCGGTAGCCTGTGGCTGATGGAGTCAGGCGCGCTCCAAGTGCGCGTCATGGCAGACGGGGCCAAAGGCAAAGGCGAGCTCTCCGTGCCGGTGGCGTCTTTCGCGCAGCGAAGCCTGCCGATGCCGAAACCTCTCGCCGGGCTGCTGGTCGGATTCATGCTGCTCCTGGCCGTTGGGGGAATTTCCATCGCCGGAGCCGGTGCGCGGGAAGCCAATCTTGAGAGCGGCAAGACTCCGGGGCCCGCAAACCTGCGCCGAGCCAGGATTGTGATGGCGGTAACGGCGGTATTTGTTGTCGGCCTTCTTGTTCTCTCGAAATCGTGGTGGGGAATTGAGGACACCAATTACCAGCAGCGCGTCAATTTCTACAAGCCCCCTATTGCCGTAACCACCTTGGAAAACGGAAACAGGCTCGTGATTCGCGCTCAGGGCCAGGATCCCGCCTGGTCCAAAAGAGTCAACATGGGAGGGGTGCTTCCGGACCACAATCATTTGATGCATCTCTTCCTGATCTCCCTGCCCGGAATGGACCACATGTGGCATCTGCATCCGGAGCGGCTCGCGGGAGGCTCGTTCGCTGACGATTTGCCCTCCATGCCCGCTGGAAAATATCAGGTATTCGCGGACATCGTGGATGAGCGGGGTTTTCCATGGACGCTTGTCGGAACGGTGGACCTGCCGCAAATCAACGGAAAGCCCATGACGGGCGATGACTCCTCGTGGTCCGGCGCGCCACTTCAGCCTTCGCAACCTGGATCGAATTCTTCTCCGCTTCCCGACGGCGGCCGAATTGTCTGGGAACGAGCAAGCGGCCCGCTGAAAGCGAACGAACCAATGGATTTCAAGTTCAGCGTTCAAGATAAGGACGGCAAGCCCGTGCAAGATTTAGAACCCTACATGGGCATGGCGGGCCACGCGGAATTTGTGCGCTCCGATTTCACGGTTTTCGCGCACGTCCATCCATCGGGATCGGTTGCGATGGCTTCGCTCCAGCTGGCGCAGACCGGACTCACAGGCGATTCATCCGCGATGGTCATGTCGGCGATGCCCGGAATGGTCATGTCTGGCCCAATGGCGATGGCTGGAAGTCCAGAATCCGGACCTTTGGCGCCGGTCGTGGGATTCCCTTACGGGTTCCCGCAATCCGGAGACTATCGCATCTTCGTGCAAGTGAAACGCGCAGGGCACGTCGAGACCGGTGTGTTCGACGCCCATGTCGAACCGGCTCCTGCGGCACCTTCCAAGTAATTCAACGTCGTTCCCTCCGCAGGGCAAAGCAACTCCATACAGCGCTAAGCGCTCGCAGTTTTCATCCGCTGCTCTGCCTCAAGCTGAACTCCGTCGTCGAAATCCGCGCCACCGGCATCGCACACGTCGAATTCTTCTCGGCCGCCGACGTGAGTTTCGGGTGCTGGGCGTGCCCTTTGAACTCGCGTCAAAGAAAATTACAATTTCTTGCTTGACGTCCATTTGAGAAATGTGTTAGACCCTATCACAATTCTCGTGGTAACGAGGGTGGGATTGGGGGATTCCAAAACACCGAATTGCGCTTTTGGGCGGCTGGTCGGACGCACGCTTCAGTGCGGCCAGACACCATGGACGAATGTCGCCGGTGCGCGCTTTGGGGGGCCAACATCCAGCGGGTAACGATTTCGCGTGCGATGCGGAGTTTTCCTAACCCTTGTTCTGAACGGGACGCAGGAATCTTGAAACAGGAAGACCGGAGGAAGTGATGAGAATATGGCGTGCCTTGAAGGTGCTGGCCCCTATGTTGGTTCTGTTGCTCGCCGCTCTGCCCGGATTTGGGCAGGTTGATTATTCAACAGCTACGTTGAAGGGCACCGTGCTCGACGTTCAGGGCGGCGGTGTCCCGGGGGCGACGGTCACGATTTCCAACGCCGCCACCGGTCTTTCGAAGACTCAGAAGTCCGGCCCGGAGGGCGGCTATCTGTTTCCGCTGCTGCCCATCGGAACCTATCAGGTAGAGGTGACCGCGACGGGCTTCGATAAGGCTGTCGCCAAAGACATTCAGTTGACGGTCGGCGAAGCGGCCCTGGTGGACATCCACCTCACGGTGGGCACCGCGAACGTCACGGTCGAAGTCACGTCGGCAGCGCCGCTGATCCAGACGGAACAGGTGCAGCAAGCCAACGATATTAACCAGGGCCAGGTCGAACAGTTGCCTAACGTGAACCGCACCTTCGACACCTACGCGCAGACGCTACCCGGCATCAGCAACGCCGCGGCGGTGCATGATTCCGGCTCGCAGCGCGCCATTGGAGCCTTCCCCGTGAACGCGTTCACCACTGCCGGCGGCAACGGCCGCGGCGGCTTGGTAACCATTGACGGCGGCGAGAACGACTACGGTTCGGGTATCACGCGCACCTATCATTTGCCCGTTGACTCGATCCAGGAATTCCAGGTCAATCGTAACGGTTATAACGCCGAGTATGGCTTCAGCTATAACGAGGCGGTCGCCATCGTCACCAAGTCCGGCACCAATACTCTCCATGGCGCAGCATTCGGCACATTCCGCAACGACAACACCGATTCAGGTCAATACTTCCAGCCGCTTGGTCCCCTTGGCAATCGCCTGTTCGGTCAGGACGCTCACTATGGCGGCAATCTCGGCGGGGCTATTATCAAGGACAAACTGTTTTTCTTCATGGCGTACGAGGGCTATGTGAATGCGTTCAAGTCCTTCGCAAATTTTGAGAATGCCGAGTTTCTAGGTCCCAGTGCGGGGCAGGATGATTTCCTCCTGGTCAATGGCCCCGTGGGGACTTGCGGGAATTTGTTGACAGGGACGGACAAGGGAATGAACGTATGCGGAAGCGGCAACTTGACGGCGCCGCAAGTCGCGGCGTTAGCTGCCGCGTTGACTCCCGCGAACAGCCCCTTTGCGAACGGGCTGATCGGTACGCCGGGCAATGCATTTGGCACTCCGGATCAGAGCGGCCTACATACCGCCCGGGACAAGTGGAATGACGGCGTGATCCACCTCGATTGGCAGCCAAACGCGAACAATAGCATTACCCTGCGAGGGCTCGCCGAAACCGAAGTGAATCCGGGGGCTTTCGGCGGCACGGAGTATGGACAATTTGCCAACCTTCCACCGAGCGCGGCGGTTGCGCCACAGACCCGCGACTTCGAAGTAGTGGGAGCATGGACTCACATCTTCAGCCCCACGCTTTTCAATGCTCTCCGAGTCCAGGCCGTTCCGGAATACGTAGCGAACGTGAATTACGATAGTCAATTTGGCGGGACGACCATTCCGTTTAGCGTCATCGGCGACGGGTACGGCGATTTCGGACCGGTTATCGGCGCTTTTCCGGGATACGACTCGCGCGAGAGGCGGTTCGAATTTGAAGACAGCGTCTCGTGGACCCGCGGGAAGCATAGCTTCAAGTTTGGAGCATCGTATAGACCGGCGCATTACGACATCTCCAACGGGCTGTACGCCCACTCGCAGATCGTCTATCTCCCCAACCTTTTTGCGGCCAATACTCCGTTTCCGAATTTCATCGGAGTGCCGAACTATTACCAACAGGCAGGTGTTCCGGATTTCGCGCCGACTCCCGTGCCGGGGGAGGCGCTGTGCAGCAACGCTCCTTTCGGACCAAACGCCGGACCGTGCATCAATGCCCTCCAATCCTTCGATGTTGTTCTCCCGGTGCAGTTCCGTACGTCGTTCGGCAACCCGACTTTCATTGGTTGGGGCCACTACGGCGGCGTGTACGCGCAGGATTCCTGGAAGGTCGTACCCCGGCTCACCATCAATGTTGGAATACGGTTTGACGTAAATGCGGAACCATTCCCGAACGGCGGCACGCAAACGTTCTGCTCGCCGATCCCTCCCGTTGCGGCTAACACCGTTGGAGCCACCACATGCACGGGGCCCGATCCGACGGGTGTGTTAAAAACGTTTCAGACCAATCCCCCGAACGGAGAGACGTTCTATACCTCTCCTCGCGTAGGGCTGGCTTGGGATGTGACCGGCGACGGCAAGACACTCGTCCGGGCCAGTGGCGGAGCGTATGTGGGCGCCTCGGAATTGCAGGTCGTGTACTACTCGCACCTTTACAATCCCAACGGCGCGAACCTCAGCCAAGCCGAAGTGACGTTCGGACAGGACCCATCATTTCTAGCTCTGGTTGGCACGTCCCTCTTCAATGGCAACTTGCCCGTATTTCCGCCGACCGCGACTGACTTTGAGGAGGCCGGACTGACTGTCGGCCCGGGCCAACCGCACGGCGTCATCATCACTCAGGGCGACCGACCCTGCGGCGGGGGCGATCCCTTCGGCTGCGGCACGTACCGCAGCGCCTATTCGACGCAGGCCGCACTCAGCATCCAGCGAGAGCTGGCGCCCAACCTGTCGCTCGAAGTGGGATACAATTTCCAGCGAACCTTCCATATTCAGGATCCTCGGGAGACCAACTTCGCGCAGGCCGTATCCGGTCCCACCGATCCTGCAGGTCCCGGCATACCGCTGGTGGATCCGTTCCTGGGACCGATGCTTGTGCCTATCAACCCGAACGTGGAAACCGGCACGCTGTACTGCTCGTGCGGTAGCGCCACATATCACGGCATGACGGCCTCCTTGACGCGTCGGTACTCGAATCACCTGCAATTCCAGGTGAACTATACGTATTCCAGGTCCGTTGACGACGTCCTCGATTTCTCGTCCTTCAACAGTTCCTTCTTCCCGACGCTCTTCCCCGAAGGCACTGACCTTTCACAGGGCAGGGATCAGGGACAGTCGGCTTATAACCTTACACATATCCTCACCGGCAACGCCGTGTACACCACACCATTTCAAACCGGCCAGAACATACTGGACACGATCCTGGCGGACATCACCATTTCTCCCATCGTGACCATCCATTCCGGCATTCCCTTCGAGGTCTTGATTAACCCCGGGCAGGGGCTGGCCGGGGAATGCTTGACGGTGGCGTCGTGCGAAAATGGCGGAGCGACCGCGAACGGCCTGGTGCAGGAAGCTCTCAACCAGGCCCGGCCGTTTAACTCGCCTCGCAATAGCGGAGTTGGGCCGTGGGACTTCCGCTGGGATATGTCCGTCCGCAAAGGGATCTATGTCAACAAGGAGCGAGGTTTGAGATTGGATGTCATCGCCAACCTCAGCAACATCCTCAACCGCACGAACTTCCTTGGCGTTAACGGCGCCTTCCCCGGTGTCAGCAGTGCGGCGCAGGCGGCGAACGTGCAGCTCATCAACGGCATCGCCGGCTTCAACGGCAGCGTCAACCTGCTGAACGGTCCGTACAACTTCCACGGTTCCAAGCTTCTCGACAATGCCGAGCGCGCGGGCCTTACGGGCACGGCACTTGGTTCAGATCCGCTCGCGTTCGTTTCGGCGGACGTTCCGCGGCAGGCGCAGTTCCAGCTGAAGCTCAGCTTCTAGCCAACGCTCGAACAAAGCTTTAACCAAAATAGCGGGAGGAGCGGCGAAACCGCCCTTCCCGCTATTTTTTTTGCCCACCCCGTCAAAACAATAATTTGTTTTACCAAACGCCCGGAGATGTGGTATATCGAGCCTCAACTGGGAAGGGTGGCAGTCCGAGAGGTGGGGAAATCTACATCGCACGACAACGAGACCTCGCGTTTCTTGGACACCTTTTGGCGACGGCGCCCCGCCGGGAAAAAACTGCGCGCGAGACGCGCGATTGATCGATCTCTTGATGATGCCGCAATTCGAGGATTTATTAAGACGCGATAACCGGAGGAAGTAATGAGAGCTCACCGCACCGTGAAGATGCTGGCCGCTTTGATGGTCCTGTTTTTGGTCGCCGCCTTGCCGGCAAT
This sequence comes from uncultured Acidobacteriota bacterium, assembly GCA_963814605.1. GTDB lineage: Bacteria > Acidobacteriota > Terriglobia > Acidiferrales > UBA7541 > Palsa-295. The sequence goes on along the minus strand of CAWFDD010000001.1, from coordinate 105,346 downwards.
TGCACAGGTCAGCAATACTGCCGCCGCGCTCAGGGGCAGTGTGCTCGATGAGCAGGGCGGGGGCGTGCCGAACGCCACGGTCACCGTGTCGAACACGGCCTTGGGCCTGAGCAAGGTTGTCAAAACAGGCACGGACGGAGCGTACCAGATTCTCTCGCTCAATCCTGGCACCTACAGGGTCGAAATCGAAGCGTCCGGATTTCAGAAGACCGTCGCCGACAACCTTGTATTGTCGGTCGGTCAGCTCACGGTTTACGACGCGCACATGAAGGTCGGCACGGTCAGTATGGTGGTGGAAGTATCGGGGAACGCAACCCCGCTCATCGACCCCGAGCAGACCCAGCAAGCCAACACCATCAACCCTGGTCAAGTAGCGGATCTACCGAATATTAATCGCAATTTCACCCAGGAGGTGTACACGCTTCCGGGGGTCGCCAATTCAGACGCGCCTCGCGCCCAGACGCCGGGTTTCACCGGTTTCTTCACCACCGGTTTTTCGATTGGCGGCAGCAACGGCCGAAACAACCTTTCCACGATTGATGGCGGTGAGAACGAATACGGCACCGGGCAGTATCGCGTGTCCACCTATCCTCTCGACGCCATCCAGGAATATCAGGTGAATCGCAGCGCTTTCGCCGCGGAGTTTGGGTTTACCGATGGCGCCGCGATCAATATCGTCACCAAGACCGGAACCAACCAGTATCATGGCAGCGCCTTCGGCTATTTCTACGATCGCTACACCAACGCGCAAAGTTACTTCTATGGCGTAGAGCACTCGACCGACCCGACGTTCCCGACGCAGCCGTTCAGCCAGAACGTCTATGCCGGAGGCTCCATCGGCGGCCCGATCGTGAAGGATAAGTTTTTCTTCTTCCTCTCCTACGAGGGCCAAAAGACGGACGCGGCGCTGATCAATCCGCTTCTCCCGTCCTGCGAAGTGCAGGGTCTCGCTTCCGCGACGAACCCGGAGTGCGACACGGCGGTCGGCGGTACCCCCGGGACTCCCACTGTCTTGAACAATGTGTGGCTTGCGCAGCAGACATATCTCAACGGCGTTAACGCTTTTTTCGGGCCCGGCAACCCGCTGGGTGAGTCGCTGGCGGCATCGTACAACCCGCTTACGAATCCTGGCTATGCCCAAATCATCGCGAATAATAACGGCGTCTTCGACACCGGCACCAGACAGAACAACGCTGTCGGTCGCCTCGATTTTGTGCCAAGTGCAAAAGGACTCGCTGTCTCTTCGTTTGGGTTACGCCCGCAACAACTACATTGCAACCGGTGTAGACAACTCCTCACTCAGAGTCCGGGATTACAGCGTTCTCCTGAACTGGACGCACACGTTCAGTCCCACTGTGGTTAATCAGATGCTTCTCCAGGTAGTTCCCTGGAACAGAGCGAACACCACGCAGCCTGACAGCGCCTCTACGCAGGAGATTTTGGTGGGCACGGGGCCTAGCGGACTCCAGTTCGCCGGAACCAGCTCTTACTATCCGTACCTCGCGCACCAGCACCGCGGTCAGGCGGAAGATAACGTTACCTGGAACTGGAAGTCGCATACGATTAAGTTCGGCGGATCGCTGCGGGTCGCGGACTACCACGTGGAAGAGCCGCTGTGGGTTTCCGGGCAGTATGTTTTTGCCGGTGGATTTCCGACGATCTTTGCCGCCAACCCGCTCGTGCAAGGTCTGGACTTTTTCTATAACGAGCAGCCTGAATGTGCTGCCCTTGGGCTTGGTAGTTGCATCCAGGGCGGTTTGCCCCTCGGACCTGTCCCCGCGAATACGACCGCCTCTAACATGATGGTCTCCAACAACCCATTCAATTGGGAGCAGGGATTCGGGAATCCCGCGTGGCAAGGATGGGGCAAGTATTTGGGGATGTTTGTCCAGGATACCTGGAAGATCACTCGCAACTTCACTTTGACCCCGGGAATCAGATTCGACGCTGACTGGGAGCCTAACCCCTTGAAAGCCCATTACTACCCTGAACCACGCCTCGGGTTTTCGTGGGATCCATTTAGCGATCACAAGACCGTGATTCGCGGCGGCGGCGGCATCTACGCGGCGCCCATCGACGTCCTGATTCCGTCGTACGCCTCCCTGCTCAGCGGGACTGGCCAATACTTGAACGTTCTCGGATCGCAGACTTTTCCCCAGCTAACGGGCCTCGGGCTCCCGCCGAGCCCTGGTCAAGCGATTTGGACAGCAGGGGTCGACGGAGACGCAGCCGCGGGCATTGCCCCGAACACCATACCGCTTGGCCAGGTCAACGGCGCGCAGATCACTCCGTTGCCTCCTGGTTCATTCCCACTGCGCCCGGGACCCCCGGTCAGACAAACCAGGTCATCTACAACATTTCGCCTGACTATGCGTACCCCTATAGCATTGAAGCTAGCCTGAGCATCCAGCGGCAGTTGACTCCCGACCTTTCTCTCGAAGTCGCTTATGACTTTTACCACGCGGTCCACCAGCAGATGCCGCTGAAACCGCCTACGGAATTGCCCAGTGCAACGCAGTGAACCCGGATGGCACTCCCATATTTCTGACCGCCAACTCTACCGCGGCGGAGCTCCAAGCGGCGGCGATCCCCGTCGTCGGGAATTGCTACGCTCCGAAGTTTGGGAGGCACGCTGGCGAATCCAAACGTCACTCTGCAGACTACCTATCAATCGATTGGGAATTCCGTGTACCACGGCATGACCGCTTCCCTCACCAAGCGCTACAGCCACAACCTCCAGCTCCAGGCCAACTACACCGTCAGCAAGGCCATTGACAACTTCATTGACTTCGCCAGCTTCCAGCAATGGTACCGGCCCGAGCAGTTGGGCCTGTATCGAGCGCCCTCCGCGTTCAACGTTCCGCAGAGATTTGTCTTTAACGCCGTCTATAACTCTCCCCGGAATGCGGATGGCGTTCTTGGTGCGATCTACAGAAACTTCACCATCGCGCCCATCGTTACGCTCCAAAGCGGCCTCCCGTTCACGCTGCTGACCCAGAATCTGGCGAACGGTCCGCTCGGCACTGCCGGGACAGACATTCCGGGTGAAGACGGAAACTCTGCCGCTCCGGTTGGCGAGAAGCGCGATAGCAATTATGGTCGGCCCTTCTTCAGCTGGGATATGACTGTTCGGAAGGGTTTTTACCTGATGAAGGATGAGAAACTGAGAATGGATTTCAGCGTCCAGGTCATCAACATCCTGAACCGCGAAAACTTTAACAACGTCTACGACAATATCACCGGCGTGACCCCGGCCACCACGTTCGTCACTATCGCGGGCAACCAGACGATAAATCTCGCGTCCCTCAACACCAACGCGTTCACAGGGATTCACGGCGTCAAGCCTACGAACGCGCAGGAATTCAACCAGCCGGGATTCTTTGCTCCGGCGGGCGGTCTCTATGGAGGATCCAACTACATCCCCCGTCAGGTTGAGTTTGGTCTGCGCCTGACGTTCTAACTGACGCCCGGACGAAGTTCCGAGGAGAGGGCGGCGCGCATGCCGCCCTCGACTCCGTTTGGCGCAAGCCGCCGCAACCAATGTCGCAGCTCACGTCTGTCGTTGAGGAATTGCCACGCCGGAGGAATCACGTGAACAATCCACGTAAAATGATCAAACTGCTCGCCATGGCTGGAGCCCTTGCTGCGTTTATGGGCTACGCCAGCGCCCAGCAACCGAATTTCCAGTTCGCCGGCGCGCCATGCGTCACACCCCCCACGCTTCACTGTCCTGACAAGGATTGCCCCACCGATCGCGTCATTAACCAGGGCCCGGTCGTCGAGATGAAATCGCGCCGCACCTACTTCCTCGATTATCCCTGCGATCTGAAGCCGGGCGAGAAAGTCACCTTTATCCTCAGCATTCATGGCGCCGGATCGTACGGCAATTGGCAGCGCAACTATTTCCCGCTCTTCGACTACGTGGATAAGTATCGCCTCGTCGTCGCCACACCGAACTCGCCCACGCACGTTTGGTCCACTGCCGACGACGAGTACCTCCAGAATATCGTTACCTCCATCGTCGATCAGATCGGCAAGCAGAACATCAAAGCGTTCTGGCTGGTAGGCCATTCGCAGGGCGGCATGACTTCCAACCGCCTCCTTCGCACCGATTTCTTCGCCAGCCGCGTGGATGGCTGGCTAAGCCTCTCTGGCGGGCGCCTCGGAGGCCAACCGCCGATTCCAGCCAGCTTTTTCAACGCCGCGCGGCCTGCTGGCGCAGCCGCTGCTCCCCCGGCTCCGGGCACGCCTCCGCCTCCGGGTCCCGCGGGCCTTGCGTCGGCTATGGCGGCCCTGAAGGATCCCCCGGCTGCCGACTTCTCATTCATATTCGAAACGGGCCAGCACGAGCTCGGAGACGTGCCCCTGCCGGACCCCTCGCCGTGGGCCGCGAAATTCGGCTGCGGCGCTCGCGTTCAAGTAGCGGTGATCACGGACACCAGCGCTGGCTACGTTTACGATCCCACCCGCCAGAATCCGGGCTCGGACGCCTGGGGACACCTGCCGCGGCCCGGCTCGGCTGAGGTCATGGAGTACCCGAATTGCAAAGACGGACGCATCGTCGCCGACGTCGTCCGCGCAGGCAAGGGGCATACCGAAGGCCTCGAGCCGAAAATCACGGAAGAGCTCGTCAAGCTCATCGTCTCCGCAAAGGGCGGCAAGATTCAGCAGATGCCCTAGTCTCGCCCTGTCGCTCCCATCCGCCCGATGCTAGAATAGCGCCTCAGTACGCTGACCACAGGCCCCGAGGCGACTCACTTTTCCGGGCCGTGCGACTCGGAGATCCCAACCGGTTTCCCTATGCCGCTTCGCGACACGGCGCCGAAGCTTTCCCCGGACCAATACGAGAAGAACTTCGCCGAAATCGCGCCCGCCATGACTCCGCGGCAGGCTGCCATCGAAGCCGCGCGCTGCCTTTACTGCTTCGATGCTCCCTGCACCATCGCTTGCCCCACCCACATTGACGTTCCCGCCTTCATCAAGAAAATTTCCACCGGCAACCTGCGCGGATCGGCCCGCGAGATTCTCTCCGCCAACATTCTCGGACACAGTTGCGGACGCGTCTGCCCCACCGACGTGCTTTGCGAGGGCGCCTGCGTCATGCACGAAAAGGGCGAATCGCCGATCGAAATCGGCCGCCTGCAGCGCTATGCCGTAGACTACGTTCTCGATAACAAGGTCGAGCTTTTCCGCGCCGGCGCACCCAACGGAAAGCGCGTCGCCTGCATCGGTTCTGGCCCTGCGTCACTCGCCTGCGCCGCCGAACTCGCAAAATCGGGCTATGACGTCTCGATCTTCGACCGCCACGAGTTTCCGGGTGGTCTGAACACCTACGGCATCGCCGCCTACAAAGCGCGCGCCGCCGATGCGATCCGCGAAACCGATCTCGTCAAGCAACTGGGCGTGAAATTCCGCCAGAAGACCGAAGTCGGCCGCGACATCTCCTTCGCCGATCTCGAAAAGCAGTTCGACGCCATCTTCATCGGCGTCGGACTCGGCGAAACCTGGGCGCTCAATCTCCCCGGCGAAGATCTTCATGGCGTCTATGGCGCGATCGAATTCATCGAGAAAACAAAAGTACAGCCGTTCCCGGAAGTCGAGGTCGGCCGCCGCGTTGCCTGCATCGGTGCAGGCAACACCGCCATAGACGTTGTCACCGCCGCACGCCGCCTTGGCGCTGAAATCGTCTATTTGATTTATCGCCGCGGCGAGCCGCAAATGCCGGCCTTCGCTTACGAATATCAGCTTGCCAAGCAGGATGCGGTCAGCTTTCTCTGGCAGACACAGCCCGTCCGCGTCTGCGGCCGCGATGGACTCGTCACCGGCCTCGAATGTGTGCGGACCGAGCTTGGCGCGCCCGATGCCAAGGGCCGGCGCAACGCAGTGCCGCTGGCGGGCACGGAATTCGTAATCGAAGTGGATATGATCGTGCGCGCCGTCGGACAGATGCCCGCCACGGATTTTCTCAAGGCAGTCAAAAGCCTGGAGATCACTTCCGACGGCACAGTCAAAATCAACGGCCAGCATCAGACCGGTCACTCGAAATATTTTGCCGGCGGCGATTGCACCAATGGCGGAAAAGAAGTGGTGGACGCTGTCGCCGAGGGCATGGCCGCCGCCCGCGGCATCGACATCTGGCTAGGTTCTCCGCGCTCGCTTGGGAGGCGATAGATGGCTGATCTCACCGTGAAATTTGCCGGCATTACCAGCCCCAACCCGTTCTGGCTCGCTTCCGGCCCGCCCTCCAACACCGGCGGTCAGGTGATGCGCGCTTTCGATGCCGGCTGGGGCGGCGCCGTCTGGAAAACAATCGGTGAACCGATCGTCAACACCAGTTCGCGCTACGGCGCGATTGACCTCAACGGCGTCAAGATGATGGGCTTCAACAATATCGAACTAATCAGCGACCGCCCCAGCGAAATTAATTTCCGCGAAATTTACGAAGTGAAGAAACGCTACCCGAAGAATCTCGTCATCGCCTCGCTGATGGTCGAATCCAGGCGCGAATCCTGGCACGCCATGGTCCGTCGCGCTGAAGACGCCGGCTCCGACGCCCTCGAACTGAATTTCGGCTGTCCTCACGGCATGAGCGAACGCGGCATGGGCGCGGCCGTCGGCCAGGTGCCGGAGTATACGGAGATGATCACCTCCTGGGTGAAAGAAGCCGCGCGTATTCCCGTGATCGTCAAGCTCACTCCCAACGTAACCAGCGTCTCGCACATCGCTGCGGCGGCAGAGCGCGGTGGCGCCGATGCCGTCAGCCTGATCAACACCATCAACTCGCTCATGGGCGTTAATCTCTCGAGCTTTGCGCCTCGCCCGGTGGTCGGCGGAAAGTCGTCGCACGGCGGCTACTGCGGCCCCGCCGTGAAGCCCATCGCCCTCCATTTGCTCTCCACTGTGGCGAAAATCTCCAGGCTTCCCATCAGCGGTATCGGCGGCATCGGCTACTGGAACGACGCTGCCGAGCATATCGCCCTCGGCGCTTCCACCGTTCAGGTCTGCACCGCGGCCATGCACTACGGATTTCGCATCGTGGAAGACATGATTGACGGTCTCTCGCAGTACATGGACGATCGCGGTTTCCGCACCATCGAGGATTTTCGCGGCCGCGCTGTGCCCAATGTAAAGGACTGGGGCGATCTCGACTTGAACTACAAAGTCATCGCCAAGATTAATTCCGATCTATGCATCGGCTGCCAGCTCTGCTACGTCGCCTGCGAGGACGGCGCGCACCAGTGCATCGAGCCTTACAAGGATTCCGCCAAGAAAAACACTGGTGGGTTCGGCGTTCACGTCCCGCGCATCATCGAGGAAGATTGCGTCGGCTGCAACCTGTGCGCCCTGGTCTGCCCGGTTGAAAATTGCATCACCATGCAGGAAGTTGACGCAGGTGACGCGCCTATGAGCTGGAACGACCGCGTCCGCCAATCCTCCGCCACGCTTTCGTTCCCGTTCCCCAGCGGCGACTAGTCCGCATTCTGGATTACGCAGATGCTTGCCGCGCGGCTAACTATGCGCGACGGTTTCGTAGGGCACAGCAGTGAGCCTGGCAGACCCCCAGGTCGCGACGGCTCCCAGGCACGAAGTGGCGCTCGGGGCAGCGAGCCTGGGGATCAGAGGGCCCCTAGGTCGACGCAGGACAGGGCTCCCGAGGCCACGGGAAGTGGCGCTCGGGAGATCAAGCGAGCCTGGGGGATCGTCCGTGCCCGGCAAACATCCTTGGCGGATGTCTCGCCATCTCTCGAAGATCCGGCCCACCTCGCACCATGTGGAGTGCGGCGGCTTGCCGCCGCTGTTTGTGGGCGAGGCTCGCCTCGCCCACTTCTGGTTCGCCCACGAAGCCACGGTTTTCTCTTCGTAGGGACACAGCAAAAGGGGCCCCCAGGTCGACGGTTAGTCGAGCCTGGGAGATCAGGCGCCGCATGGCCGCAGCGACTCCGTGCGCGGCCGTTGCCCACACGGCGCGCTGTTGGCGCTCCGGCGTCTTCGGCCAAGCGCCATAGGCGCGGCACACGTTAGCCCAGCCCGGAAGGGCTGGGAAACGCGGGAGTAAGGATCGCGAGCGCCCTAGGCGCGACACAGGTTAGCCCCGGCCGCCTTTTCTTATCCCGCCTTCGTCTGACCCGCCATCAGCGCCCAATACGCCACAAAACTCACCCCAAATCCCACAAACCACGCGTAGTCATAAACGGGCCGCAGCGGCTTATAAACCAATCCCACAAACGCCACCGCCGCCCCTGCCAGCAGCGCCAGAATCGCTCGCCAATTCACTCCACTCGAGAATTCGTACGCGCCGCCGCGCCGGTACAAATCCTCGGGCACCAGAATCCTCTTGCGCCGCACGAAATAATCGCAAATCAAAATCCCAGCCACCGGACCGAGCAGACCCGAATAGCCGACCAGCCATCCCGAAACATAGCTCGCCAGCAGCCTCCATGGCTGCATGGCCACTCCGATCAAGCAGGTCAAAATTCCACCGGCGCGGAAACTGATCATTCGCGGCCAAAGATTCGAAAAATCGTTAGCCGGCGACACCACATTCGCCGCCACGTTCACGTTGAGCGTCGCCATCAGCAGCGCCACCATGGCAACCACAATCGCCAGCGGACTCCCCAGCCGTGAAAGCACGGCCACGGGATCCCAAATGGCCTGGCCGTACAGCACCACCGTTGCCGACGTCACTGCGATGCCAATAAACGAATAGAACGTCATCGTGGTCGGCAGCCCCAGCGCCTGCCCGACCACCTGCTCGCGCTGTCCCTTCGCGTAGCGCGTGAAGTCGGGAATATTCAGCGCCACGGTTGACCAGAACGCCACCACCCCCGTAAGCGACGGCACGAAAAACCGGAAGAATTCGCCGAAGCTCTGAAATCTAGACGGCGTCGCCAGCATCGGCCCGAACCCGCCCGCCTTCGCGCGCGCCCAAAGCAGCAGCGCCAGGCCGATTACCAGCAAAAACGGCGCGGTCAGTCCTTGCAGAAATCGAATCATCTGGATTCCGCGCACGATCACGATCAGATTCAGCAGCCAGAACAGCGCGAAGCATACCGGCACGCCCCAGCTCACGTCCTTCAGCGCGGGATCGAGGGCCACCAGCATTGCGAAAATCGCTTCGCCGCCGATCCATGTCTGTATCCCGAACCAACCGCACGCCACCAGCGCCCGCAGCATTGCGGGAACGTTCGCCCCAAGCACTCCGAAGGCCGAGCGCGCGAAAACGGGGAAGGGAATTCCATACTCCGCGCCGGCGTGCGCGTTCAGCAACATCGGGATCAGCACCAGCACGTTGCCCAGAAACACGGTGAAGATCGCCTGCTTCCAGCTCATGCCTCCGGCAATCATCGAGCTGGCCAGCAGGTAGGTGGGAATATTCACGCTCATCGCGATCCACAGCGCCGCGTAGTTGTAGGTGCCCCACGTGCGCCGCTCCGCTGGCACGGGCGCCAGGTCTTTGTTGTAGAGGGAACTGTTGCATACCGCTTGTGTGTCGAACGATTCGGCGTGCGGCGTGTCGCCGGAGGGAACCCTGGTCTCGTTCATCGAGGGCTGGTGATCATCTGGAACTCACTTCTTGGGCGGCGTGTAATCAATGTAGACCGCCTTCAGCTCCGTATAGAAATCAATCGCCACGCGGCCTACCTCTCGCAGGCCCACTCCGGTCGCTTTCATTCCGCCAAACGGCATCTGCGCCTCGCTCGCCACTGTCGGAGCGTTCACGTGCGTCATGCCGGTTTCGATCCGGTCAATGAACTCGAAAATCTTCCGCGCATCGTTCGTATAGATCGAGCTGGAAAGCCCATATTTCACGGAGTTCGCCACTCGAAGACCTTCCTCAAAATCCTTGACGCGTATCACCGCAAGCACCGGCCCAAAAATCTCTTCCTGAGCGATCGTGCTGTCCCACGCCACGTGATCGAACACCGTCGGCGCGATGAAATACCCGTCGTCAAATCCCGGCCCCGATATTCGCCCGCCGCCGAGCATCAGCTTCGCTTCCTTCTTCCCGATTTCCAGATACCGCAGCACAGTCTTCAGCTGCTGCTCGTCCACCACGGGGCCCACATCCACGCCCGCATCTAGTCCGTTGCCGGTCTTCAGTTTCCGCGCCCGCTCCACCACCATTTTCACGAACTCTTCCGCCACCGCCTCTTCCACCACCACGCGGCTGGTGGCCGTGCACCGTTGTCCGCTCGACCCGAACGCCCCCGCCACGACCGATTCCGTTGCCAGGGCCAGATCCGCGTCGCGCAGCACCACCACCGCATTCTTTCCGCCCATTTCGCACTGGCACTTCTTCATCTGCCGAGCCGCCAGCGAGTAGATCAGGCTCCCGATTTCATTTGAGCCCGTGAACGAAATCGCGCGAACCTCGGCGTCTCGCAGCAGCTCATCGCCTACTTCTTCGCCCGCCCCAAGCACCATGTTCAATACGCCCGCCGGAGCCCCGGCCTCCTGGAAAATCTCGACCACCTTCGCCGCGCACTCCGGCGTCAGCTCCGCCGGCTTCAGCACCATGGTGTTCCCCGCGACTAGCGCCGGCGCCGCCTTCCACACCGGAATCGCCACGGGAAAATTCCACGGCGTGATCGCGCCCACCACTCCCAGAGGCTGCTTGATCGTGTACGCCACGTTCTTCACGGATTCGCTCGGCATCGTCTCGCCGCCCATCCGCCGTCCTTCACCCGCTGTGAATTCCAGGATGTTGATGGAACGCTGCACCTCGACCAACGCTTCTTTCAGTGTTTTTCCTTCTTCGCGGCAAAGCGTCCGAGCGAGCGCTTCTTTTTGCTTTTCCATCAGCGCTGCCGCGCGCGCCAGCACCTTTCCCCGCACCGGCGCTGGCGTGTCGCGCCACGCGGGAAACGCCGCCTTGGCCGCGCCAATCGCTTCGCGCACTTCCTCGCGCGCGGAGAGCGGCGCGACGCTTGTAACTTCTTTCAAATTGGCGGGATTGCGCCGCTCCAGCGTCTGTGCTGAACGGGATTCGACCCAGCGGCCGTTGATGAAGTTGCGGCAGAGCGGTGCGGCCACGGTTGCGGTGGTCATCGGCGTCGCCTCAATCCGCGGCCTGCGCCGAACCCGGCCTGCGCGTCCGCACGATCTCGTCGTAACTTTCCGGCCGCCGGTCGCGGTAGAACTGCCACGTCGCGCGCACTTCGGCAATTTGATCGAAGTCCAGGTCTGCTACCAGCAACTCGTCTTTGTCCCGGCTGGCCTGCGCCACAATTTTCCCGCGGGGACTGCAGAAATAGCTCTTGCCGTAGAATTCCCCGATGCTCCACGGTTCTTCAGTTCCCACGCGATTGATCGCCGCGACGAAATATTGATTTGCCGCCGCGTGCGCCGGCTGCTCCAGCTCCCATAGATACTCCGACAGCCCGGCGACCGTGGCCGACGGATTGAACACAATCTCCGCGCCGTTCAATCCCAGGCATCGCGCGCCCTCCGGAAAATGCCGGTCGTAGCAGATGTACACGCCGACTTTGCCGAATCGCGTTTCGAACACGGGATATCCCGCGTTTCCGGGAGTAAAATAAAATTTCTCCCAGAAGCCTGGATGGCAGTGCGGTATGTGGTGCTTCCGGTATTTTCCCAGATAGCTGCCGTCCGCATCGAACACCGCCGCCGTGTTGTAGAACACCCCGGCCATTTCCACTTCGTAAATCGGAACGATCAGGACCATTTTGTGTTTCTTCGCCAGTTTTTGCATGCGCGCAAGTGTCGGCCCGTTCGGCACGCTCTCGGTCAGCTCGTACCACTTCGCATTTTGTTCCGCGCAGAAGTAGGGTCCGTAGAAGAGCTCCTGCAGGCCCAGGATTTGCACGTCCTTCTTCGCCGCCGCCGCGATCAATTTCTCGTGCTTCGCGATCATCTTTTCCTTGATGTCCGCCAGCGAGTATTTCTCCGGCGACCATTCGCAGGCAGTTTGGATAACACCACAACGCACGATCCGCGGCATCGCATGCCTCCTGAGCTTTTGTGGCAGCAAGTTTACTATCCGCCCCGAACCGCGACAAGGATGTGCGCCCTCCGGGCCGGGTTTCGTAGGGGCGCGGCAAGCGGGGCCCCCAGGTCGACGGTTAGTCGAGCCGGGGGATCTGTCGCCCGGCGCCTGCCCGCGATACTATCGGCTGTCGAAAGGAATCGTCGTGACCGAAAGCTCGCCAAAATTTCGCCGCATCATCTGGATCGTGCTCGACTCCGTCGGCATCGGAGAGCTTCCCGACGCCGCCGATTACGGCGATGTCGGCCGCGACACGCTTGGCCACATCGCCCGTTCGCGCCCGCTGCATCTTCCGAATCTGGTCCGCCTCGGCCTCGCCAATATCAAACCGCTCGACCATCTCACGCCGCCGCCGCATCCCATCGGCGCATACGGCAAAGGCGTCACCGTGTCGCCCGGCAAGGATACGACGACGGGCCATTGGGAAATGGCGGGCATCTGGCTCGACCAGGCTTTCCCGGTGTATCCGCACGGCTTCCCGAAAGAGTTGATCGCGGAATTCGAACGTCGCATCGGCCGCCGCACCCTGGGCAACAAGCCGGCGTCAGGCACGGAAATCATCAAGGAACTCGGCGAGCAGCACGTCCGCACCGGTTTCCCCATCGTTTACACCTCGGGCGATAGCGTCTTTCAGATCGCCACCCACGAAGACGTCGTCCCCATCGCCGAGCTTTATCGCATGTGCGAAATCGCGCGAGCTCTCCTCGATGGTCCCAATCGCGTTGGCCGTGTCATCGCCCGCCCTTTCACCGGTCCTGCAGGAAATTTTCGCCGTACCGAACGCCGCCACGACTACGCCGTTCAGCCGCCGCGCCCCATGCTCCTCGACGTCCTTGCCGACCGCAAAATTCCCGTCTTCGGTGTCGGCAAAATTCACGATATCTACGATGGCCGCGGCGTCGAGCATTACGTCACCACCAGGAACAACGCCGATGGCATGGCCAAAATTGCCGATGCCCTCGCGTCCCGCCCAGACGGTCTGATTTTCGCGAATCTTGTTGATTTCGATATGCTCTTCGGTCACCGCAAGGATGTGGAAGGTTTTGCGCGCTCGCTTGAGGAATTCGACGCCCTGCTCGGCCCGTTTCTAAATTCTCTCAACACTTCCGATCTTCTCTTGATCACCGCCGATCACGGCTGCGATCCCGATCCCGTGAATCCCACCACGGATCACTCCCGCGAATACGTCCCGATCCTCGCTTATAGCCCGCGCTCATCTCAGGGAGCGAATCTCGGCGTCCGCTCGACCCTCGCCGACATGGGCCAAACCATCGCCGATAACTTCGGCGCCTCCATCCCCCACGGTGTCAGCTTCCTCGCCGAAATCGCCCGCAAATCGTCCTGAACTATTTTGCGTCCGCCGCAATCGCCGCAATCGCCGGAATCACCGCCCGCAGCAGCGCCATCACTTCGCTCTTCACGCGCTCCCCGGTTTCCATCACTTCCGCATGACTCAGCTGCTGATCCAGAATTCCCGCGGCGATATTCGTCACCAGCGAAATCCCCAGCACTCGAATTCCCATGTGCCGCGCCACGATCACTTCCGGCACGGTTGACATCCCCACCAGATCCGCGCCAATCGCTTTCAGGAAACGAATCTCCGCGGGCGTCTCGAAGCTGGGTCCCGCCAGCCCCGCGTAAACTCCCTCATGAACTCCCAGGCCGAGCCGCTGCGCCTCCGCGAGTGCAATCTCGCGATATTCCCTCGAATACGCTTGCGTCATATCCGGAAACCGCACCCCGAATCGCGCGTCGTTCGGCCCAATCAGCGGATTCGTGCCCTGCAGATTTATATGGTCGCGAATCACCACCAGCGCGCCCTGGCTGTACGCCAGATTGATCGCCCCCGCGGCGTTCGTCAGAATCGCCGCGCGCGTTCCCATCCGCCCGAGGACGCGCATCGGAAACGCAACTTCCTTCGGCGAATATCCTTCATAGAGGTGCACGCGCCCCTGCATCACCGCTACCGGCACCTCAGCCATCTTCCCGATTACCAGCTGTCCCGCGTGTCCTTCAACGGTCGAGCGCGGGAATCCCGGAATTTTGTCGTAGGGAATTCGTGTAGCGGAGCTCAGCTCGTCCCCGAAGGCGCCCAGCCCGGAGCCAAGCACAAGCGCGATCTTCGGCCGTAGATTCGTTTTCGACTGAACGAATTTCGCAGCTCGCGAAGCGCGAGCGAATTCGTCCTCTTGCGCCCCATTTCGTCGGCGCGCCCCTAAACTGTGCAGGGGCTTGCCGCCGCCCTTCCCGCGGGCCGGGCTCATCGCAGCATAATCCCCACGAGCGACGCAGACATCAGGTTCGCCATCGTCCCCGCCAGCATCGCCCGGACTCCCAGCCGTGCCAGGTCAGCTCTTTTGTTCGGCGCCAGCGCCCCGATTCCGCCGATTTGAATTCCGATCGAGCTGAAATTCGCGAACCCGCACAACGCAAACGTCGCGATCGTGAACGATCGCGGGTCGAGCGTGCTCTGCATCGGCCCGAGCCGCTGGAACGCCACGAGTTCGTTCGTCACCATGCGCAACCCCAGCAAATGGCCCACCGCCGAGCAGTCATGCCATGGCACTCCCGCCAGCCATGCCACCGGCGCAAATACCCATCCGAATATCTGCTCCAGGCTCGACGGAAACCAGCCCACTCCGCGCGCCGCCAGCACGTTATGCGCCCCGCCGAATAATGCGTCCACCAGATAAATCAGCGCGATAAACGAAATCAGCATCGCGGCCACGTTCAGCGCCAGATGCAATCCATCCACGGTTCCTCGCGCCAGCGCGCCCAGCGCGTTCGTGTCCCGCTCCGTTTCCGCCATTTCCACGCGCCCCGCCGTCAGCGGCTGCTGCGTTTCCGGCACGATCATCTTGGCGATCAGAATCGTTCCCGGCGCCGTCATGATCACCGCCGCCAGCAGATGCTCGGCCTTGATTCCGAAAGCCATGTAAGCGCCCATCAGGCTTCCCGAAACGTGGGCCATGCCGCTGGTCATGATGGTCATCAATTCGGATTGCGTCACCTCCGGCAGGAACGGCCGAATCGTCAGCGGCGCCTCCGTCTGTCCCATGAAAATACTTGCCGCCACGTTCAGCGATTCCGCTCCGCTCGCGCCCATCAGCCGCGTCATCACTTTCGCGGTCGCTTTCACCACCACCTGCATGATCCCGTAGTAGTACAGCAAGGCGAAGAATGCCGCGATGAATATGATGATCGGCAGCGCCTGAAACGCAAAAATAAATCCCCGCGGCGAGTCCTTCTGCCCCAGTTCGCCGAACACAAAAGACGAACCGAAATAAGAAAAATCCAGCAGCCACTTCGCGCCCGCTCCCAGTTTGCTGAACACCAGCTGCCCGAATGTCCACTTGATCACCAGAAACGCCAGCACGATTTGCAGGCCCAGGCCCCACGCAACCGTCTTGTATCGGATCGCGCGGCGGTTGTTGGACATCAGGAACGCCAGGCCGAGAATGAAAAATATGCCCAGAATCCCGACAAATCGGTGCATCCCAGCCCTCTTTCGCTTGGAAAATAGCGGCTAGTATATCCCTTTAGCGTCCCGCTACTTAGCACAGAAACAGCAGCTCAATGAAAACTTCTCCCGCGGGTCTCGATTGGCCCAACCAACGATCCAGCCGCCATCGCTCCTCCCTCGAACTCGCGACGCCCGCGACTGATACCGGTGGTGATCGTGAGCACCCATCATCCTCAAAAGAAAACGGCAGTCGCAGCGCCAACCTATGGCACGGCGCGACTGCCGCATTTACCGAACAATCTTCGCACTGCCGTATCGCGCGCGGCCGCTCAGCATTGCCACGCGCGACGCCGGCACCGCCTAAAACGTCAGATGCAGCGAAAACTGGAAGAATCGGCTGGCGCCGATCGTTCCGTCAATGACGCCGAAACCCTTGGAATTCGGAGGATTCGGCGTCGTGTTGTAGCACGGCACAGGATTGAAGCAGGCGTTGAGCTCGAAATCGCTATCCGGTGTGTCATAGCTGGGATGGTTGAACAGATTGAACGCGTCGGCCTGGAACTTCAAGTTGAAGCGCTCGTTGAGTTTGAAGTTCTTGTAAATCGAAAAATTGAACAGTGTCTGGAAGGGCGCGCGAAATAGGTTGCGGCCGTTGCCTCCAAAACCGGTCTCGGCGTTATCGCAAACAAGAACGCCCCCTGTCCCTGCATCCTGCTCGCACGGTGGCACGCCGTCCTGTCCCACCGCCGATCCCACCGCTCCTGGCTGGAGTAGCGGAATGGCGAAGTCATTCGGATTTACGAACGGCATGCCATTCCGGACGTGTCCGCCACCTCCCGCCTGGGAAGTCGCTTGGGCTGGGCTTATACCGGCAGCGAGCGGAAGAATTGGGTTGGTAATCTCGTCGTCGCCGCCGCTGTAGAAGATGCTACCCGCTGCCCCTGAAAAATCGATGATGCTGAATGGCTCGCCGCTCTGCGCCACCGTAACTCCCGTAATGCCCCAGCCATTCGCCAGCGCATTCACCACGCCGGTAGCATCCTTGATCGTCGGAAACGCGTAGACATAGCTGATGATGAACACGTGCGTCCGGTCGAAATCCGAATCTGCGTACCCGCTTCGGGGAACCAGGGGGTTGTTGCCATTGTAGAAAATTCCCGCGCCAAGCCCGCTCCCCTCGTCGAGGGAGTGCGAATAGGTGTACGACGCGTTGATCTGTAATCCGTGGCTCATCCTCTTCGTCACGCTCACTTGCAGCGCGTGATAGTTCGAAATCCCTTCCGCCGTCCACAGGTCCGCGTTGGGGTTCAGGCCGATGAACGGAGTCCGCAACGCCACGTTGCCGTCAGACGCCGCGAAATTCCCGACGGTCGTTTGCGTGGCTTCCGCCGGAAGCTGAATGCAGTTCGGTCCGGCGTCGTTGAAATCGTCGCAACCGCCAGGAGCCGTCTGTGTGGCGGCCAGATAGCCGAACGAATAGATCTGGTTGTTGAGGGGATTCGTCGGCGTGGCAATGCCCGGCTGATTGAAGGGAATCGGGAGCAGCTCATGTACACCGTGGTTCCCCACGTATCCCAGCGTCAGCACTAGATCGTTTCGCGGCTGCCACTGTAAATCGAGGCTCCAGTTTTCCGAGTACGGCAGCTTGTTCCTCGGATCGTACCCGCCAAAAAGGAATCCGCGCGGATTGTCGAAGTTCGATTGCGTGCACCACGGTGAGTTCGGCTGTTCAATCCCCATAGGGGCGACGCTATTACCTCCCACGCAACCGGCCAGTAAGCGCATGTCCGGAAATAGCGTTCCCAAACCTGCCAGAGACGTCGGTGGACCTGCTGGATTCGGTCCAAACGGTTGATTCCCCAGGCACTGCACATCCTTGGGCTGGCCCGCAATGGCCGGACACACTGTGTTATCCACCACGGTGAACGGTTCCTGGGTCGTCACGCTGAACGGCCCGCTGATTCCCAGGCCGGCGCTTTCCGAAAGCTCCGTGAAGTACTCGCCGCGATCGGCGTATAGGCCGACACCGGCGCGGACCACGAAGTTCTTGAACGGGCTCCAGGCCACTCCCAGCCGCGGTGCAAACATCCACTGCCGCCCGGTCAGCGTGGAATCACTAACCCCTTTGGTTCCGAACGTCTTGTTATTCCCCGCGACCACCAGGCCAAAGCCCGGATTGCCATTGGGAAGGGGACTAAAAGTGTCGGTGGCGAGATTGTAGTTATAATCCGCGGGGTTGAAGTTGGTCAACAGACCATTGGTTTCATAAAGCGGGCCGTCCCAATCCCACCGGAGACCCGCCGTCACCGTGAGATTGGATTTCACCTTGAATCCGTCTTGCGCGAAAAGGCTGGCCGACCGGGATCGAAAATGGCGATTGGTTTCTCCGTTGAGGAGCGTGCCGGTGCTATCGTCGGTGCCGAGTCTGCCCGTTAGAAAATCCGCAAAATTGCGGAAGGTAAACAGCGTCTCCTCATTCTCTTTGTTTTTCACATTGAGCTGGTCGTAGTCGTAACTGCCTCCAAACGCCAGCGTGTGGCGTCCCAGAACCCAGTTGTACTTGGAGGCGCCTTCCCATTGATTCTGAAAGATGCCGGCGTTCGCAAAATTGGACGAGGGTCCGATTCTGAGCTCGTGGCCGTCCGATCCGTCTATGGGCGGCACCACGCCGGGGGGCGCGAACGCGGTTGACCCTGTGCCCGTATTGCCGGTGGCCGTGGGATCGTTTGCGCCCGCGTCCGCCTGCTCGATGGTGAAGCCCGGGAAAAGCGATCCGGCGGGCAAGGTAAGACCGATCGAACTCGGCGTCAATTCCTGCGCCGTCGTGGCGTTGACGATCTGGCGAATGAAGCCGAATCTCTGAGTCCAGGTGCTGTTCGGGCTCACCACCGTCGTGTTCTCTAGTGAGAAGACCTGACTTCCGGCTTGGACTGTCTGAGGAAACCCCGAAGTCCCGCTCACTGCAAAAGGCGTCGTCGTCGGATTGTCCTGAAAGTAGTATTTCCCCGCCAGGCGATCGTTCGAGTTGAAGTTGTAGTCAATGTTTCCGTTCGCCTGGTTTGCTGTGAACGTGCTTGGTGGTCCCGTGATCGCCGAGTTATATTTCTGGAGATTGCTTTCTCCTCCGATCGTTCCAGCCTCGGTCGGAATAATAAATTGTCCGTTCGTGCCCTTTGCCTGGAACAGCGCCAAAGCCGTCGGGTCTACTTCGCTTAAAGTAATGCACTTCGGGTCTTTGAATTGGCCGCAGGAGTTATCCGCGTTTACCAGCGCTACCAGGTCTGCCGCGTCGCGGTTGGAGTCGGTCAGCCCGGCCAACGTCGGTACGCCGCTGAACGCTCCGTTCAAGGCGTCGCTAATCCGCTGCCCCTGATAAGAACCGAAGAAAAATAGCTTGTCCTTCAATACCGGCCCCCCGAAGGTCCCTCCAAAAACATTGCGATGGAGCGGTGGCGCACCTGAAAAAAACTCGTTCGGCACCAGGAAAGTCGGCGCCGCATCGAAAACGCTGTTTTGGAAGTACTCGTAAAGCTGGCCGTGGTAGGCGTTCGTTCCCGATATCGTCGTCAATTCGATGTGCGCGCCGGCAGTGGAACCCTGCGATGCGTCGTACATGGACGTCGTAACTTGCAGCTCCTGAATCGTCTCCACAGGCGGTGTTGGCAGTCCCTGTCCGATCGCATCGAAAACCGAAGTGTTGGTTTGGACTTGGCCGCCCGTGCCGAAGATTTCACCGGTGTTCAGCGTGAACCGGCTGTCGGCGATGTTGCTGGTGGAGTTACCGTTGAATAGGTTGTTCGCGTTCACGGAGTTAAACGTGAATGTGTTGCTCGTGTCGCGCTGGCCATTGGCCACAATTCCTTGGTTGCCGAGACCCTCGTTGCTTCCCGAGCCGGAGAGGAAGTCGGCGCTCGTCCCCGGTGCCAGAATGGCTAGCTGCGTGAAGCTTCCCGTTCCCAGCGGAACGGACTGTATGACGTCCCTTCCCAGCGTGTAGCCGTTCGAGGCATCCGTCTGGTTCAACAAAGGCGTCGATTCGACCGTGACCGAGTTGCTGACCGCTCCCGGCACCAGGCTCGCGTCCACGGTGGTCGTGCGATTGCCCTGAACCAGGATCGCTGAGAAAACTGCCGTCTTAAATCCGTCTTTCGAAAACGTGACTTCGTAGTTGCCGATCGGTAGGTATGCCGCGCTGAACGAGCCGTCATCCTTCGACTCGACAGTCACCTCCAGGTTCGTTCCCGTATTTCGGATCTTGACGCTCGCTTTTTGGACGACTGCCCCGGACGCGTCGGTGACCGTTCCGTTGACCGATCCCAACGTCTGCTGCGCGGGCGTAATGGCCGCGAGGATAACCGCCAAAGCAACCAATATGGATACACGAATCAAATTCGATGATTTCAGCAAGACCCACCCCCTGAGTTTGAGAAATCTCGCCTGCCTTTTACAGCCGAACACGCCGCTCGTCAAGTCGCAACTGTGGATATCTTCGATAGAAAATACTTTGTCCCGCCCTTCTTACGCGTTTTCTGTGAATACCGGGAAAAGTGAGTTTTAATGGCCTGTAAATAACGCCGAATCGGCCCTCGCCTGTCCCGCAATTCTTTATTAAATCTTTATGCGGACGGACAATCCGGCGTATCGCCATCACCACGCGGCGCTTCTCCCGCGCTCTGAAATGGGTCTGAAATGAGGTGGATATTCGAAATTTGCCTGGTCGCCGATTCTCTTGGGAGGTCGGAGCTTCAGCTTCGCCATAGACTCCGCGAAAGAGCAGGGCTTTAGACTCTGAGGAATGCCGGGTTCGCCGCTCTCACGATCTATGCGATCGTTTCTAAATGACCGGCGGCTCGATAAGCGAATCCGCTACTTTTCGCTGATACTCGTGCGCTTTCGCGAGAATTGCCGGCTTGTCCATGGTCATCATCACCCGGACTTCCATCACCACTTTCCCCGCGATCACCACCGTGAGCACATCATGCGCGTTCAGCGCGTACACCAGCTGCGAATAGACGTTGTACATCGGCGTCGAATGCGTCGCGCCCGTGCCGATCACCACCACGTCTGCCTGCTTGCCCGCTTCCAGCGATCCGATCTTTTTGTCCATATGCAGCGCGCGCGCTCCGCCGATGGTCGCCATCTCCACCACCTGGCGCGCCGGCAGCGCCCTCGGATCCATCCGTGTCACCTTCTGCAATTTCGCCGCAATGTTCATTTCCTGAAATAGGTCCTGATTGTTGTTGCTCGCCGCGCTGTCCGTCGCCAGCCCCACCGGCACCCCCGCCGCCAGCATGTCCACCACGGGCATGACGCCCGAAGCCAGCTTCATGTTGCTCGATGGATTGTGCACCGCCCCCACTCCGCGCCGCACCAGCGTCGCAATGTCCGCCGCGTCCACCCACACGCAGTGCGCTCCCACCACGTCGCTGCCCAGCAGCCCGATGCGCTCCAGGTAACTCACCGGCGAGCCCCCGTGCTTCGCCCGGCTGATCTCGCTCTCAAACGGCGCTTCCGCAATATGCATCAGAATCGGCGCCCCGCTCTTTCGTGCCAGCGCCGCCGCCTTCTTCAGCGTTTCCGTCGAGTCCGTATAGATCGAATGCGGCGCGATGGCGGCCGTAATCAGCGGGTCGCCCTTCCATCGCTCAACGTATTTTTCCGTGTACGCCAGCGCCGCGTCCGGTGTCGCATGATCGGGCGCCGGAAAATCGAGGATCGTTTGGCCCAGCACTCCGCGCATCCCGGCTTCCTTCGTCACCCGCGCGACCACATCCTCGAAGTAATACATGTCCGCATAAGTCGTCACTCCGCCCCGCAGCATCTCCAGCACGCCCTAGCCGCGTCCCCCAGAAAACGAAATCCTCCGTCACATTCCGCTTCTCCGCCGGAAAAATATACCGTTGCAGCCAATCGTTCAGCGAATGATCCTCCGCCACGCCGCGAAACAAACTCATCGCCGCGTGCGCGTGCCCGTTGATCATTCCTGGCAGCACCAGCGTTCCGCGCGCATCAATCGTCTTCGCGCCGCGCGCTTTTGCCTCGAGGTCACTCCGCTTGCCCACCGCCGTGATCGTGTCGCCCTCAATCGCCACTCCGCCGTCCTCGATCACGCGAAACTCCGCGTCCATCGTGACCACGCTTCCGCCGCTGATGAAAAGATCCACGCTCGCCTTTCCCCCGCGCTGCGCCCTACTTCGTCCCCACAAACTGCAAAGTGTACGCAGTCGCCGGATCGAATGGCTTCTCGATCACTTTTAAATCCACAAGTTGCTGATACATCGTATTCCACCGCTCGGCGCTCATGCGCCCCAGTTCCGCGCCGCCGGGATCATCCCCAGCCACAAAATGCCCGTCGCGCAGCGCCTTCCACGTGAATTCCATCCATTGTGCATTCAGCGCCGGATTCAGCTTCATGATCGCCGCGTGCGCCGCGCTCGGATCGTTCAGATAATCGCGCCATCCGCGCACCGACGCATCCACAAATTTTCCCACTGCCTCCGGATGCTGCTCCAAAAATCCCCGCGTCGTGAACATCACCCGGTACGGACTGTACCCCGCGTCGCTCGTCAACAGCACGCGCGTCTCGATCCCCGCCTGCTGCGCGAAAAACGGCTCCGACGTCGCGAACGCCTGCTGTATGTAATCCGGGTTCGCCACGAAGTTCGCCACATTCATCATCGCCGGTATCTCGTGCACGTTCGTCAGCCCATAATGTTTCGTCGATGTATTCCCACCACGTGGACCCCGTCTTGATCGCCACCGTATGCCCGTTCAGGTCCGCGAAACTGCGGATCGGAGAATTCTTCCGCACCATGATCCCCTGCGGATCGTGTTGCATCGTCGCCGCTACCGCGATCAGAGGCTCCCCGTCCGCGATCGACTCCAGAATTTTGTCGGACGAGCTCATCCCCACCTGCGCCGCGCCCACCGACACCTGCTGCTCCACCGACACATACGGCCCGCCCGGCAGGATGTTCACGTCCAGCCCTGCGTCCTTGTAGTAGCCTTTCACCAGCGCCGTGTAGAACCCGCCGTGCTCCGGTTGCGGATACCAGTCCGACTGCAGCGTCATTTTCGTCAAGCCCGCGTCGCTCGCCGCATGGTGACACCCCGCCGCAATTAGGCACGATAAGATCGCTGTGCAACACAGGAAGGCGACGCGGGGAACCTTGGCCATGCGGGAGAATATCACGGCGCCCCTGCGCACCGGAAGACGTCGCCTCGCCGTCCTCGCACTGTTTTCCATTCCCGCCCCCATGTTAGAATTCCCCGTGGCGCGCCTCAAACAGGCACGTTCGACGGCAACTCTTCTCGACGAAGCGCGCATGCGCTCGCTCTACCGATTTACTGCGCGCACCATGAAGACTTCTCGCCCGGTTCCTTTCGGCGCCCTCATCGTCCACACGAAATCCGGCAAGCCCCTGATGCAGGCGACCAACGCGGTCATGCGCGAGCACGATCCCTCGTCCCACGCCGAAGTGCGCACCGTTCGTCTCGCCTGCCGGAAACTCAAGCGCCCCTCGCTCGTCGGATACACCATGTATTCAACCTGCGAGCCATGTCCGATGTGCATGGCCAACGCGCTCTGGGCGCGCCTCGATCGCGTCGTCTACGGCGCCACCATCGCCGACGCCAGCCGGTATTGCCTTCAGATCCACATTCCGGCACGCGAAGTCGCGCGCCACGCGGACGTGCCCTGCGCCGTCGTCGGTCCCGTTCTTCGCCGCCTTTGCGTCACCCTTTTCACGCATCCGAAGATGCAAAAAGCTTTTCGCGCCTGGAGTACCTCCCGCACGAATAAGAGAATCTCGGAGTTGTAAACCGGAGCCGCTCGATGGACTCGCGTCACGCCGCCGCACTCGCCGCACTCCTCGGCGATCCTGCGCGCGTCCTCACCCATCCCCAGACTGTCGAGCAGCTCTCCCGCGACTTCTACTGGTATTCTCCTGTCCTCCGCAAACAGCTCGACGGAAAAGTCGGCGACCTCGTCGTCCAGCCGCTCGCCACATCCGAAGTTCAGGACATTCTCTGTTACTGCCAGGTCCACGATCTTCCCGTTACCGCCCGCGGCGCGGGTACCGGCAACTACGGCCAGGCTGTCCCGCTGCATGGCGGCGTCGTCCTGGACCTCGCGCGCATGGACCGCATCGAGCAAATCCTCCCCGAGGGCGTCGCGGTCTGCGAGCCTGGCGTGCGCCTCGGCGTCCTGGAAGCGGAAGCGCGCAAGTCCGGCTGGGAGCTGCGTTGCTATCCCTCCACCATCGTCAAATCCTCGCTCGGCGGATTTCTGGGGGGCGGTTCCGGCGGAATTGGTTCGGTCGCTCATGGCATGTTGCGCGATTTTCAGACCGTTCGCGCGCTCGAGGTCGTCACCATGGAGGCCGAGCCGCGCGTGGTACTCCACGAAGGCCAGGCGGTGCACGATATTCTGCACGCCTGGGGCACCAACGGCATCGTCACCCGCATCTGGCTCGCGCTCGCCCCCGCCGTCGATTGGTCGCAGTGCGCCGTCGCGTTCGATACCTTTGACGCCGCCTTCGATTTCAGCGAGCGCATCGCCGGCGATCCCGCTTGGACCAAGCGCCTGGTTACTCCCTTCGAGTGGCCGATCCCGTCGTTCTTCACGCCCGTCAAGGAATGCGTGCGCGAAGGCAAGGCGCTGGTCTTTTTCCTGATCGCCGAAGCCCAGTGCGCGGACCTCGAAGCCGCCGCCCGTCAGCAGGGAGGGGAAGTCACCTACTCCGCAAAGTATCTCGGCGTGCGCACTCGCCCGCTGCTTTCGGACTACACCTGGAACCACACCACTCTCTGGGCCATGCGCGCAGACGACGCTTATACCTATCTTCAATGCGCTTTCGATCCCGCAACCGTCCGCGACCAGTTGCGCCGCTTGAAGGATCGCTTCGGCGCCGAAATTCTGTTCCACATGGAGTTCTGGAAGAGCGGCGATGGCCGCATGATTCCCGGCGCGATTCCCGTCGTTTACTACACCACCGAAGAGCGCCTCAACGATATGATCTCCTTCTGCCGCGAGATCGGCGTCTTCGTCGCCAATCCTCACGTCAACAACGTCGAGGGCGGCGGACGCTACCGCGACGACAACGTTCAATTGCTCGCCAAGCAGCGCTACGATCCGAAAGGATTGCTGAATCCCGGAAAAATGATCACCTTCAAACCGCACGAGCTCATACCATGAAGACCTGGATTCCCGACGCGCGCAATTTTGCCTATCTCAACTGGAAGCAGGTGGACGCCCTGCCGCGCGATTCCACCCTCCTCGTCCTTCCCACCGCGGCCATCGAACAGCACGGCCACCATCTGCCGCTGGCCACCGACACGCTCATCAACAATTTGCTTCTCGGCCATGCGCTCGCCAAGCTGCCCGCCGATCGCTCCGTCTATGCGTTGCCTCCGGTGCACTACGGCAAGAGCAACGAGCATATTGGATTTCCCGGAACGCTTTCGATCAGCGCATCCACGTTCATGTCCGTTCTTCGCGACCTGGGATCGAGCCTCGCCGGCGCTGGCTTTCAGCGCCTCGTGCTCTATAACACCCACGGCGGCAATACCTCGCTGATTGACGTCATGGCCCGCGATCTGCGCGCCGAATTCAAACTGCGCACCTTCGCGCTCCACGGCTCCGCCGGCCTCAAGTTCGAAGGCCTCACCGCGCAGGAACGCGCCTATGGCTTTCACGCCGGAGAAGTGGAAACCGCTTTTCTCCTGGCCTCCGTGCCCGAGCTGGTTGATCGCTCGGCCTACACCACCAACTACATTGCGGACGTGGCCAAGCCGGAATTGCTGCTGCCGGAAAACGCGCCGGCCACTTTCGCCTGGCTCACCCGCGATATCGCCAGCAGCGGCGTCATGGGCGATCCGCGCCCGGCCACAGCCGAAAACGGCGCGCGCTGGCTCGATCAGGCCTCGACCCGCCTCGCCGCCGCCCTCGAAGCCATGCTTCGCTTCCCGAATCCGCCCAATGCCCCGTGAACTCAACCAGCCGCCGCTCTTGATTGACTGCGGCAACGGCGTCCTGCTCGAGCGCGGTGTCCGCTGCCGCCTTTCCGACGGCGTTGCCCTCGTCTCTGACCACTACTACCCGCCTACTCCCGGCCCGCACCCGACCCTCCTGATGCGCCAGCCCTACGGCCGCGACATCGCCTCCACCGTCACGTACGCTCACCCGGCATGGTTTGCAGTCCACGGCTACAACGTGGTCATCCAGGACGTTCGCGGACGCGGCGATTCCGGCGGCGACTTCTATCCCTTCCGCCACGAGGGACGCGACGGCGCCGAAACCATCGAATGGCTGTGGACCCGCCCG
The DNA here is from genome assembly GCA_963814605.1 of uncultured Acidobacteriota bacterium. GTDB lineage: Bacteria > Acidobacteriota > Terriglobia > Acidiferrales > UBA7541 > Palsa-295. The sequence goes on along the minus strand of CAWFDD010000001.1, from coordinate 79,552 downwards.
GAATCGAATGGCAGCCTCGGCATGTACGGTTTCTCCTATCAGGGCATGACCCAGCTTCTGGCAGCCGCCGAGCGCCCCGAAGGCCTGGTCTGCATTGCGCCGGGAATGACCGCCCACGATCTCTATCACGGGTGGTTTTACCGCCAGGGGGCGCTCCGCCTGGCCTCGTCCCTGGGCTGGGGACTGCAAATGCTGAAGGCCGACGCCCGCCGCCTCAAACTTCGCGAGGCCGGCAACCGCCTCGAAGAGGCTTGGGCTAACCTACCGGCCCAGACCGGCGTCCTGCCCTTCCGCGATCATCCCGCGCTGCATGGCGAGGGCCTGCCAGCTTACGTCCTCGACTGGTTTGACCACCCGGATCCCGGCGCATACTGGTCCTCGCTCGACATAGGCCACTCCTTCGATCGTATTCGCGTCCCTGCGCTGCACATTGCCGGCTGGTACGACACCTATCTCCAGGGCAGCATAGACGGCTTCCTCGCTCTCACCCTTCGCGCAGGCGGCCCTGTCGCGCGAAATAATCAGTACTTGATCGCCGGCCCATGGGTCCACCTGCCCTGGGGCGATCGTGCCGGAACTGCGGACTTCGGGCCGGAGGCGTTGCTCGATACCGATGCAATCCTGCTCCGCTGGTTCAACCACTGGCTCAAGGGCTCGGGAGAATTCACGAACGAGCCGCGTATCCGCCATTTCGTTCTCGGCGAAAACCGCTGGCGCCACGCCTCCGCATTTCCCATGGAGACGAATCATGTCCTCTACCTCGGCAGTCTGGGCCGCGCCAACTCGCGCAAAGGCGATGGCGTTCTCTCGGCTCTGGACCATGGCGCCAGGAAAAAGAAATCCGCGGACGACCGAGGTCTCCTGGCGAGTCGCAGCTTTAGCTCCGACATGGAGGGCGGTTCTGCTTCAGGGGTTTCAACCCCTGAGGCGGATTGCGATATTTTCATCCACGATCCCGAAGTCCCCGTTTTGGCGCCGGGAGGAGCCGCCGCGCCACCCGGCCAGTTCGATCAAGCCGCGCTGGAGCTGGGCAACAATGTTCTCGTCTATACCACTCCGCCGCTCGCCTCGCCCCTGCGTGTTTTTGGACAGCCGCGCGTCTCGCTTTACTGCTCCACGTCCGCGCCTCACGCGGATTTAGTCGCCAAACTCGTGCGCGTCCGTCCCACCGGCGCCGCCGAATTCATCTGCATCGGAATCGCCCGTTCCAGTTGGCTCTTTGCCAAGGCTGGATACGCCGCGGACACTGTCCATCATTGGCAATTTGATCTTGAGTCCACCTCCTGTCTCTTCGCTGCCGGGGATCGCCTTCGCCTCGAAATCGCCGGCAGCGCTTTTCCGCTCTACGACCGCAATCCCGGCAGCGATATCCCCTCGTGCCGCGCCACTTCCTGGGACTGGCAGAGATCCACTCACATCCTCTACCACTCCCCCGAGTTTCCATCCGCGCTGCACCTGCCCGTGAATAGAGACGCTGGATGAGCGCGGACTCCAATGTGCCGCAGATCGAGTTTGATTCGGTCACCAAAAGCTACGGACCCGGCCGCCTTGTGTTGCAGTCCGTGGACTTGAGAGTTCTCAAGGGAGAATTCGTCTCCATCATCGGCCCCTCGGGCTGCGGCAAATCTACCGTCCTGCGATTGATCTCCGGTCTCACGGCCGCGACCGCCGGCACGATTCGCGTGGACGGCATGACGCCCGTCAACGCGCGCGAAACCATCTCTTTTATTTTTCAGGACGCCACTCTGCTGCCTTGGCGCACCGTCAAGCAAAACGTAGGCCTGGGCCTTGAGCTGGAGCGCGTCGCCGCCAAGCGCCGTGACGATAAAGTCGCCTCGCTCCTTCAACTCGTCGGTCTCGAGGACGTTGCCGCCGCCTATCCCCGCGAGCTCTCCGGAGGAATGAAAATGCGCGCCTCCATCGCTCGCGCGCTGGCCACCAACCCCCGCCTGCTCCTCATGGACGAGCCCTTCGCCGCTCTCGATGAAATGACCCGCGACCGCATGAACGAGGAATTGCTCCGTCTGCGCGCCGAGCAGCACTGGACGGCCATTTTCGTCACCCATTCGGTTGCCGAAGCCGTTTTTCTCTCCACGCGCATTATCGTTCTCTCGCCGAATCCCGGACGCATTCACGCCGTGCTTCCCGTGGATCTCCCCTTTCCGCGCTCCGCCGAGCTTCGCGAACGTCCCGAATTCGAGGCCCTCGTTGCTCGCGCCTCCCACATTCTCCGCGAGGCCCTGGTCCGATGAGCGATCGTCCCACCGCCATTCGCCGTTGGCGCGACACGCAGCTGTGGCTTCGCGATGGACGTCACGCCATGAGACAGCGCCTGATCACACTCGCCAACGCCTTGGCTGTCTTCGCCGCGCTGCTCCTTATCTGGCAGTTGATTTTGTCGGTTTTCCACGTGCCCCCCTACATGCTTCCGTCGCCCTGGGCTGTCGGCGGCGCGGTCGTCGCCCGCTTTCCCTCCCTGCTCACTTCGCTCTCCATCACCGCTCAGGAATCTCTCGTCGGTCTTCTCGCCAGCATCGTCGTCGGCGTCATCGTCGCGCTCTTCTTTGCCCAGTGGCGCTGGGTCCGCAAGATGCTCTACCCCTACACCATCCTTCTGCAGACCGTTCCCATCGTGGCCATCGCGCCGTTGATTCTGAATTGGATTGGCGCCGGCACTGCCGCGGTCACCTTCATCGCCTTCATCATTTCCGTTGCGCCCATCATCGCCAACACCACCCAGGGCCTCATCAGCGTGGACGAAAATTACGTCCACCTCTTCCTCATGTACAACGCCTCACCCATCCAGCGGCTTTTCAAGCTCCGCTTGCCCCACGCCGTCCCTTCGCTCTTCGTCGGCATCCGCATCGCCAGCGGCATCGCCGTCATCGGCGCGATCACCGGTGAGCTGTATGCCGGTTCCAGCCGCGTCGGCGTCGGCGGACTCGGCTACTCGATCCTGTACGCCTACTCGCAGTTGCAGACCGACTACCTGTTCGCGCTGGTCGTCGCCGCCATCGCTCTAGGCTTCGGATTTCTGTTCGTGGTCATGTTCCTGGAGTGGTATTTCCTGCACAAATGGCACGAGTCCGCCCGTGTGCCGGAAACCGAATAAAGCTGCAGGTTTTTGTAGTCGCATTGCGAAATCAATCTTCGGAGGTGGGAAAAACACATGCTGCGGCTGGAAACCGAAACCGGTTGGTGGCTCGTCACCCATCCCGATCACGCTCGCCTCGCCGGAGCGTTCGCCGAAAAGTGGGGCAACGATGAATTTCTTCCGCCCGAGCCGCGCTCCCGCGTCCTCAAGGGAATCGCCCGCCATGACGACGGTTGGCTCGCCCGCGACGCCGCGCCGCAAATCACCCGCCAGGGAAAACCCAGCGCCTTCTCGGTCGAGCTCGTCGGCAAGTATTCTGCCTTCGAAGAAATTGATCTTGCCGACTACCTCGCCGTCCGCGACCGCGCCGTCCGCCTGATCGCCGAAGAAGATCCCTACGCCGCGATTCTCATCTCCATGCATACCTATAGTCTGCTGAACGATCACGCCGACCGCTCCACCATCGCTCCCGCCGAACTCCCCCTACTCGACAATTTCCTGCACGAGCAGACCGCTTTTCAGGCCTCCCTGATGCTTCAAGTCTTGAAGGATTCGAGCTTGCCGCCGGAGCAGCGCAGCGAGACCGCAATCCTGGATCATTTCCGGTTATTACAGGCGACGGACAATCTTTCGCTGCTTGCGTGCGTGGATTTTTCGCGCCCGGCGAACCTTTTGCATCCGCTGCGTTTGCGCTCCGGCGGACACGCGCGCGTGGAGGTAAAGTCTGCGGGCCCGCGCCACTTCGTCCTGGATCCCTACCCCTTCGCGGAGAGGCCGCTGAGTTTTCGGTTTCCGGCGCGGCACGTCGCTGGGAAACTTTTTTCGTCCGCGGCGGAGCTGCAAGCGAAATTTGGCGCCGCTGCGACGGAAATGCTGTCGGTGACGGTGAGCGGCGGCTGAAAATTCCTGTAACGCGGCAATTCCGGCGTCGAAGGGCGGATTAGGGCGCGAAAATGCTACCGGTTCTGAAGTAATTCGTACCTCGAAATACTTCAAACTTGAAGTAATTCGCGCTGCGAAAAGACAAAACGGGACGGCGGAAAATCCGCCGTCCCGCATTTTGAGGAGGTTGAGATTTAGAATCGAACGCTGAGCGTCATCTGCACCTGCCGCGAACTTCCGATCGTCTTGTTCACGAATCCCAGGCCGCTAAGACTCGCACATTGATACAAAGCTGTAAGTGTTGTGTCACAGGGGGTCGTGGTCGCGGGCTGATTGTCAGCCGGGAAAGGGTTGAAGAACACGTTTTGGGTGACGTCGTCAATGGGAATGTCAAAGCTCGGCGTATTGAATAGGTTGAAGACGTCGAAGCTGTACTTTACCGAGACGCGCTCGGTGATCTGCGTTATCTTCACGATCGAAAGGTCCGCACGCTTTTGCCACGACTGCCGGAAGATGTTGCGCTGACCGCTGGTGATGAAGTTCGTCTCGAAAGGATCGTTGGAAGGAATAGCGCCGCCCAACCCGCCCGGTGCAATAATCGGCACGGTGAAACATGCCGAGTTGAGAGCGGGCAGACCATAGGCTCCCTGGCCTATTCCCGGGCCTTCTGCGGCTTGCTTGGGTGTGCAGGCACCCGGGCCTGAGGTGATGAGCGGAACGATCGGGTTGGTGATGCCGTCGGAGGTACCGTAGAAGATGCTGCCGACCGCGCCGGAGAAATCAATGACGCTGAAAGGCTGGCCGCTCTGAATCACGGTGAGACCCTCGATGCCCCAACCGTCGATAAAGCGTCCCTTCCAGGAGTTTTCCGCGGCGAACTTGGGCAATTGGTAGTTGTAAGTAAAATTAATGACGTGCGTGCGGTCGAAATCCGAATTGCCGTAAGCAGAGCGCAGATTGGTAGGGTTGTTGCCGTTGTAGAAAAGACCGAGGCCGCTTTGCTCATCGAGCGCATGCGAATAGGTGTAAGAGAAGCCTGCCTGAAAGCCGTGGCTCAGGCGCTTTTCCACGTGGACCTGGAGCGCGTTGTATGCCGAGACTCCCGCCGCTGTGTACGACTCGACTTCCGACGAGTAGCCAATGAAAGGAACACGAAGGTCAACGTTGCCGCCCTCGGCGGTTGTTTGGTACGGAGTTCCGCCAGTGGGCGTCACGGGCAAGAGAGGCAAGTCAATCGGTTCGCCGGTGAGATGATTGAGAATCGTGTAGCCGTAGGTGTAATCCTGCTCAAAAGGCGTACCGGGGCGGATGGGACTCGACGGGGAAGCGATCAGCGCCTGGTTAAAGGGAACCGGTATGACCTCGTGGCGGCCGAGGTTACCCACGTAACCGATATCAATGGCGAGGTCGTTGCGCGGCTGCCACTGGATATCAAGCGTCTGGTTCATGGTGTAAGGAAGCTTGTTCTTCCTGTTGTAGTCCGCAAAGATGTAGGGCAGCTCATCCTCCGAAATTGCAGCTGCCACTCCCTGGCCCGGTACACCCGTGTTGGGAATAAATTGGTCTATATCGGCGGGGTTGCCGCTCGGTATAGTCGGCAGAGTAGTCGTCCAGGGATTCTGGAAGTCGCCACCGCCCGGAAAAGTCGAAGGCTGGCACTCGGGAATGAATCCTTCGTAAAGGTCAGCAAAATTGACGTTTGTGCAAGTTTGATTGCCTACGAAGGGCGGCACCTGGTTGACGCCGAACGGGCCGCCGGGAATGACGCCGGAGGCGAATCCGGGAGAAAGGTAGCTATAGAGTTCGCCGCGGTCGTAGTACATGCCCCAGCCGGCGCGGACAACGAGCTTGTTGTTAAACATTTTCGGGCTCCAAGCCACGCCGAGGCGAGGCGCAAAGCCCCACTGCCTGCCTGTCAAGGTCGAAGGACTGACGCCCTTGGAAGGGAATTTCGGATTGTTTCCGGCAATGATGATGCCGTTGGAAATCAGTGTGTCCGTGTCCGCGTCGTAGTCGTACTGCGCGGGATCGAAATTGAAAATCTCGCCGTTTTTTTCGTAGAGACCGCCGTCATAGTCAAACCGCAGGCCGAAGGTGACACTGAGGTTGGGGCGAAGCTGGAACTTGTCCTGCACATATTCGCCCGTCTCGTGGGCGCGGTAATAGCGATTGGCGTTGCCGCTCAGATAGGAGGTGGTGACGAAACCGTTGATGCTATAGGGCGTGACGATCCCTTCCAGGAATTGAGAGAAGTCCGGGAAGCCGATGATTCCCTGGTCCGTCCGACGATCGCGAGTATTGAGCTGCGTGTAGGCCCATGAGCCGCCAAAGGTGATCGTGTGTCTGCCCTTGGTCCAGACGGCATTGGCCGACGGCATCCAGCGGTTCTGGAAGACGCCAGTAAAGGCGCCCTGCGAAGCCGCGCCCTGGCCGATGGTCAGAGCCACCGGGGGACCGACGGCCCCGACCTCCCCCAGCGTGTCCACGATACTGATGCCGGGGAACACATTCGAGCCAAAGGTGTTGATCTCGGGTGTTCCCGTTAGCGCGGCGAATTGCGCGGGCGAGAACGGCTGGCCAATGGTGCTGTAAGTTTTCTCTCGAATGAAACCGAATACTTCGGCGACACTCAGGTTGGGCGTCAGCGTCTGGGTGTTGGTGATGGTGGCGACTTGAGCGCCATCGTCGAGCTTCTGGGTGAATCCAGACACGCTCGAATACGCGTAAGGAGCGATGGTCGGGTCGTGCTGGTAATAATACTTCAGCGCCAAAGTATCCTTGGGAGTCGCGATCCAGTCAACGTCGCCCACCGCCTGGTTGGCCAGGAAATATGCCGTTCCGGGTTCGAGCGCGTTTTCCGGGTAATTCAGCGTCGGCGTGCTGTTGGGATCAGCGAAAGGGATCAAGTACTGGCCGTTGGGCAGTTTGTACTGAAGGAGCGCCTGCGAGATAGGACTGAAATTGCCTGCCGTGAGCGGCAACGCGGCCGGAAAAGAAGTGTTCACGATATTTTGCAGGCAAGGCAGCAGAGTGCCGATGGCGCGATCGGCGCCGCAATTGGCCTCAGTGAATCCAATCGGAACGGTGGTTCGCGAAATGCCGATTTCCTGGTCGGACGAATGGACATGCTGGTAGGAGAGAAAAGTAAACAGCTTGTTCTTGAAGATCGGGAAGCCCACGTCGCCCCCCGGAATCACGCGATGCAGCTGCGGATTCTTCAGGTTATCGGGAAGGTTGGGATCTCTCTTGAAAAAGAAGGGATCCGCGTTCAGATCATTTGTTCCGCGGTGGATATAGGCTTGGCCGTGAATATTGTTGGTTCCGGAAGCGGTGCTCATGTCTATGTGCGCGCCGCTGGTGGAACCCTGCTGCGCGTCGTACATTGATGTGTTCACGCGGAATTCCTCGATCGACTCCGGTGCAGGGGTGGGCAAGGCGTTGCCGATCGCCAGGTAGGGCGACGCGCTGCTCTGAATCGGTTCCGCCGAGTTGCTGGCCGCGCCGCTGACGCCGGTATTGTTGACCACGCGCGCGGAGGCAACTTGGCTGGTGCTCTTGCCGTTGAAGAGGTTCTTGGCGTCCACGCCATTCAGAAGAAACGTGTTGCTGGTGTCGCGGTTGCCGTTGGCCCAGATGGGCTGATTGCCCAATCCGGCGTTCGAGCCCGTGCCGGCGGGAAGTTCGGCGTTGACACCAGGGGAGAGAATCGCCAAGCCGGTGAAGCTGCCAGTGGGCAGGGGCACGGCCTCGAGTTGCACTTTATCCAAAACATAGCCGTTGGTGGTATCCACGGCGTTAACGAGAGGCGTCTCTTCGACGGTGACAGTGGTACTCACCGAGCCCACCTTGAGGGCGGCATTCACGGTCAAAGTTCGATCGGCCTGCACGGTAATCGAAGGCACTTTCTGGGTTTCAAACGCGTCGTGGCTGAACGTCAGGGTGTAGGAGCCGATGGGCAGGCTTGAGAAAAGGTAGCTGCCGGTGTCCGTGGTGGTCTGGGTGCGCGTGTATTGCGTCTGATCGCCGACCAGAGTTACGGTGGCGCCGGCCAGCACGGCGCCGGATGCGTCGGTGACGGTGCCCGTGATTCCTCCAAGGGTCTGCTGGGCGGATGCGGCGGTAGCGGAGATGAGCAGGATGCACAGGAGCGACGCAAGAAAGAAGAAAGAAATTCGAGTTCGCTTCGTCATTGAGTGTCCTCTCCTCAGTAAAATTCCAAAAAAATAAAAAAGCTGCCGCGGGCGCCGCGACTGGGGTGAAACCCAAATGCCGCGACGCCTGTCGGCTGCTAAATTTTTTTCCGAATGCTGCCCGTCTAAAAAGTATGGGTGCGAGGCTATTCCAATTGCCCTGAGGAAAACAATAGATATTTCTTCTCGCTCCAATCAGGAATTTCAATGAGCATTTAGGAAAACTTTATGCCGCGTGAGGCTTGGTTGACGTTCCTGAGTAGCCAACGGGAAAGAAAGACTCCCCGCGGATTCGGCCAGGACTGGCGGACTGCCGGCGCGCTCAGAAAAGGTTGCGAGAGGGAAGTACCGTTTTGGGAATAGCGGAGGTCACCGTGAACATCGGCTCGTTCACGACCTGGCTCCATCTCAAATTCATCGCCGCGCTGCAAAGGATATATGCGTGAACGTCGCTGAACCCCCAGCGCGCGACCAGCAGGTCAATCATGCGGGAGGTGGCGGCGCGAGCGGCGGCAACGGCATCTGTGGCGGATTCCACCACGATCCACGCGCCCGAATCCCCAGAAGGTTCGCGCACAGCGGGAGATTCGACCAGCGGCGCGCTGAGCGGCTGCTTTCGATGCAGATGAAAGCGCAGGGTGACGTCCGAGGGGCACTCGATGCCATTGATGCAAACCTCGCCGTCGCCCTGCGCAGCATGCGCGTCGCCCGCGGAAAAAAGAGCGCCGCGATTCAGGACCGGCAGGTACAGGCGGGCGCCGCTGCACAGGTCGCGCACGTCCATGTTGCCTCCGAAGACGCCGGGCGGGCGGGTGCGGAATTCACCGTCCTCCGCAGGGGCCACGCCCATGACGCCGCAGAATGGACGCAGCGGAACAATCGCCGGAGCGAGCGAACGGCTCAGGGCAGCCTCCAGCTGCCAATGGAAAAGATACGGCTGGGAAAAGCGCTCCTTCAGAAAGCCGAGGCCGGGAATAATGCTGGACCAGCCCCAGCCCTTGTGGGCCACTTCCAGAACATCAATCTGGAGGACGTCTCCGGGCTCCGCGCCGTCCACGAAAATCGGGCCGGTGAGCGCGTGAATTCGATCGCGATTTATTTTCTGGTAATCGGCAACGGTCATGCGGGGGAGCACCTGCGCGCCGCTGGCATCCTGGCACTCCATATGAACGGTGTCGCCGGGGGCGATGACGAGCCGGGGCTTCAGATTGCGGTTCCAGCGTGAATGGATGGGCTCGGCGGAAAGGTTGTGCTCGGGCATCGCGGCTCAGGCCTCGATCTCGACGGTCATTTGCACTTCGACCAGAGCGTTGCGCGGCAGGGCGGAAACACCGATGGCCGCGCGCACGTGGCGTCCCGCATCGCCGAATATTTCCACCAGCAGATCCGACGCGCCGTTGATGACCTTCGGCGAATCTTCAAACCCAGATACGGCATTCACGTAGCCGTTGAGCGTGACGACCTGCTTGATCGCGTCGAGCGAGCCGAGATGCTGCCTGAGCACGGCCAACTGGGTGAGCGCGCAGGCGCGGGCGGCGGCGTAACCTTCCTCGATCGTGCGATCCAGTCCGACCGTTCCCGCCGCCACCGCTCCGTCAATTGTCGAAATCACACCCGCCAAATAAACGATGCGGCCGACGGTTTTCGCCGGCACGTAGTTGCCGCCCGCCTTCGGCGGCTCGGGCAGAACGTAGCCCAGTTTTTCGAGTCGCTTGTGGGCTTCCGCAGTCATGGACGTGCTCCGGCTCCAGAAGAAAAATAATCAAGCGCCACTCTAGCATAGAGCGGATGGCGCGAGATTCCTGATTGCGCTGCCGCGGGCATGCGTTAGCATGTGCCATGCGCCCGCATTGGATTGCTGCTTGCGTGTTCGCGGCGATTTTCTTTGCGCCGCTTACGTCGAATTATCCTACGAGGGCGCAAGGAGCGAAAATTCAGTTCCATGAGACGCGAGTGTCTCCGTCAGATCTGGAGTTCGCGGGCGACGTAGCGGGCGAGCCGCGCGGAGCCACGGTCTACGCGAGACGCAGCGAGCTTGTGGCGCTGCCGCAAACAAATTTCACGGTGAGCGATGATTCGAACTTCAGGGGACCCACGAAAGTCAGCGGCGTGTTGCTCGAGGATTTGTTGCGCGATTCAAGCGCGGCGCCCGGCGCCGATATGGTCGTCGCAATCAGCAGCGACAAATACCACGCCAACTATCCGCGCGAATACGTCAACGCGCATCACCCGCTTCTGGTGCTCGAAGTGAACGGCGAGCCACCCGAGGGTTGGCCGAAGGAACCCAGCGGAAGCGGCCGCGACATGGGCCCCTACATGATTTCGCACGCCAAGTTCACGCCGAGCTTCAAGATTTTGGCGCACCAGGACGAAGCGCAAATTCCCTGGGCAGTGATCCGGCTGGAATTTCGCGACGAAAAAACAGTGTTCGGTGCGATTGCGCCGCGGGAGCCGCACGCGAACGATGCCAATGTGGTGGCCGGCAACCGCATCGCGCAGCAGAACTGTTTCCGCTGCCATAATTCGGGCGGCGAGGGGGGGCGGAAAGCGGGGGTGTCGTGGACTGCGCTGGCGGGGTTGGCCGCAGGCTCGCCGGAATTTTTCACCGAGTACGTCCGCGATCCGGCGTCAAAAAATCCCAAGACGCAGATGGCCGCGAGTCCGGAATATGATGACGCAACGATGCACGCGCTGATCGAGTACTTTTCAACATTCGCCCCGCCGGAGGCGCGATGATGCTGCGCGCAGCAAAAATCCTGCTCGTATTTGCGGTAGCGATTTTCTATACGTTCGTGGTGTTCAACAACGTGACGGATTACGATTCGAATTATCAGTTCGTGCGCCACGTGCTGATGATGGACTCGACCTTTCCCGGCAATCATGGAATGTGGCGGGCGATCAATTCCCCTGCGGTGCACACGGCGTTCTACGTCTCCATCATCGCCTGGGAGTTTGCGACGATGGCGCTGTGCTGGTGGGGCGGAATTCGAATGCTGAGGGCGCGTGGCGGAAGTGCCGCGGAATTTTCGCGGGCGAAAGGCGTCGGGGCCGCGGCGCTGACGCTGGGCCTGCTGATGTGGCTGCTGGCGTTTCTTAGCGTGGGCGGCGAGTGGTTCCTGATGTGGCAATCGAAGAGCTGGAACGGGCAGGACGCGGCCTTCCGGATGTTTACGGTTGTCGGTATCGTGCTGCTGGTGGTGGCGCAACCGGAGGCCGAGGAACGCGATTAGTTTTGTGCGCGTCATAATTAATGCCGTTGGGGAGGCGGAATGAAAATCTGGCGAAGGCGATGGGTGGCGGGAATTTCGATGCTTTGCATGGCCGCGTTGCTTGCGGGGTGCGGCCGGCGGCTAAAGGAAGAAGAGGCGGAAGACACCAACACTCGGCCGATCGTGGTGTTCATGACGGATTTCGGGACGGCCAACGATGCGGTGGCGATCTGCAGGGCGGTGATCGTTGGAATCGCGCCGGACGTGCGCATCATGGACATCACCCACCAGGTGACGCCGTTTTCAATCGAAGAGGGCGCGCGGTTTCTGGCAGGCGTGACGCCCTACTACCCGTCGGGGACGGTGTTTCTGGTGGTGGTGGATCCCACGGTGGGCACATCGCGAAAAGCGGTGATCGTGAAAACGAAGAAGGGGCAGTATTTTGTGCTGCCGGATAATGGCATCATCACGCCGGTGGTGGACCGCGACGGGCTGGACGGCGCGCGGGAAATCACCAACACCTCGTGGATGATCGGCGACAAGATATCGTCCACCTTTCATGGGCGCGATATTTTTTCGCCGACGGCCGCGCATCTGGCGGAGGGAGAAGATTGGACGCTCGCAGGACCGGAAGTAAATGAACTGGTGCGGCTCACGCCGCGCGCGGCGACAATCGAGGCAAAAGGCATCACCGGCACGGTGATCGGACTCGACGATCCCTTCGGCAGCCTGATCACGGATATCGAAGGCGACGACTTCAAAAAGCTGGGATACGAAATCGGGGACAAGGTCACGCTGAAGATTGACAAGCGCGAGTTCACGTTCCCTTACGCGAAAACGTTTGGCGCGGAGCCTGTCGGCCTGCCGCTGGTTTATATCGATTCGCGCGGGCGCGTCGGCGTGGCCGTCAATCAGGGCGATTTCTCGAAGGTGTACAAAATCTCGCCGCCGGTCCCAATATTCATTCCACGCAAGGGACACTAAAGTCGAGCGCCGGGCCGCAAGATGTAGAAGAAAATTTAGGGGGCGCTTGGCCTAATCCTGCGAGTTGCTCTGCCCGCCGTGGATTATTTTGAAGTGGTGCTTCGGAATGCGCGTCAGAACGCCGGCGGTGAAAGTGGCCAGCTTCTCGCCGGAGGGCGTATAGACCGAAATCATAAGCTGGTTGGTGAGCGGAACTCCCTGCGACGGAACCTGGAACGCAAATCGCATGGGAATCTGGTCGTTCGCGCGCCAGGTCTTATCGTTCGAGACCGATTTGGTCACCGACCAATTGGACACCGGCTGCAAGCCGCCGGTATTCTTCCACTCGGCCGTAAACCTCAGGCTGTTCATGAATTCGTTCACGGCCTGCTGGGAGGATGCATTGCCGGGCTGCACAAAGTTCACTCCCGGGCCGGACGGATTCGACGAGCAGGGCGCGATCTTGCCGCCCAAAGCAACGGCAATGTTCGACGGAAATTCCTTCACCGGCCGCGCATCCTTGCGGAACTCGATGTGGCGGCCGCTGCCCAGGCGCTGAAGTCCTCCAAAGAATTCACCGGAGGAAAGCGCGCCTGAAAATTTGCCGCAGTATTGGTCTGACTGAAAGAATTGGGAAGCGACCGGGACGAATAATTCGAACTGTTCCTTCTTCTTTGGCGCGGCGTAAACCGAACTCGTGACCAAGAGAAGCGCGGTCGCGCAAATGAGTGCCGATTTCAATAGGTATGTAGTTTTCATGAGCTTGCGCCTGATATGACGGTACTGCACAGCCCCTTTCTGAAGCCTCCCATGGAGACTTCTGTAGCGTGCATGGTATGCCTTTCCGGCTCCTGGACACAATGAATTTTCTGGCAGAGAGCGGGGGAAGCGAGATGGAAAAGGGAAAATGGAAAATGGGAACGGCGGGCGTATGATGGCGCCGCGGAGGTGGCTGCCATGAAGTGGAGAATGGGATTTTTGGCGGTGTTGATGGCGCTGGCGCCGGCGGGCGCGGCGTTCGCGCAGGACCGCATGCCGGAGATTCCAGCGGACAAGCTGACGGACGCGCAGAAGAAGGCCGCCCAACGATTCGTGACCGAGCGAGGGCGTCCGATATTTGGCCCCTACGTGGCCCTCGAACGCAGCCCGGAGGTGATGCTGCGCGCCGAGGAAATGGGCGAACAGCTGCGCTTCCATAATTCGCTGCCGCCGAAGCTGATCGAGCTCACCATTCTGATCACCGCGCGGCACTGGACGCAGCAATACGAGTGGAACGCGCATTATCCGCTGGCTCTGAAGGCGGGGCTCAGCCTGGAGATCGCGAGGGCGGTGGCCGAGGGACGGCGTCCGCCGGCGATGGATGCCGACGAGGGAATCGTCTACGATTTCTGCACGGAGCTGCACGGCAACAAAAGCGTCAGCGATGCGACCTACGCCCGGGCGCTGGCGCGGTTCGGCGAGCAGGGCGTCATTGACATGACCAGCGTGGCCGCGTACTACACGTTCCTCAGCATGGTGATGAATACGACGCGCACGCAGGTGCCGAAAGATTCGACCACGCCTCCGCTGACACCGTTGCCTTAGCAGCAGGTGGCGCGCGTTCATGAGCCTGTTGCGAGCGGAGGCGGGGCGACGTACACTAGCGGCTGACGAGGAAGTCGAAATCGAGGGCTTGGACACTTTCGGACTGCGGAGAAACGTGATTATTGATGAGACTCTTTCAGCGCATAGCGATGATGGGGGCCGGACTGGCGCTGCTGCTCTGGCCCGTTGCTAGCATGGCCATGGACGCGCAACACCCGACGATCATCTACGAGGGCACAGCGACGACCCTGGACTCTGCGTCGCCGTTCGCGAATTCCGCGGATCTGTGGGTGACGCTGGCGGATTTGACGCGTGCAACGGGATTCGAGCTGAAGCCGCAGGGGGTCTGCCGCAAGGAAGCCTGCTACCCGCTGCCGAAAAAGACGCGCAGCGAATTCGTGGTGAAACAGGGATCAGTCGAGTGGTTCAACCTGAGTGCGTTCGCGCGCCTGTTGCACCAGGCCTCCGCTCGCGACGCGCAATTCGACTACTGGTATCTTGGCCCGCAGCCGGTCGCGCAGAATGATTTTCTCTCCACGCTGGACGCGCCGGACTTCACGCTGCCCGATGTCACCGGCAAAATGCACTCGCTTTCGGACTACCGCGGCAAAAAGGTGCTGCTGATCACCTGGGCCTCCTGGTGAGGGTGCCGATTCGACCTGCCAGGTTGGCAGGCCTTCTATCACGACCTGAAAGATAAGAATTTCGAGATCATCTCCGTTGCACAGGATACCGGCGGCGTGCGCGACGCGGGTCCCTGGATTGCCAAAGCCAACCCCGAATACCTCGCTCTGATCGATCAGGAACACATCATTACCAAGACCTACGGACTGGTGAATGTTCCCACCGGAGTGTGGATCAACGAGCAGGGGAAAATCGTGCGTCCGCCCGAAGTGGCGTACGTGGATGAGCGCTACCGGAGTCTCACGGGGATTGACCCCAAGCCCTACCTGAACGCGATCCGCGACTGGGTGGCGAATGGCGACAAGAGCATTTACGTGATGAGCGAGGACAAGCTGAGAGCGAAGCTCACACCAGCAAGCCCCGATCGATTGATGGCCGATGCGGAGTTCACGCTCGCGGAATACATGTATCACCAGGGTCACGGGCAGGAGGCCATCGCACACTTCAAGGAATCGCAGCGCCTGGCGCCCGACAACTGGAATTACAAGCGCCAGGCCTATCTCTTCTCGACCAACCCGGATCGCGACTACGGGACTGATTTTGCCAAGGAAGTTCAAAAATTGAACGGCAAACCGTACTACGCGCCCGTGGATTTGCCTCCCGCTCCTGCGGCGGCGAATGCGCAGCCGGCGAAACAGGAACCGTAAACGAAACGCATCATCCTCCGGCTCGCGCCAGGCAGAATTAAATTCTCGCGCGCGGGCGGCGGCGCTATACTCTGCGCCCGACGGAGGATCCCATGAAAAATCCACGGAATTACGCAGCGTTGCCGGCGCAATGCCTGTTGCTCGTGATGCTGATTGCACTGCCGGCATTCGCAGGGGGGAAGCCGGCCGATGCGGTCGCTCCGGCGACCTATGTCACCACCGCCGAAATTGAAGCGGCCTTGAAGGAAGCTCCCGCGGGCGGACTGGTGTACGACAAAGTGATCAAGACGGTGGACGAAGGCGGCTACAAAGTATCCATCGTAATTCTGCGGCGCATTCCCAAAGCAGGCAAGGAAGATCGCGGGCTGGAGCACGAAAAAGTGACCGAGGTGTATCAGATTATTTCGGGATCGGGAACGATGGAGACCGGCGGCACGATGGCGAACACCAGTCCTGTGGACCTGACGCTGCAAGCCGCGGGCCCGAGCGTGCGTGGCGACATCCAGGGCGGGGAGAAACGCCACATGGGGCCGGGCGACGTGGCGGTGATCCTGCCGCACGTGCCGCACCGGTTCAGCTCGCTCGAAGGGACGATTACTTATCTGGTGACGCGGATCGAGCTGACGAGCAAATAGATTTCGTATCCTGTGCGCGCCGGACTACGAAAATCTAAAAGTGAAGGCAACGAATCAGCAGACCGGCCAAGCCGCCGCCAATGAGCGGGCCGAAGACGGGAACGGGTGCGTAGCGCCAGTCGGATGAGCCCTTGCCGGCGATGGGCAGCAGCGCGTGGGCGGTGCGGGGTGCGAGGTCGCGCGCCGGGTTGATGGCGTAGCCGGTCGTGCCTCCGAGAGAAAGGCCGATGGACCAGACGATGGCGCCGACCAGGTAGCCGGTCATTCCGCCGGCGAGTCCAGAGGTGGTGGCGACCGCCTTTGAAGTGAGAGCGCCGACCAGGAATACCAGCAGGAACGTGGCGATAATTTCGCAGGCGAGGTTTGCGAGGGTCATGCGAATCGCCGGCGCGGTGCAGAAGACGCCGAGTTTGGCAGCGGGATCGGGCGTTTCCTTCCAGTGAGGCCAAAAAAAGATCCACACCAGAACCGCTCCAACGAAAGCGCCTAACAACTGCGCGACGATATACGGAACCATTTTTGAATAGTCTCCGCCGGAGACTGCGAAGCCGAAGGTGACCGCCGGATTGAGGTGGGCATCGTTGCTTCCGCAGGCGACGGCGGTGAAAACGCCGGCCATGACGGCGAAACACCAGGCGGTGGCAATCACGATCCAGCCGCTTCCTTCGGCCTTGGATTTCTTGAGCAGGACGTTGGCGACGGCGCCGTCTCCCAAAAGAACCAAAACCATGGTGCCCAGAAATTCGCCACGGAAAGCTGAAGTCATTTTTGGTCGCTCCTCGTCTCAGACGCACGCTCAAACAACAACATGGGAACTTCAGCGGCTAAAGCCGGTCTTGCCCTACGACGCTTATGTCGTGGCTAAAGCCACGACCAAGATTTCAAATGGAACTTCAGCGGCTAAAGAACACGACCGTTCTCGCGCGAACTTAATCCACCCAATCGAAGGAACGGGTCACGGCCTTCTTCCACGAACGATAAAGCTCGGCCCTCGTTGTTTCATCCATTTGCGGCGTCCAGGTACGATCCACAGCCCAATGGGCGCGCAATTCCTCGAAGTCCTTGAAGAACCCGACGGCAAGGCCCGCGGCGTAAGCGACGCCGAGCGCCGTGGTTTCCTTGATCACCGGGCGGACCACGGAGCGGTTCAAAATGTCGGCCTGGAATTGCATCAGCAGATCGTTTTCGATCATGCCGCCGTCGGTGCGAAGCACGTCGAGAGGGATTCCGGAATCTTTTTCCATGGCTTCGACGACTTCGCGGGTCTGAAATGCAGTGGCTTCCAGAGCGGCGCGAGCGAAATGGCCCTTATTGGTGTAGCGGGTCATTCCGGCAATCACTCCGCGTGCGCTGGTCTTCCAATACGGCGCGTAGAGGCCGGAAAAGGCGGGGACAAAATAGATGCCGCCGTTGTCTTTGACGGATCGCGCCAACGGCTCGATGTCGGAGCTTTTTTCGATGAGGCCGAGGTTGTCGCGCAGCCACTGAACGAGGGCGCCGGTGATGGCAATGCTGCCCTCGAGGGCATATTGCGCAGGCTCTTTGCCGAGTTTGTAGGCGACGGTAGTCAGCAGGCCGTGTTTCGATTGCACGGGCTTGGCGCCTGTGTTCATCAGCAGGAAACAGCCTGTGCCATAGGTATTCTTGGCTTCGCCGGGTTTCAGGCAGGTCTGGCCGAACAATGCGGCTTGCTGATCGCCAAGAATTCCGGCGACCGGGACTCTCTTGATTGACTCGAGCGTGGCCGAACCGTACACCTCGCTGCTGGATGAAATTCGCGGGAGCATCTTTTCGGGGATTCCGAAGACACGAAGGATGTCGCGGTCCCACGCGAGGGTTTCAAGATTGAGCAGCTGGGTGCGGCTGGCGTTGGTGACGTCGGTGACGTGAATACCGCCTTGGGGGCCGCCCGTCAGTTTCCATACGAGGTAGGTGTCCACGTTGCCGAAGATCACGTCGCCGGATTCGGCCTTTTCGCGCACGCCGGGCACGTTGTTGAGAATCCAGCGAATTTTCAGGCCGCTGAAATAGGTGGCGAGGGGAAGGCCGGTCTTTTTGCGGAAACGATCAGGGCCGCCGTCAGCGGAGAACTCGGCGACGGCGTCTTCAACCCGGGTGTCCTGCCAGACCAGGGCGTTGTAAACGGCTTCGCCGGTCTTGCGGTTCCAGACGATTGTGGTCTCGCGCTGATTGGTGATGCCGATGGCGGCAATATCCTGGGGACGCAGGCCTCGCTCCTGCATGGCGGCGGAGATGACTTCCTGGGTGCGGCGCCAGATTTCCTCGGGATCGTGCTCGACCCATCCCGGCTGGGGATAGATCTGCTCGTGCTCCTTCTGAGCGACGGAAACAATTCGGCCGTGCGCGTCGAAGACAATGAAGCGCGTGCTGGTGGTGCCCTGGTCAATCGCTCCGATGTAGCTAGCCACAGATCATGTTCCGATCGCGAGCGGGCGCGGTGAGCCAGTCGCTCTTCGACGCCTCACGCCGATGTTGAGGGTCATTCGCTTCGTGCACTCGCTTGGTGCAATGAAACTTTGAGTTCGCGCTCCCGCCCCACCAACGAGAGAGGATAGTAACTAACATCTGAAACACGCGAAAGCAAGGCGTAAGAGTTTCGGGTCGCGCCTTAGTTTGAGCGCGCGAGAGCAAGAAGGGTGAGCGGTGACGCGCATCTGGCGTTGACGGCGGCGAGCGCGCACCCTATAGTGGCTCACTTTCACCCGGGAGAGTGTGGCTTGCTCGAGCGCGTCTTTCACCTCAAGGAAAACAACACCACCATACGCACGGAGCTGCTGGCCGGGCTGACGACGTTCATGACCATGGCGTACGTGGTGGTGGTGAATCCGCGGATCCTATCGGAAGCGGGGATGCCGGTGGAGGGCGTGCTTTTCGCAACGTGCATTTCGGCGGCGCTGGCCACGCTGGTGATGGGATTGTGGGCGAATTATCCGATCGCGCTGGCGCCGGGGATGTCGCTGAACGCGTACTTCACGTACTCGATTGTGATCGGGCGCGGGGTGGCGTGGCAGACGGCGCTGGGAGTGGTGCTTCTGTCGGGAATTCTGTTCCTGATACTGACGCTGACGAATGTGCGCGAGCAGATCGTCAACGGGATTCCCAACTGCCTGAAGCATGGGACAGCCGGCGGGATCGGCCTGTTCATCGCGTTCGTGGGATTCCGGAACGCGAAAATCATCGTGGCCGACGCGTCCACGTTCGTGGCGCTGGGCAAGACGTCCGACAAGGAAGTGATACTCGCGGCGGTGGGCGTGGTGCTGATTGCCATCATGGTGGCGAGGAAGGTGGGGAGCGCGATATTGATCGGCATTGTGTTGATCACGCTGGCGGGAATTCCGCTGGGCGTGAGCCACTGGCCGGCGCATCTTTTTTCGTGGCCGCATCCCTCCGGGACATTTCTGAAACTCGATTTGCGCTCGGCGACGAAGATCGGGCTGGGGGAGCTCATTTTCGTATTCTTCTTCGTGGACCTCTTCGACAATGTGGGAACGCTGGTCGGGGTGTGCGAACAAGGCGGGTTTCTGCATAACGGCAAGCTGCCGCGGGCCAGCCGCGCGCTGCTGGCCGATGCGTTCGGCACCATCGTGGGCGCGCTGACGGGAACATCCACGGTTACCAGCTACATCGAAAGCGCCGCAGGCGTGGCGGCAGGCGCGCGAACCGGTTTGGGCAATCTGGTGATCGCCGGGCTGTTTGTGGCGGCAATGTTCTGCGCGCCGATTGTTGCGGCGATTCCGTCGTATGCGACGGCTCCGGCGCTGATTCTGGTCGGGGCGCTGATGTGCAGCTCCGTCGCCAAGGTTGACTGGGGCGACTTCACGGACGCGGTGCCGGCGTTTCTAACGCTGATCGCCACGCCGCTGACGTTCAGCATTGCGACGGGGCTGAGCCTGGGGCTGCTGTCGTTTACTTTTCTGAAATTGTTTACCGGACGGTACAAGGAAATCAGTCCGCTGATCTGGGTGCTCAGCGCGCTCTTCCTGCTGCGTTACGCGTTTCTGGGCGCTGGGTAGAAGCGGGACCTGATTTAACCCCGGTGACGGCGCGGAAACGCAACGCGCCAGGCTTCACGCCACTCCGCTGTAGCCTTTGGGAGCCTGAAACCCGCCAATTTCGCGAGCCAGGAGTTGCGCGAATCGGATCGGCGTAGCATCCTCCAAATACGGGCCGATGATTTGAAGTCCGACGGGCAGGCCGCTCTTGCTGAGACCCGCGGGAGCCGACGTTGCGGGGCAGCCGGTCAGCGTGGCGGGGGAAATGTAAGCGAGCAAGTCCATCATGGGATGCAAATCGCCCTCGGGAGTAGGAATGGTGCGCGCACCCTTGTGAGAATGATCGTGCGGGAACGCGGTGGTCATCGCCACCGGCGAGAGGAAGACGTCCACGGATTCGAAATATCTCTGCCACAGGGCGCGGTACCGGAGGCGGCTGAGGTTGCGCATCTGCCAGTCGGCGAAAGTTGCGAGCGAGCCTCGAGCGGTGGGGTCCGAGCGATTGCGCGAATTCCTCGCGCAGACGCTGCTGGCGGTCCGGCGGCGTAAGGCTGAAATCAAATGCAGCAAGCATGAAGAAATACGTGTCGAGCAGCTCGGCGAAGCGAAAACTTTCGGGCCATCCTGGTTTCATCGTCGCGCCGGCGCGTTCGCAAGCGCGGACGGCGGATTCGAGGACAGATTTGGTTTCCGCCGAGACCGGAACGGCGGGATCCTCGAGAAGGTAGCCGACGCGGAAGTCCTGAAGGCGATCGTGGCGCGCGTCCGGCAATGTCCAGCGATAGGCCTTCGCGTCCGGAGGCTCGGGCCCGGCGAGGATGCGCAGACCGGCCTCCAAATCCTCGGCGCTGCGGGCCATGGGGCCGGCGACCGCCAACAGCGTTGAGAATCCCGGATTATCGTGGAGGCCTCCGGGCGCCTGGCCGATGGCGCTGACGATGTCAATCGTCGGCTTGTGGCCGTAAATCCCGCAGAGAGCGCTCGGCGTGCGGATGCTGCCTCCGATATCCGAACCAACGCTGAAAAATGCCAGCCCCGCGGCAAGCGCCGCTGCGGAGCCGCCCGAGGAGCCTCCGGGCGTTCTGGCGAGATCCCAGGGATTGTTGGTTGTGCCATAGATTTCGTTGAAACTTTGCACGTCCATGAGGGCCAGCGGGACGTTGGTGGCGCCGAGCAAAATCGAACCGGCATTTAACAGGCGGCGAACAACAACGGCGTTCTGCGACGCCCTGGCGTCGCGGAATCCGGGGATGCCCCAGGTGCAGGGCTGTCCGGCGACGCCGAAGCTTTCTTTGACGTTTACGGGGACGCCGTGAAACGGGCCGGTGGGCTGGTTTCGGGCGATGGCATCATCGGCTTTTTTCGCGTCGGCCAGCGCGCTTTCGCGGAGCTGGTACACGTAGGCGTTGAGCCTGGGTTCGAAGGCGTCGATCCTGCGGAAGATGTGTTCGGTCAATTCGCGGGAGGAAATTTTTCCGGCGCGAATCGCGGCGGCGGCGTCAACAGCCGACCCAAAATCCAGATCAAAGTCCTGCGTAGCGAGCCGAGTGGAGGCTTCCATTCTGATCTCCTGATTTCGGCGGAGTATACACCCGGAGGGCGTTGAGTTGGCGATTCGATGCGAGCGCCGCGGAGGGCCGC
Source organism: uncultured Acidobacteriota bacterium (assembly GCA_963814605.1). GTDB lineage: Bacteria > Acidobacteriota > Terriglobia > Acidiferrales > UBA7541 > Palsa-295. The sequence continues at coordinate 58,010 of CAWFDD010000001.1, read as the reverse complement.
AGAAATGCTAGTAGGGAACTTTGTTGGGCTGGCGCTGCCAGGCGCGAAAGGCTTCGAGGGCTTCGTCGCGCATCATTTGAATCATGGGAATTTTGCGCTGGGCATGCGGCTGCGGGATTTCATTGTAGATGAAAGAGTCGTCGAAGCCGGCGTTGGACGCATCGGCGGCGGTGCTGCCGAAATAAACACGGGCCGGGCGCGCCCAATAGATTGCGCCGAGGCACATCGGGCAAGGCTCGCAGGAGGTGTACATCTCGCAGTCTTTCAGCTCGAAGACGCCGAGTTTCTCGCAGGCCTCGCGAATGGCGACGACTTCTGCGTGCGCGGTGGGGTCGTTGACGGCGGTGACGCAGTTCACGCCCTCGGCGATGATTTTGCCGCCGCGCACGACGACTGCGCCGAAAGGGCCGCCGCGTCCGCTGCGGACATTTTCAATGGAGAGCTCGATGGCGCGAGCCATGAACGCGTTGCTCATTGCAGAAGTATAAGCCGGATGACAAAGTTAGCTTGCGGCAAAGATGCCGCCATGTTGAAAGACTCACACTCCTGAGATACGCTCGCGCATGAGCAAAAATCGTTCGCGGGCGCTGCGATAGGTGCGATGACACAACAAGCTTTTGTTTCTCGTCGCGTGGTGACGCCGGAAGGAATCCGGCCGGCGGCCGTTCTGGTGGAGGGCGAGCGCATCACGGCCGTAGTTGCGGTGGGCCGCGTTCCTGCCGAGGCGCAGGTCCGCGATTTCGGCGAAGCGGCGATTCTTCCCGGGCTGGTGGATTCCCACGTGCACATCAACGAACCGGGAAGGACCGAGTGGGAGGGATTCGAGACGGCAACGCGCGCCGCGGCAGCGGGCGGTTACACGATGCTTGTGGACATGCCGCTGAATTGTCTGCCGGCGACGACAAGTGTGGGGGCGCTCGAAGCAAAGCGGGCGGCGGCGCGAGGCAAGTGCCGCGTGGATTGGGCGGCGTGGGGCGGAGTGGTGAGCGACAATCAAGCGCGCATCGAGGCGCTGGCGGCGGCAGGCGTGCGGGGATTTAAATGCTTCCTGGTGCATCCGGGGATCGACGGGTTCACGATGGTCACCGAGCAGGAACTTAGAGCGGCGCTGCCGCACGTGGCGCGGACGACGCTGCCGCTGCTGGTGCACGCGGAGCTGCCGGGTCCCGTGGACGCGGCCACGGTTGGGCTGGCAGACGCCGACTGGAAATCTTACTCGACGTATCTGAAGTCGAGGCCGGACGAGGCCGAGCTTTCGGCGATTCGATTGATGCTGGCGCTATGCAAGGAATTCAGATTCAAGCTGCACATCGTTCATTTGGCGACCTGCCACGCCCTGCCGATGCTGGGAGCGGCGCGAGCGCAGGGCCTTCCGGTGACCGTGGAGACCTGCCCGCACTACCTGCATTTTGCCGGGGAGACGATCGGAGACGGAGCGACGCTGTGCAAGTGCGCGCCACCGATTCGAAGCCGCGAAAACCGCGAGCAGCTCTGGCAGGCACTCAGGGAGGGGCTGATCGATTTTGTGGTGACCGATCATTCGCCGTGTCCGCCGGCGATGAAGAGGCTGGAGGAGGGAAGTTTCAAAACGGCGTGGGGCGGGATCGCGAGCCTGTCGGTGGCCCTGCCGGTGATGTGGACGGAGGCCAGCCCGCGGGGATTTACGCTAGTGGAAATTGCGCGGTGGATGGCCGAGGGGCCGGCGAGGCTTGCGGGATGCGATGGGCGCAAGGGGCGGATCGCGGCGGGATATGATGCGGATTTCGCGGTGTTCGACCCGGAGACCGAATTCGTGGTGACGAAGGAAAAGCTGCATTACCGGCACGCGATTTCGCCTTATCTCGGTGAGAAATTGCGAGGAGTGGTGAAGGCGACGTACTTGCGAGGCAGGGCAGTCTTCGCAGAAGGTGAGTTTCCGGGCGAGCCGGGCGGCAAGGAATTTCGACAGTAAAGACTCTCGGGCAGCGCTCGGCTGCGGTGCGAGGGAATCAAGCGTACAAATATTTTCAGTTTTCGTTCACAATAGCTTCAGCGAACAATGAAATCGCCCGCCACAATAGGCCTGTCGGCGCAGCGCAAGGAGGGGCTCGGCAAAGTCACCGGACAGGCGCGGTACGTTGACGATATCACCCTCCCGGACATGCTCCACGGCGCGACGGTGCGCAGCCGGATTCCGCGCGGCAAGATCAAAAAGATTATCTTTGGGCCGGGAATCCCGTGGGATGAGTACGTGATTGTGTCCGCGAAAGACATTCCCGGGAAAAACTACATCGCGCTGATCGAAAACGACCAACCGTGTCTGGCCGATGGCGTGGTGAACCATCCGGAAGAAGCGATTCTACTGCTGGCGCATCCGGACCGGCACGCTCTGCCGAAAGCGGTCGCCGCCGTTTCCATCGAGTACGATCGCCTGCCGCCGGTGTTCACGATCGAGGAGAGCGAGCGGCAATCGGAGATTATCTGGGGCACGGACAATGTGTTCAAGAGATTCCTGGTTCAGAAAGGCGACGTGGACGCGGTGTGGGAAAAGGCCGACCACATCGTGGAGGGCGAATATTTCACGGGGGCGCAGGAGCAGCTCTATATCGAAACGAACGGGATGATTGCGGCGTTCGACGCGAAAAAGGGCGTCACCGTATGGGGTTCGCTGCAATGCCCTTTCTACGTGCACAAGGCACTGATGGCGCTGTTCAACCTGCCCGAGGATAAAATCCGCGTGGTGCAGACGGAGACCGGCGGCGGTTTCGGCGGAAAAGAGGAATATCCGTCAATGATCGCGGCGCACGCGGCGCTGCTGGCGATGAAATCGGGACAGCCGGTGAAAATCATCTACGACCGCCTGGAAGATATGGCGGCGACGACGAAGCGGCACCCTTCGCGGACGCGCCATCGCACGGCGGTGAACAAGGACGGGAAAATTCTGGGCGGCGAGATCGACTTTACGATTGATGGCGGCGCCTACGAAACGCTTTCACCGGTGGTTCTTTCGCGAGGCACGATCCACGCCGGCGGTCCATATTACTGGCCGAGTGTGCGCATTCGCGGGAAAGCAGTGGCCACGACCGCTCCGCCGCATGGCGCCTTTCGGGGATTCGGCGCGCCGCAGAGCCTGTTTGCGATGGAGCGGCACATGGATCGCATCGCGCAGGTGGTGGGTCTGACGCCCGTGGAAATCCGGCGGCGAAATTTCCTGAAGCACGGCCAGACAACGACGACCGAGCAGATCGTGCGCGATCCGATCGACCTGGAGAAACTTTTCGGCCGGGCGCTGGAACTGGCCGATTACGACGCCAAGAAAAAGAGATTCGCGTACGAGAACGAGCGCGGCCCGAAGAAAAAAGGGATGGGCGTGGCGGCGTTTCTGCACGGCGCCGGGTTTACGGGATCGGGCGAGCGCCATCTCAGCTCGGTGGTCGGCGTCGAAGGGCGCGCCGATGGCGGCGTGCGCGTGGTGGTTTCGAGCACCGAGATTGGGCAGGGAACGAATACCGTGCTTTGCCAGATCGCGGCAGAGACTCTGCGCCTGCCTTACGAAGATGTGGAGATCGCCCAGCCGGACACGATGGACGTGCCCAACAGCGGTCCCACGGTTGCTTCGCGCACGGCCATGGTGGTGGGAAAACTGGTGGAGTCCGCGGCGCGAGGGTTGGAGCAGACGCTGGTTGGGTGCGGAATGCTGGCCGAGCGGCACACAGCGGAGGAATTTCGCGCCGCGTGCCGAAAGTATGTGGCCGAGCGCGGGAAGTTTCGATCGCTGGCGCGTTACGAACCGCCGAGCGACGTTTTTTGGGACGACGAACACTACCGCGGGGAAGCGTACGCGACTTTCGCGTGGGCGGTGTACGTGGCGGAAGTGACCGTGGATCTGACGACGTACGGAGTAACGGTGGACGATTTCGTGGCGCTGCAGGAAGTGGGCAAGGTTTTGAATCCGGTGCTGGCGCGAGGGCAAATCACCGGCGGCGTGGCGCAGGGAATCGGATTCGCGCTGTACGAAAAGGTGGAATGGCGGGACGGGCGCATGCAGAACAGCCAGATGACGAATTACATTATGCCCACGTCCGCGGATTTGCCTCCCATCCGCGTGTTTTTCGAAGAACTAGGCAATGCGCATGGCGCGTACGGCGCAAAAGGGATCGGTGAATTGCCGATGGACGGACCCGCACCGGCGATTGTCAACGCGATCGAGGACGCGCTGGGAGTTGCGTTCGATTCGATTCCGCTGCTGCCGGAAAACATTTTCGATGCCGTCACCGTGGACGCACAACCCCAATCACGATGAGCGACAGCGTCTCCCAATGTGAATTTTCCCTGCGAGTCAACGGCGTGCAAACGTTCGTGCGCGCGTGCTCGATGGAACGATTGCTCGATGTGCTGCGCGAGAAACTCGGACTGACCGGGACAAAAGAAGGCTGCGGAGAAGGGGAGTGCGGCGCGTGCGCGGTGTTGATGGATGGGCAGCTTGTGGATAGCTGTCTGGTGCCGGTGATACAAGCAGCGGGTTCGAGTATTGTGACCATCGAGGGGCTGGCCGACGACTCGCGGTTTCGCGCACTTCGGGAGACGTTTCTGGAGTTCGGCGGGGCGCAGTGCGGCATTTGCACGCCGGGGATGATGCTGGCGGCGGTGAATCTGCTCGAGAAGAAGCCCGCGCCGACGATGGACGAAATACGCGAGGGGCTTTCGGGCAATCTCTGCCGCTGCACGGGGTACGCGCAGATTCTCGAAGCGGTCGCCGAAGCGGCCCGGCGCGGAGCCGCGCGATGAGATCCGATCCCGCCGATTACGAAATCGTGGCGCCGGGCAATTTGCAGGATGTGGTGATGCTTATGGGAGACAATCCAGGCGCGCTGCTTCCCATTGCCGGCGGAACCGATGTGATGGTGCAGTATGCGGCGGGCACACTGCGCGCGAGGAAGCTCGTCAACATCTGGAATCTTCCGGATTTGCGGCGCGTGGAGGTGCTTGCCGCGGAGATTCAGATTGGCGCGGGTAGCACGTACACGGACCTGCGGGAGCACGCGGTGGTGAAGAGCGAATTCCCGTTGCTCTGGCAAGCGGCGAGCTGGATTGGCGGAATCTCGAACCAGAATCGAGGCACGCTCGGCGGGAATATCGCCAACGCGTCGCCGGCGGGCGATTCTTTGCCGGCGCTGCTGGCGTACGGCGCGGAACTGATACTTGTTTCGGTTCGGGGAGAGCGCCGCGTGGCGTACCGGGATTTTCACAAGGACTATAAGAAGATGGATCTGGCAGCGGACGAATTAATCCGAGCCATATGCCTGGCAAGAGAGTTCAAGTCTTACATTTCGTACACGCGCAAGGTCGGAACGCGCAACGCGCAAGCGATTTCGAAAGTGTGCATGGCGGCATTGGGGCGAATGGAGCACGGCGTGATTGCGGATGCACGGATTGCAGTGGGAAGCGTAGCGCCGGTGCCGCTGCGTCTGGTGGAAACGGAACGAGTATTGAACGGGAAGCGCCTGGACCCGTCAATTGCGCTGCTGGCACGAAAGACTGCGGCAGCGGAGATACGCCCGATAGACGATATTCGCTCGACGGCGAGGTATCGCTCGGCGGTGGTGGGCAATCTGGTTGCGGAATTCCTGGAGCGGCTGGGCGCGCCGGCCGCGGGCCATGAGTGACGTGCTGATGCGCTGGAACGAAGCGCCGGTTGAGGAAGCGGAGAATGAGATTCTGGCGTGCTGCGGCTCGAGAGCATGGGCTCGGGGGATGGCGACGCGCAGACCGCTGACGGACGAGCTGGCTTTGCTGAATGCGTCGGACGAAACATGGCGGAATTTGAACGAAGCCGATTGGACCGAAGCGTTCCGCAGCCATCCGCGGATCGGAGAATCACGGGCGGAGGGGCCTTCGCACGCTCGCAGCGCGGCGTGGTCCGCGACGGAGCAACGAGACGTTGCCGCCGCGGATGAAGCGGTCAAGATCGCATTGGCTGACGCGAATCGAGAATACGAGCAGCGGTTCGGCAGAATCTTCATCGTATGCGCCACGGGGAAGGCGGCTGCGGAAATTCTGGAGATCGTGCGGCGGCGGATGCAGAATGATTCCCGGGCGGAGCTCCACGAGGCGGCGGAACAGCAGCGGCAGATAACGCAATTGCGGCTGAAGAAATGGCTCAAGGGATGAGACGCATTTCCACTCACGTGCTGGACACAGCGCAGGGCGCGCCGGCGAGAAACGTGCCGGTGCGGCTGGAGCGGCAAGAATCGTCCGGCGATTGGCGGCTGGTTGGATCGGCGCGCACCGATCAAGACGGGCGGTGCGGCCAGCTGCTGCCGGAGGGAGAAGCTGCGGCTGGGGGGATTTACCGCATGACATTCGATGCAGCAAGTTATTATGCGGCGCAGAAGATCGAGGGATTGTATCCACTGGTACAGATCACGTTTGCGGCGAAACAGGGCGAGGAGCATTTTCACATTCCGCTGCTGCTGAGTCCGTACGGCTACACGACGTACCGAGGAAGCTGAACCTATGGCGGCGCTGGCTGAAAACCGGTACGGCAAATCGCGCGTGCGAGTGGTGCGCGTGAAGCGGCATGGGGACCGCCACGACTTCTGCGAATGGACGGTGCAGATTCTGCTGGAAGGAGATTTCGAGAGCTGCTTCACGGACGGGGACAACAGCAAAATCCTGCCGACGGACACGATGAAGAATACGGTGTACTCGCTGGCGCGAAAATCGTCGGCCGCCTGCATGGAGGATTTTGCGAAAGAACTGGTCGATTTTCTGCTGGGGCGCAATCCGCAAGTGTCGGAAGCGGAAGCGAGCATATCGGAAAAGGCGTGGAGGCATTTGACGACGGACGGGAAGGAGCATCCGACGACGTTTGTGCAATCCAGCGGCGAGCGGCAAACGACCCGGGTGGCACGCGCGCCGGAACGGAAGTTCTCAGTCACGTCGGGGCTGGAAAATCTGGTGATCATGAAGACGGCGGGATCGGGATTTGAAGGCTACATTCAAGATTCGCTGACGACCCTGCCGCCAACGGCGGATCGGCTGTTCGGCACGGCGCTGACGGCCAGCTGGAAATATGCGGCGTCCGATCTGCCGTTCGCGGCATTGCGCGTGAAGATCCGCGAAGTCCTGGTGGGTGTTTTTGCGGCGCATGACAGCAAATCCGTGCAGCACACTCTGCATGCGATGGGTGAGGCCGTGCTTGCGGGCGTCGCGGAGGTCGAGGAGATTGAGCTGATCATGCCGAACATACACTGCCTGCTGGTGGATCTTTCGAGGTTCGGGCAGGACAATCCCAACGAAATCTTCGTGCCGATCGACGAGCCGCACGGCTACATCGAGGCGCGCATCCGCCGCCGATGAGCGATTCGCACCGAGAGCTGGCGCAGCGGGTGATGGAGCGGTGCAAATTGCTGGCGGGATTCAGCGAAGATCCGGATTCGACGCGCAGGACGTTTCTTTCGTCGCCGATGCGCGATTGCCATCGAGAAATCACGGGATGGCTGGAGGCGCTCGGCGCTGCAGTGAGAATCGACGCGGCCGGAAATTTGCGAGCGTGGTATTCCGGCGCGGAGACGAGCGCGCCGAGGCTGCTGCTGGGATCGCACCTCGACACGGTTCCCAATGCGGGCGCGTATGATGGCGTGCTCGGCGTCGTTCTGGCGGTCGCGCTGCTGGAAGGGCAGCACGGGAGGAAGCTGCCGTTCGGAATCGAAGTGCTCGGCCTCTCCGAAGAGGAGGGCGTTCGATTCGGCGCGCCATTCATCGGCAGCCGGGCGCTGGTGGGCAGGCTCGACGAAGAGTTGCTGCAGCGCAAGGACGCGCATGGCGTCTCCGTGCGCGAAGCCATCGAAGACTTTGGTTTGGCGCCGAATGAAATTCCCGAGGCTTGCGTGAAAAGAGAAGAAACGCTGGGTTACGTGGAGTTTCATATCGAGCAGGGGCCGGTGCTGGAGCAGGCGGGCCGGGCGCTCGCGGCCGTCGAATCCATCGCCGGGCAGAGCCGGGTACAGTTCACGTTTGTGGGCCGCGCGAACCACGCGGGCACTACGCCGATGGATCTCCGATTCGACGCTCTGGCCGCCGCCGCGGAGTGGATCGGCGAAGTGGAACGCGAGGGGCAGCGCACCCCCGGCCTGACGGCGACGGTGGGCACGCTTGAGCCAAAACCGGGAGCGACAAACGTGATTGCGGGAGAAGCTCGAGCGACTCTCGATGTGCGCCACAGCTCAAACGATGTGCGGTCGGCCGCGGTGGAGAATCTTACCGGCAAAGCGGAAGCAATCGCGAAGCGGCGCGGACTCTCGGTGCGCCACAACACGCAATTGAACCAGCCGGCGGTGGCGCTGGATACCTTTCTTGTGGAGCAGGCCGACGAGGCAATCCGGCGAGCGGGCTGCGAGCCGTTTCGGATGGTCAGCGGCGCGGGCCACGATGCCATGATCCTGGCCGAAAAGATTCCTTCGGCGATGATTTTCCTGCGAACGCCCGGCGGAATCAGCCACAACCCGGCAGAGAGTGTGGCGATCGAGGATGTCGCCAAGGCGCTCGAGGCCGGCTCGCATCTGCTCGAGCTGCTCGCCTCTTCGCCCGCAACTCAAAGGAGAATGCATCGTGCATAATCTCGGCCATACCCGCAGTGCCCGGCGCGCAGATCATCTGCTGCTGACGGCCGACACTTTCGTGCGAACGCCGCTGCCGGGGATGAAGAAATGCACAGCCGTGGTTCACGTGGGCCCGGCTTTGAGCGCAGCGTTCACGCAGTACACGGCTGAATTCGAATCGGGAGGCGAACTGGGCGGCACATCGGCGCAGCGTTTCTTCTACGTGCTGGAGGGTGGCGTCAGAGTCGAAGCCAAAGGTAAACGGAGCGAACTCGGCCCGCGCGGCTACGCATATTTGCCCGAGGGTGCGGCGCATCGAGTGGTGGCGACAAAAGCGAGCCGGGTCGCTGTGGTCGAGAAGGCATACGTGGCGCTAGCGCCGGTGAAGCCGCCGATCGTGATTCTGTCGAGCGAAGATGAGGTCACGTCGCATGCGCTCGACGATGACCCGGACTTGCAGGTGAAATGCCTGATTCCGGATACGATGAACTTCGACTTTGCGGTGAATACGATGGTGTACCAGCCTGGAGCTGCGCTGAGCATGGTTGAAATGCACGTGATGGAACACGGGCTGCTGATGTTGGAAGGTGGCGGAATTTACCGGCTCGGAGACTCCTGGTATCCGGTCACGGCGGGCGATTTTATCTGGATGGGGCCGTGGTGCCCGCAATGGTTCGGCGCAATCGGCAAAGTGCCGGCAAAGTATCTGATCTACAAGGACTGGAACCGGCACCCGCTGGATGGCGCGCGCTGAGAGGCGAACAATCGTGAACCTCGCCATCGATTCCGATCGCCTGAGCGCCGAAATCGACGCGCTTGCCTTGATTTCGGAAGCCGAGCCGCCGGTGGTGACACGAATCGTTTTCACGCCGGCGGACATGCGCGCGCGGAAGTGGATGATCGAGCGCTGCGAAGCTGCGGGACTTCAGGTGCGGCAGGACGCCATCGGAAACACCTTCGCGCGCTGGGCCGGTTCCGATCCAGGAGCGCCCGTGGTCGGCACCGGATCGCACATAGACGCGATTCCCAACGCCGGGAAATACGACGGCGTCGTCGGTGTTCTCGGAGGGCTCGAAGCGATTCGCGCGCTGCAACGCGGCGGATTCCGACCGAAGAATTCGCTCGAGCTGCTGATTTTCACTTCGGAGGAACCGACGCGTTTCGGCATCGGATGCATTGGCAGCAGGATGCTTTCCGGGACGCTGTCCGCCGAGGCAGCCGGCAAGCTGACGGACAATGATGGCGAATCGATCGAGAAAGTCCGCCAGAAGGCGGGAATGCCGGGAAAGCTCGACGAAGTGCAGCTGCCGAGTTCGTATTACAAGGGATTCGTCGAATTGCACATCGAGCAGGGACCTCTGCTGGAACGCGAGCGCGTGCCGCTCGGAGTGGTCACGAAGATTGCGGCACCAGCAAGCGCTCGAGTGCTGATCGAAGGCGCGGGGGGACACGCCGGCGGAGTGCTGATGCACGATCGCCGGGACGCGCTCTGCGCGGCGTCGGAGCTGATTTTGGCGATCGAGAATGCCGCACGCACGAGCGGAGCGGTTGACACCGTAGCCACCGTCGGCATCTGCGACGTTTTCCCCGGCGCGGTCAACAGCATTCCGAGCAAAGTTCGTCTCACTCTGGACTTGCGGGATACGGATTTGGCACGGCGTGTCTCAGTGATGACCGTGATTGACGGCGCGTCGCAGAATATTGCGGCCAAAAGAAACGTTACGATTCACACCGAGATCCTGAACGCGGACGCGCCGGCGGACTGCGCCCCGGCGGTCATCGAAGCGCTGTCCAATTCCTGCAAAAAACACCAGCTGAAGTTTATGCCTATGATCAGCCGCGCCTATCACGATTCGCTCTTCATCTCGCGGATCGCGCCGGCAGCCATGTTGTTCATACCCTGCCGCAACGGATACAGCCATCGCCCGGATGAGTATGCGTCTCCGGAGGACATTGCGCGGGGAACTCTGGTGCTGGCGGAAACGCTGGCGAGTTTGTCGGGCTGACTCCGAGGGCGGCTTGCTCACTTTGCGTTGGTGGGAGGAATGACGCGCCGAACCAGGGGTTTGGCGACCGGAGGCGCATCCGTAATCTGATAACTCCCGGCCATCATTTTCTTCGCTCGGGCAGCCCGGGCCTCCGAATTGTAATAAATCGTGCAGAGAGCCTCGCCCGCAGAAACCCGGTTGGAAACTTTCTTGCGGAGTACGATTCCCACCGCCGGGTCCACCGAGTCCTCTTTTTTCTCGCGGCCACCGCCGAGAATCACGCAGGCTGTGCCGACGGCCTCGCTTTCGATCGCGCCTACGTAACCGCTTCGAGGGCTCAGCACGTCGAGTGAGAATTTTGCACGGGGCAAACGCGCAGGATTGTCAATCGCGCCGGGATCGCCGCCCTGCAGCGCCACCATCTGCCGGAACTTCTCGAGCGCTTTTCCGGAGCGAATAAGGTCGGCGGCGAGTTTCTTGCCCTGCGCGATGGTATCCGCACGGCCGCCGAGATGAAGCATCCATGCGGCCAGCTCCAGGCACAGCTCGCGCAGGTCCTCAGGACCAGCCCCGCGCAACACTTCGAGGACTTCCTCAACCTCCAGCGCGTTGCCGACGCGCATTCCCAGCGGCTGGTCCATGTCCGTAATCAGAGCGACCATTCGCTTGCCCATCCGCTGGCCGGTCTCGACCATCAAGTTTGCGAGAAATGCCGCGTCCTCTTCTGTCTTCATGAACGCGCCGGAGCCAGTCTTGACGTCCAGCACCAGGGCATCAATGCCCTCAGCCAATTTCTTGCTCATGATCGAGGCGCAAATCAAATAAGGGCTCTCGACCGTGCCGGTCACGTCGCGCAGCGAATAAAACTTTCGATCGGCCGGAGCGATTTCCGCGGTCTGGCCGATCATGCAGCAGCCGCAGGAGCGCAACACATCGCGGAAGCGCGCGGTGTCGAGCCTGACGTCGAATCCGGGAATGGCTTCGAGCTTGTCCAGCGTTCCGCCGGTGTGGCCCAGCCCGCGACCGCTGATCATGGGGACCACCAGGCCGCCGGCCGCGACGAGCGGCGCCAGTACCAGAGAAGTTTTGTCGCCGACCCCACCCGTCGAGTGCTTGTCCACCTTCGCCGCGGAGAACTCGGAAAGATCGAGCACCTGGCCGGAATGCAGCATGGCGTCGGTCAACGCCGCGGTTTCGGCGCGACTCAAGCCCTTCAGCAGGGCAGCCATCAGCCAAGCCGAAATCTGGTAGTCGGGAATTTCCGCGGAGGTGTAACCGCGGACCAAATAGTCAATTTCAGCGCGAGAAAGTTCGTGGCCGTCGCGCTTTTTGCGGATCACGTCCACGGCGCGCAGGGCTTCGGAGGCGGAATTCTCTTCAGGCATTTTTTCTTTTGAGACGGAATCCCTCGGGCAGAAGGCTGGTAATGAGGAGTTGCTTCATGCCCTTGGCGCCGCGAAAGTAGACCGTTGCCCGGGGTCCAAATTCGTAGATCACCTGGCGGCAGGCTCCGCAAGGAGAGCACTTTACGTGGTGATTGTTCACGACGGCGACGGCCTCAATCTCAATTCCCGGGCCGCGCCGCGCGACGGCAGAAAAGATCGCGGTGCGTTCAGCGCAGTTGGTCATGCCATAGGAGGAATTTTCGACATTGCAGCCAAGAAATATCTCGCCCGTGGCGGTGAGCACCGCAGCGCCGACTTTGAATTTCGAATAGGGCGCGTAGGCGTTCTTCATGGCTCGCCGGGCGGCTTCGAGCAGCCGCTTTTTCACGTCACCCTTCGGTTTATTCTTCGGCATGATTCATCTCGATTCGTCCGCCCCAGCGCGATGCGTGCCGCTAATCGCCAGAATCAGGAGATAGCGTAGTAACATCTAACAGCTATGTCGAGCCAAAACTCAGCCGCTGACAAGCGAACGGCCATCCGCACCTGGCAGGATTTCGCCCGGATCGTTGATCACACCCAGCTCCGGCCCGAAGCGACGGTGGATCAAATCGTCCGCCTCTGCGAGGAGGCGCGGGAATTCAGTTTCGGCTCGGTGATGGTGAATCCGTGCTACGTTGCGCTGGCGGCATCGAAATTGCGAGGCAGCAACGTCAAGGTTGGGGCCGTGGTCGGCTTTCCGCTGGGTGCGACGCTGACAAACGTGAAAGTGTTCGAGGCCGGTGAAGCGATGAGGCTTGGCGCCGCGGAAATAGATATGGTCATGAATATCGGGGCGCTGAAATCCGGCGATCGCGAAGCTGTTCAATCCGACATCCGAGCCGCGGCCGAAATCGTGCACGCGCACAATGCGCTGCTCAAGGTGATCCTGGAAACGGTCCTGCTTACGAACGATGAAAAAATCCTGGCATGCGAGATCAGCGAAAAGGCCGGCGCGGACTTCGTGAAAACGTCCACCGGTTTTCTCGGCGGCGTCGCCACGGTCGAAGACGTCGCGCTAATGCGCCGCGCCGTGACGATCGGAGTGAAAGCGTCGGGCGGAATTCGCACCGCGGCCGATGCCCGCAAGATGGTGGAAGCGGGCGCAAACCGCCTGGGCACGAGCAGCGGCGTCAATATCATTCGCGAGCTGCGGGACTCGCCTCAGTGACTCGCTTCAAAGACACGGAAACGGCGCTCCAGCTCCCATTGTTGTTGCGCCCGCTCGCTCGACTGCAGAAACTCCGCGCAGGGTGACGGTGCGGGAGCGGAAGCCCCGTCGTCCTGGGCGCACACCGCCACGCGCCGGTCGAAACGATCGGGCGATTGCCACAAACTTGCCCCCGGCAAAAAGCTGTGCTCCAGACTCGTTCGCACCAGCTGCTTCACGTCGGCGTAATTCAGCGCGAAGGTCAGAACCGCGCGCTCGTACTCGTGCGTCAAGTCGATGCGCGAGACGCCTTCATCGTCGGTTGAGAGAGCGACGGGTACTTTGTATTTCCGGTATATGCGAAAGGGATGCTCGTAGCCTGCGATGCCCAGAATCACGTCGTTGCTGGTCAGATTGATTTCGACCATCACATGATTCGCGGCCATTTCCCTGAGCAGTTCGTACGGCCGGTCCTCATACATCACATCCACGCCGTGTCCGATGCGTTCGGCATGCGCGGTTTCGATCGCCATTCGGATGTGGAAGCGGAGCCCGTCGGGAGGCACCATGCCGGGTTCCAGCTCACCCGCGTGCAAGCTGATGTGCGTTTTCGGATAAACGCTGTGCAAGTAGCCGACCTGCCGCATCTGCAGCGCGTAGTTCGCCATGGCCGTGCGGTCGTCCTCCGGCTGGACGTAGTTGATGCCAACGATGCGTGGATCGGCGGCCGCGGCTTCAAATCCCAGCACGGTCTGCGCGAAAACCTGCTCGGGCGAAAACGCGCGAAGCACCTGATAGATGTAGCGAATCTCCACACGGCAGGCAGCGGATTCATTCGCCTGGCCGCAATGCTCGAGCTCCCGCCGTCCTGCTTCGGCCGTATCCAGAAAGGCGCGGGTCGTGGCCACTTCGTCGCGCAAGCCCTTGGCCAGCAACTGCTCCCGGAATGCGCCGAAATCCTCGCCGTGCCATCCCAGTTCCTTGGCGATCGCGGCGGCATGACCGAATGGAGGGGTTACCATCAGCTCCATATATTGAACGTTTTGCGACGCCGCACGAGTGGCCGCTTCGTCCAGCCATTCGCCGGTGTGTCGCGAATCGACGGCGCCAAATCGAGGGAAGGTATCGAAAAATTGATCGTGGCCCGTCACACCGGGTGTGGCCACAAATCCGCGCATCGAGAATGCGTCCACCAGCGTGTCGAACAGCTGCTGATTTTGAAGCGCGCTTTCCGCGGGCACGTCGCCCTTTGCACAATTCGTCCCCTGTTTCTTAACGAACGACCTCGACGCGAGGTTCACGCAGAGATGATCTTCCGCTCCGTCCCGTATGAAAGTTTCGGCATAGACGCCGCCGAGAAGGTGGTAGTGAAGCTCTGCACCCTTCGGCATGTCCACCAGAAACGCTCGCAGTGTGAGCGGATTCCCGCGAGCGACATCAAACGCCTGCTCAACCCGTCCTTCGGCGCGCTTTGCGGGCGATCCGGCGCAGCCTAGCAGCAAAGCAGCGGCGGAACACCCGAAGAGAAGCGCGAGAAGACGTTGCCATCTTCGAGACTGAGTCATTTCGATCCTTTGAGCACGCGGCCGCGTCAATCGGTGAGCGACTATTCTACCGCCGCTCGCCATAAACACAATTTCGCATTCGCCGTCGTGATGTAAAATCCCCTTGGCAATCCGCACCGACTTGGTCATCCCGAAGGAAGAGAATTCATGAGCCGCGTTGCCGCCTATATCTGTGGATCATTACTCGTATGCGGGCTAGGGGCCTACGCGCTCGCGGCACAGACGGTTCCGCCGGCGACCCCGATTCAGGTCAAAGTCGTAGTCGTCACCATGTTCGAGAGGGGTGAGGACACCGGCGACGCTCCCGGCGAATATCAGCTCTGGGTCGAGCGCGAGCATCTTGATCAGGTTCTCCCGCTTGCCGCGGGCTACCATCACGTGCGACTGAACAAGGACGGCGTTCTCGGCATGCTGACGGGCGTAGGTACGGCGAAGGCGGCGGCCTCGGTTATGGCGCTCGGCCTGGATCCGCGGTTCGATCTTTCAAAAGCCTATTGGATCGTGGCGGGCGTTGGCGGCGGCGACCCGGCTGACGTTTCCCTGGGCTCGGCAGTTTGGGCGGACCATGTGATTGATAGCGATCTGGCCTACGAAATCGACGCGCGCGAAATGCCGGGCGACTGGGCCACCGGGCGCGTGCCGATGCGCCATGCGACGCCTTACGAGCAGCCCGTTTCCGTCCAGCCGGACGATCCGGTCTTCACGCTCAATCCGCAACTGGTCGCCTGGGCGTTCCAGCTGACCAAGGACGTGCCGCTCGCCGATTCCGACGCGATCCGCAAATCTCGCGCCAGATTCGTTGGCTTCCCGAATGCGCTGCGGCCGCCGTTTGTGACTCATGGCGATGCGCTTTCGGGCAGCACATTCTGGCACGGCGATCTCTTCGATAAATGGGCCAACGCGTGGGTGAGCTACTATACCGGCGGCCGCGGCAATTTCATGGAATCGGCGATGGAAGACACGGGAACATTGCAGGCGCTCACATTCCTGAATCGGGCGGGCCGCGTGGATTTGCGGCGGGTGCTGGTGCTTCGCACGATCAGCAACTACGATCGCCCGGCGCCCGGTGTGACCGCCGCGGAAAGCCTCAAGCAAATGGCCGGCGGCAACTATTCCGCATTCATGGAGTCGCTCGAGGCCGCCGAGCGAGTCGGTGATAAAGTGGTTCGCGATTTGGTCGAGCATTGGGCCGAGCGCGAATCGGCCATTCCATCCGCGCATTAGCGCAAGGACGAATGAAACCTGATCCAATTTATGGCGGCATGCTCGCGGTTGCGTTGGCCGAAGCGCGCAAAGGTCTCGCCGAGGGCGGACTTCCCATCGGGGCGGCAATTTTTGATGCCGACGGGCGCCTGATCGGTTCCGGCCACAATCGCCGCGTGCAAAACGGCGACCCTTCGATGCACGGCGAGACGGATGCTTTTCGTAATGCCGGCCGGCACCGCAGCTATCGCAATCTGATCATGGTCACGACGCTTGCACCGTGCTGGTACTGCAGCGGGCTGGTGCGCCAGTTCGGATTCGGGACGCTGGTGGTCGGAGAAAGCCGCAATTTTCAGGGCGGTGTCGAGTGGCTGCGCTCGCTGGGCATTCGCGTGGTGGATCTTGACTCGGGTGAGTGCGTTTCGCTGATGGCCGATTACATCAGAGACCACCCCGAAATATGGAAAGAGGATATCGGCGAAGAATAGCTCGTGGCTAGCCTGCTCCGCTCAGAGTCCGCTGTATTGCTGCCGCCGGATAAACTGACCGCTTCCGGGTTTGCCCACAAATTTCCCGTTCTCGATGATGGTCCGCCCGCGCGAGAGCACGATTTTCGGCATTCCCTTGACGCGAATTCCCTCGAACATTGAATAATCCACGCGCATGTGGTGCGTCGAGGCGCTGATCACGTGTTCCGCGTTCGTGTCGAACACCACCAGGTCCGCATCCGAGCCGACGGCGATGGTGCCCTTTCGCGGATAAAGGCCGAAGAGTTTTGCAGGAGCGGCTGGCGACCAGCTGCACAAAACGGTTCGGCGAAAATCGCCCGCCGTGTACGCCGCCGGTGTAAATCAAACTCAGCCGGTGCTCGATCCCGGGTCCGCCGTTGGGAATTTTCGTGAAGTCGTCCTTGCCGAGTTCCTTTTGCTCTTTCATGCAGAACGGGCAGTGGTCCGTGGAAACCACCTGCAACGTGTCGTGCGCCAGGCCCTGCCAGAGCTTTTCCTGGTGCCATTTCTCGCGCAGCGGCGGGGTGAACACATATTTCGCGGCTTCGAATCCAGGCGCGTCCATATTCTCAAGCGACAGATACAGATACTGGGGGCAGGTTTCCGCGTAGGCGGGCACGCCGCGGTCGCGCGCCTCGCGCACCTTCTCCAGGGCATCGTTGCAAGAAAGGTGAACGATATAGACGGGCGCGCCAGCCATCTCCGCGAGCGCAATGGCGCGGCTGGTCGCCTCACCCTCGGCCGAAGTGGGCCGGGTGAGCGCGTGATACTTCGGGGCGCGCTTGCCTTCGGCGAGGGCCTTGCGGACGATGACGTCAATCACGCCTCCATTTTCCGCGTGCATGCAGATCAGCCCGCCATACTTCGCGGCCTGCGACATGGCGCGGAAAATCGTGGCGTCGTCCACCATCAGCACTCCGGGATAAGCCATGAAGAGCTTGAAGCTCGAGACGCCCTCGTGGATCAGCGCTCCCATTTCCTCCAGCTGGGCATCGCCGAGATCGGTGATGATGCAGTGAAACGCATAGTCAATCACCGCTTTGCGGTCGGCTTTTTTCATCCAAGTGTCGAACGCCTGGCGCAGGCTTTGCCCTTTCTGCTGGATGGCGAAGTCAATGAGCGTGGTGGTGCCGCCGAACGCCGCGGCGATCGTTCCGGTTTCGAAGTCGTCCGCGCTGGTGGTTCCGCCGAATGGCATATCGAGATGGGTGTGCGCGTCAATCCCGCCGGGCATCACCAGCATACCCGAGGCGTCCATCACCTTGCCGGCATTCTCGATCGGCAGCGACTGCGCGATCGCGGTGATTCGTCCGTCCGCGATGCCGATGTCGCTCGCGTAGGTATCCGTCGCGGTGACCACGCTGCCATTTCTGATGACGCTGTCGAAACGCATCACTCCTCCGCCAATCTGGAGTTCAGGCATCTTAGGGCATTCCCAAAAGAACGCGCAAGGAGAGCGAAGCAGGGTGGTTTGCCGCGGCGTTGCCGATCGCGGACTCTTAGATACGCGTGAGCGCGGTCGCTTCGTCTTCGGCGATATCGAGCACGCTGTCGAGGCGGACCATTTTGAGCAGCATCAGCACCCGCTTGCTCGCGGAGAAATAGGTGCATTTTCCACCGGCGCGTTTCAGAGTGGTGAAGGCGCGCACCAGCGAGCCAATCCCGGAGCTATCGAGATCGGACACCCCGGCGAGGTTGATGCCGATGTGCAGAGCTCCGCCTTCCACCAGTTGCTGGATCTGATCGCGGAAACCCTCTTCGTCTTTGCCGAGCTTCAGCGGCCCCTCCAGGTCAAGAATCGTGGCCGGGCCGGCCTTGCGGATTCGAATGTTCACGTTGCCTCTCTGCGCTGTGCAAAGCTAACCGAATTGGCATCTGCGATCAAGGCCCGCGATGGCATTCCTTGACGCATCAACGCCGCATTTGTTAGGCTGCGCCGTTCGCCCTTTGCCGAGGGGTTCACCGGGCGGTACGGCGAATGGGCGTTTCAGTCCCTCCTCAGGAGAGTCATGGAAGCATCGGCCGCGCTCTTCGAACTGGCGAGCGTGTCTCTGGCGTGCCGCGATCAAGATACACTTTTGAAGACGGTGGCCGCGCGCGTAGGCGCCGCTGTAGGCGCGCGGGCCGTTCTCATCTGGCTTGGCCAGCCGGATTCGGGCCTGGTCTGCCGGACCCGTTGGAACGAGCCCGGCGAGCGCATCCATCCTGCGGCTGACCCTGTCTCCGATGGCGTGATTGCCGAGGTTTGCGAATCCGGAGAGACGCGGCGTTTTAGCGCGCGGCAGCTCGCGGCGCTGGATCTCGCTCACCTGGACGAATCCAGCCGCGGCCGCGTTAAATCGGCGGTGTACGCGGCTCTGCCAGCAGGCCAGGGCTGCCAGGGTGTTGTCGAGGTACTCACCAAGCACGCCGGCGAATTCACGGAGGATGACGCGCTGTTCATCGAGGAAGCGAGCCGTTTCACGGGCCATGCGCTCACCAATCTTGAAGCCATCGAAGAAGAGCGCAGCTCGAATCTGGCCACGCTCGATCGCCTGACAGCCCTCTACGATATCGGCAGGACTTTCACCTCGACGCTTGAGTTGGCCGAGTTGCTGCCGATCGTCGCCGAAAAAATCCGCGCGCTGCTTAGCGCCGGCGCGTGCAACATCTGGCTGATGGACGCCGGCTCGGAAGAGCTGCATCTCGCGCAGCGAATCGGCGAGGATCCCACGGCAGAGGAGGGAGCGCGCGTCTCCGCCAACGACGGCTTGCTTGCCGAAATCGCGCAGCAGGCCAATCCGAAACTTGTCGCTGAACCGGCATCGGAGCCGGGGCTCGAAGAGCGCCTGGAGGCCGCCGGCGATTTCGAATTTCAGTGCTGGATGGCCGCGCCGCTGCGCAAGGGCGACCAGGTGTTGGGCGTCGTGGAACTGATCAACAAGACCGACGGAAGTTCATTCGACGAGGACGAGCTTTTTCTCTTCGCCAGCGTCGCCGAGCAGGCGGCCATTGCCCTCCACAATGCGAATCTGCTCGAGTCGGAGCGCAAGGTCCACGCGCTCGACGCGCTCCTGAAGATTTCGCGGGAGATCACCTCGACGCTGGACCTCGATCATGTCCTCACCACGGTGGTCCAGCAGGCCGCGTCCGTGGTCCCGTTTGAGAAGTGCATCATCGGATTCTTCGACCGCGGCCGTTTCATTCTCGGCGCGGTTTCGGGTGAGACCGAAGTTCCGAAAACGCGCGAAATGGACGATTTCCGCGACCGGCTCGAATGGGTGGCGAATCAGGCGGATGTGGTGATGGCCGATCTCTATTCGGATGGCTGGCATCTTGAGCCGGACGAGGCGCGGGCGCAGATCGTCTCCGTTCTTGAAAAAAACAGCTACAGCGGATTTTATGGCGTGCCGTTGCGCGACGAGCAGGGCGCGCTGGGTGTGTTAGCGTCTGGTGAGCGGCGATGCCGATTTCCTGAACGAAAATCACAAAGAGACGCTCGGCATTCTCGCGAATCAGACTTCGGTCGCGATTCGCAACGCGCAGCTCTATCAGCAGGTGCCGCTCGCCAGTCTCTTTCAGCCGCTCGCCGCGCGCAAGAAGAAGCTGCTCGCGGCAATGCCGCAGTCGCGCCGGGTAACGTATGCGAAGCGCGCGGCATTGGCTGCGGCCGTGCTGTTCATCGTGCCGTGGCCCATGCGTGTGGGCACAGACGCTACCGTGGTGCCGGCCGAACGCCGGGTCGTCAGCGCCATGCAAGGCGGCGTGGTCAAGCGCGTTTTCGTTCACGAAGGCGACGCGGTCGCGCCCGGCCAGTTGCTGGCGCAGCTTGACGACGGCGACGACGCGGTGAAACTCGCCCAGGCGCAGGCCGCGCTGGCCCAATCGAGGCACGATCTCGCCGAGGCCGAGTTCAGGAACGATGGCTCCGCGGCGGGGCAAGCTACCATTGGCGTCAACCTTCATACCGTCGAGGTGCAGCTCGAGCAGGAGCGGGTTGCCCAGGCCCAGCTGCGCGCTCCCATCGCAGGCATGGTGATCACCCCGAAAGTGGAGGAACGCGTCGGCACGATGGTAAAGGCGGGCGAGGCGTTCTGCGAAATCGTGGCCAGCGATCATATGGCCACCGAGATGAGCGTCCCGGAAGTGGATCTCGCGCTGGTGCGGTTGGGACACAGCGTCGCGCTGAAACTCAACGCGTTTCCGACCACGACTTTTGCTGGAACCGTGGAGCGGGTCGGTGCGCAGACGCGGGCCGAGGCGGGCGAGCAATACTTTCTGGTTCGCGCGGTTTTCGATAATCCCGGCGGCCGCGCCCGCGACGGCATGGTCGGTCGCGCGCGAATTCGAGCTGCAGGCGGTTGGTTCGGGAGCCAGTGGTATCCGGTAGGCTACGCCCTGTTCCGCGATCCGTTCCGATGGATTTGGCAGGAAGTATGGTCCTGGCTACCGTGAGGGGGACGAACATGACTACGCGCGCGACACTTCTCTTCGCAGGCGCCCTGGCGCTGGCAACCGCGGGCTGCGGCGACTCATCGGCCGTTTCGTCGGCTTCTAAGGGGCCAACCGATGCTGGCAGCCGTGCGCTTCCTCCTGCCGCTACGCAACCGGCATCCGCCTCGACCACGCCGTCAGGCGACAGTCGCGACTCATTGAGCGTGCTCTCGGTGGAGCATCAAGTGGACCTGGCAACCGAGCGCGATGGCGTGGTCGTCTCCATTGCGCGAGACGAGGGGAGCCCGGTCGCGAAGGGCGACATTTTGGGCCAACTCGACGATCGAACGCTGCAAATTCAGCTCATCAAAGCCCGGGACGATCTTCAAATTGCCCAGAACAACGTGAAGTACAAGCAAGCCGAGCTCAGGGCCAAGGGCGCGGCGCTGACGCGCCAGCAACAGCTCCGCAATCTCGGGCTTTCCAGTGAGGCAGAGTTGGAGCAGGCCGATTTCGAGGCTAAGGGCGCGGAGTTCGACTTGCACGGCTGGGAGGCCACCGCCGAAAGCAGCCAGGAGGAAATCAAGCGCCTGGAAATTGAGCTTGACCAGACTCGTCTGCGTGCGCCCTTTGCCGGCGCCGTGGTGGTCCGTTACGTTCGAGAAGGGCAGCAAGTCGCCAAGGGCGACAAATGTTTCCGGGTTAGCCAGCTGTCGCCGCTGCAGGTCCAGTTTCAGGTGCCCGAGTCCTCATCTTCCCGTCCGGTGCACGGCGCGGCGGTAGGTCTCGTCCTGGTAAGCGATCCCTCCCGCACGCTGAGCGCGCACGTGGTGAAGATCAGCCCGGTGGTCGATCCCGCCAGCGACAGCTACAACGTAACTGCCGAACTTACCGGCAAGGGCCTCTCCGATTTGCGCCCAGGAATGGCCGTTCGCGTGGTCTGGCCCGATATGGGCGGCTCGAGGCCCTAGCGGAATCGCTTATGCGTTTCGGTCCCACAAGTCTGAAAGCGTCGAGCGTCCTGGCCAAGGGACTGCGCCGCCCCAAGTTCCGCACCGATTTGCGCATCAGCGAGCAAGTCATGGCGGGGCAAAAGACTTACGTCATTAAGATCGAAGAGACGAGTTCATACAACCGTTATGGCGCGTCGGAGTACGAGCTACTGACTCTTTGCGATGGTACGCGCACGCGCGCAGAGGTTGCGGCGACGTGGAACGAGCGCCACCCTGACCAGTTGTTTACCGAAGCCGAGATCGGCGAGTTTCTGGACGGAGTTGAGCCGGCAGCATGGGAGCAGTCGGCGGGAGAAAAAAATCTGGCGGTCCTGGAGCGGGTTCGCGACGAGCGCAAGAGCCGCGTGGACCAGTCCAACGTTCTGTATATCTCGTTCAGGGCCTGGGATCCGAACAAGACGCTCGCGAAAATCGATCCCTACCTCGGGTGGATGTTCACGCGCGGTTTTGTTCTTTTCTCGCTGGCGTTATTTATCGCCGCCGTCTACCTGCTGGCGGGCGATTGGGCGCAGGTGCAGCGCGACACGGCCGCTTTGTACTCTTTTCAGAACAAGACCGCCTACGACATCTGGGCCTTCTGGTTGTTGCTCTTCGGGCTGGGTGCGGTGCACGAATTTGGCCACGGGCTGACTTGCAAGCATTTCGGCGGCGATGTTCATCAAATGGGTTTCCTGCTGATTTATTTTACGCCTGCCTTCTTCACCGACACGACCGACATCATGCTGTTTGACCGCTCCGGGCGCCGGCAGTGGGTTCTTTTCGCGGGAATCTGGATCGAGTTGGTGGTCTGCGCGATTGCGGCCTTTTTCTGGCGTTTCTCCACTCCCGGCTCGCTGGGCAACGACCTGGCATACAAGCTGATGCTGCTGAGCGGAATCCAGGGCGCATTCCTGAATTTGAATCCGTTGATCAAAGCCGATGGTTACTATGCGCTATCGGAATATCTCCATATTGACAATCTTCGTGAAGACTCCTTCGTGTTCCTTCGAGCCTGGGCGCGCCGGCACATTCTGCGCGAGGATCTGGAGCTGCCCTCGGCCACCCGCCGGCAGCGCCGCACCTACGCGGTTTTCGGCGTCGCCGCGCTGCTCTACAGTGTGTCCCTGGTGATTCTCGTCGCGCTGTTCGTCAAGAATGTGTTCGTCAGTAAATTTGGGGCGTGGGGGTACGTCTTCACCGCTGCGGTCATATTTTTCTTCGCCAGAAAAGGTTTGACGAAGAGCGTCTCGCAGGTCCGCGCCTGGTGGCGCGAAAAGAAGGAGGAATACATGGCTTGGAAGGTCACCCGCACGCAGCAGGTGGGAGCGCTTTGCGTCGCTTTGCTGTTTCTCATCCCGCCGATTCCGACCAGGGTGGCCTCCGATTTCGTCCTGGAACCGGGCAGGGACGCGCGTATCCGGGCCGAATCCGCGGGCGAGGTCCGTCAGGTTTTCGTTAAACAAGGCGATGAGGTCAGCGCTGGCCAAGTGCTCGCCGTTCTCGACAACCCCGATATCCAAGCGAATGCCCGGGTCCTCTCTCAACGCCTGGCGATGGCCAATAGCGGAATTCGTTCGGCAGAGGCTCAGTCGGACCCCTCCAAAGCTGCCGCCGCTATACAGGAGCAGGGCAAGCTGGAAAAGGATTGGACGGTCGCTCAGCGAAACGCCGACGCGCTCACGCTTCGGGCGCCATTCGCCGGAATCGTCTCGACGCCTGCCGTGGACCAAAAGTCAGGCGAGTATCTGGCCGCCGGAGACGAATTCTGCGAAATCGTAGACCGGTCCACAATGAAGGCACACATCCTGGTCAGGGACTGGGAGTTGCAGGACGTCCGGGCCGGCGCGCGCGCAGAACTCAAGGTCGTTCCGTTCGCATTTCGGACCTACGACGGCCGTGTGGACCAAATACTCCCCGCTGCGTCGGTGGAACGTCCGGTCGCCAAGCCGCAGAAACTCGAACGGATGGGCCAGGAATTGACGAACTATTTCGCCGTGGTGATGGTATTCCCGAATCCTGACGGCTCACTCAGTGAAGGTATGACCGGAACCGCCAAGATTGCCGGCAGGAGCTATCCGTTGGCTTGGCAGGCAGGGCGTGGCACTTGGCGCTGGATCCGATCGCAAGTCTGGTAGCCGGCGCCGGGAGTGGAATGGAGCCGGCGGCACTAACGGCGCAAAAATAGAAAGGGCCGCTCACAAGGAGCGGCCCTTTCGCCATCCGCGCAAAATCGAGTTACTCGCCGAGAACTTCTACCTGATGGACAACAGGGGCTTGAGGTTCTGCAGCGCGGTCTTCTTTTCGAGCTTCTTGCCGTTCGTCTTGCTGTTCTTCACGGGCTTTGCTGTGGGCTTCATTGTCCTTTGCCTCCAGAGTTAGATTGTTTCAGACTTCCGTGGCACGTGCTTCAATCACCGCGTCAAGCTCACAACAAGTCCGCGGCCAGAACCTCGATCAAACGACCGAACTACCAGCTCTTCAGCGGAAGAGTCTTAAGCGGGACCTTCTTCTCGAGCTTCTTGCCACTGGGACGATTTCCCTTTTTCACCGGCTTGGCTGCTGGCTTCATGATCTTTGTCCTCCAGGAGTTTTGAGTTGCTTACTTCGCTGATGCCTAATGCAACCACCGTGCCAAACTCTCGCGGAACCCCTTTCGCCACCGGCCATTGCAAACAAAGCACTTACAGCCATATCCGCCGCTGCTAAACGGCGCGCGCCCCTCCCCTCACTGAATTTGTCAACACCTCGTTCATTTATTCAACAGGAAGCGCCTTTCAGCGCACCCTCCCGCTCCTGCTGCCCGGCTTCTTCACGGGAGGGATGCTGTTCCGCCGCCCAAATTCGGTCCCGCGCGCTCATTTCGGACCAATTCGGGCATCGATTTCGCTCTCTCGTGGCGTTTATCGCGGTGAGTGCCTCGAATTCAGTTCATTGGAGACGGAAAAGGCCCTGAAACGGCAGAGTGCGGCACGTTCGCTGTGAAAAAGCTGCCGCCGGCGTTGAATTATTAATCAACCGGGGACGGAACGGCTTCCTTACAGCCCATATTTCCGGCAGAGATAGTTCAGCCGATTTCGGTCCACGCCCAGCAGGCGTGCGGCCTTCGACTTTCCTTGCTTTGCCTGTTGCATCGCCTCCTGCAACCAGCGTTTTTCAGTGGCCTCGAGCTCCTTATCCAGGTCAATTCCTTCGGCCGGCAGGTGGAAACGCGATTTCGAGTCCCGGCTCGCGGCCTGGACGATTTCTGCGGGCAGGTCATCCACCCTGATCGTATCGGTCTCCGTCATCACCACCATCCGCTGGATCGCGTTCTCGAGCTCGCGAACGTTGCCCGGCCAGGGATAGCGCTTGAGCGCGAGCAGCGCGTCATCGGCGATTCGCTTGACCGCGACTCCGTTAGCTGCGCAGTAGACGCTGATGAAATAATCGGCAAGGACCGGAATGTCCTCGACGCGCTCCCGCAAAGCCGGCACGAAGATCGGCACCACGTGGATTCGGTAATAAAGATCTTCGCGAAAACGGCCCTGGCTGGTCATTTCCTCGAGGTCCTCGTTGGTCGCGCTGATCAGGCGGAAATCCACGCGAATCGGCTTCTTGCCTCCAAGCCGCGTGAGCGAACGGTCCTCGAGCACGCGGAGGAGTTTGCTCTGCAGCGCGGGCGTGAGTGTGGCAATCTCGTCCAGAAACAACGTCCCCTCGTGGGCGACCTCGATGCGCCCCTCTTTCATGCCCACGGCGCCGGTGAACGCGCCCTTTTCGTATCCGAACAGTTCGGACTCCATCAGTGTTTCGGGAAGGGCGGCGCAATTCACGCTGACAAAAGCGCGGCTGCGCCGCGGGCTCTGCTCGTGAATCGCCCGCGCCACCAGCTCTTTTCCCACTCCGCTCTCGCCGCGAATAATGACGTTCGTGGTGGCCCGCGCGATTCTCTTGATGGACTCGAAAAGATGGCGCATGGCATCGGTGGCGCCGATGAAATCGCCCAGGGTGTTCTTGCGGCTGATCTCCTCCCGCAAAATCCGGTTTTCGCGCTGAATGCGTAATTTTTCCACAGCGCGCTCGAGGAGGTGGCGCAATACATCGATGTCAATGGGCTTGATGAAATAATCGTAGGAGCCGGCGTCGATCACCTTCAGCGCCGTGGATTTCTTCTCGTCGGAACTGAGAACGATGACCAGTGTATCGATTTCGCTTCCGTCCAGCCGGTCGAGCAATTCGGCGCATTCGCGGATCCCTCCGGATGCGATTGGCAGGCCGAGCAGGAGAATATCAAGCTCGGATTCCTCCAACAGCCGCGTCGCCTGCTCATAGTCCTCGCCCTCAAGGACTTCGAACTGGGATCGCAGCGACCCTACAATTTTCGAGCGCGTGCTGGCATCGTCGTCCACGATGGCCACTCTGGGCTTGGCTATTCCGGGCGCGATGGCTGGTCTCCTGCGGGGACTCGCGGGACTGCTGAGAGCGGACGCCGAACGCGTCCCGCGCAGCCGCGATTCTAGGTGCGAGGTGGCCTGGGTGTCAACGGAACCTCACACCAATCGGGCCCGGCGGGCTGTCCCAAGTGCTAACGTAAGGTGACGCTCGCGGTCATCGCCAGATTGCCATCGGCACTGCTTGCCCAGAGCGCGACCATCTTCCCATCATCCGGCTTTCCGTTCACCTTGAAGGGCCCGGTATCGAACAGGGGACTGGCTGCGCGGAATTCGAGACGAGCTACCTGCGCCTCCGGCATCTGCCGCCGCAAAAGATCGAGCAGCAAAGTCGCGATCAGCGGGCCGTGCACCACCAGGCCCGGATACCCTTCGGTTTCGGTGGCGTAGCGCCGGTCGTAGTGGATGCGATGCCCGTTGAACGTCAGCGCAGAGTAACGGAACAGCAGCACCTCGTCCGGCTGAACCGCGCGCCCCCAAGCAGCGCCAGCAGGCGCAGGCCGCGCAGCCGGCGCGGGCTCGCCACGCTTGGCCTGATCGCGATAGACGATATCCTGTTCCTCGGCAATCGCGATTCCGTCGGCGTTGCCGATTTCGTGCCGCACCACGACGAACACCAGTGGACCCGTCCGGCCTTCCTTATGCTGCACGTCCGCGATCCGCGAGGTTCGCGTGTACGTCTCGCCCACGCGCATGGCGCGAACGAATTCCAGGCGTCCGCCAGCCCACATCCGCCTCGGCAAGGGAACTGGTGGCAGAAAACCGCCGCGGCTGGCAAGCCCGTCGGAGCCGAGCTGCGATTGCCGGTGTAATCCCAGGAAATAGAGCCAGTGCCAAAGGGGTGGCAACGCATCGCCCGCGCGCGGAGGGCGAGCTTCGATATCGAGCGTGGCCGAGAGCGCGGCAATCGGCGCCGGCGTTACCTGATCCGAGGCGCTCTCCGATTTCCCGATCCATTCGCGTAAGAGAGCGATGTCCACTTCGTTGATCGCCCGCTACGCTTTCGGCGCGGCCGCCGGCGCACTCTTGATCGTATCGAGATCGGCGAGCATCAATTCGCCGCAGATTTGGCTCATCGCCGCCACTTGCCTGACGAAGTGATGGGGGTCCAGATAATTAATGCGCGCCTTGGTGGACCAGTAGGCGGACATTGAACCCATCGTGGAAGCGCCGGGAACTCCGATTCTTCGCGCGATGTTGCCAAGTCCGTACCACGGACCTTGTTCGCCGCCGTGAATCCCCGGACGGCCGGGGCACTCGACTTGCACGCGCGGAATCTGATTGTCCTTCACCGCTTTGATGGCCAAGTCCACCAGGTGTTGGTTGTTGGTCGTCCATACCGACGACAGCTCCGCCAGATTTGTCCGGTGGTACGGCTTGCCGCTCTCTTCCACCACTTGAATCTGTCCGAGATGCTCGATGCCCATCGCCGCGATCACGGATTTGTAAACGTCGGGATGGCTGGACGCGTAGTCCTGAGGAACGAAAGCGCGCTCCATGCCCGGCAGATAGTGACGGCAGTCGTAGAAAATCATCAGCGAGCGCGGGCGCTCGGCCTGGGGAATGTGCGAAAAATATTTCACCATGCTGAGAATCCCGAGTCCGCCGTTTTCCTGTGAGATCGAAGGCCCGTCCGTGTGCGTGACGAGCAGCACCATCTTGTCTTCCGGCTTTCCGTAATCCCGGCCGGGCAGGTATCCGAAAAGTTGATGCGCTTCGACCTCCTCGGTTTTCGAGACGAGCCGCAGCCTGGCGCTTTTTCCCGCCGCTGCGGCTTCCTTCATTTGCGCACCAGCATCGCGATCCAGATAAAGTGACGGCATTTCATGCAGCTTCGGAACCGCGAAGGTGTACACACCGGAAAGGGCGTCGTAGGACATCGGCAGCACGATCAAAGCTCCCATTGCGCCACCCGCGGTCAGCTCCTGGTCTGCGCGGCCCAGGCCCATCAATCCAAACGGATTGCAAATCTCGCCCTGCGGTTTCGCGGGGAAAGCGGCGTCGGGAAACGTCTCGGGATTGGAGAGATATTCGTAATCCCCGGTACGCCCGCCAGCCGCGGAAGCCAGAGGGTCTTCGACCGCCGTCTTCTCCACGATGGCGATCTTGCCGCGCAGCGATTCCGCAGGCATTCCCGCTTTGTAAACGACAAGACTTCCGGTCACACCGTCATCCGGCGTTTTCCCGGAGTTGCACCCGTAGTTCGCAACCTTTACTTTCGTCCCGTCCACATGCAGCGACCAATTCGAATCGTCCGGCCATTCGCTGGTGTACCAGCGCGTGTAGGTGAACGGATTGCGGAAAACGTCCACCACGCCGGCCTTGCGCAGCTCTGCTTCCAGAAGCTCGATGTAGTTCTTCCATGATGGCGTGCCGGCAAGGGTCGGCCCGCCGTGCGAATCCTTGACCAGGTGCAACGCGTGGGCATCCTTGGGGCTGATCAGGAATTTGGGATTAATCTTCGTCAGATCGGGGTTCGCGCCGCCCGTCGCCGCGGACGCTCGAAGCGTCAGACCCGGCGCCAGCGTGACCGCCGCACCCAAGCCGGTAATAAAAGTCCTGCGATCCATCTTCGCCATTTCAAACCCCCTCTGCGTCTCGCCGCTCACAACCACGCGGTTATTGTAGGCCCGGCTCGGCATGCGGCAAGCAAATTCGACACGAACCCGGCGCGGCGTCAGCCGCCCATGCGAGCGATTCCGTCGCGCAAAGTACGCATTCGCTCGCCCCGGAATCGCCGCTTCTCACCGCTGCGAGTCGCTACAAATCCATCCGTGTTAAACTCGCGCCGGAGGTAACCCAACATGTCCCTGGTTAAGGGTCTCCATCACATGACCGTCTGCGTGGGCGGCGCCCAGGAAGACATCGACTTCCAGACGCAGGTCTTCGGCCAGCGCCTGATCAAGCAAACCGTCCTCTTTGATGGCCGCTACGCTCACTACCATCTGTATTACGCGAATGCGAACGCCGAACCCGGCAGCGTCTACACCACTTTTCCCTATGGGCGCGTGATGGGCCGCCCCGGCTCCGGACAAATTCAGTCCACGGCGTACACCGTTCCCAAAGGCTCCATGAAATTTTGGCTCGAGCAGTTTAATCGTCACAACGTGAAGCACAGCGGAATTCAGGAGCGCTTCGGGCAATCGTTTATTCGATTCGATCATCCCTCGGGAATCCAGTTGGAGGTGATCGAGGACGCTGCGGACAAGCGCCTGGGCTGGACCACGAAGGAGGTCAGCTCCGACGTGACCACCCGCGGTTTCCATGGCCCTGTTCTTTCCGTTCGTGAAATCGCCGAGACCGAGCGCTTCTTCGTGGATGCTCTGGGATTCCGCAAAAGCGGCACGGAAGGCGCGTATCACCGGTTTGAGATCGGAGAAGGCGGTGCCGCGAAAACGGTCACGCTGCTTCACGAGCCGAACCGCCCGTCGGGCAGCTGGACGTTCGGCGCGGGAACGGCGCACCACATGGCGCTGGAAGTTGAGAGTGACGAAAAACTTGCCGAGCAGAAGGCGATCTACGAGGAACTCGGCTACACCGACGCGTCCGAGATCAAGGACCGCTTGTATTTCCACTCCGTCTATTGCCGGTGTCCGGGCGGAATATTGGTGGAGTGCGCAGCGACGGTTCCGAATGGATTCGCGGTGGACGAGCCGGCCGACCAGCTCGGAACGAGCCTGTTGCTGCCTCCCTGGTTCGAGGTTCGCCGGAAGGAAATCGAGGCAATGCTCGAGCCTATAAAGGTTCCCGAGGGCAACTTGCCCAAGAGCGCCAGGAAAACGCCGCTCGCCGCGCCTGCCACGGCGGCGGTGCCCGCGGATACCGGAGCATCGCGGCGCACCAGCGCGGTTTTTATCGGCGGCGACAAACCAAGCGGCAAGCAGTAAGTGTTTGTAGCGGCGTAGCTCGCTACGCCCGGCGCATTTACACCAAAACTGTAAAATCGCTCAGTACGACGCTTCGAGCAGCCCCGAAACCTCGGCCTTCGTCACGGGACGGTTTACCGCCTTCGATCTCTCCAGTTCGTGCATCACCGGCTCGACGATGTCTCCGATTTCCGCGCGAGGTACGCCCGCGTCTTTCAAAGTGTGTGGAACGTCGAATCCGGCGATGAATTGCGCGGTCCGATCGGCGCAAGCAAGAGCGCTCGACTTCGGGTTGCGTGCGTCGAACGGCAAATGAAATCCCTCGGCGATCGGCGCGAACCGTTCCGGCGCGATTTCCGCCATGAATCGCATCGCGTGCGGGAGGGTGATGCACGAGGTCACGCCGTGAGGCACGTTCCATCGCGGCCCGATCTGGTGTCCCAGCAAATGCGAAATCCCGAACCGCGTGTTCATCGAGCCATAGATTGAAAACCACGCCGCGAACTGGCAGAAACCGCGGTGCGCGAACTGTTCCGCGCCGCCCGACTTGATTGACGCGGCCAGGTGTTCCACCAGCAGCGAAATCGCCTTGGCCGCCAGTGCGTCACTCAGCGGATGGTGGCGAATGGCGTAGCTCGTTTCGACGGCGTGGTCGAGCGCGCGCATTCCTGTCGCCACCCACAGCCAGTCGGGAGTTGCCAGCGTCAGCTCGGGATCGTTGAGCACCGTGCGCGCCTGCAGGCGCGGGTCGGAAACGGCGGATTTAACTCGCGTGGTCTCGTCGGTCACTCCTCCCGAGTGCGTGTACTCGCCCGCTGAAAGGGTCGTGGGAATGGCGATATGAACGATGTCGCGCCCGCCCCCCGCGGTGGGCTTACCCGCCCCGGCGGGTCCCGGGAGAAACGCGTAGCTCGCGACCTTGCACGTATCAATCGGACTGCCGCCGCCGAAGCTGACCAGGCAATCGGCGTCCAAGCGCTTGATTTCCGCTTCAAGCTGATTGACCGCACCCCGCGGCACGTGCTGCCGGGCGCCTTTGAATACGCTCGCGCAGCGCGCACCGAGCGCGCCGGTAACCCTGTCGAGTAGCGGGGAACTGCCCAGGGTTCTACCGGTAACCACGATGGCGCGATTCAATCCGCGGCGTTCGACCTCCTCGCCCAGCGTGGAGATTTTCCCGGGTCCCGAGATTACGCGCTCGAGCCGGCTTAGTGTGAAGTCAACGTTGAGCGCTTCAAAACCTGGAGCTTCCATGGAGCGCGAGTATACATCACTCGACGCTCGCTAATTCCCGCTGTCGCCGCCCCGACTGCCGAACTCGAATCGCGCCCATGCGCTTTGAAGTTGCAAGGCAATGCCTTAGGGGAGTATTTATGTCGCGGCATGGAAAGCCAAAGCCGCGAAGAGGCCCGATGAAGCTCAGCACAGAACGAATTCTAACGACGCATGTGGGCAGCCTGCCGCGGTCGCAGGAAGTCGTTGACCTGTTGTTCGCGCAGGACCGCGGCGAAGTGGTGGACGAGGCGCAATTCAATGAAGTGATGCGCCGTGCGGTCGCCGCGACCGTGAATCATCAGGCGGAAGTGGGCGTGGACGTGGTCAGCGACGGCGAAACCAGCAAAATCAGCTACGCCACGTACATCCGCCACCGGCTGACGGGATTTGAAGGCGATTCCGCGCGACCTACCCCCAAAGACCTCGACGATTTTCCCGAGTATCGCGACCGGCTGGTGAAAGCCGGCCACTCCGCCACCTACAGGCGCCCGGTGTGCGTGGGGCCGATTAAAGTGAAGAGCCACGCGCCGTTGGAGCTGGACATCGCTCACATGAAGGAGGCGCTCGCCAAGACCAAGGCGATGGAAGGCTTCCTGAACGCCGTCTCGCCGGGTACCATCGCCGTTTTCCAGCCGAACGAATACTATCCGTCGCACGAAACGTATCTCGAAGCGTTGGCAAACGCCATGCGCGAGGAGTACGAGCTGATCGTGAAGTCCGGTCTGCTTCTGCAACTCGACTGTCCGGATCTGGCCATGGGGCGCCACACGCGTTTCAAGAATCTGAGCGACGACGAATTCCTGGGTTATGCGGAGATGCAGGTGGAGGCGCTGAATCACGCGCTGGCCAATGTCCCCGCCGATCGCGTGCGCCTGCACGTCTGCTGGGGCAATTACGAAGGTACGCACATCGACGACATGGATTGCATGCGTATTTTTCCAATCGCCATCAAGGTGAAGCCCAAGGCGCTGCTGATCGAAGGCGCCAATCCGCGCCACGAGCATGAATGGGAGGCCTGGACGCGGATCAAGCTGCCCGACGACAAAATTCTTATTCCCGGCGTGATTTCCTCGAGCACGAATTATGTGGAGCATCCCGAGGTCGTGGCGCAAAGGCTGATTCGTTACGCCGGGGTTCTTGGGCGCGAGCGAATCATCGCCGGATCGGACTGCGGATTCGGAACTTTTGCCGGCTTCGGTCCGGTTTTTCCCGCTTTCTCGTGGATGAAGCTGCGGTCGCTGGTGGAAGGCGCGCGAATCGCGTCGAAGAAGTTATGGGGCCGTGCGAATTAGTTCGGCCTCCCGCAGTATTCCGCGAGCCAATTTCCGGTCAGTCCTCGACGAATTTCTTGAGTCGGCCGAGCGCATTGTCCCAACGCCTGGAGATCGCGTCGAGCCACTGACCAGCTTCCTCAAGCGTCCCTGCTTCGAGCTCCCAGATACGCTCCCGACCGCGCCGAACGTCCCGGACCAAGCCGGCTTCAGCGAGCACATGAAGATGTTTCGTGATGGCCTGGCGAGTGACGGCGGAGCCGGAGGTGAGACGCGTGATGGACATGGAACCGCCGGAGCAGAGCCGGGCGATCAGCGCGAGCCGGGTTTCGTCGCCGAGAGCCGCGAAGACGGGTGCAGCGACTTTCAACTTTGCCACTGCGGTTGAGCTACTTCGCATGGCGAAGATATTTCTCGATCAGGGTCATCTGTGCGGCCCATCCGTGGTCGTTGGCATCGAACGCCTTGGCGCGTCGCGCCAGCGGGATTTGATCGAAGCCGGACTCGGTGACGGTCAACATGGTGTCGTTGCCTGCCTCCTCCAAAGTGAAGACGATCAGCGTGGTGGGCTCGCTCGAGTAGTCAACTCCCGGCTCGATGGCGAAGGGATGCCAGCGGAATGAAAACAGCCCCTCAGGCTCGATCCGGTCCACGGTGATCTCGAACGATTTTCCTTCGTGAGGCTTCTGCGCCTTGGCGACCTCCGGATCAACGGTGGTGGGCGTGATCACGCCGCGCATGCGGCCGTGCGGAACGAAAGGACCGTCGAACCTCACGCCGAACCAACTGCCAAACTCTTTGGAGTCGCTCACCGCGCGCCAGACTCGCGCCCGGGGCGCGTGCAGAAGGATCTTCTTTTCGATGCGATCGGTGCTCATATGCAACCTCCGGATTGCATGTTAATCCGGCCGGGCCTGAAACGCAACCATAAAGTTGCATAATGGATGGGGAGCCGCAATCGCCGCTCGACGTGCGATTCGGCAGGATTTAGATCATGTCGGCACGTTAGTTGACTCATACCAGTGTTCGCCGTAGCCTCGATCAGACTGAAACACGGCGTTCCACAGGAGTATTGACCATTCGAAGCTGGTCTCAACTACCACGCGGGATCCTGGCAGGACTGGCGGCGATCTTCGCTGCTGCAACGATTCTCTACAGCTCGCTCTGGATGTATGCCGTTCGACAACCGGCGGCGCAAG
The DNA here is from genome assembly GCA_963814605.1 of uncultured Acidobacteriota bacterium. Lineage (GTDB taxonomy): Bacteria > Acidobacteriota > Terriglobia > Acidiferrales > UBA7541 > Palsa-295. The sequence continues at coordinate 24,143 of CAWFDD010000001.1, read as the reverse complement.
TCGAGCTGGGCATGGACGGGCGCTACGATGCTGCCAATCATTGGCTCGTGATTCGAACCGTCAACCAGGGGGGACCGGGCGAGCTAGCAGGTGTGCGCGCAGGCGACCGCGTCATTGCGGTGGATGGGGTCGGTTTGGAGTCCATGAAGCCGTTCGACAGAATCTGGTACCGCAGCCGGCCCGGGGATCCCGTCGAATTGACCATCGAACGCCCGGGACAACCGGGAAGGCTGATCCTGCATGCAAACTTCGGCGCCGCGCAACCAAAGTCTTCCGAGGTAGGACTCGTCAAGGCATCGGTGCTGGAGGTAACCAATTCCTTTCCAATTCTTTTCCTCGTGGTGGGCCTCACGGTGCTGTTCCTGAGACTAGACGACGGCAACGCGTGGCTGCTGGCCCTGCTTTTCGGCGGTTTTATTGCCGTCCCCGGGTTTGCAACTTTTGTTCGATTGAGTCCGGGACTGGCGGACTACGCCCAGGCCTACCGAGCGAGCTTCCTGGGAATGTTCGGAGCGCTGTTCTATCTATTCTTTGCCGTCTTTCCCGTTCGCTCGCCGCTGGATCGCCTGCTTCCGTGGCTGAAGTGGATCGCCTTCGTATTGGGGGCGTGCATTGTGTTGCCAGGATTGAGCGTGGGAGACGCGACCGCGCCGGCAATGTTTGTGAAGCTTGTGGGACCGGGCGCCGCGTCAAAGACGGTCGCTTCGTCGGTTCTTCTGTTTTTCGCTCTGGGGCTGGTGTCACTGATCGGAAATGCGTTGCGAGCGCCAACGCCGGAGGCGCGTAGAAAGACTCGCGTCATTCTCTGGGGAACGATTATAGGGCTGTTGCCGTCGGCAGTCCTGCGGGGGGCTGTGGACTTAGCGGGATTTCGTCCGCCATTTTGGCTCGACGCCGGGCTGACGACTGTGGTGATTCTCTATCCGCTGTCGTTTGCGTACGCGGTGGTGAAACACCGGGTGATGGAGTTCCCGGCGCTGCTGAGACGGAGCGCGCGCTACGTTCTGGTGCAGCGCGGATATGTGGTGCTGATTCTTGTGGTGGCGGCGGCAGCCATCCTGCTGTTTACGCGCACGATTGCGCGATTTTTTCCGAGCAATGCCAGCATCGGCATGGCCTTGAGCGCCGTGTTTGGCGTTGTGCTGGTGTGGGCGTCGGCGCCGATGGTCAAGCGAGGCACGCAGCGGATTGATCGGGCGTTCTTTCGCAGCGCATATGACGCGCGCAATATTTTGCAGGACCTCGCGGAAAAAGCGCGCACGGCGACGAACCGCCACGAACTCGCCCGGTTGCTGGAAATGCAGATAGCAGGAGCCCTGCATCCGCAGTCTCTGGCGTGCTACCTGGAGGCGGGGGACGGGCGGCTTGTCGCCGCAAGCGAGAGTGCGCCCGGTGGGCCGGGCGCGTCCGCGGAAACCACCCCTCGGCCTGTGTTCCCATTTCGTCCTGGCGCGAATTTTTCCCCCCGAGAGCCTGACTCGATTCCTGCCACGCTGCCCCTGCTGAGCCAGCTCGCGCAGCGCGGAAGGGCGTGGGACGTCCCGCCGAATACTTTTGACGAGGCCGGAGAACATTCGCCGCTCTGGCCGGAATGCCTCGTGCCGATTCTCGGACGCAACAGCGGATTGATCGGTTTGCTGGTGCTTGGCCAGAGGCTTTCGGACGAACCGTATTCAGGCGAAGACAAACACTTGCTCGATTCCGTAGCGAGCCAGGCGGGTGTGGCACTCGAAAACATGGCTCTCGCAGAAAAGATGGCCGAGAGGATGGAAGCGGAACGCCGGAATGCCATGGAGATGGACATCGCCCGTCAGGTGCAGGCGAGGCTCTTTCCGCAGAATGTGCCGCCGCTTGCGACGCTCGAGTATGTGGGGGGCTGCCTGCAGGCGCGCCAGGTCGGCGGCGATTTTTACGATTTTCTCGACATGGGACCGGGCATGGTCGGGCTGGTGCTTGCGGATATTTCCGGGAAGGGAATGTCCGGCGCTTTGTTGATGGCGAACCTGCAAGCCAACCTGCGAAGCCAGTATGCCGTGGCGGTGGACGACCTGGCGCGCCTGCTGAAATCCGTGAATCGTCTTTTCTTCGAGAACACTACGGATGAGTCCTACGCCACGATGTTCTTCGGCGTTTACGACGACGCTAGCCGAAAGCTGCGCTACGCCAATTGCGGGCACGTCGCGCCGCTGATTCTGCGCGCCGATGGATCCATGAATCGGCTGACGAGCACGGCGACCGTGCTTGGCTTGTTTCAGGAGTGGGAATGTCCAATTGACGAGATCGAGATGCACCCGGGGGATCTTCTGGTGATTTGTACGGACGGCGTGACCGAGGCGCCGAATCAGCAGGAAGAAGAGTACGGAGACGTGCGGCTGGCCGAGGTCATTCGTAAGAACAAGTGCGCGCCGGTGAAGGAGCTTCTGGCCGCCATCCAGGCGAGCGTGCAAGAGTTTAGTGGGCGGAATCAGGCGGACGACATCACGCTGATCGTGTCAAGGTGCCGCTGAAGTCCTGGGGCCGACTATCCGATTGACGTCGGCGGCGGTGAGGCCGCGTCACCGGACTCGCTCATCCAAAGATGCAATGCGCGCATGTCCTTTTCGACGGTGAAGGACGCCGCGAATAACACGCCTACAAGAATTAACGAGCAAAACGGAATCGCGTACATAGCGCTGTGCAGACCTGCGGCTCGGATTTGCTCGGTGATCGCGGTCGCACCGGCTGCATGCATGGCGCGGCGGGCGAAAAAATCGCTCAGCCTCCCGGTAAGCACGGGACCCAACGCTCCGCCGAACACATACATCGCGCAGAAATAGAGCGCCATGGCGGTGCCCCGCAGGCTCGGCTCAACCACATCCTGAACGGCGGCGTACACCCCGGAATAGTACACGTAGTTCAGCATCCAACCGGTCGCCGTCAGGGCCATGAAGATGCGCAGGTCGCCAGCGGGACGGTTCAGGGCAAGATATATACAGGGCGTAGTAATCAGGAGAGCCGCGGCGCAAACGAGCAGGCGGCCGTTCCAGCGTATTTTGCGGGCGCGATCCACGGCCCAGCCGCCGAGCACCAAGCCCGGCACGCCGACCGCGCCGAGAATGAACGCCGTGACGATGTTGGCGTGCTTAAGGTCCAGACCGTGATAGCGTTGGAGAAAGACAGGCATGAACTGATTCATCGCGTAGGCATTGAAATTGAAAAGCGCGCCGGAAATGATGATCCAGGACATGGTGGGGATGCTCAGCACGCGCCAATAGGGGGAACCGCGATGGACGCGCGAGGCTCCCGCCGACGTCTCGGTGGCGCCGCGTACGGGCTCAGGTATCAGCAACGCCAGCCCGCCCAACAGCAAGCCCGGGATACACGCAACAAAAAACGGCGCGCGCCAGCCGTACGCGGCGGCCAGCTGACCCCCGAAGTAGTTGCCGCAAAAAATTCCAATGGGGAGACCCAGCATAAACACAGAGAGCGCGAAGGACCGGCGAGCAGTGGGAAAGAAATCGCCAATCAGCGAATTTCCAGCCGGCGCGCAGCTCGCCTCCCCGACGCCGACGCCCAATCGGGCGGCGAACAGCGACTTGAAGTTCCAGGCCATGCCGGACGCGGCTGTCAGCAAGCTCCACAATCCAATTCCAGCGGCGAGGAGCGTGGGACGCTTCCAGCGGTCAGAGAGCCGGCCGAGCGGCAGCCCTACCACTGCATAGAGCAGAATGAACGCCGTTCCCAGCCAGCCGATTTGCGTATCGCTCAGGCTCCACAGTTTTCGAATAGGTTCGGCAACCACGGCGATGAGCTGGCGGTCGAAGAAATTCATCATATTGATGGCGAAGAGGAGGACGAGCGCGAACCCGGCGCCTTTTTGCGGGCGACTCGCGCTGCGCTCCATCTCAACTGCTACGGGGGAGGCCATCAGGATTTCGCGCCCGCCGCGGACGCGACGTGATTTTCGTGGCCCAAGATGCGGCGAATATACACCGATCCGGCCCGGCTCGCTGGTCTTTCATTGCCCTGCATTTGAACTCCTGACTCACGCGGCGACCGGACGCGGTCGCAGGGACAGCGCTGCAGATATCCGTTCATTAGACTAGCCGCGAGCCGGTGCAGTTGCCTTGAAAAAGGCGAGCGCTGCCTGCGGGAAGTGAACGGCAGGATCGAAGATCGGTCCGTGGCCGCCGTTGGGCACCACCCAAAGTGCGGATCGGGGAATCGCGCGATACATCTCCACGGCCATCTCGACCGGATAGAGAAAATCGCGATCCCCATAAACGATCAATGTGGATGCCGTGATTTTCGAAAGAGCAGCCGGAGTGAAATTCATGTCGTCATGGCTGTCCTTCATTCCGCGCATCCAGTCCCACAGAGCCACGATCTGCTCGTCGCCGAGCTTGTGACTCTTGCGCATGGTTTCCCACTCCTGCGGCGGCTGTTTGTCCGCTGTGGGGACCTGCCGCATGATGGCGCGGGCCTGTTCGGGAAAATACATGGTCGCCGCGATCACGATCATTGCTTCAATGCGATGGGGCTGCATGGTGGCCATGTGGAGAAGGGTGTTTCCACCCATGCTCAATCCGATGGCGCGGCATTTCGTGATGCCGAGATGATCCAACAGAGCGAGGGTATCGAGCGCACATTGCTTGTGAGTGATCGTCTTGCGCGGGTTGGTGGTCCGACCGTGACCGCGCGCGTCCGGCTTGATGAGCGTGTATTCGCGCGCAAACTCGTCGCGGCCGGCGTGGACCCAGTTTTCCTGGCAACCGCCGCCGCCGTGCAAAAGCAGAAGCGGATCGCCCGCGCCTTCCGTCTCGTAGTACATCTCGATGTCGTTGACGGGAACGCTTTCGGCTTTCATGGCGCGAATTATGGCCGCGGGCGGTTCAACAATCAATCCGGTAAATCGCCCGGCAATCGAGATTCAGCCAGGCTCCGTGATATAAACTCTTCGTATGGTTCAGTCCATTTTTCTTCCCGTTGTGAGGGTTTTGATCACGGTATGCGCGAACGCTGAATGAGCACCCTCGCTGCGTCTCGTCCCGTCATTCAAGTTTCCGGAGTCCGCAAGACCTACGGCTCGACCGTGGCAGTGGACGAGGTGTCCTTCGAGGTCTTCGACGGCGAGATCTTTGGATTGATCGGCCCGAACGGCGCCGGTAAAACCACCACGATGGAGTGCATCGAAGGATTGCGCACCCCGGACCGGGGCAGTATCGCTGTTCTGGGCCTCGACCCCTTCCGCAACGTTTATCAACTGCAGGAGCGCATCGGCGTGCAGCTCCAACAGGCGCAGCTGCAGAAGCGCATCAAGGTATGGGAGGCGGTTGACCTGTGGGCATCGCTTTACCGGAAGAAGACCGGGGATGCCGAACGTCTGCTCGAGCAGCTCGGCCTCGCTGAAAAGCGCAACGCCTGGTTCATGAACCTTTCGGGTGGACAGAAGCAGCGGCTGTTCATCGCCCTGGCGCTCGTCAACGATCCGGAAGTGGTATTTCTCGACGAGCTGACCACCGGTCTCGACCCGCAGTCCCGACGGACAATCTGGGATCTGGTCCGCGGCATCCGCGAGCGCGGCAAGACAGTCTTCTTGACCACTCACCTGATGGAAGAGGCCGAGCGGCTGTGCGACCGCGTGGCCATCATCGAGCGCGGCAGAGTGATAGACATTGACACGCCGCAAAGACTGGTTGACCGGCATTGCCCGGAGCGCACCGTCGTCCTGGTTACGGACGATCCGGCCGCGGAAGAACGGTTTCGAGCAATCGCGCGGGTCGGAGCGGTGACCTGCAAAGACTCGCGATTCACGATTTCCGGCCGGGGCGACGATTTCGTGACCGAGGTGATTCATTGTCTGTCTGAGAATAGGATTCGGGTGGCCGACTTTCGTACCATTCTCCCGAACCTCGAGGACGTCTTTCTGAAACTGACCGGGCACTCCATTCGCGACTAGGAATTCTAATGATGCTGCGTGGCCTGTGGAAACTGAGTTGGATCGAGTTGAAAGTTTTCATGCGCGAACCGCTCGGTGCGTTCGGCACGATCGGTTTTCCGGTATTGATCTTCCTGGTGGTGGGCCGGGCAGTCGGCGGCAGGCTGAGTCCGTCGTCGCTCAACGCCAACGGATTTATTCACGTGGGCTTGCCGGTTCTGGCATCGCTGCTGATCGCGATCAGTTCGGTGCTGTCGCTGGTGACGATCATCTCGATCTACCGCGAGGGTGGGATCCTCAAACGGCTGCGCGCCACTCCCTTGCGTCCGCAGACGATCCTGACGGCGCAGGTTCTCGTCAAGCTGCTGCTCACGGCGGCGACGCTGGCGCTGATGCTGGTGGCGGGGAAGCGGTACTACCCGGCCGGCGTCCATGTTCCCGTGCTGGGATTCACGATCGCGCTGCTGATCAGCACCTGGAGCATACTATCGATCGGCTTTCTTATCGCCAGTGTCGTTCCGACGGCGCGCTTTGCGCAGCCGATTGGGGCGATTATTCTGTATCCGATGATCGCTTTCTCGGGCCTGTTCGTGCCCATTCAATCGCTGCCGCCCGTGCTCCACGCGGTGGCGCGAGTGCTGCCGCTCACCTACGCGGTGTCGTTGCTGGCGGGAATCTGGGATGGCGATGCGTGGTCCGCGCACATCGGCGACGTGGCGGCGCTGGTGGTCGTATTTCTGGTATGCACCGCGCTCTCCGCGAAAGTGTTTCGTTGGGAGTGACGCACATTACCGACCGCGCCCACCGCAACACCTAACGAATCACGCCGCATCAGCGAATCACGGCCTGGTAAACGAGCTCGCGCATCAAATGGCGGTAATACACGCGCTGCGCGGGAGCCTGCATCATCAGAATGGCGATCAACTGTTCCTGCGGATCGATCCAAAAAGCTGTGCCGAAAGCGCCGCCCCAATAATAGTCGCCCACGGATCCGGGCAGCGGATTTCGTCCCTGTTCCTTGCGCACCGCGAAGCCCAGGCCGAAACCCTGGCCCATCTCCGGCGTAGGCGCGCCGGCGCCGAATAACGCCAGGGTCATCGGGTCGTAAGCAACTCCGGGCGGCAGATGATCGCTGGACATGAGCGCGATCGTTTTCGGTGAAAGCAGCCGGACCCCATCGAGTTCTCCGCCGTTCAACAGCATTCGGCAAAAGCGCAGATAGTCGGCCGCCGTGGACACCAGGCCGCCTCCGCCCGAGAACCACTTCGGCCGCGTCAGAGCATCGGGAATTGGCGGACGCTTGCCTGTACTCGGGTCCACTTGGGGTTCGGCGACGCGGTCGGCGTGCTTCTGATTCACGGAAAATTCGGTGACGCGCAGGCCCAACGGCTGCGAGATTCGTTCCGCGATGAAGCGGTCGAAACTCATGCCTGAGACAACTTCCACCACGCGGCCCAGCACATCGGTGGACATGCTGTAGTCCCAAGTGGTTCCCGGTTGGTACACCAGCGGCAGCTTCGAGAGTTTGGTGACCATTTCCGCATTGGTTTGTTCGGGGTCGAGCATTTTGGCGTCGTTGTATGCGGTCTTCACCGGCGAGGCGCCGAAAAAACCGTAGGTGAGGCCCGAGGTGTGGCGCAGCAAATCGTGAATGGTGATCTCGCGCTTGGCCGGCTGAAGTTCCAGGCGGGCCGCGCCCGAGTCGGACTTTTTCTCCACCCCGACCTGAAGGTTCTTGAACTCGGGCAGAAATTGCGACACCGGATACGCGATTTGGACTTTCCCTTCCTCAGTGAGCATCATCAGAGCGACAGAAGTGAACGGCTTGGTCATGGACGCGATGCGGAAAATCGCGTCAGTATTCATTCGCGCCAGCTTTTCGCGATCGCGATAGCCGAACGCTTCAAAGAAGGCCAGCTTGCCGTGGCGGGCAATCAGGACCACGGCTCCGGGAATATCGCCGCTCTCGACGCGCGTCCGGAAGGCTTCTTTGATTCGCCCGAGCCGTTCCGATGATAAGCCGACGTCCTCCGGCCGGCGGCACTTCGGCAATTCCGCGTTACCCTTCGATTTCAGACGTTTCATCGCACTCCCCCGTGCGGATGGTAATTCAGCGCCGCGCAAATTGCCACGTTTCGCTGGGCCGGGTCGCGGACGCGCCGCCATGGTCGTGAACTCCCGCCGCAGCCGAAGCGCGAACATCTTCAAGCAGAACCCGCCGATACCCTTGGTAATATGTTCAACGGATCCATGAACAGTAAGAAGCGCAAAAAAGAGTGGTTCGACGACGATTCGTTCTGGCGGGAACTGTATCCGTTCATGTTTCCCGCGAAACGAATCGCCGATGCGGACGACCAAGTCGCCAAGGCGCTGGCACTCGCCAAACCCGCAGGCAAAACGGCGCTCGATCTCTGCTGCGGCCCCGGCCGATGCAGCATGGCCCTGGCAAAGAGAGGTTTTGCGGTCACCGGAGTTGACCGAACCAAGTACCTGCTGGACAAGGCGCGCGAGAATGCGCGCTCCGCGCGCTTCAAAATCGAATGGGTCCAGGAGGATATGCGGGATTTTGTGCGCCCCGGGTCCTTCGCGCTGGTGCTGAGCATGTTTACCTCGTTCGGATATTTCGACGATAAGGAAGAAGACCTGATTGTTCTGCAAAACATGCTGGAGTCACTGCAGCCGGGAGGCGCCTGCCTGATCGAAGTCCTGGGGAAAGAACGCCTGGCAAAGGTGCTTCAGCCGACGATTTCCTCGGTGCTGCCCGACGGCACGGTGTTCGTCGAACGGCACGAGATTTTTGATGATTGGACGCGCATTCGCAACGAATGGCTGCTGATACGCAAGGGCCGGTCGAAGAGCTTCAAATTTCATCACACGATTTATTCCGGGCAGGAGCTGCGAGACCGGATGGAGCGCGCGGGTTTCGTTTCCGTGAAACTGTATGGGAATCTAAACGGAGACGCGTACGGCCCGGACTCCGAACGGCTCGTTGCAGTGGGACGCAAGCCGGTTTCGAAGCGACGGGAAAAACGTCGAGCCGCAGCGTCCCCCAGAATCAGATAGGATGCGTCCGCGGAGTTGGCCGGCGCCTCCCGCTTTTCTGAATCGCCGGAGTGCGCGGTGTGATACCCTCACCGCACGCGGGCCCGAGGGGATCGCGAGGCATGGGTCGCTTGAGGTTCGCGGATCAGGCGTGTATTAGGAGGATGTGATGGCCAAGCCCAAGCCGAAGCAACTGGCAAGTAAGAAGCTGAGCCGGATATTGCCGCTCAAGAAGAGGTAACGTCAGCGGTTTCCCCAAGTGGAGGCGGAGCATCCAGCGCGAGTGCGCGCAGGCCCCGCCTTCACCGGACCTGAACCGCAAGTGATGCCGCGTACGTGCGTGGCTTCTGGAACTGGCCGTACCCGCCTTGAATGCAATTCGCTCAATCACTCGAATGTAAGCAAAACGATTTCGGGGTTGGTGCCGACCCGCAGGGGCGGACCCCACGTGCCCGCGCCGTAGGACGTGTAAACGAGCAGATTGCCCAGCCGGTTCAGTCCGTAAACAAACTTGCCGTAAATTCGCGAAGTGATCCAGGTGAAGGGAAAGAACTGCCCGCCGTGGGTGTGTCCGGATAGCTGCAGGCCGATTCCTTCCTCCGCGGCGACGGCCAGCTGATCCGGCGCGTGGATCAGCAGAATGCTCGCGGAATTCGGGTCCAAGCGCGCATTTTGCAGGATCGCGCGCAGGCGCTCGGGCCGGGCCGCGTCGCGGTGATGCACGCCTACGAGTTGCAGGCCATCGAGCAGGATTTTTTCGTTGTTCAATACGCGCACGCCGACGGCCGCGACGGCTTCGAGATATTTCGTATGGTCGCCAAATTCTTCGTGGTTCCCGGTGATGAAATAGGCTCCGTGCGGAGCCGCTAACGCGCGCAACGGCTCGGCAAGCTTGCGGACGTCCGCGGCGGTGCCGTCGTAGAGATCGCCGCCGATCAGAATGAGGTCTGGCCGCAAGCGCGAAACCATGGCGACAATTCGCTTCGCGAAACGAACGCCTCGCACGTGGCCGAGGTGCGTGTCCGTAATCAGCGCGGCCGTCCGCCCTCGCCAGCTCGCCGGCGGGTTTGGCAGCTTGATGGAAACGCGCCGAACGCGGACCAGCGCGGAATTCGCGACGCCGTAAATTCCGGCGAGCGTGGCGAGGCCGAACAGCACAAACGCAATGTGCGGCTGCGGCCAGGGCAGACGCAGCGCCTCCGCGAGTCCGTAGAAAATCCAGGAGGCGCAGGCGGCGAGGAAAAAGTAGTTGAAAAATCCCAACCAGACAGCCGCCGCCGTGTAGTAGGCGCGCACGGCCACGCCGTAATAGCGCCAGGCGAGCAGCGATGCGGTGACGAATGATACCGACAGAAATGCGAACACCAAGCCGAGGGTCGAAACCCCCGGATGATCCGCCACCGGCTGGAAATCCTCCCACGTCCGGTACACGAACCAGTGCGATGCGAGAAGAATCGCCTGAATGATGGCTACGAAATAGATGATGCGTCTGCGCATTCTCCGAGTGTACTCGAAGAATTAGATGTGATTGGGACGGCGGGGACTCCGCAGGTTGCCAATCGCGGGCGCCGCCCGATCGCGAGCAGCGATTCGATGGCGGCGCGAGCAACGATTTCCCTGTGATATGCTTCGGCGGCAGACGAGCCATGGAAACGAACTGCGCATCGCGGCCAGAGTGCCCGCGGCACGCAGGTTCGGGCGAGTCGCACATTTTGGGCGTGACGGAGGAATTTATGAAGAACATTTGTCTGGCACTGGCTCTTGTTGCAATGTTTGCGCTGAATGCCGCTGCTCAGGATAAAGAGCAGGATCGCGTCGAGAACGCCGGCAGAGTGATGAAGGAAATTATGGATATTCCCGACAACATTCCGCAGAGCGTCATTGATAAAGCCGACTGCGTGGTGGTTCTGCCCTCCGTCCTGAAGTTCGCCATCGGAGTTGGAGGCAGTTACGGCCGCGGCGTGATGACCTGCCGGGGCGGCAAGACGTTTCATGGCCACTGGAGCCCGCCGACGATGATGGCCCTGGAGGGCGGCAGTTTTGGCTTGCAGCTTGGGGGACAGGCAACCGACTTCGTCCTGCTGCTCATGAACTCGGGAGCGGCGTCGAGTATTCTCTCAAGCAAAGTGAAGCTGGGCGGCGATGTGTCTGCGGCAGCGGGGCCGGTGGGAAGAAATGCCTCCGCCGAAACCGACGTCACATTGCGGGCGCAGATACTTTCGTATTCCCGGGCGCGCGGCCTGTTTGCGGGAATATCGCTGGCCGGTTCGACGCTTCGTCCGGACAATAGCGCCAACAAGAACCTTTACGGCAAGGACGTATCGGCGAGGTCCATTGTATTTTCGCACAGCGTGCCTGCCCCTCCCTCAGCCAAGCTGCTATTGGCGACGCTCAACGGAAAATCCCCGCTAAACAAATCGGCCAACTAATTTCGTCAGGTTGGCGCGACGAACTCCGGTGCCACGGCCGGCAGAAATTGCCGGCCGCGACCGGTCGAGCGACCGGCGCGGCACGCAGGCTTTTGCTTCCCACCCGGCGTTTTCTGGACGATTGCCATGGTCAATAAAATCAGCCTGGATCCGAACGGCCCACAGAAAGTGCTGTTCGTCGTGGACATGGCAGGCACGCTCGTCTTTGCCGCGGAAGGCGCTGCCGCGGCGATTGGCAGCAACCTCGACCTTCTCGGCGTGATGGTGTTGGCATTTGCCGCGGCGCTCGGTGGAGGAATCGTTCGCGATTTGCTGATCGGCGCGGTTCCGCCGGCATCGCTGCGCGACTGGCGATACGCCGCCGTTGCCTTTACAGGCGGCGCATCCGTTTTCCTGCTGCACGATTTCGTCCACGGAATTCCCGCGCAGGCCATCATGATTCTGGACGCCATCGCGTTATCGCTGTTTGCCGTTGCGGGAACCGAAAAGGCGCTCGTCTACAAAATGCACCCGTTCATCGCCATGTTGCTAGGCACCATCACGGGCGTCGGCGGAGGCACGATGCGCGATGTGTTGCTGGCGCACATCCCGGCGGTGCTCCAGGCGGATGTGTATGCCACCGCAGCTCTTGTCGGTTCCGCGGTAATGATCATCGGAGGGAGACTTCGGCTGAGGCCGGCGGTGGCGGCTATGGTGGGCGGCACCACCTGCTTCTTACTTCGCGTGATCAGCGTCTGGCAGCACTGGAATTTGCCGAAAGTGTCGTGGTGACCCGCCCCGGATGTGCCCGCCAACACGGTCGAAGCCTTGGGTGAAGTGCTAAGACCCACTTGTCCGGTCATCCGACGAATCTGGCCCTATCGCTGAAGTGCGATACTCTGCGAAAGTCTTTTTATTCGCATATTCGAACGAATCACCAATTTCATGAAACTCCTGACGGCTGATGGATTACAATTTTGCCGCAGATCGTATGACCTGTCGGAGGTGCATGATGATCAAATCACGGATCCTCCTGAACGTTGCGCTCCTGATCGTCTGTGTAACGCTGATCGGCGGAGGAAGGCGCGAGGAAGCCGCAAACCAGCATTGGGAAATAGCTGGCACGCTGGCCGAGGCTTGCACGTGCGCTGTTCCGTGCACATGCAATTTCGGCCAAGGGCCGTCCCCGCAGCACTACTGCTACAGCGTCCTCGCGCTTCAGATAGGCAAAGGACACTACGGCGATGTGAAGCTCGACACGCTACGGCTGGCAATGGGAGACGCTCAGAAGGGGCGCGTGGCCTACATTGACGACCGCGCAACGGCAGACCAAGCGGAAGCGTTGAAGGCAATCGCAAAGCGCATTTTTGGCCAGAACCTCGTGGGGCAGATTGAAAGCGCGAAAATCACCGAGGAGACCGACGACCGTTCCGTCCGCGTGCAAATCGCCGGTAGAGGTGGGTTCGATGCCGAGATATTGATGGGCCGCGATGGGAAGAGTCCCATCGTTGTGGAAAACAACACTACCTTTAACATGCCGAGCACTACCAAGTCGAAGACGAAGGAGTTTCGTTACGTCGACACCCACGGAAACCGTATCGATGTGAGCGGCACGAACGGCAACAAAGGCCATTTCGACTGGACCGATCACAGCGACTTTTACTTTTAATAAGAACCTGAAGCCCAGGTGTTCTCGAGTTCAGGCCCGCCTGACTGCGATTCGCCGAGCCCGGCATCGTTGGCGGCTCAAGACCACACTGAGTTGGTTGATGCCTTTTATCGGATCGCCCAAGATCGCGCCAACAAGATCGTAATCCTGCAACGAACTGATCGCGTAGAGAGGGGTGAAGATTCAGTCCTGGCCCAGGGGACTGATCACAGCCCGGTTGCCCTCTACCGTGGGCGGACGGCTTATGCCAAGCTTCCGCATCCGGTAGACCAGCGATGTGCGTTTCATCCCGAGTCGCTGGGCAGCGCCATTCCGGCCACCCACCACCCAGTTGCTTGCTTCAAGCGCACGGAGAACATGGTCTCGCTCCAGCTCCTCGAGATCATCCATGGGCCTATTTGAGTGTTTGAGAGGGCTGAACTGGTCCAACTCCGAAACGGGGGCGCGTAGCACCGAGTGAGGAGAGAGAATCACTGCTCTCTCGATGAAGTTTTGCAGTTCCCTAACGTTTCCTGGCCAACGGTAGCGCACCAGCGCATCCATTGTTTCAGACGGGATATTCTCAATTCTCTTGTTCATTCGTCTGGCGTGGAGCTCAGTGAAATGCGACACGAGCTTCGGAATGTCTTCTGTGCGTTGCCGCAACGCTGGGACGTGGATCGGAAATACCTTCAGACGATAATAGAGGTCTTCGCGAAAGGTCCCTTGTCTTACCATCGTCGGTAAATCCCGATGCGTAGCCGCTATCAGGCGGACGTCGACCTTGTGTGTACGGTTGCTGCCAAGCCGCTCGAATTCCTGCTCCTGCAAAACACGCAGCATTTTTGCTTGAAGTTCGAGAGGTATATCGCCGACTTCGTCCAGAAAAAGCGTTCCTTTGTCGGCAAGTTCGAAGCGCCCGATTTTCTGCGCTATCGCTCCAGTAAACGCTCCTTTTTCGTGGCCGAACAGCTCACTCTCAAGAAGTCCAAGGGGGATGGCCGCACAGTTCAGCTTGACGAATGCCTTTTCGCTTCGACTGCTCAGCTTATGGATTGCGCGCGCAACGAGTTCCTTGCCGGTTCCCGTCTCTCCCTGGATCAGCACAGTGGAATCCGTAGGTGACACGACAGACACCTGGCTGAACGCGGTCCTTAAAGCTGGACTCTCCCCGACGATTTCTTTAAACTCGGCGCGAATTTCGTCCTCGAGATAGCGCCTCTGTTTCGACTCCTTGTCTTTCTCGTTGACGGCCGTTTCGTAGTCCAACGCGTTTTCAATGGCAATGGCTACCTGGCGGGATACCTGTTCAAGGAAGCCAATGTCCTCTTCGGGAAAAGCGCTCTCGGACCGCTTTAAGGCGGCCAGCACTCCTACCACGCCACTTTTTCCGATAAGCGGGAAATCACACCCAGACATCAAACCTTCCGCGATGGTCCGTTCGATGAAACGTCGCCCATCCTCATTGCCGTAGCTTTCGGGGTCGTCCCGCACCTCTTCCAGGCTCTTAAAATAGTGAGTCTTGCCGGTCCGGAAAGCCTTGCCACAGGTCGAACCGCGGAGCGGCACGGTCGTTCCGTCGCGGATTGCCCCACGAGACTCGGGGTTATACAGGACCTTCATTCTCAATTGCTCGTTATCCTCATCCGGTAGAAGCAACGCGCAAAAATCGGATCGCGTCACGCTCAGCAGACTCTTGGAAAGCACCTCGACCAACCCGTGAAGGTCCAGTTTGGAGGTCACGCTGTTGGTAATCTCCAGGAGCAGCTGCAGCCGATCGCGTTCGCGTTGCAACGCCTGGTCCTTCATGTGGCGCTCAATCGCGATCCCGGTGATATGGCTGGCGCTCTCAATCAGCTGCAAGTCGTTCCTGTCAGGGCTGCGCGGTTCACGATAAAGGATCGCGAAAGTGCCGAGGACTTTGCCTTCACTGCTGAATAAGGGTCGCGACCACACGGAGCGAATTCCGTAGGGTGCCATCACGTGCCGATAGTCATCCCAAATGGGCTCTGTAAGGATATCGGTCACATACACAGGTTCCCTGCGATAAACAGCGGTGCCGCAGGACGCACCTTTCGGGCAAACGCGCGTGCGCCCCACGTGCTCGCCAAATCCAGGAAGGCTCGGCGCTGCAGCGCAATAGAGATAGTTCGCCTCTTCATCCGGAAGCCAGATCGTGCAAAACATGCCTCGGGCCTGCGCTTCAACGAACTGAGCAATCTGCGTCAGAACTGCGGACAGAGGAGAGCCGGCGAAGACCAACTTTTCCAACTTGAGGACAGACTCGACGGAAAACAGGCCCGACTCGTCTTCTTCCGGTCTGTCCCGCGGCGGGACTTTTGCCGGAGACTGTCCTGCGTTCTCCATGAAATGTCCTTCCTGGCCCTCTTAGGTTCAGCTGCTCCACCTTCAGCACCAACACCGCGGGGACAGGGAGGGTGTCAAGGCGAAGTGTGACGATCTGTAAGGAGTTCGAGGCACCCTGCCGCAAACTACCCCACAGCATTCCGAGTCACACAGTAGTTTAGGAGGGAAAGGGCGAAAACGCCACTCTTTAGAGGACTTAGTGAGCGCCTATTGGCCTCCGCCGACAAGCGCGAACGCGTCGGACTGGAATTTACGGGGTCAGTCTCAAGCCGCTTGTTCGCTGCCCGGTTTCTCGAGGTATCCGCCGAATTGATAGCGCATCGCCGACTGCAACTTATTAGTCAAAACACGGTATTCCGAGCTCTCTCGCGTCCCACGTCCGCTTGGCGGATTCTTTCTGTACGACGGCAGTCGGGACCAAGACCCGTCAGTGGCGGGGATCCGTCAGAAATTCGTCAGCCGCTGTTCGAGATTTGTGGGTCCCGCATTCATACAATCTGCATCGCGACAACCATTTGTATCGAAAGGCCTCTGATCTAGTGAGCTTTGTCTTTTTGGCAGGTCACCTGCTTTGGAGACGAGCTGCGGGCGGGTGCGCGAGAGATGGCACAAAGCAAGGGAGACAACGTGAATGCTCACTAAGATAGACGTAGCACTGGCGGTAGTCTTGCCGACACTGGCTTTAGGAGCGAAGCGATGCCCCGAACAGTCGTGAAAGCAGGGGCGCCGCTGAGCCAACACGATGCCCGAATCAGCCTACCTCCTACTTCCATCCATAAGGTCGAAGCCGATGGCGTGCGGATCTTTTACCGTGCGGCAGGCGAAGCAAGCGCGCCGGTCGTTCTCTTGCTGCACGGATTCCCAACGTCGTCGTTCATGTTCCGCGAACTCATTCCGCGGCTGGCCGGTGACTACCGGGTGATCGCCCCGGACCTTCCCGGTTTCGGATTCACCGAGGTCCCGGCTGAACGAAGATACTTGTACTCCTTCGATCAGTTGGCTCTCACGATGGACGCCTTCACGGATGCCCTCAAAATCGACCGTTACGCAATCTATGTGTTCGACTATGGCGCGCCGACCGGCTTCCGCTTGGCGATGGCCCACCCTGACCGGATCACGGCGATCGTTTCGCAGAATGGGAACGCATACGAAGAAGGTCTTGGCGATGCCTGGGGTCCAATCCGGAAGTACTGGGCTACACCCACGGCAGACAACAGGGACATACTTCGCAAGAGTATTTTGACGGCGGGAGGAACGCGCTGGCAGTACACCCATGGCGTAGCGAACCCAGAGAGCATTCCGCCCGAGTCCTACACCCTGGATACGGCTCTGTTCGAACGTCCAGGAAACAAAGAGATTCAGCTCGATCTGTTTCTGGATTATGCCTCCAACGTAAAGCTCTATCCGAAATTCCAGGAATATTTTCGCAAGTCGAAACCGCCTTTGCTTGCGATTTGGGGCAAGAACGATCCCTTTTTCATCCCCGCGGGAGCGGAGGCGTTCCGGAAAGATATACCTGGCGCGAAGGTTCAGTTCCTCGACACCGGACATTTTGCGACGGAGACGCACGTCGTCGAAATTGCTTCCGCAATGAAAGACTTCCTCGCCGCAAATGGCCCCCACCGGCCCGCCACACAAAGCGCAGCTCGATGATGACCTCCTTCTCTCCCAACTCGACAATCGTTTTGGCGAGAGGTCAATGAGAAGGGTGCTGGTTGTCAGCTCATTTTTCAGCGAGCTGGGATTGGAACGAGGAGAAGGAAATGGAACGTCGTAGTTTCTTGGGAGCGTTCGCAGCGGCATCTCTCAGTGTTCTGATCGAGAGCCCATACGCGCAAGCGGCGCGAGGCCAGAACAGTTCACAAGGTGGAGAAAAATCGCCAAGGAGAGCCACCAAGGGGAACGGCTTTCCCGAGGACGCAACAATCGTTCTGGTGCACGCCGCGTGGGCCGACGGCTATTGTTGGAGCAACATCGTAGTTCCCCTCGAGCAGCACGGTCTGAAAGTCATGTGCGCCCCCATCCCGCTGACTTCGCTCACGAACGACACGACTGCGCTAAGTTGGGCACTCGAACGGACCAACGGTCCAGTGGTCCTGGTGGGACACGCCTACTCGGGTGCGGTGATCGCGGCGGTGAAGGAAGAGCGGGTCAAGTCGCTTGTATATGTCGCCGCGCTCGCTCCGGATGAAGGCGAGACGGTCGCGAAGGTCTTCTATCGCGATACGCCGAGTCCGGAACAGCCAAAGATGGTTCCCGATTCCCATGGCCTCGTCTGGATGCCGGATGACGCGTTTCACCGGGCGCTTGCGCAGAACGCGTCGGCTGATCAGGCAAAGATCGCCGCCTCGGTTCAACGGCCTCTTTCGGTTCAGTGCATTCAAGAGCCCATGCCAACGCCGCTCTGGAAATCAAAACCGTCGTGGTACCTGGTTGCCGAAGAGGACCGAATGATCAACCCGATGACGCAGCGGTTCATGGCCGAGCGGATGCACGCTACGGTGAGACCGCATCGCGTGGACCACACACCCATGTATTCGGCGCCCGCGGTTGTGGTGGACGTGATCCTGGAAGCTGCACGAAAAACGCGCTCTCAATAGAGGCCACTTCCATGGACAACAAATTCGTTGCGGTGGTGACCGGCGCGAACGCAGTTCCGGGTCGTCCAAACCAAAACCAGCCCGATGCCCTCGGGAGGAATAGATGGATGGCATAGTATCGAACGGTGTCGGGGTGGAACATCACTTCGATTCTTCAACCGTGCATTGGCTGACGACGGGTGCACGGAAAGCGAAGAAGGACGAAACGGTGGAACGCCGCGATTTTCTCGGGGTGCTCTCAACTGCGTCTCTGATGGCGCTGCTTGAGGGATCGCGCGCCGGACGCGCGTCAGCAGGGAACATCGCTAACACCTGGCAAAAGTCAGCCCATCAAGGAGCATTCGAGGGAAGAAACGTCGAGGTCGCAGGAAACACAATCTTCTTCCGCCGCTACGGAAAAGGGTCGCCCATTCTTATGGTGCACGGCTTTCCGCGCACCAGCCTCATGTGGCGATTCCTGGCGCCGATGCTTGCCGAAAACCACACCGTCATCTGCGTGGACCTGCGCGCCTACGGCCAAAGCGGGATACCCGCTTCTACGGACGACCACTTTCCGTATTCAAAGCGCGCCATGGCAGCGGAACTCGTTGGCGTAATGGACAAACTCGGTTTTCCAACCTTCACGCTGATTGGCCACGATCGCGGCGGGCGCGTCAGCTATCGCCTGGCGTTGGACCATCCGAAGGCGGTGGAACGTCTCGCCGTATTCGACGTGATTCCGATTCTGGAAGCGTGGAACCGATCAGATGCGCGGTTTGCTAGGACTTATTGGCCCTGGATCATGCTGTCGCAGCAGCAGCCGCTTCCGGAGAGCTATCTGCTCGGTGCCCCCGAAGCGGTGTTCCACAACCCCTTCGGGCAGGGTTCGTTCGGCGGGGAGGTTCTCGACGAATACGTTACAAACTATCGCGATCCAGCCCGCGTTCACGGCATTTGTGAAGAATATCGAGCCGCAGCAACGGTCGACGTCGAACACGATCGCGTCGACAAGGAAGCCGGCAAGCGAATCGAATGCCCAATGCTGCATCTCTGGGCCCAGGGTGGCCCGCTCGACACGTTCTACGCGAAGGAGGGCGGCCCGCTGGGAATTTGGCGGCAATGGGCTCCCCACGCGCACGGACAGGCGATGAGGGGCGGCCACTTCTTCCCTGAGGAAAACCCCGACGACACTGCGCTTATCGTCAAACAGTTCCTCTCTTCATAGGCTACCGATTACAGAGGGGTAATTCGGTGAAGGAAGCGGCGAACGACACGGGCCCACTAAGCACGCCGGAGGCGGCATCCGTAAGCGACACCTCAGGCGTCCCGGCACTTTTTCTTCGGGCTCGCCACGGCGAGCCGCCGTACTGCGCCAAACTAGACCATGCCAACACCGAACGCTGCATATTCCGTCATGATCCGTGAGACCGGGCTTTGGGGTGTGGAACCGGGAGAAGTACCTCGCTCTCCGTGCGATTGAGAAAGGAAACGATTATGAGCACGACGCAAAACCAGAGCCCCGAGGAATATGACCTTGTGATTCTTGGCAGTGGAACGGGAGGAAGCGTCGCGGCATGGACTTTTGCCGGTCAAGGCCAACGGGTCGCGGTCGTCGAGCGTAAATACGTCGGCGGATCGTGCCCGAACATCGCCTGCTTGCCGAGCAAGAACGTGATCCACAGCGCGAAAGTTGCTTCGTATCTCCGCAGAAGTGACGAGTTCGGAATCCCTAAACGAGAGTTCGCCGTTGATATGCGCGCGGTGCGCGAGCGTAAGCGCCGCATGGTCTCCGGGTGGAACGAGGTGTATCTTGAAAACTATAAGAATACCGGCGCGGAATTCATCCTCGGCACGGGGCGTTTCATCGGGCCGAAAACCTTAGAGGTCACACTTCCGAATGGGACAAAGCGCCAACTCCGCGGCAGCAACGTGATCATCAATACGGGCACACACGCTTCCTTCGGATCAGTCCCTGGCTTGGCGGATGCACAACCTCTTACACACGTCGAAGCACTTGAGCTAGATGAACTGCCTGGACATCTTCTCATCATTGGGGGTGGCTACGTCGGATTGGAGATGGCCCAGGCATTCCGGCGTTTCGGCAGCAAGGTGACGGTGATCGACCGCAACGATCGGCTCATGAATCGAGAAGACGACGATGTGGCGGAGGCGCTACGAGACCTCTTCGAGGATGAGGGCGTCGGCCTGATTTTCAAAGCACAGATCAAATCGGTATCCGGCAGATCTGGCGAGTCGGTCAGAATCGTCGTCGAGGATGGAAGCGGGGCGGAAAAAACGCTGGAGGGGAGCCATCTGCTGGTCGCAGCCGGCCGCCAGCCCAACACGCAAGGAATCGGATTGGAGTTAGCCGGCGTCAAACTCACCGATAGCGGGTACATCAAGGTAAACGAGCGGCTGGAGACCACCGCGCCCGGCGTTTGGGCGATCAGCGAGGTGGCGGGCAGTCCTCAGTTTACCCACGTCAGCCTCGACGATTTTCGCGTGGTCCACGACAGCATCACCGGTGGCAAACGAGTGACCACCGGAAGACAAGTTCCTTTTTGCCTGTTTACCGATCCGGAGTTTGCGCGGATTGGGTTGAGTGAAAAGGAGGCAAGGGCCCGAGGCATCGGTTATCGCCTGTTCAAGATTGGAATGGCAGCGGTCATGCGCGCCACCACGCTGTCGGAAACGCGTGGATTTTTGAAGGCCCTAGTCGAGGTCGAAAGTGGTGGTATTCTCGGTTTCACGGGCTTTGGTGTTGGCGCGGCCGAAATCATGACTTCCGTGCAAATCGCGATGGGCGCCGGACTGCCATACGCCGCTCTGCGTGACGCCATTCTGACCCACCCAACTCTGGTTGAAGGCCTCATTCCGTTGTTCTCTTCTTCCTCCTCGATGCCGGAAACGAGTGGCAAGGTTGATCGCTCTGGCCTCAAGCAGAAGACGGTCTCACGCTGAGTTGGAGGGTTTGTGGCTCAACGACGAGCGAGCATGGAGCGATTAGGCCAATCCATTCCCGTAAGTGGAAGCGTACATAGCGATGGACGATATGAGCACAGCCGGGAGACACCCAGTGGAACCTGCAGCCAAGGAACAGCTGAATAGCGTGACTGAAAGTCCGACTGGCGGGGACCGGAAGGGTCCCGTCAGCGTGCGGGCCGCCAATACTCCAGTAGCATCCCGTGACTTCCTGGAGGCCAAACAGTTCGAACGGGCTCTGCCAACCATCGCGGAACACACAGTGGAAGCTCTAGGGAGCGATTTCTTTTCCTCTCTGGTCCGCCATCTGGCGATAGCCCTCGAAGTTCGATACGCCTTCGCGACAGAATGCGTGGACGGAGACCTAACCAGGGTTCGTTCGCTGGCGTTTTGGAACGGCGAGAAATTCGGGCCGACCTTTGAATATGAAACCAGCCTGACGCCATGCCATCGAGTCCTGGAA
This sequence comes from uncultured Acidobacteriota bacterium, assembly GCA_963814605.1. Taxonomy (GTDB): domain Bacteria; phylum Acidobacteriota; class Terriglobia; order Acidiferrales; family UBA7541; genus Palsa-295. The sequence goes on along the minus strand of CAWFDD010000001.1, from coordinate 2,737 downwards.
GGAAAAATCTGCCATTACCCCAAGGACGTTCAGTCCTTTTTCCCCCTTGATCAGGACCTTGTGGACATGGAGGCACAAAGTTACCTGGGTGCGCCCGCGTTTGACTCTTCGGGTAAAGTCGTAGGTCATCTCGCCGTGGTCGATAACAAGTCCATGCGGGAAAATCCGCAGGCCGTTGCAATCTTGAAAATATTCGCCGCACGCGCCGGGGCTGAGTTGGAACGTCGGACAACGGACCGCAGACTGCATGAAACGCTCGCCGAGTTACAGCAACTAAAGAATCGACTACGTGCCGAGAACGCTTACCTCAAAGAGGAGATCCGCTTAGAGCACAACTTTGAAGAAATTGTTGGCTGCGACTCGGCTCTGCTCGAAGTCCTCGCAAAGGTCGAACAAGTTGCTCCACTCGACTCCACCGTTCTGATTTATGGAGAGACAGGAACCGGCAAAGAACTGATTGCACGTGCCATCCACCAAGCAAGCCCTCGAAAGAGCCGGGCGCTCGTGAAGCTCAACTGCACCGCCATCTCTGCGGGACTGGTCGAAAGCGAGTTGTTCGGACATGTAAAGGGAGCGTTTACCGGGGCCTTGGACCGGCGGATCGGGCGATTTGAACTTGCCGACTGCGGAACGCTTTTCCTGGATGAGGTAAGCGAGTTGCCACTCGAAACTCAGGTAAAGCTTCTGCGCGTGCTGCAAGAACGCGAGTTTGAGCCTGTGGGAAGCAGCAAGACGATCCACGTGGATGTGCGAATCATCGCCGCAACCAATCGGAATCTTGAGGAGGCGGTGAGAGCGGGGAGGTTCCGCTCGGACCTGTTTTATCGTTTGAACGTGATTCCGATCGAATTGCCTCCGTTGCGCGAGCGGGGTTCCGATATCCCGCAGCTTGTTATGTTCTTTCTCGGGCGCTTCGCCAGTAAGTTCGGCAAGAAAATTGACTCGGTTGACAGGGAGACAATGGACTTGCTGATGGAGTATGCGTGGCCCGGAAATATTCGCGAACTGCAGAACTTGATCGAGCGCGCGGTCGTCTTATCGAAGGGGCCGGTCTTGTATCTACACCCCGGCTTTTTTCCGAGCGCCGCTGGTTCCCGCAACGCTGTTGACGCAACCAAGGCTTTGCCTGGAGACGAAACCCGCGAAGATCGCGAGCCGGCAAATGGCTCGCCCGCGCCCGCGCTCGCGGACGCACGGGCCTCCACGCTGGAGGAGATCGAGCGACAACACGTCCTGAGTACGCTCGATCGCTGCGGGGGCGTTATCGAAGGGCCGAAAGGCGCAGCCAAATGTCTGGGCCTTCACCCGAGCACCCTCCGCAGCAGGATCGCTAAGCTCGGAATCAGCAGGAAGAGCGGCACTGCTCTCTAGCCTAACCCTGATTACCGTCATCGGCCCGAACCGACAGGCGCCCCTTTGAGATCGGACGGAGCTTGGGTCTGACGAGAGTCATACAAACGCGTGGCTGTCTAGGCCGGTGCCGGATTATTTGCCTTCGTCGGAAGTATTCGGGGAGGACCACACGGCCCGGGGCGGCTGGGCACTCGGCGAGTTCCCACGATATTGCGTGGAATTTCCGCCTCGGACTGAGGCGCCCGCGAAATACCGTGGGCATCGCGGCTCAGCACAGTGGGTGCGCGCTGCCGCGCTGCTTGTTTCCATTCATTTAGGCACCACATTTTTGGTCGCAGTCTGGCCGCTCGATTGCCATCCAGTGTACGAGGCGCTTGGCTGGCTGCGTCGTGGACGAGTGCTCTATCACCGTTATTCTGCCGCGCGGGACAAGTCAGAAAAGGTATATGCACGAGAAGAATGCGGTGCAGCTGCCGATTGAACCTCTTTTCGAACGAGGTTGGTGGATCTACGCGCTTTGTCGTGAGAGACTCTTCACCGATCATACGGATGCGATCGCGGACGCTTTTCGGTTTTTGCTGGAGGGCGGTCAGGAACGACATTTGATTGAGGTTGGCTGCGGACCCGGTTTTTACGCCCGACGTCTCGCGGCTCGATTTCCAAATCTGCGCGTTACGGGCATCGATATCTCAGAACGCCTCCTCTCCCGCGCGCGCGCCCGTGCGCTCCGCGCGGGCCTGCGAAATTGCACGTTCCTGCGAGCCGACGCAAAGAGTTTGGAGCAGTTCCCGGGCACAGTCGACGCTGTTGTCGCCTCGCGGCTCTTCCTGATCCTGGCTGACCGTGAACAGGCCCTTAACGCAATTTTTCAAACCCTGCGGCCTGGCGGCGTCTGCTTTGTGGCGGAGCCTACTTCCTCGCTGCGCGCCGCACTGCCACTTTGGCTCATGCGGCTCACAATGCCGACCCGAAGCGAACGAGCTCGAAGCTGCATTCCAGTCCGCTGCGAAGTGCTGAGCGAACGCCGCTTCCAAAGCTTTATCGGTGGCGAACCGTGGGGAAAGGTTCGGGTGTGGAAGGACGACCGCTATCAGTACGCTCTTTGCGAGAAGCCCGCGTGAGCCAACCATTCATCCTTTTGGATCCAGGGCATCCATCGGCGGATTTCCGCAACCGGTGCGCCCTCGCCGTCATGGCTAAAGCCCCGATCGCCGGCCAGGTGAAGACCCGGTTGTCTCCACCGCTTACTCGTGAGCAGGCCGCGGGGCTGAATGCATGCTTCCTGAGAGATACGGTCGCCAGCCTTTCGGACGCTTCGGCGGCCACCGGTGCTCGATGGGTTATTTCCTATACGCCAGCCGGTGAAGCAGCAGCGTTTAAGGGC